>OY970308.1:0-3352264 GCA_963716355.1 uncultured Solirubrobacteraceae bacterium
TCCGAACCGCCCAGCTATGTGAATTTACTGTTTCGGCGATATACGACTTATCGAGAACGGATGATCGCCGTCGCCGGCGAAGCTGCGGGAGTGCCGTCTCCGGACCCGTTGCCAGCGACTTCTTGCACACGGATTCGCGCGCCCACGTCAGCTGCAGTTACGGTGTACGTCGGTTCAGTGGCGTTGGTGATCGTCCGGCAGTATTCGCCGCGCGCGTTGCAGCGCGCCCATTGGTGGCTGTAGGAAGTCGGCTTTCCTGTCCAATGGCCAGGTTCGGACGAGAGTCTATGACCTTGCTGTGCGAACCCGGCAATCGCGGGTTCTGCTGTATTCGCGGGAGCGCCGGGCGTCGAGAAGGCGACCAGCCCAACCGGACTACCGACTCCTGAGGGTCCGTCGAAGCCGACCGCTGCCCTGCAGGCCGTCGCGCCACCGCATCCCCCGTTCGACCCGTCCGTGACATCGTAGAGAGCGTCGGATCCGGCGTGCGAATACAGCGTCAGAGCAGGATATTCGACACCGTGCGCACCGCCCCCGAGTGCGAACTCTGCAGCTATGACCGGAGAGGAGACAGATGAGCCGGCATCATATCTCCAGCCGATCGCGGGACCATGCTCAAACGGCGGCGTACTGTCGTAGACGCTGATTCCAGTTTCGGTAGAACCCACTGCTGCCACATCGGCGACGAGACGCTGCCAGGCACACGTTGTCGGCGCCCACCTGCTGAGCGAAGTCTGCCAGAGCGGCGCGACAAAGACCGAGCTACACCCGCCGCCTGTGCCAGACCATGCTCGACTCCTCCACATACCGAAGCTTTCCGAGAGGGCCGTGCCACCTACCGCAACGACGTCGGGGGAGGAAGCTGGGAAGCTGACGCCACCAGCGGGGCATGCTTCGCCACGGTAGCCGCAATCGCCGGCGCTGGCGGTGATCACTACTCCCGGATGGTTGTAGTGGGCGTTCAATGCAGCCGCTGACGAGGTTTCTTCGCCTTCCGATTCGTACGAATTATTGACGACTGTGGCGCCCGCAGCGACAGCTGCGTCGACGGCTGCACCGAGGTCCGAGAATTCTTCGCTCTTTGCCTCTGCCAGTACAATCCGGCAGGTTTGACAGACGGCGTGGGCTATCTGAACGTCGGCGGAGATCTCAGCTGCCCAGAAGCCTTCAGTTGGTGGAAGCGGTTCCCGCTTGCCTTCCTCGTTGATGACCGTAAAGCAGCCATTTGCGCTAGTGCAAGCCGGGAGTCCGTACTGTCTGTCGTAGACGCCCAAATCGGCTTCAGCAGCCGGGTCGCTGTATGCATCTACGACCGCGATAGTTTGCAGCAAAGACGAGCTTGTGGCCACGGGTACGGCGTACGCCGTGTGGAGTTCCTGCGGAGCCAGAGCCCCGGGGACAGGATGCTCTTCCAGCACAGCATGCACTGCTCCGGGTTGATTGGGTGCCGCCGTCAGTGTCAGTCCTGCTGCCGACCTTGGCGGTCGCGCCAAGCCCGCACATGCCGCTCTCCCTGGACGGGCAGCCGCGCACATACGCGTGAAACCGAGCCTCGCCATAGGCCCAGGCGCACCATCTGCGACGGGTGCTAGCAGCCAAATCACTGCGACAGAAGCCAGAGCCGCGATCGCAGCAGGGCTCACTCCTCGTGTTTTGCAGTTCCTCATCTCGTCTTGGGCGCACAGCGCGCATCTGCGGCTCGTACGCGTTGGTACGCGTCGGCTTTATATCACAATGATTGGGACTGCTGGACTTGCGGGGTACTCGTGTCAGTCGCATGGATCCGATACCCGATCGCTCGTAATTCCGAACGCCGGCCACGGCGCACGCCGACCCCAATCGCGCAAATGCTGACCCTTGGAGTTATCTGATTTGCAGGGGGAGTTCCGGTGCAATCCGATAGTCACGATCGTTGTGATATAACGACCGCGCGTGCGGTGTCGGGAATGCGGATCGATCCGCTAGTTCGTTTGGAGCGTCCCGCGCTGCGCGCTGATGACGAGATAGTGCAACCGCAAACACGAACAGTGAGGTACTCCCATGTCGAGACGTCTTGCTTCGCTCGTTTCACTGTTGGCCTGCATCGGCTGTATAGGGTTGATCCCCGTCGCATCTGCCTCTGCGCACGCCGCGCGCCCGGCTCTGTGCGAACACTCTTGCGGCGGCTCCTGGGGAGCCTTCGAACACGCCAAAGCCACCGCAGAAGCAAACACCGGACAATCTGCCTCTGTGGAATGGTGCCACAATCTAGGAACGAACCAGAAAGGCGTGCCGCAGTGGAAGTGCCAGGGCTTCACTGCGAACTGGAAATGGGAAATCGAGCTTGACCCGTACGGATACACGGAGTACTGGCACGCGGTTCGCTACTAGCTAGATGATTTGCACGGTGGCCGGGCGCACAGCGTGCCCGGCCACCACTTGCCACGCCGAGCTGCGCTGCGCGCTCTGACCGTAGTCGTAGTAGCGCTCAGCGTTCGCGTTCGCGGCGCACTCCCTCCGCATAGATGAGCGCCATACCTATCAATGCACCCGGGACTGCGTAGAGGATGACACCGATGTCGGTGGCTTTCTCGCCCGGAACGCGAAACGCGGAGACCTTCACGCCGTAGATGATCAGCCCCACCACGATCGAGCCGACCAGCGAGCCCATCAGCGCGCCCACGATGCCGCCCCAGAAGCGGTCGGGGAGGAAGATCGTGAAGTGCCAGATCGCGAGGCCCATCATCACCCAGCCGAGCATTCCCATCAGCGCGCCCTCCCGTGTCTCTTGTTGCGCGTTTTACGGCTCTTCTGGCGCGCCTTCGGGTCTTCCTTGAGCACGAGATCCTCGGGGGTGAGGTCGGCCGCGGGGTCGCGCTCCGGAGCTGGTGTGGGTGCCGGCTTCGTCGCCGCCACACCCCTGCCCCCCGCGGCCGGCGCGGGCGTTCCGTTCGGCTTGCCCTCGACGTCCAGGTCGCGCACGAGTTCCTGGAACTCTTCGCGCGAGATCTGCTCGCCCGGCTCCTCCGGCGCGATCAGACTGCCGCGTCGCGTGCGCTTGCGCTTCTGCGCCGGTTCGACGTTTTCCTGTGCGCCCGTCGCGGTCGTCGCGTAGGCCGGCACCAGCCCCGCTTCGGCGAGGATGCGGGCGCGGCGGACGCGGAAGCCGCTCTCGCGCTCCTTCCAGTGCGTCAGCACCGGCGAGGCGATGAAGATCGAGGAGTACGCGCCCGAGGCGACGCCGATGATCAGCGCGAACGCGAAGTCCTTGAGCGTTTCCCCGCCGAACAGGAACAGTGCGGTGACCGGCAGCAGCGTGCAGAAGCTCGTCGCCAGCGATCGCGTCAACACCTCCGCCATCGAGCGGTTGACGATCTGTGAGAACGCCGCGCGCGGCATTCGCGGCACGTTCTCGCGCACGCGGTCGAACACGATGATCGTGTCGTACAGCGAGTACCCGAGGATCGTCAGCAGAGCGGCGACCGTCGCCGTCGTGACTTCCCTCCCCGTGAGCGAGTAGACGCCGGCCGTTATCAGCAGGTCGTGCATCAACGCGATCAGCACCGGCACGGCGTACTTCCACTCGAACCTCAGCGCGATGTACGCCGAGATCACGAGCAGCGACGCGATGATCGCGATGATCGCGCTCTTGGCGATCGTTTTGCCGAACGTCGGCCCGATCGAGCTTGAGGAGAAGAACGGGGTTCCCTTGTTCGATTTTCGGATCCCGAACTTCGTGTCGAGCAGCGTTTCGACGTTCGCCACGCTCGTGGGAGCCACCTTGTGCGTCGAGATCTGGAAGCCGGCGCCGCCGACGCTCGCGTCTTTGATCTCTTGCACTTCCGCGTTGTGGTAGCCGGCTTCGCCGAGCGCGGTGCCGATTTCGCTCGTGCTGACCTTCTTTACGAACGACGCTTTGATGCGAGTGCCGCCCTTGAAGTCCCTGCTGAAGTTGAGGCCGTTGCCGCCGATCGCGAGCGCGCCGACCAAGAGGATCGTGCCCGAGAAGGAGAAGAACCACTTCGACGCGCCCATGAAGTCGAACGTCCAGCCGCGGCCGCGCTGCTTTGCGCCCAGCGCCGCCGGGTGGGTGACGAGTTTCGAGCGGCTCATCGTGCCGAGCGCCGCCTGCGTGGCGAGCACGGCCGTGAAAAGCGTCAGCAGCGTGCCGATGCCGAGCGTGAAGGCGAAGCCCTTGACTTCCGCGGTGGCGAGCGCGAACAGGATGAACGCCGTCATGAACGTCACCACGTTCGCGTCCACGATTGCCGCGAAGCCGCGCTTGTAGCCGGTCGCGATGCCCGAGATCACAGACCGGCCGCCGCGGATCTCCTCCTTCACGCGCTCGAAGATCACGATGTTCGCGTCCGCCGCAATGCCGATCGTGAGGATCAGCCCGGCGATGCCCGGGAGCGTCATCGTGACGGGGATCAGCTTGATAAGCGCGAAGTAGTAGACGCCGTAGATGATCAGCCCGCCGATCGCGATCGCGCCGAGCACGCGATAGAAGGCCAGCAGGAACAGGCACACGACGAGGAAGCCGACGAGGCCGGCCACGAGGCCCTCGTTGAGCGCCTGTTTGCCGAGCGTCGCCGAGACCTGCGAACGAGAGATCAAGGCAAGCTTGATCGGCAGCGCGCCCGACTGGAGCTCGCCCGCGAGGTTCTGCGCCGAGGTGAGCGTGAAGCCGCCGGAGATCTGCGAGCCGGTCGCGGCGTCGATCCCTTCCGGGTACTTCGTGTAGTCGATCGAAGGCGCGGTGATGACCTGGCCGTCGAGCACGATCGCGAAGTGCTGCTGTGCGGCTTCCTTGCTCACGCCCGGCAGCTGCGCTTCCTGGCCGCGGTGGGAGATTTCCTTGGTGACCTTTTCGAACACGCTCTTGCCGTGGTTGGTGAAGCTGAACGTGACGTTCGGCTGGCCGGTTCCGCCGCCGCCTTCGTCGAAGCCCTGCTGCGGGTTGGTCACGTCCGCGCCGCTCAGCACCGGCTCGTCCTTGATCACGTACCAGCTGTTGGGCGACTGGTTGGTGACCTTGCCGGTTTTTTCGTTCGTGCTCGGCTGCGACTGCACGACCACGGTCCCAGGATTGACGCGCACCGCCTTGGCCTTGGCGCCCTTCGGCGGTTTGTAGCCGTCGGCATACAGGTTCTTTTCGGTTTCCTCAGGCGGGCACGTCGGCTTGCCCCCGCTGCAGAGCATCTTTTCGTGCGCCGTGTCGAGCAGATACCAGCTGCCGTAGATGCAGTCTTTGACCTGCTGGGGGGTGCAGCCCTTCGCCCAGGTGGTGTCCGTCGAGCGCAGTTCGGGCGGGCGTTTGGCGGCGCGCAGCACGGCCTGGTACTCGAGCAGCCCGAACGAGGAGGACGCGGCGGCCTGCCCGCCGGTGACGGTCGGTTCGCTCGGCGCGGGCTTGCCCGTAGCGGCCGATCACGTTCGGCTCCCAGTCGTAGAACTGCAGCTGTGCGGTCTTGCCGACCTCGTTCCTGTGCGCGTGTCGCGTTGCTCACTTCCGGCAGCGCCACGTCGATTTCGTCGTTCGCCGGAGCGCTGGATTTCCGGCTGCGCGACGCCGAGCTGATCGACGCGCTTGCGCATGATGTCGATCGCGCGTTCGAGCGATTCGGTGTCGACTTTCGACTGCGCGGTGGGCTTGCCTTCGTAGACGAGCTCGACGCCGCCCTTCAGGTCCAGCCCGAGGCGTGTCTTCTTGGTCACGATCATCGCGGCCGACCCGGCGATCAGCAGCGCGACGATCAGCAGGACGAAGAGGTTGCGGCGGCGGTCGGTCATGGTTCCACCAGCAGACTACTTGTCGGGGGTCAGCACGAGCAACAGCCCGCCGTCGTCGTCGTAGGCGGGGAACATGTCCGCTTTCGCGCTGGCCGCCACGTCGCGTTCGCCGCTGACGCTGCACCGGCACCTCCAGCGCGCGCACGCCCCACTCCAGCACCGTCGCCACGGGATCGTCGCCGTTGGAGAAGTCCAGGCCGAGCACCTGCTCGACGCGCTGGCCGATCACCGTCTTCCTCCTCGAGGCCCGTGAACGCGAAGGAGTTCTTGCCGCAGCCGACCACGCGGCCCTCGCCGTCGCACACGAAGAACGCGGCGTCCGGTGCGGGGTAGTAGTCGTCGAGCAGTTCGAACAGGAACGCGAAACCGCACTTCGTGCAGCCCTTGGGCTGGCGCGTGAAGCCGAGGTTGCGATCGAGCTCGCTGGTGCGGTGGCCGCAGTTGGGGCAGATGAACGGGTGCGCCATGGTCGGCACAGACTACGCAAGCCGGCGCGCGGAGGTCCCCGCACTTGCCGGGGCGTCGATCGGGCGCATCATGCGGCCTCAGAACAGCGGCTGCTCGGCCGCGCTCGAGCGGCGCGAGGCCCAGGTGCTCGAAGGCCGCGGGGGTCGCGGCGCGCCCGCGCGGGGTGCGCTTGATGAAGCCCCTCCTGGAGCAGATAGGGCTCATACACGTCCTCGATCGTGTCCTGCTCCTCGCCGACGGCGACCGCGAGCGTCGAGAGGCCCGACCGGCCCGCCCGCGAACTTGGCGCAGATCGCCTCGCAGGATCTCGCGGTCGAGCCGATCGAGGCCGCGCTCGTCGACCTCGAGCATCTCCAGCGCGGCGCGCGCGGCCTCGGCCGTGACGACGCCCTCCATGCGCACCTCGGCGAAGTCGCGCACGCGCTTGAGCAGCCGGTTGGCCACGCGCGGCGTGCCGCGGCTGCGCGCCGCGATCGCCAGCGCGCCGTCCTCCTCGAGCTCGATCTCGAGGATGCCCGCCGAGCGGCGCACGATGCATCGCCAGCTCCGCCACCGAGTAGGGCTCCAGGCGCGCCTGGATGCCGAAGCGGTCGCGCAGCGGCGTGGTCAAGCAGGCCCGTGCGCGTGGTCGCGCCGACGAGCGTGAACGGCGGCAGCTCGAGCGTGACCACGCGTGCGCCCGCGCCCTGCCCGACGGTGATCGGCAGGCGGTGGTCCTCCATCGCCGGGTAGAACGTCTCCTCGAGCGTGCGCGGCAGGCGGTGGATCTCATCGACGAAGAACACGCTGCGCGGCTCGAGCGCCGTCAGGAACGCCGCGATGTCTCCCTTGCGCTCGAGCGCCGGCCCCGCCGTCTGCACGAACGGCACTTCCAGCTCCGCCGCGACGATCTGCGCGAGCGAGGTCTTGCCGAGGCCCGGCGGGCCGGCGAGCAGCAGGTGGTCGAGCGCCTCGCCGCGCGCGCTGCACGCCTCGATCGCGACCGACAGCTGCTCGCGCAGCGTCTCCTGCCCGACGAACTCCTCGAGGCGCTGCGGGCCGCAGCGAGCGGTCGAGCTCGTCCTCGGCGCACGAGGTAGGGGGTCTGGATGCGGGCGGCGATCTCGCTCATGGCCTCACGATGCCCGCGCCAGCGCGCAGCGCGTGCCCGATCAGCTCCTCGGCGCTCTCGCCCTCGGCGTCGCGCAGCAGCTCTTCGGCCTCGCCGGGCGCGTAGCCGAGCTCGAGCAGCCCTTCGCGCGCGAGCGCCCGCGGGTCGGGCGCGCTCGCCGCGGCGCGCCACGATCGGCGACGCGGCCGGCGTCGGCTCCGGCCTCGACGCCGACCTTCTCGCGCAGCTCCACGATGATCCGTTCGGCCGTGCGCTTGCCGATCCCCGGCACCGCCTGAAAGCGCGCGGCGTCGCCCGCCGCGAGCGCCGCGATCAGCTCGCGCGGCGGCGCCGGCGGAGAGCACCGCGAGCGCCACCTTCGGGCCGACGGCCTGCACTGAGAGCAGCATCAGGAACAGGTCGCGCTCCTGCTCGGAGTGAAAGCCGTACAGCGCCAGCGCGTCGTCGCGCACGATCAGGTGCGTGTGCAGCGTCACCTCC
This sequence comes from uncultured Solirubrobacteraceae bacterium, assembly GCA_963716355.1. GTDB lineage: Bacteria > Actinomycetota > Thermoleophilia > Solirubrobacterales > Solirubrobacteraceae > Palsa-744. The sequence goes on from OY970308.1 coordinate 7,832, forward strand.
TCGCCCACGGCGGGCACGTGGCGCAGCGTCTCTGCGGAGACCGCGGCGCGGTAGCCGACGCTGCCGCACAGCACGACCACGTGGTCGCCGCGGCGCACCGCGACCTCGCCGCGCAGCAGCGCGATCATGCGCTCGCCCCCGCCAGCGCCATCGCCAGCGGCGCGCAGTTGGCGTGGCAGATCGGCGACCGCGAGCGCGTCGGCGGCGTGGTCGGGGCGCGGCTCCTCGGCGAGCCCGAGCAGCGTCTGCACCATCCGCGCGACCTGGTCCTTCTGCGCGCGGCCCGCTGCCGCAGACCGCGCTCTTGACCTGCTGGGGCGTGTAGCTCGGCGCAGGGGACCGCGTGCTGGCCGGCGGCGAGCATCACGACGCCGCGCGCCTGGCCGACGGCGAAGGCGGTGCGCACGTTCTGGCCGAAGTACAGCTCCTCGAGCGCCATCGCGTCGGGCGCGTGCTCGCCGAGCAGCGCGTCGATGCCCGCGTGGATGTCGGCCAGGCGCACGCTCGTGCGCGACGCCGGCGCGCGTCTCGATCACGCCGCCGTCGAGCGCCACGAGGCGCCCGCCGCGACGCTCGACGACGCCGTAGCCGGTGTTGGCGAGGCCCGGGATCGATGCCGAGGACGATCACGGGCAGTGATTCTGCGCCCGCCGCCGGACGCCTGCCTGCCGGCGCCTGCCCTGCAGGGCGCTCGCGCCCTGGGCTGTGCCACGCGCGCGCGTTACGCTGGCGCGTGATGGAGACCGAGCGCATCGACTTCGCCGCCGAGGGGCTGCTCGACGGTCTGGAGGGCGAGGAGCGCGCGGAGCGCCTCGCGCTGCTCGAGCAGCCTCGCCGCCGACGGCGTGCCGCTGAACGAACTGCGCCGCTCCACCGCGAGCGGCACGTTGATGTTCCTCCCCGCCGACCGCGTGATCGGCGGCGGCGAGCGCTACACGGCGGCCGAAGTGGCCGAGCTGAGCGGCGTCGACCTGGAGTTCCTCGTCGCGGCGCGCCGCGCGATGGGCCTGCCGATCCCCGAGCGACGACGAGGCCGTCTACACCGAGGCGGAGCTGGAGTCCGTGCGCATGATCGACGACCGCTCGCGCGGCGGGCATCTCCGACGAGGACAGCCTCGAGCTGCTGCGGGTGCTCGGGCGCGGGCTCTCCCAGGCGGCGGAGAGCCTGCGCGCGCTGCCGCTGCAAACTGGTGCTCGAGCCGGGGATCAGCGAGCACGAGCTGGCGCGGCGCTACGCGCGAGGCGACCGCGCAGCTGTATCCGCTGCTGGACCCGCTGATCCGCAACCTGCTGACGCTGCATCTGCGCCAGGCGACCGCAGAGCGGAGGTGGTCAGCGCGCTGGAGCGCAGCGGCGGGCACCTGCCGGGCTCGCGCGAGGTGGCGGTCTGCTTCGCCGACCTCGTCGGCTTCACGCGTCTCGGCGAGGAAGTGCCGGCGGACGAGCTGGGCCGCCTGGCCGTGCGCCTGGAAGCGCTCGCCAGCGGAAGTCGTCGACGCCGCCGGTGCGGCTGGTCAAGACGATCGGCGACGCGGCGATGCTCGCCTCGCCGGAGCCGGAGCCGCTGCTCGACGCGGCGCTCGCGCCTGATCGACGCGGCCGACGCCGAGGGCGAGGACTTCCCGCAGCTGCGCGCCGGCGCCGCCCTCGGGCTGGCGCTGCCGCGCGCCGGGGACTGGTTCGGGCGCCCGGTGAACCTCGCCAGCCGCATCACCTCGATCGCGCGGCCCGGGCAGCCTGCTGGCCGAGCGCGAGGTGCGCGAGGCGGCGCGCGACGCCTACCGCTGGTCGTTCGCCGGCGAGCGCCGGCTGCGCGGCATCCGCGAGCCGGTCGCGCTGTTCCGCGTGCGCCGCTCGGCGCCTGAGCCGCGCTCAGGCCGGCTCGAGCCGGCGAGCCGGCGGCGCTCGTGCCGCCCACAGCGCCAGGGCGCCTCGCCGGAGGCCCACAGGTCGTTGAGCGCGACGGCGTCCTTGTAGGTGTCCATGCACTCCCAGAAGCCCTCGTGACGGTGGGCGCGCAGCTCGCCCTCCGCGGCGAGGCGCTCGAGCGGCGCGCGCTCGAGCACGCTGTCGGGCTCGAGGTAGTCGAGCACGCGGCGCCTGGAAGCAGAAGAAGCCGCCGTTGATCCAGTGCTCCGAGCGCGGCTTCTCGCGAAAGCCCCGGACGCGCCCGTCGTCGTCGAGCTCGGTGACGCCGAACTGCAGCTCGGGGCGCACGACGGTCATGCGTCGCGAGCGCGCCGTGCTCGGCGTGGAAGTCCAGCAGCGCCTGCAGGTCGATGTCGGCGACCCCGTCGGCGTAGGTCGCGCAGAAGCGCCTCCTCGCCCGCGAGCGGCCGGCTCGAGCGGCTTGATCCTGCCCGCCCGTCTGCGTGTCGAGGCCGGTGTCCACGCACTCCACGCTCACGCCCGCCGGCCAGTCGTGCTCGGCGACGAAGCGCTCGATCAGCTCGCCCTTGTAGCCGGTGGCGAGCAGGAAGCGCGCGAAGCCCTGCGCGGCGTAGAGCTGGATCACGTGCCAGACGATCGGCATGCCGCCGATCTCCACGAGCGGCTTGGGGATCTCCTGGGTGTGCTCCTGCAGGCGCGTGCCGCGCCCGCCGCAGAGGATCGCGACCGGTGGCCTGCGGCTGTCACATCGCTCACCGCGCTAGCCCGCGACGCGCTCGAGCACGTCGGCGGAGACGTCGAAGTTGGCGTGCACCGCGCTCACGTCGTCGTTGTCTTCGAGCGCCTCGATCAGGCGCATCAGCTTGCCCGCCTGCGCCTCGTCGACCGGCACGAGGCTCGACGGCCGGTAGGCCATCTCGGCGCTCTCCATCTCCACGCCCGCGTCCTCGAGCGCCTTGCGCACGCGCAGTGAAGTCGGCCGGCTCGGTGATCGACCTCGAAGACGTCCTCGTCGGTGGTGATGTCCTCCGCGCCCGCCTCGACGGCGACCATCAGGTCGTCTTCGGAGTAGCGCTCGGCGTCGATGACGATCATGCCCTTCTTGTCGAACAGGTAGGCGACCGAGCCGGGCTCGCCGAGGCTGCCGCCGTGCTTGGAGAAGGCGTGCCTGACGTCGGCGCCGGTGCGGTTGCGGTTCTCGGTCAGCGCCTCGACGAGCACGCGCCACGCCGCCCGGGCCGTAGCCCTCGTAGAGGACGCTCTCGATCGCGTCGGCCTCGCCGCCCTCGCCGGTGCCCTTGGCGATCGCGCGCTCGATGTTGTCCTTCGGCATCGACGCTTCCTTGGCCTTGCGGATCGCGAGGTCGAGCGCGGGATTGCCGATCGGGGTCGCCGCCGCCGTCGCGCGCCGCGACGGTGATCGCGCGCGTGAGCTTCGAGAACGCGCGCCGCGGCGCGAGTCGACGATCGCCTTCTTGTGCTTGATGCTCGCCCACTTGGAATGTCCAGACATGCCTCGAAGTCTACGAGCCCCGCCGCGGCGCGCGGCGCTCGCGGCGCCCGGCGCGCGGCGCGGCTCGACGCGTTAGGATGCGCGGCGCATGAGCCGCTGCCCTCTCCACGAGATCTTCAAGGCGTACGACATCCGCGGCCTCTACGGCGAGCAGATCGACGGCGACGTCGCCGAGCGGATCGGCGCGCGTTCGCGCGCGTGCTCGGCGCAGCTCGCCGGCAAGCCCGTGAGCGAGCTGCGCGTCGGCCTCGGCCGCGACATGCGCCTGAGCGCGCCGGAGCTCGCGGCGCGCTACCGCGAGGGCCTGCTGTCGGAGGGCGCGCACGTGATCGACGCCGGGCAGGTCGGCAGCGAGATGCTCTACTTCCTCGTCGGCTCGCGCGAGCTCGACGGCGGGCTGATGTGCACCGCCTCGCACAACCCCAAGGCCTACACCGGCGCGAAGCTCGTGCGCGAGGGCGCGATCGCGCTGTCGGGCGACTCCGGCATCCAGGACATCCGCCGCGAGGTCGAAGCGGACGAGCGGGCACGGCGCCGGCGCCGCCGGCGACGGCGCCGCGCGCGGGACGCGTCGAGGAGGTCGACCTCTACGCGGAGTTCCAGGAGGCGGCGCTGCGCTTCATCGACCCCGACGCGATCCGCGCGGGCGACGCCGCGACCGCTGAAGGTCGTGCTCGACGGCGGCAACGGCATGGCCGGCCCGATGGTCGGGCCGCTGCTGGAGCGCCTCGGGCCTCGAGCTGATCGAGACCTACTGGACGCCCGACGGCAACTTCCCCGACCACGAGCCCAACCCGCTGCTGCCCGAGAACCGCGAGTTCATCATCGAGAAGGTGCGCGCGAGCGGCGCCGACCTCGGCATCGCCTGGGACGGCGACGCGGACCGCTGCTTCTTCATCGACGACACGGGCGCGTTCGTCGACGGCGACTTCCTGACGGCGCTGCTGGCGGAGTCGCTGCTGCGCAAGAGCACCCGGCGAGGCGATCCTCTACGACGTGCGCGCCTCGCGCGCGGTCGCCGACACGGTCACGCGCCGCCGGCGGCACGCCCTACGTCAACCGCGTCGGGCACGCCTTCTTCAAGACGCGCATGCGCAAGGAGGGCTCGCTGTTCGGCGGCGAGGTCTCCGGCCACTACTACTTCCGCGACTTCTACTGCGCGGACTCGGGCACGATCCCGGCGCTGCTGGTGCTCGAGCTGCTCGCGGGCGAGGGCAAGACGCCTGTCGGAGCTGCTCGCCGCCTACCGCGAGCGCTACTTCATCTCCGGCGAGATCAACTCCGAGGTCGCCGACCCGCTGGCGAAGATGGAGGAGATCGCCGCGCGCTACGCCGACGCCCGCCAGGACCGGCTCGACGGGATCTCGATCGACTACGAGGACTGGCACTTCAACGTGCGCCCCTCCAACACCGAGCCGCTGCTGCGCCTGTGCCTGGAGTCGCTCGTCTCGCACGAGGACATGGAGCGCCGCCGCGACGAGGTGCTCGCGCTGATCCGCTCGCTCGTGAGCGCCTCCTCGCGGCCCGAGGAGAGCGTGACGGGCAGCGGAGGACGAGGCGGCCGCGGCCGAGCGCGCGACCTGGCGCTGGCGGCCGAGGCGGGCATCCACCGCCTGGCGATCCCGACGCCGTTCATGGTCGGGCGCGTCAACGCGTACCTGATCGAGGACTCGCCGCTGACGCTGGTCGACTCGGGCCCGAACTCGGCCAAGGCGCTGGACGAGCTCGAGCAGGCGCTCGCTGCGCTCGGCCACCGCGATCGAGGACATCGAGCTGCTGGTGATCAGCCACCAGCACATGGACCACTTCGGCCTGGCGTCGATCCTCGCGCGCCGCTCCGGCGCGGAGGTCGCGGCGCTCGACCGGCTGGCGCCGTTCCTGGCGCAGCTACGGCCAGCAGACCGACCTCGACGACCGCTTCGCCGAGAGCACTGATGCTGCGCCACGGGATCCCCGCCGGACATCGTCACCGCGCTGCGCGCCGTCTCGGCGAGCTTCCGCGCCTGGGGCTCGGCCGTGGAGGTCACGCGGCCGCTCGAGCGACGGCTCGGAGCTCGAGCTGCGCGACCGCACGCTGCGCGTGCTGCACCGCCCCGGCCACAGCCCCTCCGACACGGTCTTCCTGGACGACGGGAGAGCGGCGGGTCAGATCCTGCTCGCCGCCGATCACCTGATCGCCCACATCTCCTCCAACCCGCTGCTCGCGCGCCCGCTGGACGCGGACGCGGACTACGACGGTCCCCGCCCGCAGGCGCTCGTCACCTACATCGCGCTCGCTGGAGAAGACCCGCGCGATGGACCTCGACCTGGTGCTCCCCGGCCACGGCCGCCCGATCATCGACCACGCCGCTCTGATCGACGAGCGCTTGCGCCTGCACGCTCGCCGCGCGGAGAAGATCCACCGCCTGATCGCCGCCGAGCCGCACACCGCGCACGAGATCGCACAGGAGCTGTGGGGCAACGTCGCGGTGACGCAGGCCTACCTGACGCTCTCAGAGGTGCTCGGGCACGTGGATCTGCTGCTGAACGACGGGCGCGTGGTCGAAGACGAGGACGAGGGCGTGGTGCGGTTTCGAGCCGCGTAGCCGCTCGTCGAAATTCACTATTGACTTAACTGTCACTATCGGGCATGTTCCGCATGTATGAATCCCGGATGGGAGTCCCGCGGGCCTCGAGAGATCGCCGCATTTATCAGCCACACGCGACAACGAATTGGCCGCGAGCCCAGGAGTGCGCTTCTCGGTGTAGGTGTCGTTGTGGGCCGGCCACCACTACCGCTCCTGCTTGCGAACATACAGCGCATTGATCTCCCGAGATCGCAGAGCAAACCAGATTGGGAACGCGGGCGAGAAGCAGCGGAGCCTTTTGAGGGAAGCATAGGACTCGAATCGTTGTCTGAGCCTCTCCGTGAGCAACTGGGCGTTCACGAAGCTCCGCCTGAAACACTGGTTCTGGCCACAGAACCACCCGAGCCGATGGGACTCGACCATCTACTGTCCCCAACAGGTGCTCCAATCCGATCCCAGATGCGAGGGACACTCGGACCTCGGGTCGATACCGTTGCCGGAGCCCGATATCTGACCGCCGGCCACGTCGCAGGGCCACCTGGCTCAATCGTCACTCGGATCGCCAAGAGCCGGTTCAAACGAACTCGATACACACCGGTTGGGACTGTGCAGTATCGAAGCGTCCCAGAGCCCTACGGAGCAGATGCCTATGACGTGGCGATCCTCGCCCTCGACTCGGAATCTAGCTCTCCGTGTCAGGTGGCACAACTCGAACCATTTCAGTCCAGTCCGCTCGACGTAACGCTTCAAGGCGGGGTGAGCGGCCGGGGATACGGGATGATCTCTGGCGCGTTGGCCGCCTACTCTGACGCTGACTGCAAGTACACTTGGACGAATAGCTGGATCATGACTCCCGGTGGGATTGGCGCCGAGGGCGACTCGGGCGGAAGGGTCACGCTCGGCTCTAAAGACGTGATCGGCATCCTGGTCAGCGGGTCTCGCGTCCGTGGCTCCAAGAGCTTCGCTCAGCTCTACGTTCAAGACCTGGAGTCCATCCAGCGAGACATCCTGAGCAACCCCAAAATCGGAGCGTGATACATGGCCATCGTCGGACTTATCCTCGTCGGGGTTGGAATTGCAATGATCGCGATTGGAACTTTGATCACCGTCGTCGACTGGAAAAACGCATCGAAGTCCCACCCGGGCACGCAGTCTGCGGCTTTGGGGCTCAGCGACACTCTCAATGCGTTCCAAAAGCTCGTCGTTGCCCTGGCAAAACACCCGATCGGAATTCGGCTCATCGTGCTTGGAATTGTCTGTGTTCTGGTCGGAGGCATCCTTGGCGGGATTGCCGGCATCTCAAGCTGATCACCGCACAAAACGCACACCGGGCGTACTACCTCACCGTCTCTCGTCGCGCTCGATCGCTCGAACATGCGCGACGTTCGAGTGGTCGTCCGGTTCGTCGCTGGGCTGAGCGCCGAACCACGCGTCCAGGATCTCCCCGAGCAGCGCTTGTGAGGTCGTGCGCAGGCTGAGCGCGAGCACGTTCGCGTCGTTCCACCTCCGCGCCCCCTCCGCGGTCGCCGCGTCACCGCACAGCGCCGCCCGCACGCCGCTGACCTTGTTCGCCGCGATCGACGCGCCCGTGCCGGTCCAGCAGCACACGATCCCCTGCTCGGCACGCCCCTCCGCGACGTCACGCGCGACGGCCTCCGATGCCCATGCCCAATCGTCACGCTCGCCGTCGGCGAGCGCTCCGTGGCAGACCGGCTCGTGGCCGCGGCGCTCCAACTCCGCGACGAGGACGGGCGAGACGCCCGTGAGCTCGTCCGCGGAAACGGAGATCCGCATCAGCGCGACTCTGCGCTCGCGGAACTCGCCGCCGACACGCCTTCTGCGCTTGCCCGCACGAGATCGAGGAACAGCCGGTGCAGCCGGTCGTCCTCCCCCAGCTCCGCGTGGAACGCCACCGCGAGCATGTTGCCCTCGCGCGCAGCGACGGCGTGCCCGTCGACCTCCGCGAGAATCTCCACGCCGGGCCCGTGCTCGGCGATCCACGGCGCGCGGATGAAGATCCCGTGTATCGGCCCGCCGTCGAGCCCGTGCACATCGACGTCCGCCTCGAAGCTGCGGATCTGGCGGCCGAAGGCGTTGCGCTGCGCGCGTGATGTCCATCAGCGCCGAGGTGCTCGCGGTCGAGCATGATCAGCCCCGCGCACGAGCCGAGGATCGGCTTCGCCCGCCCGCCGGCACCGCGAACCCGCGCAGCGGCTCGGCGAGCCCCTCGCGCTCGACGCCGAGCGTCATCGTGGTCGACTCGCCACCCGGAACGACCAGCCCATCCAGGCCCTCCAGGTCGCTCGGCACGCGCACCTGCCGGCGTACCGGCGCCGAGCCCGTCGCAGCATCCGCTCGTGCGCCTCGAAGCCGCCCTGCAGGGCGAGAACGCCGATCACGACCTGGCCGTCGCGGAGCGGCGTGTGCGGAGCCATCCCGTCAATCGCGGCCAGCGCTACCAGCCACGCTGGGCGAGGAGCTGCTCCTCCTCGAGCTTGGAGCTCTCGAGGCTGACCATCGGCGTGCCCAGCCCGCGCGAGGCCTCTGTGACGCGCGCGGCGTCCTGCCAGTGCGTCGTCGCCTCGACGATCGCGCGGGCGCGCGTGGGCGGGTCCTCGGACTTGAAGATGCCGGAGCCGACGAACACGCCTTCGGCGCCGAGCGCCATCATGAGCGCGGCGTCGGCGGGGGTGGCGATGCCGCCGGCGCAGAACAGCACCACGGGAAGGCGGCCGTCGCGGGCGACGTCGCGTACGAGATCGAGCGGCGCGGCGATCTCCTTGGCGGCGGTCGCGACCTCGTCGGAGCCGAGCGTCGCGAGGCGGCGGATTTCGCCGGTGATCTGGCGCATGTGGCGCACGGCCTCGACGATGTCGCCGGTGCCGGCCTCGCCCTTGGAGCGGATCATGGCGGCGCCCTCGCCGATGCGCCGCAGCGCCTCGCCGAGGTTGGTGGCGCCGCAGACGAACGGCACCTTGAAGTCCCACTTGTCGATGTGGTTGGCCTCGTCCGCGGGGGTGAGCACCTCGGACTCGTCGATGTAGTCAACCTCGAGCGCCTCGAGCACGCGCGCCTCCATGAAGTGCCCGATGCGCGCCTTGGCCATCACGGGGATGGACACGGCCTCCTGGATGCCGGCGATCATCTCCGGGTCGCTCATGCGCGCGACGCCGCCGTCGCGGCGGATGTCGGCGGGCACGCGCTCGAGCGCCATCACCGCGGCGGCGCCAGCGTCCTCGGCGACCTTGGCCTGCTCGGGCGTGACGACGTCCATGATGACGCCGCCCTTGAGCATCTCCGCCAGCCCGGTCTTGACCCTGAATGTCGCCTCGTCGCGCATCGCCTCTCTAGTTTGACAGCCGAGCACGCGTTCGGGCGTGCGACGTCGGCTCGCTCATGTTCGGCTCGACGCCCTACGCGGACCGCGTGGATGTTTCAATCGACGCCCCAGGCATTCGCACTGAGGTCTCGCCACCGGGCTGTGCTGGTGCGACGCGGTCAAGATCGGATGGTTCCACCGCATGCTGTCGATCGGCCGAGACCGCCCACGCTCGCAGCCCGAGCGAGACGAAGCCAAAGAACGTCAGCGTGATGATCGTGCCACCAGTGCTGTTGGGCCCAGTACTATCGAAGGCCTCGCCGCCTACGGTCATTGCAGAAATTGCCAGCAGCGAACTATTGACCCAGAACAGCACCCTGACGATTCTGGCGGGACGCCTCTGCATCGGCCACATGAGCAGCAGCCTGCGGAGCGTCACGCGGCCCTTTTCGCGGCTACTCAGATGCTGCGTGTCGCTGACCTTCGCTTCCGCTTTGACCAGCATGTCGAGCGCGGTGTCACGCAGGTGGGTCTCGGTGACGCCGAGCAGCTGGTGAGCCTGCCACCAGTCGCGCGCGAACGCCACTTCCGCGCTGGCCTCGGCCAGGGCCTGTTCCCGAAGGTTGCGCCGATCGCGAGCGCGCCGTGCTTCCTTGAGCATCAGGCCGAGGGCCGCCACCACGCTGGTCACGATCGGTACTAGCAGGGGAACGAAGGCCGTGGACACGATCAAGTTCTGGTTTTTAGATTAACTCCATCTCCCAGGATACACCCATCTGTGTCATGCTCTCGAGGTCGAGACGTCTCGCACCCTGAGAGCGAAGCTATGAGGACGGCGCCTCGACGGCGTGCGAGGGCTGACGTCTTCAAGACCAGCGCTACTTCAGCCGAAAGGCCTTGATGCGGTCGTCGTACTGCGCCGTGTCCTGCGCATAGACGCCGTAGGCGAGCGCCTGGATGACGCTCAACAGCGCGGTGTGCGAGCGCACGTAGGCGGGACTGTTGGAGGAGTAGTAGAGCTTGATCTGCGCGAGCTTGGCGACCTCTGAGAGCGTCGCGTCGGTGATCGCCGCGGTGCGCGCCTGGCGGTGGCGCGCGAGCTTCATGGCGCGCACCACGAGCGGGTGCGGTCGCCCGGCGGAGAGCCCGATGACGAGCGTGCCGGGGTCGATCCGCCCGAGGCGGCTGAGCGCCTCCTGTGAGGGGCTCGCGACGACGTCCACGCGCAGGTCGAGCAGCATCAGCAGGTGGCGCAGGTAGCTGGCGAAGAACGCCATCTGGTCGGTGCCCGCGACGAGCACCTTCTCGGCGCTGACGATCGCCTCGATCAGCGCTTCGACGGACGCTGCGCGAGACCTTGCGCGCGGTCTCCTCGACGTTGAGGTGGTCGGCGGCGAGCGCGGCCTCGAACTCGTTCTGGTCGAGCGAGAACAGCGGCGTGGAGGCTGAAGTCCCGCCCGCCCCGCTCTCCTGCGCGGCCTTGGCGTTGACGCGCCGGTATTCCTCGCGCGCGGCGGCCTGCAGCTCGGGGAAGCCCTCGAAGCCGAGCGCCTGGGAGAAGCGCACGACGGTGGAGCTCGAGGTGTTGGCGCGGCGCGCGAGCTCCTCGGCGGTCTGGAAGGCGGCCTCGTCGAGGTGGTCGACGATGTACTGCGCGACGTCCTTCTGCGAGCGCGAGCACTCGTCGAAGCGGGCCTGGATGTACTTGGACAGGCTCTGGTGCTCGCTGGTGCCGTTGGCGGGCGGACGCTCTGGTGTCTTGGTGGCTGCTCGCTTCATCGGCGGTTCTGTTCGACGTGTGCACATCGCACTCCTTCCCAACACGATGCAGCTCGTGTTCGGATTGATCTGGCCGCGGGCCGGCACGCGTACATAGGCTCAACCCGATGTGCAGACCCGGCAAACTCGAGGCGTTGATGAGGATCGCGATCGTCGGCGCGGGCGTCTCGGGGCTGGTGGCGGCTCACCTGCTGCACCGCGAGCACGAGATCGTGGTGTACGAGGCCGGCTCCTACGCGGGCGGGCACACGAACACGATCCGGGTGGACACCGAGCACGAGACCCATCACGTGGACACGGGCTTCATCGTGATGAACGACCGCAACTACCCCAACTTCACCCGGCTGCTCGACCGCCTGGGCGTGGCGCGCCAGCCGACGCACATGAGCTTCTCGGTCAAGGGCGAGGATGAGGACTTCGAGTACTGCGGCACGCCGCGCGGACTGTTCTGCCAGCCGCGCAACCTGCGCGAGCGCGCGCTTCCAGCGGATGATCGTGGACCTGCTGCGCTTCAACCGCGCGCTGCGCCGGCTGCTCGCACAGGGCGAGCGCGGAGCGAGACCGCGAGGAGTCGCTGGGCGACTTCCTCGACCGCCACCGCTTCTCGCGGCTTGTTCGTGGAGCGGCTGATCGTGCCGCAGGCCTCCGCGGTGTGGTCGGCGGACCCGCGGCAGATGCAGCAGCTTCCCGGTGCGCTTCCTGGCCGAGTTCTTCGCCAACCACGGCATGCTGGGCTTCCGCGACCGGCCGCGGTGGTCGACCATCGCGGGCGGCTCGGCGCGCTACGTCGATGCGCTCACGGCGCCGTTTCGCGAGCGCATCCGCCTCGAACGCGCCCGTGCGCGCGATCTCGCGCCACGCCGAGCACGTCGAGGTGCAGCGCCGGGCGGCTCGGCGAGCGCGCCGAGCGCTTCGACCAGGTCGTGATCGCCGACCCACTCCGACCAGGCGCTCGCGCTGCTGCGCGACCCCAGCGAGCGCGAGCGCGAGACTGCTCGGCGCGATCCCCTACCAGCGCAACGAGGCGGTGCTGCACACCGACGCGACGCTGTTGCCGCGCCGGCGCGCGGCGCGCGCGGCCTGGAACTTCCACCTGCTGCGCGAGCCACGAGCCGCTGAGCACGGTCACCTACTACATGAACCACCTCCAGCGCCTGACGCGCCGACGAGGACTACTGCGTGACGCTCAACCGCACCGAGGCGATCGACCCGGAGAAGATCATCCGCACGGATCGACTACTGCCCACCCCGTCTTCACGCCCGCCGGCGTGGCCGCGCAGACCCGCCACTGCAGAGATCAGCGGCTCTGGAGCACGCGCACCCACTACTGCGGCGCCTACTGGGGCTGGGGCTTCCACGAGGACGGCGTGCGCAGCGCCCTGCGCGCCTGCGAGCCGTTCGGGGTGGCGCTGTGAAGAGCTGCCTGTACGACGGCTCGGTCCGTCACCGCCGCCACCGTGCGGCGCCGACGACGAGTTCCGCCACCGGCTGTTCATGGTCTATCTCGACCTGGACGAGCTTCCCGGCGCTGTTCGACGCGCGCCGGCTGTGGTCCGCGCGCCGCCCGGCGCTGGCCTGGTTTCGCCGCCGCGACCACCTCGGTGACCCGCACTTGCCGCTCGCGGATGCCGTCGCGCGACTCGTGCGCGAGCGCACCGGCGCGCGCCCCGAGGGCCCGATCGGCCTGCTGACGCACCTGCGCTACTTCGGGCACTGCTTCAACCCGGTCAGCTTCTACTACTGCTACGAGCGCCCGGCGGCGACGCGTCGAGCGCGGTCGTCGCGCACGTCACGAACACGCCGTGGGGCGAGAGCCACGCCTACGTGATGCCCGTCGCCGCGCGCCGCCGACCACGGCACGGCGACGTTGATCGAGCGGGCGCGTTCGAGAAGCGGCTGCACGTCTCGCCGCTGATGGGCATGGAGCACGTCTACGACTGGCGGCTGACCGAGCCGGGCGAGCGCCTGGCGGTGCACATCGAGTCCGCCGACGCGGACGGAGAGACGCCGTCTTCGACGCGACGCTCGCGCTGCGCCGCCGCGAGCTGACGCCCGGCGCGATGCGCAGCGCGCTCGCGCGCTACCCGCTTCCTGACGATGCGGATCATGGCTCGCATCTACGGCCACGCACTGCGGCTGCGACTGCGCGGCGCCCGCTACTTCCCGCACCCCGACCGCGGGGCGGTGTCCGCGTGAGCGCCGCGCCCGGCATCGGTCGCGCGCGCGGGCTCGTCGCTGCGCCCAGCGTCCCCGCCGCGAGTGGGCCTCTGGGCACGCTCGTGAACCGCCTGTCGCGGCGCATCGTGCTGCGTCTGCTTTCGCCGCATCCACGGCGGCCGGCTCGAGCTCGTCGAGGGCGATCGCGCGCCTGCTGCTTCGGCGAGCTCGAGCGCGAGCGGCCACTGCGCGCGATCGTCGGGTGCGCTCGCCGCGCTTCTACCGCAGCCTGCTGCGCGGCAGCGTCGGCCTGTGCGAGTCCTACGTGGAGGGCCTGTGGGAGTGCGACGACCTCGTCTCGCTGACGCGCATCGCGGCGCTCAACGTCGGCGGCGCTCGACCGCCTGCGCCGCGTGCTCGCGCCCGCGCTGATCCCCGTGCAGCGCTGGGCGCGCTGGCTGGCGCGCAACACGCCGCGCCGCTCGCGCAGGCGGATCGCCGCCCACTACGACCTCGGCAACGAGCTGTTCGCGCTGTTCCTGGACCCGACGATGATGTACTCCTGCGCGGTCTTCGAGCGGCCCGAGGCGACGCTCGAGGAGGCGTCGCTGGCGAAGCTCGAGCGGGTCTGCGAGAAGCTCGACGCTCGGGCCGGATGACCACGTGCTCGAGATCGGCACCGGCTGGGGCGGCTTCGCGGTGTACGCCGCCGCAGACCTACGGCTGCCGCGTGACGACCACGACGATCTCGCGCGAACAGCACGCCTACGCGCTCGAGCGGGTGCGCGCGGCGGGCCTGGAGGATCGCGTGACGGTGCTGCTCGAGGACTACCGCGACCTGACCGGCAGCTACGACAAGCTCGTCTCGATCGAGATGATCGAGGCGGTCGGCTGGCAGTACTTCCCCACGCTTCTTCCGTCGCTGCTCGGAGCTGCTGCGCGCCAGACGGCGCGATGCTGCTGCAGGCGATCGTGATCGAGGACCGCGCCTATCGAGGTCGAGAAGGCGGAGCAGAGCTTCATCAACACCTACATCTTCCCCGGCGGCTGCCTGCCGTCGCTGGAGGTGATCGCGCGCACCGTCGCACGCGTGACCGACCTGCGCCAGGTTCACCTCGAGGACATCACCGCGCACTACGCGACCACGCTCGCGCACTGGCGCGAGCGCTTCCTAGCGAGCGCGGCGAGCGCGTCGGCGAGCTCGGCTACGACGAGCGCTTCCGCCGGCTGTGGGAGCTGTACCTGAGCCTACTGCGAGGGCGGTTTCGCGAGCGGCGCATCCAGGACGTGCAGCTGCTGCTCGCGAAGCCCGGCCACCGCGCCGGCGCTGTCGCCGGTAGTGTCCCTCGCCGCATGAAGCGCAGCCTGTTCGACGATCTCCACGAAGACTTCCGCGCCAGCTTTCGCACGTTCCTCGAGCGCGAGGTGGTGGGTGAGGAGGGCCGCTACGGCGAGTGGGAGCGCGCGGGGATCGTGCCGCGGGAGGTGTTCGCGAAGGCGGGCGCGGGCGGCTTCCTCGGCATGGCCGTCCCCGAGGCGCACGGCGGCGCGGGCGCGGATGACTTCCGCCTGAACCTGGTGATCGGCGAAGAGTGCCAGCGCGCGGCGGTGGGCAGCTTCGGCCTGGGGATCACGCTGCACAACGACATCTGCCTGCCCTACTTCCTCACCTACTGCGACGAGGCGCAGCGCGAGCGCTGGCTGAGCGGGATCGCCTCGGGCGAGCTGATCACGGCGATCGCCATGACCGAGCCGGGCATCGGCTCGGACCTCGCGGCGATGTCCACCACCGCGATCCGCAACGGCGACCACTACGTCGTCAACGGCACGAAGACGTTCATCACCAACGGCGTCAACGCCGACCTCGTCATCGCCGCGGTGAAGACAGATCCATCGGAGCGCCACCGCGGCATGAGCCTCGTGGTGATCGAGCGCGGCATGGAGGGGTTCGAGCGGGGGCGAAACCTCGAGAAGATCGGCCAGCACGCGCAGGACACCGCGGAGCTGTCGTTCGCGGACGTGCGCGTGCCGGTGGAGAACCTGCTCGGCGCCGAGGGCGAGGGCTTTCGCTACCTCGTCTCCAACCTCCCCCAGGAGCGCCTGTCGATCGCCGCCTCCGCCGTCGCCGCCGCCGAGGCCGCGCTCGGCTGGACGCTCGAGTACGTGCTCGAGCGTAGGGCGTTCGGCCAGCCGATCGGCACCTTCCAGAACACCCGCTTCACGCTCGCGGAGCTGCGCAGCGAAGTGGACGTCGCGCGCGTGTACGTGGACCGCTGCGCGCAGGCGCTGAACGACGGCGAGCTCACCGCAGAGGACGCAGCCACGGCGAAGTGGTGGTGCACGGACCTGCAGGGCCGCGTGGTGGACCGCTGCCTGCAGCTGTTCGGCGGCTACGGCTACATGCTCGAGTACCCCATCGCGCGAGCCTTCGCCGACGCACGCGTAACGCGCATCTACGGCGGCGCGAACGAGATCATGAAGGAGATCGTCGGGCGCTCGTTGGGGTTGTGATACGCGAGGTGAAGTGGAGATCGAGGGATTCAGTCATCAGGCTCGTCAGGTCCCAGATCGTTTAGCGGCCCCAGCTCGTCCAAGAGAGGGAACGTGCCGTCGAAATCGTCACAGTGCTCGGCCTCGCTCACGTAGTCCGATCGCGCTTCCATCCAGGCGCCCCGCAAGTCCTTCCTCTTCAGCGCAACGTCCAGCTCCCCAGCGAGAGCTTCGATGCGGTTCAGCTTCTTGGCGACGAAGTAGAAAGTGTCCTCGTGGTCGTATCGCCCCAGCTCAGACCGATCCCACTCGTCGGTCCCGTCCCCCTTCAAGCAGTCGTCTGTCCATTCCCTGAAATATGCCTTTAGGCTGTCCGACTCGCCCTTGTCGAACAACGCAGGGCGCAGCTTGCGCAACTTCACGAGCTCCTCGAGGGGCACCAGATACTCCTCTCGGGAAAACGCGCACGCCTTCACCTTCCTGACGATCGAATCGATCTCCAGGTGACACTCGTCCAGGCCGACGAGCAGCTCCACCCAGCTGGTCAGGACGTCGACCTCCTCGTCGGGCGCGGGCTCCAGCAGCCCTGGCACGATGCGCGCGAGCAGCGCCGACAGGAGGTCGCTCAACTCCGGCGCCTCCTTGCACCATTCGCTGAGGACGCGCAGCCGGCTCAGGACTTCGGGCTTCTCGGCCGCACCAGGAGGCTCCCACGAGTAGAGGGTCGGGTCCCGAAGCTCGATCGTGCGGCTGACCGCCGTTGTCAACGGCTCAACCAGGCTCGACAGCGCGAGCGAGCCGTCCGAGCGGGCCAGGTCGACGAGCGAGTGCACCTGTTCGAAATAGCAGGCACGAGCGAGCATCGCTTTGATCTCCGGCGGGTTCTCCAAGAGGCGTGACCTCACGAAGTCCCGCGGGACGCGTTCGCGTAGCCACGCCACCTTCAGGCTCTCGCGTCCGTTTTCGCATTTGCACATCACAAACTCATCCGGTAGCGCGTCAAGCACTTTCGAGGCCGCATCCTCATCGTCCGCGAGCTCATGCTCACGAGCAGCTATGCCGTAGCACGCCATCAGGAATCTCGTGGGCACGTGGCGTTGGAAGCCAAAGCTGAGCAGCGTCGAAAGCATCAGACGCTCGCCATCACCCAGCTCCTGGTCGTATTGCTGTGCCAGTCTCTCCTGCTCAGCATTCATTGGAGTCCTTTCCACAAGTTCGTACCGAAGCCGACCATAGCCGAGCGAAGGGAGTCGGCGCCAGGCTGATTTTTCACTCGGTCGTGCGCACCATCTCCACGAAAGTTCGTCGGGCGCTCGCGATGGGGCTGTAACACGCTCAAGCCCGGTCGCCATGCAGTCGATGCATGTACATCGGCTCCTCGATCCGCATCAGCACCCGTTTCTTCATCGCCCTGGGCGTTTTGCTCGTCTCGTTCGTCGCGGTCGCGTCGCTTGGGCTGGTGGGATTGCGCGACGTCCAGAGCGCCAACGACCAGGTGTTCTCCGACAACCTGCTCACCGTCGAAGCCACCAGCCAGCTGGCTGTCGACCTCGGCGAAGCGGAGCGCGTCGCGCTGGAGCTCACGAGCGTCGATCGCCCCGACGAAGCGGCTGCGCTCAAAGCGCAGCTCGAGCAGATCCTCGTGCCGAAGGTCAACGGCGACATCGCGCGCTTTCTCCAACTCCACGCGAGCGACCCCCGCAGCGAGTACCTGAAGCTCCAGCGCATCCCCTCGCAGTGGAAGGCCATCGCGCTGACGCCCGGCGGCCCGCTACGGCGCGCCGGGCGCTCATTCGCCGCCGCCCAGCGCGTGCAAGCCGCGGATGCGATCGCCGACGAGATGGACCCGCTGATCGTGTTCGTCTCAGGTCGGCGCTCGGTCGAGCGCCAGGCCGCGGCGGGCGCCCATGCGCGGGCGGAGGTGACGTACAACGCCGACCACAAGTGGTTGATCGCCGCGACCGTCATCGCGTTCCTGGCCGCCGTGTCGATGCTGATCGTCGGCGTGGCGCTCAAGCGCATGGTCGACCAGCGCACGCGCGATGAACTGTTCGACGCCGACGAGACCGAATACCTCGACGCGCTCCAGCTCACGGAGAACGAGCACGAAGCCCAGGAGCTGCTCCGCGGCCAGGTGGAGCGCACCCTGCAGGAGGCCAACGCCGTGGTGCTCGTGCGCAACAACAGCGCCGACCGCCTCGAAGCCAGGACCGAGCTCACCAATCTCGATCCGCTGCGCACATCGCTGGTGGGCGCAACGCCACGCACCTGTCTGGCCGTTCGCTCCGGCCAGTCCCATGTCGAGTCCACGAAGCGCAGCGCGCTCGTGAAATGCGCGATCTGCTCGCAGCTGCCGGGCGCCTCCACGTGCGAGCCGCTGCTCGTGAGCGGCGAGGTGATCGGGGTCGTGCTCGCCAGCCACGCCGAGGATCTCGACACCGGCTCCCGCCAGCGCGTCCGCGAAACCGTCACGCAGGCGGCCCCCGTGCTCGCCAACCTTCGCAACCTCGCGATCGCCGAACGCCAGGCCGCCACGGATGCGCTCACCGGCCTTCCCAACCGCCGCGCCGCCGACGACAACCTCAAGCGCATGGTCGCCCAATCGGCGCGCACGGGCGCGCCGCTCGCGGTGCTGTTGCTGGATCTGGACAACTTCAAGACCATCAACGACGTGTACGGCCACGATCGCGGCGACGAGGTCCTCGCGGCCGTCGGCACCGCGCTGCGCGACACGCTGCGCGACAGCGACTTCGCCGGGCGCTACGGAGGCGAGGAGTTCCTGCTGCTGCTCGCCGGCACCGACAAGCGCTCCGCGCTGCAGGTCGCCGAGAAGGTCCGCGTCGCGATCGCCTCGGTGCGCATACCCAACAGCGACCAGATCACCGCCAGCATCGGCGTAGCCGCCCTCCCCGACGACGCCGCCGACGCGCTCACGCTCGTACGCCTCGCCGACCGCGCCCTCTACACCGCCAAGAACAACGGCCGCAACCGCGTCGAGGCGATCTCCATCGAGGAGTGCAAACGGCGCACCGCTGTGGCGGCGCAGGCGACCTGAAGAGAGACCGCGCAAGCGTACTCGCCAATCGAGATTCTTCGCGGACTCGGCTCGTTCGCAGGTATGCAGACGGCAACATCACGCCGTCCCGCAGGCGCGACTTCTCGGCTCCTACCGTCTGACGCACCGGCTTACGGCGACTACAGCCAAATGTCTAGATCGAGTGCCTCGATGGCTCGTCGTAGCTCGACCCCGCGCTCCGTAGGGTCACCTCGATGCTCAGCGTGGCTCTCGGCAGCCTCTACCCACTGCACAATGTCCTTAGCAGTGGTCCGTGTCGCAGGATCATCCGAACGCATCAGGAGATCAGAAAAAAGTAGACGCAAGAGGGCTAGTTGGTCATACAGAGGGTTTGCTCCCGCCCCCCCCTCGCGCAACAGGCGGACCGACGCGCTGCCATACTGATGTTGTCGCACGTGCTGCCATCGCGCATAGGAGTCATGACGACGCAAGGTCAGCGCTCGGGAGGACATCTCGCCCATGTCAAAGACGTAGAAGCCCCGAATGCCCACAGACATAGGGTTCTGTGGGCTCGGCCACTCGGCAGCTGGGCGGAGATAGCTGCCCACGGGCTGTATAGGGTCATGTGCTCCTTGCCGCAATGCATCGAGTTCGCGGCCAAGCCGACTGGTCACTTGCTCTTGCGCAGCCAAGGCTGCCGTCAACTCCTGCCGTACTTGGACGACAGACGATGCACTCTGCTTACTGGTGGCTCGCAGCGTCTCCAGCTGCCGCTGGAACACCTCGAACTGCTCGCGATACCCCCGCGGGCTGTGACCTATATCTAAAGCGGCACCCGTGATGCGGGGCCGAGGTGCGAAGTCAAGCCAGGCCAACAGGCGCGGAACTCGTGCATTAGCGAGCGATGGCACAGCAGACAAGACTGTCGCAACCATCGTGATGACCAGCGCTGCTAGCACTGTGAGCGCAAGGACCACTCCGGTCCCCAGTGGAGCCGCCACATCAACGAGAAGATAGGCCAGAGGTATCGCGGCGAGTGCCGGCATCAATCGACGCATAACGAAAGTTTAGTGACGAGTTCCGAGAGATTCAGCTGACAACATCGGGGGATGTCCAACGTTACGACGAGCCGCTTCTGCATCGATGTAGCAGCCAAATATGACTAAGGTCCGTCTAACCTTCATCCCTTAAGCGCTCCAAAGGTCCAAACCCAGAGATAAAACCACGCGCATGCGGCGCCAAGACGTGTTGCGTAACGCTCTCTGACGGCCTTTGCGTCACCGCGCTGCAAGACATCTTCGACGCAGATGACATAGAAGGCGCAAAGTGTCGGTCCAACCTCGTACGCCGCACCCAAGAGGATGAGCGGATACTCGTGACCAATGATCGGGAACGTAGCCATATACAGAACTTGTGAGGGCGGCGGGCATCCTAGCGGCCCGGCCACTCGCACGCGTTGCTGTCGACCCTCCCTTGGCTACGACATCTTCGCGAGCGCCACGAAGTAGTCGAGCGACCGCGGATTCGCCAGCGACTCCACGCTCGCCGCCTGCTCCGGCGGAGTCCCCATCAGGATCCGCTTCACCGGAACCTCCAGCACCTTCCCCGACAGCGTGCGCGGGACCTCCTCGATCTGGCGGACTTCGTTCGGCACGTGGCGCGGCGAGCAGTCCTCGCGGATGCGCCTCTTGATCTGCGCAGCAAGGTCGTCGTCCAGCTCCACGCCCGGTGCGAGCACCACGAACAGCACCATCCACAGCTCGCCCGAATCGCCGTCAACGCCCGGCTTGGGGATGTCCACCACCAGCGTGTCCAGCACGCCCGGCACCGCCAGCGCCGCGCGGTAGATCTCGCTCGTGCCCATACGCACGCCCTGGCGGTTGATCGTCGAGTCCGAGCGGCCGTAGATCACCGCGCCGCCGCGCGGCGTGATGCGGATCCAGTCGCCGTGGCGCCACACGCCCGGGTACATCTCGAAGTAGCTCTCGCGCAGTCGCTCGCCGGACTCATCGCCCCACAAAAACAGCGGCATCGACGGCATCGGCTCGGTGATCACCAGCTCCCCCACCTCGTCCTCCACGCTGTTGGCGCTTTCGTCCCACGCCTCCACCGCGCAGCCCAGCGCCCTGCACTGCAGTTCGCCCTCATAAACCGGCAGCAGCGGGCAACCAGCCACGAACGCCGTGCACACGTCCGTGCCGCCGCTCGTCGAGAACAGCCACACATCCGCGCTCACCTCCTCATACACCCAGCGGAAGCTCTCCGGCGACAGCGGCGAGCCCGTCGAGCCGATCGCCCGCAGCGCGCCCAGGTGGTAGTCGCGCGCCGGGTGGACGTCGCCCTTCTCGCAGCTCGCCAGCAGCCCAGCGCTCACCCCCATGCACGTGATCCGCGCGCGCTCCGCAAGGCTCCACAAACAGCCCAGGTCTGGGTGCGCGGGGCTGCCGTCATACAGCACGATCGCCGCCTCGCTGTGCAGGCACCCCACAAGGAAGTTCCACATCATCCAGCCCGTCGTCGTGAACCAGAACATCCTGTCGCCCGCGCGCAAATCCAGGTGAAGGCGCTTCTTCAGCTGCTCCAGCAGGATCCCCCCCTGGCTCTGCACGATCGCCTTCGGCAGACCCGTCGTGCCCGAGGAGTACAGAACCCACAGCGGGTGCTCGAACGGCACCTGCTCGAAACGCAACTCAACGCCCTCGCCGCGGGACAACAGCTCATCCCATGCGAGGGCGCTGCGCACGCCCGAGCCGCGACCGGGCCGTCGCCGACCGAAGGCGGTCCTATCAAGATCTTTTTCCGCCAGGTATCCCAGCACCACCGTGTGCTCCACCGTGGGCAGCTCATTCAGGATGCCCTCCACGACCGCCGTGCGGTCGAAGTCCTTGCCGCCGTGGCGGTAGCCGTCCACCGCCAGCAGCACCTTCGGCTCGATCTGCGCGAAGCGGTCGATCACGCTGCGCGCCCCGAACTCCGGCGCCGCGCTCGACCAGATCGCGCCGATCGACGCCGTCGCCAGGAACGCCACCAGCGTCTCCGGGATGTTCGGCATGTACGCCACCACGCGGTCGCCGCGCTCCACCCCCAGCGCCCGCAGGCCGCCCGCCGCCGCGGCCACCTGCGCGCTCAGCTCTCCCCACGTCAGCTCGTCAAGGGCGCGAAGCTCGGAGGTGTGCAGCACAGCCACCTCCTCCGGGTCGCGGCCCACTGACGTCACGGGGCCGAGCAGCAGGTTCTCCGCGTAGTTCAACTCCGCCCCCTCGAACCAACTCGCGCCCGGCATGTCGCGCGAGCCCAGCACGCGCTCGTAGGGCTTGCCCGCGCGCACGCCGCAGAACTCCCACACGTCCGCCCAGAACTGCTCCAGCTCGTCCACCGACCAGCGCCACAGCTCGTCGTAGTCGGACAGCTTCAGGCCGTGGCGCTCGCTCGCCCAGCGCATGAAGCGAAACATCTCCGTCCGCTCGCTCTCCTCCGCCGAGGGCCGCCACAACGGCTGCTGCTGGCCGTCGCTGGTCATGGAGGTATTCTCGCGGTTTGTGAGCCTGACCGCGCTGCGAGCCGAGTTTCCCGTCCTGCAGCGGCTCGCGTATCTCAACGCCGGCACCGACGGGCCGCTCTCCACTCGCGCCGCCACCGCCGCGCGCGCCGAGATGGAGCGCGAGCTGGCCGACGGGCGCACGCAGGCGCACTTCGCGCGGCGCACCGAGCTGAACGACGCGCTGCGCGTCTCCTACGCCTCCGTGCTCCGCTGCCACGCCGCCGACGTCGCGCTCACCACGTGCACCACCGAAGGCATGGCGCAGGTCATCGACGGGCTGCGCCTGCGCCAGGGCGATGAGATCCTCACCAGCGACGAGGAGCACCCCGGCCTGCTCGGCGCGCTCGGCGCCGCCAGGGAGCTGCACGGCGTCACCGTGCGCGAAGTCCCGTTCGAGGATCTCGCCAGCGGCGTCGGCCCGAGCACACGCCTCGTCGCGTGCTCGCACGTCAGCTGGATGACCGGCAAGCTCGCGCCCGTCGAGCTGCGCGATCTCCACATCCCCGTGCTGCTCGACGGCGCGCAGGGCGTCGGCGCCGTGCCCACCGACGTGCTCGCGCTCGGCTGCGACGCCTACGCCGGCGCCGGGCAGAAGTGGCTCTGCGGGCCCGACGGCACGGGCATGCTCTACGTTGGCGCGCAGTTGCGCGAGCGTCTCGCCGTGACCCGCCGCGGCTACCCCAACCTCGCCGACCCCGGAGCTGGGCTCGACGCGCGCGTGCACGAGGACGCGCGGCGCTTCGACGCGCCGTCGCTCTCCGCCGAGGCCGTCGCGTGCGCTCTCGCCGGCGTCGCCGTGCTCGAGCAGGCCGGCTGGGATGCCGTGCACGAGCGCTCGCGCACGCTCGCCGCCACGCTTGCCGAGCGTTTGGCCGAGCAGGGGCGCGAGCCGTCCCCGCGCGGGCCGAGCACGCTCGTGTCCTTTCCCAGCGAGGACCCCGAGGCCGAGCGCGACGCGCTCGCCGAGGCCGGCGTGATGGTGCGAAACATTCCCGATCGGCCCTGGCTGCGGGCGTCCGTCGGCGCGTGGAACGACGAGAGCGATCTCGATCGGCTGCTCAGCGCGCTGCACGGATGATCGCCCCGCGCCGTCTCGGGCTCGTCGGGGTCCTCGCCGCCTCCGCCGCGCTCAACACCGTGCGGCTCTCACAGAACGGCTACGCCAACATCTTCTACTCCGCCGGCGTCAAGTCCATGTTGCGCTCGTGGCACAACTTCCTCTTCGTCGCCTTCGACCCCAGCGGGCTCATCACCGTCGACAAGCCACCGCTCGCGCTGTGGGTGCAGGCGGTGAGCGCCAAGCTGTTCGGCTTCGCCCCCCTCAGCCTGCTGCTGCCCGAGGCGATCGCCGGCGCGCTCGCCGTCGGCGTGCTCTACCTCGTGCTCCAGCCGCGTCTCGGCACCGCAGCCGCGTTCGGCGGCGCGCTCGCCTGGCCGTCTTTCCCTCGTTCGTCGCCGTCTCGCGCGAGAACGGCGTCGACACCGTCCTCATCCTGCTGCTCGTGCTCGCCTGCGCCGCCGCGCTGCGCGCCTGCGACACCGGGCGCACGCGCACGCTCCTGCTCAGCGGCGTGCTCGTCGGCCTCGCCTTCAACACCAAGACGCTCGCCGCCTATCTCGTCGTGCCCGGCATCGCCGCCGGCTATCTCATCTGCGCGCCCGGCTCCGTCCGCCGCGCGCGTCGCGCAGGTCGGGGTCGCCGGCGTGGCCATGCTCGCCGTGTCCTTCGCCTGGATCGCCCTCGTCGAACTCACCCCCGCCTCACAGCGCCCGTTCGTCGGCAGCTCCACCGACAACACCGAGCTCGGGCTCACGTTCTCCTACAACGGCTTCGGCCGCGTCGAGGGGCAGGTCGGCGGGCCCAACAGCACCACCACCCGCCCCGGCGCCTACGTGCCCTCCGCGCGCCAACGCGCCGTCAACGCCGCCGTCAAGCGCGCGGGCGCTCCCGTCGAACCCGCGGTCAACGTCGCCCGCATACCCAAGCCCACGCTCAAACCGATCGTCACCGCCGGCCGCGAACGCTACGCCATCCCCTTCGGCGGGCCGCCCAGCGTGCTGCGCCTGTTCGGCGTGGGCCTCGGCGATCAGGCCGGCTGGATGCTGCCGTTCGCGCTCTTCGGCGCGCTCGCGCTCGCGCTCGTCGCGCTCGACCGACCGTCGGCGCGTGGAGTCGCCGCGGCGGCGAGCCCGAGTCGGCCGGCCCGCCGCAGGGCCCGCGACGGTGGGCCGACTTCGACCGTCCGCGCATGGCGTGCCTGCTGGTGCTCGGCGGCTGGTTCCTCGTCGAGGCGATCGTGCTCAGCCTCTCCAAGGGCATCGTCCACCCCTACTACGTCTCCGCGCTCGCGCCCGCGACCGGCGCCATGGCCGGAGCGGGCGTGGGCGCTTTCGCAGCGCTCGCGCGCGGTATGGGTCGGGGGCGCGCGCTCGGGGTGACGCTCGCCGCGCTCGCCATCGCCACAACCGCGATCGCCCAGGCGGTGCTGCTGCACCGCGAGAGCTACATGCAGTGGTTCGTGCCCGTGCTGCTCGTCGGCGCCGGTATCGGCGCGTGCTCGCTGCTCGTGCTGCGCGCAGCGGCCGTCCCCGCGCTCGCCGCCACGTTCGCGCTGCTGCTCGTCGCGCCCGCCGCGTACTCCGCCACCACCTGGCTCGTGCCCGCCGACGGCACGTTCCCCACCGCGGGGCCACGCCACGTCGCCGGCGACGGCGCGTATGGGATCAACGCCAATGCCCTCGCCATGGACGCCGCGCTGTCCGCGTACGTCACCACGCACCGCCCCGGCTCGCGCTGGGCGCTGCTCACCGTCGCCTCCAACACCGCCGCGCCCATGATCCTCTTCGGCCTGCGCGCCGGCGCGCTCGGCGGCTACAGCGGCAACGACCCCGCCCTCGACGGCCCCGGCCTCGCGCGGCTCGTCGCCCGCGGCCAGGCGCGCTACGTGCTGCTCGGCGGGGAGTACTCGCTGCGCGGAGGCAACCGCGCCACCGTCGCCGTGCTGCGCGCCTGCCGCGAGCTCGCCCCCTCGCAGTGGAGGAGCCCCCTGCGATACCCGCTCGGGCTGGTGCTGTTCGACTGCGCCGGGCGCGAACGCGCGCTCGCCGCCGGCTGAACGGGCCGAGCTACTCCGGCGCGCTCAGGCCGCGACGGACAGCTCGTGGTGGAACGCCTTCGCGAACAGGTCGCGCTCGCGGCCCGCCGCCCAGCGCGGCACCGCCGACTCGCCGTCCGCGATCAGCCGCAGCTCCACCTCGCCGTCGTCGCGCACCGCCAGGCTCGTCGCGCGCACCAGCTGGTCGCGCGAGCGCTCCAGATCCTCCGCCAGGCGCAGCAGCGCCGCGCAGCGGTCCAGGCGCTCGCAGTCGCCCTCGCCGAACAGCGGCGCCATGGGGCCCGGCGCGGGCATGCCCTTGCGGTGGTAGCGCGCAGCCTGCGCCACGATCGCCGTCTCCACCGGCTCGAAGCCCGGCAGGCCGCCGTTCAGGATCAGATAGCGCGAGTGCTTGTGGTGGTCGTCGTAGTCGATCGACATGCCGATGTCGTGCAGCATGCACGCCGCCCACAGCAGTTCGCGCTCGCGTGGGTCGCCCGCGTGCAGGCCCAGCTGCGCGAGCTTGTCGAACATCCCCAGCGCCAACGCCGCCACGTGCTGGGTGTGACCCGCGTCCACGCGGTACTGCGCCGCCATGTTCGTCACGCTCGCGCGCCGCACGTCGCGCAGCAGCGGCGGGTCGCGGTCGGCGAGCTGGCGCTCGAAGAACACGCCCTCGCGCAGCCCCGCCTCCGTCGTCTCGATCGCGTCGAAGCCGCCCGCCTCCAGCACGCCCTGCACAACCACCGCTCCCGCCAGGATCAGGTCCGCGCGCGCCGGCTTGATCCCCGGCACGCTCGCACGCTCGCGCGCCGGCAGCGCCGCCAGGCGCTCCGCCAGCTCGTCCAGCGCCTCGCGCGAGATCGTCGCGCCCTGCACGCCGTTCGACGGCAGGCCCGCCGCGCGCTGCGCCGCCGAGGCGAGGTTGCGGATCGTGCCGCCGATCCCCACCAGGCGCCCGCCGCCGCCGTCGCGCGCGCCTTCCGTCAGCCACGCCGCCTGCGCCAGCTCCAGCGCCACGTGCTCGCGCAGCTCATCCAGCTGCTTGCGCTTCGCCGGGCCGTTCGGCGGCAGGAAGCGCTCGCTCATCAGCACCGTCCCCACCCGCCACGAACCCGAGTGGCTCGCCAGGCGGTCCGTCACGCGCACCAGCTGCAGCGAGCCGCCGCCCAGGTCCAGCACGCAGCCGTCGCTCAGCGTCGTCGAGTTCACCGCCGCCAGGTAGCCGTAGCGCGCCTCCGCGCCGCGGCTCAGCACGCGGATCGGCAGCCCGAAGCGCTCGCGCGCCCGCGCCAGGAACTCCTCCGCGTTCTCCGCGTCGCGGATCGCGCTCGTCGCCACCGCGTCCACCGAGTTCTCGTCCAGGCCGCCCGCGCGGCAGAAGTGCGAGAACACGTCCAGCGTCGCAAGCGCGCGCTCCATCGGCTCCTCCCCCAGCGCGCCCGTCTCGATCATCCCCTCGCCGATGCGCACGGGCTCGTGGATCTCGTCGGTGCGCCTCCACCAGCCCTGGCCCGCCATGAAGACGACCAGCCGGAAGGAGTTCGACCCGAGATCGATTACCGCGAGCCGCTCGCCTGGCTGCATACTGGGAGCGTATTCACCGCACCGGCGGGCTTTGAAACGCCGATCGACATGCGTACGGTCAGGCGCTCGACGCGCCCCGCGGTGTCTCTCAGCCGGACGCCTGCGCGCGGGCGCGCTTGGCCGTGTACATCGCCAGGTCCGCCTCAACGAGCGCCTTCTCCGCGCTCTCCACGCCTTCGTGCACCAGCGAGAAGCCGATGCTCGCGGACGGGTGCACCACGTCCTCCCCGACGTCGATCGTGCAGCCTTTGATCACGCGGTCCAGGCCTTCCGCCACCACAGCCACGCCTTCGCGGTCGATGTGCGGCAGCAGCACCGCGAACTCGTCCCCGCCCAGGCGCGCCACCAGGTCGGTTTCCCGCAGCCTGCGCGTCAGCGCGCGCGCCACCGCCTTCAGCGTGTCGTCGCCCGCCTTGTGGCCGTAGGTGTCGTTCACCGCCTTGAATTCGTTCAGGTCCAGCACGATCAGGCCAGCCACCTCGCCGTAGCGCTGCGAGCGCGCCACCTGCAGCTTCAAATCGTGCTCGAACAGCCTGCGGTTGCGCATCCCCGTCAGCGGGTCGTGGTCGGCCAGGTGGCGCAGGTGCTCCTCCAGGCGCTTGCGGTCGGATATGTCCTGCACCTGCGCGATGTAGTGCAGCGGCGCGCCGCTGTGGTCGCGCACCAGCGACATCGACAGGATCGCCGACACCGTCTCCCCCGCCGCGTCGAAGTAGCGCTTCTCCACCTGAAAAGCCGGGATCTGCCCGTCGAGCAGCCGCTGGCGCTGCTCCAGGTCGTTCAGCGCATCGTCCGGGTGCATGATGCCGTCGAAGCGCTTGCCGATCAGCTCTTCGGAGGTGTAGCCCGTGATGTCGCACAGTGCGCGGTTCACCAGCAGCCAGCGCCCTTCGCTGTCCAGCAGGCCCGTGCCGATCGGCGCGCGCTCGAACACCTCCTCGAAGTCTCCGCCCGCGCGCGGCGGGTTCAGCAGATCCGCGTGCCGGCGCGCGGTGATGTCCAGCACCACCGCCACCCCGCCCGCGATCGCCGCGTCCTCCTCGCCGCTCCCGTGCAGGCGCAGCGGGCCCACGTCCACCATCAGGCAGTGGCGCTCCTGCGCAGTCCAGATCTCGCGTGAGCGCGTCTCGCCGTCGAGCGCCGAGCGAAACAGCGGCTCGAGCGTCCGCCACAGCTCCGACGGGAACGCCTCCTCCACGAGCCGGCCGTCCAGGCCCGCCTGCGGGGAGCCCAGCCGCTCGCGCGCCTGGCCCGCGGTCAGCACGAAGCGCAGATCCCTGTCGAACACCAGGATCAGCGCCTCCGGCAGCTCGCGCAGCGCCGCCGCCGCCGCTTGATCGGCGCTCGCGATCACGTGGGGGTTCTGCTGGCTCTCTTGCATGGAGGACGACACGTCCCTTGCATCGGCCTGCGCGGCGGTCTACTTGACAGTCAATTATGCACCCAGCGCACTGTCTGACGGCGCTGGGCGAGGTCTTGCAGACGCGATCGGATCGCTCACGGGCGCACGAACGTGTCCGGGTCGGGGCCGATGCGCGTCCCCGACGTCCAGGCCGTCGATCGACTCCATCTCCGCGTCGCTCAGCTCGAAGTCGAACACGTCGAAGTTCTCCTCGATGCGCTCCGGCGTGACGGACTTCGGGATCACCACGTTGCCCAGCTGCAGATGCCAGCGGATCACCACCTGTCCCGCTGTCTTCGAGTGAGCCTCGGCGATCTCCGCGATCGCCGGGTCCTCGAGCGCCTCGCCCTGCGCCAGCGGGCTCCACGCCTCGGTGACGATTCCCAGCTCGTGATGCTCGCTCGCGCAGCGCCGCGCTGCTGCAGGTAGCGGGTGCAGCTCGACCTGGTTGATCGCCGGCGTCTCGCCCGTCTCCTCGATCACCCGCCGCAGGTGCGCCGGCTGGAAGTTCGACACGCCGATCGCGCGTATCAGTCCCTCATCGCGCAGCTCGATGAACGCCCTCCACGTCTCGACGTAGCAGGTCGTGCGCCGGCACCGGCCAGTGGATCAGGTACAGAT
Source organism: uncultured Solirubrobacteraceae bacterium (assembly GCA_963716355.1). GTDB lineage: Bacteria > Actinomycetota > Thermoleophilia > Solirubrobacterales > Solirubrobacteraceae > Palsa-744. Next base: position 36,809 of record OY970308.1, read on the forward strand.
CCACGCGGTCGAGCTCCAGGCGCTCGAGGCTCGCGTGAAACGCGCGCTTCGCCTGCTCGTAGCCGTGGTCGTCGTTGAAGCACTTCGTCGTCACGAACACCTCGCCGCGCTGCAGGCCCGATGGAGCGCAGCGCCTGTCCCACCTGCGCCTCGTTGCCGTACGCCGCCGCCGTGTCGATGTGGCGGTAGCCCGCCGCCAGCGCGTTCGTCACGACCTGCGCCGTCTCGCGCGGCGGGACCTGGAAGACGCCGAAGCCGAGCTGCGGGATCTGCGCGCCGCCGCGCAGCGGGATCGTCGGTACGTGGGTTGGGGCGTGAGTGCTCATGTTGTTCGCCATGCCCGCTCGCGCAGCGCCCTAAACCCGCGCCCCGAGCGCGTCGCTCACGGCCGCCACCGCGCTCGCGCCCGCCACGCGCAGCGGCTCGGTGCTGCGCATCGCGCGGCAGAAGATGAACGCGCCCTCCAGCAGGCACAGCATCGACAGCGCCAGCTCGCGCGAGCGCTCGCGCGGGATGCCCACCGCGTGGAAGTACGCCGTGGCGCCCGCGATCCAGCTGTCGAACACGTCCGCCGTCGCCTCGCGCAGCGGCTCGCTCGTGCTGGCCACCTCGAGCGCCACCGTCGCGATCGGGCACGCGTCCTCGTAGTCGGTCTCCACGAGCGTCTGCGCCGCGCCGTCGAAGAAGTCGCCCACCGCCGTGAGCACGTCGGGCGCCTGCGCCACGATCGACGCGAACAGCTCGATGTAAAGCGCGCCCGAGGCGCGGATCGTCTCCGCCCCCAGCTGCTCCTTTCCGCCCGGGAAGAAGTGATACAGCGAGCCGAACGGCGCATTCGCCGCCGCGAGGATCTGTTTCAGACCCGTCGCGTTGTAGCCCTGGCGGCGAAACAGCTCCGCGCTGCTGTGGACCAGACGCTCCTTCGTGTCGACTGCCATGCGTTTCCCCTGTTCCCCGATCTCGCCGGTGGCGCGTGCGTTTCCCCGCTCCCGCTCCGATGATAGTGTCCCCGTCACTAGAGCGCTCTATCTAGTAACCGACGAGCAAAGGAGCGAACATGCACCGTCACCGCCCCGCCGGCTGGCTGCGCCACTACGCGGGCCTGCTCTCGCCCAACGCCACCGTCGCTCTGCGGGTGCTCACCGAGCGCGACCTCGACCTGCGCCTGCAGCGCCTCAAACACACGGCCAGCGACAGCGCGCGCGAGCGTTTCGGCGCGGGAACGCGGCCGCGGATGCGCGTGCTGCAGGTCTCCCCCGGCGCGCGGCTGCGCTGGCAGTCCGCGCCCGCGCCGCCCGCGCCCGGCCCTGACGGCGCGGTCGTGCACCCGATCGCCTCCGCCACGTGCGACGTCGACTGTCCGCTCGCGCTCGGGCGCAGCCAGTTCGCGCTGCCGTTGCACCTCGGCCACGAATGCGTCGCGGACGTGCTCACCGTCGGCGAGCGCGTCACGAGCGTGAAGCCCGGGGACCGCGTGATCGTGCCGTTCGAGATCAGCTGCGGCGCGTGCGCGCCGTGCCTCGCGGGGCTGCAGGGCAGCTGCACCACCGTGCCGCCCGTGTCCGCTTACGGCATGGGGTTGGCCACGGGCCACTGGGGCGGCGCGTTCTCCGACGAGCTCGCCGTGCCGTTTGCGGACGCGATGCTCGTGCCGCTGCCCGACGGCATCGACCCAGCCGCCGCGGCGAGCCTCGCGGACAACGTCTGCGACGCCTACCGCCACATCGGCCCGCACATGCCCGCGCTGCTCGCGTCCGACCCCGACGCGGAGGTCCTGATCCTCGGCGCGCTCAACGAGCGCGTGCCGTTCAGCGGCAGCGTGCAGCTCTACGTCGGCCTGATCGCGCGCGCGCTCGGCGCGCGCAACGTGTGCATGGTCGACGCGCGCGCCGACATCCGCGCGCACGCCGAGCGCCTGGGACTGCCGGCGATCGCTCCGCGCGAGCTGCGCCGTCGTCCGCCCGCGCCGCTGGTGGTGGACCTCACCGTCGACAGGCTCGGCGTGGCGCTTCAGCACACCGCGCCCGACGGGATCTGCACCAGCTCCGGCAGCTTTCACCGCAGCGCGAAGATCCCCGCGCTGCAGATGTACATCCGCAACGTCACCCTGCGCTTCGGGCGCACGCACGCCCGCGCGCTGATTCCCCAGGTGCTCGAGCTGATGCGCGACGGGCGCCTGCGCCCCGAGACCGTCACCACTACCGTCGGCGCGATCGACGACGCGCCCGAGGCGCTGCGCGAGCACTTCCTCAGCGGTGGGGTGAAGGCCGTGCTGACCAGCTAGTGGAAGATGTATTCATCGCCACGCCTGGGCGCCTCGTACGTGAACCGATCTTTGGGCGTTGCTTTGCTCCGACCGTTGGGGGTCGTCACGGTCACGTCCACCGTGCCCGCCGTACCCGCGGGTGAGACGGCGGTGATCGACGTCGGCGAGTTGACGGTGAAGCTGGTCGCTCGCGTGGTTCCGAACGCCACGGAGATCACCCCCACGAACCCTTTGCCCGTGATGGTTGTCGACGTCCCCCCTGCGGCTCGGCCTTTCTTGACGGAGAGCTTCTTGACCTCGGGCGCCGGTCCGACCGGCACGTAGGTGAATCCGTCGGCCGCGCTCGTGGCGCTCGAACCCCCGGCGTTGGCCACGGTCACGTGCACCGTCCCCGGCGTCCCAGGCGGGGTCACCGCGATGATCGACGTCGCTGAGACGATTTCGAAGCTCGGCGCGTTGCTCGCGCCGAATTTCACGCTCGTGACGTTCGTGAACCCCGTGCCCGTGATTCCCACGTTCTCACCACCACCCTGATGGCCGGCGTTGGGGATCAAACCGGTCACGGAGGGCGCGGCTTCGAGCAGCGCGGTGTAGGAGATCTGCACCTGGGGCGGGACTTCCAGTCCCGCGCGGACCGCGCTTCCGCCAGGCGGCACGAGCGAGGAGCCCCCGCCTCCACCGCCACCGATGCTCATGGAGAAGAATTCGGCCGAGCTGACTTCCCTGCCGCCACCGCCGCCCCCGCCTCCGAAGTAGCCACCGCCACCGCCACCGCCCATGTTGTCGCAGACGATCGTCGGCTGTTCTTCTTCGATTTCTTCTTCAAGGGGCGGCGTTTCATCGATCGATCCTTCGAAACCGCCGCCGCCCACGCCGCGCTGTCCCGATTCGCCGGGAGAGCATCCGACGCCACCTTCGCCACCGCCGGTCTGAGTCCCGGCGCCGCCGCCCACGCCGGGCTGGGGCGCGGGCATGCCGGCAACGCCACCGCTGGGGTCCCCGCCATGCGAGTCGGTGCTCCCTTCGCCGCCGCCCCCGCCGGCGACGAGCAGCCTCGTGTCCGGAAACAAGCCCAGAGCCCGCGGTGAGGTGCGGACGTCCGAGGCTCCGCCGCCGCCGCCCCTACCTTCGCCGCCGCCGTTGAAGCCCGCCACAGGCGCGTGCCCCGTTTTGCGATACCCGCCCTTGCCTCCGACCTCGACGTACAACGTTTCTCCTGGGGTGACGCTCAATTCGCCACTCACCTGCGCCCCGAGGCCGGCTTCCGTTTCGGTCCCCCCGAGCAGCGCGAACTCTCCGCCACGTCCACCCACGGCGAGGACCTGCACGTGGAAGATCCCTTCGGGCACGACGAACGTCTGCTCGCCTCCCGTGAAGTTGAAGGTCTGCGTGATCGTTTCCGCACCCAGCGCCGGCGCGGAAGCCAGCGCCGCGAGCAACCCGACGAGGGCGACCATGCCCCCGAGAAGCGGGCGTCGGCTGAAGCGACGAATCTGCGCGACACCGCTCGATTCGGCTCCATCCACCCAGCGCATGAGAGACATCCCCTTACCCCTTTCGTCGATCGGAGGACTTTACAGGGACCGCTCTCGATGTTTACTCCTGGCAATGGCGGATGGCGATCCGAACCGGCCCGCCTGGACTCGAACCGGGAACCAATCGATTGTGAGTCGCCTGCTCTACGTTGTGCTCGACCGGCCGAGCTCTTGACCAAGGGCGTTGAGCGCGCGGACGGCGAAGCGTGGACCGCTCGCGTCGGTGCGCAGGACCGTCTCGAAGCGGTTCGCTCGCGCCCTCGCCACGGGCCGCAGATTGCCGCCTGCGTGCCTGCCCGCGAGCAGCTCCCACGCGTGTACGTCGGTCGCGCCGTTCCAGCTCGCGTACGCCGACACCTCGCGCCCGCTGCGCGTGAGCGCGAGCGCGGGCGCCTCGGCGGGCTGCGCGCTCCACGGCAGGCGAAACGCGCGGTAGGACTGGTACTTCGCGCCGAGCACCGCGTCGAACAGCAGCCGCCCGGCGGCGTCGAACTCCGACACGCGCGGCGCTTCGCCCCAGCCGACGAACACGTTGCCGTTCGCGAGCGGCTGCATGCTGCCCTGGCTGCCCGCGAGCACGCCCGCGTGCGTGTACTGGCGCAGCAGCGTGGCGGTCATCGCTTGCTCGTCCACGTCGAGGATGAGCCCGCGCGAGAGCCTCTCCACGGCGGGCGTGGCGCCGTTGTCGAACACCGTCATCGTGCCGTCCGGCTGGCGGCGTGCGTGGTGCTGCCAGGCGAAGTGGCTGCCCGAGCCCATGTGGAAGTCGCTGCGCCTGCCGCCCAGCCGCCAGAGGATGTTGCCGGCGCGGTCGAGCTTGTAGATCGTGTGAGTGCTGCGCGCGGAGATCAGCAGGTCGCCGTCGCCGTCGAGGGAGACGGAGTTGATGTGGAAGTAGTCCCACTCCGGGCCCGCGGGCGCGTAGGACTCGGCGAGCGGGATGTGGTCGAGGCTGTGCCACTCCAGCAGCACCGCGCCCGTCGCGAGGTCGATCTCCTGGAAGATCGCGTCCTGGATCGTGCCGTCGCGCGGGCCGCCCACGCTCGACAGGTCCGCTTTGAGGATCACGTAGCTGGTGAGCAGCGCGGTGTCGCGCGGCGTGATGAGGAACTCGTGCAGGTCGCCGCGCAGCCCGCGCGCGGCCTGTACGCGGCGGACGGTGCGATAGCTGGTGTCCGCGATCACGTACTCGCCCACGCCGTGGCCGTATTCGATCGTGCCCTCCCACCACGTCAGCACGGGAGCGCCGCGGTAGCTCTGCACCTGGAAATCCGTGGTCACCTTGCCGGCGAGCGGGTTCTCCCAGATCGGCTCGCCGCGGTGGTCCACGATCACTGCACCCACCTGGCCGACGGGGGCGTTGTAGGGAGCGATGAAGATCGGGTCGCGCGACGCGCCGTCCTCGCGATGGAGAACGGTCAGCGCGGGTATCCGCAGGTCCGGTCGGCTGCGCCATGCGGACGCGCGCGGCTGGGACTTGGTGCCCGGTTTGATCGCGCCGAGGACGACCTCGCCGAGCCCGCCCGCAAGCCCGAGGCCCAGCGCGCCGAGCCCCGCTGAGCGGAGCAGCTGGCGACGGGTGATGCTCGTGCTGCTGGCTTCGACCATGGGTCCTGTCCAGGAAAGCGCACGATCTGAAAGAGAACGTGAGGATCGTGTTGGGCGTCTCTCTCAGTGCTACCCCGGTTCCGGGGCTCTGCACCGCTTCCCGTCGGCGGGCTAGATCCAGCCGCGGGCGCTCGCCATGAGCACGGCCTGCGCGCGGTCGAGCGCGCCGAGCTTGCCGTAGATGTTGTGCAGGTGGCTGCGCACGGTGCTCGTGGACAGCTCCAGTTCCTCGGCGATCTGCTTGTAGAGTCCGCCCTTGGCGAGGCCGTGGAGCACGGACAGCTCGCGGTCGGAGAGTGGGCACGGGTCTGTGTGGCGCTTGCGCTGGCTTGGCCCGCTCGGCAGCTCGTACATCAGCCGCCGCAGATCCTCCGGCCCGAGCCCCACCGCGTAGGCGGCGCGGCGCAGCATGTTCTTGGAGACGCCCTCGCCCTGCTCGTAGTGCGCGAGCATGTCCGCAAGCTGGATGAACGCGGCCTCGCCTTCGGCGTCGGGGTTGTGGTGGCACTCGATCGCCGCGGCCAGCGAATCGGGCAGGCCCAGGCGCCGGGCGAGCACGCCGCCGACGAGCGCGTGGTCGACGCCCAGCTCCCTGCGCTCCTGGTGCAGGCGATCCTCGGGCGTTGTGGCGCCATTGTGGATCGTGCGCGGGTAGCCCGGGTAGGCGTTCGCGAACACCAGCTTGCCGATGTCGTGCAGCAGGCTCGTCACCGCAAGGCGGTCGCGGTGCTTGTAGCCCACCTCGCACGCGATCCGGTCGGCGATGCGCTGCGTCGCGACCGCATGTAGACGGAAGCGCTCGGGGACGAAGTCCCAGCCCTCGGCGCGCTCGAAGAAGTCGAAGGTGGGGACGCTCTCCGCGAGCTCGCGCAGAGCCTCAGTCGGCAGCAATTCGACCGCGGAGGTGACCGTCTCGATGCGCCCGGCGCCTGGCTGCTCGTTGGCGAGCCGCAGGACGGCGATCACGAGCGCGGCGTCGGACTCGATCGCGGAGACGACCTCGGCGGTGATGACGCTCTCTTCGGCGAGCGCCGAGAGCAGACGGTCGCGGGAGGAGTCGAGCGAGGGGAGCGACTCGAGCGACCCGAAGGCCATCATGAGGCGCCTGCCGTGGCCCTCGTGGGGGTGGCGTTGGCTGGCGGCCGCGCACGTGCCTGGGCGGCGCTGCGGGGTGGCGAGGCGTGCGGCGGTCCTGCGCTGCGGTGCGTGCGTGTCGATCGTTGCCTGCATGGGGGTCGAGGTCCCTCCTGGCTCGGGCTGCGGTTGTGGTGCTTGCTGCTGGTTCTGCAACGGCCGATTGGGACGACAGGCGCTCCGTAGTAGGCCGCGGGGATGGCGGGGTTTGACACGGCAATGGCAGCCGGCGGATCAACTGCGGCGGCGTCGTTTCAGTTTCGGCGCGATCCGCACAGCTTCTTCTCTGGAAATGCGGTTTCGAATGGCCTCACTTGCGCCCACAGCGCTACCGATCCAAGGTGGCCCCATCACCTGTGCGGAGTTCACAACTCCAAGACAGGGCCTCACACTGACATATGAAAAGGAGCACAACATGACGCTGCTGGCCGACTCCGTGCGCAGCCACCTGCCCGTCCCATATGGAGAACTCCCTCCGGAGGAGCCTGGCCCCTTCGCGCCGTGTGTTCTGTTCCTCGACTCGTCGAGTTCCATGAGCAGCGGTGATGCCATCGACGAGGTCAACGACGGGCTGCGTCAGTTTGAAGCTGAAATCAAGGAGGACGAGATCGCGCGCAACCGCGTTGACATCGCGGTAGTGGAGTTCAAAAGCGCAGCGCGCTGCGTCTCCTCATTCACCCTGGCCCGCGAATTCCAGGCGCCAAAGCTCACCGCGAGCGGCGCTACCGCGATGGGCGCCGCCTTGGAGCTAGGGCACCATCTCTACAAGCAGCGCCGCGACGAATACCGGCAGAACGGCGTCAAGGCGCTGTGTGGAATGGGCGTGCTGCTCACAGATGGTGGGGCAACCGATGACATCAGCCGCGGCGTGGCAGCATTCAAAGAGCTGATCGTGCTTGGGAAGGTGGACTTCTTTTGCGCGGGGACCTCAACGGCTGACTTTGAGACGCTCAAAGCCATCAACCCCGACCGTGCTCCGTTGCGGCTCGCCGATCACGAGTCGATCGTGAAGCTGTTCCGCTGGATCTCTGACTCCCTGAAGACCCTCTCGCGCAGCACCCCTGGCCAGCCGACCGGCTTGCCGCCGACTACGGGCTGGGGAACGATGGTTGCCTGAGCGACCCCGAGGAACTCAGAACGATGATCGAGATCGCCACCGCAAGGGCAACTGGGGCCAGCCACCGTCGAGCCGATGTACCTTGCCAGGACTCCGCCGCCTACGACCTCACGGACCGCGCGGCCGCCATAAGCATCGCTGATGGGCTTGGCTCATGCGAGCTCTCACACGAGGGCTCGCAGGTCGCCACCCAGACAGCTGTTCGCACTGCGGTGGAGTTGGCAAGCTCCCCGGACGTCGATGCAGTGGATTGTTGGAGGCAGGCGGTCGACGCAGCCCGAGAGGCCGTGCTAGACCGAGCCTTTGCCATCACCGCCACGCCAATGAGCCTAGCGACGACGCTTTCTCTCGTAGTCATCACACAGCGCAGGGTCGTCGTCGGAGGCATCGGCGATGGCATACACGTGTTGCGCGACCAACGGGGTGCCCTGTCCCTGCTCGGCATGGGACCACCATCGGATATCGCAAACCACACCCACACCTTGCTGGACCCAAGCTACCGTGAACGTTGCTTCATCGACGAGCGTGAGCGCAGCCATGTCGACGGCGTTGTCCTGTCGAGCGACGGCATGGACCGGCTGTTGACACGCGGCCCCATTGACGACCCGTTTCCATTCCCCGGATTCGTGCATGGGTTGCTGGATGCAGGCCGAACGGCAGGCTGGCAACCGCAGGACTACGAGCAGCTCGCGGTGTCACTCACCGAAAGCGGGCACACAGACGACGATGTCGGCTTCGCAGTCGCGCGACTGACTTCACCAGAGCCGGGATTCACAACAAATATGCTCTCTGGCCGTCAGTTGCAGGTCAGCCGCAGACTAGAAGCTCCGCGGAGCGACGGCTGGGCGATAGCTGGCGCCCCTGGGCTGGTGCTGCTCCCCCTCGAGCGGCCGATCGACATCACCCTGGCGATCGAACTGGTTCTCACACGACCCCCGAGTAGCGAGCAGCCTTCACCTTCACCGCCTCTGGCCTGGCCGCTCGACATCGCAGTCGATTTTCGCGGCGCTGCCTACGCGATCCTTATCCGTCCCGCTATTGGCATCGGCCTAGACGAGGTCAGGATCTCGTCGCCAGCGCAAGCGCGCGCGCTGGCGGATGGCGCAGAGACTGCAGTTTCCATCCTTCATTCGCTCGGCTACTTCAACGGCAACCTGCAAGACTCGAGCTTCCTCGTGGGCTCCCGAGGAGAGGTACAGCTGGCGGACGTCCGTCCTGCCGTGACGAATAGGGCGCGTCCCGGCTGGCATGAGCTTCGCGATCGTCGTTTCCTTCGCAAGCTACACACGAGTCTCTTGGAGAGAGTCGAGACTGACACTCGGAAGTCCGTGGAGAACCTGGTCTGATGGCCACGCCGAAAACGGTGCCACTCGGCAAGAAGCTCGGCGAAGGCGCTGGAGGCGCCGTATATCAGCACCCCCTCGACCGCTCCCTGGCGATCAAGGTACTTAACAACCCAAGCTCCCACGACATCGCCCGCATCAAAGCGGCACTCGGGATTGGCATCCCCTGCGATGTACCAAACAGCCGAGCTCGGCTTGCGTGGCCAACAGAACTGTATCGGGACGCCCAAGGCAACATACGCGGATTCGTGATGCCCATCGCCGCTGGAATCTCACCCGTAATCGTCGCAAGCATCATGCACCGCCGCGAGCGTCGAACGCTCGCCGGCAACCTCGGGTTCAACCTGCTGCTCCATTATGCGACGGCGTGCTGCGCAATCGTCGGGCACTATCACGACTACCGGATTGTCGTGGGCGACTTGAACGAGCGTAACCTGATGGCCTCAGGCGACGGATGGGTCAGCGGGATCGACACTGACTCGGTCCAGTTCACTGACGCTCAAGGCAATCAATTCCTCAACGGCTTTTACACTCCAGAGTTCCTGGCGCCTGAGTTGGTGGGCGTGAATCTAGCTCAGACGCCTCGCCGCGACTGCCACGATGATTTCGCGCTGGCCGTAATCGTATTCATGTTGCTCTGTGATGGCTGGCACCCGTTCGTTGGCGTCTCCCGCAACAAGCAATCCGTGAACGAAGCGGCCAACGCCAGCAATGGACACTTCGCCTACCCGGGCAACTGTCCAGCGCTCGCTCCGCCGAAGGGCGCGCCACCGTGGGAGGTCATTCCGCGCAGCCTCGCAGGCCCGCTGGAGCAGACGTTCACGGCCGCGACCGATGGCTCCAAGCGCACCCGTGCTTGGGATCTACACGCTGCCGCTGTGAGCGCACTCGGAGGACTGGTTCTCTGCAACGGCGCGGAGCAGCATTACTACCCTCGTGAGCAGCCGGCCTGCCCTTGGTGCTCCTACTACGGGACGATCCCGGGTCCACGCCCGCACGCGCGCAGTCCGCGTGTGCGAACCAACTCTCGCGCCGGCGTCCCTACTGCGGGCCGCGCCCCACAAGCGTGGCCAGCTGCGCCACCACAACCCGTGGGGGCCCCAAAAACGCCGAGCCCAACCACGACCGCCAAGGGCCGCCCGCCGTCGCCGACTCGCTCCCCACGCGTCCGCCCAGCGTGGTTTGTCGGCGCGCTCGCTGCCGCCGTTGTGGTGGCGGCGACTGCGGCCAGCAGCTCGGGGCCTAGCTCCGGCTCGGGGTCAATCTCGACAAATACACCCACCCCACAATCCGCTCCTGTCACGCCCACGACCACGACCACCAGTGGCGTCACCTCGGTCGAAGGAACTCCGCGTGAACACGCGCCAGCACCACCAATCCATCCCGGCCCCACAGCGGTCATCACCGCTCACTTCCATCACATTGCACGTGGCGAAATCCGTGCTGCTTTCATGTTGTTCTCGCCGAGCTGGCGAGCGGGTCACCGCGGATGGGTCGCCCAGCGCGAAGACGCGAAGCCTCAACTCGATCTGCAGGCAGCTGGCCCATCGCACATCAACCGCTCTGCGGCCTACGTGTACGTGAGCTTCGTCGCTCACGACACCGTACCGGTGCCGGGCAGCGATACCGAATGCCGGCGCTTCCGCGGCTGGGCACGGCTCATCTCCGTGAAGGGCGACTGGCGTTATGAGCCAGGCGGCAAAGGGTTGAACGCCACGATCCTACCTTCGAGCCTGAGAGAGTGTCAATGAGCCTTCTGGCAGTGCGACCACCGATCACTCTTCCGCACGATCTCGATCTCGACCGGTTTCTGCGCTTGCCACAGCCCGATCTCCTCCGCCTCGAGGTGGCGGAAAAAAGACATTGGGGTCTACCAGGGCTTCCGATCGAACTGCTGCGCAAGCATCGTATCTCACTCCTAGTCGTGGCCATGCTGATACTTGCCGCAACAGCACTGCTGACGGACCCTCTCGCCAGCCACCATTCAGCATCCTCGAGCGGAGCTTTGCCACATCATGTAAGCCGTGCATCGCCGTCGGCGCACCAGCCGGCCGTCTCGCTTCTCTCCAGTGCAACGCCCCGCCATCGGACGCTGCCATACCCGATGCTCCAGCGTCTCCTTGGACAACACATCATGGGGTCGTGGCGTGGCTCGACAGTCGTGCCGCCTGAGGTACTCGCCGACATAGAAGCTGGGCGTATAGGAGGCGTCGTGCTGTTCGCAGACGACGTTCCCAGCCCGACGGCACAGTCATACCAGTCGCTGATCGCCCGCCTGCAGGCAGCAGCCAGCGCTGGGCACCAGCCCCCACTTCTCATCGCAGTCGACCAAGAGGGCGGTGACGTGCGCCGTGTGACTGGGCCCCCAAACGCAAACCCCGCCCAGATCGCCGGCAACTGGTCTGCGAGCTTCAAGGCAGCTGGCGAGACCGCACGACTACTGAAGACGACAGGTATTGACGTCGATCTCGCCCCGGTCGCTGATACGCCAGCGGTGGCCGGTGCATTCATCGGACAGCGCGCCTTCTCCTCATCCCCCAGCCTGGCTTCCGGCGCAGTGAGCGCGTTCGTGTTGGGACTGCAGAACGCCCACGTGGCCGCGACCGCAAAGCACTATCCTGGACTCGGACAGGCCATTGAGTCAACTGACCTCCAGTCCGTCCGGATCGAAGCGTCGCGGGCACTGTTGAAGGCCGAGATGGCACCTTTCCGGGCTGCAGTCGCCAGCGACGTACGTTTGGTGATGGTCTCCTCGGCAATCTACGACGCACTAGACCCCGCGAACCCCGCAGTGCTATCAAGCCGCGTGATCGGCGAACTGCGTGCGATGGACTTCGCGGGCGTTACGGTCAGTGACTCGATGGACACGCGAGCTCTCTCGGCCTATGGACCCGAAGCGGCTGTACGAGCAGTTCGAGCCGGCATGGACATCCTGCTCTATGGCAACGGCGACGGCGCAAGCGGCTACAGAGCCCTAGAGACCGCTCTGCGCTCCGGGAGCCTGGACCGTCATACGCTGGAAGCGTCAGCTGAGCGGATCATCAGGCTGAAGCGCTGGCTGCGATGAGCAGCCCAGGCGCGCATCTCACCGTGATAGGCCCTTCTAGTTCCGGCAAGACCCCTACCTAATGCGCTACGGGAAGCTACGATGCGCCGGCCCCGAGCTCCGCCAGGGCGTTCGCGACAGTCGCCATCTCGCAACGCTCGAACAGCTGCGAGTGGGTAAGCCTTCCAACTCAATGCGCATCGAACAACGCCGGGGCGACGTCATCGACTTCTCGTTCGCGAATGGCACGCACTCAAGCCAACGATCGGTTCGTGCGGTTTTTGTTGACATTCTCCGCTCAGCCCATATGTTGACGGGCATGGCTGGATGCGTCACGGAGCTTCCGCTGCTGGATGAGTTGCACACGCCGAGACTCGACCGTTTCCTCGAACTCGGCGGCTATGGCGGCCGCGACCGCAAAGCACTCGTTGAGCTTTACCAAAAGCTGAGCGTCGGAACAGCTGAGAGCCTATGGCCACAGAGCGTTGCGCAGATGTTCGGGACCACCAGTAGCACCGGGTACAGACGCTTCACGAGCAACGCCGCCCTTCCGAACTCACGCGCCAGCACACGGCGCTGGGCCGACGCGGTTATGCGCGAGCCGGCCCTGGTGAGTCGACAGGCCGCGCTACTTGACCTCGTCTCCACAAACTGGGCCGGGGGAGGTGGCTGGGTGCTTAAGGCTGGCCTTGTGTTGGGCAAGGTACAGCCCGTTCACGTCCAGCGCACCTACCTCGACGACGAGCGTATCTCTCTAGTGGTCGACTTTCTCAAACGACTTTCGGGCGCTGGGCACCATGTACCAGTTCTCACTACACGACCCGATCACGCGTTGGTCGCGCTCATGCTCGACATGTCGGTACGCTGGCCAATCAGCTGGACGGGGAGGGTCTCGAGCCAATTCGCATTCCCGCCACATCTGTCTGTCAAGGCGCTGCACTCGGCGCCGCTGCAGACCCTGAACGTAGCCGAGATTGTCGCCGCCAGCGACGACTCGGCTGATGCAGGCGGCTCATTCGCATGGGTTCAGATCAACCGAGACCGTTACTACCTCCTCTATGGCCCATCGGCGCAGAGGCGGTACTACCTCAGATGCCGTGCGGACACAAAAAGCGGCTTGGACGAGCAGCGGGTGTTGTTGCGACTAGTGGAGACAATCGAGTCCTTCAGTCTTGGGCTGACAAGCTTCAACATCGAGCGCCTTCGCGTGCTCAGGAAGAATTGCGACTCCTACGAATCGCTCACCCAGGCGATCCTGTGGTTGTGGCGCTTTGCGTTGCAGGCACAACGGCTCGATCTTCCAGCGACCAAAGCAAAGGGGTCTATACAAGATGACGGCGAGGGGACGACTGACGGCCGGATGGTGGAGGAAGACTAGGCAATGCTGGAATCCATACTACTTCCAGACACAGACGATGAGGAGGAGCTAGCCCTCCGCGAGCATCTCGCCGCGGCCGATCGCACCCTCCGTACCGAGGCCGCTCTGCGGCTCGGCGCGACTTACCGCAAGTCGAACCCGCGTGCAGCGCGTATGTTACTCACGAGCGCCCTGGAGGGCTCGAACCTCACGCAGGTTCGAGCCCTCTTGCGCCTCTCCTATATCAGCGCGATGGATGAGGAAGACCAAGCACAGGCACGGGTCTACCTGGCGCGTGCCCACGCGCTCAGCAGCGACCTGGAAGAGGAGTCTCCGGGCAATCACGCGCTGATCATGTTGCGTGTCGATATCGCGACCGCCTTCGGTCTCCTTCAGCAGCTCTCCGACGCGGTGACAATGCTGCTGTATCTCGACAAGCAGGTCCAGCACCGGCGCGACGGCGCCGATGATGTGGGTGATATCTGGAGGGAAATAGCGGCGTCGATCAACTTGCGTCTCGGGCAATTGGTGTCACATTACGATCCCGATTCCGCCGATGTGAGGCTCAAGAGGGCGATCACCTGGGGGTCCGGGTCCATCGAGGCTACGGCGGCACTGCACCGAGGCTGGCTGCTCGAGCACCAACTGCGCGGCCTCGGGCCCCTGACGGAGGAGCACTACCGACACGCGACAGAGCTCGGAGATCCGTTGATCGCGCCCCTCGCTCACATCTCCTTGGGCGATGCTTTGTGGAGATCCGGCCGACCGGACATCGCCCGCGAGGAGTGGCAACGCGCGGCCGAAGATGGTGATGGCACGATCGCCGCCCGCGTGCTCAGTCGCTTCCATGGAGACTGGCCCTACGGCCTCGGCGAGGCCCAGCCGCTCAGTGCCGCAGTGACCGCAGTCAACAGTAGGCCCCTTTGGGTTCACCCTCCCACGGCCATCGGCAGAATCGCGACAGGTCGAGCAGCGGATGACGAGGGCGCATCTCGCAAGCGAGTGGTAATCGTCGGAGCAGGTACAGGCGGACACTACCTCCTGCCTGGACTGCAACACGCCTATGACGTCGTGGCGTTCGTCGACGACGACCCCAACGTGGAGCGGGTGGGCGATGTGGAGATCGCTGGAGCAATAGACGACCTTGAGCACGTGATCGAGAAGTTTCGGCCCATCGACCAGATCATCTTTGCCATCCCGACCGCGTCCGGGCTTACGCGCAACCGTGTCCTGGGCGCGGCGCACAGATGTCGCGTGAATCTCGTGACTCTGCCGAATATGTTCGAGCTCCACCTCGGGCACCCGCTCGTGCCACAGCTGAGGTCGCTCGATGTCTTTGAAACGTTCGGCGACTTCTCGTGGTGCATCGATCGTGAGGCGGCGTCGTTCGCGCGCGGGCGGCGAGTGGCAATCACCGGAGCAGGCAACGGCATCGGCAGGGCACTCGCACTCAGAGCCGCTCATGGTCATGCGCGTCACATCCTCCTCCTCGATGAGTCGCCACGCCCATTGATGAAGGTCACAACCGACCTATGTGACCATCGCTCGTTCACCGACGTCGACATGAGGATCATCGATTGCTCCGACAAGACAGAGATGCTTGAGGCGTTCGGAGAGTTTCCGCCTGAAGTCGTCTTCCACTGCGCCGCAGTCAGCCACATCCGACTGCCCGCCCTTCCGACAGCTCACGCAGTACGAGCCAACGTCCTTTCAGCAAAGGTCGTTGCGGAGGCAGCACAAGCCTCGGGGGCGCGGGACTTCCTACATGCCTCCACCGATCGAGCGGCGCACCGGTCCGGACCATTCGACTGGACAAAGACCCTGGCCGAGTGTGCCGTCAAAGCCACGGCACGCTCCTCGTTCGACGTCCCCGAGGGGCTGCATCTCATCGAAGGCCCTCACAGCGGATTTCGCGTGAGAATTCTTAGACTGCCGAACATCTGGGATCGAGACGGCGCAATCGTCGGTGGTTTCGTAGATCAACTGCGCGACGGAGGACCGATCTATGCAGACCCGCAGACTCGGCGCAAGTTCATCCCAAGCTGGGAGGCCGCCCAAGCACTGCTGCGACTGTACGGATCGGAGCACCCGAGTGGACTATTCGCCTATCAACGCGGAGAGGAGCTAGATCTCAACACGATCGCGGAGCAACTGATCATGGTGCATGGCCTGACAGCTGGGCGCGACATCCAGATCGATCGTAGCCCCCGCGACGACACCAAGCTGGGGATGCATTTGGTTGGTAACGACGAGATTGAGGTCGGCGATCGTGCAGCGGATGTTGTACACGTGAAGCAACGCCAACGCCTTGAGGCAGAACTAAACGAACGACTGGAGTATCTCATCAAAGCTGGAGCGCAGGACGACATCGATAGCGCACGGCGCATGCGCGAAGAGAGCCTCGACCTCCACTGGCCACCCACGGCGCGATCCTCCCCGAGTCACGGTGCACTCGTTTCGAGCACAGATCGTGGCTAGCGACGCGCGATCGGATCTCCAGCTCCCGCAACTATGTACGGGATGTCGCGGCCCGCGACTACACGGTGCCAGTGCTGATCGAGATGCGCGCGGCCGGAGAGGAAGCGTCAGGCCAAGACCCGACTGTTGACCCTAGTTCCATTACGACATCAATGATGGGCCCGCCAGGACTCGAACCTGGGACCAATCGATTATGAGTCGACTGCTCTAACCAACTGAGCTACGGGCCCTCCACGCGCCTCGGCCCTCGCGGGACACGCCGCGCGCGCCCCAGACGCTACCAGCGGAATGTGGGATGCTCACGCGCGGGCGTGCCGTCGCGGACGCGCGCGCATGAGATTCCGCTACGAGAGGAAGGGGCCGCAGCCATGTCAGCAGCACGCGCAGCGATCGTGACGGGGGCGTCGAGCGGGATCGGGCTCGCGATCGCGCGGGTGCTCGCGGAGGAGGGCTACGCGCTGACGATGGCGGCGCGGCGTGCGGAGAAGCTGGACGGCGCGGTGCAGGGGCTCGCGGCGGAGGGCTACGACGTGCAGGCGGTGGCGGCGAACGTCTCCGACGAGGCGGAGATCCAGAAGGTGGTGGCGGCGCACCGCGAGAAGTACGGCCGGCTGGACGTGCTGGTGAACAACGCGGGCGTGGGCGTGGGCGCGGCGGTGGCGGAGATCGAGACGAAGCGACTCGACATGCAACTGGACATCAACCTGCGCTCGATCGTGCTGTTCTACCGCGAGTGCATGAGCATGCTGCGCGAGGCCGCGGCTGAGCACAAGAACGTGCTCGTCGTGAACACGTCCTCCATCTCGGGCAAGCACGGCGAGCCGTGGCTGTCGGTGTACTCCGCGACGAAGCACGGCGTGGTGGGCTGGACGGAAGCGATGAACAAGGAGCTCGGCAAGGAGGGCATCAAGTCGACGGCGCTGTGCCCCGCGTTCGTGGACACGCCGATGACGGACTTCGTGAAGGGCCAGGTGCCGGCGGATGAGATGATCCGTCCCGAGGACATCGCGGAGGCGGTGCGCTTCATGCTGAAGACGTCCCCCGCGTGCGTGGTGCCGGAGATCATGTTCGTGCGCCCCGGCGAGGCGCTGTAGGGTTCCGTGGCGATGAAGCTAGGCGTGCACATCGGCTACTGGGGCCTGGGCCTCACCTCCGAGGACCAGCTGACGATCGTCCAGGAGGCGGAGCGCCTGGGCTACGACTCGGTGTGGGCCGCTGAGGCGTACGGCTCGGACACCGCGACGGTGCTCGGCTGGCTCGCGGGTCAGACGTCGAAGATCCGCCTCGGCTCGGGCATCTTCCAGATGCCGGGCCGCTCGGCGGCGATGACCGCGATGACCGCCGCGACGATCGACCAGCTCTCCAACGGGCGCATGATCTGCGGCATCGGCTCATCGGGTCCGCAGGTGGCGGAGGGCTGGCACGGGCAGCGCTTCGCGAAGCAGTTGCAGCGCACGCGCGAGTACGTGGCGGTGGTGCGCATGGCGCTTGCGCGCGAGCGGGTGGAGTTCCACGGCGAGACGCTCGAGCTGCCGCTGCCGGACGGGCCGGGCAAGGCGCTGAAGCTGACGATCTCCCCCGTGCAGGAGCGCATCCCGATCTACCTCGCTGCGATCGGGCCGAAGAACACGGCGCTCGCGGGCGAGATCGCGGACGGGTGGATCCCAACGCTGTTCAGCCCCGAGCACGTGTCGGACCTGCGCCCGCTGCTGCAGGAAGGCGCCGACCGCTCCGGCAAATCGCTCGAGGACTTTGACATCGCGCCGACGGTGAGCCTGTGCATCACCGACGACCTGGAGGGCGCGCGCAATTCGATGCGCCCGTTCGTGGCGCTGTACGTGGGCGGCATGGGCTCGCGCAAGCAGAACTTCTACAACCAGCTGGTGTGCCGCTACGGCTACGAGGCGGAGGCGAAGGTCATCCAGGACCTGTACCTGGAAGGCAAGCGCGAGGAGGCGATGGCGGCGGTTCCGGACAAGCTGATCGACAGCGTGTCGCTGTGCGGGCCGAAGGACGTGGTGCGCGAGCGCCTGGCGGTGTACCGCGAGGCGGGCGTGGGCACGCTCGGCGTCACCCCTACGGCGTTCACCGCGCCGGAGCGCCTCGAGCAGCTGCGTCTCCTCGCCGAGCTCGCCGCCTGATTCGCGCAGCGCCGTGACAGACCGCGTGGGCCCGTCGAGACGTGTGCTGTTGGGCGCGTTCGGCGACCCCGGGCACGCGTTCCCGATGATCGCGCTCGGCCGGGCGCTGGCGGCGCGCGGGCACGAGGTGACGCTGCAGACGTGGGAGCGCTGGCGCGAGCCGGTGGAGGCAGAGGGCCTGGCGTTCGCGGCGGCGCCGGAGTATCACGTATTCCCGCAGGGCCCCGAGCCGCTGGACTTCTACGAGGCGGTGGTGCACGCCACGCAGGACACGGCCCCGCTGGTGCGCGAGCTGAAACCGCACATGGCGGTGGCGGACATCCTCACGCTCGCGCCCGCGCTCGCGGCGGAGCTGCACGACGTGCCGTACGCGACGTTGATCCCACACGTGCACCCACACGTGCTGCCGGGCTCCCCCATCTACTCGCTCGGCGCGCGTCTGCCGCGCACGGCGCTGGGCCGCGCGTTCTGGCGCCGCGCGCAGGGGCCGGTGACGCGCGGCCTCGAACTGGGCCGCATGGAGCTGAACGCGACCCGAGCGCGCCTGGGGTTGCCGCCCGTGGAGCACGTACACGGGGGCATCAGCCGCCGTCTGGCGCTCGTGGGCACGTTCCCGCAGCTGGAGTATCCGCGCGCGTGGCCGGCTGGTGTGCACGTGGTGGGCCCGCTGATGTGGGAGCCGCCAACCGAGGACGTGGAACTGCCTGAAGGAGAAGATCCGCTCGTGCTCATCGCGCCATCCACCGCACAGGATCCTGAGCACACCCTGCTGCGCGCCGCCCTGGAGGGCCTGGCGGACGCGCCGGTGCGCGTGCTCGCGACGTGGAACCGGCGTCTGCCGCCGCGCCCCCTCCGCGTACCCGCGAACGCGCGCGTGGTCGACTGGGTGTCCTACGCGCGCACGATGCCGCTGTGCGACGTGGTCGTGTGCCACGCCGGCCACGGCACCCTCGCGCGCGCGCTCGCCTCGGGCTGCGCGGTCGTGGCGGCGCCCGCGATCGGAGACATGAGCGAGAACGCCGCCCGCCTGGACTGGTCCGGCGCGGGCGTGCGCGTGCCGCGACGGTTCGTCTCCCCGCGCCCGATCCGCCTCGCGGTCGAACGCGCGCTCGGCGACCCGTCGATCAGGGCGAAGGCGAGAGAGCTGGGCGCGTGGGCCGAGCGCCACGACGCGGGCGATTCCGCCGCGCGGCTCGTGGAGCGTTTGGCGGTCTAAGATGAAGCTCCGGGACTGGTCCCCCAAAGTCGCGCTACGCCAGCCCGTCCGCCGCGACGGCTACGCTCGCGACGTCTTAGGGTCTTGCTGTTTCGGAGTAGCGTCGCGAGCGTAGCCGTCGCGGCGGACGGAAGGGGCTATCGCAGCGCGCCGAAGAAAAGCTCCACCAGATCGCACCTGACTACTCGCCTTCTCGATCGCTTGCCTTCGAGCTTTTGCGTCAGGCATCTTCGTCTCCTTAAGGGTCGTTCTAGCGCCTAGACGGGTATTGTTCTCCCCTGGCCGGACGGACTCAACCTTGAGTTGCGTGTTCCTTGAAGTAGTCGAGCGCAGCAAGCTCCCTGGCTCGATACTCTCGAAACTCCGGTATGAAATCTGCGAGCCCAGCGTCGGGCAGGACGGGCACTGCATCGGTCTTTACGAAGCTTGGCCTCCTACCATCGTCGTCCTTGCGCCGAGTCCTTTCTGATATGTCGTGGTGTTTGTCAAGTGGGCAGGGGTGATCGTGCCTGGTTGGTGGGCGGGTGGTGGTGGTCGGGAGGCCGGGGCGCCGGGCTCGGTGTCGGCGTTGCCAGTCTGATGATGCGGGGGTTGGGTACCCCAGGGCCCGGTTTCGTGCTGCCAGCGTGCGCTGTCTAGGAACGGGCGTGGCACTCCGGTTGGGGTGCTGCCCATAGAAAAATCGCGCGTGCCGGCTGCTGATGGCCCGGCGCCCCGGCCTCCCGACCGTGGGGCTGTCGGCTGGGGTTAGTCGGCTGTGGCTGCTGCCCAGAGAAAGCAAGCGAGCTCGCGTGCGCACGCGACGACGATCACGTTGTGTGCCTTGCCGCGGGCGCGCATGCGGTGGTGAACCCTGTGCAGCCGGTGCTGGGCACGGTTAGCGATTTGCAGGACGTGGTCGGGCTGGCCTTGCTGTCGGTTTTCGAGGGTCACCCCGATCCGTGGGGCGCGTCCGTAGTGCCAGGCCGACTCGACGAGCAGCCGCCGCGCGAGTGCTGAGCCCGTCTTCGTGATCGAACCTTGATGGGATGACTCGCCGGACTGGTGAAGTGATGGGGTCAGCCCGAGCCACGCGCTCAGCGCGTTGGCCCGCTGAAAGCGCTGCCAGTCCCCGCCGAGCTCGAGGTGAAGCGCGAACGCGGTCAGTGTGTCAACGCCCCGGAAACAGCGGAGCCTCGCAACGGTCGGCCACCACTGCTCGTCTTCTGCCAGGCGCGAGAGTCGCTCCGCGATCGCGCTCTTGCGAGCAGTCAGCCCGTCGGCTGCCGCGACGAGATCGGCGAATACCAGCTCTGAGGCTGTCTCATCGAACTGCTGAGCCGCGAGCCAGCGTCGGTGAGCCACAGTCCAGGTCGAGGACTCTGGGTAGACCTGGCCATGGCGCAACAGCATCTTCGAGACCCGGTGACGAGCCGTCATCAGATCCCGCCGGCACGCATCGTGGGCGCGCATCAGCTCGCGGGCGGCCTCCACCTCGACGGGCGGGACCACGACCGTGGTTAGCGAGCCCGCTAGCAACAGACGCGCCAACAGCTCCGCGTCCTTGCGGTCCGTCTTCACCCTGTCCGAGGGGCCCCGCGGTGTCTTGCCCGGAGCGATCACCTCAACCTCCACTCCGGCCACGCTCGCGGCGCGATAAAGCCCGAACCCGGTCGGCCCAGCCTCATAGCAAGCACGCACCGGGCCCGGCAAAGCCTGGAGCCACGCGACTGGCTCCTCGACGCCCGGCCCGAACCGCGCACGCAACACCTCACCCGTGGAGACATCAATCGCTGCAGCATGCGTCGAGCGGGCATGGACATCAAGCCCCACATAAGTCACCATTCCGGTCATGGCCGGACCTCCTCATTGAATTGGGGTCAGCCGGAGCCGTTCTCCGGCCAGACAAACCCCCGCGAGGAGTGTCCGGCCTACCTCCGACAGTCACCCCAACAGGGCGACCTACGCCATAGGGTCTAGGCGCTCTCTGAGACCCGCATCGAAGAGGTCGAAGTATCTTCGTGGCGCTACCCCAACGAACGGTTCGAACGCCACCCGCTGATCCTGGGAATCTCCGGGTCCAGAGCTATCGATTCTGACTGCGTCCTCATGAAGCTCCGCGGCCTTGCTCTTTGGGTAGGGCTCGATGTAGACGACCCGCCTGATGCCAGCGGCGATGATATGTCGAGCGCAGTTATGGCATGGAAACGTGGTGGTGTAGAGCGTTGTACCACTCACAGGCACGCCTCGTCGAGCGGCGTCGAGTAGGGCGTTCATCTCCGCGTGCGTCGAGCGCCCGAACTCGGTCAGATCCTTGAGGCCGGCACCACGAAGCAGTTTGGGCAGCTCTACTTGAAGGTTCTGGCGCAGATCCTCAGCACCTGCGCCTGCCGCGAGCGTGGCTACTGTCTCTCCGACAGTATTGGCCAACCGCTGGACCAGTGCCTCCAAGTGGTGGCGGTTTGTGTCGACGTCACCTATCTCGAAGTCACGATTTCCCTTGCCATCCTCCTCCCAGTGCGAACCTCCACCGGCAATAGGAACCTCGTTGGTGCCGAGTGCGACCACTGAGCCGTCCTCTGTAGCAATCGCAGCCCCGACTTGGCGTCCGAACTCCGCGGATCTCAATGCCGCCCCGGCAGCGAGGAGCTGACCGTACTCATCCCGTGTCGGTGTGCGGAAGGGCGAGCCGAACAGCACCTCCAAAATACGCTCGAGGTCTTCTCTCGCCACGTCAGCGCTCCAGCCACGGATAAAGAAGTCCGCGTGATGAAAGGTGCCGCTGACATCCTGGCCGCCCTCTAGCTCCTCCTTTTCGTCGCGGCTGATCAGGTCCTCAGCTTGATGGGCCCACGTACTTTGATCCTCGTTCTTACGCGAGACCCTGAT
Source organism: uncultured Solirubrobacteraceae bacterium (assembly GCA_963716355.1). Taxonomy (GTDB): domain Bacteria; phylum Actinomycetota; class Thermoleophilia; order Solirubrobacterales; family Solirubrobacteraceae; genus Palsa-744. The sequence continues at coordinate 58,918 of OY970308.1, forward strand.
CTGCTGCTCCAAGTGCTTCATGCGCTTGTCTCTCGGGCTATAGACACCAATGACTACAAGTCGGGCGCCGTAAACCGAGCGGAGCGTTTTCAGCTCACCCGGGGTCTTCAACGACCGCAGGACGAACGCGTGCCTCTCAAGGTTTGGCGAGAGTACATCTGATGGTTCGCAGTGCTCGATCTCGTCTCTTCGCTCGGTGCTGCTCAGTTCCTTGGCCAGACCCCGCTGTTCTGTCCCTGCAGACTCTTCTCGAGCTGCCACGATGTCGCTGATCGCGTGCAGCGCCAGCGCGTCGTTCCGTGCCCACTTCTGCCGAAGCCGATCTCCCGCCGTCATCGCCTCCCAGATTTCCTCGTCCAGTGGCTTGCCTCTAAAGCTCGCCCGCACTTGATCGGCGAGGTAGTCGCTCAGCCGCAAGGTCTGTGAGGAGTAGTGGTATCCAGTTAGCAGCGTGGTCAGCTCGTCTATCACCGTCGTCTGATCGGTGCCAACAGCCGCCACCAAGGCCACGACCAGCTCAGAGTGGTCCAAGAATGGGGACTGTGCTACTGATTGCTCATTCATCGCGTACAAGATGGAACCACGTTGTTGCATCTCGTGCTCAGCGACGCCGTAGCGGCTGGCGGCGGCGACGGTGACCGCCTCGGCAAGATGGTCCGGTCGATTGCTGTGGCGACCTAGGCCGTTGTTCAATCGTCTACTCCGGGGGTGGGACTCGAACCCACAACCGTTCGGTTAACAGCCGAATACTCTGCCAATTGAGCTACCCCGGATCGAGCTACCCCGCATCCTGCCTGGGGCGCGTCTGCATTGTACGCAAGCCCACGCGCAATACGCGAGCGTGACACTCAGCCGCCCCTATCCCCCGTCTCCTCCAGCACCCGCCCGTACGCGCGGTCGAACTCCAGTTTGAGCTTCGCCTTGTGCTTCGCCAGGTCGCTCACGTCGCCGTTGTCCTGGCCACGCGCGCGGGCGATCTGACGGTCCACCCTCGCCAGCTCCAGTTGCAGGCGCTGCACCTCGAGCATCGCGGGGTCTGAGCTTTCGCGGCCCGCCTCCACCACCAGCTCCGCCAGCAGGCCCTTCAGCTCCGGGTCGTCGTCCAGCGGCGCGCTCTCGCCGGTCCGGTCGCGCATCGGCTCCCGCAGGCCTCCCTCCCGTAAGCGTCGCGCGGCACGGCGCAGCAGGCCACTGGAGAAGTGCTCCTCCACGTCCAGGTCCGCCAGCGCCAGCGTGCCCTCCTCGGGCGAGGCGATGCACAGCGCCAGGAACGCACGCTCGGTGTCCTCGCGTCGCGACAGGTCTCCGCCGCGCGCCCGTGGCCCGGCCGGCCGGCCTCCATCTGCGCGTTCCGCGTCGCCTGAGGAGCCGCCCTGCGCCCGCTGGCCGCCGCTTCCGCGAGCGCCGCCACCGCCGTTGACCACAGCTGCAGGGTCGCCCCCGCCCGCGAGCAGCGTCTCGGCGAGGCTCTCCGGCAGCGCCAGGCGCCCGGACACGATCCGCGTGAGCTCCATGCGCATCGCGCTCGGCGGGAGCGTCGCGAACACGGGGCGAAGCTGCTCGACGATCCGGTCGCGGCCCTCGGGGCTGGAGTCGTCGCCGTTCGCGAGCACGCGCTCCACGCGGAAGCGCACGAACGCCACCGACCTGGCCACGAGCGCCTTCATCGCCTCGGCGCCCTCCTGCTGGATCAGATCCGCAGGGTCCGACCCCGCTGGCAGCGGCACCACGCGCAGCTCCAGCTTGCGCTTCGCCGCGAGGCCCGACGCCTTCAGCATCGCCTCCTGGCCCGCCGTGTCCGCGTCCAGCGCCAGCAGCACCGTCTGCGCCATGCGCGCCAGCTCGCCAACCTGCTCCGCGGTCAGCGCGGTGCCCATCTGCGCGACCGCGTTGCGCATCCCCGCCTGGTGGAACGCGATCACATCCGTGTAGCCCTCGCACAGGATCACCTCCCCAGCGCGAGTCGCGTGTGCGCGCGCCAGGTCGGAGCCGTACAGGTGCAGCCCCTTGTGGTACATGTCGTTGTCGGACGTGTTCAGGTACTTCGGTTTCTGTTCCGCTCCCATCGCGCGCGCGCCGAACCCCAGCACGCGGCCGCGCACGTCCGCCAGCGGGAACATGATGCGCGAGCGAAAGCGGTCATACGGCTGGCCGTTCTGCTTCGAGCGCTGCGCGAGGCCCGTCGCGTACAGCTCCTCCACGGTGAACCCGCCCCTGCGCGAGGCCAGCAGCACGCGATCCCACGCGCTCGGCGCGTAGCCCACGCGAAACTCCCGCAGCACCGGCTCCTCCAGGCCCCGCCCCGCGAGATACTCGCGCGCGCCCGCCGCCTCCTCGGACTCCCACAGGTAGCGCTCGTAGTACGCGCTCGTGCGCGACAGCAGCTCCAGCAGCCGCTCGCGCTGCTTGCGCCTCTCCGCCTCGCGCGGGTCCTCCGCCTCCAGCTGCAGCTCCACGCCGTAGCGTTCCGCCAGCAGCTCCAGCGCGCCCTTGAAGTCCACGCCCTCGGTCTCCTGCACGAACGTGAACAGATCCCCCGAGGCCTGGCAGCCGAAGCAGTAGTACACCTTCTGCGCCGGGTCGATCCCAAACGACGGCGTGCGCTCGTCGTGGAACGGACACAGGCCCTCATACCGCGCGGGGCCCGCGCGGCGCAGCTCCGTGCGCGCGGAGACGATCTCCAGGAAGTCCGCCGCGTCGCGCACGCGGTCCTTCGACTCGTTCGTGTACAGCGCCACGCCGCCAACGCTAGTGGATAGGCCAAGCGCGGCTCAGCGCCGGTGGTCGCTGGCAAGGACGCAGGGAGCGTGGCGTACCGATCGAAGATCCACGAAATCTCCGATCGGCCAGCACGCGAGCGACCGCGACCGGGCCGGCGCCGCAGGACGCAGCCAGGGGCTAGCGGGCGAACGCTTGCGGGACCTGAAGGTCCGTGTAGGTGCGAATGCAGAACCGGTCGGTCATCCCCGCGAGGTAGTCCGTCACCGCCTCAGCCAGCCACTCCTCACCGTCCTCGCGCCCGCGCGCGCCGCCCCCCGGCAGCAGCTCGGGGTGCTCCACGTAGTGCTCGAACAGCCGCCGCACCACCGCCGCGATGCGCTTGTGCTCCGCGCGCACCGCCGGCCCGAGGTACACGCGCTCGAACATGAAGTCGCGCAGCTCGCTCATCGCGGGCCCCGCGTCGGGGCCCTGCACGATGTCGCCCTCGCGCGCGGAGTGCTCCACCATGTCGTGCACCAACGCGTCGATCCGTGCGGAGCCGCTCGCGCCGAGCACCGCGATCGGCTCGCCCGGCAGCTCCTCCTCGCGCAGCAGCCCCGCGCGCACCGCGTCGTCGATGTCGTGGTTGATGTACGCCACACGGTCGATAACGCGCACGATCCGCCCCTCCAGCGTGTCCGGCAGCGGCGCGCGGCTGGAGTGGCGCGCGATCCCGTCGCGCACCTGCTCCGTCAAATTCAACCCCGCCCCGTCGCGCTCCAGGCGCTCGACGATCCGCAGCGAGTGCTCGTAATGACGGAAGTCCCTGCCGAAGCGCTCTTTCAGGCAGCTGTCGAGCACCTCCTCGCCGATGTGCCCGAACGGCGGGTGCCCCAGGTCGTGGCCCAGGCCGATCGCCTCCACCAGATCCTCGTTCAACCCCAGGCCGCGCGCCACGGTGCGCGAGATGGTGGTCACCTCGAGCGTATGGGTGAGGCGCGTTCGGTAGTGGTCGCCGCGCGGCGCCACGAACACCTGCGTCTTGTGCGTCAGCCTGCGAAACGCCTTGCTGTGCACGATCCGGTCACGGTCGCGCTGGAACGGCGTGCGCAGCGCGCAGTCGTCCTCCCCGTGCGCGCGCAGCGCGGGGTAGGAGCGCGCGGCCAGCGGCGAGAGCAGCGCCTCCTCCTGCTCGCGCCACCGCTCGGCGAAGTCCGCCGCAACCGTTTCCTGAGCGCTTGCCATGCTCACCGCTCGATTGTGCCACCCGCCGCGGCCGGCGCCCCCACGAGCGGAATCAGGTCTCGCGATGCCAGTCTTTGTGGCCCGTAATGCGGTTCACCAGATGGCTCCATTTGTGCACGGGCGCCGACGGGTCCTCGGTGTAGACCGGCGCCGCGCCGCCCGGCTGCGGCAGCGCCTGCGCTGCGGTCGTGTCGATCCTCAGGTCCACGCCGTGCTCGTGGATGCTCGCCACGTCAGCGGCCTCCACGAAGCGCCTGCCGTGTCCCGGGGTGGCGATCACGATGCCGTGGAAGATGTCCTTCTCCGGCGCGCCCACCACGTGATGAACCGTGCCGATCTGCCCACCATCGCACGCGAGCACGGGCACGCCCTTCTCCAACACCGTGTATGCGATCGGCAGACCCTCGTCCATGGCGCCTACGATACCGCCGCCGGCATCAGCCGCACGTGCGCGTGGTGCTCCAGCGTCGCGGCGATCGCCCGCTCCACCTGCCCCAGCGCCGCATCGCCCGCGTCCGGCACGTCGCTCAACGGACGGCCGAGCGCATCCGTCATGAAGACATACGCGTGCTCGCTGAGGGCGAACGAGCCCGCCTCGCACGCCCCGCACACCACCCCTCCAGCCGCGCCCGAGAAGCCGATCAGGTGCTCCGGCTCGCCGCAGCTCGCGCACGCCGCCAACTGCGGCGCGAGGCCCGCCGCGAGCAGCAGCTTCAGCCGGAACGCGAGCGCCGCCGCGCGAGCCACCCCCGCGGAGCGCTCGCCCTGCCCCGCCCGCGCGTCCAGCAGCGCCAGCTGGCGGCACAGGAGGTTGAACACGCCCGGGTGGGGCTCTGAGGTCTCGAACAGCCGCCCCACCGCGTCGCACGCGCGCGCCGCCGCGTCCAGCGCCCGGGCGTCGCCGCGCAGACGCGCGTACCCGTCGATCGTCTGCGCGCCCGTCACCGTCAGCAGCTCGCCGCGGCCTTCGTGCAGCTCCACGTGCAGGCGGAAGAACGGCTCCAGGCGCCCGCCGAAGCGGCTGCGCGCGCGACGCACGCCTTTCGCGATCGCCGACACGCGCCCGCGCGCGGGCGTGTACAGGTGCAGGATGCGGTCCGCCTCGCCGTAGCGCATCGAGCGCAGCACCACCGCTTCGCTCTTCACCGATCTGCTCGCCATGCCCTCATTCTGAGCCATCGGAAGGACATTGCTCTAACTTGCGTGCATGGCCACCACCGAGGAGCTCTCCGAGAAGCAGTACGAAAAGGAGCTTCTGCGACTGCAGACGGAGCTCGTGTACATGCAGGAGAGCATCGTCGCCGAAGGCCGGCGCCTGGTGGTGCTGTTCGAGGGCCGCGACACCGCCGGCAAGGACGGCACGATCAAGCGGATAGTCACGTATCTGAACCCGCGCACGTGTCGCGTCGTCGCGCTGCCCGCGCCGAGCGACCGCGAGCGTACGCAGTGGTACTTCCAGCGCTACGCCGCGCACCTGCCCGCCGCTGGAGAGATCGCCCTGTTCAACCGCAGCTGGTACAACCGCGCCGGCGTGGAGCACGTGATGGGCTACTGCACGCAGCAGGAGTACGAGGAGTTCCTGCGCTTCTGCCCGCTGTTCGAGCAGGCGCTGCAGAACGACGGGATCGAGCTGGTCAAGTACTGGCTGTCCGTCAGCGACGAGGAGCAGGAGCGGCGCTTTGAAAAACGGCTGTCCGATCCGCGCAAGCGCTGGAAGTTCAGCCCCACCGACCTGCAGGCCCGCGCGCGCTGGGTCGACTACGCCGAGGCGAAGGACAACATGTTCGCCCACACCGACACCTCCACCAGCCCCTGGTACGTGGTCGAGGGCGACGACAAGCGCAGCGCGCGACTCAACCTGATCTCCCACCTGCTCTCGCTCGTCCCCTACGAGCACCCCGACAAGGCCAGGAAGCCCAAGCTCCCGCCGCGCCAGAAACGCGACTACAAGCGCCCGCCCAAGCAGGCCGAGCGCCTGGTGCCGGAGCGCTACGTGGTGCGATCCCACTGACGCACCACGCGCTATACTTTATGAAGTAATGAGCAATGTGACTGTTTATACGACCGAGCCGTGCTCGTTCTGCGCGCGCGTGAAGGGGCTGCTGAGCGCCCGTGGCGTGGAGTACAAAGAGGTCAACCTCGCCAAGGATCCGGACGGACGCATGCAGCTCGTGCGCGAGACGGGGATGATGAGCTTCCCGCAGGTCGTCGTCGGTGGCCAGCTGGTGGGCGGCTTCAACGAGGTGCACGCCGCCGCTGAGAGCGGGCGGCTGGACGAGCTCCTGGCCGCCTGAGCCCCCGCGGGCGCCTCTGGCAGGTCTCGCACACGTACGTTCCGCGTCCCGCCGCGACCATCTTCACGACCGTCGTGCCGCACGTGCCGCACGGCTCGCCCTCGCGCAGGTGCACCAGGAACTGGTGCTGGAAGGAGCCGCGCACGCCGTCAACGTGGCGGAAGTCGTCGATCGTCGCCCCGCGCGCGTCGATCCCAGCGCTCAGCGCCTCGATCACCGTCTCGCGCAGCCGCGCGTACTGTTCGCGCGTCAGCGTGCCCGCCGCGCGCAGCGGGTGGATGCCGGCGCGGAACAGCGCCTCGTCCGCGTAGATGTTGCCCACGCCCGCGATCTTGCGCTGGTCCAGCAGCAGCGCCTTGATCGGCATCCGCCGGCCCTTCGCAAGCGCGCGCACGTGCTCCGCGGTGAAGCCCTCGTCGAACGGCTCCAGGCCCAGGCGCGCCGCGAAAAACTCCTCCAGCGCATCGGAGCCGAGCAGCAGCTCGCCCGTGCCGAACCGCCGCGGGTCCACGAACGCGAGGTCGCGCCCCGCGCCGCGCTTGGCCCCGGTGGCGCCGCCCCGGGCCGGCTTCGAGCCGGTGAGCGGCCCAAGCCGCATCCGCACGCGCGTGTGCGCCGGCTCCGGGTCGGGGTCCGCGAGCACCGCGCCCGTCATGCGCAGGTGCTGCGCCAGGTGCACGTCGTCGCTCAGGCTCCACACCAGGTACTTGCCGCGGCGGCCCAGCCGCTCCACGCGACGACCGCGCAGCGCGTCCTGGAGCTCCGCCGGCGCCAGCGGCCGCGACCAACGCGCGTCGAGGATCTCGATGCGCTGGATGCGCCTGCCCTCCACCAGCGGAGCCAGCTGGCCCCTGATCGTCTCAACCTCCGGCAGCTCGGGCATCGGACCTCAGCTTACGAAGGGCGTGCCCGGCAGCGCGTCCGCGTCGCGGCCCGCGAGCCAGCGCAGCACGCTCGCGCCCACGTCCGCCAGCGGGCCGTCGTGGCGAAAGCCAGCCGTCGAGCTCGCCTCGCCGGAGGCTCGCCGCGCGAGCATTCCCCCGGTAACCGCCAGCAGCGGCGCGTACTCGCGCGTGTGGTCGGTGCCCGGGTGCGCGGGGTCCACGCCGTGGTCCGCAGTCACGATCAGCAGGTCATCCGCGCGCACGCTCTCCAGCATCCGCCCCACGCGCGCGTCGATCTCCTCCAGCGCTCGTGCGAAGCCGTGAACGTCCTTGCGGTGGCCGTACACCTGGTCCGTCTCGATCAAGTTCGCGAACACCAACCCATGCGGCAGCCCTCTCAATAAATCTTCCACGCTGTCCAGCGCCCGCGCGTTCGTCGCTCCCGGGTGCGACGCCGCGACCCCCACCCCCGCGAACAGGTCGTGGATCTTGCCCACGCCGTGCACCGGCACGCCCGCGTCCTCCAGCTCCTGCATGTAGCTTCGCGACGGCGGCTCGAGCGCGTAGTCGCGCCTTCCCTCCGTGCGCACGAACGCGCCTTCAGCGCCCGCGAACGGGCGGGCGATCACGCGCCCCACCGCGTACTCGCCCGTCATCGCCGCGCGCGCCGCCTCGCACGCGCGGTACAGCTCCGCCACTCCCACGCGGTCCACGTGCGCCGCAAGCTGCAGCACCGAGTCCTGCGACGTGTACAGGATCAGCGCGCCGCCGCGCACGTGCTCCGCGCCGAACTCATCGATCGCCGCGAGGCCGTTGTCGGGGCGGTTGCAGATCACCTCATGGCCCATCGCCGCCACCAGCCGCGCCACCACGTCCGGCGGGAAGCCTTCCGGGAACGTCGGCAGCGGCTGCTCGAGCGTCACCCCCATCAGCTCCCAGTGGCCGCTGATCGAGTCCTTGCCGGCCCCCAGGGGGTGCAGGCGGCCGTGGATGGCTGGGTGGGCGGCCGCGGGCACGCCGCGCAGGGGCACGATCGAGCCGAGACCCAGCGACTCAAGCGTCGGCAGCTCCAGGCCGCCGACCGCCTGCGCGACGTGCGCGAGCGTGTTCGTGCCCTCGTCGCCGTAGCGCGCAGCGTCCGGCAGCGCGCCCACGCCGCACGCGTCCATCACCAGCACGAACGCGCGGCGCTTCAACGGGAGGCTCGCGGGTGGGCGCTGAAGTACGCGTCCTTCAGCCGCTCCGCCGACAGGTGCGTGTACACCTGCGTGGTCGCCAGATCCGCGTGGCCGAGCATCTCCTGCAGCGAGCGCAGGTCGCAGCCGCCCGCCAGCAGGTGCGTGGCGAAGCTGTGGCGCAGCGTGTGCGGGCTCATGCGGTCCTCCAGGCCCGCGCGGCGCGCGTGGCCCTGCACGATCTTGTACAGGCCCTGGCGCGTCAGCCCCCCGCCGCGGCGGTTCACGAACAGCCTGCTCTGCGCGCGCGTGCGCTCGTCCAGCAGCTGCGGGCGCCCATCGCCGCGGTAGACCAACAGCGCCGCCACCGCCTGGCGGCCGATCGGCACGAGGCGCTCCTTGGAGCCCTTCCCGCGCGCGCACAGAAGGCCCTCCTCGAGGTCCACGTCGCTCAGCTCAAGGCCCACCGCCTCCGAGGCGCGCAGCCCGCACGCGTACATCGTCTCCAAGAGCGCCCGGTCGCGCAGCGCCAGCGGCTCTGACCCCTGCGGCTGGGCGAGCAGCCGCGCCACGTCCCCGCGCGAGAGCACGTGCGGCAGGCGCTGGGGCTTTCGCGGCCCGTGCAGGTCCGCCGTGGGGTCGTGCTCGATCGTGCCGTCCAGGCGCAGGTGGCGGTAGAACGAGCGCAGGCACGCCACCTTGCGCGCGAGCGTGCTCGCCGCCACCGGCGGGCGCTCCTCATCGCCGGCCGCCAGCTCCGAGAGGAACGCCGCCAGGTCGCCGTGCGTGCTCGATTGAACCGTCAGGCCGCGGCGGTCGAGGAACTCGCCGAACTGCTGCAGGTCGCAGCGGTAGGCGGCGAGCGTGTTGCGCGACAGGCCCCGCTCCAGCTCCAGGTAGGCGAGGAAGTCGAGGATCAGCGGCGCGATCCCCACCCGCTTCGGCTTAGGCGGTGGGGAGATCGCGGCGGCGGTCATTCCTCCAGCTTCGCCTCCGCCGCGAGTGCTCCTTGGCGGTGCAACGGCGCGTTCAGCTGCGCCAGCGCCGTCCCGCCCGCCAGCGCAGCGCCGAAGAACAGCGGGTCCTCCGGAAGGCCGCGCCCCATCGTGTGCGTCGAAAGGCCGCTGCCCGCGTACGCCGGCAGGTCCACCGCCGCGCGGCGCCAGTCGTGGCGGGTGATCCGCACCGGGCGCGGCACGTCCAGCGCCAGCGCCGGGCGCCCGGGCATCGCGCCGCCGAACACCGCGCCCAGCCCCGCGCGCAGGTCCGCGCCCACCGGCGAGCGCATCCCCGCCGGCAGCGCCACCGTCACGGGCTCCAGAAGCAGGTCCAGCACCGTCAGCGTGTGGTGGGAGATGCCGCGGTGGCGCGTGCGGTCATCGCTCGACGACATCCTCGCCACCAGCAGCGTCGGGCAGCCCAGCGCGAGCGCCACGTGCGCCGAGTCCAGCGCTGCCATCCCGCCGTGGCCCAGCGCCGAGCTCGAGCCCACGATCCCCGGCCCCGGACCGCACACCGCCGCGTCCCAGCCCAGCGTGCCCAGGCCGTGGTGGATCGCGCCCGCCGTGGAGATCGCCTCCTGCTCGCCGCCGAACGCCGCGCCCGCCGTGATGTGCCCCGCCAGCAGGCCGCGCTCGCGCAGCGCGCGCACCGTGCGCGAGTGCCCGCCCGGCAGCGCCCCGCCCGCCGTCTGCACGTAGCCGAGCCTGCCGCCCGGCGCGCCCTGCGCGTACGCCCACGCCACCGCCGCCAGCTGGCCGTGCAGCGCCAACACCGCCACCGGGCGCTCCAGCGGCACCTCCAGGCGCTCGTCGTCCACCGGCAGAACCGTGTGCTGCAGGCTCGTGTAGTTCAGCTTCATCACGTTCGCCTCCGCCGGCCCGTCGCCGTCGAGGCCGCGCGTGAGGTTCACGTGCACCACGTCGAAGCCGCCCGAGCCGAGCCCCAAATCGAGCGCCTGCACGTTCACGATCACCTCGTCGCCAACCTCCGCGCGGCCCACCAGCGCCACGTCCGCGATCGCCGCGCGCGGGCCGCTCGCGGGCGCGCTGTCATCTGTCAACTCGATCAGCAGCGTCTGCTCCGGTCCGTCGCCCAAGGGCTCGCGACCGTCCTCCGGCGCTGTGCTGGGACGGTCTGCCTCGAGGACGATCGCTGGGCGGAGCTTCAACATCGGGAGCCGGGACGCTACAGGGCGCCGCTGCCGTGGGCGCCATCGTCCTCCGGGGAGGTTCTCTGAACGCTCACGTCGACATCGCATTCGTACTCCGGCAGGTTCGCCAGCTCGTGCACGCGACCGATCAGCTGGGCGGCGAGGGCGTCCCCCTGCTGCTCGTCCACATCCAGGAACGTGACCTCCACGCGCAGCGTCGCTCGTTCTCCCGCCGAGCTCAAGCCGGACCTCCCGCGCAGGTGGGCGGCACGCTCACGACAGGTCGGCGCCGTGCGCGGAGGAGGCGCGAGACGTCTCGCGCGTGTCCTCCACGCGCACGTCTTCGCGGCCCTCCGAGCGCTGCAGCGCCGCGGCGACGAAGTCGCGGAACAGCGGCGCGGGACGCTCCGGGCGCGACTTGAACTCCGGGTGGTACTGCGAGGCCACGAAGAACGGGTGCTCGTCGAGCTCGACCACCTCCACGAGGCGCTCGTCCGGCGAGGTGCCCGACACGATCAGCGCGCCGCCCGCTCCGTCCGCGCGCACGTTCGTCAGGCGCTTGCGCAGCAGGTTGTTCACCTCGTAGCGGTGGCGGTGGCGCTCGTAGATGACCGCCTCGCCGTACATCTCCCGCACGCGCGTGTCCGCGTGCAGCTTGATCGGGTCCGCGCCCAGGCGCATCGTGCCGCCGAGGTCCGCGACCTCCTTCTGCTCCGGCAGCAGGTCGATCACCGGGTAGGGCGTCTCGATGTCGAACTCCGTCGAGTTCGCGCCCTCCATGCCCGCCACGTTGCGCGCGAACTCCGCAACCGCGACCTGCATCCCCAGGCAGATGCCCAGGTACGGGATCAGCCGCTCGCGCGCGATCCCCGCCGCGGCGATCTTGCCCTCGATGCCGCGCCCGCCGAACCCGCCCGGGATCAGGATGCCGTCGGCCTGCGCCAGCTGCTCCAGCACCTCCTCGCGCTCCGCTCCCTCCAGGCGCTCGGAGTCGACCCACTCGATCTCCACGCGGCTTTCCTGCAGCGACGCGGCATGGCGAAGCGCTTCGCACACCGACAGGTATGCGTCCTCGAGCTGCACGTACTTGCCCACCAGCGCGATCCGCACCGTGCGCGTCGCGCGCGCCGAGCGCTCGATCGGCTCCGTCCAGCGCTCGAGATCCGGCGGCGCCGCCTCCATCGCGAAGTGGTCGAGGATGAACTCGTCCACCCCCTGCTCGCGGAACGTCAGCGGCACCTTGTAGATGTTGTCCACGTCGCACGCGGACACGATCGCCTCCATCGGCAGGCTCGCGAACAGCGCGATCTTCTTGCGGATGTCGCTCGACAGCGAGCCCTCCGAGCGGCACATCAGCATGTCCGGCGCGATCCCGATGCGCCGCAGCTCGTTGACCGAGTGCTGCGTCGGCTTCGTCTTCAGCTCGCCCGCGTGGCCGATGTAGGGCACGAGCGTCAGGTGGATGAACATGCAGCGCCTGCGGCCCACGTCCACGGGGAACTGGCGGATCGCCTCCAGGAACGGCAGCGACTCGATGTCGCCCACCGTGCCGCCGATCTCCGTGATCACGAAGTCCACGTCGCTCGACTCCGCGATCAGCGAGATCCGCTGCTTGATCTCGTCGGTGATGTGCGGCACCACCTGCACCGTGCCGCCGAGATAGTCGCCGCGGCGCTCGCGGCGGATGACCGTGTCGTAGATGCCGCCCGCGGTCACGTTCGACGCTTTGCTCGTGTTCGCGTCGGTGAAGCGCTCGTAGTGGCCCAGGTCGAGGTCCGTCTCCGCGCCGTCCTCCGTCACGAACACCTCGCCGTGCTGGTAGGGCGACATCGTGCCCGGGTCCACGTTGATGTAGGGGTCGAACTTCTGCAGGCCCACCGTCAGCCCGCGCGAGACCAGCAGCCGCCCGATCGACGCCGCGGCGATGCCCTTGCCGAGCGAGGAGACGACTCCGCCGGTCACGAAGATGAACCGGGTCTTGGTGGGCGCTTGCGCGTGGCGGTCGGAGTGATGCAACGTCATGAGGGCCTGCCCAGAGAGTCTAGTGCTCGCAGCAACGGAGTCTTCTCCACGAGCTCGGAGATCGAGCGAAGCTCGCCGTAGAGCGTGATCGCGCCCAGCAGCGCGAGCGCCACCAACTGCCCCGTGCCCGACAGGGTGAGCACAAGCCACAGGCCCGCGAGCGCCCCCAGCAGGTTCGCGCCCGTGTCGCCCAGCATCGCCCGCTCGCGCACGTCGTACACGCCCGCCACCAGCGCCGGCGCCGCGAACAGGCCCAGCGCCCACAGCGGGCGCACGTCGAGCGAGCCGATCGTCAGCCCCGCGCCGAGCAGCGCGAACGCCTTGATCGCTCGCCCCGGGCGCAGGTCGAGCAGGTTGAACACGTTCGTCGCCAGGACCAGCACGCCGCTCGCCAGCAGCCACCGCCCGTCGGACAGGTCGAGGTAGCTCGTCGCCAGCAGCGCCAGGCCCAGCGACCCCGCGGCCTTCAACGCGCCCGTCGTCAGCTCGCCGCGCATGAGCGCCGCGCCATGCCCGCGCCAGCCGCGCTGCACGCCGGGGTCGGGGCGGGCGAGCGTGTCGTCCACGAGCCCCAGCGCGAGCACCCCCAGCGCGTACACCGCGATCGGCAGCGCCACCGGGTAGAACACCCGCTCGGAGGCGAGCCGCTGCACGAGCGTCAGTGCGATCAGCGCCAGCGGCGCCGCCGCCAGGGCGAGCACGCCGAACGGGTGCGGCAGCGGCCTGTCGCGATAGTTGGGGCGGGTGTGCCCCGCGTCGGCGAGCGCCCGCAGCAGAGACGGCGCGAGGATCGCGGCGCTCGCGAGCGCGAGCACGAACGGGAGGGCGTGCATCCGTGGAAGCTAGCGGCGCGAGCGGACGCGGCTCAGGGCGTGGTGCTCGTGGCGGTGAGGCTCGGCAGCAGCGAGTCCGCGGTGGGCTTGCTGCCGAACGCGCCGTGGTCGCCCGCGAGCGCGTACGCGAGCGCGGTGCGTCCCGCGAGCGCGTCGAGATCGTCCACGCTGGAGATCTTCTTGCCGCGATACCACGACACCTGCGACGGTTCGGTGCCGCTCAGCTCGACCCCCACCGCGGGCACGCCCACCGCGCCGATGCCCGCGAGCAGGCCAGACTCGAACGCGCTCGTCGCTTCGCTTGCTTCGGCGCTCATGCCGCTCGGCTCGGCGCGCATCACCACCACGCCTTCCAGGCGCGTGAGCTGCCCGTCGAACGCGCTCAGCAGGCTCGAGCGCACACGACTGAACAGCTCTTTCGCGACCAGCTGCCCGCCGCTGACGAGCTGGCGCCCCATCAGCTCGCCGAACCGTTCGATCAACGGCACGTCGCCCGTGAGCGGCGAGTAGTGCGTGCCCGCGGCCTCGCGGTCGATGCCCGCCTCGTCCAGCGGCTCGCGCACCGCGATCACCGTCGCCAGATCGCCGCCCGCCTGGGAGATCGCCGTTCGTGTGAGCGAGTTGATCTGGTCGGAGGTGCCGCCCAGGAACACCAGGCCGATGGAGCGCCCCGCGAGCAGTTCGTGCACCGCCAGCGGGTAAAGGCCGTTGGCGAACGCTTCTTCTTCTGCGAGCTTGCTCTGGCGCGTGGAGAGCTGGCTGTGGGCTTCGTCCACTTCCGCTTTCAGGTTGTGCACGATCCCGTCCTTCGCCGAGGACACGAGGTTCGAGTCGCCGATCGCCACGCCGATCAGCACGCCCAGCGCGAGCGCGAACAGCACCGCCGCGAGGGACAGCGCGTGGTAGCGGTAGTCGAACATGGGTCGGTTGCAGTCTCCTCGCCCGGCCGGCTCAGCCGGCGGCGCCCGCGGCGGACAGCGCCGCGAGCAGCTTCAGTTTCAGCCACAGCAGTTCCGCCACGTCGCGCAGCGCGGGGGTCATGCCCACGACCGCCACCATCGCGATCAGGCCCGCCGCGATCACCGCCAGCAGCGGCGTCAGCCCCGGCCGCGGCTGGTAGAGGTGGCGCACGCCCTTCGCGTCCACCAGGATCTCGCCGATGCGCAGACGCGTGAGGAACGTCGAGGACATGCCTTCGCGGTTGCGGTCCAGGAACTCCACCAGGTTGAACTGCGAGCCCACCGACACGATCAGCCGCGCGCCCTTCTCCGCCGCGATCAGCATCGCCACGTCCTGGCTCGTGCCCGGCGCGGGCACCAGTTTGAACGTCAGCCCCAGCTCTTCCAGGCGGTGTCGCCCGGGGGCGCGACCGTCGGGGTAGGAGTGCACCACCAGCTCCGCGCCGCAGCGCAGCGCCTGCTCGCCCGCGGAGTCCATGTCGCCCACGATCATGCTCGGCGTCAACCCCTCCTCCAGCAGCGCCTCCGCTGCGCCGTCCACCGCGACGATCACAGGGCGCATGTCGCGGATGAACGGTTTCAGCGCGCGCAGGTCGCGCTGGTGACCCACGCCGCGCACGACCACCAGCGTCGAGCGGTCGCGGAAGTCGGTCGCGAAGCGCGGCAGCGCGATCCGTCCCGCCAGCAGCTCGCGCTCCTCGCGCATGTGCTCGATCGTGTTGTGCGCGAAGCGCTCCAGCGCCTCGCCGATCTCCGCCCGCCGCGCTTCGGTCTCCGCGAGCACGCGCGAGCGGTCGAGCACCTCCCCGCGCGCCAGCACCGTGCCCTTGCGCACGATTTCCACCGCGCCGTCGTCAGCGGCGCGCACCACGAGCGGGTCGCCGTCTGAGACCCGCTCGAACAGCTCCTCGTCGGGTAGGTCCACGAGCACGATGCCCGCCTCCACGAGCAGCTGTGGGCCGAGGTTGGGGTAGGTGCCGCTGGAGGACGCCTTCGTGTTCAGGACCGCCACCGTGCCCGCCGCGATCAGCTCCTCCGCGGAGACGCGGTCGATGTCCAGGTGGTCGATCAGCGCGATGTTGCCGCGCACCAGATGCTTCACCAGCAGCTTCGTGCGCCGGCCCGGCCGCACGGGGCCGGCCGCCATCACGGCTGCGGTGGTTTTCTCGCCCGAGGGCGTGCTCTCCGGCGCCAGCAGCTGGCTCGGAGGGCTGGATCGCGTTGCGGCCACTACAGCGAGGGTAACGCCCGCACGCGTGCGGCGCAGCCTGTGCGAGCTGCCTTACAGCGCGCGGCGGGCGCTCGGGCGCCGGGGGTCAGGCCGCGCGGCGTAGATCGCGCGCGTGCCTACGCGCGGTCGTGTCGTCGCTGTCCGCGCCGAGCATCCGCACCAGCTCGGAGACCACCTCGCGCTCGCCGAGCTGCACCACGGTCGTGAGCGTCGGCTCCGCGGAGGTGTCCTTCACGATCGAGAAGTGCCGCGCGCCGAGCGAGGCGATCTGCGGCAGGTGGGTGATGCACAGCACCTGCCTGCGCTCCCCCAGCTCCTGCAGCCGCGCGCCCACCGCCTTCGCGGTGTGCCCGCCGATGCCCGCGTCGACCTCGTCGAACACCAGCGTCGCGTCCTCAGCGGAGGCGTTCGCGACGCTCATGATCGCGAGCATCACCCGCGAGAGCTCCCCGCCGGAGGCGATCTCTCGCAGCGGCCCCGCCGGCACGCCGGGGTTGGGCGCGATCAGGAACTCCACCGTGTCCCCGCCCGCGGGGCCCGCGTCGCGCTCGCCGAAGGAGACCTCGAACGTCGCGTCGCCCATCGCCAGCGACGCCAGCTGCTCAGCCGACGTCCTTCGCGAAGCCCTTCGCCGCCCGCCGGCGTGCCTTGCGCAGCGCGGCCACGTGGCCGTCGAGCGCCGCGCCCGCCTGTTCGAGCTGTGCGGTCGTGTCCGCCAGCGCGACCTCCGCGCCCGAGCAGCTCCTCGCTGGCGCGCGCGCGAGCGCTCGCCGTGCTCGAGCGCCGCCTGGATGGAGCCGCCGTGCTTGCGCGTCACGCGCTCGATCGCCGCGAGGCGCTCTTCGAGCGCGTCCAGCGTCACCTCGCCGCCATCGCCGGTGCCCAGCGCCGCGAACGACCCCTCCAGGCCCTCCGTGGCGGCGCTGTCGCAGTAGTCGCGCAGCCCCGCCGCCAGGTCCTCCGCCTCGATCGCAAGCGCATGCGCGCGCTCCGTCAACGCGTCGAGCTTCGCGTCCACGCCCGCGAGCGCGTCCAGCTGGGAGATCGCGCCAGCTAGCGACTCCGCCGCGCCAGACGATCCGTCCGCCCCCGAGCGCCCGTCGCCATCGGGCGCGATCGCCTCCGCCGCGCCGCCCGCGGCGGCGCGCAGCGCGTCCACGCGGCGCAACCGCTCGCGCGCCGCCAGCAGCTGCTCGTGTTCGCGCTCGTCCAGCGCCAGCGCGTCGATCTCGCCAAGCTCGTACTGCAGCAGGTCCGAGCTCGCGCTCGCGCTGCGCGGACAGCTCGTGCAGCTCCTCCAGGCGCGCCTCCAGCTCCCGCGCGCGGGCGAACGCCAGCGCGCACTCGCGCAGGTTCGCCGCGTGCGCATCGCCGCACAGCCCGTCGAGGATCTGCAGCTGCGCGGCCGCGAGCGTCAGCTTGCGGTGCTCGTGCTGGCCGTAGAACGACAGCAGCGCCGCGCCCACGTCGCGCAGGTCCGCCACGCTCGCAGAGCGCCCGTTCAGATACGCGCGCGTGCGCCCGTCCGCACCCACGCGGCGCGCCAGCACGATCTCCTCCGCATCCTCGCTCACGCGCTCGCCCAGCTCCTCGCGCACGTGACCCGGCAGGTCGAAGATCCCCTCCACGTAGGCCTCGCCCGCCCCCGGGCGCACGATCCCCGCGCGCGCCCGCCGCCCAGCAGCAGATCCAGGGCGTGCGCGAGCACCGTCTTGCCCGCCCCCGTCTCCCCCGTCAGCACGTTCAAACCCGGCGCGAGGCGCAGCTGCGCCTGCTCGATCAGCAGGAGATTCTCGACGCGTAGCTCTTGCAGCACGCGTCCAGGTGTACCAGCGAGCGGGGACGGATCACTCGAGAGCCCGCTATCAATAAAAGCCTGTAGACGCGTACTCTGTAAGGGCGTCCCATGGAACAGGCAAGGGCGCGCGTACACTCCCCTGCGCTCAACGGCATGGCTGCCAGCGACCAACATCCGCGTTCTCAACCGCCCTCCGCGGCGGCGTACGAGTGTCTGTCCGCACCCGCGCTGCTCGACGCGCCTGGACGAGGAGATTCAGCGCGCCGACCGGCACACGCACCAAGCTCAGCTGCCTGCTCGTCGCGATCGACGTGCCGCACGAGATGAGCGCCGCCGCAGAGCGAGGAGCTGCGCGAGCAGACGCTCGCGTACGTCTCCACCGCGCTCGGGCGCGAGCTGCGCCGCTTCGACCGCGTCGGGCGCCCCAGCGAGCAAGAGCTGCTGATCCTGCTCCCCGGCGCCGATGGCCCGCGCGGGGAGATCGTCGCGCGGCGCGTGCTCGAGCGGCTGCGCACGATCAAGGTCGAAGTCGCCGGCGAGCGCTGCGCGCTGGACGTGTCCGTCGGCCTCGGCAGCTTGGCAGGAGGGAATGAGCGGCCGACGGCAGCTGCGTCAAACGGCGAGCCGTCCACCGCGCGCGCGCCTCGGCGATGGCGACGCGGCTCGCGAGCAGCTCGCGCCTTCATAATCTCTCGGAGTGCTCTCCGGATCAGAGTTGTGGCTGCTGCGGCTGATGGCCGACCGCGGGCTCGCGCTGCTCGACGCGAGCACGCTGCTGGTGGTGATCGAGGAGCGCGGCGAGCTGCGCGTCGCCGCCGCCAGCGGCGCGGGCTCGGTGCGGCTGCGGATCATGCCCGTGGAGGGCAGCGCGCTCGGCGAGCATCTACCTCGCCGGCAAGCCCGTCGCGCTGGATCGCCCGCGCGGGCAGGAGGCCGCGTGGCTGCACGAACTCGGCCTCGAGGCGCGCGCCGTGCTGATCGAGCCGCTCGACATGGAGGGCCAGGGCGGCGGGCTGATCGTCGCGCTGCGCACCGACGGCAGCTTCCGCGGACCCGACCGCGACGCCCTGAGCGCGTTCGCGTCGAGCGTCGCGCAGCGCCTCGCCGCTGAGCGCTCGGTGGAGATCGAACGGCTGCGCTACGGCATGGAGGCGCGCGAGCGCGAGCGCACCCGCTGGGCGCGCGAGATCCACGACGAGAGCATCCAGGGCATCGGCGCGCTGCGCCTGCAGCTCGCCAACGCGCGCGACCTCGACGACAAGCAGGCGCTCAGCGAGGCCGTCGACCACCGTGCTCGAGGGCCTCGGCACGGAGATCGACCAGCTGCGCCACCTGATCACCGAGCTTCGCCCCGCCGCCCTCGACGACCTCGGGCTGGCCGCCGCGCTGGAGGCGCTCGCACGGCGCGCGCAGGCGATCGACGGGCTGGACGTGAAGACGGAGATCGCACTCGGCGCGAACGGCGGCGGCGATGCGGCCGCGGACGGCGAGGGTGAGGAGATGCGCCGCCTGGACGCGGAGCTGGAGAGCACCGTCTACCGCGTCGTGCAGGAGGCGCTGACGAACGTCAGCCGCCACGCGCGAGGCCACCAGCGCCGTCGTCAGCGTCGTCGAGCGCGACGGGGTGCTGCGCGCGTCCGTCACCGACGACGGGCAAGGGCATGCCCGACGCGAGCCGCCTCGGACCCCGCGGCGACGGCCTGGAGGGCGGGTTCGGCATGGGAGGCATGCGCGAGCGCGCCGAGCTGGTCGGCGGCGAGCTGGAGTTCATGCCCGCCGCCGGCAAAGGCACGATCGTGCGCCTCACCGTGCCGCTCGCCGGGCGCCCCAGCGCGGCGCACCAGCTGCTGTTCTAGTCCGCGAGCCCGACACGCCGCACGTACGCCGTGATCTCCGCCCGCGAGGAGAACCCCAGCTTCTCGATCGCGCGGGCGCGGTAGGTCTTGACGGTGCGCTCGGCGACGTTCAGCTGCTCGGCGATCTCCGGGTTGGTGTAGCCGTTGGCGATCAGCCGCACGACCTCGCGCTCACGCTCTGAGAGCGCGACGCCGTCGGTGGCGCCGTCCTCGCCGGTGGCCATCAGCGCGCCGAGGCGCGGGTGCAGGTAGTTGCCGCCGGCGACCGCGAGGCGGAACGCCTGCAGCAGCTCCGCGGGCTCGGCCTCCTTGAGCACGTAGCTGCGCGCGCCCGCCCTGCAGCGCCTGGCGCGCGTACTCGGGGTCCTCGCGCATCGTCAGGATCGCGACCGCGAGCGTGGGGTGCGCGATGAAGCACGACGGCAGCGCCCCCAGGCTCGATCCGCCCGGCATCGTCAGGTCGAGCGTCAGCAGGTCGGGCTTGTGCTCGCGCACTTCGCGCACCACCGACGGGATGTCGGCCGCTTCGGCCACCACACGGAACTCGCCCGCCTCGCGTTCGAGCACCGCGCGGATGCCGTCGCGAACGACTGTGTGGTCGTCCGCGATGATCACGTCGATCGGTCGCGTCACCCCTGGAGTGCCGGCATCCATCAGGAGGGACACGGTAGCGAGTTGACAGGACCGATCCGGACGGGCTCGAAGGACGACATGGGTCTGCCCCTTTGGGACGACACGATCTGCACCATAAGCCCTACAGACAAACAGCCTTTTAGGACGGATGATCTCGTGCGTGCGCAGCGATGTCGACACGGGGGCCGGGAAGCCGACGCGCCGCGAGCGGCCGGCGCTTCGAATCGTGGGGGCGAGCACCCGCGTGGTGATCGCCGACTCCGACGCGGCTCGACGCGCCGGGCTGCTGGACGATCTGACGCAGACGATGCCCGAGACGACCGTCTTCGTCGAGGTCGCCACGGTGACGGAGCTGTTCGAGCACGCGCCAGGCAGCCGCATGGTGCTCCTGGGCGGAGCCCTGGAGAAGGTGCCCGTCAGCTCGCTGATGCGCATTCTCCAGCAGCGTCACCCCGAGCTGCACGTCGTCAACCTGGAGACGCCCACGCGCCGCGATCGGTGAGGCCCCGCCCCGGCGGGGGCAGTGTTGTCACTGCAAGCGGCTAGCTTGTCCCCGTGCGCTCGGCGCTCAAGTCCCCCCAGCTGCGCCGCATCGTCGGCGCGTACACCGTCAACCGCCTCGGCACGTGGTTTGGCTTCGTGGCGCTCTCGGTGGCGGTGTTCGACCACACCCACAGCACGCTCGCCGTGGCGGCGTTGTTCCTCGCCGGCCAGGTCGTGCCCGCGTTCGCGGTGCCCGCGGTGGTGGCGCGCGTGGAGGCCTCGCCCCGCCGCGGCGAGCTGAGCGGGCTGTACTTCTTCGAGGCGGCCGCCACGACCGCGCTGGCGGTGCTCCTGTGGCACTTCTGGCTGCCGGCGGTGCTGCTGCTGGCGCTGCTGGACGGCACCGCCGCGCTAGCCGCGAGCGCGCTGCTGCGCGCGGAGCTCGCGCGCGCCGCGCGCCAGGAGGTCGCCATCGCCGGCGCCGGGCCGTCCGAGCCAGGGGGCGAAGAGGCGGTGCACGAGGCGGAGCGCACGGCGAACGCCCTGCTGAACGTCGGCTTCTCCGCCACGTTCATGCTCGGCCCCGCGCTCGGCAGCCTGCTCGTCGCCGCCGCCGGCGCCCCCACGGCGCTGTTCGTCGACGCGGCGTCGTTCCTCGCGTGCGGCGCGCTCTTGACGGCGCTCCACCCGCACGTGGAGGAGGCCGCGGGGCAGTCCGTGCGCGCGCGCCTGCGCGCCGCGTGGCAGCACGTCAACGACGTGCCCGTGCTGCGGCGGCTGCTCGCCACGGAGGCGCTCGCGCTGGTGTTCTTCGAGGCGGCCGCGCCCGTGGAGGTCGCCTACGCGAAGGCCGCGCTGCACGTCGGCAACTCCGGCTACGGGCTGCTGCTCACCAGCTGGGGCGTCGGCGTGGTGCTCGGCAGCGCCGCGTTCGCGCGCGCCGTCAAACTGCCGCTCGGGGCGATGCTCAGCGCCGGCACGCTCGCCGTGGGCGCCGCGTACGTAGGCCTCGCAGTTGCGCCCTCGCTCGCGGTGGCGTGCGCGGCTGCTCTCGTGGGCGGCGCGGGCCAGGGCGTGCAGTGGGCGTCGCTCATCAGCGCCGTGCAGCAGCTCACGCCGCCGGACCTGCACGGGCGGATGATGGGCGCGGTCGAATCGCTCGGCGCGCTCTCTCCCGCGATCGGCCTGTCCCTCGGCGGCATCCTCAGCGCCCTCAGCTCGCCGCGGGGGGCGCTGCTGGCGGTCGGGCTCGGCGCCGCGGCGACCACGGGCGCGTTCCTGCGGCTCGCGCTGCCGCGCTCACGGGGCTCGCAGGACGGCACGGCTGGGGAGCCCTCCACGTCCAGCGTGCCCACGACACCTTAAGGACCACCCCAAAAGGGTCGTTAAGTACCACGGAGCCACTTTGATGGTGACGTGGATGCTCAACAAGCGACTGCTGTGGCTGGCCGAGGGCCTGCTGCTGGTGGGCGCGGTCGGCGCCGCCGCGTGGATGTCGAACCCCGAAGAATGGCGGCCGTTCGAGCTGGTGGTGCTGCTGCTGGCGCTCGCGCTCGTCGGGCAGCGGCTGATCGTGGAGATCCGCGGGCAGCACCTCACGGCTTCGTTCATCGCGGTCGTGCTCGCCATGAGCCTGCTCGGTCCCGCGCCCGCCGTGCTCGTGGGCATCGCCGCGATGGCGCTCACGTCCGCCACCCGGCGCGTGTCCCCCGCGCTGTGGCTGAACAACCTCTCCGCGCACGCCGCGTTCACCGTGCTCGGCGGACTGATGGTGCGAGCGCTGATCGGCAACGTGCACGCCGCATCCAACCTCGCGCAGACCAAGAGCGTCGCGTTCGCGTTCGTCGTGTTCGCGGTGTTCATGGTCACGAACGCGCTCAACTTCGCGCTCGTCGCGGTCGACGTGCGCGTCACCGAAGGGCGCTCGCTGATGGGTCAGCTGCGCGACCTGTTCGTTCCGCTGCTGCCCGGCCAGGTCGCCGCGGGCGCGCTCGCGGCGGTGTTCGCCGTCGCCTACACCAACCTCGGCCTGTCGGCCGCTGTTCGGCGCGATCCTCGTGCTGTTGATCTTCCAGTACCTGATGATCGCGCTGCTGCGCTCCGAGGACCGCGCCGATCAGCTGGAAGCGCGCTCGATCCACCTCGCCTCGCTGCAGCTCGGCGTGCTCAGCACGCTCGTGGAGACGCTCGCGCTGCGCGACCGCACGACCGCCCGCCACGCGGCGGCGGTCGCGCGCTACGCGCGCGTGCTCGCGAAGGAGGTCGGCTGCGACGAGGCCGAGCAGGATCTCGTCCACACGGCCGGCCTGCTGCACGACATCGGCAAGTTCGCGCTGCCCGGACCGCATCCTGCACGCCGAGGTCCTCTCCGACGAGGACTGGGCGGTGATCCGCCGCCACCCGCAGGACGGCGCCACGCTCGTGGGGCGCCTCGACGGCTACGGGCCGGTGGCGGACGCGATCCTCTACCACCACGAGCACGTCGACGGCAGCGGCTATCCCGGCGGGGCTGATCGGCACCGAGATCCCGCTCGCGTCGCGCATCATCGCGATCTGCTCCACGTACGACACGCTCACCGCGCGCGAGTCCTACCGCTCGCCGATGACGCCCCAGGACGCGATGGCGGAGCTGCGTCGCGTCGCCGGACGCCAGCTCGACGGCGGATCTGGTCGAACGCGTTCATCACGATGCTCGAACGCGAGGCGCCCGCGCGCTGCTCTACGGCGACGACGCGGACTTCGAGGCCGAGCTCGCGTTCGGTCGGCGCACGCGCAAGATCGCCCAGGGCTGAGTGCCGAAAGGCCCGAGCTGAGGGCTGAAAAAGACGAAGGCGCCGAACCTGCCGGTCAATGACCGACTAGCGCGACGCCTCCACCCTTGGTCGCTTGCACGACCTTGAAAACTGCTTTAGCGAACCCAAGTCACAGTGGTCTCCTTCTCCAGGGGAACCAGGGTTGTTCGTCGTGAACATCCCTCTTGTCTCCATACACGTACTTACCCCACGTTTGAGTAGGTTCGCGTACTTTAGTCGAGTTTTGGACGTCTTGTCCAGCCCTGGAGAGAGTTGTGCAGGATTGCTTGCATATGCAACCGCCATTTCAGCCTCTAAAACGGTCCGAGGCGGCGAATCCTGGGCTCGCAAGCCCACATCAAAAACACCCAAACGTCCACAAACGTCCGTGGCGCTCAAGTCGAGCGCAATTTCGGGCGAAACAGGCTCTGCCCCCAACCGACTTGAGGCCAGACCATGTCCACCCCGCTCTCAGCGACCGTCAACCCCAACGCCAACCAGCTCGTCTTCACGAGCTCGCAGGCAGCGCGCTACCTGGGCGTGTCGCTGGCGACGATCCGCCGCTGGACGGACGCCGGGCACATCAGCTGCTACCGCACCCCCGGCGGTCAGCGGCGCTTCTCACGTGTGCAGCTCGACGAGTTCATCGCCTCGATGCAGCACGACAGCCCCACCGTGCACCACGCTCCCGCGCACCACAGCGCCCGCGTCGCCTGAGCTCAGACCGAGGCTGACGCAGGGCTTGCGGGCGGCGGCCGCTCAGCTGGCGAGGCGGCCGAACTTCTCGCGCAGCCGCTTGTAGAACGACGAGCCGGGCAGCTGCGCGAGCGTGCCGATGTCGTGCGACGAAGCGCGCCTCGATCGAGGCGCCCGCCGGGTATCTCCCCGACCGGGCGGCCGTCCACCGCCACGTCGAGCGGCTCGCGCGAGCGGTTGTGGATCGTCAGGCGATCGTCAGGCGCGACGACCAGAGCGCGCGCGGTCATCGAGTGCGGCGCGATGAACGACACCACGAACCCCTCCACGCCCCACGCCATCACGGGGCCGCCGTTGGCGAGGTTGTAGCCCGTCGATCCCGCTGGCGTCGCCACCACCAGGCCGTCGCAGCGCACGCTGCCCGCTTCCTCGCCGTCGAGCGCGTACGCGAGCTCGGCCACGCGCTCGCCCACCTTGCGGTGGATCGCCACGTCGTTGATCGCAGCGTGTCTGTCTCCCCCCAGATCGAGCACGATCGCCGGCAGGCGCAGCAGCTCGAACTCGCCGCTCAGCGCGCGACGGAAGCCCTCCTGCGATGTCCTGCGGCTCGACCGTCGCCAGGAATCCGATCTCGCCGAAGTTGATCGCGAACACCGGCACGCCGCTGCCCGCGTAGTGGTGCAGAGCGCGCAGGATCGTGCCGTCGCCGCCCAGCACCACGCACAGCTCGACGTCTCCTGGATATCTCCGCGTCCACCACCACGCCGGGGCCCGCCACGACCGCGTGCTTGCGCGTCTCCTCCGCGTCCAGGCGCAAAGTCACGCCCGCCTCGCGCGCGCACGCGATCAGCTGTTCCAGCGACGGCGCCACGTCGTCGGGGCGACGGTGCGTGAAGACCGTGATCTGCCTCACGGCTCCACCACGCGCGCCATCCGCTCGAGATCGTCGCGGCCGTGGGCGCCCGCGCCCACCGCGCGCTGGCCGTCCTCGGGCGCGCCCTCCTGCAGGACCGTGCCCGCGGCCTTGGCCGGGTCGCGCAGGTGGATGAACGTCTCGCGGTTGCCCTTCGGCCCCGGCAGCCCCGAGGAGTGGTAGCCGAGCACGGCCGCGCCGAGCGTCCAGCGCGCTCTCCCCCACGGCGACGAGCGCCGCGCGGCGATCCTCCGCGTCGCGCACCACGCCGCCTTTGCCCACACGCCCACGGCCGACCTCGAACTGCGGCTTGACGAGCGCCAGCACGTCATAGCCGCCCGCGAGGCAGCCCAGCACCGCGCGGCAGGATCTTGGCGAGCGAGATGAACGACACGTCGATCGTCGCGAGGTCCGGGGGGCCCTGCGGGCCGCCGGGTGGCGGCGGCGGGAGCATCTGCGGCGTGAGCGCGCGCGCGTTCGTGCGCTCCATCACCGCCACGCGCGGGTCGATCCGCAGGCTGTAGTCGAGCGTGCCGTAGCCCACGTCCACCGCTATCACCTCGCACGCGCCGTGCTGCAGCAGGCAGTCGGTGAACCCGCCCGTGGAGGCGCCCACGTCCAGCGCACGGCGGCCCTCGACGTCGAGGCCGCTCGCGAGCAGCGCGTTCGCGAGCTTCACGCCGCCGCGCGAGACGAACGCGGCGCGCTCCTGCACGCGCACGAGCTCCTCGCACGTCGACCATCTCGCTGGGCTTCTCCGCGCGGCGCTCGCCCGGCCCCGACGTGCACCTCGCCGGCCATCACCGACGCGGCCGCCCGGCTGCGCGACGGGAACAGACCCCGCTCGGCCAGCAGCGTGTCGAGTCGGCGCTTCTCCATCCTGATCGAACCCTTGCACACAACGCGGCCCTTGCGGGCGCCCGCAACGCTCAGTGCTGTGACAATGAAACGGCCCGCCGGGGAAAGCGGGCCGTTTCGGGGAGGAGGGATTCAGGAGAGATGATCGTTGCACTCTCGGATCACTCATCATGATGCCCACCTCATCAGGCTATGTGTGTGACATCGCGCACAGCTGGAGTCGCCGATCGCCGCTGTCACGCGCTCGGCGATCCGCTCGGCCGGTGAAGCCGACCTCCTCGTGCAGCAGCGCGGGCTTGCCGTGCGTGACGTAGCGGTCGGGCAACCCCACACGAAGGATGCGCGGCGTGGCGCCCGCCTCGTTGAGCGTCTCCCACACGGCCGAGCCGAAGCCGCCCGCGAGCACGCCCTCCTCGACCGTCACCAGCAGATCGTGCTCGGCCGCGAGCTGGGCCATCAGGCCCGCGTCGATCGGCTTGGCGAAGCGCGCGTCCGCGACCGTCACCGCGATGTCGTGGCGCGCCAGCTCGTCCGCCGCCTCGAGCGCCTTGCCGACGCCTGAGCCGTAGCCGATCAGCGCCACGCGCGTACGCGCTGGGCGCCGGCCCCGGCCGGCTTCGCCTCGCGCAGGATCTCGCCCGTGCCGATCGCGATCGGCACGCCCTCCGCGGGCAGCTCCACGCCCGTGCCCTCGCCGCGCGGGTAGCGCAGCGCGATCGGGCCGTCGTCGTACTCCAGCGCCGTGCGCAGCATGTGCACGAGCATCGCCTCGTCGCGCGGCGCCATCAGCACGATGTTCGGCAGGCAGCGCAGATAGGCGATGTCGAACGCGCCGTGGTGGGTCGGGCCCGTCGTCGCCCACCAGCCCCGCGCGGTCCATCGCGAACACCACGTTCAGCTTCTGCAGGCAAACGTCGTGCACGATCTGGTCGTACGCGCGCTGCAGGAACGTGGAGTAGATCGCCGCCACGGGCTTCACGCCCTCCAGCGCCAGACCCGACGCGAACAGGATCGCCTGCTGCTCGGCGATGCCGACGTCGAAGTAGCGCTCCGGCATCGCCTTCTGCAGGATGCTCAGGCCCGTGCCGGAGTTCATCGCCGCGGTGATGCCCACGACCCGCGCGTCGCGTTCGCTTCGCGCACGAGCGCCTCGCCGAACACCTGCGTGTACTGCGGCGGCGCGGGCTTCACGATCCGCGCGCCCGCCCCCTCGATCGGCTTGGGGGCACGCGTGGGCGTGCCGTTGAGGATCGATTTGGGCTTCGCCGCGTGCCACTTCTCCATGCCCTCCAGGCCCCCGTCCTCGGCCGGCGCGAAGCCCTTGCCCTTGACCGTCGCGATGTGCACCACGACCGGGCGCTCCGCCGCGAGCGCCTCGCGCAGCGCCTCGCGCAGCACGCGCGTGTCGTGCCCGTCGACGACGCCCATGTACGCCCAGTCGAGCTCCTCCCACCACAGTCCCGGCGCCCAGAACGCCTTGATCGACTCCTTCAGGTGAGGGCCGAGGCGCTCGAACGCCGAGCCGATGCCGCCCGGCAGGCGCGTCAGGCCGCCCTCCACGCCCGAGCGCGCGTGCCACAGCTTGGGGTTCAGCCGCACGCGGTTGAAGTAGCGCGACAGCGCGCCCACGTTCGGCGCGATCGACATGCCGTTGTCGTTCAGCACCACCACGATCGGCGTGCCCAGGCCGCCCGCCTGCCCGATCGCCTCGAACGCCACGCCGCCGGTCATCGCGCCGTCGCCGATCACCGCCACCACCTTGCCGTCCGACTCCGGGCCGAGCTGGCGCATGCCCTCCTTGATGCCCACCGCGTAGCCGATCGACGTCGAGGCGTGCCCCGCGCCCATGATGTCGTGCGGCGACTCCGCCATCGAGCAGAACGGCGCGAGACCGCCGTATTGGCGGATCGTCTCCAGCTGCTCGCGCCGGCCGGTGAGGACCTTGTGCGGGTAGGCCTGGTGGCCCACGTCCCACAGGATCTTGTCCTTCGGCGATTCGAGCACCGAGTGCAGCGCGACCGCGAGCTCGCACGTGCCGAGGTTCGCGCCGAAGTGCCCGCCGATCTCCCCCACCGTGTCGATGATGTGCTCGCGCACCTCCTGCGCGAGCTGCGCGAGCTCCTGCTCGGAGAGCGCGCGCAGGTCCTCGGGGCCGTCGATGCGCTCCAGCAGGCTCATGACGTGCGCGTGTAGATGAAGTCCGCGATGCCCTCGAGCTCCGACGTGGCCGAGGCGCCGTTGACGGCGTCGGTCAGCGAGGCGCGCTCGGAGACTTCGCCCAGCGCCTGGCGAACCATGCGGTAGGACTCCGCCGCGAGCTCCCTCGCGCGCTCGATCCCAAACTCGCTCACGTACGTGCGCTTTCCTTGACGCTCATCGCTTCCTCGTGGCTTTCCCAGTGCATCGTCGGTGCCCGTCACATCGAGTATGTCGTCAACGATCTGGAAGAGCACGCCCAGCTCGGCTGCGAAACGGCTGAACGGCTCTGTCTGCGGACCGTCTTCGGCTCCCGACAACAGTAGTACGCACAGCACCGACGCCCCGATCAGACGTCCGGTCTTCATCTCGTGCACGCGCCTGAGCGCTCGCGCGCCGGACGGGCGCTCCTCGCTCACGTCGGCGTACTGGCCGCCGACCATGCCGTCCACCCCCGTGGCGGCGCTCAGTTCCGCCGCCGCCGCCAGCACGCACTCAGGCGGCGCGACCTGGTGGGTGAGCAGGTGGTGGAAGGCCTCCGCGTACAGCCCGTCGCCGGCGAGGATCGCAGTGCTTTCGCCGAACTTCACGTGACACGTGGGCTGGCCGCGCCGTAGGTCGTCGTCGTCCATCGCGGGCAGGTCGTCGTGGATCAGCGAGTAGGTGTGGATCAGCTCGATCGCCGCCGCCAGCGGCAGCACCTGGGCCTGCTCGAGGCCCACCGCGCGCGCGGTCGCCAGCGAGAGCACCGGCCGGATGCGCTTGCCGCCCGCGAGCAGCGAGTAGCGCATCGCCTCCACCAGGCCCGCTGTCATCGAAGCGTCGGAGAAGCGCATCCCCTCGAGGTAGCGCTCGACCTCCTCGCACAGATGGTCCGGATAGCTCGCGCCCACGGTCCGACTGACGGTCCGCACGTCTGCCGGCGGTCCTATAGGAGCGTGTCTTGGCCGGGCGCGGGCGCGAACGCCTCGGCGTGCGTCAGCTGCTCGAGCTCCGCCGCCGCCTGCGTCGCCAGCGACGCGCAGTCCTCCACCATCGTCGCGGCCGCATCGGGCGAGAGCTCGCCCGAGCGCAGCTGCTCAGCGGCGCGCTCCAGGCGCGCGATCAGGTCGTCGAGTCGCTCCACGCTGCTCATGAGATCTGCGCATTCTCGCGCACCTCGCGCAGGACTGCGGCGAGCACCCCGTTCACGAACCCGGGCGCGTCCGAGCCGCAGAACGTCTTCGCACTCTCCACCGCCTCCTCGATCGCCCCCTCCGCCGGTATCGGCTCATCCGCGGGCGCGGCGTCCGGGTGCAGGATCTCCACGAGCGCTACGCGCATGATGGAGCGCTCCAGCGGCTGGATCCGCTCAACTGACCAGCCGTGCGCGTGGCGGTCGATGACCGCGTCGAGCTCCTCCGCACGGTCGGCCGCCGCGTGCGCGAGCGCGCGCGCGAACAGCGACGCGTTCGGTCCGAGGGTCTCCGCCAGCGGCCGGCCGGTGAGGTCGTGCTGGTAGAGCGCTACAACCGCGGCTCGGCGCTGATCGGTGCGGCGCATCTAAGTGCGGGCTCTGCCGGCGGCGAGCATCACGCGCGCGCCATGTATTCGCCCGAGCGCGTGTCCACGCGGATGCGCGTGCCCTGCTCCACGAACAGCGGCACGTTGATCGTCGCGCCCGTCTCGAGCGTCGCGGGCTTCGTGCCGCCGCCGGAGACCGAGTCGCCGCGCAGCCCCGGCTCGGTCTCGGTGACCTCCAGGTCCACCGAGCTCGGCAGTTGCACGTCGGAGGGCTCGCCGTCGATGAACAGCAGGTCCACCTCGCTGCTGGGCGTGATGAATCGCAGCGCGTCCTTCAGCGCCGTTTCGGCGACCGCGATCTGCTCGAAGGACTCCGTGTCCATGAAGTGCGCGTCGGTGCCGTCCGCGTAGAGGAACTGCATCTTGCGCGCCTCGGTGTGCACCGGACGGAACTTCTCGCCCGCCCTGAACGTCCTGTCGATCACGTTCCCGTCGCTGCTGCGGCGCAGTTTCGTGCGCACAAACGCGCCGCCCTTGCCGGGCTTGACGTGCTGGAACTCGAGGATCTTGAAGATCGTCCCCTCGACCTCGATGTGGTTGCCGTTCTTGAATTGATTTGTGCCTAGCACGTATTCAGCCTAACCTTGTTCTACGTGGACCCGACAGCCAAGAAGCCTAGCCGCATGGACCAGTACGTGCGGGTCAGCCGCGTCGCGGGCCGCTCGGGGGAGAGCTTCATCTCCCCCGACCTCCAACGCGAACAGGGCGCAGCGTGGGCATCCTCGCGCGGCGTCGAGGTGGCAGTCGTCCACGAAGACCTCGACCAGTCGGGCGGCAAGCTGGAGCGTCCGGGCCTGGATGCGCTCATGGAGCGGATCAGAGCAGGACAGACGGATGGCGTGATCGTCTCGAAACTGGACCGCCTGAGCCGCTTGGGTGTGGCCGACGCGCTGCGCTTGGTCGAACAGATCACGGAGGCGGGCGGCTCGATCGCGGCGCTCGACCTCGGGCTCGACCCGACAACGCCGTTTGGCGAGTTCGGCATGACGATCATGCTGGCGCTGGCACGCATGGAACGCCGCCGCATGAGCGAGGCGTGGGAGCACGCCAAGACGCGGGCGCTCGATCGCGGCGCTCGGATGGGACCAACGCCGTTCGGCTTCACGCGGACTGACGACGGCCTGCTTGTGCCACATCCGAAGTGGGCGCGAGTCGTGACAAGGGCGTTCAAGCTCGCCGCAGACGGTGGCGTCGACGCGGCGCTCGCGTACCTGCGCAAGCAAGTACCGGCCTACCCCTCG
The DNA here is from genome assembly GCA_963716355.1 of uncultured Solirubrobacteraceae bacterium. Lineage (GTDB taxonomy): Bacteria > Actinomycetota > Thermoleophilia > Solirubrobacterales > Solirubrobacteraceae > Palsa-744. Next base: position 89,442 of record OY970308.1, read on the forward strand.
GTTGGTCGGCCGGGCGTTCGTCGCAAGCGCAGCGCCGATCATCGAACCTGGAACGCCTTTACCGTGCGGCGGCTGCTACGCAACCGTAGCTACCTGGGCGAGACGCACTATGGCGACCGCCTGGTGCGGGACTCGCACCCTGCGCTCGTGGATCGCGTGACGTTCGAGCGGGCGCACCCCGGCGACGAGAAGCCACAGCGCCGCCCCGCTGCCGTATTCCCGCTGAGCGGGTTCGCCACCTGCGCCAACTGCGGCGAGTTCTTGATCGGCGCGCGAGCAGGCGGAGGCATCCGCACGTATCGCTGCCGCGCATCGCTGGCGAGCTGGAAGGGCGAACGGTGCATCTCGCCTACGAACATCACGGCCGACCGACTAGAGGACTACGTGGTGGAACAGGTCAAGCAGGCATACGAGCAGGGCGGCACGTCGGGCAATGCGGCCAGCATCGCGGAGACAGACGGCAGTTTCGAGGACGTTCGGGGCGAGCTGGAGGCGGCGGAGCGCGAGCTGGAGCGATTCGCCGCCGATCCGACTGCGGCCGAGCTGCTTGGGGAGGCTGCGTGGACGGCGGCTTTGCGTACTCGAACCGAACGCACCGAAGCTGCGCGGGCCGAGTACCGCGAACACGTGGACACGATGCGCGCGGCCGACATCGTGATACCGCCGATCGAGCTGCTTGACAGCCTGGAGCCTGCCGAGCTGAGGACCGTGCTACGCAGCGTCTTTGAGTCTGTGCGTGTTGGCCGCGGTAGCGCCCGCGGCCGTGGGCCGATGGCCGAGCGTATCGAGCTGGTCTTTCATGGCGAACCGGCGTCCGGGGTAGCGACGCTCGAGAACACCACATAGCGCCCGCTCCAGCCCTTCGCGGGCCTCTTGGGGCATCGGCCTGGTCGCTGCTGTGAGACGCAGCGTGGAGCGACCGGAGCGGCTTGGGTTGTTTGCTGAGCTTCGTGGTCTCACGCATGTACTGACCACCAAGGGCAGCAACCGGCCAACAGGTTTGACCGGCGCCGGGGGAGCTGGCCGGGCACATGGGGACAAGGAGGCGAGCCGACGCCTCCGGTGCCCGTAGCGGCGGCCACCTGGCCGCAACGTCTCCCGACGCCGGCGTCGCCTCTCTGCCTTGCGCGCCCTATGCCTGCGACACGGGCGCGCCCCTCGGTGCCCTGCTTGATCCCTTCGCAGGCGTTCTCAGTGCCACACGTCGGGAGCTGGGCCGGGTTTCCATTCCCTGGCGACCCCGCCGCCTGCTTCCTTGAGCCGTCGTCCGAACTCGATGAGACTGAACTGGAAGTCCAGCTCTTGACGCGGGTCGGTGCCGCCGTCGTCGAGCATCTGCCGCCAGTGGGAGAAGGCGCAGAGCAGCTCGACCGTCGCGTCGTCTTCCCACCAATCGACTTTGAGCCCCTCCAACTGGTCGGGATACCGCCCGTAAAGGGCGATGATCGCGCCCCACGTCAACTGTCGCCATTCCCGGTCCCCGCCATAGGGCTCCAGCCAGGGCGCCCGAGCGACGGGCAGCTCGTCCAGCGGAGCGGTCCCGTTGGCACGGGCTGCGGCGGTGATCCCCGCCAACCCATCACGGACCATCTGCCCGGCGACACGAGCTATGGGCTCCCCAGCCGCCGCCGCCATCTCGTCCAAGCGTACTGCGGCGTCATCGGGGAGCGTGATCTTGATTCGACTGCTCATTTCAGAACCTCCGGTATCGACGTCGGGGACCGTTCTGGTTCCCCCTGTATCGATAAATGACCCTCAGCCGCCGAAACCGGCCAACGAGTTGAAGGCCCACTTGAGGGTCCGCACAGACCTGTGCATCTAGTCTGTCCGGACGGACTGTTGGGTAGAGCGGACGACTCGAACGAAAGGCGGCGCTGTGAGTGATGACCTCGTAATCAGGCCAGGCGTGACGGTCTGGGTCGGCGGCCAGGTGCAGGCGTCCGGCCAGGTCTTGGAGATCGTGGACGGGCGGCGTGTTGGAGGCGACGGACCCATTCAAGTGGGCACAGTCCGAATCAAGCTCGATGGGACCGGCGACGAGACGGACGTGAGCGCCACCGACATTGAGCGGGTGCTCTGAGACACCTCCACATCTAGCGCGTCGGCAGAGCCGGTATCGTTGGTAGCCATGAGCGAGCAACGTGAGTTCGACGTGGTGATCGTGTCCGAGCAGGAAGGCGGCTTCAGCGTGTTGGTGCCCGAGCTGCCGAGTGTCGCGACGCAGGGCGAGACGATCGAGGAAGCCCGTGCGAACGCTCAAGAGGCCATCGAGGGGTATCTCGAAGTCATGCACGAGGATGGCCTTCCCATCCCCACCGTGCGCCGCGACCGCGTAGCGGTCCACGCCGCGTGAGCCAGACCCCAGCCGTCACGGGCAAGCAGCTCGTCAAGGCGCTCGAAAGCCAAGGCTGGTACGTCAAGCGCATCCGCGGCAGCCATCACATCTTGCGTCACCCGAGCATCCCCGACGCGATTCCCGTCCCGGTCCACGGCAACCAACCGATCAAGAAGGGCACGCTCGGCAACATCCTGCGCACCGCAGGGCTCAGCCGCGAGGAATTCAACCGGCTGCTCTGACAGAGCCCGCGACTCCACTCGGCCTCAGAACACCCAATAACTCTAGTGTAGCCTGCTGTCGTGGGGTCCTTCGCCGAGAGTGTCGAACAGCTACAGCCGGGTTTCAAGAGCGCGTGCAAGGACCCAAATCTCGCTGCGTTCCTCGCAGCCCCCGACCGTGTGACTGAGGCAAACGCGGTGGAGGAATGTGTTCGACGGGCGGTAATCGGCGAGCTTGACCCGACGGGCAGGCTCGCGATCAGTCGCTTTTCGCTAACGAGGTTCTCGATTCAAGGGCTCGCCATGTACCTCGAGGAGCGGGAACGGTTTGACTCAGTCGATCGAGAGCAACTCGATGCTGTTGCGGAGGCGGTCCGCAGAGTGCTCGCGCTTGGCTGGCTCTACTTCTGCTCGCCCGAAGCTCAGTTCGTGCCTAGCCGCAGCGACCGGAGCATTTGGCGGGTTTGGGCACCTGGAGTCAAAACCGGGGACCTCAACGAACTCGTCGACAAGGACCTCGCTGAGCGGATCAGAGATGAGGCGGGTGCGATCTTGAGGGGGGAGCTTCGCCGCTTGGGCGTCGTTGGTCGGCGAGGCCGACTGAGGCTGGAGATGATCGCCGGACACATGGCCACGCTCGGCGCGACCCTCCGCATGCTCCAAACGAGCGAGATAAGTGACGAAATCTTTGAGATACGCTCCGGGCTTCTTCCGCAGACGCGTGACGACCCGGACGACCTCGGACGTTGGGCATGGGACGCTTACCCGCACCCCGCCGGCCCGATCTGACCGGCGAGCCGAGCCGGGATGACCTTCGGCACCGTCAGCCGTCTGGAGTCGGCCAAGAGCGCGCCAGCATGGGCGACGGTCATGCAGCTGATCGACGGGTCGGCGTCTCGCTGCCGGAACTGGCGCAGGCCGTCGAGAGGGCCCGTCGAAGCCTCTGAGAGGGAATCGCGGAGTCGCAATCGGCAGAAGCGCGGGGCCGCTTGCAGCCGGGCTTGCTTGCCTCTTGACAGCCGGCCCGCCGGACGCACAGGAGGCCGCCGATCACGGCACTACTCTTGTGGCATGGGCATGACGTACAACCTGCGAGAGTGCGAGGAGCAGGACGCGTTCTGCGAGACGCTAGTCCGGGCGCTGCCCGATGACATCATTGCTGTCAGACAGCCGAGGCGGGCGGGTCGCAGTATGGCGTCCCTCTATCTGGAGGGGAAGGGCGACCTCTACCACCTGGTCACGGACACCCTCCGCGCCGTGCCGTGGGAGCTTTGGTGTGCCGTGAGTAGCCATCGGCTTGACCGGCACACCGCTGAAGCGATCGAGCAACGGCCGCTTTTCGGGCCATCGCTGACGACCGCCACCGACACAGGCCGCATCACACGCAGCAGGGAGCGAGCGTCGCCACCTCTCCGGGCATCGACTGACGGGCGCCGTCCACTTGCAGGCCCGTACCGCCTGAATGGCTAAGGTTTTCAACGCGATGAGGCTTCCTGGGAGAAAAGGCCGGCCGTCTCTCATCGGGCCGGACGGGACCAAGTACGTCGTGGTGCCTATGGAGCGCACCGAGAGCTGGTACTTGATGCTTTGCCAAAAGGCAGTAGATCGAGTTGAGAATCCCGTGACGCACTGGGTCTATCTAGCCGAGGTTTCCACCTTCTCCGACACCGTGCGGAAAATGCGAGTGCAGAAGGCACGCGCGAGCAGACAGAAGCGGCCTTGGTGGCCGCGAAGCTCGGGTATCAACTCCGCGTAGTCGAGTTCGAGGACCTCAGCCTGGAGGACAGCAACGACGAGCTAACCGAGGTGATGCTCCAGATGGTCGCCGAAGGCAAAACCGGCGAAGGTTGGTTCCCCAACGTTTGTGGGACGGCCGCGATGCTGATGAATGCGAGCCTCAAAGCGCCATACGAGCCCGGGCCCGCCAGCTGGCTGGCGCCAGTCGGAGCCGGGCATGACGTACATGCAGCCATGTGTGCGTCGATGGTCAACAGCGTGCTCACGACGCCGGAGGGTGCCGACCGCGTGATCGAGGGTATTAGCGCCGAGGACCTCACCTACGCTTGGCGTTACGGCTACTACCTCCGCGCGTGCGAGATGTCGCTACCTGACGACGCCCGCGACCCCCTGGCAGAGATTGACCGTTCCTGAGACGCGGGGGATCGGGGCCGGCACGACGATCTCGGACGGCTGTTACGTCCGATCCCCTCGATACGTTCTAGACACGTTTCAGAATTGGTTGGTGGTGATCACCGTTGGGAGGGTAGCGGCCGCGGCGCGGGAGCCGGCAGCCGGGTTCTCCCTGGGTCGCTACGATATGATGACTTCATATGTCTCGTCTTCTCTCGGTATCGGTGCCCGACGAGCTCGCCGCTGAGGCTGAAGCTCTTGCGCGCGCGACGGGCAAGACGAAGAGCGAGGTCGTGCGCGACGCGCTGCGTCGCCACGTGCAACACGAACACTTCACCGCTCTCCAGCGGTACGGACGCGGACGCGCCGAGACCCTGGGGATCGCGCCCGAAGACGTCGAGGGGGTCGTTGACGAGCTGCGTGCAATGCGCGCGTGACTCTTCGCGTGCTCTGCGACACGAACGTCCTCGTATCGGCATTCATCTCCGGCGGACCGCCGAGCCGGGTGGTCGAGGAGGCTATCGAGGGGCGCTTCGAGCTGGTGCTGGCCGATCCCGTCCTCGGCGAGCTCGGGCGTGTGTTGACCGTGAAGCTGGGCTTTGAGCCCGAGCGGGTACGCGAGATCACGGCGCTCCTGAGCGACGTATCGGTTGCGCGAGCAGACGCGCCGACGGAAGCGGTCGAGGCGATCACGGGCGACCCAGACGACGACGTGGTTCTCGCGTGCGCCGTGAAAGCGGGTGTGGACGTCGTCGTGTCGGGCGATCGGCGGCACATGCTCCCGGTCCGAGAGCATCGCGGCATACGCATCGTCAGCCCGCAGGCGCTACTGGCGGAGCTGGCCGGCGAGCATTGATCCGCATCTGAGCAGCTCACGGTGCTCAAGCCCCCCACCGCCCGCGCCGATGCCTACCTATGCGGCAAGCCCTGCGCGAGAACGCCCTGTGCGCGTTCGCAGCGATCTCCGGCTGCGCGACGATCGCGTGGCTGGGGTTGTACGGCTTCGCCTGGAACGACTACGAAATGGAGGCTCAGCCTTCGTTCACCGCGCTCGCGCATGGGCACTTCGTGGAGTTCCTCAGGCTCGCTCCCGCCTACGGCGGCTCGCTCATCATGCGGGCGCCGTTCGCGCTGGCGCCGAACCTGTGGGGCGGCGGCGAACTGGCCGTCTACCGCATGATCGCGCTCCCGTGCCTGCTCGCCGCGGTGGTGCTCGCGGTGTGGCTGTGCGCGCGCATGCGCGCCGCCGGGCACTCCACGCTCGCGCGCGCCGTCGCCGTCGGCGTGTGCGCCGCCAACCCGATCGCGCTGTTCGCGCTCGAATACGGGCACGCCGAGGAGATCCTCGGCGCGTGCCTGTGCGTCGCCGCCGTTCTCATCGCCGGCCGCTCCTCGCTCGGACGACAACGCACCGTCTGGGCTGGAGCGCTGCTGGGCCTGGCGCTCGCCAACAAGCCCTGGGCGCTGCTCGCCGTCGGGCCGGTGCTGCTCGCGCTCGTGTCGAGCACCGGCGCTTGGCGCTGGCGCCCCGCGATCCTCTGCATGGGAACCGCGGGCGCTGTCACGGCGCTCGTGCTCGCGCCGCTCACGATCGTCTCCCGCGGCGGCATCGCACATCAAACGCTCGCCACGCCCGCGCAGGAAATCTTCCAGCCGTGGGAGGTGTGGTGGTTCTTGGGCACGCCCAACCACGTGCCCGCCCCCCATGGCGAAACCCGCAGCGTGCCGCTCAACGCACCCCTCTCCACCCGCCCGCAATGGCGCATAGCGCCCAGCTGGCTGCGTGGCATCACGCACCCCCTGATCGTCCTGCTCGCGATCCCGCTCACGTTGCTCGCCTGGCGCTCTCGGCGCACGAAGGGCGCCGCGCTGCAGCTGCTCGCGCTGTTGCTGCTGCTGCGCTGCGTGCTCGACACCTGGGACATCTCTCTACTACCCGCTGCCGTTCCTGCTCGCGCTGCTCGCCTGGGAGGTCAGCGCGCCCGCACCAGCCGACCGCCCGTGTTCGCGCTCGCCAGCACCGCACTCGCGTGGCTCAGCTTCGAAGTGGCTGCCCTCGCACGTCGCGCCCGACTTCCAGTCAGCGTTCTTCCTCGCGTGGTCGCTGCCGCTCGCCTGCTGGCTGGCGCGGCACGAGCTCGCCTGGCGGCTGACGGTCGCTCAAATCGCTTCGGCTCAGCCGATACCGTCAGCGCCTTCGGCAGGCCCGTGAGACCTCGGCCCTCGACGCACGACCACCAGGTCCTCGATCCGCACGCCCAGCTCGCCCGGGCAGATAGACGCCCGGCTCGACCGTCACGACGTTGCCCTCCACGCAGCGGCTCCTCCGAGGCGGTGCGCGACAGCCGCGGCGCCTCGTGGACCTCCAGGCCCACGCCGTGGCCCAGCCCGTGGCCGAAGTGCTCGCCGTACGCCGCCTGCTCGATCAGTCTCGCGCGCCACCGCGTCGACGTCGCGCCCGCTGAGGCCCGCGGCGCACCGCGGCGAGGCCCTCCTCCTGCGCGTCCAGCACGAGCTCGTAGACCTCCCGCGCCAGCGCTCGAGATCCCCTCCCCGGTGGCGTACGTGCGGGTGCAGTCCGAGCAGTAGCCCTCGTGCAGCGCGCCCCAGTCGATCGTCACCAGCACGTCGCGCGGGATCTCCTGCGTCGCGCGGCTGGGCGTGCGGCAGCGCCCCGTGCTCGCCCGAGGCGACGATCGACGGGAAGCTCGGCGCCTCGCGCGCCGAGGCGGCGCATGCGCAGCTCCAGCTCGATCGCGACGTCGCGCTCGGCGCGGCCCACCAGGCCCGCTTCCAGCACGCCGCGCAGCGCCTCGTCGGCGAGCTCGCTGGCGGCGCGCGATGCGCGCGATCTCGCTCGCTTCCTTGACCGCGCGCAGCCGCTCGCACCGCGCCCGCGCACCGCACCAGCTCCCAGCCCTCGCCCAGCAGCTCCGCCAGGCGCGCGTGCGCCTTCGACCGTCACGCTCGCGCTCGTCGAAGCCCAGCTTGCCGGCGCTCGGTTCTCGAGCGTCGCCGCGAGGGCCTCTCCCAGCTCGCCGCTGACGATCTCGCGCGCGAACGCCTCCGGCACCTCGGCCGCGGACTGGGTCGTGTAGCGGAAGTCGGTTAGAAGCGGTGCGAGCCCAGCTCAGCCGCGAGGCGCGGGCCGACGATCAGCGCGAGCCCGTTGCTGCCGGTGAAGCCGGTCAGGTAGCGCACGTCCACGAGCGACTCGCACCAGCAGCGCGTCCACTCCCAGCTCGTCGAGGCGCGGCCGCGCAGGCGCTCGACGCGCGCGGCGCGCGGCATCGGCGCTCGCCGCCGTGCTCACGAGCTCAGCCCGCTCGAGATGCTCGCGCAGCAGCGCCAGCGCCTCGCCGTAGCCATCCGCGCCCACGCCCGGAGATCGTCGCGAAGCACAGCTCGCCGATCACCGAGAAGCGCCGCCACGGCTCGCGGTTCTGCGAGGTCGGAGAGGTGGATCTCCAGCGCCGGCAGGCCCGCGATCTCCAGCGCGTCGCGGATCGACCACGCGTAGTGCGTCCAGGCAGCCGGGGTTGAGCAGGATCGCGTCCACGTCGCTGTCGCGCAATGAGTGCAGGTGCTCGACGAACGCGCCCTCGTGGTTGCGTCTGGAAGAAGCTCGCGCTCGATCCCCAGCGCGCACCGCCTCGCACTCGATGCGCTGCTCCGAGCTCCGCAAGCGTCAGCGTGCCGTAGAGCAGCGGGTCGCGCTTGCCGAGCTGGTCGAGGTTGACGCCGTGCATCACCTCGATGCGGTGGCGGGCGCCGCTCACGCCGCCAGCTCCTCGACGGCCGCGCGCACGTCGTCCGCGTCGCATCTCGCAGCCGTGCGTGACCTCGCCGGGCGCGCGCACGAGCACGAACGGCACGCTCTCCGCCCACGCGCTTCTTGTCACGCGCGATCGCGTCGATCACCTCCGCGACCGCCACGCCCTCCGAGCTTCACCGGCAGCTCGTGCGCGATCAGCAGCTCTCGCACCTGCTCGCGCAGCTCCTGCGGCCCGACAGCGCAGCGCGGCCAGCAGCCCCAGGCCGACGGCCTCGCCGTGGCGGAAGCGCCCGTAGTCCGGTCGCGGTCTCGATCGCGTGCCCCACCGTGTGGCCGAGGTTCAGAACCTGGCGGCGTCCGCCGTCGCGCTCGTCCGCCGCGACCGACCGCGAGCTTCGTGCGAGCGCAGCGCGAGGATCGTGCGCTCGTCCACCTCGCCCCCCGCCGGCCACGTCCTCCCACAGCGCGACCGCCGGCGATCAGCGCGGTCTTCAGCACCTCCACCCAGCCGGCCGCGAACTCCGCCGCCGGCAGCGTGGCGAGCGCGTCGGGGTCCACGATCACGCCCACCGGCTGGTGGTAGACGCCGACGTAGTTCTTCGCCTCGGGCAGGTCCACGCCCGTCTTGCCGCCGTAGGCCGAGTCGACCTGCGCGACGCAGCGTCGTCGGCACCTGCACCACCGGCACGCCGCGCTGGTAGGTGCCGGCGCAGAAGCCCGCCAGGTCGCCGACCACGCCGCCGCCGAGCGCGACGACGTGATCGGCGCGCGTCATGCCCGCCGCCACGAGCTCGTCCGCCACACGCGCTCCGCGCTGGCGAGCGTCTTGCTGCTCCTCGCCCGGCGGGATCGCGATCGTCGCGCGCCGTCTCGCCCAGCCGCTCGCCGTACAGCCCCGCGACCGACTCGTCGCTGACACAGAACGAACGCGAGCGCGAGCGGTCCAGCGGCCAGAGCGCCGGCGAGCGCGCGAGCATTCTCGAGCAGCCCACGCGCCGACGAGCACCGGGTACTCCCCAGATGCCGAGCTCGCCCACAGCAGCCGCGTGCCGCGCGGGCGCCGCCGCGAGCGCGTCGCAGGCCGGGGAGCGCGCGCGCCACCGCCGCCGAACGGCAGTCTCGGTGAGGATCGCGTCGGCGAGATCCTCATAGAGCTCGCGGCGCTCGCGCGTGCAGCGCGCCGAACGCGTCGCGGTCGCGCGCCAGCGGCCGCGCGGCGCCGCCGGCGGATCGGCCTGCACACGCTCCCACGCGGTCGTCGCCTCGACGTCGAGCAGCACCGTGACGTGCTCGGCGAGCGCTTCGCGCACTCGCTCGAGAGGACGCTGCCACCGCCCAGCGCGATCACCGTCCTCGCGCGCCGGCGCGCGCGAGCAGCTCGCACACGAGCTCCTCCTCCGCCTCGCGGAACGCCGCCTCGCCGTGGAGCTCGAACTCGCGCGCCACCGGGTGCCCGAGGCGCTCCTCCAGCAGCGCGTCGCTGTCGATCGCGCCAACGCCCAGCCGCAGCCGCGAGTTCGCTGGCGACGGTCGACTTGCCCGCCCCCATGAAGCCGATCAGGACGAATGCCATCCGATCCGCTCTTCGTAGGCGCGCACGGCCTCGAGCACGTCGTCGATGTGATCGCCGCCGAACTTGCTGCCGGTAGGCGTCGGCCAGCACGAGCGCGACCATCGCCTCGCCCGACGACGCCGGCCGCGGGCACCGTGCAGGAGTCGGTGCGCTCGCGCAGCGCCTGCGCCGGCTCGTGCGTGTCGGTGTCGACCGAGCGCAGCGGCTTGGTCGAGCGTCGGCAGTGGCTTCATCGCGCCGCGCACCACCAGCGGAGCAGCCGGTCGTCATCCCGCCCTCGAGGCCGCCGGCGCGGTTGGTCTCGCGGTAGTAGCCGCGCTCGCTCGGCGAAGAAGATCTCGTCGTGCGCCTGCGAGCCCGGCAGGCCGGCGACGGTGAAGCCGTCGCCGATCGAGACGCCCTTCAGCGCCTGAATCGAGCAGATCGCCATCGCCAGGCGCCCGTCCAGGCGCTCCTCCCAGGAGACGTGCGAGCCGAGGCCCGGCAGCAGGCCGAAGGCCTGCACCTCGAACACGCCGCCGAGCGACTCGTTGGCCTTGCGCAGCTGGTCGATCTCCTTGCACCATCGCCTTCGACGCGTCCGCGTCCAGACAGCGCACCGGGCGAGTCGTCCACGTGCGCGAAGTCCGCCGCGCGTCGAGCTCGCGCTCGGCCGCGGGCGCGTGCACCGAGGCGATCTGGATCACGTGCGAGTGCACCTCGACGCCGAGCGCGCTCAGGAACGCCTTGCACAGCGCCCCGCCCGCCACGCGCGCGGCGGTCTCGCGCGCGGAGGCCCGCTCGAGGATGTTGCGCACGTCGGTCTGCTTGTACTTCTGCGTGCCCACCAGGTCCGCGTGGCCCGGGCCGCGGCAGGTGCACCTCTGGCGACCGCCGTCCTCGACCGGCCAGGGGTTCATCCGCTCCTCCCAGTTGGCGTAGTCGCGGTTGGCCACCTGCAGCGCGACCGGCCCGCCGAGCGTGCGACCGTGGCGTACGCCGCCGGTGATCTCCGCGCTGTCGCGCTCGATCTTCATCCGCCCGCCGCGGCCGTGACCCAGCTGGCGGCGCGCCATGTCGCCGTTGAGATCCTCCGAGGCCTGGAGCGTCAGGCCCGCCGGAAGGCCCTCGACGATGCATGTCAGACCGGGGCCATGCGACTCGCCGGCGGTGATGAGACGGAGCGCCATCGCCCCTAGCTTATTTGCTGAGGGTCGAAGCGGCTCGATTGCTGGCGCGCTCAGCGGCTCGAGTCGAAGCGTCGCGCGGCGTGCGCGCGGGCCGCCTTGGCGTGCAAAGCGTGGCGGGTGGAGAACGCCAGCACGCCCAGCTCCTTGGAGTAGTGCAGGAATGGGAGCGCCACCAGGCCGGAGCGGCGCAGCACTTCGCGGCCCGGCCTTGGAGATCCCGCCCATCAGGCTCTTGACCGAGCCGGCGTGCGCCTTGCTGGAGGCGATGCTCACGACCCGCAGTTCGTAGATGCACCGCCGGACCGCCGTCGGCGGCAGGTATTCGAGCTGCTCGGTCTGCCCCGGCTTGAGGTCGATCGCTTGGCATTGCGACGCGTTCGGCAGGCACGTTGCGCTGCCGCGCAGGATCGCTTCGCCGACGATCGTGAACGTCGCGCTGTGTGCCGTGGGTGGTCACGCCGCGGTACACGAGCAGCGGCTGCGCGGCGGAGGGCAGCGGCGTCAGCAGCTTCAGGTTCACATAGGGCGTCAACATCGCAGCCTGCGGGTCGGTGCCCGGGCGGGATCGTGCCGAACATCACAGCCACGCGGTAGACGGTCTTCGGCTTAGCGGGCGTCGACGGTTTCGTCGGCGCTGGGGTCGAGCCGCCCGTCTTGGGCGTGGATTCGCCCGTCTTCGGCGTCGAGCCGGCGCTCGTCGACGGCGTCGCTGCAGCGGCCGCTTTGCTTGTTTTCACAGGCAACCCGACGAACGGGTCGCGTGCGACGCCGCGGTGCTGGGCGTTCGTGCCTTCGGTCGTCTCCGCGGCGGGCTTTTCCGTGCTCGCCTGGGTGACCGTGGCCAGCTTCGACGGAGGAGCGCTCGCGGTGACGGGAGCGACCGTGGCCGTGGGCGTCGATGAGCCCGAGGAGCCGCCGCCGACGATCACGTAGGCGACCGCCGCGAGCAGCGCCACGCCCACCAGGGCCACGAACGGCAGCAGGCGCCGGTCGGAGAGGTCGGTCTTCAGTGCGTTGAGAAAGTCGGTCATGGGTTCACCGTGACGGTCGCCGGAGCGGTCGGGGAGCTCGGGGCTCCGGGGGTCGAGGCGGGGGTGCTCGCGCCCGTCGGCGAAGCCGGGGTCGCGCCGGACGTCGCGTCGCCCGGGAGCACGTACGCGCTCGCGGTCACGGTGCCGGTCAGTTCGTTGCCTGGGGCGGTGCCGGATTTGTTGACGGGCGCCAGGTTCACGCTCTGGATCGTCAGGAGACGGCCGTTGACCTTCAGCGCGCCCGAGGCGGTGCGCGTGGTGAAGTTGGTCAGCTTGCGCATCAGCCTTTCCAGGTCGAAGAAGCTCCCGTCGAACACGAACGAGAACGGCATCGTGGTGAAGCCCGCGGACGCCGCGGTCGCCGCCGCGGGTGTGCTTGCCGCCGGGGCCGCGCCCGCCGCACCGCCCGTTCCAGTGGAGATCGAGGAGAAGAACACGTTGCGCTGCCGGGTGGCGCGCGAGAGCTGGAGGATCAGCGACGGCACTTCCTTGTCCGTGGGGACGGCTTTGCCGAGGCTCACGATCGAGCTGTACGCGGCCGCGTACTGCGACTGCGCCGCACGGGCTTTGGAGAGTTCGCCTTCGGCCGTGCTCAGCGTGGCCTGTGCGCTCGTCACTTCGGCGCCGAGGCTGCTCGCCTTCTTGCGCTCCGGTGAGACGACGAGCATCCAGCCGGCGCCGAGAACGGCCACCACGATCACTGCCATCAGGACTATGCGATCGCGACCGGTCATCGTGCGGCGCTCCCGTAGCTCGTGGATGCGGTGGAGGTGCTCGAGCCGGCGCTGTCGGCGACCGTGCTCGGGGAAGCTGTCGGCGTGGCGGGCGTCGGCATCGGGGCGAACGTGATCGTCAGGGAGAAGGCCGGCTCGCCGCCGCCGCATCCGCCGCCCGCGCCGCCGGTGCTGCCTGGGGTGGGCGCGGCCGCGGTGGAGCTCTGAAGCGACACGTCCTTGACGCCGTCGATCAGGCGCAGGCGCTCGAGCATCTGCGCCACCGTCGCCTGGTTGATCGCGCATCCGGCGAGCGTGAACGTGGGCACGCTGCCCGGGGGGGTCGCCGACGCGACCGAGGCGCCGGCCCCGGCAGCCGCCGCGGGCTGGCTTGCGGAGGCCGCGGGCTGCGACACCGTCGCGGCGCTCGATCCCGAGCCGATCGTTCCCTGCAGCGAGTTGAACGACACGCCGATCGGGACGGTGCGGCCGAATTCGTGGAAGGCGTGGGCCCAGTCGAAGCGGGACTCGACGAGCGTGTTGACGGCCGCGATGCGCTGGTCGCGCACCGAGACGAAGGAGGTGTAGGGCGCGAGTTGGCTCGCCGCGCTCTGCGCGCTCTGCGCCTGCGCGGTGAGCGACGCTGCCTGCGCGCGACGGCTGGAGATGTCGTGTTTGGCCATGCCGTACAGCACCGCCAGGAGCGCCACGCCGGCGAGCAGCGCGAGCACCGCATATGCGCCGCCCTCGGAGTGGCCTGCGCCGACGGCCGCGCCCTCGCGCTGTGCCGCGGGGATCAGGTTTACAGCCTTCATTGCGGCACCTCAGACGCCGCGAGGCCGGTGGCGACGGCCAGTCGGTGGGCGGAGACGTGGTCCGCGACGTGCTCGTCGCAAAGTCCGATCGTCTCGCTGTGCACCTCCAGGCCGAGCGAGGTCTGCAGCGCCTGCGCGAACCCGGGGATGTCCTGGGCGGAGCCGCTGAGGATGACGTGGGAGACCTCGCCGCCGCCCTCCTGGGAGCGGTGGAAGTCGAGCGAGTTGCGAACCTCGCCGGAGATCTCGCGGATGCCGCTCTCCAGCACCGTCGTGAGCTCCGAGTCAGAGGACGTCTGCGGCGCGGCGGGCGGCTCGACGGTGGGCGTCGGCGCCTGCTGCTCGCCACCAGCCGCGACCATCTGCGCCTGCTCGACCAAGCTCATCGGCTCCTCGGCGCCGCCCTCCTCAGGCTCCTGCGCCTCGGCGGCCGGCTCGGCAACGACCGGCACGGCAGTCGGCGCCGGGACCGTGAGGTCGGCGCCCGCGAGCAGCTCGCGCGCCTCGGTCAGCGCGATGCCGCGACGCTCGGCCAGTTCGACGGCCATCCCCTCGAGGCCGCTTCCGACCACGCGGGTGAAGTGACAGATCTTGCCCTCGGCGATCGCCAGGTTTGTGAGCCCGTCGACGTTCAGATAAAGCACGCGCCCGCTCTGCTCGGGGTCGTGACGGTAGAGGGAGCGGATCAGCGCGAAGGCGGAGAGGTCGACGCCTTCGGGGGTGAGTCCCGCGCGGCGCACGGCCGCGAGCAGCTTTTCGACCATGTCGCGCTGGGCGGCGACGAGCACGACGCGCTGGCGCGGACCGGACGGGGTGTCCACGACGCCGAGCGGGTGGAAGTCGAGCACCGCGTTGCTGAGCGGCATCGGCACCTGGTCCTGGGCCTGGAAGGTGACGGCCGCGGCCAGTTCCTTCGGGTCGCTGACGGGGGGAAGTTCGAGCGTGCGCAGCACCGTGCGCTGGTTGGCCACGCCCACGCGGACGCGCTTGTTCATCTTGCTCTGGCCGAACAGCTCGCGCAGCGCCTCGGCGAGAACGTCCTGGTCCATCACTTCGCCGTCGCGAACCACGTCCGCGGGCAACGGCAGCGCGGCCGCCTGCTCGGCGAGGATCGAGCCGTTCACCCTCGCCTTCACCGCGGCCACGAAGCCCGGCTGAATGTCCAGGCCGACGACGTCGGTGCCCGAACGGCGACCGATGTTCATGTTGAGCTTGAGGCTCGGGGTTGGGATGCGTGAGGGGAGTTGCATGGTGAATGTGAAGCTTCAGGCGAAGGTTTCGATGCTCCGCAGGAGGGGTATCGGCGCCAACCCTTCGACGCTTTAGTGAAGGAAGTGATTGACGTAGAGATCGACGAGTTGCTGCCCCGCGAAGATCGCGCTCAGCGCGCCGAGCGCGAGGAACGGGCCGAACGGGACGGCCGTCTTGCGGCCCTCCTGGGCGCCCTTGCGCGCGATCACGACCATCCCGAGCAGCACCCCCGTGATCAGCGCGATCAGGATCGCGGGCGCGACAGCGGCGCCAAGGAACAGTCCCATCATCCCCGCGAGCTTCACGTCGCCCATGCCCATGCCGCCGGGGTAGGCGAGGGCGGCGAGCAGCAGAAACCCTCCCGCGCCCGCGGCCGCGATCAGCCGCTCGGGCTCGCCCGAAGGGTCGAGCGCGAGGCCGATGCCGAGCGCCAGAAGCGCCCCGAGGCCGGTGATGCGATTGGGGATGATGCGGTGCTCCAGGTCGATCAGCGCCGCCGGCACGATCAGCAGGATCAGCACGATCGACAGGGAGATCTCGACGGTCGATTCGTGACTCAGCACCGCGCCCACGCACAGGGCGGCGGTGAGCGCCTCCACGAGCGGGTAGCGGATCGAGATCGACTCGCCGCAGCCGCGGCAGTGTCCGCGCAGCAGCAGCCACGACAGGACGGGAATGTTGTCGTAGGGCTTCACCGGCGTGCCGCAGCGGGGACAGTGCGACGCCGGGGTCACGAGCGACTCGTGGCGCGGCAGACGGTAGGCGACTACGTTGAGGAAGGATCCGAAGATCGCACCGAGCAGTCCCGCGAGTGTGGCAGCCTCCATGCTCAGCTACTCGGCAGATACGGCACGGCGCTTGAGCTTTGTTCGAATCCCGACCGCGGCGCACGATGGCCACGGGAGAGAATCACCAGCTGTTGTTGGAACAGCCGCCTTTGTTGCTCGTTTCCGCTTTGCACGTGCGCGACACTTCGCCGTTTTCTTTGTGCGTGATCGTGAACGTGTCACCGCTCGTGCCGGGAGCCACAGCGGTCACGACGTAGCCCTTGCCGCCTTCCGCTTCTTTGGCGGCGCTCAGGTAGGCGTTGTTGTTGCCGGCGGCCGTCTGGATCGCGGCGTCGTATTCGTGCAAGATTTTCGGTTCGATCCCAGCGAACGAGCCGGCGTGATCGGTCGCGTACGTTTCAGCCGCCAACCCCGCCGTGCGAGCCATTTCCTTCGCTGACGCGTCGTACGCCTTGCTTTTCTGGTTCAAGAACGCCGGGATAGCGATCGCGGCGAGAATGCCGATGATCAGGATCACGACGAGAAGCTCGATCAGGGTGAAACCCCGATCGCTTCGCATGGTCTGCTTGAGCCGAAGCATCATCACGCCCCTATCGGCATCGCAGCCGAAGTCCTTTACGAACTCATCTGGATCTACAACAAAAAGAGGACGGCCCGTGGGCCGTCCTCTTTCACTGCCTTTGAGCCTCTGCCCGATGCAGAGCTCAGATACTGATTACCAGCTACCGCTGTTGGCTCCGTTGCAGCCTTTGCTTTCTGAAGTGCACGAGCGGCTGACCACGCCTTCGCTGTTCCTGGTGACAGAGAATTTGTCACCAGTGCTCGCGGCTGTCGCGGTCACCGTGTACGAGTTCGCGTTGCCCGTGGCAGCGCTGATGTATGCGTTGTTTCCACCGGCGGCGGTCTGAATCGTCGCCTCGTATGCTTTCAATTCGGCCTGGGTCACTTTCGTGTATTCCCCGTTGTTGTCCGTGGAGATGGTCTCCGCGGCAGTCTGAGCCGTACGGGCAAGCTCCTTCGCCGAAGCGTCGTACGCCTTGCCTTTCTGGTTCAGGAACGACGGGATCGCGATAGCGGCCAGAATGCCGATGATCAGGATGACGACCAGGAGCTCGATCAGGGTAAAACCACCCTCGTCGGTCGAGCGCTGGCGCAGTCGATACAGCATGGTGATCCTCCTAGGATCTCTTACATGGGCGCCAGCCCTCGGTAATCGCCTCAAGCGGCGATGCGTCCCCCTGATTCGAGAGCCGCCGGCTTTGCTACGCACCTTTCGAGTGCTTGCCTTGGCACCTCGGCACTGGCCTTGTCAGCCGGTGCATCGTCGTTCCTGAAGGTGACCTTTATAGCTGCATGAAAGCCTGGACGCATTATTTCTCGAGCACAACGGTCTCCCGCGGGGCCGGCGCCTCGTTCGCCGGCCACTTCGCCTGCGCATCGACGTCCGCCAGGCGCACCCCGCCGCCGCCGCACCACGGGCAGACCGTGTCGCTGGGCGTGCCGCCGAGGTTGCTGATCACCTTGCCGCTGCCACGGCAGGCCATGCATTCGCGCGGCTCAGCGGACCCATCGGGCCGCTGCTCCCCGTCGCCGTCGTCGTTTTCGCGAGCCATCTTGCGATGAGACTAGCGTTCCCGCGATGAGAAGCCAGGGCAGACGCGCCGAGTGGGCCGCGGTGGCGGCGATCGCGCTCGGGGCGGCGGCGCTGCGGCTGCTGTACATCGGCCGGGTCTCGCCCGACCCGTTCTACGACGCGGCCGTGCGCAGCATGAGCCTGTCGTGGCACAACTTCTTCTTCGGCGCGTTCGAGCCGGGCGGCAGCGTGTCGATCGACAAGCCGCCGATCGACCTGTGGCTGCAGGTCGCGAGCGTGAAGCTGCTCGGGTTCAACTCCAGCACGCTCAAGCTGCCCGAGGCGCTCGCGGGGACCGCCGCGGTGCCGCTGCTGTATGTGGCGGTGCGCCGCATGTGGAGCGCCACCGCGGGGCTGGCTGCGGCGGTCGCGCTCGCGGTGCTGCCGATCGCGGTGATCACCTCGCGCAGCGACACGATGGACGCGGTGATGATGCTCGTGCTCGTGCTCGCGCTGCTGGCGTTCGTGCGCGCCGTGGAGAGCGGGCAGCGCGGCTGGCTGCTCGCCGGCGCGGCGGCGCTCGGGCTGGCGTTCAACGTCAAGCTGCTCGAGTCGCTGATCGCGCTCCCGGGGCTCGCTGCGTTCGTGTACTTCGGACTTCCCGGAAGCCGCGTGCGGCGCGTGTCGCGGATGGCGCTCGCCGCGGTCGTCTACGTCGCGGTGGCGCTGTCGTGGCTCACCGCGACGCTGATCGCTCCCGCTCACGATCGCCCCTTCGCGATCGGGTCGACCAACGGCAGCGCGTTGAACGCCGCGTTCGTGTTCAACGGCAGCGATCGGCTGGGCGGAAAATCTTCCGAACCGCAGACCAGCGTCTACGACCCCGCCCGCCGCTACCCCGTGGCCACGCAGGCCGACCGCGACCGCATCCCGATCGTCCCGCCGTCCGCCACGCGCCTGTTGAGCCGCATCGGCCCGCTCTCCGGCGAGCGCCTGGGCATGGAGGTGCTCCTCGCTCTGCTGCTGGGGATGCCGGCGCTCTTGTGGGGCGTGCGCGGGGCACGAGACGCGCGGGCCGCGCCCGACCTCGCCACGGATCCGGATCCAGTGGCTCGCAAGGCAGGGACGCGGATGCATCGCGCCACCGCGGCGGGCCTGGGTCTGTGGGTGCTCACGGGGGTAGTGCTGTTCAGCCAGATGGCGCGGCTGCACCCGCGCTACGTCGAAGGCTTCACACCGGCGGTCGCCGCGATGCTCGGGATCGGCGTCGCGTGGGCGCTCTCCCCCTCCCGCGAGCGCAGCCTGGCGCGGGTGAAGTTGGCGATCCTCGCGGGATCGCTGGCCGTCGCGGTCTTCTACGGCGAGCGGCTGCTGTACGGCACGCCCCTGACCTGGTGGGTGTCGCTCGTTGGAGCGCTCGGCGCGCTCGCGCTGGCGGCGTTCACGCGCGCCTCTGCCTCCGAACCGTCGCGTCGCGCGCGGGTCGCGGGCGCGGTGGCGTTGACGCTCGTGGCGATCCTCGCGGTGCCCGTGTACGCGGACGTGACGGCGATCGAAACGCACGTCACCGACGCTGGCTACGTGGGCGCGCTGCCAAGCGAAGAGCAGCGCCTGTTGAGCATCTACCTGCGCGCGCACCAGGACGGCGCCCGCTACGAGCTGGCGGCCGCGTCGGCCACCGCGATCGGCTCGCTGATCGTGCAGGACGCCCGCCCGGTGCTCGTGCTGACAAGCTATGCGGGGCGCGTGTTCACACCGATCTCAAAGCTCAAGCAGCTGACCGCCGAGGGACGGGTGCGCTACGCGTTCCTGAACTCGTTCTGCGGTCGCCACGCCGGACCCACCAACCCGGCGTGCTCGGCGCCGGTGAAGTGGATCCGCGCACACGCCACCGACGTCTCGCGGCAGGCCGGGCTGAAGGATGGGCTGCTGTACCGGCTGCCGGGCGTCGCGCCGTGAGCGCGCCCGACACGCAGAGCGAGCAGCTGCGAACGCTCGCGCAGGGCGCACGCAGGGCCGGGCGGCTCGCGCTGGACACGGAGTTCATGGGCGAGGGCCGCTATCGGACGCTCCTGTGCCTCGTGCAGCTCGCGATCCCCGAGGGCACGCAGGCGGGCGAGCCCACGCTGATCGTCGACCCGCTCGCGGAGGGCCTCGACGGCGCGCCGCTGTGCGAGGTGCTCGCCGACCCGGCGATCGAGATCGTCGTGCACGCGGGCCGTCAGGACATCGCGCTGATGCGCCGCCACTTCCACACGGAGGTGCGCAACGTGTTCGACACGCAGGTCGCGGCGGGGTTCGCGGGCCTCAGCGCGCAGAGCTCATACGACTCGCTGCTCACCGAGATCCTCGGACTGCGGGTGGAGAAGACCGCGAGCTTCACGCGCTGGGACGCGCGCCCGCTGTCGAGCGAGCAGGTGGAGTACGCGCGCGGAGACGTCGTGCACCTGCTCGAGCTCGCGAGCGAGCTGCAGCGGCGCCTGGCGACGCTCGGGCGACTGGAGTGGGCGCGCGAAGAGTGCGAGCCGCTCGCCAACTCCAGCGACGAGCGCATCCCCGAGACGATCTTCTCGCGCCTGCCGCGCATCGGCGGCCTGAGCGCCTCCGCGCGCCCGGTCGCGCGCGAGCTGGTGGAGTGGCGCGAGCAGACCGCCGAGCGCCAGAACCGGCCCGTGCAGGGCGTGCTCAGCGACGCCGCGCTCGTGGAGCTCGCCAAGCGCAAGCCCTCCTCGCGCGGCGAGCTGGAGAAGATTCGCGGCGTCGGCGCCAACGGCTCGGGCAGACGCGCCGAGGACCTGCTGGCGGCGATCCAGCGTGGCCGTGAGCGCGAGCCCGACCCCCCGCCGCCCGGTTCGCGCCCCCCCGCCCCACGTCCCGACGACGCGCCGCTCGTGGCCCTGGGCGAGGCGCTGCTGCGCGCCAGGGCGCGCGAGGCCGGTCTCGCCTACGAGCTGCTCGCCGCCCGCGCCGACCTGCAGGCGATCGTCGCCGCCGCCCGGGGCGGCGAGGAGGAGGCCGACGTGCGCACCCTGCGAGGCTGGCGCCGGGAGCTCGCCGGAGCGGAGCTGCTGCGCCTCCTCGACGGAGGAGTCTCACTCTCCGTCAGCGACGGAAAGGTGCAGATCAGCGCTGAGCGCTAACCAATGTGGTTGTAGACTTCGAACAACGGCAGGTACATCGAGATCACGATGAAACCGACGATCCCGCCGATCACCACGATCATGATCGGCTCGAGGATCGACGTGAGCGCCTTCACCGACGCTTCCACCTGTTCCTCGTAGAACTCCGCCACGCGGTCGAGCATCTGATCGAGCGCGCCCGTCTCCTCGCCGACGCCGACCATGTGGGTGACCATCGCCGGGAACAGCGGCGCCGCGGCGAGCGGCGCGGCGATCGTGCCTCCGCGCTTGACGGACGCGATCACGCCGTCCATCGCTTCCTCCACAGCCACGTTGCCGCCGGTGCGCCCGGTGATCTCCAGGGCCTGCAGCAGTGGCACGCCGGCGCCCGTGAGCGAGGCGAGCGTGCGCGACCAGCGCGCGACCGCCACCTGCTGGACGATGGTGCCGATCTTGGCGGGCACGTGCAGGCGGAAGTGATCCCACTGGCGCCGCCCCCACGAGGTTTTCTTCCACTTGACGAACGTGATCGCGATCACGGCGGTGGAGAGGAACATCAGCCACCAGTACCCGGTGACCATTTCCGAGAGGAACACCGACACCTGCGTCAGCTTGGGCAGTTCGCCGCCGAACTGCTTGAACACGCCGACGAACACCGGCACGAGGAACGCGACCAGCGCCATCATCACGCCGACGGCGAAGATGATCACGAGGACCGGGTAGACCATCGCGGATTTGATCTGGCGGCGCAGCGCGGCGTCCTTCTGCATCTGGTCGGCCACGCGGATCAGCGCGTCCTCGAGCACGCCTCCCATCTCCCCCGCCTGCGTCATCGCGACGAACAGCGGGTTGAAGACCTTCGGGTGGCGCGCCATCGAGTCGCTCAGCGACAGGCCCGCCTCGACGTCCTTGCGCACCGCGACGATCGTTTCTTTGAGGTACTTGCTCTCGGTCTGCTCCTCGAGCACGTAAAGCGCCCGCAGGATGCTCATGCCGGAGGAGATCATCGTCGAGAGCTGGCGCGAGAAGACCGCCAGCTCGGCGGGCTTGACGCGCTTCATGAAGCCCAATTCGATGTCCTTGGAGCCACCCTTGTCGGCGATGTCCAGGACGATCAGGCCGCGCGCCTTCAGCTGGTCGGAGACCGCCTGCTTGGACTCCGCCTCGACCTCGCCGCGGGCCTTGCCGCCGGTCGCGTCGATGGCCTTGAAGACGTACGTGCTCATGGTTTAGATCCCACCCGCCCCACCTATGCCGCCGCCAGCGTGCCCGCGCCCATCAGGCGCCGCAGCTCCTCAGGCGTGGAGGAGCGCGCTTCGGCGAGCTTCTGCGTGATCTTGCCCTGGCGCACGAGCGTTGCCAGCGAGGAGTCCATCGTCTGCATGCCCGACGCTGAGCTGGTCTGCAGCACGGAGTAGATCTGGTGGGTCTTGCCCTCGCGGATCAGGTTGCGGATCGCGGGGTTCGGCACGAGCACCTCGCACGCCGCCACGCGGCCGGAGCCGTCGGCGGTTGGCAGCAGCTGCTGGGTGATGATGCCCTGCAGCGCCACCGACAGCTGCACCCGCACCTGGCCCTGCTGGTGGGCGGGGAACACGTCGATGATGCGGTCGATCGTCTGCGCGGAGTCCTGCGTGTGCAGCGTCGCGAACACCAGATGTCCGGTCTCGGCCGCGGTCAGGGCGGTGGAGATCGTGTCCAGGTCGCGCATCTCTCCGACGAGGATCACGTCGGGGTCCTGGCGCAGCGCGGCCTTCAGCGCGTCGCCGAAGCTCTGCGCGTCGGAGCCCAGCTCGCGCTGGTTGACGATGCACTTCTTGTGCCCGTGCAGGAACTCGATCGGGTCCTCGATCGTCATGATGTGCTCCTCGCGCGTGCTGTTGATCTCGTCGATCATCGCCGCCAGCGAGGTGCTCTTGCCCGAGCCGGTCGGGCCGGTCACGAGCACGAAGCCGCGCGGGCGGCGCGTGAACTCGTGCACCGCCGCGGGCAGGCCCAGCTCGTCGATCGAGGTCATGCCGAACGGGATCAGGCGGAAGGCCGCGCCGATCGCGCCGCGCTGGTAGTAGGCGTTGACGCGGAAGCGCGCGTGGCCGGGGATCGAGTAGGCGAAGTCCAGCTGCCAGTCCGTCTCCAGGCGCTGGCGCTGGTCGCCGGTGAGGATCGAGTAGACGATCTCGCGGGTGTCGGTCGTCGCCAGCTTGGGGTATTCCTCCAGTGGCACGAGCCGCCCGCGCACGCGCACCGTGGGGTGGGCGCCGGAGGTCAGGTGCAGGTCGGAGGCGCGGCGGTTTACGACCTCCATCAGGAGGTCCGCGAAATCGATGTCCATGCCCGCCCATCGACAAATCCGGGGAAGGCCATTAGCGGATGCGTTGCGGCCGGCGCAAACGTTGGACGAAAGTGCGAGCGCCGGGCGCGCTCGCAGCACGACGCGCTAGCCGCTGCCGATCACGCGCGCGATCTCGGAGATCGAGGTGCGTCCCTCGCGCACCTTCTGCAGCCCGTCGTCGCGCAGGCGCGTCATGCCCTGTTCCACCGCCACGTCGCGGATCGCCTCCGCGGGGCTGCGTTCGAGCGCCAGCGTCTGGATCTCGGGCGACATCTTCATCACCTCGTACAGCCCCAGGCGGCCACGGTAGCCACTGCCGCCGCAGCGCCTGCAGCCGGCCGGCTCGTACGCCTCGAGGTCCACTGCGCGCTTTGTAGCCGCTGTCGTGCAGGACCTTCGCGGGGATGATCGTGCGCCGCTTGCAGTTCGGGCACAGCATCCGCGCGAGGCGCTGCGCTACCACGCAATCGAGCGCCGAGGCGACGAGGAACGGCTCGATGCCCATCTCGATCAGCCTCGTGATCGCCGACGGCGGCGTCGTTGGTGTGCAGCGTGGAGAGCACCAGGTGCCCCGTCAGAGCGGACTCGACCGCGATCTGTGCGGTCTCGCGGTCGCGGATCTCCCCGACCATGATGATGTCCGGGTCCGCGCGCACCATCGCGCGCAGCCCCATCGCGAACGTCAGCCCGCTGCTTCGTCGCGACCTGAACCTGGGTGAGCCCCGCCATTTCGTACTCCACCGGGTCCTCGACCGTGATGATGTTCTTCTCCGGCGTGTTCAGCAGCTTCAGCGCCGCATACAGCGTGGTCGACTTTCCCGAGCCGGTCGGACCGGTGACGAGCACCGCGCCGTGGGTCTCCTGGCAGGCGTGTTCGAAGCGCTCGCGCTCGCCGCGGCCATGCCGAGCTTGTCCAGTTCCACGACCACCGAGGCCTTGTCGAGCACGCGCATCACAGCCCCCTCGCCGTGCACGCTCGGCAGCGTCACGACGCGCAGATCCACGTGGCGGCCGTCGACGACGAGGCCGACGCGCCCGTCCTGGGGCAGGCGCTTCTCGGCGATGTTCAGCTCCGCCATGATCTTGATGCGCGAGATCACACCCGCGGCCATCTTGCGCGGCACGGTCGTGACGTCCTGAAGCACGCCGTCGATGCGGAAGCGCACCCGCATCTCCTTGCCGTCCGGGGCGAGGTGCATGTCGGAGGCGCCCTGCTCGACCGCCTGGGCCGACGAGCTGGTTGACGAGCTTGATGACGGGCGCGTCTTCGGAGGTCTCGTGCAGCGCGACGAGCTCGTCCTCCTCCGCTTCCTCCTGCGCGACCGACTCCCCGACGACGTCTTCGAGGCGATCCAGGCGCGAGACGAGCGCCGCGATGTCTTCCGGCGGCGCGACCGCCACGCGGATCTCGTAGCCCGTCATGATCGCGATGTCGTCCACCGCCAGCACGTTCGACGGGTCGGCCATCGCTACGAGCAGCGTGCGCTTGTCGGCGAACGCCACCGGCACCGCCTGGTAGCGCTTGGCGACCGCGGTGCTGACGAGGTTCGCCGCGGACATGTCCACGGTGAAGATCGCCCAGGTCGAGGTGGTCCAGGCCGTAGCGCTCGGCCAGCGCGCGCGACAGCCCGTCGGGGGTGATCGCGCCTGTTCGCCAGCAGCACGCTCTCGGGCGTGGTGCCGGACGTGCGCGACGCGTCCAGCGCTTCGTCCACCTGGCGCTGGGAGGCGAGCCCCATCGCGACGATCACGTCGGTCAGGAACCGCTGCGAGGAGCCTCGGCTGACGGCTTGGTCACGCCCGTCATGGGGCCGCCCGCGGGCGGCGGCGCGTCGTGCGCGGGCGCGTCTGCACCGGCGGGCGGGGTGGCGATGTGGATGTCGGCCGGCGGTTCGTCCTCGAGCACGCGCTCGATCTCGACCGCCGGTTCGTCCTGCAGGGGGCGCTCGCGCTCGATCCGCGGCCCGCCGCGCGCCACGCGGTCGAGGTCGTCCAGGCGCGGGTCGCTGCCGTCCAGCTCCCGCCGTTCGACCGAGATCAGCGGTTCGACCGCGCTCTCGTGGTCGAGGTCGAAGATCGCGTGCAGGTCGGTGTCGGTGGGGTGCAGCTCGCTCATCGCGCACCCACCCGCATTTCGGCGCCAACAGATCGCGCGCCACGCGGCAGGTCCGCGCCGGCGGCTCGCGCGCCGCGCGCCGTGTGGCTACCCGCTCGTGCGCTCCTCGCGGGCGGCGGCGAGCATGACCTCGCGGGGCGGGGCCACGCCCGTCCACAGCTCGAGGCTGAGCGCTCCCTGCGCGACGAGGATTTCGAGACCGTCGACCGTGCGCGCACCGTGCGCTCTGGCGGCGGCCAGGAGTCGGTGGTGGGTGCGTGAGCGGTAGACCAGATCGACAACATTTGAGTACTCACCGACTTGATCGAACGTCAAACCGAGTTGGTTGAGCGCCTCAGCCTCAGTGGCCGAGCGTTCTACGCCCGCCGCCTCCAGGCCCACCGAGGTGCAGTTGACGAGCAGATCCGCCGGCTCGGCCGCGCTCGCCGGCGCGCACCCCGAGATCCTCCGCCAGCGCCTCGCGCGCGCTCGCGCGTGCGGTTCCAGACCGACACCTCGCCCGCGCCCGCCTCGCGCAGCGCCCACACGACCGCCCGCGCGCTGCCGCCCGCGCCGAGCACGAGCGCGCGCATGCCGCGGCGGCGAGGATCGTGCCGAGCGCCGCGATCAGGCCCGGCGCGTCGGTGTTCTCGGCCGTGGATCTCGCCGTCGGCGAGCGAACGTCAGCGTGTTCGCCGCGCCGATCTCGCGCGCGGCGGCGCTCGCCTCGCTCGGCAGCTCGAGCGCCGCGTGCTTGTGCGGGATCGTCACGTTCGCGCCGTGGAAGCCCGCCGCCCCGAGCGCCCGGGTGGTCTCGCTCGAACAGCGCCGGCGGCACCGGCAGGCGCTGGTAGTGCCAGTCGCTCAGGCCGAGCGCCGCGAGCGCCGCGTTGTGCATCGCCGGGGAGCGGCTGTGCGCGACCGGCCAGCCGAGGACGCCCAGGCGTCGCATCACTTCTCTTCTTGCACGTCGGCGGCTTGCCCGCCGTTCTTGCTCGACCGCCGCCTGGTAGGCGGCGACGTTCGCTTCGAACGCCGCCTGGGTGTCGGAGAACACCTGCTCGCCGCAGCCGTCCGCCGCCGGCCACGTAGTAGAGGTAGGAGACGTGCGCGGGGTACGCCGCGGCGTGGATCGATGCGACGCCGGGGTTGGAGATCGGCGTCGGCGGCAGGCCCGTGTGCGTGCGCGTGTTGTACGGCGAGTCGATCGTGCAGCTGCGCTTCGGTCAGTTCGTGCGTGTAGGTGGCGATGTGCTTCTCGCTGCTCGACCGCGTAGTAGATCGTCGCGTCGATCCCGAGCGGGATGCCCTTCGTGCAGACGGTTGTAGATCACCGCCGCGATCTTCGCGCGGTCGCCCGGGATCTGCGCCTCGCGCTCGACCATCGAGGCGACCGTCAGCAGCTCGTAGGGCGTCACGTGCAGGGCGTGGGCGCGCGCGACCTCGGCTCTCGGCCGAAGTTTTCCTGGAACGCCGTCAGCTGCTCTTCGACCAGCCGTGCCACCGGCGCCCCCTTGTTCAGTGTCGTAGGTCGCCGGGAACAGGAAGCCTTCGAGGTTCGGCGTGCCGTGCGGCGCGCCGTAGTGGCGCGGGTTCGAGCAGCGGCGAGCGTCTGCGACGCCTTCGGTAGCTGCCGCTCAGCCTGGCCTTCGTCGCGATCTCAGCGATCTGCGCGCGCGTCTTGCCCTCGGGGATCAGCGACCTTCACCACGACCGGCGCCGCGATCGTCTTGGTTTGCTTTCGAGGCGCAGCAGCGAGCACCAGCAGCGACGACCACCGCCGCGATCACCGCCAGCAGCGCCACCAGCGCCGCCCACGCGCGCGAGCGGAACACGCCTGCGCCGGTCCCGCGAGGTCAGCGTCGGCGAGCCGATCAGCTCGGGGCGCAGCGGCGGCGGCAGCGCGATTGAGCGAGGACAGCGACGACGGCCGGCTGGCGGGCGGCGGCTCGCTCGGCGGCTCCACGACGGGCTCGATCTCCTCGGGCAGACGGCTCGACCTCGGCAGACGGATCGACCGCGACGGGTTCCTCGGCGACGGGGGCCTCGAACGTGACCGGCGGCTCGACCTCGACGGGGTCCGCGGCGGTCGGCGGCGCGAATTCGAGCGGCAGGCTCGACCTCCATGGGCTCCTCGCACGATCGGCGCCTCGGGCTCGATGCGGCGGCTCGACTGCGGCCGGCTCCTCCGGCGTGCTCGTGGGCGGCACGGGCGGCTCGCTCGGCGGCCGGAGTTCGCCGCGTCGGCGGCGTTCGCGCTCTTCGCGGTCGCGTTCGCGTTCCTCGGCGGTGCGTTCGGCGTCGGTCGTGATCGATCGCCGCGGGCCAAGACTGCGGAGACCCTAACGGGATCGCGACGCGAGCCAGCTCTCGAGGAGGTGCGCCGCCGCGCGCGAGTCCTCGCTCGTCGTGAACGTGCCCTCCATTCGCTGCGCCATGCGCGTGGTGAAGCGCTCGTCGTGCATCTCCACCGGCACGCCCTCGCCGAGGTGCCGGGCGAGGCGCTCGGCGAACGCGCGCGTCTCGCGTGTCTGCTCGGTGTCGCGCGCCGCTCAGCGACAGCGGCAGGCCCACGACCACGCGGCTCCACCTCGCGCTCGCGCACCAGCTCGCGCAGCCGCGCTGATGCCGCGCCTGCTCGCCGGGCGCTCGACCGCCTCGATCGGCGTGACGATCGTGCCCGTCGGGTCGCTCAGCGCGCAGCCGCAGCGCGCGCTGCCGTAGTCCAGCGCGAGCACGCGCATGTGCTCCTCGGCCCGCAAGCGCTCCTCAGCCCGCGAGCGCCGGCTCGATCGCCGCCCGCGCCGCGCGTCGATCGCCTCGCCCAGCTTCTCCGGGTCGCGCCCGCCGGCCTGGGCCATCGTGTCGCGGCCGCCTCCCCCGCCGCCCACGACCTGCGCCGCGACCTTGACCACCTCGCCGGCCTTCACGCCGCGCTCGACCAGCTCGGGCGCCACGCTCGCCACCAGGTGCACGCGCCCGTCGGCGGCGCGTGCCGAGCAGGATCGCCGCGTCGCCGAGGCGACCCTTCACACGGTCGACGACGTCGAGCAGCGCCTTCGCGTCGGCGACCTCGACGCTCGCGGTGAGCACCTTCGCGCCCTCGACGTCCTCGGCCTGCGCGGCGAGCGAGTCGACGTCCGACGTCGCCGGCCGCGCCGCCGGCGCCCGCACCCGCGCCCGCACCCTGCTTGAGCGCCTTCTCCAGCCGCTTGCGCTCCTGCGCGAGCGCCGCCACCGTCTGCGGGCGCGTCCTGCGGGCGGGTGCGCAGCTCCGCGGCGATCTCGCCGAGCAGGCGGTCGTGCTCGCGCAGCAGCTCGACCGCCGCGGGGCCCGTGACGCGCCTCGATGCGGCGCACGTTCGCCGAGCTGGAGGTCTCGTGAGGATCCGGAACGGCCCGATCTCGGCCGTGCGGCGCACGTGCGTGCCGCCGCACAGCTCGCGCGAGTACTCGCCCTCGCCGATCTCGCACCATCCGCACCACGTCGCCGTACTTCTCGCCGAACAGCGCCATCGCGCCGAGGCGCTTGCGCCTCGTCGAGCGTGGTGGTGATCGCGCGCACGGGGTCGTTCGCGCGATCCACTCGTTGACGCGGTCCTCGACGTCGCGCAGCTCCTGCGCGCTCAGCCCCTGCCCGTGGCTGAAGTCGAAGCGCAGCTTGTCCGGGCCCACGTAGGAGCCCGCCTGGCGCACGTGACTGCCGACGCGTCTCGCGCAGCGCCGCCTGCAGCAGGTGCGTGGCGGTGTGGTTGCACTCGGTCGCGTGGCGCGCGCGACGGTCCACGCGCG
This sequence comes from uncultured Solirubrobacteraceae bacterium, assembly GCA_963716355.1. GTDB lineage: Bacteria > Actinomycetota > Thermoleophilia > Solirubrobacterales > Solirubrobacteraceae > Palsa-744. The sequence continues at coordinate 118,154 of OY970308.1, forward strand.
CGAGCACCGGCTCGCCCTCGCTGCAGCGTGCCCCGCTCGACCACCACCGCCAGCGCCTGATCGTCGCCGAGGCGGAACACGTCCTCCACGCGCGCGCGGCAGTCGCCGTGCGCGCATTCGATCGTCCCCACGTCGGCGACCTGCCCGCCGCCCGCCGCGTAGAACGGCGACTCCGCGAGCTTCACCAGGTAGCGCGCAGCGCGGACCCGCCGCCGTTCGGCCCGGAGCCATTCGAGCCGTCGCCGCTCGAATGGCCGAGCATCGCCATTCGCGAGCGCGCTCAGCGCCCCGACCGTCGTCTGCTGCTCCTCGGTCTCATAGCCCGTGAAGCGCGTCTCGAAGCCGCTGCCGCCCGCGAACGAGCTCGCCGCGCGCGCGCGCCTGCTGCGCGTCCGAGCCGCCCGCCGCGCCGCCGCGCGCGCCCGCGCGGCCGCGCTCGCGCTGCTCGCTCCATCAGCTCCTCGAACTCGCCCTCGATCGACATGCCCTCCTCGGCCAGCAGTTCGCTCGTCATCTCGTAGGGGAAACCGTACGTGTCGTGCAGGCGAAACACATCCTCGGCCGGCGACCGTCGCAGCTCCCGGCCACGCGAGCCCTCTCGATGTGTTCGCTCAGCGTGGTCATGCCCCTGCGCGAGGGTCCGGCCGAAGCCCTCCTCCTCGGCCGCCAGCCACATGTCGATCGCCTCCGCGTGCTCGCCGAGCTCCGGGTAGGCGCCGCCCATCATCTCGCGCACGCGCTCGGAGTAGGCGCGTGAGGAAGCCCGGGTCGAGCTCCAGCACGCGGCCCTGCTGGACCGCGCGGCGCATCACCCGGCGCAGCACGTAGCCGCGGTCCTCGTTGGAGGGCACCACGCCGTCGGCCGTCAGGAACGTCATCGCGCGGGAGTGGTCGGCGAGGATCCGCAGCGCCCGGTCGGTCGCGGGCTCCTCGCCGTAGCGGCGGCCCGACAGCTCCTCGCCCAGCTCGATCAACGGCTGGAACTGGTCGGTCTCGAACACCGAGGGCTTGTCCTGCAGGATCGCCGCCATGCGGTTCAGCCCCAGGCCCGTGTCGATGTTCTTCGCCGGCAGCGGCTCGAGCGTCGAGCCACCGCCGTCCGCGTCGCTGGCGCTGGTCGTACTGCATGAACACCAGGTTCCAGTACTCCAGGAAGCGCTCGTTCTCCCCGCCCGGCAGATCGTCCGGCTTGCCGTGCTCCACACCGCGGTCGACGTACAGCTCCGAGCACGGCCCGCACGGACCGTTCGGCCCGGCCTGCCAGAAGTTCTCAGAGCGCGGGCAGCGCACGATCCGCTCGCTCGAAACGCCCAGCTCCAGCCAGTTCTCGATCGCCTCCTCGTCGGGGCCCAGGCCCAGGCCGTCGTCGCCTTCGAACACCGTCACCCAGATGTCCTGCTCGGAGAAGCCGAACACCTCGCGCGAGAGCTCCCACGCGAACGCGATCGCCTCGCGCTTGAAGTAGTCGCCGAACGAGAAGTTGCCCAGCATCTCGAAGAACGTCAGGTGGCGCGCGGTGTTGCCCACGTTGTCGATGTCCACCGTCCTGAACACCTTCTGACAGCTCGTCAGCCGCGGCGCCGGAGGGGCCTCCTGGCCGAGGAAGTACGGCTTCAACGGGTGCATCCCCGCGACCGTCAGGAGCGCCGAGGGGTCGTGCGCGTGCGGCACCAGCGACGCAGACGGGATGCGCCGGTGGCCGCGCTCCTCGAAGAAGCTCAGGTAGCGCTCGCGGATCTCGTCAGAGGTCATGGGCATGGCCGCGACGGATATTAGGCGTCGCCTGGGGCGCTACGCGGCGATGGTGCCGTGACCTATGAGAAGGTCGCCCGCGTACAGGCACGCGAGCTGGCCCGGCGCGGTGCGCTCCGCGGGCTCCCGCAACTCCACCGCCGCCTGCTCGTGGCACCCCGCGGCGAGGGCGTCTGCGAGGCGGCACGCGAACTTGCGCCCGTGCGCGCGCACGCGCACGCCGTCCACGTCGCGCCCGTCGCGGTGCAGCGTCACCTCGCGCATGCGCACCTCGCTCGCGAGCAGCTCCGCGCGCGGACCCACCGTGACGGTGTTCGTCGCGGTGTCCGTCGCGAGCACGTACAGCGGCTCAGGCGCGGAGATGCCCAGGCCGTGGCGCTGGCCCACCGTGTAGGTGTGCGCGCCCGCGTGCTCGCCCAGCGCCGCGCCCTGCTGATCCACGATCGGGCCGGGCCTCTTGCCGAGGCCGCCGTGGCGCTCCAGGAACGCGCTCTGGCGCGTGCCCGCCAGGAAGCACAGATCCTGCGAGTCGCGCTTGCGCGCCACCGCCAGGCCCGCCCGCTCGGCGATGTCGCGCACGTCCTCCTTGCGCAACTCGCCCAGCGGGAAGCGCAGGCGAGCGAGCGAGCGCGGCGCGAGCGCCGAGAGCACGTAGCTCTGGTCCTTCGCCACGTCCACCGCCGTGCGCAGCACCGGCACGGGCTCGGTGTCGGCGGGTACGCGCCGGCCCGCGGTCGACGCGGCGCTCGTGGCGGCGCTGGCCACGCGCGCGTAGTGGCCCGTGGCGAGTGTCTCCGATCCGAGCCGCTCGGCCAGCTCGAGCATCGCGTCGAGGCGCACGCGCCCGTTGCAGCGGATGCACGGGTTGGGGGTCAGGCCCGCCGCGTGCTCCTCCAGCCAGCCGTCGACGACGCCCGCTTTGAACTCCGCGCGCAGGTCGATCGACAGGTGCGCCATCCCCAGCTCGTGCGCCAAACGGCGCGCGCCGCGCACCGCCTGCGCGGAGCAGCAGCTGAGGTCGCCGTCGTTCTCCGGGTCCGACCACAGCTCCAGCGTCACCCCCACCGCCTCCGTGCCACCGTCGCTGACGAGCAGCGCCGCGACGGCGCTGTCCACGCCGCCGCTCATCGCCACGAGCGTGCGGCCGGCGCTGGCGGCGAGCTGTGCGCGCTCGCGCGCTGCGGCGCCGAGCGCCCTGTGCAGCGCGTCCGCGGCGAGCTCCGCCGCGTGCTGCTTGGCCGCGCTCAGGCCTCCCAGCTCCTCGGCGATCTGCCTTGGCCCGATCTTCGCGGCGTCCAGCAGCGGCGCGCCGCGCAGCAGGCTCACCGTGGCGCTGCCCGCGGCGATGCTCGCGCCGCAGCCGCTCGCGTCGAAGCCCGCGTCCACGATCTCGCCCGTGGGGCTGTGCGGGTCGAGCGCGAGGGAGATGCGGATCAGATCGCCGCACGCGGCGCCGCCGGCCGCGCCGGTGAACGCGTCCGCGGGCGTGTGGCCGCGCCCGAGCGGGCGTTCCACGTGGTTGCTGAGCTGCTCTTGCGCGCTCGTGCTCACGAGTGCGAGTCTAGGGCGCGCGGGGGTGGCTCAGGCGGCGTGGCGTGCTTCGTCGATCGCCTGCTCGATGGAGAAGGCGTCCTGCAGTCCGTTGAGCACGATCGCCTTGCCGTGCTTGCCGATCACGAGCATGGTGGGCGTTCCGAAAACCTGGACGCCGCGGGTGATGGTGCCGAACGTGGCGGTCTGTTTCGCGGAGGCGAGGTTGACGGCGATCTTCTTGTCCAGCTCCAGCCCGAACACCTTGAGCAGCCGTTTTACGGCGGGGCGGTTGGCGTAAGGCTGGACGCGGTGGTGGACGGCCTGCAGCAGGCGCAGTTCCTGGCGCACCACCTGGTCGTCGGCGCCGTCGTGGTTCCAGAACAGCACCACCGCGACGTTGCCGTGGGCGAGCTCCCTTTCGACGGAGCGCTGGCCCGCGGGGATGCCCTTCGTGGAGTGGGTGTGCGGCTTGGACGCGGGGGCGGGCTTGGCGGGCGTCCTGGTCGCGGGCTTCGTCTTCGCGTGCGCGCTCGCGGTGGAGTTCGTCGCGCTCGCGCCGGCGTGGGTCGCTGCGGCGGTGGGGGTGGCTGAAGAGGACGCGGCGCCGCCGACGGCCTGCGCTTCCTTCTGTTGCAGGCGCGCGGCGTTCTGCTGCGAGGTGGCGACCGCGCCGTGGGCTTTGGCGATCGCGCGCGACAGGCCCTGCACGCCGGGGGCCGTGGGGCCTGAGGAGCCGGTGGCTTTCGCCTGGGGCGCGGGGCTGGAGACGACCGCGGAGGAGGAGCTTGAGCTGTCGCTGCTGCTCTGGTGCGGCTGGAACACGAACAGCCATGCCGCGGCGAGCACGGCGACCGCGAGGAGCGCGATCTGGAAGGGTCGGGAGATCTGCGACATCGCCTCCTTGTCGGCAGATGCGGCGAAGAAGTTGAACGGTGCGGGTCGCGTTGGACGCCGGTGCGCGGCGTAAACCGGCGCGAGCGCGGGTCCCGAAGCGGTTTACAGGCTGCTGTGGCCGCGCAAGACGGCGTGCACGACCTGCTCGCTCGCCATCGCCTCCCGGCTGGCGCCCTGCGCGTCGCGCAGCACGGTCTCCCCCTCGGCGACCACGGCCACGTAGCGAGCGCGCAGCGAGCCTGCGTGCGCGAGCTGGTTCTTCAGGGAGCGCCCGCCGAGCTCCATCTGCGCGGACAGGCCCGCGCGGCGCGCCTGTGTGAGCAGGGCGAACGCGGCTGTGCGCGCCGCCGCGGGCGCGTCGGGCTCGAGCGCGACGAACAGCTCCACGGGCGCGGGCGCGGAGGGCGAGGTCGCCCCCGCGAGCAGCATCCGCTCGACGCCGGCCGCCCAGCCGATGCCCGCCGTGGCGGGGCCGCCGAGCTGGCGCACGAGCCCGTCGTAGCGCCCGCCGCCGCCGACGCCGCTCTGCGCGCCGAGCGCATCGGAGGTGAACTCGAACACGGTGCGCGTGTAGTAGTCCAGACCCCGCACGAGCGTGGAGTCGACCTCGTAGGCGACCCCCGCGACGTCGAGCAGCTGGCGCACGTGCGCGAAGTGCTCTGAGTCCTCCGCGCTGAGGTGGTCGAGCAGCCTGGGCGCGCTCTCCATGACGTGCACCGTGCCGGGGTGTTCGGAATCGAACGCGCGCAGCGGGTTCAGCTCGATCCGCTCTCTTATCTCCGGCGCGAGGCTCTGTTCGTTGGCGCGCAGGTGCGCCTGCAGGCGCTCGCGGTAGGCGTGGCGGCTGTCGGAGCTGCCGAGGCTCGACAGGCGCAGCCTGACGGCGGCGACGCCCATGTCGGCGAGCAGCGTGGCGAGCAGCACGATCGACTCGGCGTCCAGCGCTGGGTCCTCGGAGCCGAGCGCCTCCGCGCCCACCTGCCAGAACTGCCGGTAGCGGCCCGCCTGCGCGCGCTCGTGACGGAAGAAGCTCGACAGGTACCACAGCTTCACCGGCTGGCGGCGCTTGTGCATGCCGTGCTCCACGTACGCGCGGCACACGGGCGCGGTGCCCTCGGGGCGCAGCGTGAGCGAGCGTTCGCCGGCGTCCTTGAACGTGAACATCTCCTTGCTGACGATGTCGGTGGACTCGCCCACGCCGCGCGCGAACAGCTCTGTGGCCTCGAACGTGGGCGTCTCGATGCGCTCGTAGCCCGCGCCCTCCAGCAGCGCGCGGGCGCGACTCTCGAGCGTGGCGCGCTGCGATGCCTGCTCGCCGAGCACGTCGAACGTGCCGCGCGGCGCTTTCACCTTGGAGGCGGAGGCCGCGGCGCTCAAAGCTTCAGCGTGGGCCCTTGGTCGGGCGCGGCGGCGGCGTCGGCGCGCGGGACGCGCACGCGCAGCTCGCTGAGGAACGGGTTGGTGTCGCGCTCGCGCCCGAGCGTGGTGACGCCCATGTGGCCGGGGTACACGACGGTCTCGGGCGGATGGGTTCTGAGGAGCGTCTCGATGGAGCGCTCGAGCGTGGGCCAGTCGCCGCCGGGGAGATCCACGCGCCCGACGGAGCCCTGGAAGAGCACGTCGCCGGAGAGCAGCGCGCCGGGCTCGCCTGCCGTGCCAGCGATGGCGTAGGTGAGGTGTCCGGGGCTGTGGCCGGGGGTGAAGATCACGGCGATGTCCATGCCGGCGAGCTGGAGCCGCTCGCCGCCGGCGAGCGTGTGGTCGGCGTCGTAGCTCTCGAACGGGCCGAAGCCGGGCGGCACCCAGCTCATGACGTCCGCGAGGATGGGCTGCTCGATCTGCGGGCAGTACACGGGCGCGCCGGTGGCGCGCGCGATGGGCGCGACGGCGCCGATGTGGTCGAAGTGGGTGTGCGTGAGGAGGATCGCGTCGATCGTCACGCCGAGCGCGTCGATCGCGGCGAGCAGTCGGTCGGCCTCCTCGCCGGGGTCGACGATGACGGCGTGCGTGGCGTGCTCCTCAGCGCGCGCGATGTAGCAGTTCTCCTGTATGGGCCCGACTGTGAACGAGCGCACGTCGGGGGCGCTCATCGCGTGGCCTGGCCGCCGCCGCCCGTGGCTTTCTTGCGCATGCGGCGGTCGTAGACGAACTTGTCGGTGTAGTAGCTGATGACGGTGTACATGGCGATCACGATGGGGAACAGCGCGAAGCCGCTCTTGGACTGTTTGAGCACGAGCGTGACGACGAGCAGCAGCACCACGCCGGCGAACATCGCCTTGATGAACGCGCCGCGCCACGTGGGCGGCAGGTCGCGTTTGTCGATGCGCTGCTCCTTGCGCGCTTTGGCCGCCGCGGCCGGGTCGCCGCTCTTCTCCGCGGCGGTGGGCTTGCGCCCGGTGCGCCCGCGCGACTCGACGAACCCGGCGGCGTTGCCGCGGTGCTTGGTCTGCCGTTTGCGCCTCGTCTGAGCCATGTGCCCCCTCAGCCTAATGCGTTCTCGATCAGGTGGCGCGCGGGGTCGAAGCCGGGGATGGGCACGTCATGGGGAAAGCCGTGGAAGGCGGCGGCGGGCGCGAGCCCGACGAGCTCGGCGCTCGCGACGGGCGCGTGCGCGCGGATCGCGTCGACGACCTCCGCCAGCGGCACGTCGAAGGGCCGCTCCACGTTCATGGACACCTGCGCGACGGGGCCGGCGTGTGCGGCGCCGCCAGCTAGCTCGACGCCGATGGCGCGCAGGCCGGGCAGGCCGTCGGCGCCGCCCTCCCGGACACGGGAGGCGATGGCGCGCGCGTCGGCGAGCGTGGCGGGCGCGGCGAGCTGGACGTTGAACGCTACGAGCGGCGGGCGCGCGGCCACGAGCGTGGCGCCGGCGGTGGGGTGCATGCGCGGCGGGCCGAAGTCGGGCTTCAGCGGACTCAGCTGCGGGTGCGGCGCGGCCATGCGCTCCGCGAGGCCGAGCACGCCGCCGCGGCGAAGGTCTGCGCGCGTGCGTGCCTCGGCGGGCTCCTCGCCGGAGAGCTCGCCGTAGAGGAACACGGGCACTTCCAGCTCGCTGCCGATCCGCTCGGCCACGACGAGCGCCTCGGCACAGGCGGCCCCGCGCGCGTCAGGGTTTAGATATACGAGCGGGACCACGTCGACCGCACCCACGTGCGGGTGCTGACCGATCTGGGCGGCGGCTCCGCCAGCGCGGCTCATCACGTCGATGTGCGCGATCGCGGCGGCAACGCCCCGCAGGAGCGCTTCGGCGAGCGCGCGCGGCGGGCCGGCGAGCGTGTAGACGGAGCGGTGGTGGTCGGGGTCGGAGTGCGTGTCGAGCAGACGCGCCGGGGCCAGCGCACCGCTCGGTGCGGCGCTCGACTCCTCACCGGCGAACGCGGCTCCGATCGCGGCGATCGACTCGGGGTCGCGACCCTCGCTGACGTTTGGGATCGCGAACAGGGCTGGCGCGGTCATGCGCCCTGCAGGCTAGGAGGTTTCGCGCCCTTCCTCCCCGTGCTCCTCGTCAGGGCGCGAGTTCCAGGCCGTCCATGATCTGGCCCCACGTTTCGACTTCACGGGCTTCGAGATCGGCGACCTTGCCTTCCAGGAGCTTGGTGCGGCGGATCAGGGAACGCTCCGCCGGCGTCTCGTAGCGGGCGAGCGCGGCCGGAAGCTCGCCCGCGGAGACCCAGTTGGCCATGAAGCGCTTGGAGAAGCGCACGGTGCTCCCGGGCAGCGTGCGGAAGCCACCGGCGGCCCAGACCCGTACGTCCGAGCAGAGGCTCGGCACGCCGAGGGTGCCGAGCGTCTTTAGCTTGGCCACGTAGCCCTGGATGGTGCGAGTGAGCGCACGGTCGCTCCATTTGAGCGCGCCCGCGACGAGGATGAACCGCAGCGAGGCGGGGCGCACGAGCAGCGGCACCGCAGTGTCCACCAGCGTGCCGATGACCTCGTTGCTGAGCTGTTCGGAGTCCGTGTTCTGCGGCGAGCCGGCGGCCGCCTTCGGGCATTCGCCGCGCACCTGCGTGGAGGTGGCGTGGAGCGCCCTTTCGATCGAGGGGATCTTCGAGGCGACGTCCTTCACGAACCGGTAGTTGACTTCGAGGTAGGTGCGGGTCGTCGCTGCGTCGCCCCCGCCTGCCTGGGCGCTCGCGGGCAGGGCCGCTGGGGCCAGGCACGCCATGCTGCAGAGCAGGGCGCCCGAGGCTACGCGCATGCGCAGCGCCAGCCGCGGGCTGCTGGCATGCGGGCTGTCGGACGTCCATCTCAAGAATCTGCTCATGAAGGACTGGTGCACGGGTTCCGTCAAGACTAGGCGCTTGCACACAGGACTGCCCGCGCCCGGCGATGGCGGTCCATGAGGCCGCATGTGTCCTCGCTACACTCCTGCGTCATCCGGGCCGGAGTAGCTCAGCTGGTTAGAGCAGCGGAATCATAATCCGCGTGTCGGGGGTTCGAGTCCCTCCTCCGGCATCGCAAAAAGCCTGCAAATACCGTGGTTTGCAGAGTATCACGGCGGCGGTGGATTTCCCAGGGATTTCCCTATAGGGCGTCGGAAGGGCACCGACCAAGGCGTCCTAACGTGGTCTGTCTCCGGGTGCTCCCGACAGTTGGGGTTCGATAGGTCTTTGAGGTTTGGACGGATTCCCCGGCCGGGGAACCCGTCCGTGCCTCGGCTCAGGCTGCCTCCTTCACCGCCAAGTGAAGAGAGAGGTTGAGCCTGATGAGCAAGGATGACGTGCTGTTCGGCTACCGCCAACAGCTATTCGCGGAGGCAGCGAGGACGAGCGTCTCGGCGGCGTGCCGGACGTTCGGGGTGCACCGCTCCACTTACTACGCCTGGAAGCGCCAGGTCGACCGGCACGGCCTTGAGATGCTCAGGCCCAGGGAGCGTCGGCGGCCGCAGATGCCGAACGCGTTCCCGAAGATGATCGAGGAGCGGATCGTGTCGTTCTCGATCGCTCACCCCGGCCTCGGCCCCAGACGTGTTGCCTCGGAGCTGGTGAGGGAGAAGTGGGGCGCGATCGTCGTCTCCCCGAACGGCGTGTGGAAGGTTCTCTGCCATCACGGGCTGAACACCAGGGCGAAGAGGTTGGGGCTGATCGCGGGCTACGCAGCGGCCTATGAGCCACCCAGGCCCCCAGAGCCAGAGCGCCACATCGACGTGGAGTGGCCGGGGGAGCTGGTCGGGATCGACTGCTTCTACCTCGGGCGGCTGAAGGGCACCGAGGGCGCGATCTGGCAGCTCACCGCGATCGACATCGCCTCCTCCTATGCGTGGGCGGAGCTCGTGATCTGCAAGGAAGGCAACCCCACCACAGCGCAGACCAGCAAGCTCGCCCAGCGCGTCGCCAGAGAGCTCAAGGAGGCTGGCTGGCAGCTGGAGCGGATGCTCTCAGACAACGGCAACGAGTTCCGCGGCAGCGACTTCACCAGCACCCTCGAGAAGCTGGGAGCGCGCCACAGCCGCATCCACGCAGGACGCCCACAGACCAACGGCCATGTCGAGGCGCTACACAAGACGATCCTCGACGAGTGCTGGCGACCAGCATTCGCCCGCTACCTCTATCCCCGCTACACCGGGCTGAAACACGAGCTGGACACCTACCTGCGCTACTACAACACCGACCGCGTCCACCACGGCCGACTCACACAAGGACGCATCCCCACAGACATCGTCTACCGTGCCCGAAAGATAGAGGCAAGATGAGCCGCAACTGTCGACACATCCCGGAGGCCGCCCACATGTCAATGTCACCGAGATCGCCGTCGCCGAGTCGGTGCCGCGAGCTTCCGCTACTCCACCGCCGCCTGAACCTCGTGGCGCGAACCGCGGTATCCGAAGTTCACGCGAAAGTCGTCGCCCGCGAACTCAAAGACACACGTCAAGCGCTCGGGCTAACCCAAGCCGAGGTCGCTGAACGCCTCGGAGTCTCCCCGTCCTACCTCTCCCCCCGTCGAAGCGGGCCGTCGCAATCTCACGCTCGGCCAGTTGGCAAACATAGCCAACGCTATGCGACTCGCGATCGACATCTCGTTCATTCGCCCGGGACGCAACGCCTGTCCGAGACGACCGGGCACGAACCTGATCGTGAGCAACCGACGCCGAACTAACCGATTCCCTGCGGCCGAAGCCACCGGCCGATGATAACTCGCGGGAGCGAGTTGACCATGCAGATCTGGATCGCCCTCCGCCACAACTATTCTAACCTCCGCCCATATTTCCTCAACTCGACCGCTCCGGCCGTCGAAACCGCCACGCCTAGGCGGGTCATCTCGGATCGCACTGCTCAGCTCTAAGTCGGAAACGCACTGAATATCTTGCCGCGCGTCGCATCATCGAGTCGTGGTCCTCACGTGAGAAACAATCGCCCGATTCATAGCCCGATCCCCTTGACAGCTCTAATCATTCCTGCTGGAATCTCCACTCCCGTTGAATCCAACGGGTATATGGATCGGCCTTGAACCTCCGACTGACCCACGAGTACTCTTGGCTGATCGAATCGTTCCGGAACAGGAGTCCAAATAATGCAACGTACCAGGAGCATGAGCATAGCCCTGATGGCCGTTTTCGCCCTCAGCGCGTTCGCCGTCTCGTCAGCATCAGCCAGTAGTTTCTTATCCCACCCTGCAGGTGGAATCGCAGGAGTCAACGTCGGTAAACACATATTCAAAGTCAATGGCGGGAATGTGGAATGTACGACAGTAGCAGTCTCGGGCAACACCGAAGCATTAAAGTCCTTACATCAGTTAGTGCAAGTTAAATACTCCAACTGTAACGCATTCGGCAATACCGCACAGATCTCACTCGCCTTATATTTATTTAGCGCCGATTTACAGGTCTCCGTAGAGAACGACATCATCGTGACAGACAAAGTCGGCAACTGTTTCGTATTAGTCAACCAAACCGGAAACCAGAATCTCAGTTTTGTTCACTATGCAAATTCTGGCCAGGATATCAAAGTAAACGCAAACGTCCAGAACATCACATACTCATCATCGGGAGGCGCGTGTGGCGCATCCGGTGTAAATGGTACATACACCGGCGAAGCCTTCGTCGGCTCGACACAACCCGGCGGGACGGTTCGCTGGGACAAAGAATAAACGCCGGCTAGTTGACGTGTAAGTAAATCAGGTGGGGATGGTCAAGACGTGTGATCTGCCCCATCCCCACCTGCTCTCGTCTAATTTGCTGCACATTCTTATCTGTCGTTACTGTTGACGGTCTTCTAAAGTCAAAAACGCCTCTTTGCGTCCCTCGGTGGACGAGATATGGTCAGATTGATTACTTTGCGCTCGATAGCGACATATCACATCGGAAGAAAGTGGGCAGCTCATGCTTAGCCGCTCAAGCCGTGCTGCCGCGGCAATCCTGACTGGCATCGCATTTGGCGTATGTGCCTTTGGCGTATGTGTGGCAATACCCGTTGTCGCCCGTGCTGAAACCTGCTCCAACTCCGAGTTCCGTATAGGCCTATCCCAGTACCTCCCCGATTGCCGCGCATATGAGCTAGTGTCACCGGTTTCAAAGGGGGGCTACGATGCCGTGTCAAGGCTGCCGTTCCTCCAGTACCCTGCCGACGCATCAACAAACGGCACGGCGTTTGCCTATCAGGGCAACGGCCCGTTCGTCGGTGCGCCGGGCAGCCTTTATCCCAACGCACACCTCAGCACTCGCTCACGAGATGGCTGGGTGACGGCCGAGTTGACCCCGCCAACCCCGAATGCGACGCTCGACAACGGCTCAACCGCGGCCCTGACGGAATACAACCTGTCCGACGACCTTTCCCAAGGAGTGATCAGGCTTCCGGGCGAGGCGCTGACCCCCCTCCCTGCGGGTAGCACAAGACTATTCAACCTCTTCGTGCGCATGGCAAACGGAAGCTACTCGCTCGTGAACTCGGCAGCCCCGTCAGAATTCGCTCCAGAAGAATCGGAATGCTATGCAAAGGAAGACTGCTTTGAAGAATTCGACCTCATCGCGTTCGCTGGCGCTTCAAGCGATCTGTCACATGTGATTTTCGAGACAAACGACAGCCTCATCGGAACCAGCGCTCCTGGCGGCTTTGTAAACAATCTATACGAAAGCGCTGGCGGACGGCTACGCGTCGTAGGGATGCTTCCAGATGGCACGCTCGCGCCCGCCGGCGCAGTCGCAGGATCCGGTACAGCGTTCTACGCAGGCGGCTGGGGAAATGTCGCTCACGCGATGTCCGCCGATGGAACGCGAGTGATCTTCCAGAGCACTGCGGACAGTGGCGGCCCCGATCCGACTCAAAACGGGCTGACGGAGGTCTTCGACCGGATCGATGGCGAACGGACGGTGGAGGTTTCTGCACCAGCCCTCGGTTCCAAACCAGCGAACACTATGCCTGAGCCCAGCCAGTTCTGGACGGCTTCAACGGATGGCTCACTGATCTTCTTCACCAGTAGCGCCGAGCTCACAACAAGTTCCAACACGGGATCGTCCAACAATAGCTCTGACCTGTACCGCTACGACGTGAACTCAGGCCAACTCATGGATCTCAGCGTGGACACCAACCCCACAGACGCCGCGAGCGGCGCCGCCGTGCAGGGGGTCATAGGCACGAGCGTCGACGGCACCACGGTTTACTTCGTAGCAACCGGCCAGCTGGTGAGCGGACAGGGCGTCGACGGACGGCCGAACCTGTACTCCTGGCGCGAAAACGCAAGCACGCACGAATCGCAGCTCGACTTTGTCGCTACGCTTAACACAAGCGACTTCCACGACTGGACGTCTAGCCCCAACGAACGGCAGTCCTATCTCACACCGGACGGAGGTCATCTCGCATTCATGTCGAGCAGCAGCCTCACGAGCTACAACAACACTGACCGCAACACTCATCAGCCGGACACCGAGGTCTTCGAGTACAGCGCGGCATCCCACCTTCTCATATGCGTATCGTGTGATCCTAGTGGCGCACCGCCGGCAGGTGGCGCATTCATAGGCGCGACGTTGGCACATCTCGCGAGCACGCCCTTCCATCAGCCGCGGACACTCAGCGACGATGGCGCGCGCCTTTTTTTCACCTCGCTCAACCCCTTGGTGAGCGGCGACACAACTCCCTACCCGAAGATTTACGAGTACGAGCGCAATGGAGCCGGGATCTGCACCGAGGCCGCGGGATGCCTTTATCTCATTTCGGACGGCAGAGGAGGTGTCATCGAAGCGACTGACGTCTTCCTGGACGCTGATGCGACCGGCGACAATGTGTTCTTTGCGACCCTCAGTAGGCTGGCGCCTCCAGACCCCGACGGACTGTTCGACGTCTACGACGCGCGTGTCGACGGAGGGATTGCGACCCCGGCCCTAAACGTTGATTGCACCGGCTGTACGAGTTCCACGAGCGTCTCTCCGCCATATTCACCGCCGGGGTCGCAGATCGTTCGCGGCAGCCCCTCGCCGCACAGCGGCAAGACCTCCACTAAGCCCATCAAGCCATCCTGTCGAGTGAAGGCGAGGAAAATCCGCAACTCGAAACTCCGAGCGCGAGCCCTGAGGCGCTGCGCAAAGCCGAGACGCGTCGGCACGAGCCGGGGGGCGACACGATGATGCGCCATAGAAGCCGCCCCCTGGCACCGGCATACAGTTTGCTTGGAGCGGCACTGGCTGCGCTCGTGCTGGTCGCTCCGTCGGCTCAGGCAGCCGCCCCAGCTCCACACTGGGTGGTCATTTCGACATCGGCACCGACATATTTCAAAGCCGGCGACGAAGGGGACTACTACGACATCGCCGCCGTCAACGACGGCGCCACCGCGACCAATGGAAGCGCCATCACCGTGACCGATACCCTGCCTGCTGGGGTTGCGGCGACCGCGATACGAGGCGATGTATCCACGGCCGAGCATGGAGAACACCACCGCATGGGTTGCGCTAGCACGACATGCGAAGCGCCGATAAGCGTCCAACCCGGGGAAGTAGTGCGTATGAGGGTGGTCGTCGACGTTGCCGCGAATGTACCCAGCACGCTGGTGAACTCCGTGACAATTTCCGGCGGGGGTGCCCAGGTAGCACGCGCGAAAACCACGACACCCGTCAGCTCCGAGCCCATACCATTCGGAGCATCTCTCGTGACCAGCATCACTGGCGAAGACGGCGACTTCGACAGACAAGCCGGCTCGCACCCATTCACGTTCACCTCGATCGTCGCGTTCAACGTCGCATCCGTCAGCCAGACCGACAAGTGTTCCCCGGAACTGGAAGACTATGGCTGCCCGGTCTTGGGAGCCGACGCAAGGGACCTGAACGTGGCTCTGCCTTCAGGGTTGGTCGGCAATCCACTGGCCGTCCCGCAATGCTCACAGACGGTCTTTCAGAGCTACGGCGACCACGCCTGTCCGTCAGACACGCAGGTTGGCGCCCTTCAGCTCGTGTTCTACGGCAACACGACTGGGAACCAATACGCGCCTGTCTACAACGTAGAACCACCGCCTGGAGAGCCCGGGGAGCTTGGCTTTACGGTCGGCGGGTTCTTTCATATCCCGATGTTCTTCCATGTGCGCAGCGACGGCGACTACGGGCTGACCGCGCAACTTCAGGGCATTAGCGAGGCAGATCCAGTGCAGCAGGCCGTATTGACGATCTGGGGCGTGCCTGCATCCCCAGCTCATGACAGTCAACGCAACGGACCGTTCTCCGGAGGGTGCGAAAACGGCTGTGCGAGTCACGTCGCGGCAAAGCCCTTCCTTAGCCTGCCGACGAGCTGTCCCGGCGGAGAACTCGCGTTTCCTCTCTCCACTGATTCGTGGCAGAGCCCGGCCGCGAACCTGGAAGCACTCCCTGCGATGCAGCCTGCGAGCGCCGCTGGCATGACTGGCTGCGGCGTGCTCTCGTTCAGCCCCGAAGCTTTGTCGCCCCGCCCCTCAATCAACGCACGCCCAAAAACGGGCCAGGCGGATTCGCCGGCAGGTTATTCCGTGGCTCTTCAAGTGCCACAGAGTGAAGACCCAGAGGGTCTCGTCACGCCCCACCTACGCGACGTGACGGTGAGACTGCCCTCGGGCACGACGATCTCGCCGTCAGCCGCTAACGGTCTACAGGCGTGCTCAGAAGGACAGTTCGGCCTTAAGAGCGGGGGCGCTGGCAACTGCCCCACTTCGTCGAGTATCGGCGAAGTTGAAGTCGTCACGCCGCTACTCGAAAAGCCGCTCCAAGGGAGCGTCTACATCGCTCAGCCACGATGCGGCGGCGGAGGCCAGCCGGCGTGCACGGAAGCGAGCGCGACGAATGGAGAACTCTACGGTCTCTATCTCGAAGTGGAAGGCCCGGGGGTCATTGTCAAGCTCAAGGGCGCCGTCTCCGCCAACCCGGCGACAGGCCAACTGACGACCACGTTCAAAGACAATCCCCAGCTCCCCTTCAGCGAGCTGAAGGTGCGCCTCAACGGCGGACCGCAGGCACCCCTTGCGAACCCGCAAAGCTGCGGCACTTTCACGACGACTTCAGACCTCGAGCCGTGGAGCGCGCCAGCTACCCCGGATGCGACGCCGTCATCGTCGTTCTCGCTGTCGGGCTGCCCGGCCTCAATACCCTTCGCGCCGTCCTTCAGTGCGGGCACGCTCATTCCCACCGCTGCATCCTCGAGCCCGTTCACGCTGACGTTCTCGAGGAACGACGGCGAACAGGACCTCGTCGGGGTCAGCACAACACTTCCATCCGGTCTCGTCGGCTTGCTCGCGCAGGTGCCGCTGTGTCGGGAACCCCAGGCCGCGGCGGGCGAATGCCCTGAAGCGTCTAGGATCGGAACGACCACAGCCGCGGCCGGCGCAGGCTCGAACCCATATTGGATCAGCGGCGGGAAGGTGTATCTCACGGGCCCATACAACGGTGCGCCGTTCGGCCTATCGGTCGTGGTGCCCGCGAAGGCCGGCCCGTTCAACCTCGGCAACGTAGTCGTGCGGGCCGCGATCACTGTCAATCCCATCACCGCAGCGGTGACGGTGACGAGTGGTCCGCTGCCGCAGATCAAGGACGGCGTGCCCTTCCGCCTGAAAACGGTCAACGTTCTCATCGACCGCACAGGGTTCATGATCAACCCGTCCAGCTGCGAACAGCAAAGCATTACGGGCACCATCGCGGGCGCACAGGGCACGACCGCAGGCGTCTCCAGCCCATTCGCAGTGGAGGGGTGCAGGGAAGGGCTGCTGTTCAAGCCGCTGCTGACCGCCTCAACCAGCGGAAAGACGAGCAAAAAGAACGGCGCAAACCTGGACGTAAAGGTCCTCTACAGCACAGGGCGTCAGGCCAACATCCGCTCGGTCAAGGTCAGCCTTCCGATCGCGCTTCCCTCGCGTCTGGCGACGCTGAATAAAGCATGCACAGCGGCGGTATTCACAGCGAACCCTGCAAACTGCCCCACAGAGTCGGTGGTCGGCATCGCCAGAGCCAAGTCACCGGTCCTGCCGGTCACGCTGGTCGGCCCGGCGTATCTCGTCTCGCACGGCGGAGCGGCATTCCCTGACCTAGTCATCGTGCTGCAGGGCGACGGCGTACGAGTCGACCTGACCGGGAACACGAACATCAAAAAAGGCATCACCACATCGACCTTCAAGAGCGTCCCGGATGTACCCGTCAACTCGTTCGAGGTCTACCTACCGCAGGGCAAGTTCTCTGTGCTCGCCGCCAACGGCAACCTCTGCAAGAAGAAACTCGCCATGCCGACCACCATCACCGGACAGAACGGCGCAGTCATCAAACGGACCCCCACGATCCGCGTCAACGGATGCCCCAAAGCGAAACAGAAGAATGCAAGGAGAGCACGCAATAGCAGCCGAACGCTTCCCTCCGGCAAGGGAAGGAAAGGCTGATGCGTGGCAAACGATTCTTCAGAGCTGCTCTGCCGGTACTTGGACTGCTCGCAGCGGGCCTGCAGACCCCCAGCCTCGCGATGGCCGCCGCTCCGGAAGCACCCGTAACCGAAGCAGCGACAGGGGTCACGAGCACGACCGCCACACTGCACGGCGAACTCAACCCGAACACGGAAGCCACGACGGGCTACGAGTTCACGTACAACACCAACGGCAGTTGCGAAGGGCTCACCAGCGAACCGGGCGCAGAAGCCAAAGCCAAAGCACTCAAAGTCTCCACGACCGTGACTGGGCTCGAACCCAACAGGACATACACGTTCTGCGTGGTCGCCATCCAGACCACCGAAGAAGAAGGCACTCAAACAACCGCGGGGGCGCCACTCACCTTCACGACACCGAAGTCCAAGCCCTCGGTCGAAGCCCAGAGTGTACCCGCCGTCGCGCCGTTCGAAGCGACGCTGGAAGCCCAGATCAACCCGAACAACCAGGCCACGCTCTACGCCTTCCAGTACTCCTCCGCCCCACCATCCGGAGAAAAACTGGAAGGCACCATCGCCACAGTCGAAGGCACGAACCTACTGTCGGGCTTCGGGGTCCGGCCGGCCAGCGCCTCCACCAGCGCGGTTCTCGCGGCGGAAACCACTTACTACTACCGGGTCCTCGCCACCAACGCGACCGGCACGACGGAAGGCAAAGTCGAAGAATTCACGACCTCAGCGCTCCAGGCGCCCTCAATCGACGGCGAGAGCGCCTCGAGCGTCACGCAAACGGACGCGCAGCTGACCGCCCTCATCAACCCCAACTACCAGCCGACGAAATACCAGTTCATGCTTGGAACCGACACCAGCTACTCGCTGGGGCCCGTCCTCGCCACCGAAGGCGAACTCGGCGCCGGGTTCGGCGACAGCGAAGTCAGCGTCGACCTGCGCGCGGAAGGCCACGAACTCCAGCCGAACACCGAATACCACTACCAGGCGGTGGCGACCAACAGCGCCGGCAGCATCGAAGGCGGCGATGCCGCATTCCTCACACCGCCAAACCCGCCGACGGCCACCACCGGCGAAGCGTCGGAAGTCACGCCTGAAAGCGCCATGGTCTCCGGGACCGTCAACCCAGGCAGCAGCGGCCACAGCGCCCAGGACGACACCACGTACCTGTTCCAGTACGGACTCGACACGCTCTACGGCTCCCAGGCGCCGCTCGCGCCCGAAGACGCCGGCGAAGGCGAAAGCCCCGTTCCCGCGACCGCGGAACTCGAAGACCTGGAACCTGGCACGACCTACCACTACCGCATCGTCGCGACCAACGACAACAGCGGCACACCCCAGACCGTCTACGGCGAAGACAAGACGTTCACGACCGTCTCCACGCCTCCCATCCTCAGCGGCGTCTCAGTCGCGCGGGTTGAAGCGAGCGCCGCGACGATCACCGGGACGCTCGAACCACAGGGTCTGCTCACGCGCTATGAACTGCAGATCGGCGCCACGCCCGGCCAACTGCAAGCCGCCACGACCGGCGAGGCCACCGAACCGACCGATCTCGCCCTGACAGTCAACTCATTGAGCCCAGGCACCGTCTACTACTACACGCTCACCGCGACCAACGTCAACGGAGCCACCGAGACCGAAGGCACGTTCGCCACGAGCGCCGGAGCGACCCCCGCGAACCCACTGACCCAGCCGCCAACCCCCTCACTCCTCGCGATCCCGGGGATCGCCTTCCCGAGCGAACCGAAGGTCAAACCGCCGACGACCGCCCAGAAGCGCGCGAAAGCGCTCAAGGCGTGCAAGAAGAAGCCACGCAAGAAGCGGGGCTCGTGCGAACGACAGGCCCGGAAGAAGTACGGCAAGAGCAAGCCGAAAGGCGCCGCGAAGTAGTTCCCACGCGTCTCCTGCGTCGCCGGGATCAATTTGGCAGCAGGCTGCTGCCAAATTCGATCTCTACGCGCTCGTATCGCGCTTGTCGGCGTCGTAGATCACGTTCGCAGCCTCGGTGATCCCGGCGAGCTCCGCGGCGAGCTCAGGCAGCTCGGGCAGCGCCGGCCTGAGCGCAGTGGGTGTCTCGTCGGTCATGGTGGTGTCGCCGGTCGTGTACCGAGCGACCGCGACCGGAGTATCAAGGCCCCGCAAGGCCCACTGCGTCACGGTCTTGTTTCGTCCTGGGCACAGCACCAGGCCGATTGTCGCCTCGTCGCCTTCCTGGCGCTCGAGTTCGTCGACGGCATTGAGATAGAAGTTCATCTTGCCCGCGAACTCCGGCTTGAAGTCCTCGATCTTCAGGTCGATCACAACGAAGCGTCGCAGTCTGTAGTTGTAGAACAGCAGGTCGAGGAAGAACTCCGACTCCTCGCCGCTCTCTCCGTCGGGAACCCGAAGCGGGAACTGCCGTCCGACCAGAGCGAACCCTCTGCCCATCTCCATGAGGAAGCTCTGCACGTCGTTCAGCAGCGCGGCCTCCAGGTCACGCTCCTTCGCATCGGCTGAGAGGTTGAGGAACTCGAAGTTGTATGGGTCCTTGATCGCGTCACGGACGAGCTCTGAGTCCGGCGCCGGTAGCGCGTGAGCGAAGCTGGTGAGGGCCGCACCCTGCCGGCCGCGCAGATCGCCGGCGATCTGCGCCTCGAGGACCTTGCGCGACCAGCCGTGCTCGACGGCCGCACGCGCGTACCATGCGCGCACATCAGCGTCCGCCGTCTTGTCGAGCAGCACCATGTGATGGCCCCACGGCAATTTGGCAGCGGGTTGCTGCAACATTTCGCCGGCGCTCTGCGCCGGCCATGCCCGCGCGAACTCGCGCATGTAGCGAAGGTTGCGAGCTGACAACCCTCGCATATCGGGAAACTCCCGTCGCAGATCCGCGGCCAGCCGCTCGATCACCTTCGCACCCCAGCCCTCTCGGTCCTCACGCGCGATGATGCCAGTGCCGATCTCCCAATACGCTGCGAGCACGGCCGCGCTGACTGCCAGCGCGGCCTGTGATCGTGCAGTCGAGACGGCGCGCTTGACGTCCTCCAGGAACCGCGGGTAGTCGGCCGGCAGGGGTTCGCCGTTGCGTGCGGACACGTTGCGTCTCGCCATTGGGCCGATCGTATCCCCACGATCGGAGAGGCGACGATCTGACCCGGAACAGGTGTTCGGTCTCGGCCGTTGGTCGGCTCCGCACCGACCGCGGCGAGGCGCCCAGGTTGAGCACCGAGGGACAGCTGGATTTCGCGGCTGCCAAGAGACGCATCCGGCTGTCAACTGTAGAAACGCGCGACGACCAACAACTGACTGAAGAGGTCCTGGGTCAAGAACAGCACCACGATCAGCGCCCCAGCGGCCGGGCCCCACCTCCTGCCCGCGCCCCGTGCCGCGAGCGCGAGCAGCACTGCGCCCAGCGGAAGCAGCGGCACCAGGTATCGGGGCTGAGCCCACCCTGGTTCGACACGCTGCTGAAGGTGAGAATCCTGCGCGATGAGAGCCATGAGGCCAACACTCATCGTGACGTAGACGACCAGCTCCGACAGGCGGGCTCGCAGTGAAGCCCAGCCTGTGGCGAATGCCCGCACACACGAGATCGCGAGCAGGCCCGCCGGAACGAGCGCCAGGTTGCACACCCATACCGGGAAGGCCGTGTCGACCCAACCATAGAGACCCACGGCCCTGTTGAACCACACCTGGCGCGTGGTGGACAGGCCCGGAAAGTAGTCCACCATTCCGGGCAGGCGAGGAAGGTAGAACTGCCAGTTGTAGGAGATGTCCCCCCACAGCGATCTCTGGCTCGAGCTCGGTCCGTTCATGATGTGAACAGCGCTCGACACCACACCCAGCGTGGGGCGATGACGGAGCACGTTGCCGATGACATACACACAGATGGGGCTCACGGCGACCGCCATCGCAACGAACGCTGGGACGAGCGGCCGCCCACGACCGTCACCTCCAGGGGCGAGATCCACCCGACGGAAGCCGAGCACCACTAGACCGAGCATCACACCCGGAGCCAGGCCCACGAAGTTCAGCTTCGTCAAGAATCCGACTGCGGCGAGCGCGCCCGTCGCAGCCGCGAGCTTCCACGTCAGCCCGCGCCTGAATCCCCTCGCAAGGCAGTAGAAGACCGCCGCAGATACAGCAAATAGCATCGCGTCGGGAGTCACGGCACTCGAGGTGAACCCCAGAGCCGGCGCAAGTGCGGCCGCCAACCCGCCAACCGTCCACGCCCACGGAACCAGAGGGAGGCACTCGCGCACGAACAGGAAGGTGAACAGCGCAGTCACCCCTGCCAACAGCGCGCTGAACAACCGCATCAGCTCCAGGCGATCCAGCAGCGTTCCCGACGATCCGAGGTGGTAGGGAATGGTCTGCAGCGCGTAGTACAGCGGCGGCTCAGAGCCCGCCAGCCCAGCTCCCCCTCCCACGTTGACGCGGGAAAGCGCAGATGAGAGATCTGCACGCAGTTTGTGTACCTCGGCCGGCGTGGAGATCGTCTTGACTTCCGGGTGCCACCGAACAGCTTCCTGATGAAGGTCGCCCAGCACGGCACGCTCCTCGGGGGAATATTCCACCCGGCTTGACGTCGGTAGAGCGCCCGTCTCAGCCAGTCGCTGCGCGTAGGCGAAGTGATCCGGCTCATCGATGGCCTGGAACGGTGGCGTGATCACCGACCAGCAGGCCGCGCTCACGCTAGCGATGAGAGCACAGCTCCATGCAGCCCGTGGAATTCGTCGCAGAGCCGACACAGAGCAGTAGTGCTATCTGACGCTCAGATGGCCGTCAAACCCCGTTGGGCCGACCTCGTGAAATGAGTCAGACGCCCTGCCGTTACGTCTCCAACTTCTCCCGTCCTGCGAACAGCTCCCGGCCCTATAATCGCTCGCGCTTGTCGTATCCATGTCGAGCGCAAAATCGGGGGTCAGAGCATGTCGCTGAAGGTCGTAGGAGCCGGCGTGGGCCGAACCGGCACCAACTCGCTCAAGCTCGCGCTGGAGCGCCTGCTCGGAGCGCCGTGCCACCACATGTTCGAGATCATCAACGACAGGACGCAGATCGCCGATTGGACCGACGCGATCGAGGGGCGCCCGGTCAGCTGGGAGACGATGCTCGCCAAGTACGCCGCGCTCGTCGACTGGCCCGGCGCATCCTTTTGGCCGGAGCTCTCGGCGGCAAACCCAGACGCCCTGGTCCTGCTGTCGGTGCGCGACCCACAGTCCTGGTACCGCAGCGGGTCGGACACGATCTTTCGAGTGATGAGCGAGCCGCCGGCCGATCTCGCGCCATGGATGGCGACGGTCCGCAGGATGTTGCAAGACCGGTTCAGCGACCGATTGGACGACGAAGCTTCCATGATCGACGCCTTCGAGCGTCACAACGACGCCGTCCGCAAGGCGATCGCGCCCTCGCGCCTACTCGAATGGTCGCCTGGTGATGGATGGGAGCCGATCTGCGAGCGGCTCGGGCTCGACGTCCCGGACGAGGACTTCCCGCGAACGAACTCGACCGCTGAGTTCAGAGCGCGTCCCACCACACCCGGGGTCACCTGAGGACAACGCATGGTGAGCGTTACCGGCCGCGACGAGGTGCTAGATATGCCTTCCCAAAAGCCCCAACGAAGCCTCTCGAGCCCGACGACCAGCACTCCCGCAGGTGTGTGCGTCGGCATTCTCGGCTTGACGCAAGGGCGACCGGGGTCCGGCCACGAGGTATAGCCCGGTCGGGTCGCGGCGGTTGCCCGCGGTACGCAATGCAGCCCCCGCCTTGCCGAAATGCCCGGGCCAGCACGCCCAAGTGACATGGCTCAGGTCGACCAGCGGCGTGGTCGCGCCGTCAAACGTGAAGAAAGCAGGATCGCAGCCCACGTAATCGGCGACGTAGGAGATTTTGAAGACGAAGCGACCTCTGCGTCTCCAGGCGCGACATTCTCGCTGATAGCTCGGGTGCCCAC
This sequence comes from uncultured Solirubrobacteraceae bacterium, assembly GCA_963716355.1. GTDB lineage: Bacteria > Actinomycetota > Thermoleophilia > Solirubrobacterales > Solirubrobacteraceae > Palsa-744. The sequence continues at coordinate 141,062 of OY970308.1, forward strand.
CCAGTGCGGGGTAGATGACGGGATGGGTCCCGTCGAGCGTAACCTCGCTCCACGGTATCGCCGTGCCCTCGTCGCTGTGTCGTGCCATCCACAACCATTGAGGGGCGAGTGTCTTCGGGTCGAGCAGGACCGTCACGTGCTCCCAGTCACCCTCGTGATAGTCCAAGTTCCCGCGGTCGGCGGCGATCGGTTCATGCAGCATCCGCCTCGGACTCGTGACGCGCGACGGGTAGTAGTTGAACGCGTAGAAGAGCCAGTACTGCAGCGAGATCAGCCCGGGCGGAGCGGGCTTGTACACATCAGAGGCCTTCCCTGCAAAGAAGAAGTACAGCTGAGCCCATGGGTACGGATCGACTTCAGCCGGCTGGCCCCACAGCCGCTGCGCTTCTGAGCCGCTGAACCCGAGCGCGCTGGTGAAGCCGGTGAACTGGGCCCGCATATCGTTGAGCGGCTCGGGATAGTCGAGATAAGCGTTGCTGGATGCGCTGGGTTGTAGTTCGCTCAGCCTCGACGGCGCGAGCGGCCCCTCACAGCGGGAACCTGGATTGACCAGGCATGTGTAGCGACCGTTGCCGCGCTCGTTCAAGGCCACGGCTGCGGACACCGGCCAAAAGCGATCGAAGATCGACATCTTCACGGTAGGCTGGTAGCGCAAGGCGAGCTTGGCGATGTCACTCGAAGTCGTTTCGCCGATCAACGGCTCAGCGTCCGCGAACGGCTTCGTAATGGCCGGAGTCAGTTGGATGTTGGCGGGGAGAAGCGCGAGCGCTGGTCGAGAGGCGCCGCAAACCACGCAGGCGACCGCGGGAGGCTTGTTTTTTTCTTCGTGTGGCACCGTTCTGGATTGCGTGAATCCGAGGACGGTGGCGAGAAAAGTGAACAGCAGCGGCGCCAGCGGCACCAGCAATCCGGCGCTGCGCCTCGTCAGTGCGCTCATGCTTGTGGACGTAGTTCCAGTCGCGGCGATCGAATTGAACAGCGCAACCCGCTGTTCGATCTCGTGGTCGAGCAGGGCGAGTGGATCTCGCTTCGGGATCAATCCGTCGAGCTTCTGCAGCAGCCCGTCACGTTCACGCCCAACGAACGAGGCGATGAAGAACTGTGGCGCGAACACCGCCGCAATCGCGATCAGCGAGGTGCCCGCAGCCGGTGCGATGCTCAGGAGGCGGAGGCTGGCCGCGCTTTCATGATTGGCAAGGACATACGCGACCGCCCAGACCAAGGGAGCCACGAAAAAGAACAAGCCAACACCCGTCACAGACGCGACCGTAGCCGCGAAGTCGCGTAGATCTTGCACAGCTGGGGTTCGCACGGGAGCGAACGTCGAGACGATGAGATGCTCCTCGCGTCGCAGGCGAGCCGTCAACGCTATAAAGCGCAAGACCCAACTCACCGCGTCCGTCGCGATGAACAAGGTCAGCCACGTCGAGAAGTACCAAGCAACCGAGATGCGCAGACTCGGGTAGCGGTGATCGCTGAGTCCCATCGCCACCGCGCTCACGCTGGCAACCACGAGGCAGATGACGACCTGTGGCAGCCGTTTCGATTTCTTTTCGATCCAGGACGCGACATCAGCGCGTCGCGCCGGCCCATCCAACAGATCTTCAATCGAGGGCGCCACTCCAATCAGGCGCGTCCAGATGAAGCTCGAGGAGATCATCAGATAAGCCGCGAAGACCGCGTATACGGCGAGCCATGCAACGACCGGGTACGTCGAACCGCTCGTAACCGTACGCAGCACCAACTCAACCAACAGCGGCAGCCCGGCGATCGCGACCAGGCACGCAAACCGTGAGCGACGGTGGGGGCGCGACTGCCCAGCCCCATGACCCGTCAGCACAGAGGCCAGCGTGTCGACCACCCACACTGAGAGGATCGCCGGCATCAACGCATGTAGAGCCTGCTCGACGACCGGCGCGGCCCCTTGCTCGTGCCGTCCTACCGCTCCTCTGCCACTCCCGCCCTCCATAGGGCAAGTCTTTCACCGCAATTACGAAAGTGCAATAGCTTGACTCGAACTATTTTCTAGACTGCGGTTCAGTTCGGTTCATTTCAAGACCACCTGGCGCGTCACGCTCGTCGCACGCCCCGCTCTGGGTGCCAGGATGACCCTCACGCTCAACGCGAGCGCGTGGCGACGCCTGAGCGCACCTCGCGCCTTCGCGTTCAACCTCACCGTGAAGGACACCCTGCCGGGCGATACTGCGCCGCGCACGTAGCGCCCAACGAGCACTGGCGCGGCCTTCGCCCGAGCAAGCGACGCGCTCTTCGCGAACACGTCCACCTCCAGACGCCCTCCCGAACCGGCGGCAGACACGTTCAGCGAGCCCTTCACCGACGTGCCGCGCTGAGCGCCACGCAGCGAGGGAGCACCGACGATCGCGGGTCCTGGCGCCGGTGTCACGATCGGAGCCGGAGTCGGGATCGTCACCGGAGGCGGCTGGGTGCTCGTCGGCGTCGTTGTCGTCGGCGTCGTCTTGGTCGGTGGCGGTTCGGACACAGGCTGCGACGTTGTCGTGAATGTCATGTCCGCGCCCGGCACCGTGCCTGACGCGTTTTTCGCCACCACTCGGAAGTGATACACCGTGCTTGCGACCAGCCCCGTCACCGTCGCTGACTCCGGATGAGCGAGGTGATCTCCCCCCGCTTTCAGTTCTTCGCTGCTCTGTCCGTAGCTGCTGCTCGTGCCCCATTCGAAGCGGTATTCAGTCGCCTGGCCGTTCGGGTTGACCGTGCCGTTGAGCGTCGCCTGCGTTTCGCCCAGCGCGCTCGCCACGCCCGTGCTCGCGCTCGGCGCGCCAGCGGTCTGGAACGTGCGATCGCCCCCCGTGGTCGTGCCGGCTTCGTTGTTCGCCACCAGCCGATAGTGGTAGGTCGTACCCGGCGTCAAAGCGCTGAGCGCGGCCGCCGCCGGCACGTTCGTGCTTCCCGTCCCCGCGGATTCGCTGTTGGTTTTCTGACCGTAGGCCGTCGTCGTGCCGTAGTCGAACTGGTAGGTGGTCGCTTTGCCCTGCGGGTTCACCGAGCCGTGCAGGGTCGCTTCGGTCAGGCCGATCGCGCTCGCTTCGCCCGTGCTCAGCGTTGGCGCTCCGGGGGTCGTCACCGTCACGGTCCCCGTCATTTCGGCTCCGTGCACGGTGCAATAGAACGTGTACGTGCCCGCGCTCGCGAACGTGCACGTTCCGCTCCAGTTGGTACCGGACGCAGCTGCGGTGGTGCCAACCGGGACCCCTGCACTGCACCCGGGAGTCGCCGGCCCGCCCACCCAATTCACGCCGTGCGGGATCGCAGTGGTGTTGCGGATCGTGATCGCGCCCCCCGTTCCAACTTCCACGCTCGCCGGAGACCACGAGTGGTATGGCGCCCCGTTCACCGCGTCCACCGTCGGGCTTGGTTCCACGCCGCCGCCCACAGCCGGCAGCAGCGCCATGCACATCCCGGTCGTTGCTGCCAGCAGCATCCATCGCCCACCGTGTCTCATCTGCTCTCTCCCCTCATCCGTGCTCGACGACGGTCCGTGTCACGCTCGACGGCGCGCCCTGCGGCGGCGTGAGCGTGATCCTCACCGCCAGCGTCAAACGCCTGTGGTGTTTCAGCGCGCGGCGCACGCGCGCGCTCAACCGCACGCGGAACCCCACCGTTCCCGCGGCGAGCGAGCTGCGCACGAGGCGCCCCACCCGTACTCGCGAGTGCCCAGCTTTCCCCAGCGAGGCGCTGCTTGCGAACACGTCCACCTCCAGGCGGGCGCCCGCGCCGGCCTGGGCGATCGCGAGCGAGCCGTGCACGGCGCCGCCCGCGTGCCCTGCCTCCAGCGCCTTGACCCGCAGCGGCGAGGAGCCTGAGATCGGTTCCACCGGCCCGGTCGGACCGGTCGTGATGGGCGTCGTGGCGGTCGGCGTGGTGGTCGTGGCGGTGGTCGTCGTCCCGCCCGCGCTCACCGTGACCGTTCCCGTCATCGCGGGGCCGTGGACGGTGCAGTAGAAGGTGTACGTGCCGGGCTGGGAGAAGCTGCACGTGCCGCTCCACTGCGTCCCCGACGTCGGCGCCGAGGTGCTCACCGGCACGCCCGAGCTGCACGCCGGCGTCGCCGGGCCGTGCACCCATTCGATGCCGTGCGGCACCGCCGTCGCGTTGCGAAGGGTCACAGCCCCGCCCGCGCCGACTTCCACCTGCGCCGGCGACCAGGAGTGTTCATAGAGGCCCGTGTTCACCGCGTCCACCGTTGGGCTCGTGTCCGAGTTCGCCACGGCGGGCAGCAGCGCCACGAACGCACCCAGCAGCGCCGCCAGCGGTAGGTACCGTCCGCGCAGTCTCACAGTCCTCTCCCGCCTTTCCTCGCTCGGCCTTCGGGGTCAGATGCCCCGCGCGCCGGCTACGTGCGGCGCGCCTCACCCACACAGGACGCTGCCCAGCCGAGATCCTTCCCGACGGCGAGTGTTTCTATTTGCCCATGCCGATGGCGCGGCGCAGCGACTCGCGCAGCAGCAGGCGGTAGGCCACATCGGTGGCCGCCAGCACCGTGATGATCAATGCCCCCGGACGGCGGAGCGGAAATGCGAGTCTCTGCATGGCTTCATTATCGGCATTGGCGAGCATTTGACTTGAGCAACGCGCCCGTGCGCGCTCTCTTAGCGAGGGAGGCGATCGCGCCACTGCCGGCCGTGACAGTGGCGCAGCTCGCCGCCTACGCCGCCTGAGCGTCGAGCGCGACCTCCTCCTCCGGCTCCGCCGGCGCGTGCTGCGCCATCGGCCCGAGGTGAAGCACCGCCGGCACGACCGCGATCGCCGCCGCCGTCAGGCCCGCCGCGATCCAGAACGCCAGGTGGTAGCCGCTCGTCAGCGCCGCAGCGTCGGAGTGGCCCTGCGCGAGCGCCGTCTTGGTGTGCGACGCGGACAGCGTCGCCAGCACCGCCAGGCCCAGCGCGCCGCCGACCTGCGCGGTCGTGTTCACCAGGCCCGACGCGAGCCCCGCTTCGTGGGGCTCGGTGCCGGACATCGCCACGTTCATCAGCGCCGGGAAGCACACGCCAGCGCCGATCCCCAACAGCAGCATCGACGGCAGCACGTGCAGCACGTAGCCGCCGCCCACCGGAACCTGCGCGAACAGCACCAGCGCCACCGTGATCAACAACAGCCCCGGCGCGAGCGTGCCATGCGCGCCGAAGCGCGTCAAAAGGCGCTCGGAGTAGCGGATCGACATCAGACCCATCGCCACCGTCACCGGCAGGAACGCCAGGCCGATCTGCAGCGCGTCGTAGCCGAGCACGCGGCGCAGGTACAGCGCGCCGAGGAAGAACATGCCGAACATCCCCGCCACCGACAGCACCTGGATCATGTTCGCCGTCGCCACGTTGCGCGAGCGGAAGATCCGCAGCGGCACGAGCGGGTTGCGCGCCGTCGCCTCGCGCGCCAGGAACGCGCCCAGCAGCGCCAGCGAGATCGCCGCCAGCGTCAGCGTGCGCCCCGCGCCCCAGCCGTCCTCCGCCGCGGGCTTCACGATCGTGTACACGCCCAGCATCAGCGCCGAGGTGACCAGCACCGCGCCCGGGATGTCCGCCCCGCCGCCGAAGCCGATGCCCACGTCACGCTCCAGCAGACGCAGCGCGAACGCCGCCGTCGCGACGCCGATCGGGAGGTTCACGAAGAAGATCCAGTGCCAGTCGATCGACTGCGTGATCACGCCGCCCGCCAGCAGGCCCACCGAGCCTCCCGCCGAAGCCACGAACGCGTACACGCCGATCGCCTTCGCCTGCTCGCGCGGCTCCGGGAACATCGTCACGATCATCCCCAGGATCACCGCCGAGGTCATCGCCCCGCCGATGCCCTGAACGAAGCGCGCCACGATCAACACCGTCTGGCTCTGCGCCAGGCCACACAGCATCGACGCAGCCGTGAACACGCCCACGCCCGCCAGGAAGATGCTCCTGCGCCCGATCAGATCGCCGAAGCGACCCGCCAGCAGCAGCAGCCCGCCGAACGCGATCAGGTACGCGTTCACCACCCACGCGAGGCTCGACGTGGAGAAGCCCAGGTCGTCCTGGATCGACGGCAGCGCCACGTTCACCACCGTCACGTCCAGCACGATCATCAACATCCCCACGCACAGCACGTACAGGGCGATCCAGCGTGTGTCTCGGGGCGTGTCCGTCTGTGTGGCGCTCATGTGGCTCCTCTCGCCGGTCGTCGTGCTCATGCGCCGCCTCCAGCGCCCTCCACGAGGGCGCCGAGCGCGTCCATCAATACGTTCGTGCCGTGCTCGCGCGCGGCGGGCGTGTCCAGGCCATCGAGATACACGCCCTGCTCGGTCAGCGTCAGTCGCGTGCCCGTGCCCGACGCCTCGAACTCCACGGTAGCAACGGACACGGATATGCGCTGTGTGTCGCGGTGCATCTCGTACGTGTACACGATCCGCTCGCCCGCCACGATGTCCTGGTAGAGCGCGTCGAAGGTGTAGCTCGGCCCCTCCTGCATCGCGATCGCCAGGTGCTCGCGCCCGCCCTCGCGGAAGTCCAGCGTGTGCGTGCCCGCCGGCTTGTCCGCCGGTCCGAACCACTGCGTCTTCGCGGCGAGGTCCGCCCACGCGTCGAACACGCGCTGCTGCGGCGCGTCGTAGGTGCGCTTGATCGTGAACGTGTCGTGCACCGCCGCGCGCTCCTGGGCGGTCTGCTCTGTCTGGCTCATCGTCTGCTCCCTTTTCGTTTCGGTTTCGTTGTCGTCGTCTGCTCTTCGCTCGGGTTCTCGGGGTGCTGGGCGAGGTAGTCGCCCAGCCGGTCGAGGCTTCGCTCCCACGCGGTGCGTCGGTCGGCCACCCACTGCTCCGCCGTGCGCAGCGCCGCCGGCTCGATCGCGCACGTGCGCACCCGCCCCTGCTTCTGCGAGCGCACCAGCCCGCTCGCTTCCAGCACCTGCAGGTGCTGCACCACCGCCGGCAGCGACATCTCCAGCGGTCGCGCCAGCTCGCTCACCGACGTCGGACCCACGATCAGGCGGTCCACCATCGCACGCCTGCTCGGGTCCGCCAGCGCCGCGAACAGGAGGTCCACGTCACGCTCCGCCGGCTCGTAATACTTAAGCATCTACTTAAGTATGGCATACTTGACGTGGATGCGCGCACACGTGCAGAGGGTCAGCCGGGCGTGCGTGCGCGTCGACGGGAAGGTCGTCGGGGAGATCGGCGCGGGGCTGCTCGTGTTGCTCGGCGTCACGCACCAGGACGACGAGCGCACTGCCGAGCGCCTCGCCGCGAAGGTCCGCGCGCTGCGCGTGTTCGCAGACGCGGCCGGGCAGATGAACGAGCCGCTCGGCGAGCGCGAGGTGCTGTGCGTGAGCCAGTTCACGCTCTACGGCGACACGCGCCGCGGCAACCGCCCCAGCTACGTCGCCGCCGCGCGCCCTGAGCACGCCGAGCCGCTGTACGAGCGCTTCTGCGAGCTGCTCGACGCGAGGCGCGGCGTGTTCGGCGCGCACATGGAGGTCGAACTCGTGGGCGACGGGCCCGTGACGGTGCTGCTCGAGATGTAGCGCCCGCCGCCGCGGCGTCTTGCCCCTCCTCGATACTTACGGCCATGCACGACGCCACCGCGCCTCCCCTCCGCAAGGATCGCCTGCTGCCGTGGATCGCCGCCGAGCGCGCGTTCCGCGGCGTCGTGCTGCTCGCGGTGGGAATCGTGCTCGTCACGCATCCGCACGCCGACTGGGCGAGTGAAATCTCGCGTCTCGCCGAACACCTCGGGCTCGACCCGAAAGGCAACTGGATCAAACGCGTCATCGACAAGGTCAGCAAGATCCACGCCGACCAGAACGTCGTCTTCGGCATCGCCGCGCTCCTCTACGCCGTGCTCGAGGGCGCCGAGGCCTACGGTCTGTGGACGCGCAAGCGCTGGGGAGAGTGGCTCACCGTGCTCGCCACCTCGCTGTTCTTCATCCCCGAGATCTGGGAGATCGCCAAAAGCGCGTCGCTGCTGAAGGTCGGGGCGATCCTCGCCAACATCGTCATCGTCGCCTACCTGATCTGGCGTCTGCGCCGGGAATAGCGACAGCCGGGCGCCGGATCGTTCAACCGCCCCCGATCAACCGCCCCAGCGCCACCGCCGCCACACCCAGCACGAGGCTCAGCACGACGTTCGCCGCGAACATCCACAGCAGGCCGTCCTCCGCGAGGCGCTCGGACTCTAACATCCACGTCGAGAACGTCGTGTAGGAGCCGATCAGCGCAGTGCCCGCCAGCAGATACGCGTCGCCGCTCAGCGCCACGCCCACGAGCACGCCGAGCACCACGCTGCCGCTCAGGTTCACCAGCAGCGTCCCCAGCGGCAGGCGCCCGCCCGTCTGCGCCGAAACGAGGCCATCCACCAGGTACCGCGCCAACGCGCCCACGCCGCCGAGCACGCCCACTCCCACCCACAGCGCCACGAAGCTCATACCCGCCTCCCCAACGCCACGAGACTCATACGCCCGCCACCGCGCCCCTGCGCGCGAGCGCGCTCGTCAGTAGCACCGCGCCGAGGCCGCACGCGAGGCTCGCCCCGGCGTAGCCGAACGCGAGCGTCCAGTGCGAGCCGTCGATCATCCGCAGCAGCTCCACCATCATCGTCGAGAACGTGCTCAGCGCGCCGCACACTCCCGTGCCCAGAAACGCGCGTCCGGGCGCTGAGCGCGGCGGCGTGGCGCCCGCCAGCCGCTGCTGGTGGCGCGTGATCACATATCCCAGAGCAAGCGCCGCGAGAATGTTCACCGCGAACGTCGCCCACGGCCACGCGTCGGCGCGCACAGCGAGGCTCTGAGCGAGCGCCGCACGGGCGAGCGTGCCGAGGAGTCCACCCGCGAAGATCGCGGCCAGCTCCCGACTGTCGAGGTGTGGAGCGGACCTCATCGCTGGGCCGGTGAGAATACCTGGTGTGATGGACCCCCGCCCGACGGCTCACCCCCAGGACCCGGCCCCCGCGTCCGCGAGCGCGCCCCCGCCCCGCCGCGGGCGACACCGGCGCGCAGCGCTCGCGGGCGCGCTGCTCATCGCCGCCGCGCTCGTCGCGCTCGCGCTCGCCAACCTCGACCTCGCGCGCGTCGGACACGTGCTCATCAGCGCCACGCCGGGGTGGCTCGTGCTCGCGCTCGCGCTCATGGCCTGCTCGCTCGTGCTGCGCTCCATCTCCTGGCACCAGACACTGCGCGCCGCGCTGCCCGACGCCACGCTCGCCGTCGTGTGGGTCGCGCGCGCGACCATGATCGGCGTCATGACCTCCGCGCTGTTCCCCGGCCGGATCGGCGAGGCCTCGCGGGTGATCGTGCTCGCGCGCCGCCTGCACGGCCCCAACCGGCGCCTGCTGCCCGTCCTCGCCGGCACCGTGTTCTCCCAGACGCTCATCAACCTGCTCGCGCTCGCCATCCTGCTCGCCGTCACGTTCACCAGCCTGCCGCTCGTGCAGGATCACCTCACCGGGGCCGCCGTCGCCCTGCTGCTGCCGCTAACCGTGTGCGCGCTCGTGCTCGCCGGCCCGCGGCTGCTCGCCCTCGCGCGCCGTTCGCGCAGACCGCGGATCGCGCGCGCCGCGGAGGCCGCCAGCCACGCGCTGCATCTCGCGCGCCAGGGTCTCGTCGTGTTCGCCCGTCCGCGCCACGGCGCCGGCGCCGTCGCCGCGCAGCTGCTCGCGTGGGCGCTGCAGTGGCTCGCCTGCTACGCCGTGCTGCTCTCGCTCGGGCTGCAGCACCAGGCCGGCCCGATCGCCGCCGCCGCGATCCTGCTCGCGGTCAACCTCAGCGCCGTGCTGCCCGCCACGCCGTCCAACGTCGGCGTCTTCCAGGCCGCGTGCCTCGTCGTGCTAGCCGCGTACGGCGTCGGCGCCGGGCCCGCGCTCGCCTACGGCATCCTGCTGCAGGCCGTCGAGGTGCTCACCGCGGTCGCGCTCGGCGTCCCCGCGCTGCTCGGCGAGGGGCTGCGCTGGAGCGACGTGCGCCCGAGCGCCGACGGGCCGGCGTCAGCGAGCGAACACGCCGACTGAACGGCGCGGCGGCTACGGCACATAGCGGGCCGCATAGCCACCACGTCTGTCAGCCCGCAAGGGCGCGCAACGACTGACGGAGCGAGCGCGTCGTCTGCAGCACCGCCGTCGGCTCATAGCCGCAGTGCGCCATGCAGTTCTCGCAGCGCGGATCCTTGCCGCGGCCGTACGCGCTCCAGTCCGTCGTCTCCACCAGCTCTCTGTACGTCTGCGCGTAGCCGTCGGACATCAGGTAGCACGGACGTTGCCAACCGAACAGCGAGTAGCTCGGTATCCCCCACGCGGTGCAGTCGAATTCGACCTTCCCCTCCAAGAAATCAAGAAAAAGAGGCGAGTGGTTCAACCGCCACCGCCTGCGCCTTCCGTCCGCGAACGCCTCGCGGAACAGTTTGCGCGTCTGGGTCACGCCGAGGAAGTGCTCCTGGTCGGGCGCTTTCTCATACGCGTACGCGGGCGAGATCATCATCTCGTCCACCTCCAGCTCGTCGTTCAGGAAGTCCAGCACCTCGCGCACCGTCTTCGGCGAGTCGTGCGTGAAGAACGTCGTGTTCGTCGTCACGCGAAAGCCCGCCGCCTTCGCCGCCCTGATCGCGCTCACCGCCTTGTCGAACACGCCCTCGCGCTCCACCGACGCGTCGTGGCGCTCGCGCAGACCGTCCATGTGGACCGCCCAGGAGAAGTACGGGCTCGGCCTGAAGTTCTCCAGCTTCTTCTCGAGCAACAGCGCGTTCGTGCACAGGTAAACGAACTTCTTGCGTTTCACCAGCTCGTCCGCGATCACGTGGATCTCCGGGTGGATCAGCGGCTCGCCGCCCGCGATCGACACCATCGGAGTGCCGCTCTCCTCGATCGCCGCGATCGCCTGCTCCACCGGCATCCGTCGGCGCAGCTCGTGCTCCGGGTGCTGGATCTTGCCGCAGCCGGAGCACGCCAGGTTGCACTGAAACAGCGGCTCCAGCTCCACGATCAGCGGGAACTTCTCGCGTTTGGCAAGCCGCTGGCGCATCAGATACCAGCCCATGCGCGTGCTCTGGCGGACACGAACGGCCATGCGATCCAGCTTACGCCCTCACCGCGCCGGCGCGGGGTCGTACGGAGCGAGGTCGTGCAGCGCGCCCGCCACGCGCCGCAGCGCCCACGCCGCGCGCAGCGCTCCGCGCACCGCCTGCGGGCGCATCAGCTCGTGCGAGGGGCTGTCCAGCACCACGCGCACCACCGCGAACGGCCGCTCGCCCGCCGCCGGCGCGAGCCACACCGACTCCATGTCCACCGCGATCGCGCCGCCCGCGTGCAGCTGCGCGCGGCGCTCCCCCAGCGCCAGGCGAGACACGCACACCACGTCGCCCGTGCGCACCTTCAGCCCGCGGCCCGTCAGACGCTGCAGCAGCTCGCCCGTCATGCCGCAGCTCACGCGCTGCTCATCGTGGCCTTCGTCCGTCGCCGCGTACACGTCCTGCGCCACGATCACTTCCCCCGGCACCGAGCTGTCGTCCAGCCCGCCGCAGAAGCCCAGCACGAGCATCGCCCCGCCCGCGTGCGACGCCAGCTCGCCCGCCGCCGCCTTCGCGCGCTCCGGGCCCATCCCCGTCTTTCGCACCAGCGCGCTGCGCGCAGCGGAGGAGATCAGCAGCGCCTCCACGCGCAGCGGCGCCGCCACCAGCAGGCCGCTCATCGCCGTTCGCCCAAGTCGTCGCCCTGTCCGGCGCCGCGGCCGCGGCCCATGTGCGCTGCGTCGCTCATCGACGCCGAGTCTACGGTCATGCTCGCCGCGCCCACGCAGCGCCCCAGCGCCATCACGGGAAACGTCAGGCGATACAGGTGATAGTTGATGTAGTAGTCCGACGGGAAGCCCGTGCCCGTGTACTGCGGCTCCTCCCAGCCGCCATCGGCCTGTTGGGTGGCCACGAGCCACGCCACGCCGCGCGCCAGCGCAGTCGAGCGCTCGCCCGCGGCGTGCAGCGCGATCAGCGCCCACGCCGTCTGCGACGCGGTGCTCTCGCCGCGCCCAACCCACGCGCGATCGTCGTAGGAGCGCGGGTCCTCACCCCAGCCGCCGTCCTCGTTCTGGTGCTCCTCAAGCCAGCGCACCGCGCGGCGGATGCACTCGCGCGAGGGCTCCACGCCCGCCGCCACGAGCCCCGGGATCGCCGCGCCCGTGCCGTACACGTGGTTCACGCCCCAGCGCCCGAACCACGAGCCGTCCGGCTCCTGGTGCTCGATCAGCCAGCGCACGCCTCGCTGTGCCGCCTCGCCGCCGCCCAGACCCAGCGTGCCGAGCATCTCCAGCGTGTGCGCCGTCACGTCCGCACTCGGCTCGTCGATCACCTCGCCGAAGTCCAGGAACGGCAGCTCGCGCACCAGCGCTCGAGTGTTGTCAGCGTCGAACGCGCCCCAGCCGCCATCCGCGCACTGCATCCCCTCCACCCAGCTCAATGCGCGGCGCACCGCGGCGTCGATCCGCGGGCGCAGCTCGCGCGCGGGCGAGTCATGCTCGGTCGCGGTGTCCGCCACGCGCTGCAGCGCCAGCACCACCTCCGCGGTGTCGTCCACGTCGGGATAGTTCACGTTCGCGAACTCGAACGCCCAGCCGCCCGGCTCCAGCGCCGGCCTCGCCACCGACCAGTCCCCCTTCTGAGTCACCTCCTCGCCCAGCAGCCAGCGCGCCGCGCGCACCATCGCCGGGTGCTCGCCCGACACGCCCGCGTCGCCCAGCGCGAGCGCCGCCAGCGCCGTGTCCCACACCGGCGACTGGCACGCTTCCAGGCGCCTGCTCTCGCCCGCCGGCGCGCCCGGTGGACGCGACCGCCGGTCATCGCCGCGGTCCTCGACCATGAATCGCTCCAGGCCCTCCAGGCCGAGCTTCAGCATGGGATGGTCGAGCGGATAGCCCTGCAGGTGCAGCGCGATCAGCGAGTACACCCACGGCGGCTGGATGCCGCCCCACGAGCCGTCCCTCTCCTGGCGCTCCACGATCCAGCGCTCTGCGCGCGCCATCGCGAGGCGGCGCAGCGGACGCAGCGGTCGGCGCTCGTACGCGCGCAGCAGGCTGTCCAGCCGTGTCAGCCACGCGGCCCGCCGCGAGGCGGGCCGGCGCGCGCGGGGCGTGCCCGTGCGCAGCTCATCCAGCGCGAACGGCAGCTCGCGCACGGGCCGGTGCGCTTTGACGAGCGACAGCGCAACGATCGTCTGGCGCGCCCAGCACGCGAAGTCGTACACGTTCAGCGGCACCCACGCCGGCAGCAGGATCGCCTCCGCCGGCAGCGCCGGCACGTCGTCCCACGACCACAGGCCGAACAGCGCGAGCCACAGGTGCGTGAACACGCGCGCGTGCTCCAGGCCGCCTTCGCGGCGCGCAAACTCCGCCGCCGCGAGCATGTGCGGCGCGTCGGGCTCATCGCCCGCGAGGCGCAGCGCCCAGTACGCCTCGATCGTCGTCGACAGCTCGCCCGGGCCGCCGTGGAAGTTCGCCCACGTGCCGTCCGCGCGCTGCTGGGAGCGGATCCACGCCGCCGTGCGCTCCGTCGCGCGCGCCTCGCGGATGCCGAGGAACTCGCGCAGCAGCATGTCCTCGGCGTCCATCGTCACGTTCGTCTGCAGCTCCCCGCGCCACCAGCCCGCGTCGTCCTGCAGCGACAGCAGGCGCTCGCGCGCGAGCTCCAGCGCCGCCTGAGCCTCGCTGCGAGCCTCCGAGGTCAAATCCCGCATGCCCAAAAACTAGATCTTTTTTGTCCGCCGCGACAGTCGCGCACGCGCGGCCCCACTCTTCGTCTCTACCCCAGGGCCGCCGGAACCAGCACCTCGGGGTGCGCGAGCGTGATCACGTGACGGCGCAGCGTGGCCTGCGAGACCACGCGCGGGACGTCCGAAGCGAAGCGGTAGACGATCAAACCGTCGACGTTCAGCCGTGCGAACAGGCGAAAGCCCGGCGCGGGCGGCTCGCCCGCGGAGGCGCGCAGCGGCGAGTAGCCCGTCTCGTCGATCTCGCTCACGAGCACCGTGCGGCCCGTGTGCAGGTTGTGCAGGCCCGGGACGTAGTACTCAAGCGGCGCCGCGCCGAGCTCCACCGTCGTGATCGCGCGCGGGCGGCCATCCGCGCGCAGCGCGCGCGCCACGTCGCGCCAGTTGCCGCGCTGCAGGCGCGGGCTCAGGTTCACGTCGAGCGAGATCGCGGCGAACGCGACCGCCGTTACGAGCGCCAGCGCGACCCCGATGCGGCCCAGGACCGGGGAGGCGAACGCCAGCGCGATCAGCGCGGTGACGGGGATCATCGCCGCGACGAGGTTGCGTGGCGCTAGGTAGTCGGCGCCGAGGACCGCGAGCACGATCGGGATCAGGACTCCGCACGCGGCGATGAGAAAAGCCAGGCCCGCTCCGCGTCGTTCCCTCGCCCGCCCCACCCACAGCGCGAGCCCCGCGAGGATCGGCAGCGCGACGAGCAGCTCGATGCCGTGGCCGAGCGGCTCGCCGGAGTAGCCCGTGAGGAAGTACTGCGGGATCGCCTGCAGGCGTTCGGACAGCGGCCAGCGGCCGATCCACTGGGTGCCGTGCCCGCCCTGCGCGGAGATCAGCGGCAGCAGCGCCACGCCCACGAGGCCGATCGCACCGCACGCGGCGAGCGCCGCGCGGGAGCCCGCTCGTCCCCAGCCTGGTCGCACGAACGCCAGCCACAGCGCCATGGGCGCGAGCAGGAACACGGCGAAGTAGTGCGTCAGCAGCGCCACGGCGCCCGCCAGCGCGAAGGCCGCCATGCGCCGTGGCGTGGGGTCGCGCTCGGCGCGCAGGAAGCACAGCATCGCGACCGCGCCCGTCAGTACGAACAGCCCGTACACGCGCGCCTCCTGGGAGTACCAGACGAACAGCGGGTTGACCGCCACGAGCGCCGCGCACACGATCGCCGCGCGACGGCGGGGCGAGCCGGGGGCGGGCGTGCCTCTGGCGAGGGGCCGATGAGCTCCCGCGCGATCGCCCACGCGACCGGGACCGTGGCGATCCCCGCGAGCGCCGACGGCAGGCGCAGCGCGACCTCGCCGCTGCCGAGGATGCGGTAGTCGAGCCACTCGAGCACGTACCAGAGCGGCGGCGAGTTCTCGGTGTGCGCGACCGAGCGCAGCGTCGCCCACAGACTCAGGTGCAGCACGTGCACGGGCGTGAACGCCTCGTCGTACCAGAAGCTCTGCAGGCCGAGCGTCGAGAGGCGCAGCACCGCCGCGAGCAGCGTCAGCGCCACGAGCGGCCACCAGCACGGCAGTCGCGTGGAGCGCGCAGTCTCGCTCGTCGGCTCGGCCGTGACGGCGGGCGCGGGTGGCGGAGCCGGCGCGGCAGCGCTCATCGCGGACACATGCCCCGCGAGGCCGGGCCGAAGCAGCCGTAGCGCAGGCGGCGCGTGTCGTCCTCGGATTTCGCCGGCAGATACCAGCCACCGTGCACCGTGCGCCGGCCGTTCACCACCGGCCCCCAGATCGCCAGGCAGATCTGGATGTTCGCTTTCGGCACGCCGGGGGTGGTGTTGCCGCAGACCACCTCGCGCTGGCTGCTCGTGGGTCCGAGCAGTTCCTGGCTGATCGTTAGGTTTTGATAGTCGTGTCCTGTGTATGCGCGCCACGTGCGCAGGTCCGCGATCAGACGCTCGTTGACGTGCTTCTGGCGAACGACGTCGTTGACCGTGGCTGTGGCGAGCAGCAGCGCGACGAGCACCAGCAGCGTCGTCTCCACCAGCCGCGTGCGACCGCCGCCGGTGGCCTCGACGTCGCGCGGGCGCAGCCATGCCGGCAGCGCCGCCCAGCGTCCCTCGGCGGGCGTCGATGCGGACGGGGCGCTCACTTGACCGGCGCCAGCAGCGGCGAGATCTGGTGGACGACGAACAGCGCCTGGATCGCGAGCGTCGCGATCGAGCAGCCGCCGGTCGCGGGTGATGACGGCGAGCGGCAGCGGCCAGAGGATGTACCACGCGAGCAGCCACGTGCTCGTGACGGAGATCGCCAGCAGCGCCCAGCCGGACGCCGCGACCCAGTCATAGCCGCGCCACGTGCGCCACAGCAGGTGCAGCACGATCAGCACGAGGCCGCCTTCAGCAGGTCGTGGTCGATCGGGAACACGCCCGGCTTGCCGAACAGGTGCGCGATCTCGGTGGCGAAGCTGTCGGTGGAGACGAACGCCGCGTCGCGGTTGAGCGCGGCGACGACGTCGACGCCGTGGATGCCGAACGCGACGTACCCGACGAGCAGCCCAGCACGAGCGCCGCGAGCGCGCCGAGTATCGGCGCGAGGCGGCGCCTGGAGAGGATCATGAACGGCAGCAGCGCCGCGACGGTGGCCTTCACGAGCGCGCCCGCCACCACCATCGCCGCGGCGCCCGCTTCGCGGCCCGGCGACACGCGCGGGGCGATCGTGAGCGTGACCGCGACCATCATCATCAGCATCATGACCAGGTCGTTGTGCGCGCCGCCCAGGCCGTAGATGACGTACAGCGGGTTCGCGCCGACGACGAGCAGCGCCCACACCGGGTCGAGGCCGCGCTGGCGCGCGCAGCGCCAGACGAGCGCGAGCGTGCCGACGCTCGCGAGCAGCGCGATCGATCTTCATCGCCCACAGCGCGCCCACGACGCCGAGCGGCGCGAGCGGGTAGGACAGCAGCGTGTAGAGCGGCCCGTAGGCGGTCGCCGTCCTGCGCCAGTCGTGCCCGACGTACAGGAACACCGGGTCGTGCGAGATCGACGCTGGGCCGTGCAGGTACGGGTTCAGCCCGTGCTCGACGCCCATGCGCGCGTAGGCGATGTAGCTGAACACGTCGGTCGAGATCAGGATCGGCCCGACGAACACGATCGCGTGCAGCGCCGCGATCAGCACGATCGCCCACCGTTTCGATACGCGCCCCGCCGATCCGAGGCGCGCGAGCGCGAGCAGCCCCGCGTAGCCGCCGATCGCGACGAGCAGCGCGATCAGGAACACGCGGAAGCCGAGGCGCTCGCCGATCTCCGACAGCCAGCCCGCGATCGCGGGCGATTTGGGGATCAGCGGCGAGATGCCGGCGGCGCCGTCGACGACGATCTCGACGGTCGCGGCGAGCAGCACCAGCGCGAACAGCGCGCCGAGCGCGGGCGCCCAGCGCGCCGAGCGCACCCCCACCGGCACCGGCTCGCTCTGCGCGACGGCGCTCACGAAGGGATGAGGAGCCGGCTCCGAGGGTGCTCGCGCTCACAGCGCGGTCCACACCGTCTTCGTCTCCAGGTACGCGTCGAGGCCGTCGTGGCCGTGCTCGCGCCCGATGCCGGACGACTTGAAGCCGCCGAACGGCGCCGCCGGGTCGGCGAGCCCCCAGGTGTTGATGTAGACCATGCCCGCGCGCAGCATCGCGGCGAGACGGTGCGCGTTGGAGACGTCGCGCGTCCACACGCCCGCGGCGAGCCCGTACTCGGTCGTCGTTCGCGCGCTCCGCGACCTCCTCGAGCGAGTCATACGGCGAGGCGACGAGCACCGGCCCGAAGATCTCCTCGCGCGCGATGCGCAGATCGTCGGAGGCGGTGCTGAACAGCGTCGGCGCGACGAAGTAGCCGCCGCTGTCGCTCAGCGCCGCCTCGCCGCCCGCGAGCACCTCCGCGCCTTCGTCGCGGCCCGACTCGATGTAGCCCATCACGCGCTCGTGCTGCTCGGCGGAGACGAGCGGCCCCAGCTGCGTGTCCGGCTCGAGGCCCGGGCCCAGGCGCGCGGCGCCGCGGCCGCCTGCGCCAGCGCCGCTCATCACCTCGTCGAAGCGCTCCGCCGGAACGAACAGGCGCGAGCCCGCGTTGCAGGCCTGCCCGGAGTTGAAGTAGATCGCCTGGAAGGAGCCCTTGATCGCGGCGTCGATGTCGGCGTCCGGGAGGATGATGTTCGGCGACTTGCCGCCGAGCTCGAGCGTCACGCGCTTGAGCGCCTTGCCGGCCTTCGCGCCGATCTCGCGCCCGACGGCGGTCGAGCCGGTGAACGCGATCTTGTCGACGTCGGGGTGGTCGACGAGCGCCGCGCCCGTCGCGCCGTCGCCGGTGAGCACGTTGAGCACGCCCGGCGGGAAGCCGACCTCGAGCGCCAGCTCGCCGAGGCGCAGCGCGCTCAGCGGCGTCTGCTCGGCGGGCTTCAGCACGATCGTGCAGCCGGCGGCGAGCGCCGGCCCGAGCTTCCAGGCGGCCATCAGCAGCGGGAAGTTCCACGGGATGATCTGCGCGCACACGCCGACCGGTTCGCGGCGCGTGTAGCAGTGCATGTTGGGCGCGGCCACCGGCAGCACGCCGCCCTCGATCTTCGTCGGCCAGCCCGCGAAGTAGCGCAGGTGCGCGACCGCCCCCGCGACGTCCACGTACTGCGCGAGGCCGACGGGCTTGCCGTTGTCGAGCGACTCGATCTGCGCGAACTCCTCCGCGCGCGTCCTCGAGCGCCTGCGGCGAGCGCGTGCATCAGCCGCTCGCGACCCGCCGCCGGCATCGAGCCCCACGGGCCCTCGGCGAACGCGGCGCGCGCGGCCGCGACGGCGCGGTCGACGTCCTCTGCGCCGCCGAGCGCGACCTCCGCGATCTCGCTGCCGCTCGCAGGGTCGAGCGTGGCGAACGTGCGCCCGTCCGCGGCGTCGAGACGCTCGGCGCCGATCAGCAGGCGGTGGGGCTGTGCGACGAAGTCGACGCGCCTGGTCGCCGAGCGCGTCGGGGAGTGTGGCTGCGGAGGTAGTGGTCATAACGGGAGCCTACCTCGCGAGCACCCCGTCGACCCGCATCCAGGCCTTATGCTGCCGCGATGGCCGAACCTTCCAAGGCGGTGCTCATCACGGGATGTTCCTCGGGGATCGGCCGCGCGACCGCGCAGCGACTCGCGCGCTCGGGCTGGACGGTGTACGCGACCGCGCGCCGACCCGAGACGATCGCCGATCTGAAGGACGCCGGCTGCAACACGCTCGCGCTCGACGTCACCGACGAGGCGTCGATGCAGCGCCGCGGTGGCGGAGGTCGAGCGCGCGCACGGCGCGGTGGGCGTGCTGATCAACAACGCCGGCTACTGCGCAGAGCGGCGCGATCGAGACGGTGCCGATCGACGCCGATGCGCCGCCAGTTCGAGACGAACGTGTTCGGGCTCGTGCGCCTCACCCAGCTCGTGCTGCCGAAGATGCGCGCGCAGCGCTGGGGCAAGATCGTCAACCTCGGCTCGATGGGCGGCCTGCTGACGTTCCCCGGCGGCGGGCACTACCACGCCACCAAGCACGCCCTGGAGGCGATCTCCGACGCGCTGCGCTTCGAGCTGCGCGGCTTCGGCATCGACGTGATCCTGCTCGAGCCCGGCCTGATCACGACCGAGTTCGGCGAGGCCGCCACCGCGAGCATGGCCGACGTGAGCAGCGACGGCGAGGACCCCTACGCGCACTTCAACGCCACCGTGGGCGCCGTCACGAAGGGCGCCTACGACGGCCCGATGCGGATGCTCGGCGCCGGCCCCGAGCGGGTGGCGAAGGTGATCGAGCGCGCCATCAAGCGCCGCCGCCCCCGCCCGCGGATCACCATCACCCCGTCGGCGAAGCTGACGATCCTCTCGCGCCGGCTGATGAGCGACCGCGCGTGGGACGCCGCCATGCGCGCGCAGTTCCCGCAGCCGAAGTAGCGACGCCGCGGAACGCGGCCGAGATCCGCGACTGCCGCGGCCGGGACCGCAGCGCTACGCCGCCGTGGGGATGCCCGCGACGGGGCGCCCCACCTGAAAGCCCTGCGCGTAGTCCACGCCGTAGCAGCGCAGCATGCCGATCGTGTGCTCGTCGCCCACGAACTCCGCGATCGTCCTGCGCCCCATGCCGCTGACGACGCCCGCGAGCGCCTTCACCACGAGCTGGTCGGTGCGCGACACGGGCAGCCGGCGAATGAAGTCGCCGTCGATCTTCAGGTAGCTGAACGGCAGGTGCTTGAGGTACTGGAACGAGCCGAAGCCCGCGCCGAAGTCGTCCAGCGCGATCTCACAGCCGAGCGCGAGCGCGCCCGCGCAGAAGTCTTGTGCGCTGCTCATGTCGGAGATCGCCGCCGTCTCGGTCACCTCGATCACCACGAGCGACGGGTCCACTCCGTTCCTGGCGAGGCTGCGCTCCAGATAGGAGAGCATCGAGCCGTCGGTGACCGACACCGCGGAGACGTTCACCGCGAGCTTCACGCCGTCCCCCACGAGCCCCTCGCCCAGCAGCGCCGTGACCTTGTCGAGCACCATCCGGTCGATGTCGCGGATCAGCCCGTAGCGCTCCGCCGCCGGCAGAAACAGCCCCGGCGCCACCAGTTGCCCGTCCACGTCGTCCGCGAGGCGCACGAGCGCCTCGTGGTGGGACACAGTGCCGTCCGCGAGCGAGACGATCGGCTGGTAGTGCAGCACGAACAGGTCCTCCTCCAGCGCCCGGCGCAGACGCTCCAGCCACGGGCGCCTGTGCAGGCCCGCGGGCGAGCAGAACCCTTCCGCGAGCGCGCGCGCCTCCGGCAGCCCCCGGTAGCGCCTGAAACGCGGCAGCGGCGGCGGCGTGCGCAGGAACACGCGTGGCGTCGCGTCGGTGGTCGTGGACGTCAGCATCCCAGCGGTCTTCGACAGCTGGAGGGGCTCACCTCCTCGAGTACGGCCGCCGCGCGCGGTCCGAGATGACGAGCAGCAGCGCGACGAGCACGAAGTTCATCACCACCGACGAGCCGCCGTAGGCGACGAACGGCAGCGTGACGCCCGTGAGCGGGATCACGCGCGTGACGCCGCCCACGATCACGAACACCTGCATCGCGACGACGAACGACAGGCCCGTGGCGAGCAGCTTGGAGAACGAGTCGCGCGCGAGCACCGCCGTCTTCAGGCCGCGCGCGATCAGCAGCAGGTACACGAGCAGAAGCGCGGACGCGCCCAGCAGCCCCAGCTCGTTGGTGATGACCGCGTAGATCATGTCGCTTTCGGGCACCGGCAGGATCGGCGCGCCATGGTGGGCGGCGCGCAGCAGCGAGCGGTCGAAGCCCGTGCCCAGCAGGCCGCCGTCGGCCTGCGCGAACAGCGACTGCGCGAGCTGGTAGCTGCCGCCGACCGGGCGGTAGTAGAGCGCCCGGTCGAAGGGGTGTTCCCACGCGAGCACGCGCGCCTGCACGTGGCTGACGTGCTCCGCCACGAACCACGCCCCCAGCGCGAACAGCACCAGCCCGATCAGCGGGAACGAGAAGCGCCCCGTGGCGACGTACAGCAGCGCCAGAAAAGCGCCGTAGAACATCAGCGAGGTCCCCAGCTCGCGCGTGATCAGCAGCGTCGCCATCGCCGCCCCCCACACGATCAGCATCGGCCCGAACTGCTTCATCGGCGGGATCGTCAGGCCGAGCACGCGCCGCCCCGCGGTCACGAGGATCTGGCGGTTGTCGCGCAGATAGCTCGCGAGGAAGATCACGATCGCGATCTTCGCGAGCTCCGACGGCTGGAAGGACACGCTGCCGACGTGGATGTCCAGGTAGGCGCCGTTGACCTGCTCGCCGATCCCGGGCAGGCGCGGCAGGATCGCCATCCCGATCGCAACCGCGGCGATCGTGTATCGGTAACGCTCCAGCACCCCCACCCCCTGGCGGCGCAGCGCGAGGATCGTGGCCCCGAACAGCGCCAGCCCGATCACCATCCACTCCGCCTGCTGGCGCGCCAGCACCGGGTCGATGCGGTAGACCATCACGATCCCCACGCTCGCGAGCACCGCCACGAGCGGGAACAGGTACGGGTCCGCGTGCGGCAGCGCGTAGCGGATCACCACATGCGCGGCCACGCACAGCCCCAGGAACACCGCGCCATAGGACAGCGACACGCCGGAGATGCCGTTCAGCGTCAGGTTCGTGGAGGCGCTCAACGTGTCGTTGCGCGCCTGGATGAAGATCGCCGCGAACCCCCCCGCCACGAGCAGCGCCGAGGGCACGAGGCCCAGCAGTTCTCGGTTGCGGGCGCTGAGCATGCGTGCGAGGGTATCCCCCATCGCGGCGATCGTGCTCCGATCCGCTCGCTACGCTGTCGAGGAACGCGCCGTCGGGGGGTCGCGCGTGCCGTACCCATTGTTCATGAGCTGCCGAGCGCCCAGAATCCATGCCTGACGAGCGCCCGCCCTCCCTGGGGCTGGGCATGTGGAAGCGCTTCCTGATCGCGGGAGTGCTCATCACGGCGCTCAGCGGCGCCGCGACGGCGACCGTCGCGCTCAACACCATCGGCGGGATCGGCTCGAAAGTGTTCACCTCGGGCAACCGCATCAACGCGCCCAAAGGGCTCGTCACGCCCGAATACAACGGCGGACCCCAGACGTTCCTGGTCCTCGGCTCTGACCGCCGCGAAGGCTCCAAGAACAGCCTCGAACGCAGCGCCACGCCGCACAGCGACACGCTCCTGCTGGTCCGCTTCGACCCCTCCCAGGGGCAGACCTCGGTGATGTCGATCCCACGCGATCTGCTCGTCGACATCACCGACTCCCACGGCGGCGTGTGGGCGGGCGAAAAGATCAACGCCGCCTACACGATCGGCAGCAAAACCGGCGGCTCCAAGGGCGGGATCGTGCTCGCCGCGGAGACGGTCGTCAACCAGGTGTTCCCCGAGCTGAAGGGCAAGCTCAACGGCATCGTCGACGTCAACTTCAAGGGCTTCATCAAGGTCGTGGACACGCTCGGCTGCGTGTACGTGAACGTCGACCACCATTACTACAACGCCAACATCGGCACCGCCGCGACCGACTACACCAGCATCAACCTGCAGCCCGGCTACCAGAAGCTCTGCTACGAAAGCGCGCTCAACTACGTCCGCTACCGCCACGAAGACTCAGACTTCGTGCGCGTCGCGCGCCAGCAGGACTTCCTGCGCAACCTGCGCCAGCAGATCAGCCCCAGCAACGAGATCGGCCAGATCGGCAACGTCGCCAAAGCGGTCGGGCACGCGATCCTGCAGGCCGGCTTCAACTCCTCCGCCAGCCAGCTGATCGAGCTGGCGAAGCTGATCGCCTTCTCGCAGGCCAAGCCGCTGCGCCAGGTGAAGTTCCTCACCAGCAACGTCAACGCGCAGATCAAGGGCGGCTCCTACGTGACCTCCACCCCGGCGCTCGAGAAGAAGACGCTCGACAACTTCATCCACGGCCACGAACAACTCGTGCTGCCCAAGCCGAAGCCCGTCCACCACTCCAGCCACCACCACGCGCACGCAAAGAGCGTCAGCTCAGCCGCGGCCGCACGCGCGCTCGGCCTCTACCCCACGTCCTCCGTCGGCGAGGGCGAAGCCGTCAAAGCGGCGCTCAGCGTGCCGTTCGCGATGCTCTACCCCACGCTGCAGACCGGGCCCTCCGAGCAGCAGATGGTGCGCGCCTACTCGCTCGAAGACCAGCAGCACAACAAACACCACGCCTATGTCGTCGTGTGGCGCCAGAACGGGCTCGGGGGCTACTACGACTTCGAGGGCAGCGACTGGCTCAACCCGCCGCTGTTCGCGCACGCGCGCACGCAGACCATCGACGGGCGCTCCTACCGGTTCGTCAACGACGGGTCGCACATCCACGTGATCGGGTGGCGCGAAGGCAGGGTGCTGTATTGGCTCACGAACACGCTGCTGGAGGAGCTTTCCAATCAGCAGATGCTGGCGCTCGCCAAATCTGCTCAGCCGTTGCGCTGAGGGGGCTGCGCGTCGAGTCGATTTCGTCGCTGGCGCTGCGCGCGAGCGACGAAATCGTCTCGCCGCTCCGCTTGCTGGCGGCAGCAGCCTAAGCGCGGCGGCATCAGCGACCGATACATGGTCTTGTGACACGGCGGCTTGCAACGGTGGTGTTGGCGTGCGCCGCCGCGGGATCGCTGGCTGCGGCGACGGCGCGGATCGTTGCAGCGACCCAACGGCACCAAAGCGACTTTGCCAAGCATGTGCGCGTCTATGGCACCACCCCGGCGCTGGCGGCGGCAACCCTTGCGAGCCTGCACAGACCATCAGGCTTCCGTGACGCGAACTGTCAAGGGCACCCGTCTGCGGAATGGGCTTGCATGAGCAGGACACCGTCGCTTCCACTCGGCGAGGCCAGCATGCGCCACCTCTTCGCGGAGATGGGCATCCGCCCGTATTCCGTATACGAGGCCACCTACCACGAGAATGTCCCGGCGATCCAGTGCAGGCCCCTTCACGTGTTCCGAAAGCACGACCTGGGACTCGAGCTCTGCCGAGGCGAAGCGCTCAAGGGCAGAGAACGGCTGCTGATCTTCGCCCACTCGTTCGTTTCGACTTCAGGCAAGCCGACTCGCCGCCGGCTGAAAACCTGGCGGTTCCCGACCGAACTCAGCATCGCGGTGGACGGCCACTTCGAGCACGAAGGCCTGGCGGCCGCCGAAGAATCCGAATAGGCCCCGTCTCTCTCCGCAGTCGCGGGTTTCGCCGCGCTGCCATTGGGTAATAGAGATCACAGCACCCGCGTAGGTGTCAACCCAAAGGAGGGCGTTGTGGGACTCGTAGAGCTGCTTTTGATCGTCTTGGTAATCGCCGCGGTAGCGGGCGGTATCGGAGTGAGCCCATTGCTCTGGCTGCTGCTGCTCGTGGCCCTCGTGGTCTTTCTCACGGGCGGCGGTTTCGGCTACAGACGCGGAGGGGTTTAACGGATGGGGTGCGCCCGCGCACCCCATCACACACACCTGTATAGGAAATTGGAGATAAATGGACCCGACTGAACAGAAGATCGTGCAGTACCTCAGCGAGGCGCACGCCATGGAGCAAGCGCTCGTCACAACACTGCAATCACAGATCGCGATGACCCCCCGTGGGAGCTACCGCGACGGCCTCGAATCACACCTGCGCGAGACGCGCGAGCACGCAGGCCGGGTGCGACGCCGTCTCGACGAGGTCGGACAGGGCACCGGCCCGATACAGGCCGGTATCGGGCTGGTTCAAAGCCTGGCTGGGCAGGCACTCGCAGTGGGCAAGGCACCCTTCGATCTCGTTCGCGGCAAGGGAGGCGAGGAGAAGGTCCTGAAGAACGCCAAGGACGCATGCGCGACCGAGGCGTTGGAGATCGCCACGTACACCGCGATCGAGCAGCTGGCTGACTCTGTCGGCGACAACGCCACCCAGGCCCTCGCGAACTCCATTCGGGCGGATGAGCAGAGGATGCTCGACCGGATCCTTATGGAGATCCCAAAGCTGACCGAGGCAGTGGTCCGGGCAGAGATCCGCGGGAACCCTTCATACGACCTGAGCAAGACCGGCGCCGCCGACGCAGTCCGCTCGGCGTCGGAGAGCGTGAAGGAGGCCACCCGCGATGCGTCGTCGAGCGCAAGACGCGCCGCCCGCAAAGCACGCAAGGTACCCGGGGTCGCACAGGCCGAGGGACAGATCAAGGGCGCGCTGGCCTCTGAAGAGGATCTGGCGATAACCGGCTACGGAAAACTCACCGCTGCGGAGATCGTCGAGAAGCTCCCGCACCTCTCGCAGATCGACCTCGCAAAGGTCGACTCCTACGAGCGCAAGAACGACAAACGCACGACCGTCCTCAGCAGGATCGCCAGCCTGCGCGGAGACGAGCCGTGGCCTGGATATGACGAGCTCGGCGTGGATGAGATCCGCTCCGTGCTGGACGAGGGCGACGAGGATCGTGCCAAGCTCGTGCGCACCTACGAGCGCTCGCACAAGAGCCGCTCGGGTGTGATCGACGCGGCGGAGCGTGAGTTGGTCAAAGCGTAGGAAGGGAGACGCTGCCCGTGGGCGGAACCCTCTTCGACCGTGTGGACGGGTGGACGGGCCGAGGTCTCGACGTGGCGGTCGGCGCCCATCACCGTCGGCGCCTTCGGCGCGTTGGGCGGCTCGAGCAAATCGAGCCGCCCAACGACGGGTCGTTGTGGGCGGATGGAGACCCATCGCCGCGCGAGGGAGGCGAGCTCGAGGTCCTGATCGACGGCGCTCAGGCGCTGCCGCGGATCGCCGAGGCGATCGCTGGAGCCCGCTCTCATGTGCACATCGCCGGCTGGCACATCACTCCCCATTTCGGGTTGACGCGCGATGACCGGGCGGCTCGGTTGCGTGACCTTCTCGGCGATCGCGCCGAGCAGGTCGACGTCAGGGTTCTCCTTTGGGCGGGCGCGCCCGTGCCGCTCTTCACGCCCGCTCGCGCTGCCGTTCGTGGCGTGCGCGAGGAGCTCACGCGCGGCACGCGCGTGCAGTGTGAGCTCGATGCTCACGAGCGTCCGATGCACTGTCACCACGAGAAGCTCGTCATCGTCGACGGCGAGGTCGCGTTCGTCGGCGGGATCGACCTCACCTCCCTTGGCGGCGACCGCTTTGACACCAATGACCATCCCATGCGTGGTCGCCTCGGATGGCACGACGTCTCCAGTCGAGTGACGGGCCCCGTCGTGGCGGATGTGGGCGAGCACTTCGCCGCCCGTTGGCACGCCGTCACCGGCGAGCACATCGATCCGGCACCGACGCCGACCCGCACAGGCGATGTGACGCTACAGGCGGTGCGCACGGTTCCCGAGAACGTCTACGACCTCCTGCCCCAGGGGGACTTTCGCATCATCGAGGCATACACGCGTGCGCTGCGCTCAGCCCGGGAGTTCGTCTACCTCGAGAGCCAGTTTCTGTGGTCGGCGCAGGTTGTCGAGATCCTCACCGGCCTGCTTCGCGAGCCGCCGAGCGATCGCTTCCGCGTGGTCGTGCTGCTGCCCGCGAAGCCGAACAACGGGGCGGACACCACGCGCGGGCGGCTCGCCGCGCTGGCTCGCGCCGACGACGGCGCCGGCCGGTTTCTCGCGTGCACGGTTTCGGCCCGCACCGGAAACCTCGCCGGTCCGCTGTATGTTCACGCCAAGGTGGGCATCGTCGACGATGCCTGGATGACGGTCGGCTCGGCGAACCTCAACGAGCACTCGTTCTTCAACGACACCGAGATGAACATCGTCACTTGCGACCCCGCGGTCACACGCGAGACACGGATGCGACTGTGGGCGGAGCATCTGGAGCTCTCGCCGCAGGATGTCTCCGGAGACCCGGCCTCGGTCATCGACGAGCTGTGGCGGCCGATCGCGACCGAGCAACGAGACCGCCTGCGACGCGGGGAACCGCTGACCCATCGGCTGCGAGAGCTCCCAGGCATCTCACGCAGGTCGATGGCGCTGCTAGGGCCGCTCGACAGCCTGCTCGTCGACGGGTGAGAGACGCCGATGACGCTAACGCTGCGTGCAACGGCGATCGTCACCGGATCGCGTGGCCGTGGCGTGCGAGCTAGGTGAGGGTGGCTGCTTGGTCCAACGCAGCGTTCACCAAGGCGTCGGCGTCGGCGTTCTGAGCGCGGGGGACCGTGCGGATCGACCAGCGGTCGAAGTTCTTCAAAGCTTGCATCGCCTCCAGGTAGAGGGGGCGCATGGCGGGGTGCTTGACCTTGTAGATGCCTTTCACCTGCTTGGCGATCAGCTCGGAGTCTCCGATCACCTCAATCTCGGTTGCGCCCAGCTCGCCCGCGCGGGCCAGGCCGAGCAGCAGCGCGCGGTACTCGGCCACGTTGTTCGTCTGCTTGCCCAGGAGCTGGGCGTGCTCGCCCAGGATCTCACCGTCGGGTGTGGAGATGACGCATGCGGCGGCCGCGGGGCCGGGGTTGCCGCGGGCGCCTCCGTCTACGTGGACTATGACCTTCATCGCGCGGAGGATTATGCAGCGCGCATGGGACGGAGTGGCACGGCAGGTCGCTTGAGGACGGAGCCGAAGAAGCTTCTAGGAAGCTTGCGCGAGCGGCAGCAGGTCGCCGGCCACACGCGCGCGACGACGGTCGCGCACGATCCGGCGCTGCGAGACGTCCTCGTCCTCTGCGGCCCCGGGCGCGGCGCCTGAGCGGCCGTAGCGGGCGCGGCGGTCGAACTCGCGGCGATCGACGATCACGCTCACGTTCGCGTCGTCTTTGTAGTGCTCAACGAGCTTCGGATAGAGCTCGTCGGCGAGTGGCTTTGGTACCACGCAATAGATCATCGGGCTCCGATCTTACTCCGCGCGCGCCAATAAGCAAGGGTGGGCGCCAAACCTTCACAACAGGCGCATCCGCCCGCTCACACGAGCGTCAGCGTGCCCGACTCGTCCGCCACCGCGTTCCCCACCCGCTCCTCGCGCGCGATTTCGTCCAGCTCCGTGCCCTGCCCAACGATCCGCGTCTCCGCGCCCGCTTCGCTCATGTCCACCTCGTAGCGGTACCAGCACAGCTCCCACGCGACCATGATCCTCACCACGCTCTCCAGGTGCTCCGCCGAGCGCACGTTGATCGTCGGCGCGCCCAGCGAGCGCGCCACCCCCGCCACGCGGCGCGGGAACTCGCTCGCGTTGAACACGCG
This sequence comes from uncultured Solirubrobacteraceae bacterium, assembly GCA_963716355.1. GTDB lineage: Bacteria > Actinomycetota > Thermoleophilia > Solirubrobacterales > Solirubrobacteraceae > Palsa-744. The sequence continues at coordinate 169,370 of OY970308.1, forward strand.
CACCGCCGGCTCGACGTACGAGCCGTGGTCGTGGCCATAGGCGACCTCGAAGCTCGCCGCCTGCTCGCCGCGCGGCGCGTTAGCCTGCTCGTCGGGCTCCAGCTCGTACTCCTCCAGCGGCTCTTCCGCCGCTTCCGCGTGCCCGCGCGCAGGGACCGGGTCCACGCCCGTGCGCTCGTAGCCGTCCAGGAAGTCATAAGGCTGCGGATCGACGTACGACTCGGGCTCGCCCTGCGCGGGCTCGAGGGGCGCGCCCGGCGCCGTCTCGCCCGGCCTCCCCACCTGGCGAAGCCGGTCGATCAGACTGCGTCCGCGCCGCGCTCGCATCGGCGGCAGCTTCAGCGCCTGGCTGTCGCTCTCGCGCATCCAGCCCTCGTGCGCAGCGCGCGGAGCGCACAGCTCGCATACCGTGCGGCGACGTCCAGCGGCGATGAAAACGTCCGGCTGCTCGCCGCGCAGCAGGCGCCGCTCGCACACGTCGCACGACACGTCCGGTTTCGAGGTGACGATCGTGCGCGTGGCCATCGGCCCAAGAGGGTAGCCGGACAGAGCCCGACACGCTCTCCGGGCCGCCGCAACCGCTAGTCGTCGAAGGACTCCTCCTGCATTCTGGAGCGGAGACGCAGAACCGCCTTCGTGTGCATCTGGGAGACGCGCGACTCGGTCACGCCGAGCACCTCGCCGATCTCGCGCAGCGTCAGGTTCTCGTAGTAGTACAGCGCGATCACCAGCTTCTCGCGCTCCGGCAGCTTCGCGATCGAATCCGCGATCCTGTCCTTCAGGTCGCCCAGATCCAGCGCCTTCGCCGGGTCCGGCGCGCCGGGGTCCTCGATCGTGTCCATCAACGACACCTGGTCGCCGCTCGAGTCCGACACGCTCCACAGCTCGTCCAGCGCCACGATCGAGGAGTGCGAGATCGCCAGCAGCGACTCGTTCAGTTCCTCCACCGTGATCCCCATCTCCGCCGCGATCTCCGCGTCCGTCGGCGCGCGCTGCAGCGTGTGCTCGAGCTTCGCGTTCGCGCGCTCGACCTCACGGGCACGCGCGCGCACGCTGCGCGGAACCCAGTCCAGCGAGCGCAGCTCGTCGATGATCGCGCCCTTGATGCGCATGATCGCGTACGTCTCGAACTTGATGTCCCGCGACAGGTCGAAGCGCTCGATCGCCGAGATCAGCCCCACGAGGCCGTAGGAGATCAGGTCCGCCTCCTCCACGTGCGGGGGCAGCCCAGCGGCGGTGCGGCCCGCTACGTACTTGACCAGCGGCGAGTACGCGACGACCAGCCGCTCGCGAACGCGTGCGTCTCCGTCGTTCTTATAACGCCGCCACAGTTCGCGCAGCTCGATCGGTTTGACGTTCGTCTCCAGGGCTCCATCCCCCCTGTTCAGGCCCGAGGGTGACTGCGCGCATACGCGCTTCTAAGCCTGGCGGACTCTACCCGAGTGTAAATCTGGGTGCTCGACACGTTCGCGTGCCCCATCAGCTCCTGGATGCTGCGCAGGTCCGCGCCCGCCGTCCAACAGGTGCGTCGCGAAGCTGTGTCGCAGCGCGTGCGGCGACGCTCCCTGCGCCACGCCGCCACGCGTCGTCCACATCCGCAGCCTGCGCCGAACGTCGCTCGTGCCGAGCGGGCGGCCCGTCTTGCTCAGGAACAGCGCCTGCGTCGCGCCAGCGCCGGAATGCGGCGAGGCGAGCGCCGGGCGCGCCCGCTCCAGATAGCGAGCCACCGCCACCAGCGCCGGCTCGCCCACGGGCACGAAACGCGTCTTGCGGCCCTTGCCCTCCACCCGCAGCTGCTCGCCGTCGTGATCCACGTCGGTGACATGCAGCGACACGATCTCCTCCGCGCGCAGCCCGCACGAGTACGCCAGCTCGAACATCGCGCGGTCGCGCGTGTTCAGCGGACCCCCCACCCCCTCGGCGCCGCCCATCGGGATGCTGTCCAGCAGCCTCGCCGCCTCGCGCGCGCTCAACACGCGCGGCAGGTGGTCCGAGCGCCTCGGGGTGGAGACAAGATCCGCAGGGTTCTGCGCCACGCGGCCGTGCTCGCGCTGGCTCGAGAACAGCGCACGCAGCGCCGCCAGCTTGCGCGCCGAGGTGCTCGGCGCGGCGCTCTGCTCGGACAGGCGCGCTATGTAGCGGCGCACCGTCTTCGGGTCCACATCCGTCGGCGCGAGCCCCTGCGCGTGTGCCCAGCGCGCGAACTGGTGCAGGTCGGTGCTGTACGCGCGTTGCGTGCGCGGCGCGCTGTCGCGCCTGCGCAGATCCTCGCCCAGCAGCGAGATCGCCTGCGACCACGCGTCCGGCAGCGGCTCGCAGTGCGCGTCGGGGTCGGACTTCGGTTCGGTTTGCGCGCTCATCGCGTGGCGTACTTCGCCGCCGCCGCGCCTCTGCCTGCCTGTGGACGCGTGCGCACCGCTTGCAATTGCGCTTGTCATCCGCTCGATTATCCCCATCGGGAGTACATTCAACCGTGTGAGCACCCAGCCCGCTGCCCATCCCGACGTCGTCGTCCCCGCCGGCGAGGCCGCCGCGTACGGCCCCGTGGGGCGCTCACCGTGGCTCGACGTCGACTGGCGCGAGCACCAGCGCTGGAGGATTCTCGACGGGCAGCCGGTCAACGCGATCGAGCTCGGCGGCGAGAACGCCGACTCCACGCAGACGCTCGTGTTCATTCACGGCCTGTCCGGCTGCTGGGCCAACTGGCTCGAGCAGCTGCCCGCGCTGGCGAGGGACCATCGCGTTGTGGCCCTCGACCTGCCCGGCTTCGGCGCATCGCCCATGCCCGACTGGGAGATCTCGATATCCCGCTACGCACGCCTCCTAAATAGCCTCCTTGACCAGCTCGGGGTTGACGCGGCCGCCGTCATTGGCAACTCCATGGGGGGCTTCATCGGGGCCGAGCTCGCGATCGCGTTCCCGCAGCGCGTCGAGCGGCTCGTGCTCGTCTCCGCCGCCGGCGTCTCCACGCACGAACACCGCGACGCCACGCGCGCCATGCCCGTCATGCTCCGCGCCGAGCGGATCCTCGCCATGACCACCGCTTGGGCCGCGTCCAAATCCGACGCGTTCGCGCGCCGCGCGCATCTGCGGGACATCGCATTGAGCGTCGTCGCGCGCCACCCCAGCCGGCTGCCTCCCGCGCTCGCCGCAGAGCAGATCCGCGGCGCCGGCAAGCCCGGGTTCATGCAGGCCTTCCAGGCCACCATCCACTACGCCGTGCGCGAGCGCCTGCCCGAGATCGCGTGCCCCACGCTGATCGTCTGGGGAGCCAGCGACCGCCTCATATCCGTCAAGGACGCCGACGTGTTCGCCGAGCTGATCCCCGACTCGCGCAAGGTCGTCTTCGAGGACACCGGCCACCTCTCCATGCTCGAGCGCCCCGCAGCGTTCAACCAGCTCTTGCGCGACTTTCTCGCGGAGTAGGGCGCGCCTCTCACCCAGCTGCCAAGCGCACGCTCAGTCTCTCGAGCTGGGGGCGCAAGATCGGCAGCTCACGCTCCACCACATCCCAGACCAGAGACAGGTCGACGCCGAAATAATCGTGGATGAGCTTGTCGCGCATCCCAGCGATCTGTCGCCATGGCACGGCCGGCTCGAGCGCTCGCGTCGCATCAGATATGCCCTTCACGGCCTGCCCGAGGATCTCGATGTTTCGTATGACTGCGTCCTGTGTCTTCGCGTCATCGAAGAAAGCGTCCCGACCGTCGGTCGTATACCTCTGCACTGCGTCGATCGCGTCGATTGCATGGAGCAGATAGACGCGCTCGTCCTTCACAGTGGGACTGCCTCCGCGTAGATCCGCTCCCGCAGGTGTGGGCTCACACCTGCATCGCTGAGCACGTCGACGTGGCTGCCGAGCAGATCCTCCAGATCCTGCCACAGCCCAACCAGGTCGAGCAAGCTACGTCCAGGTTCCATCTCCACGAGCAGATCGACGTCGCTGGCGCTGCTGGCATCGCCCCGCGCGAGGGAGCCAAAGACCCTCACGTTTTGCGCGCCGTGTCCCGCAGCGCGATCCAGAATCTCCTGCCGCTGGACGCGCAAACTCTGAAGGTCGATATGTCCTGTCGAACGCGTCATGAGCTCAGCTCGTGACGGCGCCCTCGGCTGCGTTGCCCACCAGCTTCGCGTACTTCTGGATCGCCACGTCCACGTGTTCGTCCGCGCGCGCGGCGGGCTCGTAGTCACGCAGGCGCGCCGCGATCTGCTCGTCGCTGAGCGCCACATCCAGGCGGCGCGCGTCCACGTCGACCGTGATCTCATCGCCGCTTGCGAGCGCGCCGATCGGGCCGCCCCTCACGGCCTCCGGCGCCACGTGCGCGACCATGAAGCCGTGCGTCGCGCCCGAGAATCGCCCGTCGGTGATCAGCGCCACGGTCTCCCCCAGGCCCTCGCCCACGATCGCCGCAGTCACAGCCAGCATCTCGCGCATGCCCGGCCCGCCCGCGGGGCCCTCGCCGCGGATCACCACCACGTCGCCCGCGTTGATCTCTTTCGCAAGCACCGCCTTCATCGCGGCCTCCTCGCCGTCGAACACGCGCGCCGGGCCCGTGTGCACGCGGCGCTCGTGGCCGGAGAGCTTCACCACGCAGCCGTCCGGCGCGATGTTGCCGCGCAGGATCGCAAAGCCGCCCGTCGGTTTCAGCGCTTCGCTCAACGGGCGCACCACCACCTGACCGGCCGTCTCCTGCGCCTCCGCCGCATGTTCACCGATCGTGCGTCCGGTGACGGTCTGTGCGTCCGCGTTCAGCACGCCCGCTTCGCTCATCCGCTTCAGCACCAGCGGGATGCCGCCCGCCTCATACAGGTCCGTCGCCACGTAGCGCCCGCCCGGCTGCAGGTCGCACAGCAGCGGCGTGCGCTCGGAGATCGGGTCGAACTCGTCGATGCGGAGCGGCACGCCCATTTCCTTCGCCACCGCCAGCAGGTGCAGCACCACATTCGTCGAGCCGCCGCTCATCGCCGCCGCCGCGATCGCGTTCTCGAGCGCAGCTTTCGTGATGATGTCGCTCGGCAGCTGGCCGCGACGCAGCACGTCCATCACCAGTTCGCCCACCTCCACCGCCACCTGCAGCTTGCGCCCGTCCTCCGCCGGCACCATCGCCGAGCCCGCCGGCGAGATGCCCAGCACCTCGAACGCCATCGCCATCGTGTTCGCCGTGAACTGCCCCCCACACGCACCCGCGCCCGGCGACGCGGCCTCCTCGAGTCTCGTGCAGATCCGCGTCGGTGATCTTCCCCGCCGCATGAGCGCCCACCGCCTCGAACACCTGCTGGATCGTGATCTCCTCACCCCTGTAGTGGCCGGGGCGGATCGAGCCGCCGTACAGCATCAGCGACGGGATGTTCAGACGCGCCAGCGCCATCACCGTCCCCGGGATCGTCTTGTCGCAGCCGGAGATCGTCACGATCGCGTCGAAAGCGTGCGCCGAGGCGACCAGCTCGATCGAGTCCGCGATCAGCTCGCGCGACACCAGCGACGCGCGCATGCCCGCCGTGCCCATCGTGATCCCATCGGAGATCGCGATCGTGTTCAGCTCCATCGGCGTGCCGCCCGCTTTGCGGATCCCCTCCTTCACCTTCGCCGCCAGCACGCGGTTGTTGAAGTTGCACGGCATCGTCTCGATCCACGAGTGCGCCACGCCCACGATCGGCTTCGCCAGATCCTCCGCCGTGTAGCCGATCCCGTGCAGGTAGGAGCGCGCCGCCGCGCGCTCCGGACCCTCCGTCAGGGCGCGACTGCGGTGCCTCACGTCAAATGGTGTGTTCGTGCTCACGCGGCGCGCACACTACCGGCCCGCTGGCCCGCCTGCTCTCGCTCCCACGCCGCCAGACGCTCCAGGTCGCGCCGCACCCGCGCCGGCTCCACCTGGCGGCCCGGCAGGTGCATGTTCGCCTCGCCGATCAACCGGCGCTCGTCCGCCGTCAGCGCCATCCACTTCGCCAGCACGTCATCCGAGCCCGGCAGGCGCGCGCTGCCGAACGGTTTCGTGTGGTCGGGAAACGCCACGCAGTACTCGTTCAACAGCTCCCCCGTCGCCGGCACATACGCCACGATCGGCTTGTGCGGGTAGATCAGGTATGCGTACCGCGCGTCCCGCTCGCCACCGCGCGCGCCCAGCCCGCCCCACACGCGCAGAAATCCCAGGTCGCGGTACATCTCCCAGTCGTGCTGCTCCACGCACGAGCGCAGCAGCTCTCGCGCGCGCTGCTCCGCGCGACGCTCGCGCCCCGGGTCATACCCCGCCGGCGCCGAGCCGCGCCCGTGAGCCGCCCACAGCGCCTGCGCGCGTGCCAGGAGGCGCTTCAGGGTGGGGCGCGCCAGCTCCCACGCGAGCACCACCAGCACGATCGCCGCGGTGCCCAGACCCAGCTCCATCTCGCCCTACTGGTGACGCGTCGCCCGGGGCGCGCCACCGGCGGCCCGAGGGAAGAAGATCACGCGCTCCGCGTCCCTGGGGACCTCCGCGAAGCTCTTCACCAGCTCCGCCTCACGCCGCCCCGCGGGCGTCTCGGTGGGCACCGCCGCCCACATGCCCGCATCCAGCTCGCGACGGAACGCCTCGATCAGCTCTCGCTCCTGCTCCGGAACCTCCACGTCGCCCTCCGCGAGAACGATCTCGCCATGACCGGGCTTCATACGCAGGAGCTTCATCGCCCCACCGATTATGGCAAACGATCGGCGCCGCTCAGCTCAGTTCTCGCGCATCCGTCCCAGGTCGAGCACGTCCACCGGACCGGCGCCCGCGCCCACGTCCCTCAGCCCACGCGCCACCGCCTCGCCCGCGAGCGCGCGGGCCGTTTCCGCTGCCTGCAGCGGCGTGCGGCCGAGCGCCAGCTGCGCCGCCAGCACCGAGGAGTGCGTGCACCCCGAGCCGTGCGCCGCGCCGTCCAAGTGGCGCACCCCGTCGATCGTCACGATCGAACCGTCGCCCGCGGAGTCCAGGAACAGGTCCGCCGCGCGGGCGCGGTGCCCGCCGGTGAGCACCACGATGCGCGGGCCGAGCGCCAGGACCGCCCTGGCGAGCGCCTGCGCCTCGGCGTCTTCCTCCTCGGGGGAGCGCGTTCGCGCCGCGCCCTCGGCGCCGGAGGTCACCCCTGTGGTGAAACCCTCATCGGCTGCGGGCGCCCCCGCGAGCACGCGCGCCTCGGGGATGTTCGGCGTCAGCACGCTCGCACGCGGCAGGATCTCCTCCATCAGCGCCCGCTGAGCCTCCGGTGCCAGCAGCCGCGCGCCGGACTCGGCGACCATCACGGGGTCCACCACCACGGGCGTGCCCTCGGGCAGCTCGTCGAGCGCCTGCGCCACCGCGCTCGTGATCTGGGCCGTCGCGAGCATCCCCACCTTGACCGCGTCCACGCGGATGTCCGCCAGCACCGCGCGGATCTGCGCGAGCACCACCTCGGGCGGCAGCGTGTGGATGGCGCTCACCTCGCGCGTGTTCTGAGCCGTGATCGCCGTGATCGCGCTCGTGCCGTGCACGCCGCAACGCGCGAACGCCTTCAGGTCCGCCTGGATGCCCGCTCCGCCACCGGAGTCCGAGCCGGCGATCGTGAGCGCTGTGGGCGTCAGCTCGCCGGAGGGGTCGAGAGCCGCTTGCGGGCGGGGAAGATCGTGTAGCTGCCGATCGCCGTCACCAGCAGCCGCCCGTCGACGTGGTGTATCTCGCTGCGCATCACCGCGCTCGAGCGGTTGCGCCGGTCGAGCGTCGAGCGGCACACGATCTCGCCCTCCGTGGCCGTCTGGATGTAGTTGATCGAGATGTTGATCGTCGCAATGTGCTCGTCCTTCGTCGTCTGCACCCACAGCGTCGAGCCCATGCAGTAGTCCACCATCGCGTACGTCACCACGCCCGACAGCAGCCCGCCGCGGTTCATCAGCTCCGGTCGGATCTCCAGGCGCACCGTCTCCGGGTCCTCCCAGCGCATGCCCATGAACGTCGTCACGCCGTCGAACGAGTGCTCGCCGTCGGGGCTGGACGTGGTTCTCGTCGAGTCCTCCGCCATGGCGCGGAGGCTACGCGAGCGGGACAAATTTCGATTCCCGGTCCGGATTATGCATATTCTTGATAAACTTAGTTGGAAATAGCCGCCCGAGACGGCCTCTCCCCTCCAGCCTCGACTCGAAAGGAACGTCATGCCCAGGATCACCGTCACAGCCGACCCAGCCTCATCCAAGTCAGACGACGCACCCGTGCTGCTCAGCGAGAGCGTTCAATCGGTGCACATCAGCACCGAGCACGCCGCCGCGCAGCTGATCGAGCGCCTCGCGTGGGCGATTCGCGACGCGGAGGACGCCGAGGGCGCCGACGGGTGGGACTTCTCGCTCATCAAACGGCCCGCGACCAAGCCGCTCGCGCAGTCGCAGGAGGCACGGCGAGGTGCCGGCGCGCGTTCGCGCGAGCGTGAGGTCGCGCAGGTTTAGTACCTGTTCCAAAATGATCAGTCGGGGGCATCCACAGCGATGTTGGTGCGACGAGTCAGACCGACGAGCAGATTGATGTCATCTGGGTCTCCCGTGATGATCGTCACCGCACACACATGGCTGCGCTCCTCGGCCATCGCCACAATCTGGGCATCGGTGGTAGATACGTCATGGCGCGACAGAGATAGTGCCTCTGTGCGCAGCACACCAGCGCGCATGGCCGCTTCAACGGTCAGCGGAGCGTAAATCTCACCCTCGGCACCGATGGCCTTGATGAGACGGTCAACGAGCGTGTCGGGGCCCCGGTGCCCTGAGCGTACCTCGGTGAGAACCGGCACGGGAATCAGGAGCGCGCCGTCGAACTGCTGCTCGAGCACCTCCAGATAGGCGACGAGCAGGTCTCGGCTCGCAGCGAGTGCGCTGACGCCGCTGCTGTCGAGCAGGAAGTCGCGGCGATGGCGACGGGTCACTCAGGCCAGGAGGCCGCGTGGGCCTGCAACTGAGGAAGGCTCGCAGTGCCGTCGGCGCCCTCAGCGACTAGTTCCTCGCGTAGCTGCCGCAGTCGAGCGCGCTGGGCATCGCGAAGCTTGGCATCGTCTGCCGGCTGATTCATGGCCTGTATTGGGATGGCGGCCTCCATAGCGTTCATTCTATCTCCTGTTCTCGGCAGTTGGACGACGGCTCTTGACTACGCGGAGGGCCGAGACGCTCCGCAGACAATCGCTTACGAATAAGTTCTTAGCGTCAGTCGGCAAACGCGGAGCGCGCGGCCTTCGAGCCCGTGGCGGCGATGTCCGTGAAGCCGTATGTGCCGCTGTTCAGGAGCTCGGTTGCAGCGTCCACGACCGCGCCGAGGCTGGCGAACGCGAATGCGCCGCCGACCGACACCCGCTTGACGCCGAGCGCGGCCAGCTCCGAGACCGGCGGCATGCCGGGGCGGGCAAGCACGTTCACCGGCCGTTTCACCGACTCCACGACCGCGCGGATGTCCTCGGCGCGGAGGAGGCCGGGCGCGTACAGCACGTCCGCGCCCGCCTGTTCGTAGGCCCGCAGACGCGCGATCGTGTCGCCCAGGTCGGGGTTGCCGCGCAGGTGGTTCTCCGCGCGCGCCGTAAGCACGAGATGCACGGGCCCCGTGTGAGCGACCTCAGCGGCGGCCGCGACGCGCTCGGCGGCCGCATCGGCACTGTAGAGTCGCTCATCGGCTGCGCTCCAGTCCTCTATCGAGCAGCCCGCGAGACCCACATCGAGCGCCAAGCGCACGGTCTCCGCGACACCGGCCGGGTCCTTGGCGAAGCAGTTCTCGAAGTCCGCCGACACGGGCGCCCCGGTCGCTGCCGCGAGCGTTCCTGCATGCGTCACCGCCTCCTCTCGGCTGAGCGAGTAGTCAAGCCGGCCGAGGGTCGCCGCGTAGCCGCTGCTCGTCGTCGCGAGCGCCTCATAGCCGAGCGATACCAGCAGGCGCGCCGAGCCGACATCCCAGGCGTTCGCCAGCAGCAGCGGGCTCTCCCGTTCGTGCAGCGCGAGAAACCTGCTCGCTCGCGCGGCATGGTCGTTCGCTTCGCCTGCGCTCATCCTCTGCCTCCTCGATCCGCGGGGTTCGTGCCTCGACTCAGTAAAACGCGTGCGCGCGCGGATTTGTAAGGCGGACCGTGTTTCGACACAGAGTTGACACCGAATTGGCACAAAGGCCGCCCCTGCCGCCACACGCCGTCGCCTAGCGTGACCGCGATGTCAACTGCTCGAGAAGCCAAGGCTGAGACCGCGCCTCAGGCCCGTCGCCCGCCGGCGCGCGGGCCGGATCCTCGCCACGTCCTCGGCCGACTCGGCGAGGACCTCGCCGCGGAGCACTTCGCGCGCCTGGGGTTCGCAATCGTCGCGCGCAACGCGCGCACCCGCCATGGCGAGATCGACCTCGTCGCGTTCGACGGTCGGGCGCTCGTATTCGTGGAGGTCAAGACATGCCGCGCGCACACACGAGCAAGCCGGTCGACGTCCTGGACTCAGGAGCCACTGGAGCGGCTTCGCCCACAGCAGCAGGCTCGCGTGCGGCGTCTCGCCACAGCATGGCTCAGCGAGCGGCGCCCCGAGCTACCGGCAGCGCGCGAGATCCGCTTCGACGCGGTCGGCGTGACGATCGACGCCCGCGATCGGCTGCTGCGACTCGATCACCTGGAGGCGGCGTGGTAGCCCGATCTGAACGTCGTCGCCGAGACGCAACCACGTGACGGCCCGCCTCGAAGCTGTGCTGCGTCCACCCCTACAGCGCGAGCTGCTGGTAGGCGAGCGACTGGAACGACATGCGGTGCAGCGGCGAGACGCCGTTCTGCAGGATCGCCTCGCGGTGCGACGGGGTCGAGTAGCCGACGTGCTCGGCGAAGCGCCAGCCTGGGTGCCTCTCGTCGGCGTGGCGCATGTAGCGGTCGCGGGTCACCTTCGCGACGATCGACGCTGCGGCGATCGCCGCGCTCGTCGCGTCGCCGTCCACGATCGCGCGCTGCGGGCGCTCGAACTCCGCGACCGAGAAGCCGTCGACCAGACACAGCACGTCGGCGTCCTGCGCAACGTCCGCCGTCACGCCGCGCAACGCGTCGCGCAGAGCGGCGAGGTTCGTCTTGTGCAGGCCGCGCGCGTCGATACCGCGAACGCAGCGCGAAACCACGACCACGCGCATCGCGGTTCGCAGCACGAGCGGGTAGAGCTCCTCGCGCGCCTCGTGGGTGTGCTGCTTGGAGTCGTTCAGCGCGCTCAGCGCACGCAGCTCACGCGTCGTCAGAGCCTCGTAGTCGAACAGCACGCCCGCCGCCACGAGCGGCCCCGCCAGACAGCCCCTGCCGGCCTCGTCGGCGCCCGCCACGAGCCGAACACCGAGACGACGGTCGAACGCGAACAGGCGCTGGCCGCTCGCCGCGCGCCTGCGGCGACGCCTCGATCTGGCGGTGGAGCCGGCCTGTCGCACCGGGGGCGCCGAGTCCGCGGAGCCTTCTGTGGCCGGGTCGCTCACGGTGCACCATCATGCAGCAACCACCGGCCAGAACAAAATCGGCCCGCGGTCCTACAGCGTGCTGTAGGTGCGGAGGGTCGAGCTGGCCGCGACAAAGGCCAGCGAAGGCCATACGCGCCTACAGCGTGCCGATCCGGCCGATCGGCCAGTAGGTCGCGAACGCAGAACCGATGATCCAGCTCGTCGGAACCGGCCCCCAGAACCTGCTGTCGTCGGATTCGCCCACGATTGTCGCCCATCATGAACCAGTGGCCGGGCGGAATCTTGATCGGCGTGGGGAAGTTGCACTCCGGCAGCGACCCGGCGGCACGGCGCGATGTAGGAGTCCTTCTCCTCCACGAACTGCGCCGTGCCGGCCGCCTTGCGGAAGACATGGCCTTCCCTGACGTAGATTTCATCGCCGGGGCCCGCGACGATCCGCTTGATGAAGTTCACGCCCGAATCCTTCTGCGCCACGGCCTGCCCGCACGGCGGCCCAGAGCCCGGGGTCACGCGTGCGGCGTGGGGCCGCAGATCTCCTGTTCGGCGCCCTTCGGCGGGTGGAAGACGGCGATCTCGCCCACGTGCGGGTCGCCGAAGTGCATGCCGATGCGGTTCACCAGCACGCGCTGGCCGACCTCCAGCGTCGGCTCCATCGAGCCGCTCGGGATGCGGTAGGGCTTGACGACGAACGCCTGGATGCCGAGCGCAAGGCCGAGCGCGATGGCGATGATCACGACCAGCTCGATGAGCGAGCCAGCGAGCGATTTGGGGCGCTTCTCGTCCCCATTCGTCGCGGACCCCGGGCGGGTTTTCACGCCGGCTGGTCGCCGGCGGGAACGCCTTCCTCGGCGTCACCGGCATCGGAGGAGGAATCGGCCGCATCCGCAGCCGACGCAGACGCCGTCGGCGCTCGCCTCGGGCTCCCCCTCGACCGCGGCCTCAGCCGCGTCCGCGTGCTCCTGACCAGCGCCCTCGACCGCACCCTCGTCGAGCTGAACGTCCGCGACGCTCTCGGCGACGGCCTCCTCCGCGGTCATGCCGTCCGCGTCCGTCGCCTCCGACGGCTCGTGCAGCAGACCCGGCTGGACGACCTCCTCCGGGCCCGTGTAGCGGCGCTCGCGCACGCGCGCGCGCTTGCCGACGCGGTCGCGCAGGTAGTAGAGCTTCGCGCGGCGCACGTCGCCGCGCGCGGCCAGCTCGATGCGCTCGATCTTCGGCGAGTGCACCGGGAACATGCGCTCCACGCCCACGCCGAAGGACTGCTTGCGCACCGTGAACGTCTCGCGCGCACCGTGGCCCTGGCGCTTGATCACGACGCCCTCGAAGACCTGCACGCGGCTGCGCGCGCCCTCGATCACCTGGAAGTGGACCTTGACGCGGTCGCCCGGCGCGAAGTTTGGAACGCGGCGCAGTTGCGCGCGCTCGATGGTTTCGATGACGCTGCTCATGACGTAAGGGAAGAGGGGCGCGCTCAGACGACCAGGGCAGCCCCCCGATGGAGCTCACGGCCGGCGCGAGCAGCAATGGTAGCGAACCGCCGGCAAGCCACGCCTCACCGGCGTCCGCATCAGCCCGCCGGCCGCTCCGTCTCGCCGCCCGCGCGACGCCCCAGGCCAGCCTGCGCGCCGCGTTCGCGGCTGCGCTCCCGCCGCCACTCCTCGATCCGCGCGTGGTGGCCGGAGAGCAGCACCTCCGGCACCGCCAGCCGCGGTACTCCGCCGGGCGCGTGTAGTGCGGGTACTCCGGGGTGCCCCTCCAGCGCGGCGCTGAAGGACTCCTCGGCGGCCGAGCGCCTCGTGACCGAGCGCGCCGGGCAGCTTGCGCAGCACCGCGTCGCAGACCACCATCGCGGCGAGCTCGCCGCCGCTCAGCACGTAGCGCCCGATCGAGACGACGTCGCTGGCGAAGTGCTCGATGATGCGCTCGTCGAAGCCCTCGTAGCGCCCGCACAGCAGCGTCAGCTCCGGCTTCGGCCGCGAGCTCGTCGACGAGCCGCGTCGTCGAGCAGCCGCCCGCCCGGCGCGAGCGCGATCACGCGCCGACGCTCGCGCAGCTCGCACGCGGGTCGACGCCGTAGCGGGCGCGCAGCGCGCTGTCGAGCACGTCGACGCGCAGCACCATCCCCGCGCCGCCGCCGAACGGCGTGTCGTCCACCTGCCCGCCGCTCAGCGGCGTGTGCTCGCGGATGTTCACGCACTCGACGCTCGACCCCGCCGCGAGCACGTTGCCGACGTGGCGCTGGGTCGAGAACCAGTCGAACCACTCCGGGAACAGCGTGAAGACGTCGATCTTCACGGGCCTCCCCCCGCTCGCGAGCCCTGGAGCGCTCGTGCGTCGAGCGCGGCTGAGCGGCCAGCCCGAGGAAGTCCAGGTCCACCTCGATCCGGCGCTCCGCCGGATCGACGCTGCGGACCGCGTCTTTGACCATCGGCACGAGCACCGGCTCGCCGCCGCGCTCCGGGCGGCACCTCGAGCGCCTCGCAGGAGGGCAGCTCGATCAGCCGCCGACCGTCCCGAGCAGCGCTCGCCGTCCACCACCGCGCAGCCCTCGAGTTCGTGCGCCCACCACTCGCCCTCCGCCAGCTCCGGCGCCGCGCTGCGCGCCACCGTCAGCTCCCGGCCGCGCAGCGCCTCCGCCGCCTCGCGGCTGTCGATCCCCTCCAGGCGCACGATCGGGCGCTGCTCGGTGCCGGCGCGGCGCACGATCTCAGCCTCGCGCCCGTCCACGCTCACCGTGCCGCCCAGGGCGCAGCAGGCGCGCCTGCGGGCGCGTCACGTAGAAGCTGCCGTCGAGGCCGTGCGGGCGCCCGACGCGCCCCGCCGGCAAGCCCGCGGATGCGTCGCTCTGCGCCGTTGACTCGGCTCGGCGTCGCTGGGCCGGTCGGGGTGCTCGGTCAATCGACGATGTCGACGAGCACGTGGCTGCCCTCGCCGGCCGCCGCGGCTTTGACGACGGTGCGCAGCGCGTGCGCCGTGCGCCCGCCGCGGCCGATCACGCGGCCGTAGTCGTCCGCCGCCACGCACAGCTCGAGCACGATCGTGCCGTCGTCCTCCTCGAACTGCTCGACCGCGACCGCGTCGGGATCGTCGACGAGGCCTTCGGCGAGGTACTCCAGCAGCCGCTTCGGGTTCTCGGTGGCCATCTACCGCTCGCCCCGCAGCGGTTCGTCTGGCGATGCCCTGGATGCGCAGCAGCTTGCGCACCGTGTTCGAGGGCTGCGCGCCGCGCGCCAGCCAGCTGCGCGCGCGCTCCTCGTCGATCACGATCGTCGAGGGGTCGGTCTGCGCGTTGTAGTGGCCGATCGTCTCGATCACGCGACCGTCGCGCGGAGAGCGCTGGTCGGCGACGACGACGCGCCATATCGGGTCCTTCTTGCCGCCCACTCGCGTGAGCCTGAGCCTGACTGCCACGTTTTCCTCTCTGCTGCAGAAGTAGAAGCTTGAAGCGCAGAGCTTAGACGGTGCGGGCCCGGCCTTCAGCGCGCGTTGCGCATCAGCGCGCCGATGTCCGGCATCTTGCCGCGGCCCACCTGGCGCATCATCTTGCGCGTCTGGCCGAACTGCTTGACCAGTCGGTTGACCTGCTGGACGTTCGTGCCCGACCCGCGCGCGATCCGCAGCCGCCGCGAGCCCTTGATCAGCTCCGGCCGGCGGCGCTCCGCGGCGTCATCGAGAGGATGATCGCCTGGATGCGGTCGAGCTCGCGCTCGTCGACCTTCATGTTCTGCAGCTGATGGCCCGCCAAGCCCGGGATCATCCCGAGGATGTTCGTCAGCGGCCCCATTTTGCGGATCGTCTTCAGCTGGTCGAGGAAGTCGTCGAGGCCGAACTCGTTGCGGCGCAGCTTGCGCTCGAGCTCCAGCGCGTCGTCCTCGTCGAACTCCCGCTCGGCCTTCTCGATCAGGCTCATC
Organism: uncultured Solirubrobacteraceae bacterium; assembly: GCA_963716355.1. Classification (GTDB taxonomy): domain Bacteria; phylum Actinomycetota; class Thermoleophilia; order Solirubrobacterales; family Solirubrobacteraceae; genus Palsa-744. The sequence continues at coordinate 184,695 of OY970308.1, forward strand.
ACGTCGCCCATGCCGAGGATCCGCTGCGCCATGCGGTCGGGGTGGAAGCGCTCGAACTGGTCGAGCTTCTCGCCCGTGGAGGCGAACAGGATCGGCTTGCCCGTGACCGCCTTCACCGACAGCGCCGCGCCGCCGCGCGCGTCGCCGTCGAGCTTGCTCATCACCACGCCGTCGAACTGCACCGCCTCGGCGAAGCTCTCGGCCACGTTGACCGCGTCCTGGCCGGTCATCGCGTCGACGACCAGCAGCACGTTGTGCGGTTTGACCGCGTCGCGGATCCGCACGAGCTCGGCCATCAGCTCCTCGTCGACGTGCAGGCGGCCGCTCGTGTCGACGATCAGCACGTCCTTGCCCTCGGTCTTCGCGCGCTCCAGCGCCCACTCCGCGATCTCCACCGGGTCGCGATCGGTGCCCTGCTCGTAGACGTCGGCGCCGGCCTGCGCGCCGACCTTCACGAGCTGCTCGACCGCCGCCGGGCGGTAGACGTCGCAGGCGGCCACCGCGACCGTCGAGGAGTGCTCCTCGCGCAGGTGGCGCGCCAGCTTGGCCGTCGCCGTCGTCTTGCCCGAGCCCTGCAGGCCCGCCATCAGGATCACCGTCGGCGGGCGCGGGGAGAAGCTCAGCCCGCCGAGGCGCCGCCCATCAGCGCCGTCAGCTCCTCGCCGACGATCTTCACGACCTGCTGGCCGGGGTTCAGCTTGCCGATCACCTCCGCGCCCAGGCAGCGCTCCTTCAGCTGCGCGGTGAACTCCCGCACGACCTTGAAGTTGACGTCCGCCTCGAGCAGCGCCAGGCGGATCTCGCGCATCGCCGCGTCGACGTCCTGCTCGGTCAGCGTGCCGCGCTGGCGGACGTCGGCGAGCGTCCCCTGCAGTTTCTCGGCGAGCGAGTCGAACATGCGGATCTCGCAGCCTCGCCCGGCGGCGCGCAGCGCTCGGCTCGGCGCCCGGGCAGCGGCGTCGGCGGGCGGCGCGCCCTTCAGCGCCTCGCCGATGCCGCCGAACGCCTCCGCGAACTCCGACGGCACGACGAACACCTTGTTCGCGTCGCCTTCGGCGAGCTGAGGCAGCATCTGCAGGTATTCGTAGCTCAGCAGCTCGCGGTCCGGTTTGCCCTCGTGGATCGCCGTGAAGACCGTGTCGATCGCCTTCGCTTCGCCCTCGGCGCGCAGGATCGCCGCCTGGCGCTCGCCCTCCGCGGTCAGCACGGCAGCCTGCTTGGCGCCCTCGGCGGTCAGGATCTGCGCCTGCTTCTCGCCTTCGGCGGTGAGGATCGCCGCGCGGCGGTCGCGCTCGGCGCGCATCTGCTTCTCCATCGCCGTGCGGATGTCCGGCGGCGGGTCGACCGACTTGATCTCCACGCGGTTGATCCTGATGCCCCACTTGCCCGTCGCCTCGTCGAGCACGACGCGCAGCTCGGTGTTGACGTTCTCGCGCGCCGTCAGCGTCGCCTCGAGCGTCAGGCCGCCGATCACGTTGCGCAGCGTCGTCACCGTCAGCTGCTCGATCGCCTGCAGCGGGTTGGCGATTTCATAGGTCGCCGAGCTCGGGTCGGTGATCGTGAAGTACAGCACCGTCTCGATCCCCACGACCACGTTGTCTTCGGTGATCACCGACTGCGGCGAGAAGTTGACGACCTGCTCGCGCAGGTCCACCAGCGGCTTCACGCGGTCGATGAACGGCGTGACGATCGTCAGCCCCGGCTCGAGCGTGCGGCTGTAGCGGCCGAGGCGCTCGACCACGCCCGCGCGCGCCTGCGGGATCACGCGGATCGCCCGCGCGGCGACCACGAGCACGAACACGACGACCACTGCGACGACGATCAGAGCGGCCATCTGGCGGGTTCCTTTCTATTGACTGCTTCGCAGAGCGTATCCGCTGGCAGGCGTGCGGCTCAGTGCATGACGAGCGCCGTGGCGCCGCGTGATCTCGACGACCTCGACGCGCTCGCCCGCCTCGATCACCTCGTCTTCGTCGTAGCTGCGCGCCGTCCACACCTCGCCGCCCTCGATCCGCACGCAGCCGACGCCCTCGTCGTTGGCGATCCGCTCGAGCACCATCGCGCGCTTGCCCACGAGCGCGGCCGCGCCCGTGCGGATCGGCGGCGGCAGCCGGCGGTGGCGGCGAGCGACCGGGCGCAGCGCCCCGAGCACGACCGCCGAGCGTGGCGACGAACACGATCGCCGACAGCAGCGCGCCGACGCCGAGCAGGCTCGACGACGCGCCGCGAGCGCCGCGCCGACCGCGAACGGCAGCAGGTAGAAGCCGCCCTGGTGCATCTCGCCGATGCCGAGGATGCAGGCTGCCGATCCAGCCACAGGATCCACCAGTCCATAGCCGTGCGAGGTTAGCTCTCCGCGATCAGCGCGCGCGCGAACTCCTCGGCGTCGAACGGACGCAGATCCTCGAGCGACTCGCCCACGCCGATCAGCTTCACCGGCAGCTCCAGCTCGCGTCGCGATCGCCAGCGCGATGCCGCCGCGCGCCGTGCCGTCGAGCTTCGTCAGCACCACGCCGCTGACCTCCGCGGTCTCGCGCGAACAGCTTCGCCTGGCGCAGGCCGTTCTGGCCGGTCGTCGCGTCGATCGTCAGCAGCGTCTCGTGCGGCGCGCCCTCCAGCTGGCGCGCGATCACGCGGCGCACCTTGCCCAGCTCGCCCATCAGGTCGTCCTGCGTGTGCAGGCGCCCGGCCGTGTCGACGATCACCACGTCGACGCCCTCGCTGCGCGCCTGCGCGATCGCCTCGAACGCGACCGCGCCCGGGTCCGAGCCCTCCGCGCCCGTCACGATCTCGCAGCCCGCCCGCTGCGCCCAGCCCTCGAGCTGCTCGCGTCGCCGCCGCGCGGAAGGTGTCCGCGGCGCCGAGCAGCACGCTCAGGCCGAGCTCGTTGCTGCAGGTGCCAGGCGAGCTTGCCGATCGTCGTCGTCTTGCCCGTGCCGTTCACGCCCACCGCCATGATCACCGTCGGCTTCGCGCGCACGTCGATCCGCCACGTCGCCGACGCGCGCCGTCTCGCGCCAGCAGCGCGATCAGCCGCTCGCTCAGCGCCTCGCCGCCCTCGAGCTGCCCCGCGGCCGCCTCCGCCTCGAGCGTCTGCCACGACCGACGCAGTCGTGCTCGCGCCCACGTCGGCCATGATCAGCGCCTCCTCCAGGCGTTCCCAGGTCTGCTCGTCGAGCATCCCCGAACAGCGTCGCCTGGATCTCGCAGCCGAGCGCCTGGCGGGTCTTGGCCATGCTCTCGCGCAGCCGTTTGAACAGGCCGCCGCGTTCGCGCCCCGCGCGCCCGCCTCCGCGGCCGCTCGCCCCGGCCTGGGGCTCGCCGGCCTCGCCGGTGATGAACAGATCGCTCCAGTCGCGCGCCACGGGCGCGCGACGATAGCGCTCAGTGCGTCCTACGCGACTTCCGGCGACCTCGGCGGTCTCGCCGTCGGCGTCCTGCGCCTGGTGCTCGGGCGGCAGGCGGCGGGAGATCACCTTCGAGACGCCGTCCGCGCCCATCGAGACGCCGTACAGGCAGTCGGCGGCCTCCATCGTGCGCTTCTGGTGGGTGATCACGATGAACTGCGCGCGGTCGGCGTAGCGGCGCAGCAGCGCCAGGAAGCGGTCGAGGTTCAGGTCGTCGAGCGCGGCCTCGACCTCGTCGAGGATGTAGAAGGGGCACGGGCGCGCCAGGAACACCGCGAACAGGAAGGCGAGCGCCGTCATCGACTTCTCGCCGCCGGAGAGCAGCGACAGGCGCTTCGTCGACTTGCCCGCGGGCGTGATCTCGATCTCGACGCCCGGCAGCTGCTCCTCCTGCGCCGTCGCAGCTCCGCCTCGGCCTCCGCCTCCGCGGCCGCCTCGGCCGCAGCGTCCGTCGTCGCGCCTCGCCCTCCGGCAGCGGCTGGCCGCCGAGCACCGGGCGCGGCGCCTGCTCTTCGCTCGACGAGCCGCAGCCGCCCGCTGCCGCCCGGGAACACGTCGCCGACGAGCTCCTCGAAGTTGCGCGCCGCCGCCTGCGAAGGTCTCCTCGAAGGTCTCCTCGATCTGGCGGTCGGTCTCGCGGATCACCGCGCGCAGCTCGCGCAGCGCCGTCTCGAGGTCGGTGCGCTGGCGCTCGAGCTCCTCGACGTGCGCGACCGCCTCCGCGTACTCCTCCTGCGCCAGCGGGTTCACCGGGCCGAGCTGCTCGCGCCGGCGCGTCAGCCGTTCCACGCGCGCTTCAGGGACGCGATCTGCTCCTCGCCCAGCGGCTCGAGTCGGCCTGCGTCAGCGGCGCCCTGCGCCGGTCCTCGCCGGAGGCTGCTGCGCCGACTCCTCCTCGCCCTGCTCCTGCGCTCGCGCTCTGCGCAGGCGCCGAGGCGCTCGGTCACGCTCGCCAGCTCCAGCTCGGCCTCCGCGGCCTGGTCGCGCAGGCGCTGCGCCGCGACCTCGGCCTCCGTGACCGTCTCGCCCGCCGCGCGCAGCGCCGCCTGGATCTCGGCCTCCTGCGCCGCGCACGCGCGCAGCTCGGCGGCCATCTCCTCGCCCGCCGCGCGATCCTCCGCCGAGCTCCGCGCTCGAGCGCCTCGCAGCGCTCGCTGCACGGCCTGCGCCGCGATCTGCCAGCACCGCCAGCGAGGCGCTCCGCGCGCGGCGCCGCGCGCCGTGTCCGCCGCGAGCTGCGCGCGCAGCCGCTCGATCCGCGCTCGCGCGCTCCAGGCGCTCGCGCTCGACGCGCTCCAGCCTGCCGGCGCTCGGCGGCGAGCTCGCCCTCGATCTCCGCCTTGCGCACCGCCAGCGGACCCTCCGCCGGGGCCGCCCGGCGCTGCTCGATCAGCCACTCCGTGCGCCGCCGCGCCTCCGCCGCCTCGGACTGGCGACGCTCGCGCGTCGCGCAGGCCGCGCTCGGCCTCCGCGCGGGCCGCTTCCGCCGCGCGCACCTGCTCGAGCTCGCCTCCTCGCTCGCGCCGCGCGCCGTCTGCTCGCGCCTGCGCCGCCCGCTCGGACGTCCGCGATCAGCCGGTCGCGTTCGTTGCGGCGCGCCAGCACGCGCTCGGTGCCGCCCTCGCTCAGCTGGCGCACCTCGCCCCAGGCGCGCGAACCAGACGCGCCCCTCGCGGGTCGCCGCGATCCCGCGAAGTCCTCCGGCAGGTCCTCCAGGCGCTCGACCACCCACGCGTCGGCGAGCAGGCGTCGCGCCAGCGCGAGCACCTCGGCCGGCCCGCTCAGCAGCTCGATCAGGCGGCGCGCGCCCGGCGCGGGCGCGGCGTGCCGATCTGCGCCGATGCGGCCGGCGCCGATGCAGCTCGCGCGGCGAGCAGCGCCGTGCCGCCGTCCGGGCCCGGCGCGGTCGAGCAGCGCCTCCGCGCCCGCCACGTCCTCCACCAGCGCCGCGTCGAGGCGGCCGCCGAGGGCCGCCGCGAGCGCCAGCTCGAAGCCGTCCTGCACGCGCAGCTCCTCGCTCAGCGCCTTCGGCGCGCTCGCCCTGCGCGCCGCCGACGCGCGCGTGGCTGCGCAGGAACTGGTTCGCCGCCGCGAGCTCGGCGCCGACGCGCGCCGCCTCGCGGCGCGCCTCCTGCGCGGCCGCGCTCGGCCTCGCGCGAGCCGCTCGCGCGCCTGCTCGGCGCGCTCGTCGGCGTGCTCGCGCGCCGCGCGCGCCGCTCGAGCTCGCCCTGCGAGCCTCTCCAGCGTCGTCCTGCTGGCGCTCGCGCGCGCGTCTGCAGCTCCGCGATCTCGCGCTCGATCTCCTGCTCGCGGCTGCGCCTCGATCTCCGCCAGCTCGGCTTCGAGCGCCGCGATGCGCTCCGCGCCCGCCGCCGTCGGCCGTCCGTCGCGTCCGCGCCGCTCGCCTCGCCCAGCGCTCGCCAGCTCGCGCTCGACGCGCTCGATCCGCCGCGCGAGCGTCTGCGCGCTCGCGCCCGCCTGCTCGCCGCGCAGCCCCAGGCGCTCGTGCGCCGAGCGCGCCTCGTAGACGCGCCGCGACGAGCGCGTCGTGGCGCTCGGCGCGCTCGGACAGCGCGCGCTCGGCCTCGCCGCGGCGCTCGATCGTCTCCTGCAGCCTCGGCTCGATCTCCGCGCGCGTCGCGCGCGCCTCGCGCGACGCGCGCCTCGGCGCCCGCCAGCTCCAGCGCCGCGCGCGCGCGCAGCGTCGCGCGCCAGCTCCCAGCGCGCCTGCAGGATCTGGCGCTCGAGGCGCTCGTGCAGCTCGGCCGCTTCGGCCTGGCGCTTGAGCGGCCGCAGCCGCGTGCGCGCCTCGCGCTCGATGTCGAGCGCGCGGTCGAGGTTCTCCTGCGTGCGCTCGAGCTTCAGCTGCGCGCGGCGGCGACGCTTGCGGTGCTTGCCGAGGCCCGCCGCCTCCTCGATCAGCAGCCGCCGGTCGCGCGGCTTGGAGGTCACGATCGCGTCGACGCGGCCCTGGGAGATGACCGAGTGGGTCTCCTTGCCGAGGCCCGTGTCGGAGAGCACCTCGATCACGTCCGTCAGCCGGCAGCGTGCGCCGTTCAGCCGGTAGCCGCCCTCGCCGTTGCGGTCGAGGCGGCGCACGATCGAGATCTCGCTCAGCGGCAGGTCGACCGTGCCGTCGGAGTTGTCGAGCACGATCTCGACCTCGGCCGCGCTGCGCGCCTGCACGCCGCGGCCGCCGCCGAAGATCACGTCCTGCATCGACTGCCCGCGCACCGCCAGCGGCGACTGCTCGCCCATCGCCCACAGCACGGCGTCGGTCACGTTGGACTTGCCCGAGCCGTTCGGGCCCACGACGACGCTCACGCCCGCGCCCGAAGTCCAGGCGCGTGCGGTCGGGGAAGGACTTGAAGCCCGTCAGCGTGAGCGACTTCAGGCGCATGCGCGATCCACCTCGCGTGCGCGTCACTCCGCGCTCCAGCTGCTCGACGGCCACCCGCGCGGCCTCCTGCTCGGCGTGCTTCTTGCTGCGCCCGCTGCCGCTGCCCAGCTCTCGCCCCGTCGACGCGCGCCGTCGACCGTGTAGGTGCGCTCGTGCGGCGGCCCGTCCTCGCCCGTGACCTCGTAGCCGACCTCCGCGCCGCGGCGCGCCAGCAGCTCCTGCAGCGCCGACTTGAAGTCCACCGGGTGCTCCAGCGCGCCCTCGATCTCCGGCGCGAACGCCTCGACGACCGCCTCGGCGGTGCGCTCGTAGCCGGCGTGCAGGTAGCAGGCGCCGATCACCGCCTCGATCACCGACGCCAGCACCCGCTCGGTGCTCGACCAGCGCCGCCGCGCTCTCGCGCACGCCCGCCGGCGCCGCCGCGCGCAGCCGCTCGGGCAGCGCCAGGCGCTCGGCCACCGCGCGGCAGGAGACGCCCGAGACGGCCTGCGCGCGGATCTTCGTCAGCCGTGCCCGCGCCGAAGCGCTCGGCCTCCAGCCGCGGGTACAGGTACGTCGTCACCGCCAGCGACAGCACGCTGTCGCCGAGGAACGCCAGGCGCGCGTAGGAGTCGCTGCGGCGCTCGCTCCACGACGCGTGCGTGAACACCTGGCGCGCGAGGTCCTCCGGCAGCTCGTCCAGCAGCTCGGCCAGCAGCATCGTCATCGGCCCGCATTGGGCCGCTCCCAGCGTGCGTCGAGCACGAACTCCACCGCCTGCGCCGACCGTCAGGATCTGCGCCGCCTGCTCGTCGGACATGCTCACGCCGTAGGTGTCCTCGAGCTCCTGCACGAGCGTGTAGAGGTCGAGCGAGTCCGCCTCGAGGTCCTCCTTGAAGCGGGTGCCCTCGCGATCGCCTCGGGTCGACGTCGAGCTCGTCGGCGAGGTGCGCCGGATCAGCGCGAAGACCTGCTCGCGCGCGAGCCGCTCATCGCGCGCCTCGGATGAGCGCGAAGCGAGCCGTGGCGGCGCGGCGAAGCTGCGTCGGTGCGAGCGTCTCATCCGTGCGCGGCAGGCTAGCGTCCGGCGCGGACACCGGCGAGCGCCTGCAGCGCCCCCGCCCGCTCCAGCGCGCGCGTGCGTCTGCCCGACGATGTCCTCGCGCGCGCCGCGCTCGCGCGCGCAGGATCGCCTGCGCGAAGCCCGCGCGCGTGAAGCGCCCGTGCGGCACCACGCCCGAGGCGGCGCAGCCCGAGCAGGTAGGCGCCGCCGCTCGCCTCCGGGTCGATCTCCTCGCGAAAGCCGCCGCAGCGCCGGGCGCAGCAGCAGCGCCGCCCAGCTTCGCGCGCGTCGAGGACATCGCCGCCTCGCGGATCGCGCCGAGCATCGTCTGCGAGACGCCCTCCATCAGCTTCAGCGCGATGTTGCCGGTGAAGCCGTCGGTCACGATCACGTCCGCCGCGCCGCTCGACGACGTCGCCGCCCTCGACGTTGCCGACGAACTCGAACGCCGCGCCGTCCCCGCCCGCCCGCTCGGCGAGCTCCGCGTGGGCCTCGAGCACGAGCGCGCTGCCGCGCGCCGCCTCCTCGCCGTTGGAGAGCAGCCCGACGCGCGGGCGCTCCACGCCGAGCACCGTTCGCGCCAGCGCGGCGCCCATGAACGCGAACTGCACGAGGTGCTCGCGCCGCGCCTCCGCGTTCGCGCCGACGTCGAGCAGCGTCACCGGATGGTCGCGGCACCGGCAGCGGGATCGCCAGCGCCGGGCGGTAGATGCCGCGCGCGCGCTTGATGTTGAACGTCCCCGCCGCGAGCGCCGCACCCGTGCCGCCGGCGCACACGAGCGCCTGTGCGCGGCCCTCGGCGACCGCCCGCGCGGCCATCACGATCGACGCCTCGGGCGTCGCGCGCGCCGCGCTCGCCGGATCCGCGGCCTTCGCGATCGACACCGGCGCGTCGACGACCTCGACGCCCGCCGGCGGCTCGCCCAGCTCCGCGGCCGGGCCGAACAGGAGCACGCGCGCGCCGCGCGCCGCCGCGAGCGCCGCGCCGGCCGCGACCTCGGCCGGACCGAGGTCGGCGCCGTTGCAGTCGACTGCGACGACCGGGTTGCGACCGGGCCGGCGCCGCGCGCCGCCCACCACCCGCGACTGCGAATCCGCCGCGGAGATGGTGCCGGGGTGTCAGAGACCCCTGGCGTCACTGCCTCTAGTCGTGATCGTGGTCGTGGTCGTGCTCGTGCACGCCCGGCGACGACGATCTCGCGGCCCGCGTAGGTGCCGCACACGCGGGCACACGCGGTGCGGGCGGCGCGGGCTGTGGCACTGCGGGCACTCGTTCACCGCCGGCGTGCCGATCTTGTGCTGCGCGCGCCGCTTGGCGGTGCGGCTGTGCGATTGCTTTTTCTTGGGGACGGCCATTGAGACGGAAGGCTACCAGGATGGTGACTCACACCGTTGTGGCAGCGGTCTATACTCGAGCTTCAGCTCGCGCAGCTTCGCCCAGCGCGGATCCGGCGCCGCCTCGTGGTGGTGCTCGGGGCCGGCCTCGTTGAGGTCGGCCGCGCACACCGGGCACAGCCCGGCGCAGTCCTCGCGGCAGAGCATCTTCGCCGGCATCGCCAGCGCGAACGCGTCGCGCGCCCACGCCGCCAGGTCGAGCGTCTCCTCGTGCACGTACGGGCTGTCGAGCTCCTCGCCCGCCGCCGGGCGGTCGACCTCGCGCGCGTCGACCTCGACGCGCGGGCTCGGCTTCCTTCAGGCAGCGCATGCACGGGCCCGCCACGCCGCCGCGAAGCGCGAGCCGCAGCGCGTAGCCGCCGCCGATCATCCGCGAGACCTCCAGCTGCACCGGGACGCTCGCGGGCTCGGCCGCGTAGCGCTCGCTGCCCAGCGTCAGCGGCTCGATCGGCACCTCCAGCGTCAGCCGGCGCCCCTCGCCGGCGGTCAGCCGCAGACCGGCGAGGTCGAAGTCGTGGGTCTTCGCAGCCATCGCGTCTCAGGCTAGCGAGCGAGAACGGGCGCGTCCGGCTCCCGTGGGCACCGCATGCCGGGGGCGCGAGGCGCCCGAGGCGCCCGCTACTGCTCCGCGAACTCGCCCTGCAGCTCGCGCTTGAGCATCTTGCCGGTCGCGTTGCGCGGCAGCTCGTCCAGGAAGACGACCTCGCGCGGCACCTTGAAGCGGGCGAGGTTCTGCTTCACGTACGCCTTGCACCTCCTCCTCGCGTCAGCTCCGTCCCCGTCGCGCGGCACGACGAACGCCTTCAGGCGCTGGCCGAACTCCTCGTCGCTCGACGCCCACGACCGCCGCCTCTTCGATCTCCGCGTGGTCGGCGAGCAGGTCCTCGACCTCGCGCGGGAACACGTTCTCGCCGCCGCTGACGATCATTTCGTCGTCGCGGCCGTCGACGAACAGGCGCCCGCCGGCGTCGAAGTGGCCCGACGTCGCCGGTGCTCATCAGGCCGCCCGACGATCTCCTTGCCGCCGCCGCCGGTGTAGCCCTCGAACATCATCTCGTTGGCCACGAAGATCCGCCCGCCCTGCCCGTGCGCCACCTCGCGGCCGTGCTCGTCGAGCAGCTTCACGACCGTGCCCGAGCGGCGGCCGTCCGGCCGTGCCGGGCGCCGCGCGCAGGTCCTCCGGCGTCGCGATCGTCGCCCACGCCACCTCGGTGGAGCCGTAGAGGTTGTAGAGCACGTCGCCGAAGGCGTCCATCGCGCGCGTCGCCAGCTCGCCCGGCAGCGCCGAGCCGCTGAGCGCGATCACCCGCAGCGCGCTCGTGTCGTAGCGCGCGAGCGTCTCCGGCCCCAGGTCGAGGATCCGCTGCAGCATCACCGGCACCACCGCGAGCGCGCGTCGCGCGGTGCTGGGCGATCGCGCGCAGCGTGTCCTCCGGGTCGAACCGGCGCCGCAGCACGAGCGTCGAGGCCAGCGGCAGCGCCAGCGTGAAGTGCGCGAAGCCCCACGAGTGGAACATCGGCGCCGCGATCATCGTCGTCTCGCGCGCGCGCAGCGGGATCTTCGAGAACAGCGCCGCCACCGGCTCGAGCGAGTCGGGCTGCTTGCGCGCCGCGCCCTTCGGCGTGCCCGTCGTGCCCGAGGTGAGGATCACGACGCGCCCCTTCTCCGCCGGCGGCTCGCAGGTTCGACTCCTCGCCGCGCGCGATCAGGTCCTCGAGCAGCGGGTCCGCCGGGCGCGACCCCGGCTCGCTCCAGGCGACGAAGCGCTTCCGACCCGCCGCCCCCTCGTCGACCAGATCCGGCGAACTCCTCGTCGTAGATCACCGCAACCGGGTCCTCGCGCGCCAGCACGTCGGCGATCTGCGGCCCGGCGAAGGCCGTGTTCAGGTACAGCGCGCTCGCGCCGAGCTTCGAGCAGGCGACCGTCGCGTCGATGAAGCCGCGGTGGTTGCGGCACATGATCGCCACGCCGTCCTGCTCGCCGACGCCCGCCGCGCGCAGCTCGTGCGCGAGCGCGTTCGTGCGCCGGTGCACCTCGCGAAGGTCAGCGTCCCGCGCTCGTCGACGATCGCCGCGCGGTCCGGGTAGCGGATCGCCGCGCCCAGGTAGGCCGCCGCCGGGGTCGGCCCCCAGCGCCGGAGCGCCGCGAGCGAGCGCACCGCCTTGTCCGGCCGCGTCGGCTGCGAGCATGCCCGTCTCCAGCAGCGTCCTGGCGACGGACAGCTTGTACTTCACATGTTGTGCATCCACGCGTTGACCCTACACGAAAGTTGCGAAAACCGCGCGAGCGCCGGCGCCCGCTAGCTGACTTCGGCGGGCTCGTCCTTGCCCTGCAGCCGCTCGCGGCCGCGCTGCACGGCGGCGATGAACTTCGACAGGTTGACCTCGAGCGTGTTGAGGATCTCGTCGGCGTAGTCCTCCGCGCCGAGCCGGATCTCGCGCTCGCGGGCGCGAGCGTCCTCGACGATGTCCTCGGCGGCGCGCTCGGCCTGCTTGGTGACCTCCTCCTCGCCGACCAGGCGCTCCTGGCGCTCGCGCGCGTCCTTGATGATCCGCTCGGCCTCCTTCTTGGCCTCCGCGAGCATCTCCTGGCGCTCCTTGACGATCCAGCGCGCCTGCTTGATCTCCTCGGGGATCGTCGCGCGCATCTGGTCGAGGATGTCGTAGATCTCCTCCTTGTCGACGCGCACGGAGTCGCTCAGGGGAATCGTCTTGGCGTTGTGCACCAAGTCGTCGAGCTTGTCTATGAGTACGAGGACATCCATAGTTATCGCTCACCTCTGTGGAGCGTGGGGCTTCCCGTCGCCGACATTCCTCGCCGTGCCATTTCGTCAGCGCCTCAGCTCTTCCTGCAAGCGCCCGGCCACCTCGTCGGGCACCAGATCGTCGATTCGCCCGCCGAACGTCGCCAGCTCCTTGACGCCGCTCGACGACAGGAAACTGTACTGCGGGCTGGCCATCAGGTAGACGGACTCGATCTCCGGGTCCTGGCGGCGGTTGAGCTGGTTCATCTCCAGCTCGTACTCGAAGTCCGAGATCGCGCGCAGTCCCTTGACGATCGCCCTCGCTCCGATGCTGCGCGCGAAGTCCACCACCAGCGTCGAGAACGGCTCCACGCGCACCGTGTCCAGGTCCGCCAGCGCGCGCTCGATGAAGCCGACGCGCTCCTCGATCCCGAACAGCGCGCCGCTCTTGCGCACCGAGCGGTTGACGACGGCCACGACGACTTCGTCGTAGAGGTTCGCCGCGCGGCGGATCACGTCGAGGTGGCCGTTCGTGATCGGGTCATAGCTGCCCGGGCAGACGGCTATCGCCTTCTCTGGTCTGGTCATCGCTGGTTGGTCATCGGTGGCGGTGGATTGTGATCGAAGTGTCGCCGTAGCGTCGCTGCGCTCGATCTCCAGCTCCGGGGAGCTCCAGCGGCGCGCGTCGGTCGCTCTCGACGACGACGCGCGCACCCGGCCTCAGCAGCGGCGGCAGCGCCGCCGACAGCTCCGCGCCGGCCTCGCCCGCCTGGCGTAGGGAGGGTCGATGAAGAGCAGATCGTATGTCTCTTCGCGCCCCCGTGCGCTCCGCAGCGCCGCGAGCGCGTCCATCCGCCGCGTATCCGCGGGCGGGCTGCCGATCTCCAGCGCCGCCAGGTTGTCCTTCAGCACCGCCATCACGCGCGCGTCGCGCTCGACGAACACGGCGCGCTCGGCGCCCCGCGAGAGCGCCTCGATCCCCAGCGCGCCGGTGCCCGCGAACAGGTCGAGCACGCGCGCGCCCTCGAGCTGGCCGAGCATCGCGAACAGCGCCTCCCTCACCCGATCGGATGTCGGTCTCGTTACCCGCCCCGCGGGCGCCTTCAGACGCCTGCCGCCGAGGGTTCCCGCGATCACGCGCATGCGAGCAACCTAACGAGGGGACGGGTCTGCGCGTCAGCTAGCGACGTGGAACGGGCCCAGGGCTCGGATGTCTGATGGTCCTCAATGATCACCGACGCAGCAGACATCGAAGTCAAAGACGCTCGCGCTCTGAGTCTGCCAGTACTCCTCGACATGTGTGCTGAAGCCGGGCTTGATCACCCGGCCGATCGGGAGGATCGCAGCGACCGACGCACCCTCGTTGCTGAGCGCTGAGGCCGCACTCTGCGCTCGCGCACCGGAGGTGAACGTGTCGTCGATCAACAGGACACGCTCGCCGTCCAAGCGTCTGAGCGTCTTGAAGCCCTCATCGCTGGCGATGGTATGCGTGATCTTGCCCTCGCCGCGCTCCAACAGCACCTCGTATCGATCACGGATGTCGGGAAGCAGCTTGATCGCCCGCACCAGGGGGTGCTCGCCTTCACGGCCAACCGAGGACGGGACCGAGGTGATCAGGTCCCACGGGCCGCCTGCTGTGGCAGCGATACACGCAGAGTGCATCTGCAAGAAGTAGCCAAGGATAGCCGCGGTCTTAACGAGAAAATTCCACGACATGTCAGACGGCGCGGCCTTGTAGTTGCGGAGCTGGTGATGGAGCTGATGCCCTACCTCGTACAAGCTGATCGGTACGATCAACGGGCAAGGTGCAGAGAGCTGTCCCTCGACCTGCGAGCAGCTCCAGCAAGTCGACCATCCCGGGTTTGGGCAGCCGTGACAACGATCGCAGACCCCATCGGCTGCAATCGGAACTGCCCGGCAGATTGAGGCGAGTGGCAGCGCGTAGTCGCGAACACTCGCCACAGACCAGCGTCCTAGAAGAGCTGTAGCTCTGTGACCGGCTCGCGCTCGGTTTCAAGCGTCGCCACGATGTCCTCGACGCCGCCTACGACGTGCGCCCCACGGCGACTTCTGTATTGCTGCGCCCATTCCTCCTGCAGAACTAGGCTCTCGACGAGAAACAGTTGCTTGCCATGCTCCAATGCTAGGCGAGCCTGCATCTTGGCCCCGCTGGTTGAGCTTGCCTCAATAACAATCGTCCCGACCGCGACGCCGCTGGTGACGACGTTCCGCAGCGGGAAGTTGCTGCCGCGCGGCGGTGAGCCCGGCCAGAACTGTGAGAGGAGCGCGCCATTCTCGGTGATCTGCTCGGACAAGTGTGCGTTCCCGGCTGGATAGACACGATCTATCCCGGTGCCCATAACGGCGATCGTGCGTCCACCGGAGTAAAGCGCTGCTGTGTGAGCCTCGGTATCGATTCCAGCCGCCATACCGGAGATGACGGTCACGCCACGCTCGGCCAGCGCAGCGGCCATGTTGCGCGCGAGGGTCCGGCCTGCGTCTGAGGCGTTACGAGTTCCGACGATCGCGACCGACCGAGAGTCCTGCTCGCACAATGTTCCTCTGACGAACAGGAACGGCGGGCGGTTATAGACGCAGCGCAGGTTGTGCGGGTATTCATCGTCAAGAACGCTGATCAGCCGCGTGCCGGGCCGTGAGTCAAGTGTTTCTTTGATCGTCTCCTGCCAACGGTCGATCGCCTGCTCGGTGACCCGCTCAGCAAGCTGGCGGGCGATTATCGCCTGAGGCTCCTCAGCGCTGAGCGCGTGCTCACCACTGGCTACGGCTAGCGCGCTCCCGGCCTGCTCGATGATGTCTGCCACCTGATACCAGGCGACGGAGGATGCCTCCGTGAGGGCGAGGACGGCCGCATGCTCACGATCCTGGTCAGTCATTACGAACATATGTTCGACTGTACCAGGACGCTCGGAGGGCTCTGAGCGAAGCTGGGACCAAGGTCATGGCCACTTCGAGATCCTACCTGTCGCTCGGCGCGACGGCGCCCCAGGCTTTACAACGAGTGGTGCTGCCGCTTTACGCCGGTATCGACTCCAGCTCCTGCTCGCCCAGCAGCCCCTCGAGCGCCTGCGCCAGCAGCGCGTGCTCCGGCTCGCGCAGCTGCGGATCCACCGCGACGATCGCCTGCGCGCGCTCGCGCGCCAGCTCCAGCAGCGGCGTGTCGTCGGGCAGGCACGCCACGCGGAACTGGCCGAACCCCGACTGGCGCGTGCCCGTCAGCTCGCCCTCGCTGCGCAGCTCCAGGTCGATCTCCGCCAGGCGAAAGCCGTCGGAGTACTCCGCAAGCGCCCGCAGGCGCGGCGCCCGGCGGGCCCACCAGAAAGCAGCTCGAGCGGTGCTCGCCGCGCCCCACGCGACCGCGCAGCTGGTGCAGCTGGGAGATGCCGAAGCGCTCCGCGTTCTCGATCAGCATCACCGTCGCGTTCGGCACGTCGATCCCCACCTCGATCACCGTCGTCGCCACCAGCACGTCCGCGCCGCCCGACGCGAACGCCGCCATCGCCTCCTGCTTCTCGCGCGGGCGCATCCCGCCGTGCAGCAGCGCCAGCTCGAAGCCCGCCAGCTCGCCCTCGCGCAGGCGCGCGAGCTCCGCCGTCGCCGCGCGCAGGCCCACGCGGGCGTCGCCGCCCGCCGCGCTCGCAACGCCGGTGGCGCCCGCCGCGCCAACGGCTCCAGCGGCGCCACCCGCGGCGCCATCGCCCCCCGCCACCGGCTCGGCCTCCTCGATCAGCGGGCACACCACGAACGCCTGGCGGCCAGCCGCGAGCTCCGCGCGCAGCACGCTCGTACGCGGCCGCGCGCTCGGACTCGCCGCTGACCAGGCGCGTGTCGATCGGGCTGGCGACCCCGCGGCAGCTCGCGCAGCGTGCTCGTGTCGAGGTCGCCGTAGCGCGCCAGCGCGAGCGTGCGCGGGATCGGCGTGGCGGTCATGTGCAGCGTGTGCGGCGGGTGCTCCGGCTCGCGTTCCTCCAGCGCCGCGCGCTGGCGCACGCCGAAGCGGTGCTGCTCGTCGATCACCGCCACCGCCAGCGCGCGGAAGCGCACGTCCGGCTCGATCAGCGCGTGCGTGCCGACGACCAGCGACAGCTCGCCGCTCGCGAGCTTCGCCAGCGTGTCCTCGCGCCTGCGCGCGGGCGTGGAGCCGGTGAGCAGCGCCAGCGTCACCGTCTCGCCGCCGAGCAGCTGCTGGATCGTCGCGAAGTGCTGCTCGGCGAGCGTCTCCGTCGGCGCCATCAGCGCCGCCTGGCGGCCGTGCTCGACCGCGCGCAGCATCGCGTACAGCGCCACCACCGTCTTGCCGCTGCCCACCTCGCCCATCAGCAGCCGCTGCATCGGCCGCTCGCGCGCAGGTCCTCGCCGAGCGCGTCGATCGCCGCGCGCTGGTCGCCGGTCGGCGCGAACGGCAGCGCCTCGCTCAGCCAGCGCTCGCTCAGCGACGGCGCCTCCTCGAGCACGTACGCGCCCGCTGCGCGCCGCGCGGATCGCGCGGCGGCGCAGGAACAGCAGCTGCGTCAGCAGCAGCTCCTCGAACGCCAGCCGCCGCCGCGCCGCTCTCCGCCTCGTGCGCGCGCGCGGGAAGTGCATCGCCGCGAGCGCGCGTCGCGCGGTCCGGCAGGCCGCTCGCCGACGCGCGCCGCCGCCGGCAGCGCCTCGACCACGTCGCCGCAGCGCGCCGCGCGCCGCGCGCACGAGCGTGAGGATCTGCGTCGAGGTGACGCCCTCCGACGGCGGGGTAGTGCGCGACCGCGGCGCCCGCCGCCGGCTGCTCGCGCCAGCTCGCCCGCGCCGGCCGCGTCCGCGTCGGTCGCGAGCGCGTGGTGGGAGACGCCGAAGCCGCCGCGCCCGTCGGCCTTGCCGTGCAGCAGCAGGCGCGTGCCGGGCGGGTAGCGCTCGACCAGCCACGGCTGGTTGAAGAACGTCGCGCGCATCGTCGCCGGTCGCGTCGAACACCGTCGCCTCCACCAGCGGGCGCATGCCGCCGGCGGCGCACGCGGCCGCGCGGCGATCGTGCGCACCTGCACCGCGACCGTCGCCTGCTCGCCGGCGCGCAGCGCCGCGACCGTGCGCGCCTCGCGGCTGTCGCTCGGGCAGGTGCTCGAGCAGGTCGCCCGACCGTGTCGCAGCCCGAGCGCGCGCATGCCCGCCGCCACCTTCTTCGCGCGGCGGCTCCAGCGGCTCGAGCAGCCGCGACGGCCGCGGCCAGCGCACCGGCGCGGCGATCAGCTCCCGGCGGGTCAGCCCGTCGGTCGATGCGAACGCCCGCGCCGGCGGGCGCACGCGCTCGGCTCCGCGGGCGCGGCGCACTGATCGGTCGCTCGCGGCGTGCGCCTCGGTCGGCTGCTCGCCGGCATCTGGCGGCCATCATGATCGCGGCGGCGGTCGTAACCGGCACCGCCGCGCGACGCGCGCGCCAACGCTGCGGCTACTCGGCCGCGAGCAGCCACCAGTAGGCGGGCTGGCCGCCGTGGCGCAGCTCGAGCTCGATGCCGCCGTCGAGCATGCCCTCGACGTCGCCCAGCGCCGAGCGGCGCGTCCGTCGCCCGCGAGCACGCTGATCAGCTCCGGCGCGCCGTCGCCGTCGGCGCCCCGGGCGAGCGCGCGCGAGCACCGACTCGCAGCGTCGCGCGCGGGCTCGCCCCACGCGCGCACCTCGTCCTCGACGAAGCCCGACCGCGTCGCCGCGCTTGAAGCGCCCCTGCGCGTCGTCGCGCGCGGCGGGCGCGACCGCGCCCGGTGCGCACCCGCGCGAGCGCGTCGTTCGAGCGCCTGCGCGTTCTCCTCGACCGAGCGCTCGGGCGCGAGCGCCACGGCCGCCGCGAGTCCCGCCTGCTGGCTCGTCGTGCGGCGCCACCAGCACCTGCTTGTCCGACAGTCGCGCGGCGTGCTCGGCGGCCATGATCACGTTCGCGCTGTTCGTCAGCAGGACGACCTCCTCGGCCGGCACCTCGTGGATCGCCGGCCAGCAGGTCGTAGGTCGACGGGTTCAGCGTCGGGCCGCCGTCGATCGTGTGCACGCCCAGCTCGTGGAACATCTCGCGCAGGCCGTCGCCGCTGACGACCGCGACCGCGCCGCAGCGCACGCCGCGCCCGCGTCGCCGCGCCGCGGAGCCCGATCCGCGCCGCCGCGTCGGCACCGCCGCCGCGCCCGGGCGCGCCGAGGCGCCCGTCGCGCTCGGCGACCTGCGCGCGCATGTCGGCCACGTCCAGGCGCGAGACCTCGCCCGCGTCCGGCGAACAGCGCCGTCGCGCGCTCGGGCTCGTCGGTGTGCAGGTGCACCTTCAGCGTGTTCTCGTCGCCGACCACGAGCACCGAGTCGCCGAGCTGCTCGAGCGGCTCGATGAAGCGCGCCGGCGCTCAGGCCGCTGCCCGTGACGGCGAAGTTGGTGCAGAAGCGGTACGTGCCCGAGCTGTGCTCGGGGTGGCGTGATGCGCGCCGGCGCGTGGTGGTCGAGCTCCGGCGGGTCCTCGCCGCGCAGCGCCGCGACGACGCCCGCGAAGATGATCGTCAGCCCGTAGCCGCCGGCGTCGACGACGCCCGCGTCGCGCAGCGCCGCGAGCAGCTCCGGGCCGCGCTTGACGGAGTCCTGCCCGGCGTGCACGGCGCGCTCGAGCGCCGCCGCGATCGCGCGGTCCTGCTCGCGCGGCTCCGTCGCGGGCCCGAGCCGCGGGTTCTCCTCGCTGTGCGCCACGTCGGTCACGATCTGGTGCGCCATCTCGCGCGCGACCGTCAGGATCGTGCCCTCGGCGGGCTCGCGCACCGAGGAGTAGGCGCGGTCGGCCGCGTTCGCGAGCGCCGCGCCGATCAGCGTCGCGTCGATCAGCTGCCCCGGCCGGCTGACGAGCTCCTCGGCCGCGCCGCGGATCAGCTGCGAGAGGATCACGCCGGAGTTGCCGCGCGCGCCCAGCAGCGCCGCGCGCGCCACCGACTGCACGATCTCCTCGCGGCCGATCTCGTCGATCGTGCGGTTCTCGTCCGCGCCCTGCAGCCGGTCGAGCTCGTCCAGCACCGCGCGCAGCGTCAGCGCCATGTTGTCGCCCGTGTCGCCGTCGGCGACGGGGAACACGTTCAGGTCGTTGACCTCCTGGCGGCGCGATTCCAGGTGCGCGAGCGCACCGGCGACGGCGGCGCGGAAGCGGACCAGATTCGTATCGCGTCACGGCGACACGTCTATCAGCTTCGCCCGACCGTCCGCCGGATAGTTCGGACGTCGATGCCCCGCGCGGCGCCGGGCGCCGGGCGGCCCTACAGGGCCTTCGTGACCTTGCCGGCTTTCAGGCAGCGGGTGCACACGTACACGCGCTTGGGCGCCTTGCCGACGAGGATCCTGACCTTCTGCAGGTTCGGATCGAAGCGCCGCTTGGTGGCGACCATCGAGTGGCTGCGGCTCTGGCCGAACGCCGGACCCTTCCCGCAGCTGTGACAGATCTTTGCCATCGCGCGGCAGTCTAGCCGCTCGCGAGCTCGCGCCGCAGCGCCGCCATCTGCATCACCGCCTCGGCGGCGTGGCGACCCTGGTCGCGCTTGTCGCCGCCGGCGCGCGCGAGCGCCTGCTCCATCGTCTCGCACGTGAGCACGCCGAACGCGCACGGCACGCCCGTGTCGAGCTGCACGCGCATGATCCCGCGCGCCGCCTCGGCGCAGACGAAGTCGTAGTGGTCGGTCTCGCCGCGGATCACCGCGCCGAGGCACGCGACGCCCGCGAAGCGCCCCGAGCACGGCCGCGTAGCTGCGCGGCGAGCGGCAGCTCGAACGCGCCGGGGACGTCGAGCACCTCGACCTCCTCGTGGCCCGTGCTCGGCGAACGCCGCCTGCGCGCCCGCCAGCGAGCCGCTCGGCGAGCTCCTCGTAGAAGCGGCCGACGCGCGATCGCGTAGTCGCTCGCTCATCGCGCACCCCCCGGCGTCGGTGTCCGGCATCCGCGTCCGCGTCGGCGCGCCGGCGCTCGGCGTGCAGCAGCTCCTCGTCGAGGTTCAGGCCCTGGTGGTGGAGCGTGTGGCCCATGCGCTCGGCCTTCGTGCGCAGGTAGGCCTCGTTGTGCTCGTTGGGGGCGTGCTCGATCGGGATCTGGCCGCTGACCGACAGCCCGTAGCCCTCGAGGCCCCTGATCTTCTTCGGGTTGTTCGTGAGGATCCTGATCGAGCTGAGCCCCAGGTCGACGAGGATCTGCGCGCCGATGCCGTAGTCGCGCAGGTCGGCCGGCAGGCCGAGGCGCTCGTTCGCTTCGACCGTGTCCAGGCCGTCCTCCTGCAGCCGGTAGGCGCGCAGCTTGTTCAGCAGGCCGATGCCGCGTCCCTCCTGGGAGAGGTAGAGCAGCACGCCCTCGCCCTCGCGCTCGATCATCGACAGCGCCGATTCGAGCTGCTCGCCGCAGTCGCAGCGCAGCGAGTGGAACACGTCGCCGGTGAGGCACTCCGAGTGCACGCGCACGAGCACGTCCGGCTTGCCCGCGACGTCGCCCTTGACGAGCGCCACGTGGTGCTTGTCGTCGACCAGCGAGCGGTAGCCGACCGCCTCGAAGTCGCCGAACGTCGTCGGCAGACGCGTGGCGACGACCCGTTCGACGAGCTTGTCGTGGCGGCGGCGGTAGGCGATCAGGTCGGCGACCGTGATCATGCTCAGCCCGTGGCGGGCGCAGTAGTCGACGAGTTCCGGCACCCGCGCCATCGTGCCGTCGTCGTTCATGATCTCGCAGATCACCCCGGCCGGGTTCAGGCCCGGCCAGGCGCGCGAGGTCGACCGCCGCCTCGGTCTGTCCGGCGCGCTCCAGCACGCCGCCCGGCGCGGCTCTTCAGCGGGAACACGTGGCCCGGCTGGACGAGGTCGCGCGGCCGGCTCTCAGGGTCGATCGCGACCTGGATCGTGTGCGCGCGGTCGTGCGCGGAGATCCCCGTGGTGACGCCCTCGCGCGCCTCGACCGAGACGGTGAACGGCGTTTCGAAGGCCGACTCGTTCTTCGCCGCCATCAGGTCGAGGCCGAGCTCGTCGCAGCGCTCGGAGGTCAGCGACAGGCAGATCAGCCCGCGCCCCTCCTTGGCCATGAAGTTGATCGCCTCGGGCGTGGCGAACTGCGCCGCCAGCGTCAGGTCGCCCTCGTTCTCGCGGTCCTCGTCGTCGCACACGACGACCATCTTGCCCTGGCGGATCTCCTCGATCGCCTGCTCGATCGTGGCGAACGGCGTGGTTGTCCTCGCTGCGCTCATACGGTTCGCTCATCGCTCGTCGCGCCGTCCAGCAGGCGCTCGACGTGCTTGGCGAGGACGTCGACCTCGATGTTCACGACGCGATCCCTCGTCCAGATCTCGCCGAGATTCGTGCGCTGCAGGGTCTCGGGGATCAGCGAGACCGCGAAGCCGCCCTCGCTCGAGCGCGCTGACGGTGAGGCTCACGCCGTCGAGCGCCACCGAGCCCTTCTCGACCAGGTAGCGCCCCAGCCGCGGCTCGACCTCGACCTCGAGCACCCGCGAGAACCCCTCCTCGCGGATCGTCGCGCGACGGTGCCCGATGCCGTCGACGTGGCCCTGCACGACGTGCCCGCCGAGGCGATCGTCGGCGCGCAGCGCCAGCTCGAGGTTGACCCGCGCGCCGGCCTCCAGCTGCCGCAGCGAGGAGCGCTCGAGCGTCTCGTTCATCGCCTGCGCGCGAAAGCTCTCCGCGTCCGACGTCGATCGCGGTCAGGCACACGCCGTTGACGGCGATCGAGTCGCCCTCGCCGCAGCTCGGGCGCGAGCGCGCGTCGCGATCTGGAGCGTCGCGCCCGTCGCCGTCGTGCTCGAGCGCCGTGACGCTGCCGAGGTCGGCGATCAGGCCGGTGAACACGCGCCCCCGCCCATCATGTGGCGCGCTCACCACTCGCGCAGCCGGGCCGAGATCAGCAGGTCCTCGCCCGACGCGCTCGCAGTCGAACGTGAGCGCGCGCAGCGCCTCGGAGATCTGCTCGACGCCTTCGCCCTCGAGCGGGTCGCGCGCGGCGCTCCCGCCGAGCAGCAGCGGCGCGAGGAACAGCCGGAGTTCGTCGATCTCGCCGGCGTCGAGGAACGCGCCCGCGAGGTGCGGGCCGCCCTCGAGCAGGACCGACGCGACGCCGAGCGACGCCGAGCTGGTCGAGCGCCGAGCGCACGCGCGCGGGCTCGTTTTCGCCGGTCGCCACGAGCACCTGCACGCCGGCGGCTTCGAGCGCGTCGGTGTCCGCGCGCGCGGCCGCCGCGAGACGACGATCGTCAGCGGGATCTCCGCCGCGGCGGCCACCAGCTGCGAGCTGGGCGGCAGGCGCGCGAGCGAGTCGAAGACGACCCGCCGGGGCTGGGAGCCCGGCTCCGCCGGCAGCCCGTCGGGGCGCGCGGTCAGCTGCGGGTCGTCGGCCAGCGCGGTGCCGATGCCGACCACGACCGCGTCGACCGACGCGCGCCAGCGGTGCGCCAGCTCGCGGCTGTCCTCGCCGCTGATCCACTTCGAGTCGCCGCGTGCGCGTGGCGACCTTGCCGTCGAGCGTCATCGCGGACTTGAACAGCACCCACGGGCGCCCGACGCGCGCGTGCTTGCGGAAGGCCTGGTTGAGCAGGCGCGCGCTGGCGGCCAGCTCGCCGTCGGCGACCACCACCTCGACGCCCTCGTCGCGCAGGATCCCCAGCCCACGCCCGGAGGCCTTCTCGGTGGGGTCGTCGGAGGCGACCACCACGCGCCTGATGCCCGCCTGCAGGATCGCGTCGGTGCAGGGCGGCGTCTTGCCCTCGTGGCAGCACGGCTCGAGCGACACGTACAGCGTCGCGTCGCTCAGGTCCTCCAGGCCGCACGCCTCGATCGCGTTGACCTCGGCGTGCGCGCCGCCGTAGCTGCTCGTGCCAGCCCTCGCCGAGGACCTCGCCGTCGCGCGCCACGACGGCGCCCACGACCGGGTTGGGCTTGACCGCGCCGGCGCCCCTGGCGGCGAGCTCGATCGCCCGCGCCAGGTGCACCTTGTCGGTGTCGGTGCAGCTGGGCATCGTCCATCCAGGATAACCCCGCCGGGCGTGGGCGCCGGGCGAGCGCGCCGTGCATGAGATCCAGGGTCTCTACGGTCTGGCGCAGCGGCCGCCGTGCAGCCGGTAGACGGTCATCTGCGGGCCCGGCCGCTCGTAGGCGAGCGGGTAGTAGTCGAAGCTCCAGTCGAAGCCGAACGCCACCGGGCCCGTGCCCGCGCGCGTAGGGCGAGGCGCGGTGGACGACCTCGCCGCGGCTGGCGAGCGCGCGGTAGTAGGCGATCGCGCGCGGCACCGCGCGCGGGGTCGGCGAACGCGCGCCCCGACTGGGTCGAGCCGCTCACGACCCAGCAGTAGCCCTTGCGCCTCGTAGTAGTCGATCAGCGCGGGCGCGAGCGTGCGCTCGTAGTTCTCGATGCCGACGTTGCGCGCGCGGCTGCGCGTCGAGCGGCCGCTCGGCGAGATGCGCGGCAGCAGCGACGGGTACTTGCACCAGCGGTAGGCGTTGTTCGCGGTCGCGGTGCCCGGCGTGACTTCGCGCGCCCACTCGTCGGGCGCGACCGGCTCGACGACGATCCGCGCGCCCGCGGGGACGTTCGCGACCATCCATGCGCGCGTCAGCGTGCGCGTGTCGGCGCGCGAGAGCACGAGGCCCGAGTGGACGCTGTAGACGAGGCCCTGCGCGAGCAGCGCCGCGACGAGCACGCGCCGCGAGCGCCACGTGCGCCGCCGTCGGGGCTGCGCTTCACGCCGCCGCTCGCCGAGTGTCGCGAGCGACACGTGCAAAGCGAATGCCGCCAGCAGGCAGAGAATCGGGAACGATCGGCAGCAGCCAGCGGCCGAAGTAGCGGCCCTGCAGGCCCATGAACACGAGGAACAGCAGCGGCGCCGGCACGAGCAGCGCAGCCGATCCGCCGGTTCGCAGCGCCACACCACGAGCGCGCCGCCGAGCGCCGCCAGCGCGGGCAGCCCAGCCCAGGCCCCACGTCGAGCGACCACAGGTAGTAGGCGAGGCCGCCGTCCTTGGGGGCGCCCAGCTTGCCCTGCGATTCGGCGGACAGCGTCG
This sequence comes from uncultured Solirubrobacteraceae bacterium, assembly GCA_963716355.1. Lineage (GTDB taxonomy): Bacteria > Actinomycetota > Thermoleophilia > Solirubrobacterales > Solirubrobacteraceae > Palsa-744. The sequence goes on from OY970308.1 coordinate 208,725, forward strand.
ACTGGTGCACCAGTTCGCGCGTGGAAGGCGTGGTAGTCGAGCAGCGCGTAGGGGTTCGCGAGCAGGAACGCCGCGAGCGCGGCCGCCCCCGCCGCGAGCGCCGAGCCCGAGCAGCGCTCGGCGCCGCCGCCCGGCGCCGCCGTCGCAGGAAGCGCGCCGCCGACCGCCGCGAGCAGCGGGAGCACGACGATGCCGGCCGTGTACTTGGTCGCGCACGCCAGCCCGAGCCCGACGCCCGCGACCACGTAGTCGCGCATGCGGCCTTTGCGCAGCACGCCCGCGGTGCCGAGCAGCGACAGCGTCAGCGGCGCGAGCGTGGGCACGTCGTTGAGCGCGAGGTGCGCGTAGAAGACCGGCAGGAACGCGACCGCCTCGATCGCCGCCGCCAGCAGGCCCGCCGCGCGGCCGAACAGCCGCGCGCCGGTCAGGTACAGCAGCCACAGCGCGGCCGTGCCGAGCACCGCCGCGGCGACGCGCGCGAGCGTGTAGACGTCCGCGGGGTGAAGCGCGAAGGCGCGCGCGCACGCCCGCACCGCCGCCGTAGCAGAGCGCGAACAGGAAGTGCAGCACGTAGGTGAACGCCGGGCGGGTTGGCGAAGTAGTGCGGGTTCAGGCTGCCGTCGCGCGAACATCCGCACCGCATGCGGCACGAAGTGGTCGGCCTCGTCGGTGTTGTAGGCGTAGGGCAGCCCCTGGCGCACCCCCCACAGCCGCAGCGCGAGACCGCCCAGCAGCACGACCGCGAGCGCCGGCCACGCCCAGCGGCGGGCGCGCGCTCGCGCCGGCGCTCGGGGCTCGGCTCAGCAGTTCGCATACACCGCGTAGTAGCGGCTCGTGTAGATGCGTCGGAAGCCCGGCTGCGGCACCTGGTCGCGCGGATCGTCGCCGACGTCGACGATCGCCTCGACGAACACGGCGCTGCCGAGCGGGTAGACGGCGACGCTGCCGCGCGCCGGATCGGTCGCTCGAGCGTGTGCGAGCCCTTGCCGCACGTCAGCGCGCGCCTGGCTGCGCGCGACGATGTCGTGCTGGCCGACGCGTGTCGAGGATCCAGCGCGCGTCGGGGATCAGCTTGTTGTTGGGCAGCGACAGCAGCGGGCAGCGGCGCAGCTGCGGCCTTCGACCGCGGGCTCGGCGAGCGCGGCGGCGAGGCCCTTGTGGAAGTCCTCGTGGTAGGCGAGCGTCGTGCGCAGGCTCGACGAGGCTGAGCGTCGTCGCCGCCGAGGCGCGCGCCGAAGAGCACGCAGCGCGCGCGGCGCCGGCGATCCACACGCGCCGCGAGCGCGGAGCCCGGCTCGAGCATCGCCCAGCCGCCGAGCGTGACGGCGCAGAACAGCAGCAGCACGCGTCGCCGCGCCGAGCAGGTAGCGGTCGATCACCGACGCGCCCGCCGCGCCCTCCGCGACGAACACGCCGAACAGCAGCACCAGCGCGCGCCAGCGGCACGAGCGCCCGCCGCGGCGCCATCCAGACCGCCAGCGGCATGCCCGACGATCGCGCCCAGCAGCACCGGGCAGCTTGTCGATCCGCTCGGTGAAGCTCCAGATCGAGCACGACCACGCTCGAGAACCCCTGCGTGCGTTCCAGTTCCTGCGCGAGGCCCGACGGTCGCGGTCAGCGAGTACAGCGGGTTGCCCGTCACGATCGCGTCCACGCGCCACCCACGACAGCGGCGCGATCGCCGCCAGCGCCAGGTGCTGCAGGCGCGTGCGGTTGTCCGCCGGCCACGCGCACCACAGCCAGTAGACGCCGCTCAGCACCCACGCGTCGGGGCGCAGCAGCCCGGCGGCGGCGAGCGCGAGGAGACACGGCCGTCCCGCGGCGGGGCCGTTCCACCTCGAGCACGATCGCCCACACGATCAGCGCGAGGTAGGTGATGTCGAGGTAGCCCTGCGCGGCGAGGTTCTCGACGAAGAAGCGGCTCAGCAGCGAGCAGCGCCGCGAGCAGCGCCCACGACCGGGCCGAAGCACAGCCGTCCGAGCCGGTAGATCCCGGCGACCGCCGCGACGAACGAGGCGATCGAGCCGAGCACCATCAGCCGCGCGCCGCCCTGCCCGAAGATCGAGCAGAACATCGCCGAAGGCGATCGCCAGCGGATGCTCGGTCGGGCCGCGGTAGACGCTGAAGTCGGGCAGGTGCAGGTGCAGCAGGTCGCGGCCCCACAGCAGCGCGTAGAACGAGTCGTACGTGGGGTAGGTGGGGAACGCGAAGTAGCCGACCAGCGCGCCCGACGCACATCGACGCGAGGCCGATCTGCGCCCATGTCGCGCGCGGCAGGCGCGCAGCCGCGCCAGCCGGATCGAGCCCGGGCCGCAGCCGGGTGAGCGTCGCGCTTTCCATCTAGCCTTGGCGGTCGGCGAGCCGGCACCGGCGCCGGCCGGGTCGTCGACCTTGGCGCCAAGACCGTGACCTGCGCTTTGGGATACTGCCGGAAGCCAAGTCTAGGCAATCAACGCCATGAAGCTCATCATCCAGATCCCCTGCTTCAACGAGGCCGAGCAGCTGCCGCAGACGCTCGCCGACCTGCCCCGCGAGGTCGAGGGCTTCGACGTCGGTCGAGTGGCTCGTGATCGACGACGGCTCGACCGACGAGACGGTCGCGGTCGCGCGCGCGCACGGCGTCGACCATCTCGTGCGCCTGACGAACAACAAGGGTCTCGCCGCGGGCTTCCAGGCCGGGATCGACACGGCGCTGAAGCTCGGCGCCGACGTGATCGTCAACACCGACGCCGACAACCAGTACTACGGCCCCGACATCGCCCGGCTCGTGCGCGCCGATCCTCGACGGGCGCGCCGACATGGTCGTCGGCGACCGCGAGGTCGGCGGGATCGAGCACTTCTCGCCGCTGAAGAAGACGCCTGCAGCGGCTCGGCTCGTGGGTCGTGCGCCAGGCCTCCTCGACCACCGTGCCCGACACCACCTCCGGCTTCCGCGCCTACAACCGCGAGGCGGCGATCCAGATGATGGTCGTCTCGCGGTTCACCTACACGCTCGAGACGATCATCCAGGCGGGCAAGCTGCTCGTCGCGATCGACCACGTCCCGATCCGCACCAACCCGAAGACGCGCGAGTCGCGGCTGTTCCCCTCGATGGGCTCCTACGTGCGCCGCAACGCGATCTCGATCTTCCGCATCTACGCCCAGTACGAGCCGCTGCGCGTGTTCTGGAGCCTCGCGCTGCTGATCGGCCTCGTCGCGATCGGCGTGTGGATCCGCTTCGCCGTCGCCTACGTCGACGGCAACGGCAAGGGCCACGTGCAGTCGCTGATCCTCGGCGCCGTGCTGTTCATCGCCGCCGTCGTGCTGTGGGCGCTCGGCGTGATCGGCGACCTGCTCGCGGCGCAGCGGGTGATGACCCAGAGGACCTTCGAGCGCGTGCGGCGGATCGAGCTGCAGCTCGGGGTCGCGCCCTCGCACTACGAACCGGGCTCGCCCAGCGCCGGCCACCGCGACGCGGGAGCACGGCCGCGGCCGACGCCGTCGAGACCGGCGACCCCGTCGAGGCGGTCCGACTGTGAGCGGCGTGACCGTCTCCAAGGACGGCGTCGTCACGGGCAACACCTACGACAAGTACGGCTCTTCCAACCCGGTCGTGCGACGCCTGATGGCGCGGCTTCGAGCGCACGCTCGAGGAGCTGTTCGCGCAGGCCGCCCGCAGCTCGCGTGCTCGACGTCGGCTGCGGCGAGGGCGTGCTCGTGCAGCGCTGGGCGCAGCAGCTCGGCACGGCGCGCGTCGTCGGCATCGACCTCGAGGAGGAGTCGATCCAGGCCGGCTGGGCCGAGCGTCAGGCGCCGAACCTCGAATACCGCGTCATGGAGGCCGAGAATCTGCCGTTCGCCGACGGCGAGTTCGACCTGGCGAGCGCGATCGAGGTGCTCGAGCACGTGCCCGACCCCGAGCACACGCTCGCCGAGATGGCGCGCTGCGCCGAGCGCCACCTGCTCGTGTCGGTCCCGCGCGAGCCGCTGTGGCGGATGCTCAACATGGCGCGCGGCGCGTACTGGTCGGCGCTCGGCAACACGCCCGGCCACCTCAACCACTGGTCGCGGCGGTCGTTCGTGGAGCTGCTCTCGCGCCACGGCGAGGTCGTCGAGGTGCGCTCGCCGTTCCCCTGGACGATGTTGCTTGTCCGCCTCTAGAGCTCGACGGCCGCCGGTCCGCCGAGCGCCGGCGCGCTCATACGGCAGCGGCGCGCGGATCCTCTCGATCGGGATCGCCTCGACGGGCCTGCTGACGTTCGCGTACTTCTCGATCGCGAGCCACGTCCTCGGCGAAGCGTCGGCCAAGCGGATCGACCTGCTGTGGTCGGTGATGTTCGTGATCATCTCGGTGATCTACCGGCCGATCGAACAGCTGCTCTCGCGCACGATCGCCGAGCGCCGGGCGCGCGGGCACGCCGCAGCACGCGCTGCGCGTGCCGATGCTGATCCAGGCGAGCTTCGCGCTCGTGTTCCTGCTCGTCGCGCTCGCGCTGCACGAACGAGCTCGTCAACGACGTCTTCGACAGGCGAGGCCGCGCTCTACTGACGTGCTCGTCGTGGGCACGCTCGCCTACGCGGCGAGCTACTTCGCGCGCGGCTGGCTCGCCGGGCACGAGCGCTTCGCGCTGTACGGCGGGCTCGTGCTGATGGAGTCCGTCTCGCGCATCTGCTTCGCGCTCGCCGTCGCGGTCGGCATCGCCAGCGGGCAGACCGCGGTGGCGCTGGGGATCGCCGCGGCGCCGTTCGTCTCGCTGGTGGTCGTGCCCGCCGCGTTCGCGCGCAGCGCCGAGCGCCGCGAGGCGCTCACGCGCGAGCCCGACGCCGGCACGACGCCGACGACGGCGCTCGCCGCGCCGATCACCGTCGACGAGGCCGACGCGGCGCTCGCCGGGCCCGGGCGCCGAGGGCGTCCAGGAGGCGGCCGCCCACGAGGAGCTGTCGCTGCGCCGCGGCGGCGGCTTCGCGGTGTGGGTCTCGGGGATCATGCTCTCCGAGCAGACGCTGCTGAACGCGGCCGTGCTGACGGTCGACGCGACCTCTCCCGACAAGGCGCTCGCGGGGATCGTGTTCAACGTGCTGCTGATCGCGCGCGCGCCGCTGCAGCTCTTCCAGGCGATCCAGACCTCGCTGCTGCCGCACCTCACCGGCCTCGAGGCGACCGCGGGCCACGACGCGTTCGCGCGCGCGATCCGCATCACGATGCTCGCGATCGCCGCCTTCGCCGCGGCCGTCGCGCTCGGCCTGCTCGCGATCGGCCCGTTCGTGATGCGCCACGTCTCTTCGGCCAGGACTATCACTACAACCGCTTCGGGCTCGCGCTGATCGGCGTCGGGCATGGGCCTGCACCTCGTCTCCGGCGCGCTCAACCAGGCGGCGCTGGCGCGCGACCGCGCGCGCGCGGCGGCGGGCTGCTGGCTGCGCGGCCGCGGTGGCGTTCCTCGCCTGGATGCTCATCGCCCGCGGTCTCCGACCAGCTCCTGCGCACCGAGATCGGCTACGCGGGCGCCACCGGCGCTGCTCGCGCTCGCGCTCGCCGCGCTCTACCGCCAGGGCAGCCGCGCCAGCCCGGGCGCGCTCTCGAGCCGGCCCGTGGCGCCAGCCCGCGGCCGCTCAGCTCGCGGCAGCGATCGGCGATCGCGCGGTAGGCCGCGCCGGGGTCCGGCGCGCCGAAGATCGCCGAGCCGGCGACGAACACGCTCGCGCCCGCGCGCGCGGCAGGCGGGCGCCGTCTCGGGATCGATCGCCGCCGTCCACCTCGACCGCCACGTCCTCGCCGACGAGCGCGCGCAGGCGCGGCAGCTTCTCGAGCGAGTGCTGCGATGAACGGCTGCCCGCCCCAGCCGGGGTTGACCGTCATGCACAGCGCCATGTCGATCACGCCCGCGACCTCCGTCGAGCGCGCCGACGGGCGTGCCCGGGTTGATCGCCACGCCCGACGCACGCGCCGCTCTCGCGGATCAGGTTCGCGGCGTAGGCGATGTGCGGCGTGGCCTCGGCGTGGAACGTGATCGAGTGGCGCCCGCGCTGCACGAACTCCGCCGACGTGGCGCTCGGGGCGCTCGATCATCAGGTGCACGTCGAGCATCGCCGCCCGCCGCCGCGCACCGTCTCCGGCGAGCGCCTCCGACGACCAGCGGGCCCGACCGTGATCGGCGGCACGAAGTGCCCGTCCATCACGTCCACGTGGATCACGCGCGCGCCCGCCGCGAGCACCTCCGCGACCTGCTCGCGCAGCCGCCCGAAGTCCGCCGAGAGGATCGACGGCGCCACGCTGCACCTCGCGCAGCAGCTCACGCGGCGTGCCGCGCGCTCATACGGCCTGCAGCATCGAGTCGCCGCAGTTGTTGCACTTCAGGATCGCCGTCGAGGACATCCGCACGATCGTCGAGTGCTCGCCGCAGTTGGGGCACACGGACGTCAGCTCGAAGCGGTGCAGGCAGTAGACGCAGCGGTAGCGGCCGGGGAGGTTCGTCGGGCGCAGCCACGGCTCGCCGCAGTTCGGGCACTGCGGCCCGAGGTCGATCGGCGGCCTTCGCCGGCGTCTCGGCTCGCCGTCCACGCGCTCAGCTCCGGCGCAGCCGGGCGATGAAGAAGCCGGCCGTGTGGTCGCGGTGCGGCAGCGTCAGCAGCGGCCCGGCCGGCAGTCCGCGGCATCGCGCGTGCGCCGAACGCCGGGCAGCTCGGCGGCGAGGTCGTCGAGGGCGAAGTCGGGGTGGGAGTCCAGGAAGGCGGCGATCAGGCGCTCGTTCTCAGTCGGAGAGATCGTGCACGTAGAGTAGACAAGCACGCCACCCGGACGGAGGGCACCGGCGCCCGCGGCGAGGATCGCGCGCCTGCGCGGCGGCCATCTCCTCGATCGCGCTCGGCACTCGCGCGCCAGCGCAGGTCGGGGCGCGCCTGCAGCGTGCCGAGGCCCGAGCACGGCGGGTCGACGAGCACGCGGTCGAACACCGGCCCCTCCGGTCGCGGCGCGCGCGGCGTCGGCGACCTCGACGCGCACGTTGCTCGCGCCGCAGGCGCTCGGCGGTGCGCGCGAGCGCGCCCGCGCGGCGCGCGGTTGCGCTCGACCGCCACCACCTCGCCCTCGCCCGCCCATCAGCGCCGCGAGGTGCGTGCTCTTGCCGCCGGGCGCGGCGCACAGGTCGAGCACGCGCTCGCCCGGGCTGCGGGTCGAGCGCGCGCGCGACGAGCATCGCGGCGCGCGACTGCGCGTGGAACGCGCCCGCCTGCCACAGCGGCGAGGCGTGCACGTCGAACGGCTCCTCGAGCACGAGCGCCTCGGGGATCGGCGGGTCGCGGTGCGTGCGCGACGGCGAGCTCCGCGGCGAGCGTCGGCGGCGTCGGTGCGCAGCGTGTTCGCGCGCAGCGCCAGCTCGCCGGGCTCGTTGTCGGCGGCCATCAGCGCGCGCGCCTCCTCGGCGCCGAGCTCCTCCCACCACAGCCGCGCGATCCACTCGGGGTGGGAGTGCTTGACCGCCGCCTGCTCGGGCGTGTCGTCGCCGAGCGCGCCCAGCAGCGCCTCGCGCGCCCTCGCGCGCGGCGCGGCGCAGCACGGCGTTGACGAGGCCGTGGCCGGCGCGCCGCGTCGCGCTTGGCGAGCTCGACGGCGTCGTCGACGACCGCGTAGTCGGGCGAGCCGCTCGAGGTAGCAGCAGCTCGTACAGGCCGAGCCGCAGCGCCGCGAGCACGCGGCGCGTCCAGGCGCGTCGACCGGGCGGCCGGCGAGCCGCTCGATCAGGTGGTCGAGCGTGCCCCGGCGCTGGACCGCGCCGTAGGCGAGGCGCATCGCGAGCGCCCGGTCGCGCGCGTCGAGCTCGCCGGACTCCGCCTGCAGCGCCTCGTCGGCGTAGGCGCCGCGCTCGAACACGCGGCGCAGCACGCGGTAGGCGCAGCTGCGGGCGGGCGCGATCTGGCGATGGCGGGCGCTCGACACGACGCTCATCATGGCGCTATCCGCTGCGGCTGAGCGCCGCTCGGCGCGAGCACCTCGGCGAGATCGCCGGCCAGCCGCTCGGCCTCGGGCTCGGCGAGCGTGGCGGTCGTGACGCGGATCGCCGGGCGCGCTGGCGGGCGAGCCGGTAGGGCGCGCCGGGGGCCACGACCCAGCCGCGCTGCGAGCAGCGACGCCGACGCGCCGCGCCTTCCTCGGCGACCGGGACCCACACGTTCAGGCCCGGACGCGCCGTGCGCGCTCGACGCCGCCGCTCGCCGAGGCGCGCGAGCAGCGCGTGGCGGCGCTCGCGCGTAGGTGGCGCTCGCGCGACGCCGACCAGCGCGCTCCACGGCGGGGTCGCTCCACAGCTCGAGCACGAGCGCTGCAGGATGTGGCTGACCCAGCCCGGCCCGCACTGCTGGCGCCCCTGCACGCGCGCGATCGTCTGCGCGATCGCCCGCGAGCACCGCCAGGCGCAGGTCGGGGCCGAGCGCCTTGGCGACCGAGCGCGTCGCGGCCCAGCGCTCGCCGCCGCCGAGCGAGCGTGTGCAGCTCGCGCGCCGGCGACCGGGCCGAGGTGGTCGTCCTCGATCAGCAGCGCCTCCGGGATGCGCCGCGAGCACGGCCCGCAGCTCCGCGGCGCGCTCGGCGTCGAGCGCGGCGCCCGTCGGGTTCTGCCCGCGCGGCGTGATCGATCACGGCACGCGCGCCGCGCTGCGAGCGCGTCGTGCAGCGCGCGCGGGGAGCATCCCGCGGTCGTCCACCTCGACCGGCTCGAGCACGAGGCCCTGCGCGCGCAGCAGGTCGTACAGCGCGCGCGTAGCCGGGGTTCTCGACGGCGACCCGGTCGCCGGCGCGCAGGTGCGCCTGAAGGACGCGCTCGATCCCGTCGAGCGCGCCGCTGACGATGCACAGCTCGCCCGCGGGGACGCCGTCGGCGTGCAGCTGCTCACGCGCGAGCGTCGAGCAGCTCGCGCAGCGTCGGGCGACCTCGCCGTAGAGGCGCACCGGCAGCGTCGAGCGCGCGAGCGCGGCCGCGAGGTCGGGCAGCAGCGCCGGGTCGGGGTTTCCGCGCGAGAGGTCGCGCGCGCCCGCCGGGCACGGGCAGCGGCGGAGCGCCAGCGCGCCGATCGGCGGGCCCGTCGCCGATGCGCGTCCCCCGTCGCGGCTCGCTGATCACCACGCCGCGGCGGCGCAGCTCGGCCAGCCCGCGGCGACGGTCACGGGGCTGAGCCCCACCTCGGCGGCCAGACGACGGACGGACGGGCAGCCGCTCGCCGGGCGCGAGCTCGCCGCGCGCCGACGGCCGCCTCGATGTCGCTCGACGAGCTCCGCCGCGCTCGCCGCCTTGATCCGGTACTGTTTCAGGTCAGTCATTAATCTGTACTATTACAGATTGAAGGGAGCGGCGTGTCCTCCTCCAGCATCCGAGCAACCCGGCCCGCACGCCGGCCCTCCGTCCGACCGCGTGCGACTGCGGCGCAGGCGCGAACGCGGCAGCTACGACCGCGCCGTGATCGACGCGATCCTCGACGAGGCGCTGATCGCGCATCTCGGCATCGTGGACGCCGGACGGCCAGCCGTTCGTCATCCCCACCCTGCACGCCCGCTGCGGCGACGTCGTCTACTGCCACGGCGCCGTCGCGAGCCGCACGCTGCGCGCGCTCGCCGCGGGCGCGCCCGCGTGCCTGACGGTGTCGCTGATCGACGGTCTCGTGCTCGCGCGCTCGGCGATGCACCACTCCGCCAACTACCGCTCGGCGATGCTGATCGGGCGCCGCGCGCGTGCGTCGAGGACCCCGCGGAGAAGCTCGCGGCGCTCGAGGCGATCGTCGAACACATCGTGCCCGGACGCTGGGCGCGACGTGCGCCCCCCGACCGCGAAGGAGCTGAAGGCGACCGCCGTGCTGGCGCTGCCGATCGAGGAGGCCTCGGCGAAGATCCGCACCGGCCCGCCGATGGACGACGAGGAGGACTACGCGCTGCGACGCTGGGCGGGGGTGCATCCCGCTGCGAACGCAGCGCCGGCGCCGCCGAGCCCGACCCGCGGCTGCGCGCGGGCATCGCGCCGCCGCTTACGCGAGCGCCTACCGCGCGCCCGGGCGCGCGCCGTGACCGCGCAGGTAGGCGGCGGCGTCCATCGCGCGCCCGCCCGGCGGCTGCACCTCGAGCAGCTCGAGCGTGCCCGGGTCGCAGCGCGAGCAGCAGGCGCCCGTCGCGCGGCGCAGACGCCCCTGCCCCGCGGCTCGTCCGTCCTCGCCGTCGGACAGCGCGGCGCGATGCACGCCGAGCAGCGTGCCGTCGGCGAGCGCGACGCGGGCGCCGATGTGCGGGTGCAGCGCGCGCACGACGCGCTCGAGCTCGACGGCGGGCCGCTCGGGTCGAGCAGGCGGTCCGCGGCGGTCGATCTTCTCGGCGTAGGTGACGCCGTCCTCGGTCTGCTCGGCGAACGGCGGACGCTCGTCGAGCGCGCGCACGAGCAGCTCGCCGCCGAGCGCCTGCAGCCGCGCGGCGAGCGAGCCGTAGGTGTCCTCGGGGCGGATCGGCTCGGCGCCCGGCGAGGCACACCGGGCCGCTGTCGAGCCCCGCGGTCAGGCGCATGATCGACACGCCCGTCTGCTCGTCGCCGGCCATGATCGCCCGCTCGACCGGGGCCGCGCCGCGCCAGCGCGGCAGCAGCGAGGGGTGCACGTTGAGGATGTCGTGCTCCGACAGCAGCGGCTCCTTGATCAGCGCGCCGAACGCGCACACGATCACCGTCTCGCGTCGCCGGCTGCGCATCGTGGTCGTGCTGCCGGTGTCCGGGCGCCTCGCCGCGCGATCAGCTCCCTGGCGCCGCGGGTCGTTGACGCTCGTCGGGCTGCTCCAGCGCGAGCCCCAGCTCGCGCGCGCGCGTCGGCGACGGGCGGGGAGCTCAGGCGCCGGCCGCGGCCGCTCGGGCGGTCCGGACGGGTGATGACGAGCGCCGGGCGGTGCTCGCTCGCTGCGCGCCAGGCGCTCGAGGATCGCGGCGGCGAACTCGGACGTGCCGAGGAAGACGATGCTCAACGCGGCTCGACCCAGGGCCCGCTAGCCATCTAGACGACGCTCGCGGCCTGCGCCCTCGCCGGTGCCTGCGCCTCGCGCATCGCGCGCATCGCCTCCTTGCGCTCCTCGCGCGAGATGCGGTCGAGGATCAGGATGCCGTCGAGGTGGTCGATCTCGTGCTGGATGACGCGCGCGTCGCAGGCCCTCGGCCTCGATCTCGATCTCCTCGCCGCGTCTCGTCCTGCGCGCTGCACCCGCACGCGCGCCGGCGCGCTCGACCTCGACGTGCACGCCGGGCAGGCTCAGGCATCCCTCCTCGCCGAGCTCGAGCTCCTCGCTCGACCACTCGATCGCGGGTTCACGAGCGCCGTCAGCGGATCGTCGGCGTAGGCGCGATAGACGAGCACGCGGTGCAGCACGCCGATCTGGGTGGCGGCGAGCCCGACGCCGAGCGCGTCGTGCATCAGCTCGCCCATCCGCTCGATCTCGGCCGCGAGCTCCTCGTCGAAGCGCTCGACGGGCAGCGCCTTGGCGCGCAGCACCGGGTCGCCGAGCTTGCGCACGTGGCGCAGCGCCGCGTCGCGGCGCGCGCGCGTCTCGGGGTCGAGCTCCGCGGGCTCGGCTGCGTCCTGCTCGGCGCTCGACCTCGACGTCGGCCGGCCTCGGCGATCGGCGTCTGGCAGCTCGAGCGTGTGCTGTCCGCTTCGGCCATCGACGTTGAGTCGTATGAGCAGCGGCGCGCGCTACTGCGGATCGACGTCGACGCTGAAGCTCACGCCCGCATGGCGCGCGCGTCGGCGGCGACGCTCCGCACGGCCTCGCCGACGGCGCTGCACCGCCGGGCCGGCGCTCGCCGGCCTTCACGACGAGCACCTGGCGCTCGCGGCCGCGCAGGCGAAACAGCGCGGCGGGCCCGAGCATCGTCGGCGTGGCGCGGTCGGTCGGCGTGCGTGCGAGCGCACTGCAGCGAGCGCTTCGCGCACCGCGCTCGCGGCGGCCTGCGCGTCGTGCGCGTCGACTCGGCGGCGCAGACGATCCGGATCAGGTGCGAGAACGGCGGGTAGCCGAGCGCCTCGCGACGCTCGAGCTCGCCCGCGAGGAAGCCGTCGCTGTCGTGCGCGGCGGCGTGCACGATCGCGCGCGCATCGGGGGCGATCGTCTGCACGAGCACGCGGCCCGTCGCCGCCGCGCCCGACGCGGCCGGCGAGCTGGGCGATCAGCGCGAACGTGCGCTCCTCGGCGCGGAAGTCGGGGAAGCGCAGCGTCGCGTCGGCGTCGAGCACGACGCCCGAGCGTCACGTCGGGGAAGTCGTGGCCCTTGGCGACCATCTGCGTGCCGATCAGCACGCCGCAGTCGGCCGCCTCGAAGCGCCGCAGCAGCGCCCCCGCGCCGTCGCCGTCGTCGCCACCGCTCGCGGCGCCCGCGGGCTTGGCGGCGCCGTCCGCGAGCGACGTCGGCGTCGAGGCGGAAGACGGGGAAGGCGCCGTCGTCGTCGAACACGCTCGCGAGCTCGTGCTGCGAGGCGCTCGGTGCCGGCGCCGTGGCGGGCGACCGCGGTCGAGGCGCAGTCCGCGCAGCGCGTCGGCGCCGGCTCGCGGTGGCCGCAGTGGTGGCAGGCGACGTAGCCCGCCGGCGCGGTGCAGCACGAGCGCGACGTCGCAGTCCGGGCAGCTCCACACGCGCCCGCACGAGCGGCAGGAGAGGAAGTTCGACCAGCCGCGGCGGTTGAGCAGCACGATCGCCTTGCCGCGCGCGCGCGCGCACGCTCCGCGAGCGCCTGCGCGGTGACGCGGGTGCAGGCCCGCGCGTCTGTCCGCGCATGTCGAGCACCTCGCACCGCGGGCAGCGGGCGCCCGTCGACGCGGCTGGCGAGCACCGAGGCGGGCAGCGCGGTGGACGCTCTCCGGCCGCGGCGTGGCGCTGCCGAGCGAGCAGCACCGCGCCGCAGCGCGCGGCGCGCTCGGCGGCGACGTCGCGCGCGTCGTAGCGGGGGTCGCCCTCGTGCTTGTAGGAGGAGTCGTGCTCCTCGTCGACGACGATCAGCCCGAGATCCTCGATCGGCGCGAACACGGCCGAGCGCGGCCCGACGCAGACGCGCGCCTCGCCCTCGCGCAGCCGCCGCCACTCGGCGTAGCGCTGCGGCGGGGCGTCAGCTGGGAGTGCAGCACCGCGACGGTGTCGCCGAAGCGTTCGATGAAGCGCGCGACGATCTGCGGCGTGAGCGCGATCTCGGGCACGAGCACGATCGCGCCGCGGCCCTGCTCGAGCGCGGCGGCGGCCGCGCGCAGGTAGACCTCGGTCTTGCCCGAGCCGGTCACGCCGTGCAGCAGGCGCTGCTCGCAGCGCCGTGCGCTGCGAGCGCGTCCACGATCAGCGGCTCGAGCACGGCGCGCTGCTCGGCGGTCAGCTCGCGGCGGCGTGCGGGCTGCGCACGCCGACCGCCAGGTGCTCGGCCGCGCGACCGCGCGGCGCTTGCGCCCGCTCAGACGGCTTGCGCCGCGCCGGGCGGCAGCACGAGGTCGAGCGCGCGCGCGATCGTCGAGCAGTACTCCGCGGCGATCCATTCGCGCCAGCGCCACGAGGTCGACGGGCACGCCGAGCTCGAGCGCGCGCAGCGGCGCGAGCAGCTTCTCCTCGGCGACCTCGCTGCTGTCGGCGAGCCCGACGACGACGCCGAGCACCTCGCGGCGGCCGAACGGCACGACCAGCATCGAGCCGACGTCGACGCCGCTCGCGCAGCTCCTCGGGCAGCCGGTAGTCGAACGGCCCGCGCAGCGCGCGGGCCGTCGTCATCGGCTCGACCTGGGCGATCGCGGCCATCCGCACCCGGCCAGGGGCTCCACGTGGGCTGTCGCTGACACCGCCCTGAGGCTAGAGGGCTCCGCGGTCAGAGGCCGGCGGCCGTGCGCAGCGCGTCGCGCCTTGTCGGTGCGCTCCCACGTGAAGTCGTGGTCGTCGCGGCCGAAGTGGCCGTAGGCGGCGGTCTTCTGGTAGATCGGGCGGTGCAGGTTGAGCTCCTCGCGGAAGGCGCCCGGGCGCAGGTCGAAGACCTCGTCGACGGCCCTGGCGATCTGCCCGCGGGTGCGGCCCTCCTTCTCGGTGCCGAACGTCTCGACCATCACCGAGACCGGGTGCGCGACGCCGATCGCGTAGGCGACCTGCACTTCGGCGCGGTCGGCGAGGCCGGCGGCGACGATGTTCTTGGCGACCCAGCGCGCGGCGTAGGCGGCGGAGCGGTCGACCTTCGAGGGGTCCTTGCCGGAGAAGGCGCCGCCGCCGTGGCGGGCCATGCCGCCGTAGGTGTCGACGATGATCTTGCGCCCGGTCAGGCCCGCAGTCGCCCACGGGCCCGCCGATCACGAAGCGCCCGGTCGGGTTGACGAGGAAGTTCTTGCGCAGCTTGCGCCGCGTCGTAGAGGTCCGTCGGGCAGGATCGGCTCGACGACGTGCTCCCAGAGGTCGTCGGGGATCAGCGCTTCGGCGCCCTCGGCGTGCTGGGTGGAGATCAGGAGCTTCTCGATCTCGACCGGCTTGCCGTCCGTCGTAGCGGACGCTGACCTGCGTCTTGCCGTCGGGGCGCAGGTAGTCGAGCGTGCCGGCCTTGCGCACCGCCGCGAGGCGCTCGGCGAGCCGGTGCGCGAGCGAGATCGGCAGCGGCATCAGCGTCGTCCGTCTCGTTCGTGGCGTAGCCGAACATCATGCCCTGGTCGCCCGCGCCGGCGACGTCGAGCTCGTCGTCGTCGCTGGCGTCGGTGCGCGCCTCGTACGCCTTGTCGACGCCCTGGGCGATGTCGGGCGACTGCTTGTCGATCGCGTTGAGGACCGCGCACGAGTCGGCGCGAGAAGCCGAGGTCGGCGTCGGTGTAGCCGATCTTGCGGATCGTCTCGCGCGCGATCTCCTGGATGTCGACGTAGGTGTCGGTCGAGATCTCGCCGGAGACGACGACCAGGCCGGTGTTGACGAGCGTCTCGCAGGCGACGCGGCCGTAGGGGTCGTCGCGCAGGACGGCGTCGAGCACGCCGTCGGAGATCTGGTCGGCGATCTTGTCGGGGTGTCCCTCCGTGACGGACTCGGAGGTGAACAGGAACTCGTTGTCGGAAAGCTCGGTCATGGCTTGGTGGATCAGCTCCAGCGTGTCGTGGGCGAGCGCGGGTGGCGCGGATTCAGGGCTCGCGCCGGGTCGGCAGAGTGCGCAGAAGTCTATGCGGCGCGAGCGCGTCCGCGCTGGCCGCGCTCGACGAAGTCGATGATCAGCGGCACGCCGTCCAGCGCGTAGCGCGCGCGCAGGCGGTTCTCGATGAAGTAGGCGTAGTCGCGCGTGACGCGCGTGCGCGAGTTGACCTGGATCGCGAAGCGCGGCGGGCGCTCGCCGATCTGGGCCATGTAGATCAGCTTCAGGCGGTGCCCGCTGGAGCCGCGGCGGGTGCCGACCGGCGGCTGGCGCGCCTGCACGGCCTCCGAGAGGAAGCGGTTCAGCTCGGGCGTCGGGATGCGCCCGGACATGCGGTCGCCGAGCGCGATCGCCTCGGTCAGCAGGCGCGCGACGTGGCGGCCGGTCTTGGCGCTCGCGGTCAGCACGCGCGGGCGCAGCCGCAGCTTCGCGGCCACGCGCGCGCGCTCGTGGTCGAGGTCGAGGCGCCCGCCGGTCTCGCTGTCGAGCGGCTCCTGCAGGTCCCACTTGTTCAGCACGATCGCCGTCGCGCAGCCGGCCTTCATCGCGAGCTCGGCGATGCGCAGGTCCTGCGCGGTGACGCCGTCGGCGGCGTCGCAGACGACGAGCGCCACGTCGGCGCGCTCGGCGGCGCGCTGGGAGCGCAGCGCCGTGTAGTACTCGACCGAGTCCGCCACCTTCGACTGGCGGCGCATGCCGGCGGTGTCGACGAGGATCGAGCTTGCGCTCGCCGACGAGCAGCGGCATGTCGATCGCGTCGCGCGTGGTGCCGGCGACGCTCGGAGACGATCACGCGCTCCTCGCCGAGGAAGCGGTTGACGAGCGAGGACTTGCCGACGTTCGGGCGGCCGATCACCGCCAGGCGGATCGGTGTCGTCGGCCTCCGCGCTGCTCGCCCTCGGGGAGCAGCTCGACGATGCGGTCGAGCAGGTCGCCCGTGCCGAGGCCCTGCGCGGCGGACACGGCGAGCGGCTCGCCGAGGCCGAGGCGGTGGAACTCGGCCGCGAGCGGCAGCTCGGCGACGCTGTCGCACTTGTTGGCCGCGACGATCGTCGGCAGCGGGCGAGCGGCGCAGCAGGTCGGCCATCTCCTCGTCGCCGGGGCGCACGCCGGCGCGCGCGTCGACGACGAGCACCGCGACCTCGGCGTCGGCGAGTGCCGGCGCGCGCCTGGTCGCGGATCGAGCCCGCGAGCGGGTCCTCGTCCTCGAAGTCCACGCCGCCGGTGTCGATCAGCGTGAAGCGGCGCCCGTTCCACTCGCAGTCGAGCTCCTTGCGGTCGCGCGTGACGCCCGGGCGCTCGTGCACGACCGCCTCGCGCGTGCCCGTGAGGCGGTTGATCAGCGAGGACTTGCCCACGTTCGGGTAGCCGACGATGGCGACCTTCATGAGGCGGCGCTCGGACGCAGGTCTACGAGCTCGATCATGTCTGTCAAAGCGAGGATCTCGGGATCGCCGGTGTAGAGCGGCGCATCGTGCCGTTGGGCGGTGGCAACACAAAAGGCGTCAGCGTATGAGAGGCGATGAGCAGCCTTGAGGCGAGCAGCGTCGATCACCAATGCCTCGTCGATGTCTTCGGGGCGCAGGCGGCGACTGACTGCCCTCATGGCCTCCATCGCCTTCCGCTCACCACGACGTGGGATGGCTCGGTAGAGCACCTCGCCCAGGTTGATCCAAGAGATCACGCCGCTGTACTCCGTGATCGCCTGCTCGACACGCTCTGCGGCAGGCTCGTCGTTGAGCATCGCAAGCACAGCCCACGCATCGAGGACGACGGTCGCTCGCGGCGTCAACGAGACGCCCGCTCGGATGAAGCAGGCGACTTGAGCTTGGCGAGCCTACGCATGGTCATCTCATGGTCGCCCTTGACCCCGGGCGTCATGCGGCAGGTCGCGGCGCAGCGCCGCGATCCGCGCGACGACCTCGCGCCGGCGTCCAGGCCGCGTGCGTGTCGAGCACGCACCGCCCCGGCGGCCGGCCGCAGCGGGCTGTGCTCGCGGGCGCTGTCGCGCTCGTCGCGCATCGTCTGCTCGGCGAGCACGGTGTCTGCGTCGGCGCCGAGCTCGGCGGCGCGCCGGCGGGCGCGCTCGCCGCGTCGGCGGTGAGGAAGACCTTCAGCTCCGCGTCGGGCGCGACGACGGTGCCGATGTCGCGGCCCTCGGCGACCCAGTCGCCGTCGGCGATCAGCTCGCGCTGCTTGGCCACGAGCGCCTCCCGCACGCCGGGTCGGCGGCGACGCGCGAGGCCGCCTCGGAGACCTCGGGCGTGCGGATCGCGCTCGCTCACGTCCTCGCCGTCGAGCAGCACCGCCCCGGCTCTCCGGACGGAGCGCGGAGAGCTCGATCCTCGCGGCGCGCGCCAGGGCCGCCGGCTCGCCGGGCGCCGCGCAGCGACAGCAGCGCCACGCAGCGGTACATCGCGCCGCTGTCGAGGTAGGTGAAGCCGAGCTCGCGCGCGAGCGCCCGCGCGACGGTCGACTTGCCGGCGCCGGCGGGGCCGTCGATCGCTACGAGCAAAGCGCGGCTCAGGTCCTCGACGAACGCCGGGTAGGAGACGGCGGCGGCCTCCATGCCGACCACCTCGACGCCCTCGCGCGGAGGCGAGGCCGGCGACGGCGCCCATCATCGCCATGCGGTGGTCGCCGTGCGCGTCGATCGTGCCGCCGCGCAGCCCGCCGCGTGCCGCGCACGACGAAGCCGTCGTCGGTCGCCTCGATGTCGGCGCCGAGGCCGCGCAGGCCCTCGACGACGCCGGCGATGCGGTCGGACTCCTTCACGCGCAGCTCCTGCGCGCCGCGCACGACCGTCTCGCCCTCGGCGAAGCAGCCGAGCAGCGCCACGAGCGGCAGCTCGTCGATCGCGAGCGGCACCTCCTCGGCCTCGACGACCGTGCCCTCGAGCGCGCCGTGCGCGACGTCGAGGTCGCTGACGGGCTCGTCGGCGACAGCTCGCCGGTCTCGTCCTCGAGGTCGCCGAGCACGATCCCCCGCATGCGGCGCAGGATCCGCAGGAAGCCGGTGCGCGTCCAGTTGACCCCGACGTCGCGGATCAGCAGGCGCGAGCCGGGCACGAGCACGCCGGCGGCGATCAGGAACGCGGCCGAGCTGGGGTCGCCGGGGACGTCGACGCGCTCGAGCAGCAGCTCGTCGGCGTTGACGACGGTGACGTGCCGGCCGTTGCGGTGGATCGGCGACGCCGGCGCGCAGCAGCATCCGCTCGGTGTGGTCGCGGCTGCGCGCGGGCTCGCCCACGGTCGTCGCGCCGTCGGCGGCGAGCGCCGCGAGCAGCACGCACGACTTGACCTGGGCGCTCGCCACCTCGAGCTCGTAGGAGATCGCGCGCAGGCGCGCGCCGTGGACGGCGAGCGGCGGGAAGCGGCCCTCGCGCGCGCGTCAGCTCGGCGCCCATCCGGCGCAGCGGCTCGGCGATCCGGTCGACCGGCCGGCGGCGGATCGACTCGTCGCCGTCGAGCGTGAAGGAGCGCCCCTCCTGCGCGGCGAGCCAGCCGGGCAGCAGCCGCAGCAGCGTGCCGGCGTTGCCGACGTCGATCGGCCCGTCCGGCTCGCGCGCCTCGCGCAGGCCGGTGCCGCGCACGACCACCTCGTCGCCGTTGACCTCGACGAGCGCGCCGAGCGCGCGCACCGCGTCGAGCGTCGAGGTGGTGTCGGCGGCGTGCAGGTAGCGCTCGATGCCGCACCGGCTCGGAGGACATCGCGCCGAGCAGCGCGGCGCGATGGGAGATCGACTTGTCGGCCGGGCGCGCGCAGCTCGCCGGACAGCCGCGGCGGGCTCGAAGCGCATGTTCATGCCCTCGCGCCACCGGGAAGCCGAGCCCGCGATCAGCTCGCGGCGCGCTCGGCCTGCCTCGCCGCCGATCCACAGCGCGACCACCCCCTGGCTGTTGTCCTCGGAGGGCGAGAGCGCCATGTCGAGGATGTTCACGCCGGCCTGCCGAGCGCGAGCGCGATCTCGGCGATCACGCCGGGCGGTTGGGACCGACGCGCGCAGCTCGTGCACGGCGCCGCCGGTCAGGCCGCGCCGAGCAGCGCGTCGCGTGCCGCGCGCGCGTCGTTCCAGGCGTCACGGCCCGCGTCGCCGGCGAGCATCGCGCGCACCTCGCCAGGCGCCCGAGAGCTCGTCGATGCGTCGATCAGCGCGTCGCGGTTGGACATGTAGATGTCGGTCCAGATCGCGCTGTTGGCGCCGGCCACGCGGGTGGCGTCGCGGAAGCTCGGGCCGACCGCGGGCAGGCGCTCGGACTCCTCCCCGCCGAGCAGGCCGCGGCCTGCGCGACGAGCAGGTTGGCGAGCACGTGCGGCAGGTGCGAGACGCACGCCATCAGGCGGTCGTGGGTGTCGGCGTCGATCGCCGTCGGGCGCGCGCCGAAGCTCGCGAGCAGCCGGTGCAGGCGCTCGTAGAGGACGCCCGCGGTGCTGCCCTTCGGCGGGCGTCAGGTACCACGTGGCGCCGTCGAACAGGTCCTCGCGCGCGTGCTCGACGCCGGCGGTCTCGGCGCCCGCGAGCGGGTGCCCGCCGATGAAGCGCTCGTCGGCGCCCGCGTCGGCGAGCGACGCGCTTGGTCGAGCCGACGTCGCTGACCACGCAGTCCGGGCCCGCGGCCGCGAGCGCGCGGCGCACGGTCTCCGCGAGCGCGCCGACGGGCGCGGCGACGAACACGACCTCGGCGTCCGGCGACGGCGCGGCGAGTCCGTCGGCCTGCGTGTCGATCGCGCCGAGCTCCAGCGCGCGGGCGCGCACGCGCCCGTCGGGGTCAAACCCGCAGACCTCGCGCCGCGCGCGCTCGCGCGCCGCGAGGCCGATCGAGCCGCCGATCAGCCCGACGCCGAGGACGGCGACCCTCAAGTGGTCCTGCCTCGCGGGCTGCGGCCCATCAGACGGCGCTGAGCGCCTTGCCCGCCAGCGCGGCGGCGCGCTCGACGGCCCGCGCGTACTCCGCGAAGTCGTCCGCGCGAGCGCCTGCGGTCCGTCGCAGATCGCCTCGTCGGGGTTCGGGTGCACCTCGACGATGATCCCGTCGGCGCCGACGGCGGCGGCGGCCAGCGACAGCGGCGCGACGAGGTCGCGCCGCCCGGCGGCGTGGCTCGGGTCGACGATGACCGGCAGGTGCGTGAGCTCCTTCAGCACCGGCACCGCCATCAGGTCGAGCGTGAAGCGGTAGGCGGTCTCGAACGTGCGGATGCCGCGCTCGCAGAGCATCACGTTCGGGTTGCCTTCCTTGAGGATGTACTCGGCGGCCATCAGCAGCTCGTCGAGCGTCGCGGAGAGCCCGCGCTTGAGCAGCGCCGGGCGGCCCGAGCGGCCGATCTCGGCGAGCAGCGGGTAGTTCTGCATGTTGCGCGCGCCGATCTGGACGACGTCGGCGACCTCGAGCACGGCGTCGAGGTCGCGCGATGTCCATCAGCTCGGTGACGATCGGCAGGCCCGTCTCGGCCTTGGCCTCGGCGAGCAGCCGCAGGCCCTCCTGGCCGAGCCCCTGGAAGGCGTAGGGGGAGGTGCGCGGCTTGTACGCGCCGCCGCGCAGCAGCGTCGCGCCGGCGTCGCGCACGACGCGCGCGGTCGTGAGCATCTGCTCGCGCGACTCGACCGTGCACGGGCCGGCGATCAGCGCGAAGTTGCTCGCCGCCGATCTTGCGCCCGTCGATGTCGAGCACGGTGCGCTCGCCGTGGGTGATCTGCGCGGAGGCGAGCTTGTAGGGCTTGAGGATCGGCACGACGCGGTCGACGCCGGGCTGGCCCTCGAGGCCGAGGCTCGGCGACGTTCGCGTCCTGCTCGACGTCGCCGATCGCGCCGATCACGGTCACGCGCGCGCCGGAGCTGCGGTGCGCGCGCGCGCCGGCTCGCTCGATCTTCGCGACGACCGCCTCGACCTCCTCCTCGGTCGCGGTCTCTTTCATGACGATCATCATCTATTCATCCTTTCACTGACGCCTGGGCATGTTAGAGGTGCCGAGCGTGCGGGCCTGGGCTCGCGCTCGTGCGGGTCCGCGAGGGTGGGCGCTGGAGGCACCCGTGGGGGTGGCGCTCGGTCCCGTGTGGGGACCCGGTACGGCCGTTCGCACCCGCTCACGGACGGGTGCGGGCCGAAGCGCCTAGCTAAATCGCCAGGCGTAGCGGAGACGACCAGGCGGCATACGCGCGGGTGGGGCGTGCGGTGTGTGCGGGAGCCGGCGTGTTCATGGTCGTCCTGCCATGCGTTTGTAGCAGAGAATCGGGGCGAGGTCAAGGAATGGGAGACGGCACGCCCCGGCGCGGCCGACGCGCGGGCGTGTCAGAGCACCTCGGCGAGCGCGTCGAGGAAGCGCGCGGTTCTCCTCGCGGCAGCCCGTAGGTGACGCGCAGCGCGGGCGTGTCGCTGCCGAGCGCGCCGCCGGCGCGCACGAGCACGCCGCGCTCCGCGAGGCCCCGCATGACCTGCGCCTCGTCGCGCTCCTCGCCGAGGTGCAACCAGCAGAAGTTGGCCTGCGACTCGGCGGCGGTGAGCCCGAGCGCGCGCAGGCGCTCGTCGACGGAGATGCGCTCGGCGACGGTGCGCGCGACGCGGTCGATGACGGCGTCCTGGTGGGCGAGCGCCTCGATCGCGGCGGCCTGGGCGAGCGCGTTGCAGAAGAACGGCTGGCGCACCTGGTCGAGCGCGCGCGGAAGCTCCTCCGAGCCGCACAGCGCGAAGCCGACGCGCAGCCCGCACAGGCCGTGGACCTTGGAGAAGGTGCGCAGCAGCACGAGGTTGGGGTGCGCGCGCGAGCAGGTCGAGCGAGGCGTCGGGGTCCTCGAGCAGGTTGAACTCGCAGTAGGCCTCGTCGACGATCACGCACACGTGCGGCGGCACCTCGGCGAGGAACTCGCGCGATGTCCGCGAGCGGCAGGGCGGTGCTCGTCGGGTTGTTGGGGTTGCAGACGATCACCAGGCGCGTGGCGACGGTGATCTCGCGCAGCATCGCGGCGCAGGTCGTGGCGCTCGCTCGCCGTCGAGCGGCACGGTCGACCGCGCGCGCGCCGGAGGCGGCGGCGAGGTGCGGGTAGACCGAGAACGACGGCCACGCGTAGACGAGCTCCGCGCCGGGCTCGAGCAGCGCCTCGCCGGCGGCGAGCAGGATGTCGCAGGAGCCGTTGCCGATCGCGATCCGCGCGAGCGGGCACCTCGTAGCGCTCGCTGAGGCGGCGGCGCAGCAGCGAGTTGGAGGGGTCGGGGTAGCGGTTGAGCGTCGCCAGGCGCCGCTCGATCGCCTCGCGCACGGCGGGCAGCGGCGCGAACGGCGACTCGTTGCTGGCCAGGCGCACGAGCGGCCGAGCGGCTCCTGCGGCGTAGCCGCCGGCGGCCGGGTAGACGGGGATGCGCCGGATGCGCTCTGAGAACTCGATCGCCACGCGCCTATTGTGCCGCGGCGCGCTGCGAGCGCTCGCGCGGCGCAGTCGGTCGCGCGCGCCTCGCCGAGGTAGACGTGCGCGGGCTCGTGTCCCTCCGCGGCGTGGTAGTGGATCAGCACCCTGATCACGCGCGGCATGCGAGCGCGGCACGGGGATCTCCTGCGCGCACAGCAGCGGCACCCGCTCGAAGCCGAGCGCGCGCGCGGCGACGGCGGGGAACTCCGCGTTGAGGTCGCTCGTGGCGGTGAAGATGCAGCTGACGACGGCGGTCGGGCGCGAGCTCGTTGCGCTCCATGATCGCCTGCATCAGCTCGGTGGTCGCGTCGAGGATGTCCTGGGCGTCGTTGCGCTCGACGCTGATTGCGCCGCGCAGGGCGAAGAGTCGCATTGGCGGCGATTGTGTCAGAGCGTCTCGACCGGGCGCTCACAGCGCGCGCAGGCGCTGCGCCTCGGCGTCGGTGAGGCGCCGGTGCGCGCCGGGCTCGAGGTCTCCGAGCGCGCAGCGGGCCGAAGGCGATGCGCGTGAGCTCGAGGACCGGGTGCCCGACGGCCTCGCACATGCGCCGCACCTGGCGGTTGCGGCCCTCGTGGATCGTCAGCTCGACCGCGTGCTCGCCCACGCGGCGCACGCGCGCGGGCGCGGTGACGCCGTCCTCGAGCTGCACGCCCGCGCGCAGCGCGCGCAGGGTGCTCGTCCGTGATGGGCGCGCCGGCGAGCTTGGCGCGGTAGGTCTTCGGCACTTCGAAGCGGGGGTGCGTGAGCCGGTTGGCGAGCTCGCCGTCGTTGGTGAGCAGGATCAGGCCGCTGCTGTCGGCGTCGAGACGCCCGACCGGGTAGAGGCGCAGGCCGCGCGCGGGGACGAGGTCGAGCACGGTCTGGCGCCCGTGCGTGTCGCGCGCGGTGGACACGACGCCGACGGGCTTGTGCAGCGCGTAGACGACGCGCGGCTCGGCCCCGGCGAGCGGTCTGCCGTCGAGCGCGACGTTCGCGTCCTCGCCGACGTCGCGCGCGGGGTCGACGACGAGCGCCCCGTCGACGGTGACGCGCCCGGCGGCGATCAGCGTCTCGGCGGCGCGCCGCGAGGCGACGCCCGCGTGGGCGAGGTACTTGGCGAGGCGCATGTGCTGCAACCATAGGCCGATGGACCTCAAGCTGCTCGACGAGACGCTCGCCGCCCGCGGCGAGCCGGCCTTCCGCGCCCGCCAGGTGTGGGCGTGGGCGGCGCGCGGGGCGCGGGGGCTACGAGGAGATGACGAACATCTCTGCCGCACTGCGCGAGCCTCTGACGGTCGAGGTGCCGTTCAGCGCGCTGGAGCTGCGCGAGGAGGCGCACTCGGACGACGGCACCGTCAAGGCGCTGTTCGCCACGCACGACGGGCGGCCGCTGGAGGCGGTGCTGATGCGCTACCGTGACGGGCGGCGCTCGATCTGCGTCTCCTCGCAGTCGGGCTGCCCGCTGACGTGCAGCTTCTGCGCGACGGGCACGATGAAGTTCGCGCGCAACCTGACCGCGTCTGAGATCGTGGAGCAGGCGCTTCACTTCCGCCGCACCGAAGCGATCGACCACTGCGTGTTCATGGGCATGGGCGAGCCGATGCTGAACCTCGACAACGTGCTGGAGGCGTGCGAGCGGCTGCCCGAGATCGGCGTGACGCACCGCCGCACGACGATCTCCACGGTGGGCTGGATCCCGGGCATCGAGCGGCTGACCGAGTCCGACATGCCGATCCGCCTGGCGCTGTCGCTGCACGCGGCCGAGGAATCGCTGCGCTCGGAGCTGATGCCCGTGAACGAGCGCTATCCGCTGGGGGACGTGATCGAGGCGTGCCGCGCGTTCTACGCGCGCAAGCGCAGGCGCGTGTTCGTGGAGTACGTGATGCTCGCGGGCGTGAACGACCGCTACGAGCAGGCAATCGCGCTGGCGCGCGCTCTGAAGCGCCGCGATGAGGACCAGTCGATCTTCAAGGTCAACCTGATCCCGTACAACCCCACCGACTCGGAGTACGACGGCTCCAGCCGCGAGTCGATCGCCGCGTTCCGCACGACGCTCGAAGCGAACGGCATTCCCGCGACGGTGCGCCTCACACGGGGGCGCGATATTGCGGCGGCTTGTGGGCAGTTGGCGGCGAGTTCGGCCTGACTGCAGTCGGGTAGGACCACGGGGCCCACAGTGGAGAACCCCGTGGCCATGCCATCAGAGGGCTGAACGCCGCAGCGTTTAACCGGTCGAGATTTTTAACAGAGGATTATCAGAGAAGACTAATTCCGGACCGACGATCATGCCCGAAGTAGCGTTGCCCAGAGTACAACTAGCGGTATCAGACGCTTCGAATAAAGCCGTCACATCAGCGAAATTGCCGTCGATTCCCGGGCTCATCGTCGACGAAATGCATTCATCCGTTACTGTGCCGGTAAGCGTTTCACACGTGAAGGCCCAGGCCGGAGCACCAGCACCCGAGCTTTCAGTCATGTTGTGGGTCACGCCGCCAACAGTTAAGAGTAACGTCGCCCACGGCAGATGCGCCCATAGGAAAGTCGGAGAAGGGCTCGTTTTGCACTCTCCAGTTTTCCCTGCTTCGAAACTGCATCCCGTGAGGTGAAGTTCTTTGATTTCGCCCTTGTCTCCGGGACCAATCGTTCCGTGACCTATGCGACTACACAGAAGAACTATCGGACCACCGAAGGGGGCTAAATCGGAAATTTTGATCGACCCAGTACTTTTCGATAAGACTAATATCGGGCTCGCGATCGGGTGTCCGTTGTCTAACCATCCCAGTGCAGATGCCGTCGAAGCCACCACAGCCGACAACGCGAACATCGCGACCATCGCGGTCCCTAGCGTTCCTACGTGTTTCATTTTCTACTCCTTACGTTGTTAACGCGCGAGGTGTCCGTGAGCGATCAAGCGACACCCGTGCGGGCGAACCGGATAGGCCATCACACGGCCAATCCGTACTGTCGCCTAAGTTCAACATATTCGACGTTTGTGGTCAAGCGATTCGTCGCTATGTTCCCGACTCGAGCCCACGGCGGACGGCGGTCTCGCTCCCGCCAGAGCGCGCAGCTATCCCTTCTTGAGCGTGCCGTACTTTCTGTGCGCGGCCAGGGCGCAGGCGGCGCGCTTCCCCTTTGGCTTCCTCTTGCACGCTTTCAGCGCCGCCGCGAGCCTCTGAGCGCGGCCAGAGCAGCCGGTGACGGCGACCGGGGTGTTCTGGTGGATTTCGAGGCCGTTTTGGGCGACGAGTGCGGTCGGTGCGGTGAGGTGCTGGCCGCAGAAGTTCCCCTTGGCCTTGGCGGGCAGGTTTGCCGCCAGCGCGGAGCCTTTGCCCTGCGGGAGCGTCAGTTCGAAGCTCGTGACGGGCTGGTCTGGGACGGTGTGGAACGTGGAGCTGGTGACACCGGCTTTGATGTCTGTTTCGCCGTGCAGCACGATCGTGACGCCGTCGCCCTGCAGCACGATCACGAGTTCGGGGAACTTCGCGCCTCCGTTGGAGACGAAGTACGCCGGACCCGTGAGCGCCCCGGGCAGGATCGGCGTGACGGCGCGCGCGTGGCCGACGATCGAGCCGGCAGGACAGGCCGCGGGATTCGCGTCGAAAACCGCGGCAAGGCATGCCTTCTGCAACGTGGACAGGCGCGATGGCAACGCTCTCGGCAGGGCCACCTTGACGGACCTGATGTTCGCCTGCGTCCCCATCGCTCCCTTGGGCTCTGAGATCTTGGCTGTGAAGCTCGCGCCCGTCGCCCGGGTCGAATGCCCTGTCGTCGACAGGGCGAATTTGGGGGTGAACTTGAGCGACTGGCACGATCCGACCTGGAATCGACTGGAGATCGGGGCGTCCGTCCCTTCGGAGCTCGTGGCGGTGCCCGAGAACGCCTGGGCGCTGCAGTTGGTGGGGTTGAACATGAACCCGGGTCGGTCGATCACAGCATTCACGGTCCGTAGGTCGGTGGGAACACCGTCGATTATCTGCGGCAGCGGGCTGGTCGTGACCGTGATCTGCGCCGTAGCCGGATCGACTTCGATCCTGGCGCGCACCACCTGAGTTTCCAGCACGAACGGGCCGACCACGACCGGCACCACGATCGAGAGACCGAACGGCGCGCCCTGGTAGGGGCCCGTCAGGTAGATCGCCGCCGGAGGCTGCCCCGGTTGGGGCACCACCAACGGATACGGGCCTGGGCCCGAGGCGATCACGGTATGCCCGATCTGCGAGCTCGCGGGGCAGGTGCCCTGCGCGGCCTGCGGTTCGCCGCACAGCGGAACGCTTGAAAGGACACCCGAGAGGCCCGGGGGCGCCTTGAACTGCAGCTTTTCGATGCGCTGCTGGTCGTCGGGGCTCTGCAAGAGCATCGAGAAGTGCGTGAACCCACCCGCCTGGTCGGTCGTCGCGCCGGCGATCAACGAGGGCGTGAACGGCAGCGACGAGCCCGGACACGCCGCACCGTTCGTGCCGCTCGAGATCACGAATTCGCTCATCGACAAGGCATCCGGGCCGATCGGGCTGGTCCACGGCGTGAAATCCGCGTTCGTCGTGTAGGTACCGCAGTGTGTGGGGGTAGACAGCGCGGCCTGCGCACCACCGCTGAACGACAGCTTGAAATCATCAAACGGCAGCTCCGGCGTCCCCTCGAACGTCGTCGTCAGCTGACCCGTCACCAGGTCCAGATGCACGTCCCCAATCAGCTTCACATAGATGCCATAGATCGGGGCGTACGCCGTGACCAACAGCTTCAGATCGGGCGGATTGGACTGCAACAGGTACACGTTCCCGTCAAGCTTGTGTTTCAACACGGGCGTGTCGACTTCTACCGTGCCGACTTTCGAGGCGTTCGAGCACGACGCCGGGCCTTCCCGCCCGATACCGGCTTCAGAGAGCTGACAAGCCGCCAGGCCAGCAGCCTGACCAGGGTTCACGACCATCCCGACAGGTAGCTTCACAGTCGTGTTCTTCAGGTCCGCGGCCGAGAATCCTTCCGCGCTGATCAAGCCTTCCTGCGGCATTCTCACCTCAGCCGTCAAACCCGCCGGCGTGTCCGTACGGCCAGTATCCGGCGACGCGACAATAAACGGAGGGAATTCCAACAGATCACAACCCGTCAACGGACCCAACGGTGAGGACTCGCTCACCGACTCCACTCCCGGTTCCCATGCCCCCACCGCAAACACCGCCTGCAGCGGCGCCCCCGTGCATTGAGTCGGACTCGTCAAAAACGGCACCGCGGGCGACGACGACACCTGCCCACCAGGAAGTTCAGCCACATTGTGTTCCCCATTTTCGTTTCCAGGGGTGGGCAGTGCGAAATATGCGCACGCGAGGCCGTTGCATATGAGGCCGCGCATCTGGTTGTGGCTGGCGGCTGCGGGGACTCCCCAGATCGTCAAAGACACAGCGTCCAAGTTGGCAGCTCCGACGATATTCTCGAAGCTGGTCCGTACCCCGTAGTCGCCGGGACGCAGCGAGATCGTGCCCATCACTTTCACCGCCGGAACCGCAAACCCTAGCTTCGCGAGTTCACCAGGATTCGGCGTCAGGTTATACACAGGTGCAGTTACGTGAGTGATTTGGGTTCCGAACCCCAACTCAACGGTGGTGGTGCCGACCTGGGTGCTCAACCCACAATATTGAGGCCCTTGGAAGAGGCCCGCCTGTTCATCAAACGTCGCAACCGAGCAGGTCGGGGAGTCCGCGAGATCACCGACAAACCCCGGCGGCAGATCCGCCGTTGTGCTCCTCGGCGATGCGGGGAGCTTGCCGTTTGTGTCAAGCGTGTCGAACGCGAGGGACGTCGTCAGATCAGCATGTGCGCCCGCCTGTGTGCTGGACAGGACCGTTGACAACGAACCCGGCGCGATCCCGAACTCCGCCGGTCTCGCGCTTATCACTGTCGGGGTTTCCCGCCCTGCTTCCGGCGCGCCACCCCCATGGACGGCCACCCCGTTGGTGAGACATCCGATAGCAGCCGCAGGGAGTTCACAAGAGTCCGCAAACGGGCCCGCGCCGACGGCTACTGGGACCCTCAAGATAAGCGAGTCATCCGGCACGATCACACCCGAATATGTACACGTCGTCGCGACGCAGCTCACCGCGTTAGTGGACAGGACGTCGCTACCCGCGACCTGGCCAGCGAGAATCAACCCGGCCGGCAGCGTGTCAGTGATTGTCACGGTGCTGCCGTTGCTCGCCGCGCCACCGGTGTTCTTCACTTCCACGACGTATTCACCAGCTGGCTTGCCTTCCTTCGCTCGCGTCGTGACCGCTTCACCTTCAAGGCCACCAAGAAACCCGCTGAATTCGGTGTTCATCAGCCTCACGGGCCGATTGCCCAATGCCCCCGTGAACGTGACCACATACGCTCCTGGGGGCCCCCCACTCACTTCCACATTACCACTGCCATACAGGCTTTCCAGGGCCGTCTGTGCGACTTCGCGCGAAGCGTTATACACAAATTCCGCCGTCTTCAGTTCGCTCAGTTCTATTTTGCCGGCCTGAAGTTCTTCAAGGCTCACCGGTTCGATCACAACGACATTACCGCCTGTCGCACTCACACTGATTTCCTGAACCTCATCGACCGCAACAGCCGGATTCACGTTCGTCGGCCGCGAGACCGCCGTGACCGTCCACTGCGGACTCAGCACCTCAGCACCCGCCGGCAACGCCCGAATCATCGTTGCAGTAAGCAGCAGGGCGGTCAAGACGCCCACCATCGCAGCCCACCCGCGAGAACACGTGTCTCCTGTGGTGGGGCTCGTCATCTGATCATTGAGCGCGAACAACATCACTCACCACCCTGGGTCGACTTGTGGACACTCGACTTATGCGCGACCGGATAGCGTTTTCGCGCCCGCCGCTCACACAGCACGCGCTGGCGCTGGTTGCGGTAGCGCTTCTTGCACACCTTCAACGCTTTCGCGAGCTTCTGCGCATTTGTCTTCGGTTTATTGTCACCGGAGCCCGTCGAGAAGTTACCCAAGCCTTCAAAAGTCGTGCTCGATGGGGTCGCGAAGATGGGTGGCGCCGGCGGCACCCCCTGACAACCGCTCTCCGTACACACAGGAGGAGCTACTTCCCCGAATCCACCACCAACACGCGCATCATACAAATCACCCTGACTATCCGTGTCCTGCGCCACAAGCTGCGCATGCGACCCCATAAACACGTTCCCACCATCCGCACTTGCACCAAGAAAAACCGCGCCATGCGGGTCGTGCGGCGGACTCAACAACGCGATCACGCCTTCATGCCACTCATACACATGCACCTGCCCCGCACTCACGCCCGGCACAAGCGCATTCGCTGAATCAAAAAACACACGGCTACCATCTTCAGAGATCGGCCGCGGCGAGAGACTCTGCGGGCCCAGCGATGCCCCCGCGTGAGCAAACGACGCATCATCAACCGCTGGCGACGAGCCACACGAAACACACACAACGCTCTCATCCGCCGCGGAATACCGATAAAGCTCCAGGTGACCACCACTGTCATAGCCCGTTATCGGCTGTGACGACGGGAATACCAGAAACCGGCCATCAGCTGTCGCATACCAGTTTGCACGGTTGTTGGGGCCCACCCCCGCAGGCCCGCCGATCGCAGCACCAAGTGTCCAGTCCTGCAACCTATTATTAGGATAATACACGCCTGGATACTGGCTGCCCGTCGTGATGTACGTAGTGTGCCTAGTGAGGGTGTCGTAGCGGTAGAGCCCGCCCGCCGGAGCTCCGAGCGCGAGCCGCCCACTCGCCCCGAAGTACACGGTCGAGCCGTCGCTGGAAACCGCCGCGACAAACCCGACTTCGCCGACGGCGTTCCCTGAGTCTCCTTTCGAGACGCGTGTCAGCGTCGATGTCACCGTGTTGTATTCGTACAGCTCGACCGCGTGCCCGGGATCATCCGCGGTCAGCTCACCCCGACTCAAAAAGAACACCCGCGAACCATCCGTCGACGCGCCTACATACACAGCAGCATACGGAGTCGGATCTTTGACACCTGGTTCCGCCACCGAGACCGGTATCGTCACCGACCCGTTCACGCGCATATACAGCTCTGGCGGATTCACTTCCGGCGCACCAGGCTCCCAACAACCCGGTTCCCCTGCGGGTCCTTTCGGGTCTGGCGCGGTAAAGAAGACCTTTGAGCCATCACCTGACACCGCACCGTGGGCTTCGCCGCCTTGGATCGTGGTGCCCGGTTCGCTCTGTTGGCCGAGGATCGCGCCACACGAGCTCACAAGCGTCGTCCCATCGCTCTCGACGTTCACGAGGCTCAGATCGCCATCGGACCAGTCATACAACGCATGGCTCCCGGAAACCTCGCCTGTGGCGCCGGAAGCCAGTTCATGGCTCATACTCTGGACCATCACGTGGCGGAGATCACTTGAAGCACCCACCACTTCCGTCGATCCGACCGGCACAGCGATGGATTCATAGGGGCCACCCGGGCGGCCCACGACCATGGCGTCCCCGCGTTGTGGTTCGCCGATCTTCGTAAGCTGGTCAGTGAAGGCTACCTCAGACAGGTCGGCCGGGTTGAAGACACGTTCTTCTTTCGAGACAGATTGGGCTCCGAGCCCAGGCGCCGCTAGCGAGACCATACCCCACCCGGCAGCAGCCCTTGAAAAGACATACCCGTTAGAGCCCGATGAGGCGTTCGCTCCGATCGCGGCGTTCGTGGCTAGAAGAAACTCGTTTCCCCCTTCGGAAGGAAACCCGAAGCTCTTTACTACGGGTTTTGCAATCAGGCCTTCTGCGGTGAACATGTCTTCGGCTACGCCCTTGTTGACCGGGGTGACCTGCTCGTAGGCACGACAGTCAGGCAGCAACGCCGAGGATCCTTGACGCGCGGCTTCGTTGGCACACCCCGAAGCCGGTGCTCCGGCGGGCACTGGGTTCAGCGAGAACGTGCGGAAACCTTCCACAGGACCTGAGATGCCTCCGGGGCCCGTAACCGGATCGACGACATGCAGACGGTATTCATAGAATGTGTCGGGCTGCAGACCCGTCAGCTCGGCAGACACCGTCGTAGTCGTCGAGAAGGTCGTGGGGATGCATGGCCCGCTCTGGCTGAAGCTTTCGCTGGTGCCGTATTCGAAACGACATTCGCTGACTTCGCCTTCGGTCCTTGGGTTGACCGTCGCGTTCAGCGTGGCGGAGGTCAAGCCGATGCCCGAGACCGCGCCCATCGTGATCGCCGGCAGGCGGGGGATCCGCGGAGTAAAGCTGCCGTAGACGCCGACCTGGTTTCCTTCCGTGACATACAGCTTGCCGGTCGAATCGACGGCGAGGCTTATCGGCCCCGCGACTTCTTCAATATTGTCGAGATAGACGCCGGCCGAGTCGAACTCATCGACAGCATTCTGGGTCGGATCGGCGACCAGGACATGACCCGTGCTGGGATCCACGGCGACAGCGGAGATCGAGCCGAACGGGGTACCTTCGGCTTCGGTCAACGACCGCAGAAATTTGCCGGATGGTTCGAACTCGTACACCGCGTTCCTGCCAGCGTCAGCGACGTACAGATCCCCCGTGGAGTCAACGGCGACACCCACTGGACTGGAGAATGATTCTCCGGCTGCGAACCCTGTGATCTGGTTGCCAGCGATATAAGGTTCTCCGCTCGCGGAGAACGGCTTTTCGCCATCCGCCCCGTCGATACGGAACACCGGGCCGCCACCGCTGACATACACATCTCCGTTGGTCACGCCACCAGAGTTATCGGCCGCGATGGCCTTGCGCCCTTCGCCTCCACTCCACGGGCCCGTCAGATCGATACTCGCGTATTCACCGCCAGATTCCAAGCCCCACACATCACCGGTGAGAAAATCGGCTAGAAAGAGATGCTGCGAGGCGCTGGAGAAGGCCACAGGACCCGGATACAAGCCACTCCACGGACCCGAGCTCTGCGTCAGAAAAGTCCCGGAGGAGCTGAACTTATCAACAACCTGACCCAGAGGGTCGCCAATCCACAATTTGTCGGAATCATCAACCGCTACACCCTGGGCTACCCCGAAACCATAAAAAGAACTCAACCCACCGAACGGGCCACCGTTAGCTTCCGTGACCGCAGAAAGCTTAGTGCGCCCGGCAAAAGCAGGACCGGCGACAAGCGCGAGCATGACACAAGCGCCCATGGCCCCCGCAACAGCCAGCAAGGCAGGGCGCCTCACGGCTCGCACTTTCTTTCGCAACTTCTCGCCTCCTGAATCATGGTATTGACATCAATGGGTAGTGGCAATCAACTAACGAAGATGGCGATGTGCCAGCAGGTCGCTACATAGCAATGTAGTCGCCCGCCGAAACCCAGGGCTAGTGGCGTCTCTGACTTTCCAGACAGCGCGACAGCCCTCTGCTGATAACACGACATGGCGTCACGGGGCCACCCACACTGGGCGACCCCATGACCGATACCACACAAACAAGTGCCGAAGCACTCAGCCAGTCGAGATTCTTAACAGGGGATTCTCGGCAAATACTAAGACATCACCGATCACCATACCCGAGGTGCTGGTCCCTAGACTGCATTTTGCTTGTTCGGAGGGTTCGAATGACTCGGTTACGTCGGTCGTGTTGTTCGTTACCTTTGGTTCTCCCGTCGTGGAAGTGCATTCATCCGTTACTTCGCCGAGAATCGTCGAGCATGTGACACTCCAGCCAGGAGTGCCGTTACCCGAGCTTTCGATCATGTCGCGTGTCGCACCGTTAACCGTTAACAGCCTCGTAACCCACGGCAGATGCACCGCTACCGGGGTGGGTACCGGCGTAGCTTTGCAAGCTCCCGTTTTCTCCCAAGCACAGCTCTTAGCTGTGATTGAGAGGATTAAGTCGCGGTCTTTCGGACCGACCGTTCCATGGTTCACACCATGGCATACTATGGCCGTCGCGCCACCCGTAGCTGCTAAATCAGCGAGTAAGAGCGTCCCTAACGATAATACTAATATCGGTTCGCTGATTGGATTCCCGTTGTCTAACCACTGTAAGGCGGAGGCCGTCGAAGCCGCCGTGGCAGACAGCGCGAACACCGCGACCATCATCAGCCCCAGCATCCTTATACGTCTCATTATATTTCTACTCCTTGTGGAATTTGCTTACTCGACACCTGTGTCGAGCTGACTCCGATAAGTCGTGTAGTTCGACCCATCGGTACTACGCGCCTTAGTTCAGCATAACCGACTCCGCGTGTCAAGGGACTTTTCTGCATAATCGATGATATTTGGTCCTAAATGATTATGTAACTGTCGATATATATCCGAGGAGAATGAAATGACTCTCTTTGCTCGCAGCCTAGGACCACCGCACCGATGAGCTGCTTGCGGCTTCACGAGACCGTTCCGCTCTCGAACGTCGTCGATCAAATGCCGTCGTTGCGCGTCAGCCGACGCGCGCGCACTGTTCGAAGCCAGCGCGCTGTCCCACCGCGAGCAGCTCGCGTTCTACGGTCGCCGTCGAAGCGTATACCGCGCTCAACGATTCGCCGCGACTATATTTCTCGCCGAACTTCACCAGGTTGTTCGCGAGAGTCCGTCTATGGGCGAGGATCTGCACCCAGGCACGGGCGATCGCGGCCCGCGGCCTGAGCTTGGCGAGCTCGCTCAGCACAGACTGCTCCAGGCGCACGCGGCGCCTGAGCGCTTCAGGGAGTGCCTTGATCGATTTCGAGGTCTTGGTTTCAGCTGCGATCTTCGCGTTGAGCTGACCACAGATGTTCTCCGCGGCCGCCGCCATCGCCGAGGACGGAGCGGGGTGGGTCGCTGTGGTTTCAGACGTCGAGCTGGACGTCGTGGCAGCCGCAGACGTAGTCGCCGATGTGTCTCCCGAGGAACTGCCCCCGCAACCCGCCACCGCAACTGCGGTGAGCAACACGGTCAGCCAGCCGCCCAGCCCACGAGAGGGCCGTCGGGTTCGACCACCTAAATGGCTTTGTATCTGTTCCACCTCGCCTCCGAGCAAGTCAACGACATTCCAAGTACGGGGGGCCAAGCAGTCGCGACTATTTCAAAGTGGCACACGCAAGTCAAGAAATACGAGCGTGATGTTTCCGATTACCTGAACTGCGCTGGTACGCTGCATTCATGGTGAACTAATGCTCCGGCCCCCCGCCCGCCCTCGCCTCCCCCGCCCGCAGCAGCCGCTCGCGCAACTCGCTCTGCTCCTCCGGGGTTGGGTCCCAGCGGGCCACGTCGGGAAGCTCCTCCAGGGTGCGCAGCCCGAACAGCTTCAAAAACTGCGTCGTGGTCCGGTAGAGGGTCGCTCCGAACTGGGAGCTGCCCGCCTCCTCGATCAGGCCGCGCTCCAAAAGCGTCGCGGAGGCGGAGTCCGCGCTCACGCCGCGGATGCGCGTGATCTCCGGGCGGGAGATCGGCTGCAGGTAGGCCACGATCGCGAGCGTCTCCGCCTGCGCAGGGGTGAGCGTCGAGATGCGCCGGCCGCTGACTGCGCGCAATTCGCCGCCCAAACGGGGCCGAGTCGAGATCCCGCTGGCTGCCACCCAGTTGATAATTATAGTGTTGGCGCCATAAATTGCGAAACTATCATTTCGTTGCTATAAATAAGGTATGAATCCGCCCCTGTCTGTTGTCGCCGCCGCTGAGGCCCTCGGCGTGGTTCCGTCGCGGGTGCGAGCGTTGATCGCCTCCGGCGCCCTTGCGGCCGAGAAGGTTGGCGGAGTCTGGCTGGTCGATCCCGCCGGTGTTTCCGGCCGCAATCGCCAGCAGTCTTCGCCGGGACGTCCGCTCTCGTCGGGCAACGCGTGGGCTCTGCTGCTCGCGGCATCCGGCGAGGAACTCCCGCCCGCACTCGGGCCATCGGCGCGCTGGCGAATTCGCCGGGCGCTCGCAAGCTACGGCCTGGATGCCCTGTCTCCCCGCCTCGCTCGACGCGCTGAGCCTTCCTCGTATTGGGCGCTCGCTGGTGAGCTGCGCGCCCTCCGCGAGCGCTCAGATCTGATTCTCAGCGGACCTTCGGCGGCAGCCTCGTACGACCTTGGCCTCGTGGGCTCCGACGCGATCGACGCCTATGTACCCGCTCGCCTCGTCGCTTCGCTGGAGCACGAACACGCGCTGGAGCGGATGTCTGGCCCCGAGTCGAACGTCATTCTTCGCGCAGTGCCCGATGACGCGTGGCTCCTCGACGGCCGGCGTGTTGCTCCGCTCGCGGCAGTCGCCGTCGATCTTCGGTCATACGCCGACCCACGGGCTGCCCGCATCGGAGCCGACGTCACTGCCAGGATCGACGAGAGCATTCGAGCCGCGTGACATCAGCACCTGGCCAAGGGGACGACCCTCCCCCACCCATCCGGATCGAACTGAGCGATCCGGATGCGATGGAGTTGTGGCGCACCGTGGCAAAGGTCGCCGCCGCCCTCGGCGAGGATCGCCGCTGGTGTCTCGTCGGAGGGCTCATGGTCGCGCTGTTCGCGATCGAGGCACAGCAGACTCAACGAGCAACGGCCGACATCGACGTGCTCGCGGACGCCCGTGCGCGCCCAAGCGGGACTGAATGGGCCACCGGTCGGCTCGAGGCTCTCGGCGCGACCATCCATGAACTCCAGCGCTCCAAGCCGGCGCGCGGCTTTCGCTTCGATCTCGACGGCCAGACCGTCGACGTGCTTGCACCAGACCGCCTCGGCCCATCCGGCGCCATCACGACAGGCAGACTTCAAACGATCCAGATCCCAGGAGGCACGCAGGCACTCAACCGTACGGAGGTCGTCGAGATAGTCGTCGAAGGCAACGCCGTGGCGCTTCGAAGGCCAAAGCTCATCGCAGCGATCCTGCTCAAGGCGCGCGCACTGCGTGTCCATTCGCGCCCCGAGGACCAGCGCCACGATCTCGTCACGCTGCTCAGCCTCCTCGGCGATCCGCGCACGGCACGCACCGAACTCACGAACAAGGAAATCGGATGGCTGCGGTCGATCTCCGGTCGACTCTCAATCGACGACCCCTCGCTCCAGGAGAACTTCGAGGCCGCTCGCCTTCGCACGGCCCGTGCGGCCTACCGCGTCTTGATCGCCTGAACCTCCTTGGGCCCTCGGGCGTTGACCCGCTGCGCTCTCGCGCTATTCCTGAGTCGGCCCGCCGCCCGCTCTCGCCTCCCCCGCCCGCAGCAGCCGCTCGCGCAGCTCGCTCTGCTCCTCCGGGGTTGGGTCCCAGCGCGCCACGTCGGGGAGCTCATCGAGGGTACGCAGGCCCGTGGTCGCTCCCAGGATGTCCTGGGCGTCGTTGCGCTCGACGCTGATCGCTCCGCGCAGAGCGAAAAGTCGCATTGGCGGCGATTGTGCCAGAACGTCTCTGACCGGGCGCTCACAACGCGCGCGGGCGCGGTAACGCCATCCTCGAGCTGCACGCCCGAGCACAGCGCGCAGGGTCCTGTCCGTGATGGGCGGGCCGGCGCTATCCGCTGGGGGACGTGATCGAGGCGTGCCGCGCGTTCTACGCGCGCAAGCGCAGGCGCGTGTTCGTGGAGTACGTGATGCTCGCGGGCGTGAACGACCGCTACGAGCAGGCAATCGCGCTGGCGCGCGCTCTGAAGCGCCGCGATGAGGACCAGTCGATCTTCAAGGTCAACCTGATCCCGTACAACCCCACCGACTCGCAGTTCGACGGCTCCAGCCGCGAGTCGATCGCCGCGTTCCGCACGACGCTCGAAGCGAACGGCATACCCGCGACTGTACGGCTCACGCGGGGGCGCGACATCGCGGCGGCTTGCGGGCAGCTGGCGGCGAACGCCACTCGATCACATTCTCCGGGAGAGTAGCAGCCGGGTAGGCTACTAGTCATACCTATGGTAGTATCAGGGTATGAAGCTGAGTGTGAGCTTGCCGCAGGGCGATGTCGAGTACCTGGACGCCTACGCTCGAGCACAGGGGTGCATGTCTCGCTCGGCGGTGCTCCACAAGGCTGTCCGTGCGCTGCGAGCCACGGAGCTTGGAGGCGCATACGAGGATGCATGGGATGCATGGGAGTCCTCCGGCGACGCCGCTGCTTGGGAGCCCACGACGAACGACGGTCTCACGCCCTGATGCAGCGTGGTGAGATCCGTCTCGTCAATCTCGACCCCGTGGTCGGCTCAGAGGCAAACAAGCAGCGCCCCGCGGTGATCGTCAGCAACGACGGTGCGAATACTGCCGCAGCCAGACTCGGGCGCGGCGTCCTGACGATCGTTCCAGTGACATCGAACACCCGTAGGGTGCACCCCTTCCAGGTTCTGCTCGAAACCGCCGACACGGGCCTGTCCGATGACTGCAAGGCACAGGCCGAGCAGGTCAGGTCCGTTGACATTCAGCGCGTCGGCAGGCGCCTCGGCTCGGTCCCGGCAGCCGTGATGGGCGATCTGGACGAAGCGCTGCGAGTACATCTCGCGCTCTAACGCGGGCTGTCTCCGGGTGCTCCCGACAGTTGGGGGTTCGATAGGCCTTTGAGGTTTGGACGGGTTCCCCGATCGGGGAACCCGTCCGTGCCTCGGCTCTGGCGGCCTCTTTCACCGCCAAAGTGAAGAGGAACAGAGCCATATGACGAAGGATGACGTGCTGTTCGGCTACCGCCAGCAGCTTTTCGTCGGGCGGCTGAAGGGCACCGAGGGCGCGATCTGGCAGCTCACCGCGATCGACATCGCTTCCTCTTACGCGTGGGCGGATCTCGTGACCTGCTAGCAAGGCAACCCCACCGCGCTACAGACCAGCAAGCTCGCACAGCGCGTCGCCAGAGAGCTCAAGGAGGCTGGCTGGCAGCTGGAGCGCTTCCTCTCGGACAACGGCAACGAGTTCAAGGGCGACTTCACGACCACCGTCGAGAAGCTGAAAGCGCGCCACACCCGCATCCACGGCAGGACGTCCACAGACCAACGGACATGTCGAGGCGCTGCACAAGTCGCCAGATACATCTATCCCCGCTACACCGGCTTGAAACGCGAGCTCGACACCTACCTGCGCTACTACAACACCGACCGCGTCCACCACGGCCAACTCACACAAGGACGCATCCCCGCAGACATCGTCTACCGTGCCCGCAAGATGGAGGCAAAATGAGCCACACCTGTCGACACATCCCGGAGGCTGCCCAGCTTAGTGCGCCCAGCGAGCGCCGGAGCAGCCGCGAGCGCAAGCACAACACAAGCCCCCAAAGACGCCACAACGGTCAGCAAGGCCGAGTGCCTTACGGGTCGCACTATCTTTCGCAACTTCTTGCCTCCTGAACCACGGCATTGACATCGATGGGCAGTGGCAGATCACCTCGAATGGAGATGGCGCTCTGCCAGCAGGTCACTACATAAGCTTTAGTCGGCCGCCGAAGCACAGATCTAGTGGCGCCTCTGACTCCCCAGACAACGCAATAGGCTCCTCTGCTGATAACACGATTCGCCCCAGACACGGCTCCATGGGGCCCGCACCGGACGCCCCATTGACCAATACCATCACAAACCAACCGCCGAAGCGCTCAGCCAGTCGAAATTGCTAACCCTGGTTTCTCGGCAAACACTAAGATCTTGCCGGTCACCATGCCCGAAGTGCCATTGCCCAGAGTACAACTAGCTGTTTCGGAAGCTTCGAATAACTCGGCTATATCACCGCCACTCATGTTCTCTATCTTCGGATTTCCTTCTGTCGAAGTGCATTCATCTTGCACTAAGCCGAGGAGTGTCATGCAGTCGACCCTCCAGCCGGGGGTACCGTTACCCGAGCTTTCGATCATGTCGCGAGTCACACCGCCAATTGTTAACAGCCGCGTAACCCACGGCAGATGCACCGCTGTCGCGATAGGGTCCGGTGTGACCATGCAAGCCCCATGCTCCTCAAAGCTGCAGCTTGTGGCTGTAATAGAAAGAATTAAGTCACGTGCCTCCGGACCAACCGTTCCGTGGTTCCTACCTGTACATGCTATGGCCACCGGGCCACCCGTAGCCGCTAAATCAGCGAGTAAGAGCGGCCCTAGCGATAAAACTAATATCGGTTCGCCGATTAAGTGCCCGTTGCCTAACCACTGTATCGCGGAAGCCGTCGAAGCCGCCACCGCAGACAACGCAAACACCGCGACCACCGTCAGCCCCAGCGTCCTGATACATCTCATGTCCCTACTCCTTTTCATGAAGTTTACTTACTCAACACCCATGTCGAGGCGTCGGAGCCGTATCTAGTGACCTCTCTAAAATCTATTGACCTCTCTCAACTTCTCAGACAGCGCAATAGCCTCTGCTGATAACACGATTTGCTCCAGACATGGTGCCATGGGGCCCCCATATCGGGGGACCCCATGGCCAATGTCCAAGTAACCGGGGGGCCAAGCAGTCGCGACTATCTCAAAATGGCGCACGCAAGTCAAGAAATACAAGCGCGATGTTTCCGATTACCGGAACTGCGCCGGTACGCTGCATTCACGGTGAACTAATGCTCCGGACCGCCGCCCGCCCGCGCCTCGCCCGCTCGCAAGAGCCGCTCGCGCAGCTCGCTCTGCTCCTCCGGGGTGGGGTCCCAGCGGGCCACGTCGGGGAGCTCATCGAGGGTGCGCAGGCCGAACAGCTTCAGGAACTGGGTCGTGGTGCGGTAGAGGGTCGCTCCGAACTGGGAGCTGCCCGCCTCCTCGATCAGGCCGCGCTCCAAAAGCGTCGCCGAGGCGGAGTCCGCGCTCACGCCCCGGATCCGGGTGATCTCCGGGCGGGAGATCGGCTGCAGGTAGGCCACGATCGCAAGCGTCTCCGCCTGCGCAGGGGTGAGCGTGGAGATCCGCGGGCGACTGAACAGGCGCCTCGCCGCGTCCTCCGTGGAGGGGTCGCTCGCGAGCGTCCAGCCGCCGCCCAGCTCGCGCAGCACGATCCCCCGCAGGC
This sequence comes from uncultured Solirubrobacteraceae bacterium, assembly GCA_963716355.1. Lineage (GTDB taxonomy): Bacteria > Actinomycetota > Thermoleophilia > Solirubrobacterales > Solirubrobacteraceae > Palsa-744. Next base: position 249,039 of record OY970308.1, read on the forward strand.
CAGGCGCGTACTGCTCCGCCAGCAGCGCCAGCGCCGCGTGGATCGCGCCCTCCCCCACCTGCGTCGCGTCCGCCAGCTCCTTCGGGCTCAGCGGGTCCGCGGAGAGAAACAGCAGCGCTTCCACCGCGCGCGCCACCGACGGAACGGCCTCCTCGTTCTCCAGCTGGTCGGCTCCAGGCGGGAGACGCTCCTGCGCGCTCTCCCCCGGCTCGGGCGCGTCGGGCGCGGGCTGGATCTCATCGACCGGGCCGCTCACCCGGTCGAGCCTCCCGCGGCGACGGCCAGCGCGAGCGGCGGGGCGGGCGCCTGCTGGGCCAGGCCACGCACCGCGATCTCGCCGAAGTTCTCCTGCTGCTCCCACTGTGCCTCGCCGCGTTTGTACAGCTCCAGCAGCGCGAACAGCGTCACCGCCACCGTCATGCGGTCCGCGCCGCGCACCGCCTCGTCGAAGCTGAACGCGCCGCGGCGCAGCAGGCCGCGAAGGTGCGCTAGGCGCTCTGACACGCTCACGCGCGGCACCCCGATGTGGCGCAGGCTGATCGTCGGCGGCATCGTCAGCAGCCGGCCGATCGCCGCGCCCAGCAGCTCCGCGTTTTGCGAGCCGTCCTCCGGTGGCACGATCGTGCGTCTTAAGCTCGGCGGCAGCGGCGCCGAGCGGAAGCGCACGCCGTCTTCCGCCGCCAGCAGGCCCGCGAGGTAAGTCGACGCGGAGCGGAAGCGGCGCGCGTCCAGCATCCGCGCCAGCAGCTCCTCCGCGGCCTGTTCCGGCTCGATGTCCAGCAGTTGCTCCTCGTCGCTCGTCAGCATCAGCCGCGACTTCAGCTCCAGCAGCGCAGCGATCAGCACGATGAACTCCGTCGCCGTCTCCAGGTCCAGCTCGCCGCGCTGTTCCAGGTGGTCCAGGTACGCCAGCACCACTTCCGCCAGCTGCAGCTCCAGCAGATCCACCTCTTCGCGCAGCACCAGCGTCAGCAGCAGGTCGAACGGGCCGCTGAACACGTCCAGGTCCAGCTCCAGGGCGGCGAGGCTCATCTCGTCCCCGCTGGCGGGCTGCACGGTGCGGCGATCATCCCTTCACCGTACCGGCCGACCCCGACGGGGCGCTCGCGCCGAGCGCCGGCGAGCCTGGACGCAACGGGGCGCCCACGCCCATGCGCTCGCGCACGTCCGCCAGCGTCCCCCACGCGATCTCGCGCGCCTGCTCGGCCCCGCGCGCCAGGATCGCCTCCAGCGCCGCCTCATCCGCGCGCAGCTCGCCGTAGCGCTCGCGCACCGGCTCCAGGTACGCGATCACCTCCGCCGCCACCGCCTTCTTGAAGTCGCCATACCGGGACGCCGCGAAATCCTCCTCCACCGCGCCCGGATCGACGCCGCGAACGGCGGCCGAGATCTCAATCAAATTTGTTATCCCCGGCTTCTCCGCCCCGCGGCGCACCTCGCTGCCCGAGTCCGTCACCGCGCTGCCGATCTTCTTTTCGATCGCCTTCGGCTCGTCCAGCACGTACACCGTGCCCTGTTCGCTGCCGCTCGTCGTCGACATCTTGCTCGTCGGGTCCTGCAGGTCCATGATCCGCGCGCCCACAGTCGGGATGCGGTGCTCCGGCACCACCAGCACCTCCTCCTCGCCCGCGAAGCGGCTGTTGAAGCGCCGTGCCACGTCGCGCATCAGCTCCAGGTGCTCGCGCTGGTCCTCCCCCACCGGCACCTCGTGCGCGCGGTACGCCAGCACGTCCGCCGCCTGCAGCACCGGGTACAGCAGAAGGCCCGCCGACACCAGCTCGCGTTGCGCGATCGACTTGTCGCGGAACTGGTGCATCCGCTGCAGGCGCCCCAGCTCCGTCACGCTGCACAACAGCCACGTCAGCTCCGTGTGCTCGCGCACGTCGCTCTGGCGGAACAGGATGCACCGCTGCGGGTCCAGGCCCGCCGCCAGCAGGATCGCCGTCGTGTCGTACAACCGTTCGCGCAGATCGCGCGGGTCGTAGGACACCGTCGTCGCGTGCAGGTCCACGATGCAGAAGATCCCCTCACCGCGCTCCTGGCTCGAGATGTACTGCGCGATCGCGCCGATGTAGTTGCCCAGGTGCTTGCGGCCCGTGGGCTGGATGCCGGAGAAGATGCGCACGGCCGCCATCGGCCTACAGCGCTTGCCGGATGATTGGGCTCTTGGCGGCTTTGACCTCGTCCAGGCGGCGCACGGGGGTCGTGTAGGGGGCGTTCCTCGCGATCTCCGGGTCCTGCGCCGCCTCCTTCAGGATCGCCGCGATCGCGTCCGCGAACGCGTCCAGCGTCTCCTTCGTCTCCGTCTCCGTCGGCTCCACCATCAGCGCCTCGTCCACCAGCAGCGGGAAGTACACCGTCGGGGGGTGAAAGCCGAAGTCCAGCAGGCGCTTCGCCAGATCCAGCGTCTTGATCTGAAGGGCGCGCTTCATCGGGCCGCCCGACAGCACGAACTCGTGCAGGCACAGCTCGCCGTACGCAAGCGGCACGTGCTCCGCCACGCCTTTGCGCTTCAGCAGCGCCAGCAGGTAGTTCGCGTTCAGCACCGCCACCTCGGAGGCGTCCTTCAGCCCGTCCGCGCCCAGCGAGCGGATGTACGCGTAGGAGCGCACGAAGCAGCCGTAGTTGCCGTGGAAGCCGCGCAGCCGGCCTATGGTCTTCGACCCCACTCGGCCGCTGCCGTAGTCCAGCTCGAACGTCGGCGCGCGGTCCGCCACCACGCGCTCGCGGCCGCCCGCCTCCTCATCGCGCCTGCTCGCCTCGCGCCTGCTCACCACCGGCACCGGCAGAAACGGCGCCACGCGCTCCGACACCGCGATCGGGCCCGAGCCCGGGCCGCCGCCGCCGTGGGGCTGCGTGAAGGACTTGTGCAGGTTGAAGTGCACGATGTCGAAGCCCATGTCCCCCGGCCGCGAGATGCCCATCACCGCGTTCAGGTTCGCGCCGTCGTAGTAAAGCGTCGCGCCCACGCCGTGCACGATCTCCGCGATCTGCTCGATGTTCGGATCGAACAGCCCCAGCGTGTTGGGGTTCGTCAGCATCAGGCACGCCACGTCCGTGTCCGCCTTCGCGCGCAGATCCTCGATGTCCACGCCGCCGTCCGCGTTCGTCGCCACCTTCACCACCTCCAGGCCCGCCATCGTCACCGTCGCCGGGTTCGTGCCGTGCGCGGTGTCCGGCGTCAGAACCTTGTGGCGCGTCTCTCCGCGGTCCTCGTGGTAGGCGCGCGTCAACAGCACGCCCGCCAGCTCGCCGTGCGAGCCCGCGGAGGGCTGCAGCGACACGTGCGCCAAGCCCGATATCTCCGCCAGCGCCTGCTGCAGGTTCCACATCAGCTCCAGCGCCCCCTGCGCGCGCGCCGGATCCTGCAGCGGGTGCAGCCGCGCGTGGCCCGACAGCGCCGCCGCGCGCTCGTGCAGGCGCGGGTTGTGCTTCATCGTGCACGACCCCAGCGGGTAGAAGCCCGAGTCCAGATCGAAGTTGCGCTTCGAGATCCCCACGTAATGGCGCACGATCTCCGGCTCTGAGACCTCCGGCAGCCGCGGCGGCTCCGCGCGACGGAAACGCTCCGGCAGCAGCTCCGCGGGGTCGACCGCGGGCACGTCCAGCTCCGGGCACGTGAACGCGCGGCGTCCCGGCGCGCCCTTCTGGAAGATCGTCCGCGCGCGCTCGCGCTGCAGCGGCATCTCCGTGGTCGGGTTCGCGCTCATCGGGCGGCCCGTCGTCTTTGAGCGCTCATGCCGGTACCGCCGTTTCAGCCGCCTTCAGCCGCTCGGCCGGCGTGGCGCGCTCCGCCGCGATCGCCGCCTCCAGCACGTCCGCCAGGCGGTCGATGTCAGCGCGCGAGCGGCGCTCTGTGATCGCCACCAGCAGCACGCCCTCGTCCTCCGCGCGGCCCGTCAGCTCGTGCACGTCCACGCCCGGGTTCACGCCCTGCGCGGCGCAGCGGCGCTTCACCGCCGCCACGTCCGCGTCGAGGCGCAACGCGAACTCGCGGATCACCGGCTGCTCGTGCAGCTTCTCCACGCCGTCGATGCCCGCCAGGCGCTCGCGCGCGTAGTGCGTGCGCGCCAGCAGCAGCTCCCCCAGCTCCACGATCCCGCGCCGGCCCAGCCACGTGAGGTACACCACGCCCGCCAGCGCGTTCAGCGCCTGCGCCGTGCAGATGTTCGACGTGGCTTTCTCGCGGCGGATGTGCTGCTCGCGCGTCTGCAGCGTCAGCACGAACCCCCGCCGCCCGTCCGCGTCGAGCGTCTCCCCCGCGATCCTGCCCGGCATCCGCCGCAGGTACTCCTCGCGCGCCGCGAAGAACCCGAACGACGGCCCGCCGAAGTCCAGGCGGTTGCCCAGCGGCTGGCCCTCCCCCACCGCCACGTCCACGCCGCACGCGCCCGGCGGGGCGAGGATCCCGAGCGTCAGCGCGTCCACCTGCGCCACCACGACCGGGGCGCGCTCCGAGGATGCCGTCTTGGCGGCTGCGCTCAGCGCCGCCGCGTCCTCCACGGCGCCGTAGAAGTTCGGTTGCGCGAAGATCGCCGCGCTTGTCTCCGTGTCGATCGCCCCCGCCCACGCGTCCGGGTCGGTGACGCCGCCGGCGGGGCCGGCCAGCAGCGGCACCTCCACCACTTCCATGCCGTAGCCGTGCGCGAGCGTGCGCAGCGTCTCGATCGTGTGCGGGTGAAGGCCCGCGCTCACCACGAAGCGGCTGCCGCCGTTGTGCAGCTTCGCCAGGTAGCCCGCCGCGGCCACCGCCGAGGGGCCCTCGTACACGGACGCGTTCGACACCGCCAGGTCGGTCAGCTCGCAGATCGCGGTCTGGTACTCGAACATCACCTGCAGCCCGCCCTGGGAGATCTCCGGCTGATACGGCGTGTAGGGGGTGAGGAACTCCGAGCGCTCCATCAGCATGTCGATCAGCGCGGGCACGTAGTGGTCGTACATCCCCGCGCCGAGGAAGCTCAGCTCGTCGTCGCTGGAGACGTTGCGCGCGGCGAGCGCGCGCAGGTGCTCGTACACGTCCTGCTCGGGCTGGCCCTGCGGCAGGTCCAGCGCGCGATCGAGGCGGACCGCGTCGGGGATCTGGCGGTCGAAGATCTCCTGCAGCGAGCCGACGCCGATCGCGTCGAGCATCGCGTGGAGGTCCTGCGGGGTGATGGACGTGTAGCGGCTCAACTACGAGAGCGTAGCCCGGTAGGCGGCCGCGTCCATCAGCGCGTCGCGCTCGGACGGGTCGCTGAGGCGCACCTTCACGAGCCAGCCGTCCCCGTAGGGGTCTTCGTTGATCGTCGCGGGGTTCTCCGCGAGCTCCTCGTTGACCTCCACCACCTCCCCCGAAAGGGGCGCTATCACGTCCGATACCGCCTTCACGGACTCCACCTCGGTGTAGGACTGGTCCTTCGTCAGCGTCGTCCCCGCGGCGGGGGGCTCGAAGAACACGACCTCGCCGAGCGCGTCCTGCGCGAACCACGTGATGCCGAGCGTGGCCAGCATCGGGTCCTCCGCGTCGATGCGCGCCCAGTCGTGTTCGGCGTGGTAGAGCAGGTCCTCGGGGTAGCTGGCCTGGGCCATTCAGGAGCCCTTTCTGTAGAGCGGCTTGTCCTTTACTACGGCGCCGCGCATCTTCCCACGAACGTCCACCTCGAGACGGGTCCCCACCGCGGCGTGCGCGGCGGGCACGTACGCCATGCCGATGGCCTTCCCCAGCGACGGCGACAGCGTGCCGCTCGTGACCTCCCCGCCCCCCACGATCGGGTTGCCCTGGCGCGCGATCCCCGGCCCGTCGATCTCGAACGCCACGAGCTTCTCCGCGGGTCCGCTCGCCCTGACGGCGCGCACAGCCTCAGAGCCGACGAAGCCGGTGTCCTCCTTGCAGCACCAGCCAAGGCCCGCTTCGATCGGGCCGCGCTCCACGCTCAGGTCGTTGCCGTACAGGTGGAAGCACACCTCCAGGCGCAACGTGTCGCGCGCCCCCAGGCCCGCGGGCGTCGCGCCGCGCTTGACCAGCTCATCCCACAGCTCCGGCGCACACTCCGGGGTGCACAGCAGCTCCACGCCGTCCTCGCCCGTGTAGCCGGTGCCGCACACGAGCACGTCGCCGCCCAGCAGGTTGCGCGTCTCGGCGGTCATGCGCGCCGGCAGCGGGTGGTCGGAGATCGCCTGCACGATCTCGCGCGCCAGCGGGCCCTGCACCGCGAGCATCGCCCAGTCCTCGATGCGGTCCTCCACCTGGACGTCGGGGAGGTTCTCGGCGTGGGCGCGGAACCAGGCGAGGTCCTGCGCGTGGTTTGAGGCGTTCGTGACCGTCAGGTAGCGGTCCACGTCGAGGCGGTACGTGAACAGGTCGTCCAGCACGCCGCCGTCCTCGCGACACAGCACGCTGTACTGCGCGCCGTCGATCGGGAGCTTCGCGACGTCGTTGGAGAGCAGGCGCTGCAGCAGCTCGAGCGCCTGCGGCCCGCTCGTTTCGATCTCGCCCATGTGCGACACGTCGAAGATGCCGCAGGAGCTGCGCACGGCGAGGTGCTCCTCGCGGACGCCCTGGTATTGCACGGGCATCTCCCAGCCGGCGAAGGAGACCAGCTTCGCGTTGGCTTCGACGTGGCGGTCGAACAGGGGGGTGCGGCGGAGGGTGCTCGCAGGGGTCGACGACTCAGGCGGCATGCGGCCTCAGGCTAGCGGAGCCTCCTAGCCTTACTGTGCTTGGGGCAGCCCGAGACGGCGATCTTGGTGGTTTGTTTGATGACCGCGCCGTTTTGTCCGGTGATCACGGTGGGCATTTTCAGCGTGCCCTTGCAGAGACTGCCGAACGCCGCGAGGACGGAGTGCGGTCCCTGGGGCAACACGAGATCGAAGCTGTTGATCGGGGCGTCTGGCACCGCTCGGAAGAGGCTCGAGGTTATGCCCTTCTTGATCTTGGTCTGGCCATCGAGCACGAGCGTGACGCCTTCGCCCTGGAGCACGATCTCGAGGTCGGGGAATGCCGCGCCACCGTGAGAGACGAGGTAGGCGGGCCCCCTGAGCGTGCTGCTCAGCACCGGTGTCACCGCCGTTCCTACGCCAACCACAGACGCTACGGGGCACGCCGCCGGGTTGCTCGCGAACACCGCGGCGAGACATGCTTTCTGCAGCGTCGACAGTCGCGAGGGCAGCTGCAGGGGAAGGTCCACCTTGACTTTCGCGATGTTCGCCTGACCTGCCCCGGAGGTGACTTTCACGTGCAGGGACGCCCCGCGCGCTTTGCTCGCCTTCGCGCTCGTCAACGCCGTGAACCTCGGCTTGAACGACAGGAGCGCGCAGTTGCCGACCGTGAACGGAGAGGACACAGACGCAGGCGTCGCCGCGCTGCTGAGGAGCGTGCCTTTGACCTGCAGCTTGCTGCAGTTCGTGGGGTTGAAAAGGAAGCTCGGCCGGCTGATCGTGACGCTTGCGGTCCTGATCTGCAGCGGAACTCCGTCCAAGATGCTCGGCAACGGATCGCTCGTGACCGTGATCTGAGCCGTGTCGGGGTCGACGCTGATCGACGCGCGCACAACCTCCTTCCCAGGCCCACCATTCCCAGCGAGCGTGAACGGACCCGCCGTCGTCGGCACCACGATCGACAGGCCGAACGGGCCTCCGCCGTACGCGTTGGTGAGGTAGACCTTGCCACCCTTGACCCAGAATGGGTTCGCTCCCGCGCCGATCGCCACGGTCGCTTCCCCGATTTCGCTCGCCGGAGCGCATTCGCCCTTCCCGGCCTGTGGTTCGGGGCACCGCACAACGCTCTTCAAGATCCCCAACAGTCCGGGCGGAGTCGTAACGCTCACGCGCCCCAACGTCTCTTCGCCGTCTTGGCGCGCGAACCTGACGCTGAACGGGGAGTAGCCCCCAGCCTGGTTGCTCGTGGTACCCGCCGTGAACGTCGGGGCGAACCCAGGCGCCGCACACGCCGACCCGCCCGGTCCGCTCGTAATCTGAAACGTCGAGGACTTTTCGGTGGGCGTGCTGCTCGCCCAGGACGTCAGCGAGGGGGTGCTCGTGTAGGACCCGCACGCCGCTGGAGTCACAAGCACAGCACCCGGTCCGCCGAAGAAGCTGAGCCTCACATTTTCAAACGGAAGCTGCGGTAGATCGTCGAAGGTTGTGCGGATCTGCCCGGGCTGCAGACCGTTGCTGACAAACGGTTCCCCGAGTTCGACGTGCCCGGCAAGCTTCACCACAACCCCCAGTTCCGGTTCATCGATCGCTACGTAGATCGCCAACAGCGACCCGAATGGGTTTGCCGTCTGCGTCGCGACGTACACGCCGCCCTTGAAGACACGATGCGGGTACAGCGGGGTTTCCAACTGCACCGCCCCAATCTTCGACGCTTCCGGGCACCGCCCCGGCTGAGGGCCCTGGAGTTCGATCTGAGCTTCCGAGCAGGCTTCCAGACCACCCGCAGCCGCTGGATTGACGGTCAGCCCCGCGGGGAGCGTGACGCTCACGTTTCGCAAGTTCGCCTCCGCCAGACCACTGGCGCTTTCTTCCTGTGGGACGTGCAGCCCCACGTTGAGCCCGGTCGGCGAGTCCGCGCGGCTGCTTTCCGGCGCAATCGAGATGCTTGGGGAGAAAGGCAGCTTTTCGCAGCCTTCCATCGCCGGCATTTCCGCATGATTCGTCACGAACTCACCCGGCGCCTGATGAGCATCAGCGAAAACAGTGCTTTGCAGCGCCACGCCCGAGCACGACCCCGGCGCCGTCAAAAACGGCCTCGCCGGACCGCGTTCCGGTGTCGCACACGGAACTTGATAAGCGGTGTGTTCTTCTACCGAACAGGCTCGTTCGCTGTCGTGGCTAGTTTCGCTCGGCACCCCCCAAAGCTTCACGGTGACCTGCACCACGCCGACTATATTTGTGATGTTCAGGCTTTCGGCGTCGATCCCGTAATCGCCGCCGGTACGCACCTTCGCGTCAATGAACGCGTTCGCAAAGTTGTTAAACCGCGCCCCAAGCTCTGCCGCCACACCCTTCGGCGGAGCAATATTGAACAACGGAGCTACGAATGATTCCCCAGCCTTCACGACGATGGTCCCAACCTGAGCCGCTCCGCTGCATCTCTTTTCTTCCGATTCGCGTCTCGTGCAAGTCGCTGTCGCCGACGGGTTACCAACGAACCCCGCCGGCAGTTCAACACGCACATCCTTGACGTTGCCACTCACCGCGTCGCCGCCGGTCTGAGCGAAAACGATCTTGGTCGTCACGCTGTCTGGATGGCCACCCGCCTGCGTATACGGGTTTCCAACGCCGTCCTGCATTTCAAAGGCGAAGGTTTCGATGCCGAACGTCGCCACGGTCCCTTCCAGCGCGGTCGCTTCGCCCGACGCGCTCGCGAGGATAATGCGGTAGTCATACACCGTGTCGATCGCGAGACCCGTCACGTTCACGTGGACAGTCCGCGCGCCCGCTTTAGCGGCGAGTTCGCTCGGGCTACACGGCAAGCTCCGCGGGCTCGCGTACTGCGAAACCGTATATTCCGCTTCGCTGACATACTCCACACGACAGGTCGCGTCTTCGCCGTCGGGATCTATACTCGCCACGATTTCCGCCTTGTGAGGACCGGCCGTCGCCGATCGGAATTCCGCCGTGGCGCCCGCCGCAGTCTTGAAGGTGCGGTCTTCCGCTTCGGTCGTGCCCTGCGAACTCGTCGCGACGAACCTGTAGTGGTATTCGGCGTTTCGCTGCAACCCCGCGATTTCCTTGCTCACCGCAGCCGCCGTAACGCCAGAGCCCGCTCCAGCTTCAGCAACCGCCGCTTCATAGGTCGAAGGACACGTCGCCGCGCACAACCCGTATTCAACCTTGTACGTCGTCGCGAACCCATGCGGGTTCAGCTTCGCCTGGACCGTGGCGTCAGTCTGGCGCGCAACGACCGTCGACTCTTCTTCGATAGTCGGCTTGCCCGTCGTTTCAGCCGTCCCGTCAACGCTGTGTCCGGTCCCGTTGGCGTTCGTCGCCGACATCCGGAAATGATACACAGTGTCGGGCGCGAGGCCCGTGATCGGCGCACTGTCGACTTCCGTCGGGACCGTGTATCCCGGAGACGGCGAACACGCCGCAGTTTCACCATAAGACGCGGTTTCGCCCCATTCGAACACGCACCCGGTCACTTCCCCACCACCCGCCGGATCCACGGAGCCGTGCAAAGTGACGCTCGTTGGCTGCACGCTCACGGGAGCCGCCGACGTAACAGTAGGCGCCACCACCGCCGGGCCAAACACGTACACCGTTTGCGCTTCCGCCGCCGATATATACACGTCGTGACTGGAGCCATTGACCGCCACCCCAAACGGCGCGGCTTCGTTTGGCAGTTCGATGCGCGACAGAAACGCGCCACCAGGCGCAAACTCGTCCACGCCATTTTCCACTATTACGTAAAGGTCGCCGCTCCCCGGATCCACGGCAAGCGCTTCAAGTAGGCCTTGGAACGGGCCGCTCGGTGTACCAGTGATAGACGACACATACGCTCCAAAAGCATTGTAGACATTCACGACCGAGCTACCCTGCTCCGTCATGTAGACGTCACCATAGGAACTGCTGGCCGGGTCGTTGTCGCTCGCTAGTGCCATCGTCTGTCCGAGTGCGCCGCCTGGGCCTTCCGTCGCGAAGACTTCCAGCGTATTGACACCCGGCACGAACCTGTCCACTCGACCGCTGTCGTGGTCGGCGATAAGCATCCCGCCCGCCGTATCGACTGCCAACGCAGTTAGGCCCCCTTCATTTGGAAGGGTGATTTCCGGGAGGTACGCTCCAGAAGGACTGAACACGTCGACAGCGTGCCGTGCGCGATCAAAATATAGATCGCCGTTTCCATCCACCGCGACTTTAGGTGTGAAACTCGGAGGGCCCAAGCTGCCTTCCGGGACGCCCGCTCCGCTGTTGTCGCACTCACTCGGTGACGTCGACGCCGAGCCAGCGCCCGTAATTTGGCAAAGGTAGCTACCTGCCGCTGAGAACTCATTGACTGCTCCCGGTGTCTCAACGTACACGTGGCCAGCTGACCCGCTCGCGGAGTTGTCCACCGCGAGGGCGAGTGGAAACATTTGCCCTTCTGGTGTTTCGCTCCCAGTGAAGCTCGAGAGGAGAGGGTGCACCAGGGTCGCCGAAGCGGGGGCGGCGCCCAGCACAAGAACCATCAGGACCGCGGACGGCGCGACACCAAACCAACGTTCGCATAGAGACCGCATCACTTACTCCTCCCGTGGGCGCGCCGCGCCCGCTTTTCACAAATGGCTCGCTTCTTCTTGTTGCGTTTGCCATGGCAGGCCTTCAACGCACGGGCGAGCTTCTGCGCACGCGTCAATGCTTTCACTGGCGGCGCGCCGGCCGGTGGAGGCAGGTTGCCTCCCGAGAGGAGCGCGTTAGAAGCGAGAAGCGGCGCGGCCGGCGGTTCGCCGGATGGCGGCTTGCATTCTTCCGCACTTTCGCACGACCGCCCTTCGCCGGAGTTCCCGGGGAAGCCTCCCGCGACGCGTGCGTCATACAGCGCCGGCCCGTTGCCCGTGTCCGAGCCCAAGAGGTGCTGGTCGGTCGCGAAGAACACATCTTCGCCTTCCTGACCAGTCTGGGCACTAAACCCGCTGGCTTCATAGAAGACCGAGTCGTGAGCACCTGTACCGCTCGATATGAGCTGCGCCTGGCCGCCCTCGTAGATATACACGTCCGCTCGTCGATTCACGTCGCCCGGTACGAGTGCGTTCGGCGTATCGAAGAGGACACGCCCGTCGTTGAGAACGTTCCGGCGGAGATATCCAGGCCCGTACTCCATGAAGGCCGATCGCTCCACCGGATCAATGGTGGTCGGGCCGGTCGGCCGCACAGCCGCGGGACCACAAGACACACACACAAGGCGCCCGGCGCCACTGTCGTATCGAAAGAGCTCCTGATCCGGTGCGCCCGTCGCCACGTCGTGATCGTCATATCCGGTCAATTCCAAGGCAGAGTCGAACACCAGATAGCGCCCGTTCGGCGACGCCGCCGCATCGGGGGCTTCAGCTGCCCAATCTTTGAAATCGCCGGGTGCCACTGTCGCGATGAACGAGACAGGCGCACCCTGCGAGAACTCATACAGATTCGGCGCATCCTGGTGCGCTTGGAGACCTTCTGCATTCGCTTCACCAAAACTACCTTCCGCGGCCACGTAGAGATGCCAGGCACTCCCTTCTTGACCGACACCGAGAAGCCCCAGAATCTGCGCGGACGCAAACGGTGTTAGATCCGTGAGCTTGCCCGTTTCGAGATCAAACTCGTAGAGGTTCTGACCGCTGTTCGGGACGGTGTCGCGCGTCAGCTTTTTGACCGCCGCCGCAGTGAAGAAGATGTCCGTGCCCTGCGCGGTCGCCGCGATGAAATGGCCACCACCGCCTGTGCCACCGGTGTCAGACGCGTCAACCTGAACAGTGCAGCCCATGGTTGGCTCGACACAAGCACCTTGGGGGCTCAGCTGGCTCTGTTCCATTTCCGTGTTCACTCGCTCATACAGGTTGCCAGCCGATTCGAAGATGACGCGACTCCCGTCAACCGACACGCTATGCAGAAAGGGCGCATCTCCGACTGGATTTGTACCTTTCGGCGCGCCATCAACGAGTTCTCCCGGAACTGCTGTTCCATTCGGGAGAACGCTCACGAGGCGCACATGCCCGCCGATCCACTCGTACAGGACTTCACCAGAGGGCGCGGAGGAGGTAAGTTTCGCGGCCTCGGAGAAAACGATGTGCGTGAAATCCAGCGAAGTGTCCTGGAGCTGCGCGTTTGCCGGCACTTCACTTCCAGGCGTCAGATTGACAAGACTATAGGATCCCGAGACAACGTCATGGAGGAACAGATTCTCAAAGCCTTCCGGTTCGTTTTCAGTCAACGGCGGATCGTTGTGAGCGCATCCTGCCTGTCCGTCAGAGATAACGTCCTTTGTCAGATCCGCGGAGAAGTACGGGTACCCTCCACATTCAACGAAGGATCCCACCGAAGTCGACTGCCGCGGCATCGCACTTTCGGTACTCCAACCGCTCGTGTCACGCTTGGATAGGTAATGCATGCTTTCACTGCTGAGCCCCGGAGATGGATAGAAAGAAGACCACGAGATCCCGCCACGGCCTGTCGAAAGCCCTTCCGCCGCCCTTGCTCCGTCAACGCTCCCGTTCGGCGCGACATAGGGTACTGCGCCAGGAGGAGTCACGAGCTCATACGCACGACATTCTGGAAGAGAAGCTGAAGACTGTTCGGCTCGAAAGACTTCATTGACGCACGTTGCTGCCGTCGCCGACCCTGGCACATAGGACATCACGCCGGCAACAATCGGCAATCCCACGACGACTGCGAGCAAACGCGTTGTGAGGCGATGCAGCTTGAACATGCGACTCCTTTCCCGCCCTGACTCCGAGTGATCCCCATAGATGCCGGGCGGGCCGAATGGCCCACCCGGCTATACCGCCTGGCGACTAGCGCTAAGCGCCTTCTACGACATCGCGACTAGACCCACTTGATGGTCTGACCGGCTGAGGTGACTTCCGTATTACCGGTGTATGTCCCGGTGGTGCTATTTTTGCACACACCAAGCCCACCTGTACCTAAGGAAACTATTCCTGTGACATTGGGTTCGACAACGACGTTTTTGCCGGTGTTTTTGTACGTGACTCCTGTTGGGAAGTGCTGTGGATGGATGGTTATCATACAGCTAAGCGGCGCTGTAATTAAAACGGTGTTCTCCAGTACTACTAAGCCGCCGTCAGCGCTGAATAAATATTTCGCAGTGCTCACAGTCGCGGCGCCAATGCCTGGTATGTTACAAACTGAATAGCTGACATCGGCTAATAGGTGTAACTGTTTTGTTTGTGCAAAGCTAGAATTAGATACAGCATCGGTTGTGCATTCGACTTTCGCGCCCCCTGCTTCAGCTGTGAAGATCTGCGTTGCGTTTGCAGCCCTCGTGACGGAGCCGGTTTTTTCGGCTTCGAAGACATGCGCCGAGGCCACGCCGCTAATCGCCAGCATCGAGACCAGCGTCATCCCTACTATTCGTGCAATACGTAACATCGATATTGTGCTCCTTGATTCGCGGAGCACGACGACGTAAGGAGCTCCCGCTCACGCAGATCACTATGTCTGAACCCGTCGCCAAACACAACTCCCCGTTTCTCGTTCGGGCAACAATCGACCCGAAGTCAACGCCGAGGATAGAGTCGAACGAGTCGCAGGCACAATGAAACTGCCGCTGAGAAGCGCTACAGGCATCGTCATGCTCCTGTGATAGACGCCCCAGCCGGTCGGCTGAGGCCTTTGGCACTGTCCTAACCGTCGTAGGCACCTGACCCACGTCGGCGTCCCCGCTGTCGTGACATCCCTTCGCCCACAGTGAGGACGATCACAGTTCTAACGCCCAGTCAGAGGTCTTGCAAGGTGTGAACTTCTTTACACGCGCGTTCTACAAAGGTCCAGAGAGGGGAATCCCTTGAATTATCAAGCGTTTGCGTGCCTCGAAGGCCCCGACACGATAGAAACATTACGTGCCGATGTGACAGTGGAGAGCTGTGAGCTGACTATCTATCGCAAGAACGGCGGCACGTCGATGTCGTCCTCGGAGATCTCCAAGGTCGAGCGCTGGCGGTCGCTGATCTGCGGGCTGCGGTCCGGGCCCGAGCGCGCCGAGCGGCTCGAGTCGCGCCGGCCACGGCCGGGACGGTGGTCGAAGCCCGTGCCGATCACCGTCACGCGCACATCCTCGCCCATCGTCTCGTCGATCACCGCACCGAAGATGATGTTCGCGTTCGCATCCGCCGCGCCCTGGATGATCTCCGCCGCGTCGTTGACCTCGAACAGGCCCAGATCCTTGCCGCCCGTGATGTTCAACAGGATGCCCGTCGCGCCGTCCACCGACTCCTCCAGCAAAGGCGAGGAGATCGCCGCGCGCGCCGCGTCCGCACAGCGGCTCTCGCCGCTCGCCGTGCCGATACCCATCAGCGCAGAGCCCGCGTCGTGCATGATCGTACGCACATCCGCGAAGTCCAGGTTGATCAGGCCAGGGATCGTGATCAGGTCGGTAATGCCCTGCACGCCCTGACGCAACACGTCATCCGCCTCACGGAACGCGTCAAGCATCGTCGTACGACGCTCCACCACCGCCAGCAGAGCTTTACGGCCACCTCCTGAGCAGCACGGTGCGATGGAGGGTGCTCGTCTGCTGGGTCGGCATATGGGGCCAGGCTAGCGGAGCGCCCTCGCATGGGGTTTCGCAGGGCGCTCCGCCTGGGGGACAGCCGGCTTCAGCGTCCCCGCTTCGACGCGTGCCGCGCCTTCGCTTGCTTGCGCTTGGGACAGCCAGTGGCGACGATCTTGGTGGTCTGCCTGACCACGGCCCCGTTCTGCCCCGTGATGACGGTCGGCATGTTCAGCTTCCGGCCACAGAGGTTGAACTTTGCTTTGGCAGGCAGATTGGCTGCCAGTACCGAGTGCGGACCCGACGGCAGCGCCAGATCGAAGCTGGAGATCGGCGCGTCCGGCACCGTTTTGAAGATGCTCGACGTGACCCCTTTCTTGATCTGGGTGTTCCCGTCGAGGATCAGCTTGATCCCTTCGCCTTGCAGCACGATCTCCAGGTCCGGGAATGCGGCGCCGGCGTGAGAGACGAGGTAGGCTGGGCCGGTCAGGGGTTGCGCCAGCAGCGGGGTGACCGCGGTCGCGCTCCCTACGGCCGATGCTGCTGGACATGAAGCGGGATTCGCTTCGAACACGCTGTCGACACACGCTTTCTGCAGCGTCGAGAGCCGCGAGGGCAGCTGGAGCGGCAGGTTCACCTTGACTTTGGCGATGTTCGCCTGCCCCTGCCCAGACGTCACTTTGACGTGCAGGGAGGCACCGCCAGCTTTGCTCGCCCTGCCCTGGGTAGAGACCGTGAACGTGGGCTTGAACGGCAGGATCGCGCAGTCGACGGCCTGGAGCGGGATCGCGCTGCTCGCGGCCGTCCCAGTGGCACTTGAGACCGTCGATCCGATCGACATCGCATCGCAGTTGGTCGGGTTGAACATGAACCCTTCGCGCGCGATGTCGATCTGGACCATCCTGATGTCCAACGGCGCCCCGTTCATCTGCTGTGGTAGCAGATCGCTCGTGACCGTCAATGCGCCGCTATGCGGGTCCACGGCGACCGACGCGCGCACGACCTATCCCCTCAGAGGTGGCGGACGCTCTCAGTTGCTCTAATGCGGATTCGGGTTAGATCAGCGGAGCGCCCCGCGTGGGGTTTCGCGGGGCACTCCGCCTAGAGAGCAGCTGACTTCAGCGTCCCCGCTTCGTCGCGCGCCGCGCCTTCGCTTTCTTGTGCTTGGGACAACCAGTGGCGACGATCTTGGTGTTCTGTTTGACCACCGCACCGTTTTGGCCGGTGATGACCGTTGGCATGTTCAGGTTCTGCCTGCACAAGTTGTATTGCGCCTTCGCGGGCAGATTGGTCGCCAAGACCGAGTGCGGACCATTCGGCAGCGCCAGATCGAAGCTTGAGATTGGCGCGTCGGGCACCGCGTTGAACGTGCTCGACGTGATGCCTTTCTTGATTTGCGTGTTGCCGTCGAGGATCAGCGTGATGCCTTCGCCCTGGAGGACGATCTCGAGATCCGGGAACGCCGCCCCACCGTGGGAGACGAGGTAGGCGGGCCCCGTCAGGGGTTTTGCCAGCACCGGAGTGACGGCTGTCGCGCTGCCCACGTTCGAGGCGGCAGGACAGGACGCAGGATTGGCATCGAACACAGCCGCGGTGCACGCTTTCTGCAGCGTCGTGAGCCTCGACGGGAGCTGCACCGGTAGGTTGACCTTCACTTTCGCGATGTTCGCCTGACTAGGGCCGGAGGTAACCTTGACGTGCAAAGAGGCTCCATTCTTTTTGCTCGCCTCGCCCCGCGTCGAGACTGTAAATTTCGGCTTGAACTGCAACAGCACGCAATCCGTCGACTGGAACGGATATGAAACGTTGCTCGCGGTACCCGTGGCACTCGTTACCGTGCCTGTGACAGACATAGCGTCGCAGTTGCTTGGACTGAACATGAACCCTTCGCGGTTGATGTCGATGTCCACTCTCCTGATGTCCAGCGGCACGCCGTTCAGCTCTAGCGGGACGGGGTCGCTGGTCACGGTCAGCGCGGACGTGTGCGGCTCGATCGATATCGCCGCCCTCACGACCTCCGTGCCGTTGCCTGTGTTCCCGGCCAACGTAAATGGTCCCGCCTGCGCCGGAGCCACGATCGACAAGCCAAACGGCTTGCCCTCGTAGGGGCCGGTCAAATAGACCTTCCCACCACCGATCGTCAGCGGCGCCGAGCCTGGGCCAACCACTACCGATGCGACCCCGATCTGTGACGCGGGCGAGCACGTGCCCGCCTTCGCCTGAGCTTCGGCACACTGTTCCACACTCTTCAACACACCCAACAGCCCCGGAGGCGTCGTCACGCTCACTCGCCCAAGGTTCTGTTCGCCATCGTTGCGAGACAACGACACCGCAAACCCGGTGAACTGACCGGCTCGAGCGCTTGTGGTGCGGCCCGCCATAAAAGCGGGCGTAAAGCCGGGCTCATTGCAGCCTTCGATCGCCAGTGCAGGCGCGGAGATCATTGTCGGCGAAGCCGAGCTCCACGGCGTCAATGCGGCGGACGCCAGCGCCGGCCCACACGTGGCCGGGTTGATCAGGGGTGCTGCTGGTCCGGATTCGAGGGACACGGAGATGGAACTCACGGGGTCCTGCGGCATGTTTTCGAAGACGGTCACGAGCTGTCCCGTCGCTTGGTTGATGTGTGTCCGGCCGGACTGCTGAATGACGACCCCGGCTCCATCCACTTCAAGTAGCAGCCTCGTCATTCGCCCGGAGGCCGCGTCTTCTGGGGTGCATGGCGAGCATTCCGGCTCCCCCACATAAACGCTACCGACGAGCGGTTCCTTGAGAAGAGGCGTGGTCGCCTTCACCTCGCCGATCTTCGAGGTCGCGGGGCAGTGTCCTGTCGCGGCCACGTGTAGTCCGAACGCCGCTTCGCTACAGGCCGTAAGCCCGTTGGCCGCCGAGGGGGAGAGGACGGTGCCTTCCGGGAGGGTGACTTCGGTGCCGCGGATGTCCGCGCTCCCTATCCCTTCGGGTTCTTCATTCTGTGGAAGATGGAGGTCAACGTTGTATCCAGCCGGTGCGCCAGCCGTGTCGTTAGTCGTCGTCACCGCCATGGACGGCGCGAAGGGCACGCCGTCGCAGCCCGTCGTCGGAGCCAAGGTTGCTTCTGCCAGTGTCGCCAAAGACGCCGTCGGCGTTTGCCACGAGTCCCCTCTAAGCGACATCGTCAGAGGCATTCCCGGACAACTCGTGGGCATTCGCAGGAACGGCGTACGCGGGTAAACGCCGCTGGAACAGCCGAAGTGGCAGTTCGCGGTCAGCACCGAGCTCCGCTGTGCATCGTGTGAGGCATCAGATGGTTCCCCCCAAATTACGAGGTCTGTAAGCCAAACGGTGTCAAACTGGCTGACGCCGGTAACGTCGGCGGACAGCCCATAATCGCCGTCGGTACGCACATGAAATCGAATTGGGATGTGCGCGGCGCCTGCAATACTGAATCCCAGCTCGGCGGGTTCGTTAGCCGCGGGCTCGATGTTGTAGACGGGCGCCGTTTGGGGTACCGTGCCGACGCCATAGAAGTAAAGGTACACACGTCCTACCTGGGACCCCGCTGGGCAGCCATAGATCCCTCTTTCGAATTGGTCCTGATTGCATCGCGGAATCGCCGCCGGATCCCCGACAAGGCCGGGCGGCACGACCGTTTCGAGGTCCTTGACCTGCGCTCCGTCGACTGCGCAGCTCGGGCTGGTGTTTCTGACACAGTGTTCTCCGGCGTTGACGGCCGCGGCGTGAAAACCAATCACCGTCGTCAGCGTATTGGGGTGACCGCCAGCCTGCGTAAAGGGCCCACTGGTGCCGGAGATATCCGCGGACAGCATCGCCCCAAACGGGATGGGTTCTGTCGCGGCGATCAGCGGTACCGACACGACGGAGGTCGCAGGTGCGGCAGCCCCTCCCCCAGACACCGTAACGTGGTTGACAAGCGGGCTACCTACTTCGCTTGCTTCGGCTGGTAGCTGAACTGTGACGTTGATGATGATATCGCGGCCGTTGGGGACGCTCGGTCCGATTTCGCAAGTGACATGAACTCTTTCCGCAACGGTTTCCTGCGAACATCCAGGTTCAAGAAACGTCGCGGTTGAGTCTTCACCAGCGAAGCTGGTTGGCATTTCGCCCGCCATAGCATTCACCGTGACGCCGAGGGGCAGTTCATCGCTGATCACCGTATTTCCGACCGTTGCTGCACCACCGTCGTTCGTGGCCACGATTTGGTAGAAGTCAGCACTATCCCCGGCGTGAAACGCTGCGGGTGCCGGCACGGTCGCCACGGTCCAGTGTGGCGCTCGCGCCGCCCCCGACGCGGACGCCGCGAAGACACACGTAGCAATTACTGCGCCGGCGAAGGACATCCGTACGCGAGAGACGGTTGTCCGCGTGCCGCGGAGCCTCATGCCGTCAGATTGCGCAGATCGAAGCGGTACGGCGTGGTTTGACCGGAGACGCATTATTGCCTACCTTTGCGGTCGTGAGAGGCCACGAGTGTCCCGTGATGAGTCCCGTATCTCTTGCGCGCTGCGACTTCACAGCGCTTGCGAGGGCGGCTGCGTCGTTGCCGATGGCACGCGCGAAGTGCTCTCCTGAGAAGTTGCGCTGCCCTGAGGTGCGGGGGAGTGGCCGTAGCGCCCCTTGTTGCGGGCTGATTGCCTGAGGGTCCGTTTTCGGAGCCGACAAGTACCGGTGGGGGCGGTTGCACCGTCGGAGTCCGGCATCCTTCATGGCACTCCCCTCCTGCCACCGGACTCGGGAACCCGCCGTCAACGCGAGCGTCATAGACGTCGCGCAACGGGTCACGGTCACTGGGAAAGAGCGAGGTTGTCGTCGCTATGAATGCGTCGCCGCCGCCTGCACTGGCGCCGAGAAACGCGTCGATGCCTGCGCCGCCGCCTGAGATCTTAAACCGGCATCCGCCGGGTTCGCCGCAGGTACCTTCCCCTCCGCGCTCATACTCGTACACCTTCTGGAGCGAAGCATCGAGGGGACTAGGGGCGCTGTAGAACAGCCGCGTTCCGGCGTCGTTCATTGCGCGAACCTGGATGAAGGGTGTGCTGAGTGACCCGGTGAATATTTCGCCGAGTGGCCCGGGCGGCCGACGGGTCGTGCCCCCCAGATAGGCGCTGCCAACGGGCCGACTGTTTCCGGGGTCGCAAGAGGCACACACTAGCTGTTTGGTTTCCGCAGCGTACTCGTAGACCTCACCGTCTTCGTTCCCTGTTTGCGCGTCGGTGTTGTCATAGCCGAGCGGGTATTCAACGGTTGGGATGCGCGCCGTCGACATAAACGCGAGGTGTCTGCCGTCCGGCGTGACATAGGTCCCTTCGCGTGACGTGGGCGCCCCTGTCGTAACGAAGGTCGGCGGTCCGCCTTCATGTGACACGTAGAGATTGGGATGACCATCGGAGCCTTCGCCCGGGACCAGTTCGCCATCAGCGGCAAAATAGACGAAATCACCGGCCAGCGACGTACCAACGACGCCTAGCACCGACGCACCACGGGCAGCGTCGACGGCGTTCGTGTCGACGCTGAGGTCGTGGAGCTTTTCTCCCGCAGGGCGAGCGAAGTCGTATTCGTAGAGATCTTCGCCGCCCTGTGTGCCGACTTTTGAGGCCGTCGTGAGATCCGCGGCCGATGTAAAAAATACGCGCGAGCCGTCAGAGGACGCGGCCCAGAACTTTGCCGGACGCGGCGTTGGGTCTTCGAGAGTGGACCCAAGTTCGGGTGCCGAAAGCTCGACGGTTTCGTTGCCGTTAATGCGATCGTACACCTGATTCTCGCCTGCCTGCTGCGGGTCGGGGACGCCGTTATCGGCAGGCGCCGTGAAGATGATCCTCGACCCGTCCTGCGACACGGCATGTGCCACCCGCTGGTCCTGATTGCCTGTATTTTCGTAGCGTGCCAGGCTTTCGCCTCCCGCCGAGGAGGTGCCGGCGGCGGTGCCATCGGGGAGGATTCCGACCAGCTTGAGCCCGGCCGCGGAGTCTTCATACAGCGCTTCTGAGAGAAAGCCCGGTCCTGGCTCGAAGCCCGCGGTCGACTCGAACGCGATGTGACTAAAGTCGGCCGATGCTCCGGCGAACGCGGAGATATCGACAGCCTCGAAACAGCCGAACTTTTCTTCGGGTTCTGGACAGAAGCCTTCGATCGGGACGGCGGGGGACCCTGCGTCGATAAGCCCGTACGTACCGTCTGGGTGCCTGAGAAAGAGGTTGTAAGCGTCGGCCATTCCGCCCGGTGCCAGCGGCAAGAACGCGGCCTTTATGACCGCCTGGGACACATCTTCCGAAAAATCGTAGTCGAGCAGGAATACCTTAGTATTTTCAGGTTCGACGATGGGCGGTGTCCAATCCTGTGTTCCCCACCCTGTCGGTGTGCGAGCACTCACATGAGCTGACCACTCCGCAGAGCTGCCTTCAGCGCCGGGGAGTGATCCTCTGCTCAGATAGGCAATGCGTTCGCCGGAAGGGGCGGTCGTAGTTGGCAACGGTTCAACAGGGACAGCAACGTTGCCCTGTTTTTCAATCGGCGAGACCTGCTCATACGCGCGGCAATCAGGGAGACTCTCCGAAGCACCAGCCCGCAGAGCTGCGTTGGGGCAAGACGTAGAACTCCAGGCGATACCAGGCGTACTTAGTAGCGATATCAGGATCAGTAGGAGCACGACACTTGCCGTCATGGCGAGCTTTGTTGACATGAAACACCAACGACCCCCTCGACGATAAACGCTACTGATGCTCATTAGATCCCCTCTTCGTTCTCTGACGAAATGCACATAAGAGGGTGGGCGCCCCAGACGCCCACCCTCGACTCTGAGCCAAGTCTTCTACTCAGACTGATTGATCATCCCTACAGCGTTATTCCATCCAGTTGACGAAACCTGCTCCGCTTGCCAGAGCCACTAACGATTTCCCGGCGTAAGTACCAGTCGTAAACGTCCCCGGTATAAGACAGAGAGGGTGAGCAGTATAGTGAATACCTGTTACTAAAGGCGTCAAGATTATCTCGTTACCAGAGTTAGCGTAATCAACGGTCCCCACGGTTTGTGCCGGGACTAATACCACACAGCCGCCAAGGCCCGTGATTGTGATTTGTGACTTAATGTGGACGTTTCCATTATCTAAGAAAACGTATAATGCCGGTGAAACCGTGACAGTGGTGCCGAACGCTTTACACGTTTTGTAGTCCAGTGTGACGTGGATTTCGTGAGTTAATTTTGGCGCCGTACCGTTTAAGAGGGACAGACCGGCACATTCTATCTTACCCTCTTCCGTGTTGAAGACCTGCGTTTCCAATTGTTTTGCGGTTAGTTTACCGTTTTCTTCACTTGATAAAAACTCAGATGCGCCTGCGCTTGCGGAAAATATGATACCCATGGCACAGATCATCGAAAGGGCTAGTCCGAGTCGTTTTACTATTTGCATTTTGATACTCCTTTAGCACGGAGTACGACAACGGGCCATGCGATCTCCGATGTGGCGCATTCGTTCTGAATGTCTACGGGCCTCCTCGACAATGCACAGCCCCTCCGTTTCTAGTCTTGTAATCTTCGAGAAATTGGAGTGGTTGTGATCATCGATTGGGCAGTCGAACTAGTCCCAGACACAGTGAATCAGCCGCTTCGAAGCGCTTTACTCATCGTCGTGCTCCTTTGTGATAGGTGCTGCAGTCGCTCGACTGCAGTGCTACTAGCTACCTACCAGCGCCGGGTGCTTCTCGACGACGGTGTCCCTTTGCCAGTCCCGGAGTTTCCTCCTGCCGACTCGGAACGCATGCAGTTGTAACACACTCGGAGGCCTCTTTTCAAGATTTTTGCAAGGCCTGAGGTTGTTACACAATCATTTTACAAAAGTCCAGCCAGCGAAACTCCTGCAACGAACGGGCTTTTGAGCCCTTCTGAGGGCTGCCAGGACAGAAACATCCGCCCCAAGATAGGGCCCAAATCGGGCTGGAGCGAGGCTCGCTACCGCAAGAACGGCGGCACGTCGATGTCGTCCTCGGAGATCTCCAAGGTCGAGCGCTGGCGGTCGCTGATCTGCGGGCTGCGGTCCGGGCCCGAGCGCGCGGAGCGGCTCGAGTCGCGCCGGCCACGGCCGGGACGGTGGTCGAAGCCCGTGCCGATCACCGTCACGCGCACATCCTCGCCCATCGTCTCGTCGATCACCGCACCGAAGATGATGTTCGCGTTCGCATCCGCCGCGCCCTGGATGATCTCCGCCGCGTCGTTGACCTCGAACAGGCCCAGATCCTTGCCGCCCGTGATGTTCAACAGGATGCCCGTCGCGCCGTCCACCGACTCCTCCAGCAAAGGCGAGGAGATCGCAGCGCGCGCCGCGTCCGCACAGCGGCTCTCGCCACTCGCCGTGCCGATACCCATCAGCGCAGAGCCCGCGTCGTGCATGATCGTACGCACATCCGCGAAGTCCAGGTTGATCAGGCCAGGGATCGTGATCAGGTCGGTGATGCCCTGCACGCCCTGGCGCAGCACGTCATCCGCCTCACGGAACGCGTCAAGCATCGTCGTACGACGCTCAACCACCGCGAGCAGCTTCTCGTTCGGGATCACGATCAGCGTGTCCACGACCTCGCGCAGGCGCTCGATGCCCTCCGTCGCCTGGCGGCCGCGCTGGGAGCCCTCGAAGTCGAACGGGCGCGTCACCACGCCCACCGTCAGCGCGCCGATCTCGTTCTTCGCGATCTCCGCGATCACAGGCGCAGCTCCCGTGCCGGTGCCGCCGCCCTCGCCCGCGGTCACGAACACCATGTCAGCGCCCTTCAGCGCCTCCTTGATGTCGTCGCGCGACTCCGACGCCGAGGCGAGACCCACGTCGGGGTTGGCGCCCGCGCCGAGACCCTTCGTCGAGTCGTGGCCGATGTTCAGCTTGATGTCCGCGTCGCACATCGCCAGCGCCTGGGCGTCTGTGTTCGCGGCGATGAACTCCACGCCATGCAGACCCGCGTCGACCATGCGGCTCACCGCGTTCGTGCCGCCGCCGCCGACCCCGACGACCTTGATCACTGCCAGATAGCTTCCGCTGCTCTCCATGATGGTTCTGTCCGAAGCCTTCACTAGGAATTTAGGGTTCGCAGCATACCGTTCGCCGAACCGCCGGGTTGTGCACGTTATGCAGGGAACTTCGCCCTGTCAACGCACACCCACACTCTCGCAACGTACGTTGCAGAACGCCCGACTCTCGACCACTGCCTGAGAATGCGCCCAACATCACCATAACCCTCGAGTTGAGGTTTAGATAAGTTCATCCTCCCGCTGGTTCAGCGCTCTGCGTCGGTTCGCTCGTCGTCGTGGATGGCTGTTCTTTCGCCGGTTCTTCAGTGCTGGCGGGGGTTTCCGTCGCGCTCGTCGTGGACGCCGCGCTGCCGCCCGCGTCGCCCGCGAGGGTCGCCGCGAGCGAGGAGATCGTCGCTTCCTGCGCGCTCGCCGATTCGCCCGTCAGAGGGGTTTCGCTCGCGCCAGTGCCCGCCACGGCGGCCGGCGGGGTGACGCCCGCGGGGAAGCCCGCCGCCGGTCGCGCCGGCAGGCGCACGTCCACGTAGGAGGCGCCCTGGGAGCTCGGGTCCGACAGCACGCGCGCCAGCGACAGCCACTTCGCGTGCGGCAGCGTCGCGTCGCCGAAGTACGCCACTAGGCCGCCGCGGAACGCCACCGTGAGGCCGTTCGGGCCCGTGTACACGCGCGCCACAGCGCGCCGCAGGGGCATCGCCGCTGCGCCCAGCACCCGCACGGCCGCGAGCACGTTCGGCCCGGCCACGCGCTGGCCCGCGAGCCCCTCGTGGAAACCCGTCACCGTTGGTAGCGAGCTCGACAGCAGCGCCGGGCCGAGGATCACGCCGTCCGCCGCGACCGCCGTGCGCGCGCCCGCCACCACCAGCGCCGCCACCGGCAGCTGCTCCACCACGTGGATGCGCAGGCCGTGCGGGAACACCGGCGTGGCGTGCACGTCGCGCACCACCACGAACCGCGACGTCGCCTCGCGCAGCGCGCCCGCGCGCACGTCCAGCGTGCTCATGCGCCGCGCAGCGTCCGTCAGCGCCGCCTCGATCGCCCTAGCTTCCGGGCCGTGCACGCCGCTGATGCGCACGTGCTGCACCGACACGAACGGCGACTGACGCAGCCACATCCAGCCGCCCACCAACAGCGGCGTCGCCGCGAGCGCCGCCAGCAGCGCGATGCGCACCCGCCGGTGAGCGCGCACGAAGCGCACGCCCGCTCGCAACCGGCCGGCCGCGCCTCCCAGACGCGGCAACGGCAGGGCGAGCGGCAGGCGACCGGCGAACGAGCGATCCATTCACACGGTCTTCGACCTCGCGCCGACAACCCCTACCCGGCCGTCAACGACCCAGCGGACGAAGCTCCACCCACTCCTCATAGGAGTCGACGGTCGCGAGGAAAGGGTCCAGTCCGGCTAGTCCGAGCAGACCAAAGGCCCAAGGCCATGGGTCGCAGAAGTAGATCGTCGGACTCCACGCATGACTATCGGACCCTTGGCGCAGCTCGAGTTGGACGCTCGCCGCCTGACCGCTCGTGCGTAGACCGGCGATGACGATTTCCTGGCTGACCGCTGCATCTAGGGCAATGCCTGCCAGGTCGGCAACGTGCTTTCCCATGCGAACATCGCTCGCGCCGGTATCCAGCAGACATGCCTGTGGAGCCAGCTCCAACCCCTCCACGACGAGGTCGACGACTGGCCGACCTCTTCCTGCGAGCCCTGGCAGGGCCTGAAAGGGATGCTTCACAGAGGTGCGAGCCCGCCTGCCTGGAACTCGTCCACGGGTACGCGAAACATGCTGTCGGCTTGCTTTCGATGCTCCGCCAGCCAGCTGACCACCGTGCCCGGATCTCCAGCAGCGACGAGCACTTCCGGTCCCTCCGTCGCGACCCACTGCCCGACGAACGGCTCAAGCGACTCAGCGGTAGGGCGCATCGGCTCATTCTGTCCTCTGCGCCCGGATCGTGCTGCGCTCGGGCGCGTCTGTGTAGGTACCTCCGACCTACTCGCATCGAACAAATTCTCACGGGATTTCCGGCCGGCCGGAAATCCCAGTCCCGTGAGAATGCGTCGCGCCTGATGTGAGGTGAAGTCCGCCCGATCGAGTCCGGTGACGACGCCCACAACCTGCTTGGGTGGATAGCGTCGACGATCTATGACCACATAGTGGCGGTTGATCGGCTCGGGCAGCACAAGGCGCATGGCTCGCTCCACCAGGTCTCTCCGCAGCTCAAATCGCCGGTGCGCGACGGTGACGGTCTTGATCGCTGTCTCTGCCACGGTGTCTCTCAGTCGGTTTCTCTGACTTGTCTCTGCATTGTAGCGCGTCCTTCGAGTCGGGAACGAGGTCGCGGGATCAGCTTTTCCAAGGCAACCGAACGTCCCCCAGCGTCTGCACCTCCGGCTCCAGCTCCACGCCGAAGCGCTCCAGCACGCGCGCGCGGCCCGCCGCCATCACCGCCAGCACGTCCGCCGTGCTCGCCTCGCCCGTGTTCTCGACGAAGTTCGCGTGCTTCGGCGCGAAGCGCGCCCCGCCCACCGCCAGGCCGTTGCAGCCCGCGTCCGCCAGCAGCAGGCCAGCGCTGCGACCCTCGGCGCGCGGATCATCCGGATTCTTGAACGTGGAGCCGAACGTCTTGATCCCCTGCGGCTGCGCCTCGTGGCGGCGGCGGCGCATCTCCGCCAGCGTCGCCTTCACGCTCGCCTCATCCGCCTGCGCCAGCGCCAGCCCCGCGCGCACCACGATCTCGCCCGCCCGGAGGTTCGAGCGCCGGTAGGCGAGGCCGAGCGCGGCAGGCTCGCGGCGCTCCACGCCCGCGGCGGTCGCGATCTCCACCCACTCGAGCGCCTCGCCCAGCTCGCCGCCGTACGCGTTCGCGTTCATCCGCACCGCGCCGCCCACCGTGCCGGGGATGTTCACGCCGAACTCGATCCCCGACAGCCCCGCGCCCGCCGCACGCGCCGCCACCTGCGGCAGCCGCGCGCCGCCGCCGCACAGCACGCGCCGCCCGTCGATCGCGATCTGCGCCAGCTCGCGGTCGAGCTTCAGCACCAGCCCCCTCACGCCCTCGTCCGCGATCAGCAGGTTCGAGCCCGAGCCCACCACCGCCACGTCCAGCCCGCCCGCCGCCGCCCACGCGAGCAGCTCCAGCAGCTGCGCCTCGCTGCCCGCGCGCGCGAAGAACTCGCCGCTGCCGCCCGTGCGCACCGTCGTCAGGCGGCTCAGCGGGAAGTCCCGCTGCACGCCCGCGGGCGGATCGGAGCGGGTCATGCCGGCTCGCCCTGCACGAGCTTCCGCGCGAGCGCGTCCACGTCGCCCGCGCCCATCGCCACGCACACGTCGCCCTCCCGCAGCATCCCGCGCAGCACCGGCTCCGCGTCCGCGAACCGCGCCAGCCAATACACCGCCCGCCCGTCGGCCGCGTCCGCCGTCGCCTGCGCGATCAGCAGGCCACTCACGCCCGGATGGTCCTGCGCGCGCTCGCGTGCGGGGTACACGTCGAGCACCACCGCCACGTCCGCGCGCGCGAGCGCCGCGCCGAACTCGCGCGCCAGCGAGGCGGTGCGCGAGTACAGGTGCGGCTGGAACACCGCGATCAGCCGCGACTGCCCCAGCGTGCGCGCCGCGTCCAGCGTCGCCGCCACCTCCGTCGGGTGGTGCGCGTAGTCGTCGTACACGCGCGCGCCGCGCGCGCTCGTACCCAACAGCTGAAAGCGCCGGCCCGCGCCGTGGAAGCCCGCCAGACCCTCGATCGAGCCGCTCGCCGCAGCGCCCGCCAACCGCGCCGCTTCCAGCGCCGCCGTCGCGTTGAGCGCGTTGTGCGCGCCCGGCACCGCCAGCGTCACCTCGCGATCGCGCCAGCCGAACCGGGAGCCTCCCTCGGTGAGCGCCAGATCGTGCACGTCATACGGCGCCACCTCGCCCCCCGCGCGCAGCTCCAACAGCTCGGGGCGATCCCAGATCACCGCATGGCGCGGGCCATCGAGGAACTCCCCGAACACCTCCCGCAGCTCCGCCAGCGACCCGTAGGAGGCGTGGTGGTCCAGCTCCACGTTCGTCACCACCGCGATCTCCACGCTCAGGCTCAGCATCGAGCGGTCCGACTCGTCCGCCTCCACAACCAGCCACTCACCCTCGCTCCAGTGCGCGTTCGCCAGCCCGCCGCCCGCCGAGCCGCCGATCAGCCATCCCGGATCCATGCCCGCGCCGCGCAGCGCGTGCACGAGCATCGCCGAGGTGGTCGTCTTACCATGCGCGCCCGCCACCGCGATCGTGCGCCGAAGCGCGCTCAGCTCGCCCAGCAGCTCAGCGCGCGGGCGCTCCCGCATCCCCCGCTCGCGCGCCGCCACGCGCTCCGCGTTCTCAGCCGGCACGGCCGAGGAGTAAACGAGCTCCACGCCCTCGCCCGCCGGCACGTTCTCCGCGCGGTGCCCCACGCTCGCCACCAGCACGCCGTCCTGCGCCAGCCGCTGCAGATACGGGCCGTCCGCGCCGTCGGAGCCGCTCACCTGCGCGCCCAGCGCGTGCGCCGCGCGCGCGTAGCCGCTCATGCCCGCCCCGCCCACGCCCACGAAGTGCATCCGCCGCCCGCTCCACGGTCCCGCCGCGCCGCTCATGACTGCACCGCCAACGCCACGCCCACCGCTTCCACGACGCTCACGACCCGGCCACCGCGGGCTGACTCACGGCCGGGCCGGCACCCCCCGCCGCCTCGAGCACCTCGCGCGCCACCTCGCGCGCCGCGTCCGGGCGCGCCAGCCCACGCGCCGCCCGCGCCATCGCCGCGAGGCGCGCGCGGTCGGCCAGCAGCGCCGCCACCGCCTCGCCCAGGCGCGCCGCGCTCAGCTCGCCGTCGGGGATCGAGATCGCCGCGCCCGCGTCCGTCATCCAGCGCGCGTTCGCGCTCTGGTGGTCGCCCGCCGCGTGCGGGTACGGCACCAGGATCGCCGGCACTCCGTGCGCAGCGATCTCGAACACCGAGCCGCCCGAGCGCGACACCACCAGATCCGCCGCCGCGAGCGCGTCCGCGAAGTCCGCCAGATCGAGATACTCGCGCAGGTCATAGCCCGCGCGCAAGTCCCGCGCCGCGAGCTCCGCGTAATCGCGCCGGCCACTCACGTGCAGCACCCGAAACGGCGCGTCGGTCGGCGAGCCGGCGGCGTGCGGCGCCTGCCCGGCCGCGGCCCGGTCGCGCCGGGCGAGCCGCGACCCACCGATCGAAGATCCGCCGGCGAACGCCTCCACCGCCGCGAGGTTGATCGAGCGCGCCCCCAGCGAGCCGCCGAACACGAGCACGCACGTCTCATCCGGCGCGAGGCCGAAACGGGTGCGCGCGCTCGCGCGCTCGCTCGCGGGCGGCGGGATCGGGCGGCCGCTCACGCGGTAGCGCTCGCCCTCGCGCCCCGCGATCGGGAACGCCAGGCACACGCGCCGCGCGCGGCGCGCCAGCAGCCGGTTGGTCAGCCCCAGGTGGCTGTCCGCCTCCGTCAACACCAACGGGATGCCCAGCGTCAGCGCAGCCACGCCCACCGGGCCCGCCACGTAGCCGCCGCCACCCATCACCGCGTCCGGCGCGATCGACCCGAGCAGCCGGCGCGCGCGCACGAACGCCAGCGCCGCGCGCGCCAGCGAGCGCGCCGCCAGCAGCGGGTTGGAGCGGCTCATCCCCTCCACGGAGATCGTGTGCAGCGGAAAGCCCGCCGCCGGCACCAGCTGCGCCTCCGCGCGCTCGCCGCCGATGAACTCGACGTGCGCGCCCTCAGCCCGCAGCGCGTCCGCCACCGCCAGCGCCGGCACCACGTGCCCGGCGGTCCCCCCGGCGGCGATCACGATCGTCCTCTGCGCTGCGCTCACCGCCCCATCGTGCCGGTTCGCGCCCGCGCGCGTCGCCCACCCCGGCGCGGGCCGTCGAGCGTTTGCGCGGCGCGGGCACCGCGCGCACGTGGCCCGTCGCGCCCGACGCCACGTTCATCAACAGCCCCATCGACGCCAGCATCACGATCAGGCTGCTCGAACCGTAGGACACGAACGGCAGCGGTACACCCGTCAGAGGCGCGATCCCGAGTACCGCGAACGTGTTCAGGATCGCCTCGGACAGAATCAAAGCCGTCACGCCCACGGCGATCAGGGCGCTGTAGAGGCTGCGCGCAGCCTTCGCCGCGCGCAAACCAGCGTACGCGATCAATCCATAAAGAAAAAGCAGCGCGAACACGCCCACCACGCCCAGCTCCTCCGCGATCACCGCCAGGATGAAGTCCGTCGGCGCCTCCGGCAGGTAGAAGATCTTCTGCACCGACTGCCCCGGCCCCACCCCGAACAGGCCGCCGGAGCCGATCGCGATCTGGCCCTGCACCGCCTGAAAGCCGCTCGAGGACGCGTGCGCCCACGGGTCCAGGAACGACGTCAGGCGCGCCCGCGTATACGGTTTCACGAGCGCGTACACGAACACAAGCCCGAACAGCGACCCCGCCAGCATCCCCAGCTTCCCCAACGGAATGCCCGCCGCCACGAGCATCGCGCCGACGGTGAACATCAACACCAGCGCCGTGCCCAGGTCGGGCTGCGTGAACACCAGCAGGCACGCCGCGCCCACCACGTACAGCAGCGGGCGCGCCAGCTCGCGCAGATCCAGCACGCGCTTGGGGCGCCGCGCGATCAGCGTCGCCGTGTACAGCACCAGCGAGATCTTCAGAAGCTCCGACGGCTGGAACTGGAACATCCCCGGGCCGAGCCAGCGCCGCGCCCCGTTCACGCTCACGCCCACGTGCGGTATGTGCACCGCGATCACCAGCGCGAACGACACGCACAGCAGCGGCGCCGTGATCAGGTGCACTTTCGCCACCCCGTCGCGCGCCAGCACGTGCATCAGCACCAGCCCCACCGCGCCGTACGCCACGAACTTGATCAGATAGCCGCTGCCGTAGCCGTGGCCCGCCAGCAGCGTCGTGGCCGAGGAGGCGCTGTAGACCATCACCGCGCCGAACGCCAGCAGGCACATCGTGGCCGTGAGCAGGATTCGGCGCTCCAGGGGCTGCCCGCGCATCCCAGCTCACTTCGACGTCGACCCGGGGAAGCCTCCAGCCGCAGGCGACGGCCGGAGAGAGGACCGCGGACGCGGCATTTGCCACCTGCCCGCCGAACACACAACTATTCCCAGCCACAAGGGGTGGACACGGCATGCAGGTCGAGAGGGCACAGCTCGCTGTGAAGCCGCACCGCCAGTCATGACGCAACGAAAGGGATTGAGATGCGTACAGCAACAACAAGGAGGGCAGTCCTGACGGCAGCGGCCATCGTCGCAGCGCTGTCCCTGGTCGTCTCCGTCGGGTCCGCCTCCGCGGTCACGCTCAAAGGCGAATGGGCGCCTTACAACCGCTGCCCGGTCGACAACGCGACGATGCTTTCGACGAACGTGGAAGAAGGCTTCATCTCCGTCTGCCTCGCCGTGGAGTCCAGGAGCGGGTCGCTCAAGATCGGCAAGCTCTCAACCAAGATCGGGCCCAGCGACCTGCAGATGGGCGTCCTCGGCCAGGAAGCCATCGGAAAATTCGACGCCATCGCATCGGATGCCAGCCCGATCCTGGCGTCGCCGATCGAGATCCCCGGAGGGCTCGCCGGACTGGTCTGCCCCACCGGCCAGGACTTCACGGGCGACATCTGCAAGCCATCCCGTCCCGCCCGCCTGAACAAGCTCACCGCGCGCGTCGAATCCGCGGGCTCGGTGACCAATCTCTCCCTGTTCAGCACGTTCCAACCCCCGGCGCCGATCATGACGCTCCCGATCAAGATCCACCTGCAGAACCCGCTGCTGGGACCGAACTGCTTCATCGGCTCCACCGCGCACCCGATCCTGGTGCAGCCGGCGACCGTAAAGCCGCCGGAATCGTTCATCGTGCGATACGACGTCGACGGCACGTTCGACCAGGAAAACGGTCCTCTGTTCGAGACCATATTCGCCAACGGCAGCCAGGCAGACACGCAGTTCGCGGTCCCCGCGGCCTCAGGCTGCGGCTACGCGAACCATCTCAACGCCGTCGTCAACCATGGGGTCGGGCTGCCGTCTCCCGCCGGCAAGAACAGCATGGCCCTCAACGAAGCCACGAGCTTCCTCGTCGGCCTGTTCGCGCAGACCGCCACGGACGGCAAGGACCTCTCGAAATACTGGCACGAAGCGGTGATCGGCTAGTCGATCGACGACCGCACGGCAGGTGCTCTCCCGCTCACCGCGGGGGAGCACCTGCACGGTGCTCGGCGAGCGCGTCGGCGATCTCCTCCACGCGCCGCGCGGCGCCCGCCACCAGGACGCTGTGCAGCAGGAACCCGTGCATCTGATCGCCCACGTGCACGTGCCTCACGGGCACCCCGCAGCGCGCCAGCTGCTCGGCGTAGGCGACGCCCTCGTCGCGCAGCGGATCGAACTCCGCCGTCACCACCAGCGCCTCGGCCACGCCTGACAGATCGCGGTCGCTGAGCGGCAGCAGATACCCCGTCTCTCCCGCCGCGCCGTCGGCGAGCGCGACTCCCGCGCCGTCGCCGAGCGCAGCGCCTGCGCCGTCGGCGAACGCGAACGCGGAGCCATCCACACGGGCGTGTCCCCCAAGCACGTGGCCGAAGTACCAGTCGATCTGGTCGCGGTCCAGCGTGTAGCCGCTCGCGTAGCGCTCGTGCGAGGGCCAGCGCCCCGGAGGGTCGATCAGCGGATACACCAGGATCTGCAGCGTCGGCGCGGGCGCGCCCGTGTCTCGCAGCAGCAGCGCCAGGCTCGCTGCCATCGTCGCGCCGGAGCTTTCGCCCAGCAGCGCGCAGCTCCCCGCGTCGAGCTCCAGGTCCGCCGCGTTCTCCGCCAGCCAGCGGTATGCGTCGTGCGCGTCCTGCAGCGCCGCCGGGTGGCGGTGCTCCGGCGCGCGGCGATAGTCCAGCGCCGCCAGCGCCCAGCCCGACCGTCGCGCGATCGTCCTGCACAGCGCGTCGTGCGTGTCCAGGTCGTTCACCGTCCACCCGCCGCCGTGGAAGAACAACGCCACGGGAAGCCGGCCCGCGCGCGGCCGGTACAGCCGCAGCGCCCGTCCCCCGCTCGGCGTGGGCACCGCCAGCTCGCTCACGCTCTCGAGCTGCGGCCCGCGCGAGGCGGGACGCGCGAACGCCGCACGCATCCGCGCGCGCGCCTGCTCCACCGATAGGAGGTGCAGCGGCGGCAGGCCAGCTGCCCGCATCGCCTCGAGCAGATCCTGCGCCTGCGGGTCCAGAGCGGGCCTCACGCGGCGAGCATAGTCACCGGCGTGGCCGGCGGCGATCGTCAAACACCGAGACGGCGCGACAGGCACGGCAGCGCGTCGTTGCCCGCTTCCGAGCGTTTTTCATCGGCTTATCACGAAGATTTGCCACCTCTCCCGCAACCCATAACCATTGCTCGCTGCAACTGGCGTGGCACGGTGCTCAGGTCGAGAAACAAGCTCGCTGTGGGGACAGGCCACCCGTCATCTCGCAACGAAAGGGATCGAAATGCGCACAGCAACCACACGGAGGACGGTCGGGGTGGCCGTTGCCATAGCGGCAGCGTTTTCAGCGCTCTTCTCCGTCACCTCCGCATCCGCGGTCACGCTCAAGGGCCTCTGGGCCCCCATCACCCGCTGCCCCGTGGACGACCCGAGCATGTTGGCGAACAGCTCCAACGAAGCGACGGGAGAAGGAACGTTCGCCGGATGCTTCGCCTTCGAAGCGCAGAAGACCTCTCTCAAACTCGGCGGACTGGCGCTGAGCGTCGGCCCGGTCAACTCCCAGATGGGCTTGATCGGAAATGGCGTGTTCCCATTCTGGCCCACGGTCCTGCCCAAGGACGGCAGGGGGATCGTCGCGTCTCCCCAGGTCGTGCCCGGAGGACTGATCGGGTTGGCCTGCGGCCAACCCCACCTCGCGGGAGACGTCTGCACCTCCCCCCGCCCGGAACGTCTCAACAGGGTGACCTCGACGCTCGAATCCGCTGGAGCGCCGAGCAACTTCTCCGCGCTCGGCGCCGCCTCTCCGGGCCCCCTGGTCGTCCTGCCGGTGAAGGTGCACCTCCAGAACCCGCTGCTCGGGCCCAACTGCTACATCGGCAGCAACGCCCACCCAGTCGTGCTGCAGCCGAGACTCATCCAAGAACCGCAAGCGAGCGTCACCCAGTTCAACGCCGAAGGCGTCGAAGAATCAGGCGCTCTCATGCTCGACATCTCCTTGAAGCGCGCCACGCAGGCCGACATCACCTTTGCGGTCGGGACAGCCACGGGCTGCGGCTGGAAGGGTCGACTCAACGACGCGATCAACCGCACCGTCGGCCTGCCCTCCCCGGCCGGCGCCAACAGCGTCGTCTGGAAAGACGTGTCGAGCTACGTGATCGTCCTGTCCCACGCAACCGCGACCGACGGCGCCGACCTGTCGAAATACTGGCACGAAGCGGTGATCGGCTGAGCAAACGGCAGATCCTGCGGGGCGGCGGCACACGATCCTGTGTCACCGCCCCCGCAGGGCGCCATGTGCGCCAGCCATGCTGTGACGGCTCGACATTTGCCACCTCCCCGGCGAGCCACAAGCATTGATCCCTGCAAACAGAGGTGGCACTGTGCTCAAGCCGAGGGACGATCTCGCTGCGAGGACAGGCCGCCCGTCATCTCGCAACGAAAGGGATCGAAATGCGCACAGCAACCACAAGGAGGGCGGTCGGGGTGACCGTTGCCGTAGCGGCGACGCTTACAGCGCTCTTCTCCGTCTCCTCCGCATCCGCGGTCACGCTCAAGGGCCTCTGGGCCCCGATCAACCGCTGCCCCGTCGACGATCCGAGCATGCTGGCGAGCAGCTACACCCCAGAAACCGAAGTGCGTAGCTACTGCCTCACGGCCACATCACGCAAGGGGAGCCTCAAACTCGGCGGGCTGGCGCTGACGACCGGCCCCGTCGACTCGCAGATGGGCGTGCTCGCAGACTCAAGGTTCACGTGGCCCGCGGTCCTGCCCGCCAGCGGCGAAGGGATCGTCACGCCCGCGCAGACCGTCAGCGGCGGCCTCACCGGACTGGTATGCGGCTCACACTCGGACCTCAAAAGCGATCTCTGCACGTCCAAAACGCGTCCGGAACGCCTCGAAAGGGTGACCTCCAAAGTCGAATCCGCCGGAGCGCCGAGCAACTTCTCGCTCATCGCCACGCTCTCGATGATGGTTCCCATCATCGACCTCCCGGTGAAGGTGCACCTGCAGAACCCGATCCTCGGGCCCAACTGCTACATCGGCTCCAACGCACACCCGATCGTGCTGCGGCCGGGGAACGTCATGGAAAACGCACCCGGCCTGCTCACGTTCAACGCTGAAGGCGTGGTCGACATCACGGGCGTCATGTTCGAGGGCTACACACCGCACACCGCCCAGGGCGATTCCAGCTTCGCGGTGGGAACGGCAACGGGCTGCGGCCCCAAAGGCCGGTTCAACGACGCGATCAACCGCACCGTCGGCCTGCCCTCTCCGGCGGGCGCCAACACCATGGTCTGGAAGGACATGTCGACCTACATCATCGGCCTCGCCAACCCGACGCCGACCGACGGCGCCGACCTGTCGCAGCTCTGGCACGAAGCGGTCATCGGCTGAGCCAAACGCGTAACCGGGCGGGCGGCGACACGGCTCGTGTCACCGCCCGCCCAGCGCGCCTCGATTCCGCCGCGCGGCGCCCGGCCGCACCGGCCACGGGCGCCGGCTACCTATGATCCGCCGCGGTGATCGAGGAGATCCTTCCCGCGAGCGTGGCGAGCGCCGAGGCGCGCAGCGACGCCGATGAGGCCACGCTCTTCCCCGCCGAGCGCCTCCTCGTACAGCGCGCCGTGACCAAGCGCCGGCGCGAGTTCGCAACCGGGCGTGCGTGCGCGCGCGAAGCGCTCGCCACACTGGGCCTCGAGCCGTGCCCGATACCCCGCGGCGAGCGGGGCCAGCCGCTGTGGCCGGACGGCGTCGTCGGCAGCATCACCCACTGCGACGGCTACCGCGCCGCCGCGCTCGCGCCGGCGAGCGCCGCGTTGAGCCTCGGCATCGACGCCGAGCCGCACGAGCCGCTGCCCGACGGGGTGCTGGAGACCATCTGCGCGCAGGAGGAGCGCGCCGGGATCGCGCGTCTGCAGCGAGCCGCGCCGCAGGTGCACTGGGACCGGCTGCTGTTCTGCGCCAAGGAGGCCGTCTACAAGACGTGGTTCCCGCTCACCCATACATGGCTCGGATTCGAGGACGCCAGCGTGGAGCTCAACGCGGCCGCTGCGACGTTCCGCGCGACGCTGCTCGTCGAGCCCCCCGCCCACGCGCAGCAGCTGCGCGCGCTGCACGGCCGCTGGCTCGTGCGCGACGCGCTCGTGCTCACCGCGATCGTGCTCCAGCGGCCCGCAGCAGCGGTCATCTGAAACTGGAAAGAGCGCAACCGCCGTCATAGGTTTCGTAGGGATGGCACGCATCCCCTACTTCGACCCGGACGAGGCTTCCCAGCAGGTGCTCGAGCAGCTCGAGCAGCTCCCCCATCTCAAGCACGCCAACGTCCTGCGCATGGTCGCGCAGGCCGACTCCGTGTTCGTCTACTACCTCGGCTTCGCCGGCCGGCTGCTCACCGAGCTCGCCCTCGACATGAAGCTGCGCGAGCTCGCCATCCTGCTCGTCAGCACGCACTCCAAGGCCGACTACGAGTGGACCCAGCACGCCGCCATCGCGCGCGCCATCGGCATCCCGGAGGAGCAGATCGACGCGGTGCGCACCGGGAATCTGAACGCCGAATGCCTCGGCGCCGAGGAGCGGGCCGTGCTCGCCTTCACCGCCGCCGTGCTAGACGGCCCGCAGGTGGACGAGCCCACGTTCGCCGCCGTGCGCGAGGTTCTCTCGCCGCGCGAGATCGTCGAGCTGCTGCTCGTCATCGGCCACTACCTCATGCTCGCGCGGATCATCACCGCGCTCGAGGTCGACCCGGACACGCCTCTCGGCGGCGCGGTCATCGAGGAGGCCACCACCACGATCGAGGGGGAACGGTGAGCACGCCCGACACGGACATCGACCTGGGAGATCTCGAGGTCAGCGAGCGC
The DNA here is from genome assembly GCA_963716355.1 of uncultured Solirubrobacteraceae bacterium. GTDB lineage: Bacteria > Actinomycetota > Thermoleophilia > Solirubrobacterales > Solirubrobacteraceae > Palsa-744. The sequence continues at coordinate 286,271 of OY970308.1, forward strand.
CGGCTGTGGAGCGACGGCCCGCCGCACGAGCTGTTCGCGCAGCTGCGCCGGCAGTGCCCAGTGCACTGGTCCTCGAAGATCAGCGAATACCCCGGCGAGGCCGGCTACTGGTCGGTCACCGCCGCCGAGGACGTGCGCGCCGTCAGCCGCGACTGGGAGACCTTCTCCTCAGAACGCGGGGGCGTTGCGGGACTGAGCGAGACGGTCATCCCGATCGAGCTCGCGCGGCTGATGTTCGTCGCCATGGACCCACCCAAGCACGACCGCATCAAGGCGCTCTTCCAGGCGGGATTCACGCCCCGTCGAATCGCGGCGCACGAGGACGACATCCGCGCCCTCGTGGTCAAGACGCTCGACGCTCTCGACGGCCGCGAGGAGTGCGACCTCGTCGCGGAGCTCGCGGTGCCGGTCGTCTCGCGCGTGATGGGGAGCTTCCTCGGCACGACGCCCGAGGAAGACGAGGTCTGGCTGCGATTGACCAACGCGATGCTCGGCGCGGCCAACCCCGACGTCAACCCCGAGGGGCCTCAGACCGTGATGGAACGAGACATCCCGGAGCTGTTCGCCCGCTGCGCCAAGCTCATCGCCGAGCGCCGCGAGCAGCCGCGCGAGGACCTCACCAGCGTGCTCGTACACGCCGAGATCGACGGCGAGCACCTCGAGGAGGGTGAGATCATCATGGGCTTCCTCGTGCTGCTCACCGCCGGCTTCGACAGCACCAAGGCGACGTTCTGCAACGGCATGCGCGCGCTCATCGAACACCCCGAGCAGCGCGAGCTGGTGCTCGCCGACCCCGCGCTGATCCCCAGCGCCATCGAGGAGACGCTGCGCATGTTCCCTCCCGCCACGCACTTCAGGCGCACCGCCGCGCGCGACACCGAGCTCGGCGGCTGCCCGATCCGCGAGGGCGAGAAGGTGATCATGTGGTACGTGTCCTCCAACCGCGACGAGCAGCGCTACGAGGACCCGCAGCGCTTCGACGTGACGCGCAACCCCGACCACGACGCGTTCGGCGCAGGTGGACGTCACTTCTGCCTCGGCGCCTCGCTCGCGCGCCTGGAGCTGCGCATCCTCTTCGAGGAGACGCTCGCGCGCTATCCGCGCATGGAGGCGCTCGGCCCGCCCGACCGCGCCAACTCGATGTGGCTGAACCAGCTCGACACGCTGCGCGTGCGCCTCGACCCCTGAGCCGCACGACGCCGCCGATCTGAGTGACGCCGGCCTCTTCTGCCGGCGCGTCGGGCTACTTCACCGTTCGTAGGCCTCGATCGCCCTCACCGCGAGCGAGATCAGCACGAGCCCGGTGGCGAGGATCACCCCGGCGCAGCTCGCGAGCTTCTCCGGCACCCAGCCTTCCAGCACGAGCGAGCGCAGCCCTTCGATCACGTAGCTCACCGGGTTCGCCCGCGCGAGCGGCTCCATGATCGGCGCGAGCCGATCGAACGGCACGTAGTTGGGGGCCAGGAACAGCAGCGGGAAGAACAGCAGAAAGCTCGCGCTCGTCGCCTGCACGCTGCGGGTGCGCAGCGCCACGATCATCGCAAGGCCCGCCGAGGCCACCCCCCAGCAGGCGGCCAGCGCCACGAGCGCGACCGCGCCGGCGACGCCGCTGCGCACGCTCACGCCGAACACCAGCACGCCGAACGCCAGCACCAGGGTGGAGATCACGATCCCCCGCACGAGATCGGCGGCGAGGCGGCCGAAGACGATCGCCGAGCGGCTGACCGGCGCGAGCAGGAGCTTGTCGAGGTATCCGCGGTCGATGTCGTTCACCAGCGCGAAGCCCGTCGTGGCCGTGCAGACCCCGAACATCATCGACACGGGCAGTTGGAAGCCGACGTAGCCCTGGCCGTGCAGGAACGGCGTCGTGCTGGGAAAGCTCCGGGAGATCTGCCCCACGTTCACGGCCAGGAAGAACAGTGGCAAGAACAGCGACGGCACGGTGCCGTCGGGCATGCGCCAGATCTCCCGGATCGCGCGCCTGGCGAGCAGCAGCACGTCGCTCATAGGGCAACCTCTGCTTGCTGAGCGGAGAGGTTTTTCTCGTTTTCTTTCCGAGAGAGGGAGATCTCGCCCGACCGAACGTTGGGAGAGGCCTGAGACTCAGCGCACATAGCTGACCACCGCCGGGAGAGCGCCCGTCGTCGCTTGCCGCTGTGACGGCCCGCATGAGACATGCGCCTCCCGGTGGTGTGAGGCACCCAGAGCGGCGACAGGGCGTCGCCCCACCGAGGGCCTGCCTATGAGCACCCGCCACGGTACCTCCTGGTCGGCGTCTTTCAAGAGAACCTCGACGGAGGAGGAGGATCTATGGGCGCAATCTGCGGGATCGACTGGGCCAGCGACTGGCACGACGTTCACATCACCGACGAGCAGGCGGGCTGCTCGCTGGCTGAACAGTTCAGCCACGACGAGGCACGGCATCAGCGCGCTGATCGCGCTGCTGCTCGAGCGCGCGCGGTCGAGTGCTGCGCGATCGAGCGTCCCGACGGGCTGCTTGGTCGGCAGGCTCTTGGCGGCCGGCATCGTCGTGCTCGCGATCCATCCCAACCAGGTCAAGGCGGCACGTGATCGCTACCGCGCGGCGGCCGGCAAGAACGACCGCTTCGACGCGTTCGTGCTGTGCGAGCTGGCCAGAACCGACCGCCACCGCTTCCCCGCGCTTGCGCCCTGCGGCGACGAGACGCTGGCGCTGAAGGCACTCGTGCGCACACGCGAGGATCTCGTCGACGCGCGCGTCGCCCTCGCCAACCAGCTGCGCGCCCAGCTGCAGGCCTTCTGGCCCGGCGCCGAGCGAATCTTCGCCGACGTCGACAGCCCGATCGCGCTCGCGTTCCTGGAGCGCTACCCCAGCCCCGACCGACACCCACGGCCTCGGCGAGAAGCGCCTGGAAAGCTTCCTCGCCCGCAACTCCTACTGCGGCCGACGCACCCCCGCGAGCTGCTCAGCCAGGCTGCGCAGCGCACCCGAGGCCGTCGTCGGAGAGCTCGAGCAGGACGCCAGACGCACCGCCGTGATCGGGCTCGTCGCCGCGCTGCGCCCGATCGTCGAGCAGATCAGCCAGCTCACAAGCCAGATCGCCGGCGCCATCCGCAGCCCATCCCGACGGGGCGATCTTCCTCGCCTTCTTTCGCGACCCCAAGAGCGTCGTGACCGCCGCCGGGCTGCTCGCCGAGATCGGCGACAACCGCGCCCGCTACCCGACCAGACGACTCGCTCGCCGCCGACGCCGGCCAAGCCCCGGTCACGATCCAATCCGGCAAGCGCAGCAACGCCACCTTCCGCTGGGCCTGCGACAAGCGCCTGCGCAAACACATGTCAGCGTCCTCGCCGACAGCACCCGACACTGGCACCCCTGGGCCCACGACATCTACCAACGAGCCCGCGCCCGCGGCTGCGATCACCCCCACGCAATACGCATCCTCGGCCGCGCCTGGACCCGCGTGCTCTGGCGCTGCTGGCAAGACCGACACGCCCTACAACCCCGCCCACCACAACGCCCTCAACAACTCCTCGCGCAACGGGGTTGACACAGGACGTCTCATGCGAGGAGCTCCGGGTCCGCGACGCCGTCGATGTGCCGGCCGGTCACGTGCAGGAACACGTCGTCGAGCGATGCGCACGCCAGCTGCGCCTTCAGGGCTCCCGGCGCCCCTTCGGCGACGATCCGCCCGGCGTCGATGAACGCGACCCGCCCGCACAGCCGGTCGGCCTCCTCCAGGTACTGCGTCGTCAGGAACACCGTCGTGCCGGCCGCGTTCACGCGTCGCACCTCCTCCCAGATCGTCTGTCGCGACGCCGGGTCGAGACCGGTGGTGGGCTCGTCGAGGAACAGCACCGACGGGGAGTGAACCAACGCGCTCGCCAGATCCAGGCGCCGCTTCATCCCGCCGGAGAACGTGCCCGTGCGCCGCTCGGCGTGGTCGAGCAGGCCAACGAGGTGCAGCAGCTCCTCGGCGCGCCGGCTGGCGCCAGCACCGCCGATCCCGTACAGGCCGCATTGCAGCTCGAGCAGCTCGCGCGCGCTCTGCAGCGGGTCCAGGCCGTTCTCCTGCAGCGCCACGCCGATGCGCCTGCGCACGCGCTCGGCTCTGCGCACGATGTCCGCGCCCGCCACGCGCGCGCGCCCGCCGCTCGGCGCGAGCAGCGTGCAGAGCATGCGCACAGTCGTCGTCTTGCCCGCCCCGTTGGGCCCGAGGAAGCCGAAGATCTCACCGCCCGCCACGTTCAGGTCGACGCCGCGCACGGCTTCCACGCCACCCTTGAAGGTCCGCCGCAGCCCCTCGGCTTCGATCGTCACGTGGCGAACTCGCGAAACAGCCGCAGCCGCGACTCTCCTACGGCCTCGCGCCGGGCGGGATCCTCGACGCCGAGGCCCTCCGCCTCGGCCAGACACAGCACGCCCACCTTCCCCACGTGCCGGTTCAGCTGCACGAAGCGTGCCGCCTCGCCCGTCTGCTCGAGGGCCACCACGCGCGAGAGCGCGGGGACGATCATGCCCAGCTCGATCAGTCGGTTCACCGCCCAGGCTTCGGCCCAGGTCGCGCCGTGGCAGCCGATGATGCGCTTCGCGCGCATCCACAGCAGCCGGTTGTCGAACTCGTGGCGGTAGCCCGTGCTCGAGCCGCACGTGACGACCGCGCCGCCGCGACGCACCATGTACACGGAGGCCTCGAACGTGCTGCGCCCGACATAGTCGACCACCACGTGGGGGTCCTCGCCGAGCCGGCGCCTGATCTCCCCGCCGACGCGCCTGCCGATCTCCGCGCCGCTGCCCAGCTCGTCCAGACCGAGCTCGTCTCGCCGCAGCACCACCTCGCAGCCGAGGGCCTGCAGCAGCCGCGCCTTGCGCTCGGAGTTCACCACTCCCACGGCGATGCCGCCCCCGTTGCGCACGAGCTGCACGGCGTAGGCGCCCACGCCGCCCGTCGCGCCCCAGACGAGCGCGATCTCGCCCTGCGTCATCCTGGCGCCGTGTGAGCCCACCAGCATCCGGTAGGCGGTCATCGCGCACAGCGTGTTGCACGCCGCCTCCTCCCAGCTGAGGTGCGCCGGCTTGGGCAATAGCTGGGTCGCCTTCACGACCGTGTAGTGCGCGAGGCCGCCGAAGTTCGTCTCATAGCCCCACGCGCGCTGCTCGGTGGAGAGCATGGCGTCGGTCTGCATTTCCGGATCCTGCTCGTCGAACACGCCCGTCGAGACGACCACGCGATCGCCCACGGTCCAGCGTCTGACGGCGCTCCCCGTCCGCAACACGATGCCCGCGGCGTCGGATCCGAGGACGTGCTGGGGGATGTCGTGGCGGGCATTCCAGCCGCCCTGACCGCCCATGCGCTCGAGGAAGCGGAACGTTGGCACGGGCTCGAAGCGCGCCGACCAGACGGTGTTGTAGTTGATCGCGCTCGCCATCACCGCCAGCAGCACCTCGTCCGGGGCGAGGTCCGGCATCGGCACCTCGCCCACGTTGATCGAGCGTCGAACGTCCCTGTCGGCGTCCTCCCCGAAGATGTTCTCGTCCGCGGCTGAGACGAACGCCGCCCTGTAGCTGCGCGGAACCTGGAGGGCCTCGAGCTGCTCGCGGGTGGCGCCTTCCAACTCGCCGCCGGTGAGAGCTGGGGCGCTAATCGATTGCGTGCTCAAGGTCTGCTCCTCTCGTTCGGGTGGTGTGCGACAGCCACTCCCTGACGGCCGCGACGGTGGTGGCCAGATGGGTGCTCATCATCGACATGTGGTCGCCCGCGACGTCCAGCCGCGTGTGCGCCAGTGGCCAGCTCGCGCGCCAGTCGGGCGTGGATGCGAGGCCCTCCATCGGCTCGCCCGCGCGCACCAGCAGCGCCGGGGCCTCGATCGGCTCGGCCTGCCACGAGCGCAGCAGCTCCAGATACGCGCGCATCGCCGCCAGGCGCTCCTCGCTCGCCGCCAGAGAGGCCTCGCTCGCGCCGAGGATCCTGCTCATCGCGCGCGAGAGCATCGTCGCGGAGGCGCTCGTCGGATAGGTGTCGATCATCACGACCGCACGCGGCGGGTGGGCGAGCGTCTCCAGGCGCGCGGCGAGCGCGTGCGCGATCAGCCCGCCGGAGGAGTGGCCGAGCAGCACGAACGGCGTCCCCGCTGCATGCTCGATCGTCGTGTCGGCGAGCTCCTCCAGCACCGCGTCGAACCTCTCGGGCAGAGGCGATCGCGGCTGGAAGCCGGGGAGGTGAAGCGCGCTCACCTCGCGCGTGCTCGCAAACGCGTGCGCCAGGCCTACGTACTCGTGCGGGCCGGACATCGCGAGCACCGACGGTATGCACACGAGACGCTCCGCGTCGTTGCCGCCCGCGGCGAGCTCGACCACCCGCTCGACCGGTGCGAGCGCTCGCCGCGAGGGTTTCGCGGGATCCTCGAGCTGGGCGGCGAGGTGCTCGGCGAGCGCCTGCGGCGTGGGGTGCTCGAGCGCGACGCTGACCGGGAGCGACAGCCCGGACAGCCTCACCAGCCGGTCGCGCAGCTCGAGCGCCGTCACCGAGTCGAAGCCGAGCTCGCGCAGCGCTGTGGCGGGATCGATCGCTCGCGCCGTCTCGTGGCCGAGGATGTCGGCGATCGCCGTGCGCACCGCGTCCAGCACGAGCGCCACGCGCTCGGTTGGATCGACGCGTCGCAGGCGACGCCGCAGGCTCCCCTCCGAGTTCGCGGCCGCGGCCGCGGTGAGGACCGGGCGGCGCACGAGCTCGCGCAACAGCGGCGGCAGGGTTCCGGCCTGCTCGGCGTCGCGCAGCGCCCTCTGATCGAGCGGGACTGCCAGCAGCATTCGCTCCGCGTCGGGGTGGCTCACGAGCGGCGCCGCCAGGCGCGCGGCCTCGTGCGCGCTCTCGGCGCGCTTCACGGTGCCCCGCTCGTGCGTGTTCGCAAGCGCGCCCGTTGCCTCGGCGTGGTCGCCCACGTGCACGAGGCGCGGCACCCTCGCCCTGCCGCCGCGGAGCGCCAGCTGCGTCTCGCCGGCCGCGCTCGCGTGTCGCAGCTCGCGCTCGAGCGCGCTGCGCGACGCCTCGTGCTCGTCGATGTCCACGCACACCACGCCTCCTCTCTCGCCGTCGCGCACGCGCGCGACGTGCTGCTCGCGAGCGCGCTCGAGGGGCCGCCACTCCACCGCCAGGAGCGCCCGCGCGAGGTCGACGATCTCCGCCGCCTGGCGCGGCCGGGCCTCGAGCGCTGCGACGGTCGCGACGAGCGCGCCGGCCTCGTCCGTCGCGACGATCGACACGGCGTCGTCGTCGGCGCTGCGCGCGACGCTCACGCGCAGCTGCTTCGCGCCGTGGCGGTGCAGCGTCACCCCGCGCCAGCTCAGCGGCCACGCGATCCGCCGGCCGGTCGAGTCGCTCGCCGACTCGTACTCGCCGTCGGCGGCGAGACCCGCCGCGTGGCAGATCCCCGCTATCAGCGCAGGGTGCAGCGCGAACCGCTCAGCGTCGCGGCCGTGGCTCGGCAGCGCGAGGTCGGCGAAGACGACCCCTTCCTCGCTCCACGCCGCTCGAAGCGACTGCATCTGCGCGCCGCATTCATCGCCCGCCTGGGCGAGCCGCTCATACAGCCCGTCGAGGTCGATCTCCTGAGCGCCCGCCGGAGGCCACGCGTCTGGGTTGCCCGCCGCGGGCGTGGCAGCTGGGCGCGCCTCGGCCGCCGCCGCCGTCACGGCGCCGCTCGCAGCGCGGATCCACGGCCACGTGTTCGCCGCCCCCTCCCCCTGAAGCGGGCGGAAGTGAATCTCCAGCGCCCTGGCTCCCGCCGCGTCCGGTTCGGCCAGCCTCACCTGCAGCTCGCATCCCTCCCTGCCCAGTCGCGGTGGCGCGTCGATCGTCAGCTCGCGCGCGGTGTCGCAGCCCACGTGCCGGGCGGCGGCGAGCGCGATCTCGAGGAGCGCCGCGTGTGGGAGCGTCGGCGCGCCGAGGATCGCGTGGTCGGCCAGCCAGGGCTGCTCGTCACGGACGATGCGCCTGCTGCAGAGAACTCCGCCGTCGGCCAGCGCCACGATCGCGCCCAGCAGCGGATGATGCGCGGCGTCCCGTCGGCCGGAGGATCGCTCCTCGACGGATGCCTGCCCGGATTCCCAGTAGCGCTCCCCCTGGAACGGGTAGGTCGGCAGCGGCACGTGGGGACTCACGCGCGGCGCGAGCGCGTCCCAATCGACCTCGGCGCCGCGCGTCCACAGCTCCCCCACGGAGAGAAGGAACCTCCGCGAGCCGCCTTCGCCGCGGCGCAGGGTCGCGACCACGCTCGCGGGGTCGGTTGCGGCGAGGGCGTCGATCGCTTCGCCGGTCGCCATCTTCAGCACCGGATGGGGGCTCACCTCGACGAACGTGCGGTGGCCGCTGTCGAGCAGCCCGCCCAGCGCGGCGGCGTAGCGCACCGGCTCGCGCACGTTTCGAAACCAGTACTCGCGGTCGAGCGTCGCCGTGTCGCGAATCGCGGCGTCGACCGTGGAGTGAAACGGGATCTCTCCCGTGCGGGTCGCGACCGTCCCCAGCGCGTCGAGGAAGCGCTCGCGGATCGACTCCAGCTGACGGGAGTGCCCGGCGCCGACGGCGCTTCCGATCTCGCGCGCGACGATGCCCTGCGCCCTGCAGCTCTCGATCAGCTCGAGCATCGCGTCGAGCTCGCCCGTCAGCACCGTCGATGCGGGCCCGTTGAGCGCCGCGAGCTCGATCCGTCCCTCCCAGCGCTCGATGCGCTCCGCCGCGTCCTGCGCGCTGAGCGCGATCGACGCCATCCGCCCACCGCCGGCCAGCTCGAGCTGGGTCCTGCTGCGCAGCGCGATGATCCGGGCGGCGTCGGGCAGCGAGAGCCCGCCCGCGATGTGCGCCGCGGCGATCTCGCCCTGGGAGTGGCCCAGCACCGCCGCCGGCTGCACGCCGCACGCCTGCCAGAGCCGCGCGAGGGCGACCATCACCGCGAACAGGGCGGGCTGCGCCACGTCCAGGCGATCGAGCCCGGGCGCGCCGGGCGCGGCGCGCAGCACATCCTCGAGCGACCAGTCGACGTGCTCGCCGAGAGCCGCGGCGCAGGCGTGCACGTGCTGCGCGAACAGCGGGGACTCGTCGAGCAGCTCGCCCGCCATCCCCGCCCACTGCGACCCGTGGCCGGGGAACAGGAAGACGATCCGCCCGTCGGCGCCCTTCGAGGAGACCCCCTCGAGCACGAGCGTGCTCGACTCGCCGCGGCTCACCAGGTCGAGCCCCGCCCGCAGGGTCGCGATGTCCTCGCCGAGCACGATGGCGCGCCGATCGAAGCTCGTGCGGCGTGCGAGAGCGCGAGCGACCCTCGCCGCGTCTGGGCTCGCGCCGGTCTGCAGATGCTCGGCGAGTCGGCGGGCGTGCGCCCGCAGCGCCGGCTCGCTCTTCGCCGACAGCGGCCAGGCCGTCATCGCGCCCAGCGGCCCCGGCTCGGTGGGCTGGAGAAAAGACGACTCCGATGCGGGCGGCTGCTCGAGAATCACGTGCGCGTTCGTGCCGCTCGCGCCGAAGGACGAGATCCCGCCGCGGCGCGGACGCCCGCTCTCGGGCCACGGCTGCGGCTCGGTCAGCAGCGCCACATTCCCCGCCTCCCAGTCCACGTGCGGGGTCGGCTCATCCACGTGCAGCGTCCTCGGCAGCGTGTCGTGACCCAGCGCTTCGACCATCTTGATCACGCCCGCCACCCCCGCCGCGCCCTGCGCATGACCTATGTTCGACTTCACCGAACCGAGCCACAGCGGCCGGTCGGCCGGGCGGTCCTGCCCGTAGGTGGCGATGATCGCCTGCGCCTCGATCGGGTCGCCGAGCGTCGTCCCCGTCCCGTGCGCCTCGACCACGTCCACATCGCCCGGGCCGAATCCCGCGCTGGCGAGCGCGTCGCGAATCACCTGCTCCTGAGCCAAGCCGCTCGGCGCCGTCAGCCCGTTGCTCGCCCCGTCCTGGTTGACCGCCGAACCGGCCACGACCGCGAGCACGTCGTGCCCCTCGCGCACCGCGTCGGACAACCGCTCGAGCACGACGAGGCCCACGCCCTCGCCCAAACCGGCGCCGGTGGTGCTCGCCGCGAACGATCTGCAGCGTCCGTCCGGGGCGAGTCCGCGCTGACGCGCGAACAGCACGAACATCCCCGGCGTCGAGAGCACCGTCACGCCGCCCGCGAGCGCGAGGTCGCACTCCCCGGCCCGCAGCGCCTGACACGCCTCGTGCAACGCCACCAGCGAGGACGAGCAGGCCGTGTCGATCATCATCGACGGGCCCTCGAAACCGAAGCTGTAGGACACCCGCCCCGAGATCACGCTCCCGCCCAAGCTCGCCATCGCGAACCCTTCCTCCGCGGCGAGCGCCGATCCCGTCCCGTAGTCGTAGGTCATCGCGCCCGCGAACACCCCGGTGTGGCTGCCGCGCAGCCGCTCGGGGTCCAGGCCCGCGCTCTCGAGGGCCTCCCACGCCGCTTCGAGCATCAGGCGCTGCTGAGGGTCCATCGCCTGCGCCTCGCGCGGGCTGATGGAGAAGAAGCCGGCGTCGAACAGGTCCACCCCGTCGACGAACCCGCCTTCGCGCGCATACGTCGTGCCCAGCCGGTCGGGATCGGCGTCGTAGAGCCGCGCGAGGTCCCAGCCGCGGTCCTCGGGAAACGCGGAGATCGCATCGCGCCCCGACTCCACCAGCTCCCACAGATCCCCCGGCGAGCGCACGCCGCCCGGGTAGCGGCAGCTCATCCCCACGATCGCGATCGGATCGCCCTGGACCGCGGACGCCGTCCTCGTGCTCGTCCGCCCGGCGGACGTTTCGCCCTGCAGGCGCTCCTGCACGTATCGGGCGACGCTCTCGCACGTGGGGTAGTCGAACACCAGCGACGCGGGGAGCCGCAGGCCGCTCGCGCCATTCACGCGGTTGCGCACCTCCATCGCCGTCAGCGAGTCAACGCCGAGGTCCTTGAACGGGCGGGTCGGGTCGATCTCATCGCCGGAGGCGTAGCCCAGCGCGGCCGCGACCTGGCTGCGCACGAGCTTCAGCACCCGCGCCGGGCGCTCCGCCGCGGGCAGGCTCGCCAGATCACGGGCGAGATCCCCGTGTGAAGCGTCCGTGCGCCGGATGGGCCTGCGCACGAGCCCGGCGAGCAGCGACGGGAGCACTCCCGCGCGGGCCTGTTCGCGCAGCGCGCCCGGATCGAGCTGCGCGGCCACGAGCAGCGGCAGTCCGCTCGCGACGGCGCGATCGAGCAGCTCGAGGTTACGCGCGGGCGCGACCGGGACCATCGCCATCTGGGCCCGGATCTGGGCGATGAGACGTTTGCCCGCGGCGTCGTCGAGCTCGCCCGCGAGTTCGGTCCGCTGATCCCACGGTCCCCACGCGATCGACTGGGCGGCGAGCCCGTGCGCGTGGCGGTGCTGCGCCAGCGCATCCATGAACGCGTTCGCCGCCGCGTAGTTGGCCTGGCCCGCCCCGCCCCACGTCGCGGCCACCGAGGAGAACAGCACGAACAGGGACAGGTCGAGCCCCGCGGTGAGCTCGTGGAGGTGCACCGCGCCGTCGAGCTTCGGCGCCGCCACGCGGTCGAGCTGCTCGCCGCTGAGCGAGACGACGAGGTTGTTGTCGAGGACCCCGGCGGCGTGGACGACCGCGCCGAGCGGGTGCTCGGCGGAGATCGAATCGAGCAACGACGCGAGCCGGTCGCGATCGCTGACGTCGCACGCCTCGACCCGCACGGCGCATCCCATCGCCTCGAGCTCGCGACGCAGATCCTCGCTCGCGCCGCCGCCTCCGGAGCGGCTCGTCAGCAGCAGGTGACGGGCGCCATGGGCGGCGGCGAGGTGGCGGGCGGTGAGCGCGCCCAGGCCGCCGGTGCCGCCGGTCACGAGCACCGTGGCCTGCGGATCGAACGGGGGCGCGGCGCTCGCGTGCTGCTCGCCTCGCATCCGCGTCAGTCGCGCGAGCAGCGGCCGGCCCTCGCGCAGAGCGAGCTCGCGCTCGCCGCATCCGAGGGCGCCGAGCAGAGCGGCGGCGGACTCCTCGCTGCCGTCGAGGTCGATCAGCCCGACGCGCCCGGGGTGCTCTGAATGGGCGCTTCGGACCATGCCCGTGAGCGGCGCCTGGGAGAGCTCGGGGGACCCCCCCGGCCGCACGCCGAGCGCGCGCTCGGTCACGAACACCAGCCGCGTGCCCGCCAGCTGCGCCTCGGCGAGGAAGGCCTGTATGAGCTCGAGCGCCCAGTGGCTCTGCTCGCGGGCGGCCGCGATCAGCTCCGCCGGCGTTCGCTCGTGCGTCGGCTGCTGCGCTCTCACGAGCACGACCTCCGGCGCCGCGCTCCCGGCGGAGATCGCGTCCGTGAGCGCGGCCAGGTCCGGATAGCGCTCGACGTCCTCCGCTCCCGGCACGTTCGCGCCGACCGCGACCGTCACGCCGTCCCACGCACCGGCGGCGCTCGGGGCGTTCTCCCAGCCGATCTCGAAGAGCATGTCGTGCTGCGCGCCGGGGCGCTGGAGCGCCCCAGCCTCGACGGGTCGGGTGGTGACCGCCGCGATCGACGCGGCGGGGCAGCCCCGGTCGTCGAGGGCCTGCAGCGTCGTCACGTTGGACTCCTCGCGAGCGACGCGCACGCGCCAGCTCGACGCGCCGGGCCGGCGGACCGCGACGCCGGCGAAAGCCACCGGCAGCTCCGTCGCGGAGCGCTCGCCGGGCGTGGCGAACGCCGCGTCGAGAGCCACGTGGAAGGCGCTGTCCAACAGCGCCGGGTGCGCGCCGAAGCGTGCCGCCGTCTCTGCCTGCGCGTCCTGCAGGGAGACCTCGGCGAACAGCTCCTCGCCGCGGCGCCACGCGCGAGCGACCCCCTGGAAGGCGGGGCCGTAGTCGTAGCCGACGTCGGCGAGACGCTCGTACAGCGACGCCACGTCGATCTCCTCGCCGCCCCGCGGCGGCCAGCTCTCTTTCGCGAACGCGTCGAGCGCCTCGGACGCCGGCGCCGCCGGGCTGAGGATCGCGCTCGCGTTGCGGGTCCACTCGGGATCGCCGGCGAGATCCCTGGGGGCGCGAGCGGCGCGGGAGTCGATCGTGAGCTCGCTGCGTCCCTCGTGGTCGGGCTGGGCGACGAGGATCTGCACGTGGGTCTCTTCGTTCTCGGCGAAGACCATCGGCGCGTGGAGGTTCAGCTCCTCCAGCGCCTCGACGCCGAGCTCGCGCCCCACCTCGAGCGCGAGCTCGAGAAAGCCCGTCCCGGGGAGCAGCGGCGTACCCGTGACGGCGTGGTCTGCCAGCCACGGGTGGGTTCGCGGCGACAGGCGGCCGTTGAACATCCAGCCCTGCTCGCCCGGCAGCCGCAGTTTCGCGGTGAGCAGCGGATGCTCGACCGGGTCGAGTCCCGCGGCGGAGAGATCGCCCGGATCGGCGTTCGGCTCGAGCCAGTGGCGCCTGCGCTGAAACGGGTACGTCGGCAGCTCGACCGGCTGGCCTGAGGAACCCGCGAGCAGGACGCTCCAGTCGAGCGCGATCCCGCGGGTGTGCGCGTCGGCGAGCAGCGCGACGAACGCCTCACGGTCGGAGCGCTTGGCGCGCAGCGCCGGGGCCAGCAGCGCGCGCGACTCGAGCTCCGGGCTCAGCGTCTGGCGCACCATCGCGCACAGCTCGCCGTCCGGACCGAGCTCGAGAAAGCGCGTCACGCCCTCCGCCTCCAGTCCCGCCACGCCGTCGGCGAACCGCACGGTCTCGCGCACGTGGCGAGCCCAGTAGGCGCCCGTGGAGATCTCCTCCCCGGCGATGCGCCCGGTGAGGTTGGACATCACGGGGATCCGCGCCGGGGCGAACGTGAGCCGCTCGGCGAGCGCCTCGAACTCCTCCAGCATCGGGGTCATGCGCGGGGAGTGCGAGGCGATGCTGATGTTCAGCCGCTTGACCCTGCGCCCACGCTCGCGCCAGCGGCGCTCGAGCTCCTCGATCCCCTCGACGTCGCCTGAGAGCACCACGGCGCGCGGCCCGTTGACCGCCGCGACCGACACGCGCGCGTCGAGATCGTCTCGCGCCTCGCGCTCGCTCGCCTCGACGAGCATCATCTGCCCGCCGCCCGCCAGCTCGCCCATCAGACGGCCGCGCGCCGCCGCCAACCTCGCACCGTCCGCGAGCGAAAACACGCCCGCGACGTGCGCCGCCGCCAGCTCTCCCATCGAATGCCCGATCACGATGTCCGGCTTCACCCCGAGCGACTCCAGCAGCCGGTGCAGCGAGACCTGCAGCGCGAACAGCGCGGGCTGCGTGAACCGCGTCTCGTCGAGCAGCGCCGCCTCGGGCGAACCCTCCCGCGCGAACATCAGCTCGCGCAGCGAGCGGCCCACGTGTCGGTCGAGCTCCTCGCAGGCGGCGTCCAGCGCGACCGCGAACGCGGGGAACGCGTCGTAGAGCTCGCGCCCCATGCCCGGACGCTGCCCGCCCTGCCCGGGGAACATGAACGCCGTCCGCCCCCCGTCCACAACACCTTCGAGCACGCCCGCCGCCGGCTCGCCCGCTGCGAGCGCCCGCAGCCCTGCGAGCAGCGTCTCCCGATCGGAGCCGAGGACGGCCGCCCGGCGCTCCAGCCGCGGGCGCCCCTCCAACAGCGATCTCGCAACATCGTGCGGCGCAACCTCGGCGTGCTCCCCCATCCAGGTGGCGAGATTCTCGGCCTGCTCGCGCAACGCTCCCGGCGACCGCGCCGACAAAAGCAACGGCGCGCCCACGCCGGGACGCTCGCGGCGGGCACGGTCCACATCGCCCTGAGCGCCGCCCCCCTCTGTCGCGGCGCTCGACACCGGCGGCGCCTCCGCGACGATCACGTGGGCGTTCGTGCCGCTGATCCCAAACGACGACACGCCGCCGCGGCGCGGCCCGGCACCACGGGGCCACGGCTGTGGCTCGGTCAGCAGCTCGACCTTCCCGGCGTCCCAGCTCACGTGCGGCGAGCGCTCCTCGGCGTGCAGCGTGGCCGGCAGCGTGTCGTGGCGCAGCGCTTCGACGAGCTTGATCACGCCCGCTACCCCGGCCGCGGCCTGGGTGTGGCCGATGTTCGACTTGATCGACCCCAGCCACAGCGGCGTGTCTCGCCCCTGCCCGTAGGTGGCGATCAGCGCCTGCGCCTCGATCGGGTCGCCGAGCGGCGTGCCCGTGCCGTGCGCCTCGACGACGTCGACGTCTCTGGGGGTGAGCCCGGCGTTGGCCAGCGCGGCGCGGATCACCCGCTCCTGGGCGGGCCCGTTTGGCGCGCTCAGCCCGTTGCTCGCGCCGTCCTGGTTGACCGCCGACCCGGCGATCACCGCGAGCACGCGCCGCCCGTCGCGCTGCGCGTCGGAGAGGCGCTGCAGCAGCAGCACGCCCGCTCCCTCGCCCCAGCCGGTGCCGTCGGCGGCGGCGGAGAAGGACTTGCACCGTCCGTCGGCGGCGAGTCCGCGCTGGCGCGAGAACGCCACGAACACGCCGGGGCTCGACAGCACCGTCACGCCGCCCGCGAGCGCGAGATCGCTCTCTCCCGCCCGCAGCGCCTGGCAGGCCTCGTGCAGCGCCACCAGCGAAGACGAGCAGGCCGTGTCGAGCATCACCGCGGGCCCCTGCAGGCCAAGGGTGTAGGAGACGCGCCCGGCGACGAGGCCGCCTCCGGCGCCGGTGCCGAGGTAGGCCTCCTGCTCGGCGGTGAGCTTGCCGAGGTTCGTGCCGTAGTCCTGGTACATCAGCCCCGTGTGCACCGCGGTGCGCGATCCCCGCAGCGTCGTCGGGTCGATGCCCGCGTGTTCGATCGCCTCCCAGCTCGTTTCCAGCATCAACCGGTGCTGGGGGTCCATCACGAGCGCTTCGCGTGGGCTGATGGAGAAGAACTCCGCGTCGAAGTCCGCGGCGTCGTCGATGAAGCCGCCCTGGTTCGTGTAGCTCGTGCCGGCGTGCTCCGGGTCGGGGTCGTACAGCGCATCGACGTCCCAGCCGCGATCGCGCGGGAACTCGCAGATCGCGTCGCGTCCGCCGCGGAGGAGCTCCCACAGCTGGCGCGGAGTGCGCACCTGTCCGGGGTAGCGGCAGGCCATGCCGACGATCGCGATCGGCTCGCGCGCGCGGGCGCGCAGCTCCGCCAGCTCGGCGTCGCGGCGCTCCAGGGCACTCGACAGTCGCTTCAGGTATTCGACGTTGCGCTGCTCGGCGCTCGGCTGCTCAGGCTGATCGGGCATCGCTCACTCCTTCCCCAGCTGGCTGTCGAGCAGGGCGTAGAGCTCCTCGCCGTCGGCGGCCTGCACCGCATCGGCGGTGGAGGAGGAGCCGGGCGCGGCGAGCCCGTCGAGCAGCCCGCGCAGCAGGGCGCCGACCCGCTCGCGCTCTGCGTCCTCGGCCGCGATCGGCGCGAGCAGCGCTCGCAGCCGCTCCACGTGAACATCGATCTCGGGGCGTTCGGCGGCGCCGTCGGCGACGCGGGTTCGCAGGTGGGCGGCGATCGCGGCGACGCTCGGATGGTCGAACGTCAGCGACACGGGCAGCTGCAGGCCGGTCGCCTGGCTGAGGCGGTTTCGCAGCTGCACCGATCCGAGCGAGTCCAGGCCAAGCTCTTTCAGCGCGCGCTCGGTGTCGATCGCCTCGGGTTTGTGGCCGAGCACCGCTGCGAGGTGGCCGCGCACGAGCTCCACGGTCATCGCCTCCCACGTGTCGGGGTCGGCGCCCGCGAGCGTCTGCGCGAGCGATCCGCCGCCTGCTCCCGCACGGCGGGCGGCGGGGCCGGCGAGCCCGCTGAGCAGCGCCGGCAGCATCCCGTCGCGGGCGAGGCCGCGCAGGGTTGCGAGCCGCAGCCGCACCGCAACGGCCGGGGTCCTGTTCGCGCGCAGGGCCAGGTCGAGCGCGTGCAGTCCTTCCTCGTCGGTGAGCGGCGCGATCCCGACCTGTTCGGAGCGCGCGCGGTCGGCGTCGCCGAGCTCGCGGGTCATGCCGGTCGGCGTCGCCAACGCGCCGTATGCGAGCGCGCTCGCCGCGAGGCCGCGTGCGCGTCTCGCGCTCGCGAGCGCGTCGAGCGCCGCGTTGGCGGCCGCGTAGTTCGCCTGGCCGGGCGCCCCCAGCGTGCCGGCGAACGACGAGACGAGCACGAACTGGCGTAGATCGAGGTTTTCGGTGAGCTCGTGCAGGTTGAGCGCCGCGTCGAGCTTCGGCCTCAGCACGCGGTGCAGTCGCTCCGCGTCGAGCGACGTGATCACGCCGTCCTCACGCACGCCGGCCGCGTGGATGACCGCCGTGAGCGGGTGCTCGGCGGGGATCGTCCGCAGGGCGCTCGCGAGCTCCTCGCGCTCGGCGGCGTCGACGGCGAGTATCCGCGTGTCGCACCCCAGCTCCCGTTCGAGCGCCTCCGCGCCGGGCGTGTCCGGGCCGCGGCGGCTGAGCAGCAGCAGGTGACGGGCGCCGTGCTCGGCGAGGAGGTGGCGTGCGATCAGCGCGCCGAGCCCGCCCGTGCCGCCGGTGATCAGGACGGTCCCGTCCGGGTCGAAGATCGCCCCCTGCGCTGCCGGGTCGGCGCTCGCGCGGCTCAGCCGGGGCACGAACGCGGCGCCGTCTCGCAGCGCGATCTGGGGCTCGTCGCTGAGCAGCGCTCCGTACAGGGAGCGCCGCGACCCGTCGCTGTCGTCGGTGTCGATCAGCGCGATGCGGCCGGGGTGCTCCGCCTGCGCTGAGCGCACGAGCCCGCCGAGCGTCGCGGCGGCCAGGTCGGGGACCTCGCCGTCGGCGATCGCCACGGCGTCGGTCGTCAGCACGAGCAGCCGCGCGCTCGCCAGATGCGGGCTCTCGATCCAGCTCTGCAACAGCGCGAGCGTGCGCGCGAGGAGCTCGTGGACGACGTCAGCCCGGGATCCGTCGACCGTGGCGGCGAGCGGGTCGAACGCCACGAGCGCGGGAGCCGCGGCGCCTGAGGCGATGCTCGCGATGAGCTCGTCGAGGTCGCGGTGGCGGGCGATCTCGATGCCGGGGGCCTGCGAGAGCTCGGCGGCCGTGTCGCCGAGCAGCGCGACCGTGAGGCGGCTGCCGTTGACCGGCGCCACCGGTGTCCGTACCCACTCCAGGGCGAACAGCGAGCTCTGGCGGGCGGCGGTGGCGCGGCGCAGGGCCTCCCCGTCGACCGGGGCGGTGAGGAGCGCCTCGATGTCGATCACGGGGGCTCCGCTCGCGTCGCTCGCGCGCAGGCTCACGCCGTCGTCCTGCCCGCGCGCGATCCGCACCCGCAGCGTGCTCGCCCCGCTTTGCGCGAGGCGCAGGCCCTGCAGGGAGACCGGGACTCGTGGCGAGCGCTGCGGGTCCTCGAGTGCGGCGTGCAGGCCGAGGTGGAACGCCGCGTCGAGCAGCGCCGGGTGCAGCGCGAACGAGGATGCTTCGGGTTCCTGGGCGTCGTCGAGCGTCACCTCGCCGAAGATCTCCTCGCCGCGGCGCCAGAGGTTGCGCACGCCCTGGAAGGCGGGGCCGTACTCGTAGCCGTCCTGCGCGAGCCGCTCGTAGAGGAGGTCGCTGTCGAGCTTCTCAGCGCCGCGCGGTGGCCACTCGCCCGCGAGGGCGGGGTCCGGCTCCGTCGCGGCCGGGCTCGCGCTCGAGGCGAGCACGCCGCTCGCGTTGCGCACCCACTCCGACTCCTCGCCGTCGGCGAGCGTGGCTGGGTCGCGGCGGGTGTGGATCGCGACTGTGCGCCGCGCCTGCTCGTCGGCCTCGCCCACGCTCACCTGTATCTGCACGGCGCCGTCGTGGTCGAGGCCGAGCGGCGCTTCGAACGTCAGCTCCTGCACGGCTGTCTCGACGTCTATCTCGCGGGCCGCGTGGAGCGCGAGCTCGAGGAACGCCGATCCTGGCAGCAGCGTCGCGCCCAGCACGGCGTGCTCGGCGAGCCACGGCTGCGCGTGCAGCGAGAGGCGGCCGGTGAGGAGCCAGCCCTGCTCGCCCGGGAGGCGCAGCTTCGCGCTCAGCAGCGGGTGCTCGACGCGGTCGAGTCCGGCGGCGGAGACATCGCCGGCGCCGCCCGCCGGCTCGAGCCAGTAGCGGCTGCGCTGGAACGGGTAGGTGGGCAGCTCCACCAGGCGCGCGGACGGGGCCGCGAGCAGCGGCTCCCAGGCGAGGCGGACCCCGTGGGTGTGCGCCTGCGCGAGCAGCGCGAGGAACGCCTCGCGCTCGCCGCGCTTCGTGCGCAGCGCGCTCGCCAGCAGCGCGTGCGGGCCGGCGGCGGGGCTGAGCGACTCGCGCGCCATCGCGCACAGCACCCCGTCGGGGCCGAGCTCCACGAAGCGGGTGACGCCGTCGGCCTCGAGCGTCTCGACGCCGTCGGCGAAGCGCACCGCCTCGCGCACGTGACGCGCCCAGTAGGCGGCCGTGGCGATCTCCTCGCCGGCGAGCCGTCCCGTCAGGTTGGAGACGATCGGAATCCGCGCGGGCGCGAGCTCGACCCGTTCGGCGAGCGCCTCGAACTCCTGCAGCATCGGGTCCATCCGCGCGGAATGGAACGCGTGGCTGACGTTCAGCAGCTTCGTCTTGCGCCCCCGCTCCCGCCAGCGGCGCTCCAGACCCTCGATCGCGTCGCGCTCGCCGGAGAGCGCCACCGCGCGCGGCCCGTTCACCGCCGCGATCGACACCCGCTCGTCGAGCCCCTCGCGAGCCTCCTCCTCGCTCGCCTCGATCGACAGCATCGCGCCGCCCACCGGGAGCGCGTCCATCAGGCGCCCGCGCGCCGCCACGAGCGCGGCCCCGTCGCGCAGCGAGAACACGCCCGCGACGTGCGCGGCGGCGAGCTCTCCGATCGAGTGCCCGACCAGCACGTCCGGCGCGAGCTCGAGCGACTCGAGCAGCCGGTACAGCGCGACCTCGAGCGCGAACAGGGCGGGCTGGGTGAAGCGCGTCTCGTCGAGCAGCGCCGCCTCGGGCGAGCCCTCCCGCGCGAACATCAGCTGCGCGAGCGAGCGATCGAGATGGACGTCGAGCTCGCCGCACGCCTCGTCGAGCGCCGCCGCGAACGCGGGGAACGCCTCGTACAGCTCGCGCCCCATCCCCGGCCGCTGCGCGCCCTGTCCGGTGAACATGAACGCCGTGCGCCCCTCCCGCGCGAGACCCTCGTGCACGCCCGCCGCCGGCTCCTGCGCCGCGAGCGCCCTCAGTCCCGCGAGCAGCTCCTCGCGGTCCGATCCGATCACCGCCGCGCGGTGCTCCATCAGGGCGCGGCCCCTGTGCAGGGAGAACGCCACGTCCGCCGCGTCGAGCTGCGGGCGCCTCGCCATCCAGTCGGCCAGCTCGCCCGCCTGCTCGCGCACGGCGTCGGTCGATCTCGCCGACAGCAGCAGCACGCCGGCGCCCGATCGTTGGTCGCCAGCGGGCTCCTCCCCGCCATCCTGCGGCGCTCGCCGCGACAGTCCGGGCGGCGGCGCTTCCACGATCACGTGCGCGTTCGTGCCGGTGGCGCCGAAGGACGAGATCCCGCCGCGGCGCGGACGCCCGCTCTCGGGCCACGGCTGCGGCTCGGTCAGCAGCGCCACGTTCCCCGCATCCCAGTCCACGTGCGGCGTCGGCTCATCGACGTGCAGCGTCCTTGGCAGCGTGTCGTGACCCAGCGCTTCGACCATCTTGATCACGCCGGCGATGCCCGCCGCGCCCTGCGTGTGCCCGATGTTCGACTTGATCGACCCCAGCCACAGCGGCCGGTCGGCCGGCCGCTCCTGCCCGTAGGTGGCGATGATCGCCTGCGCCTCGATCGGGTCGCCGAGCGTCGTCCCCGTGCCGTGCGCCTCGACCGCGTCCACATCGCCCGACGCGATGCCGGCGCTCGCCAGCGCGTGCGCGAATCACCTGCTCCTGAGCCAGCCCGCTCGGCGCCGTCAACCCATTGCTCGCCCCGTCCTGGTTGACCGCCGAGCCGCTGACCACCGCGAGCACGTCGTGCCCCTCGCGCACCGCATCCGACAGGCGCTCCAGCAGCACGACGCCCACGCCGTCCGAGAAGCCCGCGCCGTCGGCGTTCGCCGAGAAGGACTTGCAGCGTCCGTCCGGGGCGAGTCCTCGCTGGCGCGCGAAGAACACGAACATGCCGGGCGTGGAGAGGACCGTCACGCCGCCCGCGAGCGCCAGATCGCACTCCCCCGCTCTGAGCGCTTGACACGCCTCGTGCAACGCCACGAGCGAGGACGAGCAGGCCGTGTCGATCATCATCGACGGGCCCTCGAAACCGAAGCTGTAGGACACCCGCCCCGAGATCACGCTCCCGCCCAGGCTCGCGGTGGAGAACCCGTCGACTGCGGCGAGCTGCGACCCCGTCCCGTAGTCGTACGTCATCGCGCCCGCGTACACGGCGGTGCGGCTGCCGCGCAGGGCCTGCGGGTCGATCCCGGCCCGCTCGAGCGCCTCCCAGCTCGTTTCCAGCAGGAGCCGCTGCTGGGGGTCGATCGTGGCGGCGTCGCGGGGACTGATCGAGAAGAACGCCGCGTCGAACAGGTCCACCCCGTCGACGAACCCGCCTTCGCGCGCATACGTCTTGCCCGCCCGGTCCGGGTCGGCGTCGAACAGCCCATCCAGCGCCCAGCCACGGTCGCTCGGGAACGGGGAGATCGCATCGCGTCCCGAGGCCACCAGCTCCCACAGATCCCCCGGCGAGCGCACCCCGCCCGGGTAGCGGCAGCTCATCCCCACGATCGCGATCGGATCGCCCGCCACCGCCGCGGCCGTCGTGACGCGCGCGCGTACGGCGCTGCTCGCGGCGTTCGTGGCGGCGCCTTCGAGCTGCTCGCGCACATACTCGGCCACGGCGACGCAGTTGGGGTAGTTGAACACGAACGTCGAGGCCAGGCGCAGGCCGGTCGCGCCGCTCAGGCGGTTGCGCAGCTCGACCGCGCTGAGCGAGTCGAACCCGAGCTCCTTGAACGCGCGCGTCGGCTCGATCTCATCGCCCGAGGAGTGCCCCAGCGCGGCGGCGACCTGGGCGCGCACGAAGCCCAGGACGAGCGCCTCGCGCTCGTGCGCGGGAGCGGCGGCCAGGCGCCGTGGGAACTCGCGCGCCGTCTCCTCGCCGCGACGTCCGGGGCCGCGCACCAGCTCCGCCAGCAGCGGCGGCACGAGCCCGGCACGCGCGTCTCGGCGCAGCGCGGGGAGGTCGAGCGCCAGCGCCACGACGACCGGATCGTCGTTCGCGCACGCGCGGTCGAGCAGGTCCAGGCCGGCGTGCGAGGACAGCGCCGCGCCCCCGAGGCGCTCGTGGTCGGCGGCGCTCAGCTCGCCCGTCATCCCGCTGCTCTGCTGCCACAGGCCCCAGGCGATCGCGTGCGCCGGGAGCCCTTCGCGGCGGCGCCGCAGGGCGAGCGCTTCGAGGAACGCGTTGGCCGCCGCGTAGTTGGCCTGGCCGGGCGATCCGAACGTCGCGGCGGCCGAGCCGAACAGCACGAACGCGGTCAGCTCCAGCTCGCGGGTCAGCTCGTGCAGGTGCATCGCGCCGGCTGCCTTGGCGCTCATCACGCGCTCCATCCGTGCGCGATCGAGGCCGGCGAGGACGCCGTCGTCGAGCACGCCTGCGGCGTGGATGACCGCGCCCAGCGGGCGCCACGTGGCGATCGCCGCGAGCAGCGCCTCGAGCTCCTCGCGGCGAGCGACGTCGCAGGCGCGAATCTGGACGTCGGCCCCGAGGGCCGTCAGCTCCGCCTGCAGCTCGACGGCGCCGGGCGCGGAGGGGCCGCTGCGGCTCGTCAGCACGAGGTGGCGCGCGCCGTGGGTCTGCACGAGGTGGCGGGCGGTCATCGCCCCAAGCGTCCCGGTGCCGCCGGTGATCAGGACGGTCCGCTCGGGGTCGAGCCCCATCGGCGCGGCGCCGGCGGCCGGGACGCGCGTCAGCTTCGGCGTGCGCACCAGCCCGTCGCGAATCGCGAGCTCGGGCGCGTCCTGGCCGGCGACGCGCGGGAGCGCGTCTGCGGTGGCGTCGCTGTCGTCGACGTCGATCAGCAGCAGCCGCCCCGGGTGCTCGAGCTGGGCGCAGCGCACGAGACCCCACACGGGCGCGTGGGGGAGCGAGACGGACTCCCCGTCTTCGACGGCGACCGCTTCGCGCGTCACGAGCGCGAGCGTCGTGAAGGCGAGGCGCTCCTCGGCGAGGAACGCCTGCACCAGCTCGAGCGTCGCGAGCGCCGTCTGCCCGGCCGCGGCGAGCGCGTCGGTGCTCTCCTCGTGCGTCGGGACCCGGCACAGCAGCAGCGCGGGCGCCGGGTCCAGCGCGCTCAGCGCCGCGGGGTCGAGCGCGATCTCCGCGACCGACCCGTGAGCGTCCGCGCGCGGCTCTTCCGCGAGCAGCTGGCCGGCGGGCGGCTCGGCGGCGCGCCATTGGACGGTGAACAGCGCGCTCTGGTCTCCCGCGACGAGCGCGCTCAGGTTCGCCGGATCGATCGCGCGGGTCGCGAGCGACTCGATCTCGACGAGCGGCGCGCCATCCGGGTCGCTGGCGTGCAGCGAGATCGATCCGGGCCCGTTCGGCGCCAGGCGCACGCGCCACCCAGCCACGGCGCTCGGCAAGACGCGCACGCCGCTGTAGGCGAACGGCAGCCGGACCTCGATCGGCTCCTCGGCGTCGGCGCTCGCGGCGCCGAGCATCGCGTGCAGCGCCGCGTCGAGCAGCGCCGGGTGCGCGGCGAACCGCTCGACGCTCTGCGCCTGCTCGTCCTCGAGTGAGATCTCCGCGAACAGCTCCTCGCCGCGGCGCCACGCCCGTTGCAGGCCCTGGAACGCGGGGCCGTAGTCGTAGCCGGCGTCCGCGAGCCGCTCATACAGCCCGTCGAGCGCCAGCGGCTCGGCGCCCGCGGGCGGCCACGTCGCGGCGGTCTCGGGGGCGGGCGCGCCCGCGGACGTCGAGAGCGTCCCAGTCGCGTGATCCCTCCAGGGCGGCTCCTCCCCTCCGTCTGCGTCGTGCGAGCCGTCGGGCTCCGGGCGCGATGAGATGCGCAGCTCGCAGCGACCGTGCTCGTCGATCTCCGACAGCGAGACCTGGAGCTGGACGGCCTGGTCCTCGGGGAGGGTGAGCGCGGAGCTGAGCGTCAGCTCCTCGACGGTCGGCGCCCCGACGCGGGCGCCCGCGGCGAGCGCGAGCTCGAGGAACGCTGCGCCCGGGAGCAGCGGCGTGGCGGTGAGCGCGTGGTCTCTCAGCCACGGCTGCGTCTCGAGCGAGAAGCGACCGGTGAACAGCCAGCCGCGTCCCTCGGCGAGGTGCAGCCGCGCGGCGAGCAGGGGGTGATCCGCGGCCGTCTGGCCGATCGCCGCGACGTTCCCCGCGCCGCGGCTCGCCTGCAGCCAGAAGCGCTCGCGCTCGAACGGATACTTCGGCAGCTCGACGCTGTGGGCGTCGTGCCCGGCGAACAGCGCTGCCCAGTCGACGCCCACGCCGTGGGTGTGCGCTTCGGCGAGCGAGCGGGCGAAGCGCGCGGGGCTCCCTTCCTCGCGGCGCAGCGATCCGATCACGCGGGGACGCTCGCGGACGCCGTCCAGCGATTCGATCACGTCGGCGATGCCGACCGTGAGGATCGGGTGCGGGCTGATCTCGACGAACGTCATCGCGCCGTCGGCGATCGCGCTGCGGGTGGCGGCCTCGAAGCGAACCGTTTCGCTGAGGCTGCGATACCAGTACTCGCCGTTCATCTGGGAGGTGTCGAGCCGCTCGCCCGTGAGCGTCGAGTGCAGCGGTATCTCGCCGTGGCGGGGGGCGATCGGCCGGAGCGCCGCCAGCAGCTCCTCGCGGACCGCCTCGACCTGGGGCGAGTGGCTGGCGAGCGTCACCGGTATGCGTTTGGCTCTGATCGCCCGCTCGGCGCAGCGCTCGAGCAGCAGCTCGAGCGCGTCGGGCGCCCCGGAGTACACGATCGACGCCGGCCCGTTCACCGCCGCGAGCGACAGTCCGTCGACCCGTCCCACCGCCCGCTCGAGCTCCTCGGCCCCGAGCGCGACGGAGACCATGCCGCCCTTGCCGACCAGCTGGGCGAGTATCTGCGATCGCAGCGCGGAGATGCGCGCCGCGTCCTCGAGCGAGAGAGCGCCCGAGACGGCGGCCGCCGCGGTCTCGCCCTGGGAGTGGCCGATCACGAGATCCGGGCGCACGCCGCAGGCTCGCCACAGCTCGGCGATCGAGACCATCACCGTGAACAGCGCCGGGTGCACCACCTCCACCCGGGAGGTCGACGGCGCACCGTCCACGCCCCTGAGCACGTCCTCGATCGACCAGCTCAGGTGCGGCGCGAACGCTCGCTCGCACTCCCGGAAACGGGCCGCGAACACGGGCGAGGAGTCCAGCAGCTCGACGCCCATCCCGACCCATTCGCAGCCCTGTCCGGGGAACGTGAAGCAGACCTTCCCGGGGCTCCCCGCGGTCTTTCGCAGCACGCCGGCGTGCTCTTCACCGCGGGCGAGGGCCGACAGGCCGTCGAGCAGCTGCTCGCGCTCGCCGGCGAAGATGCTCGCGCGGTGCTCCAGGTGGGCCCGCCCGGCGGCCAGCGTCAGCGCGACGTCGTCGCGGTCGAGCCGGGGGTTCTCGCCCAGGTGTCCGTACAGCCGCGCCGCCTGCGCGGCGAGCGCGGGCGCGGTGCGGGCGCTGAGCAGCAGCGGCATCGCAGGCAGCTGGGAGAAGATCCGCGGCTCGGGCTCGGAGTCCCCGCCGTCAGCGTCCGCCGCGCGCTCGTCGAGCGGCGGGGCCTCTTCCAGGATGACGTGCGCGTTGGTGCCGCTGATCCCGAAGGAGGAGACCCCGGCGCGACGCGGTTCGCTCGCCGTCCAGTCGCGCTCCTGCGCCAGCAGGCGCAATGTCCCGGCGTCCCAGTCGACCTCGTCTGTCGGCCGCTCGACGTGCAGCGTGCGCGGCAGCACGCCGTGGCGCATCGCCATCACCATCTTGATCACGCCGCCGACGCCCGCCGCGGCGACGCTGTGGCCGATGTTCGACTTCAGCGAGCCGAGCCACAGCGGCCGCTCGCGTCCGGCGCCGTAGCTCGCGAGCAGCGCCTGCGCCTCGATCGGGTCGCCGAGCGGCGTGCCGGTGCCGTGCGCCTCGATCGCGTCGATCTGGTCCGGGCTGAGCCGCGCGTTCTCGAGCGCCTGTTCGATCACGCGCTGCTGCGACGGCCCGTTGGGCGCGGTGAGCCCGTTGCTTGCGCCGTCGTGGTTGACGGCGCTGCCGCGCACCACGGCGAGCACGCGATGGCCGTTGCGGCGGGCGTCGGAGAGCCGCTCGAGCACGAGCACGCCCACGCCCTCCGCCCAGCCGGCCCCGTCGGCGCTCGCGGCGAACGCCTTGCAGCGCCCGTCCGGCGAGGACGCGCGCTGGGCGCTGAACTCCACGAGCATTCCCGGCGAGGCCATCACGGTCGCCCCGGCCGCGAGCGCCAGCGAGCATTTCTCGGCCCTCAGCGCCTGACAGGCGCTGTGCAGCGCGACGAGCGAGGAGGAGCAGGCGGTGTCGATCGAGAACGTCGGGCCCTCCAGGCCGAGGAGGTAGGAGACGCGCCCGGAGGCGACGCTCGCCGTGTTGCCCGTCAGCAGATAGCCCTCGAGACCCTGCGCCGCGCCGAACTCCCCCGCGCCGTAGCCGGAGGAGCTGATGCCCACGAACGTCCCGGTGCGGCTGCCGCGCAGCGACACGGGGTCGATCGCCGCGCTCTCCAGCGCCTCCCACACCACTTCCAGCAGCACCCGCTGCTGCGGGTCCATCGCCAGCGCCTCGCGCGGGTTGATGCCGAAGAACGCCGCGTCGAAGTGCGTCGCGTCGTAGAGGAACCCGCCTTCGCGGCTGTAGGCCGTCCCGCGGTGGTCCGGGTCGGGGTGGTAGACGCTCGCGAGATCCCAGCCGCGCTCGCTCGGGAAGTCCGAGATCGCGTCCTCGCCGCGCGCGAGCAGATCCCACAGGCCCTCCGGCGAGGCTACGCCGCCGGGATAGCGGCAGCTCATGCCGACGATCGCGATCGGCTCGTGCCAGCGGTCTTCCAGCTCGGCCACGCGTCTGCGGGCGGCCCGCATCGCACCGGTCGCGCGCTTGAGGTACTCGAGCGTCTTCGCCGGGTCCTCCACGGGTGGGGTCCGCTCCTCGCTCACGATTCTCCGAGCTCCTCGTCGATCAGCGCGAAGACCTCCTCCGCCGCCGCCTGGCGCAGATCGCCGCTGTCGGCGGCGGGCGGCGCGGCGGTGGCGAGCAGACCCTGCAGGCGCGCGCTGATGCGGCGGCGCTGGGGGTGCTCGGGCGCGAGCGAGACGAGCGTCGCCTGCACGCGTTCGAACTCGCGCTCCAGCGACACCGTCGGCTGCTCCTCCTCGACGCTGAGCCGCTCCAGCAGGTGGCCCGCGAGCTTGGTCGTCGTCGGGTAGTCGAAGATCAGCGTCGCCGGCAGCTTCATCGCGGTCGCGAGGTTGAGCCGGTTGCGCAGTTCGACCGCGGCGAGCGAGTCGAGGCCGAGTTCGAGGAACGTGCGCTCCGCGTCGATGCTCGCGCCCGACGGATGCGCGAGCACCGCGGCGACGTGGTCGCGCACGAGCTCTAGGAGGAGGTCCGCGCGCTCGGCGGGCGCGACCCCGGCGAGCCGCCGCCCCAGCGATTCGCCGCCGGCGGGTGCGCGACGGGCCGGCGCGCGCACGAGCCCGGAGAGCAGCGCCGGCAGCGCCCCGGCGGCCGCGTGAGCACGCAGGACGCCGAGGTCCAGCGCCACCGGGATCGTGAGCGTCTCCCCCGCCCGCAGCGCGCTGTCGAGCAGCGCGAGCGCCTGTGCGGTGGGCAGCGTGCCGATGCCCGTGCGCTGCATGCGCGAGCGGTCGGCCTCCCCGAGCGCGGCGCCGAGCCCGCCGGGGGCCTCCCACAGCCCCCACGCGATCGACGTGGCGGGCAGTCCGCGCGCGGCGCGGTATGCCGCGAGCGCGTCGAGGAACGTGTTCGCGGCCGCGTAGTTGCCCTGCCCCGGGCTCGCGAGCGTGCCGGCTGCGGAGGAGAACAGCACGAACGCCGCGAGGTCGACGTGTGCGGTGAGCTCGTGCAGGTGCCAGGCCCCGTCGAGCTTCGGCGCGAACACCGTGTCGATCCGCTGCGGGGTCAGCGAGCCGACGATCCCGTCGTCGAGCACCCCGGCGGTGTGGAAGACCGCCGTCAGCGGCTGCTCGCCCGGGATGCCCGCGAGCAGCTCGGCGAGCGCGTCGCGGTCCGCCACGTCGCAGGCCTCGATGCGCACGCTCGCGCCCAGCTCCTCCAGCTCGCGCCGGAGCTCATCGGCGCCGGGGGCGCCGGGGCCGCGACGGCTGGCGAGCAGGAGGTGGCGCGCCCCGTGGTCGGTGACGAGATGGCGGGCGAGGTGCCCCGCGAGCGTCCCGCTCGCGCCCGTGATCAGCACCGTGCCATCCGCCGGCGAGGGAGGGTCGGGGCTCTCGCCCGGGGCGCCGGGCGGCTCGGCGCGCCGCAGGCGCGGGGCGAGCACGACGCCGTCGCGGATCGCGAGCTGCGGCTCCTGCAGCGCCGCGACGCGGTTGAGCAGGGCGAGCGACGCGTCGCTGCCGTCGGTGTCCACGAGCGTGATCCGGTCCGGGTTCTCCGCCTGCGCAGAGCGCACCAGGCCCCACACCGGCGACTGTGCGAGCCCCGCGATCGCCATCTCCCCGGGGCGAGCCTCCACGGCGCCGCGTGTCGCGAGCACGATCCGCGAGGCCGAGGAGTCGCCGTCGGCGATCCACTCGTTCACGAGCTCGAGCGCCCGGTGCGCGGCCGCGTGCGCCGCGTCGAGGAGCCCATCCTCCGCGTCGAGGGCGGACGCCATGCCCAGGTCGGCGAGATCCACGATCGCCGCGTCGGGCGCCTCCTCCGGCGAGGGGTCCGGGAGGGGCGTCCAGTCGAGGCGATAGCGAGCCTCGCCGCTCGCGCTCACCGCGGCGAGATCGCCCTGCGAGATCGGTCGCACGAGCATCTCGAGCGACGTCACGAGCTCGCCCCGCTCGGTTGCGATCGTCAGCGAGACCGCGCTGCCGCCGAGCGTGTCCTCGCCGGCCCGCCCCACCCCCTCCGACGGTGCGGCGACGATGTGGGTTCGCAGCAGTCCGCCGGGAGCCGCGCCGCGGATGTCGGCGTTCGTGAAGGCGAACGGGACGCGCAGCCCGCGGTCCTGGCCGCCCTCCGAGCGATCCAGCGACGCGGCGGTCTGCAGCGCCGCGTCGAGCAGCGCGGGGTGGATCGCGTACGCGGGAGCGGACTCGTCCAGCCCGGAGGGGAGGCGAATCTCCGCGAACACCTCGCCGCCTCGCAGCCACACTCGCTCCACGCCGAGAAACGCCGGGCCGTAGTCGAACCCGAGCTCGGTCATGTAGCCGTAGAACTCCTCGACCTCGATCGGCTCCGCGTCCGTCGGCGGCCACGGTTCGACGAGCTCCTCGACGGATCGCTCGTGGACCTCGCCCGACGCCCTGACGTGTCCGCTCGCGTGACGGGTCCACCGCTGCTCGGGGAGCGCGCCCGACTCGGACGGCTGCTCGCGGCGCGAGTGCACCTCGACGGGTCGCTGCCCGCTCTCCTCGAGCGCGCCGACCGTCACCTGGATCGCGACCGCCTCGCCCTGCTGGAGGACGAGCGGCGCTTCGAGGTTGAGCTCCGCCACCTCCTCGCACTCCACCCGGGCGCCCGCGTGGCCCGCGAGCTCGAGCAGCGCCGCACCCGGTACGAGCACCGAGCCCATCACGAGGTGATCCGCCAGCCACGGATGCGTGTCCAACGCCAGGCGGCCCGTGAACAGCGACCCGCGATCCTCGGCCAGCGTCACCGCGGCCGACAGCACGGGATGGGCCGTCGCCTGCTGGCCCAGCGCGGTCGGGTCGCTCCCCGTGGCGGGGCGCGTCAGCCAGTAGCGCTCGCGTTGGAAGGCGTAGGTCGGCAGCGGCGCCGTCTTCGCGTCCGAGCCCTCGTACAACGCGGCCCACTCGACGCTCGCGCCGTTCACCCACAGCTCGCCGACGCCACGGAGGAGCGTGGCGACTTCGGGGCGCTCGCGGCGCATCGCGGGCACAGCCACGACGGCGGGGCCGACGCATTCACGCGCCGCCACGGCGAGCACCGCGTCGGGACCCAGCTCGAGCAGCCGCGTCGCGCCCGCCTCCTCCAGCCAGCGCAGGCCACTCGCGAGCAGCACCGGCTCGCGAACGTGGCGCACCCAGTACTCCGCCGAGCACGCCAGCTCCGCCGTCAACGGCTCTCCCGTCACGTTCGACACGACCGTCACACGTGGCGCCGCGAACGAGATCCCGCCGGCAAGCTCCGCGAACCGCTCGAGCATCGCGTCCATGCGCGGGCTGTGAAACGCGTGGCTGACCGACAGGCGCTTCGTCTTGCGACCGCGCGCTTCCCACTCCCCGGCGAGCTCGAGCACGACGTCCTCATCGCCTGAGATCACGACCGAGGAGGGCCCGTTCACGGCCGCCAGCGAAACGCGCGTCTCGCGACCCGCCGTCAGCTCCGCCGCCTCGACCTCGCTCGCCTGCAACGCGACCATCGCCCCTCCGCCCGGCAGCTCGCCCATCAACCGCCCGCGGGCCAGCACCAGTCGGCACGCGTCCCGCAGCGAGAACACGCCCGCCACGTGCGCCGCCGCCAACTCGCCGATCGAGTGCCCGATCACGAAGTCGGGACGCACGCCGCACCTCTCCAGCATGCGAAACAGCGCCACCTCGACGGCGAACAGCGCGGCCTGGGTGAACATCGTCCGATCGAGCAGCCCCACCCCGGCGCCGCCGAACACGACCTCCCTCAGCGAACGGCCCAGGCCCTCGTCGAACAGCGCGCACGCGTCGTCGAACGCGGCGCGAAACACGGGCGAGGAGCGATACAGCCCAGCGCCCATCCCCACCCACTGCGCGCCCTGCCCCGTGAACAGGAACGCGGTCGCACCTCTGCTCGCGGTCCCACTCACAACGCCGGTCTCGAACTCGATTCCCGGCTGTGTGAGAACGGATACGCCCGCGAGCAGCTCCTCGCGGTCGCGCCCCAACACGACCGCACGATGCTCGAACGCCGAGCGTCCCGCCAGCGAGAGCCCCACGTCCGCGGCACCCAGCGCGGGATCGCCCGAGACCCTCGCGCTCAGGCGCGAGGCCTGAGCGACGAGCGCGCCCTCGCTGCGGGCTGAGAGCACCCACGGCAGGACCGGCGGCGATTCGAACACCGCGGGGGCGTCGTTCGCGGCGCGAGCATCGCCGCCATCAGAAGCCGTTGCGCGCGGCTCGCCCGCGGTCGGCTTCGAGGACGGCGGCGCCTCGAGGATCACGTGCGCGTTCGTGCCGCTGATCCCAAACGAGGACACCGCCGCGCGTCGCGGCTCGCCATGCTCGGGCCAGTCGATCGACTCCGTGAGCAGCGCGACCGCGCCCGCGGACCAGTCCACCTTCGAGGAGGGACGGTCGACGTGCAGCGTGCGCGGCAGGCGCCCCCAGCGCATCGCTTCCACCATCTTGATCACGCCCGCCACGCCCGCCGCCGCCTGCGCGTGCCCGAAGTTCGCCTTCACCGACCCCAGCCACAGCGGGCGGCCCTCCGGGCGAGCCCGGCCGTAGGTGCCCATCAACGCCTGCACCTCGATCGGGTCGCCCAGCACCGTGCCCGTGCCGTGGCCCTCGACCGCGTCCACCTCGCCGCCCGTCAGGCCGGCGTTCGCGAGCGCCTGGCGGATCACGCGTTCCTGGGCGGGGCCGCTCGGCGCCGTCAGGCCGTTGCTCGCGCCGTCCTGGTTGACGGCGCTGCCGCGCACGACCGCGAGCACGTCGCG
Source organism: uncultured Solirubrobacteraceae bacterium (assembly GCA_963716355.1). GTDB lineage: Bacteria > Actinomycetota > Thermoleophilia > Solirubrobacterales > Solirubrobacteraceae > Palsa-744. The sequence goes on from OY970308.1 coordinate 318,001, forward strand.
CCCGTTCGCCCGCGCGTCGCAGAGGCGCTCCAGCACCAGCACCCCGACGCCCTCCGCCCAGCCGGTGCCATCGGCGCCGTCGGCGTAGGACCTGCACCTGCCGTCGCGTGCGAGCCCGCGCTGGCGGCTGAACTCCACGAACATCGTCGGGCTCGCCATCACCGTCGCCCCGCCCGCCAGCGCCAGCGAGCATTCCCCTTGGCGCAGCGCCTGACAGGCGAGGTGCAGCGCCACGAGCGAGGACGAGCAGGCGGTGTCGACCGTCACCGCCGCGCCCTCCAGGCCGAGGCGGTGGGCGATGCGGCCCGACACCACGCTGCCGCCGCGGCCCGTGATCAGGTAGCCCTCCAGCTGAGACGGCGCGCGTTCGGAGGGGCCCGTCACGCCGTAGTCCTGGGAGCTGATGCCCGCGAACGTCGCCGTGTCGCTCCCGCGCAGCGACAGCGGATCGATCGCACCGTCCTCCAGCGCCTCCCAGGCCGCTTCCAGCAGCAGGCGCTGCTGGGGGTCCATCGCCAACGCTTCGCGGGGGCTGATGTCGAAGAACTCCGCGTCGAAGCGCCCGGGTTCGGCGATGAACCCGCCGTCGCGCACATAGCTCGAACCGGCCCGGTCGCGATCGGGGTCGAACGCCGCCCGCCACTGCGCGCCGCGATCCTCGGGGAACGGCGAGATCGCGTCCACCCCATCGCTCACCAGCCGCCACAGGTCGGCGGGCGAGGCGACGTTCCCGGGGTAGCGGCAGGCCATGCCCACGATCGCGATCGGCTCGTGCGCGCGGTCGCGAAGCCGCTCGATCGGGAGCGAGTCGCGCGTCGCGCGCAGCGCGCGCTCGTCCGACGGCTCGGAGTAGCTCGGAGCCGAGCCCAGCCGCTCAAGCAGGTGAGCGCTGAGCTGGGCGGCCGTCGGATGGTCGTACACGAGCGTCGCGGGGAGCTGCTGCCCGGTGGCGTTGCCGAGGCGGTTTCGCAGCTCGACCGCGGTCAGCGAGTCGAAGCCGAGTTCCTTGAACGTGCGGTCGGGGTCGATCGCGTGCGTGTGGTGGTGTCCGAGCACCGCGTTGATCTCGCCCGTCACGATCGTCGCGAGAGCGCGATCGCGTTCGCCCGCGGGGAGGCCCTCCAGGCGAGCTGCCAGCGAGACGGCGGGCCTGCGGGCGACGCGCGCCGGCGTCTGGATCAGGCTGCGCAGCGGCCCTGGGAGAGCTCCTGCGGCTGCCTGACGACGAAGCGCCGCGCGGTCCAGGCGCGCGGCTAGCAGCAGCGCCTCGCTCGAGTCGTGCGCGGCGTCGAACAACCCGAGCGCGTCCGCGGGGTCGAGCGGGAGCATCCCCGAGCGGCCCATCCGCGCGATGTCTCGCTCCTCGACCGTGGCCGTCATGCCCGCGTCGGTCTCCCACGGGCCCCACGCGATCGACACGGCCGGCAGCGCGACCGCGCGGCGGCGCTGCGCGAGCGCGTCCAGGAAGGCGTTCGCCGCCGCGTAGTTCGCCTGCCCCGGAGCGCCGAGCACACCGGCCGCGGAGGAGAACATCACGAACGTCGTCAGATCGCACGCACGCGTCAGGCGGTGCAGGTTCCAGGCCGCCCGCGCCTTCGCCGCGAACACGCGATCGAGCCGCTCGCGCGTCATCCCCTCGAGCACGCCGTCATCGAGCACGCCCGCCGCGTGGACCACGCCGCGCAGCGGCCGCTCCAGCGGGATCTTCGCGAGCAGCCCAGCGAGCTGTGACTCCTCAGCCACGTCGCACGCCACGACCTCCACGTCGGCGCCAATGGCTTCGAGCTCGTTCTGCAGCTCCTGCGCACCCGGAGCGTCGCGCCCGCGACGGCTCGCCAGGATCAGGTGACGGACGCCGTGCTCGCTCACGAGATGGCGCGCCAGCACGCTGCCGAGCGCACCCGTCCCGCCGGTGAGGAGCATCGTTCCGTCGGGGTCGATCCGGGCGGGCATCCTCAGCACGTTCTTGCCCACATGCCCCGCCTGGCTCATGAAGCGGAAAGCCTCCGGCGCGCCGCGCACGTCCCAGCCGGTCACGGGCAGCGGGTTGAGGACGCCCTGCTCGAACAGCGCAGCGATCTCCCCAAGCATCTCCCCGATCCGCTCCTGCCCGGCCTCCATCAGATCGAACGCTCGGTAGGCGACGCCGGGGTGAGACTCGGCTACGTCCTCGGGCGAGCGAAGATCGGTCTTGCCCATCTCGACGAACCGCCCACCGTCACCCAACAAGCCCAGCGACGCGTCGACGAACTCCCCCGCGAGCGAGTTCAACACCACGTCCACACCAGTGCCGAAGCTCTCCGTGAAGTCGAGCGAGCGCGACGACGCGATCTCGCTCCTCGCAAGCCCGAACAGCTCTTCGAGGGCGCCGTGCTTGGCCGGGCTCGCGGTCGCGAACAGCTCCACGCCCCAGTGACGCGCCAACTGCGCCGCGGCCATCCCCACTCCACCCGCCGCCGCGTGCACCAACAGCCGCTCACCGGCCTTCACGTTCGCGAGGTCGCGCAGCGCGTAGTAGGCCGTCAGGAACGCGATCGGGACCGTCGCGGCATCGCTAAGCGAAAGGGCGGGCGGGACGCGTGTCAGCGAGCGGTGGTCGCCCACCGCGGTCGGGCCGAACCCTCCGTCGAGCAGGCCCATCACCCTGTCGCCGACGGCCAGCCCCTCCACGCCCGCCCCCACCGCCTGCACGATCCCCACGCCCTCGCCACCGATCGCGCCGCCGCCCGGATACACGCCCAGCGCGATCAACACGTCACGGAAGTTCAACCCGGCTGCATGCACGCCGACACGGACCCGCCCCTCCCCCGGAGCCTGCGCCATCTCAGGCGCCGCTGCCAGGGACAGGCTCGTCAACGTCCCATCGTCACCGGCCGCGAGCTTCCAGTACCCGTCCGCGTCCGGCGCCGACAGCGCGCCACCGTCCTCGACGGGGGCAAGTCGCGCGGCGAACAACGCCCCGGCCCGCAGCGCGACCTGCGGCTCGGCGGACCCGAGCGCGCGCGTGAGCGCGCCGAGTGACGCGTCCTCCCCATCGACGTCCACCAACACCAGACGCCCCGGATACTCGCTCTGCGCCGAACGCACCAACCCCCACACAGCCGCCTGCGCGCAATCCGGCGCGTCGTCCCCGCCACCAAGACACACCGCATGAGACGTCACCACCGCGAAACGACAGCCAGCCAACTGCTCGCTCACCAAGCACGCCCGCAACACATCAAAAGACCAACCCACCGTCGAGCCGACACCGCCATCCGCGCCCGCAGCGGGCGCGGGAACAGAGGTGCAGTCGAAGATCACGACGCCCGGCCCAGAGCCGGCCGCCGCCGGCAGGACATCCGGGTCCTCGAAGGCGGCCTGCACGAGACCCGATGCCAGCAGCGACTCAGCGAGCCTTGAGCGCTCAGCGCCGAGCAGGAGGGTCGAACCCGTCGACGGCTCGCCCTGTTCGAGCGCAGGCGCCTCGCTCCAGCGCAGCGCGTACAGCGCGCCGCCGCCCCGAGAGCGCTTCAGCTGCTGCGCGGAGACCTCGACCGTGCTCAGCTCGCCCACCTCGATCACGCCCGCCCCGCGCTCGTCGGTCGCGGTGAGGCTGAAGCTGCCCTCTGCCTCGCCCGCGCCGAGGCGCACCCGCAGGCTGGACGCGCCGCGCGTCTGAACGGTCACGTCCGACCAGCAGAACGGCAGCCGCACCGCCGGCGTCACGTCCGTCGCGCTCGCGCTCGCGCCTCCATCGGCGGCCCGGCCGGCGATCAGCGCCGCGTGCAGCGCACCGTCCAGCAGCGCCGGGTGCACCCCGAACCCGCTCCCGCTGCCGCGCTCAGAGCCCGCCAGCTCGATCTCCGCGCACACCTCCCCGCCCACACGCCACGCGCGCGTCAGGCCGCGGAAGGCGTCGCCGTATTCGAGCCCCACCGCCGCGAACTCGTCGTACAGGCCGGCCACGTCGAGCGGCTCGGCGCCGCTCGGAGGCCACGCCTGCGCGAACTCCTCCACGGCCGGCGACGCGGACGCGACCTCCACGCGACCGGCCGCGTGGAGGGTCCACGGCTCCTCCTCGCCCTCCTCGCCCGTCACACGCGCATGGATCGACACCGACCAGCCCTCCGCGCCGCCGTCGGAGACCTCCACGCGCAGCTCCGCTGCCTCCCACTCGCCGAGCGCCAGCGGCGCTAGCAACGTCAGCTCGGCCACCTGCTCGCATCCCACCAGCCGTCCCGCCTCCAACGCCAGCTCCAGCAGCGCCGTGCCCGGCACCAGCACCGCGCCCATCGCCACGTGATCGCCGAGCCACGGCTGCGCGCGCAGCGACAGCCGCCCCGTCAGCAGCCAGCCGCCCTCCGGCAGACCCACCGCCGCCGTCAGGAGCGGGTGCCCCGTCGAGCGCTGCCCCAGCGCCGCCGGGTCGCCGCTCGCGGCCGGGGTCTCGAGCCAGAAGCGCTCGCGCTGGAACGCGTACGTCGGCAGCTGAGTCGGCCTCGCGCCCGAGCCGGCGAGCAGCGCCCGCCAGTCGACCGCGCCGCCGTGCGCCCACAGCTCGCTCAAGCCGCGCAGCAACGTGGCGACCTCGGAGCGCTCGCGGCGCATCGACGCGAAGGCGGCCAACGACGCCGCCCGCGAGACGGCGGGCTGCTCGCCGGCCGCGTCTGCGACGACCGGCCGCCCATCGGCGGCGTCTGAGGTGACGCACTCCTGCACCGCCGCCGTCAACACGCCGTCGGGGCCCACCTCCAGACAGCGCGTCGCACCAGCGCCTCGAAGCCAACGCACCCCGTCGAAGAACCGCACCGTCTCGCGCACGTGGCGCACCCAGTAACCGGCCGTGACGCCGATCTCCCCGTCATACGGCTCTCCCGTCACGTTCGACACGACCGTCAACCGCGGCTCCGCGTATGCGATCTCGCCCGCCACACGCGAGAACTCCTCGAGCATCGCGTCCATCCGCGGACTGTGGAACGCGTGGCTCACCCGCAGCCGCCGCGTCTTGCGCCCACGCTCTCGCCACAGCGCCGCGAGCTCCTCGACCGCGTCCTCATCGCCCGACACGACCACCGAGGAGGGCCCGTTCACCGCCGCCAGCGCGACCGACGCCTCGCGGCCCGCCAGCAGCTCGCGCGCCTCCTCCTCGCTGCCCTGCAGCGCGACCATCGCGCCGCCCGTCGGCAGCGCACCCATCAACCGACCCCGCGCCAGCACCAGCCGACACGCATCCTCCAACGAGAACACGCCCGCCACGTGCGCCGCCGCCAACTCGCCGATCGAATGCCCCATCACGAAATCGGGGCGCGCGCCCAACGCCTCCAGCACGCGAAACAACGCCACCTCGACCGCGAACAGGGCCGCCTGGGTGAACTCCGTGCGGTCGAGCAGCTCCGCGTGCGCGCCGTCGAAGACGACCTCGCGCAGCGACCGGCCCAGGCCCTCGTCGAAGGACGCGCACGCCTCGTCGAACGCGACGCGAAACACCTCCGACGCGCCGTACAGCCCGGCGCCCATCCCCGACCACTGCGCGCCCTGGCCGGTGAACAGGAAGGCCGTCGCGCCGCCCATCGCCACGCCCCGCACGGCGCCGCCTGCGCCCAGCTCCCGCCCGAGCCCAGCGAGATTCGCGGTCTCCGCCGCCAGCTCCTCCACGCTCGCGCCCAGGAGCACCGCGCGGCGCTCGAACGCGGAGCGTTCCGCCAATCCCAGGCCGACGTCCAGCGCACGATCGCCGTCGCCGTCGTCCTCGCCGCCGCGGTCCCGCTCCTCGATCCACGCGCTCAGCCGCTGCGCCTGGCCCGCCAACGCCTCCTCGCCGCGCCCGGACAGCACCCACGGCAGCGCCCCTGCGGACCTCATCGCCGCGGGGTCGATCGCGGGCGTGCGCGTCTCGTGCGCGGGGGGCTCCACGGCGGGCGCCTGCTCCAGGATCACGTGCGCGTTCGTGCCGCTCACGCCGAACGACGACACGCCCGCGCGCCGCGCGCCGCCGCGCGCGGGCCACTCTCGCTGCTCGACCAGCAGCTCCACCCCACCGCCGGACCAGTCGACGCGCGAGGAGGGCCGGTCCACGTGCAGCGAGCGCGGCAGCACGCCGTGGCGCAGCGCCTGCACCATCTTGATCACGCCCGCCACCCCCGCCGCCGCCTGCGCGTGCCCGAGGTTCGACTTCACCGAGCCCAGCCACAGCGGATCGGCATCGTCGCGGTGAGCGCCGTAGGCGCCCTGCAGGGCGTGCGCCTCGACCGGGTCGCCCAGGCGCGTGCCCGTGCCGTGCGCCTCCACCGCGTCCACCTCGCCCGGCGAGAGCCCCGCGCGCGCGAGCGCTTCGCGGATCACGCCTTCCTGCGCCACGCCGTTCGGCGCCGTGAGCCCGTTGCTCTGCCCGTCCTGGTTCACCGCGCTGCTGCGCACCACCGCCAGCACCTCGCGGCCCGCCGCGAGCGCGTCTGTGAGACGTTCCAGCACGAGCACGCCCACGCCCTCCGACCAGCCCGTCCCGTCCGCCGCCTCCGCGAACGACTTGCAGCGCCCGTCCGGCGCCAGCGCGCGCTGGCGGCTGAAGTCAACGAACAGCGCCGTCGTCGCCAGCACAGCCACGCCGCCCGCGAGCGCCAGCGAGCACTCTCCGTGGCGCAGCGCCTGGCAGGCGAGGTGCAGCGCCACCAGCGAGGACGAGCAGGCGGTGTCGACCGTCACGCACGGGCCTTCCAGGCCGAGCGTGTAGGAGACGCGGCCCGAGATCGCGCTCCCCGCGGTGCCCGTCACCACGTAGCCGCCCAGTTCGCGCTCCGGTGGCGCCAGCAACGTCGCGACGTTGTAGTCCTGCGAACTCACCCCCGTGTACACGCCCGTGCGGGTTCCGGCGAGCGCGTGGGGATCGATCGCGGCGTGCTCCAGCGCCTCCCACGCGGTTTCCAGCAGCAGCCGCTGCTGCGGGTCCATCGCCAGCGCCTCGCGCGGGTTGATCGCGAAGAACTCCGCGTCGAAGCACGCCGCGTCGTACAGGAACGCGCCCTCGCGGGCGTAGCACGTGCCCGGATGGTCCGGGTCGGAATGGAACAGGCCGTCGAGGTCCCAGCCGCGGTCGGCGGGGAACGCTCCCGTCGCCTCGCCGCCTTCGGCCACCAGCCGCCACAGGTCCGTCGCCGAGGCGACGCCGCCCGGGTAGCGGCAGCCCATGCCCACGATCGCGATCGGCTCCTCCTCGCGCGCCCGCAGCCGCTCGTTCTCCCCCGCCAGACGCTCGCTGCGGCGCAGGGCGCTGCGCAGCGCCTCGGTGACCTCCTCCATGCTCGGCGTCGTGCTCATCGGCGCTCCGGCTCCCGCTCCGCCGCGTCCTCGCTCTGCGCAGCGCGCACCAGTCCCGCCAGGTCCAGCCCGTCCACGGAGCTCGCCCCTGTGGGGGCGGGTGCGGAGACGACGGCCTCAGTGGCGTCCGCCTCGGGAGCGAGCAGCTCGAGGAGGTGCTGGGCGAGCCGCTCGCACGTCGGGTGGTTGAAGATCACCGTCGCCGGGAGCCGCAGCCCGGTGGCGGCGTTCAGGCGGTTGCGCAGCTCGACCGCGGCGAGCGAGTCGAAGCCGAGCTCCTTGAACGTCTGCGCCACCTCGACCCGCTCCGCGCCGCGATGCCCCAGCACCGTCGCGACCTCGCCACGCACCGCCTCAAGGGCGATCCGCGAACGCGCGGGAGCGGCGGCGGCGTGCACGCGTGCCGCGAGGGCGCCTTCGCCGGCGCCGACCCTCTTGGCGCGCCCGCCCGTGCGCAGCAGCCCGCTCAACAGCGGCGGGAGCGCGCCTTCCTCCGCCAGGGTGCGCAGCGCCCGCGGGTCGAGGCTCACAGCCACGCGCAGCGAGTCGCTCGCCGCGAACGCGGCGTCGAACAGGCCGAGCGCCTCCTCGGTCGGGAGGCCGCGCAGGCCGGTGCGCGCGACGCGCGCGCGGTCGCCCGCGGCGAGGGCGCCCGCCATGCCGTCGCCCTGCTGCCACGGCCCCCATGCGAGCGACGTGGCGGGCAGGCCACGCCCGCGGCGCAGGCTCGCCAGACCGTCCAGGAACGTGTTCGCCGCCGCGTAGTTCGCCTGCCCCGGGCCGCCGAGCACGCCCGTGACGGAGGAGAACAGCACGAACGCCCTCAGGTCGAGGCCCTCGGTGAGCTCGTGCAGGTGCCACGCCGCGGTCGCCTTCGCCGCGAGCACCGCGCGCAGCCGCTCCACGCTCAGCGTCGCGAGCAGCCCGTCGTCGAGCACCCCCGCGGCGTGGATCACGCCGCGCAGCGGCCGTCGCGCCGGGATCGTGTCGAGCAGGCCCGCGAGCGCCGCGCGGTCTGAGACGTCGCACGCCGCGCACGTGACCTCGGCGCCGAGCCCGTTCAGCTCCTCGATCAGCTCGCCCGCGCCCTGAGCGCGCGCGCCCGCGCGGCTCGCCAGCAGCAGGTGGCGCACGCCGTGGGCGCTCACGAGGTGGCGCGCGAGCAGCCTCCCCAGCGCTCCCGTCCCGCCGGTCATCAGCATCGTGCCGTCGGGGTCGATGCCGGCGGGCATCGCGATCACGTTCTTGCCCACGTGGCGGCCCTGGCTGACGAAGCGCAGCGCCTCGGGCACCCTGCGCACGTCCCACGCCCTCAGCGGCAGCAGTTGCAGCTCGCCGCGCTCGATCGCTCCGGTCAGCTCGGCGAGCATCTCCCGAATCCGCTCGGGACCGGCTTCCATGAGGTCGAACGCGCGGTACTCCACGCCCCCGTGGGCCTCCGCCACGGCTTGCGGGTCGCGCACGTCGCTCTTGCCCATCTCCACGAAGCGTCCGCCCGGGCGCAGCAGCCGCAGCGACGCGTCGACCATCTCGCCCGCCAGGGAGTCGATCACCACGTCGACGCCCTCGCCGTCGGTGAGCTCGCGGAAGCGCTGCTCGAACTCCGGGCTGCGCGAGGAGGCGATGTGCGAGTCCGCCAGCCCAAGACCGCGCAGCAGCGGCCACTTCGGCTCGCTCGCCGTCGCCAGCACCTCGGCGCCGAGCTGGCGCGCGATCTGCACCGCCGCCATCCCCACGCCGCCAGCCGCCGCGTGCACCAGCACCCGCTCGCCGGGCCGCACGCGCGCCAGGTCCACGAGCGCGTAGCGAGCCGTGAGGAACGCGATCGGCACCGACGCCGCCTGCGCCAGCGACCAGGCGCGCGGCGCGGGGCTCAGCAGCCGGCGGTCGGCGATCGCGAGCGGCCCCAGGCCGGTGGCGAACATGCCCATCACGCGCTCCCCCACCGCCATGTCCTCCACCGCCGCACCGGTCTCCAACACCACGCCCGCGCCCTCGCCGCCGAGGCTCGCCTCCCCGGGGTAGGCGCCAAGCGCGATCAGCGCATCGCGGAAGTTCACGCCCGCCGCGGCCACCCGCACCCTCACCTGGTGGGGCTCCAGCGGCGCGGCCAGCTCGGGCGCTGGCGCGATCGAGATCCGGTCGAACGAGCCGTCTCCCTGCTTGACCAGCCACGGCTCCTCGCCCGGCGCGCGCAGGCCCTCGTGCGCGTGCGCGGCGGCGAGGCGTGGCACAAACGCCTCGCCGCCGCGCAGTGCGATCTGCGGCTCCTCGCTCGCGAGCGCCGCCGCGAGCGCGTTCCGCGAACGGTCGGTGTCGTCGAGGTCGGCCAGTTGCACGCGACCCGGGTGCTCGCTCTGAGCTGAGCGCGCCAGCCCCCAGATGGCGGACCCCGCGACGTCGCTCACCGCCTCGCTCGCGTCGGTGGCGACTGCGCCGCCGGTCAGCAGCGCCAGGCGCGAGGCCGCGAAGCGCTCCTCGGCGAGCCACCGCTGCAGCAGCTCGAGCGCCCACTCGCACGCGTCCTCGACCTCGCCCGCCGCGAAGGACGGGCAGCGCACCGCGATCACGTCGGGGACCGCGCCGGAGGCGGTCAGCGCCCCGTCCATACGCTCCAGATCGTGGAAGATCTGGACACCCGCCGAGTCGGGGTCGGCCTCCCGCGCGAGGGCCGGCAGGGCCACCCAGTCGAGGACGAACAGCGAATCGCGTCCCCTGTCGGAGCCCATGGCGAGCTGCTCGCGCGCCACGGCGCGCGCGGAGATCGCGGAGATCGTCGCGACGATCGCCCCTGTGTCGTCCGCCACCACCAGCGAGCGCGTGTCCGCCACGGGCGTCGCATCGGCGGAGTCGGTCGATCGAGCAGCGGTCCCGTCGGCTGACGCGGGCGAGGCGATCGCCACGCGCAGGCTCGCCGCCCCGCTCGCGGCGACGCTCACCCCCGCCCACGCGAACGGCAGGCTCACCGTCGCGCTCGAGCGGCTGTCCTCGTCGTCCTCGCCCGCGGAGATCGCGTGCAACGTCGCGTCGAGCAGCGCGGGGTGCAGCGTGTACGCGCCGGCCTGGCCGCCGAGGCCCTCCGGGAGCGCTACCTCGGCGAATACGTCCTCGCCGAGGCGCCACGCGGCGCGCAGGCCGCGAAACGCGGGGCCGTAGGCGAAGCCGCCGTCCGCGAGCCGCTCGTAGAGGTCCTCCACGTCGATCGGCCTCGCGCCTGGAGGCGGCCACTCGCCGGTTAGCAGCGCGCCGGCCGCGCTCGGCGCGAGCGCTGGCGCGCGCGCTTCGATCGTCGCCGTGGCGCAGCGGGTCCACTGCTCTCCCGCGGGCGAGAGCGCGCCGTCGCCGCGGCGCTCGACGCGCGTGTGCACGTCGAGCGCGCGCCGGCCCTGCCCGTCGGGCGGCGCGACGCGCAGCTGCAGTTGCAGCGCCTCGTCCTCCGGGAGCACGACCGGCGCTTCCAGCGTCAGCTCCGCGAGATGCTCGAAGCCGAGCAGCCGTGCGGCCTGCAGCGCGCACTCCACCATCGCGGTGCCGGGGAGCAGCACCACGCCCGCCACGGCGTGGTCGGCGAGCCACGGGTGGGCCGCCAGCGACACGCGCCCGGTGAGGATCAGCTCATCGCCGTCCGCCAACTCCACCGAGGCGGTCAGGAGCGGGTGCCCCGTCGGCTGCTGCCCCAGCGCCGTGGGGTCGTTCGCGGCGGTGGGCGGCTCCAGCCAGTAGCGCTCGCGCTGGAACGCGTACGGCGGCAATGTCACCGCTTTCGCGCCGGAGCCAGCGAACAGCGCCCCCCAGTCCACCGTCTCGCCTCGCACCCACAGCTCGCTCAGCGCGCGCACGAGCGTCGCGGTCTCGGGGCGCTCGCGGCGCATCGCGGCGACCGCGCCGAACGACGCCGCCGGCTCCGGCTCGCCCACTGCAGCCTCGGCGCCCATGGCGGACTCCGGGTCGAGGCAGTCCTGCACCGCCGCGGCCAGCACCGCGTCGGGGCCGAGCTCGAGGAAGCGCGTCGCGCCCGCGTCGTGCAACCAGCGCACGCCGTCGAGCAGCCGCACCGGCTCGCGCACGTGTCGCACCCAGTACTCAGCGGAGCACGCCAGCTCCCTCGTGAGCGGCTGTCCGGTCACGTTCGAGACGACCGTCAGCTGCGGCTCCGCGAAGGAGATCGTGCCCGCCACCCGCGAGAACTCCTCGAGCATCGCGTCCATGCGCGGGCTGTGGAACGCATGGCTCACGCGCAGCCGCCGCGTCTTCCTCCCCACCGCGCGCCACACCTCCGCCAGCTCCTCCACGACGTCCTCGTCGCCTGAGATCACGACCGCCGTCGGGCCGTTCACGGCCGCCAGCGCTACGCGGGCGTCGTGGCGCTCCATCAGCTCCATCGCCTCCCGCTCGCTGGCCTGCAGCGCCACCATCGCGCCGCCCGCCGGCAGCGCGCCCATCAGCCTTCCCCGCGCCGCGACCAGCCGGCACGCATCCTCGAGCGAGAACACGCCCGCGACGTGCGCCGCGGCGATCTCGCCCACCGAATGCCCGATCAGGAAGTCGGGACGCACCCCGAGCGCGTGCACGACGCGAAACAGCGACACCTCGAGCGCGAACAGCGCCGTCTGGGTGAACATCGTCTGATCCAGCAGGCCGCCCACCGCGCCGCCGAACACGACCTCGCGCAGCGAGTGACCCAGATCCTCGGCCAGCAGCTCGCACACCTCGTCGAACGCGCCGCGAAACACCGGCGAGTCGCGGTACAGCTCCGCGCCCATCCCCACCCGCTGCGCGCCCTGTCCGGTGAACAGGAACGCCGTGCCGCCCGTGGTCGCGGCCCCCGTGAGGACGGCGCCCGGGGGCGGCGTCTCATCCCTCGCCTCGGCTGCCAGGGCGGCGAGCAGCTCGGCGCGCTCGGCGCCCAGGGCGACCACCCGCCGCTCGAACGCCGTCCGCCGCGCGAGCGAGCGCCCGATGTCGAGCGCGTCGGCGTCCGTCTCGCAGCGAGCCCACTCATCCAGCCGCGACCGCTGGCCCGCCAGCGCCGCCGCGGTGCGCCCCGACACCGTCCACGGGATCGCCCCGGCGGCCTGCAGCGCGGCGGGGTCGATCGCCGCGGGGGCGCTCGCCGTAGGGCGCGTCGCGCGCTCCGCGGGCCGGTCCGCCGCGACGGGGGCCTGCTCCACGATCACGTGCGCGTTCGTGCCGCTCACGCCGAACGAGGAGATCCCGGCGCGCCGCGGTTCGCCGTGGTCCGGCCAGTCGATCGCGTCGCTCAGCAGCTCAATCGCGCCCGCCGACCAGTCCACCTTCGAGGACGGGCGATCCACGTGCAACGTGCGTGGCAGTCGCGCGCGGCGGATCGCTTCCACCATCTTGATCACGCCCGCCACGCCCGCCGCCGCCTGCGCATGGCCGATGTTCGACTTGACCGACCCCAGCCGCAGCGGACGGCCCGCCGCACGCCCCTGCCCGTACGTCGCCAGCAGCGCCTGCACCTCGATCGGGTCGCCCAGCACAGTCCCCGTCCCGTGCCCCTCGAGCGCATCGACCTGATGCACCTCCAGGCCCGCCCGCTGCAGGGCGCGCGCGAGCACCTTGCGCTGCGCGGCGACGCTGGGCGCCGTCAGGCCGTTGCTGGCGCCGTCGTGGTTGACGGCGCTCGAACGGATCACCGCCGCGATCGGATGGCCGTGGCGTTCGGCGTCGCACAGGCGCTCCAGCGCCAGCACGCCGACGCCCTCCGCGAACCCCGCGCCGTCGGCGCCGTCGGCGTAGGACTTGCAGCGCCCGTCGCGCGCGAGACCGCGCTGGCGGGTGAACTGCACGAACATCTCCGGGCTCGCCATCACCGTCACGCCGCCCGCGAGCGCCAGCGAGCACTCCTGTGCGCGCAACGCGTCGCACGCCAGGTGCAGCGCCACGAGCGAGGAGGAGCATGCGGTGTCGATCGTGACCGTCGGACCCTCGAAGCCGAACGCGTACGCGACGCGCCCGCCGAGGATGCTCGTGGCGGTTCCGAGCCCCGCGTAGCCCGCGAGCTCCTCGGGCACGCCGCCGGGGATCGCCGGGGCGTAGTCCTGCACGTTGAAGCCCGCGAACACCCCCGTCTGCGTGCCGCGCAGCGAGCGCGGGTCGAGCTGGGCATGCTCCAGCGCCTCCCAGGACGCTTCCAGCAGCAGCCGCTGCTGAGGGTCCATCGCCAGCGCCTCGCGCGGGCCGATGTCGAAGAAGCCCGGGTCGAAGTCGCCGGCGTCCAGGAGAAAGCCTCCCTCCGAAGCGTCGCTGCCCCCGCCCCGGCCGGAGTCGGCGTCGGGTTCGCTCAGCGCGGCCAGGTCCCAGCCGCGGTCGCGCGGGAACGGCGAGATCGCGTCGCGCTCCTCGGCCACCAGCTCCCACAGCTGCCCCGGCGTGGCCACGCCGCCGGGGTAGCGGCAGCTCATCCCCACGATCGCGATCGGCTCGCTGCTCCGCCGCTCCGCGCGAGCCAGACGGGCGCGCGCCTCGACGAGCTCCGCCGTGGCGCGGCGCAGGTACTCTCGCAGCTGCGCGGGCGAGGTCTGCTCGATCTCGGTCGCGGCCGACTCCCGTGAGGCGGTCAGGCTCATGACGGCGTACCTCCGTCGACGATCGCGAACAGCTCGCTGTCGCTGGCGTCGCGCAGGTCGGCCTCGATGTCCGCGAGCGCCGTGCGCTCCTGCCCCTTGGTGCGTCCGTCGACGATCCTCGTTCGCGGCGCTGGCGGGTCGACCTCGGCCGCGTTCGCGGCGCCCTCCTCGGCGAGCAGGTCGGCGATGTGGCGAGCGAGCTCGCGTGCCGTCGGGTGCTCGAACGCGACCGTCGGCTCCAGCGTCACGCCGGTCGCCTCCTGCAGCGCGTTGCGCAGCGCCACGGCCGCCATCGAGTCGACGCCCAGGTCTTTGAACGGCCGGTGCGCCTCCGGCAGGGAGCCGGGCGGGTAGCAGAGCACGACGGCCGCTTCGCTCCTCACCAGCTCCAGCACCCGCCGGTGACGCTCGGCGGGCGCGAGCTCGCGCAGCTGTGCGGCGAGCGCGCCCGCCTCGGCGTCGCTCACAGCTCCGTCTCCAGACGCGGTCGAGCGCACGGTCTCGATTGACGGGGAGCGCACGGCTTCCAGCGAGGCCGAGCGCAGGGTCTCGAGCGGGGAGTCGGCGATCGTGCTCCTGCGGACGGGCGCCTCGGCGCTCAGGGTCGCCGGCTCGGGCCAGTAGCGCGTGCGCTGGAACGCGTACGTCGGCAGCCTCACGCGCCTGGCGGCCGTGTCGCCGTAGAGCGCGCGCCAGTCCACGGGCACCCCCCGGGTCCACGCCTGCGCGAGCGAGGTGAGAAAGCGCCGGCGGCAATCGTCGTCGCGTTTGAGCGAGCCGCCCACGAACGCCTCCCCCGGCTCGGGGAGCGTGCGCTCGATCGTCTCCTGCATCCCGATCGTCAGCACCGAATGTGGGCTGATCTCGACGAACGCGCGGTGCCCTTCCTCCAGCAACGCTTCGATCGCGGGTCCGAACAGGACCGTGTGGCGCAGGTTGCGATACCAGTACTCGCCGGTCAGCTCGCGCGTGTCGAGCACCCGCCCCTCGACGGTGGAGTAGAACGGCACCGCACCCGAGCGCGGCGCGATCTCACACGCGCTCAGCAGATCCTCGCGTACCTCCTCGATCAGCTCCGAGTGCGACGCGTAGTCGATCGGCACCTTGCGCGTGCGCACCCCGTCCACCTCGCACTCCGCCAGGAACCTTGCGAGCGCCTCGCCCTCGCCGGAGACGACCGTCGAGGCCGCCCCGTTCACCGCCCCGACCGACAGCCCGCCGCCGCTGCGCTCGATCCGCTCCATGAGCTCCTGCACCCCGACGGCGACCGACACGAGGTTGCCGCGGCCCGCGAGTCCCGCGAGCACGCGGCCGCGCTGGGCGACCACCCGCGCAGCGTCCTGAAGCGAGAGGCCGCCCGCGACGTGCGCCGCCGCGATCTCGCCCTGGGAGTGCCCCACCACCACCGCCGGGCGCACCCCGCACGCCTGCCACAGCCTCGCCAACGACACCATCACCGCGAACAGCGCCGGCTGCACCACATCGTCGCGATCGAGGCCAGGCGCGCCGTCCGCCCCGCGCAGCACGTCCTCCAGCGACCACGGCACGAACTCGGCCAATGCCGCGCCGCACTCGCGCAACGCCTCCGCGAACGGCGGACACTCGTCGAGCAGCCCGAGCGCCATCCCCGGCCACTGCGAACCCTGGCCCGGGAACAGGAACACCGTGCCGCGATCCGCGGCGCCCGCCAACCCCCGCACCACGCCCGCCGCCGACGCGCCCCCCGCGAGCATCTTCAACGCCGAGGTCAGCCCGCCGCCCACGCCGCTCAACGCGACCCCGCGATGCTCGAGCATCGCGCGTCCCGCGAGCGAGCCGGCGATGTCCAGCGCGCCGACGTCTGGATGCGCCTGGACGTGGTCGTGCAGCCGCCCCGCCTGCGCGGCCAGGGCCTGCCCGTCGCGTCCCGACAGCAGCCACAGCGGCGTGTCGGCGAGCATCGTCGCGACCCCGCGAGGATCGCCGGTCGTCCCGCTCGCGGACCGCGACGTCTCGCCGCCGGCCGCGCGCGCCGGCTGATCGGCGTCGGCGGCGGCGTCCGCGTCCACCCGTGGCGCCTCCTCGAGGATCAGGTGCGCGTTGGTGCCGCTCGCGCCGAAGGAGGAGACGCCCGCGCGTCGCGGGTGTCCGTTCGCGGGCCAGGGCTGTGATTCCTGCAGCAGGCGCACCGCCCGCTCGTCCCAATCGATCCTGCTCGACGGCCTCCCAGCATGCAACGTCGCCGGCAACACCCCACGACGCAACGCCATCACCATCTTGATCACACCCGCCACACCAGCCGCAGCCTGCGCATGACCAATGTTCGACTTCACCGACCCCAACCACAACGGGCGACCCACAGGACGACCACGCCCATACACACCCTGAAGCGCATGCACCTCAATCGGATCCCCCAACCGAGTACCCGTCCCATGCCCCTCCACCACATCAACCTCACCCCCACCAACACCAGCACTCACAAGCGCCTCTTCGATCACGCGCTCCTGCGCGCGGCGGCTCGGCGCGGTCATGCCGTTCGTGGCGCCGTCCTGGTTGACCGCGCTGCCGCGCACCAGCGCGAGCACCTCATGACCGTTGCGACGAGCGTCCGACAGACGCTCCAACACCAACACCCCCACACCCTCCGAAAAACCAGTCCCATCCGCGTCCTCAGAGAACGCACGACAACGACCGTCCGCCGACAGGCCGCGTTGGCGGCTGAACTCGATGAACGTCTCGCTGCTCGACATCACCGTCACGCCGCCGGCCAGCGCGAGCGAGCAGCGCCCGGAGCGCAGCGCGTCGCTCGCGAGGTCGATCGCCACCAGCGAGGAGGAGCAGGCCGTGTCCACCGTCAGCGCCGCTCCCTGCAGCCCGAGCGTGTACGCGACCCGACCCGACGCGACGCTCGCCGCGTTACCCGTCCCGCGGTACCCCTCCAGCTCCGTGTGTCCCTCCAGGCCCTGCGCGTACTGGCTGCCCATCATGCCGACGAACACGCCGGTGGGTGTGCCGCGCAAGGAGAACGGATCCACACCCGCGTCCTCCAACGCCTCCCACACACCTTCCAACAACAACCGCTGCTGCGGATCCATCGCCAACGCCTCACGCGGACTGATCCCAAAAAAACCAGGATCAAAACCCGTCACACCATCGACAAACCCACCCTCACGCACATAACAACACCCCCCACGATCAGGATCCACATCAAACAAACCCTCCAAATCCCAACCACGATCCACCGGAAAACCCGACACCCCATCCCCACCCGACACCACCAAATCCCACAACCCATCCGGCGAAACCACACCCCCCGCAAACCGACACGACATCCCCACAACCGCCACCGGCTCCAACAACCCACCAACACCACCATTCACCCCAACACCAACACCACCAACACCAACACCAACACCCACACCATTCACATCCCCACCACCAACCACACCAACCAACCAACCCGCCAACTCCAACGGCGACGGAAAATCAAACACAACCGACGCCGACAACTTCACCTCACACTCCGCCGCGAGCGCGTTGCGCAGCTCCACCGCGGTCAGCGAGTCCAGGCCCGACTCCTTCAGCGGGCGCTCGGCGGGGATGTCGCGCGCCGAGCCGTGTCCGAGGATCTCCGCCGCGTGGCGGCACACGAGGTCGAGCATCGCCTGCTCGCGCTGATCGGCGGGCAGCTTCGCGAACCGTCTCGCAAACGACCGCTCGACGCGCGCCCCAGCGCTCGCGCCGCGCACGAGACCGTGAAGCAGCGAGGTGCGTCCGGAGCGCAGCTGGGCTCGCAGCGCGCTCCCGTCAAGGCGCGCGGCGAGCACGTGCGGGCGCTCGGCCCGCGCGGACAGAGCGGCGTCGAACAGCTCCAACCCCTGCGCAGCCGACATGCTCGCGATTCCCGAGCGGAGCATTCTCGCGCGGTCCACGTCCGCCAGGCCGCGCGTCATCTCGCTCTCCTGCTCCCACAGCCCCCACGCGATCGCCAGTCCCGCCAGGCCGCGCGAGTTGCGGTGCGCCGCGAGCGCGTCGAGGAACGCGTTCGCCGCCGCGTAGTTCGCCTGGCCTGGCGTGCCCACGGTGGCGGTGATCGAGGAGAACAGCACGAACAAGTCGAGGTCGAGGTGAGCGGTCAGCTCGTGCAGGTGCAGGGCGCCGTCGAGCTTGGGCGCGAGCACGCGCTCGAGCTGCTCCGGCGCGAGCGATCCGACGACCGCGTCGTCGAGCACGCCCGCCGCGTGGATCACGCCCGTCAGCGGCGCATCCGCGGGGATCGTTGAGATCAGCGCCGCGAGCTCCCCTCGATTCGAGACGTCGCACGCGGCGATCGTCACATCGGCTCCCAGCTCCCGGAGCTCCGCTTCGAGATCCGCCGCATGCGGAGCCGCCGGCCCCTGCCGGCTCGCGAGCACCAGACGCGATACGCCGTGCTCGCCGACGAGGTGGCGCGCCAAAAGGCGCCCGATCCCGCCGGTGCCGCCCGTCAGCAGGACGGTGCCGCGCGCGAGCGGCGCGCGCCCATCCATCTTCGACGGGGGTGTGCGCCGCAGGCGCGGCACGAGCGTCGCCTCGCCGCGAACGGCCAGCTGCGACTCGCCCCCCGCGAGCAGCTCGCACACCCGCCCCCAGTCGATCGGCGCGTCCACGTCGATCAGCGCCAGACGGTCGGGGTGCTCGGACTGGGCGCTTCGCACCAGGCCCCACACCGTCGCCGCGCCGAGGTCCGCGACGTCCTCCTCGTCGCTCGTCGCGACCGCCCCGCTCGTCACGAGCGCCAGGCGCGACCCGGCGAAGCGCTCGTCGGCGACCCACGCCTGCACCAGCTCCAGCGCCGCGCTCGCGTTCACGCGCGCGGCCGCGCCCACCGAGCCGGCGCTCGTCGCCGCGGGGACGGCGGACGTGGGCGCCCGGAAGTCTGCGATCACGACCGCGGGGGCCGGCCGTCCGTCGTCGATCGCTCTCGCCAGCGCGGCCAGATCGTCGTGGAACGAGGGATCGAGATCGGCTGCCTGCGGCCGCTCGGCGTGCGCGTGGGTCGGGCCGCGCAGGACCGCCCACGTCTCGCCGCCGCGCAGCTCCCGTGGCGCGGAATCCGGCGGCGGCGTCCACGACACCGCGAACAGCGACTCGGTGCGAAGCGCGCCCAGGCGGTCGGAATCCAGCGGGCGCAGCGTGAGCGAATCCACGCGCGCGATCGGCTCGCCATCGGCGCCCGTCACCTCCAGGCCGACCGCGTTCGTGCCGGTCGGCGAGAGCCGCACGCGGAGCTCCGACGGAGAGCACGGGTGCACCTCCACGCCACTCCAGGAGAACGGCAGCAGCGGCTGCGAGTCGGGCTGCTCGGAGCGCTTCTCCCAGGCGAGCGGGTGCAGGGCGGCGTCCAGGAGCGCGGGGTGGAGCGCGAAGCGGCTCGCGTCGGCCGGCCCGGCTTCGGGCAGCGCCACCTCGGCGAGGAGGTCCGCTCCGTCTCGCCACGCGCGACGGAGGTTGCGGAAGGCCTCGCCGTATTCCAGCCCGTCCTGTGCGAGCAGGTCGTAGAGGTCATCCACGTCGATCGGCTGCGCCGTCGGCGGCGGCCACGCCACGGCGGGATCTGGCTCGCCGCGGGGGGAGAAGGCTCTGACGGCGAGTGCGCCGCTGGCGTGGCGCGTCCAGTCGGGAGCTGCGAGATCGCGCTCGCTGGGCTCCGGACGAGCGTCGATCGCGATCGCGCGCGCGCCCTGCTCGTCGGGCTCGCCGACGGTCAGCCGCAGCTGGACCGGGGCCTCGGGCGAGAGGACGAGCGGCGCGTGGAGCGTCAGCTCGCCGACGTGGGGAGCGCCCACGTGCAGAGCGGCGTGGAGCGCCAGCTCCAGCAGGGCGGTGCCGGGCAGCAACGTGGTGGCACCCACAGCGTGGTCGGCCAGCCACGGGTGGCTCGACAGCGAGATCCGCCCCGTGAACAGCCAGCGATCCTCGGCGAGCTCGATCGCCGCGCCCAGCAGCGGATGACCGGTCGTGCTCTGCCCCGCGGCCGCGACGTCGGCGGCGGCGCTCGTCGGTTCCAGCCAGTAGCGCTCGCGCTGAAACGCGTACGTGGGCAGCCTCACCCGTTTGGCGCCCGTGCCGTCGAAGAGCGCGCGCCAGTCCACCGGGACGCCGCGCACCCACGCCTGCGCGAGCGAGGTGAGAAAGCGCTCGCGAGCGTCCTCGCCACGCCGCAGCGAGCCCCCCACGAACGCCGCCTCCGGTTTCGGCAACGTTCGCTCGATCGTCTCCTCCACCCCAACCCTCAGGACCGGGTGGGGGCTGATCTCCACGAACGCGCGGTACCCCTCCTGCAGCAGCGCGGCGATCGCGGGCCCGAACAGGACCGTGTGACGCAGGTTGCGATACCAGTACTCGCCATCCAGCTCGCGCGTGTCGAGCACCCTGCCCTCGACCGTGGAGTGGAACGGCACCGCACCCGATCGCGGCTCGATCGACGCGCACACGTCGAGCAGCTCCTCGCGTATCCGCTCGATCTGCGAGGAGTGCGACGCGTAGTCGACCGGGATCCGCCGTGCGCGCACCTCCTGCGCCTCGCACTGCGCGATCAGCTCCTCCAGCGCGTCGTTCGCGCCGGAGACGACCGTCGAGCCGGTCCCGTTCACCGCCGCGATCGACAGCGCGCCGCCGAAGCGCTCGATGCGCTGTTCCAGCTCCTCGGCCGCCAGCGCCACCGACACCATCCCTCCGCGGCCGGCGAGGCCCGCGAGCGCGCGGCTGCGCAACGCCACCACGCGCGCGGCGTCCTCGAGCGAGAGGCCGCCCGCGACGTGCGCCGCCGCGATCTCGCCCTGGGAGTGCCCCACCACCACCGCCGGGCGCACGCCACACGCCTGCCACAGCCTCGCCAACGACACCATCACCGCGAACAGCGCCGGCTGCACCACATCGACGCGCTCCAGTCCAGGCGCGCCCTCGGCCCCGCGCAGCACGTCCTCCAGCGACCACGGCACGAACTCGCCGAGCGCCTCTCCGCACTCGCGCAACGCCTCCGCGAACACCGGGCACTCGTCGAGCAGCCCGACCGCCATCCCCATCCACTGCGAACCCTGCCCCGGGAACAGGAACACCGTGCCGCGATCCGCGGCGCCTGTCGTTCCCCGCACCACGCCCGCCGCCGATCCGCCCCGCGCGAGGACCCTCACGCGATCCACCGGCCCGCCGCCATCCTCCTGCCCTGCACCGGCGCCGCCGTCGCTCAAAACCACCGCGCGCTCCGCCAGGGCGCCGCGGGCGGCCAGGGAGCAGCCGACGTCCAGAGCGTCGAGCGACGGGCTGGCCTCGAGGTGGCCGGCGAGGCGCTCGCCCTGCGCGCGCAAACCCCGCGGGCCGTGGCCGGAGAGCACCCACGGGAGGCCATCGGCGCCCAGCGTCGGCACGCCGCCTGCGCGCTCGGGCCGCCGCGGGGAGGCCGGCGCGCCCGGCGCGTCCTGAGGCGCGGGCGCTTCCTCGAGGATCACGTGCGCGTTCGTGCCGCTCACCCCGAACGACGACACCCCCGCCCGGCGCGGTCTCCCGTTGGCCGTCCAGGGCTGTGACTCCTGCAGCAGGCGCACCGCCCGCTCGTCCCAATCGATCCTGCTCGACGGCCTCCCAGCATGCAACGTCGCCGGCAACACCCCACGACGCAACGCCATCACCATCTTGATCACACCCGCCACACCAGCCGCAGCCTGCGCATGACCAATGTTCGACTTCACCGACCCCAACCACAACGGGCGACCCACAGGACGACCACGCCCATACACACCCTGAAGCGCATGCACCTCAATCGGATCACCCAACCGCGTACCCGTCCCATGCCCCTCCACCACATCAACCTCACCCCCACCAACACCAGCACTCACAAGCGCCTGGCGTATGAGCTGTTCCTGGGCGCTTCCGCTGGGGGCTGAGAAGCCGTTGCTCGCGCCGTCCTGGTTGACCGCGCCGCCGCGCACCAGCGCGAGCACCTCATGACCGTTACGACGAGCATCCGACAGACGCTCCAACACCAACACCCCCACACCCTCCGAAAAACCCGTCCCATCCGCATCCTCAGAGAACGCACGACAACGCCCATCCGCCGACAGGCCGCGTTGGCGGCTGAACGTCACGAACACGCCGGGGGTCGAGAGCACGGTCACGCCGCCCGCGAGCGCCAGCGAGCAGGTGTTCATCTGCAGCGCCTGGCACGCCGAGACGAGCGCCACGAGCGAGGACGAGCAAGCGGTGTCGAGCGACACCGCGGGTCCGCGCAGGCCGAGCGTGTATGCGACGCGGCCCGTGAGCGCGCTTCCACCCGCGCCCGCGATCCTCAGCCCCTCGAGCGCCGGCGGCAGCTCGACGCCGAGCGCGTAGTCCGAGGCCATCGCCCCGGCGTAGACGCCGGTGGGTGTGCCGCGCAAGGAGAACGGATCCACACCCGCGTCCTCCAACGCCTCCCACACACCTTCCAACAACAACCGCTGCTGCGGATCCATCGCCAACGCCTCACGCGGACTGATCCCAAAAAAACCAGGATCAAAACCCGTCACACCATCGACAAACCCACCCTCACGCACATAACAACACCCCCCACGATCAGGATCCACATCAAACAAACCCTCCAAATCCCAGCCACGATCCACCGGAAAACCCGACACCCCATCCCCACCCGACACCACCAAATCCCACAACCCATCCGGCGAAACCACACCCCCCGCAAACCGACACGACATCCCCACAACCGCCACCGGCTCCAACAACCCACCAACACCACCAGCCCCAACACCAACACCATTCACCCCAACACCAACACCCACACCATTCACATCCCCACCACCAACCAAACCAACCAACCAACCCGCCAACTCCAACGGCGACGGAAAATCAAACACAACCGACGCCGACAACTCGAGCCCCGTCGCGAGCGCCAGGCGGTTGCGAAGCGCCATCGCCCCGACGGAGTCCAGACCGAGACTCTTGAAATCGCGCTGAGGGTTGATCTCCTGGGGCTCCTCGCGCCCGAGCAGCGCGCCGAGGTGCTCGAGGATCGCGCTCAGAAGCACCGCATGCCGGTTGGCCTGCGGGACGGTCGCGAGTTGCAGCTGCGACGGCTCCGTGCGGTCACTCGACAGGACCTCCGCGACCAGCTCGCGGAGCTTGAAGCGCTGCGGCTTGCCCGTCGCGGTCCGCGGGAGGCTCGGCAGGTAATGGACGAAGTGTGGGAATTCGTGCTCGCGCAGTCCCTGCGCGCACCAGGCGCGCAGGTCCTCCGAGAGCTGCTCGCAGCCGACGGCGCCCGCGGCGCACTCGACGAACGCGACGATGCGCGGGCGATCTTCGAGCGTCGCGCCGACCACGCCGACGTCCGCAACCGCCTCGTGGCGGCGCAGGCGCTGCTCCATGTTCGCCGGCGAGACCCACAGCCCGCCCACCTTCAGCATGTCGTCGTCGCGCCCCACGTACGCGTAGCGCCCGTCCTCGCGCCGCTCGAAGCGATCGCCGCTCACCCACCACTCGCCGCGCATCCGTCGCTGCGTCTCATCGCGCCGATGCCAGTAGGACAGAGCGCGCGAGGCGCCGCGAACCTCGAGCGTTCCGGTGGCGGGCCCCTCCAGCGCCACACCCTGCTCGTCGACTATGCGCAGCTCATAGCCCGGCACCGGCCCGCCCACGGTGCCCGCGTGCGCGTCGCCCGGCCGGTTGGAGCAGTAGGCCTGGAGCATCTCCGTCGAGCCGATGCCGTCGAGGATCTCCGTGCCGAAGCGCTCGCGCCACGCCTCGAACGTGCTCGCGGGCAACGGCTCCGCCGCCGAGACGCACACGCGCACCGAGTCGAACGCGCCCGCGGAGTCGGGGTCTTCCAGGAGCGCCGCGTACAGCGCCGGGACCGAGCAGAAGACGCTCGGTCGCTGCTCGCGCAGCGTCGCCAGCAGCGCCGCCGGGTCGACCTGGCCGGCGCGCAGGATCGAGGTGGCTCCGAAGAACAGCGGAAACGACAGCGCGTTGCCGAGACCGTAGGCGTGATGGAGCTTCGTGGTCGAGAAGATCCGGTCCTGCTCGCCCAGCCCGAGCACCTGCGCCGCGAACGTCTCGCACGTGACCTCGATGCTGCGGTGGCTGTGAACGACGCCCTTGGGCCTGCCGGTCGAGCCGGAGCTGTAGAGCCAGAACGCCATGTCCTCCGAGCGCGTAGCGGCCGGCGTGAGCTCCTCCGGCTGAGCCGCCAGCGCCGCATCGAGCTCGATCGCGCCCTCGGCGTCGCTCCCGCGCGCCAGGAAGCGAACGGCGCTCTGCGACAGCGTGTCTCGGAGCGCGCCCACGAGGTTCGCCTCGCACACGATCAGCTCCGCGTAGGAGTCGCTGACGTAGTGGCGGTAGTTCTCGGCCGTGTCGCGAACGCTCACCGAGACCGGCACCGCCCCGATCCGCATCGCTCCCAGAAACGCGATCGGGAACGCGGTCGTGTCGTCGAGCACGAGCAGCACCCGCTGTTCACGCCCCACGCCCAGCTCCCGCAGCACACGCCCCATGCGGTTCACCTGAGCGCGCAGCTGCGCGTACGTCAGCTCCCCGTCGAGCGCGCTGAACGCGACCTTCTCGCCCCGCCCCTGCTCGACGTGGCGATCCACCAGTCGACTCGCGTTGCAGGCCTCGCTCATGGCGTTTCGCCGAGCAGGTGGTAGCGGCCGTCGCGGTTCTCGACGGCGAAGGACTCGGAGATCAGCAGCGCCGGGAGCCGGCTGGTGACGATGCGATACACGCGCACGATCACCGCTGTGGAGACGGGGACCTCACCGGCCCAGTCCGGCGCAGCGCCGAGACCGAACCACAACAGCTCGCGACGGCTCTCGAGCTCGAGCTGCTGGATCGAGCCGCCGATCCCATGCGCGGCGCCCTCGAGCGAGCCGTGGAAGGCCGCCGGTAGGCGCTCCGCGAGGATGTGGGACTCCGCCCACACCGCCGGCGCGCTGCGTGTGGTCGCGATCCTCACGCGCCTGAGCACGCACGGGGCCCCCTCTGCGCTCTGCAGATATCCCGCCGCGTGCGCAGGCAGCTCCGCCGCGCGCTGCTCGACGACCTCGACCTCCACCCGATCCAGGGTCTCCACTTCGAGCGCCCGCGTCACCGTCCCGTCCGTGAACAGGAGCCCGCGCAGGAACCCGCCCAGCGCGCCGACCTCGACTCGTGCGAACTCCGCGACCCCGGAGCGCAGGTCAGTGAAGTGCCGCTCGGCCAGACCGTCGCCGACGGGAGCGTTCGTCCCCTCCGGCGCCCGCAGACCCACTGCCCCATCCTCCCCATCCATGGACACCATCTCCCTCAAAGCAGAGGTCGCGACACACCGGCTTCATCCACATATCCCGTCGTCAAATCCATTTCATCCGACATCCTTGGCGAGGTTTGCGACTGGGATGGCGCCATCCCGCCGGCGGGCAACGGCACGATGTGGCCGCAGTGAGGGCAGATCAGACCCTCCTGCCCATCCATGGCGTCGAGCTGCGGCTCGGCCACATCCTCGCCGGCGTCGCGCTCGCCCCGTTCGGCCGCCCGCAGCTCGATTCTCAGGTCCGCCACCGACATGCGCTCGCGTTCGGCCAGCGCCAGCCAGTGGCGCTGGTCCTCAGGCTCCAGCGGAGCCACCAGCGCGTGATGGCTCCAGGTGAGTTTGTCACTTCGTAGTGACAAATCCACCTGCGAGGCGACCCACGCGAGGTTGCGAAGGGTCGCCGGGTCGTAGCCGGTGATCTTGGCCGCTTCGGTGTAGCCGTCGCCCCAGCGGCGGTTGCCATAGCGCAGCCAGTCCCCCACCCACCACTGGCTGCAGCGGCTGATCTCCCCGATGCGCCGCCCCGCCTCCAGCCAATCGCGGCGCTCGAGCTCGCCGCTCGGCGTCCATGCAACGGTCGGCGTCGTCGGACGTCCGAGGCGCGGGGAGCGCTTCAGCTCCCCGACCTCCCGTTGAACTGCCGGTACTGTTGCAGAAGTCAGATCAAACTCCAACGCCGGGGGGTTGACAATCAGTCATGCAGTTGTAGTACGAGATCGGCGATCTGTGTTTGGCCGATGTGGACATCTCGCTCCCCCGAGTTGGCCAATATGGCTCATGCCGCGCGCGTGACGGCGACCTCTCTCCACATCCGCAGACGGGCCCGTCCGTCCGCCTCGCGGTCGTCCGTCAGCGCCTCCAGCCGCAGCGCCACGGCGAGCTCCGCCTGGCACGTGTGGATCGCGTGAGGAAGCAGCGCCTCGATCTTGCGCAGGCGGTTTTCGACCGTGTGGCGTGCCACGCCGAGCGCCGACGCCGCCGAGGAGGCGTTCTGTCCGGCCGCCAGATAAGCCCTCAGCGTCTCGCGTGAGCCGCGCCCCCCGTCGCGCTGATCGTTCAACGGCGCAATGTAGAGCGCATACAGCGACTGTGCGGTCGTGTCGTCGCGCAACGCCGCCGCGAGCAGCACCACGTCCGCGTAGCGCGTGATCGGCTCGCGCGTCGCCAGCGAGACCTGGCGCGCCGCCTGCGCCTGACGGTGGGTCAACCGCCAGCCCGCGAGACCTTTCAGAGGCTCGCCCAGCGCGAGCGAGACCGTCGGCCGCGCCTCGAGCTTCGCCGCGCGCTCGACGTCGCTCGCCGCCAGCTGGCGTCGCCCGCCGAGCCATGCCCACACCATCTGATCGCCACCCGGCACGACCAGCAGATCGCGCTCCAGGCGCTCGGAGAGGCGCTGCACCACACGCATCGCGTCCCCTCCCACTGCTGTCAACCCCAAATGCCAACCATCGAACCCGTACGCGAACTCGTCCAGGTCGACGTGGTCGCCGTTCAACAGCCGACGCACCAGCTTTCCGTACCGGTGCCCGGGCGAGTTGCGAGCGACCTCCAGCTCGCTCGCGTGCTCGCAGGACGCGGCCGCCATGACCTGGTCGAGGGCCTCGGCCTGCGCCCGCATCACCGCTCGATGCACGCGCGCGGGCAGCTGTGCCGCCTCCTCGCTCACGAACTCCGCCAGCACCCGGTCGCCCGCCACGTAGCGGCGCAGCAGCGTATCCAACCCCAGGCCGCTCCTCGCCGCGCTGCGCGCCTGCGCCAGCAGCGCCGCAGGAACCTCGCGCAGAGACTCGGCGCCGTACTCGACGGCGTCCAGCCCGTGCTCCAGCGCGTCGTTGACCGCGACGCGCAACCCGCTGACGCAATCCGCGTCCTCGCGTTCCAGCCGGTTGGACAACTGCGCGCTGATGCGAGCGTAGATCGCATCCTCGATGTCGGCCTGCCGCGCGCGCAGACGGCGAGCCAGCGCCCGCTGCGCTTCTCGGTGCTCACCAGTGCGCTGTCCGTCCCCCCTCCTCACTCAAAGTCAGCGTAGGGAAGTCCCGCACATAAACGCCTGCCATGAGATTAGAGGAGACAGCGGGCGCTCTGTTCACAACCCTCGGCTCTGGCGGTAGATCGTGAAGCCGATCGCCGCGCAGATCGACGCGACGATCCAGAAGCGCAGGATGATCTTCGTCTCAGACCACGCCTTCAGCTCGAAGTGGTGGTGGATCGGCGCCATCAGGAAGACGCGTTTGCGCGTCGTCTGGAAGGAGATCACCTGGATCAGCGACCGACAGCGCCTCGATCACGAAGATGCCCGCCGAGCAGGATCAGCAGCACCTCGGTCTTCGTCATCACCGCCAGGCCCGCGATCGCGCCGCCCAGGCCCAGCGAGCCGGTGTCGCCCATGAAGATCGTCGCCGGGAACGCGTTGAACCACAGAAAGCCGATGCACGCCCCCACGAGGCAGCCGGCGAGCATCGCCAGGTCGTAGTCGCCCGCGAGGAACGTGATGCCGATGTAGGCGAGCAGCACGATCGCCGCGCAGCCCGCCGCGAGGCCGTCGAGCCCGTCGGTGAGGTTGACCGCGCTCGTCGTGCCCGCCACCACCAGGTAGATCAGCAGCGGATAGAACAGGCCCGAGGTCGACGTGGTAGTCGACGAAGCGCAGCCACAGCGTCGGCGGCAGGTGCGCCTCCTGCGTCGCCACGTACCACAGCCCGAGCGAGATCGCGATCGTCACGCCGAGCTTCGTCCGCGCCGCGCAGCCCCAGCGAGCGGCGCCGCACGAGCTTCGTGTAGTCGTCGGCGAAGCCCAGCAGCGCGCACGCGATCGCCGCGCCGAACACGCCCACCGAGCGCCATTCGTAGTTCGTCAGGATCAGGAACGGCACCGAGACGGCGAGGAAGATGATGATCCCGCCCATCGTCGGCGTGCCCGCCTTCTGGTGGTGGCCCTGCGGGCCGTCCTCGCGGATCTGCTGGCCGAACTCGCGCTCGCGCAGGAACTCGATGAACTTCGGGCTGAGGAAGATGCAGATCAGCAGCGCGGCGGTGCCGCCGAAGAGAATCCGCCCCATTCAGCGCCGCCCCGGCCCGGCGCTGGACGCGAGGCTCTCCGCGGCGCCGTCGGACGCCGCGGAGTCCGTCGCGCGGCGCGCAGCGCCTCCGCGACGCGCTCGAGGCCGACGCCGCGGGAGCCCTTCACGAGCACCGTGTCGCCCGGCCGCAGCAGCCCCGGCACGCAGCTCCGCGGCCGCGCTGCGCGTCGGGCACCGCATGGGACTCGCCCGCGAACGCCTCCGCCGATCTCGCCCGCCAGCGGCCCGACCGCGACCAGCAGCTCGACGCCGCGCGCGCGCGCGTGCGCGCCGAGCTCGCGGTGCAGCGCGCGGCGCGTCCGGGCCCAGCTCGAGCATGTCGCCGAGCACCGCCACGCGACGCCCGGGGGCGGTCTCGGCGAGATCGTCGATCGCGGCGCGCATCGACATCGGGTTGGCGTTGTAGCAGTCGTCGATCAGAACACGTCCCGCCCGCGAGCGCCTGCGCGCTGCCCGCGCATCGCCGAGAAGCGCACCTCCAGCGCGCCCGTCGGGCGTGACGCCGAGCGCCCGCGCCGCCGCCACCGCCGCGAGCAGGTTGCGCAGGTTGTGCGCCTGTGCGAAGGACGGCCGCAGCGTCGATCCGCTCATCGCCCGCGGCGCGATCACGCACCGTCCCGTCGCGCGCGCCGCTCGAGCAGCGACACGTCGCCGCCCTCGCCGAAGGTGATCGTGCTCAGGTCCTCCCGCAGGTGCGGATCCAGCAGCGGCTCATCCGGCGGGCACCACGACCGTGGCGCCCGGCGCCGAGCCCCGCGATCAGCTCGGCCTTGGCCGCCGCGATCGCCTCGAGCGAGCCGAGCAGCTCGAGGTGCGCCGGGCCGACGTTGACGATCACCCCCACGTCGGGCTCGGCGATCTCCGTCAGCTCGGCGATCTGCCCGGCGCCGCGCATCGCCATCTCGAGCACCAGCGCCTCGCGTGCCCGCCGGCGCGCGCCAGGATCGCCAGCGGCAGGCCGATCTCGGTGTTGAGGTTCGCGGGCGTCGCCGACCGTGCGCATGTGCGCGCCCGAGCAGCGCCGCGAGGATGTCCTTCGTCGAGGTCTTGCCGGTCGAGCCCGTGATCGCCACCACCTTCGCGCCACGTGCGCCGCAGCTCGCGCCCGCCACGCGCGCGCGAGCGCCTGCAGCGCCGCCAGCGGATCCGCGTGCGCGAGCACCGCGCCGCCCGTCCGCGGCCGTCGCAGCGCCGCCTGTGCGTGCTCGGGCGCCACCAGCACGCCCCACGCGCCCGCGCGCAGCGCGCTGCGCGGCGTGGCCGCCGCCGTCGGCGCGCTCGCCCGCCAGGCCCACGAACAGCTCGCCGCGGCACGACGCCGCGCGAGTCGATGCGCGACGCCCGCGGGCCCGGACGCTCGCGTCGCTCGCCGCGGCGCTGGGCAGGCTCGCGCGCCCGCGGCGCGCGGCGCACGCGCCGGGCGCTCCCAGCGCCCTCACGCCGCGTCCCAGCCCGCACGTGCGCTCGCCGAGCGCGGTCGCAGCGCTTCGCGCGCGACCGTCACGTCGTCGAACGGCACCTTGCGGCCGTCCGCGAACTCCTGGCCCTGCTCGTGGCCCTTGCCGGCGATCACGAGCACGTCGCCCGCGCGCGCCGTCGGCGACCGCCTCGTGCGATCGCCTCGCGGCGGTCGACGATCACGTGCAGCTCGTGCTCGCTGCGGCTCGCGATCGGCGCGTCGACGCTCGACGCGCCCGCCATGATCTCGGCGATGATCCGCTCCGGATCCTCCGAGCGGGGGTTGTCGGAGGTCACGATCACCACGTCGGCCAGGCGCGCCGCGATCTCGCCCATCAGCGGCCGCTTGCCGCGATCGCGGTCGCCGCCCGCGCCGAACACGCAGATCACGCGCCCGTCGCCGTCGCCCGCCGATGCAGCTCGCGCGCCGCGCGCAGCACGTTCTCGAGCGAGTCGGGCGTGTGGGCGTAGTCGACGAGCACCGCGAAGTCCTGGCCCTCGTCGACCGGCTCGAAGCGCCCCGGCACGCGCACGCCGCGCTCGAGCGCCGCCGACGCAGCACGTCGAGCTCGCCGCCGAGCGCGTGCGCGGCGGCGAGCGCGCCGAGCGCGTTGGCGACGTTGAAGCGCCCCGGCAGCGGCAGCGTCGACGTCGCGCTCGCCCGCCGGCGTGCGCAGCGTGAAGCGGCAGCCGTCGAAGCGCGCAGCGCAGGTCCGTCGCGCGTAGTCGGCGGGCGCGTCCACCGCGAACGTGAGCGCGCCGTCGAGCTCCTCGGCCAGGCGCGCGGCCGTAGGGGTCGCCGACGTTGACCACGCTCACGCCCGGCGGCTCGCCCGCCGGCGGCATGAACAGCCGACGCTTGGCCAGGAAGTAGTCCTCCATCGTCGGGTGGAAGTCGAGGTGGTCCTGCGTCAGGTTCGTGAAGATCGCCGCCGCGAAGCGCGATCGCGTCGGTGCGCCCCAGCTCGAGCGCGTGCGAGGAGACCTCGATCGCGCACGCGCGGTCGCCGCCGTCGAGCATCGCGCGCAGGTCGCGCCTGCAGGTCGATCGCCTCGGGCGTCGTGCGCTCGACCTCGCGCTCGCGCCCGCCGATCGACCGACTTGACCGTGCCGAGCAGCCCGCACTGCTCGCCGCCCGCCTCCAGCAGCGCGCGCACCAGGTAGGCCGTCGTCGTCTTGCCGTTCGTGCCCGTCACGCCCGACCACGCGCAGCTCGCGCGCCGGGCTCGCCGTAGAAGCGCGCCGCCAGCGGCGCCATCGCCGCGCGCGCCGAGGCCACGAGCACCTCCGGCACACCGAGCCCGAGCGGGCGCTCGACGACCAGCGCCGCCGCGCCGCGCCTGCGACCGCCCGCGGCGGCGAAGTCGTGGCCGTCGCTGCGGAAGCCGCTGACGCAGAAGAACAGATCGCCCGGCGCGACCGCGCGGCTGTCGTAGGCCAGGCCGCGCGATCTCCACCGCGGCGCTCGCAGCTGCGGGCTCGGCGCCCGCGAGCCTGGACGGGCGCGCCGGTCGAGCTCGTCGAGCCTCATCGGTCGATCCCCCGCGCCGGCATGCGCCTGAGTCTAGTTTCCGCCCCCGCCGGAGCGCGACCGCGACCATCGCCGCGACCGTCGCGCCGGGCGACGCTCTAGCCGGGCGCGATGCCGAGGTAGGGCAGCGCGAAGCTCATGATCTGCCCGAACGCCGGCGCGGCCACCTGTGCCGCCGAAGATCGAGCCCGTCTGCGGTTCGTCGACGACGACCGCCGCACAGCAGCTTCGGGTTCGACGCCGGGCGCGAAGCCGATGAACGACGCCACATAGGCGCTTTTGGAGTATTCGCCCGTCGCCGGGTCGATCTTGCTCGCCGTGCCCGTCTTGCCCGCGAGCTGCGTAGCCGGGGATCGAGACCTCGCTGGCCGTGCCCCCGGGCGCGAGCACGCCTTCGAGCATCTGCCGCAGCGACGCGGCGGTGGCGCGTCGAGATGATGCGATGCCCGGCCGGCTCGCGGCTGCGGCGCGCCCGCCGACCGCGCCGACGATGTGCGGCTGGCGCAGGATCCCGCCGTTGGCGATCGCCGCGTAGGCGGTCGGCCATCTGCATCGGCGTCACCAGCTCGCCCTGGCCGATCGGCAGGTTGCCCATCGAGGAGCCCGAGTAGTGGTCGAGCGGCAGCGTCACGCCGCGTTCCTCGCCCGGCAGGTCGACGCCCGTGGGCGCGCCGAAGCCGAAGCGGTGCACCCACGCGTTGAAGCGCTCGGCGCCCTCCAGCTTGCCGATCTTGATCGCGCCGACGTTGCTCGAGCGGGCGAGGATCTGCGCGGTCGTGAGCGTTTCTTCGGCGTGTTCGGTGTCGTCGTGGATCGTGCGGTCGGCGACCTGGATCTGGTCGGGGATGTTGAACGGCGTGTCCGGGCGTGATCAGCCCCTCCTGCAGCGCGCCGGAGACGGTCAACGCCTTGAACGTGGAGCCCGGTTCGTAGTCGAAGCCGACCGCGCGGTCCTGCGAGCGCTTCCGCGGGCGAGGCGCCGCGGGTCGTTCGCGTTCACCTGCGGCCAGTTGGCGAGCGCCAGGATCGCGCCGCTGCGCGGGTCCATCACGATCGCCGTGGCGTCTTTCGGGTTGAACACCCTGCGCCACCGCGCCGAGCACGTCTTCGGTGCGCTGCTGGATGTTCGCGTCGAGCGTCAGCGCCAGCGCCTGCCCGGCCACGTCCGGTGTGGTTTCGGTGATCGACACCGGCTGCCCGATCGCGTCGCTGACGACGCGCGCTGCGCCCGAGCGCCCGCTGCAGCAGCGCGTCGCGCGAGTACTCGAGCCCCGCCAGGCCCTTGCCTTCGGTGCCCACCACGCCCGAGCACCTGCGCGGCCAGCGTGCCGCGCGGGTAGACGCGCCGCATCACCGGCGTGCCCGTCGACGCCGGGGATCTTCAGCGCCAGGATCGTCTGCGCCTGACGTGCCGGCAGCGCCGCGCGCGAGGTAGACGAAGCCCGTGTGCTCGGAGAGCTTGCGCAGCACCCTGTCCTGCGCTCTGCCCGAGCAGCGGCGCGAGCTGCTGGGCCGCCACGAGCGGGTTCCTCAGCAGGTACGGGTCGGCCGAGACGTCCTGCGCCGGCTCGGAGACCGCGAGGTCGACGCCCGTTGCGGTCGGTGATCGTGCCGCGCTGCGCGGTCACCGTTTCGTCGGTCAGCTGCTGGCTGCTCGCCGCCTTGCGCAGCGTGCTCGCCGCGGATCACGCCCAGGTACGCCGTCCGGCCGGCCGCGAGCACGAGCAGGACGAAGAACAGTCCGAAGATCGCGCCGATGCGGTGCTGGACGGCGGCCACCGCTCAACCCGCCGGACTCGCCTGCGTGCCCCCGGCGGGCGTCGCTTCGGCGGCCGAGCCGGCGCCGGCGCTTCCCGCCGACGGCTGCCGAGGAGGCGCCCGGGGCGCTGGTCGACGAGGCCGGGGCGCTCGATTCGCTCGTCGCCGGCGGAGGATTCGTGACCGCCCGATTCGCCCGCCGTGCTCGCCGACGAGGTTTCGCCCGCCGACGAGGAGCTCGCGGCGCTCGCCGAAGCTTCGCCCGTCGGCGTCGACGTCGATTCGACCGTGGACGTGGACGTCGGACGCGCTCGGCGACGATTCGACGCCAGCTTCGGTCGTGCTCGTCGTGCTCACGGACGTGCTCAGCGCGGACGCCGCGCGCGACACGTCGCACGCGCCCGCGCGGCGTGAGGAAGCGCAGCGAACCCGATCGGCACGAGCTCCATGCCCAGACGCGCGGCGCTCGCCTCGACGCGGTCGCCGGCCGCCAGTTCGGAGTTTTCGATGCTCAGCGCCGCGTTCTCGCGCTGCAGCGCGGCCTCGCTGCTCGAGCGTGCGCCCGATGCCCGCGTTCAGCTTCAGCAGCCCCAGCTGCAGCGTGACGATCCCGATCAGCGCGAACGCCACCACCCCGATCCACGCGCGGCCCCGGATCAGGCGGTCGAGCAGCGGCTGACGGTCGATGCTGCGCGAGCGCCGCGATCGCGCCGAGCGCGAGCCCGCCCTCGGACTGCGCGCGGCGACGCTGGGCGTGGCGCGCGGCTGCGCGGTGGCGTCGTGCGCGTCGGCCGCGCGCGGGTCCGGACACGCGCCGCGGCGCGCGGCGCGGTCGTCAGCGGCCGCGCGGGCGCTGCGCTGCGTGCGCGGCGCGCGGCGGGCCGCAGCGGCTGCGGCTGGCGGGCGTCATCGCTGCGACCTCCTCCTCGTCGGTGCAGCTTGCGCGCGGCGCGCAGGCGCGCCGAGGCGGCGCGCGGGTTGCGCGCGACCTCCGTCCGCCGACGGCACGATCGAGCGGCGGCGTCAGCAGCGCCGCCTGCGGCTCGCGCCCGCACGCGCAGACCGGCAGATCGGGCGGGCAGATGCAGCCCCGCGCGCGCTCGACGAGGAAGCGCTTCACGCGCCGGTCCTCGAGCGAGTGGAACGAGATCCCGGCGAGCACGCCGCCCTCGCGCAGCAGCCCCCACGCGAGCGGCAGCGCGCGGTCGAGCTGGCCGAGCTCGTCGTTGACGGCGATCCGCAGCGCCTGGAAGGAGCGCTTGGCCGGATGGCCGCCCGCGAAGCGCGCCGGCGCGGGGATCGCCGAGTTGATCGTGTCGACGAGCTCGAGCGTCGTGCTCGATCGGCGCCTGCGCGCGGCGGCGCACGATCGCCCGCGCGATCGCGCCGGCGTGGCGCTCCTCGCCGTAGTCGCGCAGCACGTGCGCCAGGCGCGCGCTCGTCCCACTCCGCGACGATCTCGCGCGCGCTCAGCTCCTGCGACGGGTCCATGCGCATGTCCAGCGGCGCCTCGTAGGAGTAGGAGAAGCCGCGCTCGCGCGTGTCCACCTGCATCGAGGACATGCCGAGGTCGAAGTAGACCATGTCCGCGCGCACGCCCTCGCTGCGCCAGCAGCTCGAGCGCCTCGGCGTAGCCGGAGCGGATGAAGCGCACCGAGCACGGCGCCTGCGCCGCGAGCGCCGCGAAGCGCTCCTCCGCCAGCGGGTCGCGGTCGATCGCGATCAGCGTGCCGTCGGGGCCGAGCCGCTCGGCCACCAGCCGCGCGTGGCCGCCGTCGCCGAACGTGCAGTCGATCGCCGTCTGGCCCGGGCTGCGGGTCGAGCAGCTCGAGCAGCTCGCCCGCGAGCACCGGGACGTGCGAGGCGGGCGCCGCGACGCGGGCGCAGTCGGCGGGACTCGCCGCGCGCGCCGCGCGCCGCGACGAGCGCGCGCCGTCGCCCGCGCCGCGGCGGCGCTGCGCCAGCTCGGGCACCCCAGCTCGCTCGCGCGGATCTCGCCCGCGCTGTCGATCTCGCTCAGCTCAAGCAGCGTCGTCGACACGCGCCGTCACCTCCGCGACGCCGCTCAGCAGCGTCGGTCGATGCTCGTTCCAGGCGGCCTTGTCCCACAGCTCCAGGCGGTCGCCGACGCCCACCACGACGACGTCCTTGGCCAGCGCCGCGTGCTCGCCGAGGAAGCCCGGCACCATGATGCGCCCGGCGGCGTCGAGCTCCGCGTCGTGGGAGCTGCCGTAGAAGAAGCGCTCGAGCTCGCTCAGGCGCGGCGACAGCGGCGGCAGCTCCGCCAGCGCGCGCTTGGTGTAGCGCTCGTAGTCCTCCGGGCGCCACACGCCGACGCACGGCTTCAGGTCGACGGGCATCGCGAGCACCACGCCCTCCGACGAGCGCCGCGCGATAGCGCGCCGGCACCGTCAGGCGGTTCTTTGCGTCGAGCGTATGGTCGAAGGTGCCGCGAAAGGGGACCACTGGTGAACTCCAAAGCTTGATTACCGAGCCGAGGTGGAGGAGTGGGAGGAGCCCCTCCACCCCGGCTCGCTGCGGCGAACATATCCCACTTTCTCCCACAATGCAACCCTATTTGCACATCTTCTCCCACTTTTCCGCACCACGCACGCCGAACCTGTGAAAATCCCTGCAAATCAGGGCCTTTCGCAGCTCGGTGCGAGTTCCCTCGTGACCGCGCCAACGCGCAAGGCCGCGTGCAACCGGCGCCGCTGCGACGCGGCTTGCAGAACCGCCACGCCCGCTTGCGCGCCGTGCGACGGTGCGTTTACGATCGCCCTTCCCCGCCGCCCGGCACCGCCGGGCCCAGAAAGGACCGCCCACTTGCGCCCAGCCATCACACCCGCGTCCCGCCGCCCTCCCCCTGCTCGCGCGGGCGCTCGCCGCCGTCGCTCCGCTCGCGCTCATCGCCATGGCGCTCGCCGGCTGCGGCTCGAGCGCCAAGATCGCCACCTCCGCCGACCCCGCCAGCGCGGTCCCCGCCTCCGCCGCTCTGTACGCCGGCGCGAACGTCCGCCCGCAGGGCAAGCGCGCCACCGAAGCGCTCGCCGCGGGCGTCGCGCTCACCAACCAGGCCGACCCCTACCTGCGGCTGCTCGCCGCCCTGCAGACCCCGGGCTCGCCCACGCTCGACTACAAGCGCGACGTCGCGCCGTGGCTCGGCCCGCACGCCGGCGTGTTCCTCACCTCGCTGAACGCCGCCGGGCTCGCTCACCGCGATCGCTCGAACGCGGGCTGCTCGGCGAATCCTCGCCCGCCGGCTCCTTCCCGTTCGGCACCGGCGCAGCCGACGGCGCGATCGTGCTCGACACCCGCGACGACGCCAAGGCCCGCTCCTTCCTCGACAGCCAGGCCGGCCACGCGGGCGCGCACGCGACCAGCTACCGCGGCGTCTCCTACAGGGTCAACGGCGCCGGCGATCGCGTTCGGGATCGTCGAGCGCTTCGCCGTCATCGGCAGCGAGGCCGGCCTGCACGCCGTCATCGACACGACGCTCGGCGGCCCCGCGCTCGCTCCACGCCGCCGGCTACTCGAAGCTGCTCGCCGCCGCCCCCACCGCAGCGCTCGCGCACGTCTACTCCAACCCCGGCCCCCGCCGACGCAGCGTCCAAGCCCAGCGCGCGCGCCCAGGAGGCATCTCCGGCGTGCTCGGGCTGCTCTCAGCAGAACGCGAGGTCGAACGTCTCGCTGATCGCCTCCGCGGGCTCGCTCGCGCTCGACGCCGACACGCTCGCCGGCTCCGCCACCAGCGCCGACGGGCTGCTCTCCTCCGACCCGCACGCCGCGCGAAGCGCTCGCCGAACTTCCCGGCGAATCGTGGCTCGCCATCGGCCTCGGCGACGTCGGCCGCACCCTCCCCGCCGACATCAGGGGACTGCGCCTGCTCGGCTCGCTCGGCACCGCCCCCGGCGGCGGGACCACCGGCGTGGAAGCGCCCGCCGGCAGCACGCTCAGCATCCCATCGCTGCTCGAGCGGCATGCTCACGCCGCTGAACGCCATGGGCGCGCACACCGCCCAGGCGAAGCGCGACTTCGCCAGCTGGATGGGCTCGGGCGGCATCTTCGTCGCGGGCTCCAGCCTGCTCGAACTGAAGGCCGCCGTCGTGATCGAATCGACGACCCCGCGCGCTCGCGCGCCGCCGTCGCCGCAGCTCGCCACTCAGCTGCGCAAAGCCGGCGCCAAGGTCGAACCGACCACCGATCGCCGGCACCGACGCCGCCGTCGCCGCGCGGCTCACCGGCCTGCCCGTCGTGCTCGACATCGCCAACGGACAGCGACTCAGCCGGCAACACCAAGTTCGTGCTCGGCCTCGGCGAAGCGTCAGTCGCCGCCGCGCTCAACCCGCTCGAGCACGCTCGCGCTCCTCATCCGCGCGCGGCGCCGCAGCCGCGGCGCTCGGCGAAGGCACGCAGCCGAGCCATCCTCACCGACTTCCCCACGCTGCTGAGCCTGCTCGAAGGCGTCGGACTCACCGAAGACCCCTCGCTCTCCAAGGTCGTGCCCTACCTGCGCGCGCTCACCACGCTCTCCGGCGGCGGGCACGACCCTCGGCGGGGAAGTCGAACGCTTCCGGCTCGTCGTCGGGCTGCAGGGCGCCGGCTGCGCGGCCTGAGCTCAGCCGACCGGCGCGCTCGATCGCGCGGTCGAACACCGGCCTGCCTGGCGCACGCGCTCCACGCCGTAGCGCGAGAGCGTCGTTTCGCCGTTCGGCTCGATCGAGTAGCGCCCGAGCACCGAGTCGCGTTCGCGCGCTGAGAACAGGCCGCGGATCACCGCCGCGCGATCGTTGCCGTGGACGCCCGCCGCGCGGATCGCGTCGAGCACGAGCGCTCATCGCCTCGTACCCGTACAGCACGTACGGGCCCGCTTCGCCGCCGAAGCGCCGGCGCGTAGTCGGCGAGCACGCGCCGCGACGACGGCGGGTAGAGCCGCCAGCGGCAGCACCGGCGTCGTCAGGTAGGTCCGCTCCGCGCCCGCGCCCGCGCCCGCGGCGAGCTGCGAGGCGAACGCTTCCCTCGCCATCGCGCTCGAGCCGAGCAGCAGCAGGTGCGGGTCGGCGCGGTGCAGCGCGCGCCACAGCGCGACCGTGCCCGGCCCTGCGCCGCCGGCGAAGAACACGCGCCTGTGCGCCGCTTTTCGCAGGATCTTTTCGATCTCGCCCGCGTACGCCGCGCCGGCGCTCGTCGCGATGCTGTCGTGGCCCGCCAGCTCGATCCCCGCCGCGGTCGCGTCGCAGGCGACGAGGTCGCGCGAGCGGCATCTGGAACGGGTCCTGGTCGTCGAGCACGTACACGCCTGCGCACGCCCAGCGCGCCGCATCAGCTGCACCTGCGCCGCCGCCTGCACCGGGTCGCCGGGCTGCAGGCGCCCGAAGGTGCGCTTGCCGCTCGGATAGAAGCGGTCGGGCTCGTCCTGGCCCGCGTCGAGCGAGCGGGTCAGCCCGACATAGGGGCTGGCCGGGCTCACCTGCAGGATGCCGGCCGCGTTGATCAGCGGCAGCGAGATCGCCGTCGCGGCCGAGTCGAAGTCGCCGAGGTAGGCGATCGTGCTCGTGTCCTGCGCGGCCGTCTTGGCGTTCGACGGAGGTCACGCCCGGGCTCCACTGCCCGCTCTGCGGGTTCGCGTCGTCGAGCGAGACGTAGCCGATCTTGAAGCGTCCCGACGCGCCCGCCGGCCTCGGCCAGCGCCAGCTTCTCGCCGTTGACGATCTGGCGCGAGATCGGCGCCAGCGGACCCTGCAGCGGCAGGCTGGAGTAGACCGCCAGCTGGCCGCCGGTCGCTTCCGCCACGTCCGAGCTCGGCGCCCCGCCCGCGCAACCGGCCAAGCGCCGTGCCCGCGGCGAGGACGGCGGCTAGGCCCAGCCAGCGCGCGAGCACCGCGCTACTAGCTGCGACGGCCGGGGAGGTAGCCGGAGAGGATCTTCAGCGACGCTCCGACGAGGATGATCACGGTGGCGAGCAGGAACGCGTCGAAGCCCTTGGCTCCGAGCGCCCACAGCACGATCCACACGATCAGGCCGGCGGTGACGGTGAGTATCAGTCCCATGCGCGCGGAATCTTAGCTGGCCGATCCCCGGTCGGTCGCCGCCAGCGCCGCCGCCAGTTCGCCCACGAGCGCGCCCACCGCGCCCGCCGGATCCTCCGACTCGCCGGCCGCGCGCACCAGCCGCGTGCCCACGATCACCCCGTCGGCGCCCGCGTCGGCCGCCTGCGCGCGCCTGCTCGGGCGTGCTGATCCCGAAGCCGAGCGCGACCGGCACCTCGGTGCTCGCCTTCGCGCGCGCCACGACCTCCGCGAAGCGCGTCGCTCAGCGCGCTGCGCTCGCCGGTCGTGCCCACGACCGAGACCGTGTAGAGGAAGCCGCGCGCCCGCGCGCCGATCTGCGCCAGGCGCTCCGGCGTCGTCGTCGGCGCGACCAGCGGCACGAGCGCGAGCCCCAGCGCGTCGCACGCCTCGCAGCACCTCCGGCGCCTCGCCCAGCGGCAGGTCGGGCACGATCAGCCCGCACGCGCCGGTCCGCGCGAGGCGCTCGACGAACGCCTCGACGCCGGGCGCGAAGACCATGTTCGCGTAGCACATGAGCACCACCGGGACGCTCGGCGACAGCGCGCGCGCGACCTCCAGCACGCCCGCCACGTTCGCGCCCGCCGCCAGCGCCTGCGTGCCCGCCGCGTGGATCACCGGACCGTCGGCGAGCGGGTCCGAGTAGGGCACGCCGAGCTCGATCACGTCGGCGCCCGCCTGCACGCACGCCTCGCCGATCCGCACCGACTCCTCGAGCGTCGGGAAGCCCGCCCATCACGTAGGGCATCAGCGCCGCGCGCTTGCCCGTGGTCGGCGAACGCCTCCGCGAGGCGCTCGACGCCGGTGGTGCTCGGCGGCGCTCACAGGGCGCGTCCTCGGCGAGCACCTCGGCGAGATCCTTGTCGCCGCGGCCCGACAGGCAGACCAGGTCGAGCTCGCCGTCGCTCTGCGCGAGCACCCAGGCGAGCGCGTGCGCGGTCTCGAGCGCCGGGATGATGCCCTCCAGGCGCGCGACCTCGCGGAACGCCGCCAGCGCCTGCGCGTCGGTGACCGCCACGTAGCGCGCGCGGCCGCTGTCGCGCAGGTGCGCGTGCTGGGGGCCCGCGCCCGGGTAGTCCAGGCCGGCCGAGATCGAGTGCGCCTGCACGATCTGGCCCTCCTCGTCCTGCATCACCGCCGAGCGCGAGCCGTGCAGGATGCCCGGCGCGCCCGCCGACCGTCAGCGGCGCGCCGTGGCGTGGCGTGTCGATGCCCTCGCCGCCGGCCTCGACGCCGATCAGCTCGACGTCCGCGTCGGGGATGAACGCGGCGAAGATGCCGATCGCGTTCGAGCCGCCGCCGACGCACGCGATCACCCGCGCCGGCAGCCGACCCTCGCGCTCGAGGATCTGCGCGCGCGCCTCGTCGCCGATCACGCGCTGCAGGTCGCGCACGAGCGCCGGATAGGGCGCCGGGCCGACGACCGAGCCGATCACGTAGTGGGTGCTCTCCACGTTCGTCACCCAGTCGCGGATCGCCGCCGAGGTCGCCTCCTTCAGCGTCCTCGCGCCCGCGTCGACCGGCTGGACGGTCGCGCCGAGCAGTTCCATGCGCTGCACGTTCGGGCGCTGGCGGCGCGTGTCCTCGACGCCCATGTAGACGACGCACTCCAGGCCCAGCAGCGCGCAGACGGTCGCCGTCGCGACGCCGTGCTGGCCCGCGCCCGTCTCGGCGATGATCCGCCGCTTGCCCATCCGCTTGGCCAGCAGCACCTGGCCCGAGCGCGTTGTTGAGCTTGTGCGAGCCGGTGTGGTTGAGGTCCTCGCGCTTGAGGTAGACCGAGCCGGCCCGCGCGCTCGGACAGGCGCCGCGCGCGGTAGAGCGGCGTCGGGCGCCCGCCGAAGTCGCGCAGCAGCTCGTCCAGCTCGGCGCGGTAGCCGGGTCCTCGCGCGCCGCGATCCACGCCTGCTCGAGCTCGGCCAGCGCCGGCATCAGCGTCTCGGGCACGAACTGCCCGCCGTAGGGGCCGAAGCGATGCTCGACCGGTGCTCGCCCGCCGCCGCGCTCACGCCGGCTGGCCGATCGCGGGCGCCGACGTGCTCGGTGGGCTCGCGCGGCTCCGGACCGCGTCGAACAAGGCGCGCAGCCGTCGCGGGTCCTTGTGCCCCGGCGCGGACTCGGTGCCGCTGGCGCTGTCGACCGCGTAGGGGCGTGTCGCGGCGATCGCCTCGGCCACGTTCTCGGCGTCGAGGCCGCCGCTGAGGATCAGCGGCACCTTCGAGCGGCGCGCCGCGACGAGCTCCCAGTCGAAGGTCTCGCCCGTGCCGCCGCGCATGCCCCGGCGCGAGTCGGCGGCGGAGCGCGCGTCGAGCAGGTGGAAGTCGACGTGGAAGCGCTCGAGGTCGCGCACGTCCCCGGCGCCCGAGACCTGCGCCGCCTTGATGATCCGCGCGCCCGTGCGCCGCGCAGCCTCGGCGCAGAACGAGGGGCCCTCGTCGCCGTGCAGCTGCAGCATCGTCAGGCCGAGCTCCTCGCTGATCGCGCACGACCTCCTCGAGCGGCGCGTTGACGAAGACGCCGCACAGCTCGACGCGGCGGCGCAGCGCCGCGACGATCTCCTGCGCCTCTGCGAGCGAGCAGCGCCGCGGGCTCGCGTCGTAGAAGATCATGCCCAGCGCCCAGGCGCCGAGCTCGACCGCGAGCTCGGCGTCGGCGAGGTTCGTGATGCCGCAGATCTTCACCCTCGGCGAGGCTGGCGGACCCGGCCATGCAGCCCGAGCGGCTCGGCGGGCGCTCGATCGCGCGCGGGCATGCCCCAACGGTAGCGGGCGCCGATCGGGCGCTCCAGCCTTCGGGCGTGCTGGGCGCTCGGGCACCGAGTTGGGCCGGCTGCCGAGCGTCGACGCTGACGGTCTTCTGTTCGTAGCCGCCGTTGCCGTTCGCGCGCTCGATGCCCGATCGATGACCGTGTCGCCCGGTTTCTTCGCGCCGACGGCGTTCGCGAGGTCTTCGGAGCTCGTGACCGGCTTGCCGTCGACCGAGACGATGATGTCGCCGCCGACGGCCACCTGGCCGTTTTCGGTGGTGGTGTTGACCGTGCCGCCTTGGATGCCGGCCTTGTCGGCCGCGCGTGCCCTTCTGCACGCTCTGCACGAGCGCGCCGCTCTTGACCGGCAGGTTCAGCGCCGACAGCGAGCCGTCGATCGTCAGCGAGGTCAGGCCGAGGTAGGCGCCGCGGACGGTGCCGCCCTTCTCGAGCTGGGCGATCTCGGACTTGGCGGTGTTGATCGGGACCGCGAAGCCGATGCCGACGCTGCCGCCGCCGCTGCCGCCGGTCTCGATCTGGGAGTTGATGCCGATCACCCGGCCGGCCGAGTCGAGCAGCGGGCCGCCCGAGTTGCCCGGGTTGATCGGCGCGTCGGTCTGCAGGACGTTGTTGATCGCGAAGCCGTTGGGCGCCGTGATCTGGCGCTGCAGCGCGGAGATCACGCCGGTCGTCAGCGTGCGTTCGAGGTCGAACGGGTTGCCGATCGCGTACACCGGGTCGCCGACCTGAGCGGCGCTCGAGTCGCCGAGCGTGAGCGGGTGCAGCGTCAGCGCCGTCGGGGTGGATGCGCAGCACGGCGAGGTCGTTCGAGGGGTCCTTGCCGACCACCTGCGCTTCGACGGTCTTGCCTTTTTCGAAGCTGACGGTGACCTTGATCGCGTTCTCGACGACGTGGTAGTTCGTCAGGATCGTGCCGTTGCTGTCGATCACGATGCCCGAGCCGGTCGCCGGGCCCTGGCGCTGGGTTTCGCCGCCGAAGAGGTTGAACGGCGATTCGGTTTTCTGCACGATCGTCGAGGTGACGAACGCGACGCCGGGCGCGTCGCGCACGTAGATTTCGTGCGGCGTGAGGCCGTTGGTCAGCTGCGAGGCGTTCGTCGGGGCCGCGGGCGCGGCCGCCGAGACGGTCGTGACGGTCGTGCTCGTTGCTCGTCGAGGCCGCCGAAGGCGGCGACGACGGCGACGACGACAGCGCCGCCGATCAGGGCGGCGAGGAACGGGATGGCGAACATGCGTTTCATATGAGAGGAGGATGATCGGCCCGTGTGAAGGGGATCTAAATGTCTGCGCTGCTGTCCCTAAATGATGTCAGCTCGCGCAACGCGACGGCCGGATCGGGCGCGCGCATCAGCGTCTCGCCCACCAGCACGGCCTGCACGCCGCGCTCCTGCAGGCTCCGCAGCTGCTCTGGTCGTGAGATGCCGGACTCCGAGACCACGAGCGTCTCGGACGGGATCTCGTCCATCAGACGCGCGGTGCGCTCCACGTCGACGCTGAAGTCGCGCAGGTCGCGGTTGTTGACGCCGACGATCTCCACCCCGAGCG
This sequence comes from uncultured Solirubrobacteraceae bacterium, assembly GCA_963716355.1. Taxonomy (GTDB): domain Bacteria; phylum Actinomycetota; class Thermoleophilia; order Solirubrobacterales; family Solirubrobacteraceae; genus Palsa-744. The sequence goes on from OY970308.1 coordinate 361,400, forward strand.
CGACCGCGCGCCTGCAGCTCCTCGCGGTCGTGGACCTCGACGAGCACGTCGAGGCCCAGCCCCCTCGCGGTCTCGTGCAGCGAGGCGAGCGTCGCGTCGTCGAGCGCCGCCACGATCAGCAGCACCGCGTCCGCGCCCGCGGCGAGCGCCTCGTGCAGCTGGTAGGGGTCGACGATGAAGTCCTTGCGCAGCAGCGGCAGCGCGCACGCGCCGCGCGCCGCCAGCAGGTCCTCGAGCGAGCCTGCGAAGTTGGGGCCCTCGGTGAGGATCGACGCTGCCACAGCGCCGCCGCGCTCGTAGGCGGTCACGATCTGTGTCAGGTCGGGGCTCGCGCGCAGCTCCCCGGCCGACGGCGAGCGTCGCTTGAACTCCGCGATCACGCCGATCCCGGGTGCGGCGAGAGCGTCACGGAACCGGCGCGGCGCCCCCGCGCCGCGGCTCGGCGGCTCCCCCTCGCCGGGGAACGGCAGCGGGCGCGCGCGCTTGCGGCGCTCGAGCTCCTCACGGGTTTCGGAGAGGATGCGGTCGAGCACGGTGGCGGCGGGCGCGCTCATCGCTGCGGGTCCTGCGGCGCGTGGCGGCGGGTGGCCGCGACGTAGCTCTCGAGCGCAGCCGCCGCGCGACCGTCGGCGAGCGCGTCGCGCGCGGCCTGCACGCCCTCGGCGATCGTGTCCGCGCCCGCGGCGACGTAGATCGCTGCGCCCGCGTTGATGACCGCGAGCTCCTCGTCTTGACGCGAGCGCGCCGGCTGGCCGGCGGCCGATCGCGCGCCTGCGTCCGTGTCTGCGTCCGCGCCGAGATCCGCGCGCAGGATCGAGCGCGTGATGCGAGCGTTCTGCTCCGGCGTGCCGCCGCCCGAGGCCTGCCCGCCGACGCCGGCGTCGCCGCCGTCGATCCCCACCTCGCTCGGTTGCAACACGTAGCGCTCGATCTGCTCGCCGTTGACCTCGACGACGTGCGTGGGCGCGGTCGCGGAGATCTCGTCGAGCCCGTCCTCCCCCGCCACCACGAGCGCGCGATCGACGCCCAGCAGCGCGAGCGCGCCTGCCATCGGCTCGAGGAAACGCTCGTCGGAGACGCCGATCAGCTGGCGGCGCGCGCCCGCCGGATTGGTCAGCGGGCCGAGCAGGTTGAAGATCGTGCGCACCGCCAGCTCGCGCCGCACGGGGATGACGAAGCGCGTCGCCTGGTGGTGCGTGGGCGCGAACATGAACCCGAAGCCCGCCTCTTCGATGCATTCGCCCACCTGCGCCGGCGCGAGGTCGATGCGCGCGCCGAGCGCCTCCAGCACGTCGGCCGAACCGGACCTGCTCGTGGCGGAGCGGTTGCCGTGCTTGGCGACGGCGCAGCCGGCGCCCGCCGCGATCAGCGCCGCGGTGGTGGACACGTTGAACGAGCTCCTGCCACCGCCTGTGCCCGCGGTGTCGAGCAGGTCCTCGCGCTCGACCGGGACGTCCGCGGCGAGCGCGCGCATCGTGGCGGCGAGGCCGGCCAGCTCGTGCACCGTCTCGCCCTTCGTGCGCAGCGCGATCAGAAAGCCCGCGATCTGCGTTTCTGAGACCTCGCCGTGCATGATCTCCTCGAGCACCGCTGCGGTCTCCTGCGCGCTCAGGTCCTGCTGGGAGGCGAGCGCGTCAATCGCCTTGGTGAGGGTGGCGTTGGGCATCGTTGTCAGGGAGTCGCGGACAGCGGCTGCTCGCTGGGCGCGATGGGCAAGCCGAGCGCGAGGAAGTTCGCCAACAGCTCGTGACCCTGTTCGGTGAGCACGGACTCGGGGTGGAACTGCACGCCCTCCGCGGGCAGCTCGCGGTGGCGCACGCCCATCAGCACGCCGTCACCGCGCGCGGAGGCTTCGAGGCAGTCGGGCAGCGCCTCGTCTACGACCAGCGAGTGGTAGCGCCCCACTGTGAGCGGCGAGCGCAGCCCCGCGAAGATCGTGCGCCCGTCGTGCTCGATCGTGGCGGCCTTGCCGTGCACGGGCGGGTTCAGCTTCACCGCGCCGCCGAACGCCTGCGCGAGCGCCTGGTGGCCAAGGCACACGCCCAGCGTGGGGATGCCCGCCTCGGGGAAGCGTTTGACGAGCTCCAGCGTGATGCCCGCCTCGTCGGGCGTGCACGGGCCGGGCGAGATCACGCAGCGCTCGTAGCCGCGCTCGAGCAGCTCATCCACGCTCGCGCGGTCGTTGCGCACCGTCTCGATCTCCGCGCCCAGCTCGCCGAGGTACTGCACGAGGTTGTAGGTGAACGAGTCGTAGTTGTCGAGGACGAGGACGGTCATGTTCAGTCTCTTTTTACCTTGTCGTCGGGGAGGAGCGGGTGACGACGCCTCACGAAGTCGCCGAACAGTGGAGCGGTGTAGGCGTACACACCTTGTTCGTCGCGATACACGAGGTTGTCGGCGATGAGACGGCTCAGGCTCACCGAGAGCGCGCCGGTCGACTTCGTTGTGGCCTTGTCCAAGTCGGACTTCATGAACGACTCGCCGCCAAGGGAGGCCGCGACCCGGAGTGTGCCCTGGTCGCCCTTGCGCGCGTCCCGGTAGCGAGGCTCGAAGAACTCGCCATCGAGGCTCACCTGGATCGCGGGCCGCTCCCGCTCGTAGGACTCATGGGTGATGACGTTGGACCCATCCAGTTCGGCCGCCTCCCACAGGGCCTCTCCAAACCATTGGAGGAAGTATGGGTAGCCACCCACGTCGCCAGCGATGCGCTCGGCAACGCCATCGGCGTAGGCGACGGTGTCAGCGGGGTGAACTAGGGCTTGTGCTGCTGCGCTCAGTGCGTCGGGCACCTCTGGGACAAGAGGCAGATTCCCGATCTCCCCCGCTCGGAACATTCGCTCAGCGTTGCTGCGAGCTGCGTGGATATTCGCGGTCAGAGGCTGCAAGCCGCACAGCACGAGCATCACCGGCAACGGTTCTTCGTCGTCGTCCTGCGCCGCTGCCAGCGCGGAGAGGAGCGCCCCTAGGGGGTACTGGTGCTGCTTCGGTCTGTCGTAAACGCTGTGCGCCTCATCAAACAGAAATGCCACCCCCCGGCCCTGGTCGCGCGCGAGCACCCCGAGCTCGATCACGGCGCGCCTCAAACGGTCCTCCAGCACCGACCTCGTTGGGTGCACGGCGCCCGGCCCGACCGACAAGGCCACGTCTTCGCCGATCTGTACTTGGACTTGGCTGACAGCGGCCAGAGCCGAGGAGACACCCCGCTTGATCCTCGCCTTGAGGCTCAGGGCATCCACGCCCTCCCGCAAGTACTCCGAAATCGCCGCCGCGAAGTCTGACTCCTCCCGCAGCCGCGGGCCGAGATCGCGGCGCACCACAACCCAGTCGTTGCGCTTGGCAATCCGCTCGTATTCCTTTAGGAGGACCGTCTTACCGACGCCTCGCAGCCCTGTGATCCGCAGGTTGCGCCGCTTCTCCGGGTAGTCAGCCAGTATCCGCTCGAACAAACGGATCTGGTCGTCGCGTCCAGCGAGGAACGGGGGACGCGTGCCGACACCAGGGCTGTACGGATTCCTCGACACTCCAGGAGCTTACCGAAACTTACCGGTTCTTACAGATTTCTGTAAGGTTCTGTAAGATCTTGTCAGTACTCGCGCCGGGCGCTGGCCAGCGCCGTCAGGCCCAATCCGCCTGTCCACACGCCAGCGCGACCGCCTTCAGCACCGCTTGGGACTTGGCGACCGACTCGGCGTACTCGTACTCGGGCTTCGCGTCCGCGACCGTGCCGCCGCCCGCCTGCACGTGCGCAACGCCGTCCTTGACCACGACCGTGCGGATGTGGATCGCCGTGTCGAGGTCGCCCGCGTAGCTGAGGTAGCCGACCGCGCCGCCGTAGCCGCCGCGCTTGATCGGCTCCAGCTCGTCGATGATCTGCATCGCGCGCACCTTCGGCGCGCCCGACAGCGTGCCCGCGGGCAGCACCGAGCGCAACGCGTCCATCGGCCCCACCTCCTCGCGCAGCGTGCCCGACACGGAGGACACGATGTGCATCACGTGGCTGTACAGCTCGATCTCCATCAGCTCGTCCACCTCCACGCTGCCGTACTCGCACACGCGCCCCAGGTCGTTGCGGCCGAGGTCCACCAGCATCACGTGCTCCGCGCGCTCCTTCTCATCCGCTAACAGCTCCGCCGCGATCCGCCGATCCTCCTCGGGGTTCGCTCCGCGCGGGCGCGTGCCGGCGATCGGCTTCGTCGAAACGTGGCGCCCCTTCACCGTCAGCAGCGGCTCGGGGCTTGCGCCCGCAACCTGGAAATCGCAGAAATCCAGGAAATACATGTACGGGCTCGGGTTCACCGCGCGCAACCCACGATAAATAGAAAAAGCCTCCACCGGCACGGGCGCGGACCACCGTTGCGACGGCACGATCTGAAACGCGTCGCCCGCGAAGATGTAGTCGATCGCGCGCGACACCATCGCTTCGAAGCGCTCGCGCGTCACGTTCGACTCGAACACCGGCATCTCACGCTCGACTCCCGCGGCACGCGACACGGCACGCGGCACCGGACCCGCGAGCACCTCGCGCACCTGCGCGACAGTCGCCAGCGCTGCCGCGTAGGCCAGCTCCACGTCGGGCTGCGCGTCCAGGTCGGCGTTCGCGAGGATCGTGACCGTGTGCTTCAGGTGGTCGAAGATCACCAGCGCGTCCGACAGCATCAGCGCGAGGTCCGGCAGCCCCAGCGGGTCCCCGTCCGGGCCGCTCGGCGCCTCGCCCAGCGGCTCCACCGCGCGCACCAGGTCATAGCCGAAGAAGCCCACCGCGCCGCCCGCGAACGGAGCGCGAGCGTCCTCCTCCTCGATCGGCGCCTGCTCGCAGCGCGCCACGTGCTCCGCCGCGAGCGCGTACGGGTCGCCGTCGTCGCCCAGCGACCACCTCACGACCGCGCGCGGGCGAAAGCCGATGAACGACCAGCGCCCCACGCGCTGGCCCTGGTCCGCGGACTCCAGCAGGAACGCCGGCTCATCGGGCGCGAGCGCGCGCAACTTCAGGAACGCCGACACCGGGGTCTCGCAGTCGTCGATGAAGCTGTGGCGCAGCGGGATCAGGTTGTACGAGCCGGCGAGCGCGCGGGCCTGCTCGAGGCTGGGCGTCACGTTCAGCGCCGTCGTCGGCGCGCTAGGAGCGACGGCCATCGAGCACCCGCTCGGCATCCGTCAGCGAGCGTCCGCGGCTGCGCAAGAGCACCAGCAGGTGGTACAGCACGTCCGCCGCCTCTTCGTCCACGCGCTCGTCGCTCTCCTCGCGCGCCGCGCGCGCCACCTCCTCGGCCTCCTCCATCACCTTCTCGCCGATGTGCGTTGGGTTCTCGAGCAACTCCACCGTGTACGAGCCGGTCGGACGCTCCAGGGCGCGCTGCGCGAGCGTGCGCTCGAGCGCCGGCAGCGTCTCGTGCGGCGCCGTCAGCTCCAGCTCGCCACGGTGAAAGCACGTGCGCTCGCCCGTGTGACACGCCGGGCCCGCCGGCTCCACCAGCGCGAGCACCGTGTCGCCGTCGCAGTCCAAGCGCAGAGCGCGCACGCTCTGCACGTTGCCGCTCGTCGCGCCCTTGTGCCACGGCTCGCCTCGCGATCGGCTCCACAGGTGAAGCTCGCCCGTCTCGCGCGTGCGCTCCAGCGCCTGCGCGTTCATGTACGCCAGCATCAGCACCTCGCCGCTGGCCCAGTCCTGCACCACGCACGGCACCAGGCCGTCGCGGTCGTAGGAGACCTGCTCGTCGATGTTCTGCGCGCCGGTCGTGCTCATCGCTCGATTGTAGGTCCAGCCGGTTGCGAGCGGTTTTGAGACACACTGCCTCAGATGGAATCGCTGTTCGATCGCAAGCTGATCGTCGTCACCGGCAAGGGTGGCGTGGGCAAGACCACCATCGCCACCGCCATCGGGCTCGCGGCGGCCGACGCCGGGCGACGCACGATCGTCGTGGAGGTGGGCGAGGAGAGCCGCCTGCCGACGCTGTTCGGGGTGAAACCGCCCGCGCCGGGGGCCGAGCTGCAGTTGCGCGAGCGCATCTCCACGGTGTCGATCGACCCCGACCGCGCGCTCCTGGAGTGGCTGCAGGCGCTCGGCGGGCGCGTCTCCGGGCGCCTGCTCGCCTCCAGCGGCACGTTCCAATACTTCGCCGCCGCCGCTCCCGGCGCGAAGGAGCTGGTGAGCATGATCAAGGTCTGGAAGCTGACCCGCGAGGACGGCCGACGACGCCGCAGCGGCGGCAGCTATGACCTCGTGGTGCTCGACGCTCCCGCCACCGGCCACGCGCTCGGCCTGCTCGGCTCGCCGCAGACATTCGGCGCGATCGCCCGGGTGGGACCGATCGCGGGCGACGCGCGGCAGGTGCGCGAACTGCTCGCAGACCCCCAGCGCAGCGCGTATCTGGCGGTCGCGCTGGCGAGCGAGATGGCCGTCACGGAGGCGCTCGAGCTACAGGAGGGCCTGCAGGGTCAGCTCGGTCGCGATCTGCGCGCGGTGATCGTCAACGGCCTGCTGCCGAAGCGCTTCACCGCCGCGGAGCTGGAGCGGATCAGAGCGCTCGGCGGCGACGTTCGCAATGCGGCAGTTGCACGGGCGGCAGCTCACGCCGCCACGTCGGTTCACGAGCGTGCGCGCTTTCAGCAAAATCAGCTCGCGCGCCTGCGCCGCCGCGCCTTTCAGGTGGTGGGAGTTCCATTCTCCTGGAGCACCGAGCTGGACCTGGCGGGCGTGGATGAGATCGCAACGACGCTCGCACGCAAGCTGTGAAGAACGCGCGCACCCTCTGAGCCCTCCCTCAGTGGGGCGCGATTCGATACCGGCGCGTGGCCGGATCGCGATCGAGCAGCCCCACCGCCAACAGCGTCGTGACGTAGCGGTGCGTGGTGCTCGTGTTCATGTCGAGCATGCGCGCGAGTTCCGCGATGCCCAGATAGCCGCCGTCGGGCGGGAAGCACGACAGCACGAGCAGGCCCGAAAGCAGCGAGCGCGACAGGCGCCGGTCGTCCATCTGCGCGGGGTAGGACCAGTCCTCGGAGTCGATCGACAGCGTCCACTTGGGGTCTTTCAGCGCCGACAGCAGCACCGACATCGTGCCGCCCTGTCCCGCTGCGCGGACCACCTGGTCGACCTGCGCTTTGGAGAGCTCGATCAGCACGGCATCGTCGTCGGCGTTGTCGGTCGAACGGGTCGAACGCCGCGAGGGACGCCCGACCCGTTGCCGCTGGCGAGACGACGCGGCGCTGGACGAACCGGAGCTGCCCGACTTGGCGCGCCTTTTGGGGCGACGCTTCTCTGTCCCTGTAGGCAGGACTCCGATTCCAATCTCATCCGTCATCGCGTTTGAGCATCATCGCGATCCAGCGTCCGCGCACAAAGGCGGGCCTGAATGTTCAGTTCTGACTAATTTGAGTAATCAGGCTTTTGCGAGGGTGGTCCCTACGCGCGTCGCAACCCGTACGCGCTGCGCCACACGCGCAGAATCGGCACCAGCATTCGCGTCAGCGACCCTCCCGCGCGAATCAGCGCGCGCGTGGTGCTCAGTTTTCCAGACGCGCGCGCCTCCTCCGCAGATAGATACATCGCCACCATTCCCGCCACGATCAGCGTGTGGCGTGTGCCGTTTCGCAGTCGCCGCGCGTGCACGAGCGACTGGCGCACCAGCTCATCCGTGCGCTCGACCGCAACCTTCCCGCTGGGGTAGTGGCGGATGTAGCTGTGCGCGCCCTCGGCCACGTCGGCGGCCTCGTCCACGTAGCTGTCGAGCATCGTGCTGGCGGCGCAGATCCACGGCATGTAGGCGGCATCGAGCTCGATCGCGTCGCGCTCCTCGCACGCCGGGTCCGCCGCGAGCGCGAGCAGAGCGTGGATGCCGAGCGTGCTGCTCGCCGCCGCGGTCAGCTCCCACCAGCTCAGCCCCCATCCATTCTGGAACGTGCTCTGCGCCCACGCCTCCAGCGTGCGGTCGCGCCGCACCACGTCCGTGTCGTGGTTGAGACCCTGCACGCCACAGCGCCTCGCGCCCCGCAGCGCCAGCGAGCGGGTGCTCGCATACGAAGGCAGATACACGCACGCGTCGCGACACGCCTGCACGAGCGCGCGCACGTACCCGCCGTCTTCCAGCGGACGGTGGCGGTAGTAGTCGGCGATCGGGCCCCCGGGGTCGAGCGCGTCGCGCAGCGCCAGGTGAAGCTGCAGCCCGTCGGCCTGAGCGTCGTCGCTCGCCGGGCGCTCGCTGAGGCTGTCGAGGAAGTCCAGCAGGATCTGAAACGCCACCAGCAGGCGCAGCAGGCTCGCGTCCCGGCGCGGCGGGAGCACCGCGAACAGCGCGGCGCCCTCGGCGTTGAAGCGCTTCGTGTTCAGCGCTTCCAGGGCCTCCTCGCGTATCTCCGGGTCCGGGATCGCGGCCGCGCAGCGCCGCCAGTGCTCGACCTCGCGGGCCACTCCCGGCCGGATCCACGCCAGCTCGCGAGCGCACACGCGGCCGGACGCCAACAGCTGACGGGTGCCGAAGCCCGCCCCTTCTGAAGATCCAAGGATCAGAATAATCCTGGAGGTTAGAGACCGGTTCGGTCAGTCTCTGAGACTCAGCGCGGGACGCACCCGCGTCGCGAGCCCTCCCGGTATTGCAATTATCACAATCGCCGTCGAGCTCACGAGCGCGAAGCTCCCCACGGCCACGAGCAGCCCCGGAGAGAAGGCCACCGGGAAGCCCGTCACGGTCACCAGCGCTCGGCTCAGCAGCGTCTGCCCCAGCAGCCCGAAGGCCGCCCCCAGCGAACATCCGCTGCCCAACAGCAGCCCGCTCTCCCACACCAGCGACCGCCACAGCACGCCGCGATCGAAGCCGTCCACCTTCATGTCCGCCAAGCGCGGACGGCGCTGCAGGATCATCGCGCCCATCATCGCGGCCATCGCCAGCACCGCGGCGATCAGCACCAGGACCGAGATCTGCGTCAGACGCGACAGCCCCTCCCGAGCGGTGGCGCGGAACTCCGCTTCGCGCGCGGACGCCGTCTGCACCCGCAGCGGCGAGCCCCGCCCCAGCGCCCCCCGCACTTCGCTCGCGGCGAGCACAGGTGAGACCCCCGGGCGCAGATCCACCTCGAGCGCGCTCGGGTCGGAGTTCCCCCACGCGCGCGCGTAGTCCTCCGCGTTGAGCACGATCGCGCCGGGCGGCCAGCCGAAGTTGGTGCTCAGCGCGGCGACCCGCAGCACGGTCGGATGCGGCGAGGGCAACAGGAACGCGTCGCCCACCCGCAGATCGCGTTGGGAGGCGATCGCGCGCGAGAGGATCACCCATCCACCCGCGTGAAAGCGCGACACCGCGACGGCCGCGTCGCCCTGCACCAACTGGTCGGGCGGCAGCGGCTGCGCCACGTCGGCGGGCGGCGCGATCACCCACGCGCGTCGATCGCCGATGTCCAGAAACGACCCGCGGTAGACGCGCACCCCCGCCACTGTCGGGAGCTTCGCGATCCTGGCGCTCGCAGCGGAGCCCTCGAACGGCGTGGTGGCCAGCGAGTTGGCCACGCCCGACGGCGAGACCCACAGGCCCGTCGTGGAGTTCAGGCCGCTCGCCACGCGGTTCAGTCCTTCCAGCAGATCGCGGTGAGAGGTCTCGATCGCCACGCTCCCGAACACCGCGATCGCGCCGGTGGCCGCCACCGCCAGCGAGCGCGCCCGGTTCACCCGCGCGCGCAGCTCGATCACCGCCAGATAGGGAGACGCGCCCGCGATGCGACCCTGCAGGCGCCCAAATCCGAGCGCCACCCCGTCGATCACGACCGGCAGCAGCAACAACAGCGCGGCGGTCAGACTCAACACGCCCGTGATCGCCGCCGACGGAGCGAGCGCCAGGATCAGCAGCGTCACCGCCATGCAAAACGCGGCGCCCGCGAGCAGCCAGTGGTTCGAGTAACGGCGGTGGGCGCCGGCGGCGCGATAGAACGTGTCGCGGGTCGCGAATATCGCTCCCCGCAGCGGAGCCAGCACACCCACGAACGCCGCCACCATCCCGCCGACGACGCACAGGGCGACGCTCGTCCAGGTGATGATCCTGTGCGCGCCGATCGGAAACGCGAACGACAGATAGCCGGGGTTGGCGTCGAACAGCGCCAGCGAGAGCAGATCGCCGAGCAGCAGGCCGAACAGCGACGACACCACGCCGAGCACGAGCGCGTCGATCAGCAGCACCTCCACGATCATCCGCCGCGTGTAACCGTCGAGGCGCAGATCCTCGATCAGGTCCCTGCGCTGCGGCGCGCTCAGCAGCAGCGCGTTGAAGGCGAACAGGAACCCCACCAGCGCGCTGATCGCCGAGAACAGGCCGGTGGACTGATCGATCGGCTGCGCCGCACGGTTGAACAGCGTGCTGTCGAAGTCCGCCGGGCGGATGTTCAGCCGCCCCGCGGAGATCCGCTCCAGGCCCGCGAGCACCTCGCGATCGTGCGACGGGGAGGAGCGCACGAAGATGCTGCTCAGCCTCCCCCTCATGCCCGCGAGCGTCTGCGCGTAGGCCAGCGGCGCGATCGCGATCGGGCCGCTGGCGATGCTCGCCGGCACTTCGCCCGGCAGCTCGGGCACGAGCAGCGCCGCCACCGCGCCGCCGCCAACCTGCACCTCCACGTTCTGCAGCGAGGAGCGCCCCAGCGCACGAGCGATCGACGCGGGCATCATCAGCGCCTTCACCTTCGCGAGGTGCGTCGGGCCGATCGTGCGCACCCCTTCGCCGCCCAAACGCGCGAAGGCCGGTTCGGTGCCCAGCAGCTCGACCGAGCGCTCGCCCGCCGAGCCGATCACGTTGGCGCTCGCTTCGAGCACCGGCACCGCGCCCCTCACGCCCGGGACGCGCTGCACCTGCTCGAGCAGGCGCTCGTCGAAGCCGTGCGCGTCACGGGCCGCGAGCTGGAAGCGAACGTGCCCCACGAGGCCATTGCTGAGCTGCTCCACAGAGCCGCCGAGGCTCGTGCTGGAGACCTGCGAGGCGAACAGCAGAGCCAGGCCGATCGAGATGCCCAGCACCGCGAACAGCTCCTGCGGGATCCTCGCGCGCAGCCGCACGCGATAGAGCCGAACGACGCTCGAGAACCTCACGACGGCTGTCCGAAGCGCCCGTCAGCGAGCATTGAGAGGCGCAAACGCACAGCTGGGCTCGTACTCCATGAGCCTTCCGTCGCGCAGCGCCTGCACGCGATCCGCGTAGGACGCCGCCTGGGGGTCGTGGGTGACGAGCACGACCGCCGCCCCGCGCTCGCGACAGATCTCCTGCAGCAGGCCGAGCACCTCCGCCCCGCGCTGCGTGTCGAGGTTGCCGGTCGGCTCGTCCGCCAGCACGAGCTTCGGTTCGGTCGACAGCGCGCGCGCGATCATCACCCGCTGGCGCTCGCCCATCGACAGCTGCTCCGGCCGGTGCGTCGATCGCTCCTGCAGGCCGAGTCGCCCCAGCAGCGGACGGATGCGCCCGCGCGCCTCGCGCGCGCCGATGTCCGTGCCCATCAGCTTCAGAGCCGCGTTGTCCAGCGCGTCCCCGCCCGGCATCAGGTTGACCGCCTGGCGCACGAACCCGAGCTCGCTCAGGCGATAGCGAGCCGCGTCGCGCGGCGAGAGCTCCGAGACGTCGCGCCCGTCGACGAGCACCTCGCCCGCGTCGGGGCGCAGCAGCGCGGCGATCAGCATCAACAGCGTGGTCTTGCCCGAGCCGCTCGGCCCGTAGATCGCCACCAGCTCGCCGCGCGCGACCGACAGCGACACGCTGTCCACGGCCCGCACAGGCTCGCCGTAGACCGCCGGGAAGTGCTTGACGAGCTCACGCAGCTCGAGCACGGAGACCCCCAGACTCAACGCACAGAGGGCGAGTGCGCACGCGAGCGTGCACCTACGCGGACCGTTCGCCGAGGGGAAAGTCGATCACGTTCCCGCCGTCCTGCGGCGGTGCGGGCGCGGGCGCCTCGCTGCTCATCGTGGGCAGCAGCCGCCCGCCGCTCAGCGCCGTCAGCTGGTGGGAGCGCATCGCCGTGGGCATGTCGGGCACGGCGATCAGCACCGCGATGCCCGTCTCCTCGACGATCGAGCCGAGCAGCTCGAGCGTCTCCTCGCGCTCGCGCAGGCCGAGATTCGCGGTCGGGTCGTCGATCAGCAAGAGGCGCGGGCTGCGCACCATCCCGTGCGCGATCGCCACCAGCGCACGCTCGCCGTCGGAGAGGCTGCCCCAGCGCTGACCGGCGCACTGCGTCATGCCCACGCGTCGCAGCGCCTCGCGCGCATGCTTGTGCGCGCCGCGCTGACCGTGCTCCACGAGCAGCGGCAGAGCCACGTAATCCACCATCTCCAGCTCGCTCATCGGTCCCCCGCGCCGCACCCATCCCACGCGCTCGCGCATCAGCCGCGCGTGCGCGCCGTCGGAGAGCGTCGCGAGGTCCGTGCCCTCGAACGCGACCGTTCCGTCGTCGGGCCGCTCCAGGCCGGCGGCTATCCGCAGCAGCGTCGTCTTGCCGGCGCCGCGCTTGCCCCACACGGCCACGAGCTCTCCGGGGTGCACCTCCAGCGACGCGCCCGCGAGCACCCGCACCTCCGAGGGACCGCGCCAGTAGCTCTTGCTCACGTCGCGCAGCGACAGCAGAGCGGCTCCCATCACAGCGCCCGCAACCGGCGCACCTGCGCCATGCCCGGCGCCACGGCGGCCTCGCGCGGTGAGCGTTGCGCTTCCTGCTGGAGCCCCTCGAGCAGCTCGCGAGCGCTCTGCAGCCACTCGATCCGCGCCTTCCACAGCGCGACCTCCGCGTCTCTGGAGAGAACCCTCATCAGCCGCGACCATTCCTGCGTATCGCCGCCCGCTTCCGCGTCTGAGAGGTGTTTGAGGTCGCGCAGGCGCCCCATGCAGGCGAGTTCCTGCCCGTACACGAGCTCGATCAGCCGCGGCAGGTTGCTCGGGCGACACAGCGCGATCTTCATGTGCAGCTCGTCGCGCAGCGGCGGCGTCGGGGAGGAGCCGAGCATCCAGGCCTCGAAGTGCTCCACCCCCTCGTCGGTCGCCTCGTAGATCGTTCGCGGCGCCGCGCGGGGCGCCCGGCCGCCGCCCATCTCTCCGGCGGCACGTACGAACTCGTCTCTGCTGAGCTGATCCAGCGCGGAATACACCCCCGACGGCGCGAACGCGGAGGAGCCAAAACGCTCCTCCAAGCGTTGCGCCAACTGGTACCCATACCCCGGACGCTCGATGACGAGGCCCAATATCGCGTACTTCGCCGACATGTCGACCCTTCCTCGCGAGCTTCTTCGACTCTGCAGAAGGTATCCCGAAACGGCGGCGGAGCGCATCCCACAGATAGAATGAATCGCACCGGTAGGAATTCCGCTGGCTTTGACGGTGTGGCGCAGTGGAAAGATTTGCGGCTGAACGTCTCTCACGTGATGCCCAATCGGTCCAGCAGGCTCTCGTCGGCGCGCCAGTCTCGGCGCACGCGCACGGACAGGTCGAGGTGAACCTGGCACTCCAGCACGCGCTGCAGTTCCCTCCGCGCCGCGGTGCCGATCGCCTCGATCATTCTTCCTTGCGCGCCGATCAGGATCCCCTTCTGGGATTCGCTCTCGACCCAGATCAACGCGCGCACGCGCACCAGCCCCTCGCGTGGGCGTTCGATCTCCTCGACCACCACCTCGACGGCGTGCGGCACCTCCTGGAAGGTGCGCTTGATCACCGCCTCGCGGATCAGCTCCGCGAACAGCAGCTCCTGCGTCTGATCGGAGGAGGCGTCGGCGTCGAACATGAACGGCCCCTCCGGCATCAGCGTCGCGAGATGCTCCACCAACTGCTCCACCCCGGTGCCCCTGCGAGCGGAGATCGGGAACACCTCCGCGCCCAGCCCGAGCTCGGCTGGCCTGCTGCAGCACCTCCATCAGAGGCGCGCGCGAGAGCCGATCGACCTTGTTGACCGCGATCGTCACCGGAGCGCTCGCCGCGGCGAGCGTCGCCGCGATGAAGCGGTCCCCCGGCCCGATCCCCTGCTCCCCGTTGAGCATCAGCAGCGCCGCGTCGGAGCCGTCCAGCTCCTGCTGCACGCGGCGCGCCATCCGCGAGGTGAGCTCATCGCGCGGGCGCTGCACGCCGGGCAGGTCCACCAGCACGATCTGGCATTCGCCGCTCAGGTGCACTCCCCGTATCGCGCGCCGCGTCGTCTGCGGCCGGTCGGAGACGATCGCCACCTTCTCTCCCACGACCGCGTTCACGAACGTCGACTTGCCGACGTTCGGGCGGCCCGCGAGCGCGACGAACCCCGAACGGGTCATCGTCGGCTCGTCTCGCGCAGCAGTTCGCGCTGCAGCTCGAGCATCTCGCCGTCGTCGGTCTCGTGGTCCATCCCGAGCAGGTGCAGCATCCCGTGGACGACCGCCTCGCGCAGGTCGACGGTGTGCGCGGGACAGATCACGACGTCGCCGAGCTCACGGGGGGGCACCCTCGGCGCGCGGCTCCACCCCGTCGATCGGGAACGACAGCACGTCGGTCGGCTCGGGGCGCGCACGATGCTCGCGCGTTGAGCTCGGCGATCCGCTCCGCCTCGACGAACTCCACCGCCACGTGACCGTCCTCGACGCCCACACGCGCGGCTGCGCGCGCGCACAGCCGCGCGTCACCTCGGCCGGGGAGAGCGCGCTCGGCAGAAGCTGCTCGCCGAACACCTCGACGTCGATCATCGACGCTCAGGCACTGCGGATCGACGGCCGGCTCGCCGCCGTGGCGGCGTCCGGGGAACGGGCCGGCATCGGCCCTCGGGTGTGACTGTCGTAGGCCTCGACGATGCGCTGCACGAGCTTGTGGCGCACGACGTCCTCGCCGCCGAAGCGCACGAACTCGATGCCCTCGACCTCGTCGAGCACGTCGCCGACGACGATCAGCCCGGACTGCTGCTCGCGCGGCAGGTCGACCTGGGTGATGTCGCCCGTGACGACCATCCGCGAGCCGAAGCCGAGCCGCGTGAGGAACATCTTCATCTGCTCGGGCGTCGTGTTCTGGGCCTCGTCGAGGATCACGAACGAGTCGTTCAGCGTGCGCCCGCGCATGAACGCCAGCGGCGCGATCTCGATCACGCCGCGCTCGATGTGCTGGGAGACCTTCTCCGGGTCGAGCATGTCGTGCAGCGCGTCGAACAGCGGCCGCAGGTACGGGTCGACCTTCGCCATCAGGTCGCCGGGCAGGAACCCCAGCCGCTCGCCCGCCTCGACCGCGGGCCGCGTGAGGATGATGCGGTTGACCTCGTGGCGCGAGAGCGCCGCGGCGGCCATCGCGACGGCGAGGAACGTCTTGCCGGTTCCCGCCGGCCCGACGCCGAACGTGATCGTGCTGCGGCGGATCGAGTCGACGTAGCGCTTCTGGTTGACCGTCTTCGGCGCCACGCGCAGACCGCGGTGGCTCCAGACGACGTCCTCGAGCACCCGCGCGGGCGATTCGTGGGCGTCGAGCGCGCCCGTCACCGCCGCGATCGTGCCCGGCCCGATCTGATGGCCGCGCGCGATCAGGTCGGAGAGCTCGCGCACGACCCGCTCGCCCACGCTCGTCTCGCTCTCCTCGCCGTCGAACGTGAGCAGGTTGCCGCGCAGGAAGACCCTGCAGTCGAGGTGCGCCTCGAGCGCGCGCAGCACCGCGTCCTGGCTGCCCGGCCAGCTCGGCGGCGACTTCGTTCGAGAGCTCGATCTGCGTCCTCATCCCTGCAGCGCCGCCCGCACCAGCGCCGGAGACCCGCTTGCCGTCGGCGCGACCGTCGACGGCCGCCATCGCCTGCTTCATCGCCGCGCCCATGTCCTTCGCGGAGGTCGCGCCGCTGTCGGCGCACCGCCTGCTCGACGATCGTCGCCGAGCTCCTGCTCGGAGAGCTCCGCCGGCAGGTAGGCGCCGATCAGCTCGCCCTCCGCCTCCTCGCCGGCGGCGAGATCGTCGCGGCCCGCCTCGCGGTAGGCCCGCGCGGCCTCCAGGCGGCGCTTGCGCTCGCGGCGCAGCACCGCGAGCTCGTCGTCGGACGCCCTCCTTGGCGGCCTTCTGCAGCTCGGAGAGCACGAGCCGCAGCGCGCCGACCTGCTCCTTTTCGCCCGCGCGCATCGCGCCGTGCAGGTCGGTCTTGATCTGCTCGAGTATCGCCATCTTCAGATCAGGATACGCCGGCTCATCGCCGAACGGCCTTCCGGCGCCGTCTCCTGCCGGTCCCCGAGCGGGGTGGGGCTGCCCAGACGCCCGGGCGAGGACGCGTCGCGGCCGAACAGCAGCGCGACGTTCCAGTCGACCAGCAGGCGCAGCCTGCGCTGCCGAAGCCCGGCATCAGCAGCAGGTGGTAGGTGCGCGCGATCAGCCACGCCGGCAGCCCGCGCCAGCGGATGCCGAGCGTGATCGCGACGGCCTTGTTGCGCCCGAGCTCGGCGACGACGCCCTTTGGTGCGGTAGCGGAACGGCCGCGGAGAGCCGCCCGCGAGCGTGGCGGCGACGTTGCGCGCGACGAGGCGACCCTGGCGGATCGCATGCTGGGCGGTGGGCGGGCAGAACGCGCCCGCGCGCGAGGAGTCGGGCACCGCGGCGCAGTCGCCGATCGCCCACACCGCCTCCGCGCCCGCTGCCGGCGCACGCGCATCGTGCGCTCGACGATCACGCGCCCCGCCTCGTCCAGCGGCAGGCCGAGCGCCGCGACCGCCGGGCTCGGCTTCACGCCGGCCGTCCAGACGACCGTGCGCGCCGGCGATCGTCTCGCCGTCGGAGAGCGTCGCGGCGCGCTCGCTCGACCTCCAGCAGCGTGGTGTCGGTGCGCACCTCGATGCCACGCGCGCGCAGCTCGCGTTCGGCGAACGCCGACAGGGTCGCGGGGACCTCCTGCATGATCCGCTCGCGCGCCTCGACCAGCACCCAGCGCATGCCCTGCGCGCGACAGCGCGGATACAGCTCGATCGCCTGCGCGGCGAAGTCCTGCAGCTCGGCCAGGCCCTCGACGCCCGCGTAGCCCGCGCCGACGAACACGAAGCCGAGATACTCCGCGCGGCGCGCGGGATCTTCGATCGACTCGGCGATGTCCAGGCACGTCAGCACCTGGTTGCGCAGCGCGGTCGCGTCCGACAGCGACTTCAGCCCGATCGCGTGCTCGGCGAGGCCGGGGATCGGCAGCGTGCGCGAGACCGAGCCGAGCGCGACGATCAGCTGGTCGTAGGCGAGCTCGACCGGCTCGCCGTCGATGCGCGTCGCCGCGAGCGTGCGACGCGCCGGGTCGGCGCTCGTGACGCGGCCGATGACCAGGTCGGTGCGCCGCAGCTGAGAGCGCAGCGGCACGACGACGTGGCGAGGGTCGAGCGTCGCCCCGGCCGCTCCCGGCAAGCAGCGGCGTGTAGAGCAGGAAGTTCGCGTCGTTGACGAGCGTCACGCGCGCGCTCTGCGCGGGCAGCAGACGCTCGAGGGCGCGCGCCGCGTAGAAGCCCCCGAAGCCACCGCCGGCGATCACGACCTGCCAGGCCACGACCGACACAATAGGGTGCAGCCCGTGAACCACTCCCTCTACGATCGAGGCGCTCGCACCGTTTCTCGCCGAGACGGCCGCGCTGCGCCCGCGCGAACGCGGAGGTGATCGACGCGCACACGCACCTCGGCCTCGACGAGGACGGCCGCTCGCTGACGCTCGAGCAGCTGCTCGCCCAGCTCGACGCCGCGCAGGCGCGCCGCGCGTGCGTGTTCCCGCTGCACGACCCCGAGCGCAAGCCCGCCTACAGCCTCCCCAACGACCGCGTGCTCGAGTGGGCCGCGCGAGAGCGAGGGACGGCTCGTGCCGTTCTGCCGCCTGGACCCCGCCGAAGGACCGGTGGCCGAGGCCGAACGCTGCCTCGCGGCCGGCGCGCGCGGCATCAAGCTGCACCCGCGCGCGCAGGAGCTTCACGTTCGACGGCCCCGAGATGGACGACGTGTTCGCGCTCGCCGAATCGGCCGACGTGCCGATCCTGATCCACGCCGGGCCGCGGCCTGCCGCCGCTCGCGGACGGACTCGCCGACCTCGCGCTGCGCCACCCCGGCGCGGTGCTGATCCTCGCGCACGGCGCGATCTGCGACCAGGGGATCCTCACCACGCGCCTGGCCGAGCACCCGGGCGTGCTCTACGACATCTCCTGCTTCTTCCCGCTCGACGTGATCGAGCTGTTCGCGCGCGTACCCGCCGAGCGGATCGTGTTCGCCTCCGACCCGCCCTACGGCCTGCCCGCCACGACGCTGTACATGGCGCTGCGCGTCGCCGCGCAGGCGGGCCTCGACGAGGCGACGACGAAGGCGGTGCTCGGCGGCACGATGGCGGCGCTGATCGACGGCGCACGGCCTGCCGCCGGTGACCCCGCCGCGCCGCGGATCCTCGATCCAGCTCTCCGGCCGCCTGGCGCGCGTCTACGGCTACGCGAGCCTCGTCGGCCCCGCGCTGTTCACCGGCGTCATCGAGCAGGCCGAAGGCGATGCTCGAAATGGCGATCGCCGCCTGCCGCGACCCCGAGCCCGGCGCCGTCGGCGAGGCGCTCGAGACGATCGGCGCCGCGCTCAGCGCCGCCAACGCGCTGCTCGAGGACCGAGGACGGGCATGCGCCCCGCGATCGACCTGCGTCTACCGCGCGATCGTGCGCGCCGCCACCGAGATACCCGACGCGGGCTGACGACGGCTCCTCGGCGCGGTCGCGGACCTCGCCGCACGATCCGCCCCCGCTCGACTCGGTCAGGGCGCCGAAGCCACAGGGCGGCCCACTCGCCGCTGGCGCGCCGCTCGCGCTCGCGCAGGCCGAGCTGGGCGCCAAACGCGTCCGCGATCTCGTCGACCTCCGCGATCGAGCAGGCCGCCGGCGATCAGGTGCGCCGGCGCCGCGGGCATCGTGGCGGCGAGCTCGAGCAGCAGCGGCCGCAGCAGGTTGGCGAGCATCACGGGTGCGGCCCCAGACGCCTGCGGTTCGTCGAGCCATGGCAGCGACTCGGTGCGCAGGTCGAAGCGACGAACCTCGATCTGCACGCCGTTGACGGTCGCGTTCTCGCGCGGCGGCCTGCACGCTCTCGCTGCTCGTTGTCGAGGCCGAGCACGGGCTCGAAGCCGAGCACCGCGGCCGCGATCGCGAGCACGCCCGAGCCGGTGCCGACGTCGAGCAGCGGCCCCGCGGCGGCGTTCGCGGCGGCGAGCTCGAGCAGCAGCTCCAGGCACAGGCGCGTGCTCGCGTGCGCGCCCGTGCCGAACGCCTGGCCGGGGTCGATCACGATCTCGCGGACGTCGCCGTCGGCGACCGTCGCTGCGGCGCCTCCCACGGCGGGCGCACGTGCAGCGGACGGGCACCGCGCCGTCGCCGTGCCGCCTGGGCGGCGTGGGCGCGGCGATCAGGACCGGGCGGTGGAACTGCTTCCAGCGCTCCTCCCAGTCGTCGGCGATCTCGCTGGTGGAGATCTCCACCAGCGCCTCGCCGACGACGGCGTCCAGGTCCGGGAGCGCCGGGCAGCTCGCCGGGCGCGCCGTAGACGGCGTACTCGACCGTCCCCGCCGTCGACGCTCGATCTCCTCGACGCCCGCCGGCGCGAGCTCGAGCAGCTCGGCCAGCACGAGCTCCGCCTGCTCGCGCGGGACGCGAACCGCGAGGCGGATCACGCGGCCTGGCTGCCCAGCGCGCGGCGCAGCTTCGCGAACATCGACTCCTGCGAGCGCAGGTTCTCCTCGGTGAGGCTGTCGTTGAGCTGCTCGAGCAAGCTCGCGCTGCTCCGCGCTCAGCCGCCGCGGGATGACGACGTTGACGACCACGCGCAGGTCTCCGCGCCGGCCGCGGCGCAGCGACGGCATGCCCTCGCCGCGCAGCGTCAGCACCTCGCCGGGCTGGGTGCCGGCGGGCAGCTCGATCGTGCCGGTGCCCTCGAGCGTGGGGATCTCGAGCGTCGCGCCGAGCGCGGCGAGCGGCGCGGCCACGTCGAGCGCGGTGATCAGGTCGTCGCCTTCGCGCACGAAGCGCTCGTCCTCGCGCGACGCTGACGATCACGTAGAGGTCGCCCGCGGGCGCGCCCGCCTCGCCCGCGTGGCCCGTGCCCGCCCAGGCGGATGCGCTGCCCGTCGGCGATCCCCGCGGGGACGTCGACCTCGAGCGTCGCGTCGGCCGGCGACGCCGCCCGCGGCCGCGGCACTCGCCGCAGGGCTGCGTTGGGCACGCGCCCGTCGCCGTCGCAGACGTCGCAGACCATCGTCCGCATCATCTGCCCGAACGGCGTGCGCGTGACCGCCTGCAGCTGCCCGGCGCCGCCGCAGCGCTCGCACGTCTCGATCGGCGTGCCCGGCTCGGCGCCGTTGCCGTGGCAGTGCTCGCAGCGCTCGACCGCCTCGAAGGCGACGCTCACCTTGGCGCCGTGCGCCGCCTCGATCAGGTCGATCTCGACCGCGCACCGCGATGTCGCCGCCCTGCGCCGGCCCGGCGCGCCGCCGGCGCCCCGCCGAAGAACGCGTTGAAGAGGTCGCCGATCGAGCCGAAGCCGTCGAAGTTCGGGGCGTAGCCGCCGGAGCGCAGCCCGTCGTGGCCGTAGCGGTCGTAGGTGGCGCGTCGCTCGGGGTCGGAGAGGATCTCGTAGGCCTCGGCGGCCTCCTTGAACTTCTCCTCGGCGTCGGGGTCGTGCGCGTTGACGTCGGGGTGCAGCTCGCGGGCGAGCCCGCGGAAGGCCTTCTTGATCTGCTGCTCGGCGGCGTCGCGCTCGACGCCGAGCACCTCGTAGGGGTCGCGGGGCATCGCCTGGTCTAGTTCTCGGCGTAGGCGTCTCTCGACGAAGCGCGACAGCTCGTGCGCCGCCTCGCGCACCGTCGCGATCGCGCCCGGCGTAGTCCATGCGCACGGGCCCGATCACCGACACGGTGCCGAGCTTGCGCTGCGCCATCCCGTAGCCGGTCGCCACGACCGCGAGCGAGTGCATCGCGGGCAGCTCGTTCTCGCGGCCGATCCGCACGTACACGCCCGGACTCGCCGAGCGCCGCGCGCAGCACCGCGCAGCAGCGCCACGCGCCGCTCGAGCAGCCCGATCAGCTCGTTGACCTGGCCGGCGTCCTCGATCTGGCCCGGCCTCGAACAGCCGCGCGGTGCCCTCGACGTAGAGCGTGTCCTCGCCCTCGGAGGCCGAGCTCGCCGAAGGCCGGCACGAAGCGCGCCAGGAACGCGAGCTCACGTGGCGAGAGGCTCGGGTCGACGAGACGCTGCTGGAGCATCCGCGCGCCGAGCCCGAGCCCGACGAGTCGCTCGTTGAGGTACTCCGCCGCCCACGACACGAGACCCGGGTCGACCGCGCGATCGAACGTGGCGAGCATCTTCGAGACGCCGCCCGGTGGAGGTGATGACGACGATCAGCACGACCTGCGGCTGCAGCGCGAGCACCTCGACGTGGCGGATCGTGGCGGTGTTGATCGACGGCGCCGAGACGACCGCCAGCAGGTTGGTCATCTGCGAGAGCGTCTCGGTGGTCGCGCGCATCGCCTCGTCGACCTCGCGGCGGATGAGCGACAGCTCGAGGCGCCCGCGCGGCGCGGGAAGCGGCTGCTCGGAGCTGCAGCAGCCGGTCGACGACGTAGCGGTGCCCGGCGTCGGTCGGCACGCGCCCGGCTGAGACGTGCGGGTGGGCGAGCAGACCGTGCTCCTCGAGCAGCGCGAGTTCGTTGCGGACCGTCGAGGGGCCGCAGTCGAGGTCGGGGTCGGCCGCGATCGCGCGCGAGGCGACGGGCTGGCCGGTGCGCAGGTAGTCGTCGACGACCTTGCACAGGATCCGCTCCTGGCGGGAGGTGAGCATGGATGTGATTGTAGGCGCCGCGCTGGCGCCCGACCAGCGCCGCTACAGCTCGAGCTCGGCCTCGGCGTTGCGGATGATCTGCTTGCCCGCCTGCTCGGCGACCGTGTCGATCGATCGCGCGCCCGTCGCGAGACCTCGCGCACCGTCCCGCTCACGACGACCTCCTGCTCGGGCAGCGCCCATGCCGCGGAACTGCACCGACAGGCGCTTGAGGTGCTCGGGTCCGCCCGCCGCCTCGGTCTGCGCACGCGCGACCTGCGCCATCGTCCAGAGCCCGTGCAGGATGCGTCCGGGCAGCCCGACCGCGCGGGCGAACTCCTCGTCGATGTGGATCGGGTTGAAGTCGCCCGAGGCGCCCGCGTAGCGCACGGTCAGGTACTTGTCCGGGGTCACCCGCAGCTCGGGGATCTGCTCTCCGGCCTGTGAGCTCTGCCATCGCGCTCACACTCCTCGGACGATGTTCGTCCACGTACCGCGGCAGACCTGCTCGCCGCGCTGGTTGGTGGAGATCGACTCGAACACGTAGTAGCCGCGTCCGTCCTGTTCGGAGATGTCCTTGACGCTCGCGGTCGTCGTGATCTCATCGCCCGCGACCACCGGCGCGCCCCACACGAACTCCTGGCCGCCGTGGACCATCATCGCGAAGTTCAGCTCGATCTCCGGGTCGAAGATCGGCGGGCCCGACCGCCGGCGCGCTGTAGACGACCGCGAACATCGGCGGCGCGACGAGGTCCGCGTAGCCGGCCGCACGGGCGGCCTCGACGTCGAGGTGGACCGGGTTCGTCTCGCCGACCGCGCGCGCGTACTCCTTGATCTTCTCGCGGCCCACCGCGTACACGACGGGGTCGTAGGTCTTGCCGATCGCTTTCGGTGTTGACGGGCATTCGAACGGGGCTCCTTGGAGGGCAGGCTGATCTGAGAGGCTCCTCGCGGCGCGCCAGTTTACGCGCCTCGCGGCGAGATGTGCGTCCCGGCCGCTTGACGCGGCCTCCGCAGGGCCTTTAAACGCGAACAGGCCCATGGAGGCCCCACACGGCGGGGACGCTCCGAAAGAGCGCCCCCGCCTCAGCTGTGGAGCCCAGCGCGCGATGCGTCGCGAGCCGGATCGCCCGCTAGAAGCCGAGATCGTCCTCGTCGAGACCCGCGCCCACTCCGACCGGCTCGCGGTTCTCGCCGTCGCCCGGTGCCTCCGTCGGCCCGGTCGCTCGGGCTGTCGAGGAACTGGACGGTGTCCGCGACGATGCTCACCGCCTGGCGCCTCTGCTGCTCGCCGGTCTCCCACTCGCGCCACTCCAGGCGCCCGTCGATGCCCGAC
Organism: uncultured Solirubrobacteraceae bacterium; assembly: GCA_963716355.1. Classification (GTDB taxonomy): domain Bacteria; phylum Actinomycetota; class Thermoleophilia; order Solirubrobacterales; family Solirubrobacteraceae; genus Palsa-744. The sequence goes on from OY970308.1 coordinate 384,461, forward strand.
GCGGCTGCCCTTGCGCGTGTAGCGGCTGACCGTCTCCGCCGGCGGCGCCGTACACGCTGACGTCGAAGAAGTTCGGCCGCTCGACGAACTCTCCGTCGGCGTCGCGGCGACTCGAGTTGCATGCGATGCGCAGCCCGCACACGCTCGTCCCCGAGGGAAGGGCGCGCAGCTCCGGGTCACGTGTCAGTCGGCCGATCAGGACGACGCGGTTGATTGTGAAGTGGGACATGTGGTCTCCATTTGGTTCGATGGTTGACCCCCCGTGACGAAGCTACGCACCGCTTGAGACGGTACGCGCGAGCGCCGATCTCCCCGCCTACTCACGACCGATCGCCCGCTCGAGGTCGAGGATCGCGATGCGCGGCGCTGGGCAGTCGACTCACAGCAGGCTGTAGCCGACGCCCCAGGCGTTGATCACCCAGCGTTTGGCGCCGTCTACGTCGAGCTTTCGCCGCAGGCGGCTCGCGTGCGTATCGACCGTGCGCGTGGATCCATCCGCGCGGTAGCCCCAGACTGCGCGCAGGAGATCCACCTTCGAGAACACGCGCCGCGGATCTCGCGCCAGCTGAGCGAGCAGCTCGAACTCGAGCGGGCGAAGCGCGATCGCGAGATCTCCCACGAACACCGATCTGGTGCGCAGGTCGATCGTGAGCGATCCGATCTCGAGCAGCGACCCGGGAGCCTGTTCCTCTCCGGATCGACGTAGGACCGCGCGTAGGCGCGCGCGCAGCTCGACGTAGCGAGCCGAACGCGGCAGGAAGTCGTCCGCGCCCGCCTCGAAGGCTCTGAGCATGTCCAGCTCGTGGGTGCGCGAGCCGAGCACGATCGCGGGGAGCTCGCAGTCCCAGGGTGCCTCTCGATACTCGGCCTGACGGATCTCCTCCAGCAGCCCCAGCGCCCCTCGCGGCGAGTCCAGCAGACCGAGAACCGCGAGGGACGGCGAGGAGCGGTTGGCCAGCACCCGGGCGTGCGCCGCGCTGCAGGCCAGCTCGACGCAATAGCCATCGGCGAGCAACTGATCCGCGATGCCCCGGCCCAGTTGGAGATCGGACTCGACGAGGAGGATCGTCCCGCCCGGCTGGGGACTCACTGAAGTTCCACCTCTCGCGGACTGATCGCCAGACCGCGGCGGGCTATCAGAGCGAGCACATCGCTGTGGATCCAGGGCGTCGGAGCGCTCTGCCCGCTGTCGGGCAGGAGCCCCAACCGGCGGCCCAGCCAGCTGGTCTCGCCGCTCACGTTTCCCCTGCCGTCGCGCTTGACGCGACCGCAGCGGATCGCGATCTCGCTCATGCTGAGCTCTTCGCGTTCGATCGTCCTAAGCACGATCTCGCGGAGCCGGCGATTGAGGACGATCGGGCTCTCGCGAACCCGAGCGAGCTCCGCGCCGAGCATGCTCGTCGAGATCCCCATGTCCTCGCGGTGACGCATCAGCGCCCGCCGCGTGAGCCCGCACATCGGCTCGTAGTCCTCGATGCGAGCGATCGCCTCGCGCAGGCTCACGGGCTCGGACCGCCCGTCGGCCTGCCCCGGCTGGAGCCGGCACCACCGCAACGCGGGTATCGACATTCTCGCCGACACGAGCTCCAGACGGTAGGAGCACCCGAGCGAGTCGAGCGGCTCGATTTCCTCCACAGCGGCGTCGTGAACCTCGGCATGGTCGAGCACCGGCGGGGTGCTCGCATCCCGCTCGGTGAGACTGCGGCAGCGAAATCGCCGGGCACGCACGTCATCGAGATATGCGCGACACACGAGCGCCGCGTTCTCCGCCGGCTCATCCGCCGAGAGATGCGCCACGAGCAGGCAGTCCCCGAGGCTGACCGCGTCGCGATCGACCACGAGCGTGCTTCCGGCGAGACCGTGGCGAACGATGACTTCGCGCGGGTGGCCGTGACGATCGGCGTAGCGCGCGAGCGGTGTGCGATGGCGAAGCGACGCGGGCTCGCGATGTGTGAGCGCTCGCGCGGGTGGTTGGGGAGGAGGCGATCCTCGATGGGGGATGGTGGCGGTGGACGAGGAGGGTGCGGGGTTCATGGCTTGCTCCTTGAGGCGAATCGCGACGTCGTCGGCTGGACGGTGCGGAGGGTTGTTCTGGGCGGCGGTGTCTAGGGCGCGGGAAACTCGCCGTCAAGGGAGGCGGGGATGCCTGGATCGGCGATATGCGACGGCCCGAGAACCCCTTAAGGGGGTCTCGGGAAGTTCGCCTGCGGTTGGGCTGCCGCCGAGAAGCTGGCGCAGTGGCGCTCGTGGTGGTCAGGCGTGGCGGTCGGCTTTCGAGCGCGGAGATCTGAGAGGTGGCGCGCGCCGCGATCGCGCTGGCGGGCCGCGTGCAGCGCCAGCCGCTCGTCGTCTCGGCGCAGGGGAATGGTCTGAGCGACGAACGGCGACTGGCGGCCCCCGGCGGTGCTCCAGCTCACGATCGCGTGGTGCTTGGGCAGATGCAGTCGAACGTCTGGGTGCCCGAGGCTCGACAGACGCGCGACCCCCGGACGCACCGTGTCGGAGTACTGGGTCATCGTCAGGTCCGCCGCCAGTCGGGCGTCGCGGGCGGATGCCGTGGCGAAGTACACGCGATGTGCGAACAGCGCATCGAGCTGGTCGCGCACCTCGCGCTCGACCCACTGCGCGTCCGTCTGCCAGCACGCGACCGTCTCCAGGCCCGCGGAGCGCTTCAGAGCCATCGTCTCGGCGAAGCCTCGGTTGAGGACGAGCGGCGCCTCGTCGATCTTCAGAGCGACGGCGACCCGCTCGTGCTCGGGCACGAGATCCTGCTGACGCGCGAGCGCCGCGTCGAGCATGCCGACGAGCAGCTGCATCAGCATGGAGGTGTTGCCCGCCCCCATCGCCCCGAGCGCGCCCTTGACCACGAGCACCTCGCGCTCGGCGATCACGCGATCCAGGTCCACTCGGAGCGAGTCGTTGAGCAGCACCCGCTTGATCGACTGCGAGCTCAGCAACCGGGCCAGCGTGTTGACCGGGGCGTCCAGCTTCGCCGTCGTGGTGCTGCGCGAGTCGGCGAGCTGCGCCGTGAGCTCCGCCGTGAAAAACCCGGCGATCTCCTTGAACGCGGGCAGCGTCCGCAGTCTCGCCCCGACGCGCTTGCGATACGCATAGCCCTCCTCGCCGACGGACAGCAGTCGGGCCGCATCCCACAGGCTCGAGCTGCGGTCGTAGGCCAACACGGCGATGATGGCGCTGCGCAGGTATCGGTCTGACGAAGCGCGGGTGTCGGACTCGTCGAAGAGCCCCTTCAGCGCGGCCACGACGTAGTCGGCGATCACGTCCGCGGGCGCGTCCACCGACAGCGGGTTGAAGCCGCACGTCGGATGGGAGAAGTCCAGCAGCGTGCACGTTCGCTGCTCGGGCACGAGGCTGACGGCCGCCTCGGCCGCGTCGCCCTTGGGGTCGAGCACGATCACCGCACAGCGCTCGCGCAGCAGATCCTCGGCGACCGTCGCGACGAGGAAACTGGACTTGCCCTGCTCGTCGGCGCCGGACACGGCGACGTTCCGCCTGCGCATCTCCGGGTGGATGGAGACCGGGCCGACCGCATCTCGCAGCGTGCCGGGCCCTCGGTCCGGGCGCAGGATGCCGGGCGGGGCCGGCACGAGCGGCACGCTCGTGCGCGCGAACGGCACGGTCGCGTAGTCGCTCGATGGCAGCTGCCAGAGAGCGGACAGCTCCGTCGTGGCGAAGACGCCCTTGCGGAACGAGGGGATCGGGTTGCCCTCGCCGCGTCGCACACGGCGTCCGTAGAGTCCGAGCAGCCCATGGCGGAGCCAGGTGCCGCGCTCGACGAGCCGGTTCTCGGCGCTGTGTGCCCGCAACTGCGACGCGATCTGCTCGCAGACCTCACGGTTCGGCGCGATCACGCGCAGATCGAGGAAGAACAGCGGCTTGTGTTGCACGTCGAGCCCGCCGCGCAGCTCGGCATCCTCGACCATCGAGCGGTCTCGCACGATCAGGTGCTCCCTACGCTCTCGCGAAAGGCGCGCCTCGTGCCGCTTGTAGATGCGCTTGGAGAACGCGTCGAAAAGCGCGGGCGTGGGCGTCAGCGCGAACTGCACGAACGCCGGCTCGCCGCAGGCGCCCATCGCGGTCAGGAGGCGATCCATCGAGGTGGCGCCTTCCCGCTCGTGGATCTCGAGCGCGGTGACGCGCTTGGTGAACGCGGCGTGCTTCTTCAGGCGCAGGACGCTCGGCGCGCTGCCGAGGCGCTGGCGAGCCGGTGCGAGACGGCAGTTGGGATACGCGCCCTGAATGGCGGCCTGCACCATCCGCTCGAGGCCGAGCGGACAGCAGACGGTCAACGAGATGCAGCCGGACGCAGCCCGTGCGCCATGGCGCGCGGGCTGCGCGCCGTCATGGTGTATCTCGAGCGCGAGCGACGGCTGGCCGAGGAGGATGCGTCGCCACCAACGTCGCAACAGGCGCTTGTGCAGCGCCTCGAACATGCTCGCCACAGCATCGGGCTCGGCGTGGTCGGTGCGGTAGACATCGATCTGCAGGCGCACGTAGCGACGCTGGCGCCTCGCGATCCACCGTGCGCTCGCCATGGCGAGCGCACAGACGCCGGCGGGCAAGAACAGCAGTGGGTGTTGGGAGACGCTCCCGGTCGGGATCCAGCGGAAGGTCTCGGTGAGTCCGACACGGACTGCGTGTGCGAGCCCAGCGAGGCTCAGGTGAAGTCGATCGCCACCTCGCGCGGCTTCGCCGCGCAGCACTCTCCCCGGTCCACCGCCGAGGAGCCATGCGGTCAACGAGAGGCCGAGTAGAACGGATAGCAGCCCCAGCATCCGCCACAGAAGGAAGCGCAGCACCTTGCGCTCTTCTCCGACGGGCGGAGCGAGCCGGGACGCACCAGCGTGCCGTGCGAGGGCTCATGCCCAGACCCGCCGCGCGCATCGCAGCGGCGGGGTGTGTGTCAGGGGCTCAGCGCGGTCGCGTCGCCCTCTCCACCTGCGCGCCACGTGCGGTCAGGTGCCACGCGTTGGCCGCGCCCTTCTCCTGGCCCTCGCCGAGGTTCTCCACGAGGTTCAGACGCGCGAGCCGGTTCAGCAGCTTCGAGATCTGCCCCTGGTCGACGATGCCCGAGCCTTCGGCGATCTCGCGGTTGCTCGCCCCCGGCTGCTCGGCAATCACCATCAGCACGCGCACCGTCCTGTAGGTGAGGCGCATGTTGAGGCCTTCCAGCGGGTCTTTGCTCCTGCTGAGCCCGCGCGGGCGTCTGTCCCGCGGGACCTCTATCGCAGGCCGGGCGAGCTCGCGGCTCGCCGCTCTCGCGCCGAGGTATGGGAGCACGATCATGCTCATCAGCGAGCCGAGCAGGTCCGTGAGCGGCGCCTTGCCGCCCTCCAGCAACCGCGTGTGGATCACCGCGAACACTCCGCCCACGACGCCTTCGGCCGTGACGTCCGGCGGTTCGCGCGTCGCGTTCGTCAGGAAGCGGCCCTGGTCGATCACGGCCGCCATGTCATCCAGCGCCTGCGCACGTCGTTCGAGCACGCGATCGCCCGCGGCGAGCGCCTCCACGACGCACAGCTTCGCCAGACCCGGCTCGGCGTCCATGAACATCAGCAGCCTCGCCAGCGCCGCGCGGACGCCGTCGCGCCAGCCCGACTCCTGTTCGTAGGCCTCCTTGGCGAGGCCTTCCGCCTGCGCGACCGCCTGTTCGAAGGCCGCGAGGAAGCAGTCCTCGCGATCGGCGAACACGTCGTAGAAGGTCTTCCTCGACACCCTCGCCCTGCTGATGACCTGCGCGACGGTCATGCGCGCGTAGCCGACCTCGTCGACCGCCTCCACCGCCGCGGTCAGCATTCGGCTGCGCTGAATCTCCGTCACTTGACCGCGCGGCAACCCGTTGGGACCGGGACGCAACCGAGGAGTCACGGTTCGTGTCTTGTATATAAATGCCATCTGTTCCCGCCTAATCGTTATTTCGCCAGTATTGAAGGACCTCGAAGTCCGTTCGGGCCAGGGCGCCCGGCGGGACAGGGCGCTCGGACGGGCTGGACACCCGCGCGAGCGTAAACAGAAGATTCATGGGTGTAGACCGTTAAGTCGAGGCGCGTCTCCGACTTTTTCCGCTAGTTCGAACGCTGATGCCTCTGTTCGATTGACAAAACGAACCGCCAGGGCTGAGGGGCTGTCATTCGCCTGCTTTCTACGCCTAAACAGACTCGTTCGTATTAACGACAGACGCGGCGGACGCCCCGGGATTTGCGGCGCCGGCGATCTTGGTCAAAAGTCGAAGAAGTGTTAACTCAATCGGTCCTCGCGGCCGATATAGCCGCCATGCGTACAACCCTGCTACCGCTCTCATCGACCCTGCGAGCGGGCGAGCGCCGCCTTCTGGGGGTCGCGACCGGGCTCGTGATCGCGCTCGTAACGGCCACCGGCATCCACGCGGCGTTCGGCATCGGGGGCAAAGCCGCCGAACAGCCGATCCGCGACTGGGTGACCTCGGCGGTGTACATCCTCGTAGGCCTGATCGTGATCTGGCGCGCGCTTCGCAGCACCGAGGCGCGCCGCTCGTGGACCATCTTCGCGTTCGGCATCTCCGTCTACGGGCTGGGCAACGTGCTGTGGGCAGCCTGGATCGAACACCTGCCCAACCCACCCATCCCGTCGATCTGCGACGGCATGTGGCTCACGCTGTACCCCGCCTGCTACATCGGCATCCTCGGGCTGGCCCGCGTGCGCGAGCGCCGCGTGCCCGCGAGGATCTGGCTGGACGGCATCGTCGCCGGCCTGGGCGTGGCGGCGATCGGCGCTGCGATCGTGCTGCGGCCGGTGCTCGCGTCGGTCTCGGGCAACACCGCCGCCGTCATCACAGAGATGGCCTACCCGATCTGCGACCTGCTGCTGGCGGCGTTGATCGTGGGCGTGCTCGCGCTGCGCAGCTGGCGGATGGATCGCATGTGGTCGATGCTCGGCGTGGGATTCCTCGCGCTCGCGGCCGCGGACTGCCTGTATGCGCTGCAGGTCGCAGGCGGCGCATCGGCCCCGAGCGCCGCGACGAACTTCACCTACGAGGTCGGCGTGATGCTGCTGGCGATCGCCGCGTGGCAGCCCCGCCCGACGCTCGAGGCCGACACGGTGCCGACGGGCGCCGTGCTGGGAATACCCGCGGCGTTCACCGCCAGCGCCCTGGGCCTGCTCTTGTACGACCACTTCAGCCTCCTGGACCCGCTGGCGCTCTCGCTGGCGATGCTCACGATCTTCGCCGCGTTCGCACGCACCGGCCTCGCCTTCCGCGACGTGCGCGCGCTGGCCGAAACACGACGCCAGGCGCTGACGGACGACCTCACCTCGATGCCCAACCGCCGCGACTTCCTGCGGCGTCTGCGAGACGGCATCACCGCCAGCGCCGCCTCGGATACCAGCATGGCGCTGCTGATCGTCGACCTCGATCACTTCAAGGAGCTCAACGACACGCTCGGCCACGACGCGGGCGACCATCTGCTTCGCCAGGTGGGCGAACGGCTGCGCGGGGTGCTGCGCTCCAGCGACACGGCCGCGCGCCTCGGCGGCGATGAGTTCGGCGTGCTGCTCTCCGACGCCTGCGGCATCGAGCGCGCCGAGCACGTGGCGGACAAGATCCTCGCCGCGATCGGCGAGCCCTTCCCGATCAAGGGTCTCAGCCTGCGCGTGACGGCGAGCATCGGCATCGCGATCTACCCCGATCACGCGGGCGACGACGAGCAGCTGATGCAACACGCGGACATCGCCATGTACGAGGCCAAGACCGCGCAGTCCGGTCGCGCCTGTTACGCGCGCGAGCGCGACAACCACTCGCTCGAGCGCCTGACGCTCGCGGGCGAGCTCTCGCACGCGCTCGAGGTGGGCGAGATCGAGGCGCACTTCCAGCCGAAGGCCGACGCGTGTACCCGCCGGATCGTGGGCGTGGAGGCGTTGGTTCGCTGGCGCCACCCCACGCGCGGGATGATCGCGCCGAACGAGTTCGTGACGCTCGCCGAGCAGGCCGGGCTCGGGCGCGCGCTGACGCGCAAGATGCTCGAGCTGGCGCTCGACCAGATCAAGCTGTGGCGCGACTCGGGGCTGAAGCTCCACGTCGCCGTGAACACCACCGTCGCCGACCTGCAGGACACCCAGTTCCCCGCGGAGGTCGCGTCGATGCTGGCGGCCCGCGACTTGTCCCCGGACGTGCTCGTACTGGAGGTGACGGAGAACATGGTGCTCGCGGACCCCGTCCGCGTGGGCGACGTGCTCGCACAGCTCGGCGAGCTCGGGCTGGGCCTTTCGCTCGATGACTTCGGCACGGGCTACTCCTCGCTCACGCACCTCAAGGCGCTGCCCGTGGGAGAGGTCAAGATCGACCGCTCGTTCGTCGGGCGCATGACGTCCGACCCGGTGGACTGCGCGATCGTCGAGGCGACGATCCGTCTCGCGCACAGCATCGGCATCCGCGTGGTCGCCGAGGGAATCGAGGATCAGCAGACGTGGCGCTCGCTCGTCTCCAACCGCTGCGAGCTCGTCCAGGGCTACGCGCTGTCCAAGCCGCTGCCCGCCGCGGAGCTCGAGCCGCTCCTGCGCGCCGAGCCCCAGCCCGCGCCTCCCGCCGAGCCGCCGCCGGCCGTGGAACCATCTGCCGGCCTCATGACATCTGGAAACATCAACAACCCCCCCGGCGGCGACGAGCTGGCCTCGAGCGAACCGGCGACGACGGAGCCCGCATCATGACCCCTCAAGCCCTGCTCGCAACCGTCCCCGAGGCTCTGCGCGACCTCGACACGTTGAAGAAATCGCACCCGATGATGGACGCGGTGATCGACGAGATCGACGGCCGCATGATCCGCGTGGGCTCGCAGTGGCTCGCGGACTTCGCCTCGTGCAACTACCTAGGCTTCGATCTCGATCGCGAGATCATCGACTCGGTGCCGGCGTACCTGGACGCGTGGGGGACGCACCCGAGCTGGTCGCGGCTGCTCGGCAGCCCGATCCTGTACGAGGAGATCGAGGAGCGCCTGACCACCCTCCTGTGCGCACCCGACTCGCTGGTGCTGCCGACGATCACGCACATCCACATGTCGATCATCCCGGCGCTCGCAGGGTCGAGCACGATCTTCCTCGACTCGCGCTCGCACAAGACGATCTACGACGGCTGCCAGCTGGCGAAGGCCCACGGGGCGAGCATTCAGCGCTTCCGCTTCGAAGACCCCGACCACCTGGACGAACTCCTGCGCGCCGAGCGCCGCAGCCCGAAGCTCGTGTGCATGGACGGCGTCAACAGCATGACCGGCAACCCCCCCGACATCGCCGCCTTCGCGCAGGTCGCCCGCGAACACGACGCGCTGCTGTACGTCGACGACGCGCACGGCTTCGGCGTGATCGGCGAACGCGGAGCGGATGAGCTCAGCCCCTACGGGATGCGCGGCAACAGCATCGTGCGCTACTGCGGCGAGACCTACGACAACCTCATCCTGGTGGGCGGCTTCTCGAAGGCGTACTCCTCGCTGCTGGCGTTCATCGCGTGCCCGACCGAGGTCAAGGAGATGCTGAAGATCATGGCTCCCCCCTACCTCTACTCGGGCCCCTCGCCGGTCGCCTCGCTGGCGACGGTGCTCGCGGGCTTCAACGTCAACGAGACGCGCGGAGAACGACTGCGCGAGATCGTCTACGACCACACCGCCCGCGTGCTCGACTGCCTCACCAGCCTGGGCGTCAGCACCCCCAACTGCTCCGGCCTGCCGATCGTGGAGATCCCGCTGCGAGACGACACGCGCATCGCGGAGGTCGGGCAACTGCTGTTCGATCGCGGCGTGTACGTCACGCTCGCCGCGTATCCGCTCGTTCCCCGCGACGAGGTCGGCTTCCGCGTGCAGCTCACCGCGGCCAACACGGACGCGGAAATCGACATCCTGATCGCGGCGCTCGAGGAGCTCGCGGACATGGGCGAGCTGCGCTCCGTGGAGGATGTCGCCGCGCCCTGTCAGCCAGCCTGACGTTCCCGTGATCGCCCGCTACCGCGCCCTGCTGTCGATCCCCGGCTGCGGCCGGCTGCTGGTGAGCGCCGTGCTGGGCCGCCTGCCGTCGGGCATGTTCTCGCTCGCGATCCTGCTGCTCGTGCACGCACAGACGGGCTCGTTTCTCGATGCGGGCGTCGCGGTGGGGGCGTTTGCGTTGGCCGGGGCGGTCATGGGCCCGCCGCTGGGAGCGCTCGTAGATCGCGTCGGGCAGGCGCCCGTGCTGATCCCCGCCGCGGCCATCCAGGCGACGCTGCTCGTGATCCTCGTGCTGATGGCGCGACTGGAGATGCCCGTGGCGCAGATCGTGGCGGTGGCGGCGCTTGCAGGCGGGTCAACCCCACCGATCGCGGGCTGCATCCGCGCGCTGTGGTCGGCGATAACGAAAGACCCCGACACGCTCGAGATCGCCTACACGCTCGACGCGACCACGCAGGAGGTCATCTGGACGCTCGGACCGCTGCTCGTGGGCGCCACAGCGGGCCTCGTCTCGCCGTCCGCCGCCGTGCTGCTGTGCGCGGGCATCACGCTGTGCGGGACCGTGCTGTTCGCCACCTCCGAGCTCTCGAGCGGCTGGCAGGCAAGCACACAGGCGCGCACCCGCGGCGGCGCGCTCGCGAGCACCGGCCTGCGCGCGCTGCTCGTCACGGTCGCGCTCGCGGGCGTGGTGCTCGGCGTGGTCGAGGTCGGGCTGCCGGCGCTCGCGCTGGAGCTGCGTGCGCGCTGGTCCTCCGGCCCCATGCTCGCGCTCTTCAGCGTCGGCAGCATGACCGGCGGGCTGCTGTATTCCGCGCGGCGGTGGCAGCTGGCGCTCGGCCGCCGCTACATGGCCATGCTGCTCGCCATGGCGGTCGTCGTCGCGCCGCTGATCGTCGCGCACTCGCTCGTCGCGGGGTTCGTGCTGAGCGTGCTCGCGGGCCTCGGCGTCGCGCCCATGCTCTCAGCGCAGTTCTCGCTCGTGGGAGCGCTCGCCGCCTCGGACACCACCACCGAGGCGTTCGCGTGGCATCGCGCCGCGACGATCGCCGGCATGGCAGGCGGATCCGCGCTCGGAGGGTCGCTCGTGGACGCCCACGGGGCGGGCGGCGCGTTCGCGTTGGGGTGCGCGAGCGTTGCCGCGGCATTCGCGCTCGCCGTCGCGTGGCGGCGTCGCATCGAGCCCGATGCGGCGGGCGAGGGTGCGGCAAGCGCCGCGGCGATTCCGGCGGAGGCGGCCACGCCGTAGCGGCCACCGCCTCCCGTCGCCCAACAAAAAGCCCTGCTTTGCAGGGCTTTTTCGTGAGTACCGCTACGGGGATTCGAACCCCGGTTTCCGCCATGAGAGGGCGGCGTCCTAGTCCCCTGGACGATAGCGGCAAGGGAATCTGCGCCTGGGAGGCTAGCAAAGCGCTCCGCGCGAGTCTCGCGTGACGGCGCTTTTGCGAACTGCGCGGGCACGAGGCCCCACTCGCCACGCCCGCCTGTGCGCGGGTGCGATATCTTCGCCTTCCCCACGCGGATGTGGCGGAATTGGTAGACGCGCACGGTTCAGGTCCGTGTCCGGGAAACCGGGTGGAGGTTCGAGTCCTCTCATCCGCATCGCCTCAGAAACCCTCGTGGTAGCAGGGTTCGGAGAGCATCGTCGAAACGCTCGCAGCTCGCGTCGAACAGCGCGAGCTCGAGAGAGACGGTCAACAACACCCTCACACTGCTCACCGTCTGCCTGAACGCCGCAGCGTGGCTCGCAACCGGCAACCCCCTCCTCTGCGTCCAACAACAACTCGGACACCAAGACCTCGCCACTACCAGCCACTACTACGGTCACCCGCGCGCACCACCACAGCCCCACGAGCGCGACACAGACCACCGAGCAGGCAATCAAGCACGCCAGCAGCACGCTGCTCGCCAAGGCCAGACACCAGCGCGCCGTACCAATTCACCTCAGAATCGTGGCACCGTTCCGCCTACGTCGACTGGTTCCTACCTCCGCCCCCGACAAAGCCGAGTCAGATCGGAGCCTCCGCCAAAGTCGGCCTGGCTCACATTACACAGAAGCACGACAGCCTCACTTCAGTCAGAAACATTCGGCTTACCTGACTTGCTTAGCGCGCCTTGCCGCGATATCCTGAGGCGATACTGCTGGTACATGCGTAGCGAGAGGCGATCAATAGTACCCAAATGTGATGGGGTCGCGATACGGCTGCGTGTGTTCTGGGGACCGTTTCCTCAGCCGCCAGCAACGCAACCCGTTTTCGACTGTCCCGGTGGCGCATGCCAGAACAAATAGTCACTACCCAGCTCAAAGGTGCCTCATGCGCAAACGCAGGCTGCTATGAAGTGAAAAGGACGTCTGTAGCGAACATCAATACGCCAATGCTGCATAAAGGGAATTCACCACAACATCGGTCGATGAGACTAATGGCGACAGACGCCGACTGGCAAATGTAGCTTCAACTACGGATGGGTTCGAGAATGCGCTCCAAACGCAGATGATGCCCCTCTCTCCATTGGTCAATATCTGCTGCTTTCCGCACACAACTGGGTAGATCACGCCACTCCTCCGGTGCTCCGGAGCGATGCGCATCGGGTGCAGCGATCCGCATCACTACACACCCATTTCAACACGCGCGTCGCGCGTAAGCGCACGAACCGGAGGTAACTGTGGAACAAGAGACTGGACCTAACGGGCAATCGCCAACCTCTGATGACGGCAACGAGCGCGTTCGCGACGCGGTGAGCGATCACGAAGAGACGTGGGACCGCGGGAATCGCCGGGGCCCACACGATATCCCTGGCTGGGAGTGCGACCCTGGCCTTGAACTGCCGGCTCTGGCGCTGGGTGAGCCTGATGAGACGCGCTCGGGCGCCGTCGCGCTTGGCCAGACTACGCAAGGGGTCGCGAGACGCGATTTCAACGAAAAGGGCGGCCCCTTCACGGAGTTCTACATGGCGTTGGCGGCGATCCGCGCCAATGCCGTGCGCAGCCACGTTGAGCATCTGATCGGACCTCTCCGGAAGAAGTGGAATGCGACCAAGACTCGGGAGGCCATCGAGAGTGCTGCTGGCGAGCAGGCGGCTGACCAAGCTAGGCGTCTGGAAGACGAGACCCCACGATACGAACGTGACGTGGAGAAGCACCGTGACGAACTCCACGACGCCGAAGAAGCGCGCGAGCAGAAGCAGCTGGCGGTCGAACGACTACATGATGACGCTGCGGCCGTGGACCCCGAGGAGACAGCGGGTGAGCCTGAGCCCAGGCCGAGGATCGCCGAGAAGATCGGCTTGACCGGGCGCAAGCTCGTCATGTTGATGACGACGGAGACAACGCTCGCCTTCGTGGTGCTGCACTCGCCGGTGCTGCGAGCCATTCCGACAACTCTCCCGTGGGAGTCGTATGTGATCGCCGCCAGCCTGGCCCTGGTCTTCCAGGCAGCCGCGTTCTGCGGGGGCCGTTTGATGGCAGCGATCGAGCTGCCGCAGCGATTCATCGCCGCTTTCTTCACGGTCTGTTTCTCCTACACGCTGGCGCGGTTCGTTCCTGCCATCACGGCGCTCCGTGAAGGTTCGTCCAGCGGCGCAGCGGCGCTGACGTGGGTTTCGGTGATGGTTGCCACGGTCGCCGCAGCCACCGGCTGGACTTCCGCGCTGAGCGAGGGCTTTGAGCGCAGATTGGCCGCATTTCGCACAAGCGCGAACCGGATGGTGGCCCGTATCCGCGAGCAGATCGCTTTTGCCGAACTCAAGGTCGCCAAGGCGACAGGCGCAGTAGAGGACGCAACTACGCGCCTCACCGAGGCCCAGGACGCCCTCGAAGCTCACCGGGAGAAGATCACCGAGCTTTGGCGGGTCGTCGAGCACACGCCCGTGCGGAAGCTTGGTGAGCGCCTTGCTGGCGAGGAGGCCGTGGCTGACATGGCGACCGAGGAAAACATCCGCGACCATATGGTGGACAGCGAGGAACAGCACCGCGACTGGCTCATCAGGATCGCTCGCCTTTCACGACTCAAGACACGCTCAGAAGAGCTACGGAACGCCTTGGCAACCGCTACCTGGAGGTCAGCGAGTGAACCGGGCGCGACGCACCGCCACGCCGCACTTCTTGTCGCGGCTGTAGTTGCTCTCGGTGCGGGCGCGATCGTCGGCACGGCGACGCATTCGACCGTCCTGCTCGCCGTCGGTGTGGGACTCGCTGCTCTTCTGTTCGGTGTTTGGCTGTGGTCTCAGCGAGCGCGGCAGATCCCTCTGCGGAGCGTGGACAAAGAAGCCGTCCAGTCTTTGATTGGCAGCTCGGTTCTAAAAAGTTGGACCTACTTGGCCACACGCCTCAAGCCGAGCTACAGCGGTCCCAACCCCACGGAGAGTGAGAAGGTCTGATGAAGACGATAGGTAAGCGACTTCAATGTCCACGCAACGGCATCATGGCAGTCCGTGTCGTGGCCCTCACCTTCGTGGCGATCGTGGCGAGCGGCTGCGCACTGACGCACACCGAGCCGATCTGTCCTCCTGGTCAACAGACGTCAATCGTACTCGTGGCCCTGACATCGCAGCCGTCGATCGAAAGCGTGCGGGAATCTGCCGCTTCGATATCGCATCAAGTGGCACAGCGCGCAGCCAGTGATTGCGCGGTTCTCAGCACAGGTGTGGCAGACGCCAACCCGAGCAGCGATATGGCCCTCAACTCTATTTCTCTTCTGCCCACAGCAAAGAATGCCCCCGACCGAACACCGTGGATATCCGAACTGCAAGCCCGTGCGGAACGATGGCTAAACCGCTACTTCATCGGTCCGCTGCGACGCGCTTCTCCATCATCAAACTCTCCTGTCCTCAACACCCTGACTTCCATAGCCTCCCAAGAGAAAGCGGCTGGGCGACACGCCGGAACCGTCGTTGAGATCACCGACGCAGTTGCGGTTGAGACCGCGCCCGACGGCGCGCTCGTGAATCTCTCACAGCCCACCGATGCCGAACTTGCCGCCCACCAACAGAGTTTCGTCCCAGGCCTCACCGCCCTAAAAGGAGGGTGCGTACTCATCGTCGACGCCGGTGCGGGCTCTGGCTTGGGCCTTCAACGCCTCGAACAAGCCCGGCGGAGTATTGACGATGTGCTCGACGCCAAGGACATTGGCTTGGCGTGGACACGGTCCCAGGAAGTTCCGGGACACTGCCGAGAATGACTGGGAAACCGGACAGAACGGAATGGCCTGGAGATTGCTCGGCGTTTGGTTCGGGTACACCTGTCTTTCAGGAGTGAGTCCCCTGTTGCTCGACTAGCTGGGCTCATGAGACTCATCGAGGATAGCCTTGGTCATCTCAAATGAGGCAGGTATCCCGCCTCGACAGACGCGGCCGCGCCTAGTAGGACGAGGGGGCGCTTCTTGTCGAGCAAGACGATGTCGCCAGCGGACATTCATGGAACTGTACGGTTGCGAGACTCGCAACGCCGATTGTGAGACATCCGCGGTTCCCGGAGCCGGCTTGGTGGTCTTCGAGATTTGAGTGCCCGGCTGGACTGGCGTCTCAACGATCCAGTACTCTTTGCCGATCCGATAATTAGAACTAGCCTATGGGGAGGACGCTATCCGTGGGGTTTCTAAACCGCAGGAAACATCCAGAAATGCCATCACCACAGACGGCGGCCGAAGGCTACGAGCCGAGGACGCCGAGCAGTTCACTTGGCCCGTTTGGGGCGTATGAGTCGAAGTCGCAGTTCATGGTCGATTGGGCCGCTGACATCTTCCGTCAGGCCAACATGGACCCAGGCGCTCATACGGATGGCATCCAGGACATGGCGACAATTGCGGCATTTACTCAGCTGCTCTACCGCATGAGGGCCGGCGCACTCAGCAACAACGACAGCCGCTCGGTAGAATACCTCGACGCCTTCGACCGCGGGAACCTACTTCCCGTTCTCGACACTCTATATCCAGCTGCTATTCGGTCTATTGCCGAAGGAGCCGGCTGTCGAGGCACCTTGATGATCGACCGTTTTGTACAGGGCTTTGACGGGACATTCGACGAGGTATTCAAGGGATGCCGAGATGAATTTGTGGGAGGCGTATTGAAGGGCGATTTCTAAAGTCAGTGGGCGAGGTCATCCTCGGCTGTTAGTCCTTTCGCTTCGATCGGATGTAGTCCATCACATGCTCAAGACCGAAGTCGGTCATAGCCCAAGTCGGAGAGAGCAGCTCGGCGGCTGGAGTCTCATCATCTCTGGCCTGTGAGCGCCTCCAGGTCGAGCACCACGATCCACTCCTCCGCGTGCGCCTTCGCGATCGCCCGTCCGAGGGGTCGCAGGACGTGAGGCGCGGCGAAGTAGGCCACGGCCTCGACGCAGTCGCAGCGTGCCCACGCGCGACAGATCTCCAGCAGCTTGCTCGGCGCCTTGACCGTCAACTCCACCTCAACCGCTATCGGCAACGGCGCCTCCGCGACGCTCTCGTGCGACATTGACCAGAGCACCAAATCGGGTCTGTGCAGCAATGGCGAGCCGTCTGCTCGCCGGGCGAGGATCGCGCTCGCAAGCGGTGTGCCATCGCTTTCTTCGCCCCGAAGCCAGCGCTCGCCCGCCACACGGTAGTCTGGATATGCGTTTTCGAGTGTCACCCCTACGTCCGCGCAGGCGATCGCGTGTGCGGCGTTGGCGGTGCTCACGCGGCCAGGCCCCAGACGCTCCAGCTCTGCCGCGCGCAGCCCCGCGGCGGTCGCGGTGTAGATGGCCGGACGACCCTCCAGAGGACGTGAGCTCGACAACAGCCCCGATTGCCCAGCCCCCTGCAGACGTCCGCGCGCGGCCTGCACGGTGCAACCGTCGCGCTCAGCAAGCGCCTTTGCGGTGACAGCGCCGAGACGCGCCACCCACTCGACCAACTCTGCACGAGCAAGCAGCAGCTCCTTCCTCATGCGGGGGCCCCGACGAGACCGGGCGCACAGACGCGCGTGATTCGCACACTCGCAGCGCCGCCGAGCACGATCACGGCCGCCCACCCCTGCCCAAGACCCGTGATCCTGTCGGGATTGAGCACCGACTCCCGAATACGTGTGCGCGTGGTGGCGCCATCGCTGCGCCGGGAGACCTTCCACACCCCATGCCTCCCGGAGATGCTGGAGATCAGCGCGGCCGACTCGGGGACCACCTGGCGGTGGGCGATCACGACGGAGAGGTTGCCCATCACCTGCTCGAGCAGCATCTCGCGTCCGGGCAGGCGCAGGTCCGAGAGCTCCTGCGTCGCGAGCAGAAGGCCGATCCCGGCCGAGCGGGCCCGCGCGAACAGGCCCACCACGCGCTCGACAGCCAGCGCCGAGAACTCATCCATGACCACGAGCGTCGCGACCGGATTCCCCTGCAGCGCAGCGACAGTGCTCTGCAGATCCTGCACTATCGCCGCACCGAGCATCTGCGCCAGCAACGGCCGACTGTCCGCTTCGAGGTTGAAGTACACGATCGCGCGTTCCCGCACCGCCGTCTGCAGGTCGAATCGCGGAACCTCGGGGGTCTGCGGATCCAGCCACGGACCCACCTCGGACTCGGCCAGGATCGCCAGCCGATCTCGCACGCCCGCGAGGTCGCGACGCTGATGCGAGCTCAGCGAGTCGAGATACGCGCGAGTCGCCCGCGCTTCAGCCTCCGGCAGGCCACGGACCAGAATCTCCAGGCGATCGGGGTCCAGGTGCGCCACCACCGTCGCGAGGCTCACCTCTACCTCTGCCTCTGCCGCGCGCAGCGCGCGCACGACGTGGCCGAGATAGCGCTGAGCCTGACGCTGGTAGTGAGGCTCGGTGAAACGCTCACCCGCCAGCATCTTGTCGGCGATCTCCGTCTCGCTGCCGCACCCGTATGGGTTGAACACGCACGCCCCCGCGGGCGTCCACTCCAGGAACCTGCGCCCGGCGGCCTGCGCTGCGCGACGAAGCTCCGAGCTCATCCCGCGATCGCCCTTCGGGTCGACCACGACCGCGCCCATACCGCGTTCGATGGCGTTGATCGCCATCAGCGTCTGGGTGACCGTCTTACCCGAGCCGGTGGCCCCCACCACGAGCATGTGACGTGCACCCGCCCGCTCGCCGAACGGGATCGCCACCCTCCGCCCCCGCTCGTCGCGACCGAGCGTAAGCAGCTGTGTGTCCGGCCCGTCAGCGCCCGCCCGAACGCCGCGACGTTCCTCGATGGCAGATGCGATCGTGCGCAGGAAGTCCATCGGTCCGCGCCGCTGCGCCGCGATCTCCGCGAGATCCGCGCCAGAGTCGATGTCTTCACGGTGCCAGCGTCGAGCGCGAACAGTCGCAACGATCGACGCGAAAATGAACGTGAACGTGAAGCTTCCGAGGCTGCCACGCGCACAGAGCGCCAGGGCGAGCATCGCTGGCGCCCATGTCCAATGCAGGTGACGGCCGCGCATGTATCGCGCCGCAAGCAATCCGATCGCCACACCCAGCCCGAACCCGAGCGCTGTGTCGGCGAGCCATTGAAGAGCATCGCCGATGATCGACCAGGGATTCTGCTGGTATTCGAGAAACGCTACACGCGAGAGCATGAAACCAAGCCTTTCCGAGAGATTTGCCTCCTTCCACTCCGACGAGGCAACGCGAAGCGGGACGGGATACGCGATCAGAACTCGCAGCATTGCCACGCCCGTTGTCGCGGTTTCCGCACGCCCGATCGTCGGCTAGCATCCTCATATGTCGTCCTCCGTCTCTGCCGTCGACATTGAGCGTCGGCCGCAGCACGGCGCGTTGAGCGAGTCGGCGTTGCGCGTTTGCCGGGCACTGCTGGCTCTGGCCGTACTCACGGCGATCGGCTACGACGTGGCCGAAGGCCCGGGGGTCAGCGACGCCGACTACTTCAGCTACTTCACCGTCCTCAGCAACCTATACGCAGCTACGATCCTCATCTATGGAGCCCTCCGCCCGACACACGAGCGATCTCGCACCGTAGAGCTGCTCAGAGGTGCAGCGGTCGTCTACATCCTGACGACCGGGATCGTCTACCTGGTGCTGCTCTCCGGGCATTCTCCGACATACCCATGGGTGAACGCGATCCTGCACTACGTCATGCCGGTGGCGGTGACGCTCGACTGGCTGCTCGACCCGCTGCGCATCCGACTCGATCTCGCGAGGACGTCGGTTCTGTGGATGGCCTTTCCGGTGCTGTACGTCGCCTACACGCTCGTGCGTGGCGCAATCGTCGGCTGGTATCCGTACTTCTTCGTAAACCCGCATCGCAGCGGCGGATACCTGCTCGTGGCCGGCGACTGCATCGCCGTCGGGATCGGCATCCTCACACTGATCGCCGCCACAACATGGGCAGGCAACCGACGCCACGACTCTCCGCACGCCCGGGGAGCGCAACCGCGAGATCTTCCGCCTCAGCCATAGAAGGACTCACCCTCGCCGCCTGAGCCCAGCCAGGTCCAGTGAACCGTGCTCCGGCTTGTCGTGTTAGATGACGTGATCGAGATCGCCGGGGACGGCTCGGAGCGCGGCCGCGTCGCCGCGCCTCTCACGCACGGAGGTCTCTGGCTCGACGCGAATTGGAAATCATCCGCCTCAAAACGTTGACATTGTCGAGGACGCGGGCATCCTAGGCAGTGCGTCGCGCCTCCTGGCGCGGCGCGACCGGCCCCGGGGCGTCTGACCAAGGATCGACTCTCCGAAGGGCCGGCAACGGAACCCAACAAGGAGACGATCGTAATGAAACGCACAAGGATAATTGGCCTGGCCCTCACAGCAGTGTTCGCGCTGAGTGCAGTCGCGGCTTCTGTGGCCTCTGCGCACTTCTTCAACTGGAATCCCACCGGCGGCTTCCCTGCGACGGTCGCGGGCACAGGCGGCACGCAGACATTCTCAGCGGGCTTCGGCACGATCACCTGCAACACAGCATTATCGTCGGCCCGAATAGTTACACTCAGCGAATTAACGTTCGAGCAAACCGTCATCTACGAGGGTTGTAAAGATAATACCGGCGGCGCGATCGACAACATCAAGGCTTTATACGAAATCAGCGCAGACGAAAAAGTATCTATCCTGACACCGATTCCAATCAAACTTTTAGGACCGCTGGCGAACTGCACGATCACAATCGAGAAGCAAAGCAACCTGGGCGGAATCAAATTCAAAAACAACACCGCAAAAACCGAAATGACCGTTGAATCCACAACAACCGGGATCGCACAGTTAGGTTCCGGTGGTCTCTGCACCAACGGCACAGGCACATACAAAGGAAGCGTCACCAACCATTTTGTTTCCGGCGGAGAACTCTTCTGGACATAGCAACCCAGGACACTGAAACATAGCTGGCCGACGAGAGCTATGCCGCGGGTCTCGCTGCCCAACACCGCCACCGTCGTCGCGCGACTGGAGCCAGTCGCGCGACGATGCCTACATGGTCCCTGAAGCGAAGAGTCGAGTCATCTGCCTTTCGGCTCGAACGACAGCAGCGGATGCAGCTCGATCCCGTTCGGCGCCACGCCCGCCTGGCCGTGGAGGTGATCGAAGAACGCCACGCCGGTCACCGTCACGGGCACCGCGATTCCGGTCGTGCGGCCTCCTTTCGCAACCTCGGGGAACTCTTTTTCAACCGCTTCCCTCACGGCGGTGATCTGATCCAGGACACGACTGTGTTCCGCGCAGCTCGGCGAGGGGGCCTCGAGGATCATCGTGTGCGCGCCTTCGGTCAGGACCATGTGGATGTCCTTGTCGGACTCCAGCTTCGCCAGCGTGATCGTGCCCTCCATTTCGTACGTCACCAGCTCCCCTTGCTGACGCTCGACCGGGTTGTGGGGAGCGGGTAGCGCGACCAGCTCGGCGACCGTCGCGAGTTTGGGCGTGTCGATGTTCACCTGCCCCGCTGCCGGGTCCGTCATCGTCTTCACCGGCCAGCGCTCGGTGCCGCACTTGAACAGCGTGTGAGCCACCGCTGCGAACAGGTCCGATTTGCGTTTCAGGCTGTCGCCCAATTCCGCGTACGGCTTCAGGTGGGGATCCTGCTTCGCCTCCGCGTCCCTTTTCGCGCCCGGGGTCCACCCACGGCTCAGCCTGTCTTTGCGCCACGATTCGTGCAGCTGTTCCGGGGTGCGCCCCTCCAACAGCGCCTGCTTCACGCCCTCCACCGCCGAGGCCCGACGCCAGTCCTCCGCGTCGTCCCAGCGCGCCTTCGGAGTGCCGCCGGCCGCCTCCGCCCACGCGTTCGTCGCTTCGTAGCTGGCCTTCGCGATCCGCTCGAACAGGTTCGTGGAAGGCGCTTTGTCGATCATGCCCGCGACCTCGCCCGCACCGCGAACTCACACGCCAGCGCAAGACACGCCAGGGCCGCCACGATCAGCCACTCCACCGCCCCGCTGCCGCCGTCCGGGTCGATGCCGAACACCGTCTCGATCCACTCTGGAACGATCGCCGTCAATACGGCCGCCAGGACGATCACTCCCTGGCCGATGCGAATCCGCGCGTTGGTCATGCTGGCCCCTTACATATTCAGATTGCCGGACTTTTGCGTGAAGCTACAACCACGTGCGGCGCGTGTCAAGACGCGCCGCACCCCACCGGCCAGACGGCCGATGGGGTGCGATGCGAGACCCGTCAGTGCGTGAGGAAGTCCACCCCCACGACGCTCGCCATCACGCCGTAGCCGAGCTTCGTCGGATGGATGTCAGCGTTCGGACTCGCCGGGTTGAACGTCCCGCCCGGGCACATCGCCGTGAACGCGCAGATCGTCGGCAGATCCGTCGTTTCTGGCGTTTTCGTCACGATCGACGGGTTGAACGGCGGCTCCGGGTTCGCGAAGCTCGCTCCCGGCACCGCGGCCGCCACGCCCGCCAGCGCGTTGTTCAACGCCGCCGTCGTCGCGTCGCCGCCCGGCGCGGGCAGCACCGTCGGGTAGGGGTTGTACAGGCCGATCAGGATCAGTTGCGCTTTCGGCGCCGCCGCGTGCAGCTGCGACAGGATCGAGAACGCGTTGCCCGCGATGTGACCGAACTCCGCTTCCACCTGCGCCGGCGTGCACGTGAACGTCGCCGGGAAGCCGCATTTGCTCGCCAGGAACTGCAGCACGTCGTTCGCGCCGATGTCCAGCGTGATCGGGCTCACGTTCGGGTTTTCTTTCAGGATCGCCAGCGCGTTCGCCAGCTGCGACGTCGACGGGCTGTAGGAGTGGTGCAGGAACGCGTACGGGAACGGCGTCCCCGTCGGGCCGCCCGCACAGAATCCGGCGATGCCCGAGCCGTTGATGAACGTGTCCGTCGTCTCCCCCGGGCAGCCGTCGTTGACGATCTGCAGCGTCGGGTGCGCGAGCTTCAACGCCGCGCCGAAATCGTCCACGTACCCGTCGTTGAACGTCGCCGGTTCCACGAAGCCTTTGCTTTCCAGCTCGCTCTTGAACTGCGCCGCGTGGTAGCCGTACGCGAGCGAGTCGCCCAGAGCGAGATAGGTGTTTCCAACTACGGCCGCTCCCGCGGCCGGGGTGAACGCGAAAGCCGCCAGCGCCGCCATCGCCGCCACGCAGCACGCCAGCGCGCGCACGTGAACTCGTTGCAGTACAGACATCAAACCCTCCTTTGGGTGCATCGCAGTGAACCCGGGCGGCGCCGTCCCGCAGCCTCCGCCCCGAGCCGAGTCATTCAGCCTAGTCACGACCCCTCGTTCCGGCAAGTCGATCCCTTCGAGCAGCGCATTTCCCTCGACGCACGGACAACTACCCGCTCATTCGGGTAGAGAACCCGTTCTCCGACCACGGCGATCGCGTCGATGGCATCGCATGCCCACGGGTCTCGATCCTCGCGCGCACACGCCGCCGCTCGACATCGCCGACGCGCTCACCCGGCTCGTCCAGGCCGGTGGCTCGGACCTCTGCCTGAAGGCCGGCAACCGCCCGCTCATCCGCGTCGACGGCGAGCTGCGCTGGCTCGACCCCGACGCCCCCGAGCTCGGTCCCGAGGACACCCTCGAAGTGCTCCACGCGGTGCTCTCCGAAGCGCGCGTCAAGGAGTTCGAGACCCAGCGCGAGATCGACTTCGCCTACTCCGTCCCCAACCTCGCCCGCTTCCGCGGCAACGGCTACATCCAGCGCGGCTCCGTGTCCGTCGTCTTCCGCGTCATCCCCTACGCCATCCGCTCGCTCGCCGACCTCGGCCTGCCCGACGTCATCCGCCGGCTCGCCGAGGAGGAGCGCGGGATCGTCCTCGTCACCGGCACCACCGGCTGCGGCAAGTCCACCACGCTCGCCGCCATGATCGAGCACATCAACGAAACCGCGTTCAAGCACATCGTCACCATCGAGGACCCCATCGAGTACCTGCACAACGACAGGATGTCCGCCATCGATCAGCGCGAGGTCGGCACCGACACCGACTCCTTCGAATCAGCGCTGCGGCGCGTCCTGCGCCAGGACCCCGACGTGATCCTCATCGGCGAGATGCGCGACGAGACCACCGTCCGCACCGCCCTCGCCGCCGCCGAGACAGGCCACCTCGTGCTCTCCACCGTGCACACGCTCGACGCGCCCGAGACCATCAACCGGATCCTCGACTTCTTCCCCCCAGCCCACCACCAGCAGGCCCGCGCGATGCTCGCGGGCACCATCAAGGGCATCATCTCCCAGCGCCTCGTTCCCCGCGCCGACGGCCATGGCCGCGTCGCCATCACCGAGATCCTCACCATGACCGGCCGCGTCCACGACCTCATCATGGATCCCGAGCGAACCGGCAAGCTCACCGACGTGATCCAGGAGGGCGAGTACTACGGCATGCAGACGTTCGACCAGGCGCTCTACGCCGCCCTGCAGGGCGGCGTCGTCTCGCTCGAGGACGCGCTGCACTTCGCCACCCGCCCGCACGACCTAAAGCTGCTCGTCGGCGCCGAGGGGCACCTGCACACGACCATGGAGGATCTCGCGCAGCCGACGAGTTGAGCGCGCCCGCATTCACCTCACACCGCTCGCGCTCCTCTCTTGCCTCTGCCCGTGACGGCGCGCGAGGAGGCACGCGAGGACGAACGCGAGGACGGTTTGCCGGCGCTGGCGGAGCGGCGGGGTTTCGTCCCGGACGCCTTACTCAGGTCCTTCTGCAGGCGCTCCAGGTCGCGACGCACCATCCTGTTCATCTTCGTCACGTCGCGACGCGCGTCGCGCAGCAGCTTCGTCACGTCCTTGCCGAGGTTGTTCGCGCCCGTTCCCAGGCTGCTGCGGATCGCGCTCAGATCCTTCTGCGCCGCCGCCAACGACTCTCCGATGCGGCCGATCGTGCGGTCGCTCTGCTCCAACCGGGCCCGCGCTTTCTCAGCGGCTTTGGGCGCGGCGGACGAACGCTTGGGTGCTTTTGCTGTGGCGGGCATGGCTCGCTCCTTCTGTCGGGTTTCGTGGCCGAGGCTCGGCCCAATGTGGCGAGGCTACGTCGCAACGTCGGCCCCTGCCAGCGTCGTTTGCCGTACCGCGCAGCGGGAGAACTACGTACGCCGGATCCACGTGCCGCGCGCGGCTCGTCGACTCCTTCTGCGGTCCGCGTTGGCCGTGCGATCATGGCTGTGTGATGTTCGATGCCTGAGTCCAGCGAGCGCGATCTGCTCAACGAGTGGCGCAAGGTGCTCGACAGCGTCGTCGCCTCCGCCGCGTCCGTGTCGGGGCGCAAGGATCTGCCGCGCGATCTGCTGCGCGCCACGCAGCGCCAGCTCGAGCTCGTGCAGTCCGTGCTCGAGCGCGAGCGTTCGCTGCAGGGCGATCTCGCGGCTCGGCTGTTCGGGCCGATCGACGCGCTCTTCGACCTGCTCGAAGAGACCGGCGTGACGCTGCGCCGCCAGGCGGAGACGCTCGAGGCGGCGGGCGCCGCGCTGCAGGAGACCGCGGGGCTGATGAAGCACCAGGCCGAGCTGTTCGAGCGCTCCGTCGTCGCGCTGCGCCAGCCCTCCGAGCTCGCCAAGGCCGCCACCGGCGTCAAGCGGACGCCGAAGAAGAGCCGAGCGCGCACATAACTACTGAAGCAAGGGGGTGAACTCCGCGGATACGCGACGGTTGACAGCGGTTTAGCTTCGGCTCAAATGCTTCGACTGGCCCAGCTCTCGATCCGCCGCCGCCACCACGACCCTCACCAGCTCGTCCAAGGCAGTAAGTGAGCTAGCGCGACGATGGCCACCAGCACCCTTCCTCGCCCGGTCGCAGAGCGCATCACCGGCGCGACCACGCTCGGACGCATGATCGTCTCCGCGTCCGAGCGCGGCGAGGACGTCGCGCTGCGCCGCCCGCTGCCGCAGGACGGCTTCGAGGCGATCACCTACCACGAGCTCGGCGAGCGGGCGCGCGCGATCGCCCGCGGCCTGATCGCCGCCGGGATCGAGCGCGGCGAGGTCGTCGCGATCCTCTGCTCCACGCGCGCCGAGTGGACGCTCGTCGAGGCGGGCACCCTCTGCGCGGGAGCCGTCGTCGCGCCGATCTACGACACCAACTCCCCCGAGGAGTGCCGCTACGTGCTCGCGCACTCCCAGGCGCGCGTCGTCTTCTGCGAGGACGCCGTGCAGGCCGCCAAGATCGAGCCGATCGCCGGCCAGTGTCCGCACCTCGAGCACGTCGTCGTGATCGACGGCAGCGCCGCCGGCGCGAGCACGCTGCAGGAGCTGTGCGAGCGCGGCGAGGAGATCGACGCCGAGCAGGTCGAGGAGCGCGTGCGGGCCGTCTCGCCCGAGGACATCGCCACGCTCGTCTACACCTCCGGCACCACCGGCCCGCCCAAGGGCTGCGCGCTCACACACGCCAACTTCCTCGCCGCCGCCGCCATGTACCGCGGCCAGCTCGAGCTCGACGACGTCCAACCCGTCATCTACATGTTCCTGCCGCTCGCGCACGTGCTCGCGCGCATCGCGCAGACGGTCGTCCTCGACGTCGGCGGCACGCTCGTCTACTGGCGCGCGGACCCCAAGCGGATCCTCGAGGAGGTCGTCGAGACCGAGCCCACCCACTTCGTCGGCGTGCCGCGCATCTACGAGAAGCTCCACACCGGCGTCCTCAGCGCCGTCGCCGGCAGCGGTCCGCACGCGCGCCTCGCGTTCGCCTGGGCGCTCGAGGTGGGGCGCCGCGCGCGCCTGACGCAGCGCGCCGGAAGACCCCTCGGGCCCGTTTCGCGCGCGCGACTGCGAGTCGCCGAAGCCATGGGGCTCGCGAAGGTCCGTGCGCTGTTCGGCCCGCGCCTGAAGCTCGCGCTCGTCGGCGCCGCGCCCATCGACCGCGAGCTGCTCGAGTTCTTCGACGCCTGCGGCGTGCTCGTGCTGGAGGGCTACGGCATGACCGAGAGCTGCGCCACCGCCACGCTCAACCCCGCCGGCCAGCCGCGCTTCGGCACCGTCGGGCGCGCGCTGCCCGACAGCGAAGTGATGGTCGCCGCGGACGGCGAAGTGCTGCTGCGCGGACCGCACGTGTTCGCCGGCTACCACCGCGACCCCGACGCGACCGCCGCCACGTTCGCCGACGGCTGGCTGCGCACCGGCGACATCGGCGTCCTCTCGCCCGACGGCTACCTCACGCTCACCGGCCGCGCCAAGGACCTCATCATCACCGCCGGCGGCAAGAACGTCACCCCCGTCAACATCGAGAACGCGCTGCGCAAGACGCGCTGGATCGCCGACGCGGTCGTCTACGGCGACCGCCGCCCGTATCTCGTCTGCATGATCACGCTCGACCCCGACGAGCTCGCGAGCCTCGCCGAGCAGCTCCAGATCGCGCCCGACCTCGCGAGCATGGCCCGCGACGAGCGCGTCCACGCGCTGCTGCAGGCCGACGTCGACGCCGCCAACGCGCGCCTCGCGCGCGTCGAGCAGATCAAGCGCTTCGCGATCCTCGACCACGGCCTCACGCAGGTCGCCGGCGAGCTCACGCCCACGCTCAAGGTCAAGCGCGCCGTCGTCTACGAGCGCTACGCCGCCTTCTTCGACGCGCTCTACGCCGAGCCGAGCGAGGCGCGCCCCTCATGAGCGCACACAGCAGCCGCCTATCCAACGCCGACGCGGCGTGGCTGCGCATGGACCGTCCCACCAACCTCATGGTCATCAACTCCGTGCTGCAGTTCGACGAGAAGCTCGACTGGGAGCCACTGAGCAGGGTCATCCAAACGCGCCTCGTCGATCCCTACCCGCGCTTCAGCCAGCGCGCCGTCGAGGGACGCGTGCCCGGCTCCGGCGCGCACTGGGTCGAGGACGCCGACTTCGACCTCGCCCGCCACCTCCACCGCCGCGGCCTCGCCGCTCCGGGCGATGAGACCGCGCTCCAGCGACTCGTCGGCGACCTCGCCTCCACCCCCCTCGATCGCGGCAAGCCGCTGTGGGACATGTACCTCATCGACGGACCCGGCCCCGGAAGCGCGGTGATCGTGCGCATGCACCACTGCATCGCCGACGGGATCGCGCTCGCCGAGGTGATGCTGTCGCTGACCGACTCCGCGCCGGGCGGCGATCTCGAAGCGGCTTCCCCTACCGCGCACGGCACGGACTCGCACGCAATCGACGATCGCGGCGGCTCCCCTGGCGTGGCGGCGACGCTCATCGCTGCGGGCGAGGCGCTCTACGACGCCATCCCCGCGCTCCCCGGCGCTATCTCCGCCGCGCGCGGAGCCACCGGCGCGCTCGCGCACGCAGGGTTCGAGACGCTCACGCGCCCCCAGCACGGGATCGAGCTGGGACACACGCTGTCCGCCGATGCGCGCGCGCTCGCCAAGCTGCTGCTCACCGGCCCCGACGCCCCCAACGTGCTCAAAGGCGATCACGGCGCCGCGCGCGCGGTCGCGTGGAGCGAGCCGCTCTCGCTCGAACGCGTCAAGGCGATCGCCAGGGCGCACGGCGCGACCGTCAACGACGTGCTGCTCGCCGCCGTCAGCGGCGCCCTGCGCGGCCACCTCCTCGCCCACGGCGAGAAGCCACACGAGATCCGCGCGTTCGTGCCCGTCAACCTGCGCCCCGCCGACCAGCCCGTGCCGCGTGAACTCGGCAACCGCTTCGGGCTCGTCTACCTCACGCTGCCCGTCGACCGCTCCAGCCGCCGCGAGCGGCTCGGCGAGCTCAAGCGGCGCATGGACGACATCAAGCGCTCGCCCGAGGGGCCCGTCTCCTACGCGCTGCTGGAAGCCGTCGGCATGACCCCTCCCGAGCTCGAGAGCGTCCTCATCGACCTCTTCACCAGCAAGGCCACCGCCGTCATGACCAACGTCCCCGGCCCGCGCCACACCGTCTACCTCGCGGGCTCGCCCCTGCGCACGGTGCTCGTGTGGGCGCCCACCGCCGGCAGCATGGGCACCAGCGTCAGCATCTTCAGCTACGACGGCGCTGTCACCGTCGGGCTGCTCGTGCACGCCGCGCTCGTCCCCGACCCGCAGTCGATCGTCGACCGGCTCGAGCGCGAGGTCGCAGCGATGGAGAAGCTCACGCCGAAGGGTCCGCGACTCGCCCTGAGCCGCGGACCCTAGCGTCGGCTACCTCTGCTTCTGGCCCGTCGTCGGGTTCAGGTACAGCCTGCCGTTGCGCCGGCCGGCGAATTCGAGCATGCCCGCGAGGTCGAACGGCACTCCCTCGCCCGCGTCCTTCGCAGCCAGCACGTCATCCGCCGAGCCGGGGATCCCCGCGAGGCCCCAGTTGTACTCGACGAAGTTGATCATCGACGCCTGATCGCTCAGGTTGTGGTCGACCGCGTTCTTCTTCGCGTACGGCGAGACCACCACCAGCGGCAGGCGCGGCCCGAACCCGCAGCGGCCCTGCTCGCCCGCCAGCGGGAACGGCGTTTCAAGCGTCCCCTGCGGGTTGCCGCCGCACTGCCCCGAGGTGCCCAACGTCGACACGCTCAGCGACGTGTTCGTGAGGTTCTCCGCCGGCGACAGCGACGGGTTCGTCACGCCGCTGTAGGAGTGGTCGTACCAGCCGTCGGAGTCGTCCCAGTTCACCACCACCACCGTGTTCTTCCAGTCCGGCGAGCGCATCAGGTTGTTGATCGTGCTCGCCACGAACTGCTGTTCGTCCGCCGGCTCGGAGTACGCCGCGTGGCCGTCCTCGTACCCCGGGGCCTTCAGAAAGCTCACCGCCGGCAGCGCCGACGCGGGCAGTTCGTGGCGGCTGATCGCTTCCACCAGCTGGTTGAAGTCGCTCGTGTCGTACTGGTGGTTCGGCGTGTTGAACTGCGGCACGCCGTTCACGTACGCCTGCGTGTCCCTGCCGATCGCCTGCAGTCCCGCCAGCGTGTCCTGCCCGCTGGAGTTCGTCGGGATCGTCAGGTGGTGGGGGTTCGCCGTCGAGGCGTAGTACTGGAACGGCTCGTGGTGGGCGATGTAGTCGTCCTTGTAGCCCCACTGCCCCGTCCCGCCCAGCGCCACGCCGACCGGGTGCACGCTGCTGCACAGGTTCTGGTTGCTCGAGTGCGCCGGCCGGTTCGCCGCGTTCGCGAAGTACGACGAGAACTCGTCCGGCGTGAACGTGCTGTTCGGCTGGCCCGCTTTGCCCGTCGCCGCCAGAGCTTCCTGGAAGCTCGTGCTCGGGCGCAGCCCGCCCTGGAACCAGCCCCACGACAGTCCCGCCGCGTTCAGCTCGTCGCCGATGTTCGTCCCCGACAGCGCCACCGCGTCGCGCGTGGAGCAGTCGTCGTAGTACGGCTGCGCGTCGCTCGTCAGCGAGTAGCCACCCAGCCCGTCCGCCGTCAGGTCCGCGTTCGGAGAGGTTGACGTCGCCACCGACGGGTTGTTGGCCATGTGCGCCGTGTCCACGTTGCCCGTGTCGCCCGCCACCAGGCTGATCGCTCCCGGCGCCGAGGGCCCGAACGTGGTGCCGTAGGAGTTGTCGCTCATTGCGTAGTGCTGCGCGTAGTTCCACAGCGCCGGCACCGTGTTGCCGTCGTAGTAGTCCATCACCGTCGCCGGCGTGCACGGCGCGCCGAACGGAGAGCTGCCGCTGCCCTGGCCCACGCTCTGCACGAAGCGGTCCATGTTGCCGTTGTCGAACGACTGCTGCTCGTCGCTGTAGTTGTGGTCCTGGTCGCACGTCAGCTGGCCGCCCGCACTGCCCGGGAGCCCCGTCGCGCTGCTGTCGAAGCGCGCCGGCTGGGATGCGTTCGGGTTGCTCAACAGCAGGTTCGCGCTGTGGCGCATGCTCGCCGGGATCGATTCGTCCGTCGCCGGCAGCAGGCCGTCCACAGCAGGCGTGTTCTTCGCCGCCTTGAACGGCTGCCCGTCGCTGTTCGCCGCGTGCGGGTACGTGGCGAAGTAGTGGTCAAACGACACGTTCTCCTGGAAGATCACCACCACGTGCTTGATCGGCGTCGACGTCGCCGGTTCGGTGCTCTTCGCCGTCGCCGACTGGGCGGCGAACACGCTCGTTCCCGAAACCGCCAGCGCTGCAAGGAGCGCTGAAATGGCGCGCTTCTGTCGCATGCGTCCCTCCTTGAATAGGTTGCTCGATCCACGGCCCGATCGCAATGGCGCCGCTGTCTCCCAGCCTCCCCCCGACGGCGCGCGCGCTGGTTGCCGTGCTGTGATCCCGCTGTTTCAAACTGGTGACCTCCACGGCCATCCACGCTCCTGCGGCGAGCCTCCGCGCGGGAGAATCTTCTACCGTTGCGCGCATGGCGCTCCACCCCCTCGCCGAGCGGTTCGCCGAAGTGTCCGACGTGTACGAGCGCGGGCGGCCCGAGTACGCGCCCGCCGTCGTCGGCGCGATCGCCGCCGAGCTGCGCGTGCCGCCCGACGGGCTCGTGCTCGACCTCGCCGCGGGGACCGGCAAGCTCACCCGCGCGCTGCTGCACGCAGGGCTCGACGTGGTGGCCGTCGAGCCACACGCCACGCTGCGCCACACGCTCGCCGCGAGCATCGGCGCCGAGCGCGTGCGCGACGGGCTCGCCGAGGCGATCCCGCTGCCCGACGGCTCCGTCGCCGCCGTCACCGTCGCCGACGCCTTCCACTGGTTCGACCACGCGCCCGCGCTCGCGGAGATCAAACGCGTGCTGCGCCCCGGTGGCGGGCTCGCCGTGTGCGCCACCGCGCCCGGCTGGGACGGCGCGTCGTGGGCGCACGACGTCGGCACGCTGCTGTCCGAGCTGCGCCCCGAGCACCCGCACTTCGACGGGCCATCCTGGAAGGACTCCGTGCGCGCCGCCCGCGGCTGGAGCGAGCCGCGCGAGATCCGCGTCACCGCGTCGCAGCCCGCGCAACCCGAGCGGCTCGTCGACTATGTCGCCTCCATGAGCTGGGTCGCCGCGCTGCCCGACGATCGACGCGGCGAGATGCTCGCGGAGATCGACGCGCTCGTCAAAGCGGGCCACACGCCCGCCGAGATGTCCGTGCACGTGACCATCGGGCTCGCCACGCCGGTCTGAGCCCTCGACGCATCTGCCGAAACCGCGGCTGTCGATTTTCGCGCGCGCCGTTCGTCTCATACGCGAGAACCACACTCCACCCTTCCAAGGAGGAAGCCCATGAAGTACATCCTGCTGATCCACCACGGAACCACCCCCACCCCGCCCTCGCCCGAGTGGGACGCGCTCTCCGAGGAGGACAAGGGCGCCGTCTACGCCGGCTACCAGGCCGTCAACGAAACTCCCGGCGTCACCCCCGGGCCGCGGATGCAGGGGCCGCAGAGCGCCACCACCGTGCGCGTCGCCGACGGCGAGACGCTCACCACCGACGGCCCCTTCGCCGAGACCAAGGAGGCGATCGGCGGCTTTCTCATCTTCGAGGCCGACGACCTCGACGCCGCCATCGAGCTCGCCGCGCTGATCCCCTCCGCGCGCATGGGTGGAGCGGTCGAGGTGCGCCCGCTCGTCGAGCGATAGTCACGCAAGCCCGCGGGCGAGGACACGCTCGCGTTCTCGCCCGCTGTCGCTCCGGTCGCACCGGCGTCGCTCACCCCGCGGTCGTTCGCTCCACGCTCGCGCCCTCGCCCGAGCGCGCCGCGGCGAGCACCTCGCGCGCCTCCTCGCTCGACTCCGCCGCTTTGATCAGCACCGACAGCACCGCGCCCAGCAGCGGCGCCGGCACCGCGTCCGGGTCGATCAGCTTCAGCATCGGCAAGCCCACGCCCAGCGCGATCATCACGTTCGCGAACTGCTCCGAGGCCTGTGGCGGGGACTCAACGCCCGCGTCCAGCGCGCTCGTCGTCGCGAAGCGCGCGAACGTCGCGCGCATCGCCCCCACGCCAAGCGCCAACCGCTCGCGCAGGCGCTCGTCGCGCTGCGCGTAGGACCACAGCTCCACGAACAGCCTGAACGGGTCGGGGTTCGCCTGCAGCAGCTCCATCCAGTACGCGCTCCCCGCCAGCGGGCGCTCCCACGTGATGCGCTCGCGGTCGAACAGCGCTATCTGCTCTGAGATCTGGCTCGCCAGGTGCTCCTCCAGCAGCGCCAGCAGCAGGTTCTCCTTGCTGCCGAAGTGCGCGTACACCGCGCCCTTCGTGAAGCCCGCCTGCGCCGCCACCTCTTCCAGCGTCGCGCCGTTGAAGCCACGGTTCGCGTACACGCTCGCCGCCGCCTCCAGCAGACGCGCGCGCGTCTGCGCCTTGCGCGCGCTGCGATCGAACTCCCCCCTGGGCACCTAACGAACCCCTGTCCTTGACAGATACCGACCAGTAGATATACTCATAAGTATTAAGAATATAGCGGACGAAACGAGGATGCTCATGACCGACAACCTGCCCCCCGGACCGCGTACCCCCACACTGCTGCAGACGTTGGGCACGTGGAGCCGCCCAACGGCCCTCCTCGAACGCAACCGCGCGCGCTACGGACCCCGCTTCTCGGTCCGCCTGCTCGGCCAGCCGCGCATCGTCATGATCTCCGATCCGCAGGACATCAGGGAGATCTTCATGGCGCCGCCCGAGGTGCTGCACCCCGGCGAGGGCGCCAAAATCCTCGAACCGCTCGTCGGGCGCCACTCCGTCATCCTGCTCGACGAGGCGCCCCACCTCGAACAGCGCAAGCTGCTGCTGCCCGCCTTCCACGGCGAGCGCATGCAACGCCTCGCCGGGCTGATGGCCGAGCTCACCGAGCGCGAGATCGCCACCTGGCCGCGCGAGCAGGAGATCGAGCTGCACCCCCGCCTGCAGCGCCTCACGCTCGAGATCATCCTGCGCGCCGTCTTCGGCCTCGAGACCGGCGCGCGCCTGGACTCGCTGCGCGATCTGCTCACGCGCATCCTCGCCTTCGCCGAGAGTCCCCTCTCGCTGCTGCCGCCCCTTCCCCCATGGCTCGCGCGCTTCACGCCCATGGCCGGCTTCGACCGGCTCATCGAACAGGCCGACCGGCACATCTTCGAACTCGTCGAGCAGCGCCGCGGCGAAGACTCACACGGAGACGACGTGCTCGCGCTGCTGCTCGCCGCCACGCACGAGGACGGCTCGCCCATGAGCGCGCAGGAGCTGCGCGACGAGCTCGTCACCGCGCTCGCCGCAGGCCACGAGACGACCGCCTCCGAGCTCGCATGGGCGTTCTCGCGCCTCGCGCGCGAGCCCCATGCGCTCGGCCGTCTGCGCCAGGAGATCGACGCGGGCGAGGACGAGCAGTACCTCACCGCAACCATCAACGAGATCCTGCGCCTGCGGCCCGTGCTCCCCAACGCCGAGCCGCGGCTCGTCAAGCAGCCCATCGAGATCGGCGGCGTGCGCTACCAGCCCGGCGTCATGCTGCTCGCCGACGTCTACAACCTGCACCACGACCCCGACATCTATCCCGACCCCCACGCGTTCCGCCCCGAGCGGTTCATCGAGGACGAGGGCGGGCAAGCGGGTGGGCGGGCATCTCAGTCATACACCTGGATTCCCTTCGGCGGCGGAAGGCGCCGCTGCCTCGGCGCGAGCTTCGCGCAGTTGGAGATGAAGATCGCGCTGCGCGCAGTGCTTTCGCGCTTCGAGCTGCGGCCCGTCGGCGCGCGGCCCGAACGCGCGCGCAGGCGCTCCATCACCATCAGCCCCGAGCACGGGTGTCGCGTAGTGCTCACCGATCGAGCCGGGGCGCCCGCCGCGCCTGCGGCCGAGCCGGCGCTCGCGACGAGCGCCGCGTAGGCGCTGCGTGGGGCTACCGCCGCGGAGGCGCTTCTGAGCGAAATCCTGCGCTCAGAGCCTCAGGGTCGCGGTTGCGCTCGATGCCTTTCCGCCGCTGCGCACCGCGACCCTGAGGTCGAGCTTCCCGTGGCGCGCTCGCAGCGCGAGCCCCGCCTTCGACAGCGGGACTTCGATCTCGTGGGCGCCCGCGCCCAGGGTCTTGCGGTAGCGCTTCAGGCCGGCGCCCGTCACCGTCACAGTGCCGCTCTTCGCCAGGTTGAAAACCAGCGTCACGCTGGCGCCGGTGAGCTTGCGCTTGCCGATCGTGATCGCTTTGCAGCCGCTCACCGCGACCCTCGTGCTCTGCGTCGTCTGAGCGCCGTTCTGCCCGACCATCGTCGTCGGCATCCGCAGGTTCAGCGCGCACAGGTTGGTGCGGCCGGGACGTTCCGTCGTGAGCACCGAGTGCGGACCCTCGGGAAGGTCGGTTTCAAACGAGCTGATCGGCGCGTCGGGGACCGTGTCGAAGTGGCTGTAGGTGATCCCGTTCTTGATCTGCGTCTTGCCGTCCAGCACGATCTCCACCCTGCCGCCGCGTTCGTCGGCCTGCAGCACGTACTCCACGTCCGGGAACGCCGCGCCACCGTGCGACACGAGATACGCCGGACCGGTCAACGGCGCCTGCAGCACCGGCGTCAGCGCCCTCGCGGTGCCGATCACCGACCCCGCCGGGCAGCCCGCCGGATTGGCGTCGAACTGCGCTTCGGTGCACGCTTTCTGCAACGTCGCCAGACGCGAGGGCAGTGCCCTCGGCAGCGCCAGGTCCACCCTGCGGATGTTCGCTTCCCCTGGCCGCTTCGTCACCTTCACGTGCAGCGACGCGCCGTTCGCTTTGCTCGTCGCGGCCTTCGTCGAGGCCACGATGCCCGGTTTGAACGGCAGCGCGGCGCAGTTGGCCGCCTCGAAGCGGCTCGATACGTTCGCGGTCGCGCCTTCCGCTGAGCTGATCGTCCCGCCGATCGCGAGCGGCTCGCAATCGGTCGGGTTGAACATGAACCCATCGCGGTCGACCGCGACTTCGACCGACCGCACGTCCAGCGGAATGCCCTGAAGGCTCGTCGGCATCGCGTCGCTCACCACGCTGATCTGCGACGTGTTCCGGTTCACGCGAATCGCGGCACGGACGATGACCGTGCCCAGGCTGAACGGGCCGGCTTCCGCGGGCACCACGATCGCCAAGCCGAAGGGCGCACCCTTGTAGGGGCCCGTGAGGAACACGGGGTCCTGCGGCTTGCCCTGCTCCGGCAGCGTCAGCGGTTCGCTGCCCACGCCCGCGCTCGAGATCACGTGACCGATCTGCGATGCGCTCGGACACTGCCCTTCGCCGGCCTGCGGTTCGCCGCACAGCTGAATCTTGGAGAGCATCCCCAGCAGTCCCGGCGGCATCTCGGTGCTGACCGAGCTGAGAGCCTGTTCGCCGTCCTTACGCGAGAACGTCAGCGTGAACGGGCTCGACGCGCCAGCCTGGTTGTTTGTCGTGCCGGCGAGGAACGACGGCGCGAACGGAACGGGGCTCTGGCACGGAGCGCCGCCCGGGCCCGAATCGAGGACGAAGCTCGAGGACGGGCTCGACGGCGCATTGCCGGACCACGGCGCGAGCGAGGTATTCGTCACATAGGTTCCGCACGCTCCGGGCGTCGCCAGCGCAGCACGAGGTCCGCCGAAGAAGTGCAGCTTGAAGTCTTCGAACGGCAGCTGCGGGTTTTCGCTGAACGTCGTCGTCAGCTGGCCCGTTTGCGGGTTCGTTTCCACGTGCCCCGCGAGCTTCACCACCACGCCGGTCTGCGGGTCGTCGATCGCGATGTACAGCGCCAGCAGCGAGCCGAACGGGTTGGAGCCCTGCGCCGCGCCGGCGTTGCCCTGCTGGGCCACGTACACACCGCCCTTGAGCGGATGTTCGAGCAGCGGCGTGATCAGTTCGACCGATCCCACCTTCGACGCCGCTGGGCAGGCAGCCGGTTCGCTGTTTTCCAGGTCGATGCCGACCTGGCCTCGCTTGGCTTCGTTGCCCTTCAGCAGCGGACAGCCCTTCAGACCGGCCGCCTGCGCCGGGTTGACCGTCATGCCCTGTGGCAACGTGACGGTCGCATCCTTCAGGTCTGCCTCGTTCGGACCCGTGGCGTTTTCTTCCTGCGGCACGTGCAAATCCACGCTCAGCCCTGTGGGCGAAGCTGTGCTGCTGGATTCGGGCGTCACGCTGATGCGTGGGGCGAAGCGCAACGCGGCGCAGTTCGTCGTGCCGGGCATCTGGGCGTGGGCTTCCACGAACTCGCCCGGCGCGTTGTAGGAGTCGGCCAACACGTCCGTCGTCAGATTCCCGCCTGGGCACGAGGTGGGAGCTCTCAGGAACGGCTTCAACGGTTCGCCGGACCCGCAGCCCACTTCGTAGCCTTCGAACACCCCTTTTGATCCCGTCTCGCTGGACGGACAGATCCGCTGCGAGTCGTGCGCTGGGTCAGCCGGCACACCCCAGACCGACACGGAGACCTTTCTAATCAGGCCAAGTGTGGGGATATTGAGGCTGTCTGCGCTTACGCCATACCCTTCGCCGGTGCGAACGTGGGCAACGATTGTCGCGTTCAGACCCGCATTGATTTCGCCGCTGGCGAACTCGGCGGCGACACCCTTCGCGGGCACGACGTTGAACAGTGGTACCACGTGCTCTACCAAGTGGCCTTCGAAGTGCGAGCCTGTGTTTTCGACGGTGACGTGCATCACGCCAATCTGGGCACCGGAGCCACATCTACCCGCAGTCCCTTCCGATTTCGCGGCGGCCAGCACGGTGCACTTCGCAGCCGCTGTCGGGTTTCCGACCAGCCCCATCGGCAGATGTACGCGCACATCCTTCAGACTTCCGCTCGCCGGCGAGAAGCCGCTCCCGTAGCTCGTGGAATTGAACGCGATGTTCGTCGTCAGTTCGAATGGGTGGCCACCTGCCTGGGTGTAGGGGGCGCCTCCCATGTCGAACATGCCGGTTTCGAAGGGCGGTTGCAGACCAAACGTCGCGAGCGTTCCGGCGACCGCCGCTTCGCCGGCTTCGTTCGCGGTCACGAATCGGTAGTCGTAAACGGTGTCAGCCGCAAGTCCAGACAGCTGAACGATCACGTTCTGCCCTTCGGAGGCGGAGTCGATCGACGCCGGCCTGCACGGGACCGCGGAGGGGACCGAGAAGCCCGACGCGGCGAATTCGGCTTCGGTCACGTATTGAAATACACATGTGGTTGCGCCGTTCAGGCTGGGCAGTCCCATCTTCGGGTCGATTTGCGCCTTGATCGTGGCCGTGTGTGGGCCCGCCAGGACGAGCTGCGTTTGAACCCCGGCCACCGGCACGGTCGTAAAGGTGTGATCGGCGCCGATCGTCTTGCCGCGAGAGTTTTCGGCGATCACGCGGTAGTGGTAGGTCGTGCCAACCTTCAGGCCCGTGATCTGCTGGCCGACGGGCACCGGTTCCTGACCTTCGCCGATGTCCGCCGCCGGGATCGGCACGCTCGCGCCGTAGGATTCTGTTTCGCCATACTCAAATTCGTATTGTGTGTCGTGGCCGTTCGGATTGACCTGGGCTTCGAGCGTCGCGTCCGTCCGCGTGATCCCTGAAGTCGTCTCAGCGTCGATCGTCGGCGGCCCCGGGGTCGCGAACGTCGCTTCCGTGGGGGCTTCGCTGCGGCTGACGTGGTTGTTGGCGCTGGCCGCTGCGAGACGGTAGCGGTAGGCGGTGCTGGGCGCCAGCCCGTTGATGGTCGCCGAGACGCTCTGGGCGGATGCGTATGGTAGCGCCGGTGCACATTCCGCCGTAGCTGCGCCCGCGAACTGCGACGCTTCGAACTGCGCCTGCGTGACATATTCGAATTCACACTTTGTGACTTCCGTGCCGCCGTGGGCCGTATCTGGCGACACTTCACCGTGAAACGTCGCCGTCGTTTCTTCGACAGCGGACGCGGCGGCCACCGTGACGGTCGGCACGGCGATGTCCGGTCCGAAGATCGTGACGGATTCATGTTGAGACACCGCGTCATAGACCTGACCGGCCGCGCCCACGGCAAGGGTGCCGACGGCTTGGTTTTCCTCGTTGCTGATGAATGTGCTCAACAGCAGGCCGGCCGGATCGTACTCGTCCACACGCCCGGTACCCGCCCCTTCGGCGCTGTTGTCCTGAGCATAGACATCTTCGGTCGTCGGATCGACAGCGACCCCGCGCGGTTCACCAGACTCGACCACGGTGAACGTGCCGCCACTGTCCTTCACCACATCGGTGCCGCCGGCAAAGAAGCTGCCACCGTTGACGACGTAGAGAGCACCGCTCGGAGCGACCGCCAGCTTGGTCGGAGCGGTGATTTCCGGCCCCGTGACTTCTTCGATGAATTCGCCGTTCGGTCCGAACTCGTCGACTGCTTTGTGAGCGGCGTCGGCGACGAACACGTCACCCGCGGCGTTGACCGCCGCCGCCGTGGGTTCGAATCCGCCTGCGGTCGTTGCGCTTCCAGCCGCCCCGTTGCACTCGTGTTCCTGTTCTTCACTGGACACGGGAGCGGTGGCCGTGATCTGGCAGATGAATTTCCCGGCGTCGTCGAACTTGTCGACAACGCTGTGTTCGATGTCAGCCACGTAGAGATCGCCGCTGTTGACGCCGCCGGAGCTGTCGATCGCGATGCCGGAGAACGCGAACGTATTGAAGTTCACGAAGCCAAACGAACCAGCTGGAGTTTCCGTGCCGGTGATCGTCGCCAACGGTTCGCCAGCCGCGCTGAACTTGACCACCGCGCTCGCCGGAAACATGGCCGTGTAGACGTCGCCGTCGCTCGGCCCGCCCGAGCGATCCGCAGCGATGTCCAAGGGAAGCCCTTCGACTTTGAAGGACCCGACTTCGTCGTGCACGACCTTGGCTGAGGCCACCGGCGCGCCGAGGCAGAGCACGAGCGCCAGAGTGCAGATGCATGTTGCGGGGAACGCCCGCCGCGTGAGCGCGCTCACTTGACACCCCCACGAACGCGAGTGGAGAGCTTGGCGTGACGAGCCACAGCCTTCTTCGGCCCGTACCTCCGCCTCGCCTGCCGTTCGCACTGAGTTCGCCTTCGCTTGTTCGTTCGATGCCTACATGCCTTCAGCGCACGCGAGAGCAGCTGCTTGCGAGTCGGCCTCTTGACTTTGCTTGCCCCTTGCGACAGGGCCGAGATCGGCGAGATGTTGCCGGACCCGACCAATGCGGTGCTGGCGGGCATCGAGAACACCGAGGCGCCCGGAGACGAGGGTCTACAGCCGTCATCTTCGCATTCCAACGGCGGCGCGGGTTCGGCGAAGCCGCCTTCCCGACGCGCGTCGTACAGGCTCACCGCGTCGCTGGCATCGCCCGGAAGGAGACGCTGGCTGGTCGTGAAGAACACATCCCTTCCGTCTGCGCTGGCATCCAGGAATCTCACAGCGCCGGTACTGGCTCCACTGGAGATGAGGTGCACCTGGCCTTCGCGAAATTCGTAAACGTCCCTAACCCCGTTGGTGTCTTCGGGCACGAGCGAATCCGGCGAGTCGAAGAACACGCTCCCGTCGTTCACCACGTTCTTGTTGAGATGGCCAGGTCCGTTCCTGTCTTGAACAGTCCCTGGACGTTCGAGGGAGTTGGGCCCAGCCGGCGGCGAGCCCCAATGGCACGAGACGCACGTGGGTTTCGCCGCGCCCACTTCGTAAAGGAAAACCTCGGGGCAGAGCCCTGACCGCGACCCATTTTCGACTTCTGTGCAGGCTGCCTGCGCCGGCGTGTTGTCATAGCCCGCGATCGCTTGCGCTTCGGTGGAGGTGAAGGCAATCCGCTCGCCGTCCGGCGACACTCTGGAGATCAGAAGTTCGAGCCCGTTCGCCCCGCCTTCGACTACCTTGTCCGTGCCCCAGGCGCGCGCGTCATCTCCCGCATTCAAAGTTGCTATGTACTGCGTCTGGCGTTTGTTGCCGCTTTCATCGGCCACATACAGGTTGGGGCGCCCAACGGTCGCGCCGGTGGCGCCGAGCGCTCCTTCGGCGACGAAATACAGGTCATTCGAGCCGTCTGGTCGCTCGCCGAAGCCGCTGTACCCGAGCACATTCGCGTCGGCTTCGCCGCCGGTCAGGTCGATGAGCGTACCCGTGGTCACTTCATACTCGTAGAGGTTTTCGCCGCTTTCGGCTTCCGTGTCGCTCGTCAATTGCGCGCTTGGCGAATCCATGAAGAACACCCTTGTACCTGCGGCGTTCGCGGTGAGAAAGGTTCCGCCGCCGCCTGGGCCGCTCACCTGGGAGGCGTCCACCTGGATTGTGCACGCATGTTCGCTGCTGACGCATTCCGCCGCGCCGAGCGCGCCGTGCTGCGGTTCGCGTTCCGCGTGCAGACGTACGTAGAGGTTGCCTTCCGACATGAAGAACACACGCGACCCGTCCGCGGACACAGCGTTCGTGAAGGCCGCCGCACCTTCGGGACCGCTCGCCCCATTGGCCAGCTTCCCGACTGTCGGCTGCCCATTCGGCAGGAAAGTCACGAGGTGGACTTCACCGTTGAACCACTCGTACAGATCATCGCCGAGGGGAGCTTCTTCGGTGAGTTGGGCATTCTCGTCGAACACCACGTGGCTCAGTTCATCGTGTTCTTCGGTCGAGGCATCCTCTAGCGTCGCATCTGCCGGTACGACGCCCGCCGGCGTTCGGTTGACAAGCCGCCAAGCCGCCGGCCCCTCTTCGCCGATGTCGGCCAGGAAAAGGTTCTGAAAGCCTTCGGGTTCGCTCTGCCAGCCGTTCGGTTCGCTGACCAAGGAGGGTTCGTTGTGCGCCCCACACGCTTCTTCGCCATTGCCGGCGAGACTAACCGACGCCTGGCCGTCACTGAGGACGCCCCGCGCGAGGCTGGGCGAGAAGAACATCGACGGCTTGCAGTTGAGGTTTCCGGCTGCTTCCGGCGATTGAGGGGGCGTGACGCCGATGGTCGACCACGACTCCGCCCCGCGCCGGGACAGGTATACGCCACCGCCTGTCTGTCCGGCCGTGTCGAACGGCGGAAGATGAGACGTCCACGCAACCGCCCCGCCCCCCACGGCGGCCTGCGCTTCTTCTGGCCTCGCGCCCGAGGGACTCACGAGCTCGTATGCGCGGCACGCGGCAAGGTACGTCGAGCCCTGTTCGACGCGTCGGGCTTCGTTGGGGCATGATCCTCCGGCCGCTCGTGCCGAGCCGCTCGTGACGTACAGACACGCCATCAAGGCAAGCGCACGTAGCGTAACACCAAGAGCCTCCCCACACCGTCCTTCGATCCTAGCCATGTCTCCCCTTGCTCTTCCATGTGACGACTTGCCCGGTCTCATACCAGTCGAGGAGCGAAGCGATATCCGCTCCGCTCCCCAACCGCCTAGGTGGTGCTCCCGATCAAGCCGGGAGTGCCGCCCACTTCAGCATCCTGCCTACCTACGTCCAGAACAGTTCCCCGCCAACATTCAGGTGGCCGGTGACGTTTCCGGTGTATTCGCCTGTGCCGTTGGTGCAGAAACCGCCGGAACCTAACTGTGCGATCCCGGTTGTTGTAGATTCAACGGTCAGTTCGGTTTTCGCGGCGTTGTTTTTGAATTTGATTCCGCCCAGGTTGTTCTGCTTCTCAATGGTGATCGTGCAGTTCGCGATCCCGTTGATTTTAATCACGATCGGTGACAGGACAGATACTTTTTCGTCCGCACTGATTTCGTATAAAGCTTTGATCGGTTCGGTGACTCCGTCACCGACATTGTCTTTACAGGCGCCCGAGTATTCGACAGTCTGCTCGGTCGTTAATTCTTCTGTTGCCAGCGCTCGACCCGTCGCTTTCGCCGAGTTGCAGGTGATCGTGCCGAAGCCCGATTTGAATTTCTGTGTGCCACCCGTACCCGTGGTCGCTGAAGGGAATACGCCGCCAGTGGGTTTTGCGTGGAAAACGTGCGCGGAGGCCGCCGAAGCTGCGACCACGCTCAGCGCGAAGATCGCTGCGAGGGCTAAGACCATGCTCCTTGTGTTCTTCATCATAATCGTTCCTTTTGTTTGGGTTTCAGTTGCCGGCACCCGGGGAGTCGATCCTTGGTCAGACGCCCCAGGTCCGGTCGCGCCGCGCCAGGAGGCACAACGCAGTGACCAGGATGCCCCGCTTCCTCGACGATGTCAACGTTTTGGGGCGGATGTTTTACAATTTGCGCCGAGTCGGGTACGGCAGTGCGCGGGGAGTGTGCGCCTTTTATGGAGGCGCACGTCCATCGGCCGTCGGAGCCGGCTTGGGTTGAAGTTGGCCGGACCGGGGCGTCGATCCTGAGAAGCACGTCAGGCGCCTCGGTCCGGTTCTTGGTCTGGCACGCCGCCCACACGGCGCGTCCTCCGGCGAGACGGCTGAACGGTCGCTACCAGTTTCTAAGTGTCAGCAGTTACGACTGAGCGCATCCGCGCGTGCTCAGCGCGGATCGCCCGCACCGCGGCCTGCTCGCCGATGACGGGGGCCAGCAATACGAAGGAAAGCAGTGGGGCGATGTCGGGCAGGTGGGCAGTGGCGCCGCGGGCGACATGCTGATGCACGATGCCCCAGACCGCCCCAACCGATGCTTCAGCCGCGAGCGCGCCCGGGCGCTGTCCGCTGGGGGCGCTGGCACGAAAGCCTTCGGTGGCGCAGGCCATCAGAGCTTCACGGACGCGCACGCCCTCGGGACCTGCCCCGAGCAGCTCGACGAACGCCGCTCTCGCGAACGCCGAGTCAGCCACGAGATAGGCGCAGAACGCGGTGAGCGCACGATGCAGGCCCTCCGCCCAGTCGCAGCTCGCAGTGCCCTCTGTGTGAGAGTTGGCAAGCAAACGGTGCGTGCGATCTTCGATCGCCGCCAGAAAGCAGCGTCTCGCGTCCTCGAACTGCGCCTCACACCGCCTGCGGGAGATACCCGCCGCGGCCGCGATCCCGCCAATGCTCAGAGCGGCATATCCGTCCCGTGCCGCCAGATGCGTTACCGCGCCGAAGATACGCTCGCGCTCCTGGACCCCATGTGCTGGAGCGCCCTGACTCGAGCCTGCGCTCAACACGCCGGGAGCCGCCCCCGCCCACTCTCCTATGCTCCCCAGTTGCGCCAGTCTTGCGGCGGCGGGTGAGCGGTAGCTCAGCAGCCAGTCCAGCAACTCGTCCGTGAGTGCCGGAAGCTCGCCGGCGCGGCCTTCCAGCACCCGCATGCGCGCCACGCGCGCGATACCGGCCACCACGCCCTTCACCACCAAGGGCGGTGGAACCCCACCTGCGGTCTGTCGTAAGTTGAGGTTGATCATCTCCTCGAACAGCCGCTGTGTGTGCTCTGCCCGCTCTAGCGCACCGGAGCTCGCTGCGAACACCTCCACGAACATCAGGTGCGCCGCCGCCGGATCGTCGCGGACCATGCTCAAGAACGTCTCCAACGCGCTCGCGAAACGCCGCGTCCGGTAGGGCTCGGAGACGTAGGCGAGCGCTACATGCCGCGCCAGCTGCCGCATCTTCGTGTCATATGCCGACAGTAGACACTCCTCCTTGCCATCTGAGAACAGGTCATACAGCGTGCGCGTCGAGACACCGGCCAGGGCGCTCAGCCGACGCACCGTGGTCCCCCGGTAACCGTAGACTGCGACCGCACGCGCCATCGCCCCATGCAGCCGTTCGCGCTGGTGGAATTTCACCTCGCTATCAGTCGGACCGTCGCGACCACGGCGGCCCACGGGCAACTTCGGGTACAGCGGCTGCGATGGAGTATCGCCACGTCGCGACGCTCCCGACGCCTTAGCACCGCTCACAGCGCCGCTCCGCTGGTCGATCCCTCGATCTCCATGGCCAAGTCATACACCAAACAAACCGTCGTCGCGACATGTGAGTTCTAGAACCTCGGATGTTTCTACTTGACAGGTAGGCTGTTCATTGTCTCCGAGAGAGGCAGTCGTGGTGTTTCCAGCTCGTGACTACCAGCAGCATGCTGCCTGCCCTTCTCGGTGGGACCCACCCACCTGAGGTACGGCGTCGACGCGAAGATGGCGCGCTCTCCACGGACGACAACGGTTCCGTGACCGTAGCCTCGGCGGACCTTCGGGCGTTTGCAATCATCACGCTTGTGCCCCTGCTCGCCGTCAAGCTCCTGCTCGCCCCCAGCTTCGTCGTCGGCGCGTCGCTCGCCGCGCGTCGCTTCGGCGCGCGGGTAGGCGGGCTGATCGCAGGGCTGCCGCTCGTCGCCGGACCGATCCTGCTCGCTTACGCACTCGCGCACGGGCGCGCGTTCGCAGCCGGCGCGGCCGCCGGCACGCTGCTCGGGCTCGTGTCGCTGATCGCGTTCATCCTCGTCTACGCGCACCTCGCCGGCCGCGTCTCCTGGATCCTCGGGCTGCTCGCCGGCTGGCTCGCGTTCGCGCTCGCCACGCTCGCGTTCAGCGCCGTCTCCGTCCCCGCCGCCGCCGCGCTTGCGATCGCCGGAGCCGCGCTCCTCGGCGGGCTCGCGCTGCTGCCGCGCCCCGTTGTCGAGCCGCGCGTCCACCCCGCGCCGCCGTCCTGGGACCTGCCGTTGCGCGCCGCGTGTGCGCTCGCGCTCGTGCTGGCGCTCACCGCCAT
The DNA here is from genome assembly GCA_963716355.1 of uncultured Solirubrobacteraceae bacterium. GTDB lineage: Bacteria > Actinomycetota > Thermoleophilia > Solirubrobacterales > Solirubrobacteraceae > Palsa-744. The sequence goes on from OY970308.1 coordinate 429,026, forward strand.
CGCCGGCTGGCTCGGGCCGCAGCTCAGCGGCCTGCTCGCCCCCTTCCCCATCATCGCCACCGTGCTCGCCACGTTCACTCACAACCAGCGCGGCACCGACGAGCTGCTGCGCCTGCTGCGCGGGCTCGTCAGCGGCTTCGTCGCGTTCGCGCTGTTCTGCTTCGCGCTCGCCATCTCACTGCGCCACCTCAGCGTACCCGTCGCGTTCGCGCTCGCCTCCGCGCTCGCGCTCGGCACCCAGGCGGCCGCGCTGCTGCTCGTGCGCGGCGAGCCCTCGCCGGACGCGATGCCCACAGACGCGCTGCCCGAGTACTAATCCGGAACGCGCTCGCGCGCCAGCTGGTGGCGCACGCGGTCGCGCCCCGCCGCAAAGCGCGTCGTTTCGTACGCGATCAGCGTGCACAGCACCGCCGCCAGCGCGCCCAGCGTCAGCAGCGAGGCCGGTTTCAGCGCGACCTCCGCCGCCAGCAGCGCCGCGAGCGCCACGACGCACACCGAGCGGTGGCGGTTGAACGTGCGGGTGTTGCGCCAGCGGAACGCCACGTGCGCCAGCAGGTACATCGCCGCGCCGCCCAGCATCGCCGTCGCCGGTACAAGCCCCAGGGGGTCGCCCACATGCGGGAGCGTGCGCCTCATGCCCACCGCCACCAGCGCGATCCCCGCCACCATCGGCAGGTGCAGGTAGGAGTAGGAGTCGCGCGCGATCTCGTTGCGCTCGCGCCCCTCCTGCGCTTTCAGCAGCCGCCGCTCCGCCACGATCGCCACCACGTCGAAGTACAGCCACCACAGCGCGCCCGCGACCGCCACCCCCAGCACCGCCGCCGCGATCACCCCGGCGTCCACGCCCACCTCAGCGCCCGCGCCGATCGCCACGATCGACTCGCCCAGCGCGATGATGATGATCGCGCCGTGGCGCTCGGCGAAGTGGCTCGGCACGAGCTTCCAGCCGTCCGCGCCGAACAGGAACGGCCCGCCCGTGTCGAGCAGCAGCGCAAGGCCCCACACCCCCAGCTGCAGCGCGCCGTCGAGGAACGCCGCCACCACCAGCAGGCCCACGCCCAGCGCGGTGCTCACCGCGAGCCCGTGCACCGAGTGGCGCAGGTCGGAATCCTCGCGGCTCGCGAGCATGAACAGCGCGATGTGCGCCGTGCGAACCACGCCGTAGGCCAGCGCGAACAGCAGCGCGTCCTCGCCGAACGTCCGCGGCACGCACAGCCCCGCCACCAGGAACGCCGCCATCGCCGCGAACATCACCAGCCGCACCGACCCCTCCTCCGGGTCAACCACCGACGTCAGCCACGCGTAGCCCACCCACGACCACCACAGCACCCCCAGCAGCAACAGGCCCTTCAGCATCTCCTCCCACGTCGGCGTGCCCGCCATCAGCGCCGTGCACTGCGTCAGCGCCAGCACGAACACCAAATCGAAGAACAGCTCAAGCGACGTCACCCGCTCGCCCTCGCGCATCACCGCCGTCAGGCGCGGCGTGCGGGTCGATTCGGGAGCGCTCACGCGCGCATCCTCGCATCTGGCGCCTCCTGTGCCAGGCTCGCCGCCCGGCGCCGGCGGGCGGGCGCCGTCGTTGCGGCGACTCGACGCCGACCGGGGGCGAACCGGCCGGCGTCTCGCCGCGGACTGATACGGCGGCGTCGCCTAGTGCAGGGACATGTTCGGCTCGCCCGCTCCGTTCAGCCCCGTCCCGGACGTCGTGCACGTGCCGCCTTTCGGCGTGCCCGCGTTGTATGCCTGGGTGAGGCAGTTGCGCAGGCCCAGCTGCGCCCAATAGTTCGGGTGGATGTCTTCCTGTAGTTCATACGTCCCGAACAGCGTTTCGACCGTGCGGATCTGGTTGAACCACTCGCTCTTGTTCACCGCTTCCGTCGCTTTCCAGTTCGCCAGGCCCTCTTCCTCGAGCAGGCCCACGCCTTTGTCGCACAGCCGGTGGCTGTTGAACGCGGAGCTCAGTTCCATCGTCTTCACGTTCGACAGGCCCACGCCCGCCGCCGCGTTCATCACCGTGCTGTCGATCGTCGGCAGCATCGTCGCGTTCGCGTAGTTCGCATCTTTGTTCCAGAAACCGCACCCGCCCGTCGTCTGGCGGCTGTAGCCGCTCTGCGTGTAGCGGAATTCCGACCCGTTCGGGATCGGCGAGGGGTAGTTCTGCACCAGGATCGTGTACTGCGTCGAGGTGTAGCCCGCGTTCGTCATCGCCGTCGAGACGTTTTTGATCGCCGTTTCGATTTCGCCCTTTATTTTCGACACGTTGCCCGACGTGAAGTTGTTCGTCACCGAGCTTTCTTCGCTGCAGTAGAAGTCCCAGAAGATCGTCGACTCCAGGAAGTCCTCGATGCACGTCGTCACGATCGGCGCGAAGTTGAAGTTGTTCCCGCCGATCGACAGCGCCACCAGCTTCACGTTGTGGCTCGCCGCGAAGTGCTGCAGCATCAGCGCCTGGCCTTCGTTGCCGCCGGAGTTGTAGAAGTCGATACCCGGCTTGAACAGCCCTTCGCTCGTGAAACTCGACGTCTTCGCGCCCGAGCACGCCAGGTTCTCGCCGCTCACGCCGGCGCCGATGTACGCCTCCGCCGCCTTGGAGCGGTGACAGCCTTTGATCAGCTCGGCGGTGTTGGTCGAGTTGTCGTAGTACGCGGTGGAACCCAGCGCGTCCGTCTTCGACGAGCTTTCGTCCGTGTTGCCCGCCCAACGTCCCGCCTCGCCCGAGATGAACGAGTCGCCCACCGTCGCCGTCCACGGCGAGCCGCTTCCCGGGCCATCAGCGTGCGCCACCGGCGCCAACGCGCTCAGCCCGTATGCCAGCGCCGCCGTCAGCAGCGCAGCGATCATCAGCGCGACGTACGACGACCTCGCGCGCTCTGCGATCGAGTAATGCATGGATTCCCCTCCGTCTCCTCGCGCCGCCCTTCCGCGACGCTGTCGCAAGCGACGCTAGTCGCAAGCGTTGCCAACTGCCAACCCAACTCCGATAGTTCAGATAACGAGCCGGGGCTTTGGGGCGCGCCGCGAGCTGCGCGTCTCCGACTGGCGTCCTCGGGACGCTACGCGCCCTCGGCGGCCACGCGTGCCGGGACCTCGCCCCACAGCTGCTCCAGGCGGTAGAACTCGCGCGTCTCCGGCGTGAAGATGTGCACCACCACGTCCAGGTAGTCCATCAGGATCCAGCCCGCCTGGATCGAGCCCTCCACCCTGCGCGGCGTGATGTCGTGCTCGCGCTTGAGCCCCTCCAGGATGCCGTCGTGGATCGCCTTCGCCTGGCGGCCCGTGTTGCCCGAGCACACGAGGAAGTAGTCCGTGTAGCCGAGCACGCCGCGCAGATCCAGCTCCACCACGTCGATCGCCTTCTTGTCCGCCGCCAGGCGCGCGATCTCCGCCACGAGCTCCTCGCCCTGCATCATCCGATCCCCTCCCTCGCAGTGGCGTACAGGTCGTGCTCGGCGATGTAGTCGGCGACCGCCGCGGGCACGAGATCCGTCAACTGCTCCCCGCGCGAAGCGCGCTCGCGCACCGCCGAGGAGGACACGTTGATCGTGTCCATCGCCAGGAACTCCACGCGCGCCGTCAGCCGTTCGCGAGCTTGCGCGTCCTCGCCCGCTAGGCCCGCGACCGTGTCCAGCACCTGCCGGCGGTCGGAGCCCTCACGCGAGGCGACCGCCAGGCGCGCCAGCCCCAGCAGCTCCGCCGGCTCGCGCCAGGAGGCCAGCGTGGCGGCGGTGTCCGCGCCCACGATGAACGTCAGATCCGCGTTGGGGTGGGTTGCGTGTATGGCTCTCAAGGTATCCACGGTATAGGACGGCCCGCCGCGCTCCACCTCCAGGGCGCAAGCCGACAGCCCGTCCACGCCCTGCGCCGCCAGACGGCACATCGCCAGACGGCGATCGGGACCTGGCTCCACCGCCGCGGGCTTGTGCAGGGGGCTGCCCGTCGGCATCAGCACCACGCGCTCCAACCCCAGCTCCTCGTGCGCGTGCCGCGCTAGCGCCACGTGACCGAGGTGAGGCGGGTTGAACGTCCCTCCCAGGATCCCCAGCGAGCGCACGTCCGCGAGCGTCGCGGAGCGCTCACACACGGACGTGGCCGTCACCTTCGACGAGGTACTTGAACGTGCACAGCTCGCGCAGGCCGATCGGGCCGCGCGCGTGCAGCTTCTGCGTCGAGTTGCCGATCTCCGCGCCCATCCCGAACTCGCCCCCGTCGGTGAATCGCGTCGACGCGTTCACGTACACGCACGCCGCATCCACGCCCAGCTGGAACGCGCGCGCCGCGGCCGTGTCGCGCGTCACGATCGCCTCGGAGTGTCCGCTGCCATGAGCGCCCGACGTGCTCGATCGCCTCCTGCGCCGAGTCAACGACGCCCACCGCCAGGATCGGCGCGAGGTACTCGCTCGCCCAGTCCTCCTCCATGGCGGGCTCGATCGTCACGCCGAGCGCATCCCAGGTGTCCTGGCCCGCAGTGCCCGCGACGCCTGCGGTGCCGTCGGTGCCCGTGGCGCCAGCGCCAGTTTCGACGAGCGTCTGTGCGATCTCCCGCACGCGCTCATCCGCGCGCACCAGCACGCCCGCGCCGCCCAGCGCGCGCAGCAGGCGCGGCAGCAATGCTCCGGCTATGCCCTCGTGCACGAGCAGCGTCTCCGCCGCGTTGCACACGCCCGGCCGCTGCGTCTTCGCGTTCATCACGATCGCCTCGGCCTGGTCCAGGTCCGCGCTCTCGTCCACGTACACGTGGCAGTTGCCCGACGCGGCGTAGATCACCGGCACCGTCGCCACCGCCTGCAGCGCGTCCTTCAACCCCTCCCCGCCGCGGGGAATGATCAGATCGACGCTCTCGCGCTGCGTCGCCAGCTCCGCCAGCTCCCCGCGACCGCCGCCCGCCACGAGACTCACACAGCCCTCCGGCAGCCCCGCCGCGACCGCCGCCTCGCCCGCGATCTGCGCGAGCGCCGCGTTGGAGTGCGTCGCCGAGGAGGAGCCGCGCAGCACGATCGCGTTGCCCGACTTCAGGCACAGCGCCGCCGCGTCGATCGTCACGTTCGGCCGTGCCTCGTAAACGACCGCCACCACGCCCAGCGGCACGCGCACCTTGCGCACGTCCAGCCCGTTCGGCAGACGGTGACCGTCGATCACCTCCCCCACCGGATCCGCCAGCGCCGCGATCTGGCGCACCGCGCGCGCGATCGCCTCGATGCGGCCCTCATCCAGGCGCAGGCGGTCGAGCAGCGCGTCGCCGATGTCCGCCTCGCGCGCCAGCTGCATGTCGCGCTCGTTCGCCGCCAGGATCTCCTCGGTGCGCGCGTTCAGCGCCACCGCGATCGCCTCCAGCGCCACGTCCTTCACCGCGGTGTCCGTCTGCGCGAGCACGCGCGCCGCGCGCTTCGCCGCGCGACAGGTCTCTGCGACTGATTGAACGGCGGTTGCCATCGACCACACAGGGTACGACGCCGCAGCTCGCGCGGGCGAGTCAGTCCACCACGAGGTAGTCGCGGTGCACGGCCTCCTCCGTCGCGCGCGGCAGGATCTCGCGCACCTCGTCGGACTTCAGGCCCATCACGCGGCGCAGCTCATCGGCGGTGTAGTTGCAGATCCCCTTCGCCAGCGTGCGCCCATGCGCGCCCGCGCCGGGCATCTCCACGATGTCCACCGCGTCGCCCGCGTCGAAGGAGCCGCGCACGTCGATCACGCCCACCGGCAAAAGGCTCGCCGCGCCCTCGCGCACCGCGCGCGCCGCGCCCTGGTCGATCACCAGCGTGCCGCGCGAGGGCTTCGCGTACTTCAGCCACAGCTTGAAGCTCGAGTAGCGCGCCTCGCCCGCCGCGAAGCGCGTCCCCTCGGGCTCGCCCGCCAGCACCGCCGCCAGCGCCTCCGCGCGCAGGCCGTTGCAGATCGTCGTCGGGATCCCCGCCGCGGTCGCCATCTCCGCCGCCACCACCTTCGAGCGCATCCCGCCCGAGCCCAGCGGCGAGGTCGTGTGCCCGATCTCGAGATCCTCGAGCGCCGAGAAGTCGCTCACCTCGGTGACGATGCGCGCGTCGGGGTCCAGCCGTGGGTCGGCCGTGTAGAGGCCGTCGATTTCCGTCAACAGGATCAGCTCCTGCGCGCCGATCAGCACCGCCACCTGCGCCGCGAGGAAGTCGTTGTCGCCGAAGGAGATCTCGTCCGTCGCGGTCGTGTCGTTCTCGTTGATCACCGGCATCACGCGCCACTCCAGCAGCGTCGTCAGCGTCTGGCGCGCGTTCAGGTAGTGGGTGCGCGCGCTCATGTCGAAGAACGTCAACAGCACCTGCGCGCTCGTCACCTCGCGCTCTCGCAGCAGCTCGTCGTACACGCGGTACAGCTTTCCCTGGCCGACCGCGCTCGCCGCCTGCAGCGCGCCGATCGACGTCGGGCGCTGGGGCAGCTCCATCACGCGCATGCCGTGCGCGATCGCGCCGCTGGTGACCACGATCACCTCCGTGCCCTGCCGGTGCACGGCCGCCAGCTGGTCGCACACCCGCGCCAGCACCTCCATGCGCGGCGTGCCGTCGCTCGCGGCGACGACGCTCGAACCCAGCTTTACGACACAGCGTTTCATTGCGTCAGGAGCGTAGACGCTTACTTGACGTTGCGACGCGTGCGGATGCGAGCGATCTCCAAAGATTCGAGGTCGACCAGATCTTGGGGGCGACCAGCGGCGCGCTTCATCGCAATCAGATCATCGACGGAGGCGACGAGGACTGAGACCCCGTCGAACTCAACCCGACTGGCCCTGCGTCTCAGGGCTGAGTAGCTGGGAGAGCCGTCTGGGTCCACGAGCAGGTCCATGCCCCCGTCGACGGTCGTCAAAGTCAGCATCTGCGTATGTCGGAGCGTGCGCGCGTCGGGCACGAATGGCAGATCCTCGTCAACCCCTCGTAGCTTCGCTTCGAGCCTTATCAACACAGCCGCGAGGCGGTCGAGGTTCTCGTGCCCCGGGCCGTAGCAGATGTCGAGGTCCTTGGTGAACCGCGGGCTCGCCTGCATGATGACCGCGACACCCCCGATGACCACGAAGTCCACACCGCCCTCGGTCAAGCTGCGCAGCAGCGAGTGGAGCCGAAATTCCGGGTGCTTCAGCCACTGTTCAGGGGTGCTCACCGCGACTCCTCGCGCCGGCAAGCGCCAGCTCACGCGCCTCGGCATACATCGCTTCCAGGCCGCGCAGCCGTTCGCTCGGCGTCAGTTCCAAATGCTGGCGGATCAAGCTCTCATCCACACCCGCACGCCTCGCGGGCGCGTCGAGCACGAGCCGATGCCCGGTTGCCCACAGCGCGGCCTCGACTGTCGCCATCGTGGGGTTTGCTCCAGGTCTCTCCAGCTTTGCCACGGCCGCCTGACTCACTCCCATGCGGCTCGCGAGCTGGGCCTGCGTGAGACCCGCGCGCGCCCGCGCGTCTTTGAGTAGAGACGAAGCAGATGACACGTCCGGGATTATAACTTATAAGTTATAAATAGGATCCCGTGTCCCTCACGCGCTCGGGTCGAGGTCGAACGTCACGCCCGCGATCTCGATCTCATCGCCCGGCTGAAAGCCCTCCGCCTCCAGCGCCTTCAGCACGCCGATCCGTCGCAGCCTGCCCTCCAGGTAAGCCATCGCGTCCTCGTTGTCGACCTCGTAGCGCGCAAGCAGCCGCTCGATGCCGCGGCCGCGAACCACGAACGCGCCCGGGCCACTGCGCTCCACGCGGAAGCCCGACCCGGCGGTGGGGCGGAACACCATGTGCTCCGCCAACTCCTCCTCACCCGCTGGTGGCCGCAACTGGAGCGGCCCGATCGTCACGCCCTCGCCCTCCTCGCCGTCGGCCCCCACGAGCGACACGCGCCTCAGCAGCTCGCCCGCGAGCAGCGGCAGACCCTCGCCCGTAGCGCTCGAGGTCACGAACACCGGCACCTCCGGCCCCAGGCGCTCCCGCCACTCCGCGGCCGCGGCGCTCGCTCGCTCGGGGGTCACCAGGTCCGCCTTCGACAGCGCCAGGATCCGCGGCAGCCGCGCGAGGCGCTCGTCGTGCGCCGCGAGCTCGCGCTCGATCGTCTCGTGGTTGGCGAGCGCGTCCGCGTCCGCTTCGCCCGAGATCTCCGGCGCGAGGTCGAGCACGTGCACGAGCAGGCGCGTGCGCTCCACGTGCGCGAGGAAGTCGTGCCCCAGCCCCGCGCCTTCGCTCGCGCCCTCGATCAACCCCGGGATGTCCGCCACGATCAGCTGGCGGTCGTCGCCTTCCAGCACGCCCAGCACCGGCTGCAGCGTCGTGAACGGGTAGCTCGCCACCTTCGGCGCGGCGCGCGTCAGGCGCGACAGCAGCGAGGACTTCCCCGCGTTCGGAAGACCCACCAGGCCCACGTCCGCCAGCAGCTTCAGCTGCAGCTCCAGCCAGCCTTCCTCGCCCGGCAGGCCGCGCTCCGCGAAGCGCGGCGCCTGGCGCGTGGGCGTAGCGAAGCGCTTGTTGCCCTTCCCACCGCTGCCGCCGCGCGCAACCGTCGCGCGCTGGCCGTCCGCCAGCAGCTCCCAGCTGCGCCCCGCCAAATCGCCCTCCTCGTCCTCGGGCCCCACGATCTGCGTCCCCGGCGGCACGCGGATCACGAGCGTCTCGCCGTCCGCGCCGTGGCGCTGGGAGCTCCCGCCGTGCCCGCCGCGACCCGCCCTGTGCTGGCTGCGACGCCTGAAGCTCTGCAGGTCGCGCAGCGAGTCGTCGCACACCACCACCACCGCGCCGCCGTGCCCGCCGTCGCCGCCGTCCGGCCCGCCGCGCGGCACGTGCGCTTCGCGGCGAAAGCTCGTCGAGCCGTCGCCGCCGGCGCCCGCCTGTACATGGATCCTCGCGCGATCGTGCAGCATGCATAGCATCGTGACAGGCCCCGGCCGCCGCACGGCCCCGCATCACTGCGGATTGACGATATTCTTGTGATAGTCAGAAACGCTGGTGGCGCGCTGGGCCGCCCCCTCTATAGCCTCCCCGCCGTAATGTTGTGAATGTCAGCAGATATCGAATATATGATATCTCAACATCGCACATCATCCCAACAGAGAGGCAGTCGATGGACAGAGTTTCCAGAGCCCTACCGATGTCGCCGCGCCCGCTCGCTGCGGCCCTTGGCATAGCCATCGCGATCAGCATCACGTTCTGGCTCCTGAGCAACGAGGGAGGCAATGCTCACGCGAGCACCGAATCCTCATACGCGAACTACCCCGCGCTCGCAAGCACGGCGCCCACGAGCCTCCCGCTTGTCACAAGCCACCACTTCTACAAGCCTGGCGATCCGATCGTGCCGACCTTTCCGGCAACGCTGTCCTCTGGATTTGGGGGCAATGTCCCCGTGCCATCCACGATCCGTAAGGTCACGGTGGGGCTGTCGGACATAACGGCGTGGATATCCAAGTCCTCCGAAGGAGGCATCTGCGTGCTTGCGACCGACAACAAGGTCGTCGATCACAACATCGGCGTGAGCTTCAGTTGCGCAAAAGCGTCCCAGCTCGGCCAGGGCGCAGCCGTAGAAATCAGCGAAATTCCAGGCGAACCAGGCCGCACCGTGGCTGTCGGAGTCGCTCCCGATGACAAATCGACGGTCAGCGACACGCTACCCACCGGCGCAGTAAAGACCGTCACCGTGTCTGGTAACGCCTGGGCATACGAAACCAACTCCGCGGCCACAACGGCCGCCACGAGCTCAAACTAGAAAGGGGTCAGATCATGCAACGACTGCGCCACATCATCGCAGTGCTGCTGGCTGTCGCAGCCTTTGGGCTCGTCGGGGCTGTCGCCGCGCAGGCTGAAGCGTACAAATACGCCACCCACGCAGAAGTCTGTGGCGGGTGTAACCACTTCGGGCCATATCAGGGGGCGTTGTATGGCGCCTCAGCAGTGCCGTACGGGCACGCGATCGCGTGTGGCGGCATCCGTGGCGTCTTCTTGACGTGTGCAAAAAACGAAGGTGAAACGGGCGGTTCGCTCCTCGGGTTCTACGTGTCAGGAGAACCGTACATCCACAATCACGCTACCTACACGAGCTACTTCGACGGCTGGTACTTCGCATAGCAAGGGATCGGTACGCGCCCAGTTGCGTACCGCGCCGCACCCGGAGGGGGTGTGGGACGAGACTCCCACACCCCCTCCCCTGCCGGTCCCGGCCTGTACATGGATCCTCGCGCGATCGTGCAGCATGCATAGCATCGTGACAGCCCGCACCGCTACACAAGGAGCCCACAGCCGTGACCGACCAAGCCCCCGCCCCTGCTGACCGCGTCTTCCTCATCACCGGCGCCTCCTCCGGGATCGGCGCCGCGACCGCTCGCCATGCCCGCGCCGCGGGCTGGCGCGTCGTGCTCGCGGCGCGCTCCGCCGATCGCCTCGAGCATCTCGCGCAGGAGCTCGGCGGCGAGCAGCACGCGCTCGCGGTTCGCTGCGACGTGGCCGAGTGGGAGGACCAGCAGCGGATGGTCGAGCAGGCGCTCGCGGCGTTCGGACGCATCGACGTCGCGTTCGCCAACGCCGGCTTCGGCGGCCCGCGCGGCTTTCTCAACGACACGCCCGAGCACTGGAGGGAGATGGTGCTCACCAACGTCTACGGCGCCGCGCTCACGCTGCGCGCCTGCATCCCCGCGCTGAAGGAGACACGCGGCCATCTGATGCTCACCTCGAGCGTCGCCGGGCGACGCGTGCTCCCTGGCTCGATGTACTCGTGCACCAAGCACGCCGTCACCGCCATGGGCGAGGCCGCGCGCCAGGACCTGCACGGCACCGGGGTCCGCGTCACGCTCATCGAGCCCGGCATGGTCGACACGCCGTTCTTCGAGAACCGGCCCACCGACGCGCTGCAGGACGACGACATCGCGCGCGCCGTGATCTACGCCGCCTCACAGCCCCCACACGTCAACGTCAACGAGATCCTCATCAGGCCGACCGAGCAGGCTGGGTAGGACTCACTCGAGCCGCCCTATGCGCCCGCACTATTCGGCGATACGCCTGGGCTTCTGAGCTGTGTGTTCGCTGCCAAGCTGTCGGACCTTGGCGTAATCTCGTTCGCTAAAGACCGTCCCAGTTTTCTTGCGCATCCCGCTGATGACGGCGACAGCCGGCCCGCGCAGGCCTCGTTCGGCCAAGACCTGCCTGTCAGCGTTCTCGAGCAGGCAGAAGAGGCGGAACTGCTCACGCCCAGGTCCGGTGACGCGTATCTCGTAGTAGCCGCCCATGTTGCCGTGCATCGCCTCCCACTTGCCTCCGCCCGAGAAGGCCGGCGGCGGGGCTGCCGCGACCGCATCGAGCACAGCCAACATCGTTCCCCGGACCTTTGCGGGGCAGTCGTCGAGAAAATCCGGTCCCGGCACGGAGCCCTCAGCGGTCGCATAGAAGATGACATCCCATGCCATCGCTGCAGCCTACGAACAGGCTCGGCCCTTATTGAAGTTCGTCAGGCTCGCACAGCGGCGCGCTTGCGATGCGAGCGGCGCCTGATCTCGACGCTGGCGTCGAGAGCGTCGGCTATCGAGACGATGAGAGGCAACTCTGGGCGCGCCTGTTCGGACGTGAATAGGCGCCTGATGCTGGCGGGGTTACGTCCTACACGTCGCGCAAGCTCGGCCTTGGACATCCCCGCGTCCTCCCGCAACTCGTCCAGTGAGCGGATAACGGCGTCGATCTGCTCGATTTCGCGCCGAGCGCGCTCGTACTCCGCACGAGTGTCGTCATCCGCGAGCCAGTCCTGGCGACGCTTGCTGTAATAACTGGTGTCGACGGTCTTGGCCATGACGGGCTGCATGGCAGTGTAACACAAGCGCTACAGTCGAATCGACATCGTGACAGCCCGGCTCGTGCTCCGGAGTATGTTTGTCCTCCACCCAGCCCGAGGAGATATCCATGTATGTACGTACCGTGAGATTCACCGACGTGAACGCCGAGCGGATGGAGGCGCTGCTTGCGCGTATCAAGGCCTCGGAAGGGCCGCCTCCCGGCGTGCCCGCCACCGGCCTGAAGGTGCTGTTCGACGCGACGCAGGGAACAGCGGTCGTGCTGCAGGAGTTCGCCACCGCCGAGGACATGAGCGCCGGCGACAAAGTCTTCAGCGCGATGGACGCCTCCGACACGCCCGGCACGCGCGCCTCGGTGGACATGTGCGAGGTGAAGCTCGAGCTCGACGCCTGACGCGCAGCGCACGCGCTGGCGCCGGGGTAACTCGGTCACGGGTGGCGAGCGTGCGTCAGGCGTGCGCCAGCTGGTGGGAGAAGTAGAAGCCCGCGATCGCCGCGCCCGCGGCGATCGCCACGGTGCCGAGCACGCCCGTGCGGGGCAGGTGCTCGCGCGCGATCAGCGTCGCGACCGTGTCCACGCTGTCCGCGACCGCGCACGCAGCCTGCAGGCGGGGTCCGAGCTCGGCGTCGTCCAGGGTCCACAGCACCGCCGCGCCGAGCGCCACGTCGCGGACGGCCAGTCCGCGCGCCAGGTCGATCACGGCGGGGTGCTTCGAGTTCTCCTCGCCCAGCCACTGGGCGGTGATCTTCTCCGGCGCCGCCAGGATCGACGCGCCGAGGACCACGCGGCCGACCGCCAGCAGCCAGGCGCCGCGGCGTGGGCTCACGAGCGCCATCTCGCCGACCGCCCGCCGACCGTCCGGCTCGCTAGGACGCCGTCTCGGCCGGGAGCACGCTCACGACGCGCCCGCGGCGGCCGTTCGCGAACTGCACCGTGCCGGCTGCGCGCGCGTACAGCGTGTCGTCCTTGCCGATGCCCACGCCCTCGCCCGGCTTGAATTTCGTTCCGCGCTGACGCACGATGATCTCGCCGCCAGTCACCGCCTCGCCCGCGAACGTCTTCACGCCCAGGCGCTGCGCGTTCGAGTCGCGGCCGTTGCGGCTCGAACCGAGCCCCTTCTTATGAGCCATCTGAAGTCGTCTCCTCGCTCGCCTTCGCAGGCGCTTTCGCCGCCGCGGCTTTCGCGGGCGCTTTCTCGCTCGACGCCTTCGCAGGCGCGGGTTTCTCGGCGGCCGGCTTGGCGGCCGCGGGTTTGGCGGTGCTCGCCTTGGCGGCCGCTTTCGCTTTGCCGGCCGTGATCTCCGTCACCTCGATCTTCGTCAGATCCTGGCGGTGGCCGGTACGGCGCTTGTAGCCGCGCTTCGGCTTGAACTTGAACACGCGCAGCTTCTCGCCGCGGACGTGCGCCACCACCTTCGCGGTCACCTTCACGTCTTTCAGGCCCGCCGCGTCGAACACCGCGTCCTCGGAGCGGTACATGATCGGCTCGAGCGCCACGTCCGCGCCCTCGTCCACGGCGAGACGCTCGACCAGCAGCGTCTGGCCGCGCTCGACGCGGTACTGCTTGCCGCCGGTCTTCACGATCGCGTACATGTGCTCTGGGTCTCGATTCTCTAGCTTGGAAAGGCGCCGGCGACTACTCGGGAGCCGTCTCGGCCTTCTCGGCCTTGGCAGCCGAACGGCGCCGTCCGCCCCTGCGGCCACGACGCCGAGGCTTGGATTGTAGGCCATCCTCGGCGGTCTCGTCCGACGGCTCCTGCGCGGCGCTCGGCTCCGCCGCGGTCGGCTCCTCGGCGTCCGCCACGACCGCGTCCTTCTCCGGCTCGGGGACGACCGCGGCGGGCGGGCGACGTTTGGGGCGCGGAGCGCTGCGCGGCGGCACGGGCCGAGGCCGCGGGGGCGCGCTCACGACCTCGCCGGCCTCGTCCAGCAAAAGCGCGCTCGCCGCCGTGCGCCCCACCTGATCGATGCGCACCATCCGCTTCTCGCCCACGCACGACGCCGCGCCCGCGATCGAGATGATGTAGCCGTCGATTTTCGCGACCGCGTCGTCCACGTCGTACATGTGCGGCTCCACGATCTCCACCAGCACCTCATCGCCCGGGCGGAACGGCAGCGCGCGCTCCTCGACCTCCGCGCGCGTGCCCACGAACGTGATCGCGAAGTGGTCCATCTCGAGTCCTTCGGAGCCCTCGAACAGGAACGACTTGCCCGTCTGCGCCTCCAGGGCGTGCAGCACACGCGAGTTGTGCCCCGTGAACTGCATGCTCACGCGCGGGTTGATCTGCACCAGGAACGCCTCCGCGTCGGGGTGCTCGATCGCCACGTCGCGCAGACGGCGCTCGAACTCGATCGCGATCGTCTCCTCCGAGCGGATCACGCCCTCTCCGTCGCACGTCGTACAGGGGCGGCTCATGATCTCGCGCACGCCCTCCGTCACGTTCTGGCGCGTCATCTCCACCAGGCCGAGCTTGGAGATCTCCGCCGTGAACGTCTTCGTGCGGTCCTCGTCGAGCGTCTTGCGCAGCACCTTCATCACCGCGTCGCGGTTGCGCGCGCGCGCCATGTCGATGAAGTCGATCACGATGATGCCGCCGATGTCGCGCAGGCGCAGCTGGTTGACGACCTCCTCGGCCGCCTCCAGGTTCGTCTTCGTGATCGTGTCCTCCAGGCCCGCGCCCTTGCCGCGGCCGATGAAGCTCCCCGAGTTCACGTCGATCACCGTCAGCGCCTCGGCGTAGTCGATGATCAGATAGCCGCCGCTCGGCAGGTCCACGCGCCGCGAGAGCACGCCGTCGATCGCCTTGTCGACGCCGTAGGTCTCGAACAGCGGCTCCTCCTGCTGCCACAGCTCGACGCGCTCCACCAGCTCCGGCGCGGTGCGCGTGAAGAACGACACCAGGCGCTGGTACTGCTGCTCGTCGTCCACGATCGCGCGCTCGAAGTGCGCGGAGAAGATGTCGCGCACGACGCGCACCGACAGGTCGGCCTCCTGGAAGACGAGATCCGGCGCGACCGTGTCCTCGACACGTTTCACGAGCACCTCGTGCAGCTTGTGCAGGTACTTCAGCTCGCGTTCGAAGTCCTCGCGCTTGGCGCCGTGCGCCGCCGTGCGCACGATCACCCCGCCGTCGCCGAGCTCGAGGTTCGCGGTCTGGCGGCGCAGCCGTTCGCGCTCGCGGTCCTCCAGGCGGCGTGAGACGCCGACGCCCTCGCCGGTGGGGGCGTAGACCATGTAGCGGCCGGCGATCGTCAGCTCCATCGACAGGCGCGCGCCCTTCGTCTTCAGCGGGTCCTTGACGACCTGCACCACGATCTCCTGGCCGGGGCTCAGCAGGTCGGAGATCTTGCGCCCGCCGCCTCCGCCGCGTCCGCGCTTGGGCGTCTCGACGCCCGGCAGCACGATCTCGTCGACGTGCAGGAAGCCGTTCTTCTCCAGGCCGATGTCGACGAACGCCGCCTCGAGGCCGGGCAGGACGTTGTCGACCTTGCCCTTGTAGATGTTGCCGACGATCGAGCGTCCGCCGCGACGCTCGATGTAGAGCTCAGCTACGCGGTAGCCGGCCTCCGGAGCGCCACTGCCCCGCTTGCGGGCGCGGCTGGAGGAGGAACGGGAGGCGGCGGGCGTTCCGCTGGCCTCCAGAAGCGCCACGCGCGTCTCCGCGCGGTCGACGCTGACAAGCACTTGCTTTTTCAATTTGATCCAGTCTTCGGGCGTCGAGTATCTGCAGCTAGAGCGGCACGCGGCCCTTCAGCGCTGCTGAGGCGCGCGCCTGCACGTAAATCGATTGCAACAGGCCTACCGCCAACAGGGTGGTGATGACCGACGAGCCGCCGTAGCTCATGAGCGGAAGCGTGACGCCGGTGATGGGCATGATCCCAATGGTCATCCCCACGTTGACGAAGACCTGGAACATGAGCATAGCCGCTACGCCGGCAGCGATCAGCGACCCGAACAGATCCTTCGACATCACGAGCACGCGCAGCGCGCGCCAGATCAGCAGCGCGTACAGCAGCAGCACGAGCCCCGCGCCGAGCGAAGCCGTAGTGCTCGCCGACGGCCGCGAAGATGAAGTCGGTGTGGCTCTCGGGCACGAACCGTCAGGGCACCTGGCGTGGTGTTGGCGCCGCGGCCGGTCTTCTGCCCCGACGCCGATCGCGATCTTGGACTCCTGCTGTTGGTAGCCTTCCTTCTGCGGGTTCGACGACGGGTGCAGGAACGCCGTCAGGCGGTCGCACCTGGTAGGGCTTGAGCACGTGCACGCCCGCCGCCGGCGCCGCCACGAGCACGAACGCGCCGCCACGCACGACGAGCGCCGCGAGCGCCGCGAGGTGCCGCCAGGACGTGCCCGCGACGAACAGCAGCATGTAGGCGATCACCATGTAGACCATGCCCGAGCCGAGGTCGGGCTGGGCGATCACGAACATCGCCGGCACCAGCGCGGCGATCATCACGCGCACCGTCGTGTCGCGGTCGCGCAGGTTCCGTCGCGCGCTCGACCACGAACGCCGACAGCGCCAGGATCAGCAGCACCTTGCCGAGCTCGGAGGCCTGGAAGGAGAACAGCGGGAAGTTGATCGCGCGCGTCGAGCCCTCGCGGCGTGCCCGAGCGCGAGCACCGCGAGGATGCTCAGCAGCAGCGTCGCGTAGATCGGCGTTTTTCAACCGTCGCAGGCGCGCGTAGTCGATCCGCGAGAGCACCAGCATGAACACGAAGCCCGACCACCAGGTAGACGACCTGGCGGTCCACGTAGTAGCGCGGGCTGCCGGGGATCAGGTTGCGGGTCGCCGCCTGCAGCGTGACCATCGAGCAGATCGCCGAGGCCCGACCACCGCGAGCGTCAGCAGCGGGTCCAGCGGCAGCCGCAGCGGCCCGCGCCGCGGCGCGCAGGCGGCTCTCTCGGTCGCCTTGATCGGGCTCAGCGGGCTCGGCTCAAGCGTCTTCGAGCTCCCGGCCACGAACTTCTCCGGCTTGCCGAACCACTGCGAGGCCATCAGCCGCGCGATCGGCGCCGCCGTTTCCGCGCCGAAGCCGCCCTGCTCGACCGTCACCGCGATCACGATCGGGCGCTTCGGGTCGGCGATGTAGGCCATGTACCAGGACTGGTCTTCCTGGCCGGTCGTGCTGTGCGGTGCCCGTCTTCCCGTAGACCGGGTGCTGGGACTGGTCCCAGCCGCGTCCACACGTCCGCCGAGGTGCCGCCCGGCTGGCTGGCCGCCTCGTGGATGCCTTCCATCACGAGGCTCAGGTCGGTGTAGTTGAGGTGCACGTGGCGTGCCGCCGGGAAGCTCAGGCTCTGCACGAGGCCGCCGTTGGCTTCGTCGATCTCCATGCCCAGGTGCGGCGTCACGACCGTCCCTTCGCCGCCGTGCGTGAAGGCGTTCGCGAGCGTCGAGTAGGCGACCGCCATCTGCAGCGGGTCCGTCAGCAGGTCGCCCTGCCCGACCGCCAGGTGCATGTTGTCGCCGACCGTCCACGGCGCGTTTCGCGACGATCCCGCAGGAGGGCACGTGCGTGCGTGCTCGCACTGCAGCTCGAGCTGCGTTCTGCCGTTCGCGCCACGCTCGCGTCCGGGACGACGCCTTCGAACTCGCTCGGCAGGTCGATCCCGGTCGGCTCGCCCGATGCCGAGCTTGTGCGGCCATCGCGCTGGATCACGCGGCCGTGCGGGTTGGCGCGCTCGCCGACTTCGAAGAAGTACGTGTCCGAGGAGACCTTCAGCGCCTCCACGAGCCCGACCGCGCCGAATTCGGCGTGCCCCGCGTTGCAGAACTGCTGGCCCGACGACGTCGATGCACTGGCCCGCGCCGAGCCCTTCGCGTCGGCGTGACGACCCCCGCTTCGAGCGCCGCCATCGCCGTGATCGGCTTGAACGTCGAGCCCGTCGGGTAGGTGCCGTTGACGGCGCGGTCGGTCAGCGGGCCGCTCGCGGAGCCGCTCCCGATGCAGTTCCGCGTATTCGGCGCTGCGTCAGCGGTTTGGCGAACTTGTTCGGGTCGAAGCTCGGGTAGGAGCCGATCGCGAGCATCTGCCCGTTGCGCGGGTCGATCGCCACGAACGCCGCCCGCGCACGGCCGGTTTGCCGCCGCGCGCGCGCGTTCGATCCCTTCCAGCAGCGCCTTTTCGCTCTCCTGCTGCAGGCCGAGGTCGAGCGTCAGCTTGAGGCTGTGGCCCGCCAGCGGCAGCGTCGGCGCGAGCTTGCTCGGCACCGGGTAGCCCGCCGCGTTCGACCTCCACGCGCTGCACGCCCGTGCGCCCGCGCAGGTAGCGGTCGTAGTAGTACTCGAGCCCTTCCTGGCCGACGACCGTGCCCGGCGCACGCCGCGGAAGGCTTTCAGCTTGAGCTCTTCCGGCGGAGACCTGGTCGACGTGGCCGAGCACCTGCGCGGCCATTTCGCCCGTACGGGTAGGCGCGGATCGAGACCGGGTGCTGGATCGACCCCGGGGAATTCGTTCTGGCGCTCGCCGAGCACCGTCAGCACGCCCAGGCCCGCGTCGGTCTTGATCGTCACCGGCGCGTACGGCGTCGCCGTCACGCCCTCCACGACGCGTTCGTCGATCACGCGCCAGTCGAGGTGCACCACGCCGCCGAGCCGCGCGAACAGGCTGCGCGCGTGGCGCGCGCTCGCCGGCAGCGGCGGGATCGGCACGCGCGGCGTGTGCGCCGCCAGCCTCAGCCGGTGGCGTTCGCGCAGCTGCGCCCTCGTCGCCGGACTGTGATGGCTCGCCAGCACGCGTTCGAAGCGCGCCAGGCGCTCGATCGCGGGCCGGTGCGCCGCTTCGGTTTCGAACAGCGTCTTCTCGTACGCCGCCACCTGCTCCTTCACCGCCGCCGGCACGCGCGGCACGATCTGCACCGCGTTGGTCGTGTTGCTCGTGACGATCGGCCGCCCGTCGCGGTCGAGGATCTGCCCCGCGCGGCGCCGCGATCGGCAGGTCGCGCACGCGGTTCGCGTCGGCCTGCTGGACGTACTGTTCGCCCGACAGCACCTGCAGGTACCAGAGGCGGAAGAAGATCACGCCGAACATCACCATCGCCACGCCGCCGAGGATCGCCACGCGCAGCGCCAGCTGCGGCGAGACGGGCACGCGCGGATCGCTGCGCCGCCGCACCGGCTCGATCGCGCTCATGCTTTGGACAGGGGGCTCAGGCCACCGGTCGTGTAGGCGCGCCGGCGGCGGCGGCGGCGCGGGTCCTCGGGCAGCGCGCCCTCGAGCGCGCGGCGCACGATCGCCCACATCGGCAGCGCGACGATCGTGTTGACCACGATCCCCAGGACGATCTGGCGCAGCAGCTCGAAGCTGACCGGCGCGTCGACGCCGAGCATGAACTCCATCAGCGAGTAGCCGACGAGCGAGACCGCCGAGGCGCCGGCGCCGACGAGCAGCGGCGTCAGCGCCGCCTGCGGGTCGCGCAGCTCGCGCAGGCGCCCGCACCAGTAGCCGATCAGCGTGAAGATCAGCGAGGTCAGGCCGAGCGTCTGCAGCAGCGCCAGGTCGACGAGCAGCCCGACCGCGAAGCCCGTCGCCGCGCCGATCGTCGAGCCGCACAGCAGCCCGACGAACGCCGACCAGCAGCGGCGAGAGGTCGACGTTGACGCCGAACACCGGCACCTCGGAGACGACGCCGATCTGGAAGAAGACGACGGCCAGCGCCAGCGCGCGCCACGCGCAGCGCGCAGCGCGCCCGTGGAGCCCCGTTCATCCGCCGCCCCCGGTCGAGGCGAGCTGTTCGGCGCGCCGAGCCGCTCGAGCGCTCTGCCCCGGCGGCAGCGTCGAGGCGACGCGGCTGAGGTTCGCCGCACGCGTGCCCGCGCCGCCCGTCAGCACCTGCACGATGTCGAGGTTGTGCAGGTTGACGCTCGGGCGCACGTTGACCGACTTGTAGGCGCTTTCTTCGTTCACCGAGGTGACCTGCCCGATCAGGATCCCCGGCGGGTAGAGCGATTCGTCGCCGCCCGCGCCACCGTGCCCGACGTGACGACGAATTCGCCCTTCAGCGGCTGCGCGTTCGCCGGCAGGTACTGCAGCAGCAGGTCGTTCGGTTCGCCCACCTTCGGCTGCACGATGCCGGTCGCGCTGCTCGTGCCGATCCGCGCCGAGACGCCCATCGAGCTGTCGGTGATCAGGTCCACCTGCGCGCCGTCGGACGCGACCTGCGACGACCTTGCCGACGAGGCCTTCGCCGTTGACGACCGGGTCGTTGACGCGCACGCCCGCCGAGGCGCCCTTGTCGATCGTGACCGTCGAGTACCAGATGTTCGGCGTTTTCGCGACCACCGTGGCGGTCACCGGGTGGTAGTCGGCGACGCCCAGCTGGTCGAGGTGGTAGAGCGCGAGCAGCTGCCGGTAGGAGCGTTTTTCGGCCTGGTCGGCGACCAGTTCGCGGCGCAGCTTGTCGACTTCCTGCGCAGCTCGTCGCGCTGGCTTTTCGCGTGCAGCGTGTCGCCGAACCAGCCGAACAGGTCGCGCACCGGCTTCAGCGCCTTGTTGGCGCCGTCCTGGATCGGCGAGACGACCGTCAGGAAGGCGCGCTGCACGCCGTGCAGGCGCCCGCCCGGCGCCTCGCCGAAGTAGGCGGTCAGAAGCAGCAGGGAGAGCACGACGAGCAGCACCAGGACCGCTCGTCGACGCCGGACCGTCTTGTCGTACACCGATTGACTACCTTCCGAAGCGTTCAGGGGACAGAGTACCCACGCGGCGGGCGGGACAGGCCCACCCGTCACGGACGCGCAGGCAAGCTGGTCAAGGACGCAGGGAGCGTGGCGTGCTTCGCACGCGAGCGACCGAGGACGCAGATCCAGCGCAGGCATGCGCGTTCGTGACTAGCGGCGGCGGCGGTTGCGCGACGTGCGGTTCGAGCGGTGGATCGCCTCGAACTCCTCGAGCGAGCGCCCCGAGCCGACCGCCACGCAGGTCAGCGGCGACTCGGCCAGGTGCGCCGGCATCTGCGTCTCCTCGCGCAGCCGCTCGTCGAGGCCCTGCAGCAGCGAGCCGCCGCCCGCGAGCATGATCCCGCGGTCCATGATGTCCGAGGCGAGCTCCGGCGGCGTGCGGTCGAGCGTCTCCTTGACCGCTTCGATGATCTGGTTGAGCGGTTCCTCGAGCGCCTGGCGGATCTCCTCGCTCGTGAGCACGACCGTCTTCGGCAGCCCCGCGACCATGTCGCGCCCGCGGATCTCCGCCTGCAGCTCCTCCGCCATCGGGCACGCCGAGCCGATCTCGAGCTTCAGCTCCTCGGCCGTCTGCTGGCCGATCAGCAGCTTGTACTCTTTCTTGGCGTAGTTGATGATCGCCTCGTCCATCTCGTCGCCGCCCACGCGGATCGACTGCGAGACGACGATCCCGCCGAGCGAGATCACCGCGACCTCGGAGGTGCCGCCGCCGATGTCCACGACCATCGAGCCGGTCGGCTCGCCCACGGGCAGGCCGGCGCCGATCGCCGCCGCCATCGGCTCCTCGATCAGGTAGGCGGTGCGGGCGCCCGCCGACAGGCACGCCTCCTCGACGGCGCGCTTCTCCACGCCGGTCACGCCCGAGGGCACGCACACGACCACGCGCGGGTGCGCCCAGCGGTTCTGGTGCACCTTCTGGATGAAGTGCCGGAGCATCTGCTCGGTCACGTCGAAGTCGGCGATCACGCCGTCCTTCAGCGGCCGGATCGCCTGGATCGTGCCCGGCGTGCGCCCGAGCATGCGCTTGGCCTCGATCCCGACCGCGTGCACTTCGCCGGTGCGCGAGTCGATCGCGACGACGCTCGGCTCCGACAGCACGATGCCGCGGCCGCGCACGTACACGAGCGTGTTGGCGGTCCCGAGGTCGACCGCCATGTCGCGGCCGCCGAATCCTGTCAGATAGCTGAAGATGCCCATATCGAGAGAGAGGGCACGCTTGGAAACGGTCTGGCGCCGCTGCATCGCGGCGCTTCGGCGGCCAGCGCTCATCGGGGCGCACTCGCGGGCCAGTCTAGCGAACGCCCATCGCCCGCCGCGAGGGCTGCGAACGCATTTGCAGGCGACACGCGCCCTGGAGTGGGGCGAGGCGGCGGCATGGCCGCTGCGCACGCACGCGAGCGCCGAAGGCGCCCATTCAAATCCTTGCCAGCTCGGGGTACAGCTCGAGCAGCGTCCCCAGCGGCAGCCCGACGACGTTCTCGTCTCCCCGTCCACGCCACCGCCAGCGCCGCGCCCGCGCCCTGGATCGCGTAGCCGCCCGAGCGCCCGCGCCACTCCCGCGTGGCCAGGTACCACTCGAGCAGCCCATCGTCGAGCTCGCGGAAGGTGACGCGCGTGCGCGCGACCGCCGTGCGCTCGACGCTCTCCGCGTCGCCGTCGCCCGGGGGGAGCAGCACCGCCAGCCCGCTGATGACCTCGTGCGTGCGCCCGCCGAGCGCGCTCAGCGTCGTCGCGCGCCTCCGCCTCGTTCGCCGGCTTGCCGTAGATCACGCCGTCCAGCACGACGATCGTGTCGCAGCCGAGCACCGCCTCCCGCTCGTCCGCGCGGCGCACCGCGCGCGCCTTGCGCAGCGCGTTCTCGACCGCCACCGCCGCCGGGTCCTCGCCCTGCTCGAGCTCCTCCACGTCGGAGACCCGCACCGTGAACGGCACGCCGAGGCGGCTCGAGCAGCGCGCTGCGCTGCGGCGAGGCGGAGGCGAGGACCAGTGGCGGACGCTCGGGCAGCGCGGCTACAGGTCTCCGAAGAACAGCGCCGCCTCGCGCGCGGCCGACTCCGGCGAGTCCGAGCCGTGGACCATGTTCGTGCCCATCTCGATCGCGAAGTCGCCGCGGATCGTGCCGGGCGCCGCCTCGAGCGGGTTGGTCGCGCCGATCACCTGGCGCGCGGCCCTGACCGCGTCGGCGCCCTCGAGCACCATCGCGACGATCGGGCCCGAGGTGATGAACTCGACGAGCTCGCCGAAGAACGGCCGCTCGGCGTGCTCGGCGTAGTGCCGCTCGGCGAGCTCGCGCGTGACCGTCATGTGGCGCAGCGCGACGATCTTCAGGCCCTTGCGCTCGAAGCGGGCGATGATCTCGCCGCGTCAGGCCGCGGGCGAAGGCGTCGGGCTTTACGAGGATCAGCGTTCGGTCCATGGGTTCCTTTGCTTGATTGAGAAGAGGTTCAGGAGGTCGGGCGCGGACGCCCGCGGCTCGGCGGCGGCTCGCGCCCGCGCGGTGGAGGACTCCGACGCCGCCACCGGCCGCGACCGTCTCGCGCTCCTCCATGTCCGCGAGCGTCGGTTGTTCCAGCTCCAGCGGCTCCTCGTCCTCCAGCGGGGCCGCCGGCCTGCGCCGACGCGTGCGTGTGCTGCGCGATGCCCGGCACGTCGGCCTCGCAGTAGGGGCAGATCGTCCACGCCTGGTCGAGCGGGCGCGAGCAGTTCACGCAGCGCTCCTTGAGCTTGCGCAGGCAGCTCGGGCAGCGCACGAAGTCGCGCTCGACGCGGTAGTCGCAGTGCGGGCACAGCGACTGGTCGAGCTGGTGCAGGCGCGCCTCCGGCGGCCTGCATCTCCAGTTCGCGCTCGCGCACGTCCTCGAGGTACTCCGGCGGGCGCAGGATCATGTAGATGATCGTGCCCACGAACGGGAACAGCGAGGCCGCCGTCGCGCAGCCGACCAGCATCGGATCGACGATCCGCCGGCGCGCGTCGGCGTAGGTCCAGTAGATCAGCGCGAGGTACAGGACGACGACGAACAGGATCAGCAGGTCGACGGCCAGGTTCAGGCCGCTGCTTTCGATTCCGAAATATGCGAGCGGAGGCATCGGCCGGCTGAGTTTAGAGAAACAGGCGGCCGAATCCGTAGCCAGCGGCGAAGAACACGAGGATCACGAGCGCCACGATCAGCGCCACCGCGCCGATCATCGTGAGCACGGATGGGCCTTCGTCGTTCATCGCTGCGAGCTTTCCGGCCGCGCAGGCGAGCCATCCGGCGTGTCTGACTCGTTCAGCTCCGCCAGCAGCTCGCCGACCAGGTAGACCGATCCGGTGGCCAGCACCGCCCCGCCGTGCTCGCGCGCCCAGCTCTGCGCCTGCGCGAGCGCGCTCGACGGGCGCGGCTCGCACTCGACCGCGTCCTCGAAGCCGAGCTGGCGCGCGAGCGACTGAAGCGCCGCCGGCGGGAGCGCGCGGCTGCTCGGCGGCGCCGTGAACCAGGCGCGCTCGCACAGCGGCAGCAGCGCCGAGAGCATGCCCGCCGCGTCCTTGTCCTCGAGCACGCCGAGCACGAGCGCCAGCGGGCGCCCGCCGAGGACCTCCGGCAGCGACCGCACCAGCGCCGCCACCGCGTCCGGGTTGTGCGCGCCGTCGAGCACCGTCAGCGGGTCCCGCGCGATCATCTGCAGGCGCCCGGGCACCTCGGTTTGCGGCCGCCGCCTCCGCCACCGCCTCCTCGTCGCAGCTCGACCCCGGCGTGGCCAGGTAGGCTGCGGCGGCGGCGCGCGCGAGCGCGAAGTTGCTGCGCTGGAAGACGCCCCGGGCGCGCAGCTCGGTGGCGTTCGCCAGCGGCTGCGGGCGCACGATCGACGCGCCCCGCTCCGCCGCGATCCGCTCGGCGACCGCGAGCGCCGGCTCGGCGAGCTCCTCGCCGAGCACGAGCGTCGCGTCCGGCGCGAGCGCCGCCAGCTTCTCCTCGGCGATGTCGTTCACCGTCGGCCCCAGCCAGCGCGTGTGCTCGAGGCCGACGTTCGTCAGCACCGTCACGCGCGCGTCGATCACGCTCGTCGCGTCGTAGCGTCCGCCGAGCCCGGCCTCGACCACGGCCACCTCCACGTCCCGCTCGGCCATCTGCCACAGCGCCGCCGCCGTCAGCAGTTCGAACTGCGTCACGTGGTCGTCCTCGGCGAGCGTGCGGTTGACGCGCTCGGCCGCCCAGCTCGCGCGCGCGACCGCCGCCGCGAACGCCTCCGCGTCGAGCTCCTCTCGTCGACCAGCACACGCTCGCGGTAGGAGACGAGGTGCGGGGAGAGGTAGGCGCCCGTGCGCAGGCCGTGGCGGCGCAGGATCGCCGCGGTCATCCGCGTGGTCGAGGACTTGCCGTTCGTGCCGAGCACGTGGATCGCGTCAAAGCTGCGCTCCGGCGAGCCGAGCACGGTCATCATCCGGCGCATCCGGTCGAGCCCGAAGCGCATGCCGAACAGCTCCAGCGAGCGCAGTTGACTTTCGGCTCGCGCCTCGGTCCACGTGGTGCGGTTGGGCGGTTGCATGCCTTCCGAGGTTGGCGACGCAGGCCCGCGGGCCCGCCTACGCGTCGGGGTGCTTGCGCAGGTAGTCGATGAACACCGGGCGCAGCGCCTCGCCCAGCTCGCCGTCGCCGCTGTGCAGCGCGTCGGAGATCAGGCCTTTGGAGGACTGGATGTCGTAGTCGGCCTCGCCCTCGTCGCCGCTCGCCGCCTCCGCCGCCGGGATCATCTCCAGCAGCGACCAGAAGAACTTGACGTCGAGGTGGCGCTCGGCACGGCGGACCGCACGGTCGTGCAGCTCCTGCGTGGAGAGCTCCTCGAGGGAGTCCTCGCTCATGAGCGCTTGCGACGACGCCTGCAGCGCCCGCGGCGGCCGCGCAGCAGCGCCGACAGCTCGCGCGCCATGCGCTCGAGGTCGAGCTTCGCCGCCAGCTTGCGCAGCTCCTCGCGCTGCTTGGCGCTGAGGTTGCTCGGGCGCCCGTGCGATTCGCGCAGCAGGTGCGCCAGACGCGCGCGCTCCTTCTCCGAGAGCGCTTTCCAGCTGCGCCTCACCACGAATCCCGCGCGCAGCAGCATCGGCCACGGCAACGACTTCAGCCGCAGGCCCTTCGTCTTGGTCTTGCTCTTCGATCGCCGCATTGGGCGATGGTAGCGCTAGGCCGACTCCTCGCGCAGCGAGGACTCATCCGCCTCCTCGGGCGCCGCTTCGGTCACGAGCGTCGGCGTGAGGCCCTTCTCGACCGTCTCCTTCGTCACGACGCACTTCTTCACGTCGCGGCGCGAGGGCAGCTCGAACTGCACCTCGAGCAGGATCTCCTCGATGATCGAGCGCAGCCCGCGCGCGCCGGTTTCGCGCTCCAGGCCCTTCTCGGCGACCGCGATCAGCGAGTCCTCGGAGAAGACCAGCTCGATCCCGTCGAAGGCGAAGAAGCGCTGGAACTGCTTGACCAGCGCGTTGCGCGGCTCGACCAGGATCGAGACGAGGTCCTCGCGCGTCAGCTGGTGCACCGCGGACATCACCGGCAGGCGGCCGATGAACTCGGGGATCAGCCCGTACTCGATCAGGTCCTCGGGCAGGCAGTGCTCGAAGACCTCGCCCGTGTCGCGCTCGGCCTTCGCTTCGATCGCCGCGGCGAAGCCGACGCCTTTGTGGCCGATGCGCCGCTCGATCACCTTGTCGAGGTTCGCGAACGCGCCGCCGCAGATGAACAGCACGTTCGTCGTGTCGATCGTCAGGAACTCCTGGTGGGGGTGCTTGCGCCCGCCCTGCGGCGGCACCGAGGCCTGCGTGCCCTCGAGGATCTTCAGCAGCGCCTGCTGCACGCCCTCGCCGGAGACGTCGCGCGTGATCGACGGGTTGTCGGCCTTGCGCGCGATCTTGTCGACCTCGTCGATGTAGATGATCCCCGTTTCGGCCTTCTTGACGTCGTAGTCGGCCGCCTGGATCAGCTTCAGCAGGATGTTCTCGACGTCCTCGCCGACGTAGCCGGCCTCCGTCAGCGCGGTCGCGTCGGCGATCGCGAACGGCACGTTGAGGATGCGCGCGAGCGTCTGCGCGAGGAGCGTCTTGCCGCAGCCGGTCGGGCCGAGCAGCAGGATGTTGGACTTCTGCAGCTCGATGTCCGAGTCCCCGGACATCATCATCTGGACGCGCTTGTAGTGGTTGTAGACCGCCACCGACAGCGTGCGCTTGGACGGGTCCTGCCCGACGACGTACTCGTCGAGCACCTCGTAGATCTCGCGCGGCTTGGGCAGGTTCTCGATGTCGAACGCCGGCGGGGCCGAGAGCTCCTCGTCGATGATCTCGTTGCAGAGATCGATGCACTCGTCGCAGATGTAGACGCCCGGGCCGGCGATCAGCTTCTTGACCTGCCGCTGGGACTTGCCGCAGAAGCTGCAGAGGAGCTGCTCGTTGGAGTCTGTCGGTCTGGCCATATGTAGATCCTTCCCCTGCCGCCCTGCGTGTTACGCGGTGCCGCTAGTGCTCCGAGATCACACGATCGATGATGCCGTACTCCTTGGCCTCCTCCGAGCTCATGAAGTAGTCGCGCTCGGTGTCTTTGCTCACGTCCTCGAGTGACTTGCCGCTGTGCTTCGCGATGATCTCGTCCAGCCGGTGGCGCACGTCGATGATCTCCTTCGCGTGGATCTCGATGTCCGTCGCCTGACCCTGGAAGCTGGAGGAGACCTGGTGGATCAGGATCTTCGCGTTCGGCAGCGCCATGCGCTTGCCCGCCGCGCCGCCCGCCAGCAGCAGCGCGCCCATCGACATCGCGATGCCCGACGCAGATCGTCTGCACGTCGGGCTTGATGAACTGCATCGTGTCGTAGATCGCAAGGCCCGCGTACACCGAGCCGCCGGGCGAGTTGATGTAGATCGAGACGTCCTTCTCGGGATCCTCGGACTCCAGGTGCAGCAGCTGGGCGACGATCAGGTTCGCGATCTGATCGTCGACGGGCGTGCCGAGGAAGATGATCCGCTCGTTGAGCAGACGGCTGTAGATGTCGAACGCTCGCTCTCCGCGCGAGGTCTGCTCGACGACCATTGGGACAAGTGGGCTCATAGTCTCGCCTTTGTTTCGCTTCGCCGACCGGATTCCTCTTCAGAGGCTAGCTGGCCGATCCTGGGTCCGTCGGTGTCCACAGACGCCCCGCCGTCGCCCGCGCCCTTGCCGGCGCCGACGCCCGCCGCGGCCTCCTTCTCGGGCGTCCACAGCTGCTCGCGCGCCTCGGCCTGGGCGAGCGGGATCGGCTTCGCGCCTCGGCGATCAGGTCGATCGCCTGGCGCGCCGCGAGATCCTCGCGCACCTCCTCCAGGCGCCCGGCGCGCGCGCAGGTCCTCGAGCAGCGTCTGCGGCTCGATGCCCTCGCGCTCGGCGGTCGGCGCCAGCACCTCCAGCACCTCCTCGTCGCGACGGGCTGATCTCCTCGGCCTCGACGATCGCCGTGATCACGGCCTCGCGGCGCAGCGCCTGCGTCGGCTTCGGGCTCCATCTCGGCGAGGATCTCCGACTCCTCGCGGCCCACGATCTGCAGGTAGGCCTCGCGCGAGATGCCGCGGTGGGAGAGCGAGTGCAGCATCCGCTCCCACATCTCCTGCGCCCGCGCCCTGACCAGCTCCGGCGTGACGCTGCACGCGCGCCGCCGCGACGGCCGCGTCGAGCGCGGCCTGGCGGAACTCGGCCTCGATGCGCTCCTCCTCCGCCTCGAGCAGGCGGCTGCGGATGTCCTCGCGCAGCTCCTCGAGGTCGTCGAAGCCGGCGTCGATCGCGAAGTCGTCGTCCAGCGCGGGCAGCTGCTTGACCTTGACCTCCTTGACGGTGATCTCGAAGGACGCGTCGCGACCGGCCAGCTCCTCGTTGCCGTAGTCGGCGGGGAACGTCAGCTCCACCGTGCGCGTCTCGCCCGCGCTCGGCGCCGAGCAGCCCCTCCTCGAAGCCCGGGATCAGGTTGCCGCCGCCGAGCTCGACGAGCTGGTCGCGGCCCTCGCCGCCCGCGAACGGCTCCCACGGCTCGTCATCCGCGGTCGGCGTCCGCAGGCGCGAGCGAGCCGACGTAGTCGATCACGACGAAGTCGCCCTTCTGCGGCGGCGCGCTCGGCGGTCTCCAGGCGCGCGAGGCGCTCGCGCATCGCGTCGATCTCCTGCTCGATCTGCTCCTCGGCGATCTCCGGCTCGCGGCGCCCGACCTCGAGGCCCTTGTAGTCGCCGAGCTCGGCCTTCGGCAGCACGCCGATCTCGATCGAGAACTCGAGCGCCTCGCCCTGCGCGGGCAGCTCGCCGAGGTCGAGCTTCGGGTCGCCGACCGGCACGATGCCCGGCCGTCTCGATCGCGTCGCGAGTACCAGCTCGAGAGCGTGTCGCGCACGGCTTCCTCGAGCACCACCTCGCGCCCGATGCGCTGGATCACGAGCGGCGCCGGCACCTTGCCGCGGCGGAAGCCGGGCAGCTTCAGCTCGCGCCCGAGCTGGCGGGCCTTGCGCTCGACGCGGCCCTCGATCTCGCCGGGCGGAACCTCGCACCTGCAGGCGCACGCGCGAGTCCCCGAGCTCGGTGACGGTGGTCTTCAGGGCGGCTGGCACCACCGCCACGATACCGTGCCGCGCGTGATGCGCCAGCACAGCCGCACTCGCCGCACCGGCGCGCCGAGGCGTGGCTGTGGACCGGGCCCGTCGGCCATCTGCTCGGCGGCGCGCTCGACTTCGCTGCAGGCGCTCGCGCGCCACCTGCTGGCATACGCGCGAGCGCGCGGCCGGACCACTCGGCTGAGGTCCGGCCGCGCGCGCCCGGTGCGCGGCTTGCGTCGAGCGCTGCCGCTACGCGGTGCGACGGCCGCCGTGCGGCCGAACGCCAGCTGCGCGCCGCGCGGCAGCACGAGCACCGGGCACGGCGGCCGATCTCGATCAGGTGCGCGGCCGAGGAGCTGATGCGACACGCGACCCTCGCTCGGCCTCGGGGCGCGAGTCGATCACGAGCAGGTCGGTCTCGTCGTTGACGACCGGAGCGACGCTCGCGCCGAGCGCGCCGGCGAGCGCCTCGGCGGTCTCGCGTGCGCCGCCGTCGCCGTCGCCGATCGCGACGATGCTGACGCGAGCGCGTGCGGCGCGCTCGGCGAGGTCCGACCGGGCGCGATCGCGACGGCCGTGCGCGCCGCCCTCGAGCAGGCGCTCGGCGGAGTTGCCGATCGCGACGTGGCCTTTGGCGGTGTGCGAGTCCGAGCAGAACACGATCACGTCCGCGCCCTCGCTCTGCGGCGAGCGCCGCCAGGCCCTCGGGCGTCGAGCGGTCGGTCACGACGTGGCGCTCGGCGCTCGGGTCGCCGAGCAGCTCGACGCCGCGGTCGAGCAGGCCCTGCGCCTCGGCCTGGGCGATCTTCTCGCGGTCGCTGTCGGTCTCGGGGGTGTGGCGCACGTAGGCGAGCGCCACCTCGGCGCCGGCGCTGGCCGAACACGCGGCCGAGCGCGATCGCGTCGTCCTCGTTGGCGGTGCCGTCGTAGGAAACGATGATCTTGGTGGACATTGCGTCTTCTCCTGTCGGGTGGGCTTGGCGGTCGTCGAAGTTGAGTTTTCGAAGCTCGTTTCGCTCCATGGTGGCACGCTCCTGCCATCAGTACCAGTGATCTTTATGATTGCTGATATAAGCTGTGCTTATGCTTAACGTGACGCGGCTGAAGGTGCTCAAGGAGGTCGCCTACCGCGGCTCCTTCTCCGCCGCCGCCGAGGCCCTCTCCTACACCCAGTCGGCCGTCTCCCAGCAGATCGCCGCGCTCGAGGCCGAGACCGGCATGGCGCTGCTCGAGCGCCACCCGCGCGGCGTCACGCTGACCGCCGCCGGACAGACGCTCGTCGGCCACGCCGAGGGCATCCTCGCGCGCCTCGAGGCCGCCGAGGAGGCGCTGGCGGCGATCGCCGGGCTGCGCGGCGGGCGGCTGCGGATGGCCTCCTTCCCGACCGCCGGCGCGACGCTGATGCCGCTCGCGATCGCCACCTTCCGCGCCACCTACCCCGACGTCGAGCTGACGCTCGCCGAGGGCGAGCCCGAGGAGATCGTGCCGCGCCTGCGCGCCGGCGAGCTCGACCTCGCGCTGCTGTTCGAGTTCGGCGACGAGAGCCGCCTGCAGCGCGACATGACGCGCGTCGAGCTGCTCGAGGACCCGATGTACCTCGCGCTGCCGCGCCGAGCACCCGCTCGCCGCCAGGCAGAGCGTCGCGCCTCGAGGACCTCGCGCGACGACGCCTGGGTGCAGACCTCGCGCCCGAGCCCCTGCGCGCGCCACGTCGTGCGCATGCTGCCACGCCGCCGGCTTCGAGCCGAACGTCGCGTTCGAGAGCGACGACTACCAGACCGTCCAGGGCCTCGTCGCCGCCGGCGTCGGCGTCGCGCTGATCCCCGAGCTCGCGCTGTCGGTCGTGCGCGAGGACATCGTCATCCGCGCGCTCTCGCCCGCCCCGCCCGTGCGCCAGGTGATCGCCGCCGCGCCCGCGGGCGCCCGCCTGGTGCCCGCCGGCCCCGGCGATGCTCGGCATCCTCGAAGCGGAAGCCGCGCGTCTGCAGCGAGCTCGGGGCGCCCGGCGTGAAGCCCGGACGCCCCGAACGGGGTCGCCGCTTCTCAGCGATCGACTAGATCGCCTTGAAGATGATCGCGCCGAGCTTTTCGTAGCCCAGCGGCGTCGGGTGAATGTCACCCACGGGATAGCCCGCGGCCTGTTCGGCCGTGACCGGTTCTTTCAGCAGAGCTTCCAGGTTCACTTTTTTGTCGAACGCGTTGCACTCTTCGGTGTACGCGCAGATCCTCGTCGGCTCGTTTTTGTTCTGCGGGTTGAACGCCGGGAACGGGTTGCCGTACGTCACGCCCGGCCCGAACGCTTTCGCCAGGCAGATCGTGCCTTCGAACGCTTCGTTCAGTTTCAGCTGAAGCGCATCGCTGCCCGGCAGCAGCTCCGCCTGCGGGTTGTAAAAGCCCGCCACCACCACGGGACCCGTGTAACCATACGCCCGCAGCACGCCGATCACCGTGCCGACGTTCGTGATGATGTGTTTGAACAGACCGCCGGGGTACTCGTGGCCGGACGGCCCCGCTTCGACCGTGATGCATTCGAACAAACCACCCGTGAAGCCCTGTTCTGCCTCATAGGCGGGGTTCTGGCATTTGCTCACCGTCTCGAGCTCGTCGTTCGAGCCGATGTTGATCGTCACCAGCTTCACCGGCACCGACGGATTGCTCACCGCGCCGATCGCCGCTTCCAGCTGCGAGGCGCCGCCATAGGCGACGTGCAGTGGGAAGCCCGCGACGTTGTGGTAGGCGCAGGGGTTGTATTCCGGGCCGGGGTTGCCGAGCGCGTGACCGATCACGCCATCGCTCGTCTCACCCGGACAGCCGAGGTTGACCAGGTTGAGCGCATTGCCGGCGTGTCTTTCTTTGCCGGTGAGTTTTTTCGCCACGAAGTGCGTGTAGCCGCCTTCGAACGCGCCGGGGCTCTCCGTGGGGAGATTCAGCACGAATTTTTCCTGTGTGTAACCAAACGCGAGTGAGTCGCCGATCGCCACATAGGCCGTCGGTTTGAGCGGCGTTTTCGCGCCCGCGCTCGACGCGAACAGCGCCGAGGCCAGCAGCACGAGCGCCATGCAGCACCCGATCAGTCCACTCCGCGAGCGAAGCGGAAGAGCCAAGCCATGCGTGGCTGACATCTCACATCCTCCTGTACGTGTTTTTCCCTCCATAGGGCGCTCCCCCACCGTCCGTCCCCGGGGAGCTAGTGCGCAAGATACTCACGGGTTCTACAAATGTCAAGTGGTCTGTCCTGGTCGGCGCGGCGCACGCGCTGCAAGCGCGGTTGCGACGCGTCCGAGCGGGCTGGCAGATTGGTTGGCCGAGCAAAGCGAAAGGGTCGTGAACAGATGTCGATAGTCGTTGTCCTGCTGCTTGTGATCGTCGGAGTCCTCCTGGGCGCCGCGTGCATGTCCGTGCTGATGCGAGCCAACCGCGAGCGCATGCGCGAGGAGCTGAAGGCGATCTCCGTCGACGTACTCGCCCAGACCGGCGACTCGCTCGCGCAGCGGGTCGTCGGAGTCGCGCCGCGCCGAGCAGGAGCGCGCCAGCGGCGAGATGGCCACGCCGCGCCGAGGAGATCAAGGGCATCGTCGCGCCGGTGCAGGAGAAGCTCGGGCGGATGGAGAGCGAGATCGGGCGCCTGGAGCGCGAGCGCCGCCAGGCCCAGGGCGAGCTCGCGCAGATGGTGCGCCAGCTCAGCGACGGCGTCGGCACGCTGCGCCAGGAGACCGGCAACCTCGTCACGGCGCTGCAAGCGCCCCACCACGCGCGGCTCCTGGGGAGAGATCCAGCTGCGCAACGTCGTCGAGATGGCCGGCATGGTCTCGCACTGCGACTTCGTCGAGCAGAGCACGATCCAGACCGACGAGGGCGCGCTGCGGCCCGGACATGCTCGTGCGCCTGCCCGGCGGCAAGCTCGTGGTCGTCGACTCGAAGGTGCCGCTCGACGCCTACCTGCTCGTCGCTCGAGGCCTCCGAGCGAGGAGCGAGCGCGAGGTGCACGCGGCCCGCCACGCGCGCCAGACCCGCGAGCACATCACCAAGCTCGCCTCCAAGGGCTACCAGCGCCAGTTCGACTCGACGCCCGAGTTCGTCGTGATGTTCGTGCCCTCCGACGGGATCTACCAGGCGGCCCTCGCCCAGGACCCCGCGCTGATCGAGTACGGCGTCCAGCAGCAGGTCCTGATGGCGACGCCGACGACGCTGATCGGGCTGCTGTGGGCGGTCCACTACGGCTGGCGCCAGGAGCTGATCGCCGAGTCGGCGCGCGAGATCGCCGAGTCCGCGCGCGAGCTGCACAGCCGCCTCGGGCGCTTCGTGGAGCCGCTCGCGAAGGTCGGGCGCCAGCTCGACTCGGCCGTCGCCGCCTACAACGAGGCGGTCGGCTCCTTCGACACGCCGCGTGATGCCGCAGGTGCGACGCATCGAGCAGGCGGGCGCCGCCTCCGAGCGCGAGGTGCAGGCGCCCGACGGCGATCGAGATCACCGCGCGGGCGATCACCGCGCAGCCGGAGCTCGAGCCGCCGACGAGCCGCACGGAGCTGCGACGGCGCCCGCGCGCGAGCGCTGACGGCGCGGCGGATCGCTTCGCCGCCGGCGCCTGAGCTCGACGCACGACCAGCGCGAGCGCGACCGGCACGGTCGCGGGCAGCTCGTCGACGAAGAAGAACAGCAGGTCGAAGCGCGATCGCCAGCAGCAGCCGTCAGCGCGCGCCGCGCGCAGCTGCAGCGAGCGCCCCAGCCGTGGCCGCCAGCAGGCCCCCCAGCACGCCCGCGATGAACAGGTCGCCGTAGCCCATCACCGCCGAGCCGAACACGGCGCTCTGCAGCCGCGGCAGCCCGGCCGCCGGGATGAGCGGCGTTGAGCGCGTTGTTCGGGCGCTGCAGCAGGTCGGAGATCGACGAGCGCGCGTGTCGGCGAGCGCCATCGCGACGATCCCCGCCGCCAGCCAGCGCGGCGGCGTGACGCGCGCCGAGCAGCACGCCCAGCGCCACGCAGCTGAGCGCCGAGAGCGCGAGCGCCGCGCGTCTCCCCCGCCAGGCCGCCGCGGTCGACCCACGCGAGCGCGAACAGCGGCGGCACGAGCAGCGCGCGCCAGCGCGGCGCGGGCGCCGCGAGCGAGCCAGCCGAGCGCCAGCGCCGCCAGCGGCGGCACCGCGCACGAGCGCCAGATAGGTGAGGCCCTGCGCGCTCGCGCGTTCGGCCGCGCGCGCGATCGAGCACGAAGCCCGATCACCGACAGCGGCGGTATCAGCGCCCAGCGCCGGCCCCGCAGCCGCGCCAGACGCGGGAGCGCGAGAGCGCCCGGCAGCGCCACGAGCGCGCCCTGCACGAGCGACAGCACGGCGATCGAGAGTCCAGAAGGGCAGCACCAACGACTCAACATAGTCGTCCGTCGGCGGCTCCGCCACGACGCTGGCCCGATGAGCCTGCGTACGATGACGGCATGAGCGCGCCCGCCGCCCAGGCGCCGCCGATCCTGCACCTCTCCTCGGTCGTCGGCAGCCCGCTGCGCGACGCCGACGGCGAGCGCCTCGGCAAGGTCGAGGATCTGATCGTCCGCCTCGGCGGCGTCGGCTACCCGCCGATCACCGGCGTGCTCGTCGAGCGTCGCCGGGCGCACCTCGTTCCTCGGCGCCGACCGCGTCTCGCGACATCGGCACCGACGGCGTGGTGCTGCGCAAGGCCAAGCTCGACCTGCGCCGCTTCGAGCGCCGCCCCGAGGAGGTGCTGCTCAAGCGCGACCTGCTCGACCGCCAGCTGATCAACGTCGAGGGCGCGCGGCTGGTGCGCGCCAACGAGATCGAGCTCGCGCTGCTCGGCGGCGTCGTGGCGCGTCGTCGGCGTCGACACCGGCCCGCGCGGCGGCCTGCGGCGGCTGCTGCCCAAGCGGCTCGGCGCGCACATCGCGCACCGGCGAGTTCCTCGACTGGGCCGGCGTCGAGCCGTTCGTCGGGCACGTGCCCACGGTGCGCCTGCGCGTCCCCCACCCGAAGCTCGCCAAGCTCCACCCCGCGCAGATCGCCGACCTCGTCGAGGCCGCCTCGCGCCGCGAGGGCGAGGAGATCATCCAGGCCGTCGGCGACGACGACCGCGAGCTCGAGGCCGACGTGTTCGAGGAGCTCGACGACCAGCACCAGCGCGAGTTCCTCGAGGACCGCCCCGACGCAGCAGGTCGCGCGAGATCCTCTCGCGCATGGCGCCCGACGACGCCGCCGACATCGTCGGCGAGCTCGACGAGGAGCGCCGCGAGCCGGTGCTCGCGCTGCTGCCCGTCAGCCACCGCGTCAAGGTGCGCGCGCTGCTCGGCTACGACCCCGCCGAGGCCGGCGGGCTGATGAGCCCCGACTTCGTGCTGCTGCGCGGCTCGACCACCGCCGCCGACGCGCTCGCGGCCGTGCGCCGCAGCGCGATCGCCGCCCGAGCTGCTGACGACCGTGTTCGTCGAGCGACGCCGAGGGCGCGCTCGAGGGCAGCGTCCCGGTCACCGCGCTGCTGCGCGCCGAGCCCGAGCGCACGCCTCGACGAAGATCGTCAAGCACGAGATCCCCTGCCTGCGCCCCGAACGCGCCGTTCGAGGAGGTCGCGCGGCTGATGGCCGACTACAACCTCACCTCGATCCCCGTCGTCGACGAGCAGGAGCGGATGCTCGGCGTCGTGACCGTCGACGACGTGCTCGAGGCGATGCTCCCGCGCGGCTGGCGCGGCGCTTCGGACTGCTCGGCGAGGACTGAATACGACTCGCGCTGCGATGAGCGCTCCCAGCGGGACAGTTCGATGGCGGTCCGAGTACCGCCCGTCATGCGTCGTATCCGGTCGGCCACCCGTGGCCGACCGCGCCTGCCTGCCCGGCTTAACCCTCGCCGCGCCCGCATCTTCGCGTTCCTCGGCCTGCTCGGCCCGGGGCTGATCGCCGCCAACGCCGGCAACGACGCCGGCGGCATCGCCACCTACTCCTCCGTCGGCGCCAAGTACGGCTACGGCCTGCTGTGGACGATCGTGCTGATCACGATCTCGCTGGCGCTCGTGCAGATGCTCGCCGCGCGCATGGGCGTCGTCACCGGCAAGGGCCTCGCCGAGCTGGTGCGCGAGGAGTACGGCATCCGCTGGTCGGTGTTCGCCACGAGCGCCGTGCTGATCGCCAACCTCGGCATCTGCATCTCGGACTTCGTCGGCATCGGCGCCGCGCTCGGGCTCGCCGGCATCCCCGCCCAGGTCTCGCGTCCCGATCGCCGCCGTCGGGATCTGGCTGATCATCGTGCGCGGCTCCTACCGCTCGGCCGAGCGGATCTTCATCTGGTTCACGATCCCGTTCTTCGCCTACCCGATCGCCGCGATCCTCGCCCACCCCGACTGGGGCGAAGTCGGCAAGGCGCTCGTCGTCCCCCAGCTGCACGCCAACTCCGACCTTCCTGCTGCTGCTGATCGCCACGGCCGGCACGACGATCACCCCCTACATGCAGCTCTACCTGCAGTCGGCGGTGGTCGAGCGCGGCGTGCGCGAGGACGAGCTGCGCGCGCGAGGAACGCGAGGCCGTCGCCGGCGCGGTGTTCGCCAACCTGATCGCCGCGCTTCATCATCATCGCCACCGGCGCCACGCTGTACACCCACGGCGTCCACGACATCTCCTCCGCCGCCGACGCCGCCCGCGCGCTCGACGCCGTTCGCCGGGCAGTACGCCGAGGTGCTGTTCGGCATCGGGCTGCTCGGCGCGAGCCTGCTCGCCGCCGCGATCCTGCCGATCGCCACCTCCTACGTGGTCTCCGAGTCGCTCGGCTACGAGAAGGGCGTCGGGCGCCGCCGCGAGGAGGCGCCCGTGTTCGTGAACATCATCACCGCGATGATCATGATCAGCGCGTTCGTCGCCATCATCCCCGGCCTGCCCGGTGATCTCGCTGCTCGTCGGGGTGCAGGTGGTCAACGGGCTGCTGCTGCCGATCAACCTGTTCTTCATCTGGCGCCTGTCGCGCTCCGCGCACGTGATGGGCGAGCGTCGCAGCCGCGGCCTGCTCAACGGCGCCGCCGGGCTCACCGTCGCGCGTCACCTCCACGCTGTCGCTCGCGCTCGTCGCGATCACCGTGCTGGGGTTGTAGGCGCGGCACGACTCCCCGCCCCGCCCCCACACCCTGAGGCAACCGTTACCATTTTCGGAACAGCCCATGCGCACGTCCATCCGACCCAACCTCCGAGCAGCGCTCGCGTCAGCGACCGTGCTCGTCATCGCCAGCCTCACGCTGGCCGCGTGCGGAGGCTCATCCGGCGGCTCCTCCTCCAGCGCCGCCACGTCCAGCTCCACGGCCTCCACCGCCACCAGCGCCGCAACGCCGGCCCCCAGCAGCCAATCGACGGCCAAAAGCCCGACAAGCGAAGCCGGCCTCACCGTCAAACGCGCGGCGTTCAACCGAGCCCTGATCAAGTTCGCCGCGTGCCTGCGCAGGCACGGCATCCCCATTCCGCCGCCCGACACCAGCGGCAAGGCCCCACTCTTCAACACCAAAGGGCTCGACACCTCCAGCCCCAAGTTCACAGCCGCGCGGGACAAGTGCCTCGGCGTATTGAGAAACGCCGCCAAGACCTCCGCGCCCGCCGGGTCTCCGTCGGGTTAGCCGCTCTTCTTCGGCTTGCTCGCGGAGGCTCGCCCCTCTACGCCATCTCGCCTGGTGTGCGATGTGTATCATTATGATACGTTTTGCACATCATGCCAGGTAGAGCGTTCACGGCGCTGCTCGACCGCGCTCAGCAGCAGTACGGCTATCTGACGCCGGACGATGCGCGAGCGCTCGATATCGACCCCACCCAGCTGCGTTTGATGGCGGCACGTCAAACGCTTCAACATCTCGGCCACGGCCTATATCGAATGCCGATGGTGCCAGCCACGTCGCTGGATGCCTATATGGAGGCAGTCCTGTGGACTGGCCGGCGAGGCGTGCTCAGCCACGAGACCGCCCTGGACCTGTACGAGCTCTGCGACGTGAACCCGAGCGCAATCCACCTAGATGATTGATTCCACGGCTGGGCGGGCTGTGGTACGGGTGGGTTTATAGGCAGCAGGGTCGAAGTCGGCGGTGCTCAATGTCACCGCCGACCCAAGGGGGGCCTCGATGGACGCCGACCTCGACCTGCTGCTGACTGCGGTTTATGTCACCGCTGACGATCTCCTGCCCGATAGGGCGGGAAACGCCAAGAGAAGCGTCACAGACGCGGAAGTCGTCGCGCTGTGTGTTGCGCAGTCGATCATGGGGATACCGTCTGACCGGCGGTTTCTCGCGGTCGCCGCCAAGCATCTGAGCCACCTGTTTCCCCGGATTCCTGGCCAGGCTGGCTACTTCAAGCGGCGCCGTCGCCTCGCGGACACGCTGGAGTGGCTGATGGAGGTCTTCGCCAGCCAGAGCCCGGGGTTCTACGACGACATGCTGCTCGTTGATTCGACGCCGGTGGAGTGCGCTCGCAGTCGTGAGACGGTCAAGCGCTCGGCGCTCGCTGACGCCGCGGACTACGGGTGGTGCGCCAGTCACAGCCGGTATTTCTGGGGTTTCCGGCTGCACGCGATCTTCGCGCCAGACGGCACCCCAAGAGCGCTCGCGCTCACCAGCCCGAAGCGTGACGAGCGAGAGGTCGCCCTGAAGCTCCTTGAGCGCTGCCGTCGCCGCGGCGGAGAGACCATCATCGCCGACAAGGGCTACGCCGGCAGAGCTTTCGCGCAAGCCGTCAGCGATCTCGACGCCACGATCATCCGGCCCAGCCGCAAAGACGAGCCCGGCCGTGGCCCACACCTCGCGCCGATCCGCCAAAGGATCGAGAGCATCTTCTGGAGCTGCAAGGGAACCCTCACCCTCGAACGCCACGGCGCCCGCACCCTCGCGGGCCTCCGAGAGCGCGTCCTGCAACGCCTACTCTGCCTCGCCGCCGCCGTCTCCCTGAACCACCAGCTCGGGCGCCCCAGCAGAGCACTCGTCAACTATTGCGCCTGATCCCCGTGGAATCAATCATCTAGCGGTGCCGAGTGGCTTTCGTACTCGCAAGGCGGTGCCGGAGATCTATCGGCTGCACCGAGTCGATCTGGACCCTGCCGAGATCGACTGGCATGAGGGCATCCCCATGGTGACCCCGGAGCGAGCCATTCTTGGTGGTATCGAGCAGGCGCTTGGCTGGCAGCTCCTCGATCAAGCCATTGCGACGGCGCGTGCTCGTGGGCTCATCACCGTGCCGGCCGCGAAGCGGCTAGCCGCGATGCGCCAGCTGTCGCAGGCAATCCCCAGTGGCTGACAACGCCAAGAAGCTGCCGGGTGATGTCAGTCACCTGCAGCGGCTCATCGGCAACCATGCCGCAGACCAACACATGCCGCCAGCGCGGCTGCAACGGTGGCTAAACGCCATGATCGTCACAGCCGTCCTTGACCGGGTTCGCGACGAGGACGGCGAACCCATCTTCTTGCTCAAGGGCGGCCTGGCGATGGAGTTGCGCCTGCAGCTGCGAGCCCGTGTACTAGTGCCCCTGCTTCGCCGGCTTCGGGTCCGGGATCGCCTGGTCG
Organism: uncultured Solirubrobacteraceae bacterium; assembly: GCA_963716355.1. Classification (GTDB taxonomy): domain Bacteria; phylum Actinomycetota; class Thermoleophilia; order Solirubrobacterales; family Solirubrobacteraceae; genus Palsa-744. The sequence continues at coordinate 468,560 of OY970308.1, forward strand.
CTCGGCTTGCTCGCCACGACCGGCATCTGCAGGCCCGCCACACGGGTCATCAGCTGGTTCCACTGGGTGGGGTCGAGCACGCTCGTGGTGACGACCGGCACCGGCGCCGTGCGCCCCGAGGCCGCCGAGTGCGCGGCCGTCGCGGGCGCCGCCGGCTTGACGGCGGGCTTCGGCGGCGGCGGGGCGAAGGCGACGTGGACCTTGTCCCAGTAGTGGGGGTTGGCGTGCGTGCTCGCCTGGCCCGGGTAGCGCATCAGGCTGATCACTTCGTGGGGCACGAACCTGCCCGGCAGCGTCATCAGCGTGCGGATCGTCAGATCCGTGATCGTGCCCGCGCCCTGGTGCCCCTCGATCGGGAGGCCGTTGATCGCTGAGATGTCGACCGCGTCGCTCACTTCCTGCGCGGTGGACGTGGCGGTCGGCTTGAAGCGCGACTGGCCGCAGCTCAGGCCGCCCACCGTCGGCTTCAGGCCCGAGCGCGAGAGGAACGCCAGCACCGCCAGCACGCGTTTGTCGACAGAGCCCGCGGCGATGTCGTGGCGCGCGCACGCGGAGAGAGCGATCCCGGGGTCCGCCAGCACGGAGCGCTCGAGCTGCGCCTTCGACAGCAGGAACACGTCGCTCGCGGTCGCTCCCAGCAGCGCGTTCGTCGCCTTCGCGCCCTGCGGGTGAAGCGCCGTCTGCAGCTGCGCCCAGTTCGTCAGCACCGGCCCCGGGTCGATCGCAGAGGCGTCACCAGCCGGGTGGATCGAGAAGCGCAGATGACCGTCCTTCGCTCCCTTCGGCACGCGCACGCGGCCGAGCACCGTTCCGCTCGCCACCACCGAGCCGCGCCGCAGCGGCAGCCGCTGGCCGGCGGTGTTGCGAGCGCGGACAGCCTCTGCGATCGCCGCCGCGGCGCGCGCGTCCGGGTTGCTCGGGTGGGCGAACAGGCGCACCTTGCCGCCGTCGATCGGCGCTTCTTCCTGCTGCGCGTCCGGCGACACCGACAGCTTGCCCGCCACGGGGCTCTTCGGCGCGGGCGCTTTCACCGTCAGCGTCAGCGGCGCCTGAGTTCCCGCGCTCGCCGGCTGGGAGGGCGCGGGGTCGTGGGTGCTCGCCGTTTCCACCACGCGCGACTTCGCATGCGCGCGGCGCGTCTTCGCCGGCGTGTACGTCGGGGCGATGCTGCCCAGGCCCGCGTACATGAACACGTCGCCGTACACGTCGCGCAGCACCACGTAGTTGCCCAGCACGCGCGACACGCCGAGCTTCACGATGCGCCCGTCGTGCACAGCCACCACCGACGCGTTGCGAGCGCTGCGCAGGTCGACCAGGCCGAGCGTCTGCGGATGCGCCGCCGCGCCGGGCTTCGTCGCGGCCGCCGCCGCGGCGCTCGGCGCGAGCGCAGCCGACGACCCCGGGGTGGGCGTGGCCGCGGCCTGCGCCGGGCTCGGAGCCACGGGTCCCTGGCCGGGAACCGCGCTCGCGTTCGCCGTCGCGCTCGACGGCGTCAGCGCCGCCAGCGGCAGCGAGTCCCACGCAACCTGCTTGCCCGTCACCGGCAGACGCCCGTCGATCAGCCCCGTCAACGTCGCGATCACCGCCTTGGGGTAGGTCGAGATCAGCTTCGCCCGCAGCAGAACCGAGTCCGCATATTCTTCGGAGTGGTTGTACGCCAGGATCGCCCCGCGCAGATCGCTCTGCGCGCCCGCCGCGCGCAGATAGCGCGCCGCCGCGAAGATCGCGTCCACCGGGTTGTACGGGTCCGCGTACCCCGCGTCCAGCGCGTCCACGCCGTACTGCAGCCACGTCGCGGGCATGAACTGCATCCACCCCACCGCGCCAGCCGAGGACACGTTCTGATCGGTGCCGTAGTTCGTCTCGATTTCGTTCACCGCCGCGAGGATCTGCCACGGCACGCCGTACTGCACCGCCGCCGCCTTGTAGATCGGCAGCAGAAACAGCGGGATGCGGTAGAACGCGAGCGCCTCCGCGTTCGCCTGCGATGAGGCGAGGATCGCCGCCAGCGCGCCCGCCTGGGCGACCGACTGCGGCGAGGACGCCACGTTGTTGGGGCCCTGCGCCTTCTTGCGCTTCGCGCCCGTCTTGCCCGTCTTTTCCGTCGTGCTCGTCACCGTCGGGCTCGGCGGCGGGCTCGGCGTGGCCTTCTGCTTGTGCTGCAGGACCACCGTCGGCGCTTCCGCCGGGGCCGGCGGCGCGGGCGTGCTCGCCTGCGGCACCGTCGTGCTCGCGGGCGTCGTCGTCGTCGGGGGCGTCGTCGTCGTGCTCGTCGGCGGCTGCTGGACCGCGCCCGTGCTCTGCTGTTCGGGGGCCCCTTCCGTCGGCGCCGGCGTCGCCGCGGGCGTCGTCGTGCTGTCCGTGGACACGGGCGTGCCCGTCGCGAGCGCGTCGCTCGCCAGCGGCCCTCCCAGCCCAGCGGCCGTCAGGCCGCCGCCGGCGACCGACAGCAGCGTTCGCAGAGCGCGTCTACGGGCGCTGATCAGTGGCGGCATGTGCTCGAATCGATCATCTCGGGGGCATCCCAGGTTCGTGGTCAACGTGGCTCGCCCACAAGCGCGGGATACGCCGACCAGGATTCATATCGGCAGGCAAGCAGGAATCCGTAAAGGATTCGTAATCGGGCGTGGAAAACATTGGTCGAGCCTTGTACATCGGTTCAGATGCGCTCGGACCGTAGCCACGCCCACGGCGGAACGCTCGCGCTTGGACGAATCGCCCACGGATACCCGTTCGCGCAGCGCTTCAGGAGTCCTTCCGCCGGGCCGTACGGACCGCACGCACTTGCTCTGCCGCGCTCTTTTGTGCAGACTGACGGGTTCCTGCAGCAGAGGGATCAGAAGTCCAAGCCAAGCGCCACGCCGACCGGGGAGACGAGGGAGATGCACGCACGAGGTTCGATCGCAGCGCTGATCTGCGGGACGCTGCTGCTCGCGCTCGCGGCCGGCTCCGCGCAGGCGCAGGAGACCGTCACCATCGACCAGGCCACGTTCTCGCCCAATCGCCTCGGCTCCGCCACCAACGTGTTCGGCAGCGCCACCATCGCCTCCACCGAAGGCCCCGTGCCCTCGCCGATCACCCACATCGACGTGTTCGGCCCCGCCGGTCTCAAGCTCGACCTGCGCGGCAGCACCACGTGCAACCAGGAATCGCTCGAACGCGTCGGCGCGAGCGCCTGCCCCGCCAACTCCAAAGCCGGGATCGGCGGCGGGGAAGGCATCTACGAACTCGGCCATGAAATCGTCAAAGAGCACTACACGGTCGAATTCTTCCTCACCGACAACCGCCCCGGCCACACGCGCATGGTGATCTACCTCAAAGGCTCCACGCCCGTCTCGATCGAACTGTATTTCGACGCCACCATCATCAACGGCCCCAAGCCCTATGGGCTCGGCTTCAGCCTCGACGTGCCGCTCATCAAAGTGCTCCCCGAAGCCTCCGACGCGTCCGCCACGAGCGCGTTCCTGAAGCTCGGCGCATACAACCGCCCCTACTTCAAGAAGGTCCACGGCAAGCGCAAGCTCTTCCACATCAAGGGCATCGTGCTGCCGAAGAGCTGCCCCCACGGAGGCTGGCCGGTGGCCTCGCAGTTCAGCTTCCAGGACGGCTCCACCGTGATGGCCAAGCGCACGATCAAATGCCCATAGACGCCGCCCGGCGCTAAACTGCGGCTGTGGAAACGATCCTCTCAGTCCTGCAGGTCGCGATCGCCGTGGTCCTGATCTTCCTCGTGCTCATGCACTCGGGCAAAGACTCCGGACTCTCCGGCGCCTTCGGGGTCGGCAGCGGCGCCGGCCCGCTCGGCGGCGGCTCGATGGTCGAGCGCAACCTCAACCGCTGGACCGTCGCGTTCGCGGTGCTGTTCTTCCTCAACGCGATTCTGCTGCTCAAGAGCTTCTGAGCCGGTCCAGGATCTCGAGCGCCTCCGCGCGCAGCTGCGCGTCGATCGCCTCGTAGTCCTCCTTCGAGAGCTTTCCCGTACGGAAGTCCAGCTCCGCGTCGCGAATCTCGCGGTACTTCGCGTCGCGTTGCGTGCGCAGCTCGTGCTCGTCGTCCAGCGGCGGCGCGACCGCGTCGTCCGTGTCCTCTCCCGCCCCGTCGCCCTGCGCGCGCTCACCATCAGCGGCGCGCAGCGGCGCCGAGACAACCAGCACGACGAGCGCCAGCAGCGCCAGCGCGAGGATCGTGACCGGGACGTTCACGCCCGCGAGGAACGCACTCAGGAGTTCTGGTTCTCGCCGGCGGGGGCCGTCTTGTACTTCGACGGGCACTTCGTGATCAGCGAGTTGCGTTCGCCCACGTAGCGCCCGCCCTGCTTCTCCACCGTCACGATCACCTCGCGCCCTTCCTTGAAGGGGTCGGGCACCGTGCCCGTGTAGGCGAGCGGGATCTTCGTGCTCGGGCCGCCCTTCGCGCGATCTTCAACCGCGAAGTCCAGCACCGCGCCCTGTCGGTGGACCGACCCCGCCGCGACCGTGCCCGTCACCTGGTAGGTGCGTCCCGGCTGAGCCGTGCGGGCCAGCTGCGTCGGCGTCAGCGCGGGGCTCGCCGCGCTGAAGCTCGTGTAGATCAGAGCGCTCGCCAGCACCACCGCGGCGCTCAGCGCCACCACCAGACGCACCGTTCGCTTGCGCGCGGGATTCATCCCCCCAAGTATCTCAAACGTCGCTCACCGGAGCCCCGGATGCACCGTGGAGCGTCCGACCACGGGCGCTCCACGAGGAAAAAGTCGTTGCACAGCGAAACCTTCGGGCGTAAATACCGTCTTAGGGGGTAGGCATGTTGAAACCGAGACTTCTGCACCCTCTGGGCGAGGGTCGCCACACACGCAGGCATCGCCGCCGCAGGGGCGGCGCGCCAAGCGCCGAGCCGACCGTCGTCGCGGCCGAGGCGCTCACCCAGCCAGGCGCCTCGTCCACGCTCACGCCGACCGCCGAGCACGTCCCGGACCCTGACGTCCAGCGCGTCCAGGAGGCCGGCGGCCCGATCGACCACGCCTCCTACAGCTGCGCGTGCGGATACCTCTTCAGCGCCGACGTCTCGACGAGCGTCGTCTGTCCGCACTGCGGTACCGATCAAGCCTGGTAGAGAGAGCCGCGCACGACGCGGCCCCCTCCACCAGCCGGTGGCGTCCTACTTGATGTGCATCCCTGAGATCGCGCGCGCGATCACGAGCTGCTGGATCTCGGCGGTGCCCTCGAAGATGTCGTAGATCTTCGCGTCGCGGTGCCAGCGCTCGACGGGGAACTCGCGCGTGTAGCCGTTGCCGCCCAGGATCTGGATCGCGCGCTCGGTCACCCACACCGCGACCTCGCCGGACTTGAGCTTGCTCATCGAGCCCTCGGCGTTCTCGAACGGCACCTGGTTGCGCCCCATCCACGACGCGCGCCACACGAGCAGGCGGGCCGCGTCGATCTCCATCTTCATGCGCGCGAGCGTGAACGCGATCGACTGGTTCTCGATGATCTTGCGGCCGAACTGTTCGCGCTCCTTGGCGTACTCCAGCGAGTACTCATACGCCGCGCGGGCGATGCCCAGCGCCTGCGCGCCGACCGTCGGGCGCGAGGACTCGAACGTCTGCATCGCCGCCTGCGACTTGCCTTTCTTGCCCTCGCGAACGCGCGCGAGGCGCTCGTCCAGCTTCTCCTTGCCGCCGAGCACGTAGCCCGCCGGGATGCGGCAGTCGTCGAGGAACACGTCCGCCGTGTGCGACGCGCGCAGGCCGTGCTTGGAGACCTTCGTGCCCTGCGGAGATGCCCTTCGCCTCGCTCATCGGCACGACGAACGCCGCGTGGCCTTTCGAGCCCAGCTCGCGGTCGACGGTCGCGATCACCACGTGCACGTCGGAGATGCCGCCGTTCGTCGCCCACGCCTTCTGGCCGTTGATGACCCACTCGTCTGCTCGCCTCGTCGAACTTCGCGCGCGGTGCGAACGCCCGAGACGTCCGAGCCGGCGTTCGGCTCGGAGGCGCAGAACGCCGCCACCTTCAGGTCGTCCGGCGTGCCGAAGCAGCGCGGGATCCATTCGCCGATCTGCTCGCCCGAGCCCTGGCCGAAGATCGCCGCGACGGCGAGCGCGGTGCCCATGATCGACATGCCGATCCCGGCGTCGCCCCAGAACAGCTCCTCGTTGACGATCGGCAGCGTCAGGCCGGTCGGGTCGGCGAAGAACTGCGCCAGACCTTCGAAGCCGTACAGGCCGATCTTGGCGGCCTCCTGGATGATCGGCCAGGGCGTCTCCTCCTTCTCGTCCCACTCGTGCGCCGCCGGGCGCACGACGTCGGCGGCGAAGCCGTGAACCCAGTCGCGGATGTCCTTCTGGTCCTGGGTCAGCGCCAGCGAGAACGTGACGTCCTGGTTGGCTGAGCCCGTGATCGCCTGGACCGCCGCCTCGGCGGCCTCGGTGACGTCTGGGGCGTGGAGCCCTCGGCGCGAAACGGCTGACGGTGAGGCTGACATCGAGCGAGATCTCCTTTTGGCTGCGGGGACGCCGTGACGCGAACGGCGTCGAACTCGACGGCCCTTGACAGGAGCCGGCCCATGACCCAACAAGGGTACCCCACAGGAGCACGCCACCGCAGCGAATGTGCCGTATCGCACAGAACCCTGCCCCAGGGCGCCGCGACGCGCATCGAGCGCTATCCCGTGATTCCGCAGTCAATTCGGCATCGGAAATACCCTAATTCCGGTAGGCTTTCTCACATTGGCAGCCATTCCCATGTTCTCCACGCAGAAAGTGACCATGTCCAAACGCACCGCCGCTGTCGCCCTGCTCCTGCTCGCCGCCGCGCTCGGCCTCGCCGCCTGCGGCTCGTCCTCCAGCGCGAGCTCGGAGCAGCAAGCACCTCACGCTGGTCGCCTACTCGACGCCGCAGGGAGTCTTCGAAAAGCTGATCCCCGCCTTCCAGGCGACCGCCGCCGGCAAGGGCGTCAGCGTTCAGCCAGTCCTACGGCCCCTCCGGCGAACAGAGCCGCGCGGTCGCCAACGGCCTGCACGCCGACGTCGTCAACTTCTCGCTCGAACCCGACGTCGAACGGCTCGTCAAGGCCGGGCCTGGTCTCGCCCAGCTGGAACCAGAACGCCACGCACGGGCTTCGTCACCAACTCGGTCGCCGTGATCATCGTGCGCAAGGGCAACCCCAAGCACATCGCCGACTGGTCGGACCTCGTCAAGCCCGGCGTGCAGGTGCTCACGCCCAACCCGTTCACCTCGGGCAGCGCGCGCTGGAACGTCATGGCCGCCTACGGCGCGCAGCTCAAGGAAGGCAAGACGCCCGCGCAGGCGCAGGAATACCTCAAGTCGCTGTTCCACAACGTCGTCAGCCAGGACAGCTCCGCGCGCAACGCGCTGCAGACGTTCCTCGCCGGCCGCGGCGACGCGCTGATCGACTACGAGAACGAGGCGATCGCCGACCAGAAGAAGGGCGCGCGCGATCGAATACGTGATCCCCAACGGACACGATCCTGATCCAGAACCCCGTCGCGGTCGATCGGCTCCAGCGACCGCGCGCCAAGAAGTTCGTCGAATACCTGGTCTCGCCCGCCGGCCAGGCGATCTGGGTCGAGAAGGGCTACCGCCCGGTGATCCCGGGCGTCCCCGGCGCATCGAAGTTCCCCACGCCCGCGGGCCTGTTCACGATCGACTCGCTCGGCGGCTGGAAGAAGGTCACCAAGGAATTCTTCGAACCCGAAACCGGGCATCGTCACGAAGATCGAGCAGTCGCTTGGCGTCTCCACCTGCAAAGTAGTCCCGGCACCTGTCGCGCTCGCACGCCGCGGCGCGCCCGGATTCGGCGTCGGGGCCCGCGGCGCGAGCGTGCTCGGCAAGGGCCTGCTCGGCATCTACCTGACGCGTCGCTCGTGCTGCTGCCGATCGCCGCGCTGCTCGTCGAAGTCCTGCACCGGCGGCATCGAGCGCGTTCTGGCGCGAGATCATCGAACCCCGAGGCGGTCGCCGCGATCAAGCTGACGCTGATCGTCTCGGTGATCGTCGTCGTCGATCAACGCGGTCTTCGGGACGATCATCGCCTGGGTGCTGGTGCGCGACGAGTTCCCCGGCAAGACGATCGTCAACGCGCGTCATCGACCTGCCCTTCGCGCTGCCGACGATCGTCGCCGGCGTCGTGCTGCTGGCGCTCTACGGCAAGAAGAGCCCGATCGGGATCGACGTCGCCTTCACGCGCGCGTCGGTCGGCGCTCGCGCTGCTGTTCGTGACGCTGCCGTTCGTCGTGCGCTCCGTGCAGCCGGTGCTGCTCGAGCTCGACCGCGCGATGGAGGAAGCCGCCGCGTCGCTCGGCGCCAGCCCGATCGACGGTCCTGCGCCGGATCGTGCTGCCGACGCTCGCCCCGGCGATCATCTCGGGCGTCGCGCTCAGCTTCGCTCGCGCGCTCGGCGAGTTCGGCTCGCTGGTCCTGATCACCGGCAACCTCCCGTTCAAGACCGAGGCCGGCTCGGTCTACATCTTCGGCCAGATCCAGAACGAAAACCTGCCGCGGCGGCCGCCGTGTCGGTCCTGCTGCTCGCGTCGCGCTGTCGTGCTGGCGCTGCTCGACCTCGTCGCGCTGGAGGTCGAGCATGTCCGCTAGCGCTCGGGCGCCGGTCGCCTCTCGGCCGCCGCGGGCACGCTCGCGCGCCCGGCGCGCAGCGCGCGCCGAGGCCTGCGTCGCGCCACGAAGCAGCTACGGCGCTGCGCACGATCGCGCTCGGCTACCTCGCGCTGCTGCTGCTGGCGCCCGTCGCGATGATCTTCTACCGCACCTTCGAACACGGCCTCGTCGCCCGTGTGGGACGCGGTCACGCACGCCGAACGCGCATGCACGCCTTCTGGCTGTCGCTGGAGATCGTCGCGATCGCCGTGCCGCTGAACACCGTGTTCGGCATCGGCATGGCGCTCCTGCTCGAGCGCGGGCGCTTCCGCGGCAAGGCCGCTGCTCGGCACTGCTCATCGACCTGCCGTTCGCGATCTCGCCGGTCGTCGTCGGCCTGTCGCTCGTGCTCGTCTACGGCAAAACCGGCTGGTTCGGCGACTGGCTCGCCGAACAGGGCATCCAGGTCATCTTCTCCGTGCCCGGCATGGTGATCGCGACCGCCGTCGTCTCGCTGCCGTTCGTCGTGCGCGAGACGATGCCCGTCCTGCGCGAGATGGGCACCGACGCCGAGCAGGCCGCCGAGACGCTCGGCGCGAGCGCCTGGCAGACGTTCTGGCGCATCACGCTGCCCGGCATCCGCTGGGGCGTCGTCTACGGCGTCGTGCTCACGACCGCGCGCGCGCTCGGCGAGTTCGGCGCCGTCAGCATCGTCTCCGGGCGCATCGAGGGCCAGACGCAGACGCTGCCGCTGTACGTGCAGGACCGCTTCGAGAACTTCGACACCACCGGCGCCTACACGGCGGCGGTCGTGCTCGCGCTGCTCGCGCTCGCGCACGCTGCTGGCGATGAACCTGCTCACACGACGCACGCGCAGGAAGGCGGCCATCTGATGGCGATCGAGGTCCGCGACGTGAGCAAGCGCTTCGGCGACTTCGTCGCGCTGGACGACGTCAGCATCACGGTCGGCGACGGCGCCCTCACCGCGCTGCTCGGCCCGAGCGGCAGCGGCAAGTCCACGCTGCTGCGCATCATCGCCGGGCTCGAGACGCCCGACAGCGGCGAGGTCGTGATCGGCGACGAGGACGTCACGCACTCGCCCGCGCGCACGCGCGGCGTCGGCTTCGTCTTCCAGCACTACGCGCCCTTCAAGCACATGACCGTGCACGACAACGTCGCCTTCGGGCTCAGCGTGCGCAAGCGCCCGAAGGCACGAGATCGGCGAGCGCGTCGAGGAGCTGCTCGCGCTCGTGCGCCTCGACGGCCTCGCCGAGCGCTACCCCTCCCAGCTCTCCGGCGGACAGCTGCAGCGCATGGCGCTCGCGCGCGCGCTGGCCGTGCAGCCGCAGGTGCTGCTGCTCGACGAGCCCTTCGGCGCGCTCGACGCGCAGGTGCGCGCCGAGCTGCGCGAATGGCTGCGCCGCCTGCACGAGGAGATCCACGTGACGACGATCTTCGTCACGCACGATCAGGAGGAGGCGATGGAAGTCGCCGAGCAGATCGTCGTCATGAACGAGGGCCGCGATCGAGCAGGCCGGGGCGCCGCGCGAGCTGTACGAGACCCCGCCAACGAGTTCGTGATGTCGTTCATCGGGCCCGTCAACCGCCTCGGCGACGCGTTCGTGCGCCCGCACGACATCCAGATCCTCGCCGAGTCCGACGGCACCGGCACCGAGGCGCTCGTCGAGCGCGTCGTGCACCTCGGCTTCGAGGTCCGCGTCGAGCTCAAGCTCCACGACGGCCGCGACATCTGGGCGCAGGTCACGCGCGAGGACCGCCCAGCAGCTCGAGCTTCGCGAGGGCCAGATCCTCTCGCGTGCGCCTGCCCGCGCCGCCGCGCGGGTGTTCGACAGGCGGCAGGGCCGCATGCGGCCCTGCCCGGGATGGCGCATGCGCCTCCGGCCGGCGCTGCGTCGGCCAGGCCGTCGCTCCAGGCGCCTCGTCAGCGTCAATGCCATGACGTCCTTGGGCAGCTTGCCGCGCGGCGACGTCGGCGACGGTCACGTGCTCGAGCACTTTGCGCAGGTTGGCGCGCAGCGCGATCCAGACCTGCTGCAGCGCCTCCGCCGAGCCGCACGTACTCGATCTCCTCGGGGCGCTGGCCGCGCACGCCCACGAGCGGCCCCTCGACCGCGCGGATGATCTGCGCGAGGTTGACCTCCTCGGCGGGCTGCGCCAGCCAGTAGCCGCCTTCGGGCCCGCGCTGGCTGCGCACGATCCCCGGAGGAGCGCAGCTGGGTGAGGATGTTCTCCAGGAAGGACACCGGGATGCCCTGCGCCTGGGCCACCTCGTCGACCTTGCGCGGGCGAGTCCTGGCTGCTGTCGGCGAGCTCGACGACGGCGCGACGGCGTAGTCGGCCTTGGCGGTCACGTGCATGACGGGGATTCTCACCTATTCGACGGCGAATGTGCGCGCCCATCGTTGTTAGGGAACCCTAACTCTGTGATACGGTCCCCGTTGTCATCCCGACTCCAGGGATCGGATTATCGGATGCCTCGCCTCCAAAAGCCACTTCTCGCCCTCTTCTCGGCCCTCGCCGTCGCGCTCGTGCTCAGCGCCTGCGCGGGCTCCTCCGGCGGTGGCGGCGCCTCGCTCACGCTCTACAGCGGCCAGCACGAACAGACCACCGCGCTGCTCGTCGCCGCGTTCGAACGCCAGACCGGGCATCAAGGTCCACATCCGCTCCGGCGACGAGGCGACGCTCGGCAACCAGATCGACGCAGGAGGGATCGAACTCGCCCGCCGACGTGTTCTACACCGAGAACACGCCCGTGCTGGAAGCGCTCAGCGAGAAAGGCCTGCTCGCGCCCGTGCGCCCCTCGACGCTCGCCGCGGTGCCCGCGCGCTACGAGCTCCGCCAAGGGCACCTGGGTGGGCGTCTCCGCGCGCGATGTCCGCGCTCGTCTACAACACCTCGCAGATCGCGCCCGCGCAGCTGCCCAGCTCGATCCTCGAACTCGCCGAACCGCAGGTGGAAGGGCAAGCTCGGCTTCGCCCCCTCGGAGACCGACTTCCAGCCGCTCGTCACCGCGATCGTCAAGCTCCGACGGGCACGCCGCCGCCGAACGGTGGCTCAAGGGCGTGCAGGCCAACGGCAAGCGTCTACCCCGACAACGAGACCGCCGTCGCGCAGGTCAACAACGGCGAGAGCGCGGTCGGCTCCGATCAACCACTACTACTGGTACCGGCTGCGCGACGAGCTCGGCGCCGGGTGGGCTGCACTCCGCGCTGCACTACTACGCCGCCGGCGACGCGGGCGACCTCGTCGAACGTCTCCGGCGCGGCGGTGCTGAAGTCGAGCTCCCACCAGGCCGACGCGCAGGCGCTGCTCGCCTTCCTCGTCAGCCGCGCCGGGCCAGGAGACCCTCGCGCACAGCCACAGCTACGAGTACCCGCTGCGGCCGGGCGTCAGCCCCGCGCCCGGCCTGCCGCCGCTCGCGCAGCTGCAAGCCCGCCTCGCTGACGCCGGCCGAGCTCGGCGACGGCAGCGCCGCGCTCGCGCTCGAGCAGAAGCTCGGACTGCTGTAGCGGAAGCGCGCCGCATCCATGAGCACCGTAGCCCCGATCGAGCCAGCCCTCAGCAGCTGGGCGCGCGCGTGGTCGGGCCGGCGACGCTGGCCGCTGCGCAAGCGCCGCCGGCGCCACGCTCGCCGCCGGCGCTCGTGCTGCTGCCGCTCGCGTTCCTGCGTCGTCCAGGCCCAGCAGTCCGGCTGGGGCGAGGTCGAACGGCTGCTGTTCCGCCACACGGTCGCCGTGCTGCTGTGGAACACGGTGCGCCTGGCGCTCGCCTGCACGGTGCTGTGCGCGTGCTCGGCGTCGGAGCCGCATGGTGCGTCGAGCGCACCGACGCTGCCCGGCGCGACGCGCTGTGGGCGGTGCTGCTCGTGCTGCCGCTCGGCATCCCCGACTTCGTCGTCGGCTTCGGCTGGGTCTCGCTCGATCCCGGCCTGCACGGCTACCTGGCCGCGGTCGCTGGTCATGACGCTGTCGCTCTACCCGCTCGTCTACCTGCCCGTCGCGGGCGCGCTCGCGAGGCTCGACGGCAGCCTCGAGGAGGCCGCGCGCAGCCTCGGGCATGGGACCGTGGCGGACCTTCTGGCGCGTCACGCTGCGCCAGATCCGGCCGGCGGTGCTCGGCGGCTGCCTGCTCGTGACGCTCGGCCTGCTGGCCGAGTACGGCGCGTTCGAGATCGTCCAGTACCAGGACGTTCACGGTCGCGATCTTCACCGAGTTCAAGCTCGGCTTCGACACCGTCGGCGCGTGCGTGCTCTCGCTCGTGCTCGTCGCTGCTCAGCGTCGCCGCGCTCGGCGGCGAGCTCGCGCTCAGCGGCCGCGGCGCGCGGCTGGCGCGCGCGGGCCGGGCGCGCGGCGGGCCGCGCGCCGCGCGTGCGCGCTCGGGCGCCGCGGTCGTGCCCGTGCTCGCCGCGCTCGCCGCGCTCGCGCGTCCTCGCGCTCGGCGTGCCGCTCGGCTCGCTCGTCTACTGGATGCTGCGCGGCAGCTCGAGCACGCTGCCCTCCACCTCGATCCTCGCCGCGCTCGGCCACACCGCCGCCTACAGCGCCGCCGCCGCGGCCCTCTCGACGCTGCTCGCGGTGCCCGTGACGCACGCTCGCGATGCGCCACCGCAACCGCCTGACGCGTGCTGATCGAGCGCCTCGCCTACCTGCCGATGGCGCTACCCGGGCTCGTCGTCGCGCTCGGGCTGGTCTCGTTCTCGGTCCGCTACGCGCTCGCCCTCTACCAGAGCTCGCTCGAGCTGATCGTCGCCTACGCGATCCTGTTCCTGCCGCTCGCGGTCGTCGGCGTGCGCTCCGCGATGGCGCAGGCCTCGCCGCGCCTGGAGGAGGTCGGCGCGCTCGCTCGGCGCCCGCCCCGGCGACGTCCTGGCGGCGGGTCACGCTGCCGCTGATCGCCCCCGGCCTCGCGCGCGGCGTTCGCGCTCGTGTTCATCTCCTCCGCCACCGAGCTGACCGCCACGCTGCTGCTGCGCCCGACCGGCGTCAACACGCTCGCGACGCAGTTCTGGACCTACACGACCGAACTTCTCCTACGGCGCCGCCGCCCCCTACGCGGCGACTGATGGTCGCGATCTCCGCCGTGCCCGCGTACCTGCTCAGCCGTCGCATGGCTACCCTCGCACGCATGGAGCGCCGCGCATGAGCCGCCTGCAGGTGAGCGAGCTGTGGAAGGGCTACGGCCAGACGCCCGTGCTGCGGGGCGTCGACCTCGAGCGTGCCCGCCGGGCTCGCTGACCGCCGTGCTCGGGCTCTCCGGCTGCGGCAAGACCACGCTGCTGCGCGTGATCGCCGGCTTCGAGCGCGCCGAGCGCGGCAGCGTCACGCTCGCGGGCGCCGACGCTCGACGACGGCCACACGTACGTCGCGCCGGAGCGGCGCGGCATCGGCTACGTGCCCCAGGAGGGCGCGCTGTTCCCGCACCTGACCGTCGAGGCCAACGTCGGCTTCGGGCTCCCCCGCCGCGAGCGCCGCGGCGAGACAGTGCGCGAGCCTGCTCGAGATGGTCGGCATCGCGCCGCTCGCGCGAGCGCCTGCCGCACGAGCTCTCCGGCGGCGAGCAGCAGCGCGTGGCGCTCGCCCGCGCGCTCGCCCGCCGACCGCAGGCGCTGCTGCTCGACGAGCCGTTCTCCTCGCTCGACGCATCGCTGCGCACGCACGTGCGCGAGGAGGTGCACGCGCTGCTGCGCGAGCAGGGCGTCACGACCGTGCTCGTCACCCACGACCAGGAGGAGGCGCTGTCGCTCGCCGACAGCGTCGCCGTGCTGCGCGACGGGCAGGATCGTCCAGCAGGGACCGCCCGCGGAGCTCTACGAGCGCCCCGTCGACGAGCGCCTCGCGCGCTTCCTCGGCGCGGTCAACCTGGTCGACGCGGACTTCCGCGACGGCGCCGCCGCAGACCTCGCTCGGCGCGCTCACGCTGCGCGAGCCGCCCAGCGCGCCCAGCGCCGCCGCGGGCCTCGTGATGGTGCGGCCCGAGCAGATCGACGTGCGCCCCGACGGCCAGACGCCAACCCGGACGGCCAACGGCCACGGCGAGCTGCTCACGGGCCACGTCGAGCAGTGCCGCTACTACGGCCACGACGCGGTGCTGCAGATCCGCCCCGACAGCCCCGCATCGTCGGAGGCGCTGCTCGCGCGCGTGCACGGCGAGCACGCGCTGCCCGTCGGCACGCGCGTCACGATCGCCGCACATGGACCCGTATCCGTGCTGGAATAGTCGCCCTCCATGGGCCCAACCTGGAACTGGGACTTCGAGGATCGAGCAGCGGGCCGCACGTGCGTCATCGCCCGACCCCGCGCCCGAGCCCGCCGCCCTCCCGGGTTCGCCGCCCGAGCCCCAACCGGCTCAGCAACAGAAGATTCGCCGACGTCGCGCGATCGCCGCCGCTGTGCTCGCCGCGGTAGCGATCGCGATCCTCGCTGCGCTGCTCGGCTCCCACGGCTCGCACGACCCCGCCGCGAGCACGACGAGCGTGGGCGTGCGCCAGGCACGGCGCCCACCGCCGCCAACCGATGCCCAGGCGGACGACAAACAGGCCGTCAAAGCCGTACTCGCGTACACGCCGTTCGTCAAACAGGGCTCCGCGCACGCGCGCGACGTCGCCCTCACGTTCGACGACGGACCCGGCCCCTACACGCCCGGCGTGCTCAGCGTGCTCGAGCGCTTCCACGTCCACGCCACGTTCTTCGTGATCGGCAAGATGCTGCGCTACTTCGGCGCCGCCACCGTACGCGCGATCGAAGACGGCGACGTGATCGGCGACCACACGCAGAACCACCCGATGCTCGCCAAGCTCTCCACGCACGACCAGTACGAAGAGCTCTTCGAACAGATCGCGCGCGTCGAACTCCTCGGCGGGCAGCGCCCCGACCTGTTCCGCCCCCCCTACGGCTCGTTCGACGCCACCACCATGCGCCAGCTCCACCACCTGCACCTGCTGATGGTGCTGTGGTCGGTCGACACCGACGACTACCTGCAGCCGGGCGTCGCCACGATCGTGCAGCGAGCGCTCGCCGGCGCGCAGCCCGGGCGCGATCCTCCTGATGCACGACGCCGGCGGAGTGCGCACGCAGACGATCGCGGCGCTGCCGGCCATCATCCGCGGGCTGCGCGCCCGCGGCCTGCGACTCGTGACGGTCCCGCAGCTGCTCGCGGACGACCCGCCGCCGCCGGGCCAGCCGCTGCCGCCGAACCTCAGCGGCGACTGAGCAGCCCGCGTCGGTGACCGCCGTCGCGGGCTGCCTACCTGCCGGTCGCCTGGCGCAGCGCGCGCATCAATCCCTCCAGCTCGCTCACCTGCCAGCTCTGGAAGCTGTCCGACGGCGGTGAGAGCGTCTCCGTGATGGTCGCGATCGGGATGTGCCGTTCGCGCGCGATCTGGTTCACGCGCTGCACGTCCGGCGTGACGTTCTGGCTGTTGAACACCCACACCGCGATCTCGCGCCGCTGCGCCTGCTCATCGACGGTCTGCTTGTCGCGGGCGGTCACGTCGGTTCCCTCCGCGACCGCCTTCGCGAAGCTGTAGGGGGTCTGGAGCTTCAGTCCGAGCTCTTCGCCGAGCCCCTGGAAGATGCTCTCGCTGTAGCCCACGCGCACGCCCGCGTACCTCGCGCGGATCTCGCGCAACAGCTGCTCGTAGCGGGCGAAGCCGGCATGCTGCAGCCACCGCTTGCGCCGCGCGAAGTAAGGGGCGTCGGCGGGATCGAGACGGTCGTAGTCGGCGACGATCGCGTCGAGCACCGACCGCACGTCTGCGGGGAAGTACCAGCGGTGCGGGTTCGCGCCCCGCCCCAGACCGAGCAGGCGTCCCACGTCGAGCGTCACGCGCCCGCCCGCGGGGCTCGCGCCGAGCAGCTGCCTGGCCCAGTCGTCGTAGCCCACGCCGTTCACGATCGCCATGTTCGCGCCCGCCACCAGGCGCGCGTCTCGCGCGCTCGGCTGATAGCTGTGCGGATCCGCGCCCGGGTTGACGATGACGCTGCGGACCTCCGCCCTCGAGCCTGCCAGCTGCGCCGCGAGGCTGCCCCAGAAGTTCTCCGCCGCGACCACCTCGAAGCGCGGCTTCTCGGCGGAGGTGCCCACCGGCCCGACCGGAGCGACGCCCGCGCTGTCACATCCCGCCAGCGCAAGCGTGATACACAGCAGGACGCAGCGGAGAGCGAGCTTTCCCATCCGCCGCCACGCTAACACAACACGAGACTGAGTCTTATTTTCGACCCCGAGGCCCTCCGCATCCGCCGTGAGCAGCGCCGGCTGGAGATCCGCCGCCGCCGACGCCGAGCGTCGGCGCTGAGCGGGCTGCTGGCGCTGGTCGCGCTGGCCGCGATCCTCATCGCCTCGGCTCCGGAGGCTCGCCCCGGGCCACCCATCGAGCCGCCGCCGCCAGCAGCGCCCCACGGGCCGACGGCGCCCGCGGGTCGTCCGCGAAGAAGCGCTCGCTCGGCGCCGCGCACGCAACAGCGGGAGCGCCCGGCACG
This sequence comes from uncultured Solirubrobacteraceae bacterium, assembly GCA_963716355.1. Lineage (GTDB taxonomy): Bacteria > Actinomycetota > Thermoleophilia > Solirubrobacterales > Solirubrobacteraceae > Palsa-744. The sequence goes on from OY970308.1 coordinate 485,647, forward strand.
AGCGCCGTGCCAATCCTCATGTACCACGTGATCGCCGCCCCTCCCGCGGGCGCGCCGTTTCCCGGCCTGTACGTGGAACCGCAGGAGTTCGCCGAGCAGATGCACGCGCTGAAGGACGCCGGCTGGCACGCGGTCACGCCCGATCAGGTCGAGGAATACTGGCGAGACGGCGTCTCGCTGGGGCCCGGCAAGCCGATCGTGCTCAGCTTCGACAACGGCTACCAGTCGCAGTACACCCAGGCACTGCCCGTCCTTCGCGGGCTCGGCTGGGTGGCCGAGGAGAACATCCAGCTGACGGGCCTACCGCCGTCCCAGGGCGGTCTCGGCCAACAGGAGATCCGCGACATGGTGAAGGCCGGCTGGGAGCTCGACACGCAGGGCTTCAGCCATGCCGACCTGATCGCGCTCAGCCCCGCTCAGCTGCACTACCAGGTCGCCGTCGCGCGCCGCGTGGTGCAGCGACGCTACGACGTCCCCGTCAACTGGTTCTGCTACCCATCCGGCCACTACAACGCGACCGTCGTGGCTGAGGTCCGCGCGGCGGGCTATACGGGGTCCACGACCGTAATCCCCGGCTGGGCCCATCCCCGCGACGACCCCTATCGACTACCTCGCCTGCGCGTGCTCGGGGGTATGAGCGGCGCAGCGCTGCTGGCAGCGCTGGCAGGCATTCGCGGAGATCCCCCCGCGCCGGCCTCCTACGGAGGGGCCTGAGCATTGCCTCAGACCAGACGGTAGCGGCGCGTCGCCGGATCGCGCTCCAGCAGGCCGACCGCCACGAGCGTGGACACGTAGCGGTGGGTCGTGCTGGGATTCATGTCGAGCATCCGGGCGATTTCGGCGTTCCCTAGATAGCTCCCGTCCGTGGGGAATGAGGCGAGCATCAGCAGACCGGCCAGCAGCGAGCGCGACAGCCGGCTGTCCTCCAGTTGGCGAGGCTCTCGCGCGAGCACCTCGCGCACGTCGTCCAGTCCCGACAGCAGGACCGACATGTTGCCGCTCTCCGCCGCGCCGCGCACGACGCGGTCGACCTGAGCCGGCGAGAGCTCGATCACGATCTTCTCGTTGTCAGCCCCCGTCAGAGACACAGGCTCGCCACTGCCGACGCCAGTCGCACTCGGTCCATCTGCCAAAGCGTTCGCTCCTCCGTTGAGATGGCGCAGACGCGAGCCGTTCGCGAGGTGCGACGGCGGGCGCTCGATGTCTGCGTAGGTGTTCATCGCGGCCTATGATGGCGGGAGACACCGTGGCTGATAAGACACGCGTTTGAATGTTCTACATTGTGACTGCCTGTAGATAGTGCGCGGAATATGGGCATTAATAGTTAGAAACAAGCTTTGCCGACCAGTTCTGCTGCGAGTACTCTGTCGTTAGATGGAAGACAGAGCAGTAGTCCAGACACGCGCCAAGAAGGGCGCAAGCCCGATGCAGTCCGCTGTCCAGTGGGCCCTGCTCGGGCTGGTCATCGAGCGTCCCAGCTATGGGTACGAGCTGGCGCAGCGATTCGAAGCCGCCTACGCGGGGATGCTGCATCTGAGCGGCATCTCCTACGTCTACACCGCGCTCGACACGCTCCAGCGCCGCGGGATGATCGAAGAGATCCCCGGAACACGCTCCGGACGCCAGCCCAAGCCCCGCTACCGAGCGACCGCCGACGGGGTGGAGAGCTACAAAGACTGGCTGACCGCCCAGATACAGGAAGACTTCCGCCGCTCGCGGCTGTTCGCGCGCCAGCTCGCGGTCTTCGCGCACGAACCCGACGTCGCGCTGGAGATCATCGAGCGCTACAGCGACGCATGCTTGGAAGAGGCGAGCAGCGCGCCGATCCCATCCGCGGGCGCGCACGGCGGCGAGACGGCCTCCGGGCTGGCCGAGCGCCTGGTGTCCGAGGAGAGCCGGCTGGCGATGGAAGCCAAGCTGCCGTGGGTGGAATACGCACGGCGCGAGTTCCGGGCGCTCGCCGAACTCGCAGCCGTGAGGGACTCCGCGCGATGACCATGCTCAAGCTCGAGCACGCCAGCAAGCGCTACGGCCGCGGCGTGCACGAGCGCGTGGCGCTGCGCGACGTCTCGCTCGAAGTCGAGCCCGGCGAGCTGGTGGCCGTGTATGGTCGGCGTCGCTCGGGACGCTCGACGCTGCTGCGCATCGCGGCGGGCGTCGAGGCTCCCGACAGCGGCACCGTGTGCGTCGACGGGCGCGATCTGTCGGCTCGCAGCTGCGAGCTGCTCGGCGATGGGATCGGCTACTGCCGCAAGACCTTCCACCCCAACGAGGGACGGGTCGTGCTCGACCATCTCGTCGTCGGCCAGTTGGCGCGTGGCGTCGCCCACAAGGCCGCCGCCAATCGCGCGTGGGAAGCGCTCGAGCGCGCCGACGCGGGCGGCTGCGCCAAGCTCAGGCCCGCCGAGCTCGACGGCGGCGAGGCGGTGCGAGTCGCGATCGCGCGAGCGCTCTCGCTGCAGCCGAGGCTGCTGCTCATCGACGAGCCCACGATCGGCGTGGATCTGCTCGCGCGAGACGCCATCCTGATGCTCCTGCGCTCGCTCGCCGGCGAGGGCATGGCCGTCCTCACGAGCACCGGCGACACGACCGGTCTCTCAGGCGCGCGCGCTCTCACGCTCAGCGACGGCGAACTGCACGGAAGACCCACCCGCGAGCTGGCGCCGGTGCTGCCCCTGCGACGCCGCTCGGCGTGATGCTCCTCGCACGCTCTCGCGAGCACGGATACCAAGCAGCCACCGCAGGCTAGGCATCATCATGCTCGAGCTGGAAGGTGTGGTCAAGCGTTATCGCGGGGCGGGCGAAGAGGTGCGCGCGGTCGACGACGTGAGCCTGACTGTCGAGGCGGGCGAAATCGTCGCGCTGCTCGGGCCGTCCGGCTCGGGCAAGACCACCCTGCTGTTGCTGATCGCGGCTCTGCTGCAACCCGACCGCGGCACGATCCGCTTCGACGGGCGCGACCTGTCCTCGCTCAGCGAGAGCGAGGCGAGCGACTACCTCCTGAAGGATGTCGGCTTCATCTACCAGAACTTCCACCTGATGCCGCGCGTCTCCGCGATCGAGAACACCTCGATCAAGCTCCTGCTGGGCGGCGTGGGCGCCCGCGACGCTCAGGCGATCGCGCGGCCCTGGCTGGAGCGCGTGGGCCTCGGCCATCGCCTCCAACACAAGCCACACGAGCTCTCGGGCGGCGAGCGTCAGCGAGTCGCCATCGCCCGGGCTCTGACCGGCGAGCCAAAGCTGATCCTCGCGGACGAGCCGACCGGGAATCTCGACAGCGCCCGCAGCGAAGAGATCGTGGGGCTGCTGCGCTCGATCGCCCACGAACGCGACGCCGCGGTGCTCCTCGTGACCCACGACACAGAAGCCGCGCTGCTCGCGGACCGATACGGCACGCTGCGCGACGGCCGATTTCTCGAGGGCCCTGGGGCCGGCGAAGAGCGGGTTCAGATCGCGCTCGATCCACACGCGCCGGCCGCGCCGGCGTGAGCCCAACGGCGACGCGTCCCCAGCCGCTCCAGGCGCGAGCCTTGGTACGGCCACGCGCGCTCGTATATCTGTACCGCAGCCGCCTGCGCGTCCACCGCGTACAGGAGCTGCTCGCGGCGCTTGGCGTGGCGATCGCGGTGGCGCTCGTGTTCGCGGTGCTGATCGCAAACGGCAGCATCGCCGGCTCCGCCGGAGAGGTCGTCCACGCGGTCGTGGGGCCGGCCAACCTCGAGCTGAGCGCGCGCAACCCCGAGGGCCTGGACGACCGCCTGCTGGCGAAGGTCGAACACCTGCGCGGCGTCGAACAGGCCGCGCCGCTGCTGGAACTGACCGCCACGATCGTCGGCCCCCATCGACGCAGCGCCACCGTCGAGATGGCCGGCACCGAAGTCAGCCTCGCGCTGCTCGACGGCCTCGCCCACACGCTTCCGCTCGCCGCGTTCACACCCGGCGCGGTCGGCCTGAGCAAGACCAGCGCCGACGAACTGGGCCTCGGCCCGTCGAGCGCCTACAAGCGCGACATCCTGCTGCAGTTGCGCGGCGAAGTCCATCACATGAAGATCGCCGCGGTGCTCGGTCGCGAAGCCGCGGGCGCGCTCTCCCAGGCGCGCGTGGCGGTGCTGCCTCTCAAACGCCTGCAGAAGCTCGCCGGCCTCCCCGGGCGGCTGTCGCGCATCCTCGTCAGGAGCAAGCCCGGGCAGGCGGCACTCGTGAGCGACGAGCTGAACAAACTCGGTCGAGGACGGCTCACCGTGGCCGCCGCGGACGCGGAAGTCGCGCAGCTGCACCAGGCGCTCGGCCCGAGCGACCAGGTGAGCGGCTTCTTCGCCGCCATCAGCGTCATGCTCGGTTTCCTGTTCGCGTTCAACGCGATGCTGCTCACGGTTCCCGAGCGGCGACAGGCGATCGCCGATCTGCGCCTGATCGGCACCAAGCGCGCCGCGATCGTGCAGATCGTCGCCTTCCAGGCGCTGTGCCTGGGCATCGCAGCGTCACTCGTGGGACTGTTCGTCGGCTACCTGCTGTCCCTTGGCGTGTTTCACCAATCCTCCGGCTATCTGGCGGAGGCGTTCACACTCGGAACCGGCACCGTCGTCGGCCTCACACCGGTGCTGCTGTCACTACTCGGCGGGACGCTCGCCACCTTCCTGGCCTCCGCAGTGCCGCTGCTGGACCTGCGCCGCGGGCGCGCGCTCGACGCGGTGTACTTCGAAGACGGCGCTCCCGGCAACGCCATGGGCGGCCGGGTCCAGCTGTGGATGGCGCTCGGCGCCGTCGCGCTCGTGGGGCTCGCAACCGCGCTGTTCGTGCTGAGCCCATCGCTCGGCTTCATCGCCAGCGGCGTGTTGGCGCTGGCCACGGTGTTCGTCGTTCCGCTGATGTTCGCCGGGGTTCTGCGGGCCGGCGTGGCGTTGACCGAGCGCGTGCAGAGGCTGACGATTCTCCAAATCTCGCTCGCGTCGCTGCGCGCCGCCACGCTGCGCTCGCTCGCACTCGCGGCGACCGGTGCCGTCGCTATCTTCGGCAGCATCGCATTGGGAGGCTCGAGAGACGATCTGCTTCGCGGAATCGCCGGCTTTGCACACAGCTATTCCGCGGACGCCGATCTGTGGGTCGCCAATCCCGGTGACAACCAGGCAACGATCACATTCATGTCCGATAACTATTCGAAGCGCATTGCACGGATACCGGGCGTGATGAGCGTTGACGCGTATCAGGGCGGATTCATGGATCTGGGCGACAGACGCGCATGGGTGATCGCCAGACCGCCCGGCGCCAACCGGCGCGTGCTCTCCAGCCAGGTTCTCGAAGGCAGCCCCTCGGGCGCGGTCAACCGTCTGGGAGAAACCGGCTGGGTGGTGGTGTCAAAGCAGATCGCCGACGACCGCCACATCCACCTCGGCGGCACGCTCACACTGCCCACTCCCATGGGCGACGTCCGCTTCAAGCTGGCCGCCACCACGACCAACCTCGCATGGAGTCCCGGTGTGATCTTCATCGGCAGCGCCGACTACCGCCGCTACTGGACCAGCACCACCCCGACGGCGCTCGGCGTGCGCGTCGCGCCGGGAGCGAACGTGGAGCAGGTGCGAGAACGAATCACTCGCGCCCTCGGCCCCACGAGCGGACTGGAGGTCGCCTCCGCCCACACGCGCGAGCGACGCATCGACAATCTCACCAACGAAGGACTCAGCCGCCTCGGCGAGATCTCGACGCTTTTGATCGTGGCCGCGATGCTGGCGATGGCCTCCGCGCTCGGATCGAGCATCTGGCAACGACGGGCGTCGCTCGCCGGGCTGCGTCTGGCGGGCGTGCGCCCATCGCGACTGCGGCGCATCCTGCTCACGGAAGCCTCGCTGATGCTGGGAGCCGGATGCATCACCGGCGCCGTGGCGGGAATCTACGGACAGGTGATCATCGACGACTACCTCAAGCAGGTGACGGGCTTTCCCGTGGCGAATCTCGCCGCCAGTCTGCGCCCCCTGGCGATCCTCGCGCTGGTGGTCGTGTTCGTGATGATCATCGTCGCCGTTCCCGGCTGGTGGGCTTCGCGCACCTCCCCCACGCTCGCCCTCGATGAGTAGGCCGCCGAACCTCCTCGCCCCGCCGCCGCGGCGTCCCTCCTCCCCGCCGAGACTCACCACCGCTCAACCGACCCGCACAGGCGAGGTCACGATCGACGGGCGCCTCGCAGCGCACGCCGGCCGCGCGCTGCTGCTCGCGAACGTGCGCTACTGGTCGAGCGTCGCGCGGCTCGTCACACAGCAGCTGAGTCGCTGGCGCAGCCGTGCTCAGGAGATCGCAGACCCCGTGTTGCGAGGTCTGGCATCGCAGAAGCTCGCCGAGGAGGGCTTCAACGCCGAGGTCGCGGCGATGCTCGCAACGCTCGCCCCGCGCGCGCACCGCAGCGACGCCGTCACCGCGATCGTCGCGCTGGAGGTCCTCTACGACTACCTCGACGGGCTCACAGAGTCACCGTCGCACGAGTCGCCCGACGACGGCTACCGCCTGTTCACGGCCTTCACCGACGCCGTCACACCCTCCTTCGAGCCCACCGGCGACTACTACCGCTTCCACCCCCACAGCGACGACGGCTGCTACCTCGACGAGCTGGTCGCAACGGTACGTGCGGCGCTCGCGCGGCTGCCCGCCACCGCGACGCTCGCCGACATCCTCACGCGCAGCGCCGGACGTGGCGCCGAAGCGCAGCTGCGCATCCACGCCGCCTCCCTGTCCGGCCCCGGGCCGATGGAACGCTGGGCGAAGCTCAACTCGGTGGGAACGCCACTGCAGTGGCGCGAGTTCCTCGCCGGCGCCGCGTGCTCGGTGCTCGCCGTGCACGCGCTCGTCGCGGCCGCCGCGGATGTGCGCACCACCCACGAGCAGGCGCTCGAGATAGACCGCATCTACCTGTCGATCTCGGTGCTGCCGACGATCCTCGACAGCCTCGTCGACTACGAGGTCGACCTCAGCGCCGGTCAGCCTGGATACGTCCAGTACTACGACGACCGCGACGTGCTCGCCGAGCGCCTCGTGAGCGTCATCGAAGACGCCGTCAGCCACGCGCGACGGGCTCCCCACGGCCCCCACCACGTGATGAACCTCGTCGGAGTCGTCGCCTACTACACCTCCGCCCCCACCGCCAAGAACGAGTTCGCGCGGCCCGTCACCGAACGCATCGTGCGCCAGCTGCGACCGTTGATCGGCCCCACGCTCGCGGTGATGCGCACGTGGCGTGCGATCAAGCGCCTGCGCCTGCGTCTGCGCAGCCGGCCTCGGGTCCCGGTGTCGATCGGCCGCGCGGCGTGAGCAGCGCCGCCGCCGAAGCCCCGCCGATCGGCGCGGCGAGATACGTGGCGATCATCACCGACGGCAACGGCCGGTGGGCGCATTCGCGCCGTCTCTCGATCAAGGACGGCCACGACGCGGGCGCCGATACGCTCAAGGCGCGTTTGCGAGACGCCGTCGAGCTGGGGATCGAGCAGCTGACGGTGTACTCGTTCTCGACCGAGAACTGGTCGCGGCCCGTCGAGGAGGTGCGCGGGCTGATCTCAGTGATCGCCCAGCGGATCGCGCGCGAGGCGCCCGAACTGCACCGACACAGCGTGCGCATGCGTTTCATCGGACGTCGCAAGGGAGTCGCCAGCGAGCTCATCGAGGCGATGGAGCGCGCCGAAGCGCTGACGGCGCAGAACAGGCTGATCACGCTGTTCGTCGCCGTCAACTACGGCGGGCGCGCGGAGATCGAAGACGCCGCTCGGCGCGTGAACATCGAGGGCGAGGAGGAGTTCAGCCGCTGTCTGTACGCGCCGGACATGCACGATCCGGACCTGATCATCCGCACCGGCGGCGAGCGGCGGCTGTCGAACTTCCTGCTGTGGCAGGCCGCCTACTCCGAGCTCGTGTTCAGCGATCAGCTGTGGCCGGACTTCACGCGCGCGCATCTCGAAGCCGCGCTCGCCGAGTTCAACGCCCGTCGGCGCAGGTTCGGTGGGCGATGACAGTCAGACGGATTCAAGCGATATCGTTTACTCACGTCGTTTTGGGATCTGGACACGAGGGGACACTTTTCGATGGGCGACGTCAAATCGCAGGCACGCGGAGGTTGGGGTCGGCGGACGCCGATCTTCACGAGCGTGCTGGCGATCGGCGTGCTCGCGCTCGCGAACGCACCCGGGCCGTCCTTCGCAGCGCAGTTGCGCGCACACGCCGCGCGCAGCCTCAAGGCGACCGACTTCGCCAAGCTGCGCTACAACCAGCACAGGAGCTCGGGCTCGTGGCTGTACGAGGAAGGGTCCGCCACGGGCACGCTTCCCGGCGGTATGCGCGTGTACGCCAACATCGGCCCCACGTTGACGGCGACGTTCACCATCTACGCGCGCGGCGGGACGATCAAGGGACGAGCGTCGGCCAAGCCGCACGGCTCCGGTCGCTACGAAAGCTTCGCCGGCTCGCTCACCGCCACGGGCGGCACCGGCCGCTACACCCACGCGCACGGGCGCGCGGGCTTCTACGGCGTGCTCAACCGCATGAACTACGCCATGACCGTGCAAACCACCGGCACGCTCTCATACTGAGCGGAGCCTCGCGGCGCATGGTGCAGGCAACCCTCCGCGCCATCGCCGCGCTCGCCGTCGCGTCGGCCTGCGCCTGTGCGACGGCGGGAGCCGCGGAGGCGAAGCAGACGGTGCGTCTGCACGCATCGCTCAGCCCGGAGCATCTCGGTCACGGCACCACGCTCGGCTTCGACGTCGTGATCCGCGCGCCGCGCGGCACGGTGCCGCTTCCGGTCGTGGGGATCGCGCTTCGCTACCCGAACGATCTCGGCATCGGGCTCAGCGGCCTCGGCCTGGAAACGTGCCGCCAGGCGGATCTCGAAGCGATCGGCGTGCGCGCCTGTCCCGCCGACTCGCTCATGGGCGACGGGTCGGCGAGCGTCGAGATCCAGGTCGGACCGGCGGTCGTGCACGAGACCGCCGCGCTCGCGATCGTGCGCGCGCCGGTTCAGAACGGACGCTTCGCGCTCATCTTCTACGCCGACGGGACCAGCCCCGTGGAGGCGCAGCTGTCGCTGCCGGCGTTCCTGCTCGAGGCCAGCCACCCCTTCGGCGGCAAGGTCGACATCCAGCTCCCGCTCGTGCCCAGCCTGCCCGAAAGCCCCGATGTCGCGCTCGTCCACCTCCACGCGCTGATCGGCCCGGCGCACCTGACGTACTACGAAAACGCGCACGGCAGACGCATCGCCTACCGCCCCAAGGGAATACAGCTGCCCAAGAGCTGCCCACGGGGCGGATTCCCGTTCGCCGCCACGTTGGCCTTCTCCGATCACACGCGCAGCACGGCGCACGACATCGTGCCCTGTCCGCGCTAGCGCGCACGTGTACAGGTGTGGGGATAAATCCTCCACCCGTTCAGAGATCCTCGCGAGGTGCCGATTCGTTGGATTGATGTCCGCCACGCAACCCCACGCCGGCAGGGATGAGCTCCAGCGGCTCGGCCACGCGCTCAACGCCCGCACCGACGACGTCGTCAGCGGCATGCTGCGCCGCACGCGCCAATCGGGCCGCCAACTGGACGACGCGGTCGAGGAGCGCTTCGAGCGCGTGGGCACCGTCTCCACCGTCGCAGTCGCGCGCTGGATGGCCGGCGAGGGCGCCGAGGCCGCTCGCGAGGTCGGACAGGAGTCGTGGCAGATCTTCGCCCAGCTCGCCTCCCAGCGCGCCGCGCCGCTCAACGAGGTCACCAAGCGCTGCCTGCGCTGGTGCGACGCGGCCGCGGATGTGGTGCGCGAGTGCGCCACGACCCTGCAACTGGAGTCTCACGTGCTCGCCGAGGCGCTCGCGATGCTGCAGCGCAGCCTCAACGTCACGCTCGTGCGCATGTGCGAGTCCTTCGAGTCCGAGCGCACGCGCACCGAGGAGGAGCTCGCGCGCCGCCAGCACGAGCTCGCGTTCCTCGCCACGCACGACGCGCTCACCGGGCTTCCCAACCGCACCCTGATCCTCGATCGCGTCGAGCAGCTGATGCTGCACGCGCGGCGCAAGCAGACGCCGTTGGCGGCGCTGTTCATCGACCTCGACAACTTCAAGGCGATCAACGACTCCTTCGGGCACGCCGCGGGCGACGAGCTGCTGCGCGCGGTCGCGCAGCGACTGACCGCCGTGGTGCGCGAGTCCGACGCCGTCGGGCGCCTCGGCGGCGACGAGTTCGTCGTGATCGCAGGCGAGCTCTCGCTCGTGTCAGGTCCGCAGCTGATCGCCGAGCGGCTCCTGGAAGCGCTCGCGCAGCCGTTCAAGCTCGACGCCGCCGAAAGCGCTCCCCTGCGAGTCAGCGCCAGCATCGGCATCGCCTCCGGCGACAGGCCCTGCGCCGAGGATCTGCTGCGCGACGCGGACATCGCCATGTACCAGGCCAAGTGGGACGGCCAGCACGGCTACGTCTCCTTCGAGGCCGGCATGCAGACGGCCGTGCAGACGCGCCTGGAGCTCGAGATGGACCTGCGCGTCGCGCTCGAGAACGACGAGTTCCTGCTCGTCTATCAACCCACGTTCAGCCTGCAGGACATGCGCCCCACGGGCGTCGAGGCGCTGATCCGCTGGAACAGCCCCACGCGCGGCATCGTCCAGCCTGACAACTTCATCGGCCTGCTCGAGGAGACCGGGTTGATCGTCGCCGTCGGCAGATGGGTGCTGCGCGAAGCGTGCAACCAGGGCGTGCGCTGGCGCGAAGCGGGCCACCCGATCGGCGTCGCCGTCAACGTCTCCGCGCGCCAGCTCGACAGCGACGAGTTCGTCGCCGACGTGCAGCGCACCCTCCAGGAAACCGGCTTCGAAGCGGGCGCGCTCACCATCGAGGTCACCGAGACGGCCATCATGCACGACACCGAGGCCACCGCCGCGCGCCTCGCCGCGGTCAAGGACCTGGGCGTGCGCATCGCGATCGACGATTTCGGCACCGGCTACTCCTCGATGGCCCACCTCCAGCACTTCCCCGTCGACGCGCTCAAGATCGACCGCTCGTTCATCACGCAGATGACCCACAACGAGGAGGGCGAGACGATCCTGCGCACGCTCGTGCAGCTCGGCAAGGCGCTCTCGATCGAGACGCTCGCCGAGGGCATCGAGCAGGCCCACGAGCTCACGCTGCTGCAGGGCGAGCGCTGTGACAGCGGACAGGGCTTCCTGTTCGCCCGCCCGCTCGACGCGGATCAGACCGCCGCGTTCCTGCAGAGCTGGACGAGCAGCGAGACGCTCGCCGGGTAGAGAGAAACGCCTTTCACCATCGCAGCCCAGCGCTTCGGTGAAAATCGAGTGAACCAATTCGATTTAGAAGCTCGAAGTTCTCGCTCGTAGCGAAGATTCACCTCACACGGTCGCCGAGCACCCGTCCCGAGCTGTTGACGCGTGTCGATTGCTCTGATACTCCTGCTCACACAAATTCTCGGGCCACCAGGAGGTAACGATGACCGCTGCGCGCAAGATCCAAGGCTATGGCTGGCGACCGGACACCCCCGATCACCGCGACCACATCTACAACCTCAAGCGGACCGTGCGCCGCGCGGTCGAGCTCCCGCCCGTGTTCTCGCTGCGCGACAAAATGCCGCCCGTATACGACCAGGGCCAGCTCGGCTCCTGCACGGGCAACGGCGTGGCCGCCGTCCTGGAGAGCATCGAGATCAAACAGCACAACAGCTCCGTGATGCCCTCGCGTCTGTTCATCTACTACGGCGAGCGTGTCATCGAGGGGACCGTCGAACAGGACTCGGGAGCGGAAATTCGCGACGGGATCAAGGTCGTCGCAAACGAAGGCGCACCGCCGGAGACGATATGGCCGTACGACATCGCCAAATTCGCCGAAAAGCCCTCCCCGGAGGCGTATGCCGCCGCCAGGAAATACGAGGCCACGGAGTACCTGCGCGTGCTCCCCGGAGAAGCCGGATCGCCGATCCGCACCCCCATCCAGGAGGGCTTCCCGGTCGTGTTCGGCTTCACCGTCCCCGCGCTGTTCGAGGGCAAATGGGATCCGGCCACGCAGTTCCTGCCGCTGCCGAGCGCCGATGAACAGAACATCGGCGGCCACTGCGTGGTCGCGATCGGCTGGGACTTCAGCCTGAAGCGCTTCCCCGTCAACGTGTTCGAGATCCGCAACTCTTGGGGTCCCGACTGGGGCGATGGAGGACACTTCTGGATGGACGCGCGCTGGCTGTATGAGCCCACGCTCGGCCTCAGCTCCGACTTCTGGGTGATCGAGCAGGTCAACTGACAACTGCGCCGCGCGTAGGCTGACGCGCTGCAATACTGCGCGCGGCGTGAGGAGACCATCGACCCCCGCGAGCCGATCGCTCGCCCCTGCCTGCCGATGAGCGCGCTGCACGCGGACGCGATCGTGGTCGGCGCGGGGCTCGCGGGGCTCGTCGCGACCGCCGAGCTCGCCGACGCCGGCACGCAGGGTGATCGTGCTCGACCAGGAGCCCGAGGCATCGCTCGGCGGGCAGGCCTTCTGGTCGCTCGGCGGGCTGTTCCTCGTCGACACCCCCGAGCAGCGGCGCATGCGCATCCACGACTCGCGCGAGCTCGCGCTGGCAGGACTGGCTCGGCACCGCCGGCTTCGACCGCCCCGAGGACGAGTGGCCGCGCCGCTGGGCCGAGGCGTACGTGGACTTCGCCGCGGGCGAGAAGCGCGCCTGGCTGCACGCGCAGGGCGTGCGCTTCTTGCCGAACGTCGGCTGGGCCGAGCGCGGCGGCTACGGCGCCAACGGCCACGGCAACTCCGTGCCGCGCTTCCACGTCACCTGGGGCACCGGCCCGGGCGTGCTCGCGCCGTTCGTGCGGCGCGTGCGCGACGCGCAGCGACGCGGGCTGGTCGAGCTTCGCTTCCGCCACCGGGTCGACGCGCTCACCTCCAGCGACGGCGCGGTCGACGGCGTGCGCGGCGAGATCCTCGAGCCCAGCGACGTCGGCCGCGGCCAGGCGAGCTCGCGCGCGGCCGTCGGCGAACGTTCGAGCTCGCAGGCGCAGGCCGTGATCGTCACCTCGGGCGGCATCGGCGGCCAACCTCGACCTCGTGCGCGCGCAACTGGCCGGCGCGCCTCGGCACGGCGCCCGAGCGCATGATCACCGGCGTGCCCGACCACGTCGACGGGCGCATGCTCGCGATCACCGAGGCGGCCGGCGCGAACGTGATCAACCGCGACCGCATGTGGCACTACGTCGAGGGCCTGCAGAACTGGGACCCGATCTGGAGCAGGCACGGCATCCGCATCATCCCCGGCCCGTCCTCGCTGTGGCTCGACGCCACCGGCAAGCGCCTGCCCGTGCCGCTGTTCCCCGGCTTCGACACGCTCGGCACGCTCGAGCACATCATGCGCACCGGCCACGACCACACGTGGTTCGTGCTCACACAGAAGATCATCGAGAAGGAGTTCGCGCTGTCGGGCTCCGAGCAGAACCCCGACCTCACCAACAAGAGCGTGCGCCAGGTGCTCGCGCTCGCGCCTCGGCAAGGGCGCGCCACGCGCCGGTCGAGGCGTTCAAGGACCACGGCGCGGACTTCGTCGTCGAGCGCGACCTGCGCGCGCTCGTCGAGGGCATGAACGCGCTCACCGACGAGCCGCTGCTCGACCTTCGAGCAGATCGAGCGCGAGATCGTCGCCCGCGACCGCGAGATCGACAACCCCTACACGCAAGGACATGCAGGTGACCGCCATCCGCGGCGCGCGCGCACTACCGGGCCGACAGGCTCACCCGCGTCGCTGCGCCGCACCGCATCCTCGACCCCGACGCCGGCCCGCTGATCGCGGTGCGGCTGCACATCCTCACGCGCAAGACGCTCGGCGGCCTGCAGACCGATCTCTCGAGCCGCGTGCTGGGAGCCTCCGGCGAGCCGCTCGCCGGGGCTGTACGCCGCGGGCGAGGTGGCGGGCTTCGGCGGCGGCGGCGTGCACGGCTACCGCGCGCTCGAGGGCACGTTCCTCGGCGGCTGCCTGTTCTCCGGGCGGATCGCCGGTCGCGCGGCCGCAAGCGCCACCGCCTGAGGAGCGCCGGCCGCCAAAGCGACGCTTCAGAGCCGCGCCCAGAGGACCTCGACGGCGCGCGTTCAGCCGTCGGCCAGCGGCGAGACGTAGCGCAGGAACGGCTCGATCTCCAGCGCGCGACCCGTGGCCCGCTCGATCAGCGGGACCGTGTCCAGACGCCGCCCGTGGCGGTGCACGCGCTCGCCGAGCCAGCCCTGGATCGCGCCCACCTCGCCGCGGCGCAGATCCTCCTCGCGCGGCCCCAGATCGCGCTCCATCGCCTCCCACAGCTGCGCCGCGATCAGACAGCCGAGCGCATAGCTGGGGAAGTAGCCGAAGCTCCCAGCCGCCCCAGTGCACGTCCTGCAGACAGCCCGAGCGCGTCTGAAGCCACCTCGACGCCCGAGCAGGCGGCGCATCCCCTCGCGCCACGCGCCGGGCAGGTCCGCGACGGCCAGGTCGCCGTCGATCAGCGCCAGCTCGAGCTCGAAGCGCAGGACGATGTGCAGCGGGTAGGTGAGCGGATCGGCCGACACGCGGATCACCGACGGCTCGACGCCCGACAGCGTCGCGTGGAGATCCTCGGCCGTGACCTCGAAGCCGCCCGCGCGCAGCTCGCGCGGCGAGCACGTCGCGCGAACGCCGGGCTGCGCGCCACGTGGTTCTCCCACAGCTTGCTCTGGGACTCGTGGATCGACATCGACGTTCCGCTGCCGAGGTTCGTGCGATCGCAGCAGCCGGGTCGATCTGGCGCTCGTACAGCGCGTGCCCGTACTCGTGCAGCGAGCTCAGCAGCGACTCCACCTCGCCGTCGCCGTAGCGCGTCGTCACGCGCGAGTCGCCGCGACCGATCCAGGCGGTGAACGGGATGCGCCGAGACGTCCACGCGCCAGCTCTCCGACTCCACGCCCGAGGCCGCGCAGCGTGCCCGCCACGGCCGCCTGCTGGGCGCCGACGGGCACCTCCAGCGTGCGCGGCGGCGAGCGCACGTGCGCCTCGCTCCACCAGCGGCGGCAGCTCCGCGGCGAGCGCCCCGAACACGCGGCGCAGCTCCTCGCGTGCGCAGGCCGAAGTCGTAGTCGCCCAGCAGCGCCTCGTAGGCGCTCTCGCCCTCCGCCGCCACGCATTCGCCGTAGGCGCGCGCCAGCTCCACGTTGCGCTCCAGCGCCGGCACGAACGCCGCGAAGTCGTCCGCAGCGCGCGCCCGCTGCCAGCTCTCCTGTCCCTCGGCGCTCGCGCGCGCGAGCTCCACCGCCAGCTCGTCCGGCACGCGGCGCGCGCGCTCCCAGTCGCGCCGCGCCAGGCGCACGACGTCCGCGCTCGAGCTCCTCGAGCGGCGCTCCGTCGAGCTGCTCCAGCCAGCCGCCGATCTCCTCCGCGGTGGCGCGCTCGTGCGTGATGCGCGCCAGCGCGCCGAGCTGCAGGCCCGCGGCCGCCGCGCCCGCCGCGGGCATCATCACGAGCTGATCCCACCCGAGCAGCATCTCGATCGAGCCCAGGTCCGCGAGCTCCGCGAGGCGGGCCCGCAGCTTCTCCATCGCTTGCACCCACGGGAGGGTATGCCTCAGCGGAGCGCCATGCGGATCGCCTCCATCGAGGCGGGCTCCTCCGGGAGTTCCGCCAGCGCGCCCGCGATCTCGGCCGTCTGGTCGATCGTCGCGCCCGCGCTCTCGGCCAGCCAACGCGCCAGCCAGCGGCACGCCCAGCGGTCGTATTCCTCGTGGCGCTGCACCGCCACGAGCGCCAGCAGGCGCAGCGCCAGCTCGATGTGGATCGGGCGTCCGTGCTCGCGCGAGACGTCCTTCGCCAGCGCGATCGCCATCTCCAGATCGCCGCGCTCGAGAGCTCTTTCGAGGTCGCGAACCGGGTGATATGGTCCAAGGCCCATACGAACACATGTTCGCATTGACAAGTGCAGCCGTCGTGGTCGCGACCGTCATGCAGGTCGCCGCAGCGCCGAAACCCAGCACCCGTCGGGCGAACGCCAAGCGAAGCGGATCGGCTCAATGTCTCCAACACAGCAAGCAGTCCTAGGCATCCTCCCTCTGGACCCGGGTCCGGGTATTGAGGCACGTTTCTGACGTGCACGAGCAGCCCGATCCAGCCCTCGCAGCGGCCGTCAAACAGCTGCGCGAGGAACGCGACATCACCCAGGAAGAGCTCGCCTACGAGGCCGGCATCACGGTCTCCTCGCTGTCGAGGATCGAACGCGGGCTCAACAGCCCGGGCTGGATCACCGTGAGCAAGATCGTCAAGGCGCTCGGCGTCAGCCTCGCAGAGCTCGTGGAAGGCCTGGAACACCCGCCGTCCCAGCCGGGCGGCCCGGGCGCGATCCGACTACGCGGCGCTTCCAGAGGCGCCCCCGGCGACTGTCGCCGCATGCCCCGATAGAGCTGAGTCTTCGCCGGCCGCCTCGTGGCCTGGCGCGTCCACCGGCGCGGCCTCAGAGCCCGAGAGAACCGTGACCGCGGCGCGCGCGTCGGCCGGGCAGTCGATGTGCAGCACCACCGTCTCCTGCGCGTCCAACGCCACACGCGCCTGCGCGAGCGCGGCGGTTGTCTCGGGCCCACCCACGCCGCACGCGGCGAGAAAGCGCCCCACGCCCTCGCCGTCGAGATCGGCCGCGTCGATCTCCAGCTCCTCCACGTGGCCGCTCGTCGCGGCGGGCCCCGTCAGGGGCACGAGGATGCACGAGACCATGTCGTCGGGAGTCGCATCCGTGCTCGCCTGCACCCGCTCGAGCAGATCCGTCGAGGTGGGGCGCGGACCGAGTTCCGCCACGATGCCCGCCAGGCGCTCGCGTCCCAGCAGCCCGTCCTCGGTGCGGGCCTCGATCAGGCCGTCGCTGAAGAAGCACACCACCGCGCCCGCGGGCAGCGAGACCGTCGTCTGGCGACGGCCCGTCGGCACGTCCCACCCGACCGGCGGCGAGCAGCAGATCGTCAGCGGCTCGGGCGTGTCGAAGCCGACCGAGATCGGCGCCGGATGCCCCGCGCTCGCATACGTCAGCGTGCCGTCTTCGCCGTTGTAGATCGCGACCGCCACGGTCGCGAAGTGCGCCGCCGCGGCGTCGGCGAGCACGCTGCCCGCGAGCGCCAGCACCGCGCGCGGCGAGAGCCCCGCCTGCAGGTACGCGCGCAACGTGTAGCGCGTCAGCGCCGCCTGCGTGAGCGCCTCGTGGCCGTGGCCCGCCACGTCCCCCACGAGCACCGCCACGTTGCCCGAGTCCAGCATGAACACGTCGTAGAAGTCCCCGCCCGCCGCCGGCCCCTCCGCGGGGCGGTAGGCCACCGACACCGCCAGCTCGCCCATCCGCCGCGGGATCACCGGCACGAGCGCCGCCTGCATCGCCCCGAGGTCCGCCAGCAGCACGTCGCGCTGGCCCTCCAGACGTCGCGCGCGCCGCGCCGACAGGCGCGAGCGCGCGCCGAACCACAGCGCCGCGATCACCAGCAGCAGGATGATCGGCTTGCTCCAATCCGGAACCGGCAGCGGCACCGGCAGATGCCTGCCGAGCGCATCCAGCGGGCTCGCGCCGGCGGTCGTGCCCGCGCGTGCTGCGCCCGCACGCGAGGAGCCCGGCGAGGATCCAGAGGCGAGCGGCGCGGAGGGGGAGTTCACGGCGAGCAGGCGGCCCGCCGTGGCGGTGGGGGCCACCGCGCCTGCGCTCGCCTTGCGCCGGCGGCGCGACGCGCGCGAGCGTGCCCTCGCCGCCCCTTCCGCGGTGTTCGTGAGGCCCGCGACTCGCGCCGTGCCCGCGGGAGCCGCGCCGGGGGGCGATGTCGGTGTCCTGTTCGTCGCGTCCGCCCCGCCGCCGGCTTCGGATCGCGATTCTCCGCCCGGAGCCGAGGGGCTCGTCGGGGGAGGCGTGGGCGCGGGCGTGCTGCTCGTCGGAGGAGGCGTGGTTTCGGGCTGGGTTGGCGGCGGGCTTTCGACTTTCGGCAGCGGCACTTCGACCTTCGGCACCGCGACTTCCACCTTCGGCAGCGACGGCACTTCGATCGGGGGCAGCAGCGGGACTTCGACCTTGCTCGGCAGCGGCACTTCCACCCCCACGATCGGCGCGATCTCGACCGACAGGCTCGGCGTCAGCGCCGCTGACGCCACCGGCGCGGACGCGGACGCGAGCGCGGCGCACGCCATGCAGACGGAGAGCATCCCCGTTCCCCTCAAACGTGAGCCGCTGGACCTCCGGCGGCAGATCGCCAAACCATCACCCCCTCCGCGCGAGCGTGTGCGAAACAGCGAGCGTGCGCTAACCATGATCACATACGCGCCTTCGACAATGCGACGGTCGTTCCGTGGCGGTCGATCCGCACTTCGACGTCGTCCACCAGGCGCTCCATCAGGGCGAAGCCGCGGCCACCCTCATGCCCCGTCCGAGGGGGCCACGTGGGCATCGCGAAGGTCCCCGAGTCGCGCACCGTGAACACCAGCCGACCCTCCGAGACGCTCACGCTCAGCACGATCTGCCCATGCTCGTCGGGCGAGCCGTGCCTGATCGCGTTCGTGACCGCCTCGTTGACCGCGTACACGAAGTCGTAGCGACCCTCAGCCTCGAGCCCGAACGCCGCCGCCGCCGCGGTGGCGTAGTGGCGGGCGCCGGCCAGCTCGGACGCGCGAGCGTCCAGACGCAACTCCGCGGCGACGCTCAGCTCGGCCTGCGCGGTCATCTCAGCAGGCGGCCGCGAGGTCGGCGAGGGCTTCCTCGCGCGAGCGATACAGCTCCACGGTGCTCTCCAGGCCCGCGATCTCGAAGATCCGCATGATCTTGCGGTTCTCCACGTTGCACACCAGCACGAGCGACCCCTCCCTCGACTTGCGCAGCCTGATCGCGGACGCCGCGATCACGCCGATCGCGGTGGAGTCGATGAAGCTCGCCTGCGAGAGGTCGAGCATCAGGCGGGCGCACCCGGACTTGACGTGGCCGTCGATGCAATCCCGCAGCCGGGGGCTGACCTCGAAGTCGATCTCGCCGCTCACCGCCAGGACGACGAGGCCGTCGGATTGCACGTCCTCGGTGATGTAGAACGCTGGCATTCGCTGCTCCTTCCAAGAGGAACTGTGACTCATGACTCATTCGAACCATGCGGTTCTACGTCGATGATTCGACCCATCGAAACGAACGCCGTTAGTGTCCGTGGGCACGGTGGACGAACGTCGTAGGCGCGAGAAGGTCCGTCCGTGCCATGCCGCAGCATGCCGGGTCCTTTGACCGGCTCCTCCCCCACCTCGCTGCGCGCGTGGCAGCTGCACGCGCTCGACCGTCTCGCCGACTGGCGCGAGGGCCCGTTCCTGATCTCCGCCGCGCCCGGCGCCGGCAAGACGCGTCCCGCGCTCGAGCTCGCCGGCCGGCTGCTGTCCCAGGGGACCGTCAAGCGCGTGGTCCTGCTGTGCCCCACCACGCCGCTCACGCGCCAGTGGGCAGCCGCCGCGGCGATCCTCGGCGTGCAGCTGCAACCCGACGCGCTCGGCCCCAACCCGCCGCGCGACTTCCACGGGGTGTCGGTCACCTATGCGCGCGTAGCCAGCGACCCCGCCGGCTGGGCCGCGAAGGCCTCCGCGGAGACGCTCGTGATCGTCGACGAGGCGCATCACCTCGGCGAGGACCTAGCGTGGGGCACGGGCTTTCAGCGCGCGTTCGCCTCCAGCCCGCGCTGGCTTCTGCTCTCGGGCACGCCTTTCCGCTCCGACGCCACCCCGATCCCGGGCGTGCGCTACGACCGCGACGGCGTGGTCGTCCCCGACGTGTCCTACACCTACGCCCAGGCGGTCGCCGACGGGATCTGCCGCCCCGTGGCGTTCGTCACTTTCGACGGCACGCTGTCGTGGCGCAGCGGCGAGGACGTGATCGAATCGTCCTTCGAGACCGTCCTCACCGCGCGCGAGGCCAGCCGCCGCTACCGCACCGCGATCTCCACCGAGCTGCCAGACGGTCTGCCGCGCATCCTCAGCGAAGCCCACGACAAGCTGCAGGCGCTGCGCGCCGCCGGCCACCGCGACGCGGGCGCGCTCGCGGTCGCCGCCGACGCCACGCACGCTCGCAGGATCGCCAAGCTGCTCGGCGAGACGACCGGACGCGCGCCCGTGGTGGTGCTCCACACCGAGGCCAACGCCGCGCGCAAGCTCGCCGACTTCCGCAGCTCGCGCGATCCCTGGATCGTCGCCGTCAACATGGTCTCCGAGGGCGTCGACATCCCCCGGCTGCGCGTGGGGGTCTACGCCACCGCGGCCAAAACGCCGCTCATCTTCCGCCAGATCGTCGGGCGGTTCGTGCGCACCATCCCCGGCAGGGCGCCCGAGCCGAGCTGGCTGTACCTGCCCGCCGAGCAGACGCTGCGCTCGCACGCCTCGCAGGTGGAAACCGAGCTGCGCCACGCGCTCCATCGCGACGAGCCCGACGAGGGCTTCGACGAGCCGCCCGAGCGGCGCGAAAGCGAGCCCTCCCCGAGCGCCGAGTTCGTGCCCCTCAGCGCCGAATTCGCCCCCCAGATGACGCTGTTCGGTCCACCCCAGCGCGTCTCCACCCCAACCGCCCCGCCCCCGCCCCCGGCCGCGGGCGAACAGGCGCCCGCCGCAGCGTTCGAGCGCCGTGAGGACCTGCGCCAGGAGCGCAGCCGCCTGGTCGCGGAACTGCACCGCAAAGACGGCCGCACCCACCGCGAGATCAACGCCTGGGTCAACCGCGCCGTGGGCGTCGCGCGCGTGGAGACCGCCAGCCTGCAGCAGCTCCAGCGCTCGATCGACGCGCTCGTCGGCGAGCTGGAACGCACCAGCAGGCGCGCCGCGGCGAGGTAGGGCGTCGCGGCGGCAGCGCCGCGGGGGCGCGCGCGTCGAATGCGGCTCAGGCGCGCGATAGACCGCGCGCCACGCGGGCGCGCACCGTCGCGCGGCTGCGCGCCGTGCTGGGCGCGGGCCAGATCGCGATCAGCGCGCCGCCGAGCACGATCAGCCCGCCGATCCAGATCCACATCACCAGCGGCGAGACGATGAAGTGAAACTGCGCCTGCGGGGGGTGCTCGAGGTATTCGCGGGCCAGGTAGCCGATCGCCACGAGCGCGTCTTCGGGGGGCAGCGTGCGGTTGCCCGCCTTCACGATCCGCGACAACGCGGGCGCTTCGATGTTCGGCTCGATCGCGCTCCACACGTCGCGCGTAACGCCCGCGTCCATCGCGATGTGGCTCACCGGCTGCCCGCCGATCAGGCTCCCCACGGACCCCTGGCCGGCGTCCTGGGAGGCGTAGAAGCCCTCGCTGGGGTTGAGCGTCGCGACGTGGCGCCCGTGCTTGCTCACGTCCACGATCGCGCCCAGGCTGAGCGTGGAGCCCGTGTGCGCGCGGTCGTACTTCGGCGTGATCGTGGCCGTCGGACGCACGTACCTCAGCGTGTAGGCGCCCACGTGCGTGGAGTGTCCGGGCGAGAGCCCCAGCTCGGAGGCGTGCTGGAAGGACGAGGACGCCGCCACGCCCACGAACAGCACCGCGATGCCCACGTGCACCACGTAGCCGCCGTAGCGGCGGCGGTTGCGGCGCACCAGCGCCAGCAGCGCGCGCGGCGGCGCCTCACCCGCCATCGCGCGTCGTGCGCGCGTGCCGCGGAAGAACTCCTGCCCGACCGCGCCCAGCACGAACGCCGCGCAGCAGAACATCGCGATCGCAAGCGGTCTGTCCGCGATTCCGGCGGCGAGCAGCGCCACGAACGCCACGAGCGCCGTGAGCAGCGGCGCGAGGAAGTTGCGCCGCGCGTTCGCCAACGTCGCGCGGCGCCACGCGATCACCGGGCCGATGCCGCTCAGCAGCACCAGCATCAGCGCCAGCGGCACCGTGTAGCGGTCGAACCACGGCGGGCCCACCGACGCTTCCTGGCCCGTCAGCGCCTCGGAGATCAGCGGGAAGTACGTGCCCCAGAAGATCACGAAGCACAGCGCCACCAGCACCAGGTTGTTCGCCAGGAAGATCGACTCGCGCGAGAGCAGCGAGTCCAGGCGGTGCTCGGAGCGCAGCATCTCCCGGCGCGTCACCACCAGGTAGATCGAGCCCGCCAAGAGCGTCCCGATGAGGATCACGAACGGAACCCCCAGCGTCGCGCCGCCGAACGCGTGGATCGAGTTCAGCACGCCGCTGCGCACCAGGAACGTGCCCATGATCGCCAGCGTGCCCGTGGCGAGCACGAGCGAGGTGTTCCACACCTTCAGCATCCCGCGTTTCTCCTGGATCATCAGCGAGTGCAGGAACGCCGTGCCCGTCAACCACGGCATCAGCGACGCGTTCTCCACCGCGTCCCAGCCCCAGTAGCCGCCCCAGCCGAGCTCCGCGTAGGACCAGCGCGCGCCCAGCAGGATGCCCACGCCGAGCAGCAGCCACGCGGCGAACGCGAAGCGCCTGACCGCTTTGATCCAGTCCGCGTCCACCCTGCGCGCGAGCAGCGCCCCCATCCCGAACGCCAGCGGGATCGTGCACAGCGTGTAGCCCGAGTACAGCATCGGCGGGTGGATCATCATCGTCGGGAAGCGCAGCAGCGGATCCAGACCCACGCCTTCCGCGGGCGCCGGATGGGTCGTCGCGAACGGGTTCGCGTAGAAGATCATCAGCGAGATGAAGAACGCGCCGAAGCCGAGCAGGATCGCCGTCGCATAGCTGGCGATGTCGCGCATGCGCCTGCGCACGAGGAACAGCGCGAGGCTCGACCACAGCGACAACAGCCACGCCCACAACAGCAGCGAGCCTTCCTGAGAGGACCACACCGCCGCAGCCCGGTACGCGGTCGGCGTCGTGCGGCTGGAGGTGTCCGCGACGGCGTTGAACGCGAAGTCGTCGCGCAGGAACGCGATCTCGAGCACCGCGAACGCGACCGTCAGCACGCCCGCCAGCGCATACACCGCGCGCCGGCCCGAAGCCGAGTACTCCACGCGGCCGCTGCGCGCGCCGTACAGCGACGCGCCGATGCCGTACAGGCACACGGCCAGCGCCAGCAGCAGACAGGCGAATCCCAGGCCGGCCATCAGCGCCGCGTGTCGATGGGCTGGGTTCGCGCTCGTTCGCGCGCAGGATTCATCGCCGTGAGTATCGCAAAGCCGCCCAACCCCAACGTCCGCCGTGGGGTTGACTTCACCAGCAGACAGCGTCCCTGGATACGGTAGCCTTCCCAAAGCCATTCACATCAGGGCTTCCATGCTTCTCACGGTCGCCGGTGTCTGCGCCGGGTGTGTCGCGACGGCCTCCAGCGGGCTCGCAGCCACCACCAGACCTGCGCACACGCCTCGGACGAGGCTGTCCGCGACGTTCGTGCCCAAGCGCCTCGGCGCGCCGACCACGATCGGGCTCGCGCTCAAGATCGCACAGCCGGCGCAGCTGACGCCCCCGCCGCTGTCCTCGATCGACGTGAGCTACCCGAGCGATCTCAGCTTCGCCACCAGCGGATTGGGCCTCGCCGCGTGCGACCCGACGGCCCTGGAAGCGCTCGGCGCCGAAGCCTGCCCGCCGAACTCGGAGATGGGCAACGGAACCGCCACGGCGGAGGTGCCGTTCGGCCTGTTCGTCGTCCCGGAGAAGATCACGCTCAAGCTGTTCGCCGGACCCTCGCCCGACGGCTATCTGCACCTGCTGATCCTGGCGGAAGGCACGGCGCCGGTGATGGGGCACGTCCAGCTGAGCGCCGTGCTGCTCCCGGGGCACCTGCGCATCGACGTGCCCCGCGTCCCGAGCCTCCCCGGCGGCGCCGACGTGGCGTTCACCTCCCTCACCGCCACGCTCGGCGGATCGCTCACCTACTACGAGCGCTCGCGCGGGCGGACCATCGCGTATCGACCCAAAGGCATCGGCCTGCCCAATCGCTGCCCAGCCGGCGGGTGGAGACTTCAGGGCAAGCTCGCCTTCCTCGACGGGCAGCGCAGTCGCGCCGAAACAGTGATCTCCTGCCCGAGTACGCGCAGGCGGCGGGGCCGAGCGCAGGCAAGAGTGAGAAACACACACATCGCCCAAAGACCCTGAATTTCGGGTTGTCCGAATAGGACGTTCAACCGGGCTCCTGCAATTCCCCTATCCTGCGCGGCTGTTTCTCAGCCACAGGGGGTCCGGGCAATGGAGCCACAGAGCAGTTCACAGGGACGCAAACTCGCTTCCTACAGGTGCCTGGTCGAGCTCAGGCCGGGTGGTTCGCGCCCGCCGCTGTTTCTCGTCTGCTGGGAGGGCGGCAGGCTCGTCGGCTACCGCCACCTCGTCAAGCGGTTGCCGAACGACCTTCCGATCTACGGACTGCGCGCCCCGCGTTTCGACCGGCGCTCCGCCCTCTACCCGCAGCCACGGCTGGAGGAGCTCGCGCGCGCGTTCCTCGCCGAGGTGCGCCGGTTCCAGCCCGAGCCCCCCTACCTGCTCGGCGGCTACTGCTTCGGCGGCACGCTCGCGCACGAGATGGTTCGCCAGCTCGAAGCCGAAGGCCAGACCGCGGCGTTCCTCGGGCTGATCGAGTCCTCCCCCTACGGCCACGGCGAGGGTGCAAGCAAACAGCGGATCAGCCTCGTCGAGCGCGAACGCGCGAAGTTCAAGAAGCTCGAGTACAGCCGCCGCGCCGACGTGGCGGCGTTCGCCACCCACCGCCTGTTCGGTCGCTTCAGCTGGTGGCGGCGCCGGCTCCGACGCCTCGCCTACCGCATCGCGCTCCGCACAGGCGCGTCGCTCCCCGGGCGCCTCTGGGCCCTCGAACAGCTCGCGATCCAGACGGGCATGGCTCACTATGTCGCCCCCTCTTCGAACGCCCGCATCACGCTGTTCGAGGCCCGCGACCCGCAGACCGAGCCCGAGCCGACGATCTGGTCGCGCCTCGCGCGCGGCGGGGTGGACGTCCACTATCTCGCCACGGCACCCGGGATCGGCCACCTCGCGCTCATGAAGGAGCCCTACGCCAGCCGGCTCGCGGAGATGATCGGCGAGCACGTGGACGCGGCGCTCGCGGCGAGCCCAGCCCCCGCCGCGCGGTAGAGCGCTTCAGAACAGGTTCTCAGTCGCGCAGCGCCCGCAGCGCGTTCAGGATCACCGCCAGGTCGATGACCTCCTGCAGCAGCGCACCCGCCACGGGCGGCAGGTAGCCGAACGCCGCCACGAGCATCGCCGCGAGGCTCAGGCCCATCCCCGCGAGCACGCTCTGGCGGGCGATGCCGAGCGCGCGGCGTCCCGTGTGGAGCGCGTCGGCCACGCGATCGACGCGGTCCACCGCGATCACCGCGTCGGCGGTCTCCGAGGCGACCGTCGCGCCCGCGACGCCCATCGCGATGCCCAGATCCGCCAGCGCCAGCGCGGGCGCGTCGTTGACGCCGTCGCCGACCATGATCACCGGGCGCAGGTCCGGGTCCGCACGCAGGCGCTCCACCACCTCGAGCTTCTGCTCGGGCGACTGTTCTGCGTAGACGCGATCGACGCCGAGCTCGCGCCCCACCCGCTCGGCGACCGAGCGACGGTCCCCCGAGACCATCGCCACGTGACGGATGCCCTCCGCGCGCAGACGCTCCACGATCCGCCGCGCGTCGGGGCGCAGCTCGTCGGCCATCACGATCAGGCCGCCCATGCGCCCGTCCACGCCGATCGCCACGTGCGCCTCCCCCGAACCGCGGCCCGCGGCGAACACCGCGGAGGCGATCTCCTCGGCGGGAACGCCCGCCGCGCGCAGGAACGCGCGACTGCCGACCGCCACGCGATGGCCGTCCACCGTCGCCTCGATGCCCTGCCCGGGGTCCTCGCGCACGTCGCTCGCCGCTGCGAGCGCGAGCCCAGCCTCCGCCGCTGCGCGCACGAGCGTCTCGCCAAGCACGTGCGCCGACATCCGGTCCGCAGAGGCCGCCAGGCGCAGCAGCTCGCCCTGCTCGAAACCGTCCACGCCCACGATCTCCCGCACCTCCGGCGTACCCACCGTGAGCGTGCCCGTCTTGTCGAACAGCACCGTGCGCGCCTGCCCCAGCGTCTCGATCGCGCCCGCGCCCTTCACGATCACGCCCACGCGCGCCGCGCGCGAGAGGCCCGAGACGAGCGCGATCGGCGCCGCGAGGATCAGCGGGCACGGCGTGGCCACCACGAGCACCGCGAGCGCGCGCACCGCATCGCCGCTCAGCGCCCACGCGAGGCCGGACACGAGCAGCGTCGCCGGCAGGAAGAGGCCCGCGTAGCGGTCGGCCATGCGCACCAGCGGCGCGCGCTGCGTGTGCGCCTGCTCGACCAGCCGCACGAGCGCCGCATACGCGCTCTCGCTCGCCGGCCGCTGCGCGCGCACCTCAAACGGCGCGCCCGCGTTGGCGGAGCCGCTCAGCACCGCCACCCCCCGGGGGACCGTCACCGGCAGCGGCTCGCCGCTCAGCGTGCTCGTGTCCACGACCGCCTCGCCGCTCACCACCACCCCGTCCACGGGCACCACCTCGCCGCTGCGCACAACCACCACGTCCCCCGCCAGCACCCGCTCGACCGGCACCTGCTCGATGCCCGCGCCCACGCGCAGCTGGGCGACCTTCGGGGCGCGCTGCACGAGCGCCGTCAGCTCGCGGCGCGCGCGTGTGGATGCGGCGTCCTCCAACGCCGCGCCGCCGCTGAACATCAGCCCCACGATCGCGCCCGCGAGCTCCTCTCCGAGCAGCAGCGAGCCGACCATCGCGACCAGCGCGATCGTGTCCACCCCCAGGTGGTGGTCCACGAGCACCGTGCGCACGACCTCGCCCGCCAGCGCGAGCGCGAGCAGCGCCACCGCCGCCCGCCACACTACATCGCCCGCGCCGCCGTCGCCGAGCAGATGCAGCAGGCCGCCGAGGACGATCGCGAACAGCGCCAGCGCGGCGAGGATCTCCGCGCGATGCTCGATCAGACCCCCGAGCGGCCAGGTGCGCGCGCCCCGCGCCGAGCGGCTCATGGCGGAGCGCTCTCGCCCGGCGCGCGGCTGACGCGCGCGGAGAAGCCGCACAGCGCGAGCGCGGCGATCGTCAGTGCGCTGGCGAGACCCGCTGTCGCGAGCATCCCCGCGTCCGGCGCCGTCAGCTCGAAGAACCGGCGCGTGCTCGCGAGCAGCAGCGCGAGCACGTACAGGCCCGCGAGCACCGCGCACATGCCCGCGACGAGCGTCGAGCGTCGCCACGAGCCTTCCGTCTCCAGCGCCAGCACCAGATACAGCCCTCCGGCGATCAGCGTCGTGACCGCCACGGTGCGCGCATCCGCGAGCGACAGGTCGAGGTCGTGCAGCGCGAACAGGTAGCCCGCCACGATCCCCGCGCCGAGCACCGTGCCCGCCGGCATCGCGAAGCGCGCCGCGCGACTCGCGAACCGTTCGGGCCGCCACGGGCCGCTGCTGGGCGCGAGCGCGAGGAAGAACGTGGGGATGCCGATCGTCAGGCTCGCCGCGAGCGTCAGATGGCGCGGCAGCAGCGGATAGGAGTCCGAGCCGATGCCGATCGTCAGGATCAGGAACGCCGCGAACACCGACTTCGTCAGGTAGAGACGGCTCACGCGCTGCAGGTTGCGAAGCGCCCGGCGACCCTCCGCGACGAGCTGCGGCACGACCGCGAAGTCGCCGGAGATCAGCACGAGATCCGACACGCTGCGCGCCATCTGCGTGCCGCTGCCCTGCGCTATCGCCAGGCGCGAGCTCTTCAGCGCCGGCACGTCGTTCACGCCGTCGCCCACCATCGCCACGTAGCGACCCTCTGCGCCCAGCGCCTCCACGATCGCGCGCTTGCCCTCCGGCGAGATGCGGCCCACCACGGTCGTCTCGAGCGCGAACGCGCGCAACGCCTCGGCGTCCTGCGGGATCCGCTCGCCGTCGCTCACGCCGGCCACGTCGATGCCCACGTCGCGCGCGATCGCCGCGACCGTCTGCGAGGCGTCGCCGGAGAGCACCTTCACGTCGATGCCCTCGCGTTTGAGGAACGCGATCGTCTCGTGCACGTTCGGGCGCAGCTCCTCCGCGAGCACCACCGCTCCCAGCGGGCGCAGGTCGGTCGGCGGGTGCTCATCGGGCGCGTCCGGCAGCGGGCTCGCGGAGGTGGCGAGCGCGAGCACGCGCCTGCCCCGGCGCTGGCGCTCCTCCGCCGCCGCCGCGAGCGCCCCCAGCGGCACGCGGCCGGGCGCGCCGAGATACAGCGAGCCGCGCGCCAGCGCGACCGCGCTCCAGCGCCGGCGACTCGAGAACGGGATCTCACCCCGCACGAGCTGGGCCTCGCCGGGGCACTCCTGCGCGATCGCCTGCAGGGTGATGTTGCGCGCCGACGCGCTCGCCGCCAGCTCGCCCAGCGCTTCGCGCACGTCCTGCTCGCGCTCGCCCGGCGCGGGCAGCACCTCCACGACGCGCAGGCCCGCGTCGGTGAGCGTGCCCGTCTTGTCGACGCAGATCGTGTCCACCGACGCGAGCGACTCGATCGCGTTGAGCTGCTGCGCCAGCACGCCGCGGCGCGACATCCGCACCGCGCCCGCCGCATACGTGAGGCTCACGAGCACCATCAGACCCTCGGGGATCATGCTCACCACCCCGGCCGTCGAGGAGGCCACCGCGGGGTGCATGCGCACGTGGCGGTGGTGGAGGGAGAACGCCAGCAGCGCCCCCAACCCCAGCACGAGCGCCACCAGCACGTACAGCAGCCGGTTGACCGCGCGCTCCAGCGGCGAGCGAGGGTGGCGAAACGAGCGCGCCTGCCCGGTCACGCGCGCGGCGAAGCTCTCCTCCCCCACCGCGCTCACCTCATACGTCCCCGTGCCCTCCACCACGAACGCGCCCGAGCGGACCTCATCGCCCACGCCGCGAGCAGCCGGCTGAGACTCGCCGGTGAGGATCGACTCGTCCAGCCTCAGATCCCGCGCCGCGAGCAGCAACCCGTCCGCGGTGAGCTGATCGCCGGGCTCCAGCAGCGCCACGTCGCCGACCACCACCTCCTCGCGACTCACCGTTCGCACCTCGCCGTCGCGCCTCACCCTCGCGTGCGGGGCGACGAGCAGCGAGAGCCGGTCCAGGGCGCGCTTGGCGCGCACCTCCTGCGCGATGCCTATGCCGGAGTTCGCGACGATCACGCCGAGGAACAGCGCATCGCGCCAGTCGCCGAAGATCAGCGTCAGCGCGCCAAAGCCCGCGAGGATCGCGTTGAACACAGTCAGCACGTTCGCGCGCACGATGCTCGCGAGCGAGCGGCTCGACTGCTGCGCGCGCGGACTGGGGCTCGCGGCCAGGCGTCGTGCCGCCTCCCCCTCGCTCAGCCCGGAAATGCTCGCAACCTCATGCGGCGATGATGGCGCGAACGCCGGCACGCCGACCGTCACACGTTCGCTGGGATCTTCCCACCGAGGCGCAGCATCGCGCGCATGCACCTGTGACCCGCGTCGGAGGTCGCGCCGAACATGTTCGGGCAGCCGCCGGGAATCACCCGCATGTCGTGCTCGCGGCAGAACGCGATCGCGTCCTGCGAGATGCTGCCCGGCCCGATCCCTCGGTGCAACCACACGTGTCCGACACCCGCCTCGTGGCACTCTTCAACGACCGTATCCGCGGCCTCAGGCGTGGTCACCACCACGACTCCGTCGACTCCGCCGGAGATGTCCTTCACGGTCGGGTAAGCGCGATCGCCCTCCAGCAGCTCGGCGTTCGGATTGACCGCAAACACCTCGTGTCCGTGATCGCGCAGCCGCCGGTAGATCAGGTTCGCGGGCTGCTTGGGGTCACGCGATACGCCCGCGACCGCGATCCGCCGCAGCGCGAGGAACTCCTCGGCGGCCTCCCGCAACGTGCTCATGCGCCAGCCGCCTGCGACGAGGGGCCGCTCGGCGCGAGCGGGAGCGGAAGCTGCGCGTCGGGCTCGCTCGGGCCCATGTCGAGGCGGAACGGCGGGTACTCGTCGCGCATCAGGCCCGCGTACGCCGCGACACGGAACGACCAGCGGTTCATGCCCATCACGAAGTCGAAGATCCCACGCGGGTAGCAGTCGCAGAACAGCAGCGAGAAACCCGCGATCACCACGAGCGCGCCGATCACTCCGAAGCTCCACACCCGCACGCCCGTGCCGCCCTCGAACGCGCCGATCACGATGTAGTGAGGGATCGCCAGCAGCCACCACTTCACCAGCACGAGGCCGCGCGAGAGGCGCTCCGGATAGTCGATTTCGAGCGTCGCAGGGTAGTCGGGCACCGGGCCGAGCGTGAACGGCGGGTAGCGGTCGGTGCCGAGGGCGCTGTAGGAGTAGAAGCTGACGCGCCAGCTCCAGCGCAGCACGCCCAGGTTGAAGTCGAAGATCGCGCGTGGATAGCGCTCGGTGAAGAGGATCGCGAACAGCGCGACCACGCTCAGCAGCGACGAACGCCACCCACAGGAACGCCAGCACGATGATGTGCGGGATCAGCAGCAGCCACTTGACGAGCCACAGCCAGCGACTCAGCGGCTCTTCCAGGCGGCCCTCGAGGCGGACGTGGGTCTGTAGCGTGGACGACATCGGAGTCCACTCTCGCGCCGGCGGCATGGGTGAGACATCGGTGTACGTCCGCCGATGCGCTGCGGCAAACTACCGTCCGTACGCGCGCACGATCACGGGAACACCTGCTCCCCCGTCTCAGAGTCCACGATCGTGATCGCTTCAACAGGGCACTCGCGCGCCGCCGTGAGGATCAGATCGTCAGGGCCCGTGCCCACGACGTGCGCGCAGTCGTCGACCTGGAACACCGCGGGCACCAGTTCCATGCAGTCGCCCTGGCCGATGCAGCTCGCCTCGTCGATCGTCGGTATGTAGCTCATCGCTGTTCTCCTTTGCTCGTCAGCTCGCCTGGGAGGGCGAGGGTGTGAGACGGGGCGCCTCAGGCGTCCTCGCCCTGCTGTTCGCGCGGGCTCGCGAGCCGCCGGTCCGGGACCGGCCGCGCAACACGCGCAGCGCAAACAGGAACAGGATCGGCAGAGCGCTCGCGAGCATCGCGTAGCGGACCACCGGGATCGACGCGTCGGTGCCCGCGCCGAGACTGTGCACGAGGCCGAGCACGTACACCACGACGGTGAAGCGGTGCATGCGCCGCCACAGCCGCGCGCCGATCCGCTTACGCACGTAGAAGCTCAGGCCGAGGATCGCCGCGAGATACCCGCCGACGATGCCCAGCCCCGTCCACAGCGGGCGGTAGCCCATCGCGAACGGGATCAGGATGCCTTTCGCGCCCGCCTTCAGCCAGGGGTCGGCGGCCAGCAGCAGGCCGTGCGCGCCGATCGCTCCGAGCGAGATCAGCGCGATGTGCTCGTGCAGCCGGATCGCGTCCTTTCTCCACCTCGACGGGATCACGCGGGCCGCCATCGACAGGCCGAGGATCACCGAGAACGTCACGAGCGCGAGCGCCACGATCCCAGCCGAGCGTCCGGCCAGCCACCACACATAGCTGCTGGGCGAGGACTGGCTCATGCCGCGCTCCCCGACATCGCGTTCACGGGGTCGCCCGCGTCGGCGAGCGGCCCGATCAGCTCGACCTCGCCGTCGTCGTGCACGACCAGGCCGCCGTGCTGCGCGAGGGCGCTGCGCGCGCCCCGCGGGCCGGTCAGCAGCGCGAGCTTCGACAACGTCTCGGCCTCGAGCGTGCTGGGCGCGAGCGCCGTCGCCGCGATCAGACCGCTCCACACCGGCTCGCCGCTGGAGGGGTCGAGCAGGTGGTGCGCGAAGCTGCCGTCCGCTCGCTGCCATATGCGCACGTTTAGACCGGAGGTCGCGACTCCGCCGCCCGTGAGGCGCAGCGTGTGCACGCACTCGCCCGTGAGCGGGTGTTCGACCTCGATCGCGACGGGGTCCAGCTGGCAGCCCACCCCGCCGACGGCGATGTCGCCGCCGCAGTCGACCACGAAGCGGCTGTAACGGCGCAGGCGATGTGCGACCGCGTCCGCGGCGAGGCCCTTGCCGGTGCCGCCCGTGTCGATCCGCACACCCGCCGGACGGCGAATGGTGCCGCGCTCGTGGTCGATCTCGACCGCGCGCCAAAGCGCCTGTGCGCGTGGCCGCGCGGGACGCGGCGCCGGGGCGCTCGCGAGCGCGCTGCGCAGCGACGCTGGGGTGCTGCCGTCGTGGGATACGTCGTAGCCGACCGCCTCGATCTCGCCGACGAGCGTCGGGTCGACGAGACCGTCGCTGCGCTCCGCCGCCCAGACCCCCGCCGCGACGGCCGTACGCAGCAGCAGCGACGCGGGCGCCTCCTCGGAGGGGTCGGCGTTGAGCGCGCACAGCTCGCTGTCGGCGCGGAATCGCGACAAGCGACGCGCGTAGTCTTCGATGTACGCCCGCTCGCAGTCCGCTGCCACCGCCGGCGACGCAAGGCCGGGGAGCAGCGGAGCGCCGACGATCAGACGCACGTCGCTGCCCATCGAGCGGAACGTGATGTCGTGGAGCGGGCTCATGAGACGCGCGTGACCGGTGTCGGGGAGGAGTAGCCGCCCACGGCGCTCACCTGCTGAGAGGCCCGCGCGGGTTGCGCGGGCGCGCTCGGGGGCAGATGCACGATCACCCTGCGCTCGTAGATGCGACGCACGAGGACCCTGCGCGGCGGCAGCGGCGTGGCGGCCGCACGCGCGCGCAGCGCGGGATCCTGGCCCGCGGTGACACGCGAGGCCAACAATGCCAGCAGCGCGAGGAACACCGCCGCAGCGCCCCAGATCGCGCCGAGCGCGCCGCGACGGCGGCGTTCTGTGGCTCGGTCAGTCATCGCGTGCTCCCGTGCCGCTCGCGCCGCTCGTGCGGGTCACGAGCGTTGCCGTGCCCGCCGAGGCTCCTTGCGCGACGGCGGAGTTGCTCACGGCCGTGCGCGCCGCCGCAGCGCCGCTCACGCGCGTGGTCACACCAGGACTGGCGGGTTCGCCGTTGAGCGTGACGGGGGAGCTGGCGCCCACGAGCGCGCCGAGCGGCAGATGCGTGGTCGCTGTCAGCCGCGCCATCAGCAGCGTGAACACGACCAGGAACGTCGCGAGCGCCATCACCGTCAGCGGGAACACCCGCAGCAGCGGACGGGTCGCGTGCGGGTTCCTGCGTGCCGAGTGCGCCGGCTGGCTCTCGCGATCAGTCATCGTGGCCTCCCTCGTGCTCGCCGCCACCGTGGCCACCACTGGAGCGTGTGGACACGACCCGGCGTGAGCCAGAGCCAGAGCTGGCGCCGGCTGAGCCGCCGCTGCTGCGCGTGCTCACGGGGGCTGCGGCGACTCGACGCGACACGACCGCCGCTCCACTCGCACGGGTCCTGGCCGCAACGATCGGGCCTGTGGCTGCACGGACGGCCGACGCAGAAGACCCTGAGGAGCCGCCACCGCTCGTACCGGCACCGGCCCCCGCCGTGTGGGACGGCTTCGCGCGGCGATACACGTTGACGGTCTTGCGGATCACCTCCGTGCGCACCTCGACCGGCTGCGTCCGGTCGGCGAGCTTCGGAGCGATTTCGTGCGAGCCGAGCGCCATGCCGACGAGCACGCCCAGTCCGGCGAGGGTCACACCCCCCGCGGTCATCATCTCGCTGCGTCGCATCCGTCACTCCTTGGGTCGAAAGGTGCATCCACTGTCGTGCACCGCCGGCCATAGCCGGCCCAAGGCGGGGTTAAGAGTTGGCAAAGATGCGCGCGCCGCGCCGTGCGCTCAGTCGTCACCCCCGCCCGAGTCGCCGCCGTCGCCCAAAGGAGCCGTGGTGGTGATCCGTGGTGGACCCGATGCCGGGGGCGCGGTCGACGTCGAGCTCGTCGCGGACGTCGCGGGCGTGGTCGTGACGGTCGTCGGCTGCGTGGCGGCGGTCGGTGGGCCGGCGGTGCTCGTGGCGCTCGGCAGCAACCTGTGGCCGGCGGTGAGCGGTTCGGAGGCGAGGCCGATGTGCTGGCGCACGAGCTGGCTCGTGCCCCACGTGATCGCTGCGGCGAGCACGATGCCCAGCGCCGCCGCGAGCACCACGAGCAGCGTGCGGCGCGAGATCTTCATGCGTCCTCCATCGGGAGTTCGAGCTCTGCGACGGCGCCACCGCCGGGCCGGTTGTGCAGCCGCGCCTCTCCGTGCCATGCGCGCGCGAGCGTTCGTGCGATCGCCAGCCCCAGCCCGCTTCCCGTCGGACCTCGCCGGCCGGCGCTGCCGCGGTGGAAGCGCTCGAACACGAGATCCTCCTCACCGGGCGCCAGCCCCGGACCGCGGTCGCGCACCTCGATGCGCCCGCCCGCGTGGAGCAGCGTGACCTCCCCGCCCACGGGCGAGTAGGCGATCGCGTTCTCGATCAGCGCGTCCAGCGCCCGGTCCAGATCGGCGCGCGCGCACCACGGGCCGTCTTGGTCGGCCTCGCCGCGAATGCCGGCGCGAGCGCCAGGCCGAGCGTCGCCGTCGCCGTCGCCGCGCGCCGCGCCGTCGCCCTCGCCGCGCTCGGCGCCGTCGAGCGTGATCTGCCGCAGGTGTGCGACCGCGTCCCAGCGCCGCACCGCACGGCTGACGGCGTCGGCGAGATCGACGTGTTCGCCCTGCAGCTCTCGATCCTCGGCGCGGCTGAGCACGAGCAGCTCATCCACGATCGCGGCGAGCCGGTCGACCTCCTCGGTGCCGGCGTCGAGGTCGGTGGCGAGCGCTCCGTCCACGCCGCTCGCGCGCGCCGCCTCGAGGCGCAACCGCAACGCCGTCAGGGGCGTGCGCAGCTGGTGCGAGGCGTCGGCGACGAACTCGCGCTGCGCGCCGATCAGCCGCTGGTTGCGGTCGGCCATCTCGTTGAACGACGCGCTCAGCGAGCGCTGCTCGGAGCTGCCCTCCACGGTCGCGCGCGCGGAGAGATCGCCGCCGGCGATCCGTCGCGCGGCGATCTCCAGGCGCCTCAGCGGCAGCGCGACCTGGCGTGCGATCAGCACGCCGGCGATCAGACCGAGCAGCAGCACCGTCGCGGCGACGAGCGCGAGCTTCGCGACGGTGGCGTTCACCGCGTGCTGCACCGCGGCGACGCTCTGGGTGACGCGCACCGCGCCGACCGTGCTGCCGCGACGCAGCACCGGCACCGCGGTAGCGAGGATGCTCTCGCCGAGGCTGCGACTCGAGCGCTCGGTCTGCACCGAGCGACCGCGCAGAGCGGAGGCGATCTCGGGCCGCGTGACGTAGCTGCTGCCGCGCGTGGCGTGAGTGGCGCTGTCCGCCAGCACCCGCCCGCGCGCGTCGACGATCAGCACGCGGCCGCGCACCGAGTCGCCGGCCGAGCGCGCGATCGCTTCGAGCGCGGGCGTGTTGGGCGGGCTGAGGAGATCGGCGGAGGTGGCCGCGACGACGTCCGCCTGGCTGAGCGCCTGAGAGTGGACCTCCGCGCTGACGCGGTCGCGCAGGCTCAGCGCGAGCGGGATGCCGAGCGAGACGACGGCCAGCACGAGCACGTAGGCGAGCGCCAGCAGCAGGCGGGTGCGCAGGCTTACCGGTCAACCCTCCTGTGCGTGCGCGAAGCGAAAGCCGACCCCTCGCACCGTCTGGATGAGCCGCGGCGCGGCGGGGTCCTCGCCGAGCTTGCGCCGCAGCGCGGCCATGTGCACGTCGAGCGTCTTCGTCGAGCCGAACCAGTTCTCGTCCCACACGTCGTTCATCAGGTCCTCACGCGTTACCACCGTTCCGGCGCTGCGCGCCAGACGCGCCAGCAGGTCGAACTCCTTGCGCGTCAGCGACAGCTCCCGCCCTCCCAGCCACGCACGACGCGCCGCGGGGTCGATGCGCACCTCGCCGAGGACGATGGGCGCGGCCGGCGCGTCGGGCGAGGCGGGCGCGTCACGCCGGCGGCTGCGGCGCAGAACCGCGCGTATCCGCGCGATCACCTCGGCGGCGGCGAACGGCTTGACCACGTAGTCGTCCGCGCCCAGCTCCAGCCCGACGACGCGGTCCATCTCGCTGCCGCGCGCGGTCAGCATGATCAGCGGCACGTTCGAGCGGGCGCGCAGCTCGCGAGCCAACTCGCGACCGTCGCCATCGGGGAGCATCAGGTCGAGCAGCACGATGTCTGGTTCGCGCTCGAGCAGCGAGGCGCGCGCGTCAGACGCCGTGGCGACGACCGTCGGCGCAAAGCCCTCGCGTTCGAGCGCATGAGAGAACGGCTCGGAGATCGACGGCTCGTCCTCGACCAGCAGGACGCGATTTCCGCTTCCGTCGGAGTGAGCCGCAACGCCGTCCATCTCAACGATGAATGTAGTCGCGCTCACGCCGCGCGTGACACGTACTTTTCCGTTGCAGGGCGGCGGGTTTCTCCGCGACCAGAATGGACATCCATCGACACTCGCCCGCTGCCGAGGAATCCTCAGCGATGGACGGTCGGACGCGGCCGCGTCGCGGCGGGTGGCCCAGCGACACCGCCGCTGTCGGCCAGGAAGCGTTCGAGCGCTTCGGGGGCGAGCGGGCGAGCGAACAGGAAGCCCTGGGCGAGGTCGCACCCCTCCCGTTGCAGTTGGCGGACCTGGTTGGAGTTCTCCACGCCCTCGGCGAGCGTCTGCAGTCCGAGCGCCTTGCCGAGCTGAATCAGAGTATGGATCAACGCACGCGCCTCGTCGGAGAGCGCCAGGCCGGTGATGAAGGTGCGGTCGATCTTCAGCGAATCGACGGGGAACTGTCGTAAGTAGGCGAGCGAGCTGTAGCCCGTTCCAAAGTCGTCCACCGCGATTCGCACACCGAGGCTCTTCAGCTCAGCCAGCATGTTCGCGGCGAAATCCGGCTTGCGCATGAGAACCGTCTCCGTTATCTCGAGCGTCAGCCTGGCCGGGTCGAGGTGGGTGTCCTCGAGCACACTCCGCACCTCCTCCGCGAACTCGGGGCGCTCCAGCTGCCGCGCGGAGACGTTGACCGAAAGATTCAGCGCGTATCCCCGCTCGGACCAGACGACCGCCTGGGCGCAGGCCTGCTCGAGCACCCAGCGACCGATCGAGACGATCAGACCGCTCTCCTCGGCGATCGGGATGAACACATCGGGCGGAATCGACTCGCCCGAGCGATGGCGCCAGCGCAGCAGCGCCTCGATGCCGACGACCCTCTCGCTGTCCAAATCCATCATCGGCTGGTAGACGAGGAAGAACTGCTCTGCCTCGAGCGCCTCTCCGAGGTCCATCTCCAGATGCATGCGGTCCTGCGCGGCAGTCTGCATCGCGGACTCGAACTTCGCGTAACCGTCCTTGCCGGAGGCCTTGGCCTCATGAAGGGCGAGGTCAGCGTCCCGCATGAGGTCTTCCGCGCAGCACGGTCGGCCGGTCGCGATGCCGATGCTCGCCGTCACCGAGATCGGAGGATGCGACGCTCGAGGCAGTTCGATCGGCTGACGAAGCACGTCCAGCAGCCGCTCCGCTATGAGCTCGGGGGCGACGTCCAACCCGACGGGGTCGACCAGCATCACGAACTCGTCTCCGCCGAGACGACCGACGGTGTCGCTGTCGCGCAGGACCGCCTTCAGTCGCGCGCCGACGCGGCGCAGAATCTCGTCTCCCGTGCGGTGACCGAAGCGTTCGTTGACCTGCTTGAAGTCGTCGACGTCCACGAACAGGGCCGTCACCGGAAGCTCGTCGCGGCGTCCGCGGGCGAGAATCTGTTCGGCGCGGTCGAGAACCAGGCTGCGATTGGGCAGGTCTGTCAGTGCGTCGTGAAGCGCTCGGTACTCCAGCTCGTCGGACTTCTCCCCGACGAGCCCCCAGGCCCGCTGACGCGAACGCGAGAGCGCGCGCCAGAGCAGGAATACGGGCAGCGTGACCAGCAGGCCGATCGACTCGCGACCGGAAAGACGCAAGGGTCTCACGGCTCGCAAAACCAACATGCCACTTGGAGCCGTCCGGTACGGGGTCTCGGCCAGAGCCGCAGAAAATCCATTGCCTAGCTGTCCCTTATCATACCGAGTCTGTCAAATTCGTTGTACTACTCGAATCTACTTCTGCCTTCGCCGCCCGAATGGACGTCCGTTCGAGTTGGGGCCCCGGATCGGGGCTTTGGGCGGAAAACGGTCGATAGCACGAGAAGGTCGAAGAGACCGGGGAGCCATTCCCCTCCCATCGCGGCGCTCTACACCGCAGTCAGGAGACGCCCATGATCCGTGGCGTCACAGCAGCTCAACGGTCGCCTCTCGGCGATCTCCTCCCAGTCAGTCCGCGTGCTTCCTCACGCCACGCGGGCAAGCCGTATCGCGCCGGCGCGCTGCTGTTCGCGCTGCTCTGGAGCCTGCTCTTCGCGAGCAGCGCCCTCGGCGCGGCCGCGCCCGTGGGTCTCGGCTCGGCGGCGAGCTTCTCCGTTCTGGGCGGATCGACCGTCACCAACACGGGCCCCACGACGATCTTCGGCGACCTCGGCCTCAGCCCCGGATCGTCGGTCACGGGAGCACCGCACGTGCTCGGCCAGATCCATGTGGACGACGCAGTTGCGATCGGCGCGAAGAACGACCTCACGACCGCCTACAACAACGCGGCCTCACGTCCGAGCAACGGCTCGGCCGGAACGGATCTCGCCGGCCAGACGTTCCTGCCCGGCGTTCGCAACGCCAGCAGCTCGCTGCTGCTGTCCTCCGGAGCGGTGACCCTCGACGCAAAGGGCGACCCCAACGCGGTCTTCATCTTCGAGATCGGCTCGACGTTGATCACCGCGTCGAACACCGCCGTGCGGTTGATCAACGGTGCACAGGCGTGCAACGTCTTCTGGCAGGTGGGCTCCTCCGCGACGCTCGGCACCGGCACGCAATTCGTCGGCACGATCATGGCGTCGGCCACGATCAGCGCGAACACCGCCGCGACGATCCACGGCAGGCTGCTCGCAAACACCGGCGCGGTCAACCTCGAAAACAACACCATCACCACATCCAATTGCGCCTCCAGCGCGAGTGGCGGCGGTGGCGGCAGCGAAACGACCACCACCGGCACAGGGCCGAGCAGCGGCGTGACCCCAGGGTCCGCGACGGGGCCGAAGGCGCGTGCCAGGCATCGGCGCGCGATGCAACGGCGGGCGAGGCAACGGCGCGCCGCGCGCAGGCACGGCTCAACCACAGGGCTCGCTCGTAAAGCGCTGCCCCACCACCCCGGCGCCTTCACGGGCTGAGCGATGCGCAAACTGGCCGCACTCATCGCGGCGGCGGCGGTGTGCCTGGCGTGCGCCGCGGGCACGCCGATCGCCGCCGCCTCCACACCCGTCCGCGTGCAGGCAACCCAGGAACTGGCGGTCCTGCTGAGCGCCCACGGCGCTCACCAGGCCCCCGACGCGACATCCCGCCAGGTCGCCTCCGTGGCCGCCCACCGGCCGATAACCGGCGAGCGGACGACGCTTCCCGTGATCGCCCGCTCCACCGACGTCGGCGGAGCGAAGTGGCTGGAGGTGATGCTCCCCGGTCGCCCGAACGGCTCGACGGCGTGGATCTCCCA
This sequence comes from uncultured Solirubrobacteraceae bacterium, assembly GCA_963716355.1. Lineage (GTDB taxonomy): Bacteria > Actinomycetota > Thermoleophilia > Solirubrobacterales > Solirubrobacteraceae > Palsa-744. The sequence continues at coordinate 524,966 of OY970308.1, forward strand.
ACATGGAACCCGCGAACTCGTCACCCCGTGGCGCCTGTCCATCGACCTCGCCACGAGACGGGTCACGGCCTACCGCGACGGGCGAATCGCGAGGCGCTTCTCGGCCGTCATCGGCAAGCCGACCACGCCCACTCCCACGGGCGAGTTCTTCGTGGAGGAGACGCTGCAGATGCAGCCGGGCGAGGCGGGCGGCCCGTTCGCGCTTGCGCTCAGCGCCCGCTCCAACGCGCTTCAGGAATTCGAAGGCGGCCCCGGGCAGATCGCGGTGCACGGACGCGACAACCTCGGAGGAACGCTCGGAGCAGCCGTCTCGCACGGATGCGTGCGCCTCGCCACGGCCAGCATCCAATGGCTCGCCGCGCGCATCGGGCCGGGCACGCCGGTGGACATCGAGGCGCGCTGAGGCTAGGCGCGCCACCACGCAAGAAACGGCCGCCCACCCAACTTCGGGGAGGACAGCCGCTCGTGCTTCTCAGGCTACGTGGTGGAGCATTGGCGCTAGGAGAGCTTCTCGATCATCACGGAGGCGTCCGTGCTGGCCTGCGTGCCACCGATCGGCGTCGCAAGCCCAATTGCGGCGCTGGACGTGAAGTTCCTGACCGTCAGAACGTCGCCCGCGGCTATCGCGACGATCGCTTGTCCTGAGTTCTGCTGAGTGCCCGCGCCGGAGCCGTAGACGGAGCCAGGGACGGCCCCTCCGTTGACGAACAGCGCGATCTGATTGGAGCCTGTGCCTGACACCGAGAACGTCACCGCATATGTACCCGCGTTCACAAGTGCGATCCCCGGTGTACCAGGGGCGTGTGCGATGCCCGAGCTCATGACGCCGTTGGAATCGAAACTGACAGCAGCTTCGAGCGGAACGGTCTCCGCGGCAAGGTTGTAGATGTAGGCGTACTGAGGCGACGCGCTCGAACCGGGCGGGCCCGTGGGCCCAACCGGACCCACTTCTCCAGCGGGACCCGCCGTGCCGACGGGCCCGTCGGCACCTCTGGAGCCCGTGGCTCCTAGGCCGCCGATTTCGCCTTGGACGCCCTGTGGACCTGCGGCTCCTTTGGGTCCTTCGGTGCCTGTGGAGCCTGCGGGCCCCGTGGCGCCGATGTCGCCCTGCACGCCTGCTTTCCCTTCGGGACCTGCGGAGCCGTCGAGTCCCACTTCCCCTCGGAGGCCCACGGCGCCGTTCAAGCCCGCAGCGCCTTCAAGACCTGGAGAGCCGTTGATGCCCGCCGCTCCTTCTGGGCCCGCGAAGCCCGTCAGACCCACGGTGCCCGTTGGACCCGTTGCACCGATTTGGCCTCCGGTGCCTTCCATACCTTTGGGACCTGTGGCGCCTCTCGGCCCCCTGCGGCCTCGTCGACCACGATGAGTCGCAGGCTGGTGGACGCCCCGGCAAGCGTGAGCCCGAACGCTGCCGGTGAACGCCGCCCGGTTGCAGGGTAGAGCGGGCCGGGCCGGGGTGGCTGCGCCGGCCGACCCAACTGGAATCAGGACGGCGAGCGAGCCAGTCGCGATGGCGAGCAGTGTTCGGTACCACGGAGCGGACATCTCTGAGCATCGGCAGAAACCGCGGCGCACGATCGCGTAGTTGCCCCCATTCCGATACGTAGGAACTCCTAGTCGCGCCGCCCGCCGAACATCGCCTCCAGACGCACAGCAAGGATGACGTCGCCCTCGATGCTGCCGCGCCCGGAAGCCAAGACGGTCACAGCACTCTGTACGCCCGCGACCACACGCACCCAGTCGGCGAGACCGAAGTGGATCGTTACCGCTGCTTCGAGAGGCGCGGGCTCCAGCAACCGGGCACGCGCGGCCGCCGAATCAATCTCGATCGCCCAGCGCCATGGGGCCTCGGGCGGCGCCTCGATCGAGTAGGGCTCCAGCTCGTAGGCGATCACACCACTAAAGCCACCCGCGTGGACCGGTTGAAAACCACGCGCCATGGCGCGCAACAGACCCCGTTGGCGACGTGGCTCGCAAAAGCGGCGCTCCAGCGCTTCATCGTCTTGGCCGCGCACCGTCACGGCAAGCGCCCTGCGTCCGGTGCGGGCTGTGAGGGCGCGCATAGGGCGCGTGTGCTCCGTTGCGAAGCGCCTCGGGGGCGGCTCGCGACCCTCCAGCTCGGCGCGAGCCAGCGCCGCTTGTTGCTGCACTCCCCGCATCCCGGAGCGCTCCGCGAGAGCCTCGCCCTCGACGAGCGTCGCCAGAGCCTGCCCGCGATCGCCTGGAGAACTGCGGCGATGCTGCGCCACCGCGAGATCCACTCGCGTCCATCCCGTCAGCCAGATGAGATCGAGAGCATCGACACGCGCGACGGCTGTGCGCAGCTCACCGATAGCCGCGTCAGGCCTTCCGGCCAGCAACTCCAGACGGCCGATGTGCCACTCGACGACGTGGCCGCCGTGAATTGCCGGGCCCAGGGTCAGCAGATAGGGCCGCAGTGGCTCGAGCAGCGCTCGCAAGCGCGCGCCGGTCACACGATTGCCGCTGAGCGTCGCGGCCATCGCCAAGAAGCACAGTGAGGTGGGTAGGTGGATGTCGGGCCGGCGAATGGAGGAAAGGTCTCCGGAGAGTTGGCGCTCCATCCGCTGCGAGACGACAACGTGGTCGCCATCCAGCGCCGCGGAAAGTGTCACGAGCGCCGATATGGCCCCCATCGGCACGGCCTCATCCATGGCGGAGTACCCCGTGTGCAGCGTCGCAGTCTCTCCGTCGAACAGCCAGCTGTTGAACATCCGCAGGGTGAGCTCCACCGCCATGTGGATGTCGGGGCGCATACGACGCACCGTCCTGCCCGCGCTGTGGAGCAGCGCCTCGCCGCGGACGCGATCGCCGCGGTCGAGAAAGCGAAGCGCTCGATTGACGTCGACCTCCCACGTGAAGCGCGGGCTGCCCAGTCGTGTCGCGATCTCAGCGGCGTGCTCGACACCCCGATCGCACTCGGCGATTTCGCCGCGCACGTAGTGGGCCACGAGCGACCACTCGACCACGCGGAACAGAAGGTCGTCGCGGCCACACCCCTCGGCGATCCGGGTCAGCTCGAGGGACTCCTCGGCAAATCGCCCCAAATAGCTCAGAGGGTCGCGGCTGCGCGCGGCAGACGCGACCATTTCAGAGAACCGAGCGAGAACCCGTGATTCGGTGTCGCCGATTCGCTCGTCGAGCTCCCGCGCGCGTCGGACGAGTTCGTGGAGGACCTCTTCGTCATCGCTGAACGTCAGCGCGTAGGCGAGGCGCAGGATCATGCGCAGCGCCAGGCGCGGATCGCTGTCGCCGAGTGCGTCGATGGCCTCGCGCAGCAGCGTCACCACGGCGATGTCGTCGGTGCCCGTCTCCCAGCCGAACGCGATATCCCCGCCCGCATACCCCAGAGCCGCGCGCGCGAGCGCGTCCGCGTCGTTGACTGTGCGCGCCGCGTCTCCCGCCCCACGGAACGCCTCGCGTGCCTTCGGAAGGTTGGCTGCGAGCAGCTCCTGCTCGCCGAGTTCCAACAAGAGCCGCGCGCGCTCCTTGGGATCACGCGCCGGAATCAAGGCGAGCGCCCAGCGCAACTGGGCAGCCGCCTGCTCGTGGTCGTGACTCCGCGCCGCCGCGGCCGCGGCCGCCTTGTATGCGGCGATCGCGCGTTCGGGGCCCACGACGGACACGGCGAGGCCGTAGTGGCGCGCCAGCTCGGCCGGCTCGGCGTCCGGCTGCTCCTCGAGCGCCTGTGCCGTCGCGAGGTGAAGCCGCGCGCGTGCGGCGCCGTCGGTACTCGCCGTGAGCGCTTCGCGGATCAGCGCGTGCGGGAACGCGATCGTCGGCTGGGCGGCGGGAACGTCGTCCACGAGCCGCTCGGAGATCGCTTCGCCGACAGCGCCGACGGCAGCCATCTCATCCATCCCAGCGGCGCGCGCGGCAAGCGCAACCGACACCGAGGGCCCAATCGCCGCCGCCGCGACGAGCAGCCGCTCGGTGACAGGGTCGAGTCGCGCCAAGCGCTCCTCAACGAGACCGGCGACCGCATCCGGTACGGGTGCAGCATCGAGCGCCTCGTCCTCGCCCAGCACTCCTCGCTCGTCAAGATCACGTGCAAGCTCAGCCGCGAAGAACGGATTGCCGGCGGTGCGCTCCCGCAGCCGAGCCGCCAGACGCGGGGTCACCGCGCGCCCGACTCGCGCCGCGACGAGCGCCGCCAGGCCGCCGTCGTCGAGTCCCTCCAGGCGCAGCTCGCTTAGGTCGCCCGTGCGCCGCAGATCCGCCAGGACGCGCGTGACGGGATGTCCGCGGCCGAGCTCGCGTTCACGCGCGGTCACCACGAACACCAGCTGTGAGACGAGCGTGTTCTCCAGCAGATGTCCGAGCGCCTGCGCAGAGGCGGCGTCGCACCAGTGGGCGTCGTCGAGCACCACGTGCAACGAACCGTCCCCCGCGGCGCGCGCGAGCGCGGCGCCGATTCCGTGCAGCAGGCGATAACGAGCCCCCTCTGCGGCCACGACCTCACTGGCCCCAGCTCGCTCGCCCGCAGCGGCGTGTGAGCTGAGCTCCGGCACGAGCACCGCCAGCTCGAACCCAGCGGCGCGCGCGAGAGCGCTCCGCCATGCCTCGTCCCCTACACGCGCCAGCTCACCGATCGCGCGCACCCACGGCTCGAACGCGATCGTCGGCTCCGGTGGGCAGCGTGCCAGCACGACCGTCGCGCCCTGCGCGTGCGCGTCCGCCGCAGCAGCGGCCGCGTGGCGTGTCTTGCCGATGCCCGGTTCGCCCAACACCAACACCGCCCGAGACCCCGCACGTGGCGCGGTGCACTCGCGCAGTACGCCGATCTCCTCGTCGCGGCCGATCAGCGGCTCGCGTGCGTAGGCGGCAAGCATCCGCGGCAGCGGAACGCGGCCGGGCGTGCGCCCGTCGCCTTTCCGCACAGGCTCAGCGGCCGGGAACGCTGAGGCGAGATCACGCCAGAGCAAGGACGACGCGCGTACCGGCAGCGGCACGCCCTTCAGCTCGTAGTCGCGCGTCGGCTCGAGCTCCACTCCCTCTCGCGACGCTACGAGCGCGGCCACCAGATCGTGAACCAGCACCTCTCCCGCGACGGCGGCGGAGCACAAGCGGCTTGCGATTACCACCGCCATCCCATGCAGGTCATCTTCGTGTGCGATCGGCTCCCCCGCGGCGACGCCAACCCGCGCCCTTATTTCCATGCCGCTCTCAGCCACGTCGAGCCGCTGGACCCGTACCTGAATCCTGGCCGCCGCGCGCAGCGCTCCCAACGCGCTGTCGAAGCTCGCCATCGCGCCGTCGCCGAGGGTCTTGATCACTCTCCCCCCGGCCGCCTCGACCACGTCGTGCACGTCCCGCATGTGCGCGCGGCGAACCTCCTCCATTCGATCGTCACCCAAGCGCGCCAGCAGTCGAGTCGAATCGACCAGATCACTGAACACCACGATCGCTACCCCACCCATGTGCGACATCCTCGCATGAGTCGAAGTAGTGCAGTAAACGAATCCAGCTGGCACGCCGCTGAGCGTCCTGGCTCAAAATCGATTAAGTAGCATCCTCGAAGATGCAGCTTCACTTTGGCGCGCGCACGCTGCGGACACCATCAGGGGAGGAGTGGCGCGTCGGGCGACGGTGGATCGGGCGCGACATGCCGCGCTGGCGCAAGGTGCGGATGAGAAAGGTTGAGAGCGACCCCAGCTTGTACGTGCCGGGCGGCGGAGACCTCGAAGACCTCGCGCTCGGAGTGCTCCTGCTCGTGGGCGGCGTGGTGGTTGTGGTGATCCTCATCCCGCTGCTGCTGTTCGGTGTCGAGCTGATAGCGCTCGGCTTCCTCATCGCCGCGAGCATCCTCGGCCGCTCGCTGCTCGGCCGTCCATGGGTGATCCGAGCGGCCCCGGTGGATGGCGACGCCGGCGAGACGATCAGCTGGAAGGTCGTCGGCTGGCGGCGCTCCTCTCGGCTCATCGACGAAGTCGCCACGGCGCTCGCCGCAGGCATGGCCCCTCCCCTGGAGGGTCGAGCGGCCTGAAGAACGCAAGAGCGACCGCCCACCCCACTCTGGGGTGAACGGCCGCTGTACTGCGCAGCTACGTGGTCGAGCGGTCGATCAGCTGTCGCGGCGCTGGCGGCGCTGCACGGCGACGATCGAGAAGCCCGCGCCCATCAGCAGCACGCCCACGGCGAGGCTCCAGCGCAGGTCGAAGCCCGTGAACGGAAGCGTGCTCGCTTTCGCTTCGGTGGTGGGAGTGGTGGTGGTTTTCGTCGGAGCCGGTTCGCTCGCGGGAGCTTTTTCTTCTTTCGACGGCGCCGTGCCCGTTTTGGGCGTCGTGGGGGTCTGTTTGTAGCTGGACGTGGGTTCTTCGGCGGCCAGCGCCGTGCCCGGCAGCGCGAGCGTCAGCGCGAGCAGCAGCAGCGCGGACAGGGCCGTCAGCCGGCGCAGCGCGCCGCTGGACCCGCGCCTCATCGATGCTGCGCCTTCGGTGCGTGGCCTACTCGAGGCCATGACATCGGTCCGAGTCATGCCAACCTCCCGTGTTGATTGTGTGTGGTTTTGTTCGACATTCTCAGCGTGTCGCCTGCGTGCGAATAAGCCAAGGTCTATCAGCTATGACGGTCGCTGCACCGTCACGCGGCCCTCGAGGCGGTCCTCCGCGAGCCGGCCGCGCAGCACCTTCTTGTCGAACTTGCCCACGCTCGTCTTGGGGATCTCCGACACGAACGCGAACTCGTCCGGCAGCCACCACCTCGCGACGCGGTCGCGCAGGTGCTCGACGAGCTCCTCCGCGCCCGCGCTCGCACCCTCGCGCAGCACCACGCAGCACAGCGGACGCTCCGCCCAGCGCTCGTCCGGCTTCGCGATCACCGCCGCCTCCACCACGTCCGGGTGGGACATCAGCTCGTTCTCCAGCTCCACCGATGAGATCCACTCGCCGCCCGACTTGATCACGTCCTTCGAGCGGTCGGTGATCTGCACGTAGCCGTTCTCGTCGACCGAGGCGATGTCGCCCGTGCGCAGCCAGCCCGCGTCGAACTTCTCGTCCGTCACGTCCTCGCGGAAGTAGCCCGCCGCGATCCACGGGCCGCGCACCTCGATCTCGCCCGTCGCCGCGCCGTCCCACGGCATCTCCCGCCCGTCGTCGCCCACGAGCCGCAGCTCCACCCACGGCAGCGGGCGGCCCTGCTTCGCGCGATCCTCCCAGTACGCCTCGTCGGGCTCGCCCTCGCCCTCGCGCGGGCGCGAGTACGTCGCCACGGGGCTCGTCTCGGTCATGCCCCACGCCTGGAAGATGCGCACGTCGTGGCGCTCCTCGAAGTCCTTCATCAGCTGACGCGGCACCGCCGAGCCGCCGCACGCCGCGTTCGTCAGCGAGCTCAAATCCACGTCCGGGTGCTCGTCCGCGTAGCGCAGCAGGTCGTTGAAGATCGTCGGCACGCAACCCATCAGCGTGGGGCGCTCCGCCGCGATCAGCTTCGCCAGCGGCTCCGCGCCGAGGAAGCGGTCCGGCAGGATCAGATCCGCGCCCGCGAGCGCCGCGCCGTACGGCAGCCCCCACGCGTTCGCGTGGAACATCGGCACCACCGCCAGCACGCGATCCGCGCGCGAGAGGCCCGTCCCATCCTTCATCAGCGTCGCCGTCGAGTGCAGGCTGATCGAGCGGTGCGAGTAGAGCACGCCCTTCGGGTTGCCGGTCGTTCCGCTCGTGTAGCAGAGCGCTGCCGCCTGGCGCTCGTCCAGCTCGGGATAGTCGAACGGCTCATCGGCATCCGTCTGCTCGAGCAGATCCTCGTAGCGCACCGCTCCCGGCAGCGCGCCGACGTCGCAGCCCGGCTCGCCCATCACCACGTAATGGGCCACGCCGTCGAACGTCCCCACGAGTTTCTCCAACGCCGGCACGAGCGACTCGTCGACGAAGATCACCCTGTCCTCGGCGTGGTTGACGATGTAGGTCAGCTGCTCCTCGAACAGGCGGATGTTCAGCGTGTGCAGCACCGCGCCCACGCACGGCGCCGCGAAGTACAGCTCCAGGTGGCGCTGGTTGTTCCACGCGAAGCTCGCCACGCGATCGCCCTGCTCCACGCCGAGCGCCTTCAGCGCCCGCGCCAGGCGATCCACGCGGTCGGACAGCTGCGCGTGGGAGACGCGCGCCACGGTGCCATCCGGCAGCAGCGTCACGATCTCCGCGCCCTGGTTGCACGAGCGCAGCCGGCGGCGGATGTGGTTCAGCGTCAGCTGGAAGTCGTCCTGCATCAGGCCCGGCAGCATCTGCGTCATCCCCTTACGCCCCCCTCGCATCTCCCCGGCCGGCCGAGCGTCATCCCCGCCGCACCCCCTCGCGCTTCGCCAGCTGGCCGAACTGATCGTAGATCTCGCGCGTGCGCTGCGCGATGTCGTCCCAGTCGAAGCGCAGCACGTGCTCGGAGGCCTCCGTCACCAGCCGGTCGCGCAGCTCGTCGTCCACCAGCAGCCGTTCGATCATCACGCCCAGGTGCTCCGCGTCGCCGCCGTTGAAGCGCAACCCCACGCGCTCGCCCACCGGCACCACCTCGCGCAGACCGCCCGTGTCCGCAACGATGCACGGGCAGCCCGACGCCATCGCCTCGAGCGCCACCAGCCCGAACGGCTCGTAGATCGACGGGATCACGCACAGATCCGCGATCCGATACAGCGAGTGCAGCACGTCATCGCCGATCCAGCCCACGAACGTGCCGTGCTCGCCCAGGCCAAGCCGTTCGGCCTGCGCCTTCAGCTCCGCCTCGTGCGTGCCGCTGCCCGCCACCAGGAAGCGCACGTCGCCGACCCGCTCGATCACCCCAGGCAGCGCGTCCAGCGCCAGCTGAAAGCCCTTCTCGTACACCAGGCGACCCACCAGCAGCACGAGCTTCTCGTGCGGTGCCGCGAAGCTCGCGCGCAACGCCTGAAGATCGCCCGACGGCTGCAGTTCGCTCGGGTCCACGCCGTTGGGGATCACCGCCACGCGGCCCTCGTCGATGTCGAAGATGTCCGCCACGTGCCCGCGCATGTAGTAGGAGCACACGATCGTCGCGTCCGCGCGCTGCGCCATCCGGCGCTCGATCGCGTGGATGTGCGCCTGCGGCTCGTCCTTCACCCAGCCCTGGTGACGCCCGTGCTCGGTTGCGTGGATCGTCGTGATGTACGGCACCTCGATCCGGTCCGCCAGCGCCGCCGACGCCTGCGCCACCAGCCAGTCGTGACCGTGGATCAAGTCGTAGTCGTGCTCCTGCGCCAGCGCCTCGCCCGCCAGCAGCATGTCCTCGTTCATCCGCTCCACCCACGCCACGAAGCGATCGAGATCGCGCGGCCAGCCCGGCTCGCGCACGCGGTGCACCGTCACGCCGCCGTGCTCGCGAGACCTCCGGCCGCGTCTCCCGACGCCGCGCGTCAGCACGTCGACCGTCACGCCCTGGCGCACCAGGGCCTCGGCGAGCTTGCGCACGTGGCGCGCCAGCCCGCCCTCGATCACGGGCGGGTACTCCCAGGAGAGGATGAGCACGCGGTCACTCATACCTGGACCCTACCCATCAAATCCCAATCAGGCCAAGCTCGTCCAGGCGCACAGCCGCCCGCGCGACCGTCACGCCGCCAGCGCTCGCACAGAGAATTCCAACATCGCGTAACCGCCGCACCGCCTCCTCGACATCGCGCTCACCCGCCCCCAGGGCAACCGCGAGATCCGCGCATGACCACGCGCGTTCGTCCTCGCTGCTCAGCAGCTCCAACACGATCGCGCGTTCGAGCTTGCGCGTGCGGTCTTGCTCGTGCATGAGGCTAGTGTGACTGCCGATGGTCGGAACCGTCCCCAGCACGATCCTCGAAGGGCTCTCCAACGCGTTCCTCATGGCATGGGAGGTGTGGTGGGCGCTCGTGCTCGGCTTCGCCATCTCCGCCATCGTGCAGGCGTGGGTACCGCGCGAGCGCATCCAGCGCACGCTCGGATCCGGCGGGCCGCGCTCCGTCTCGCTCGCCACCGCCCTCGGCGCCGCCTCCTCCTCCTGCTCCTACGCCGCCATCGCCATCGCCCGCACGCTCTTCGCCGGCGGCGCCTCCGCCGCCAGCGCGCTCGCTTTCCAGTTCGCCTCCACCAACCTCGTCGTCGAGCTCGGCGTCGTCATCTGGGTGCTCATCGGCTGGCAGTTCGCGCTCGCCGAGCTCATCGGCGGGCTCATCCTCGTCGCGATCATGAGCCTCCTGCTGCGCGCGTTCGTCTCGCCCAAGCTCGAACGCCAAGCCCGCGCGCACGCGCAGCACGCCGCGCCCGGGCACCAGCACCACTCCGCCGGCGCGCAGATGGGGCTGCGCCAGCGGCTCGCGTCGCTCGACGCCTGGTCCGACGTCGCGCACAACTTCCGCAACGACTGGGCCATGCTCCACCGCGAGATCGCCACCGGCTTCCTGCTCGCCGGGTTCATCGGCCTGCTCGGCAACGACTTCTTCAACGGCCTGTTCGCCACCCACGCCCCCCAACCGCTGCGGCTGCTCGAGAACGTGCTGCTCGGCCCCGTCATCGCCGTGCTCAGCTTCGTCTGCTCCGTCGGCAACGTGCCGCTCGCCGCCGTGCTGTGGTCCGGCGGCATCGGCTTCGCCGGCGTCATCGCGTTCGTGTTCGCCGACCTCATCGTGCTGCCCATCGTCATCGCCTACCGCAAGTACTACGGGCGCCCCTTCGCCACACGAATCGTCGCGCTCATGTTCGTCACCATCGTCATCGCCGCGCTACTCGTCGACGCGCTCTTCGGCCTCGCCGGCCTCATCCCCTCCGCACGCCCCACCCGCGCCGACATCTTCGGCGAAGTCAAGGGCGACTACAAGCTCTACCTCAACATCCTCGGCGCCGCCATCTTCCTCGCGCTGTTCGCCCTCACCGCTCGCCGCGGCGCCACCGACCCCGTCTGCGGCATGAAGGTCGACCGCAGCAAGGCCATCCGCGTGCAACACCAGGGGCGCACCGTCTATCTGTGCTCGCAACATTGTGCCGACGCGCTCACACACTCCCAGCAGCCGACCGCAGCGGCTGGCGCGACCCGAGCGGATCTATAAAAATATTCATCGCCATGGCCACCGACACCCCACAGTTCTTCTTCGGCGCCATGTCCCCCTACTCGTGGATCTCCGCCGAGCGGATCGAGCAACTGCTCCCGCACGCGCGCTGGCGCCCCATCTTCCTCGGCGGCATGTTCAAGTCCAACGGGCGCGTCTCCTGGGGGTTAACGGAGGAGCGCGACGCCGGCATCGCCGACTGCAACGCGCGCGCCGGCGCATACGGGCTCGGGCCGATCGTCTGGCCCGACCCGTGGCCCACCAACGACCTGCACGTCGCGCGCGCCATGGCCCACGCCGACATGCACGGGCTGCTCGAGCCATTCGCGCTCAGCGCCATGCGCCTCACGTTCCTCGAGGGCGCTGACATCGGCGAGCTCGACTCCGTGCTCGAGGCGGGACGCAGAATCGGCATCCAGCCCGCCGAGCTCGAAGCCGCCCTCGGCGAACAGGCCGTCAAGGACGCGCTGCGCTCCAGCACCGACGATGCGCTCGCACAGGGCGTCTTCGGCGTACCCACCGTGATCGTCGACGGCCAGCTGTTCTGGGGCGACGATCGCCTCCAGGACGCCGCCGACGCCTACAGCGCGCTCGCGGGCACCTGAGCGACGCGGCTCGCGGCTAGCGCTCCGACTCCTGCGACAGATCCATCTCCAACTGACGCGGCGACGGGCGCAGCGGCTCGCTCGTCGCGCGCGGACGACCGCGCTTCACCCAATGCCCCACCACCTCGCGGCTGCGACACGAGTAGTAGTTCACCCGCCTGTCCGTCGGCTGCAACGCCAGACCACCCGGCGCCTGACCCGTCACGACCGCATGGAAGCGCCGACCTTTGTGGTCCACCTCCACGATGTCCCCCGTCTGGATGCCCTCGAGCCGCACCGCTCGTACTCCAGCAGGATCCGGCTGTCAACGCCATCCCCGCGGCGAGAACGTAGGCTTGGCGCGATGCGCTGGATCATCGACGGGATGAACGTCATCGGCACCCGACCCGACGCGTGGTGGAAGGACAGACACGCCGCCATGGTGCGGTTAGTCGACCTGCTCGAGCGCTGGGCCGCCGTCAACGGCGAGGACGTCACCGTCGTCTTCGAGCAGCCCCCCAAGCCACCCATCCGCTCCACCGTCATCATCGTCGCCCACGCCCCCCGCCCCCGCCGCGACTCCGCCGACGACGAGATCGTCAAGCTGCTCGGCGAAGACCCCCAGCCCGGCGCCATCCGCGTCGTCACCTCCGACCACTGGCTCTCCGACCGCATCCACGCCATCGGCGGCACCGTCGAGTCCTCCGAGCCGTTCAGGCTCATGATCGAAGACCGCTGAGCCGGCGCCCTATGGCCACCACGCCCACCACCCGCTACGCGCGCAGCGGCCAGGCCACCATCGCCTACCAGGTCGCCGGCGAGGGCGCCCTCGACCTGCTGTTCCTGCCCGGCTGGATCTCCCAGATCGAGCAGCTCTGGGACGCACCCGCCATGCGCCGCTTCCTCGAGCGGTTGGCCGTCTTCAACCGCCTCATCCTCTTCGACCGCCGCGGCACCGGCCTCTCCGACCGGCTGCAGGGCGAGCAGACCGTCGAGCAGGACGCCCAGGACGCGCTCGCCGTGCTCGACGCCGCCGGCAGCGAACGCGCCGCCCTCTTCACCTACGCGCTCGGCGGGCTCGTCGGCGCATGGCTCGCCGCGGAGTGCCCCGAACGAGTCGGCGCGCTCATCATGTACGCATCCGTCTCGCGCACCTCCTGGGCGCCCGACTACGACTGGGCGCTCACGCAAGAGGAGCGCGGCGTGCTCAACGAGCGCAACTTCGCCGGCTGGGGCGAGACCCACAGCCCGCTGCTTCAGATCCTCGCGCCCTCCATGGCCGACGACCCCGCGCTCGGCGAGTGGTTCGCGCGCGTGCAACGACTCTCCGCAAGCCCCGCCGAGGCACGGCTCATAACCAAATCCGTCATCGACGTCGACGTCCGCCACGCGCTCCCGCACGTGCGCGTCCCCACGCTCGTCATGCACCGCCGCGACGACAAAGCCTGGGACGTGCGCCACTCGCGCTACATCGCCCAGCACGTCCCCGGCGCCCGCTACGTCGAGCTCGACGGCCAAGACTCGTTCCCCTTCATCGGCGACAGCGACGCCATCGTCGACGAGATCGAGGAGTTCCTCACCGGCGCGCGCAGCGGCGGCGAGCTCGCGCGGGCGCTGCTCACCGTCATGTTCACCGACATCGTCGACGCCACCGCCCGCGCCGCGCGCCTCGGCGACGGGCGCTGGCGCGACCTGCTCGCCCAGCACGACGCGCACGTGCGCGCACAGCTCGCGCGCTTCGACGGGCGCGAGGTCAAGACCGTCGGCGACGGCTTCCTCGCCACCTTCCACGGGCCGCCATCGCAGGCGCTGCGCTGCGCATTGGCCATCACCGCCGCCGCACGCGAGCTCGACATCGAGGTGCGCGTCGGCGTGCACACCGGCGAGTGCGAGCTCATCGGCCAAGACGTCGGCGGCATGGCCGTGCACATCGCCGCGCGCGTCGGCGCGCTCGCCGAACCCGGCGAGGTGCTCGTCTCCGGCACCGTCTACGGAACCGTCGTCGGCGGGCCGTTCCAGTTCCAGGAACGCGGCTTTCGCGAGCTCAAGGGCGTGCCCGGGCGCTGGCCGCTGTTCGCGCTTTGCACGTAGGTCGCCCGCCCTCTGCGAATTCTGCGCGTTCTCGCTCACGACCCCGTTTGCCAGCGACCCTCTCGTTTGAGAGTCGCCCTCAGCACGGGCAGCAACGAGCGTAGCGCAATAGCATCCGGTGGTCCGTCGGACAACCTCCGTCCAACCACATCCGCTGCCAGCCGAAGGGCCTCTTGGCCACCCGATCGCGCCACCGCAGCATGTACGACGAGCGCGTTCGCGAGGTCAACACTCATTGTCAGTGCTTGCTCATGCTCCACCGGCGCACCATCAACGGCTTCGCGGTACGCGACGAGCGCACTCTCCAAATCAACGAGCTTCGCCTCGTCATCGTCATTGAGATCCGCCCGCTCGCGATACGCATCACCCAGAAGATTCATGGATCGCACCCAATCCGCGTCGCCGCTCTCTCGCCGCACAGTCGCAATCTCATCTTGAAGAGCGATGAGCTCATCCACTTGAGCGCGCGTTCGATAGGGCAGATCACGCAACGAGTTCGAAGCACCGATCATCGCGGCCAGGCGTCGCTTGTGATCAGGTGGCGCAGCGTCCAACGCCTTACGGTAGGCCTCGAGCGCTCGCTCTATATCACCGGTTGTCAATGGATCCCCTTGTATGAGCAGCGCTCGCTCACGATACGCATCCCCGAGGAGCACCATCGCCGAAATCCACTCCGACTCATCGCGCTCGAGGCGCCCTCTCACCACTTCGCTCTGCGCTGCCACAAGATCATCCATTTGCGCAAGGTTCCGCTCGCTCAGTCTGAGCAGAAGATTCGCGAGACCAGTCATGACCGCAAGACGGTAGTCACTGATCGCCGTACTTTGCGGGCCGACATTCGCTCCCTGCCCATGATCGTCACCCGCAATGGCAGCATACATAGCACCTCGATACGCAATCAGAGCCTGATCATAGTCCCTGTCTGCACCGTCAGCCTCTCGCCGCTTTGCACGCTCCCAGTACGCCTCGCCCAGACACTGGGCCGATACCCCCCATCCCGGGTCTCCCATTCCCCTACGCTGAGCGACGATCTCACGCAGAAGCTCGATCAATTCATCGAGCTGCCCGTCATCACGCCGATCAAGCCTTATCAGCGCATTCGCTGTGTCGACTGCAAACATCAACCAGTTCTCGTCGTTCCTCGCGGTTGCATCGAGCGCATCTCGATACGCCAAGAGCGCTTTACCTAGGTCATCTCTCACCTCAGCTTCGCCCTCACGCTGTTCCGCGCGCTCCGAATAGGCGTTACCGAGAACCGCGGAGGACGTTGTCCAGTTTGAGCTTCCCTTGTCTTGGCCGGTAGCAACGATCTCGTGCTGGAGGCTGATCAGCTCATCAAGCTGCTCACTGTCGCGAAAGGTGAGAGCTATCAAAGCGTCGGCCGTACTCACTGCAAACCTGAGGCGCATCTCATCATCTATTGGCGTTGCATTGAGTGCCTCGCGATGGCTCGCAAGCGCCTCATCAAGGTCGTCGGTCTTCGCGACCCCCTCTTCGCGCCGCGCCGCGCGCTCTGAATATGCTTGGCCAAGCAAATCGGCTGACGCCATCCAGCTAGGGTCATCTTTCTCTCGTCGCATCGCGACGATCTCACGTTGATGTTCAATCAGTTCGTCGAGCTGCTCGTCATCGCGCCGATCAAGCCGCATCAGTGCATTCGCCGTGCACATAGTTACCGTCAAGCAGTTCCCGTCATCCGGTGATGTTGCCTCAAGTGCTTCTCGATAAGCCACCAGAGCCTTGTTGAGATCATCATTCTTCGCGGTGTCGTCTTCTCGCCGACCCGCACGCTCACAGTACGCGTCACCGAGCAGCCTCGCGGACACATTCCATTGCCCTTCGTCAAGCTCGCGCCGCCTGGCGACGATGTAGCTTTGGAGCTCGATTAGCTCGTCGATCTGACTACTGTCACGCCCCGCGAGACGCATTAGCAGGTTGGCCGCGGCGACGGCGAACCTCAGGCGCATCTCGTCGTCACGCGGCGTCGCCCTCAGCGCATCCCGATAGGCCCCAAGGGCTCTATCGAGGTCGCCCTCCGTCGCAGTCTCATCCTTGCCACGCTCCGCCCTCTCGTAATATGCGTCACCAAGACAGTACGCCGATACAGTCCAGTAAGGATCACCCGTTCCTCGGCGCGTCGCGATGATTTCAAGCTGGAGCTCGATCAGTTCGTCGAGTTGCCCATCATCGCGCTGCCCAAGCCTCATCAATGCATTCGCCGTATCAATCGCGAATATCAACCAACTCTCATCGTCAGTAGGCGTGGCATCAAGAGCTTTGCGATAGGCCGCGAGGGCCCCAGTCAGATCATCCCTCTTCTCTTCGTTCTCACGCCATTTCGCGCGCTCCGAATACGCGTCCCCAAGAAGCTTTTCCGAACCCGTCCAGCTAGCTTCGCCCAGATCGAGGCGCATCTCCACAATCTCCTGCTGCAGGGCGACCAGTTCGTCGAGGTCCGGAAGTGTCCGTTGACGTCGATTTCGCAACGTGTTCGTGACATCGATCATGATCCGCAGGCGCGCCTCCGCCCCCCGTGGAGTTGCAGCTATCGCCGCGCGAAAAGCGACAAGCGCGTTCTCAATATCTTCGAACCGGGCGTCCTCGTCATCTTGACGCGCCGCGCGCATCCGGTAAGCAAGACCCAGCACAGCTTGGCGACCTGCCGTCACCGTCTCACTGTCCTCCCCATGGGCCAACGACTCTCGTAAGCGCTCCATGAGCGTCTCAACGACAGCCGTGGTCGACTCTTCCAAGTACGGTTCCACGAATTCCAAGGCGCGCTCCATGGACTTCGAATCGATGAATTTCAGCACTAGGTCCGTAGTGAGACCAACCAGCAGTCCGCCATCGTGACGCTCAACGGTGATCTCATCACGCACGAGGCCGCCCCATATGAGGGCGCATGTCGTATCCGCGTAGTTTGGAACGTTCTCTACGAGCCATCGCAGTGCAGCAGCCGGATTTGAGCGCAGGTTCTCGAATGCATCAAGTTGCTCATCCGAAAGGCTTGCAGCCAGCTCGACGCCAACGAGATATTGCACAATCCTCGACCTTGTCACTGCCTGGATCGCAACGCCCATGGGAAGCGCCGACCCCGGAATGCGGAGCGTTGGAACCACCGAGGCCACCTGAGCTATGGCGTCAATCGGTATGCCCGGGTTCTCCGCCCAATCGAGGTCGGTCAGAACGGCTCCGAGCTCACGTTCATTATCGTGCTGCTTAGGACTGAACGGATCGAGGAGCAACACTGTGCACCAATGATCGATGACTCGAGATGCTGCGTACCGTCCCACGTCAGTGGCCCATCGTAGTTGACGTCCAATTTCGGTTATGCCCTGAGCGAGCGCTAGATGCCCCGCCGCCTCCGACATCCCGGGCACGTTCCCAGACACCACCCAGCGGGAGAAGTCGGGATGGAACAGACTGAGATCTCCGCCGTTGATATGGAGAAATGGCTCACAATCATGCGCTATATCTTCGATCTGCGCCTGAGTGTTTCCGAGGATCCATCGCAGCTCGGCAAGCCCCAGACGCTCGTCAAACGCACACGCGAGAGCCTCAACGAGAGGACGTGCCGCATCCTCCCATTTCGGTCCGCAACGCTGACGCATCCGTCGCACTCCATCGCGATACAGGCCGTCAAGACCCGGAGTGAAACGGATCAGCGGAGGTAACATTTCTTGATTCGCAACGGTGGCCAGAAGATCACGCGCGTTGGTCGTCGCCCATAGCCAGTTGTGATCAGCGCCCTCGAGCAACGCGGCGACGGCGCGATCCCGATCATCACTCGCGAAACCATCGAGCATACTCTCGAGGCAGCTACGCAAATCACTCGACTCGTCCGTGGCGTCATTGAGTAGATCGAAGCTGTCACACAATTCTGGATCGAAGGCGACCTGGAGACTGGTGCGAGTGGTGCATAGGATTCGCACACCCGTACCGCTCGCCGCGCGTACCAGGGCGGCCACAGTGTGCAGAAACTCATCTGCGGCCTCGTCTTCAGCTTGGTCAAGAGCATCGATTGCTATTACCGCGCATGCGTCGCGTTTGACAGACCGCACCATTCGTTCTGCAACAGCAAGCAGACCCGTTGTGGACGAGAGGCTCAGCGCGACCGCAATCACATTCCCACGCGTTTGCACCTCCATCCTTTCCTGCTGAACGGAGATGTCAAGATGAACGTGCTGGGGGATCGATATCTCCAGAGGCTCGAGGACACCTGCTCCGGCCTTGTCCAGTCCATCGATCACAGCGCGCAGAAGCGACATGCTGTCGAATGGATCCGACCGATCCGGCAATCGGAGAATCGATGCGATCGCTGTTCTCGGCTGCTCAATCGGCGCCTCGCACGACCTGTAGAAATCTGCCAGGAAGCTCAGCAGGACGCTCGACTTTCCAGCGCCCGGATCTCCCTTGACGACCAGCATGGGAGTTGCGTTCGGATTGCCGAGCCAGTCGGCGATACGACGAAGCGCCCAAGGCCGAGCAGCGAGGCTTGCGGCCTTAGCCTCCAGCCAACCCAGGTCGAACTCATCCATGGGCCTACGATATAAAACTATTCGCAGACTTGCACAGACTCGCGACTCGAGGAGAAGAACGCCATGGACCCACTGACCGTTGCCGTCCTCTCGGCTCTTGCAGCGTATGTGTCGAGCACAACTGAACATCTCTTGGATGCCGTAGGTCAAACCGCGCTAACGCAGACAAAGGAGATGCTCAGCCGGCTGAAGAAGAAGTGGTCGGGCGACGAAGCGGCGACACGCGACCTTGGGCTATTCGAGAGCGATCCTGGGCTCTACACGCCGGCTCTCGCCGAGCGACTCGACCGACAGTTCGCAGACGATTCCGAGTTGCGCGCTGAATTTCAGAAGCTCATTCATGAGATTGATCCCAGCATCAATATCCTGCAGCGCATAGCAGAAGCCCGGGGCGTCGTCGGAGTCGAAGCTGGAAGCCTGCGCCGCGGGCGCATCAGCGTCCGCCAGGACATCAGACGAGCTCACGACGTTGTAGGCGTGAAGATCGATGATCTGGGCTGAGCTCGAAGCTGCGGTCGAAGTCAGCGATAGCCGACCAAGAGGCTAAGACACCACGAAGCTGCCCGCGCTCGTCACCGAACCCACGGGCGCGGCGGCATTCGTCACCGCGATCAGGCCCGTGCTCGCGCCCACGGGCACCACCGCTTTGAGGGTCGTCGGCGAAACGTAGGTGACGCTCGTCGCCGCGACGCCATGAAAGCTCACCGCCGAGCTCGCCGTGAAGCCGGCGCCTTTGATCGTCACGGTCGCGCCCTTCGCCGCGCGACCCGGCGAGAAGCCCGTCACCGACAGAGACGGCGTGAACTTCACCGCGCTAGCGGTCGCCTTCACGGGTGCCACGATCGAGATCGTCCCCGCCACCGCGCCGCTCGGCACCGTCGCTTCGATCTGCGTCGCGGAGAGCACTTTGAACGTCGCCGTCAACGAGCCGAATCGCACCTGCGTCACGTTCGCAAGCGCGCTGCCCGTGATCGTCACCGTGCTGCCCGTGATGCCCGTTTCCGGAGACACGCCAGTCACCTGGGGGACGTTCGACGCCACCTGCGCCGTCTGGATGGAGGCCACTGGCGTGCCGCCGCCCGCCGCGTTGCTCGCTTTCACCACCACGCGCACCGTCAGACCCACCGCGCTCGCCGGGATCGACAGCGTCTGCGCCGTCGCGCCCGAGACCGCCGAGCAGTTCGCGCCCGATGCGTCGCACAGCTCCCACTGGTAGACCAGCGACGTCGGGCTGCCGCTCCATTCGCCCGCGCTCGCGGTGAGGGTCTGGCCCTGTTCCGCGCTGCCGGAGATCGTCGGCGCCGAGGTGCTCGCCGGGGCGCCGCTGACCGAGAACGCTTCCAGGCCCACCGGGCTGCCAACGCCCGTCGGCGCGTCATAACCAGTGCCCGCCCTGCACGCCGTCGCGCCCGAGCACGAGCCGTTCGTGCCAGACACCACGTCATACAGCGAGCCGCTCTCGCCGAGGTGCGAGTACAGCGTGCTCGCCGCGTCCGAGACGCCACGCGCGCCGCCCGCCAGCGCGAACTCCGCCGCCACGATCGGCGACGCCGCCGACGTGCCGCCCCACACCCCCCAGCCCGTGCCCGCGCCGCTGCCCGACGGAGTGCTGTCATACACGTCCACGCCCGTGTACGGGTCGCCCACCGCCGCCACGTCCGCCACCGAGCGCCCGCTGCCGCAGCCCGTCGCCGAAAACGGTTCCGCGCCGCTCTGCCACAACGGCGCCGTGAAGATGTGACTGCAGCCGCTGCCGCCCTTGCTCCAAACGGTGCTGCCCCACGTCCCACCGCTCAGCGACAGCGTCGTGCCGCCCACCGCCACCACATCCGGCGACGCCGCCGGGAAGTCCGCCGCCGCCGTGCCGCCACACGCCTGGTTGAAATAGCCGCAGTCGCCTGAGGCCACCGTCACCACCACGCCCGGATGCACGTAGTAGGGCGAGTTCAGGCTGCCGTAGCCTGCCCCCTCCGGCCCGCCGTAGGAGTTGCTGATCACCGTCGCGCCCGCCGCCACCGCCGCGTTCACCGCCGCGCCCAGGCTGCCCCACGTTTCGTTGTTCGACTCCACCAGCAGGATGTGGCAGTTCTCGCACACCGCGTGCGCCATCTGCACGTCCAGCGAAATCTCCGTCGCCCATTCGCCCTGCTTCGCCGGCAGCGGACTCGGCTTGCCGCTCTGGTTGATCTTGCGAAAGCAGCCGTTCGCCGTCGTGCACGCCGGCAACCCGAACTGTTGGCTGTACACCGCCAGATCCGCCTCCGCCGTCGGGTCGTTGTACGCGTCCACCAGCGCGATCGTCTGCGACGACGACGCCGGCGTTTCGCTCGGCAGCGAGTAAGCCGCATGCAGGTTCTGCGGCGTCAGGCCCGCCGGCACCGTCTTGCTCGTCACCTTCGGCGTCGCCCCGCCAGCCGATTCCCGCGCCTGCCTACGCGCGCTCGCCCGCAGACTCGCCTTCGTCAACGCCTTCGAGATCAACCGCATCCCCAGGCACGACGCCGCGTGCGGGCGCGGGTTCCCGCACAGGCGCTGCGCGCGGTACGCCGCGCGCGAGGGGAACGCCGACGAGGTCGGGGCTGTGACGGCCGTCAGCGCGCACGTGGCCAGCAGCGCCAGCGCGACGCGCCGACCCACGCCGCCCTGCCCCATGGCGGCTCGCCAGGACACAACGCCCCGCGCCATCGATGGTTTCGATTCGGTCCTGCTCACGTTCGCGGCCCCCTGAGAACTTTGCTGGCCATACGTCGGCCCCGCGACGCTCGCGCGTGAGCGCCGCTCCGCATGCGTGGACGCGTCGGCGCGCCCTGAATGCCGTCTTGCGGGTTCTCAGTCCTGCAGCGCAACAGCGGGCGACACGCCCGCCGCAAGATAGCCCGGGACCGCCACGATCGCCACCGCCGTCGCCGTCACCACCGCGAGGCTGCCCAGCGCCGTCATCACCGCCACCGAGTACACCACCGGAAAGTTGATCACGTTAGCCAGCGCCCGATCGAGCAACTGCTGGCCATACAGGCCAAACGCCGCGCCCGACAAACAGCCCGCGCCCAGCAGCAGCAGGCTCTCCAGCATGATCGTCCGCCACAGTTCCGTGCGCGAAAAGCCCTCCAGCTTCAGCTTCGCCAGCCGCGGACGACGCTGCCACACCATGTTGCCCATCGCCGCCGCCATCGCCAGCACCGCCGCGATCAGGATCAACGTCGCGATCTGCGTCAGCCGCTGCAGGCCCTGGCGGCTCAGCGCGCGCTGCCTGTCCGCGTGCTGGGTCGCCGTTTCCACCGCCAGGCCCGTGCTCGCGCCCAGTGCCTCGCGGATTTCGCGCACGCCCTGCGCCGGCGCCACGCCCGGCTTCAGCAGCACGTTGTACGCGCTCGCGCTCGTGCTGCCCCACGCGCGCGCGTAATCGTCCGCGTTCATGATGATCGCGCCCGGCGCCCAGCCGATGTTCGTCGACAGCGCCGCCACCCTGAACGTGCTCGGGTTGGGCGTCGGCAACGTCACCCGATCGCCGATGTGCAGATGCAGTTCGCTCGCCAGCGCCTGGGACAGAACCGCCCAGCCGCCGCCCCTCACGCGCGCCGTCGCCTCGCGCAGGTCGCCTTCCAACAGCTGCGTCGGCGGCAACAGCCCCTCCGACGCGCTCGGCGGCGCGACCACCCACACACGCCGCTCGCCCACATCCAGCAGGCCACCGCGATACAAGCGCACCCCGCGCACCCCCGGCAGCGCTTCCAGCTTGCCCTGCTGCGTCGGCACGAACGGCGCCGTCTTCAGCAGGTTGTACGAGCCCGCCGGGCTCACCCACACATCCGTCAACGCGTTCATGTCGTGCGCCGCGTTTTCCAAGCCCGACAACAGGTTCCCATGCGCACCCTGGATCGCCACGCTGCCAAACACCGCGATCGCGCCAGTCGCCGCGATCGCCACCGCCCGCGCCCTCGCCGCATCCAACTCCATCACCGCCACGTGCGGAACCGCGCTCGTGATGCTCGGCGCCACACGCCTCACCAAGCCCAACAGCGCAGCCAACGGGAGCGCCAACAGCAACAGCAGCGCGCCCATCAGGAACACCACCCCCAGGATCGCCAGCTTCGGCGCGACCAACAACACCACCGTCGCCGCCACCAGACACACCCCGCCCACCAGCATCAGCTTCGAGCTCACAGCGCCACGCCCCACCCGCTCCGTCGACGTGATCGCCGCCAGCGGGTCGCGCGAAAGGATGTCGCGCAGCGGGCTCAGCACCGCCACGATCGCCGCCAGCATCCCGCCGCCGCAGCCCACAGCCACGCTCTTCACGCTCACCACGCGCTCCGAGCCGACCGCAAACGCCGACGACAGATAGCCCGGGTTGGAGTGGAACAGGTGAATCGACAGCTCATCGCCGATCACCAGGCCCAGCACACACGCCAACACCCCCAGCACCACCGCATCGAGCAGCAGCACGCCGATCACCGTCCGCGGCGGGTAACCGTCGCGACGCAGATCCGCGATCAGCCGGCGGCGCTGAGGCACGCTCAGCAACATCGCGTTGAACGCGAACAGAAAGCCCACCAGCGCGCTGATCACCGCAAACAGCGCCGTCGACTGGTTGCTCGCCGAAGCGGCCTTCGCGAACAGAACTTCGTCGTGATCCGTCCCCGCCACGTTCAGACGACCCGCCGCCAGCCGTTGCAGCGCCGCCCGCACGCTCTCCTGCGCGCCCGCAGCCGGCTGCACCAGGATCCGACTCACCCGGCCCGTGAACCCCGTCAATTCCTGCGCGAACGACAGCGGCACGACCGCGATCGGGCTCGAGATCAACGGGCCGATCTGCTTCTCCGTCAGCTGGCTGTACAACGCCGCCTCCCCAGCCCGCCCATACATCTGGAACGTCGCTTCCTGCCCGAACTTCTCCACCCCCAGCCGCTTCGCAAGCGGCGAAGGCAGCACCATCGCGCCCACCCCCGCGAACGGGCTCAGCTTCGTGTTGCGCACCAGCGCCCCATCCAGTTCGCTCAGGCTCGCATCCGCGCCCACCAGCTCCACCGACTCACTCGCATTCGGCCCGATCGCGTTCGCGCTCGTTTCCAACAGCGGCGCCGCCACACGCACCCCCGGGATGTGGCGCACCTGCCCCAGCATGCTTTCGGGCATGCCGCTCGCGTCGCGCGCGAGCACCTGCAGCCTCGCGTTGCCCACGATCCCGTGCGACAGCTGCGCCACGGAACTCGACAGGCTCGAGCTCGCCACCTGCGACGCGAACAGCAACGCCACGCCCGCCGCGATCCCCACCACCGCGAAGCACTCCTGCAACGCGCGCGCGCGCAACCGCACGCGATAGAGATGCAGGACGTTTGACAGCTTCATGATCGACGCCCGGCGCTCGGGCTCAACTTGGTGCTGCGCCCGAGCGCGGAGAGGGTCCTCGTTCGGGCTCGTAGTCCGACAGCTTCCCGTCACGCAGCGCGTACACCCGATCCGCGTACGCCGCCGCCGTCGGGTCGTGGCTCACGAGCACGATCGCCACACCGCGTTCGCGGCACAGTTCGCTCAACAGCTCCAACACTTCGCGGCCGCGCTGCGTGTCCAGGCTCCCCGTCGGCTCATCCGCCAGCAGCAGCCGCGGTTTCGTCGACAGCGCCCGCGCGATCATCACCCGCTGGCGCTCGCCCATCGACAACGTCTCCGCGCGGTGGTTAGTGCGCTTGCCAAGGCCCAGCCGCTCCAGCAGCGGCGAGATCTCCCGATGCGCGTCGTGCCAGCGCATGCTCTTCAACAACTTCAACACCGCGTTGTCGATCGCGCTCACGCCCGGCAGCAGGTCGAAGTTCTGCCGGATGAAGCCCAGTTCGGAGAGCCTGAACTGCGACGCCTCACGCTCCGACAGCGACGCCACGTCGCGCCCGCCGATCAACACCGCCCCATCGGTGGGGCGCAGCAGCGTCGCAACCATCAGCAGCAGCGTCGTCTTGCCCGAGCCGCTCGGCCCGTACAGCGCCACCATCTCCCCCGGGTTCACCGACAACGACACCCCGTCCACCGCGCGCACGCTCTCCTCGCCCGCCGTCGGGTAGTGCTTCACCAGCTCACGCAGCTCCAGCATCGCCCTCTAGCCCCGCACCGCGTTCATGAACCTCGCGCACAGCCGTCTCATCGCGAACAACGCCAACGTCGGGCGCATCACGCCGTCGAGCGCTCGCCTCACGCTCCCCGCGATCGCGCCAACCGCCGGCTGCGAGGCGTCGGAGGCATGAAGGTAGTGCGCCGCCATCGCCGTCAGGATCACCGTGTGCTCGCCGCCGCGCCGCAGCGCGCCCGCCTCTTCCCTCGCGCGCTCCGCCAACTGGCCCATCTGCGCGGCCGCGTCCTGCGCCGAGGTGCGACCCACCAGCAGGTTGCGCTGACCCAAGCGCTCGTCCTCCGCCACATCCACCAGGCTGTCCATCAGCGAGTGCAGCCCGCCGATCCACGGAAAGTACGCGTTGCGCGTCGCGTCCAGGTCGCCCCGATCGACGGAACGCTCCGCAGCGAGCGCGATCAGCACGTGCACCGGCAGCGAGGAACCGCACGCCGCCGCCGTCTGCCACCACCTCAGGCCCGAGCCCGGCGGCGTGCGCTCCCGGGCCCACCGCTCGAGCTGCTCCTCGCCGCCCTGCGATTCCGTGAGATTCAGGCTCTGAAAGCCCACGATGTTCATCGCCGCCGCGTGCGCCGCCTCCGCCACCACCGCCACGGAGGGCAATTCGGCCAGCGCCGCGCGGCACGCGTCGACCGTCGCCGCGAGGTAGCCGCCGTCCTCAGACCAGGGAGTCCCCGCGTAGTAGTCCGGCTGCGCAGCCGTCGGGTCGAACGCGAGCGGGAGCGCCTGATGGAGCCGGCGAGCGTTCGCGATCGGGTCCGCGCTCGGCTGCTCCGCGAGCGTGTCCAGGAGGTTGTACGCCGCCTGGAACGCAACCAGCGCCCGCACCGCCGCACCCCGGTGCGCCCGCGGAGAGAGCACCGCGAACAGCGCAGCGCCTTCCATGTTGCCGCGCTTCGCCAGCGAGTCGAGCGCCAGCCGCCGCAGCGCCGGGTCGGGGATCGTCGCCGCGCGCGCCCGCCAGTGAGCCATCTCGCGCGTCGCACGCGGCAGCACCGTCAGCAGGTAGCGCGACACGACCGCCGTGAACTCTCGGGTCAGAGCCGGGTGCGCCACGCGGCCGGTCCGCGAGCGAGCAGGCCCTGCGCCAGCTATCGCCTGCGCGGCGGACATGGCACCGTGGTCGTTGCGCTCGCGTGGGAGCCATCCAGGAAGCTGAATTCAGCCGCGAACGGGAATCCGCCGCGCGGGCAGCGTTCCGGCACCGACACGCCGCGCGGGTGGAACGCGACACGGCGACCGTGCACGTGGCGGTAGTAGGTCAGGTGGCTCGGACCGATAGTGCTCTGAACGCTCACGATCGACACGTCCGGCCCGCCCGGGACGCTCGTGACGAGCGGCACGTTGACCGCCAACTGCGAGCCGAACGCGCCCGTGGCCGGCAGCACTTCGCCCGTGAACGCAAGCTGCGCGTACACCGGCATCAAGCCATTGGCGTAGAACAGCACCACCAGGTTGCCCGTCGAGGAGGGGCCCGAGAGCGCCTGCAGTTCAGGGATCTCGTGGCCCGAGCCGCTGCCGAACGGCACTTCCACCACGGCGCTCCCAAACCCCAGACGCGAGTTCGGCGAGCAGCCCGCCAGCCCTCTCGTCAACAGCGCTTCCGGCTTGCACAGCGCCAGGCCGAGCGTCGTGCGCGAATAGTTCATCCCCGCCGGCATCTTCAGGTCGATGCCCGTCATCGGCGGCGGTGCGCTGCCTTCGACGGTGGACACGTTGAAGCCGAAATGGATCGTCGTGGGGGCGCCGAGCCTGTTTGGGGAGAAGGACGCGTGCAGCGCGGCGCGCTCGACGACGAGCGCATGCGCTGCCGCCGGCGCAAGCCAGCAGCACAGCACGACCGACAGCGCAGCGAGCGCTCGGAATCTGGGCATCAGAATCTCAGCCGAACCGCGTCACGCGGACATCCTGCCGCTGACCCGCACCGTGACGGCGTCGTTCGTACGCTGGACCGTGCCGGTGAAGCTGAGGCCCGAGCCGCGGGCGTGGGCGTAATGACCGGTGCCGCGCAGGATCGTCATCGTCCCCGAGAAGCTCGCAACCGACCCCGCAGGGTGGTAGCTCGCGGTCGCGTGGCCCGTCAGCGACCCGCCGCTGGGGTAGATGCTCACGTCCGCCGTCACGCGGTTCGTGGACACGATGTGCAGGTGGATGTAGATCGTGCCCCTGATCGTGCCCGTCGCCGAGCCCTGCTCGTTGAGCGTGAAGCCGTGGTGGCTCGTCAGGTGCAGATGCCCGCTCTCGCTCAGCGTGAACGTCCTCGCGGCGTGCGCCGCGGGGTGCGTCGCGGCACGCGACTCTCCGCGGAACAGGACGCCCACGAGCACCGCCGCAGCGACCATCGCGAGCAGCCCAAGCCGACTGACGTGACTTCTAGAAACAGATCTGTACATAACCCCGTGTCCCATGCGAGAGCGCTCCTCCTGTTGCGTTGCATCCATGATGACATAGCCCGGGGGCGAATGTCTCAATAGTCCCAATCCCTGCGGAGACCATAGCCACGGGGGATGTCATCTGTCAAGCGAGAGGACACTATTGCCAAGGCGCGGGGGATTTTGGCGCTAGAAGTCAACCCGCTGGCGGGGAATTGGGATCGGCTGGAGGACGCCTCGAGTGCGCCTGGAGGACGTTCGGGGCGAATGGCGGGGGTTGGCTCTGGGGCTGGAGTTCAGCCGGGGCGTGTGCGGTTTCGTGGGCGGTCGGCGGCGTAAGCCCGCTATCGAACCGCCAGTCCGTCGATCCCTGAACTACGCGGCCGCCAGAGCGGGCGCCAGCTCCTCGGCGGTCGTCTCGATCGTCTCGGGCACCGTGATCGAGAGATGCCCGTCACGCTCCAGCGTCTCCCGCGCGCCCACGACCGTCAGGCCGATCACCTGGGTCGTTCCGGCCGCGTAGCGCAGGACGTGGCCCTCGGGTGTCTCCTCGCCCTCCCCCGGCTGAGGATCGCCCAGGTGGAGATAGAGCACGTCGTTCTCGGCGTCGTAGTTGGCCCTGTCGAACGTCAACGGCCCGATCGTGATGTTTACGCGCTCCATGTCTCCTATCTCCGTCATGCGACGTCCTGAGGACCCGGCTAGCAGGAGGACACACTGAGCGGATGTCGGACTGGAGGCATCCGCAGCGGCCCCCGCCCTAGCCGCCATCGGTACTAGCCAACTCGAACCACGTTCGTACACGCTCCGGTAGCAGCTCGGGATCGCTTGCCACGAAAGCTAGCAACTCGTCGGAGCCAATCTTGATCGGCATGCGGGTTGGAGTGCCCGTGTACGTGTTCGCGGCCGAGAACGCGTACACGATCGTCTCGTCACTCGGTGCCGCAGCAGCCAGTGCCTCGAGATCGACCGCCTGATCGCCCGACTTCACCTGCACAATCGCCGGCCTGTGGGTCTTGCGGTGCAGCATCGTCCACTCATAGGCGGGCGTGTCGGTACGGCGCGCCTTCGGTAGCGCGAGATAGTCACCGCACACCTGCATCCACGTATAGATGAGATCCTCCAGGTCGTACGGCTCAAGTTGCTTGAGAACTTCTGCCGGGGAGAAGCTCAGAGGAGCTGGTTCGCGGCCGTGGAGCTTCTCCCACAGCCAAGCTGTGTAGAGCCTGGCGCCGCGATTCCACATGCGGCTGAAGCTGGTCGAGGTTCCTGAGAAGGCGCGTATGACCGCGCCCGGCACTTCGAGATCGCTGAGCGGCTGCTTCGCCCAATCTGCATCACGCACTTGGTGCGTATCGGTCGCTTTGGCCTTCTCAGAATTGTCGTAGCGATAGCCACCTGTGATTCGGCCAAGCCGGAATCGCCCCTGTAGGTCACGTGTCCAGACGAAATCACCCACCTCCGCCTCTTCACCAAACAGTCGCACCGTTGATGCAGCCTGGGCTCCCCATCCGCGAATCTCGGTCTTTCTTATCGCGGCCAGGACCTCGGCCAGCGGTGCCCCCGACGGGAGTTCGTCTATGCCCCAGCCGATTCCAACTAGACCACCGTCGAGGCAGTAGTCGACCTGGCCAGCGATGTCTACCCCTGGCTTTAGAGAGCGCATCTTCGTGCGCCAGATGATCGGCGGCTCGTGCTCAGATGCCGGCACGTCGCAAGCCTACCTGAGCATCAGATTCTTGCTAGTCGAATCCCGAAGAAAATTTGCGGAGTTGAGCCAACGCACAAACCTTCGGAGTGTCGCCGTCAGCGCAGAGCTACCGACGAAGGCTCTCTGAGCGTCGTGGCTATCTCCTCGTCTGAGATGTGGCCGTGCTTCTCTTCGAGCTGCCGCAGCTCACTTGCGAGGTCGTAGGTTCCGCGTAGCGAGGCGAGCAGCACGCCCTGCGCGATCCGGTATTCGCCGCTCGCCAGCTTCAAGGACGGTACGCGCTCGGCTTTGATCCAGCGACGGATCGTTCGGTCGCTCACGCCCAGCAGCGATGCGGCCTGAGAGACCGTCAGCAGTACTGGTCGATCTGTATCAGCGGGCATCTCGTCCTGCATCAGCGCGTCGCAAGACGGTCAGCGCGCTTGACGTACTCGCTCAGGGCAGTGCGGGCTATCGCGCTGACTGACCGCCGCTCCTTCTGGGCACATGCGTGGAGCGCCCGGGCGAGGTCCGGGTCTACGCGCACCTGAACTCGCGGCGAGGCGCCTGCGGAACCGAGCGGGGGCCTGCCTACCGTGACGCGCTTGGCCTTTGTGAGGTCATAGCCGCGTTCGGCCTCGTCGGCGAGCGCCTCGATGTCCGCCTCGGAGAGTTCGTCCCCCCCGGCTGTCCTGATGATCTTCTTCGTCATTGCTGGACCTCCTCATATTGGCTTCGATACTTGGTGCGCAACGGCATGGCGTGGATCACGAGCAGATCCCCGTTGGGAAGCTCCACCGCCATGACCTCAAGCGCCCGTCCGTCCACGTCGTCGCCGAGGTAAACGAGTCGCATCGAGTGCGAGCCCGGCGTGCCAGAGGGCGGCAACTCTTCGAAATGAACGCAATGGTTGGCGATGACATGCCGAATCCTGTCCTTGCTGACGCGGTGGCGAGTCGCAGCGCGCGCGAAGCGCAACCGACCCGAGGCAACAACTTTAGCGGTTTTGTCCGACATAATTAAGGGCTCCTCCGATCAGAACAAGCTCTGCTGCTGGGACGGGGATGGAGATGATGGGCGCTGCTTGGGACGGTTCTCTGCCGCGCGCGTCGCATACGCGCCAACGATCCGATCAAGCGCGAGATTCCTGTCGCGGTGCCCGTAAAGCCGGCGCACGAGGGTCCCTCCGTCCTGGTGCCCGAGCGCGATCGCCACGTCCTCGGAGGACATCTCGAGGACGTTCACCATGTACCAGCCCGCGAAGTGACGCGTGGCGAGATACAGGCTCCCCTCCCACCCCGCAGCCGCCCGCACGGCCTTCCAGTGATACGCCCGCGAGCTTGGCGTCCAATGCTCGCCGCGCAGCGACACGAAACAGAACTCGCCCTCACGCGCCAACCCCTTAAGCGCCGTCCGGGCGTGGGCGGGCAACGGCGCCTCACGACGCTGATGGTTCTTCGGCGTGTCGAACTTCCGGGTCGCCGCGTTGAACTGCTCCGCCACCACGATCCGCTCGCGCGCGGACTCGACCCGCTCCCACCGCAACGCATCCAGCTCCCCCGGGCGCATACCCGTGAACGCCGCGACCTGCAGCCATGCGGCAAACGACGGGCACGACAGGCGGCGCGCGCAGGCGATGATCTCCCACGCTTCCTGCTCGGTCGGAGGCTGCTGGTCACGCCTGCCCTTGCCGCGCGAGATCCCCAGCTTCTCGAACGGGTTGCGATCGATCAGCCGCCCAGCCTTCATCGAAGCCGCATCGGCGAACATCGAAGACAGCCCCATCACGCTCCCCGCGCGTTTACCGCCAGCAAGCCACTCCGCCACGATCTCCTCCCCCGCGAGCTGACGAAAGGGTTCGTGGAGCGCCTGACGGTGCGCGGTTTCTGGGAGCGGTGGACGAGCGATCCGTTGTTCGCGCGGCCACTTGGAAGATCGGGACATCGCCGTAGCCTCCGTCTTCGTCGCGCCCTGTTTCAAACCGGGCGCCCATTTTGAGGTCGCGCCGCCCTACCGACCAGAGCGATCAGGGCCCTCGACTCCGACCCTTGTGCCCTTCCGCTGCCGGTACGGCACAGCCCGAACAGGCAGTGAGCTGGCCGTGTTCCCTGCTGGACTGGCGAGCTGGCGCTCCAGGTCTGTGAATGCGTCGATGATCTCCGGCGCCTCGTAAGCGCGGTTGCGCTGACCGATCGTGATCTGGCGCAGGATGCCCGCTTGCATGAGTCGCTGGATCGCTTCGTTGGCCGGCTTGAAAGTGCGGCCGAGCAGCACCGCGGCGCTCTCGGCGGTGAGCACTGGAGCACCCGCAAGCCTGTGCAGCAACAGATCGGTCGCGGAGTTGGCGCGTATACGGCCGACTCGCTCGCGCCATTGCGCCTCAAGGCTCGACGCCCGGGACTCAAACGCCGTCGCGTCCGCGACAGAGCGCACACACGCGCCCGCGAACGTCGCCACCCAGCTGTTCACGCCGATACGCGCCTCAGCGGAGTTCGCAGGCCCGACGTATCGGGTCGCCGTGAGCCCACCGACGTAGTCCCGCGCCAGAGTCGCGAGCACGAGCGACACGGGCGGCAGAGCATTCAGAGCCAGCCCCCTGCGACGCAGCACGAGATGGATGATCGCGCGGCCCGTACGCCCGTTGCCATCCACGAACGGATGAATGGTCTCGAACTGCGCGTGGGCGATCGCCGCCTGTGCGACCGCGGGGAGATCCTCGGTGTTGCAGAACGCGCAGAGGTCATCCATCAGATCCGCCACGAACTCGTACGGCGGAGGAACGTAGTCAGCAGAACACGGGTTGTAGTCACTGCCACCGATCCAGTTCTGCACCTCCCTGAAGCTCCCCCCATGCGACTCCAGCCGCGTGCTCGCAAGCAAACGTCGATGGATCTCCAACAGAACGTCGACCGTGATCTCATCCCCAGGGCCAACGCTCTCAACGCCATAGAGCATCGCGTCGATGTTCCCCAGCACCTCCGCGGCCGTCACGTCAGAGGACGACCCCTGCGCCGAACGGGCAGCCTCCGCCCGCAGAAGCCGTTGCGCACCGACCTCCAAACCCTCGATCCGCGAGGACGCCACAGACTCAGCGCGCAGCAACACCCGCGCAAGCGCCTCCGTATCGACCAACGCCCTCGCCTCGGCATTCAACCGGCCGATCGCAGCTTCCGCATCCGCAACATCGGCTGCCACCTCACCGTCGAGCGCGAATCGACGACCGACCAGCGGATCCGGCAGATAGGCCTTATAGCTGCAGGAGCGACGATCCCGGCGCGACACCCCGCTGCCCGCGAGCTGGCCCTGCCAGTGACGATCCAAAAGCTCCGACATAGCAATAGCTTACCGGAGCTTAACGCATAACCTCCAATAAGAATTCACCGCAGGAGAACTGACCGGGACGCCCCAACTCTCCCAACATCGACCAACCACCAATCGGGGCGGCGGGATTCGAACCCACGATCCCCGCGACCCAAACGCGGTGCGATACCAGACTTCGCCACGCCCCGATTGACCTTGAGTCTACTCCCACTCGGAGCGCAATTGGTCCATCCACGCCTGCAACCTCGCACGCAACAGCGTGTCACCCACCGCGGCCGTGATTACGCCATGTCGCGAGCGCCACACGCGGCCCGCGAGCTGATTGCTGTTCGACTTGCGCTGCAGTCGAATCGCGGCCGGCTCGACCCCGAGCGTCCCACTCCAAAACCGGCGCAGCCCTTCCACGTCCTGATCCGCGTGGTATTGGATCGAGTATTCGGGCGTCTTCTCGCTCAAGGCACATACCCACCGAGATGCGAGTCGCATGACCGCTGGATCCGAGTTGCAGATCGAGACCGTGTTCCGGTTGCGCTTGTACCCCTCAGCGACGTACAGGCACACGAAGTCGCGGAACGTCGGATCGACCACGAGCCCGTCGTATTCATCAAGTCCCTCCCGATAAGCCCCTTCGCGCAGCAGCCTGTACTTCCGCTGCATCGCCAATGTTCCCTTGCGCCGCGCCGACTCCGGCCATCCGCCACCTGACCCCGAGCCAGGAATCGGCAAGTCCCGCACCCAGTAGTAGATCGTGCTCCGCGAAAGCGCCAGCCGCTCCGCGAGCTCGTCGATCGAGAGCTGGCGCTCGACGCGCATCTCGCGGGCCTTCTCGCGTAGGTAAGGAGCATGTGTCATTGCGAACACATGTTCCCATCCACCTGCGACGGAACTCCCCCGCCGACGAGGCCCACCAGCCCCCGACTGCTAGCCTCCGCCCCCGCCCATGGCCGACGTCCAACCGCTGCGCGCCCTCCACTACGACCCCGCCGTGGTCGGCCCCATCTCGAACGTCGTCGCGCCGCCCTACGACGTGATCGACGCGAAGCAGCGCGCACAGCTGCTCGAGCGCTCCCCCTTCAACGTCGTCGCCGTGGATCTCCCCAACGTCGACTCGACCGCACCCGACCCCTACGCGACCGCCGGCGAGCTGTTCGAGAGCTGGCAGTTGCAGGGTGCGCTCGCGCGCGACTCCGAGCCGGCTATCTGGGCGCACACGCAGGACTACACAGGCCCCGACGGCGTGCGCCGCACGCGGCGCGGCTTCTTCTGCCGCGTGCGCATCGAGGAGTACGGCCCCGGCCGGGTGCGCCCGCACGAGCGCACGCACCCCGGCCCAAAGGAGGACCGGCTGCGCCTGACGAGCGCAACGCGCGCCAACGTGTCCCCCATCTTCTCGCTCTACTCCGACCCCACGCAGGCCGCGTGGCGAGCGCTCGAGCCGATGACCGCTGCCCCACCATGGGGCGAGGTCACCGACGGCGACGGCACCGTCCACCGTCTCTGGCGCGTCAGCGACCCCGACGCGATCGCCGCGGTGCAGGCCGCCACGCGCGACGCGGAGCTGCTGATCGCCGACGGCCACCACCGCTACGAGACCATGCGCACGTACGCCGAGGAGATCGGCGGGGACGGCGAGCACCAATACATCCTCATGTGCCTCGTCGCGCTGGAGGACCCCGGGCTGACGGTGTTCCCCACGCACCGCCTGATCGGCAACCTCGACGAGACGAAGCGCACCGCGCTGCGCGAGGCGCTCGAGCGCGACTTCGACATCTCCGAGGTCCCCGTCGAGCAGATCGCGCCCGAGCCCGGCGGCGGCTCGCTGCAGCTCGGCTACATCGACAACTTCCACAACCGCGCGCTGCGGCTCACGCTCAAGGATCAGGCGATCGCGGACGCCGCGCTGCCCGACCGCTCCGACGCCTACCGCCATCTGGACACTGGAGTGCTGGAGACACTGCTGCTCAAGAACGCGCTCGGGCTGAGCGACGACGACATCTCGCACTTCAACGGCCTGTTCTACGCGCGCGACACCGCCGAGGCGCTCGAGAAGGTCCGCTCGGGCGAGTTCGACGCCGCGTTCTTCATGCGTCCCACGCCCGTGGAGCAGGTTCGCGACGTGGCCGCGGCGGGCGAGAACATGCCGCCCAAGTCGACGTTCTTCTACCCAAAGCTGCTCACCGGCCTGCTGTTCAACCCCCTGTCCTAGCCGGGCCTGGGGGTATCATCGGGGGCGAGGGACGCAGGATCGATTGAAGGGATCGAAATGGCTGAAACGCAAGGGCTCACAAGGATGAAGGCCACCGCTCGACGCGATGGCGGATCGTTCAGGCATACGGTGCAGGTGCGCGACCATCAGGTGACGGTCGACGAGCCGCTGAACGTGGGCGGCGACGACGCGGGACCCGACCCTCAGGAGCTGCTCGCGGCGAGCCTCGCCTCCTGTACGGCGATCACGATGGAGATGTACGCGGCGCGCAAGGGCTGGGACATCGGCCACGTGGAGGTCGCCGTCGAGTACAGCCCCGCCGAGCGCGGCTGCCCGACGAAGTTCCAGCTGATCATGCGCCTGCCGGACGACCTGCCCGAGGAGCAGGTGGAACGCCTGAAGGTGATCGCAGCGAAGTGCCCCGTGCACCGCGCGCTCGACGGCGAGGTCATGTTCATGGAGCGCATTGAGCGCGTTCACCTGGCCGCCTGAGCCGCCCGCAAGCGCGGACGCCGACACCGTCACACAACGGGCCGGGTCCCCTGCCGAGGCCGCGCAGGTCCCGGCAGCGGTCCTCGTGCCGCTGTTCCTCGCCGACACGAGCGCGGGCGCGGAGCCGCACGTGGTGCTCACCAGGCGCCGCGCCGACCTGCGCCGCCACGCCGGTGAGATCTCGTTCCCGGGCGGGCGGCGCGACCCCGAGGACGCGACCCTCGCGGACACCGCGCTGCGCGAGGCCGAGGAGGAGATCGGGCTGGAGCGAGCGCAGGTGAGCCTGATCGGCGAGCTCACGCCCACCTCGACGTTCGTCACCAACTACGTCATCCACCCGTTCGTCGGCACGATCCCCGCGGGCCTCGCCTGGCGACTCTCCGCCAGAGAGGTCGACGCGGTGCTCGAGCTGCCGCTGTCGGCGATCCGCGCCGGCAAGACCACCACGCAGCTGGAACGCCGCGGGTTCACGTTCGAGACCGACGCGTTCGTGATCGACGAGCACGTCGTATGGGGCGCGACCGCCCGCATCCTCGAGCACCTGCTCGAGTGGCTGCGGACGGCCGCCCCCGACGGCCTACTCCCCTCGCCTGCTTAGGCGGCGGGCTCGGGCACCAGACGGATGTAAGGGCGCGGCTCCTCCCACCCGTCGGGGTAGGTCTCTTTCGCTTCGTCGTTCGACACGGAGCCCGCGATGATGACCTTCTCGCCGCGCTGCCAGTTCACCGGCGTTGCGACCTTGTGCTTCGCGGTCAGCTGCAGCGAGTCGATCACCCGCAGCACCTCGTCGAAGTTGCGCCCGGTGGTCATCGGGTAGACGAGGATCAGCTTCACCTTCTTGTCGGGCCCGATCACGAACACGTTGCGTACCGTCTGGTTGTCGGCGGGCGTGCGCGTGAGGGGATCGCCCGAGGTGCTCGCGGGGAGCATGCCGTAGAGCTTCGACACGTTGAAGTCGCTGTCGCTGATGATCGGGTAGTTGGGGGCCGTGCCCTGCGTGTCCTCGATGTCCTTCGCCCACGCCTCGTGGTTGTCGAGCGCGTCCACCGACAGGCCGATGATCTTCACGTCGCGCCTGTCGAACTCGGGCTTCGCCTTGGCCATGTACCCGAGCTCCGTGGTGCACACGGGGGTGAAGTCCTTGGGGTGCGAGAACAGCACCGCCCAGGAGTCGCCGATCCACTCGTGGAATTTGATGCGGCCCTCGGTGGTGTCGGCCTCGAAGTCCGGTGCTACGTCGCCAAGTTGCAGCGTCATTGATGTCCGCCCTTCTAAAATGAAACCGGATCTGATTTAGGGTATTTCAGAACAGGATAGCGAGCCGGCGTCAACCGCCCGGCCGGCACACGCGAGATCAGGCGCCGGGAGTCCAGCCCGAGAGGGCCGACCAGGTGCTTTCGAGCGGCTTCTCGGAGCTCGCGAGCGTGCCGCCCGTGACCCGCGGCCACATGCCGCCGAGCACCATCGCGATCGAGCCCAGCAGCGCGAGCCACACCCCCTCGCGCAGCGACAGCGACACCACGCCCTGCATCGGCACCGGCCGGTCGACCATGCGAAACACCACGCACACCGCGGCTATCGCGCCCAGCAGCACCGCCGAGCCGCCAGCGCCGTCGGGGATCGACGGCAGTGGCCGCGCGAGCGGCAGCATCACATCCAACAGCGCCAGACCGGCGATCACCAGCAGCACCACGTTCAGGTACTTCAACGCCTCGTGCGCGCTGACCGCGCCCAGCTGGTGCCCCGCGAGCCCGCCGAGGCCGGCTTGCAGGCCGCTGGTGTGGGACTGCAGCGCAGCGTTGCCGAACTCGGAGATCACCTGCTGGCTCATCTGCTGCGCAGCGGCCACGCCCGCGGCGGTGAAGCTCACGCCGTACCAGGGCAGGAACACGGACACGGCGAGCAGGATCGCGCCGAGCGCTGAGACCATCAACCCGTAGCGGGAGCGTTCGTCGGCCATGGCCAGATCTCATCGGCTGTCGCAGCGGTCGGCTTGACCCTCGAACGAGGATCGTCCGTCACACGCCGAGCGGCCCGACGACGCCGTGGGCGAGCCGGCGAGCCGCCTACAAGCCGAGCAGCTCGTTGACGGCGCCGCGCGCCTGCGCGACCCAGCCGGCCACGTCGTCGGGGTCGCTCGTGAGGAACGCGGCGGGGATCGCGCTGCGTGCGGTCATCTCGCGCACCGTGCGCTCCCCCTCCGCGAGCACCTCCGCGGGCACACGCGTACCGCGCGCGCCGTAGACGAACCCGCGCACGGTCGTGTCGATCGCCTGCGTGAGGAACAGCTCCAGGCGCGTGCCGTACAGCGCGCGCAGCTCCTCCTCGGACCCCGCCGCGCCGCCGAGCAGCCAGAACACGAGCGTGACGCTGTCGAGCGCGCCGCGCAGCGTGGCGAGCCGGTCGGGCGTGCCGATCCAGCACTCGGCGCCCGCGGACTCGATCGCCGCGCGTCCGGCCTCGGTGCGGGTGGTGATGCGCACCGCGTGCCCCTCCCCCACGAGCTCCGTCGCGAGCTGGCGCCCAGGACAACCTCCGCCGACGATGAGCATGCGCGCCACGGCGGCGGAGAGTAACCACCCGAGACTCGAATAGCATCCCGCCGCGATGAGCGAGCCCGTGACGATGGAGAAGATCGTCGCGCTGTGCAAGCGGCGCGGCTTCATCTTCCCGTCCTCTGAGATCTACGGCGGCGTGGGCTCGACGTACGACTACGGCCACTACGGCGTGCTGCTGAAGACGAACGTCAAGAACGAGTGGTGGCGCGCGATGCTCCAGGAGCGCGACGACATCGTGGCGATCGACTCGGCGATCCTTCAGCATCCGCGCGTGTGGGAGGCCTCGGGCCACCTGGCGGGCTTCACCGACCCGATGGTGGACTGCAAGACGTGCGGGCAGCGCTTCCGCGCCGACCATCTGCAGGAGCTTCCGTGCGGGCGCAAACCGTCCAAGCATCCGGGCGAGAGCGAGGAGTGCGACCTGACTGAGGCGCGCGACTTCAACCTGATGTTCGAGACGACGATCGGCCCGGTGAAGGAGTCCGGCGCGACGGCGTACCTGCGCCCGGAGACGGCGCAGGGGATCTTCGTGAACTTCAAGAACGTGCTGCAGTTCTCGCGCAAGAAGCCGCCGTTCGGGATCGCGCAGGTGGGCAAGTCGTTCCGCAACGAGATCACGCCCGGCAACTTCATCTTCCGCACGCGCGAGTTCGAGCAGATGGAGATGGAGTTCTTCGTGCCGCCGTCGGAGGCGCAGCAGTGGTTCGAGCACTGGCTGTCAGAGCGCGAGCGCTGGTACACCGAGCTCGGCATCCGCCCCGACCACCTGCGCCTGCGCGCGCACGACCCCGACGAGCTGTCGCACTACTCGTCAGGCACGGCGACGTGGAATACCTGTTCCCGATCGGCTGGTCAGGAGCTCGAGGGGATCGCCAACCGCGGCGACTTCGACCTCACCCAGCACGCGACGTTCTCCGGCGAGAAGCTCGAGTACTTCGACCAAGCAAGCGGCGAGCGCTACGTGCCGCACGTGATCGAGCCGGCGGCGGGCGCGGACCGCGCGACGCTGGCGTTCCTGGTGGACGCCTACGACGAGGAACAGGTCTCCGAAGAGGGAGCGGGCGACGGCGAGCAGCGGACGCTGCTGCGGCTGCACCCGCGTCTCGCGCCGATCAAGGCGGCGGTGCTGCCGCTGGTGAAGAAGGACGGCCAGCCGGAGCTCGCGCACGAGGTCCACACCGCGCTGCGCTCGCTCGTGCAGTCGGAGTACGACGAGGGCGGCTCGATCGGCAAGCGCTACCGCCGCCAGGATGAGATCGGCACGCCGTTCTGCCTCACGATCGACCACCAGAGCATCGAGGACCGCACTGTGACGTTGCGCGACCGCGACTCGCTCGCGCAGGAGCGCCTGCCGATCGAGGGCATCGCGCAGGAGATCGAGCGGCGCGTGAACGCCCCCTGGAAGACCCCGAAGCAGCCGACCACCACGTAGCGCGAGAGGAGCAGCGATGGACTTCGAACTGACCGACGAGCAGCGCCTGATCAAGGAGACGGCGCGCGAGTTCACCGACAACGAGATCGTGGCGCAATCGCGCGAAAACGCGCGCAACCACCACTTCGACATGGAGATCGTCAAGAAGCTCGCCAACCAGGGCTACCTCGGCGCGATCGTGCCGCAGGAGTACGGCGGCGCGGGCCTGGACTACATGAGCTACGGCCTCGTGGTCGAGGAGATCGGCCGCGGCTGCTCCTCGGTCCGGACGGTCATCTCGGTGCAGACCTCGCTGGTGTGCTCGGCGATCTTGAAGTGGGGCACCGAGGAGCAGAAGCGCAAGTACCTGCCGAAGCTCATGCTCGGGCGAGTGGCTCGGCTGCTTCGGGCTGACCGAGCCGGACACGGGCTCCGACGCGGCGAACCAGAAGACGCGCGCGAAGAAGACCGACACGGGCTGGGTGATCAACGGCGCGAAGATGTGGATCTCGATGGGCAACTACGCGAAGGTGGCGCTGATCTTCGCCCAGACCGACCCCGCGCTCGGCTACAAGGGCCTCGGCTGCTTCATCGTGGACACCGACCAGCCGGGCTACAAACCGCCGACGATCGAGCACAAGATGGGCCTGCACGCCTCGGACACGGCGTCGATCGCGCTGGAAGACGTCGAGGTGTCAGACGACGAGCTGCTGGGCACGATCGGAGACGGCTTCAAGGTCGCGATGTCATCGCTCGACTCCGGTCGCTACTCGGTCGCCGCCGGCTGCGTGGGCATCTGCCAGGGCTGCGTGGAGGAGTCGGTGAAGTACGCGAAGGAGCGCGAACAGTTCGGCAGGCCGATCGCGAGCTTCCAGCTCGTGCAGGCGATGATCGCCGACATGGTGCTGAAGACCGACGCCTCGCGGATGCTCGTGTGGCGCGCGGGCTGGCTGAAGGACCAGGGCCGCCCGAACACGCTGGAGACCTCGTCGCGAAGCTCCACGCCACGGAGGCGTCGGTGGAGTGCGCGAACACGGCCATCCAGGTGCACGGCGGCGCGGGCTACGTGGACGACCACCCCGTCGAGCGCTACTTCCGCGACGTGCGCGTGACCACCCTGTACGAGGGCACCTCCCAGATCCAGAAGCTGATCATCGGGCGCGCGATGACGGGCGTCGAACGCGCTCGTCCCCTCCTGAGAACGGTCGATGTCGGACCCGCAGCGCACGAACGACGATTATGAGGCCGGCACGGCCGGCAGCTCGGGTCGCGCTGCGGCTGTGATCGGCGTGCTGGGGGCCGGAACGATGGGCTCCGGCATCGCGCAACTGGCGGCGCGCTCGGGGGCGCGGACGCTGCTGCACGACCCAATTCCCAAGGCGCTCGAGCGGGGGCTCGCGCGGGCTCGCGACGGACTGGAGAAAGAAGCGGCGCGCGGGAAGCTCAGCGCCGAAGAGGCGACGGCGAGCGCCGAGCGGCTGCAGACCGTGGGCTCGCTCGACGAGTTCGCGCCGTGCGAGCTGGTGATCGAGGCGGTGCCCGAGCGGATCGAGCTGAAGCACGAGCTGTACGCGCGCCTGTCTGAGATCGTGAGCGCGGAGTGCGTGCTGGCGAGCAACACCTCCTCGCTGCTCGTGACCGCGATCGCGGCCGCCGCGAGCCACCCGGAGCGCGTGGTGGGAATGCACTTCTTCAACCCCGCGCCCGTGATGCGCCTGCTGGAGGTCGTCGCCGGCGAGCAGTCAGGCGAGCGGGCGCTGCAGATCGCGCACGCGACGGGCGAGGCGATGGGCAAGACGGTCATCCGCGCGCACGACGGACCGGGCTTCCTCGTGAACCGCTGCAACCGCCCGTTCGGCCTGGAGGCGCTGCGGCTGCTGCAGGAGCGGATCGCGGACGTGGAGACGATCGACCGCGTCTGCCGCATGCACGGCGGCTTTCGCATGGGCCCCTTCGAGCTGATGGACCTCGTGGGCGTGGACACGGGCTTCGAGATCTCCAAGAGCTTCTACGAGCAGAGCTTCGGCGAGCCGCGCTGGCGCCCGTCGCCGATCGCCGCGCGCTACGTCGCCGCGGGCCTGCACGGGCGCAAGAGCGGCCGCGGCTACTACACCTACCCGGACGGGCCGCAGACCGGCGGCGCCTCCTACCGCGCGCAGGACCCCGAGCCGATCGAGCCCGGCGCGGCCACGGAAGCGACGGGGATCGCGCCGAGGGCGTGGTGGTGATCTCCGGCGAGGGCGTGCTCGCGGAGGAACTGCGCGACGCGGCCACACACGCGGGGTACGAGGTGCGCGGGCCGCACGAGCCGAGCGGCGGCACGCTGCCGTCGCTCGCGATCGAGTGCGACCCCGCCGCCTCCCGGCCCAAACGCGAGCTCGCGC
This sequence comes from uncultured Solirubrobacteraceae bacterium, assembly GCA_963716355.1. Classification (GTDB taxonomy): domain Bacteria; phylum Actinomycetota; class Thermoleophilia; order Solirubrobacterales; family Solirubrobacteraceae; genus Palsa-744. The sequence goes on from OY970308.1 coordinate 565,766, forward strand.
CGGGCGGGCGCCCGGACCGACGCGGCGCTCACCCCACCAAGCCCGGCGGCGCCCGGCTGCTGCTGTGCGCGGGCGGCTCGCTCGGCACGCTCGACCCGGGCGGCAGCGCCGTGGGCTTCCACGCGCTCCCGCCGCTCGGCGAAGCGAAGCTCGTGGAGCTGACGCGCAACGAGAGCTCCTCGCCGGTCGCCGCGGAGCGCGCGGAGCGGTTCTTCGCCGCGCTCGGCAAGCACGTCGCGTGGGTCGGCGACGCGCCCGGGCTCGTGCTCGGACGGATCGTCTGCCAGGTCGTCAACGAGGCGGCGTTCGCGCTCGGCGAGGGCGTCGGCGAGGCGCGCGACATCGACCTCGGGATGGTGCTCGGCCTCAGCCACCCCCACGGCCCGTTCGAGTGGGCGGACACGATCGGCCTGGAGCACGTGCTCGCCGTGCTGCGAGGCGCTGTACGAGGAGTACCGCGAGGAGCGCTATCGACCCGCGCCCGCGCTGCGCAAGCTGCTCGCCGCTGGGCGCCTCGGCCGCGCCGAGGGCGCCGGATTCTTCGAGTACGAGAGCTGAGCCGATCTCACGTTTTGACCGCCGGGGGCGTTAGACGGACGTGAGCGGTTCGCTTCCCCCCTTCCAGCGCTTCCTCGACACCGAACGCGACGTCGTATGGCGCTTCCTGGTGTCGTCGGTGGGACGCACTGAGGCAGACGACTGCTTCCAGGAGACGTTCATCTCCGCGCTGCGCGCATACTCACGGCTGCGCGCCGACTCGAACCTGCGCGCGTGGGTGCTCACGATCGCGCACCGCAAGGCCCTCGACGCGCACCGCGGTCGCGCGCGACGGGCGCTGCCGGTGGCCGAGCCCGCGGCGGTGCAGGATCGCGCCGCCGTGGCCGAGCCGCACGAGCACGACGGAGAGCTGTGGGACGCCGTCGGAGCGCTACCGGAGCGCCAGCGCTCGGCGGTCGTGCTGCGCTTCATGGCCGACCTCCCCCACCGCGAGATCGCCGCCGCGATCGGCTGCTCGGAGGACGCCGCGCGCCGCTCGCTGCACGAGGGTCTCGCCAAGCTGAGAAAGGCGGTGCCGGCATGAGCCGACGCAGCCGCAGCGAGGCCGCGCGATGCGCGTGCGCGCGAGACGAGCGGCGGCAGTCGAGGAGGGTCTCGCGGACGTGACCTACGCGCCGGTGGACTCACCGTTCGGCAACGCTGCTTGCCGCCAGCACCGAGCAGGGGCTCGTGCGCCTGGCGTTCCCCGAGGAGAGCGTCGACACGGTCCTCGAACGGCTCGCCGAGCGCCTGTCGCCGCGGATCGTCGAGGCGCCCAGTGCGCCTCGAGCCGCTGCGGCGCGAGCTCGACGAGTACTTCGCCGGGCGCAGGCGCGAGTTCGAGCTGGAGCTCGACTGGTCGCTGATCGGCCCGTTCGGCCGCAAGGTGCTCACCGTCACCTCCGAGATCCCCTACGGCGGCGTGCTCAGCTACGCCGAGGTCGCCGCCGAGGCCGGCAGCCCGCGCGGCTCGCGCGCCGCCGGCAACGCGCTCGGCTCCAACCCGATCCCGATCGTCATCCCCTGCCACCGCGTGCTGCGCACCGGCGGCGACCTCGGCGGCTACGGTGGCGGGCTCGAGCGCAAGCGGTTCCTGCTCGAGCTCGAGGGCGCGCTGACGCCGCGGCTCGGCGCCGGCCGCTGACGCTCCGCTCGATTCACGGCGCGGTCCCGTGTCTGGCCGCCGGTGCCCGCCTCGCTCGCCGCCCCCCCGGCGTCGCTACGCCGCTGAGTCGGCCACGGACGTCGCCCACTGGGCTTCGGCCGGGTCGCCCTTCGGCATACCCGCCGGCACCGGCACGCCGGGCGTGTCGCGCAGGTACCACTCGGCGTCCAGCGCCGCCTGGCAGCCGGAGCCGGCGGCGGTGATGGCCTGGCGGTAGGTGTGGTCGACGAGGTCGCCCGCCGCGAACACGCCGGGGCGGTTCGTGCGCGTGGAGCGGCCCTCGGTCTTCACGTAGCCGTTCTCGTCCACGTCGATCTGGCCGCTGACGAGCGCCGACTGCGGCTCGTGGCCGACGGCGATGAACGTGCCCGACACCGGAACCTCGCGCTCCTCGCCGGTCTCGGTGTTCACCAGCCGCGCGTGCCCGAGCGCGCCGTTCTCGCCGGCCACGAACTCCTCCACCGGTACGGCGTCAGGAACTCGATGTTCTCCTGCGCGCGCGCCCGCTCGAGCATGATCTTCGAGGCGCGGAACTCGTCGCGGCGGTGCACGACGATCACCTTGGAGGCGAACTTCGACAGGAAGATCGCCTCCTCCATCGCCGAGTCGCCGCCGCCGACGATGATCGTCGGCGCGTCGCGGAAGAAGGCCGCGTCGCACGTCGCGCAGTAGCTGACGCCGCGGCCCGACGAGCTCCTCCTCGCCGCTCACGCCGAGCTTCTTGTGCTCCGCGCCCATCGCCAGCACCACCGTGCGCGCGCGGTGCTCGGTGTCGCCGACCCACACGCTGTGCACGCCGCCCAGCTCGCTGGAGAGCTCGACGCGATCGGCCTGGTCGGTCAGCAGCCGCGCGCCGAAGCGCTCGGCCTGGTCGCGGAACTTCTGCATCATCTCCGGGCCCATCACGCCCTCGGGGAAGCCGGGGTAGTTCTCGACGTCGGTCGTCTGCTGGAGCAGCCCGCCCCAGGCGAAGCCCTCGATCACCAGCGGGTTCAGGTTCGCGCGCGCGGTGTACAGCGCGGCCGTGTAGCCGGCCGGGCCGCTGCCGACGATGATCACGTTCTCGACGTCGCTCATCTCATCTCCGATCCTCGCCTCGCGACGGTCACTTTACTTTGTAAAGTGTAGCATCACTCGACGAGCCCTGCAGAGATCACCGCGCCGGCTGCGCCACCGTCGCCGCGCGTCGCAGCGCCCGGGACTGCTCGCTCCTCGCGCCAGCGCGCCACCGTGCGCCGCAGCTGGAAGTAGGCGACCGCGCCCGGGAGCGTCGGCAGCCAGAACGAGATGGCGCGGTAGGACGAGCACCGCCAGCGACCGCCAGGTCGAGGTCCACGCCGAACGCCGCGAAGCGCACCGATCATGCCGCCCTCGACGCCGCCGAGGCCGCCCGGCAGCGGCAGCAGGTTGCCGAGCATGCCGACGAAGTACGCCATCCAGATCACCGTGAACGGCGGCGGCGTCGCCGAACGCGTGGAACATCGCCCACAGCACCGACGATGTCGAAGCCCCACCAGGCGACCGCGCCCGAGCAGGCCCGACTCGCGTTCGCGCACGAGCCCGATCGCGGTGCGCACACCGCTCGCGGCGAGCGCCGGCACGGTCGACCGCGCGGGCCATGAAGCGAGCCGCCGCGGCCCGAGCCCGACGCCCACCGCTGCAGGCGCCGCTCGATGTCGCCCGGCAGCAGCGCCATCGCGCCCGCCGCGCCGAACAGGCACCGCCGCGACGATCGCCGGGACGATCGTGATCGCGAACGAGCCGCCCCCCGGGAACAGCCCCGTGCCGAGCCCGATGCCGTCGATCAGCAGCGAGCGCCGCGTAGACCACGTACAGCAGCACCATGAAGGCGACCATCCGGCACGCCACCAGCCGCGGCTCCATCCCCGAGCGCCGCAGCGCCCACGCGGTCAGCGCGACGCCGCCCGCGCCCGCCGCCGCGAACAGGCGCGTCGCGACCAGCCCGGCCATCGTGATCTCATAGCTCTCGCGCCAGCCGATCCGCCCCGTCGGCCGGTCGGACGAACACGGACCGGAACAGCGACCACGTAGCCGGCGAACGAGAGCATCTCGAGCACGACGCCGACGGCGATCCACCAGCGTGTCGCCGCCCTCGATCCGGTGCACCGTCGTGCCCGACCCCGGCGAGCTTCGGCAGCACGAAGTACAGGAACGCCGACCGCCGACAGGATGAACAGCGCCGAACGCGACGATCTGGCGGCGCGTGAGCAGCACGCGCGGCATCTCCTCCTCGGCCGCGTCCGGCGCATCGCCCGGGATCTGGCTCTGCCCGTCCTCGCTCGCCCCCATCTGCCTCACCCCACGCCATCTCGCTCGCGCTCACCTCCTCCCGTTCAAGCCGCCTCGTGTGCGCATCGCCTCCAGCGCCGCCACCGCCCTGCCCGATACGCGTCGAGCGCCGGACCCGCGCGCGGCGCCGAGCCGCCGCACCGCTCGCCGTCAGCGCCGCCCCCGCGAGCAGGTCCACGACGTAGTGCTCCCCGAGGTACACGAGCGCGAACCCGAGCGTCGCCGCGTAGCCGAAGCCGAGCGCGCCCGGCGACCGGCCCCACCTCGGCGAGCAGGAGCGCGGCCATCACGGATGTGGCGAAGTGCAGAGAGGGCATCGCGGCGAGAGGGTTGCCTCCGAACACACTGTAGAGCGAGCCCCAGCCGTCTCTCCAGAAGTGCTCGCCGTACTCGACCATCATCCGCCGCACCGTCGGCGGCTGCCGCCCGCCGGTCCGCCTCGGCGGCGCCCGCCGCGTACCAGGGCGGCGCGGTCGGGAGCGAGCCAGTAGACGATCGCGCCGATGTCGAAGACCGCGTAGGTCATCGCCGCCGCGCGCGGGAAGCGCTGCGGGATGGCGCACGAGCATGTAGGCGACCGTGCCGTGCGGGCACCACGAACCAGCTCCAGTGCGCCCACACGAGCACGCGGTCGAGCGCCCGCCACTCGGGCCCGTCCGGCGCCGATGCGCGCGAGCGCGCGCTGCAGGCGCACGGTCGGCAGCTCGCCCAGGCCGAGCACGCGGTCGGCGACGATCGGATAGCGAACGTGCACGCGCGGCTGCCTGCGCCTCCGCGTCGTCGTGCGGCGACTTGTAGGCGGCCAGGTAGGCCCACATCTGCAGCGCGCACAGTCGCCACGTCGCGTGCGCGCGAGCGCGGCGACCGCCACGCACAGGCCGACCGGCGCGGCGTAGGCGACCGTCTGCATCACGACCGGCGGCAGCGTCACGCGCTTGCGCAGCAGCGGCGCCGCGACACCCGCCGCGACGATCCCCCAGGCGGTTGCTCTGATCGCCTTCGACAGCCGCACAGGGCGGGGAGTATATGAGCGACCGCTCAGCGCCCACCGGCGCGCCGCGGCCGCCGGAGTCTACTGGCGCGCCGCCGGTGCGCGCGACGCGCGCCGGCGGCCTGCACGAGCGCGCCGATGACCGGCTCTCCGCGTCGGCCTCCGGGTGCCACTGCACCCCGAGCACGAAGCGCCGGTCCGGCAGCTCGATCGCCTCGGGCAAGCTCGTCGAGCGTGGAGACGCCGCTGACGACGCAGCCCCTCGCCGAGGCAGTCGACGCCCTGGTGGTGATGGGACTTGCGTCGCGTGCGTCCAGCTCGCCCGCGGCGTGCGCGGCGAGCGAGCCCTCGGTGCAGCACGCACGTCGTGCTCGGCGCCGTCGAAGGAGCCGAGCACGCGGCGGTGCTCCTCGTGGCCGAGCGGCTCGGGCAGGTGCTGGAGCAGCGTGCCGCCGCAGGCGACGTTGATCAGCTGCATCCCGCGGCAGATGCCGAGCACCGGCAGGTCGCGCTCGATCGCGGCGCGCGCGAGCGCGATTTCGAACGCGTCGCGCTCGGGCACCGTGTCGACCGTCTGCGGGTGCGGCGTCCTCGCCGTAGGTGGCCGGGTCGATGTCCGCGCCGCCCGCGAGCATCAGGCCGTCGAGCAGGTCGAGCGCCTCGCTCGGGCTCCTCCGCGAGCTGCTCGTCGGGCGGCAGCATGCACCGCCAGCGCCGCCGGCGCGCTGCACGGCCTCGACGTAGCTCAGCGGCAGCAGCGCCGCCTGCTGGTCCCAGACGCTCCAGCGCGCGCGCTCGAGCGCCGTGCAGATGCCGATCACGGGTCGTCTCATGCCCTACACCATAGGATCAACGCGCGCCGGACGCCGGCCGCGCCGCTGCGAGCCGCGATCGCGACCACGCGAGACGAGAGGAGCCGCATGAGCGAGTCGAGCATCGAGCTCGAGACGGTCAACGTGCGCGTCGCCGACGGCACCGCGACGATCGAGCTGAACCGGCCCGCAGGCGCTGAACGCCTGGAACGCCCAGTTCGGCGCCGACCTGCTCGCGGCGTCTGCACAGCGCCGCGGCCGACGAGGCGGTGCGCGGCGTCGTGATCACGGGCGCCGGGCGCGCCTTCTCCTCCGGCGCCGACCTGAAGGACGTCAGCGGCGGCGAGACCACGCCCGACGGGCGCCCCGACGTCTACAAGACGCTGACCGAGCGCTACCACCCGATCATGCAGCGCGATCCGCGAGATGCCCAAGCCGGTGGTCGCCGCCGTCAACGGGCCCGCCGTCGGCATCGGCTGCTCGCTGGCGCTGTGCTGCGACCTGATCCTCGCCGCCGAGAGCGCCTACTTCCTGCTCGCGTTCGTGAACATCGGCCTCGTCCCCGACGGCGGCTCCTCGCTGTTCGCTGCCGACGCGCGTCGGCATGGCGCGGGCGACCGAGCTGTGCGATGCTCGGCGAGCGGCTGCCCGCGCCCAAGGCGCTCGAGTGGGGCCTGATCAACCGCGTCGTCGCCGACGAGCGCCTGCGCGCGGAGACCGCGCGAGCTCGCCGCGCGGCTCGCCGCCGGCCCCACGCGCTCCTACGCCGGCACCAAGCGCCAGCTCAACAACTGGCTCTACTCGCGCATGGACGAGCAGCTCGAGCTCGAGGCGCAGATCCAGCAGGAGATGGCCGGCAGCGACGACTTCGTCGAGGGCGCGATGGCCTTCATGCGAGAAGCGCCCGCCCGCTTCTCGGGGCGCTAGAGCGCTCGTGGCAAACGTCATCAAGCGCCTCCCGTCCAGGCCTGAATAGAATCCCCGCCGCCTTGGGCCATCTGCTCCCCTCAACGCTCGCGTTCTTCACCCCGCAGTCGGGCGGCTCGCCGAACGCGAACCAGATCGACAGCCTCTACAAGATCACGCTCGTACATCGCGCTCGTGATCTTCGTCGCCGTCGAGGGCGGCGCTGCTCTACGCGCTGATCAAGCTTCCGCGCGCGCAAGGGCGCCGTCGCCGCGCAGATCCGCGGCAACACGCGCCTGGAGATCGGCTGGACGGTCGGCCGCCGCGGTGATCCTGGTCGCGCTCGCGGTGGTCACGTTCGCCAAGCTCTCCTCGATCCAGAACCCGCCCAACTCCGGCGCCGACGGGCGACAAGCTGGCCGCGCAGAACGGCCTGCTGTACGCCAGCACCGAGCGCAAGCTGCCGCCGAACGGCAAAGCGCTCGAACATCAGCGTCATCGGCCGCCAGTACCTCTGGCAGTTCGTCTACCCCGGGCGCCGACCGAACCGGACGGCCTCGGCGCGCCCTACTCCTACGAGGAAATGGTCGTCCCGACGAACACGACGGTCACGCCTCGACATCGTCTCCGCGGACGTCGTGCACTCCTGGTGGATCCCCGAACTCGGCGGCAAGTTCCAGGCCGTCCCCGGCTACCACAACTACACCTGGTTCAAGATCGCCAAGCCCGGCGTCTACACGCGGCCAGTGCGCGTTCCTCTGCGGCCGCGGCCACGCGCGCATGATCGCCGACGGTCAGGGCGGTCCCGCCGGCCGCAGTTCGACGCGTGGCTGGCCAACCAGAAGCAGCTGATCGCCGAAGCCAACGCCGCAGCCAAGGTCGCGCGCGCCAAACTGAGCGCCCAGACCGGCGCCGGACAGGTCGAAAACCCCTGAGCGACGTCGAGGAGACCAGCGCACCAGATGGCCACCTACGTAGCCCCGATCCCCCAGGTGAGCGCCCACCGCGTCGAGCGCGAGCCGCGCGGCTGGACGAGCTGGATCACGACGACCGATCACAAGCGGATCGGGATCATGTACATGGTCACGACGTTCGTGTTCTTCTGCCTCGGCGGCGTCGAGGCGCTGATGATGCGCCTGCAGCTCGGCGCGCCGAACAACACGCTGGTCACGCCCCGAGGTCTACAACCAGCTGTTCACGATGCACGGCACGACGATGGTCTTCCTGTTCGTCGTGCCGATGATGGCCGGCCTGGCCAACTACTTCGTGCCGCTGATGATCGGCGCGCGCGACATGGCCTTCCCGCGCCTGAACGCGCTCTCCTACTGGCTGCTGCTGGCCGGCGGGCATCGTCTTCTACGCGTCGATCTTCTGGAACCCGCCGGAAGCCGGCTGGACGAGCTTCGTGCCGCTCGCCAACTCCACCTACTCGCCCAGCGGCGGCGCAGGACGCCTGGATCTACCTGGTCCACCTGACCGGCCTCTCCTCGATCCTCGGCGCGATCAACTTCTACGCGACGATCGCCAACATGCGCGCGCGCGGCATGAGCTGGGGGCGCCTGCCGCTGTTCGTGTGGACGATCCTCACCTACTCGGTGCTGCTGATCTTCGCGCTGCCGGTGATCGCGGCGGCCGTCACGATGCTGCTGACCGACCGCCACTTCGGCACCCACTTCTTCGACCCCACCAAGGGCGGCTCGGCGCTGCTGTGGCAGCACCTGTTCTGGTTCTTCGGCCACCCCGAGGTCTACATCATGGTGCTGCCCGGCTTCGGGATCATCTCCGAGATCCTGCCCGTGTTCGCGCGCAAGCCGATCTTCGGCTACAAGGCGATCGCCGCCTCGACGGTGGCGATCGCCTTCCTCGGCTTCCTCACCTGGGCGCACCACATGTTCACGGCGCCGATCCCCGAGGCGATCCTCGTGTTCGTGATGCTCAGCTCGTTCTTGATCGCGGTGCCGACGGGCGTGAAGATCCTCAACTGGATCGCCACGCTGTGGCGCGGCACGATCGAATTCAAGACGCCGCTGCTGTTCTGCGCGGGCGTCATCGCGATCTTCCTGATCGGCGGCATCTCGGGCATCTTCCTCGCGATCTTCCCGATCGACTGGCAGGTCAACGAAACGTACTTCGTCGTCGCCCACCTGCACTTCGTGCTGATGGGCGGCGCGGTGTTCACGATCTTCGCGGCGATCTACTACTGGTTCCCGAAGATCACCGGGCGGATGCTCAGCGAGGGCCTCGGCAAGGCTCAGCTTCTGCGCTGATGTTCGTCGGCTTCCTCGTGACGTTCCTGATCCAGCACGTGATCGGCCTCGACGGCATGCCGCGGCGCGTCTACGAGTACGACAACGTCGGCCACCTCGCGCTCTACAACCTGATCTCCACGGTCGGCTCGTTCATCCTCGCGCTCGGCGTGCTCGTCGACGATCGTCAACGTCGCGCGCAGCCTCAAGGTGGGCGTCGTCGCCGGGCCGGACCCGTGGAAGGCGAACACGCTCGAGTGGTTCACCGCCTCGCCGCCGCCGGTCAACAACTTCGACGTGGTCCCGCGCGTGCGCTCGGCCGAGCCGATGAAGGACATCCGCCGCGAGATCGAGCGCGCGGCAGCCGGCGCGCGCGCCGACCGGCGCGGCCACGGTGCCCGACGGGGGCCACGCAGGTCGGGCGTGCTAGATGAGCGCTGCGCCGCCCACCGCGCGGCGCCGCACCGCGCTCGAGGCGCCCACGCTCGGCCTCGCGCCCCGCACGCGCCAGCTGCTGAGCGACTACGTCGAGCTGACCAAGCCGAAGGTCCAGTCGCTGCTGCTGCTGACGACGATCACGACGATGTACGTCGCCGGCGACCCCTCGCCGCTGCTGGTCGCGCTGACCTGCCTCGGCGGCTACCTCTCGGCGGGCGGCGCGGGCGCGGTCAACCACTGGTTCGACCGCGACATCGACGCGCAGATGGCGCGCACCGCCAACCGGCCGATCCCCGCCGGGCGCATCTCGCCGCGCGCGGCGCTGACGTTCGGCTGCACGCTCGCGGCGCTGTCGCTGCTCGAGCTGTCGTTGACGGTCAACCCGCTCGCCGCGGCGCTGTCCTTCTCGGGCTTCCTCGGCTACGTGTTCGTCTACACGGTCTGGCTGAAGCGCCGCACGCCGCAGAACATCGTGATCGGCGGCGCCGCCGGCGCCGTGCCGCCGCTGGTCGGCTGGGCGGCCGTGACCGGCTCGATCAGCGGCACCGCCGTGATCCTGTTCTTCATCGTCTTCTTCTGGACGCCGCCGCACTTCTGGGCGCTGTCGCTGCTGATGAAGGAGCGAGTACCGCAAGGTCGGCGTGCCGATGCTGCCGGTCGTGCGCGGCGAGGCCGAGACGCGCCGGCAGATCCTGCTCTACTCGGTGCTGCTCTACGCCGTCACGCAGCTGCCGTTCTGCGCCGGCGGCTTCGGCGCCATCTACCTCGTCGTCCTCGCTCGTCCTCGGCGTCGGCTTCATCGGCGGCGCCGTGCGCCTGTACCGCCGCGCCGACCGCCGCTCGGCGCTGCGCCTCTACCTGTTCTCGCTCGCCTACCTCGCGCTGCTGTTCTGCGCGATGGTCGCCGACGCCCACCTATAGAATCGCGCCGCACGATGATGACCCGACGCCTCGCGCGCAAGAACATCCGCACCGGCCTGATCGTGACGGCGATCTGCATGTTCATGTTCGGCATCACGTTCGTCGTCGCCGCGGTCTACGTCTCATGAGCCCGCTCGACCCGGACGTGCCGCCCGTCGGCGAGGAGATCCACCTCCCCGGCCCCTCGATCCTGCCGGTGCTGACCGCTCTCGGCATCACGCTGCTGCTCGTGGGCGTCACGACGTTCGTCGAGCTCACGATCGTCGGCGGCCTGCTGACGGTCTGCTGCATCGTGCGCTGGATCAAAGACACGCGCAGCGAAATCGACGAGCTCCCGCTCGACGCTCCCAGCGACCGCTGAGAAGCCCCTCAGCGTCATGCTGCGCCGGCGCGAGCCCTCATCCGCGCCCGGCCTGTGGCCGTTGGCGCGCCCGCTCCCCAAAGCGGAGGCGCGCCCACCCCTCACCCCACGGCCGCCTTGGCAGGCACCGGGACAGATCGCGCCGTCCTCGGTCCAGCAGCGCACGACGTCGCGGACCGAGAGGATGCCGACCGTCTCCGCCCGCTCGAGGACGATCAGATGGCGAAAGCCACCGCGCACCATCGCCGCGGCGGCCTCCTCCAGCGACCAGTCGGGCGCCGCGTAGACGACGTCGCGCGTGAGGTGCTCGGCGACGTGCTCGCGCGTCGGGGTCCTGCCCGGCCCCGATCGACGACGAGGATGTCGCGCTCGGTGATGATCCCCGGGCCGTGCTCCGTCGGGGTCCATCACGACGGCCGCGCCGACCGCGCGCTCGGACATCAGGCGCGCAACCGCGCGCAGGCGTGTGGCCCGGGCCCGACCGTGAGGACCATCCGACTCATGCCTTCGCTGACCTGCATCGCCTCGCTCTCCGCGCCTTGCTCGGATGCCTTCCAGATCCGCGCGATCGTCCGTGATACCCACTCGAGCTGCCTGTACAAGCACGTCCTCGCGGTACTTGCAACTATTGCCTCAATGTAGTCGCTGGCGGGCGTCTGTCGTCAAGGTCCGAGCGGTCCGGGGACGGAGGCATTAGGATCACGCTCCCGATGGAGAGGACCGCCGCAGACACCACTTCCACTCGCCCGCGCGGAGCGCGCGCTCGTGAACAGGCAGCGCTCGATGACGATCGCCGTCGTCGCGGCTCTGATCGCCACCGCGATCGGCATCGCGCTGAGCTACGCGATCCACTGGTTCCCCGCGCAGGCCTCCACGCAGGCGCAAGAACACCGACCTGCTCTACCACGTGCTGATGATCGCCTCGATCCCGATCTTCGTGCTCGTCGTGACGCGTCGTGCTGCTACTCGCGTCTGGCAGTTCCGCATGAAGCCCGGCGAGGAGCTCAAGGACGGCCCGCCGATCCACGGCAACACCCGCCTCGAGGTCTTCTGGACGGCGATCCCGACCGTGCTGCTGCTCGGGCCTCGTCGGCTACTCGTTCGTGGTCCTGCACGACAACGAGAAGAAGCCCGCGCAGGAGATCAAGATCGGCGTGACCGGCCAGCAGTTCGCGTGGACCTACCAGTACCCGCCCTCCGTCACCGGCGGCAAGCGCCGCTCAACAGCGACCAGCTGTACCTGCCCGAGGGCGAGTCGGTGCACTTCGACATGCACAGTCCAAGGACGTGATCCACGCCTTCTGGATCCCCGCCTTCCGCATCCAGGAGGACGTCGTGCCGGGGATCACCACCCACTGGCGCGCGACGCCCGACCGGCTGGGCAGCTATCCGATCGTCTGCAACCTGCTCTGCGGCCTCGGGCACTCGCTGATGCGCTCGACCGTCCACGTCGTCACGCCGGCCAAGTTCCACGCCTGGATCGACAGCCAGCTGAGCGCCAGCTCGAGCACGACGCGGCGCCGGCTCCACCAGCGGCGGAGCTACGGGATAATGTGGAGCGATCCGATGACCGACTCGCGAGGCGACACGCTGATGGCCGCCAAGCTTCGCGCCCCCGGCTTCTACCGCGCCGCCGCCATGATGGTCGTCGGCGTGGCGCTCGCGACCGGCATCACCTGGGTCGTGCGCATGGCGACCGGCCACGCGACGTTCCACCACTACCTCTCCGGCGAAGCGATCCTCACGGTCTCGCTGATCGCCGTGCCCGCTCGCGTTCCTGATCGGCATCGGCGGCTTCGACTACTGGTTCTACTGGGCGGCCGGGCGCCCGACGCGCCCCGAGGACCACTCCGGCCACGGCGCCTACACGCTGGAAGGACTACTTCCGCATCAACACCGACCACAAGGTGATCGGGGTCCAGTACATCGTCAACTCGTTCTTCTTCCTGCTCGTCGGCGGCCTGATCGCGATGCTGATGCGCGCCCAGCTCGCCCAGCCGGGCTCGCACTTCGTCGACGGCAACACGTTCAACGGGCTGTTCTCGGTCCACGCGACGCTGCTGATCTTCCTGTTCATGGTCCCCGTGTTCGCGGGCTTCGGCAACTTCGTCATCCCGCTGATGATCGGCGCGCCCGACATGGCCTTCCCGCGCCTGAACGCGCTCTCCTTCTGGCTGCTGCCGGTCGCCGGCGTGATGATGCTGCGAGCTTCTTCGCGCCCGGCGGCGCGTTCGCCGACGGCTGGACCGCCTACGCGCCGCTGTCGGTCAACGCGCCGATCGGGCCAGACGTTCTTCTCGATCGGCGTGCAGTTCGCGGGCGCCTCCTCGATCATGACCGCGCTCAACTTCCTCGTGACGATCATCACGATGCGCGCGCCGGGCATGAGCTTCTTCCGCATGCCGCTGCTCGTGTGGGCCAACTTCGCGACCTCGCTGCTCGTCGTGATCGCCACGCCGTTCATCGCCGCGTCGCAGTTCTTCGTGCTGCTCGACCGCGCGCTCGGCTTCAACTTCTTCAACGCCGCGCAGGGCGGCGACGTGCTGATGTACCAGCACGTCTTCTGGTTCTACTCGCACCCGGCGGTCTACATCATGATGCTGCCCGGCTTCGGGATCATCAGCGAGATCATCGCCGTGAAGTCGCGCAAGCCGATCTTCGGCTACCGCATGATGGCCTTCTCGCTGCTGGCGATCGTCGGCCTCGGCTTCACCGTGTGGGCGCACCACATGTTCACCTCGGGCATGGCCGGCTGGATCCGCATCCCGATGGCGATCACGACCGCGATCATCGCCGTGCCGACGGGCATCAAGATCTTCTCGTGGCTGGCGACGCTGTGGCGCGGCGTGCTGCACCTCGACACGCCGATGCTGTTCGCGCTCGGCTTCCTCACGACGTTCACGCTCGGCGGGATCAGCGGCGTGATGCTCGCGATGGTGCCGTTCGACATCCACGTCAGCGCGACGTACTTCATCGTCGCCCACATCCACTACGTGCTGTTCGGCGGCTCGCTGATGACGATCTTCGCGGGCGTCTACTACTGGTTCCCGAAGATGACCGGGCGCATGTACGACGAGCGCCTCGGCAAGTGGCACTTCTGGACGACGTTCGTGTTCATGAACCTCACGTTCGCGCCCGATGCACATCCTCGGCCTGCAGGGCATGCCGCGCCGCGTCGCGACGTACGCCTCGCAGTTCGCCGACCTGAACCTGTTCATCTCGATCGCGAGCTTCGCGCTCGGCCTGAGCATGCTGATCTTCGTCTACAACATCGTCACGAGCTGGCGCGGCGGCCCGCGCGCGGTCGCCAACCCGTGGCGCGCGATGACGCTCGAGTGGCAGGTCTCCTCGCCGCCGCCGATCTTCAACTTCGACCGCGTCCCGACCGTCGTCGGCGGCCCCTACGAGTACGGCGTGCCCGGCGCGGTCCACGGCATCTTCGCGCCCGCCCCGGCAGCCGCCGCGGCGGGCGCCCGTCGCTGACACGCCCCCAGCGAATGACGAGGAGCATCGAGCGATGAGGGAAGTCCTCGTCGTCGCCAACCGCACGCTCGGCGGCGCCAAGCTGCTCGAGGCCGTGCGCGAGCGCGCGCCGCCGGCGAGCCCGTCCGCTTTCGCCTCGTCGTGCCCCAGAGCAAGCCGTCAGCGGGCCTCGTGATCTACGACGAGGCCGTGCGCGAATCCGCCCAGGTGCGCGTCGACCTCGCGCTCGTCCGCGGTCGCCGCCGAGGGCATCGAGGCGAGCGGCGAAGTCGGCGACCCCGACCCGTTCCTCGCGACGATGGACGCCGTCGCCGAGCGGCGCCCCGACGAGATCATCATCTCCACCCACCCCGCCACGCAGCTCGGGCTGGCTGCGGCGCGACCTGATCGAGCGCATCCAGAACGCCTCCGGACTGCCGGTCGAGCACGTCGTCGTCGACCTCGAGCACGAGGGCCTGCCCTTCAAGGTCACGCTCGTGCTCGCCAACAAGACCTCCAGCGGCGAGGAGCTGATCGAGCACCTCAAGGCCAAGGCGACGGACGGCGCGCAGCACCTGTTCATCGCCGTCGTCCCGCAGCTCGACGGCAGCGGCCACGCCCCCGCCGAGGCGCGCTCGCGCCTGGCGACGATGCTCGACCGCCTGCAGCGCCGACGGCCTGCTCGAGCTCCGGCATGATCGGCGACCCCGACCCCTACACGGCGGCGATCAACGCTCTGGAGCTGTTCAGGGTCGACGACGTCGTCATCTCGACGCTGCCCGGCGAGCGCTCCGGCTGGCTGCGCTCCAACCTGATCGAGCGCGTCCGCGCCGCGACCTCGCGCGCACGTCGAGCACGTCGTCGTCGACCCACAGGCCAACCCGACCGCGGCCCCGGCCGCTTAGCGAGGGACGATGGAGGCCGCCAGCATCGCGCCACGGCCACGCGCCACGACCACCACGGACCGCCGCCGGCGCACAAGCAGCTCGCGCGTCGAGCCGCCGCTGCTCGGGATGCTGCTTTTCATCATCTCCGAGGTGATGGTCTTCGGCGCCTTCTTCACCGCGTACTTCTTCATCCGCGTCGCCCACGGCGACCCGTGGCCGGCCCACGGCACGACGCTGCCGGTGGGCGTCGCGGGCATCAACACCGCGATCCTGATCTCCTCGTCCTTCACGATCCACTGGGCCGAGCAGGCGATCAAGAAAGGCAACCACTTCGGCCTGAAGGCCGGCATGCTGACGACGTTCCTGCTCGGCTGCACGTTCCTGTTCATCCAGATCAACGAGTACGCCAACATCGGCTTCGCCCCCCAGGACGCCGCGCAGCAGACGATCTTCTACTCGCTCACCGGCCTGCACGGCGCCCACGTCTTCATCGGCCTGCTGCTGCTGCTGTTCGTCACGATCCGCGCCTTCCGAGGCCACTACAGCCCCGAGGAGCACCGCGGCGTCGAGGTGCCCGGGATCTACTGGCACTTCGTCGACATCATGTGGATCGTCGTCTACACCACGGTCTACATCCTCTGACGCACGTGGACGCTGCGCGATGCTGCGTCCTCGATCGCTCATGTGCGAAGCACATTTCGCTCACTGCGTCCTTGCCTCGCTTGATCCACGAGCGTCAGTAGCGCCCCCATGCTGAACCCGCTGCGCTCCGAGGACGAGGCGTTCCGCGTGCTGCTCTACGCGATCGCGGTGTTCGTGGCGATCATCGCGGTCGTGCTGATCGCGCGCGCGGTCTTCTAGCCCAGCTACGACGCAAGGAAGCGCTCGATGTCCGCAATCTCGTGGGCGAGCGCCGGAGCGGGCGTGGGCCGCGCGAACCATGTCGGCTCGGGGCGGCCCTTCTTGATGGACCAAGTACCCGTCGCCGCTCCGCGGTCGAGCACGACGGGTTTCAGCATCCCGCCGCCCCTCAGGATGTGATGGTCGTGCTCGGCGGCCACGAACGGCTCGCGAGTGCGATAGCCGAGCATGAGCGTGTCGAAGGCGGCGAGCAGCAGACAGGCGGGTATGTCATCGGTGGGCGACTCCTCGACGTCGCTCGGTGGGCCGGCGGCTTCGAGCGCCCGGCGCGCCTGTGTGATGGGCAGCGAGGACCACTTCGCGAGGTCGGTTGCGTCACAGGGGCCGTAGCCTGCGCGGTAGCGGGCGCCAAGGGTTGCGAGCGCCTCGTCGGGGTCGACCGCCGGGAGCGGATCGGCCGCGTGCAGCAGGCCGGCGGTGTCGGTGACGATGAGCCCCTGCGTCGAGAGCCAGGGAACGAATGTGTTGATCGGACCCTGCTCGAGCGACGGGTGGTCGCGTTCGATGAGCGCGCGCAGCAGCGACGGCCGGTCGCGGGGGCGCTCGCCGCAGAGCTCGACGACGTCCCCGCGCATGGCGTTCACCTCCTCCACGATGCCGAAGCGCACGAAGCGCGCGCCGAACACGCGGGCATTTCGCTCGGCGAACAGCGCGTGCAGCCAGGGACGATCAGATGCCGCGATCAGGTGCACGGTGCCGCGGGCAGTCCACGTGCGCAGGAGCGGCGCAGCGTCGACGGCGCTCCGAGTGAGCCCGGGCACGCGCGAGCGCAGCGCAAGAGCCGCGGCACGCAGATCCTGAGCCTGGACGCCGATCACAGCCAACGCCGCCTCCTCGGCGCTCTCGCACGCCGTCGCAGGCGTCAGCCGCTGCGCCGCCAGACGGCCGGCACGCAGTCGCTCGTCATCAGCGTCCATCGGACAATCCTCGCATCCAGGCCGCGGATCCTCCCTCGCACCGCGTCAAGCACCCCGCCAAGTCCTGACCTCCTCGGCCAAGCGGAGCTGTCGCGATAACGCTCGCCCGCGTCAGTCGCGAGCGTTATCGCGACAGCGGAGCGCCCTATTTGACGGTGAGCGTCCCGTACATCCCAGCCACCCTGTGACCGGGTGCCTGGCAGAAGAACGTGTAGGTCCCTGGTTTCAGGGTCACGGAGACCGTCGCCGTGGTCTTCGTCGTGTACGGGCTCTTGCCCAGCACCGGGCCGCTTCCGCTGGCGCCACCGGCGCCCGCTTCGATGGCGATGTTGTGCGACACGCCGGAGGTGTTGCCCATCGAGATCGTGACGGGACCGGGTTTCGCTTCGGCCTTGTTGGAGGTGTAGGCGAGCTGACCGGAGGGGCTGGCGTCGATCTGCAGCTTGCCCGCCTTCTCCACCGCCGGCTTACCCGACCCCGGGGTTTCGACCGCGGTCGCGAGCAGACCCTTGTCCTTGCCCGAGCGGTCCACCGCGTCGGCCACATACGCGGCGATGTTGCGCAGCGTCGCGCCGCTGGTGATGTCTTTCGGCATCACGCCCTCGCGGTCGGGGTTGCGCACCTGGCCTTCCACCACGCCGCGCACGGCGTTGCGCTCGAGGCCTTCCGCGATGCTCGAGCGGAACGCTTCGTCGAGGTTCGGCCCAACGACGCCCTTCGTGCTGGCGCGCGCGAGCGTGTGGCAGGAGCCGCATTTGGCGACGAACGCCTGCTTGCCCGCGATCAGGTTCGCGTTGTCCGCGCCCTTCACCGAGCAGCCGCCCGCCGCCAGCGCGAGCGCCACCAGCAGCCCTCCCGAACCGGCGCGCAGCGCCAGGTCGCGTAGGCCCGCGCCGGGTGCGGGGCCGGGCGCGGCGTTCGGGGTGTCGTGCGTGTGGAAGATGGTCATTAGCGGGCGGAACACTATCCGAACGGGCGGCTGCTTCGACGGCCGCCCAGCGAGCGTCGCACGAGGGCCGCGAGCGCGCAACCGCGCCCAATCCCGCTCAGGTAAAGTGCCCGCCATGAGCACACAACAGCGCTACCGCCTGCGCAACCCCGCCACCGGACGCGAGATCCTCTCCACCGCCACGCCCGGCGAGATCTACCTCGACCGCGACAGCGGACAGAAGCTCGAGGTGGTCGGCAAGGTGCTGCCGCTCGCCCCCTCCCCCTCGCGCCTGCCGTGGGCCGTCGAGAACCTCCGCTTCTGCCCTTGGTGCGACCAGATGGCGCAGCGCGACCTCAACGAGTGCCCCACCTGCCAAAGGCGCATGGGCCCGCTGTGAGAGCCCCTCGCGTTGCGCTGAGCGCGTGCGTGGCACTGCTCGCGTGCGTGTCACTCGGAGCGTGCGGCTCCAGCAGCGTGTCCGACGCGGTGCCCAAGAGCACGCCCGAAATCACCCCGCCCACGGACACCAGCGCCGAAAAGGCCGCCGTGCAAACGACCGCCACGTCGTCCACCACGACCAAAACGTCTTCCAACTCCTCCACCGGCGAAAGCTCCTCCGCAGAATCCTCCGAAGGCGAAAGCTCCAGCGGCGAATCGTCCTCCTCCGGCGGCACGAGCGAAACCGGCTCCTCCGGCGGCTCCTCCGCGGGCGAAAAAGAAGCCAAAGCCGCGCCCAAAGAAGAAGCCAAAAAAGAATCGGAAGCCGAAGGCAGCCCCACCGGCGGGGCCAGCGCGCCTAAATAAACAGCTGTGGCGGTAAGGCGGCCGCTCTACGGAGTAGAGACGAGCGTTGCGCTGTATGTGAGGCGCGCGGTCTGGTAGAGGCAGTAGTACTGCGTAGAGGCGCCGATCGTCGTCTGCGTGGTCTGCGAGCTCGTGCTCGTGCAACCGCTCTTCGGCCGGCTCGCGCGCCATGACGTGTCGTTGCCGAAGCCCAGCGCCAGCGCGGGCGCCCACGAGGGGCACGGTCAGGGCGACCACGTCGCCCTTCCTGATCGGCAGCGTCCTTTCGAGCGCGAACTGCGCCGTCTTGCCGAAGTACGGTTCCAGTTTGACCATCGGGCTCTGCGCGATCAGCTTGTACGTCAGGTTCGGTTTGCGCACCGCGCGCACGATCGCGATGCCCGCTTCGGAGGGACCGCCCTCGTTCGTGTTGAAGAACTTGATCTGCGTCGCGTTCGGCTTGCCCAGCGTGATCGTCCACGCGACGATCGTGCCCGTGCGGGGAGAGCTGAGGATGTTGCGTGCGGAGCCCACCTTGACCTGAAAGCCCGTCGTGCGGCTCACCGCCAGGCACGGGGTCGCGGGACAGCTGGGCGCGGTCACCGGCGTCGTGGCGCCGATCACGCCCACTTCGCTCGAGCGTCGCCGGCGCGGCGGCCGGGAGGATGAGCGCGATCGCGACGATCGCGAGGATGGCTGGGTGTATGCGTCTCATATGTGCCATTCAACACGCCCCGGTGCCCGATGTAGCGGTTGCATAATTTCGCTACCGGCCGCCGAGTTCCTGCGCCGCGGCCGCGATCTCCTGCGCGTCGCCCGCCGACGGAACCCACGGCAGCCGCAGCGGATCGCCGTCGTAGCGCGGGATCACGTGCACGTGGAAGTGGAACACCGTCTGCCACGCGCTCGCGCCGCACGCGTTCAGCAGGTTGACCCCGTCGGCCCCGAGTCGCTCCTTCATGCGACCCGCGAGCCGCTGCGCGGCGAGCGCCACGGCCTGCAGATCCTCCGCATCGACGCTCAGCAGATCGCTCGCGTGCGCGCGCGGGATCACGAGCGCGTGCCCGCGCGTGGCGGGGGCGATGTCCATGAACGCGATCGTGCGCTCGTCTTCGTCGACGATCTGCGCCGGCAGCTCGCCGGCGAGGATCTTGCAGAAGATGCAGTCAGGGTCGCTCATCGCCTGCAAGCCTAGATGGTTGAACGCATCGGGGCGCGCATCGACCCTCTACACCCGTTTGGCGAGCTTGCGCGCGAGCGTCACCGCCGCCTCGCGCGTGGCGATCTCCCCCGCGTACTGCGCCTCCGCCAGGCGCTCCAGCAGATCCCCGACGAGCGGCCCCGCGGCGATGCCGAGCTCCGCCGCCAGCTCGTCGCCGCGCAGCAGCGGCCGCGGCGGGCCGTCCGCCTGCCAGGCCAGCGCGTCGGCGAGCAGCCGGCCCGCCACGCGCAGGTGTGCTCTCGATCGCCTTCTCCGCCGCGCTCTCCGCGCGTCGCGAGCGCGATCGGCGACCGACAGCAGCGTCACGTCCACCTCCACCGGCGCGCAGGCGCGCATGTATGCGAACACCGTGCGCCGCGACAGCGGCTGAGGCTCGTGCACGAGGAAGCCGCGCCTCAGGTGGTGGCGCACGAGCGCCGCCACGTGCGCACGCAGCCGCTCGCTCGCTCGCAGCCTGCCCAGCACGTCGCGCGCGAGCTCGCGCGCCGCGCTCGTCGTGGCCCATGAACGTCACGCGGCCGTCCAGCGGGCGCACCGCGCGTGTCAGCGGCTTGGCCGCGTCGTGCAGCAGCGCGCCCCAGCGCAGCGCTTCCCCGCGCGTCATCTCGTCCGCGAGCGGCTCGCGACAGGAATGTCGCGACGCGGTCGGCGTGCTCGCCGATGGCTATGTCCAGCTCCTCAGGCGCCAAACCCGACGTCAGCTCGACCGCGCCCTGCGAGCACCGCCAGCGTGTGTCCATACACGTCCAGGTGATGGAAGCGGTTCTGCTCGACGCCGCGCAGCGCGTCCAGCTCCGGCATGACCGCCGCCGTCGCGCCGATCGCGCGCATCGTCTCGACGCCCTCGCACGCGCGCGGCGTGGCGATGATCCGGCGCAGCTCCACGAACACGCGCTCCCCCGACACTCCGCTCAGGCCGTGCGCCTGTGCGCGCGCTCCCGCCAGCGCCTGCTCGTCCGGCTCCATCCCCAGCTCGACCGCCACGCGCACCAGGCGCAGCACGCGCAGCGGATCGTCCGCGAACGCGCCCGGCCCCGCCATCCGCAGCCGCCGCGCGCGCAGGTCCTCGATGCCGCCCAGCGGGTCGATCGGCTCCCCGCCGTCCAGCTCGGCTCGCGCGATCGCGTTGACGGTGAAGTCGCGCAGCTCCAGGTCCGCCTCGATGCGACCCGCCGCGCAACGGCTCCACGTCCACCTGCCACGAGCGGTCGCGCGCCACCACGCGCCAGGAGCCGAACTCCTCCGACAGCGCGAAGCACGCCGCGCGCCCGCCCGCCTGCGCCACGGCGCGCGCCGCCCGCGCGGGGTCGCCCTCGACGACCACGTCCACGTCGGCCGTCTCCTGCCCAGCAGCTCGTCGCGGACGGCGCCGCCCACCAGCCACGCCGGCGTGCCGGCGAGCGCCGTGCGGGCGGCCTCGAGACCGGAGCTCATCGTGCGCGGCTGCGCTCGCAGCGGCGCTCACGCAGCCGCGACGCCGTCGAGCGGCACGCCGTCGCGGTGGTAGATCCGCGGCACGCGCGGCGTCAGCGCGCACGTCACCTCGTAGTTGATCGTGTCCAACCGGCGCGCCACCTCCTCGGCGGTGATGCGCTCGTTGCCCTGGATCCCGATCAGGATCGCGCGCTCGCCGCGCAGCTCTCCAACGCCCTCCTCCGCGCCCAGGTCCACCGTGATGCTGTCCATGCTCACCGTCCCCACCAGCGGGTGACGATGCCCGCCGATGAGCACGTCCGCGTTGTTCGACAGACCGCGCCGCCAGCCGTCGCCGTAGCCGATCGGCAGCACGCCGATACACGTGTCGTGCTCAGCCACGAACTGGCGTCCGTAGCCGGCGCTCTCGCCCACGCCTGCACGGCTTCACCTCCGCCACATACGAGCTCAGCTCGAGCGCCGGCTCCAGCGCCCGCGACGCGGGGTCCTGCCGAACGGGTCCATGCCGTAGATCGCGATCCCGCAGCGCACCATGTCGAACTGCGCGTCCTGCTCGCGCAGCATCGCCGCGCTGTTCGCCGCGTGCACGATCAGCTCCGGCTGCTCGTCCTTCAGCCTGCGAGCCCATGCCGTGAACGTCGCCAGCTGTCCCGCGAAGAACCCGTCGTCGCTGAGGTCGTCCGCGGTGGCGAAGTGCGTCATCACGCCCACCAGCTCCACCCCCGGCGTCGCCCGCGCCGCGGCCGCCACGCGCTGCGCCTCCACCGGGTCGCGTGTGCCGAGGCGCCCCATGCCGGAGTCGAACTTCACGTGCACGCGCCCGCCGCCCGCCGAGGACACCGCCCCCAGGTAGGCCTCGTTCCACACCACCACGTCGGCGTCCGCCGCCAGCGCCTGCTCAAGCTCCACCTGCGTGAGCGGCCCCATCACCAGCAGCCGCGCGTCGCGCAGGCCCGCCTCGCGCAGCTCGCGCGCCTCGTGCGGGCTCGCCACCGCCAGCCAGCTCGCGCCGCCCGCGATCGCCGCGCGCGCGCTCTGCACCGCGCCGTGGCCGTAGCCGTCCGCCTTCACCACCGCGCACAGCGCCGCGTCCGGGCGCAGCTCCGTGCGCAGACGCGCGCAGTTTCGCGCGATCGCCGCCACGTTCACCCGCGCCTGCGCCCGCAGCGCGGCCAGCTGCGTGTCTTGGGTCTCCCCAGCCCCGCTCGACTCATCCATCTGTGCCCCGCTCCTCTCGCCACTGCCGCTGTCCGACGGCACGTGCCGACGCAATCGCGTCTATCACGTCGCTCGCCATCACCCCCTCGGCTAGTTCGACTTTGCGCGCGGCCTCCCTGCCGGCGCGCGCGTGCAGCCACACGCCCGCCGCCGCCGCCGCGAACGCGTCCATGCCCTGTGCGAGCAGCGCCGCGATCACTCCCGTCAGCACGTCCCCCGTGCCGGCCGTCGCGAGCGCCGGGCTCGCGCCGCGGCTCACCGCGACTCGCCCGTCGGGCGCCGCCACGAGCGTGTCGTCGCCCTTCAGCACCACCACCGCCGCCGAGCGCTCCGCCGCGACGCGCGCGTGGCGCAGCGCGATCGCGTTCCACCTCCTCGCCGCCGCCGTCCAGCTCCAGCAGTCTCGCCATCTCCCCCGCGTGCGGCGTCAGCACCGTCGGCGCGCGCCTGCCCGCGAGATCCTCGAGCCTGCCCGCGTGCGCATTCAGCCCGTCCGCGTCCAGCACCAGCGCGCTCTTCGCGTCGCGCGCCAGCGCGCGCGCGAACGCCACCGCGCCGTCGCTGCGCCCCAGGCCCGGGCCGAGCGCCAGCGCCCCGCCGCGCTCGCTCGCTCGCAGCACCTGCTGCACGCCCTCCGCGGTCAGCGCGCCGTCCTCGTCCGCCAGCCCCACCGTCATCAGCTCCGGCGTGCCGCTCGACGCGAGGATCGCCTGCAGCGAGGAGGGCACGCACGCCGTCACGTAGCCCGCGCCCGCGCGCATCGCCGCGCGGGCCGTCATCGTCGGCGCGCCCGTCAGTCCGCGAGAGCCGCCCGCCACGAGCACGTGCCCCGAGGTGAACTTCGTCGACGACGGCCCCCTGCGCGGCAGCTCCTCGAGCACCGCCGCGTCGATCAGCCCAATCGCGGTCGCTTCCGGCGCACCGCGCGGGATGCCGATCTCGACCGTCTCCACCGCGCCCGCGTGCGCCTTGCCCGGCCGGATCCACAGTCCGGGCTTGGCCGCGTGGAAGGTCACCGTGACGTCGGCCCGCACCGCCGCACCCGCCACCACACCCGTGGAGGCGTCCACGCCGCTCGGCACGTCCACGCTCACCACGCGCGAGTCCGCGGCGTTGATCGCGACGATCGCATCTGCCACGGCGCCGCACGGCTCGCCCTCGAAGCCCGTGCCAAGCAGTGCATCTACGACCACAACCGAACGACCGATCGAGGGAACGGCATCGCCGTCCGCAGTCCCGCACAGCACCGTCACAGTGCGCCCCGCGTCGCGCAGCAGGCGCGCCACCACGAGCCCGTCGCCGCCGTTGTTGCCCTTGCCGCACACGACCGTCACCGGCCCATCCGGCGCGATCCGTTCGACCGCGCGCGCCACCGCCGCGCCCGCGCGCTCCATCAGATCGACGCCCGCCACGCCGCGCTCCTCGATCGCCCAGCGGTCCACCGCGCGCATCGACTCGGCGGCGGAGCAGCGGCGTCAGCCAGGAGGGCAGTGCGATCACCGGCAGCGATGCTAAATGGTCGCTCCGTCGATCACACGCCGTGTCTCCAGCGTCCCCGAAAGAGAGAGTTCCGACTACTCGACGGTGACCGTCTTGGCGAGATTTCGCGGCTGGTCGACGTTCAGCCCACGGCGGCGCGCGATGTCGTACGCGAGCACCTGCAGCGGGATCACCGCGAGCATCGGCTGCAGCATCCAGTCGATCGCCGGCACCGTCAGCACCGCGTCCGCCTGCTGCGCCACACGCTCATCGCCCTCGCTCGCCACCGCGATCACCTGCGCGCCGCGCGCGCGCACCTCCTGCATGTTCGACGCCACCTTCTCCAGCACCGGCGAGTCCGTCGCCACGCACACCACCGGCGTGGAGTCGTCCAGCAGCGCGATCGGGCCGTGCTTCATCTCGCCCGCCGCGTATGCGTCGGTTGCGATGTAGGAGATCTCCTTCAGCTTCAACGCGCCCTCCAGTGCGGCGGGCAGGCCGATGTGGCGGCCTATATAAAGAAAGAAATCGCTGCGCCAGTAACGCTCCGCCACCGGCGTCACCTGCGCCTCCACCCCCGCGAGCACCTGCTCGATGCGGTGCGGCAGGCGCTTGACCTCGCCCACCAGCTCCGTCAACCGTTCCGGCGCGAGCGTGCCGCGCAGCTCCGCCAGGCGCAGGCCCAGCAGGTACATCACCGCCACTTGGCACAGGAACGTCTTCGTCGCCGCCACGCCGATCTCGAGGCCCGCGCGCGTGAACAGCACGCCGTCGCAGTCGCGCGTCGCCTGCGAGCCCATCACGTTCGTCACCGCTAACACTCTTGCGCCGCGCTCGCGCGCCAGGCGCATCGCCGCGAGTGTGTCCGCCGTCTCGCCCGACTGCGTCATCCCGATCACCAAATCGCCCGGCCCCACGATCGGGTTGCGGTAGCGATACTCCGACGCCACGTCCATCTCCACTGGCACGCGCGCCCACTCTTCGATCGCGTAGCGGCCGATCATGCCCGCGTGGTAGGAGGTGCCGCACGCCACGATCACGATCCGCTTCACGTCATGCAGGAGAGCCTCGTCGAGCGCGCCCTCCTCCGCCAGGTCCACGCCGTCGCCGCGAGCGGTGCGGTCCGACACGGCGTCCGCCACCGCGTCCGCCTGTTCGTGGATCTCCTTCAGCATGAACGTCTCAAAGCCGCCCTTCTCCGCGGTCTCCTCGTCCCAGTCGACCGTGTGCTCCGCGCGCTCCACCGGCTCGCCCGTGGCGGTCGTGATGGTCACGCCTTGCGGCGTCATCACCGCGATCTCGCCGTTTTCCAGGTACTGCACGCGCCGGGTCTCCTTCAGGAAGCCCGGCACCGCCGAGGCGATGAACTGCTCCCCGTCGCCGCGGCCCACGATCAGCGGGCACTCCCTGCGCGCGCCCACCAGCACCTGCGGCTCCTCCGCGCTCATCGCCACGAACGCGTAGTGGCCCTCCAGCTGCGCGTAAGCCGCGCGCACCGCGTCCGCGAGGTCGCCGTCGTACAGATCCGCGATCAGGTGCGCGATCACCTCTGCGTCGGTCTCCGAGGTGAACGTGCTGCCCTGCTCGCTCAGGCGCTCCTTCAGCTCCATGTAGTTCTCCACGATCCCGTTCACAACCACGTGCACGCGGTCGCCCGTGTCGTAGTGCGGGTGCGCGTTCTCCTCCGTCACGCGACCGTGCGTCGCCCAGCGTGTGTGGCCGATGCCCGTCGTGGCGACGCGCTCCGCCACCGCGACCGCGCCGCCGCCGTTGCGGGCAGCCGCGTCGTTGTGGTCCAGCTTGGCCTGCAGCGCCGACAGGTTGCCCACCGCGCGCACCGCGTCGATGTGGTCCTCCGCGATCACGGAGATGCCCGCCGAGTCATAGCCGCGGTACTCCAGCTTCGTCAGCCCCGCGAGCAGTATGTCCCTAACAGGCCGCGAGCCAACGTAGCCGACGATGCCGCACACGTTTCCGAAGATACCAGCGCCACCCCACGGGTCCAGAGGGGGTGGACATAAGGCCGAGCGTCTCCGGGCGAAGCCCAGAGCAGGGCCGCCGCACCGCGAAGGCCCTCGGCCGTCTTCAGGCCAGCTCGCGCTCGACGATCCCCACGAGGCGCATGCACACGTCCTGCGCCTCCTCGTCGGTGGGGGCCTCCACCATCACGCGCACGAGTGGCTCTGTGCCGCTGGGGCGCACGAGCACGCGGCCGCGGCCGCTCAGCTCGCGGGCGGCGTCGCCCACCGCGGCGTCCACGTCGGCTGCCTCCTTGATCGCGTCGCGGTCGCGCACGCGCACGTTCACCAGCCGCTGCGGCAGCTTCGTCATCGCGTCGCGCTCGCTCAGTTTGCGACCCGCGAGCGCCTCGAGCGTCAGCAGCGCGCTCGCGATGCCGTCGCCGGTGCGGTTGAAGCCCATCTCGATGATGTGCCCCGACTGCTCGCCGCCGAGCATCCAACCCCGCGCGCGCAGCTCCTCCAGCACGTAGCGGTCGCCCACGTTCGCTGTCGCGACCTCCACGCCCTCGCGCTTCATCGCCGCGTGAAAGCCGTAGTTGGTCATCACCGTCACCGCCACGCCGTTGCCCGCCAGGCGACCGCTGTCACGCAGGTGGAGCGTCGCGAGCGCCATCAGCTCATCGCCGTCCACCACCTCGCCGCGGTCGTCCACCGCCAGCACGCGGTCGCCGTCGCCGTCGAACGCGAAGCCGATCGCGTGGCCTCCCGCCACCACCCGCTCGGCGAGGCTGTCGATGTGCGTGGAGCCGCAGCCCGCGTTGATGTTGCGCCCGTCTGGCGTGTCCGCGATCACCGACACCTTCGCGCCCAGGCGCCTGAAGATCTCCGGAGCGACCTGGAACGTCGCGCCGTTGGCGCAGTCCAGCAGCACGTCCACGCCGTGCAGGTCGAGCTCCACGAAGCGCGTGTGCAGCTCGCGCAGGTAGTCCTCCGGTGCGCCGCGCAGCTCGCGCACGTGCCCGATCTTCGACGCCGCGTCGGGGCGCGCGGGGCTGTCGAGCTCGCGCTCGATCGCGATCTCCGTCTCGTCGGTCAGCTTGTAGCCGTCGCCGCCGAAGAACTTGATGCCATTGTCCTGGTAGGGGTTGTGCGAGGCGGACAGCACCACCGCCAGGTCGAAGCCGTAGCGGCCGATCAGGAGGGGGGCGGCGGGCGTCGGCAGCACGCCGCCCAGCAGCGCGTCTCCCCCCGCGGCGCTCACGCCCGCGGCCAGCGCCGCCTGCAGCATCTCTCCCGACTGGCGCGTGTCGCGCACGATCAGCACGCGCGCGTGCTCCACGCCCGTCTGGTGCGTCGCCGCGCGGCCCAGGCCCAGCGCCAGCTCGGCCGTCAGGAACTCGCCCGCGACGCCGCGGACGCCGTCGGTGCCGAACAACTTGCGGGTCATGCTTCCCCCTTCTCGAAGTGCGCTTCTGGACCGCGAGAACTTAGCGCTTCGAGAACTGCGGCTTCTTGCGCGCCTTCTTCAGACCGGCCTTCTTGCGCTCCTTCGCGCGCGAGTCGCGCGTCAAGAAGCCCCTGCGCTTCAGCTCGCCACGCAGGTTCGGGTCGGCCTCCAGCAGCGCGCGCGAGACGCCGTGGCGCAGCGCGCCCGCCTGCGCGGAGATGCCGCCGCCGTGCAGTCGCGCGACGACGTCCATCTTCTCCTGGAAGCCAACGGTCTCCAGGGGCTGGCGGATGTTGCGCTGCAGCGTGATGCGCGGGAAGTGCTGCTCGAGCGTGCGGCCGTTGATCGTGTACGTGCCCGTGCCGGGGCGCAGCGTCACGCGCGCAATCGCAGTCTTGCGCTTGCCCGTCGCGCGGTAGCGCGCGCCCGAGGCGAGGTCGATCGCGGCGGTCGAGATCGGTTCGGAGAGCGGTTCGTCCTGCTCCTCCTCGTCGCTCTGCTCGGTCTCCTCCGACTCCTCGCCGATCGCGTACGGGTCGACGTATTCCTCAGCGGCGCTGCCGCCGCGGCCGAGCGGGTCCACGCCCTCGGGGACGATGTCCACTTCCAGGTGCGCGCCGGGCACCGCGGGCTTCTCGCGCGGGGCGGGCTCGTCCTCTTCGTCCTCCTCCACCGCGGCCTCCACGGCAGCTGCGTCTTGGGCCTCCTCGAGCGCCTCCAGCGGAGCGTCCTCGACCGAGCCCGCGATCTGCTCCGCGTCGGCCGTCGGGACCGCGTGGCCCTCGCCCGCGGGGACGTGCTCCTCGGCCGCGGCGCTCGGCTCTGCGGCCTGCTCCTGGCTGTCCTGTGCCGGCTGCTCGGCGCTCGCCTCGGCGGCGGGCTGCTCTGAGCTGGCCTCGGTCGGCTGCTCGTCCGGGGTCTCCCCCGCTGCGGTTGTCTCGTCGTCTGCCATCAGGCCTCGATCTCAAGTGGTTGGGGGTTCTGCGCGACGTGCGGGTGCTCGGGCCCGGCGTAGATCTTCAGCTTCGTGATCTGCTTGCGCGCGAGGCGGTTGCGGGGCATCATGCCCTTCACCGCGAGGCGGATGATCTCCTCGGGGCGCCTGGCGAGCATCTCCTCGAACGTGCGCGAGCGCAGTCCGCCGGGGTAGCCGGAGTGGCGGTAGTAGCGCTTGTCCGCGCGCTTGTTGCCGCTCACGTGGATCTTCTCCGCGTTGACCACCACGACGAAGTCGCCCGTGTCGATGTGCGGCGTGTACTCGGGCTTGCGCTTGCCGCGCAGCAAGTCCGCGATCTGCGTCGCGAGGCGTCCGAGCGTCTTGCCGTTCGCGTCGACGATGAGCCAGTTGCGCTCACGGTCGGTCGGCTTCGCTACGTATGTCTTTTGGGAGGGGGCCATAACGTGAAAAAAGCCACGCGAGAGCGCGGCGCTTCGCCAATCATAGGCGAAATTGCTTTCAGTCGCGGACTACTCCCACTCGATCGTTCCGGGCGGCTTGCTGGTGATGTCCAGCACGACGCGATTGACCTCGCGCAGCTCGTTGATCATGCGCGAGGCGATCGTCTCCAGCAGGTCGTACGGGAGCCTGGCCCAGTCGGCCGTCATGGCGTCGTCGCTCGTGACGGCGCGCACGACCACGACGTAGCCGTACGTGCGCTCATCGCCCTGCACGCCGACGGTGCGCACGTCGGGCAGCACGCAGAAGGACTGCCACAGCTCGCGGTAGAGGCCCGCCGCGCGGATCTCCTCCTGGAGGATGTGGTCGGCCTCGCGCAGCACGTCCAGCCGCTCCTTGGTGGCTTCGCCGCCGACGACGCGGATCGCGAGGCCCGGGCCGGGGAAGGGCTGGCGCCAGACGAGCCGTTCGGGCAGGCCGAGCTCGGCGCCCACGGCGCGCACCTCGTCCTTGAACAGCGCGCGCAGCGGCTCCACGAGCTCGAACTGCAGGTCGTCGGGCAGCCCGCCGACGTTGTGGTGGGACTTGATCGTCGCCGCGCCGGTGCCGCCGCCGGACTCGATCACGTCGGAGTAGAGCGTTCCCTGCACGAGGAACGCCGCGCTCTCGCCGCCGCCCGAGCCGACGAGCTTCTCGGCCTCCTCCTCGAACACGCGGATGAACTCCGCGCCGATCGCTTTGCGCTTCGCCTCGGGCTCGGTGACGCCCTTGAGCTTGTCGAGGAAGCGCGTCTCCGCGTCCACCGCCACGAGCGGCACCTTGAACGTGTCGCGGAACGTCTTCACCACCTGTTCGCCCTCGTCCTTGCGCATCAGCCCGTGGTCCACGAACACGCACGTCAGCTGCTCGCCCACGGCGCGGTGCACCAGCAGCGCGGCCACGGAGGAGTCCACGCCGCCGGAGAGCCCGCAGATGACGCTGCCATCCCCCACCTGCTCGCGGATGCGGCGGATCTGTTCCTCGACGATCGACGCCGCGGACCACGTGGGCTCACAGCCGCACACCTCGGTCAGAAAGCGCGTGAGGATCTCCTGGCCGTAGGGAGTGTGCACGACCTCGGGGTGGAACTGGATGCCGTAGATGGAGCGCTCCACGTCCTCGACCGCCGCCACGGGCGAGCTGGTGGAGGATGCGAGCGCGGTGAAGCCCGGCGGCGCCTCGTACACGGTGTCGCGGTGCGACATCCAGCACGTCTGCTCGCGCGGCATGCCCTTCAGCAGGGTGCCCGTGTCGGTCACGTGCAGATCGGAGCGGCCGAACTCGCCCACGTCCGCCTGCTCCACGCGGCCGCCGAGGGTGTGCACCAGCAGCTGCATGCCGTAACAGATGCCCATCACCGGGACGCCCAGCTCGAGCAGGCCGAGGTCGAGCGGCGGCGCGCCGTCGGCGTACACCGACGCGGGCCCGCCGGAGAGGATGATCCCGCGCGGTTTGCGCCGCGCGACCTCCTCCAGCGGCACGTGATGCGGCAGCAGCTCGCTGAACACGCCGCAGTCGCGCACGCGGCGCGCGATCAGCTGCGAGTACTGACCGCCATAGTCCAGTACGACGATCTCTTCGGTCGCCGCAGGCGCGATGCCCGGCCGCTCGGGGATCAGCGCATCCGTCAGAGGTGTTCCCGGCAAGGCTGGCAAGGACGCAGTGAGCGTGGCGTGCTCTGCACGCGAGCGATCGAGGACGCCGCCAGCCGCAGTCGGGAGCGACTCTGACGGCTCAGTCATTGACTAGCTGTGCGACCTTCCCGTTGGTGGCGCCCATGCCGACGCCCTGGTCGCGCTGCAGCGCCTTGCCCTCGGTCTGCAGGGCGGGCGCCACCACGACCTCAGCGCGGTTGAACTCCGCGAGGTCCTTGTGCCCGCACGTGGCCATCGACGTGCGCAGGCCGCCGAACAGGTTGAACGTGCCGTCGTTCTCGCGCGCGGGACCGGTGAGGATCTCTTCGAGCGTGCCGTTCTGCGTGGTCGCGACGCGCGCGCCGCGCGGGAGCGTGGGATGGAACGTCGCCATGCCCCAGTGAAAGCCGCGGCCGGGGGCCTCATACGCGCGAGCGAGCGGCGAGCCGATCATCACGGCGTCCGCGCCGAGCGCGATCGCCTTGGCCACGTCGCCGCCGTTGCGCATGCCGCCGTCGGCGATCACCTGGCTGTACTCGCCCGTCTCCAGCATGTGCGTCGAGCGCGCGTGCGCCACGTCGGCGATCGCGGTCGCCTGCGGCACGCCGATGCCGAGCACGCCGCGCGTGGTGCACGCCGCGCCGGGCCCGACGCCGACGAGCACGCCCGCGGCGCCGGTGCGCATCAGGTGAAGACCCGTGTGGTAGGAGGCGCAGCCGCCGACGACCACCGGCACGTCGAGCGTGGGGATGAACTCCTTCAGGTTGAGCGGCTCGGAGACCGTGGAGACGTGCTCGCCGGAGACCACCGTGCCCTGGATGACGAGCACGTCGAGGCCCGCCTCCATTGCGATCTCGTGATACTGGGTCACGCGCTGCGGCGTGAGCGACGCGGCCACGACGACTTTCTGTTCCTTGATCTCGCGGATGCGCTGCGCGATCAGCTCCGGCTTGACGGGCTCGGCGTAGATCTCCTGCATCTCGCGCGTGGCCTGCTCCTTGGGCAGCCCCGAGATCCGCTCGAGCTGCTCCTCCGCGTCCTCGTAGCGGGTGAAGATCCCCTCGAGGTT
The DNA here is from genome assembly GCA_963716355.1 of uncultured Solirubrobacteraceae bacterium. GTDB lineage: Bacteria > Actinomycetota > Thermoleophilia > Solirubrobacterales > Solirubrobacteraceae > Palsa-744. Next base: position 597,253 of record OY970308.1, read on the forward strand.
CAGCACCGCCAGACCGCCGAGGCGGCCGATGATGCCGGCGGTCTCGGGCGAGACGACGCCGTCCATGGCGGAGGCGAGCATCGGCAGCTCGAACTGGTAGGGGCCGAGCTTCCAGGAGATGTCGATGTCGTCGGGGTCGCGCGTGCGCCGGGAAGGAACTATCGCGATGTCGTCGAATCCATAAGCACGGCGAGCCTTCTTGCCGCGGCCGATTTCTATCTCCATTGCCGGATCCTCCCAGTTGCCGCGGACGAGAAGACCCCGCGTCGAGCGGGGCCAGAAGAGGGTTGGCGGGGCGCCAGAAGAGCCTTGTAGGTGACCGCTGCCAAGTGAAGACGAGCATAGCAATCGCCGCCCCCGGCCTATTGCCCTTGGATATGCTCGATCGGTATGGGCGACACGGCGAACGCGCGCTATCAACCGCATGAGATCGAGGCGCGTCGCCAGGCGGCGTGGCGCGAGCGCGACGCGTTCAAGACGCCGCCGCTGATCGACGAGCAGCCGCACCTCTACATCAAGCCCTCCGCGCCGTTCACGTCGGGCAACGTGCACATCGGGCACGTGCGCAGCTACTCGATCGGAGACGCCTACGCGCGCTTTCGCCGCGCGCGCGGCGAGGCGGTGCTGTTCGCGTTCGGCTTCGACGCGTTCGGCCTGCCCGCGGAGCTGGGCGCGATCGCTGGCGGCGAGTCCCCCAGCGAGTGGGTCGAACCGCTGCGCGCGGCACATGACGGGGCAGCTCGACCGGCTGGGCTTCTCCTTCGATTGGGAGCGCTCGTTCCTGAGCTCCGACGCGAACATGTACCGCTGGTCGCAGTGGCTGTTCCTGGTGCTGCTGGAGGCCGGCCTGATCTACCACGGCACGGGCAACGTCGACTGGTGCGACAACTGCGAAACCACGTTGGCGTCGATCCAGGTCGAGGCGGGCGGCACCTGCTGGCGCTGTCACGGACCGGTAAGACTTATTGAGCTGCCGCAGTGGTATCTGCGCATCAGCGCCTATCTGCATGAGAACGACGCGCGACTGCAGGAGCGGGCGGACAGCGGCATCTGGGACGAGGTGGCGCTGGCGTCTCAGCAGATCGTGCTGGGGCGCGTGGATGGCGTGGAGGTGAGCGTGTGCGACTCCGCCGGCGAGCGGTTGACGGTGTTCACGCCATATGGCGACGCGCTGAGCGAGGCGCGTTTCGTGCTGCTCTCCGCGCGCCACCCCGACGTGGAGCGCTGGGCCTCGGATGCTGGCGTGGCCGAGCAGCTGGAGCAGCTGCGCGCGGGCGGCTGGGAGCGCAGCGCGCGCGAGGCGGAGACGATCCCCGTGATCGACACCGGGCGCAGGGTCGCGGGTCCGGACGGCTCGGAGCTACCGGTGCTCGTATCGCCGGTGGTGGACTCCCGCTTTGGGCCGACGGCCGTGCTCGGCATACCCTCGCGCGATCGCACCGACGAGGTGCTCGCGGGGCGGCTGGGGATCGAGGTGCCGGAGGCGACGAGCGGGACTGACGAGCCCACGTCAGCGAGCAGCGCGAGCGATAACGGCGCGAGCGCCTCCTCAGCGAGCGCTGCAGCCGGCGGCGCGAGCGGCTCCGCGCCGCTGGGGGAGCCCGCGGTGCGCTACCGCGCGTTCGACTTCGTGGTCTCGCGCCAGCGCTCGTGGGGCACGCCGATCCCGATCGTGTACTGCGATGCCTGCGGCACGGTGCCGGTGCCGCGCGATCAGCTTCCGGTGCTGCTGCCGTTGGACATCCACCCCACCGGCACGGGCAACCCCCTGGCGGAGATGGAGGAGTTCGTCAACACCACATGCCCTGCCTGCGGTGGGCCGGCGCGGCGCGAGACGGACACGCTGGACTGCCATTTCGACGCGCTGTGGCTGTGGGTTCCGGCGTGCGTCCCGCCCGAGAATCGGGAGGACTCGTTGGAGGAGATCTTCGCGCTCCCCGACCTGCGCCACTGGCTGCCGTCGGAGCGCCTCGTGGCGGGCTCCGACAGCGGCAACTTCGTGTTCGACCAGCGCACGGTCACGAAGGCGCTGCGCGACATCGGCCCGCTGGCGTTCCTGGAGGACGGCGAGCCGTTCGCGGGCTGCCTGTTTCACGAGATGGTCATAAGCGACGGGCCGCAAGATGAGCAAGCATCTGGGCAACGTGGTCGACCCGGACGAGCTGATCGCGCGCTACGGCGCGGACACGGTGCGCCTGGCGGTGCTGTACGCGGCGCGCCCGCAGCGCTCGCTGAACTGGAGCGACTCGGCGGTGCTGCGCTGCCACCGCTTCCTCACGCAGGTGTGGGAGTACTCGCACGCGCGCATCGCGCTCGCGACGGCAGCCGGCTCCGACGTCGCGACCGCGGACCCCGCGGCGGGCGAGGACGGCGAGCCGGTGAGAGACAACACGGAGCACTTCCGGGCGCAGCTGTCGAAGTGGTGCGCGAACGGCGTGGAGAAGATCACCGAGGACATGGAGACGCTGGAGATGCACAGCGCGGTGCGCAACGTGATGCGTCTGTTCGACCGCATCAAGGACTTCGAGAAACGCGTGCTCTCGCAGGCAGGAGCAGCTGAGCCGCGCGAACCTCGACGCGCTGCTGGACGCGCTGGGCGTGCTCGCGCGGACGCTCGGCCCGTTCGCGCCGCACCTCGCGGAGGAGCTGTGGATGGCGCTCGGCAACGACGAGCACGCCACACAGACGCCGTGGCCGGGCGTATCGTCTCAGGTACCCGCATGAGCCTCCAGACCGCCCAGAGCCCCTCCAAGCAGCGGACGCGCTCCTGCGCGACGGGCCTCGCGTGCCACCGCTGCGACAAGCACTACCCGCTCGAGGACACGGTGTTCGCGTGCCCCGACTGCGGCAAGGGCCTGGACGTGGTGTACGACTACGAGCTCGCGGCGAGCCACTTCAGGGATTTCCCCTCCTCGCAGCGACCGCAGAACATCTGGCACTTCGAGGAGCTGCTGCCGATCGTGGACGCCGCCGCGCAGGCGCGCGTGGGGCAGTTCTCCGGCTACACGCCGCTGATCCGCGCAGATCGCTTGGGCGCGGAGCTGGGGCTGAGCAATCTGTACCTGAAGGACGACTCCAGCAACCGGCCGAGCCTGTCCTACAAGGACCGCGTGGTGTCGATGTCCATCGCGCGTCTGCTGGAGCGCGGCAAGACCGAGATCGGCTGCGTGTCCACCGGCAACGTGGGTACCGCGGTGGCGTCGCTGGCGGCGAAGGCGGGCGTGGACGCGTACGTGTTCTACCCCAACGCGCTGGAGGACATGAAGGCGCGCGCGTGCATGGCGCTTGGCGCGAAGGTGCTTCAGGTGGAGGGCAACTACGACGAAGCCAACCGCCGCTGTCGCGAGATCGCCGAAGCGACGGGCATGGACTTCGCGAACATCACACTGCGCCCGTTCTACGCGGAGGGCGCGAAGACGGCGGCGTTCGAGATCGTGGAGCAGCTGGGATGGAACGCGCCGGATCACATCATCACCGCGGCGGCGGGCGGCACGCTGTCCTCGCGCCTGCACAAGGGTCTCGGCGAGCTGCAGCTCCTGGGGTTGTCCGAGACGGACGGCACGCGCATTCACATCGCCCAGCCGAGCGGCTGCAACCCGATCGCCACGGCGATCCTCTCTGAGGAGGCGGAGGTCCACCCGGTGACGCCGGAGACGGCGGCTCACTCGCTGGCGATCGGCGCCCCCGGCGACGGCTACCTGGTGATCGACGCGGTGCGCAAACGCGGCGGCACGGGCGGGTTCGCGAGCGACCCGGAGATCTTCGCCGGCATCGATCTGCTCGCCGCGACGGAGGGGCTGCTCACGGAGCCCGCGGGCGGCACCACGATCGCGGTGCTCGAGAAGCTCGCCGCGGTCGGACGCTTCGCGCCGGACGACACGGTCGTGGCGATCATCACGGGCAACGGCCTGAAGACGCTGTACGACCACCCGCAGAAGCCGTGGCCCGCGAAGGTGGACTGCGAGCTGGACGCGATGCTCGCCGCGCTCGAGGACTTGAAGAGCGGAGAGTCGCTGATCGACAGCGCGCGCAAGCAGCTACGCCCGTAGGAGCGCGAGCTGCGCGAAGCACGGCGATCCTGGGAGGCGGTCGGCGCTCTACCGCCGGTTTCGCCCGGCGTTGATCGCGTGGCGTGGGACGACCGCCTGATCCGCAACACGGCCCTAGCCGTGCTTCTTTGACCGCTTGGCCTTCTTCGACTTCCTGTGCCTGACTGCCGGGCAGCCCGTGGCCGTGACCTTGGTGGAGCGTTTGATCACGACACCGTTCTGAGCGATGAACTCGGTCGGCATCGCGAGTTTCTCCTTGCACAGGTTCCCGTTCGCCGCCAGCGCCGAGAACTTACCCTGAGGCAAGTTCAGTTCGAAGCTGGCGACGGGCTCGTCGGGCACGGCGCTGAACGTCGAGGTCGTGACCCCGTTTCGGATGAACGTGTCGCCGTGCAGGTCGATCCTGATGCCGTAGCCCTGCAGCACCGCCACCAGTTCGGGGAACTTCGCTCCACCGTGGCTTACGAAGTACGCCGGGCCGACCAACGGGTCGGGGAGAATCGGCGTGATCGCCTTCGCGGTACCGACCCGTGACTCCACTGGACAGTGCGCCGGGTCAATTTCGAACACCTCGACTCGACATGCCTTCTGCAACGTGACGAGCCTCGACGGCAGCTGCGACGGCAGAGCCACCTTCACGTAGCGGATGTTCGCCTGCCTGGGCTGCGTCGGGAACGAGAGCTTCACCTTCAGGCTCGCCCCGTTCTTGCGGCTGGTCTTCCCCGACGTCGTGACCCTGAACGTCGGCTGGAACGCGAGGCTCGCGCAGTCCGCGGCCTGGAAGCGCCTCGTCGTCGCCACGGGCACTTGCCCGGTGAGGTTCGAGAAGTCCACGCCCGCTCCCGTGATCTCGTTGGTGATCGCCTTCGGTTCACAGCTCGTCGGGTTGCGAATGAACTTCGCGCGGTCGACGTAGACGTGAATCTCGCGGACGTGCACCACGATGCCTTTGATGATGTGCGGGATCGGATCGGACGTGGATCCGTCGATTTCGACCTGAGCTGTAAGTGGGTTGATCTTCAGCGCGAACCGAATCACGACCGTGCCGAGATCGAACGGACCCACCTTGGCGCTCGTGATCGAGACGATCGACATCGTCGAGCCGTGGTAGGGGCCCGCGAGGTAGATCTTCCCCGGCGTCCAAGCCAGCACCCCTCCCACTCCGGCTCCGACGAGCGTGTGTCCGATTTCGCTTGCCGCCGGACACGACGGATTGGCTATCTCCTGGCCTCCGGTCTTGCTCCTCGACGCTTCGATCGCGGTGTCGGAGCAGAACGGGATCCCCGATAGGTTCCCCGTCAAGCCCTCTGGCAGGGTGGTCGAGAATTTAGTGATCTCCTGTTCGCCGTCGGAGCGGCTGATCCTCAGGTAGAACGGCGAATCGATGCCGGCCGCGTTGTTGGCCGTTCCTGAGAGCACCGAGGGCGAGAACGGCGGCGCCCCACCTGCCGGACAGGCGCCGTTGCCTGCGCTGCCACCGGTGATGTCGAACGTCGATTCGACGTTCGCGACTTCGGAGGGCGCAGGGTTTCCATTCGACGCCGACCACGGTGTCAGTTCCGCGCTGCTCGCGAACGTGCCACACGTCGGGGGGGTCGCGAGTGGAGCGCGCTGGCCTTCGCGGAAGCTGATCGTGAACTTCGAGAACGGCAGTTGAGGAAGGTCTTCGAACGTCGTCACCAGTTGCCCCGTCTTGGGATCGGGAACGACCTTGCCGGCGGACTTGACAATGATCCCGCGTTCGGGCAGCCGCACGACGACGTAAATCGCCACGAGCGAGTCGAACGGGTTCTCCGCGCCTGGCGTGGTCGTCAACACGTCGTCGGGCTGGGCGAGGAACAGCGACCCTGTGAGCGGTTCGTTCAACAGCGGCGTGTCGATCCTCACGGTGCCCAGTTTCGACTGGTTTGGGCAGCCTTCGCCGGGCGGCGTGTCGAGCTGCTCACGCGCGTAGTCCGCCGGCGTGCACGCCCCCAGGCCTTCGCCGGCGGAGGGGTTGATCGTCATCCCTTCCGGCAGGCGCACGACAGACTTCTTGACCTCAGCCTGACTGAGACCCGTCGGATTGAGGATGCCCTGTTCGGGCACGTCCAGCTCGAACTTGAGCCCACTTGGGGTTTCCGCAGAGCCGATGCTCGGCTCGATCGCGACCGAGGGGTCAAACGGCACCCTGTTGCACCCCGTCATCCCTACGGGGTTGCCGAGCTCGTCCGTGAACGGCGTGCTCGTCGTGTCGGATTCGCCTTTCCACGATTCCGCGAACAGAGTGCTCGTCAGCGGTCCTGCCGCGCAGTCGACCGAAGACGTCAGGAACGCCTTGGGCTTGACGGTCGACACGCATGGAGGAGATATTTCGCTGGAGCACACCCCGTATCCGTCATTGCGTTCACTGTCGTGCGCCGAGCTTGCGGGCACGCCCCAGAGGGTGATCGAGACCCCGTTGACGGGCATCGACTCGTCCAGGTTGCGCCCCTCGACCGTCAGGCCATAGTCGCCGTTGCTGCGCAGGTGAGGAACCAGGATCACCGGGACGTTGACGACCCAGAACCCGAACGCGGCCGGCTGACCTGCGCCCGGCACCAGATTGTAGATCGGCATGGGCCTCACTTCTTCGGAGTAGCTGCCGAAGTCGACGCGCACTTCGGCGATTCCGACCTGAGCGTTGTCAGAGCAGATGTGAAAGAAGTTCGTCACGTGCAAGAATTCCGCGGTGGTGCACTGCGGAACCGCGTACGGGTTTCCGACGAGACCGGGCGGGGTCGCGACATCCGTCGTCCTCATGTTGGCGCCGGCCGGCATCCGCGTGCCATCTGTGCTCCGTGGATCTGGAACGGTCACCAGGTTGAACTGCGTGGTGACGGCGAACGGATGTGCACCGGCCTGCATTTCGGCGTGTCCGCCCTGGTCGTGGGTGGTCATCTTGAAGCTGCCTGGTTCGATCTGAAATTCGCCAGCCACCGCATCGGCAGACGCAAACGCTGCCCCCAAGGCGACAACGGTCAAGATGATGCTCCGCAACATCGTTCTCATGGAAGAGCGAGGCCTGTTCCCCGTGTAGCTCATCACTTGCTCCTCCCGTACCGCTTCTTGGCTTTCTTTTCACATGCAGCACGTCGCTTCTTGATCTTGTTCTTCTTGCACGCCTTCAACGCTTTGGCGCGCTTCTGCGCGCGTGTCGGCGGCTTTGGTTTCGACGAGGGTTTCGGTGCTGGCGCTGGCACGTTGCCCGCGCCGTTGAAGCTGGCGCTGGATGGTGTTTCGTCGTTGGGCGGGATCGGGGCCGGCTGGCAGGAGTCACCTTCACATCCCAAGATGCCTACCGGCGGTTCGGGCAGACCTCCGTTGACGCGGACGTCGTAGGCGTCGAAGCTCCGATCGAAGTCCCACTTGACGAGCTCATCGGTCGTGGCGATGAAGACGTCGTTGCCGTTCTGGCCAGCATCGAGGAACACCGATTCCGTGTCTCCGACACCGGAGGACAGAAGGTGCGGAGCCCCCTTCTCGTACTCGTATACGTCTTGCTTGCCGTTGGAGTCACGCGGGACCAGCCCTTCCGCGGTCTCGAAGAAGACCTGCCCCTGGCTGGACACGTTCCTCAATTCGTGGGACGTGATGATGACTTCGCTGGCGTTGCTGAACGCCGGGGATGTCGCCGCGGGGCGGCCTTCGGGGTCGCACGAGACGCAGATCACGTTGCCCGCCACCGCGTCGAAGCGGTAGATCTCGTTGGTGCCGGCGTTGTCGTAGCCAGTCTGCCGCGTCTTTGTGGAGAACGCCAGATACCTGCCGTCCGGACTGATGCGCGCAACGAACTTGTTGTCGCCGTACGCTCCAGGCAGATCTTCGTCGCTCAACGTGGCCAGGTAGCGCAAGCTCGGCTGGGCGCCTTCGTCTTCCCACAGGTAAAGCTTCGGGCCCGGCCTGTTCGGCGCGCCCGCGAGAATCTGATTGTTGGCAAGGAAGTAAACACGATGAAGGTCTTCACTCGCCATGTATACCGTCTGGACTTCGGCCTGCGCGCCAGGCAGATCGCCACGCGAGATGAGGGTCAGCCTTTCGCCTTCGGGCTTCCCAGCGTCGTAGAGGTACATGTCGGAGGAGCCGTCTTCGTCGCCGTTGACCAACTCTACGGTGCTCTGGAGCAGCGCGCGGTCGCCGTGAGCTGCTTCGGCTATGGCGAAGGTTGTGCTCCCGCCGCCCACCACGGGTGGCAGTGTCCGCTCGGGTTTCCCAACGTCCGTCGTCGTGCTGGCGTTGGTGCGACGGTAGATATGCCCCGCGTTTCCGTAGTAGATGCTGTTGCCGTCGTCGGAGAGCGCATGAATAGGCTCGCCATAGGGCTCCGTGTTGGTCAGCGCGTTGAAGGTGTCGTGTAGACCGAGTGCGTAGCCATAGGACGGCGCCCCTTTTGGGGTGATGGACACGCGCCGCAAAGCACCGTTCGCATACTCGAACACACAGTAAGGCGTCTGTTCCGCAGGGACGGGTTCAGCCGATACGCACGGGCCGCTCGAGGGCGGATTCTGAGTCGTCTGAAGCAGAACATGCGAGAAGTCGGCCGAGCCTCCGGCGAATTCTGCATAAACAGCCTTGCCAAATCCCCTGTATCTGCCTGTGGCGTTTTCCCTGAGATAGGGGACGGTATTGCGTTCTTTTTCTTCTCCGGCTTCGACTTCAGGGTCGAGGCTCCTGCCAACCGGTTCGCTCACCGTGATGAAGCCCTTCTCGAGCTCTTCATCGAACCCCAGGTAGCCGCCATTCGCGTAGAAGAGGATCCCGGGAGGCGTGATCCCGTGGGTCGACCAGTTCGTGCCTTCACGCCTCGCGATGTAGTCGGTGAGCAGAGCGGAACGCGAGGTCGGCTGGTCGGCGAAGCTGCCCTGGGACTTGAACTCGAGCGCGTTCCCGGATGTCGACGCCACCGCCCCGGCTTGGTAGATGTCGAAGCCGAACTTTTGGGGCGGCGAGACCTGCTCCCACGCCCGATTGTCGGGGAGCACAAGTTTGCCGATGCTCGAGCCGAGCCCTTCGACGGAGGATGTCGTGAAGGTCTGATCGAGCCCGGCTGTGGTTCCTGCCGAGTTACTGGCGACGATACGGAAGTGATATGTGGTCGAAGACTGCAGGCCGGCGATTTCCTGAGCCAGGAAGGTCGGTTCTTCGCCCAGGCCAGCGTCCGCGTCGTGGGTCACCGGAACGGAGACTCCGTAGCTTGCGTCCGTGCCGTATTCGAACCAGTAGTCGGTTTGAGCGTTCTCAGGGTTGACCCGACCGCCCAACAGTGCCTTCGTCCCACCCGCGAGCGCGAACGCGGGGATCGTCTCCGCTGTCGGTGCGAGGACTTTGGTTTTGAAGTTTTCGGGGCCCGCGGTCACCGGTCCCGCGGCGTTGCTGGCGATCAGGATGACTTCATAGGCGGTGTTGGGTTTCAGACCCGTGGGGTCGGCCGTCACCACGTGTTCCGCCGAGTCGGCCGAAATCGTGCCTTCGAGTCCCGGGCATTCCGGCGTGCATTCGAAGTGCCAACTGACGTTCGCGGCTTCAGGATTGCCGGCTGGAGCTTCAGGGTCGATTGTTCCCGCGAAATGGGCGGTAGCGCCAGTTATGGTGGTCACGGGTTTGATCGAAACGACCGGAGCGGACAGCGCTGTCGTGGTGAAAGTCGGATTCGGTTCGGCAGAAAGCGCTTCCGGGTCGATGAAGTTCATGGCGTTGAGGCGGACCCAGTATTCGGTGCCCGGATGCAGACCCGTGAGTTCGGTTGAGACTTTTGTGGGGCCGGATTCCGCGGCGACGGGACCCGAGTAGGTGAACCCGCTCCAGCTGATCTGGTCGGTCGAGTATTCGAAGGCGTAGAGCGTTTCGTGTTCCTTGGGGTCGACCGTGCCAGCGATATCGGCGGTCGTGTAGCTGACCCCCGTGGCCTGTTCAATCGAGACCGTGGGAGCTTCGGCGAACGCGCTGCTCGCACCAAACGAGAGGGCAATCGCGCACACAAGCGTGCCGAGCAGACCAGAGCATGCACGACGAGCCGGGCGCGCACCAATCTGGTTGTCCTCGCCTGCGCCGTCGCGCATCGCGGCTACGCCGATGCGTCCGCGGCTATCGATGGTGCCTGCGATGGATTCCTCGAGCGATGCGTTCGCGTGGCGCCTCACGTGCCTGTCTCCTCTTCTCCCTCGCGCCCTGCCGGCCGCACGGCCAGCAGGAACTCATTCGTTGGCAGTCGACACCAGCCCAAATCCTCCGCACCGCTTGACAGCGACTGACATGGTCAACCAGCCCCTGAACTGGCAACCATAAACAAGCGTATACCATCACCCTCGCAGCTGGCAACCCTCTGATATGAGCCCCAGTAGAGGCGACCAGATATCAAAGAGCCGGCACTATGAGGCTGTTCGCGGACAAGCAGAACGGGGACAAGCAGACCGTTTCATGGCGGTGCACGAGATGGGTTTCCAACAGGCCATGGACATCGCTGCGCGCGGGTCTTCTCGGACTCCAGGGAGGCAGGACGCACGCTGACACAACTGCTCGAGCGCAACCCTTGCGATCACGCACGTCGGCTTCGTCGAGGCCTACGCCGTCGGGCGCGTCGCGTCGCGTCGCGTCGTGTCGAGGACCGCGTTCACGATGTTCCTGCAGGAAGGCCACCAATCCCTGCCGGAGTCCGAGCGCCCCTCGCGGGTGGCGCTCGAGGCGATCATCACCCCGATCTTCGAGACGTCTATCGGCGCGCTCGGGCCAGAGCGAGCGCCCAGATATCGACGCTGCTCCCCAACATCGCGCACCTGTGGCTCACCCCCCTTCATGGGATCGACCAGGGCGGACGAGCTGATCGATCGCATGCTTGCCGGCGCCTGAACCAAGGTGTAGGCGCGTCTGCGTGGGAGTGATGACGAGACGCCTTGGCGGTCTAGGCGAAGTATCAACATGCCCGAGGTATGTTCTCTAGCCTGAACTCATTCGACTCTCGCGAGCACGACGCATAGTTAGGTGCATGCGAACAATCGGCCGGAGCCATCAGACTGCCATCCGGCGGCTGCTTGTGCTGCTCACGACTAGGCGCAGATTGCACACCACCCGCAAGGACACGCAACGCGATCGACTCCTGCGAGCGATGACCCATATCGCCGCGGAGGAGGGCTACGCGGAGACGACAGTCGCAAAGATCATCGCCGAGGCGGGCGTGTCACGACCCACCTTCTACGACTACTCCACCAATCGGGAGGACTGTTTTCCTCGCCACCCACGCTACTCGGCAAGATCTCGCGTGGACCGGGAGTTATGAGCGGCGCATGGGCGAGCACCGCTGGCGCTCGCCACAGCCCGTTCGCCTCCTGCCCCCTCGTCAATCTCCCTACGCCTCGCCGAGCCGCCACCGTTGCGACAAGCCCTACGCCCCGGAGGACACGGCGTTCGGGCATGGACTTCGCGAACATCACGCTGCGTGCGTTCTACGCGGAGGGCGAGAAGACGGCGGCGTTCGAGATCGTGGAGCAGCTGGGATGGAACGCGCCGGATCACATCATCACCGCGGCGGCGGCGGGCGGCACGCTGTCCTCGCGCCTGCACAAGGGCCCCCGAGCCGCCGCCCGCGTACGACGGCGTTTACGACGCGGCCGGCTCGAACGCTGACCGCACACCCCGTCTCGCCAACCCGCCGTGCGGCAGATTTACATAAATACAGTTTTGACGTTTTTCTCGAACTGGCAGCAGCGGCTGGGCAGTCAGCATTGTACGGCCAACTCCGTCGAGATAAAGGGATATGTTCCCGCCCGGGATGAGGTACACGCACGTCTATATTCGGGCTTAGCGGGTGACTGTGACGAGTCGGACGGGGAGACCGGCCGCACGAGACCAGGTTCGCGAGACGAAACGAGCACGGATCCTGTGGGCCATGGCCCAGGCCGTGGGCGACCAGGGCCCTGAGCTGGTCACCGTCGCGCAGGTGATCGCCCTCGCCGGAGTGTCGCGCAAGACGTTCTACGAACTGTTCGAGGACCGCAACGACTGCCTCCTGGCGGCGATCGAACGGGCGATCACGCTCGCGAGGGACACCGTGGTGGAGGCCGGCGCGCCAAACGAGCGGTGGGTCGACCGAATGCGCGCCGGCCTGCTCGCGCTGCTGGAGTTCTTCGACAACGAGCCGCGCCTCGCGCGGCTCTGCGTGATCTACTCGGCGATCGCCGGCCCGGAGGTGGTCGCGTATCGACGCGATGTGCTCTCCAAGCTCGCCGACGTCGTCGACGAGGGCCGCATCTCCGCACGCCACCAGCCCTCCCCCCTCACCGCCGAGGCAGTCGTGGGCGGCGTGCTCGCGATCGTCCAAACGCGCCTGCAGCATCCGCGCCCGGAGACGCTCAGCGCTCTGATCAACCCCCTGATGGGCTTCATCGCCCTCCCCTACCTCGGCGGCAGCGCTGCGGCGATCGAGCTGTCACGCCCGCTGCCGCCACCGGCGGTCCCGCGTGCGCAGATGATCATCCCCGACCCGCTGGAGGGGCTCGACATGCGACTGACGTACAGGACCATGAGCGTCCTCTCCACGATCGCCGCACAGCCCCGTCTCAGCAACCGCGACATCGGCTTTCGCGCCGGCGTCACCGATCAGGGCCAGATGTCCAAGCTGCTCGGCCGCCTCGCCCAGCTGGGGCTGATCGTCAACCGGGGCCGTGGGCAGGCCAACGGCACGTCGAACGCGTGGGAGCTCACCGCGCGCGGGCGCAAGATCGAGCGCTCCGTGCGGCGCGCGGTGCGCGGCGCGGGCGATCACGAGTCGCTGGCCGAGTGAGTGAGGCTCAGTCGCCGAACTCGCTGCGAACTCCAGGCGGCGTGAGCGCGTCGATGTACAGCTCCGGCAGGTGATCTCTCAGCGACGCGTGAAACTGCAGGCGACGCGTCAGCTTGACGTCCCCCGCGAAGATCGACAGCGGCGCGGCGAGGATGTCCAGGAGGTTGTGCAGCTGCTTGCGCGGCGCGTCGTTTCGCTCCCAGTCGCCCTCCTCGCCCTTGCGTTTGTACTGGTAGCCGGTTCCGAAGTGCGCGAACGGCCCCGACGCCGCGGGCGGCAGCTGGGGAACGATGTCGTTCGCGTATACGTAGCGGATCACCCGCTCGCGCAGCAGCTCGTTGCGATCGCAGTCCTCCGCCAGCTCGGGGCTCGCGATCATCGGGCCGCCGTAGGTGTACACCGCCTTCAGCAGACTCACGATCGGGTCTCGGTAGGCGGGCTCTACGGCGAGCATCAGCGCGAGCATCGAAGCGCTCGCCGCGCCGAGGCTGTGGCCGGTGATGTAGAGCGCCTGCAGGCTGTTAGCGACCTTTCCGCCCTCGGGCGTGACCGATTCGCCTTCGGTCGCACGTTTGAGGCAGTTCAGGATCTCGTAGCGCGTCGAGCGCACGTTGCGGTAGAAGCCGCCGTGCACGTCGCCGTCGGTCGTGCCGCTCGGCGACGGCATTTCGATGCGCGTGGGGTCGATGTTCGCGTCGGTCAGCCACGTGATCAGGCTCGTCGGCGGAGTACCGCGGTAGCAGAGGATCGCCACGCGGCCATCCTCGCTCTGGATCAGGAAGGACGTCGAGGTGATGAACATCGCGTCGACGTACTGCTCCACCATCACGCAGCGGTTCTTCTGGAGCCCCATGCGCGCCATGATCATCGCGACGGTCTGGATGTCGGAGTACGCGTACGCGGAGCACACCGCCATCACGTGCGCGATCGTCGCGTCGGGGTGCGTCTCGGCGGCGATGAGCTTCTCGACGAGGTCGTCGTAGACGGGGAAGGTCTTAGTCTCCTCGTCCTTGAACGGGCGCAGCTGCGCATAGCTGGGAGCGATGCAGTGTTTGACGTCCATTCGCGCCCAATCATACGAAAAAATGGAACCCTGCCGAGAATGGTCATGGTGGCGGATCGGATGCCAAATAGAAAAGCCCCGCCGGGGCGGGGCTTTTCCTTAGCGGGTCGATAAGCCGGATTCTGTCGTTGAGCAGCCATCCATCTGAGCGGCCTACCTGGACCTTGGCGGGCAGCCTGCAAGCGGTCCTGTTTGGCCTTGCATCGAGTGGGGTTTGCCCAGCCGCCGCGTCACCGCGACGCTGGTGCGCTCTTACCGCACCATTTCACCCTTGCCGGCCCGCCGTTCACGTGGGACGGCGGACGTCGGCGGTTTGTTTCTGTGGCACTTTCCCGCGGGTTTCCCCGGGTCGATACCTCGACCACCCTGCCCTGTGATGTCCGGACTTTCCTCGAAGGCTCGCGCCTCCGCGGCTGCCTGACCTGCAACGCCAAGCTAGCGCGCGGACGGCGCTCATGTGAAGGCCTGGGCTCGCGTGCCCGATCCGGGGCACGGTGCCGAAGCGCACGCCGTCAGACGCGTCTGAGCAGACCCACGACGCGGCCCAGCACCTTGACCTCTTTGCTGCGGATCGGCTCCATCGTCTCGTTCTCGGGCTGCAGGCGGATGTGGTCGTCTTCGCGGAAGAAGCGCTTCACGGTCGCCTCCTCGCCCAGCAGCGCCACGACGACCTCGCCGTCGCGTGGCCGTGTCCTGCGGATGCACGACCACGTAGTCGCCCTCGAGGATGCCGGCGTCCTTCATCGAGTCGCCGCGGATGCGCAGCACGTACTCGCCATCCGCGCCGCCCGCGATTTCGGGGATCGACGACGTATTCCTCGATGTTCTCCTCCGCCAGCATCGGCTGGCCCGCGGCGACCGAGCCGACGCAGCGGCAGGCCTTCCGCTCGGACGATGCCCCGCACGCTGTCCACCGCGCTTGCCGACCGCCCGGTCGAGCAGCTCGATCGCGCGCGGCTTGGACGGGTCGCGTCGCAGCAGCCCGATCTTCTCGAGGTTCGCCAGGTGGGCGTGCACCGTCGAGGACGAGGCCGAGACCCACCGCCTTGCCGATGTCGCGCACCGTCGGCGGGTAGCCGTACTTGGCCGAGTACTTGCGGATGAAGTCGAAGATCTCCTGCTGGCGCTTGGTCAGGTCCATGCCTGGCATGCCTCCCCGCTCGGGTGGACTGTGTGGGACAACGAACATGTGTTCGCACTGTAGCGGCGGCCGTGGACGGATGCAACGCTGGGCGCCCATCGCCCCCCGCTGCGAGCGCCATCCCGAGGCTATACTCGCCCACTCTGCGCCCGTGGCGGAATTGGTAGACGCGCAAGGTTGAGGGCCTTGTGGACTTCACGGTCCGTGGTGGTTCGAGTCCACTCGGGCGCATTTCTTGGCTGCGCCCGTGCGACCGAAAATTCAGCGTCAGATCGACGCGCTGGCGCGTATCGCGGCCGAGAACCATCTCTGGATAGCGACGACTTCCTCTGAGCTGCCGCTCCCGTACATGATCCCCATCAGCTACGCGTGGACTGAAGGCAAGCTGATCGTCGCGACCTCCACGAAGAGCCCCACCGCCAGGAATCTCTTCGCCTCGGAGCGAGCGCGGCTGGCGATCGGCGCCACCGACGACGTCGTGCTGATCGACGCGGCGCTCGACACGGCGGTACCCGTCGGGACCGCGCCGCCCGAGATCGCCGATGTGTACGCGAGCCAGTCCGACTGGGATCCCAGGACGGGAACGGAGCTTCCCTCGCACTACTTCGTCCTCGCTCCGCAGAGCATGCAGGTGTGGCGCGAGGCGAACGAGCTGCCCGGTCGCACGATCATGTCGGAAGGTCGCTGGCTCCTCGACGACTAGCTCGTGCCCGTCAGGTCCCATGGGCAAACGTGTAGCCGTCGACGGGCGATCGTACACACGCGCACGCGCGCGTCCCATACGCTCGACGAATGCGCACACGCAAACGAGCAGGAAGCGCAATCGCGATCGCGCTGCTCCTGAGCCTCGCCGCATGCGGGGCGAGCGCCAGGACCTCCACCCAGCGGGCGGCTGTCACGTCCGCCGTCCCGACGAGCGCTGCCGTTTCGCCGGCTCCAAAGCCGCTCCCCAGCCCGCCGCCCGCCGACCCCAGAACCCCCGCTCCAGCTTCCGCCTCCTCGCCCCAGAGACCGCCGATCGTGCACAGCCCGATCCCCTTCGGCGCCAAGCGCAAGGCGGAGATGGCCGCCTACGCACAGCGGCACTACGGCCTGCACACGTATCGACTGATCGATCCGCACGTGATCGTCATCCACTACACCGAGACGCCCGACTTCCAATCCACGTTCAACACGTTCGCCCCCGACGTGCCCGATCCGGAGCTGCACGAGCTGCCGAACACGTGCGCGCACTTCGTCATCGACAAACACGGCACCATCCACCAGCTCGTGCCACTGGGCGTCATGTGCCGCCACACGGTGGGACTCAACTGGACCGCCATCGGCATCGAGCACGTCGGCTTCAGCGACGGGGAAGTGCTCCGCGACCGTGCGCAGATGCGGGCCAGCCTGCGGCTCGTCAGCTGGCTGCGCTGTCGCTTTCACATCGCACTCGCCAACGTCATCGGCCACAACGAGAGCCTCTCCAGCCCCTACCACCACGAGCGCGTCCCGCGCCTGCGCACACAGACCCACAGCGACTTCAACCACGCCGACATGCAGGTCTACCGCAGACGCCTGAGCGCACAGGCATCCTGCTGACGCGTTGGACGCAACGCCGCCCACTCGCCATACCCCGCGTGTAGCTCGCCGCTGGCGGACTCACAGCGGGGATCTACTGATCGAGCGTCGTGCTTCGCCCCGACGCCAGCGCCTCAGTCACCTGGCAACGTCTGCCCCATGAGCACACCAAGCCCCCTCCCCCAGCCCACGCTCGCCGAGATCGTCGACCTCAGCGGCAAAACCGCGATCGTCACCGGCGGCTCGATGGGGATCGGCCTCGGCATCGTCGAGCGCCTCCACGAGGCAGGCGCCGCCGTCGTCATCGCCGACATCGCCCTCGACGATGGCCTCGCCGTCGCGGAGCGCCTCAACGGCGCGCGTCGCGACAGCGCCCTCGCGGTGCGAACCGACGTCAGCCAGCGTGCCGACATCGAGGCGATGGTCGCCGCCGCTGTCGAGCGGTTTGGCGGCCTCGACATCCTCGTCAACAACGCCGGCATCTACCCCTTCTCGCCGTTCCTGCAGATGGACCCCGAGCTGTTCGAGCGCGTCATGCGCGTCAACCTGTTCGGCGTCTTCCACGCCATGCAGGTCGCTGCCACGCAGATGATCGCCCAGGGTCGCGGCGGCAAGATCGTCAACGTCAGCTCCATCGACGCGCTGCACCCCTCCATGGTGGGGCTGGCCCACTACGACGCCTCCAAGCACGGCCTCTGGGGCCTGACCAAGAACGTCGCGCTCGAGCTCGCCGAGCACCGCATCGCCGTCAACGCGCTCGCGCCCGGCGCGATCGCCACACCCGGCACCGGCGAGGTCGATCCCGACACGATGCGCGCCACCGAGGAACGCATCCCCATGCACCGCATGGGCTCGGCCGACGACATGGGACGCGTCGCGCTGTTCCTCTGCTCCGACCTCTCCAGCTACCTGACGGGGTCGCAGATCGTCGCCGACGGCGGGATGCTGCTGCGCTGACGCCCGCGCGAATGTGAGCGCGTGGACGTGCGATCTGCGTGCGAGGATTCCCACATGCCGACCATCGAGACCGAGCGGCTGACGAAGTTCTACGGCAGCCATCGCGGCATCGAGGAGATCTCCATCGCCGTCGAGCCCGGTGAGATCTTTGGGTTCCTAGGCCCCAACGGAGCCGGCAAGACGACCACCATCCGCACGCTGCTCGACCTGCTGCACCCCACCAGCGGCAGCGCGCGCATCTTCGGCCTCGACAGCCGCCGCGACAGCGTCGCCATCCGCCGACGAGTCGGCAACCTGCCCGGCGACTTCGGCTATGGCAAGCACGCCACCGGCCGCGAGGCCGTGTCGCTGCTCGCGCAGCTGCGCGGCGTGTCGGGGCTGGGCCGTGCCGTGGCGCTCGCCGAGCGTTTCCACGCCGACCTCGAGCGGCCGCTGGGGCAGCTCTCGCGTGGCAACCGCCAGAAGATCGGGCTGATCCTGGCGGTGTTCCACCGGCCCGAGCTGCTCATCCTCGACGAGCCCACCAGCGGCCTGGACCCGCTCATGCAGGAGGAGTTCCTCGCGCTCGTGCGCGAAGAACGCGAACGCGGCTGCGCTGTGTTCCTCTCCTCGCACGAGCTCGACGAGGTCCAACGGGTGTGCGACCGCGTGGGCATCATCCGCAACGGCAGGCTCGTGGCCGTCGAGCGCGTGTCGGATCTGCTCGAGAAGACGCCCCGCCGGGTGTCGATTCAGCTGGCCGACCCGCGCGAGATCGAGTGGCTGCGCGCGCTGCCCGGCGGCGTGCTTCTGCGCGTGCGCCGTCGAGCTCGCGGCCGTGCTCGCCATCACGCTGCTGCTCACGATGCTCGGCAGCCTGCTCGCGGGCGCGGGACTGTCGTTCACATCCGCGCTCGCGGGCTTCGCCAACGTGTGGCAGCTCGCGCTCCTGGCCGCCGGCCTGGGGATCCTCGTCACCGGCTTCTCGTTGCGCACCAGCGTCGTCACCGGGTCGGTCGCGGGCGCGCTCGTGGGGATGTTTCCGGGTTGACGCACCGCTGGCCGCCGATGCGGTCAGGGTGACGGGCGGGCCGGCGGGCGGGCCGGTCTCACGATCACCCGAAGAACAGCTCCGCGGTCTCATACAGCGACGGGTCCAGCAGCTTCGGCTCGCGCAGCGCGTCCTCCAGGTCGACCTCCACGATCTCCGTGCCGCGCAGCGCGACCATCACGCCGAAGCGCCCCGCCGCGACGGCCTCCATCGCGGTCACGCCCAGGCGGGTCGCCAGCACGCGGTCGAACGCCGTCGGCGTGCCGCCGCGCTGCACGTGGCCGAGGATCGTCACGCGCGCCTCAAAGCCCGTGCGCGCCTCGATCTCGTGCTCCAGCGTCACGCCAATGCCGCCCAGTCGAACGTGCCCGAACGCGTCCAGGGGCGCGTCGGCGCGCACCTCCAGGGTCCCTTCCCGTGGCGCTGCGCCCTCCGCGACGACCACGATCGAGAAGCTGCGGCCGCGCTCGTGACGGCGGCGCAGGTGCGCGCACACCTCCTCGATGTCGAACGGCCGCTCCGGCACCAGGATCGCATCCGCGCCGCCCGCCAGGCCCGCGTGCGTGGCGATCCACCCCGCGTGGCGACCCATCACCTCGAGCACCATCACGCGGTTGTGCGACTCCGCGGTCGTGTGCAGCCGGTCGATCGCGTCGGTCACTATCTGCACCGCCGTGTGAAAGCCGACCGTCATGTCCGTCGCCGCGAGGTCGTTGTCGATCGTCTTCGGCACGCCCACCACGGGGATCCCCTCGCGGTGCAGTCGCAGCGCCGCGCCAAGCGTGTCCTCGCCGCCGATCGGGATCAGCGCGTCGACGCCCTGCTCGCTCAACGTGCGGCGGATATCCGCCGTGCCGTCGCGCCCGTCCGCGAACGGGTTCGTGCGCGAGGTCCCCAGGATCGTGCCGCCGCGCGGCAGGATCCCCGCCGTGTGCTCCACGCCGAGCGCGAACGCGTCGTTCCCCAGCGCTCCCGCCCAGCCGTAGCGAAAGCCCACGAAGCTGTGCTCGCCCTTCGCCGAGCCGCTCCTCACCACCGCCCGGATCACCGCGTTCAGACCCGGGCAGTCCCCGCCTCCGGTAAGCAATCCCACTCGTGCCATCTGCTCTCACGCTCCTGTCAGGTCGCGTTGCTTGAAGATCAATGTCGCCGCGAGCGCGCTCGCCGCTGCGATCGCGAGCATCGCCACCGCCGCCGTCGCCCTGAACGGCTGCGCGGGCACGAGCCCCACGTGAGCGAAGGGCGTCAGTTCCACGAGCCACCTGGGCGCGTCCAGCAGCGACCCCGTCAGCTGCCACAGGAACGTCACCGCCACCACGCCGTACGCGATGCCCGTGCTCGCCCTGGGCACGAGCGAGAACGCGAGCGCCGCGATCCCCAGGAACAGCAGCGCCACCGGCATGCAGTTGGCGCCCGCCTCGAGCATCCGCGCCAGCGAGATGCTCACGCCCTGCGACGCCGCGCCCGCCCACGCGAAGAAGCCCGCCACCAGCGCTATCGCCGCCAGGCCGACCGTGGCGAGCGCCAGCCGGCCGACCATCCACTCGCCGCGGCCGACCGGCTGGGAGAGCAGCGTCTCCAGTCGCTCGTCCGCTTCCTCGTGACGCGCGGCGGCGATCTGCGCGCACGCGAACAGGCTCGCGGCGAGGACGAAGAACATGAACACGAACGCCAGATACCCGCTCGGCGTCTCGATCGAGCCCGCGCCCAGTTTCGCCACCTCGCGCCGCACGCTCGGCGAGAGCCCCGCGGAGGAGATGCTCGTGGAGACCACGCCCAGCACGAACGCCCACGCCGCCACGCTGCCCGTCCACACGACCAGGCTCGCCCGCTCGCAGCGCAGCGCCTGCGCGGTCGGCGAAGACAGCAGCCCCAGGCGCGGCGCGGCGCGATCGCGCGTCGTGAGCAGGCCCGTGCCGACGTCGCGCCGCTGAGCGATCCGCGCCGCGAGCACCAGCAGCAGAGCGCTCGTGGCGGCCGGGAGCAGCAGCGCGAGCGGCCTGGGGTCGGTGAACGGGCGCAGCTCCTCAGCCCAGCCGAGCGGTGTCGTCCACCGCAGCCAGCCCGCGCCGGAGGAGGTGTCCGCGATCACACGCAACAGCAGGCACACGCCCACGATCGCGCTGCCCAGCTCGATCGCCACGCGGCGCGTCGGCGCGAGCTGACTCGCGAGCGCGCCCACCCCCGCGAACACCGGTATCACCGACGCGCTCGCCAGCGCCATGTACGCCGAGCCGCCCAACGGCAGCCCGCCCAGCACGAAGCCCGCCAGCTCCGCCGCCCACAGGATCAGCGCGCCCGCCGCCACCGCGCCCATCGCCGACACATACGCCGCGCGCCTGCCCAGCGACCCGGAGAGCACCATCTCCATCCGGCCCGTGTCCTCCTCGGCGCGCAGCGCGCGCACCGCCGCCAGCACCCCGAACACCGCCGCGAGGATCGCCAACGTTCCCCCCACCCGCCACGCGGCGTACCCGCTCACCGTCAGCGGATCGAACGGGAAGCCATAGAACAGGCGCAGCGCGTCGTTGCCAGCGAAGCTGTGCGCGAACGCCAACCGATCCGCGAGCGTGGGGTAGGCGTGGCGGTAGCCGACCGGCTGGATGTAGGAGTACAGCCCGAACAGGTACGCGAACGAGATCGTGCGCACGCGCGCGTCGCGGAACGCCCGCCGCGCCAACGCGCGAATCGGCGCGAGCGCCGTGGCCCTCGACGCGGGCGACCACGCAAGCGGCGAGGCGGGCGCGCTAGCGCTGGACATGGGCATCGGAGCCGTCGTAGTGGTGCAGGAAGATCTCCTCCAGCGAGGGCTCGCGACTCGTCAGGCTCGCCACCGGATGCTCCGCGAGCGCGGCGATCAGCGGTCCCACGCCCCCCATCACCTCAAAGCGCGTCGCGTTCGGGCCGACGCCCTGCGCGTGCACACCCGGCAGCGCGGCGAGTTCCGGCGCGGGGCCGGCGAACGTCACCTCGATCGTCTGCGCGCTCAGATGGCGAAGCTCCGCGAGCGTCCCCTCGTCAACGAGCCGCCCGTCGCGCAGGATGCCCACGCGGTCGCACAGCGCCTCCACCTCGCTGAGGATGTGCGAGGAGAGGAAGATCGCTTGGCCGCGCCGCTTCGCTTCCGCGACCGTCTCGCGGAACGCCACCTCCATCAGCGGGTCGAGCCCCGCCGTCGGCTCGTCCAACAGCAGCAGATCCGCGCGGCTCGCGAACGCCGCGATCAGCTGCACCTTCTGGCGGTTGCCCTTCGACAGCGCCCTGATCTTCTTCCCCATGTCGAGCTGGAAGCGCTCCACCAGCACGTCGCGGTAGGCAACGTCCGCGCCGCCGCGCAGGCGCGCGAGGAACTCGAACGTCTCCGCGCTCGTCAGCGCCGGCCACAGAAACGGCTCTCCGGGGACGTACGCCACACGCCGGTGCGCCTGCACGGGATCGCGCCACGCGTCCACGCCGAACACCTCCGCGCGGCCGGCGCTCGGGCGGTGCAGGCCCAGCAGCAGCCGGATCGTCGTTGTCTTGCCCGCGCCGTTGGGGCCGAGGAACCCGTACACCTCGCCCGCACGGACCGTCAGGTCGAGCCGGTCGAGCGCCACCGTGTCGCCGTAGCGCTTGCACAGGCCCTCTGTGCGGATCGCCGCGACGCGCGCATCGTCGATGGCGCCTGCCGCGATGGCGCTGTCCTCGATGGGCGGCGTGGGTGGAAATAGTGGCGTCGCTGCGGCTTGCATACGCGAAGGATGTGAGACACGCCCGTCCTGGGCATCCGGGGTTCTCCGCAGTGTGGGACGTTGCAGTAGCCTGGCCGCCATGCTCGGCCCGCTCGATCACGTCGGCTATCTCGTCCGCGATCTCGACGCGGCCGTCGCCGATTGGACCCAGCGCTTTGGCCTGGAGGTCGTGCGCCCCGTGGAGCTGCCGCAGTACTCCATCGCCGGCCACTATCTCGGGCAGGGCAACGGGAGCGTGGAGCTGTTCACGATCACCGACCAGCGTTTGCTCGAGGAGCGTCTCGGCGGGCTCAGCATCGTGCTCGACCACGCCGCGTACGAAGTCGCCGACCTGGAAGCGGTCGCCACCGCGATGCACGAGCGCGGCGTGCGTTTCACAGGCCCCGACCGCCGCGAGGAGGTCCGTGAGCCGATCGTGCTCGGCGGCGGCGTGCTCCACCTGTGGACGGTGCCGGACACGAGCTGCGGGCAGTCGCTGCAGTTGCTGCAGCGCTGAGCCGCCACGGCGACTCACCTACAAGCTGAGGCCTCGCGCCGATACTCGACGCGCAGCACGATCACCTCGCGCCGCTCCTCATGAGAGCGTCCATCTCGAGTGAGAGACGAACAGGTCGATCTCGCGTGCGCGAGTCGGGCGTCGGACACGATACGAGGCGATTAACGCACGGGAAGGGTGCTGCCCGTCCCAGAGCGGATCGAGGCGAGCGTTGTTGCTGTTGACAACGTTCGGCGGCAGCGCGATCGTTGACTCCCTCTGTGCGCATCGGTGTGCCTGCAGCCGTCAGAGCACGCTGGCGAGAGGGACAAACCCTGAAGATGGAGGCAACAAGATCATGCGACTCATCAAAGCGGGGCTGGCAGCGTCAGCCTGTGCCGCACTCATCGTGCTGACGGGCCTATCGGGGTCTGCTGTGGCGCGATTATTCACGTGGACGGGAGCGCTCGAAAAGTTAGTTTTATTCACGGGCGAGGGAGTGCAGCTATTCACCTTCGACGCGGGCTCGGTGGAATGCTCCAGCCTCAAACTGGAGACATTCACCGGGTCAGCGAGAAGCTTAACCGGAGGAGGACCCGGCAGCTACTCGTCCTGCCAGTTTTTTGGCCTTACACCAACCGCCGTCTCGTCGATCGCGTATGAATTCAATGCCGACGAAACGATGGCCCTAACGCAAGAATTCACGATCTCCTCGGCGCTGTTGAAATGCACCGTCAAAGTCGGAACTGCAGGCAACGCCACTCTCAAAACCGTAAAATACGTGAATGTCGGGAACGGCATCTTAGCGACCCTCGCCGCCAAGAAAGTCACTTACAAAGTCGAAGGAGGAGGCACCAACTGCGGGCCTGAAGGAACCTTAAACAACGGGGCCATCTCCGGCAAGCTTTTGATCACGGTCGACGCCGCCGGGACGCTCGCATGGAGCTAGGCGCACCAGCTGTGCGCGTCAGCCCAGGAAGGACTCTGAGAAGGAGCATCAGCGATGGGGCCCGCGAGGCAATTCGACAACGCACGTTACGAGGGGTGAGCGACGGGATTCGAACCCGCGACCGCCTGGACCACAAGCACACCCAAAACGCCCCGGGTTTTGGGTGTAGTGAGGGTGTCGCACAAAGGGGTTGGGGGTTCTGTCTGCTGGGTTTAAGAGGCTTCCGGTATGCCCCAGAACTTCTTGATGTGTGATCGTGAGCAGTCGTTGTTGTTGCCGCCGAGTCTTCGGGAGTGGCTGGCGGAGGATCATTTGGCGTGGTTCGTGCTGGACGTGGTCGACGAGCTTGAGCTCGCTGGGTTCTATGCCGGCTACCGGGTGGACGGCTGGGGGCGGGCGGCGTTTGACCCGGCGATGATGGTCGCTCTCCTCGTCTACGCGTATGTGACCGGGGAGCGCTCCTCACGCGCGATCGAGCGTCACTGCCGCGAGGATGTCGCGTTTCGTGTGATCGCTGCCAACCAGGTGCCCGATCACGCCACGATCGCTCGTTTCCGCGCGCGGCACGAGGACGCGCTGGGCGAGCTGTTCGTGCAGGTGCTGGGGTTGTGCGCCCGCGCTGGGCTGGTGTCGCTGGGGGTGGTCTCGGTGGACAGCACGAAGATAGCGGCGAACGCCTCGAGCGTGGCGAGCCGGACCTACGAGCAGATTGCTCACGAGCTGCTTGCCGACGCGGCCGCGATCGATGCGGCTGAGGATCAGCA
Source organism: uncultured Solirubrobacteraceae bacterium (assembly GCA_963716355.1). GTDB lineage: Bacteria > Actinomycetota > Thermoleophilia > Solirubrobacterales > Solirubrobacteraceae > Palsa-744. The sequence goes on from OY970308.1 coordinate 621,766, forward strand.
GTTCGGGCAGGCCCGCGGCGATGAGCTCCCGCCCGAGCTGGCTGATGCGAGATCACGGCGTGAGCGGCTGCGTCAGGCCAAACAGCGGATGGACGCTGAGCACCAGGCGACGATCGATGCCCATCGCGAGCGTCTTGCGTGGCGCGCCGAAAAGGAAGCCGAACTGGGACACAGGCTGGCCGGGCGTCCGCCGAAGGCTCCGCCGGAGCAGGTTCCGCCGCAGACGAAGGTCAACATCACCGACCCCGATTCACGCTCGGTCAAGACGCAGCAGGCGTTTCTCCAGGGCTACAACGCGCAAGCTGCCGCGACCAGCGAGCAGATCATCGTCGCTGCGGAGATCATCGGGAACGCCAACGACTACGGGATGCTGGAGTCGGTAGTGAACGCCGCTGTCGAGGAACTCGCTGCGGCAAATGTCAGCGAACAGATCGACGTCGTGCTCGCTGACGCCGGTTACTGGGCAAGCGATCAGATCGAGAACCTCGCTGCTAGAGGCATGCGGCCACTCGTGCCACCCGACGGGCAGAACTCCAAACGGAGCCAGGGAGCGAACCGCAAAGGGCCACGCTATGACTTCATGCGGCGCGTCATCGCCAGCGAGACCGGGCGCGCCCTCTACCGCCAGCGAAAACACGCGATTGAGCCTGTCTTCGGCCAGATCAAGCACAACCGGCGCATAACTCGATTCCAGCGCAGAGGCATCACCGCCTGCAAATCCGAGTGGCGACTCATCGCCACCACCCACAACATCCTCAAGCTCTGGCGGGCCTCCAACGCTCCCGCGACCACCTAAACATCACACGGTCACCCCTTCCCCCTCCTCGCTCCCTGCTTTCGACCGGCACAGCACGACCCCCTTGCCCGCCGAAAACACCTCGCCGCCCCCTACAACCCTTCACGCGACAGCCTCTAGTAAGCCAAATCTGGTATGACAGGGACCATGCTGGATTGTCCGCAATTTGCGGGGATATGAAGCCGCTACGCCCAGCAGCGACGGTTTGCTGGGCACAAGCGTCGAGTCGCCCGGGTGTGCGGATAGCCCGGCTCTCTACGACTCCACGGAGCCACGCAGCCGACGCACGGCATCGACACCGCGAACTACGTTGCCCTGCCGATACGCATCATCAGCCTCGGTAACGTCAGCAAGCACGTCCTGATCAAGCAGCACTGAAAGAGTCTCGTCGATTTCGGCATCGTCCGCGGCGTCCATCACACGCTTCCCGCGCGGCGCAGCTTGTAGGTCGTGGAGGATCGCCGCGACTACGGTTTCCAGCGCGTCGAGGGCTTGCCCTGCAGTGGCGCGGAGGTTGCTCGTGACTCCCGCGAATGCGAGCTCGGGACGGAGCGCCTCAAGCAGCTGCCTGGCGGCACTGGCCTGCATGTACTCAGAGGCCGTTGCCAAATCGTCGCGGCGGGACCACCGCAGGATCGTGCGCAGCACACCGAGAAGCTGGGGCCACTCCTTGTGGCGCGGCATCTCGCCGGAAGCGACGCCGAGCAGTGCACCCCATGCAGGCTTGTCGATCGTGTAGCGCTGTTCGCCGCCAACGGTGAACGCCGATACAACGCCGGCGTCGACCAGGCCGGTGAGCGCGTCGTGCACGTTGCGCTTGGCGTACACGCTGGAGCGCGCGAGCGCCGACGCCGTCATCCGCGGGGCATCTGTACAGAGCAGGATGCGCACGACCTCTGCGCGGATACCCACGCCCAGAATCGCGCGCAGACGGAAAGCGAGATTGACCGGACTGGTGAAGTCCGGCACCAGCGACTTGCCGGACGGCTCGACGACGGTACGCATGAACCCTGCCGCTGCAAAATCTGGGTCCGGGTTTCGAACCCGGACCCCACCCTCGAAGAGCCCCTCGAGGTCTGGTGGCGCGGGCAACCTGTCGGAGCCGGGCAGCCGAGCCCGTGGGCGACGCCGCGCAAGCCATGCCATCGCTCCTGCCACGAGCGCCCTGTCGGTGTCGTTGATGCATACCGCGCGCAGCCGACGCACCGTGAGGAGCGACTCGTTGCGAAGCATCCAATCGAGCAGCTCGTCGAACAGACGCGGATCCGACCGCGCGACCTCGAGTGTGAAGACGATCAGAGCCTCGGGGTCCTGCGCCCAGCGACTCGTGCGGCGCGACACAGCCGAAAGGCCCATTTGCGCCCACTCATCCCAAGCGAACTCCAGCAGTTGCCCGCGCAGCTGTTCGCTAAATGCCTTCAAGTCCATCGCTAACCCCAAGGTGCTCAAGGACCTCAACAAGCACACCGCGATAGCCCTCAGACGGATCATGAGTGCGAGACCAGCGCGCCGCCTGCAACAACTCAGCGTCACTTGGATGCAGTGCCTGCAGATCCGACAGATGCCGACCCGGCCCCTGGTCGACAACCGCGTAGAGCTTGAAATGGATCTGATCCAGCCGCGACGCGAACAGCACCGTCAGCGCATCGCCATAGCGACGCCTCAACGCCCGCTCGAGGAACCCCTCTGGCAACCCGAGGTCCAGCATCGACGCCGGACCCGGATTGAGCCAGTCCACCGGCAACCCGAAATCGCCCGCCACGATGCCTGCCGCCTCGCGCAAGACCGCCGGGAGCGGTTGGGCGGAGACAAGCTCCTCCCCCTCGACGAGCGCGACCACGTCGACATCACGTGTGGTCCGCGTGACGAGCCCCAGCACCAGCAACGAGGCACCCCCAACCACAGCCAGCGTACGTGACTCCCCGAGCAACGCGAGCTGCTCGCCAAGCGCACGCAACAGCACATCCGCTCGATCAGCGTCTATCGGTGGGATAGCAAACATCTCGACTCAGGATGTTAGCCATCTCGATGGGCTTTGTTCAAGGGTCCAGGCTCGTGCCCGAGTCTCGCAGTAGAACCTTCACGACGGTCCCAGCGTCCCCCGCCCATTTGCCAGGCACTTCACGAGGGGTGAGCGACGGGATTCGAACCCGCGACCGCCTGGACCACAAGCACACCCAATACTCCCCATCTTTTGGCTCTAGAGAGGCTGTCGCGTGAAGGGTTGTAGGGGGCGGCGAGGTGTTTTCGGCGGGCAAGGGGGTCGTGCTGTGCCGGTCGAAAGCAGGGAGCGAGGAGGGGGAAGGGGTGACCGTGTGATGTTTAGGTGGTCGCGGGAGCGTTGGAGGCCCGCCAGAGCTTGAGGATGTTGTGGGTGGTGGCGATGAGTCGCCACTCGGATTTGCAGGCGGTGATGCCTCTGCGCTGGAATCGAGTTATGCGCCGGTTGTGCTTGATCTGGCCGAAGACAGGCTCAATCGCGTGTTTTCGCTGGCGGTAGAGGGCGCGCCCGGTCTCGCTGGCGATGACGCGCCGCATGAAGTCATAGCGTGGCCCTTTGCGGTTTGGAGTGGATCCGCTTCGGTGGACACTTAAGGGCTTTGGTGGCTTGGACGCGAAAGGATGTCCGTTATGCCACGAACGAGACCGCCGTATCCGCCGGAGTTCCGCCGCGAGGCCGTGCAGTTGGTGCGTGCTGGACGCACGATCAAAGACGTTGCGGAGAGCTTGGGTTGCAGCGAGCAGTCGCTGCATAACTGGGTCAAGCAGCACCAGCTCGACCTGCGGGAGCGCGATGACGGGCTGACCAGCGCCGAGCGCAAGGAGCTGCGTGAGCTTCGCAAACGGGTGAAGCGTGTCGAACAGGAGCGCGACATCCTCAAGCGAGCCGCGGTTCTCTTCGCAGCGGAGACCGAGACCCGGTGAGCACCTACCGGATCATCTCGGCGGAGAGGGCCAGTTTCCCAGTCTCTGTGATGTGTGAGGTCCTCGGCGTGAGCCGGTCTGGGTTTCATGGCTGGGAGAGCCGGGCGCCGTCCGACAGGGCGCTGAGCGATGCGTGGCTGACCTCGAGGATCACCGAGATCCACGAGCAAGCCCGCGGCGTCTATGGCTCCCGGCGCGTTCACGCCGAGCTGAGGCTCGGCCAGGGCGTCCAGACCTCCCGCAAACGGGTGCGCCGGCTGATGCGCCAGGCCGGGATCTCAGGCCTGGTGAAGGTCAAGCGCGGCCGAACGACGATCCGGGTGCCCGGCGTCAGGGTCGCTGATGACCTCGTCGAACGGAAGTTCAGGCCCGGTGCGCCGAACGTGCTGTGGGTCGCCGACATCACCTACCTGCGGACCTGGGAGGGGTGGCTCTACCCCGCCGCCGTGCAAGACGCCTACAGCCGCAGGATCGTCGGGTGGGCGATGACCGAGCACATGCGCGCCGAGCTCGTCGCCGACGCCCTGGCAATGGCCGTGCGTCGTCGACGGCCAGAGCCAGGGCTCATTCACCACAGCGATCAGGGCTCGCAATATGTCGCTCTCGGCTTCGGCCAGCAAGCCCGTGACGCAGGGATCGCTGTCTCGATGGGATCCAGAGGCGACTGCTACGACAACGCGGTCGCTGAGAGCTTCTTCGCGACCCTGAAGAAGGAGCTCGTGCACCGCCAATCATGGCCGAGCAGACGCGATCTATCCTCGGCCGTCTTCGAGTACATCGAGGCGTTCTACAACCGCCAGAGACGACACTCCACCCTCGGATACCTCTCCCCAGAGGAATACGAGAACACCACAACCACAACGACCAAGGAGACCTAGCGACTAAAGCCCACAACTGTCCACGAAACCGGATCCACTCCACACCGCCAGCTGATGGCGCAACACGAGGATCTCAAGCTCCTTCGCCTCACGCCCCCGGAACAGCAGCGCGACCAGCGCCACACCGCTCCGCAGCGCCAGATAGACCAACGCGATCACCTCGAACCTCAAACGCGTAGAATCCATCAGCGCACCGTAGCGACCACGCCCCGATCGAGTTTTCGGCACCCACACCGCCACAGCACCGCTACCGCACGCAGCGAACAGAAGTGTTCTCACCCCTCAAGTGCCTATTCCGAGCTGTCGATTCCCACTCGGAATCAGGGCCTAACTAAAGCAGCGATCCGTGTTGCTTCGCAGGGCCGTCCGCCAACGAAAGGGTCCAATGCAGCTCTGCGAAGCGCGCGAGCAATATGTCCGCTGGCTGCTCGTCACCAGGGATCTCTCGCCTCACACCGTTCGTGCATACGAGAGCGACGTTACGGCCTTTGAGCGATATGCCGGCGCCGACACGCCAGCGAATCAAATCGGAACTGAAACTCTCGTAGCCTTCATCGAAGCCCAGCGCCTGGCCGATCTCTCGCCGAGATCCTTAAGACGACGGGCCTCAGGCCTGCGCGGATTCTGCCGCTGGCTGATGTCCCACGGCCAGCTGAACTCCGACCCATGGGCCGGCACCACAGTCGTGGTGGGACGATCACGGAGGCTCCCGCGCGTCATACCTACACACGAACTCGACCGCCTGCTCATTGCTCTCCGAAACACAGCTGGAGTCCATGACCATGTCAGCGCAGATCGACCACTTCCTCGCCCGCACGAGTCCACCACGCTACTTGGAGTTGCCCTCATGCTCGCAACCGGCGTGCGCGTAAATGAGCTGGTCGGGATCAAATGCCACGACATCGACCTACCGGGCAGGAGCTTGAGACTCATAGGCAAGGGTCGCCGCGAGCGCCACGTCTTTCTAACGAACGACTGGATCGCACAGCTGACCGATGCTTACCTCAGAACCCGTGCCGACCTAAACCTCGAGCACGACAACCTTCTATTCAACTCGCAGCATCAGCCACTCACAACTGCGGCCATGCGATCGCGACTCGCCAAAGCCGCCCAAGCGGCGGGCCTAAGAGTCCAGGTGACCCCACACATGCTCCGGCACACGGCTGCGACACAGCTGATCGAGGCCGGCGTAGACATCCGATACATACAGCGCCTCCTTGGACACGCAAGCCTCACCACCACCGAGATTTATACGCACGTATCCGACGGGGCGTTGAAGCGAGTCATCTCCGACGCTGATGTGCTGGGGAGGTGCTGCAGGCACGATAACTAAGGATTATCGGTGGCTCCTCCGCCTGACGAGGCTAGCGTTTACGCTGTCCAGCTTGATGAAGTCCTGCGTCGACATCAGGAGTTCCGGAGTCACGTGGTACCGCTGTGCGCTGCCGAGACAGCCATCTCGGACTACGTTCGCTCTTTCCTGACGGACCCGATTCGCGAGAAGTACGCGATGGGAGGCCCGCTTGTGCCTCAAGCCGAGAACTTCATCGGCGCCGAGCACGTGCTCGCCCTTCACAACTTGACGATCGATCTCTGCAGGACGAGCTTTGGAGCACGATATGCCGACCCGCGCCCTCTCAGCGGCACGGGCGCGGTCACCAACCTCCTGATGACACTGTCGAAACCAGGCCAGCGGATCCTTCTGCAGACGACCGCGAGCGGTGGGCATGCCTCGATGGGCCCAATTTGCATGCGCCTCGGACTCGAGATCGTAGATCTTCCATACGACTTCGAGCGCTTCAATATCGATGCCGACGGTTGCCGAGACATTGCCGCCGATCCCGTCGACTTCGTGCTTTTTGCGCCTTCGGACATCCTGTATCCGCCGGAGTTCAAGGCACTTCACTTTCCATCGAGCACAACAGTGATCTATGACGCTACGCAGACCCTCGGCCTAATCGCCTCGGGCTACCTCCCACGGCCGTTTGATGCGCATCCGCGGATGATTGTGTCGGGCGGAACGCATAAGACTCTGCCGGGCCCGAGTTCGGGCTTGCTGATGACCAATAACGAGGAAATAGCTCGGCGTTTGGATGCCGAGCTGAGCCCAAAGTTCGTCCGCCATTCTCACCCTCATCACATAGCAGCGCTTTGCGCGAGCCTGATCGAGCATCAGGCCATCGGCCGGGCCTACTCACAGCGCATACGCGAACATGCTACGGCGCTCGCAGTCGCATTGAAGCGGGAAGGCCTGGAGGTTCTTCAATACGGTCAGCGCGCAACCGAGACACATCAAGTGTTCTTGCACGTCCCGCCCGAGCGGCTGGACAGTGCATACGAAAGCGCGGCCGCCGTCGGCATCACCTTGAACACCAAGCGCAAGCCGCTCTTCCGCGGCACCGGTCTACGGCTCGGTGTGCAGGAGATCGCGCGTTACCGATGGTCTGTCAGCGACATCGAGCGGCTTGCGAATCTTCTCACTCTCCTCGTCGCGGGCGATGCGGACATAGTCGAGCTGCGCTCCGAGGTACACGCGCTCGCGCAGCTGAACACTTTCGCCGACGGCATGCACCTGCCTGTCACCGAGCCTGCGACAAGCGCGTGAGCCTTCTAGACTGGCCAATTGGCCGAGGGGGGTACGTTTGAGCACCTTCGCGAGAAGCGCCTCGCCCGATAGGACTCGAATGGGGCTTACCATCCCAACGGTCAGTACCAGCGCCAAATACGTCAGCGCTCGTGGTGACATCTTTATTTGACAACCGAGTGCAAACAGGACGCCAGCCCCGACATCGGGCAAACCACGAAACACGTGACTCGTCCGTGGGCGGATTCCGGTCCGCTTGGAGCGCCACGCTACGGCCGTCAAGTAGGCCGTAGCTACAACTGACGGCAGCGCAGCGGTGCGCGTCGGCTGACTCCGTACCAGAATCACTGCTGGTGCGATCCCGCAGGTGACCGTGTCCGACACTTTGTCGGCTATCGCCCCGAGCATCGTTGGGTGTCCGGAATCTCGCGCGATCGATCCATCGACGGAATCACATAGGGCTCCGAGAAGAACGAAGGTCGATCTACGGGCGGGAGTCGTCCCGTCCGGTAGGCAGATCGCAGCTACTCCTGACGAGAAGTTGCAACAGGTCAGTAGATTCGCGACGAGTTGACGAAACCTCGCGCTTGTGCTTGCACCAGACATCCAGATCACAATGAGTGGTATTAAAACACGATCAGCCGGATTGAGCCACGTTCTAGCGCGGGCTCATCGATCATCGCGACGACGGACTCAGCGATTCCAGCTGTAATCGCGATATCGGCCGTGAGCGCGATGTCGCGTGCGCGAAGCGCTGAGGCTCGAGCAGCCGCACGGGCTGCGTGGTCTCCCAACCGCCCCATCCCCAGCTCGACGAGCACCTTTCCGAGCAGGGCATTTGTGATGAGATTCCGGTCTCGGTTATCCTCGCCAAAAGCGAGCACACGATCGTAGTCTTGGAGAGCTGACGCGAGGTCGCCGTTGAGTCTCGCGAACTCGGCACGTTCGAAATACAGGTTGTAGAGGAGACGATCATTTAGCGCGAGCGCGCGTCCGATGGCCGACTCGATAATTCTCGTCGCGTCTTGTCTTCGATCACGGAGCCACGCGATTTGTGCCTGGTACTTCCATACCTCCAACATGTGGCCGTCGTGGGTCGAGGAGGCTGCGATTTCCTGCTCGAGCGATACGAGAAGGTCCTCCTCGTCGGTCGGCACATTCTCAATGAACACCTTAATGCCCGTTGCCCCCGTGACCGCTTTTGCCCTCACGAAGAGCTTGCCGCTAGCTTCGGAGAGCTCGATGGCCTGCTCGAATAGACCCATCGCCTGCTCCAGGTTCCGACCTTGATGACGTAGGACGTGGGCACGCCCCCAGACGCAAAGCGCATGCAGCGTGCTGCGGCCCTCACCTGCTGCCCACTCACCAAGGTCCTCGAACATCTGCGCCGACTCCTCATAACGGTTGAGCAAGTGTGCGATGTCGGCCTGTAAAAAACGCAGATCGGTCTGTAGCTCAGTGGCCTCGCCGTGTAGGCTCAGCCGGGTGTTGACGACGCTGCTTGACAGCAACTCCACCTCCGCCTCCTCGTATCTTCCGAGGCCTGCTAGCTCTGACGCTCGCGCGAAGTGGAAGAGATCGGCGCGTGCTTGATCCGCGGCGATGAACTCGAGGGCGTCCGTGTGCTCGTGAGCTCGTGTGTACAGGTTGCCCAAAAACGCATAGTTACGGGCATTGACGGCCGTGCGGATGACTTGCTCCAGGAGATTCTCCAGTTGCTCCTGTTCAATCCTCGCGGGATTCGCAAACATCGCATAAAGAGCAGCATGCTCGAGTTGGCCGCGGGCGTATTCTTTATCGAATAGGAACAGGGCGGCGTCTGCGACATCGGGTGTGAGCACCCGGAGCGCCGCTTCACGTAAGATATCGTGAATTTCGACGTGCTGGTCGTCGCTGCCTGGAATGACGGTGACGAGCGTGCGATTTTCGACGATAGCCAGCTCGTCATCGAAGTACGCGAGAGGGAGCTGGGCGAGTTCGGTGCGGGAGATTTGGCGCGTCATCAAGCCGACGAGAGCTGTGTAAGAGAGGAGCCGACGTGTCTCGGCGGCCAGCTCGGGGATGAGTTGTTCGTCTAACACGGCGATACCTCTGCCTAGGCGTGTCTTCTCGGAATAGGTAGACAGCACGCGAAGATAGAACGGCAGGCCCCTGCAATCGCGATGGAGCTCGGCCAGTTCGGCACAGCTCATTGTCACACCAGGTCTATTGACGAGTTCCTTGGCTGCGGTCAGATCGAGACCATTGATGGGGACGTGCTGGACCTCCTGGTTCCCGAGGACCACAGGGTCAATCGAGCCGAGGACCACTTTGTCCCGCGTTCGGCTCGTGAGATACGTGTAGACGGCTTCGCCCAACTCTCTCCATAGACCGGGAGAGTTGACATTGTCGAGAATCAAGATGATGTGGCGACGTTTGAACTGACCATCGACGTATGCCACAAAGTCGTCCCAGTCTGCGCTGGGGTCGCCTAGCGCTTTCTCACAGATCTGCGAGCGGGCATCGGTGAAGCCAGCCGCCGCCGCAAGGTCGAAGTACAGCGCTGCCACAGCGCGTTTCGGCTTTGGCTGACCTCGGTTGGCGTGGCGATTCCGGTTGACAACGGCAGCGAGGTGCTTGAGAAGAAAACTCTTGCCCGCACCCCGAGGCCCATGGCACCCGACTACTTGGTGTCCATCGATTTGCGCGACGAGATCACGCATCTCGTCATCTCGATTGATCAGTTCGTCATCCGGCTGCAACCTTGAGGTCAAGAGCTTCGAGACATCCGGCGGGTGCGGCTGTCCCTGTTTGTAGGCGAACACTGCACCGACCAGCGTCGCCACTGCGCCCGCAACGCCTGACACGGCGGTCGCAATGTTAAGCCGCTGGGCAGTGGCGTCCGATGGCGCCGCTCGCGCAAGCCTGACCACGACGAAAACACCGAACGCGAGTAGGCATATGCCAGCAATCCAGAAGGCAACTTGCGCTGCCCGACGAAGACCGTGCCTCAACATTGTTCCGTAGCCCGCTCCAACGCGTTCGATAATCCTTAGTTATCCGAGCTGGGAGGCATGGGATTCGGCATCGTAGCGGATGTTCCAGCGGTCGGAACTGACGTCACCGCCTTCTTGGATATCTTCGCGCTAATGGATTCTGACGCCAGCTTGATAATCTACGCAGACGCAGCCTTTTGCGCAGCCGCCTGCCCACCATGTCTCGCGGTTAGACCTCGTCGACGCGCCGAGGGGCGAGCAGTGATCAAAACGCGACCAATGTTGAGTTCCACGCGGAATGGCTCCGGGACTTCATGATCGTCGGGCCCCAGCACGGCGCCTCGCTTCCGCGCCAGCTCAGCCGTTCCAGTGACAAGCTGGACCTTTACGCGGCCGATACCTTCTTTGTCGAGAGCTGGGAAGATCTCGTGGGCATCGTCGGCGACGGAGCGACTAACGTCGCCAGCTCGATGGCGTGCCTGATCCTCAAGCCTGACGCCATCGTGGCACGTGTAGGCCGCGACGCGCTGCGGTGGCTTGAGAGCGAAGGATTCGCAGTCATCGCCGCCGAGCGAGTTGTGTTCGACCGATGCACCATCAGGGAGGTTTGGAGATACGCGTGGAACGCCGCCACACGTGACCGCAAGGCCGTGATGGATCTCCTTATGAGTTCGACGCCTTCGCTCTTTGTTGCGCTAGTCAGCTCCGCACCAGCCGCATTGCGCCTTAGCGAACGCAAGGGGGCTTCGGATCCGTCCAAGCGGTCGTCCGATGAGCTACGCGAGATCTTGGGTGCGCCCGTGCCGCTCTTGAACTTCGTGCACACGGCAGATGAAGCCGCGGACGTCATTCGCGAGATCGGCGTACTCTTTGGCCCAGAGACACGGCGATCTCTCTACCGGACGGCACTTAGCGCGCCAATGGATCTCAGCGAGGTCGAGATGCTGCTAGCAACAATCGAGACAGCGACTCCGCGTCACGACCTCTTGTTGGAACCAGCCATTCGCCGGGTACTCGGCTTGCTCGACGACATCGACACGTGTGATGCGGACGGATGCCAACTCCGTGAGAGTCTGGCACGGATGCTGGATGGTGGGCAGACGGACTCGTGCGACGTCATTCGCTCGCTTAACGGACCACTGCTTCCTCACTACGAGTGGGACCGGATCGTCATCGCCACCCATGCTGTGTCCCTGGAGAGCGAGAGCACAGAGCGCCTGCTGCGCGGTGTGTCCTAGCACCCCGCCGCGCCCAAGGGCTGCAGACCCTCAGGATCGACGATTCTCGCATTTGGCCAGCGGGTGGCGATCTGCTTGCTCTGCAAGCGTTGGTTGAAGGTCTCGATCGAAGCACGCCTTTGGTTGTGCCGCCAGACAAGGCCGAAGAGGTCCTCCAGTCCGCACGGCGCTACTACGTCGATGTGGTCATGCTTCGTCAACCGGATGGCCACAGCAGTGGCAGTCTCCGGCCACGCGGCTACGGCGTCGGCTGACGATACGAACGGCGAGACACCCATCACAGGGGCGTGTGGATACGAAAGGTGGACGCGCGCCTCATTGATGACCTCCCACGGAAGGCTGGGCGCTCGCGCGCAGACTGCTCGACTTATTGCTTCATCGCAATCGTCGTCCGCCTGCGGGTCGTAGAAGGCTAGATCCACGTCTCGCGGAGGCGGAGTTGAGAACCCGTGCAGATGCGCCCAGACTCGATCGCGAAGGACGCCCGCCCCGATAAGCCAATCCGGCGGGTCCACCTCTCTGGCAGCCCGCAGTGCATGCATCAGGAGCGGGTAGGAGCGCACAAGTCCCAGAAGTCTCGTCTCGAGATCGAGAGGTTCCGGGCTCACTTATCCAGCTAGACCCTTGACAATGTGATTGACGTTGGCTGTCGACGTAGTTATCAACGATTGCAGATCGCGGCCGTCGGACACATCGGGCAGACTATGGTGGATGCGCGTGATGTTCGTGGGTGATGTTGTTGGACCGGAAGCCGTCGAGTGGCTCGCACGCAGGCTTCCACGGATGAGGGCGCAGCACGAAGTCGACGTCGCGATCGTCAACGCTGAGAACTGCGGCGCCGACGGCATAAGCATGACCGTCCACGGAGTGGAACGACTTGTCGAGATGGGTGCCGATGTAATCACCGGAGGCAACCATATCTTTGATGGCCCTGAGTCAGAGGCCGTTCTGGGGCATCACCGAGTGCTCCGCCCGTTGAACGTCGCTCGCACGCTTCCGGGGCAAGGAGCATTGACGCTCTCACTCCCGGACGAGAACCTTCGCGTCGTGGTCCTCGCTGACGGCGCGGCGCTCGATGTCGCCCCCAGCTACGCCCGCATGACGCTTGAACCGCTTGCCGCTTGGTCGTCCCTGCCCTCGGGTCCAGCCACCATAGTCGAGATGCACGCTATGTCGACCTCAGAGAAGTGGGCCCTGGCTCGCGCTCTCGACGGCGATGTCCTTGCCGTCCTGGGTACGCATATGCATTCGCCAACTGCTGAGCTCCATGTCCTCCCCAGCGGCACAGCCTTTGTCGTCGATGTTGGAATGACAGGCTCGCGCAACGAACGTTTTCACGGTCCCCTCGACACTGGTCCAAACCCGGCAGTTTCATCGCCCGACGGGGAGATGATCCTGGGAGCAGTCCTTCTGGACGTTGAGAAAGGCTCCGTGCGCAGCATTGCCCGATTGTGAGCAGCTCTCCTGAACAGCAGCTGCTCAGCAAACGAACTCACCGACGAGCTACCGCGCTCAAATACCATCGCCGACAGGCTTATATCGGCCCGCAAGGAGACGGTGCCTCTAGCTTCTCCGGGTCAGCTCAAGCCATTCTGGCACCACACGTGCATCCATGGCGCTTCAACCGCCGACTTTCCTACCTCCGTAGACCGCTCGTGGCGGGCGCCTCATGGAGGCAGCTGGCATCGTCGAAGGGGTCGCGTGAGTCGAGCGCCTCGGTGAGACTATCCCTATCAAGCCGCGCTACGAACGCCGGCGGAGCTCCAGGAAGCTCACCGAACACGATCTGCCGAACACGCTCCGCAGATGCCACTCCGCGCTCTGAGAATGCGATGCGTGAATCTAGGCTCGTTGCCGAAACCGCCGGCACGCCAAGCATTGTGGTGCCGGCCACCAGCAGTGTGCTCGCTGACACCAGCAGGCTCGCCAGCGCCCATACCAGCACCTCGTGCCGGTGAGCCCAGCCGTTGAGATCATGCGACGGGAGGATGTAGATCGACAGAGCGAGCAGCGCCGCGATCACAGCGAGCGATCCGGCGATCCCAAGCCTCCAGCGCTCCGCGATTGGCCACAAGGGTGTGCTATCCGAATCGTTTCATGCGGCGCAGTCGTATGTCGCCCCCGTCAATTCACGCTGCACGAAGAGTTCGCGTCCGCCGCCGGCTCTTCAGGCGGCCCTTAAGCCGCCCCCGCGCCGAGCGGGGGCAAGGTCATGCCTGATCGCGGCGGCCGGCAGCGCAGGTGGCGGTCGCCGCGTCCGAGCGCCGACGGCGTGCTAGGTCCGGGTTCCTCGGCCGCCTCTGTGCCCGTCCTGGTCAAAAGTCCCACAGGCCCGTGAGCGCCGCCATCTTGTGTTGTTCAGGCTGTCCCGGGGGCGGGTCGTTCGCGCGTTGCGGAAGGCGGACTCGGCTGAGGCTAGGATAATCGGCGATTATCAGCTTCTGCCGTGTCGGCGGATGCTGCCGCTGTTCAGAGCGTGGTGAACCCGAGTTCCTTTGCGACGAGGCGTTGCGACTGGTCGCGTGAAGCAAATGCACGCTGCTCGCCAGCGTCGAGCAGTGGAGGGACGACGTTGGCTGCGACGGCGAGGTGCCATGCGTCCATCGCGCGCAGCGCGTGGCGGCGCACGAGCTCCAGCGCATGCTGCTCAACTTCGTCCTGTGGGGCGCTGAGCACGATCACCCGAGCCGACAGGTCGGCGTCGAGGAGCGCGAGCAGCCCCTTCTCGTCGCCGCGGCCAGCGCGCGCGGCGCGGACCAATGCGCCCGAGACCTCGATCCTGGTCCACGTACCGGTGACGGACGCGATCTCGGGGTCATCCAGCAGCGCGACGGCGTCCGCGTGCCCGTCCTCGTCGACGAGATACGCGCGGGCGAGAACCGAGGAGTCCAGATAGGCGATCACGGCCGCTCGCGCTCTTGCGCGAGCAACCGGTCCACCTGGGGACCGAGACCACGAGTCGACTCCTCGATCCGTCGCCGGCGGGCAGCGCTCACCGGCTTGGCGTTCACGCCCCGTAGCGTGCCCGCAGCGGCCGCCGCGGCGCGAGCCCGCGCGCGTCGATCTCCAGGGCTTACGTCAGCCGCCGCGTCGAGGATCTCTGTGGCAACTGCGTTCAAGCTGCGCTTCTCGCGAGCGGCACGAGCAGCCAACCGACGATGGATGTCCTCTGGAACACGGAGCAGCAACTGCTTCATACCCGGATGATATCACGGGCCGCTAGCTGATAGCACTCGCCGACGCGGAGTCCTGGCGGTTGTGGCCGAGACGCGTCGCCCAAGCGACGATGACCCGAGCCAGAGGTGTAGATGGTCAACGTGGATGCCGGTGGAGGTTGCGGCGCCATCGCTGCGATCCACGATTGCTCCAGGGCGAACCATCACCCTCGCCGTCCGTAGTAGCGGCCTCGACCTCCAACCGCGAAGACCACGAGAATGATGACGAGCACCCACAGCAGCGGACTCACGGCAAGGCTCCCCACCGACGCCAAGACGATGAGAATGACGAGCAACATGACGATTAGATCCATGTCTAGGAACCTACGCTCGAATCGCGGCACGGTCATCCGTAGCCGCTACTGAAGGAGAAGCCCGGGAAACCCGTGAGAAGCAACGGGGAGCGGACAGAGGACGACTACGTTGAGCCGGTTCGCCGCGATCACGCGCATCAGCAAGCCATGACGTCGCCCGCCTGTAAACCGAGAACGCGACGATCAAGCCGGGGCTGCCCGGCGTGATCGGCCGATCGTCGCCCGTCAGTGCTTGGCGTCGATCTCGTGGCCGCGCTTTTGAAGGAAGTTGCCGAACGCGCCAGCCAGTGCGGCGACTACCGTGATCGCCCAGATCTCCATGAAGACATCTAGGATCCGTCCGCCGGCCGAGATCGGATTCTTGATCTGCGAGGAGACGGTCAGCAGCTGAGTCGTCGTCCAGAACACGGCGCTGCCGAACGTCTTGATCTCGGTCTGCTGGGAGTGGCGCTCGAGCAGGAACGCCATGATCGCGCAGAACAGGTCAACACCGACAGTCGCCACCACAATCGTCACAAGATGGTCGCGCAGCCGACGATGCGTGGGCGTCGCCGCGCGAAGAACGTCACGAAACTCGCGGCCAGCGGACCCCAGCACTCGAAGCGGCACCGGTCAATCGTCGCGGGCACGCCGGACGTCTGTGAAGCTATCGCCCGTCGGCACGTGCGGGGAACCTGGTGTGACGCTAGCGCCCCTGGACGACGAGCAGGCGTGTAGCTACGGGTCGCATGTGTGTCGCGCGGTGACTGGCACACCGCCCTGGCTCGGTCTACGCATGTGCGCTACTCGCCCTGCGATGACCAGTAGGCCTCCGCCTCGGCCTCATGACAGCCAGGCGGGAGTAGTAGTCCGGGAACTCCTTGAGGTGTGCTCGCGCGATCTTCGCGGTCACGGTCACGTCGTCGTCGGTCACGTTGGTCTCAAGATCGCGCTTGCCATGCTCGAGCTCAACGTCCATCCCCATCCGAAACTGCGCGACGTCAAACGAAGACCTCACCCAGTCGATGCCGATCCGCTCGCCGGCCGCACGGGCCTCATCGACCGTGAAGTGGGACTTGTCGTTCATGCGTGGAATAGCCTACGCTCAGTGCGCGAGCGCTGTCGGATCGCGTGCTTTGCGAGCGTCCAACCGAAGGCCGCGCTCATGCTCGCGTTAGACGCCCAGCAGGCACACGGATGCCGGATCGCGATGCGACCGCTTGGAGTTGGGCGAAGCGGGAGCGCTTCTGACCCCAACCCTCAAGGTAGGCTCCGGCAAGGACTGGCGTGAGCTGTGGCGCGAGCAGTCAGTTTTCCGCTCTACAGAGACAAATGTTAACGGTCTTGAAAACCACCAGGCGCGACGCCGGTCCAGCCATCAATCAGATCACCGATCTTCCGGCGGCGGCACAGCCTCCGAGCGCTCCACAACCCAGGATTCGACAGCGCAAGGTTATGTCCCCCAACCAACTGAACGCTTACCAAAACCGTAAGCGTTCAGTTGGTTTGCTCAGGTGAGTAGCGGGGCTGGGTCGCTGCGGGCGTGGGCGGTGATGGCGTCGGTGAGGTAGACGAAGAGGCTGCGGTGTTGTAGGCGGCAGGTGGTGTGCGCGGAGAGCAGCCTCGCGGTGCGCTGCTCTCCGTCCTCGGATTGGCTGCCGAGGGAGAGCTTGCGGTAGATGACCGCGAGCGCAGGGCGCGCTCGGCGTGGTTGTTGGTCGGCTCGACGCCGGGATGCTGTGGCGAAGGTCCACAGCGCTGGCCAGGCCTTGAGGAGGTTGCGAGCCATCCCGCGGCAGTGACGGTTGCGCGCTCGCTTGGCGGCGTAGCCGCGGATGATCGGCTTGTATTCGCGCTGCACCCGGCGGATCGTGAGCGCCAGCTCGTGGCGGTCATGGGTGCGCTGGAAGACCTCCCAGGCCCAGAACACGCGCGCGCAGAGCTGGAGGCCTGCCTCGCCGAACTCTTTCTCGGTGGCCAGGCCCTCGGCGTGCGCGGCGAAGTCTCGCTTGAGGTGCGACCAGCAGAGCTGCCGGCGCGCCAACGGCAGATGCGCGTAGGCCCACCAGCGGTCGGAAGTCACGATCGCCTTCGTGTCGGCGAGCAGGTCTTTGGCGTGGTTTTCGTGACGGCCGTGGGCGATGTGCAGGTAGGCGTGACGCTGATGAAGATGCCCCACAGCGCGCGACGCTCCCCCGCGGTGCGCCAGCCGGTCTCGTCCATGTTCACCGCCGGGGACTCGCGCAGCCGATCCAAGCAGATCCTCGCAGGGGTCGGCGAGCGCATCGGCGGTGCGGCTCAGGATCGCCTCGACGGTGCCGGTTGAGATCCGTGAACTGAAGAGTTGCTCTGACAGCTCCACCACGTCCCGGCGAGAGATGCGATTGCGCACCGATAGCGTCGCGATCGCGGCCTGCAGGCGTGGACCGAAGACGCTCAGACCAACCTCCCTGGGCAGTTTTCCACGCGCGCGCTCACCGCAATCCGGGCAGCGCACCCGCTGGCAGCGGTGCTCGATCACGCGGACCGAAATCACCGGCAGCTCCTCGACCTGCCAGCGCACCGGCTCACCCATCGATGTCCGCTCGCCACCGTCGAAGACGTGCCCGCAACCGCAGCGATCAGGCCACTGCTCTACAACCTCATCCACCGCCCACGCCGGCAGCAGCGGGCGGCCCTTGCCCTCGTGCCCAGGCTGAGCGCCTTGCGCGCGCCCCGAGGGATCCTTGCCGCGCCGCGGCGTGCTGGCAGGCAGATCGGAGCTCGGCGGTGCGAAGAGTTGCGCGAGTTGCGAGCCAGCTGACGCTCGAGCTTCTCGACCCGCGCCTCGAGCTGCTGGATACGGCGATCCATCGCCAGCAGCACCTCGACCACAGCCTCCCGACCAGCGTCATAGATCGCCTCAGCCTCAGAGCGCTCCACAACCCAAGATTCGACAACGCACAGTTATGTCCCCCAACCAACTGAACGCTTACCCAAAACCACCGATTTGCAGGCACTTCGTAAGGGGTGAGCGACGGGATTCGAACCCGCGACCGCCTGGACCACAACCAGGAGCTCTACCAGCTGAGCTACGCCCACCACGAGACGCGAGGTCGAAGTTTAGCGGTCGCTACGCACCGCTTGTGTCCGACGAGCTGAGCTGGCGTTCGGCCAGCGCGAGACTCTCGCTCGGCGCTAGGTCTGGAGATGCGCCCGCCGCGGCCCGCCACGCCTCCAGCAGCCGCGGCGCGTCGGCGCCCAGCAACGACGCCAGCCAGTCGGGGTCGGCCTGCGCGCTGAGCGCCGCGGGGTCGCCGAGCGCTCCGTCCGCCACTGGGCCGCCAGCCGCCACCGACCCGCCGTGGCCGGCGGGCCCCTGCCCCTCGCGCTCCATCGCCGCTTTCGCCGCCGCCATCACGCGCTCCGTCACGTCCTCGCCCTCGCGCTGCGCCGTGCGCCAGCCGCGGCCCATCGACAGCTTCTGCACCGGCAGCTCCGGGCCTTCCACGATCTTCATGCTCGCCAGGTTGCAGTTCCATTTGCGTTCGCCCATCTCCACCCACTGCTCGCGCACCCACGGGTCCACCAGCGCCACCAGCTCCCCATCGGTCAGGTTGAAGCGCGCGTGGTTGTGGGGGAACTGGCGTAGCTCGACGTGGAACACGGCTCACAGACTCCCACGTTGCAGGCGCTCGCGCATGATCCGCACCGCCTCCGGGTTCGAGTCGATCAGCACGTAGCGGCGCTCCAGCTTCGCCGCCACCGCCCCCAGCGTGCCGCTGCCAGCGAAGAAATCCAGGCACCAGTCGCCCGGGCGCGTCGACGCCTGCACGATCCGACGCAGCA
Organism: uncultured Solirubrobacteraceae bacterium; assembly: GCA_963716355.1. Lineage (GTDB taxonomy): Bacteria > Actinomycetota > Thermoleophilia > Solirubrobacterales > Solirubrobacteraceae > Palsa-744. The sequence goes on from OY970308.1 coordinate 640,498, forward strand.
CGCCCTCGGGCTTCTGCGTCGGATAGCCCGTCTTCTCGCTCCCGTTCGTCGGCACGATCGTGTGCCACCACACGTCCGTCGGCAGCTTCCCACGCGCTGCCTTCTCCGGCGTCACCAGGCCCGGCGCCATGTACGGCTCGCGGTCCACCTGCTCGGAGTCGAAGTAGTACGCGTTCGCGTCCTTCACGTACACAAGGATCGTGTCGTGCTTCGCCGGCCAGCGACGCTTCGTGCGCGCTCCATAGTCATACGCCCAAATCAGCTCGTTCAGGAAGCACTCCCGCCCGAAGATCTCGTCCAACAGCAGCTTGCAGTGGTGCGCCTCGCGGTAGTCGATGTGGAAGTACAGCGTCCCCTCCATGCTCAACAGCCTGTGCGCTTCCTCCAGACGCGGCGCCAGGAACGCCAGGTAGTCGTCGAACAGGTCCCTGTAGCTCGACTGCGCCAGCAGCTCCGTGCGGTAACGGCGCCCCTGAAAGCCCGTGCGCTCACCCTCCTCATCGCCCACCACCTGCAGCGTCCTTCGCGTCTGCACCCGGCCCGTGTTGAACGGCGGGTCGATGTACACCAGCTGGAACGAGCCCGAAGCGAACGCCGGCAGCAGCTCCGCGTTGTCGCCCAGCAGGATCTGGTCCTCCGCCAAAGCTCCGCTCCGCTCGCTCACGCCGACCACACTACGTTCTGCCCGCCCCCGTGTTCCCGCCCGCCGTGCCGAGCGCCACGACGGGCGGGGATCAGCTCCACCCACTCATATCTGCGCCCGCACAGCTTCCGCCAGCGACGCACGCGCGCGCGGCGCAGCACGCCGCCTGAGCGCGCCGACGCGGGCGTCAGCACGATCGCGTCCAACACCGCCGCTCCGCCGTCGCCGGGCGCCAGTTCGTGTGCCGTGCGCTCCAGCGCCAGCCGGTGCGCGCCCGCGCGCAGCAGCGCCCCCACCGGCGGCGCGCTGCCCACCACCAGCGAGTTGCCGCTCAGCTGCCCGGCGAACGACGCCACCGCGCGCCCGTCGACGCTCAACCGCACCGTCGGCATGATCCGCCCCTTCACCCACACCTCCCACATGCCCGCCGCCGGCACGCGGAAGCTCGCTTCCAGCCGCCCCGCGCGCTTCATCACCACGCCCTTGCGCTCGCGCCCCCAGCCGCGCGGAAGCGACGCGCGCTTCAGCTCCACGATCACGCTCCTCGGCGCCTGCGCCGCAACCACGTGCGCGCGCCTGCCGCCCATCCTCGCCACGCGCCCGATCGCCCTGCACTGCGCCGCGCGCGTGCCGCCCAACGCCACGTGCACGCGCGCCGCGACCACGCCCGGCCGGCGGCGCCACACCTGGTAGTAGGAGCGCTGCCACACCAGCTCATACGCAGCCGGCGGGCGGCTCGCCGTCGGGTCGCGGCGCGTCACGATCAGCGGATAGCCGCGCAGCGCCGCCGGCGCGATCCGGTCCAGGTCCACCGGGGAGCCGTAGCCGCTCGCCGCCGCCGCCAGCGCGCGCGGCGGGTACACGAAGTCAGGGCCGCCCACGTCCATGTCGCGCAGCACGTACAGCGACCATTCGTCGAAGTCCGTCAACAGCGTCGGGCCCTGCCCCGCAAAACGCGACTCGAGCGACGCAAGCTCTTCATAGCGCGCCGTCGGCGCCAGGTTCGACGCGTGGTACTGCAGCGCATCCGACGCCAGCACCCCGCCCGCTAACGCCAGCGACAACAGCGCCGTCGATGCGCCCGCCAGCCAGCGGTTCGCCACCAGCGCCTTCAGCGCCGCCACCCCGCCCCACGCCATCAGCACAACCATCGGCGAGGTCAGCATCAGCGTCTTCGCTCCCCCCCACGTCGTCACCAGCTCGCTCACCACCAGCCACGCCACCAGCATCAGCGCCAGCCAGCCCGCCAGCGCATACGCCCGCCGCCGCAGCACGTGCACCGCGCCCAGCGCCGCCGCCAGCAGCGTCACATCCATCAGCCAGTGCGTCGCCGTCAGCGCGCCGCCGCCCGGTTCCAGCTTGTAGCTGCCGCCCAGCCACACGCCCAACACCTGAATCGCCCGCAACGGCGTCGCCAGATTGCCCGGGTTGTCCGTCGCCGCGATGCTCTGCGCCACGCGAACCGAGCCAGACAAATTAATCCAAGTCGGCCACGCCGCAACCAGCAACACAGCCACCGCCCACTCCACCAGCTTCAGGGTCGCGCCCATGCGCGCCCGCTGCGAGCGCACGTCGCGCACGACGATCGCCGCCAGCACCAGCGCCGCCACGAGCGCCCATGCGCTGAACGCGATCCCCAGCGCCGAGGTGCCGCTCGCACACACCAGCGCGAACGGGATCGCCCGCCGCGGCGGGCCGCGCAACCAGCTGCCGTGCGACACCACCAGGCAGCCCAGCGTCAGGATCAGACCCACCGACGTCACCTCCTTCACCGACCCCAGCAGCTCATACGCGTACACGAGCGCCGGCACCACCGCCGTCAGCGCCGCCAGCGCAGCCAGCACGCCGCTCAGGCCCAGCCGGCGTGCCAACAGCCACGCCGGCCCCACCGCCAGCGCCAGCATCAACGCGTTGAACGGCTGGAACGCCCAGATCAACGGCAGCCGCAGCAGACCCGCGCTGCCGCCCAGCAGCGTGTCCGCGCCCGACGGATAGCTCGTGCCGTAGTACGCGCTCACGAACTGGCCGTAGGAGTTGCGCACGTCCACGTGCGCGTAATCCTGGCCGTGGCGGATCAGATAGTCCGCGCCCAGCATGTGCACCGCCGAGTCCGCCAACGCCATGTAGGAGGAGAAGCTCACGCGCCCCGCCGCCAGCACCGGCGCCAACGCCAGCGCGTACGCCAGCACCCCCGTCGCCGCCGCCGCCAACCGCGTCCCCGCACGAGCGCTCGCGATCAGATCCCGCGCCCTGCGCCGCCCCAGCCACAGGCCCGCCAGCGCGACAGCCGCCATCGCATACGGCGTAGCCGGGGCCAGCGGATGCACATACGTGCTCAGCTGCGACAGCGCGATCAGCCCCGCCGCGCCCACGCTCGCCAGCAGCGGCGCCGCCAGGAAGCCGCCGCTAGAGCGATCGACCAGCAGCCCCGTGCCCAAGCACAGCGCCGCGAGCACACACGGGTACAGCAGCACCGTCGCGAGGAACATCAAGGCGCCCCCGGCTGGATTCGAACCAGCGACCCTCGGATTAGAAGTCCGATGCTCTATCCAGCTGAGCTACGGGGGCACACCCACACGCCCCGCACGGTCTGCCCTGCAGGGCACGTCAAACAATACTTAGGCACGGTTGAGCAGAAATCTGTAAAAGTTCCCCCCATGAGCCCAGTCGACAGCGACGAGGAGGACCTGACCCGCAAGCAGCGCCGCGAGCAGGCGCGCTCGCAGCGCACGCGCCATGGAGGAGGCCGAGGCCGCAAGCGCGGCGCGACGGCGACGCGCCTGACCCAACTCGCGAGCGTCGTCGCGGTGGTCGTCGTGGCGATCGTCGTCATCCTCGTCGCGACCGGCGGCAGCGGCAGATCCAAGAAAGTCGCCCCCGGCAGCAAACGCCGCGGTGGAAACACAGACAGACCGGTCAGCACGCTAGCTCGCCGGCATCCCGCAGAAGCGGCAACGCGCTCGGCAGCCCCACCGCGCCCGTCACGATGCGAGTACTTCGGCGACCTGCAGTGCCCCATCTGCAAGGACTTCACGCTCGGCGCGCTGCCCACGCTGATCCAGAAGTGGGTGCGCACCGGCAAGATGCGGATCGAATACCGCTCGCTGGAGACCGCCACGCGCGAACCGGAAGTGTTCAAGCTCCAGCAGGTCGCCGCGCTCGCCGCGGGCAAGCAGAGCAAGATGTGGAACTTCATCGAGACCTTCTACCACGAGCAGGGCGAAGAGAGCTCCGGCTACGTGACCGAGAGCTACCTCCAGGGCCTCGCCAAACAGGTGCCCGGCCTGAACCTCGCCAAGTGGACCAGCGACCGTAACGACAGGCACGTTCAGCAAACCAGGTCACCGCCGACGGCGCAGGCTGCCAACAGCAACGGCTTCAACGGCACGCCGTCGTTCCTGATCGGCCAGCACCGGCGGCGCCATGAAGAAGTACGAATACAGCTCGCTGACCGACCCCACCGGGTTCAACGAAGCGATCGAAAAGCTGCTCAAGAAGTAGCTCGAGACCACGATGAGCGCGCGCACCCTGAGGATCACGCTGATCGTGCTCGCGGTGATCGGCCTCGGCGTCGCCAGCTACCTCACCTACGTCCACTACGCCGGCATCAAGCCCGTGTGCACCGCGGGCGACAGCTGCACGAAGGTGCAGACCTCGATGTACTCCAAGCTCGCCGGCGTACCCGTCGCGCTGATCGGCCTGCTCGGCTACATCGCGATCCTCGGCTCGCTGCTCGTGCCCGAAAACGAGAACGAGCCGCCTCGCCACGATGGCGTTCACGCTCGTCGGCTTCGGCTTCAGCGCCTACCTCACCTACCGCGAGCTGTTCTCGATCCACGCCATCTGCGAGTGGTGCGCGTCCAGCGCGGTGATCATGACCGTGATGATGTTCCTGTCGGTGTGGCGCTTCCTGCGCAGCGACCCCGCGGGGCTCGACCTGCCCGCCGCCCCCGCCGACGGCGCGGGCGGTGCCGTTGACGAGGCGTCCAGCCCGACCACCGGCGAAGCGCCCGACCCGGGCGCGCAGCTCGGCGCCAGCTCCGTCTGAGCCTCCGCGCGCAACTCCCGACTATCGGAAAATACGCCTAGTCAATACGTCCAGTGGGGCGCCCATGACCCGAGCACGCGGGCCCGCGGACCGACGTGTTGGTCAGGAATGGATCCACGAGCATCTGACGAGCACCCCTGCCAGCCCCCGCGACCGCGCCGCTCCGAACGGCGAGGCGAAGCATCGCCCGGCTGTTCGAGATGACCAGCGACCTGCTCGCCACGATCTCGCTCGACGGCCGCTTCACGCTCCTCAACCCCGCCTGGGAGCACCTGCTCGGCTGGACGCTGCGAGGAGCTGCAGTCGCGCCCGATCGAGGAGTTCATGCACCCCGAGGACGTCGAGCAGACGCTCGCGCTGATGCGCACCGGCGAGGCGGACCTGCCCGAGCAGGAGGAGCTCGAGAACTTCACGCAACCGCTACCGCCACCGCGACGGCTCCTGGCGCTGGCTGCTGTGGAGCGCACGCCGCGACGGCGACACGTGGTACGCCGCCGCCAAGGACGTCACCGACCGCATGCTGGCTCGAGCGCCAGGCCCTGCACGACCCGCTCACGCACCTGCCCAACCGCCTGCTGCTGATGGACCGCGCCCACCAGGCGCTCGCGCGCCTGCACCGCTCCGACGGCGTGGTGGCGATGCTGTTCATCGACCTCGACAAGTTCAAGGCCGTCAACGACAACCTCGGCCACGACGTCGGCGACCGGCTGCTCGTGTCGATCGCCGAGCGGCTGCCGGAGCTGATGCGCGACAGCGACACCGTCGCGCGCCTCGGCGGCGACGAGTTCGTGATCCTCGCCGAGGACATCGACAGCGAGGGCGAGGCGCTCGCGCTCGCCGAGCGCGTGCTCGACGCGCTCGAGCGGCCCGTTCCCCGTCGGCACCGCCGAAGTGGCGATGCTCGCGAGCGTCGGCGTGTCCGTCTCCCGCAGCCCCGACGCCGACCCCGAGGCGATGCTCCGCGAGGCCGACCTCGCGATGTACCGCGCCAAGGGCGCCGGCGGCCGGCGCCTGGAGATCTTCGACGAGAGCCTGCGCCGCGAAGTCAGCGAGCAGATGCGAGATCGACGGGCGCCTGCGCGACGCGCTGCCGCGCCACGAGCTGCTGCTCGCCTACCAGCCGATCCTGCCGCTCGCCGGCGGGCAGGCGGTCGGCTGCGAGGCGCTCGTGCGCTGGCGCCCGCAGGACGCCGACCGCACCGCGCCGGCGGCGAGCTGCTGCCCGTCGACGTTCCTGCCGCCCGCCGAGGAGAGCGAGCTGATCGTGCAGATCGGCAACTGGGTGCTCCACACCGCGCTGCGCACAGGCCGAGATCTGGCGGCGCAGCGGGATCGCGATCCCCATCTCGGTCAACGTCTCCGCGCGCGAGCTCACCGAGCTCGACCTCGCCGAGCGCGTCCGCGAGGAGCTCGCCTACTGCCGCCTGCCCGGCCGCGCGCTGTGCCTGGAGGTGAGCGAGGACGCCGTGCATGCGCGACCCCGAGCGCGCCCGCGCCGCGCTCAAGGACGTCAAGCGCCTCGGCGTGTCGATCGCACTCGACAAATTCGGCTCCGGGCAGTACTCGCTCGGCCTGCCGAGCAACCTGCCGCTCGACGTCGTCAAGCTCGACCGCATCCTGATCGGCAGCTTCGACCGCGACAAGGAGCGCCGCGCGATGTTCGCCGCGACGATCGCGCTCGCCAAGGAGGCCGGCCTCGACGGCGGTCGCCGTGGGCATCGAGACCAACCGCCAGCTCGCCCTCGCGCGCGAGCTCGACTGCTCGGTCGGGCAGGGCTTCCTGCTGCACGGCCCCGCCTGCGCCGGAGCGCGTTCGCCTCAGGGACACCGTCGGGTCGGTAACGTCCGCCCCATGGCGTCCACTGGTGCGACTGGGCGGCAGCGAGCAGCCGCTGAGCGACGCAGACGCCGACCTCGCGAGCGACACAAGCAGGCCGCCGCGCGCGCCGCCGCGGAGCTGATCGAGGACGGCATGCGCGTGGGCCTCGGCACCGGCTCGCACCGTCGCGCACCTGCTGCCCGCGCATCGCCGAGCGCGGCCTGCGCGACGTGCGCTGCGTCGCCACCTCGCCGGCGACCGAGCGCGCGCGCGCAGCGCGCTCGGCCTGCCGGTGCGCACGCTCGACGAGGTCGGCGAGCTCGACATCGCGATCGACGGCGCCGATCAGATCGACCCCGCGCGGCTGGCTCGATCAAGGGCGGCGGCGGCGCGCACACGCGCGAGAAGATCGTCGCCGCCGCCGCGCGCACGGTTCGTCGTGATCGCCTCCGCCGAGAAGGCTCGTCGACGAGCTCGCCGCCGCCCGTCCCGCTCGAGCTGCTGCGCTTCGGCGTCGCAGCGCACGCTCGCGGCGCTCGCCCCCGCGCGGCTGCGCGAGGTGGCCCGCCAGCCCCGACGGCGGGCTGATCGCCGACTACCTCGGCGCCGTCGGAGACCCGCGCGAGCTCGCCGCGCGGCTCAGCGCCACGCCGGGCGTCATCGACCACGGCCTGTTCGCGCCCGAGATGGTCAGCGTGATCCTGATCGCCGGAGAGGACGGCGTGGAGCGCCGCGACGGCGGCAAGACCGTCGGCTGAGCTACGCGGCCGCGGCCGTCGGCGCGGCCGGCGCGAGCGATCCGGCCGGCGCGAGCGATCCGGCCGGCGCGCCCGGTGCGGCCGGCGCAGACGCAGGCGCGGTCGCCCGCAGCTCCTCGCGGTAGGACATCGGGTGTCGCGCCAGCACGCCGTCCGCGCCGATCTCATAGGAGCCCATGCGCAGCAGCGGCGGCGAGTACACGTGCAGCGTCACCGCCGGATCAGAGCCCGCGTGGCATACGCGGTGGATGTCCGTGGGCGCAAAGTGGAAGCTCCCGCCCGCCTTCACCGTGCGCCTGCGCGGCGGCCCGCCGATCGCTAGGCGCTCCTCCGACACGGCCCCGCTCAGCACCGCCACCGCGCCCGCCGAGACGTCGTGGTCGTGAAAACCCGTGTCGTGCTCGTCCATCCAGCAGATCAGCCATGCCGTCACGTGCTCGTCCGCGAACAGCTCCTCGTACACGCGCTGGGTGGCGTCGTGCTTGACGAGGTCTATCCACAGCTCCGGCCGGTCCGCCAGCTCGCCCACGAACGCCTGCAGCTCCACCGCGGACAGGTCGCGGCCACGCGGACGGGGCACACCGGCGAGGGGGGATGCGCCGGCCCCGGCGGGCGTCCGCTGCGCGAGCGGCTGAGCGGGCGCCAATCGCGCGGGCGGCTGTGAGCGCGTGAGGGTCGCCGGAGCGCTCATCGCGCGAGCGCCACCTTCGGCACGTCGAGCGCCCGCCGTGTGCCGTCGATCGCCGCGTCCCAGTCCAGGCCGGCGGGCATTCCCAGCGCGTCCGGATCTACGACCGGGCGGTCTGAGCCGTACAGCAGCTGACCCGCGCCGACCACGTCCTCGATCGCGTGGATCGCGCCGGGGCCGTAGGAGGAGACGTCATAGAAAGTGAGCGGGTCGCGCAGTGAGGGGCTCGGCCCTCCGCGACAGACCAGGCGCTCGGCGTGCAGCGGAGCCAGCCCCGCGAGCATCGAGAACACGACACGCAGCGTCGGATGCCTGGCGCGTCCCGCCGCGACGAACGCCAGCCACGCGGCGTGCATCCCCGCGACGTAGCTCGTCAGCGCGGCCCACCACAGCGGGTCTTCGAACGACGCGCCGCCGATCACCCGCGGCGTCCCGGTGGCGGCGCCTGGACCGGGGTGCACGAACAGGGGCACGCCGCGCAGCTCCAGGCGCGCGAGCACCTCGCGCAGCCGCGCTATCGCCTCGACGCTCGCGAGCGCGCCCGCGGGCAGCGACACCCCCACGCAGCCGCGCTCCAGCGCGCGGTCGACGTCGTCGGGGTCGGCGCGCTGGAGCGCGATCGCGCCCCACACCCCGAACGGCTCCGCGGCCGACAGCGCACCGTCGTGGTACGCGTCGATCAGCCCGCGCGACTGCTCGTGCGGGAGCCACTCCACGCCCAGGGGACTCGACAGGCACAGCAGCGCGCGGTCCAGGCCGTCTCGCTCCACCAGCGCCGCGCGCTCCGCCGGCGCCTCGCTGTGCAGGTCGACCACGTACGGGCGCTCGCCCGCCAGATACAGCACCGTCAAGCCGTGCTCGATCCGCACGAACGGAAGCTCGCGACGCGCCGCCAGCGCCTCCACGAGCGGCTCGGTCCAAAGGTGTTGGTGTACGTCGATTCTCATATTGCTCAGATTCTCAATCTTATTACTGAAGATTAGCAGCCACGCAGACGTCGCCGCGGACACATGCCGCCCACACGTTTCTGTCCGGCTTTCAGAGCAGCGAGCTGAGACCGTGCAGCGCCGCGCCGCCGAGCACCACCTCGAGCGCCACGCCCGCCACCCCCACGAGGAACCCGACCACGACGATCAGGAAGTCCTCCAGCAGCACCCCCAGCGACAGCAGCACCACCCCCAGCGCGGGCACCGTGTCGAGCCCACTGAACGGCGGCGCCACGAACGCCGCCACCGAGCCCGCGATCACGAACAGGCCAAACGCGATGTTGCTCACGCGCAGGCCAAACACAAACCGCAGGCGAGGCGTCGAAAGACGCTCCAGCCGGCGGATCAGGCGCATCAACGACGTCACGAACCGTTCGCGCCTGCCCCCCGCGAGCTCCAGCTTGCGCCAGCGCGCGGGCAGCCAGATGTTCTCGCGCCCCGCGATCAGCTCCAGCGCCACCAGCATCGCGATCAGCTCGAACACGTGCGTCGCGCCGCCCGTCGGCAGCGGGAGCGCGGGCAGCCCCAGCAGCAGGACGAACAGGATCGCGAAACTCCGCTGGCCGAACAGGTCGATCAGGCCCGCGAGCGTCTTCTCGCCGTCCGCCTCCAGCCACCCCTGGAGCTCGTCGCTGACGTTCTGCGGGCGCGAGGCGCCCGCGGCGGGGCCGAGGCCGGCGGGGTCTCCATCCGGGGAGTGCATCACTCGACACTACCGGCAGGACCTAAGGGATCGAAACGGACCCCAGACAGCCAGAGCTACGGGCTCTGGACGGCTCGGGCTCAGAGCTCGACGGTCACGCGCAGAAAGGTGACGGGAATGGAGGTGACGCCCTCGCTCGGGCTCGTGTTGTGGTCGTCGAACAGAGCCTCCAGCTCGGCCTGCAGCTCGGCCGCACGGCCGTTGGCTTCCGCGGCCTCGAACGCGTTCATGGTGGGGCCGTAGTAGCTCCTGAACAGACCCAGGAACTCTGACGGCGCACCTGGGTAGTTGAACGTGTAGGTGTCGCGCTCGAAGGAGATCCTCTCCTGGTCCGCCCCCGCGGCGCCGAACCGTTCGAGCACGTGCTCTTCAACACCCCACGTCATGGGGCTCACAAACCCCTCCGGCGGGGGCGGCGAGTAGGCGGAGCTGATCCTCAGGACCTGCGCCACCAGCGTCGGGTCGTTGGGGATCCAGTTCCCCATCACGATGCGCCCGCCCGGACGGACCACGCGGACGAACTCCCTGGCCACGTCGAACGGGTTCGGGGCGAACATCGCTCCGAACACGCTCACGCCGAGATCGAAGCTGTCGTCCTCGAGCGCGTGCAGATCGGACGCATCGCCCTCCTGGAATCTGCAGTTGGCCAGGCCGAGGCTCTGCGCTCGCGCGTTGCCCGCCGCGACGAGGTTGCTGGCGATATCGACGCCCAGGACCTCGGCGCCCATCTTCGCAGCGGGCACCGCCGTGGTCCCGTCGCCGCAACCGAGATCCAGCACTCTCATGCCGCTGGCGATGCCCAACCGCGCGACCAGCGCCTCGCCGCTTTCTCGCATGGTCTGCGCAAGTCGCGTGAAGTCGCCCTTCTCCCAGAGCGCTTTGTTCGGATTCATCGGGTCGCCCCCTCTGTGGTTGAAGTGCTCACGGAGCAGATCCTTGCGTTCGCCGACGGCTCGCTCAAGTAGCAATTTGCAACCGCGCAGCACGTGGGTAATCTCCCCCACGTGGACGGTTACGGGCAGTTCTGTCCGGTTGCGCTGGCGGCCGAGGTGTTCGCGCGGCGCTGGACACCGTTGATCGTGCGAGAGCTCCTGTGCGGCAGCACGCGCTTCAACGAACTGCGCCGCGGCATGCCGAACATCTCCGCCAGCGTCCTCTCGCGCCGCCTCGACGAGCTAACGCTCGCAGGAATCGTCGAGCGCCACCAGGACGAGAACGGGATGCGCTACCTCCTCACCACGGCAGGCGAGGAACTGCGCCCAGCGGTCGAAGCGCTCGGCCTGTGGGGTCGGCGCTGGCTGCCCACCGAATACCGCGAGCAGGACCTCGACCCGAGGCTGCTCCTCTGGGACATCCACCGCAACGTCCACCTCGACGAGATCGACCAGCGCACCGTCGTCGAGCTGCGCTTCCCGGACGCCCCGGCCGGACGCCGCGCGTACTGGCTCGTTCTCAGCCCCGACGGCGCCGATGTCTGTCTCACGCATCCTGGCGGCGACGTCGATCTGCGCATCGTCAGCGACGTTCGCACTCTCACGAACGTTTGGATGGGCAACGTCAGCTGGGCTTCGGCGCTGCGCGCCGGGAGCCTCGAGCTGATGGGCCCCAGCGATCTGCGCCGCGCACTCCCGCGCTGGCTGAAGCTCAGCGCGTACGCGCACGTTCGATCCGGCCAGCCAGCCGGGTAGTCACCCCGCATCCGGCTCTCGAACGCGGAAACGCCCCGTTTCCGGGGCGTTTTCCTGAGCGGGGGACCGAGGAGTCGAACCTCGCGTTGCGGTTTTGGAGACCACCGTGTTACCGATACACCAGTCCCCCGAGGAGCCGGAATTGTAGGCGTTCGGCGGCTGCCCCCTCCGCCCCGGACCGGGCGCTTGCAAGCGAACGCCGCCGCGTGCGAGCGCATCAGCCGAAATCCAGGCGCGTGCGGGACCGGCGCGGATGACCTAAACGCTCGCGCCAGAAGCTAAAGCCCGCCCCCGGCAGTGCCGACAGACCGAGTAGCCCCTGGGACATCTTGTAACAATGATTACTTTCTCTAAGCCGGCCAGGCCCTCAACTCGACCCCCGACGCGCTCGCACCGGGGGCTTCGACGCAGCGTCGCCAGGCGAGCGCACGCGCTCCGTTCCCAGGACGGTATGACGCTCATCGAAGTGCTCATCAGCAGCGTCATCGTCGGCATCGTCACGCTCGGCACGTTCGCGGGCTTCGACGCACTCGGCAAGAGCAACGCCGACCAGCGCAAACACAACCAGGCCACCGTGCTAGCCGCGCAGTCGCAGGAGGCTCTCCGCAGCGACCCCGCGACCGCACTCAACGAACTCGTCAACCAAGGCGGGCACACCTACACCCAGACGGTGCAGGGTACCAAATACACCATCACCCAGACCGCCCAGTTCGAGACCGGGTCCGGGACCGCCGCCACGTGCAACGCCGCCGCCGGGCACTCCAACGAAGCGAGCAACTACATACGCGTGTCCTCCTCCGTCCGGTGGTCCAGCCTCGGCAAAACCCGCCCGCCCGTCACCGCCACGAGCCTCATCACCCCACCTGTCGGCTCGGCGCTCGAGGTCGACATCACCAACGGCGGGAAACCCGAAACCGCGGTGTCCGGCGTTACCGTCCTCGCCGAAGGCGTCGAAACGACCACCGGTGAAAACGGCTGCGTTATCTACAACGGCATCCCTTCCACCACCGTTCCCGTCGAAGCCTTCAAATTCGGCTTCGTAACCAAGAGCGGCGCGTACAAGTACATCGCCAAAGAAGTCTCGATCGCGCCCAACGTCATCACACACGACAGCGTCACCCTCGCCCAGGGCGGCTCCATCACGGCGAACTTCAAGTACAAAGGCGAACCTACATGGAAACATCTGAACAATGAAGGAAAAACCGTAACCGATACGGTCACGGGCGACACGTTTGTCGCGATCAACAACGAAATCGGTATAACCCCCGAAACCATGGCCGGGGCGACGGAATTCACGTTCAACTCTGAAAGCGCTTACGCGACCGCTCCTGGGACATACGGGGCGTCGGCTACCACGCCGCGCGAATCGCTCCACTACCCAACTGGCGACCTCTTCCCACAACCGCGCGCGTGGACAGTCTACGCGGGTGACTGCGCCGCCAACAACCCGACGAAATGGGAAGGTTCGCTCGAACCGGGAAGCGCCACGGTCACACCCGGCGGGAACACGACCACGTCGGTGCCCATGTCATACGTAACACTCAGCGTCTACAAAGGCACCAAAGAATCGGAAGGACTCACGACCACGTCTCCCTATCCGGTGAAGATCACCAATCTCAGCTGCACGAGCCCGCTGGCGCCGACGCCCAACGACGCCTACCAGGCAACCTACACGCACACGAACTCGACGAACCCCGAAGCACATCTGACGAACGCCTTTCAGCCGTTTGGCAAGTTCCAGCTCTGCCTAGCAAATGAATCGTTGAAAAAAACATACACCGCCACTTACACAAACTCGACCCAAGCCGGCTCGACCGTCAAGATCTTCCTCAAAGCCTTGAACGGAACCACCAGCACAGGCAGCGGCACGTCCGAAGTCCAGACCACCGTCGCCACCGGGAGCACATGCTGATGGAGGCCTTCTCGCCATCAGCGCGCCGCCTAGCCGACGAGCAGGGCTTCACCCTCATCGAGCTACTCGTCACGATGGTCACCGCCACGGTCGTCGCCGGGGCCCTCTTTGCTGTGCTCAACTTCTCCACAACCGAGACGTCGACTCTCTCCGACAAGGTCCAGGCGGACCAGCTCGGGCGAGTCGCGATGACCCGCATCGTCGACGAGCTGCACTCCGCGTGCATCTCGCCGTCGTTCTCGCCGATCCAGCCGAACAGCTCGGGCTCGCTGCTGATCTTCGAAAACGTGTACAGCAGGAACGCCGCGCCTGGACAGTCGGAAGCGGAATGGCACGAAATCGTGTGGAGTGAATCGGCTCACACGCTGACCGACAACCACGTCAAGGCTAACGGCGGCTCTTACCCAAATTTCACATACCCCGCAACGCGAACAAGCTCGCTACTTGCAAACAACATCACACAGATCGACTCCAAAACCCCAATCTTCCAGTACTACAGCTACGCGGAAGAAACAGCGTCTGGCGAAGCGCTACCCACCTCCTCGCTCAACACCACAGCGCTGGCGGGCACCAGCACGAAACTGAGCAAAGCAGAAGCCGAACAAGCCGCCTCGGTGCTGGTCAGCTTCAAGGCGGCCGCCACCAACGGCAAGACGACGCTCAACCGCAGCCTTGACCTGAGTACGCAGACGACGTTCTCCTACAGCGTGCCCAACTCCGAAACTCCGATCAACGACTGGCCATGCCAATGACCCCACGCAAGCTCCGCGCCTTCCTCGGCTCGCAGGACGGTTTCACGATGATCCTCGCGCTCAGCGTGATGCTCGTCACGAGCCTGCTGCTCGTCGCCGGCTACACCGCGACCAAAGGCGACATCGAATCCTCGCACCGCGACACGGTGCAGAAGCAGGCCTACTACGCGGCGCTCGCCGGCATCCAGCAGTTCGAGTACCAGCTGCAGGCCAACCCCAACTACTGGCAGGGCTGCCCCAAGCCGACGAGCGTCACCTCCGAAGAACTCGGCGCGCGCTGGGAAGACGAAGTCCTTTTCGCGAGCTCCGCGCCGGCGGGGACGAAAGAATGCGAAGCCAGCAACCCCTTCAAGACCGCGATCGAGTCATCCACCGAATCCGTGGCGAACACCTTCCGCGTGTTGTCGGTCGGCTGCGCGGGACCGAAGACGATCGTCAAATGTCCCGCCGAAGGCAAATCGGAAGGGAAAGTCGTAACTCGCTCGATCGTCGCCACGTTCCAGGTCATCGGCTTCCTGAACTTCGTGTACTTCACCAACCACGAGATCGAGGACCCCGCCCTCTACGAAGGCGAATCGGTCTGCAGCAATACCCACGCCTACTATCCCGAAACCGCAAACTGCAACATCATCCAGTTCGCCACAGGCGACGCGGTCAAAGGCCCCATGCACACGAACGACGCCGTGTGCGTGGGCGGCTCGGCGGCGTTCGGTCGCGAAGGCCACACGCCCAAAGACGTCGTCGAATTCTTCCGCGGCCTCAACAAAAGTTGCGGCGGCACCGGAAAATACAACACGCTGACGGGCAAATACTCCAAGGGCTCGAGCATGGAACCCCCCGAAAGCGATACCAGCCTCGAAACGTATGCGCTCTCCGAAAACGAATTCACGGGCGTGACGCGGCTGGTGCTCAACGGGACGACCAACACGATCTCGGTGACGAACAAGGGCGTGACCAAACCGCTTCCCTGGCCGAGCAACGGCCTGCTGTGGGTCAAGGGCGGCACGGAAACAGCCTGCGGGTACAAATACGAACCGCATGAATCGGACGACAAAGCCGAGGAATCCGCAGAGACCGAATGCGGCAACGTGTACGTGAGCGGCACGTACAGCAAACCACTCACCGTCGCCTCCTCCGACGACGTGATCATCAACGGCAACCTCACGCCCACAGGGGTCACGCTCGGGTCGGAACCCACCGGGACCGCCGTGCTCGGGCTGATCGCCAACAACTACGTGCGCGTGTACCACCCGGTCGCGGAAACCTATACCGGAAAATGCAACGGAAGCGACAAAGAAATCAGCAAAGGCGTCTGCGAATACACGAACAGCGAAGGCTCCTGCGACGCGCCCAACGCTACTGGCTCTCAGACCAACCCGTGGATCTATGCGGCGATCCTCTCCACGCTGCACTCCTTCATCGTGGACAACTTCAACTGCGGTGAAAAGCTCGAAAATCTCAACGTGATGGGCGTGATCGCGCAGAACTACCGCGGGATCGTCGGCACCACCGGCGGAACGGGCTACATCAAGAACTACAACTACGACCAGCGCCTCGCGGTCGACGAGCCCCCCTACTTCCTCGCGCCGTTGAAGGCCGGTTGGAAAGTCGCCCGCGAGACCTCGCCCACGGCCGGCTGACGCGCTCGCCAACACGGGCGGGTCAACAGCCCTGTCTGGCAGACTGATCCGATGACAGTGCCGAGGGAGTTCGCACGGACTTTGGCGAGGATCTCACTCGCGCTCGTGGCAGCGATCGGCGCCGTGGAGACGGCGGGGTGCGGAGAAGCGACGGTCCCGGGCAAGGTCGTGGCGAGCACTCACGTCGCGCACGCAAAACACAAGCCCGCGGCGCCGGCGAAACCCCGCAGCGTCGTCGCGCGCATCGACGCGTCCTCCGACCGCATCCTCGCCGAAGGCAAGGTGCACATCGCGTCGGGCGCACCGTCGGATGCGGAAATCCGCCGCGAGATCAGGGCCGCGCGCAAGGCGGGGATCGCGCTGCCCAGCGGAGACTCCGCCGCGTCCTTCGAAAGCGCCCAGGCCAACTCGGGCATCGCGGGCCAGCACGCGCAGGTGCCCCAGGCCGCGTGGAACCCACGCTCCAAGCCGATCGCCTCGTGGATCGTGCCGATCCTGCAGTGGGCCTCGCTGCACGGCTGGGCGGGCACCGTCACGAGCGGCTACAGGACCTTCTACGAACAGGCGCAGCTCAACGCCGCGGGCGCCTTCAGCGCCCCCGCGGGGCTCAGCAACCACGAGACCACCGTCTACCCCGGCGGCGCCGTCGACGTGACAGACCCAGCCCAGCTGATCGCCGTTCTCAGCAAGTACCCCGGGCCTGTGAAGCTCGTGGGCGGCGTCCTCGGGCCGATCGACCCCGAGCACTTCTCCGCCACGGGCGACTGAGCCGGCGCTACGCGATGCGCACCCGGGTCAGCGCGCGGCGGCGAAGCGTGCGAGCGTCTCGCGCCGCGCGTCGCCGTGCTCGACGATCGGAGACGGGTAGTCGAGGTCGATCTCGCAGGCGCTCTCGCGCTGGACGTCACGCGGCATCAGCCAGGGCTCCGCGAGGTACTCGTCGGGCACCTTCGACAGCTCGGGCACGTGGCGACGCACGTAGGAGCCGTCGGGGTCGAAGCGACGTTGCTGGAGGATCGGGTTGAACAGCCGGCGCGCGGGCGGCTGAGGATCGACGCCCACGGAGGCGATCCACTGCCAGTTTCCGTTGTTGCTCGCCTCGTCTCCGTCGAGCAGCAGCCGCATGAACCAGCGCTCGCCCCAGCGCCAATCGATGCCGAGATCCTTCGTCAGAAACGATCCCACGATCAGCCGTCCCCGGTTTGGCATCCAGCCCTCGTGAAGCAGCTGGCGCATGGCGGCATCGACGATCGGATAGCCGGTGCGACCCTCGCACCATGCGTCGAAACGTCTCCGGGCATGGCTCCAGCGCAGCGTCCCGCGGAAGCGCGCCTGGTGCTCGCTGCGAACGTTGCGGGGGAACGCGTGCAGCACCTGTGCGAAGAAGTCTCGCCAGCAGAGCTGCCGGCGAAACTCCTCCGCCCCGTCTCCCGTTGGAAGCAGCGCCTCGATCTCGCGCGGTGAGAGGCAGCCGAAGTGCAGATACGGCGAGAGGAGCGACGAGCTCTCGACGGAGAGAAGATTGCGGCGCTCGGCGTAGTGCTCGATACCCGTGGCGAGAAACGTGTCTAGCCGCCTTCGGCCGGCTCGCTCGCCACCGCGAGGAGGGTCGACCAACGATTGCTCCAGGCCAAGCTCGGCAAGGTGCGGTACGTGTCCGAGGTCGAGGCCCGAGGGCAGCCGCGGCATCGAGCGGGGCGCGGGAGTCGGCTCTCGCCGCACCTCGCGCAGCCAAGCGCGGTGATAAGGAGTGAAGACGGTGTACGTGCGCCCTTCGCCTGTGCGGATCGCAGCGGGGTCCTCGACGGTGAACAGCCCAGGGTGCAGATGCATCTCCACCTTCTTCTCGCGCAGCGCCCGTCGCACGCGCGTGTCCCGACGACGGGCGAACGGTCCCACGTCAGCGCTCGCGTGAACCGCCCGCGCGCCGAGCCGATGTGCGAGGCTCGCCAGCTCCTGCTCGGGCGGGCCGTCGAGGACGACCAGGCCGCTATCGCGCTGGCGCAGCGAGTCCTCGAGATCCTGCAGGCAGTCGAGCATGAACTGCGTGCGCGGCCCGGACCGGTGGCGGCCGCACAACAGCCGGCGCTCCAAGCAGAACACCGGAACCACCTCGTCGGCTGCGTCGAGCGCCGCCGACAGCGCCGGGTGGTCGTGCACGCGCAGATCGCGACGCAGCCATACCAGCACCGTGTTCATCGCCACGCTGCGGCATCGTAGTTGCCGTCCACATGCGGGCGGAGGGACTCGAACCCCCAAGGGCTTTCGCCCACCGGCTCCTAAGGCCGGCGTGTCTACCAATTCCACCACGCCCGCAAAGGCGCAGCAGAGCGTACCGGGGCCGCGGGAGCTTGTAAGGTGGGGGTCGTTATGTCTTCGATCGCAGCCCGGGAGGGGCAGCGTGGCGTGATCATCACGCATCCCAATCGCGACAAGCCCGTCGTGCAGGCGACGCGCGTGACCGTCGTCCTGCTGCTCATCGTCAGCGCCGCGCTGACGTTGCTCGTCACGATCAGCGGGTGGAACGTGCTGCAGGGCGCCGTGCCGGTGCAGATCGGGTACGTGGTCGTGTATCTCACTCTCGCGTTCTACGCCGCGCGCTGGAACCGCGGCGTGCTGCCCGTGGCGGCGGTGCTCGCGGTGCTGCTGTTGATCTTCGCGCTCGTCGCCGGCCCCGGCTGGTTCGCGCGCGACAAGACCGGCTTCGAGGCGCCGCAGTACCTCGACGCGAAACTCCTCGGCCTGCTCACGCTGCTGATCGTGCCGGTGCAGATGCTGCTCGTGGCGTTCGCCATGCGCGGCTTCAAACAGGGCTGGAACGTGGAGCTCGAGCGCCGCGACCCCAACGCCGGCGCCGCACCCGGCGTCGGCCCCGGGGCCTACCACGGCGCTCCGCCGCACCCCGCCTGAAAGCCGGTCCGCGAACCACCTGAGAACCCACCCCCGGCGGCCGAGTATTCTCGGAGCGGTCGAGCGGATTGCGGCGGTGGCGGAACGGTAGACGCGGAGGCCCTCAAAAGGCCTCTGTCCGAAAGGGCGTGTGGGTTCGACTCCCACCCGCCGCATTCGAATCGGCGCTATGGCTCCGGCCACGAGCTCCAGCAGCGGCTCCGCCAGCGCGGGCGGCGCCACGAGGATCCCCCACGGCAGGTCCTCGTGCACCGGCAGCTCGCGCACCTCCAGTCCCGCGCGTTCGCAGATGAGCGCGCCGGCTGCGATGTCCCACGGCTTGACGGTGCGCTCGAAGTAGGCGTCGTAGCGGCCCGCGGCCGTCCACGCGAGGTCGAGCGCGGCGCTGCCGAGGCGGCGGATGTCGCGCACGTGCGGCACGAGCCTCGCGAGCACCTGCGCCTGCGCGGCGCGCACGCTCGCGTCGTAGGCAAAGCCCGTCGCGACCATCGCCGTGGCGAGATCCGCCTCGCGCGCCTCGCCGGCGCCGCGTCGACGCTCGGCCGCGTCAGCCCGCCGCTCCCGCTCGGCAGCCGAGCAGCGCGCGGCCCGCCGCGCGTGGCGGTGAACAGCTCGTCGCGGTTGGGGTCGTACACCGCGCCGGCGAGCGTCCGGTGCTCGTCGCGCACGGCCACGCTCACGCACCACTGCGGTATGCCGAACAGGAAGTTGACGGTGCCGTCGAGCGGATCGACCACCCAGCTGAGGCCGCTCGACCCGTCCTCGCTGCCGCCCTCCTCGCCGAGGAAGCCGTCGTGCGGGCGGCGCTCGCGCAGCAGCTCGCGGATCGCGCGCTCGGCGGCCAGGTCGGCCTCGCTGACGAGATCGGTCGGAGTGCTCTTGCTCGACACGTCGCGCTCAGCGCCCCGCGCGACGCGCTCGAGCAGCAGCGCGCCCGCCATGCGCGCCGCCTCGACCGCCACCTCGAGCAGCGCGCTCGCGCCTCGCTCACGCGAACTCGGGCGGGCGCTGCTGCGCCCAGGGGCGCTCCGCCTCGAGCTGCGCCGCGAGCGACAGCAGCGTCGCCTCGTCGTTGGGGCGCCCGACGATCTGCACCGCGCGCGGCAGGCCGTCGGCGCCGAAGCCCGCGGGCACCGACGCGGCCGGCTGGCCGGTGACGTTCCAGACGCCGTTGTAGGGCACCATGCCCGCGACCGCGTTGAGCGTCCAGATCGCGCCGCGGCCCTGCAGCTGGCCGATGCGCGGCGGCGGCGCCGCGGTGGCCGGCGTGATCAGCACGTCGTGGCTCTCGAGCACGCGGTTCAGCCTCGCGCGCGAGCTCCGCCTCGCCGGCGAGCGCGCGCTCGAGCACCGCCTCGGGGATCAGCCCGCCGAGGCGCGCCATCGCGCGCGTGCGGCGTTCCAGGCGCTCGGGGTGCGCCAGCGCCGCGGCGTCGTCGTGGACGCCGCGCAGGTAGCGCACGAGCACCGCGGGATCGCGTCGAAGCCGTAGTCGGGGTCGTGCTCGGTGACCTCGTGGCCGAGCGAGCGCAGCAGCTCGACCGTCTCCTCGAGCGCGCGCCGCGCGTCGTCGTCGAGCTCGCGACACGACGCCGAAGGGCACCCGCGTCGAGTAGGCGATCCGCAGGCGCCCCGGCGGCGTCGCGGCGGCCTGCGCGAAGGAGATCGTCGCGGCGTCGGGCGCGCTGTCGTCGTCGATGTCGATCGCGCCGGAGGCCACGTCGTGGAACAGCGCCGTGTCGGCGACGCGGCGCGTGAGCACGCCGTTGACCGACAGCCCGTACCAGGCGCGCGAGCGCGGCGCCATCGAGACGCGGCCGCGCTGGGGCTTCAGCCCGAACAGCCCGCACCACGCGGCGGGGATGCGGATCGAGCCGGCGCCGTCGGAGCCGAGCGCCGCGCCGACGAGCCCCGCGGCGACCGCCGCGCGCGCTGCCGCCGCTCGAGCCGCCGGGCGCGCGCTGCAGGTCCCACGGGTTGCGCGTGACGCCGAACGTGGCCGTCTCGGTGAACGGCCACAGCGTCAGCTCGGGCACGTTGCGTCTTGCCGATGATCACCGCGCCCGCCTCGCGCAGGCGGCGCACGACCTCGGCGTCGGCGCTCGCGCGGCCCGCCGTGCGCGTTGGTGCCGTATGCGGTCACCTCGCCCGCCACGTCGATGTCGTCCTTGACCGCGATCGGCACGCCGAGCAGCGGGCGCTCCGCCGCCGGCGCCGCGGCGCGCGTCGGCCTGGTCGGCTTCCAGCAGCGCGCGCTCGGCGAGCACGACGCGGAACGCGTTCAGCTGCGGGTCGAGGCGCGCGATCCGCTCGAGGTAGAGCTCGACCAGCTCGCGCGAGGAGATCTCGCCCGCGGCGATCAGCTCCGCCTGGCGGGCGATTCCGGCGTAGGCGAGCTCGACGGAGTCCATCTCCGCGCAATCTATTGAAAGCGCGCCCGCTCCGCCGCACGCAGCGGTCCGCTGCGAAGCTCGAGGCGGGGCTAGACGGGCGTGACGGGGTTGCGCTTCGCGGGCCAGCTGCGCTGCTTGCGAGTCGCGTGCGCGAAGCGGCGGATCAGCTCCTCGCGCAGCTGGTCGGGCTCGATCACCGCGTCGATGACCATTTCGGAGGCGAGGTGCAGGATGTCGATGTCGCGCGAGTACTCGTCGCGCAGCTCGTCCGTCTCGGCGGCGCGCTCCGCCTCGTCGTCGATCGCCTGCAGCTGGTTGTAGTAGACGGCGTTGATCGCCGCCTGCGGCCCCATCACGGCGATCGAGGCGCTCGGCAGCGCGATGCAGCAGTCGGGCTCGAAGGCCGGCCCCGCCATCGCGTACAGCCCGGCGCCGTAGGCCTTGCGCACGACGACCGAGATCTTCGGCACGGTCGCCTCGCTGACGGCGCTGATCATCTTCGCGCCGTGGCGGATGATGCCCGTCGCGCTCGACCTGCGTGCCGATCATGAAGCCGGGCACGTCGGCGAGGAACAGCAGCGGCACGTTGAACGCGTTGCAGTTCCAGATGAAGCGCGCGGCCTTGTCGGCCGAGTCGGAGAACAGCACGCCGCCCTTGTGCTTGGGCTGGTTGGCGACGATCCCGATCGCCCGGCCGTCCAGGCGCGCGAAGCCGACGACGAGCTCCTTCGCCCAGCGCGGGTGGATCTCCAGCAGCGAGCCCTCGTCGACGAGCGCCTCGATCAGCGCCTTGATGTCGAACGGCTTGTTCTCGTCCGCCGGGATCAGCTCGCGCGATCGACGGCCGTCCGGCTGCGCGCGCGGCGGCGCGGCCTGCGCGACCGGGCGGCTGCTGCGCCCAGCTCGCCGGGCAGGTAGGAGAGGTAGCGGCGCGCGCATCTGCGATCCCCTCCTCGTCGCTCTTGCACGAGCTGGTGCCCGCAGCCGGAGACGCCCGTGTGCATGCGTCGCGCCGCCCATCTCCTCGAGGGTGACCTTCTCGCCGATCACCATCTCGGCCATCCGCGGCGAGCCGAGGTACATCGAGGCGTTGCCGTCGCGCATGATCACGAGGTCGCAGAAGGCGGGGATGTAGGCGCCGCCGGCGGCGCTCGGGCCGAACAGCACGCACACCTGCGGCACGACGCCCGAGAGCTTCACCTGGTTGTGGAAGATCCGCCCGGCGCCGCGGCGGCCGGGGAACATCTGCACCTGCTCGGTGATGCGCGCGCCCGCGGAGTCCACGAGGTAGACCATCGGGACGCTCGAGCGACAGCGCGCGCTCCTGGATGCGCAGGATCTTCTCGACCGTCTTCGGTCCCCACGAGCCCGCCTTGACGGTCGGGTCGTTGGCCATCAGCGCGACCGGGCGGCCCTCGATCGTGCCGACGCCCGTGACGACGCCGTCGGCGCCGAGGCCGTCCTCCTGCCAGTTCGCCAGCAGCGCCTCCTCGGCGAAGGAGCCCTCGTCGAGCAGCAGCGCGACGCGCTCGCGCACGGGCAGCTTGCCCTGCTCGCGCGCCTTCTCGCGATGGCGCTCGGGGCCGCCCGCGAGCGCCCGCTCGCGCGCGCTCTCGAACTCGCTCATGAGCCAGACGGCCGCGGACGACCGCACGACGGGCGGCGCGTCACGCTGGGAGCCACTCGACTGTACGGGTCACTCATGCCGAGATCCGCTTCAGAACGCCGGGTTCGGCTGCGGCGCCTCGCCCGAGTAGTCGTAGAAGCCGATCCCCGACTTGCGCCCGAACCAGCCTGCGGCGAGCATCTTGCGCAGCGTCGGCGGGCGCGCGAAGCGGCGCTCGCGGAACTCGTCGAACAGCACGTCGCAGATCGAGCCGAGCGTGTCCAGCCCGACGAAGTCCGCGAGCGTGAGCGGGCCCATCGGGTGCCCCGCGCCGGCCTTCATCGCCTCGTCGATCTCGTCCACCGAGCCGACGCCCTCTTCGTAGGCGCGGATCGCGTCGAGCATGTACGGCACGAGCAGGCGGTTGACGATGAAGCCCGCCTTGTCCTTCGTGGGGATCGCGAGCTTGCCCTCCGAGCGGGCGAACTCGAGCGCCGTGTCGAAGGCCTCGTCGGTGGTCGTCACGCAGCGCACGACCTCGACCAGCTTCATCACCTGCGCGGGGTTGAAGTAGTGCAGCCCCACGAACTGCCCGGGGCGACCCGTCGACGGCGGCCTGGTCGATCACGGCCAGCGAGGAGGTGTTCGTCGCGAACACCGCCGCCGTGCTTGACGATCTCGTCGATCTCGCTCCACATCTCGAGCTTCAGCGGCGAGGCTCTCGGTGATCGCCTCGATCACGAGGTCGCAGTCGGCGAGGTCGCGGTAGTGGACAGTGCCCTGGATCCGCGCGCGCGTCGTCGCCGCGTCCTCGGCTGCGTCAGCCTTGCCCTTCTCGACCGCGCGCGCGAGCTGCTTCTCGATCTTGCCGATGCCCTTCGCGAGCGTCGCCTCGTCGACCTCGCGCAGCACCACCTCATAGCCCGCCTCCGCGGCCACCTGCGCGATGCCGTGACCCATCAGCCCCGCACCGAGCACTCCCACCTTCTCGATCCGCTGCGCCATGAGACCCTCCGCTCGTGTTCTCCGATTCGCTCCCCGCAGCCTATTACGCGCCGCCGGCCGCGGCTCGACGCTCAGGCGGGCAGCAGCTCGAGCGCGTCGACGTGGCGCGGTCGCATGACGGCGAAGTGACGGTGATCGAGCGTCGCGAGCTTGGTCTCGCGCAGGCGCTCGACGATGGCGAGCACGGCGGCGTCGACGAAGCCCACGCGCAGGTCGGCGTAGGTTTCGAGGAGCTGATCCACACGCCGGTAGTCGGCAGCAGTGAGGTCCGCGATCTCGTATGCCCCACGGTGGACTTCGTCCAACATCGTGCGAAAAGCTCGAGCGCCCAATTCGCGTGACGCCATGTAGTCGAACTCGACGAGCACGGGGGCCGGCACGATCCGGGCGCCCCTGGTACTCATGAGCAGGCTCACACACGGCGCATGCTGGGCGTCGTCGCCGTCGAACGCAGCCAACAGCGGGCCCGTGTCGATGACTAGCGAAATGGCTCGGGCTCGTACTCGTCTTCGCTGGCACGCCGAGAGAGGTCTGAACGGCCAGACGAGAATGCCCCGATGCAGTTGAGCGGCGGCGGGATCGGCTCCTCGTCTACGGATCCCAGCTCGTGCTCCATCGCCTCGCGGACGATCTGCGACACGGAGACACCGCGTTCGCGCGCACGGCGCTTGGCGCGCTCGACGAGTTCAGGCTCGGCCTGGATCATCAGCCGTTGCATCATCGGTGTAAGCATGCTAGCAGTCATGTTTCTCCGTACTCTGGTGGCCACGCTCCGTGGTGGCTCCTCCGGCCGGAGGAGGGCCAACGGGACGCTTACGCACACGGGAGGAACGCCGCCATGAGCATCGTCGTCACAGAGGACCGCGGCGCGGTCCGCCACATCGTCTTGAACCGCCCGGAGAAGCGCAACGCGATGAACCAGGTGCTGTTGCTCGCGCTCAGCAGGGAGCTTCGCGCCGCCGCGGACGACAGCTCCGTGCACTGCGTTGTCCTGCGCGGCGAGGGGCCCGTGTTCTCCGCCGGCGTCGACCTCGAGGAGCTGGGCTCGTTCGCCGGCGAGCCCGCGATGCTGCGCCCGTTCAGGAACGTGTTCCTCGAGTGCGCCAACCTGTGCGAATCGATGGCCAAGCCCGTCATCTGCCAGATCCACCGCACGTGCGTCGGCGGAGCGCTCGAGGTCGCGCTCGGCTGCGACCTGCGCATCGCCTCCAGCGACTCCAAGCTCGGGCTCCCCGAGGTCAAGTTCGGGATCATCCCCGACGTCGGCGGCTCCACCCGGCTGCCCGCCGTCGTCGGTCTCGGGCGCGCCAAGGAGCTGATCATGACCGCCCGCCTGATCGACGCCACCGAGGCCGAGCGCATCGGTCTGATCAACCGTTCCGTGCCCGCCGAGGAGCTCGATCGAGCCACCGACGCGCTCGTGGAGGAACTGCTCGCCAACTCCCACATCGCCGTCGGGCGCGCCAAGCGCGTCATCGACGCCTCCGCCCGCCCCACGCTCGCGCAGTCGCTCGAGATGGAGGTCTCCGTGCAGGAGTACTGCGTAGCCGCCGTGCGCGAGCAGGTCCGCCAGGCCGAGGAGGCCGCCGTCTAGGACCGTCTCGCGGGCCGGAAACTCAGCGCGCCGGGCCGACCACGCCCGGACATCAGGAGCGCCAGTCCACGGGACCTGCGACCAGCGTGTGGCTACCGAGCGGCCGGCCGAGGATCTCCTGCGCGCGGCGCGCGCACGCGAGCAGCGCATTCAGGTCGATGCCCGTGTCGATGCCCATCTCGTGCAGCATCGAGACCAGGTCCTCGGTCGCGATGTTGCCCGTCGCGCCCGCCGGCACCGGACAGCCGCCCAGCTCGCCGAAGCTCGACTCGAAACTGCTCACCCCCGCCTCCAGCGCCGCCAGCGCGTTCGCCAGGCCCTGCCCGCGCGTGTTGTGGAAGTGCGCCGTCAACTCCAGCTCCGCCCCCAGCCGCTCTCCCGCCACGGTGAACAGCTCGCGCACCTGGCGCGGGTTCGCCATGCCCGTCGTGTCGCCGAAGCCGACCTCCTGCGCGCCCGCGTCGCGCAGCGCCGCAGCGATCTCCAACACCCGCTCCGCCGGCACGTGGCCCTCGTACGGGCAGCCGAACGACGTCGAGATCACGCCCTCGCAGCGCAGCCCCGCCGCGCGCGCGCGACCCAGCACCACCTCGAGCCCTGCCAGCGACTCCGCGATCGAGCGGTTCACGTTCTTGCGGTTGTGCGTCTCTGAGGCCGACAGGAACACGTTGATCTCGTCGATCCGCTCGCGATGCTCCAACGCCGCGTCCAGGCCGCGCTCGTTCGGCACCAGCACGCTCACCGACACGCCCTCCGGGATGCTCGCGTGCTCCAGCACCTCCGCCGCGTCCGCCAGCTGCGGGATCACGTCCGCGCGCACGAAGCTCGTCACCTCCAGACGCGCCACGCCCGTGCGCGCCAGCGCGTCGATCAGCTCCACCTTGCGCTCCGTCGCCAGCACCTCCGGCTCGTTCTGAAAGCCGTCGCGCGGGCCCACCTCACGCACGCGCACGCTGCTCGGCAGATCCGCCATCCGCTCGCTCACCGCACCCATAGACCGCAAGGCAACAGTCGCGCGAGGCGGGCTGCGGAACGGCCTCGATCGGCCTGGACGACGGCGCTCGGCGCCTCGATGCTCATACCCCGAAGCCTATACTCGGCCGCCGTGCCATCCTCGAACCACGATCCCGTCGCCGTCATCGGCGCCTCCGGCGCGCTCGGCTTCGGGCTCGCCATCAGGTTCGCGCGCGTCGGCGTGCCGATCGCCATCGGTTCGCGCGAGCTCGCTCGCGCCCAGGAGACCGCCGAGCGCGCCCGCGAGATCGTGCCCGAGGGCGCGTTCACCGCACACGACAACGCCGGCGCCGCGCGCGCCGCGCAGACCGTCATCCTCAGCGTGCCCTTCCGCAGCCAGTCCGAGACGCTCACCAACCTCAAGGACGCCCTCCAGCCCGGCCAGCTGCTGATCGACGCCACCGTGCCGCTCGCCGCCGCCGTCAGCGGCAAGGCCACGCGCATGCTCGGCGTGTGGCAGGGCTCCGCCGCGCAGCAGGCCGCCGAGATGGCGCCCGACGGCGTGCGCGTCGTCTCCGCGCTCCACACCGTCAGCGCCGCGTCGCTCGCCAACCTCGAGCACCCGCTCGAGCAGGACGTGCTCGTGTGCGGCGACTCGCGCGCCGACAAGCGCGACGCCGCCGCGCTCATCGAGCTCATCGACGGGCTGCGCTGCGTCGACTGCGGGCGCCTGGAGATGTCGCGCACCACCGAGTCGCTCACCGCCATGCTCATCGCCGTCAACTCCCGCTACAAGGCCCACGCGGGCGTGCACTTGACGAACCTGCCGGATCGGCTGTGGGAGTGAGCCAGCCCGACGTTCTGCTGCTCTCCGGCGGTACCGGCGGCGCGAAGCTCGCGCGCGGCATGGCCGACGTCGTCGGCCACGAGCGCCTCGCCGTGCTCGTCAACACCGGCGATGACATCGAGATCTACGGCGCGCACGTCTCGCCCGACCCCGACCTCGTGTCCTTCTGGCTCGCCGACGCGATCGACGAGCGCGGCTGGGGCCTGCGCGACGACACGTTCGCCGTCATGGACGCGCTGCGCCAGCTCGGCGTCGAGGTGTGGTTCAACCTCGGCGACCGCGACCTCGCGTGGTGCGTCGAGCGCGCCAGGATGCTCGCCGAGGGCGCCTCCCCCACCGCCGCGCTCGCGCGCCTCAACGATGCGCTCGGCGTGCGCTCCGCCGTGCTCCCGATGAGCGACGACCCCGTCCGCACGTGGGTTCGAAGCGCCTCCGCCGGCTGGTGCGCCTTCCAGGAGTTCATGATCCGCGAGCGCGCCCAGGGCCTCATCGAGGGCGTCGAGTACCGCGGCGCCGAGCAGGCCAAGCCCAGCCCCCAGGTGCTCGCCGCGATCGCACGCGCCGGCGCCATCGTCATCGGGCCGTCCAACCCGCTCGTCTCGATCGCGCCCATCCTCGCCGTGCCCGGCATCCGCGAGGCGCTCCAAGCCGCCAGCGCGCCCGTCGTCGCCGTCAGCCCGATCGTCGGCGGGCAGGTGCTCAAGGGCCCCACCGCCTCCTTCATGGCGTTCGCCGCGCTCGAGCTCAGCGCGTCCGGCATCGCCGACTTCTACGGCGAGCTGCTCGACGGCGTCGTCGCCGACGAGAACGTCGCCACCGTGCCCACGTTACAAACCCACACCCGCATGGACGACGCCGCCGCCCGCGCGCGCCTCGCCCAGCAGACGCTCTCCTTCGCCGAAGCGCTCGCGTAGAACTATCGTCTCGCGCACATGCGCACCGCAGCCGTCCTGCCCGTCAAGAGCTTCGCCCGCGCCAAGCAGCGCCTCGGCGAAAGCGTCGACGATCGGCTGCGGCTCGAACTCGCGCGCGCGATGGTCGCCGACGTGCTGCTCGCGCTCTCGCAAACCCCCTCCATCGAGCGCACCATCGTCGTCACCCGCGAGACCTCCGTCGCGCAATCCGCAGCTGAGCTGGGCGCGCTCGTCGTCGAGGATTACGCCGAGGAAGGGCAATCCGCCGCCGCCATCCTCGGCATCGAGCGCGCGCTCGCCGACGGGTTCGAGCGCGTGCTGTGCGTCCCCGGCGACTGCCCCGCGCTCGACCCCGCCGAGCTCGACGCGCTTCTCCGCACGGGAGCCGTCGCGTCCATCGACAACACGGACCACGACAGCGCCGACGGTCCCGGCCGCGCGAGCGCCGACATCGCCCGCCCACCCGCCGTCGCCATCGTCCCCGACCGTCACGGCACCGGCACCAACGGGCTGCTGCTCAGCCCGCCCAACGCGATCGCGCCCAGCTTCGGGCCCGACAGCTGCACGCGCCACACACAGCTCGCACTCGACGCCCGCATCGTCCCGCGCGTCGAGCAGCTCGCCTCGCTGCTGCTCGACATCGACACCGGCGCGGACCTCGCCGCGCTGCGAGACCGCCTGAGCGGGCACAACGAGCGGGCCTCGCGCACACGCGCCGTACTCGGCCAGCCCGAACGCACAGATCTCATAAAAACCCCAACCACAGCCTGAGACCGGCCGCTCAGTGTCGAGCCTCCACGCCCGCGGCATCCCAGGCATACCCGAGGTGCGTCCCGGCGAGGACCTCGCCGCCCTCATCCTCCACGCGCTCGCACACAGCGCACCGCACGCCGGCCAGGTCATCGCCATCGCCCACACCGTCGTCTCAAAGGCCGAGGGCGCGATCGCTGCGCTCGACGGCATCGCCCCGAGCGAGCGCGCGCTCCAGCTCGCCGCCCAGCAGGGCAAGGACCCGCGCGCCGTGCAGGTCGTGCTCGACCAGTCCGCCGAGATCCTCCGCGCAGATCGCGGCGTGCTCATCTGCCGCACCCACCACGGTTTCGTCTGCGCCAACGCCGGCGTCGACGCATCCAACGCATCCGCCAACGGGGACGGTGAGACGCTCATCCTGCTCCCCGCCGACCCCGACGCCTCCGCGCGGCGCATCCGCGCGCGCTTGCGCCAGCTCACCGGCGCCGCGCCGCCCGCCGTGCTCATCACCGACAGCTTCGGCCGCGCCTGGCGCCACGGACAGGTCGACGTCGCCATCGGCCTCGCCGGCCTCGCGCCGCTCGACGACTGGCGCGGGCGCACCGACGCCGGCGGCCTTCAGCTCAACGCCACCTGGCTCGCCATCGCCGACGCCGCCGCCGCCAGCGCCGACCTCGCGCGCGCCAAGGACTCCCGCGAACCCGTCGTCGTCCTCGATGGGCTCGCGCGCTTCGTCAGCGACGAGGACGGCCCCGGCGCCGTCGCGCTGCTGCGCTCCCTCCAAGAGGACATGTTCCGCTAGCGATTTCGTGCAACTCGGCCGCCGCCGCGGATAGGCTCCCCGGAAGTGTTCGCGCTGCTTCGACCCCGCAGGCTGCTCTTCGTGCTGCTGCTCGTCGTCGTCGCGCTCAACTGGACCTACGGCAGGCTGCCCGCCGAGCCCAAGGCCAGCGGCTCCTTCGTCCAGCTCGGCGAGCTGCGCGTCCGCTACCTCGAACGCCCCGGCGCCGGCACGCCCATCCTGCTCATCCACGGCCTGCCCGGCACCGCCCAGGACTTCGAAGACGTCGTACCCATGCTCGCCGGACACCGCACCATCGCCATCGACCGGCCCGGCTTCGGCTACTCGAGCGGCGGCTACGTGCCATTCGACAGGCAGATCCAGGCCATCGACGAACTGCTGCACCGGCTGCACATCGCGCGCGCCATCCTCGTCGGACACTCCTACGGCGGCACCATCTCGCTCGGGTTCGCCGAGCGCCATCCCAGCGAGGTCGCCGGACTCGTGCTCGTCGACGCCGCAGCCGCCGGGCAGAAGCTCGGCACGTTCGCGCAGGTGCAGGCGCACCTCGTCCAGGTGCTGCAGGCGCCCGTCGTCAGGCAGATCGCCAACGCCACGTTCGGCCAGCTGCTGCTCACCGTGTCCGTCAAGCGCGGCGAGGACGAAGCCTTCCACCCCCAGTCCGTCGCCTCCGCCCACCACCACCGCGTGCTCGCCATCAACATGACGCACGGCAACCTCCAGGCACTCGCCGGCGAGCAGCTCGCCGCCAACGAAGTCATCAAACGAGTCGACACCGGACTCGACGCCATAACCACGCCCGCCGTCGTCATCCAGGGTGACCACGACGAGCTCGTCAAGCCGGATCACGGCCGCCGCCTCGCCGCCACGCTCCCCCACGCGCGGCTCGTCATGGTCAGCGGCGGACACATGGCGCCCTACACGCACCCCGACGCCATCGCCGCAGCCGTGCAGAGCCTCGGCGGCTGACGCACCGCCCGCCGCGCCAGGCTGGTGCGACTACGCCGCCACCGGCAGCTCGTAGCGGCGGCGGATCTCATAAAGCGTCGTCCGCTCCGCCGCCGGGCGGCCCGCCTCGTGCGCCGCCGCAACCAGCTGCTCCGGGTCCAGCTTCGTGCCGTGGTAGCTGCCCGCCAGGCGGCTGATCGACTCCTCCATCAACGTCCCCCCCAGATCGTTCACGCCCCAGCGCAGCGACTCCGTCGCCGCCTCCAGCCCCATCTTCACCCAGCTCGCCTGCACGCTCCCGATCGTGCGTCCCAGCGCCAAGCGGAACACCGCCGTGTGCTTCAGGTTCTCCTCGCGCGAGATCTCCTCCACCCCATGCGTGCGGCCCAGCAGCGTCTGGAACGGGATGAACGACAGCGGCACGAACTCCGTGATCCCGCCCGTGCGTTCCTGCAGCTCGCGCACCACGCGCATGTGCTCAGCCAGCTCCCACGGCTCCTCGATGTGGCCGAACATCACCGTCGACGTCGAACGCAGGCCCGCGTTGTGCGACGCCTCGACGATCTCCACCCAGCGCGCCACCGGCAGCTTGTTCGGCGAGATCCGCTCGCGCACCCCGTCGTGCAGCACCTCCGCCGCCGTCCCAGGCGTCGAGCCCAGGCCCGCGTCGCGTAGCCGCGCGAACACCTCCGACGGGGGCAGGCCCGAGATGTCGCACATGTGCGCGATCTCCATCGGGCTGTACGCGTGCAGGTGCAGGTCCGTGCCCGCCTCCTGCGCGGTGCGCTTCGCCACACGCAGCCAGCCCAGGTAGTCCTCCAGCTGCCAGTCCGGGTGGATGCCCGACTGGATGCACAGCTCGCTCGCGCCGTACTCGATCGCCGCGTGCACGCGCGACACGAACTCCCGCTCGTCGTGCTCGTACGCGTCCGGCGAGCGCTTGCCCTGCCCGAAGCCGCAGAACGCGCACCCCACCGTGCACACGTTCGACACGTTGATGTTGCGGTTCACCACGAACGTCACCGTCTCCCCCACCAGCTCCGCCCGCAGCTCATCCGCCGCCTCGCGCATCTCCTCGATCGCCCCCGGCCGCGTCTCCGCAAACAGCGCCGTCAGCTCCTCCGCGTTCAGCGTCCGCCCGTCGCGGCCCTTCGCGATCGCGCCCGCCACCAGGTCCGGGCGGATCGGCGGGACGCCGCTCGCCGCCGGGTCCGTGCGGGAGGGCGGGCCTCCAGATCCGCGCCGCGGGATGAAGCTCCAGTACTTCACCTTGATCGTGTCCATCACCGCCGCTGAGATCCACTCCGGATCGATGTACTGCGGGTACACGCACAGGCGCTCCGTCAACGCCACGCCGTCCGCCTGCAGGCGCTTTCGCACCTGATGCGGCGAGGGAAACGGGTGCTCCGGGGAGATGTGATCGCCGTTCGCGCTCAGCCCCCCCAGATCCGTCGCGCCCGCCGCCACCAGCTCCCCCCACCAATCCGCCAGGTTCGGCGGGATCTGGATGCCCACGTCCGGCATCAGCCTGCGCGTCTCGGAGATCAGGCGCTTCATGTCCTCGATCTCCACCGGACACGCCCACTTCGGCAACGGCAGGTCCGGACGGTGATCCGCCACGCCCGTGCGCCAGTACTCGCGCGCCGCCGCGTCCGCGATCTGCGCCGGCTCCTGGCCGTAGTAGCGCTGATGCGGCACGAAGTTCTGCAGGATCACCTCCTGGATGTGGCCGTGCTCGGCATGCACGCGCGCGAGCGCTTCCAGCGATTCGACCCGCTCCTGCTCGCTCTCGCCGATCCCCACCAGGATGCCGCTCGTGAACGGAATCTTCAGCTCGCCCGCCGCCGCAATCGTCTCCAGGCGCCGCGCCGGGTGCTTCGTCGGCGAGCCCGCGTGCACCGTCTCCATCAGCCGCTCCGAGATCGACTCCAGCATCAGCCCCTGCGACGCCGTCACCTCGCGCAGGCGCGCCAGATCCGCGCGCGAGAGCACGCCCAGGTTCGTGTGCGGCAACAGGCCTCGCTCCAGCGCCCGCTCGCACACCCACACCACGTACGCCGTGAAGTCCTCGTGGCCGTACTCCGCCAGTTTCCCAGCCACCTGCGGGTTCACCTCCGGGCGCTCGCCCGTCAGCACCAGCAGCTCCTTCACCTGGCGCCTGCCCGCGCCGTCCAGTATCTCCAGCACCTCCTCCGGGGAGTACAGGTGCGCCGTGTGCGTCGCAAACGCGCAGTACTTGCAGTAGCACTGGCAGGTCCGCGACAGCGACAGCGTCAGGTTGCGCGAGAAGGTGACCCGACGACGCATGCCCCGAGTGTAGGCGGTCGCGAAACGCCGTCGTCCCGTCGATCGCTCGGGCGCGCCCGCGTCCGTCCGGCGCGCCTCTTAGGTTTGTGCCCATGCCCAAAGACACCCTTCGCCGTGCCGTCGCAGAGATGATCGGCGCGTTCACGTTGACGTTCATCGGAGCCGGAGCCGCAGCCGCAGCGGGCGGCATTCACGACACCGCCCTGATCGGCGTCGCGATCGCCAACGGGCTCGCCATCGGAGTGATGGTCTGCGCCCTCGGCCCCATCTCCGGCGGACACTTCAACCCCGCCGTCACCCTCGGCTTCCTCGTCACTCGCCGTATCAAGCCGGGCCTCGCCGCGCTCTACTGGGTGTTCCAGCTCGGCGGCGCCGCGCTCGCCGCGCTGTTCGTCAAGGAGCTGCTCCCGCGCGCCACCACCGAAGCCGTCGGCCTCGGCGTACCCGCGCTCGGACACGGCATCAACGCCAGCTCCGGCTTCCTGCTGGAGGCCATTCTCACGTTCTTCCTCGTGCTCGTCGTGTTCGGCGCCGCGGTCGACGAACGCAACCCCTTCAACTCCGTCGCCGGGCTCGCGATCGGCCTGACCATCTCCATCGACGTGCTCTTCGGCGGCCCGTTCACAGGCGCCGCGATGAACCCGTCGCGCGCGTTCGGCCCGCAGCTCGTCGGCAACCACTGGGCCAACGGCTGGGTCTGGTACGCCGGTCCCGCGCTCGGCGCGGTGGTCGCCGCGCTGCTCTACCACTACCTGTTCATGGGCGCGCCCGACGCGGAGCCCGAGGCCGGGGCAGCAGCCGCGTAAGCTAGCTGGGCGTGACGCCCGCAACCGTCTACCTGGCCCGCCACGGCCAGACCGCCTACAACCTCCAGGGCCGCTTCCAGGGCCAGCAGGCCGTCCCGCTCGACGACACCGGACGCGCGCAGGCGCTCGATCTCGCCGAGCGCGCCGCCGAGCACGGCTTCCGCGCGCTGTGGTGCAGCCCGCTGCTGCGCGCCCGCGAAACCGCCGACGCGGTCGGCGCGAAGCTCGGCCTCCAGGCGCGCGAGGACGCCCGGCTGATGGAGACCGACGCGGGCGAGTGGACCGACAGGAGCTTCCACGACGTCCGCGCCGAATCCCCCGAGCTGTTCGACGCCTTCGTCGCCTGCGACCCCGCGTTCGCGTTCCCCGGCGGCGAGTCGTTCGCCGCGCAGGAGGAGCGCGTGTGCGCCGCGCTCGAGGACATCGAACGGGACAGCGAGCTGCCCGCGCTCGT
This sequence comes from uncultured Solirubrobacteraceae bacterium, assembly GCA_963716355.1. Classification (GTDB taxonomy): domain Bacteria; phylum Actinomycetota; class Thermoleophilia; order Solirubrobacterales; family Solirubrobacteraceae; genus Palsa-744. The sequence continues at coordinate 674,425 of OY970308.1, forward strand.
CGTCTGCCACGGCATGGTCATCCGCGCCGCGCTCTACCGGCGCTCGGGCCACAGTATGGAGGGCGTCACGCGCGTCGCCAACGGCGCGCTCGTGCCGCTCGCATCGTCCCCTGAGGGGGATCCGATCGCCGTCGCGGAGGGCAAGGACTTCGGCGGCGGCGAGGCCACGATCGCCAGCTGACGCGCCCCCGCCTCAGCCCGCGGCCAAGCGCGTCACCAGCTCGGCGCCCTCGCGCGCCATGCGCGATCGGGGCACCACCAGATCGAAGCCCGCCCGCTCCGCCGCTTCGCGCGCCGCCACGTCCACGTGCGAGTAGAAGCCCAGCGTGCGTGTCGCGCCCAGGGCGGCCGTGCCCGCGAGCGATTCCACGATGCTCGCGCCGCACAGCGCCTCGTCGGTGAGGTCGACCACCAGCACGTCCACCGTCGGCTGCGCCTCGTCTGACAGCCGCTCGCGCAGCCGCTGCTCGTCTGCGACCGTCTGCACCTCGTGGCCCGCCGCGCTCAGCGCGCCCTGCACCTGCGAGCCGAACAGCAGATCCGCGCTCAGCAGCGCGACGTGCGCCACCGCTACTGAGCCCGCAGGCGGCGAAACTCTTCGCGCGCGGACTGCGGACGGCCCCACATCTGCGTCACCTCCACACGCCCGCTGCGCGTCTCGCGCACCACCATCTCGCCCGCAATGCCCGCGTCGTCGAGCAGCTTCAGCGCGCCGTGCACCGTCTGCGCCGCCGCCGCGTGCCCGAAGTGGTGCGCCACGAGCAGGCGCCAGTGCCAGTCGTGGTGGGAGTACGGACGCGCGTTGCACGTCGTCAGGTACAGCGCCGCTTCCACGTAGCGCGACTCGTCCGCGATCCGCAGGTCCAGCTCCAGATCCGTCCAGTCCTCCGGCAGCGAGTCGATCGTGCGCTTGAATGTGTCCGCGAGAGCCATCCGCCAGAAGCCTACCGCGGGCTATGCTCGAACTCAGTGGCAAGCACCGACACACACGCCTTCGCCGCCGAGCATCGCGCCCTGCTGGAGGGCTGCGGCCTGCTCGACCGCTCCGACCGCGGCAAGCTCGCTCTGAGCGGCGCCGGCGCGGTCGAGTTTCTGAACGGGCAGGTCACCAACGAGCTCACCACGCTCGCGCCCGGCGACGGCTGCTATGCCGCGTTCCTCACGCACAAGGGCAAGATGCTCGGCGACCTGCGCATCCTCGCCGTCGGCGAGGCGCGAGCACGGACTCCGTCTGAGCTGCTGCTCGACACCGAGCGCTCCGCGCTGCAGGCGCTGTTCGACATGATCCGCCGCTTCAAGGTCGGCTACGAGGTCGAGCTGCACAAGCGCACGCTCGAGCGCGGCCTGCTGTCGCTGATCGGCCCGGACGGCGCGAGCGGTCGCCGGCGGCCGGCGGCGCTGGCGCGAGCGCCGAGCACGCCAACGTCGACATCGACGATCGACGGCATCGCCGCGCTCGCCATCCGCACCGACGTCGGCGTCGATCTGCTGTGCGACGCGGCCGACACAGAGCCGCTCGCCGCAGCGCTGCGCGAGCGCGGAGCCGTGCCCGTCGGCGAGCCCGCCGCGGAGTGCCTGCGCATCGAACACGGCCGCCCTCGCTACGGGATCGACCTCGACGACACCGTCATTCCCCAGGAGGCCGGCCTCAACGAGCGGGCGGTCAGCTTCACCAAGGGCTGCTACGTCGGCCAGGAGACCGTCGCGCGCCTGTTCTACAAGGGCAAGCCCAACCGCCACCTGCGCGGGCTGCGCCTGTCCGAGCCCGCCAGCACCGGCGACGAGCTGCGGCTCGGCGAGCGGGTCGTGGGCCATCTCGGCAGCGTCACCGTCTCGCCGCGCCTCGGCCCGATCGCGCTCGCGCTCGTGCGGCGCGAGGCCGAGCCGGGGAGCACCGTTGCGGTGGGCGAGCACGGCGTGAGTGCCGAGGTAGTCGACCTGCCGTTTGAGGGCTGACCCATGACCGAGAAGATCCGATCGCTGCGCATGAACGAGGACAACCGCCGCTGGTGGGCGCTCGGCGCGATGTGCTTCGCGCTGTTCATGATCATGCTCGACAACACCGTCGTCAACGTGGCGCTGCCGTCGATCCAGCGCAGCCTGCACGCCTCCACCGCCTCGCTCGAGTGGACCGTCAACGCCTACACGCTCTCCTTCGCCGTGCTGCTCGTCACCGGCGGGCGCCTCGGCGACCTGTTCGGCCGCCGCAACATGTTCCTCGCCGGCGTGACCGTGTTCGCGCTCTCCAGCGCCGCGATCGGCTTCTCCCCCAGCGACACCTGGCTCGTCGCCTGGCGCGCCGTGCAGGGCGTGGGCTCCGCGATGATGATGCCCGCGACGCTGTCGATCATCACCAACGCCTTCCCGCCCGCCGAGCGCGGCAAGGCGATCGGGACCTGGGCGGGCGTGTCCGCGATGGCGCTCGCGATCGGCCCCGTGGTCGGCGGCTTCCTCGTGGAGAGCGTCAGCTGGCAGTCGATCTTCTTCCTCAACCTGCCCGTCGCCGTCGGCGCCGTACTCGTCACGCTGTTCGCCGTGCGCGAGTCGCGCGATGAGACCGTCGCCCAGCGCGTCGACGTGCCCGGCGTGCTCACGCTCACCAGTCGGCCTCGCCGCGCTCGTGCTCGCGCTCGTCGAGGGCAACGCCTGGCACTGGGGCTCCACGCGCGAGGTCGCGCTGTTCGCCATCGCCGCGCTCGCGCTCACGCGCCTTCGCGCTCGTCGAGCGCCGTCAGCCGCTCCCGATGGTCGACTTCAGCTTCTTCCGCTCGCGCACGTTCCTCGGCGCCAACATCGTCGCCTTCATCGTCAGCTTCGCGATGCTCGCGATGTTCTTCTTCATGGCGCTCTACATGCAGAACGTGCTCCGCTACACGCCGCTGCAGGCGGACGTGCGCTTCCTGCCCTCCACGCTCATGATCGTGCTGATCGCCCCGCTCGCCGGGCGCCTCGCCGACCGCGTCGGGCCGCGACCGCTGATGACGTTCGGCCTGCTGTGCGTCTCCGGCGCGCTGTTCTGGCAGTCGCACCTCACCGTCTCCAGCGGCTACGACGCGCTGCTGCCCGGCTTCGTGCTGATGGGCATCGGCATGGCGTTCGTGATGTCGCCGATGAGCACCGCCGCGATGAACTCCGTCGAGCAGACCAAGGCCGGCGTCGCCTCGGGCATCCTCTCGATGAACCGCATGGTCGGCGGCACGTTCGGCGTCGCCGTGCTCGGCGCGCTCGTCGCCACGCTCGGGCGCTCCAGGATCGACAAGCTGCTGCCCGCGCTACCCGCCGGCAGACGCGCCGAGCTCGCGAGCAGCCTCGGCTCCGGCGGCGAGCTGCACGGCATGCCCGCCGAGGTCATCCACGCCAGCCAACAGGCGTTCGTCTACTCGCTCCAGTACGGCCTGCGGCTCGGCTCGGCGGTCGCGCTGCTGGGGGCGCTCGGCGCGTGGACGCTCGTCGGACGCGACGCGCGAACGCAGGCGGCGACTCCCGACCCGGAGTTGGAAATAGTGCTTGCCGGGTCCGATTCGTATCGATAGAACAGCCCGTGAATGCGGCCGGCCGGCCGCAGCGAGCAAAGGAGAACCCGATGCTGAGTCGACTTCGCACCCCACCACGGCGTGCGCTATCCGCCACCGCAGCGCTGCTCGTCCTGTCCGCTGCACTCGTCCTCGCTCCCTCGGCGCTGGCGGGCAAACCGAAAGGCGAATTCGCGAACTTCAACGACTGCCCCCTCAGCACCGCCGGCGTCAACTGGTGCGTGTATTCGAAGACGACCAGCGGAGAACTGTCCTTCGGCACGATGAAAGTGTCGATCGTCAACCCGATCATTCTGCAGGGCGGCCTGAAGGTCACCGGCACAGAAGAAACGTTCGTCAACACCACCGAAGGCGAAACGCTGTCGAAAACGCCTGAGGAAGTACCCGGCGGCTTCGAAAAAACAACCCTCACCGTGACCCTCGAACTCGTCGGGGCGGTTGCGCTCAGCCGCAAAAATCTCTCCGCCGGCGAAGGCACCGCGATCAAACTGCCGGTCAGGGCTCACCTCAAAAACATGTTCCTCGGCGAAGGGTGCTTCATCGGATCGAGCACCTCGCCGATCACGCTCAACCTCACCACCGGCACCACCAGCCCGCCGCCGCCCAACAAACCCATCACCGGCACCAAAGGCACGTTCGAATTCAAGGAAGAAGGCACCCTGGAAATCTTCAAAGGCGACTCGCTCGTGGACAACGCGTTCTCCGTGCCGGGCGCGAAAGGCTGCGGAGGCATCAACGAATTCCTCATCAACCCGATCATCAACGCGAAATACGGCCTCCCCTCGGCGGCGGGCCGCAACGCGGTCGTCATGAACGGCACCAGCAAGTTCGCAACCGCCGAAGCCGTGGAAAAAAGCGAATAGCGCCATCGAACAGGGTGACGAGCCCTGGGATCGCTGAGCGGCGGCGATCTCAGGGCTCGGGTAGGATTGACCTCCTTCCCTGACCCCGACACACGAGGTTCCAGAGCACGTGGCAATCGATCTTCAACAAGTCTCCGCCGTCGACGTCGAGCCCGGCGAGCTGCCCAAGACGATGGCCGCCTGGGTCATCCGCGAGGAGCGCTTCGGCGAACCCAAGGACGCCTTCCAGATCGAGGAGATCGAGGTGCCCGAGCCGGGCGCGTTCGAGGTGATCGTGCGCGTCATGGCCGCCGGCGTCAACTACAACAACGTCTGGGCCGCGCTGGGCAAGCCCGTGTCGGTCATGCGCTACGGCGACCACCCCGAGTTCGGCCACCACATCGGCGGCTCGGACGCCTCCGGCGTCGTCTGGAAGGTCGGCGCCGGCGTCACCCGCTGGAAGCCCGGCGACGAGGTCGTCGTGCACTGCAACCAGGCCTCCTACGAGGACCCCGAGGTCCACGGCCTCGACCCGATGGCCGCGCCGTCGCAGAAGATCTGGGGCTATGAGACGACCTGGGGCTCCTTCGCCCAGTTCACCAAGGTCCAGGCCCAGCAGCTGCTGCCCAAGCCCCAGGCGCTGACCTGGGAGGAGGCCGCCTCCTACGGCCTCGTCTACTTCACCGCCTACCGCATGCTGATCACCCGCTGCAAGCTGCAGGCCGGCGCCAACGTCCTGATCTGGGGCGCCGCGGGCGGCCTCGGCGTGTTCGCCACGCAGCTCTGCGCGGCCGCCGGCGCCAACTGCGTCGGCGTCGTCTCCTCCGAGCCGAGAAGGGCGAGCTGGTCAAGCGCCTCGGCGCCGTCGACTACATCGACCGCGACGAGTTCGCCGGGATGATGCGCAAGGGCGGCGAGACCGCCGAGGAGGAGAAGGAGCGCTTCGACGTCTCGCGCGCCTTCGCCAAGCGCGTCAAGAGCATCCTCGGCGACGCCCCCGACATCGTCTTCGAGCACGTCGGCAAAGCGACCTTCCCGACGTCCGTGTTCACGGTCAAGCCGTTCGGGAAAGTCGTCATCTGCGCCGGCACCACCGGCATCGACCTCGACTTCAACGTCGCCTACCTGTGGATGCGCCAGAAGGAGATCCTCGGCTCGCACTTCGCCAACGCGTATGAGTGCACCAAGGCCAACGAGCTGATCGAGAGCGGTCAGATCCGGCCGGTGCTGTGGCGGACGCTCGGCTTCGACGGCGTCGCCGAAGCGCACCAGCTGATGCTCGAAAACAAGCACCTCGGCAAGATCTCGATCCTCGTCGGCGCCGACTCCGAGGGCCAGGGCAAGACCGCCGAGGGCCCCGGCGCGATCCACGCGGAGGTCGGCGCCTGATGGCCGGCACGGTGATCATCCCCTGGTACGCCACCGGCTTCCGCGCCGACGGCTTCGAGGAGGCGCTCGGCGAGGTCGCCGCCATCGCGCTGCGCTACGGCGCCACCTCCTACGCCGTCTACCGCCCGCGCGATGACCGCTACCGCTTCCAGCAGCTCGCCGCCTTCGAGGAGCACATCGACTGGGAACGCTATCTGGGAAGGCCCCGAGATGACCTACTTCCGCGCCACGCACTCGAGCTGGTACCAGGTCCCGGTGCTCTACGGCTGGTGGGACCTCACCGCCAGCGGCGGCGTCGCCGAGGCGGTCGTCGCCGGGGCCAGCAACGGCCACGGCAACGGCGGCGTACAGCGCCGCCTGAGCGGCCGAGTCAGCCCTGCTCGAGCGGGGCCATCGTCAGGCCCGCGCCCTTGAGCTGCTCCCAGTAGTGCTCGGCCGGCTCCTGCTGGCCGCTGAAGACGATCGCCCTGCCCGAGCTGTGGATCACGTTGGCGATCTCCATGCCCCGCGTCGAGCGTCACACCCGGGATGAAGCGCGCGAGCGTGCGCGCCACGTGGTCGAAGGTGTTGTGATCGTCGTTGCGCACGATCACCTTCCACACGCCCCCCAACCCGCCCCCGGGGGTGCCCGTGCGGGGAATCTCGATCGTCTGACCCATGCCGGCAGGATAAAGCCCACGGCGCGCACCGTACAATTGCACGCATGAGCGGCGACGACTCCGCACGTCTGCCCGAGCGCGACCGGCCCTGGATGATGCGCACCTACGCGGGGCACTCCACGGCCAAGGCCTCCAACGAGCTCTACCGGCGCAACCTGCAGAAGGGCCAGACCGGGCTGTCGGTCGCCTTCGACCTGCCGACGCAGACCGGCTACGACCCCGACGACGAGCTCGCGCGCGGCGAGGTCGGCAAGGTCGGCGTGCCGGTCTCCCACCGCGGCGACATGGCCGCGCTGATGGACGGCATCCCGCTCGGCGAGATGAACACGTCGATGACGATCAACGCGACCGCCGCCTGGCTGCTCGCGCTCTACATCGTCGCCGCCGAGGAGCAGGGCGTCGCGCAGGAGCAGCTCCAGGGCACGACCCAGAACGACATCATCAAGGAGTTCCTCGCGCGCGGCACCTACGCCTTCCCGCCCGCGCCCTCGATGCGGCTGATCGCGGACATGATCGCCTACACGGTCGAGCACGTCCCCAAGTGGAACCCGATCAACATCTGCTCCTACCACCTGCAGGAGGCCGGCGCGACGCCCGTGCAGGAGATCGCCTACGCGATGAGCAACGCGATCGCCGTGCTCGACGCCGCCCGCGAGCGCGTCGGCGAGCAGAGCCCCGAGATCATGGAACAGGTCTTCGGGCGCATCTCCTTCTTCGTCAACGCCGGCGTGCGCTTCGTCGAGGAGCACGCCAAGCTGCGCGCGATGTCGATCCTCTGGGAGGAGCTCGGCCGCGAGCGCTACGGCGTCGAGGACCCGCGCCACCTGCGCTTCCGCTACGGCGTGCAGGTCAACTCGCTCGGCCTCACCGAGGCCCAGCCGGAGAACAACGTGCAGCGGATCGTGCTCGAGGCGCTCGCCGTCACGCTCGGCCGCGACGCGCGCGCACGCGCGATCCAGCTGCCGGCCTGGAACGAGGCGCTCGGCCTGCCGCGGCCCGTGGGACCAGCAGTGGTCGCTGCGCATCCAGCAGGTGCTCGCCTACGAGACCGACATCCTCGAGTACCCCGACATCTTCGAGGGCTCCAAGGTGATGGAGGGCCTCGTCGAGGAGCTGCTCGAGGGCGCGCGCGCCGAGATGGCGGTCGTCGCCGAGCACGGCGGCGCGGTCGAGGCCGTCCCCTACATGAAGGCGGCGCTCGTCGACTCCCACCGCGAGCGCATCCGCCGGATCGAGTCCGGCGAGCAGGTCGTCGTCGGGCAGAACCGCTTCACCGAGTCCGAGGACTCGCCGCTGACCGCCGACGCCGAGGGCGGCATCCTCGTCGTCGACCCGGCGCTCGAAGCCGAGCAGATCGAGGCCGTGCGGCGCTGGCGCTCCGCGCGCGACCAGGCCGCCGTCGACGCGGCGCTCGCGCGCCTCGCCGCGGTCGCCCGCGAGCGAGCGCTCGAGCGAGAACCTGATGGTGCCGACGATCGCCGCCGCCCGCGCCGGCGCGACGACCGGCGAGTGGGCGCGGACGCTGCGCGAGGTGTTCGGCAGCTACCGCGCGCCCACCGGCGTCGGCGAGGCCGCGCCGCGCCGGCCGACCGCGACCTCGAGCGAGCTGCGCGGCGAGGTCGCACGGCTGCAGGAGCACGCTCGGCCGCCGGCCGAAGATCCTCGTCGGCAAGCCCGGCCTCGACGGCCACTCCAACGGCGCCGAGCAGATCGCCGTGCGCGCGCGCGACGCGGGCATGGACGTCGTCTACGAGGGCATCCGCCTGACGCCCGCGCAGATCGCCGCCTCGGCGCTGCAGGAGGGCGTGCACGTGATCGGCCTGTCGATCCTCTCCGGCTCGCACCGCGAGCTGATCCCGGCCGTGCGTCGACGCGCTGCGCGAGGCCGGCGTCGACGCGCCCGTCGTCGTCGGCGGGATCATCCCCGAGCAGGACGTGGCGAGCGCTGCGCGAGGCCGGCGTCGCGGCCGTCTACACGCCCAAGGACTTCGACATCACCCGCATCATGCGCGACATCGTCGCGCTCGTCGGCGCGGCGCGCAGCGCACGCCAGTCGCCGTGGGCGGCTCCTCCGCCAACGGCTCGGCGTGAGCGCCGACGGGGCCGCCCTCGGCGCGCGCCTGCGCGAGCGCGACCTGAGCGCCGCGCCCGCCGCGCTGAACCTGCTCGAGAGCACCGCCGCCGGCCGACCGCGAGCAGGCCGCCGCGCTGCTGCGCGAGGTCTCCCCCGCCGCGCTCGGCGGCGAGGCGCCCGGGCACGTCGTCGGCGTCACCGGCCCGCCCGGCGCCGGCAAGTCGACGCTGCTCTCCGCGCTGCTGCGCGCGTGGCGCGCGGACGGCGCAGACGGTCGCGATGCTCGCCGTCGACCCGAGCTCGCGCCGCTCCGGCGGCTCGCTGCTCGGCGACCGCGCGCGGATCGACTTCGACCCCGCCGACCGCGGCGTGCTGATCCGCTCGACGGCCGCCGGCGAGCGGCTCGGCGGCCTCGCACGGGCCGACGCGCGCCGCCGCGCAGGCGCTCGCCGCCGCCTTCGACGTCGTCGTGATCGAGACCGTCGGCGTCGGGCAGGCCGAGACCGAGGTCGCCGACGTCGCCGACACCGTCGCCGTCGTCGTGCAGCCCGGCAGCGGCGACGTGCTGCAGTTCCTGAAGTCCGGGATCATGGAGATCCCCGACGTGCTCGTCGTCACCAAGGCCGACCTCGGGCAGATCGCGCTGCGCACCCGGCGCGACCTCAGCGCCGCGCTGCGCTCGCTCGGCCCGCGCGACGACGCGCGTGCTCGCCGTCTCCTCGCTGCCGCCGCGCGAGCGGGATCGACGAGCTGTCGAGGCGCTCGACGAGCACCGCGCCGAGCTCGACCTCGCCGCGCGGCGGCTGCGCGCGCGCCGCGCCGGCGCGCTCACCGACTTCGTCGTCGAGCACGGCGAGCGCGGGCCTGCGCGCGCTCGGCGGGCGCGCCGCGGCGCGGACGCTGCTGGCCGCAGAGGACCCCGGCCTCGAGGTGCCGGCGCTCGTCGCCGCGCTGGAGCGCATGAATCACATGAGCCGATGGTTCGCGACCTGCTGATCAGTCTCGGAGCATTCGTCCTCGCGAGCGCGCTCGCCGGCGCGCTCGGCGCGCCCAACCTCGGCACCGCGCTCGCGTTCGGGCAGATGGCGTTCGCCGCCAGCACCGTCTACGTGCTGCTCAAGCGGTGATCTGCGCCACAGCCGCGAACCGGCGTGTAACGCGAGCGTCGCTCGCCAGACTGTATTCCTGAGACCATGATCGTCCTCCTCGTCTTCGCCGTGCTCGCGGGCGCCGGCACGGCGCTCTCGCCGTGCGTGCTGCCCGTTCTGCCCGCGCTGCTGTCCGCGGGCGGCGTCGGCGGACGGCGGCGTCCGCTGGGGATCGTGCTCGGGCTGTCGGTCACGTTCACCGTCACGATCGTCGGGCTCGCCAGCGTCGTCGACGGCGTCGGTCTCGGCAGCGACCCGCTGCGCTACCTCGCCATCGTCGTGCTGCTCGCGTTCGGCGCCGTGCTGCTCGTGCCCGAGGCGGCCGCGCGGATCGAGGCGCCACTGTCGCGCCTTTCGCGGTTCGGTCCGCGCACACGCGGGGACGGGTTCGTGTCGGGCCTGCTCGTCGGGGGCGCACTCGGCTTCGTTTACACGCCCTGCGCGAGCCCCATCCTCGCCGCCGTCATCTCCGTCAGCGCCGCCTCCGGCCGCACCGTCGTGCTCGCGCTCGCCTACGCCGCCGGCTCCGCCGTCGTGCTGCTCGCGCTGTGCCTCGGCGGGCGGCGCGTGTTCGATCGCGTCCGCCGCGCCGGGCGCGGGCCGCTGCTGCAACGCGCGCTCGGCGCGGTCATGCTGCTCACCGCCGTCGCCATGCTCAGCAACCTCGACATCACCTTCGACCAGTTCATCGCAAAAAACATCCCCAACGTGAACCTCACCGCGGGGCTCGAGTGCTCCAGCGCCGTCACCGGGCGCCTGCACGAGATCACCGGGCGTCACGCCAGGTTCGCCCCGGCCAACGGCTCATCCACCTGCCACGGAGGATCCTCCACCAGCATCCGCGTCGCGGCCAAGGGCGCCTCCCAGGGCACGCTGCTCGCGGACGCACGCTCACTCGAACCACTCGGCCCCGCGCCCGAATTCACCGGAACCCAGGACTGGTTCAACACCCCCGGCGATCGCCCGCTCACGCTCGCGTCGCTGCGCGGACGGGTCGTGCTCGTCGACTTCTGGACGTACACGTGCATCAACTGCATCCGCACGCTCCCCTACCTCAAGGCGTGGGATCAGGCCTACCGGCGCGACGGCCTCACGATCGTCGGGGTGCACACGCCCGAGTTCGCCTTCGAGCACGACGCCGGCAACGTGCGCGACGCGATCGGTCAGTTCGGGCTGCGCTACCCCGTCGTCCAGGACAACGACATGGGCACGTGGAACGCGTACGCCAACCAGTATTGGCCCGCCGACTACCTCATCGACGCGCACGGGCAGGTCCGCTACACCGCCTTCGGCGAGGGCGACTACGACAAGACCGAAACGGCCATCCGCTCGCTGCTCGCCGAAGCCGGAGCACGGATCGGCGGCAGGAGCCACCCCACCGACGTGGTCACGCCGTCGGTCGTGGCCACCCCCGAGACCTACCTCGGCACCGAGCGCGCGCAGGGTTGGATCGACGGGCCGAAGGGCGGCCGGCACGACTACGGTCCGTCCCCCACCGGCCCGCTGTCCCTCAACGACTTCGCCTTCAGCGGCGTCTGGAACATCGCCGCCCAGCCCGCCACCGCGGTGTTGGGCTCCCACCCACCCGGCGTGGACCTGGAGTTCGAGGCCAAGAACGTCTATCTCGTGCTCAGCTCGCCGGGCGAACGACCGCTGCCGGTGCGCGTGCTGCTCGACGGACACCCCATCTCCGCCGCGGATGCCGGCGCGGACGTCCACCACGGCGTCGTCACCGTCCGCCGCCAGCGTCTCTACTCGCTCGTATCGCTCCCAGGAGACGCGCAGCATCGCCTGTCGTTGCGCTTCGCGCCGGGCGTCAGCGGCTACGCGTTCACGTTCGGATAGGACTGGCGCGGACCCATACGACAGGGGCGCGGCGCGCACCCCCGCGATCTGCCGCGCTCGGAGCGTGCTCCGAAGCCGGCAGATCGCGGGTGCGAGCGCTCGCGTCAGTGGCCCTGCGTCACCTGCGTCGTCAGGCTCACCTTCGGCGCGCCCGAGCCGATCTTGCTCGCGCGCACGTTGAAGCGCAGGCTCCCGCGCGTGAGGTTCGACAGCTTCAGCACCAGGAACGTCGTGCCCTGGCGCCTGGTCACCTTGATCTTGCGCTTGCGCGCCGCCACCGCCACCGTCTTGCCGTGCTTGACGATCTTCAGGTTCGAGATCGTGAACGCGTCGAGCGGGCTGTCCCAGGAGAGCGTCAGCTGCGCCGAGTGGGTTTTGCTGCCCAGCGCCACCGCGTGCGCGGACTTCTGGCCGACCTTCGAGAACGCGTCTTTGAACGTCGCCGGCACCGACTGGCACGTCAGCGTCGTGCCGATCTGGTTCACCACCGCCTGCAGCGAGCTCGAATCGGTCTGCGGGAAGTATTTGCCGCCCGTCTCGTTCGCGATCTGCTGCAGACGTTCGCCGTCCGGACCCGTGATCGCGCTGCTGAAGCCGATCACGTACGTCGGGGGGCCGCCGCGGTGGCCGTTTTCGTATTCGCCCACGTCGTGGCCGCCGTCCGTCAAGAACAGCCGCGCGTTCGCGCCCGGGTTGTCCGCCTTCGCCTTGGCGAACGCCGCGTTGTAGTCGGTCGTGCCGTTGTCCGCTTTGATCTTTTCGTTCAATGCCGCCTGCATCGCGCCCGCGTTCGGGCCGATCGCCTCGGGCGCGAACAGCGTGTCCGCCGCCGGTTCGGAGGTGAAGATCGCGCCGCCGAACTCGATCGCGCCGAACGTGATCCCTTCGTTGCCTGGCGTTTCGATCAGCAGGTCCAGCGCCTGCACGCGCAGCCTGTTCGGATCGGTCCCCGCCATCGAGCCCGAGTCGTCGACGATCGCCTCGATGTTCGAGACCGGAGTGCACGGCGTCGCCGCCGCCAGCGCCCGGTGCGCGCTCACCCCGGAGGGCGCGGCCAGCACGCACAGCGCTCCACCCGCGAGCAACGCAGCCGTGATGGATCTTGGCTTCATGGGTCCCCCCTTCTTACGTCTATGGATAGAGCTGACAGCCTAGCGGTGGGCGTCAACGTCCCACATGCCTACAATGTGCGCGATGGAGGGTTCGATGGCCGAGACGAGCGCGCGTAGCTGGCTGCGTTGCTACCGCTGCTGGTCGCAGGATCTGGAGGTTCAGGTCCACTACGAGGGCATCCACAAGATCGACCCCGACACGGGCGAGCGCGCCGAAGTCGTGGACGAGCTCCAGGAGGCGGTCGTGCAGTGCCTCGACTGCATGCACGACCAGCCCCACCTGGGCTTCAACAACGGGCGCGTCGAGCCCGTCGAGGATCGCTGGGAACGGATGATCGCGGGCACCCCCTGGGTCGCCTCGTGCACCGTCACCGTCGACTCCGAAGACGTCGAGAGCTGCTCCGGCCCCGAGGCCGGCGACGCGCTCTCCTACGCCGCGTTCGGCGATCACGGCGTGCGCGAGTTCTTCACGCACGTGCGCTTCCACAAGCACGAAGACGACGCGCGCATCATCGTGCACCTGCTCGTCGAGCTCTACGCGCGCTCGCTCGAAGAGGCCACAGAGGTGCTCGAATCCTCCGCCCGTGGGGCGCTCACCATCACCTCGCTCGCCGAGGAGTCACGACCGCCCGCAGCCGCGGGCGAGTCGCACTCTCACGACTGAGCGTCTCAGCCGAGGCGCTGTTCCAGGGCGTCGAGCTGAGCGGTGATCTCGGGCGGCAGGTTGGGGAATTTGGAGAGGTACTCGCGGAACTGGGGCAGCTGGGTCTTCCACTCCTCCGCGTCTACCCGCAGCAGTTGCGCCATCGCCTCTTCGGTCACGTCCACGCCGCGCGTGTCGATCCCCTCGGGGCCCACGGGCGGCATCCAGCCGATCGGCGTCTCCGTCGCCTCTCCGTGACCCGCGCAGCGCGCGAACACCCACGAGAGCACGCGCGAGTTCTCGCCGTAACCCGGCCACAGAAAGCGGCCGTTCTCGTCCTTGCGGAACCAGTTGACGTAGAAGATCTTCGGCAGCTTCGCGCCCTCGCGGCGGCCCATCTCCAGCCAGTGCGCGAAGTAGTCGGCCATGTTGTAGCCGCAGAACGGCAGCATCGCGAATGGATCGAAGCGCAGTTCGCCGACCGTTCCAGCGGCTGCAGCGGTCTTCTCCGAGCTCATCACCGAGCCGAGGAACACGCCGTGCTCCCAGTCCAGCGCCTCCGTCACGAGCGGCACGACCGTCGAGCGGCGCCCGCCGAACAGCATCGCGTCGATCGGCACGCCCGCCGGGTCCTCCCACTCGGGCGCGATCGCCGGGTCCTGCGCCGCGGGCGTTGTGAAGCGCGCGTTGGGATGCGCCGACGGCGTTTCCGACGCGGGCGTCCAGTCGTTGCCGTGCCAGTCGATCAGGTGCGCGGGCGTCTCCTTGGTGAGGCCCTCCCACCAGATGTCTCCGTCGTCGGTCTTCGCGCAGTTCGTGAAGATCGAGTTGCGCTCGATCGTGCGGATCGCGTTCGCGTTCGTCTCCTCGCCCGTTCCGGGCGCCACCCCGAAGAAGCCCGCCTCGGGGTTGATCGCGTACAGGCGCCCGTCCTCGCCGAACTTCATCCACGCGATGTCGTCGCCGATCGTCTCAACCGTCCAGCCCTCGAGCGTTGGGATCAGCATCGCCAGGTTCGTCTTGCCGCACGCGCTCGGGAACGCGCCCGTGATGAACTTCACCTCGCCCTCCGGCGAGGTCAGCTTGAGGATCAGCATGTGCTCGGCCATCCAGCCCTCGTCGCGCGCCATCACCGAGGCGATGCGCAGCGCGAAGCACTTCTTGCCCAGCAGCGCGTTGCCGCCATAGCCCGAGCCGTAGGACCAGATTTCGCGCGTGTCGGGGAAGTGCACGATGTACTTGTTCTCCGCGTTGCAGGGCCACGGCACGTCCTCCACCCCATCCTCGAGCGGCATCCCCACGGAGTGCAGACACGGCACGAACTCGCCCCCGCCCAGCGCGTCCAGAGCGCCCTGGCCCATGCGGGTCATGATCCGCATGTTCACCGCCACGTACGGCGAGTCGGTCAGCTGCACGCCCACATGGCTCTTGTCCGAGCCCAGCGGCCCCATCGAGAACGGCACCACGTACATCGTGCGACCGCGCATCGAGCCAGTGAACAGCTCCGTCAGCTGCCCGCGCATCTCGGCGGGATCTCGCCAGTTGTTCGTCGGACCCGCCTCCTCCTCGGTCGCCGAACAGATGAACGTCCTGTCCTCCACCCTCGCCACGTCGCCCGGATCGGACAGCGCGAGGTAGGAGTTCGGGCGCTTCGCGTCCGACAGTCGCTCGAAGGTTCCCGCGTCGACCAGCTCCTGACAGAGCCGGTCGTACTCCTCCGCCGAGCCGTCGCACCAGTAGATCTGATCCGGTTCGGTCAGCGCCGCGGTCTCCTCTACCCAGGCGAGGAGGCGCTCATTCGTGGTGGGGGCGGGAACGGTGGTGTTCATGGGGTCCAAGCGGCTCCTCAGTTCTCGGGCATGATCGGCGCTTCCCGATCAGCGATCGGCGACGCTGCTTCCGAGCCGGGGGCGGGCTCCGGGAAACAGAAAACGCCCATCCGTGGGCGGATCGAAAGCGTACCGCACGGCCATGGCCCCCGACAACTCGGCCGCTACTCGACGTTTCCCTCCGCGCCGGCGCCGCCGGGCGTCTTGCGAGGGACGAGCACGAGGCGCTTGAACTCCGCCACCAGCACGCCGTCCTGGTTGAGCACGCGCGTGTGCACCTTCACCGTGCCGCGGTCGGGCTTGGACTGCGACTCGCGCTTCTCCAGCACCTCGGACTCGCAGAACAGCGTGTCGCCGTGGAACACCGGCGCGGGGTGCTTCAGCTCTTCGGTCGCGAGGTTCGCGATCGCCTTGCCGCTCACGTCGCTGACGGACATGCCGAGCGCGAGCGAGTACACCAGCGGCCCCACCACGACGTTGCGGCCCTGCTGGGATTTGCCCGCGTAGACGTCGTTGATGTGCAGCGGGTGGTGGTTCATCGTGATCAGGCAGAACAGGTGGTCGTCCGCCTCGGTCACGGTCTTCGCGGGCCAGTGCTTGTACACGGCGCCGACCTCGAACTCCTCCAGGTAGCGGCCATACGGGTGCGCGCCGCTCGCCTCGCGAACGGCCTGATCGGTCTCGACGGAATGGGTCTCACTCATGGGTTTCTCGGGGTCTCCTTGACGATGTGGAGCGTCAACTCTACCTCTGGGCTGTACCGTTCAGCCTCCAGACGACCCCAGGAGAGCAGACTTGCGCAACCCCCGAGACTTCCTCAAGCCCCTCGCCATCGGCGCCCCCGAGCCCGCCCGCGAGATCCCCTTCAAGCCCTCGCGGATGATCCACTTCCTCGACTTCTCCAACGAGAAGATGGTCGCCAAGGTGCCCGACATCGCACCCACGGTGGACATCCTGCTGGGCAACCTCGAGGACGCCGTCCCGGTCGACCGCAAGCTCGCCGCACGCGCCGGCCTGATCAAGGTCGGGACGCGAGATGGAGCTCGGCGACACCGCGCTGTGGACCCGCGTCAACGAGCTCGCCTCGCCGTGGGTGCTCGACGATCTGACGCGAACTGGTCGCCGAGATCGGGCACAAGCTCGACGTCATCATGATCCCCAAGGTCGAGGGCCCGTGGGACATCCACTACGTCGACCGCCTGCTCGCGCAGCTCGAGGCCAAGGCCGGCATCGAGCGCCCGATCCTGATCCACGCGATCCTCGAGACCGCCCAGGGCGTCGCCAACCTCGAGGAGATCGCCTGCGCCTCCCCGCGCATCCAGGGCATGAGCTTCGGCCCCGCCGACCTCGCCGCCTCGCGGCGCATGAAGACCACCCGCGTCGGCGGCGGGCACCCCGGCTACCGCACGATCGCCGACCCCGACCCCGAGAACCCCGACGCGCCGCGCGCCAGCTACCAGCAGGACCCGTGGCACTACTCGATCGCGCGCATGGTCGACGCGTGCACCTCCGTCGGCGCGCTGCCCTTCTACGGCCCATATGGCGACATCCGCGACGACCGAGGGCTGCGAGACGCAGTTCCGCGCCTCGTTCCTGCTCGGCTGCGTCGGCGCGTGGTCGCTGCACCCCGCGCAGATCGCGATCGCCAAGAAGGTCTACTCGCCCGACCCCGACGAGGTCGCATTCGCCAAGAAGGTCATCGAGGCGATCCCCGACGGGCGCGGCGTGCACATGATCGACGGCAAGATGCAGGACGACGCCACGTGGAAGCAGTGCAAGGTGATGGTCAACCTCGCCGAAATGCTCGCCAAGAAGGACCCCGAGCTGGCCGAGGCGTACGGATTCGCCGCCGCCGTATAGGCTTCCGCGCCGCATGAGATTCTTCGAGTTCGAGGCCCGCGAGGTCGTCAAGCGCGCCGGCATCCCCGTCACCGACTACGGCTTCACGACCGACGCCGCCGAGGCGCGCGCAGATCGCCGCAGCGGATCGGCGGCCCCACGGTGATCAAGTCCCAGGTGCTCACCGGTGGGCGGATGAAGGCCGGCGGCGTCAAGTTCGCCGACACCCCCGAGGAAGCCGAGAGCCACGCCAGAGACATCCTGCAACTCGAGATCAACGGCCACTCGCCGCGCGGCGTGCTCGTCGACCCCAAGGCGGAGGTCGCGCAGGAGTACTACGCAGGCGTCGTCTGGGACGGCACCGCCAAGAAGCCGCTGATGCTGTTCAGCGACATGGGCGGCATCGACATCGAGCAGGTCGCCGAGGAGCACCCCGACCACGTCGGCCGCGGACACTTCTCGACGCTCGAGCCCTTCTCCGACTTCCAGGCCAAGCAGGTCATCGCCGCCGCCGGCGTCACCGGCAAGGCGCTGCAGCGCGCCACCCCGGTGCTCGCTCGTCTGGCCCGGCTGTTCCTCGACAACGACATGACGCTCGCCGAGATCAACCCGCTGGCGGAGCTGAAGGACGGCTCGTTCGTCGCGCTCGACGCGCACATGGAGATGGAGAACGAGGGCATGCCGCGTCAGAAGGCTCTGCTCGAGGCGCTCGGAATCGGCAAGGACGAGGGCACCCGCGAGGACCACACGCCGACCTCGTTCGAAGAGGCCGTCAAGGCCATCGACGCCGCCGACCATCGCGGCGTCATCCAGGGCAAGGACACCGGCTTCAACGGCAACATCGGCCTCGTGATCGGAGCAGGCGGCGGCTCGCTGACGCTCACCGACGCCGTGCGCCAGCAGGGCGGGCAGCCCGCCAACTACTCCGAGATCGGCGGCAATCCGTCCGTCGCCAAGGCCTGTGGCCTGGCCAAGCAGGTCCTCCAGAAAGACGGCGTCGAGAAGATCGCCGTGATGATGTCGATCGTCTCCAACACGCGCGTCGACATCGTCGCGCGCGGCGTCATCAAGGCGTGCCTGGAGCTCGGCAAGGACCCCGGCGAGACGGTCGCGATCTTCCGCATCCCCGGCGCCTGGGAGGAGGAGGGCTTCAAGATCCTCGACAAGTACGGGATCGAGTACTGCGACCGCTCCGTCTCGTTGTGGGAGGCCGCCGGTCGCGCGGTCGCCAAGATCCAAGGAGCCCGCATAGCATGTCATCCTCATCGACCAGGACACCACGTTCATCATCCAGGGCATCACCGGGCGCGAGGCCGTCAACCTCACGCGCGAGTGCCTCGACTACGGCTCGAAGATCGTCGGCGGCGTGACCCCCGGGCGCAAGGGCCGCGAGGTCCACGGCGTGCCAGTGTTCGACACCGTCGAGCAGGTCGTCGAGCACAACGGCGGCGTCGTGCCGGACGGCTCGGTCGTCACCGTCCCGCCCGCGGGCACGCGTGACGCCGTCTTCGAGGCGCTGCACGCCGGCATCAAGACGATCGTGATCGTCACCGAGCGGATTCCCCGCCGCGACGTCGCGATGATGGTCGAGCTCGCAGACGCCAAGGGCGCTCGGATCATCGGGCCCAACTGCCTCGGCCTGATCGTCCCAGGCGTCGCCAAGATGGGCGGCATCGGCGGCCCGGCGCGCAACGCCGCCGTCGCCTACCAACCAGGCGCGGTCGGCGTGATGAGCCGCTCCGGCGGGATGACCACCGAGATCTCCTCCACATTGACCGCGGCGGGACTCGGCGTCTCCACAGCCGTGTCGATCGGCGGCGATGCGATCATCGGCTCGACCTACGCCGAGCTGATGCCGTACTTCGAGGCCGACGCGCAGACCCAGGCGATCGTCATCTACACCGAGCCCGGTGGCCGCATGGAGGCGCAGCTCGCGCAGTGGGTCAAGGAGAACGACTCGCGCCTGCCGATCGTCGCCTTCATGGCCGGCAAGTTCATGGACGACGAGGAGATGCAGGGCATGTCCTTCGGGCACGCCGGCACGATCGTCGAGGGCAAGGAGGACAGCGCCACGGAGAAGATCGCGCGCCTGGAGGCGGCCGGCATCCCCGTGGTGCAGCGGATCGACGAGATTCCCGATCTGGTCAAGGCCAAGATCGCCGAGAGGAGCGCAGCATGAGGAAGGACGGAATCTTCATCGCCGTCGAGGTCGCCGACGACGCCGCCGCCGACTCGGAGCTCGCGCGCAAGCTCACCGAAGCCTGCCCCGTCGACATCTACGCCCAGAGCGCCGACGGAACGCTCGAGATCGTCGAGAAGAACCTCGACGAGTGCGTGCTGTGTCGTCTCTGTCTCGACGCGGCGGGTGGGTGGGGAGCCGATCAACCGGTCAAGGTCATCAAGCTCTACGACGACAGCGCCGTCCTGGCCTAGCGCGCCGGCGACGCCGCGCTTGCGCGGCGCCCGCCCAGTCGTCTATCGTGACATCGAGCCGATGAACGAAAACTTCTCCCTCATCGTGATGTGCATCTTCCTGCTCGCCTCGCTCGCGTTCCTGGCGCAGCAGCTCACGTCCTACCACTAGCCCGCGAGCCGCGCCTAGCGGCGGCGCTCGCCCGGCGCCTAGTGTTTGCGCGCCTTCGGCGTGCGTTCGCGCTCCTGCTGACGCTCGACCACGCTCACGATCAGCTTGATGAACTGATCCGGGCCCGACGCCTTCGCCTGGCCGTACGTGAACGCCTCCACCCAGTCGGGCACCTTCGCTTCGCGCGCCATCACGTTGAAGAACTCCCGTCGCATGTCCACACGCACGCGCGCGTCCGCGGCCGGTCCCTTCGTGACCTTGATGTCGGGCATCTCCAGCCTGAAGTGCTGCACGTCCCCCCTGCCCCGCAACTCCACCCCGACCACCAGCTTGATCGGCCCGAGCGCCGGCACTTCACCGAGGAACCTGCGCACCGCAAGTTCGATCAGGGCCTTGGCGTCTTCGGCCATATGGCTTTCTCCCCTCGTTGGGCCGGGTGACGGCCCATGGCTGTCTTGTCAGACCCGTTCTCGTCTTCGCGTCTTCGCGTCAAATCTTATGACGCTGGAGCAACTTGCGCCCGATCACCATACGCTGGATCTCCGACGTGCCCTCGCCGATCAGAAGCAGCGGGGCGTCGCGGTACAGGCGCTCGATCTCGTACTCCTTCGAGTATCCGTAGCCACCGTGTATGCGGAAAGACTCCTCGACGCAGAAGCGACCCGCCTCGGAGGCGAACAGCTTCGCCATCCCCGCCTCCAGATCCGAGCGCACGCCCGCGTCCTTCATGCGCGCCGCGCGCAGCGTCAGCAGGCGCGCAGCGTCCACCTGCGTGGCCATGTCGGCGAGCTTGAACTGGATCGCCTGGTGCTCTGAGATCGGCTTGCCGAACGTCTTGCGCTCCTGTGAGTAGCGCAGCGCCAGCTCCAGCGCGCGCTGGGCGATGCCCACGCCGCGCGCCGCCACGTTCACGCGCCCGACCTCCAGCGCGTCCATCATCTGCGAGAAGCCGCTGTTCAGGCCCGCGTCCTCGCCGCCGAGGATGTTCTCCGCCGGACAGCGATAGCCGTCGAACACCAGCTCCGTGGACTCGACGCCCTTGTAGCCCATCTTGCGCAGCTGCGGCGGGACCGTCAGGCCAGCGTAGGCGCCCGTGTTCTCGTGCGCGCCGCCCTCCTTCTCCGCGATGAAGCACGTCATGCCCCTGTGCGCCTTCTCCGCGTTGGGGTCGGTCTTCACGAGCACGAACACCAGGTCCGAGCGCAGGCCGTTCGTGACCCACATCTTCTGGCCGTTGATCTCATACGCGCCGTCGTCCGCCTTCTTCGCCGACGTTTTGATCGCCTGCACGTCCGAGCCGAGCTCCGGCTCTGACAGCGAGAACGCCGCGCGGATCTCGCCCGTGGCCATCCGCGGCAGGTACTTCTGGCGCTGCTCCTCCGAGCCGAACTTCATAAGCAGATACGAGCCGATGAAGTGCGTGTTGATCACGCCCGAGATCGAGATCCAGCCGCGCGAGAGCTCCTCCACGATCATCGCGTACGTCGTCAGATCCAGCCCCATCCCGCCGTACTCCTCGGGGATCGTCACACCGAACAGCCCCAACTCCTTCATCTGCTCCACGATCGGCTCCGGGAAGGAGTCCTCGTGGTCGTAGTGCTCGGCGTTCGGCAGGATCTGCTCGTCGGCGAACTGGTGGACCATCTCGATGATCGCCTTCTGCTCGTCGGTCATCTCAGTGTGCGGGGATGCGGCTACGGCCATTGTTGGGAACGCTCCAGGTTCGGGATGGGCTCTCTCGCTCTATACGGGGAGAATACCGGCGTGAACTTCTTTCGCGAGGTATTCGAGCCCGTCGATCCCCACGCCCTCGCGCTGCTGGAGCTGGCGCGCGACGGCTCGCGCCGGGAGTGGAGCTTCGGCGAGATCGCCGAGCGCTCCGCGCGGCTCGCGGGCACACTGCAGCGCAGGGGCGTCGCGCGCGGCGACGTGGTGATGACGCTGATCGGCAACCGCCCCGAGTGGGCGCTCACGATGATGGCCTGCTTTCGCATCGGCGCGGTCGTGCTGCCCTGCACCGAGCAGCTGCGGGCGAAGGACCTGCGGCTGCGCATCGCCGTCGCCCGGCCGCAGCTGATCGTCGCCGACGAGCGCAACCGCGCCGAGATCGAAGCCGCGAACGGCGGCGCCATCCCCGTGCTGCACGTGCCCGACGAGACGCTCTTCGAGGGCGAGCCCGCGCCGATCGTGGAGCTGGAGGAGAGCGACCCGTGCCTGATCACGTTCACCAGCGGCACCGCCGGCGAGCCCAAGGCGGTCGTCCACGCCCAGCGCTACCTCGACGGGCAGCGAGCGCAGGCCGCGGGCTGGCTGTCCGCGCGCGCCGGCGAGCTGGTGTGGTGCACCGCCTCCAGCGGCTGGTCGAAGTCCGCGCGCAATGTGTTCATCGCGCCGTGGATCTCCGGCGCCGCCGCGCTGATGCACGACGAGCGCTTCGACCCGCACGAGCGCCTGGAGATCCTCCAGCGCGAGCGCGTCAACGTGCTGTGCATGGCGCCCACCGAGTACCGCGTGATCGCCAAGCGCGCCACGCTGCGCTCATTCCCCCACCTGCGCGGGATGGTCGCCGCCGGCGAGGCGCTCAACCCCGAGGTGCTGCGCGCGTGGCTGCAGGCCACGGGCCTGGAGATCCGCGACGGCTACGGCCAGACCGAGACCGGGCAGCTGACCGGCGCACCGCTCGGCGTGGCCGCACGCGCCGGCTCGATGGGCCGGGCGCTGCCGGGCGTGTCGCTGTCGATCCTCGACGGCGAGCTGACCGTCGACCCGGTGAGCGTCCCCACGTTCTTTCTCGGCTACCTCGGCGAGCAGGTCCACCGCGACCAGGACGGCACCTGGCGAGTTGAGGATCGCCGCGCCGCCGGCCGGTGGCACACGGGCGACCGTGTGGAGGAAGACGACGAAGGCTGGCTCTTCTTCGAGGGGCGTAACGACGACGTGATCGTCTCCGCCGGCTACCGCATCGGCCCGTTCGAGGTCGAGTCCGCGCTGGTCGCTCACCCCGCCGTCGCGGAAGCGGCCGCCGTGGCTGCTCCCGACGAGGAGCGCGGCGCGGTCGTGCGCGCCGTGGTCGTCCTGCGCGACGGGCCCTACAGCCCCTCGCCAGAGCTCGCGCGCGAGCTGCAGGAGCACGTCAAGCGCGAGACCGCCCCGTACAAGTACCCGCGCATCGTCGAGTTCGCGCGGGAGCTGCCCAAGACCACCAGCGGCAAGGTCAAGCGGGCCGAGCTGCGCAGGCCGCGATGAGCCCAGTCCCGCCTACCTCCTCGCCTTGGGAGCCTTGGCGAGCCTCTTCTGCACGAGGTGCACGCGGTCGGTGGATGTCTGCGACGGCGCGGGGGAGAGCTTGAGGACAGTCAGGGTGGCGTCGAGCAGCCCGTGATCTGCACGGAGCAGCGCTCGCCCGCGAGCATCGAGCTTGAGCCTGACGTCAGCGGTCTTGCCCGGTGGCACCGAGAAGTCGCCGCTCGCGATCGTCGTCCTCTCGGATCGAGTCCTCCTGCCCTTCCTCGTCCTCGCCTTGACCTTCAGGGCCAGCTTGCCGCTGCACGCGACCGTGCCCGTGCAGGTCAGCTCGACGGTCGCCTCGCCCTTCGTCGTGGCGATGTGTGGATGAGCGCGCACAGTGGCCGTGCCCAGCGGTTTGCCGCTTCCGGCGGCAGCGGGTGCCGGATGGGGAGCCTGCGGCGGATCGCATTCGCTTTCCCCGAGCGGATCGGTCGAGATTGCCACAGATCTCCCTCCGGTGCTGGTGATCGTGCTGGTGACCGCAAGTGGTTCGCAACCGTCGGGGCTGGTTCGAAATTCGCCCCGATCCAGCACCAGGACAAACGTCTTCAACTGCAATCGGATGCCGCCCACGATGGTCGGCAGAGGATCGGTGACGATGCCCATGCGTCCCATGCCGGCATCGATCTGCTCCGTCGCGCGAACCACGACGGTTCCCAGCTCAAATGGGCCCGAATCGATCGGCATCACGATCGACAAGCCCTGCGAGGAGCCGCCGTAGGGACCGGTCAGGTAGACAGCGCCGCTCAGGTGAGTCGGGTCGGGGCCCGAACCGGCTTCCGCGGACACGACCCCGATCCTGCTGGCCGTGGGACACATGCCCTGCGCCGCCTGCGGTTCCCCGCACGGTGGTATGCCCGCTAGCATCTCCGCAACGGCGGGAGGAGCCTGTATCGCGATCCTGCCCAAGGCTTCTTCCTGATTGGCCCGTGACACGCTCAGGGTCAGCGAATCGTACGCGCCCGCTTGGTTGGTCGTGCTCGATGCTTGAAACGTTGGATCGAACGACTGCGCGGCTGAGCAGGGCGTGCCGTTTGCACCGGATGTGATGTCAAAGGTCGAGGACTGTGATGCCGACGATTCCCCTGACCAAGGCGTCAATTCGCCTATGGCCGTATACGCACCACACGAGGCAGGCGTCGTCAACAGCGCGTTTGGGCCTCCCCTGAGCCGCAGGCTCCATTCGCTGATCGATAGCTGCGGGAGTTCGCTCATCACGATCGTGAGCTGACCCGTCAAGGGATTGGCTTCCAGCTGGCCCACGAGCTTGATCGACACTCCAAACCCTTCGGCCACGAAATACAGTGCGAACGGCGCCGCGAGCGGGTTCGCGCTGGGCGAGGCGAGGAACACCTGCCCCGAGAGTGGCGACGGCAGCAGCGGCGTCCGGACTTGGAGTTCTCCGACTTGCGAGGCCCAGGGACAGGTCACCGGATTTGGAGAGCCCAGCCCGACCTGCGCTTCCGAGCACGCTTCGAGTCGATGGGCTGCCGAGAGAGAGATACCGACGCCTTCCGGCAGCTTCACAGCCGCTTCCTCGAGCTCCGCGCTCGCCAGTCCATACGGGTCTTCGGGCTGTGGGAGATGGAGATCCAGGTCATAGCCAGATGGCTCGTTGGCCGCATCGATCGCAGGGGCCACCGAGAGCGATGGTTCAAACGAGAGCCGGCTGCAACCCGTCGATCGAGGGGCTGTCGAGGAAGCTTCGACGAACACGGCTGGCGCTGCCCAGGATTCGGCTGACAACGTGCTGTCCGGTGGAGAGGCACTGCACGTGCCGGCATTTGTCAGGAAGCGCGCCGGCGCGACGCCCGAGCCGTTGTAGATACCCGGAACACCCCACAGCGTCAAAGTCATCGAGGTCAACGCATCGACCTCAGGGAGGTTGTTCGCCGCCACACGCAGCCCGTAGTCGCCGTTCGAGCGAATCTCGAGCCCGAGCCTCACCTCCAGACCGTTCGGCAAGGTCAGTACCAACGCACCCGGTTCGCCCGGAGCCGGGGCGACGTCGTACACGAGGCTCGAATGCGGTGTCGGTGCTCCGCCAGCGCCAGAGGGACTCGACGTGAACGCAACCCCGACCGCCGCCGCCGCCGGACAGGCGTTGCTCGCGGCCTCGCTCACGCTGCACTGCGGAACGGCGTTGGGGTTTGCGACAACACCGGCGGGCAGGTTCAGCACCACGTCCTTCGCGTCGGCTGCCGGGATGGTTTCGCCACCGCTCACGACCTGGTTGAAAGTGAAGCCGGTGGTCACGTTCACACTCGCGCCGGCCTGCGTGCCGGACCATGCTGTCAGGAAGTCGGATATCCCGAACACAGCTGGAGTAGCGCTGATCGTCGTCGGATCTTCGATCGACACACCGCCTTCCGCGCTGCCACCGCTCACCGTTGCGGAGTTGACGACAGAGGACGCCGCCGAAGAGCTCACCTTCACCGCGATCTGTATCTGCAGCACATCTCCCGGAGCTATCTGGAACCCTTCGTAGCTGCAGCCCAGGATCGGCGTCAAGCTGCACGACAGGGGCTTTCCGTTGCCCAGGTCTCTACCGGAGATGCTGCTTGCGATCAGTCCACCCGGCAACGCGTCAGCGATTTCGACACGGCTCCCCATCGCCGCTCCGTCGCCTGCGTTGACGACCGTCAGCACATAGACGTCGTCCCCCGTTTCATCGCCCGGCGCGAAGTTCGTAGGGGACGAGGCCGAGCTGATCGCCCATACCGGTCCATGCGCGTATGCGGGTGTCGCCGCGACAACGAGGCACGACGTCAGCGTCGCGCCGACGAATGGAGGGAGCACGCGCTTCGCAAACCGACGACACGAGATTGGCCTTCGATGCATGCGGCGCACGGGCCGTAGGCTACATCAGCTATTGGGCTTTGAGGGAAAAATGGATCTTGCCGCTACACGCTGCTCGACTCGACCTCGACCGCGCGCGGCGCCCATGCGACGCCAGCCTGGCGACACCGAGCCTCGGCGGTGCCGGCGTCGCGGGCGCCGCGCAGCAGCGAGCGCGCCATCTCCGTGAGGGTGCCCGCATCGGCGTGGCGCGAGCGCCTGGCAGCGCGCACACGCTGCGCTGTGAGCCGACGTGCCGCCAGATCGCCGTGCGGCGCCACCGCCCTCATGCCGCCTGCACCGCCGGCTGGGGCACGCCGGTGCGCTCGAGGTGGAGGTGCTCCTCCTCGTGGACCTCCTGCGGCTGCGACGCCGCGGGGGGCCGCAGCAGCAGGAACGACGCGAGGATGCCCCCGGCGACGCACACCGCCCCGACCACGTACGCGAGGTGAAAGCCGCCCGTCAGCGCGCTCACCAACGGCTGCCCGTAGGCGGTCAGGGCCTTCGTGCGGTCCGTCGCGATCGTCCCCAGCGCAGCCAGGCCAATCGCGCCGAACAGCTGCACCGACACGTTGATGATCCCCGACGCGAGGCCCGCGTCGCGCGCGGGCGCGTCGGCCATGCCGATCGTCAGCAGCGGCAAAAACGATGCGCCCGCCCCCAACCCGAGCGCCAGGAAGGCGAAGAACAGGCCCGGGAAGTAGCTCGCGTGAACGCCCGCGTCCGCGAGCAGCAACAGGCCCACAACGATCCCCACGAGGCCGCCCGCGAGCGTCGGGACCGAGCCCACGCGCTCCACCAGCCGCGCCGAGACGCCCATCGACATCGTCGCGATCGCAATCGTCAGCGGCATGAACGCGAGCCCCGTGTCGATCGCGTCGTAGCCCAGCACGCGCTCCAGGTACAGAGCGCCGAGGAAGAACGCAGAGAACATGCCCGTCACGAGCAGCCCCCGTACGAGGCTCGAGCCCATCAGCGTGCGCAGCCGCAGGATCCGCAGCGGCATGATCGGGTTCGCCACGCGCGCCTCATACGCCAGGAACGCGCCCAGCAGCGCCAGCGACCCGCCGCCCGCGCCGAGCGTACGCGCGGAGGTGAGCCCGAAGTCGCTCGACTTCACGATCGCGAACGCGCCGATCATCGTCGCGAGCGTGATCAGGATCGAGCCGAGCACGTCCACGCCGCCCGCCAGGCCGATGCCCTCGTTCTCCTCGATCAGCATCCAGCCCAGCGCCAGCGCCACCGCGCCGATCGGCACGTTCACGAAGAAGATCCAGTGCCAGCTCAGCGACTGCGTCAATGCGCCGCCCGCCAGCAGTCCGATCGAGCCGCCGCCCGCGGACACGAACGCGTACATGCCCATCGCCTTCGCCTGCTCCACGCGCTCGGGGAACTCGGTCACGATGATCGCCAGGATCACGCTCGAGGCCACCGCGCCGCCCACGCCCTGGATCAGCCGCGCGGCGATCAGCATCTCCTGGCTGTCCGCCACCCCGCACAGGATCGACGCCGCCACGAACAGCACGAGGCCGATCAGGAACACCCGCTTGCGGCCCACCAGGTCGCCGAAGCGGCCCGCCAGCAGCAGGAAGCCGCCGAACGTGATCATGTAGCCGTCTATCACCCACGTGAGGTTCGCCTGCGTGAAGCGCAGCTCGTGCTGGATCGACGGCAGCGCCACGTTCACGATCGTCGCGTCCAGAACCATCATCAGCTGCCCCAGGCACAGGACCGCGAGCGCCAGCCAGCGGCGGCGCTCCGAGACGGCGGACTCGCGGGTGTGGGCGGATTGGTTGAGCAGAGCTGTCATGTGGTTCCTCCAAGGTTGCGGAGAAAGCACCATAGCAACTATCATCCATCTTGCAAGGATGATCTACGAAAAATTAACGATCGCTGGTAATGTGATGATTGGTGCTTAGATGACGTATAGACTTCAGAGCGTGGACGATCAGCGCGAATGTGCCCCCGGCTCGGCGGTGCTGCTGAGCCGTCTCGCCAAGCAGGTGTACCGCCGCTCCAACGAGGATCAGCTGGGGATGCACCTGCGCCACCTCGTCGCGCTCAGCTACGTCAGCGATCACGACGGCTGCCCGCAGCAGGACCTCGCCGACGCCTTCTGCATGGACGCCAACAACGTCGTCCTCCTTCTAAACGAGCTCGAGCAGCTCGGCTACACCAGCCGCGTGCGCGACCCCAGCGACCGACGGCGACATCTCGTCCAGATCACGCCCCCGGGCCGCAAGGCGCTGAGCGTCGCCGAACGCGCGCAAGTGGCGATCGAGGACCACGTACTGGCGGCGCTCGACGCCGAGGAGCGTCGCACGCTGCGCGAGCTGCTCAACCGCGCACTGCGCAGCGTCGAGCCGACCGACGTGAACGTCTACAGCGCCACGACCGCGTCGATCTCCACGTAGGCGCCCTTCGGCAAGGCCGCCACGCCGACCGTCACCCGCGCGGGCGGCTCATCTCCGAAGAACGAGCCGTACACCTCGTTGACCGCCGCGAACTCGCCCAGATCGGTCACGTAGATCGTCATCCGCACCGCGCGCGCCAGCGAGGTTCCGCCCGCCGCGCACACCGCCTGCAGGTTCTGCAAACAACGCCTCGCCTGCTCGGCTGCCGTCGCGCCCACCAGCTCGCCCGTGGCCGGGTCGAGCGGGATCTGCCCGGAGCACACCAGCAGGCCGCCCGCCTTCACCGCATGGCTGTAGGGACCGATCGCCGCGGGCGCACCCGGCGCGTCGACGATCTCGCGCTCGCCGCTCATGCGACCGAGCCTACCGGCCATGCAAGCGTCGGGTCGCGAGGCGTCGCCCACGCAGCGACTCACCCGCGCTCGCGAACTAGATAGATTCCATCTGTGCGGACCATCCTCAAACGGCTCTCCGTAGCGCTCGTGGCAGCGGGAATCTGGGTCGCAGTACCCGCGAGCTTGGCGCAGGCGGACATCGCCTGGAAGCCGTGCGGCGAAGGCAACGAAATCGCCTGCGGGCACGTGGCGGTCGCGCTCGACCCCAGCGGCGCCGTGCCCGGCACGATCACGCTCGCGCTGCAGCGCCACCGCTCCTCCGTCGGAGACGCGCGCAGCGCCGTCATCGCGCTCGCCGGCGGGCCCGGGCAACCGGCGCTCCCGTTCACCGAAGCCTTCGACGAACTGCTCGGCCCGATCGCCGCCACGCGCGATCTGATCGTCTTCGACCAACGCGGCATCGGCCTGTCGCACCCGCTGTCCTGCCACGCCTTCGAAACCCCGCGCCTGTCGCACTCCCTCGGGCAGCTGATAGAAACGTGCGCCTCCCAGCTCGGTCCGACCCGCTCGCTCTACACCACCGCCGCCACGGTCGCCGACATCGAGGCCATCCGCCAGGCGGGCGGCTATGAAAAGCTCGTCCTGTACGGCACCAGCTATGGCACCAAGGTCGCCGAGATCTACGCGCAGACCTACCCCAGCCACGTCGAAGCGCTCGTGCTCGACTCGGTCGTGCCGCCCAACGGCCCCGACGCCCTCAACCGGCCAACGTTCGCCGCCGTGCCGCGGATCCTCCGCCAGATCTGCGCCTCGCACGCGTGCGCGCACGTCACCTCCAGCCCCACCGCCGACCTCGCCCGCACGATCGCGCGCATGCGTGGCGGCGCCCTGCGGGGCAAGGTCATCGACGGGTTCGGCAAGGCACACCAGGAAACGGTCGACGCCGGCGAACTGCTCGACATCCTGCTCGCGGGCGACTTCTCCAAACTGCTGCGCTCCGAACTGCTCACCGGCGTCGCGGCCGCCGCGCGCTCCGACACAGCGCCGCTCGAGCGCCTCGTGTCGCTGTTCGACCACGGCGGGGGCGGGGAAGGCGAAGACTTCGACTCGCCGCTCTACTTCGCGACCGTCTGCGAAGAGGTCGACTTCCCCTGGAACCGCGCCGCGAGCGCGGGCGCGCGCATCGCCCAGGCGCGCAAGGCCGCGCTCTCGCTGCCGGCGAGCACGTTCGCGCCGTTCACCGCGCTCAACGCGCTCGAAGCGGGCGATCTCCAGGGCTGCGCCCACTGGCCCTCGAGACCGCCTGCGCCGCCGCTCGACGAAAAGCCGTTCCCCAACGTCCCCACCCTGATCCTCAGCGGAGCCGACGATCTGCGCACGCCGACCGCCAACGCGCGCGAAGTCGCCGCGCAGATCCCCGACGCGCACCTGCTCGTGGTCCCCGACGCGGGCCACTCCGTCCTCACCAACGAGCCCGGCGAATGCGCCACAGACGCGCTGCAGGCCATGTTCAAGGCCAAGCCCATCAAGGCGTGCCCCGCCACCGGCATCCCCGCCTCCCTGCGCCCGCCGCCGCTCCCGCCGCTGCACCTCGCGCAGCTCTCCGCCGCGCCCGGCTCGCACGGGCTGCCCGGACGCACGTTGCACGCGGTCGCGCTCACGCTCACCGACACGCTGCGCCAGCTGCTGCTGCACCTGCGAAACGTCAGCCTCACCGAAGCGCTCTCGCTGCCGACGCTGCGCGCGGGCGGGTTGCGCGCCGGCTGGGCCGAGTACGCGCACGGCGCGTTCGTCCTGCACGGCGTCTCCTACGTGCCCGGCGTGACCGTCTCGGGGACCGTCAAGTCCGAAAGCGTCCAGTTGCGCATCGGCGGCTCCGGAGACGCGCACGGCACGCTCAGGCTGGGAGCCCACCACGCGCTCGTCGGCACGCTCGGCGCCAGCCACGTGGTGCTGCCGGCGAATTCCCGGGCGAGCACGGCTATTGTCGGTGGGAATGCGCAGGCGAGCACCACTGCGGCTGATGGCCGCCCTGCTGCCCTTGCTCGCGCTCGCGAGCTCGCCCGCCTCCTCGCCTGGGTCCAGCCTTAGCTTCATCGCCTGCCCGCAGGACTCCACCTTCACGTGCACCTCGCTGCCCGTGCCGCTCGATCGCAGCGGCACCGTCCCCGGCACGCTCTCGCTCAGCGTCGAGCGCAAACTCGCGGGGCTCGCGCCCAGCCGCAGCGCGGTCGTCGCGCTCGCCGGCGGGCCCGGCCAGGCCGCGCTGCCGCTGTCGGCGTTCATCGCCCAGGCGGTCGCGCCCGCGCTCGGCTCGCGCGATCTGCTGCTGTTCGACCAGCGCGGCACCGGCACGTCGGATCCGCTGAGCTGTCCTGCGTTTGA
The DNA here is from genome assembly GCA_963716355.1 of uncultured Solirubrobacteraceae bacterium. GTDB lineage: Bacteria > Actinomycetota > Thermoleophilia > Solirubrobacterales > Solirubrobacteraceae > Palsa-744. The sequence continues at coordinate 705,182 of OY970308.1, forward strand.
AAACCAGGGCATCAGCGGCTCACTCGCCCACCTCTACGAACGCTGCGCCGTCGAGCTCGGGCCGGTCCGCGGCGCCTTCACCACGCAAGAATCCGTGCAGGACATCGAGGCTCTCAGACAGGCCGGCGGCTATGAAAAGCTCGTCCTGCAGGGCGTCTCCTACGGCACCAAGGTCGCGCTCGACTACGCCGCCACCTACCCCCAGAACGTCGAAGCGCTGGTGCTCGACTCGGTCGTCCCGCCCGACGGAGCCGAACCGCTGCACGCCCCCAGCTTCCAGGCGATCGCACCCGCGCTCAGCGAGCTCTGCGAAGCCCGCGCCTGCGCCGGCATCACCTCCAACCCCGTGGCCGACGTCGCCCATCTGGTCGCCGCGATGCGCAGGCGCGCGCTGCACGGCTCGGTGTACGACGGCGCGGGGCGGCGTCACGCGGTCTCGCTCGACGCCACCGGCCTGTTCGACGTCATGACCGCCGGCGATCTCAACCCCGCCGTGCGAGCGCTGCTGCCCGCGGCCGTCAAGTCGGCGCTGCGGGGCGAACCGGATCCGCTGCTGCGCCTGACCATGCTCGTGGACGGTCTCGTGCCGTCCGCTCTGCAGGCGCACGCCTCCGCCGAACCTGCGCCCGAGCTCGACGAAGCGCTGTTCGCGACCACCATCTGCGAGGAGAGCCCGTTCCCGTGGTCGCGCTCGGCGCCAGCGGCCACCAGGCTGGCCGAAGCGAGCAACTACCTCCACGCCCAGCCCGCCAGCGCGTTCTACCCGTTCAACGCTGCAATCGCCTTCGCGGACAGCGCGATACCCAACTGCGCGTCGTGGCCGGATCAGTCTCCGCCGCCACCCTCCCACCGTGCGCTGCCGAACGTCCCCACGCTGATCCTCTCCGGCCAGCAGGACCTCAGAACGCCCACCAGCAACGCGCGCGCCGTCGCGGCGATGATCCCCGACTCCCAGCTGCTCGTCGTCCCGTTCACCGGGCACTCCGTCGCCGGCTACGACCTCAGCCACTGCTCCTCCAGCGCGGTCGGCGCCTTCTTCGCCGGCGCCCCCGTGCAACCGTGCAGCCCCACCGCCAATGTGTTCACCCCCACCCCCGTCACCCCCACGAAGCTCGCCCACGTGCACCCCCCCGCCACGCTCGCCGGCAAGCCGGGCGAGACCGTCGTCGCGGCGCTCGACACGCTCGTGGACCTCAAACGCCAGATCATCACCGCCACGCTGCAGGTCAACCAGGAACTCCCCAACGGCACGAGCTTCGGCGGCCTGCACGGCGGCTACGCGCGCCTCATCTCCCACTCCGTAGTGCTGCACGACTTCTCGCTCCTCCCCGGCCTGCAGCTCACCGGCGTGTTCCCCGTGCGAAACGGCACGTTCCAGCTCAGCACCATCCGCATCTCCGGCGCCGCAGCCGCGACGGGAACACTGCGGACCGGCTCGAGCGCATCGCGGATCAGCGGCACGCTCGGCGGCAGGCACTTCAGCCTCGCGCGCACGAAGGTCCGGCTGTCGAGCGCCCACGCCGACGGATGGCCGTCGATCGCACCCGAGCGGCTCATAAGCGCTCCACGGCTACGCTGAGCGCGTGACCAACGCGCTCGCGCAGGAGACCTCGCCCTACCTGCGCCAGCACGCCGAGAACCCCGTCGACTGGCTGCCCTGGGGTCCCGAGGCGTTCGCGCGCGCCCGCGAGCTGGACCGGCCGGTGCTGGTGTCGATCGGCTACTCCTCCTGCCACTGGTGCCACGTGATGGAGCACGAGTCCTTCGAGGACGAGCGCACAGCTGCGCTCATGAACGACAGCTTCGTGTGCGTAAAGGTCGACCGCGAGGAGCGCCCCGACGTGGACGCGCTGTACATGGAGGCGGTGCAGGGGATGACCGGCCGCGGCGGCTGGCCGCTCAACGTGTTTCTCACGCCCGAGCAGCTGCCGTTCTACGGCGGCACGTACTTCCCGCCCGACGCCCGCCACGGCATGCCCGCGTGGACACAGGTGCTGCTCGCGATCTCAGAGTCCTGGAGCGAGAACAGCGCGGAGATACGCGCCGGCGGCGAGCGCATCCGCGAGCGCCTCTCCGGTGGCGCGCAGCTGTCGCCGTCGCAGGAGCCGCTGCGCGAGGAGGCCCTGAGCACGGCCGTCGAGAATCTCCAGCAAATCTACGACGCGCGCAACGGCGGCTTCGGCGGGGCGCCCAAGTTCCCGCCCGCATCGGCCATCGAGCTGCTGCTCGCGCGCGGCGAGCGGGCGATGGCGCTGGGAACGCTGCACGCGATGGCCAGCGGCGGCATCCACGACCAGCTCGGCGGCGGCTTCGCGCGCTACAGCGTCGACGCCACCTGGACGGTGCCGCACTTCGAGAAGATGCTCTACGACAACGCGCTGCTCGCGCGCGCCTACCTGCACGGCTGGCAGGCCTCGGGGGACGAGGAGCTGCGCGCGGTGTGCGTGAGCACGCTCGAGTGGGCGCTGCGCGAGATGCGCGGACCCGAGGGAGCTTTCTTCAGCGCCCTGGATGCCGACTCCGAGGGCGTCGAGGGACGCTTCTACGTTTGGAGCATCGGCGAGCTGCTCGACGCACTCGGCGAGGACGCCGACGCCGCGATCGCGTGGTTCGGCGCCACCGCGAACGGCAACTTCGAGGATCCACACCACCCGCAGCCGGGGTTGAACGTTCTGCAGAACCGCGGGCCGCGCCCAGATGGTGAGACCCGTGAGCGCATCCGCGCGCGCCTGCTGGCGGCGCGCGAGCGGCGCGTGCGCCCCGCGCTGGACGACAAGCGCCTCACGAGCTGGAACGCGCTCATGATCTGCGCCCTTGCGGACGCGGGCGCGGCGCTCAGCGAGCCGCGCTATCTGGACGCGGCCGTCTCGTGCGCGGATTTCCTGCTGCGTGAGATGCGCGACGCCGACGGGCGCCTGCTGCGCACCTACAACCACGGCCGCGCCAAGATCGGCGCCTACCTCGAGGACCACGCGTTCCTGCTCGAGGCGCTCATCGCGCTGTTCGAAGCCACCTGCGAGGAGCGCTGGTATGAGGCGGCGATCGCGCTCGCGGACGAGACCATCGCGCGCTTCGCCGACCCCGAGCGCGGCGGCTTCTTCTCCACCGCCGCCGACGGCGAAGCGCTAATCGCCAGGCGCAAGGATCTGGAGGACTCGCCCATCCCCGCCGGCGCGTCGAGCGCCGCGCTCGGGCTGCTGCGCCTGTCGCAACTCAGCGGCGTGCAGGAATACGAGCGCCACGCCGTGTCGGTCCTGCGCCTGCTGCACAAGATCGCCCCGCGGCACCCAAGCTCGTTCGCCCACCTGCTGCAGGCGCTGCACTGGTATCTGCAGCCCGCGAGGCCGATCGCGTGTGCGGTGCCTTCGAGCAGCTGACAGTTCCGGCGCTGGTCGCTCGCGTCCTCGATTGCCCTCTGCATATACGTATTGCTGCCAAAGAGCAATCTGGTCTTCGACATCGAGCCATCGAGGATGTACGAGTCGCTGCTTGACGCCGCTACCGACGAGTCGGAGCTTCGTCGGCAGCTCCTCTACTGGCTGGTTAGCTTCTGGCGAGCAAACCAGGGCACGATCGATGCCCTTGGCCGTTACTACGTCGCAGCGGCCATCGCACTCCTGCTACAGCTCACGTTCTGGTCCTCAGCGCTGGCCGCTAGCATCTCTTGAGATGAATGAAACGCAGCCAAAATCGGCTCTACGCGGCATCTGGCTGTCGAACGCCTCGATGACCAGCGTGCGTCTGATTCCACCCCCTCCTCCGCCTCCACCTCCGCCCGGCCTCGGGCATCCCGAGACGCTCGGGTGGAAATGGCCGCGTTTCCTGTCCAGGAGATCTAAAGAATCGCCAGGTAGCGGTCGAGCTCCCACTGCGTGACGTTCACGCGGTAGTCGTCCCACTCCTGACGCTTGATCTCCACGTAGCGGTTGAACATGTGCTCGCCGAGGGTGCGCAGCGCCAGCTCCGACTCCGCGGTGATCTCGATCGCCTCGCCCAGACTCTCCGGCAACTGCTCCACGCCCAGGCGCTTGCGCTCCTCGCCGGAGAGGTGGTAGAGGTTCTTCTCCATCGGCTCCGGCAGCTCATAGCCCTTCTCGATGCCCTCCAGGCCCGCCTGCAACAGCACCGCGAACGTCAGGTAGGGGTTGCACGCCGGGTCGGGGCAGCGCAGCTCCATGCGCGTCGCCTTCTCGCGGCCGGGGTGGTACAGCGGCACGCGCACCAGCGCGGAGCGGTTGCGGCGCGACCACGCCACGTACACCGGCGCCTCGAAGCCCGGCACGAGGCGCTTGTAGGAGTTCACCCACTGCGCGAAGATCGAGCAGATCTCCCGCGAGTGCTTCAGCTGTCCCGCGATGAACGCCTTGCCCACGTCTGACAGGAAGTACTGGTCGTCGGGGTCGTAGAACGCGTTCTTTCCGTCGCTGAACAGCGACTGGTGCGTGTGCATGCCCGAGCCGTTCTCGCCGAACAGCGGCTTCGGCATGAACGTCGCGTGCCAGCCGGCCTTCATCGCGAACTCCTTCACCGTGATGCGGTACGTCATGCAGTCGTCCGCCATCTTCATCGCGTCCGCGTAACGCATGTCGATCTCGTGCTGGGAGGGGCCCACCTCGTGGTGGGTGTACTCCACGTGGATGCCCAGCTGCTCCAGCGCCAGCACCGTCTCGCGGCGCACGTCCGAGCCCGCGTCCAGAGTCGTCAGGTCGAAGTAGCCGCCTTCGTCCAGCACCTCCGTCGAGCGAGAGTCCTTGAACAGGAAGTACTCCAGCTCCGGACCCACGTTGAACGTGTCGAAGCCCATGTCCTTCGCGCGCTGCACCGCGCGCCTGAGCACATGCCGCGGGTCGCCCTCGTACGGCGTTTTCTCCGGCGTGACCACGTCGCAGAACATGCGCCCCACACCCTGCTCCTCCGGACGCCACGGCAGCACCGCGAACGTGCTGGGGTCGGGCATCGCGATCATGTCCGACTCCTCGATCGCGTTGAAGCCCGTGATCGAGGACCCGTCGAAGCCCATGCCGGCCTCGAACGCGTCGTCCAGCTCAGCCGCGTTGATCGAGAATGACTTCAGCTGGCCCAGGATGTCCGTGAACCAGAAGCGGATGAAGCGAATGTCGCGCTCCTGCACGAGCGCCTTCACGTCCTCCGCGGTCTTCGGTTGATCGCCCATCTCGCCTGACCTTACCTATGCCCCGCGCCGACCGCTATCGACGGTTGGCCAAAGATGCGCCGGCTCAGTGACCGGCGACGGCCGCGACGAAGTCCGCGACCTGTTCGGCTTCCTTGCCCTGGAACAGCAGCGCCGGCATCTGGCCGAGGCCGCGCGCGCGGCCTTCGGCGATCGCGCTCAGCACGAGCGCCTTGCGCCCCGCGGTCGTCGAGATGCCCTCGCCCACCTTCACGTCCAGGTTCGGGCCCACGCGGCCCACCGACTTGACCGCCGCCAACGTGTGGCACACCGCACACGACTTCGCGAACAGTTCGCGACCCTTCTGCTGATCGGCGTTCAGGTGCACGCCGCCCACGCCCACGCTCGCCTTGTGCTCGCCGTTGAACGCCAGCACCAGGCCCGGAACGGCGAGGCCGAACACGACCAAAACGACGATCCCCAGGCTCACGAACCGCTGGCCGACGTGCGAGTCGGTGTGCAGCGACTGGCGCGCGCCGCGCGGCCCGCGGCCCATCGCGACGAAGAAAACGCCGACGCCGAGCACGATCCACAGGATCAGGAACAGGATGAGCATGCGCGCGAGAAGATATCGGGTGGCGGCGCAGAAAGGTCGATAGACCTCACCGGCGGCTGCTCGCAGGCCGGCGGGATGAGAGCCCCCACACCTTTAGGAGCGCGCAAGCTACGGCGCTAACCTGTCTGTTGGAACGTCGGAAATCGTAGAGCCGAGCGCCCTCCAAAGCCATGAACGTCCTGCGCCGCATCTCCCTCAACCGCCTGCTCGCGCTGTGCGCGCTCACAGTCGCGCTCGGCGTGTCCGCCACCGCGCTCGCCTCGACGCTCGGCTCCGGCCCCGTGCCGCCCGCCAAGCCGCTCGCGCAAGCCGTGCACGACGCGCTCGCCGGCCCGGGCGGAGAACAGGTCCAGGGCGTCAGCGCGCGCATCCAGCTCACCAACCACCTGCTCGAAGGCGCGAACCTCGCCACCGGCAACGGCAGCGGCGGCGCGCTCTCCTCCAGCCCGCTGCTTTCGGGCGCCAGCGGCCGTCTGTGGCTGTCAAAGGACGGCCACGCGCGGATCGAGCTGCAGGCCGAAGGAGGCGACACGGAGATCTTCTACGACGGACACACGCTGTCGCTGTACGACGCCGCCACCAGCACGCTCTACCGCTACACGCCCTCCGCCCACCAACACGGCTCCACGACCGACTCGGGCGCGAGCGCGGACGCGCCATCGTCCACCGGCGGCCATGCGGCGCACGAAGCGCCCACGGTGACGAAGATCGAAGAAGCGATCGCCAAGCTGCAAAAGCACGCCAACGTATCGGGCGCCACGGCCACCGACGTGGGCGGCCAGCCCGCCTACACCGTGCGCGTCTCGCCCAAGGAAGACGGCAGCCTGCTCGGCGCCGCGGAGCTCTCCTTCGACGCCAACAACGGCGCCCCGCTGCGCGCGGCCGTCTACGCCACGGGCAAGTCCTCCCCCGTGATCGAACTCGTCGCCACGCAGATCAGCTACGGCCCCGTATCCGACTCGGTGTTCTCTTTCACGCCGCCCGCAGGCACCAAGATCGAAGACGTCGCCCCCACCGACGGCGCCTCCACCAGCGCACCGCACTCGGGCGCCAAACCCAAGCTGACCACACACGGCGAGGGCCTGTCCACGATCGCGGTGGTGGAAGACAAAACCTCCTCTACGGGCACGAGCAAGAGCGACGAACCGCTCGCGGGGCTGCCGCAGGTGAGCATCAACGGCACCAGCGCCAGCGAGCTGCGCACGGAGTTGGGCACGCTGCTGAGCTTCGAGCGCGGCGGCGTGCGCTACGTGCTCGGCGGCGCTGTGGCGCCCAGCGCGATCGAGGAAATCGCGCGTGGCCTCTAGCGTGGACGAGGGCTCTCCAGCGTGATCGAGGACGCCCAGCCGGTAAAGGCGCGCGGGCTGGTGAAGCGCTACAAGGAGGTGTTGGCTGTCGACCATGTCGACCTCAACGTCCGCGCCGGCGATGTTTATGGATTTCTCGGCCCCAACGGCGCCGGCAAGACCACCACGTTGCGCATGGCCCTCGGGCTGATCACACCAACGGAGGGGAGCGTCGAGCTGTTCGGCCGCGACCCGCTGCGCCACGGCGCACGCGCGCTCGAGGGCGTCGCGGGGTTCGTGGAGGCGCCGCGCTTCTACCCGTACATGACCGCGCGCAAGAACCTCGAGCTGCTCGCCGCGCTCGACGGAGCGGGCGCCCGCGAGCGCATCGGCGAGGTGCTCGACACGGTCGAGCTGACGCCCCGCGCGGGGCACAGGGTCGGCGGTTTCTCCCACGGCATGCGCCAGCGGCTGGGGATCGCCGCCGCGCTGCTGCGCCGCCCGCGGCTTTTGATCTTGGACGAGCCAGCCACGGGCCTCGACCCCGCGGGCATGCGCGACATGCGGCTGCTGATCCGCCGCCTCGCCGATGAGGGCATCACCGTGCTGCTCTCCAGCCATCAGCTTCCCGAGGTGGAGGAGCTGTGCGACCGCGTCGCGATCGTGCAGACGGGCCGCGTCGTCTACGAGGGCGCACTCGCCGACCTGCGCCGCCAGGGCGGCGCCGGCTACAGGCTGCGCACCAGCGACGACGAGCGCGCGTTGGCGCTCGCGCGCGCGCAGCCAGGGATCGACGAAGCCGACGTCGGCGAGCACGGGCTCACCTTCCAGGCGCAGGAGTCCGACGTGGGGAAGCTGTCGCTCGCGCTCGGGCAGGCCGGGATCGGCATTCTCGCGCTCACCCCCGAGCTCGCCACGCTCGAGGATCTGTTCTTCCGGCTGACCGAGGGCGGCGAGGGCACACTCAATGTGACGGCCAGCAAGCCACAAGACGGCAGTGCCCCGCCCGGCGGCCGGCTTGGGGCCGCCGTGTCGGGGCTCGCGGCCACCGCGCGTGCGCTCGAGGAGAGCCGATGAGCAGCGCAGCCGCCACCGCTCCCGTTCGCGCCACGCCAGAGCAGCTGCGCGCGCGCCGCCCGTCCACGCTGACGGTGCTGCGCTGGGAGCTGCGCAAGCTGGTGTCGCAGAAGCGCACCTACCTCGGCTTCGCGCTCGCGGTCGCGCTGCCGTTGATCTTCGTGCTCGTGGAGAACCTCCGCCACCGCCACGATCATGGCGGCGACGGCATCTTCGCGTCGGAGATCACCCAGTCGGGGCTCGCCACGCCCGTGCTGATGCTGCTGTTCCTGTCCGCCTTCATGCTGCCTTTGATCGCCTCGCTCGTCGCGGGCGACATCGTCGCCAACGAGGACGGCAACGGCACGCTCAAGACGATCCTCACGCGCTCCGTCGACCGCGGGCAGGTGTTCGCAGCGAAGGCCATCGCCGCCATGATCTACGCCACGATCGCCGTCTACCTGTCCGCCGCCGTCGCGACCGTCGCGGGGATAGCCTCCTGGGGCTTTCACCCCATCCGCACGCTCTCCGGCACCGTCGTGCTCGCGCCCAAGGGCCTGCTGCTGGTGCTCGCCGCCAACCTCATGTACCTGATCCCGCTGTTCGCGGTCGTATCGATCGGCGTGTTGCTGTCGAGCGCCACCCGCAACAGCGCCGGCGCCGTCGTCGGCGCGATCGGCCTCGTGATCCTGCTCTACATCGTCTCCACCATCCCCGGCCTGGAAGGCATCCGCCCGTATCTGCTCACGCAGCAGTTCCAGTCCTGGCAGGGCCTCATGCGCACCCCCACCGACTGGGCGCCCATCGCGCACTCGGCCTGGGTCTGCGCGCTGTACGCCGTCCCGTCGCTGCTCGCCGCGTATCTCGTGTTCCTGCGCCGCGACGTCGCCGGCGGGTAGGAAGCGCTCCGCCGCGAAGCGCTCGGCTCCGGCCTACTTAGGGGTGTAGCCGGCGATCGTCAGGCCCGTCGAGATCGTCGACGCTTTCAGCTTCGGTCGGATCGCGATCGGGTCGAAGCCGGGCTTCAGTTTCAGCTTGCTGCGCAGCGCGTACATCAGGAACGCGATGCGCTGACGTTCGCCCTTCTTGCCGCCGCACACGCCGCCCCACTTTTCCTTGCCAGTCTGGTTCTGGCCCAGGATCGCGCCCGGCGGGAGCGCCCCCGCCGCGATCTGCGCCGCGCTCGGCTCGATGCCGCCGACTGCCCACACGATCTTGTTGCGCCCGCTCTTGCGCACCTGCAGCGCGACGATCAGCAGTTCCTTCGCTTCCCCTGGCAGTTTGCTCCAGCGCAGCGGCGGCGAGATGTTCGCGCCCGCGCACGTGAACTGCGCCGGCAGTTCGTGACCGTTCTGGAACGCCGTGCTCGTCAGCGAGATCTCGCCGAACAGGTTCGGGTTCGTCGGCGTGGACGCTTTCGCCGTCGGCGTCGCGGATTTCGTCTTCGCCGAACTCGACGTCGAGCTGGAGCTCGAGCCGCAGCCTGCGCCCGCAGTCGCCAGCACAGTGGCCGCGCACCCCAACGCGGCAAGATTCCACACCCTCACACCGCTCACGTTACCTGAGCCGGCAGATCGACGATCGACAGGTCCACATCGCCCATCAGCCGCCGCGCCTCGCGCGCGTCGATCAGACCGGCGCCCAGGCGCGCCGTGGACTCCGCTCCGCACGCCACTGCGAAGCGCAGACACTGGTCCGGCGCGCGGCCTTCGTAGCGCGCCGCCACGTAGCCCGCCAGGAACGCGTCACCCGAGCCGCGTTTGGCGATCGGCTCGCGCGGCTCGATGCGCGCGCGCTTCAACCGCCGCTGCCCGTCCACCAGCACGTGCGCCACGCAGCCGTCCGCGAGCGTCATGATCGCCTCGCTCGGCCCCAGCGCCACGATCTCTCCCACCGCCGCCAGACGCTCCTCCTCGCTTGAGAACTCATGGCCCACGAGCTCCTCCGCCTCCAGCACGTTCGGCGAGACCACGTCCGGCTCCGCGCGAACCGCCTGGCGCAGCGGCTCGCCGTCGGTGTCCACCACCGTCGTCACGTCCAGCCGCTCCAGGTCCCTGATCAGCGACGCGTATAAGTCCGGCTCCACGCCCCTCGGCAGCGAGCCCGCGAAGACCACGATCGCCGCGCCCTTCGCCAGATACACCAGCTTGTCGCGGAACAGCTCCACCTCGCGCTCCGTCACCGCCGGCCCGCGTTCGTTGATCTCCGTCTGCTCGCCCGTCGTCGGGTCCAGCACCGACGTGTTCGTGCGCGACTCGTCGCGGATGCGCACGAAGTCGTTCAGGATCGACTCCTCCGTCAGCTGCTCCACGATGTGCGTGCCCGTAGCGCCGCCCGTGAAGCCCGTCGCGATCACCGGCTGACCGAGCGCCTTCAGCGTGCGCGCGATGTTCACGCCCTTGCCGCCCGCCATCGTGCGCTGTTCGACCGTGCGGTGGCGTCGTCCGAGCCTGAAGTTCGGCACCACCAACGACTTGTCGATCGCCGCGTTGAGCGTGACCGTGATGATCATCGTCGCTCAGTACCCACCTTCCGGCGCGCCTGAACGGCAAACGATGCCCCTGGCGTGCACGATCCACAGGCTAGCGGAATCGTCCGCCGCCATTGCCGGCCCAGATGCGCGCTCGGGTGCGGTGCTCGCGGCGATCAGCCAGCGGCGAGCGCCCGCTCCGACAGCGTCCACGCCGCCTCGCGCAGCCGCTCCGCCTCCGCGCGTGCAGCCGCCGCCGGCGTGCCGCCGGCCTTGCGATGCGCGTCCGCGATGCTCCGCGAGGCGCTCACCAGCCCACCCGCGCGACCCGGTGCGAACGCCGGCGCGAGATCCTCCACGCGCCCGCCCTGCGCGCCCACGCCCGGCAGCAGGAACGTCGCCGCTCCCATCAGCTCGCGTGCGCGCGACAGGTGCCGCGGCTCCGTCGCGCCCACCACCGCGCCCACATCGCTCAGCCCCGCGTCTCCCACCGCGGGGCGACCCAGCTCCTCCACCATCGCCGCGAGGCGCTCCCACACCCTCGCGCCGCCCTCCACGCGCAGATCCTCCACGTCCGCCGCGCCAGGGTTGGACGTGCGCACCAGCACCAGCACCCCCGCGCCGCACGCGCGCGCCGCGCTCACGAACGGCTCCAGCGCGTCCATGCCCATCAGCGGGTTGACCGTCGCCATGTCCGCCCCCAGCCCGTCCACGTGCCCGAACGGCGTGTCCAGCCCGCCGAACAGCGAGCTCGCGTACGCCTGCGCCGTCACGTCGATGTCGCCGCGCTTGCCGTCCGCGATCACCAGCAGGCCCGCCGCGCGCGCGTGCGCCGCCACCGCGCCCAGCGCCTCTCGTCCCGCCGCGCCGAACACCTCGAAGCGCGCCAGCTGCGGCTTCACCGCCACGCACGCGTGCGCCGTCGCGTCGATCAGCGCGCAGCAGTGCGCCTGCACTGCCGCTGCGGCCGCGTGCGCCGCCGCGGAGGAGGAGCCCTGCGCCGGCGTCGGCGCTCGATCCGCCTCGGGCTCCGAGCCGCGCTCCGCCGTGTCCGCGCCGCCGTCAGGCCACAGCGCGGCCGGGTTCGGGTCCAGGCCGAGCACCAGCTGCGACTCGCGCTGCGCGACCCGCCTCGCCAGCGTCTCGCCGAAGGAGACCCCCGGTGTCAGCGACCCTTCACCGCGCTCTTCAAGCCGCTGCCCGCCGTGAAACGCGGCACGCGCGACGCGGCGATCTGGATGCGCTCGCCCGTGCGCGGGTTCACGCCCGCGCGCGCGCCGCGCTCGCTGACGTGGAACTTGCCAAAGCCGGACACCGTCACCTCGCTGCCGCGGCGCAACGCGTCCTCGACCGTGGCCAGCACCGCGTCGACCGCGCGCGATGCATCCTGCCTGGTCAGATCGGCGCGATCCGCAACCTGTTCGACCAGCTCGGACTTCGTCACTTCGTCCTCCTCGGTTCGTAAGACGTTGCAGCGAAGCTAACACCGCGAGCGGACGGGCGCATCCGCAACAATGCGCGTATGGCCGTCGAGCGCATCGCCTGGATCGCCACCGTCATCGTGGCGCTCCTCACCGCCGTGCTGCTGCTCGTATCCGGCTACAACGGCTACGCCGGCCTCGGCGTGGCCGTCGCGATCGCCGCCGCCATCAACCTGCTCTAGTCGAGCACGATCGCGGCGAGCACAGCTCGTCGCGACGGCCTCGGCGAGTTCAATCGGCGCTCCCACCGGCGTCCAGCCACTCCAGCAGTGCGCGCGCCGCGCGGCCGCGGTGGCTGATCGCGTCCTTCTGCTCGTCCGTCAGCTCCGCCATCGTCGGCGCCGCGGACCGTCCGCCAGCGCCGGGTGCGTCGGGGGCGCGGGAGTCGCGTCCTGCCGTCGGGATGTCGTCCGGCACGAACGCTGGGTCATAGCCAAACCCACCCTCGCCGCCCGGCTGCGCCGCCAGGCGTCCCACGCAGCGACCCTCGAACACGCGCTCCACGCCCGCCCGCGGGTCCACGTACGCGATCGCGCACACGTATTCCAGCTTTCCACCCGCCGGCACCTCGCGCAGCAGCTTCGCCAGGTTCTCCTCGTCGCTCGCGTGCTCGCCCGCGTAGCGCGCCGAGCGCACACCCGGCGCACCGCCCAGCGCCGCCGCCGCGATCCCCGAGTCGTCCGCGAAGCTCACCCGGCCGCTCGCGAGCGCCGCCGCGCGCGCCTTTCCCAGCGCGTTCTCCGCGAACGTCTCGCCGTCCTCCGGCGGCAGCTCCACGCCCTCCGGCAGCGTGTCCACTTCCCAGCGGCCCGCCAGCAGCCGCTCGAACTCGCGTCGCTTGTGCTCGTTGTGCGTCGCCAGCAGCAGCCGCGGCGATGCGCCGGTGTGGCCGCTCAAGCCTGCGCGCCCGCTTCGCCGCCATCGCTCGCGCCCGCCGCGCCGCCGGCCATCGCCGCGAGACCGCGCTCGATCGCCTCGTCCTGCGCGACGCGCAGCTCCTCGATGCCCTTGCCCGCCAGCGCCAGCAGCTCGTCCAGGTGCGCGCGCGACAGCGGCGTGCGCTCGGCCGTCGCCTGCACCTCCAGCAGACCGCCCTCCCCCGTCATCACCACGTTCGCGTCCACCTCCGCGTTCGAGTCCTCCGGGTAGTCCATGTCGAGCAGCGCCGCACCGTCGATCATCCCGCACGACACCGCCGCCACCGCGCCGTTCAGCGGCGAGCGCTCCAGTTTCCCAGTCGCCTGCAGCCGCGCGCACGCGAGCGCCAGCGCCACGTACGCGCCCGTGATCGACGCGCAGCGCGTGCCGCCGTCGGCCTGCAGCACGTCGCAGTCCAGGTAGATCGTGCGCTCGCCCAGCGCACGGAAGTCGATCACGCCGCGCAGCGAGCGGCCGATCAGGCGCTGGATCTCCACCGTGCGCCCATCCTGGCGGCCCTTCGTCGCGTCGCGCTGCTTGCGATCGCCCGTCGACGCCGGCAGCATGCCGTACTCCGCCGTCACCCAGCCGCGGCCCTTGCCCGCCATCCAGCGCGGCACGCTCTCCTGCGCTGAGGCGGTGCAGATCACGCGCGTCTCGCCCACCGAGATCAGCGCCGAGCCGGTCGCCGTGCGCATGAAGCCCGGCTCGATCTCCGTCGGGCGCAGCTCGTTGGCAGACCGTCCGTAGCTGCGTTTGCGTGGCGCGTTCATGCGGGCCATCATTCCAGAGCGCTACCGTCGGGTGCCGTGCGCGCGCTCGTCGTCTCCAACATGAAGCCCGACGAGGATCGCCCTGAGCTCGGACGCTTCGTCCGCGACCAGGTCGCCGCGCTGCGCCAGCTCGACGATGTCGACGTCGAGCTGTTCGAGTTTCCCCCCGGCCCACGCGCGCTCGCGCGCGCCGCCGTCGATCTGCGCCGCCTCCACGGCGGCCCCTCCACGCTCTCGCGTCGCCCCGCCGCCCCGCCCTGGGACATCGTGCACGCCCACTTCGGCCTCTCCGCCTGGCCAGCGCTCGCCGTGCCGGCGCGCGTGCGCGCGCTCACCGTCCACGGCAAGGACGTCTACCACCCCCGCACGCGCCTCGCCACAGCCGCCATCCTGCCCAAGATCGACCTGCTCGCCGCCGTCTCCGCCACGCTCGCCCAGCACCTCCCCCGCTGGGCGCGACGGCGCGCCCAGATCCTGCCGTGCGGCATCGACCTCGAACGCTTCCGGCCGCTTGGGCGCGCGCAGGCGCGCGCCCAGCTGGGCCTCGACGCCGAGCGCCCCTATGTGCTGTTCGTCTCCCACCCCTCCCGCCAGGACAAGCGCCACGACCTCGCCGTCGCGCTCGCACACGCCGCCGGCATCGAACTGCTCACGCTCGGGCACACCGACCCCGCGCTCGTGCCGCTGTGGATCAACGCCGCCAACGCCGTGCTCGTGCCCTCCGACCGCGAGGGGTTCGGCCTCGCCGCGCTCGAGGCGCTCGCGTGCGACGTGCCCGTGCTCGCAACGCCCGTCGGCATCGCCCCCGACGCGCTCGCGGGCGTCGACGGAGCGCTGTGTGCGCCGTTCGACCTCGCCGTCTGGCGCGCCGCGCTGGAGCCGCATCTGCTCTCCCCAGACCCACGCGTAAACGGCCGCGTCGCCGTCCAGCGCTTCTCCGCCGCCGCCATGGCCGAGCGCGTCCGCGACGCCTGGCGGGGAGCGCTGGAGCGATCCCAGCAGCCATCGGGGTAGCATGGAATGGTCGTGGAGGAGATATCTGGCGTGACGCCCACAGACGCCCCACCGCAGACGCCGCAGAACGGTCAGCCGCCCGCTGGCACGCTCGCCGCGCCGCAGCAGTCCGGCTTCGGCTCGCGCGGACGCGCCCGCCGTCGCGCGCGATTCCTGCGCAAAGCCCGCGAGCTCGCCTACCGCGACCTCGGCGGCCTCGTGTTCAACCTGCACCGCTTCGGCGCGCGCAACGACGAGCTCGTGCTCGCCAAGCTCACCACCGTCGGACAGATCGACGCCGAGCTGCGCACGCTCGAAGGCGCCCTCGGCGAGCGCGAGCCAGTCACCGTCCTACGCGAGGCCGGCATCAACGCCTGCCCGCGCTGCGCCGCCATCCACTCCAGCGAAGACCGCTTCTGCCCCAACTGCGGACTCTCCATGGGTCGTCACGCCGACCTGCCCATCGCCGGCGCCGCCGCCCCCGGCACCACGCCGCCAACCGACGCGGCTCCCACGCCGGCGCCCGCCCCCGCCGCCGCTGCACCCACCGTCAACGCTCCCGCCGTCACCGCTCCCACGCCGCCACCCGCGCCCGCCGCCACGCCCGCTCCCGAGCCCACGCCGCCGTCGACGGCCGCGCCCGCCGCCACGCCCGCTCCCGAGCCCACGCAACCGCCAACAGCTGTGCACGCCGCCACCCCCGTCGCCGCGCGCCGTCCCAGCTTCACCGCCCAGGCACCGCCCTCCGCTCGCGACAGCCCCTCAGAGCCCGCGTCCGCGGTCGTGTCCAGCACCGACTCCGAGCAGCCCACCGAGATCATCCACCCCGAGCCGCCCGGGCCGTGAGCGTCATCGCGCCGCCACCGTCGGGCGCCTCCGGCAGTGCCGGGGCCGCGCCCCCCAGCGCGCCGCCGCCGCTGCGCGAGGCGTGCCCGCTGTGCGGCGCGCCGCTGCACCCCGAGCAGGAGTGGTGCCTGCAGTGCGGCGCCGCCGCGCGCACCCGCCTCGCCTCCTCGCCCGGCTGGCGCGGCCCCATCCTCGCGCTCGTCGTGCTGCTCGTGCTGTCCCTCGGAGTGCTCGCCGGGTCGCTCGTAAAGCTCGCCGGCGGCACGCCCGCCGCCTCGACGCACACCACCACCGTCACAACCGCCGCCGCCGCTGTAACCACCACCGCGCCCAGCGGACTCGGCCTGCTGCCCAACACCACCGCCACCACGCCCACAACCCCCACAACCGGCACCGGCGCTCAATTCGACCTGCCCAAGACCACCGGCAAGCAACCGCCCAACGGCGGCGCGACCGCGCCCGGCGGCGAAGTCAAAGCCAACGCCAAAGCCAAAGGCCCCCTCGGCGGGATCGACCTCACGCGACTCAAAAAAGACACCGCCGAACGACTGCGCAAACTCGGGCTCCCCGGCAAGTGACCGACGCCGACATCGCCGTCGTCGGCGCCGGCGGCGCGGGCCTCTACGCCGCGCTGTGCGCCGCGCGCGAGGGCGCCCGCGTGGTGCTCGTCTCCGCCACCCCGCTCGCCCAGACCGCCAGCTACTGGGCGCAGGGCGGGCTCGCCGCCACGCTCGCCACCGACGACAGCTTCGAGCTGCACCTGCGCGACACCGAACTCGCCGGACGCGACCTCGTGCGCCGCTCCGCCGCCGAGATCCTCGTGCGCGAGGCACCCGCCCGCGTCCACGACCTGCAGGCGCTCGGCGTGCGCTTCGACGCCGACCGCTACGGACACCTAGCGCTCGGGCTCGAGGGCGGACACACCGTCAGACGCGTCGTGCACGCAGGCGGCAGCGCCACCGGCCGGCGCGTCGTGCGCCAGCTCTCCGCGCTCGCCGCCGAAGAGTCGCGCATCGTCGTCCTCGAGGGCGCTCGCGCGCAGGCCCTCTGGCAAACCAGCGGCCGCTGCGTCGGCCTCGTCTGCCACGACGGGCGCGTCATCTCCGCACGCGCCGTCGTCATCGCCACCGGCGGCGCCGCCGCCATGTGGTCGCGCACCACCAACCCACCCGGCTCGCAGGGCATCGGCCTGCAGCTCGCGCACGCCGCCGGCGCCGCGCTCGCCGACCTCGAGCTCATGCAGTTCCACCCCACCGCCGTCATCGGCGTCCCCGGCCGCGAAGGCTTCCTCGTCACCGAGGCCATCCGCGGCGAGGGCGCCACCCTCCACGACTCAAGCGGCGAGCGCTTCGTCGACGAGCTAGCGCCCCGCGACGAGGTCTCCCGCGCGATCCAGCGCAAGCTCCAGGACAGCGGCGAGCAGTCCGTCGGCCTCGATATGCGCGCCGTCGACCCCGCGCACTTCCCCAACATCGTCGCCGCGCTGCGCGACTCCGGCCTCGACCCCACGCGCGAGCTCGTCCCCGTCGCGCCCGCCGCGCACTACATGATGGGTGGCATCGTCACCGACCTCGACGCGCGCGCCTCCATCCCCGGCCTCTACGCCGTCGGCGAGGCCTCCTGCACAGGCCTGCACGGCGCCAACCGGCTCGCCTCCAACTCGCTCAGCGAGTGCTTCGTCTTCGCCCGCCGCGCCGTCCTGCACGCGCTCTCCACGCCCGCCCACCAGACCCCCACCCCCAACCTCGACCTGCTCCGCGCCCTCGCCGCGCCCACCATGGCCGACCGCGCCGACCGCGAAGCGCTGTGGCGCGACGCCGGCATCGTGCGCTCCCCCGACGGCCTCACCCGCCTGCTCGACGCGCCCCACCCCCTCACCCGCCTCATCGCCCGCTGCGCTCTCGCCCGCGCCGAGAGCCGCGGCGCGCACCAGCGCGCCGACCATCCCCAGCGCGACCCCTCGCTCGACCACCGCCACGTCGTCGTCAGCGGCGAGAACGAGGTCTCCTGGGAGACCTGGGTCTAGCCCCGAGCAGCGGGCCTCCTCACCAGCCGAAGCGGCGCCACAACGCACGCCGAGCCGGACCCCAACGGGGTCCTTTCATAAGAAATCGGCCCGCCGATCTTTATGTCGAACCTTTGCCACAGCACACGTGTTCTGGGTTGGTGGAAGGTCCATGGGGAGTAGGAGTCTCAAAGGTTGGCGGGTGTGCTCCCAAACCACGGATCGCAACCACAGAGGGTCAGGAGAGGAGCCATGTACCAGTTCAGTCGGGCCATCTATCGGGAGCTCTCGCCCCAGATCGTCGCGCCGCCCGCCGGCATGCCCGCCGCGAGCAACCACGCCGCCGTGCTGCACGCCTGCGAGGAAGTCGTAACGCGCCTCGCCACCGACCGCCACTACTTCGCCCACCCCGCGCGCACGCTCTTCCACGACATCCGCAACTACTTCCCCATGTCCGCCCAGGCCCACGTCCACGCCGTCGTCGAGTGCTACATGGGCTACGCGCAGCGGTTCCTCGCCGAGCACCCCCACGAGGGCTACACCGCCGTCAGCGGCGCCCCGCCGCAGTGCCGCGCCACCACCCGCAAGGGCTCCGCCTGCCAGCGCACGCCGCTCGCGCACAACGGCTACTGCCCCTCCCACCAGCACCTCGCCGACACCGAGAACCGCGAGCTCGCCGCCGCGTAGGGCCCACCGCCGGCCGCGACGGTCGCGCTCCGCGTCAGTCCAGTCGCGCGAGCCGCTCACGGGCGTGCCGTAGGCTCCCCCGCATGCTCCTCGGCGTAGACGTCGGCGGCACCTTCACCGACGCCGTCCTCATCGACGGCCACTCCGTCGTCCACACCGCCAAGGTGCCCTCCACGCCCGCGCGCGAGTCGCTCGGCGTGCTCGCCGCCGTGCGACTCGTGCTCCAGCGCGCCCGCGCCGCGCCCGGCGACGTCACGCGCTTTGCGCACGGCATGACCGTCGCCACCAACGCCCTCCTCGAGGGCCGCGCCGCGCGCACCGCGCTCATCGCCACCGCCGGCTTCACCGACGTCATCGAGCTCGGCCGCCAGGCCCGCCCCCACCTGTATGACCTCTGCCGCGCCGCGCCCCAGCCGCTCGTCCCCGTAGAGCTGCGCTTCGCCGCGCCCGAGCGCATGGGGCCCGAGGGAATTATCCAGCCGCTCGACCCCAGCGCCGCGCGAGCGCTCGTGCAGGACATCGCCCGCACCGGGGCGCAGGCCGTCGCCGTGTCGCTGCTGCACTCCTACGCCCACCCCCAGCACGAGCAGCTGCTCGCCCAGTTGCTCGCCGAGCTCATGCCCGACGTCCACGTCTCGCTCTCAAGCGAGCTCGTCGGCACCTTCCGCGAGTTCGAGCGCACCGCCACCACCGTCCTCGATGCCGCCCTCTCCCCGCTCCTGTCCAAATACCTGCGCTCCCTCGCCACCGAGTCGCGCCGGCTCGGCGTCGTCGAGCCGCACATCATGCAGTCCTCCGGCGGGCTCGCCCACATCGACCGCGCCAGCGCCCACGCCGCGCTCACAGTCCTCTCCGGCCCCGCCGGCGGCGCGCGCGGCGCGCTCACCCTCGCCGCGCTCGCCGGACACCAGCACGTGCTCTGCTTCGACATGGGCGGCACCTCCTGCGACGTCTGCCTCATCGACCACGGCGCCGTCGCCGAGACCGCCCAGCGCACCATCGCCGAACGCCCCCTCTCGCTGCCCGCGCTCGACATCCACACCGTCGGCGCCGGCGGCGGCTCCATCGCCTGGCGCGACCCCGGCGGCGCGCTGCGCGTCGGGCCCGCCTCCGCCGGCGCCCAACCAGGACCCGCCTGCTACGCGAACGGCGGCACCGAGCCAACCGTCACCGACGCCAACCTGCTGCTCGGCAGGCTACTCGCCGACTCCCCCCTCACCGGCCACGTCACGCTCGACCGCGCCGCAGCCGAGCGCGCCGTCGGGCGCCTCGCGCGCGAGCTCCACATGGACCCACTCGCCTGCGCCGAAGGGATCGTCCGCGTAGCCGAGGCGCAGATGCTCGGCGCGCTGCGCGTCATGAGCGTCCAGCGCGGCATCGACCCGCGCCAGCACGCCCTCATGCCCTTCGGCGGCGCCGGCCCGCTGCACGCCGCCGCGCTCGCCCGCGAGCTGCGCATCCAGCACGTCCTCTGCCCTCGCGCCTGCGGTGTGCTCAGCGCGCTCGGCCTCGCCTCGGCCGCGCCGCGGCGCGACGTCGCCCGCACCGTCCTGCTCGACGCCAACGCGCTCACCTCCCAGAGCCTCGACGAGCACCGCCACGCCCTCGTCACCGAAGCCTCCAACGCGCTCGGCGAGCCGCCCGTCCGCATCCGCGTCCGCCACGAGCTGCGCTACCGCGGACAGTCCTTCGAGCTGCCCATCGAGGAGGAGATCCACGCCGATGGGGCTGGCGCGGCAGCTGAGCCGCTCGGGCCGGACGCTCTGCGCCAAGCGTTCGCCGCCCAGCACGAGCAGCGCTACGGCTACCGCGACGAGCACGCCCCCGTCGAACTCGTCACCATCCGCGTCTCCGCCTGGGGCGCCGCGCCCGCGCTGGAGCCACGCGCCCAGCAGGCCCCCATGCCCGTCGCCGAGACTCGCCCCATCGTCTTCGCCGGTGAGCCCGTGCTCAGCTCCGTATATCGCGGCGAGCTGCCACCCGGCGCCACCGTCGCCGGCCCCGCCCTCTGCGCGATGCCGCAATCCACCCTGCTCGTACCCCCGGGCTGGAGCGGCCATGTCGACCAGCACGGCACCATCCACCTCCACCACCACGCCGCGCTCACAGGGAGCGAGCAATGATCGACGCCATCGAGCTGCAGGTGCTCGCCGGCGGGCTGCGCGCCGCATGCGAAGAGATGGGCGTCGTGCTCATCCACTCCGCGCACTCCTCCAACATCAAGGAGCGCCGCGACGCCTCCACCGCGCTCTTCGACGCCCACGGCCAGATGGTCATGCAGGCCGAGCACATCCCCGTGCACCTCGGCGCCATGCCCGCCGCCGTCGCCGCCGTCATCGGCCAGGCCCACGCGCCCGGCGTCTCCTGGATCCTCAACGACCCGTTCGCCGGCGGCACCCACCTCCCCGACATCACCGTCGTCACGCCCGTCTTCGCCCAGGAGGGCAAGCCGGCCCCCCACGACGGCGAGCTGCTCGGCTTCGCCGCCAGCCGCGCCCACCACGCCGACGTCGGCGGGCGCGTCCCCGGCTCCATGCCCGCCGACAGCCACACGCTCGCCGAAGAGGGCGTCGTCATCTCCCCCCGCCCGCTCAACGAGCCCACCATCGACGAGCTCGTCGCGCAGATGCGCCAGCCGCAGGAGCGCCGCGCCGACCTGCGCGCCCAGCTCGCCGCCAACCACGTCGGCGCCACGCGGCTGCGCGACATCGCGCTGCGCCTCCAGCGCGCCGGCGGCCCCACGCTGCGCGACGGCACCGACGCCGTGCTCGACTACTCCGAGCGACGCACCCGCGCCTGCCTCGCAGCGCTGCCCGACGGGGTGCGCGAGGCCCAGGACGTGCTCGAGGCGCCCGGCGGCGGCGAGGATCTCGTGCTGCGGCTGCGCGCCAGCGTCCAGGGCGAGCGGCTCGTGCTCGACTTCGCCGGCAGCGCGCCCCAGCACCACGGCAACCTCAACTGCCCGCTCGCCGTCACCCTCTCCGCCTGCCTGTTCGCCGTGCGCGTCCTCACCGACCCCGACATTCCGCCCACCGCCGGCGCATACCGCCCCATCGAGCTGCGCGTCCCCGAGGGAACCCTCCTCAACGCCCGACCCGGCGCCGCCGTCGCCGCCGGCAACGTCGAGACCTCATCGCGCGTCGCCGACCTCGTCCTCAGCGCCTTCGGACGCGCGCAGGGCCAGGGCACCATGAACAACCTCACGCTCGGCAACCCCAACTTCACCTACTACGAGACGCTCGGCGGCGGGCAGGGCGCCTGCGCTGACGCGGACGGCCCCAGCGGCGTGCACGTCGCCATGAGCAACACCCTCAACACGCCCATCGAGGCGCTCGAGCGCGAATTCCCGCTGCGCGTCGTGCAGTACGCGCTGCGCCGCGGCTCAGGCGGGCACGGCGCGCAGCGCGGCGGCGACGGCGTCGTGCGCGAGATCGAAGCGCTCGCCCACACCACCTTCTCGCTCATCGGCGAGCGCCGCCTGCACGCCCCGCGCGGCGCCGGCGGCGGCAGCCACGGCGCGCCCGGGCGCGATCAGCTCGACGGCGAGCCCCTGCCCGGCAAGCTCACCGGCACGCTCCACGCCGGGCAGCGGCTGCGCATCGAAACGCCCGGAGGGGGAGGATATGGGCATGTCTGACAGCCACCCAAGCGAACGCGTCGGCTTCCTCGGCCTCGGCATCATGGGCTCGCGCATGGCCACCAACGTCGCGCGCGCCGGATTCCCGCTCAGCGTGTGGACCCACACGCCCGGCAAGGCCCAGCGCTGGGCTGCCGAGCACCACGGCGCCACCGCGCTCGACACGCCCGCCGCCGTCGCCCAGCAAAGCGACGTCGTCATCAGCATGGTCGTCGACGGCGCGCAGGTCGAATCCGTGCTGTGCGGCGAGAACGGCGTCGCCCACGCCGCCCACCCCGGTCTGCTGTGCGTCGACATGTCCACCATCGGCCCCACCGCCGCGCGCCACGTCGCCGACCAGCTCGCCGCGCGCGACGTCGCCATGCTCGACGCGCCCGTCACCGGCTCCTCCCCGCGCGCCGAGGACGGCACGCTCACCATCATGTGCGGCGGAGACGCACAGCAGTTCCAGCGCGCCCGCCCGCTGCTCCACACGATGGGCAGCCTCATCGTCCACGTCGGCGAGCTCGGGCAGGGCCAGATGCTCAAGCTCATCAACAACACCCTCGGCGCCGCCAACGCCGCCGCCGTCGCCGAGGCGCTGCTGCTCGCCAAGGCCACCGGCATCGACCTCGACGCGCTCGTGCAGGTCGTCTCAGCCGGCTCCGGCGCGTCGCTGCAGCTCGACATGAAGTCCCGCCCCATGCGAGAGCACGACTACACCACCCTGTTCAAGGCGGCGCACATGCTCAAGGACGTACGGCTATGTCTACAGGAGGCACAGAACGTCGAAGTGCCGTTTCCCTCAGCCGCGCACGCGCAGGACCTCCTCACGGCAACCATTGCACGCGGCCATGGCCAGCGCGACTACGCCGCCATCATCGAGGCCGTCGAGGGGCTCGCCGGACGGCGCCTCTGAGCGCCTCATAACAACCCCCAAACTGGCCACACGGCCAAAAAAACCCCTCATTTGCAGGGGATTTGGGATTTACGCTGATGTTTCGTATCGTTAACGCATCGGTGACTGCTCCCTCACGGGGGCGCGCCCAGATTTCAGCGTTTGTTTCCCTCTCATCTCGTCTCGTCTTACTTTCATGCCAATTGCTTTCAAAGAATGGGCCGTCACCGTCCGCGCCCTAGCGGAAGGTGAGCAGCTCATAACACTCCGCAAGGGCCTCCCGCAGCAGGCGGACAAGCCCTTCACGCTCGCCCACGAGCGCTTCTTCCTCTACCCCACGTTCGACCACCAGCCCGGCGACCTCGTCCGCGAGTCCCACCAGCCCGAGCTGCGCCGCGCGCTCGAGGAGGGCGTGTGGAGCGACGGCGAGCCGCCGCTCAACAGCTTCGTCTCCGGCGTCCCCCTCCAGCAGCCCGACCGCGTGCGCATCCGCGCGTGGGCCGAAGTCACCGACCACTTCACCATCGTCGACCCCCGCTGCGTCGACGCGCTCTCCCCCTTCTACGTGTGGACGCCCGACTACGCCGAAAAGCGCCTCGGCTGGCGCGGACGCCAACCGCTGCACGTGCTGCTGCTGCGCACCTACCGCATCCCCCGTCCCGTCACCGTCAAGGTCAAGGACGACTACATCGGCCCCAACGCCTGGATCGAGCTGCAGCGCGAACTCCCCTTCGAGGGCACCCCCGTGCTCTCCGACGCCGAGTTCGAGCGCGCCTCAGAAGAGATCCGCTCCATCACCGGCGAAGCCGCCGTGCCGGCCAGCAGCAGCAGCAAGCAGCCCGTCCTCGTCTAGACGACCGTCGCCCCTCGGGGTGTGCTCTACGGAGCGTCGTCCTTGAACGCCAGCGCTTCGCGCGCCGCCTGCGCACCCGATTCCGGCACCATGATGTCGCGCGGGCCCGCCGCCATGAAGTCCGGCACGTCAGCACCGCCCGAGCGGACCAGCATGCTCGGGATACCCTCCTCCAGCAGCAGCCCCGCGATGAATTCCGCCTCCGGCTGACTGCCGCCGCGCCCCACCTTCACCAGCTTGCCCTCCGTGTACTGCGGGTTGATCTTGCGCGCCGTCTCGCGCCGCTCGCTCACCGCCGCCGCCTCCGCGCCGGCGCCCGCCACCACGAGCGGCATGCCGCACGCCTCGCAGAAGCGCTCGCTCTGCGGATGCTCCCGCTCACAGCTGGGGCACCTCAGCGGCTCGCCATCCACCATCAGCGCACCTCGAGCGCAACCTCGCGCACCTCCGCCCCCTCGATCATGTAGCAGCGCACCTCCGGCTCCTCGCTCGCCAGACCCACGATAACCCACTCCAAGCCCGGCCAGTTGGCGGCGAAGTTGATGTCCGTCTGCGACGGGTACGGCGGCGTGTGCGTGTGGGAGTGGTAGATCGCGCCCAGCTCCCAGCCCTCGCCCTCGAACTCGCCCAGCGTGCGCAGCAGCTCCTTGCCATCGATCTCAAAGCGCTTGCGCCCCGCGTCTTTGCCGCCCGCGTCCTTGCGGCCCGCGTGCACGTTGCGCGCACGGTGGACGCGCGTCGCGCGGGGCGCGCCGCCGTCGCCGTCGCCGTCCGAGTACGCCACCATGCCGCAGCACTCCGCGTCGTACTCCTCGCGCGCGTGCGCAACGATGTCCTCCAGCAGGGTCGCCGCGATGACCATCGCTACAGCGCGCGCGAGCGCCGATGAGGCCGAGCCGTTACCACCAGACGGTCGACTCGAGGTTCTCGATCTCGTCCACCGGCAGCGTGTAGATGCCGCTCGACAGGTACTTCCAGCCGTCGTCCGCAACCACGAACACCACGTTGCCCTCGTCCAGCTCGTTCGCGATCCGCACCGCGATGCTCGCGATCGCGCCGCTCGAGACCCCCGCGAACACGCCCTCCTCGTCCAGCAGCTTGCGCGTCCACACGATCGCGTCGCGGTTCGTCACGAAGATCTTGCGGTCCAACAGGGAGATGTCGATGATCGGCGGGATGAAGCCGTCGTCCAGCGAGCGCAGACCCTGCACCGGCTCGCCCTGCATCGGCTCCGCCGCCACGATCTTCACCGCGTCGCCCAGCGTCTCCTTCAACCGGCGACCGTTGCCCATCAACGTGCCGCCCGTGCCCAGGCCCGCCACGAACGCCGCCACCTCGTCGAGCTCTTCGAGGATCTCCAGCGCCGTGCCGTTGTAATGCGCAGCCGGGTTCGCCGGGTTGCCGTACTGGTAGGGCATGTAGCACGAGGGGTCTTCCGCGGCCATCTCCAGCGACATCGCCACCGCGCCGTTCGATCCCTGGTCGCCCGGCGAGTACACGATCTCCGCGCCGTACATCTGCAGCAGCTGGGTGCGCTCGGGAGTCACGTTCTCCGGCATCACCACCTTCAGCCGGTAGCCCCGCAGTTTGCAGATCAGCGCCAGCGAGATGCCCGTGTTTCCAGATGTGGGTTCCAGGATCGTCCGGCCCGGGCTGAGAGCGCCCTTCTCCTCCGCGTCTTCGATCAGCGCGCGAGCCACCCGGTCCTTCACCGAGCCCGTCGGGTTGTGCGACTCCAGCTTCGCCCAGATGTGCACGCCGGGCTTCGGCGACAGGTTCGGCAGCTCCACCAGCGGCGTGTTGCCGATCGCCTGGACGATGTCCCCATAGCGGCCCCCGCAAGGCCGGTTCCTGAGCCGCTCTACCGCCATTACTTCACGGAATATAGCGAGGTCTGGCCGAGGCATCGAAAGGGCTCTGGCTGGGCCGCCAAGCAACCACTAAGATCCCCCTCTGAAACCGCGATCGAGGGGCGTGGAACGCATGGCCGCAGCAAACGACCGATTCGACTTCGACTGGCTGATCGTAGGTTCGGGCTTCGGCGGCAGCGTCTCCGCGCTGCGGCTGTCCGAGAAGGGCTACTCCGTGGGCGTGCTCGAGTGCGGCCGGCGCTTCGCCGACGATGAGTTCGCCAGCTCCACCTCCGACCTGCGGCGCTACTTCTGGAACCCACGCCTGGGCATGAAGGGCATCTTCCGCCTGACCACGTTCAAGGACGTCTCCGTCGTCTCCGGCTGCGGCGTCGGCGGCGGCAGCCTCGGCTACGCCAACACCCTCTACGTGCCGCCCAAGCCGTTCTTCGAAGACCGCCAATGGGCGAGCATGCAGGACTGGGAGAGCGCGCTCGCCCCCCACTACGCCGAGGCGCAGCGCATGCTCGGCGTGGTCGAAAACCCGCACGAGGACCCCGCCGACCAGCTCCTGCGCGAGCTCGGCCAGGAGCTCGGCGTCGATGACACCTACAAACGCACCCCCGTGGGCATCTACTTCGGCGAGCCCGGCAAAACCGTCGCCGACCCGTTCTTCGGCGGCGAGGGACCCGACAGAACCGGCTGCCACCTGTGCGGGCGCTGCATGGTCGGCTGCCAGCACGGCGCCAAGAACACGCTCGTCAAGAACTACCTCTACTTCGCCGAGAAGCGCGGCGCGCGCGTGATGCCCGAACGCACCGTCGTGGACATCCGCCCGCTCGGCGCAGCCGACGGCAGCGACGGCTACGAGATCGAAAGCGTGCGCTCGGGCGCCTGGCTGCGCAAGGAACGCCAGCTCCACCGCGCGCGCGGCGTCGTCGTCTCCGCCGGCCCACTCGGCACCAACAGGCTGCTGCAGAAATGTCGCCTCGAAGGGTCGCTGCCGCGCATCTCAACGCGTCTCGGCGAGCTCGTGCGCACGAACTCCGAGTCGATCCTCACCGTCACCGTGCCCGAGGACTACAAGGACGACCTCGTCAAGCGCGTCGCCATCACCTCCTCCATCTACCCCGACGCGCACACGCACATCGAGACCGTCACCTACGGCGACGACGGCGACTCCATGCGCCTGCTCTACACGCTGCTCGTCGGCGACGGCACGCGCGTCACGCGGCCGCTCAAGCTGCTCGTGCAGCTCGTCACACACCCCGGGCGCCTCGCGAAGGTGCTGTTCGCCAAACACTGGTCGCGGCGCACCATCATCCTGCTCGTCATGCAGACGCTCGACAACGCCATCGCGCTGCGCCCCCGCAAAGGGCCGTTCGGCTCCTTCTGGCTCTCTACCGAGCAGGACCCCGAGCGCCCCAATCCCACGTTCATCCCCGTCGCAAACAAGGCCGCCGAATGGTTCGCCAAGCGCACCGGCGGCATCGCCCAGAGCTCCGTCACCGAGGCGCTGTTCAACATCCCCACCACCGCGCACATCCTCGGCGGCGCAGTCATCGCCCCCGACCCCAGCCAGGGCGTCGTCGACGCCGACCAGCACGTCTTCGGCTACCAGAACCTGCTCGTCTGCGACGGCTCCGCCATCCCCGCCAACGTCGGCGTCAACCCCTCCCTGACGATCACCGCGCTCGCCGAGCACGCCATGAGCCAGATCCCGCCGGCGGGGATGGGATCTGAGGCCGCTGGCGCGGAGGCAACTCCCAGTGCAGCAGCGGCGTAGTCGTCAGCGCCCGGATATCCTGAGGTAGACAACGTATGGAATCTCGTGTGCACATAGCTGCCGATGCGATCGGCTCTGTAAGGGCTGAGGGTCTTGAGCCAGGAGCGACGGTCGTTGAGCTCCTCGACCGCTGGGTGGACCATGCAATCGAGACCGAGCAACTTGGCGAAGCCGCACAGCGCATCGCGGCTGGTGAATCCGTGGCGCATCTTCTCGGGCCACACCCACCCACAGTCGCACGCCTCTAACACACGCCTACGCTCGAGAGTGGCTGACCCATACGTCTACCCGGGAACAGCAGTGCTGCGAAACCTCGCCGGGGTGCGGGATGCAAGCACGCTCGAGCGATATGAGGCACAGGCGAGCACACTGCGGCTCGCACAGCTCTCAGCGCAGAGACTTGACGGCGCTTATGACTCGCGCATCTCCAGGGGTTTCATCGCTTCATATTCCAGGACATCTATCCATGGGCGGGGGAGCTGCGCAGCGTTCCACTTGCAAAGCCAGGCAGCATGTTCGCGCTGCCCGGGCACATTGAGAACTACGCTGCCGAGACGCTCCGCCAGCTTGCCGAGGAGAAACACCTCGTCGGCCTGTCAAGCGACCAATTCGCCGATCGTCTCGTCCACTACTACGCCGAGATCAACGCCGTTCACCCTTTTCGCGAGGGCAACGGGCGCGCGCAGCGCGCCTTTCTGATATGTCGTGGTGTTTGTCAAGTGGGCAGGGGTGATCGTGCCTGGTTGGTGGGCGGGTGGTGGTGGTCGGGAGGCCGGGGCGCCGGGCTCGGTGTCGGCGTTGCCAGTCTGATGATGCGGGGGTTGGGTACCCCAGGGCCCGGTTTCGTGCTGCCAGCGTGCGCTGTCTAGGAACGGGCGTGGCACTCCGGTTGGGGTGCTGCCCATAGAAAAATCGCGCGTGCCGGCTGCTGATGGCCCGGCGCCCCGGCCTCCCGACCGTGGGGCTGTCGGCTGGGGTTAGTCGGCTGTGGCTGCTGCCCAGAGAAAGCAAGCGAGCTCGCGTGCGCACGCGACGACGATCACGTTGTGTGCCTTGCCGCGGGCGCGCATGCGGTGGTGAACCCTGTGCAGCCGGTGCTGGGCACGGTTAGCGATTTGCAGGACGTGGTCGGGCTGGCCTTGCTGTCGGTTTTCGAGGGTCACCCCGATCCGTGGGGCGCGTCCGTAGTGCCAGGCCGACTCGACGAGCAGCCGCCGCGCGAGTGCTGAGCCCGTCTTCGTGATCGAACCTTGATGGGATGACTCGCCGGACTGGTGAAGTGATGGGGTCAGCCCGAGCCACGCGCTCAGCGCGTTGGCCCGCTGAAAGCGCTGCCAGTCCCCGCCGAGCTCGAGGTGAAGCGCGAACGCGGTCAGTGTGTCAACGCCCCGGAAACAGCGGAGCCTCGCAACGGTCGGCCACCACTGCTCGTCTTCTGCCAGGCGCGAGAGTCGCTCCGCGATCGCGCTCTTGCGAGCAGTCAGCCCGTCGGCTGCCGCGACGAGATCGGCGAATACCAGCTCTGAGGCTGTCTCATCGAACTGCTGAGCCGCGAGCCAGCGTCGGTGAGCCACAGTCCAGGTCGAGGACTCTGGGTAGACCTGGCCATGGCGCAACAGCATCTTCGAGACCCGGTGACGAGCCGTCATCAGATCCCGCCGGCACGCATCGTGGGCGCGCATCAGCTCGCGGGCGGCCTCCACCTCGACGGGCGGGACCACGACCGTGGTTAGCGAGCCCGCTAGCAACAGACGCGCCAACAGCTCCGCGTCC
The DNA here is from genome assembly GCA_963716355.1 of uncultured Solirubrobacteraceae bacterium. Lineage (GTDB taxonomy): Bacteria > Actinomycetota > Thermoleophilia > Solirubrobacterales > Solirubrobacteraceae > Palsa-744. The sequence continues at coordinate 734,220 of OY970308.1, forward strand.
TTGCGGTCCGTCTTCACCCTGTCCGAGGGGCCCCGCGGTGTCTTGCCCGGAGCGATCACCTCAACCTCCACTCCGGCCACGCTCGCGGCGCGATAAAGCCCGAACCCGGTCGGCCCAGCCTCATAGCAAGCACGCACCGGGCCCGGCAAAGCCTGGAGCCACGCGACTGGCTCCTCGACGCCCGGCCCGAACCGCGCACGCAACACCTCACCCGTGGAGACATCAATCGCTGCAGCATGCGTCGAGCGGGCATGGACATCAAGCCCCACATAAGTCACCATTCCGGTCATGGCCGGACCTCCTCATTGAATTGGGGTCAGCCGGAGCCGTTCTCCGGCCAGACAAACCCCCGCGAGGAGTGTCCGGCCTACCTCCGACAGTCACCCCAACAGGGCGACCTACGCCATAGGGTCTAGGTCAGCTCGCTGAGGATGCCGGCCACACCCTTGCCTGGGAGCATCTGGATCCCAAGACGCTCGTGTTCGCTTCACAGCACAGCCTCCAAGGTGACAATGCGCCGATGCGCGGATTGATCGAGACGGTTCTCGGTCAGCCCAATCGCTAGCCTCGGCCACGCGCGAGGAACTCGTCCAGGCCGGCGCGCGCTTGGCGCTTGACCTTGCCGTGGATCAGGGGCGTCCAGCCCAAGGCCAGGCCGGCCGGCCCCAGCGCCTGGCGCGACCACGCGTAGAAGGAGAAGGCGTCGCGATGCTCGGCGATCAGGCCGTCCTTGAAGCGGAATTGCGCGCGCACGTCGTTGTGGACTTTGCGGCCCGTCGTCGAGAAGGTGTAGTCCGCCAGCCAGTGCGCGCTGCCGCGCTCATCGTCGGCCTCGTGCTCGAGCAGCTTCACCTCGAGATCCGCCGCGCGGCCCGTCAGCATCCGCCACATCGCGCCCGGCTCGCCACCGCGCAGATCGGGGAACACCGGGTCTGAGAAGTGCGCGTCCGGCGCGTAGCAAGCGGCCATCTGATCACCGTCGCGCTTGGCGAAGGCCGCGTAGAAGCGCTGGATCAGCTCGTCGTTGGGATGGCTCATCGGCTCACCCTATCCGGGGAACGCGCGCCTGAGGACCTGCCTGTAGACCGAGCGGTATTGACGCCCCAGGCGGCCGCTGTTGTACGGCAGACCGTGGCGTTCGCACACCGCCCTCACTTTCGGCGCGATCTCCGCGTAGCGGTTGCTCGGCACGTCGGGGAACAGGTGGTGCTCGATCTGAAACGACAGGTTGCCGCTCAGCAGGTGAAACAGCCGATTGCCCTCCAGGTTGCACGAGCCGAGCAGCTGACGCCGATACCAGCCGCCGCGCGTCTCGCCCAGACACTGCTCCTCGGTGAACGTTTCCGCGCCATCTGGAATGTGCCCGCAGAAGACGATCGTGTGCACCCACACGTTGCGGATCACGTTCGCTGCCACGTTTCCAACCAGCGCCCTGCGCGCCCCCCTGCGACCCGCGAGCGCCGGAAACAACGCGTAGTCCTTGAGCACCTGCCCACGCGCCTTGCGCAACAGCGCGAGCACCTCGCCGCGCGCCTTCGATCGCGACTTCTCGCCCCTGCGCACCGCGTCCAGCTCGAGGTCGTAAAGCGCGATGCCCCACTCGAACACCAGCGCCATCAGGAAGAAGTACAGCGGCTGGGCGAGGTAAACCGGGTGCCACGCCTGCTCGGACTCGACGCGCATCGCCGAGTAGCCCAGGTCGCGGTCGCGACCGAGGACGTTCGTGTAGAAGTGGTGCTGGAAGTTGTGCGCGTACTTCCACGACTCCGCCGTCGACGCCGCATCCCACTCCCACGACGCCGAGTTGATGTCCGGGTCCTGCATCCAGTCCCATTGGCCGTGCATCACGTTGTGGCCGATCTCCATGTTCTCCAAGATCTTCGCCAGCGCCAGCACAACCGTGCCGAGTACGGCCGCCGGAGCGAAGCGCGCTCCCAGCAGCAGCGCGCGTCCCGCGACCTCGAGGTGGCGCTGAGTCGCGATCACCCGCGTGATGTACGCGCGGTCCCTCTCCCCCAGGTCCGCGCGCACCGCGTCGCCGATCGCGTCCAGCTCGCGCGCCAGCGACTCCCACGGATCGACCGCAAGCGCGGGGAGGGCCGGATCTTCCCGCGCCGAGGTCAGTGGCTGCATCGGCGGGGATCGTATGGGGAAAGTTGGTGCGTGAGGGTCGCGGGCCTCAACCTAGCGCGCGAGCACTCACGTGCGAGTCGACCACGACGGTCGCGTCCGGCGCTCGCAATACGAATAGACGCGATGCGCCATCCAATCCGACTCACCATCGCCGACGACCTGCGCCGCGGCCACGGCAGCGCGTTCTTTCGCGCGTGGTTCGCCCTACCGCTGCTGCTGTGGCTCGCGATCTGGAGCGTCGCGACGATCTTCGTCGCGTTCGCCGCCTGGGTGAGCACGCTCGTGCTCGGGCGCACCCCCAACACTCTCCACGCCTTCCTCGCGCGCTACGTCAGATACGCCACGCACGTGTACGCGTACTTCAACCTCGCCGCCGAGCCGCTCCCCAGCTTCGATGGCAGACCCGGCTACGCGATCGACGTCCAGATCGACCCGCCCGCCGACCAGAACCGCTGGAGCGTCGCGTTTCGGCTCATCCTCGCGATACCGGCCGCGCTGCTCATGACAGCGCTCGTCGGCTCTGGCGCGAGCGCCGCCTCCGCCGCGGGGCGCCTCAGCAGCGCCGGCCTGCTCACCGTCGCAGCGTTCCTCGGCTGGTTCGTCGCCGTCATTCGCGGGCGCATGCCTCGCGGCCTGCGCGACCTCGCCGCCTACGCGCTCTCATACGGCGCCCAGTTCTGGGGCTACGTCCTCCTGTTGACCGATCGCTACCCCTCCAGCGACCCGCTCACAACGATCGGAGTCCTGCCCACCCGCTCGGACCCGTTGCGGGTGCAGATCTCAGATCAACCACGCCGCAGCCGCCTCACCGTGTTCTTCCGCCTCCCGCTCGGCGCCCCCCATCTCGTGTGGCTCACGCTGTGGGGTGTCCTCGCGTTGATCGCGGCGATCCTGAACTGGCTCTGGACCCTCATCACCGGCACTCCCGCCAAGGGCCTGCGTCGCTTCCTGCTCGCCTACATTCGCTACCAGCTCCACGTCAACGCGTTCCTCTACCTGATCGCCAACCCCTTCCCCGGCTTCACCGGCGCGAAGGACAGCTACCCGATCGAACTGCGCGCCTCCGAGCGCGAACGCCAGAACCGCTGGAGCGTGCTCGCCCGCGGTCCGCTCGCCCTCCCAGCGCTGCTGCTCGCGAGCGCGTACGGCTCGCTGCTGCTCGTCGTCGCGATCCTCGGCTGGTTCGCGGCGCTCGCCACGGGCAGGATGCCACTCGGCCTGCGCAACGCGGGCGCGCTGTCGCTTCGCTACTCGGCCCAGACCTGGGGCTATCTGATCGCCGTGACCGGCGCCTACCCCTACAGCGGCCCTTGCATCGAAACCCCCTTCGCCGGCTGATCGCGCTCGGCGCCGGCGCGGCGCTGTGGGCCGCGGGCGCGCACGCGCTGCTGCCCTCCACGGTGCCCGCGTCCCTGCATCTCCCGCACGTCTCGCCCACCCAGTTCTTCAGCGCCCGGTTCCTGCATCGCAGCGCCAACTACGCGCGCTTCCTCGACGTCGAGGCGGTGCTCGCGGACGTGACCGTCCTCGTGGTGCTCGCCCTGTACGGCTGGCGCGGGCACAGGTTCGCGCGCGAGTCCGCCGCGGGACGCATCGGCACGGGCATGCTGCTGGGGATGCTCGGCTTCGCGTTCGTGTGGCTCGCCGAGCTGCCGTTTGGCCTCGTGGCGCTGTGGTGGCAGCGCCGCTACCACGTCTCCCATCAGGGCTACGTCTCCTCCGCCGTCGACAGCTTTCTCTCACTCGGCGGCAAGTTCGTCTTCATCTCGCTCGCGCTCGTCGTCGTCATGGGCATCGCCGGCGTCGCCAAACGCTGGTGGTGGGCGCTCGCGGCGCCCGCGCTCGCCGCGCTCGCGCTGCTCTACACGTTCGTCGGGCCGTACCTGATCCCCAACACGCACCCGCTGCACAACCCCCAGCTGCTCGCCCAGACGCACGCGCTCGAGCGCAGCGAGCGGGTGCGCGGCGCGCGGGTGCGCGTGCAGGACGTGCACCGCTTCACCACCGCCCCCAACGCCGAGTCCACCGGCCTGGGCGCCACGCGCACCGTGATCCTGTGGGACACCCTGCTCGACCACCGCTTCAGCAGAGCCGAGGTCCGCATGGTGGTGGGCCACGAGCTCGGGCACCTCGCGCACCATCACATCCTCAAGGGCATCGGCTGGCTGGCGCTGTTCCTCATACCCGCCGCGGCGCTCATCGCCCGCGTCACGCGCAGGCGCGGCGGCCTGGCGAGCCCCGAGAACGTGCCCGTCGCGCTGTTCGTGCTCGTAGCGCTGCACCTGCTCGCCTCGCCGCTGCTGAACGTCGTCTCCCGCCGCGACGAGGCAGAGGCGGACTGGTCAGCGCTGCAGGCCACCCGCGAACCCGCGGTCGCGCGAGCGCTGTTCGTCAAGCTCGCAACGAGCAGCCTCGACGACCCAGACCCGCCCGCGTGGTCCTATGTCCTCTATGCGAACCACCCCACCATCGAGCAGCGGATCGCGATGACGTATGCGTGGGAAGCGCGCGGGCGGCAGCGCTGAGCGTCTCATCCCGCCTGTCGTCGCGACGGAACGTTCACCGGTGCGCTCACCCGTTCCCAGCTGGTCATCCGCAGCCACACCGCCCCACGTATCGCGACCAGCTTGTTGAGAACGCCGTGGAAATCTGAGCGCAGGCTCGCGACCGTGCGCCACGTGCCGTCGCGTGAGAGCCGCTGCAGCGACGCCATCTGATGCGCCTGCCTCAGCAGCGCCCACACGCGCACCCGGCGACGATCCACCCGCAGTGGGTCGAACGGCAGCGCGAAGCCGCGCAGGAACTCCTTCGGCGTCGCGCTCGCGACGTTCCCGCCCACACCCGCGCTGTAGAGCCCCGCGGGCCGCGGGTATTCCACGATCCCACCGCTGGGGGAGCTGACGCGCACCCCCGGAAACGGGTCGATCAGGAACTGCCACGTCACGAGCCCGACGCCCGCGACCCACAGGCGGTGCAGCGCACGCGAAACCCACCGCGCCTGCAACTCGGGCGCCACCCCGCCCGGCGCCTGCGGCGCGCTTTCCCAGTTCAGCTCCGTCGCCCACACCGGCTTGCGCGTCGCGGGCAGCGCCGTGCGCAGCCGCCGCGCCTGCGCCAGCAGCCGCGTGACCTTGGCGGCGTCCGCGATCGACACGTCCAGCGAGGACACGGCCGGCCGGTCGGGGTTGTGGATCGACAGGGGGTGGTAGGCGAGCACGTCGAAGTGCGGCGGGTCGGCACAGCCCGCCGAGCGGATCGCGCGACCGCCGCGCCCAGTGGTCAGGCACAACATCCCTCGCAGGAATTCGATCGGCGCCATCCTCCCTTCGCCCGCGCGGTCGCCGTTGGGCGCCACGCCCGCCGCGACCACCACGTCGCGCGGCTGGACCGACTTCACGCCCGCGTAGAACGCGTTCAGCATCTGCCGGTACAGCGGCGGCGAGAACGCGCTCCAGCGCCCCTCACGCGCAACCCACTGCGGCTCCAGGTAGCGCGCCAGGTTCGGCTCGTTCCACGCCTGCAGGAAGCTCACGCGCGGAAGCGCCCCGCCGGGCGCGGACGCGTCGGGGAACGTGCCGTCGTAGCGACTCGCAAGCGCCGCCGCGAACGCTTCCAGCGCCGCGGGATCAGGCGCCCAACTGCCGGGGTAGGCATACCGCCAGCGCGCGGGCGCCTCGGCGAACGCGGGCGCGTGGGAGACCACCAGCAGCGGGCGCAGACCCGCGTACTCCGCGCTGATCACCGCCGCGTCGACGAGCGCGAAGTGATACGCCGGGCTCGCGGGGTCGCGCGCGTTCCACCCCATTGGCGGAGCGGCGACGACCGATTCGCGCCAGTCGACGGGGATGCGCACCAGGGTCGCGCCCGCGTCTCGGATGCGTTCGGCCGCGAACTCCCGCACGCCCAGATCCCTGCTCAACAGCAGCGTCCCGTCTGACACTCCTCGCGCCATGCCCCCTTCTGGGAACGGACCGTCGAGCAGCGCGCGGTTCTGCGCGCGCAGCAACGCGCCGGGCGTGGCTGAAGGCGCGATGCCGAGCCGCGGTGTCGCGCCATAGGGCTGCGGCGGCCCTTCGGGACCGGTGCGCGACGGGGCTGGCAGCACCGGTGGAGGAGTGAGCCACAGCGCCGCGCTCAGCGCGAGCCCCAACACGTGGCGCGCGATCGTCCGGCTCCTAGCGGTGCAGCGACACGGTGCGACGTCCCAGGCTCAGGGTCTGTCCACCGGGGGTGCGCAGCGTTGTGATCAATGTCGCCTTCACGTGCCTGGCGCCTTTGAGCCTGGCACGTCCGCGCTTGGTCAGCTTCAGGTGCACCGTCACGTCTCCCGCGGCAGTCGCCGTGACCGTGCCGCGCGCGAGCAGCAGCGCGGGCTTCGCGTGGCGCTTGTGCTTGTGCTTGGCGGATGCGGCGAGCGCTGGCAGCGAGCCGCCCTGCAGGTAGAGGTCCTGCGTGACGGTCCCGGGCTGGTTGATGCTCACGACGTCGCTCAGGCCGAGCTTCAGCAGCTTGTGGATCGTGGTGTAGATGAGCTTCACGACCACGCCCTGGAGCGGGGGCGGAGGCGGGGGCGGCGCGGGCGCAGCGGGACACGCGCCCACGGGGCGCTCGTATTCGCTCGTGTACGTGTAGGTCGCTTCGCCGGCGAGCGCAGTTTTGAGCGACTCGATGGCGCCCACGTTCTCGCCGGGTTCCAGCGGCTTGAGGAAGTTGCCGCCGAACGTGGTGCCGGACAGGGTTTTGACCTGCGCTTCGCCAAACGCCTTTTGGACCGGTCTCGTGGACTGGTGGTACGGGGTTTCGAGCACGTTCTTGACGTAGAAGCCTTCGACAACGTCGCCCGGGCTGTTCGCGCCCGAGAAGTTCGTCGAGCCCGCGCAAACCGTTGGATCGAGCGCCGGCAGTCCGTCGTAGACGAACTTCGCGATCACGGTGCCTCGGGGAGATTCGAACACCACTTCATCACCCACCTGCGGCCCCGGCGAGACCCACGCTCCTTCTCCGTTTTTGCCCGAGTCCTGACCGGCCACGAGTCCGCCGTGCACGACCTCCAAGAAGACTTCCGCTTTCGAGTTTTCGATCCCGACGCTGACCCAGTTGGGGTGTTCGTATTCGGGCAGCGTCGTCACGCCCTCGTCGACCTTCAAGGAGTACCTCGGGCCGTGGGCGGACGCGAATGCGGACGCGGGCAGCGCCGCCAGGGCGAGCGCCGTCAGTAGCGCGCAGAGTGAAACACGTGTTCTCATAGATCGCATCCCCATTCGTCCGCGTAAAGGCAAACAGTTAGGTCCCAGCGGGGAACCTGGACGCGAAGCGTAGAACGGCGCGCGGCGGAAGCCCAGTAGTTAGAACATGCCCCCGGCCATGGCCGGGAGAATCACGAGCGTGTCGGACTCGCCGACCGCCGTGTCGAGGCCGTCGAGCACGCGCACGTCCTCGTCGTTCAGGTACACGTTCACGTAACGGTTCAGCGCGCCGTCCGCGCCGAACAGCTGGGTCTCCGTCGCGGGGTGGCTCGTGGCCAGGGCGCGCAGCACCTCGCCGACGTTCGCGCCGCTCGCGTCAACCTGCTTCTCGCCGCCCACCGAAGCGCGCAGCACTGGGGGAATCTTGATCGTGGCCATCTCGGACGCGCAGACTACCCTGCTGCGGCGCAAAAGGCCTCGTAGTCAGGGAACACGCCCATCTCCTCGTCGGAGATCTCGTCCGGCTCGCGCGAGCAGATCGGGCACTCGGGGTCGCGGTGGACTTTCACCTCCGTGAGCGTCGCGCCCAGCGCGTCGTACAGCAGCAGCCGCCCGATCGCCGGCTCGCCCACGTCGAGGATCAGCTTCACCACCTCGGTGGCCTGCAGCAGCCCCATCGTGCCCGGCAGCACGCCCAGCACGCCGTTCGCGCCGCAGGACGGCGCCAGCTCGGCCGGCGGCGGCTCGCGGAACAGGCAGCGGTAGCACGGGCCGTCGTACGGTTTGAACACCGACAGCTGACCGTCGAAGCCGAGGATGGAGGCGGACACCACGGGGATCTTCAGCCTCACGGTCGCGTCGTTGAGCAGGTAGCGCGTGGGGAAGTTGTCCACGCCGTCCACGATCACGTCGTAGCCGTCGATGATCTCCATGATGTTCGACGCGTCGATGCGCGTCTGGTACTTCACCACGTTCACGTCCGGGTTCAGCGCGTGGATCGACTCCTCCGCGGAGTCCACCTTGGGGATGCCCACGCGCTGGGTGGAGTGGATCACCTGGCGCTGCAGGTTCGACAGGTCCACCACGTCGTCGTCCACGATTCCCAGCGTGCCCACGCCCGCCGCCGCCAGGTACAGCGCCGTCGGCGAGCCCAGACCACCGGCGCCGAGCAGCAGCACCTTCGCGTCGAGCAGCTTCAGCTGGCCCTCGATGCCGATCTCAGGGATCAGCACGTGGCGCGAGTAGCGGTCGCGCTGCTCGGCGCTCAGCGCGCGCGGCACCACGACCTCATAGCCGCGGTCCTTCCACAGCGTGATGCCGCCCGTCATCGAGCGCACGTGCTCGTAGCCGAGCTCGTCCACGAGCGTGCGCGTGGCCCACGCCGAGCGGTTGCCAGACTGGCAGTACAGGATCACCTGCGTGGAGCGGTCGGGCACGGCGCCCTCGATGCGCGTCTCCAGGTAGCTGCGCGGCACGTGCTTCGCGCCGGGGAGGTGTCCGGCGGCGAACTCGTCGGTCTCGCGCACGTCCACGATCACCGCGCCCTCGTCGATCAGCTCGCGCACCTCGGAAGGGTCTACCTCTTCGATTTGACTCTTGACTTGGCGGAGAAGCTCCGCGCCGGAGGGGCTCATCAGGAAAACTCCTAAACCACAGTAGGGATTCGGGGACTTCAAAAAGTGTAGCGCCCCCTGGCAGCGCTTTGAAGGCGAGCGCTCCTTCCTCCCATACCCTGACGGGCGATGCGCCCGCGCCCAACGATCGCCCTGTCCGCCCTGGCGCTGCTGATCGCGCTCATCCTCGCGGTGCTCCTCGGCAACGGCTCCTCCGGCCAGTCGCCCACCGCGACGAACACCGGCCCAGCGGGCACCGCGAGCGGCTTCGACGGAGCGGCGCTGCCCGCTGGAATCCAGGCTCCCGACTTCACGCTCACCGACCAGTACGGCAGCTCCATATCCATAAATCACCTCCGCGGCCAGGTCACCGTGCTGACGTTCCTCCACTCGCGCTGCGGCGGCGCGTGCGTGGTGATCGCCGATCAGATCCGCGGCGCGCTGGACGAACTGCGAAAGCCCGTGCAGGTGCTGATCGTCAGCGCCAACCCACGCACGGACACGCCGGCGAGCGTCGGGCGCTTCCTCGCGGAGGTGTCGCTCACGGGCCGCGCGCACTACCTCACCGGTCCGCCTGCGCAGCTGCGCGAGCTGTGGCGCGCCTACCGCGTCACGCCAGCGAGCGCCGGCCGCGCCGCCTTCGCGCGCCACGCCTCGGTGCTGCTGATCGACCGCCGCGGCGATGAGCGCGTGCTCTACCAGCTGGAACAGCTCACGCCCGAATCGCTCGCTCACGACATCGGGAAGCTGCTGAGCGACTGATACCCTAGCTCGCAGGTAGGAGATCTGGCGATGATGTTCTCAACCAAGGCCGAGTACGGCGTACGCGTGATGGTCGAGCTTGCTCGGCGCGCTGGCGGGGATCCAATCCCGCTCGCGGAGATCGCCGCGCACGACGGCCTGCCGCTCGCGTATCTGGAGCACCTCGTAGCGCGTCTGCGCAAGGCCGGGCTCGTGGACTCGCGCCGCGGCTCGCGCGGCGGCTACATGCTCGCGCGCCCCGCCGACGAGATCACCATGGCCGAGGTCGTGCAGGCGCTGGAGGGCTCGATCGCGCCGATCGAGTGCATCTCCGAGGCCGCCGACGGCTCGATCGTGTGCTCGCGCGAGTCCAGTCCGGACCACGTGTGCCCCACGAAGCTCCTGTGGACGCGCGTGCGCGGCTCGATCGTCAACACCCTGCGCGGCACAACGCTCGCCGACCTGCTTCCCGCGCCCTCGTCCGCCGCCGCGAAGGGGAAGCCGAGCGCCTTCCCCGCCGCCGCGGCGCTCACACCCCCTCTGCAAATCGAACCCCTCACGACCGGAGCCTGAACGGAGAACATGGCCGACCTAGAGATCAAAGACCTGCACGTGCGCACCGAGGACCGCGAGATCCTGCGCGGCGTCGACCTGGAGATCAACCGTGGCGAGATCCACGCGCTGATGGGCCCCAACGGCTCGGGCAAGTCCACGCTCGCCAACACCCTCCTCGGCCACCCCTCCTACGAGATCACGCAGGGCACGATCGCGTTCAAAGGCGAGGACATCACCGAGGCCGAGCCGCACGACCGCGCGAAGGCGGGCCTGTTCCTCGCGTTCCAGTACCCCGTGTCGATCCCCGGCGTGTCGGTGGCGAACTTCCTGCGCATGGCCATCAACGCCAAGCGCGATGAGCCGATCCAGGTGAAGGAGTTCCGCACGCAGCTGCAGCACGCCATCGACCTGCTCGACGTGGACCGCTCGTTCACCTCGCGCCACCTCAACGACGGGTTCTCAGGCGGCGAGAAGAAGCGCGCGGAGATCCTGCAGATGGCGATGCTGCAGCCCGACATCGCGATCCTCGACGAGACCGACTCGGGTCTGGACATCGACGCGCTGCGCACCGTCGCGGAGGGCGTGCAACGGCTGCACGACGAGCAGGGCCTCGGCGCGCTCATCATCACCCACTACCAGCGCATCCTCCATTACGTGAAGCCCCAGTTCGTGCACATCCTCATGGACGGGCGCATCGTGCTCGAGGGCGGCGTGGAGCTCGTGGAGCGCCTCGAGCGCGAGGGCTATGACCAGATCCGCCAGGAGGTCGGCGCAGGTGCCGCCTGAGACGGTGGCCGTCAAGCCCGGACGCCACCGCGAGGCGAGCCTCTACCACGCGCTCGCCGGTGCGGGCGACGGCGACGGACGCACGCTGGAGCAGTTGCGCGCCGCGGCGCGCGCCGCGTACGAGGTGCTGGAGCTGCCCGTGTGGCGGCGTTCGGGGTTCTGGACCACGAGCCTGCAGAGCCTCGACGTCGACGCGGTCAAGCTCGACCCCGCCGAGGCGGCCGCGGCCGGCAGCACCGGCGCGGCAGGCGCCGAGTCATCGGCGGGCGTCCCCGACGTGGTCGCGCGCACGCTCCCCGATCGCGCCCGCGCGGGTCAGCTGATCCAGAACGGCAACCGGGTCGTGCACGTGGAGCTCGACGCTGCGCTCGCCGAGCGCGGCGTGATCCTCTGCTCTCTGCAGGACGCCTTTCGCGACCACGCGGAGCTGGTGGGCGAGTGGTTCTCCAAGCGCCTGCGCATCGACCGCCACAAGCTGGAGGCCGCCAACGCCGCGTTCTGGAGCGGCGGCGCGTTCCTGCACGTGCCCGCGGGCGTCGTCGTTGAGGACCCGTTCGAGATCGTGTACGCGATCGAGCAGGCCGGCGTGGCGCAGTACGGGCGCACGCTCGTGGTGGGCGCGGAGAACAGCGACTTCCGCGTGCACGAGTACGACCTCGCGGAGAACTTCGCCGGCCAGGCGCTGCACGCGGGCGCGTTCGAGCTGTATCTGCAGGACGGCGCGCGCTGCCGCCTCGCGCAGGTGCAGGACTGGGGCAGCGGCGAGGTGTTCGACGCCTCCACGCGCTTCGTCGGCGTGGGCCGCGACGCTTACTGCCACTGGCTGCCGTCGCTGCTGGGCGGGCACCTCGTGCGCCAGCACCTGGAGATCGCCGTGTCTGAGCCGGGCGGCGACATGGCGTTCCGCGGGCTGTTCTTCGCCGAGGAGCACGAGCACCTGGACGTGTTCGCGGTGGACCTGCACGAGACGGGGCCGTCGGGCGGGGACGTGCACTGGCGCGGCACCGCCGCGGGCGAGAGCCGCGCGAGCTTCGAGGGGCTGATCCAGATCGACCCGGGCGCGCAGCAGACGCACACCTACCTGCAGTTCCACTCAATGATGCTCTCCCCCAAGGCGCGCATCGACGCGATCCCCTCCGTGCTCGTGTCCGCGGACGACGTGTCCGCGTCGCACGGCGGAACGGTGGGCGAGCTGGACGAGGGGCTGATCTACTACATGCAGACCCGCGGGTTGGATCGCGCGGCGGCGGTGCGCGTGATCGTGGAGGGCTTCTTCGAGCCGCTCGTCGCGGAGCTCCAGGACGAGGCTTTGGAGCAGGTCGTGCGCGAGAAGGTCGCGGTGAAGCTCGCGTCCGCGCGCGAGGACATCGAGGCGTATGCCGCAAGTCGCTGAGGAGCGGGTTTTTATGGAAAGCCCCTCCGGGGCTTCGCTCGGCGTTCGCAGTGACTTCCCGATCTTCGAGCGGACCTTCGGCGGCGCGCCGCTGATCTACCTCGACTCGGGCGCCACGTCGCAGAAGCCGCGCGCGGTGATCGACGCGATGAGCGAGCACCTGGCGGCGCGCAACGCGAACGTGCACCGTGGCGTATACCCGCTCGCACAGGAGGCCGACGCGGCGTTCGAGGGGGCGCGCGAGCGGATCGCCGCGTTCGTCGGGGCGGAGACCGCGACGACGATCTTCACGAAGAACGTCACCGAGGCGATCAACCTCGTCGCGTACGCGTGGGGTCGCGCGCACGTGGGCGCGGGCGACGCGGTGCTGGTGACGCAGATGGAGCACCACGCGAACCTCGTGCCGTGGCAGGTGCTGTGCCGCGAGCGCGGCGCACAGCTGCGATATCTGGAGGTGGACGAGCGCGGCGAGCTGTCGTTGGATGCGTTGGATGCGGAGCTGGCGCGAGGGGACGTGCGGCTGGTGGCGTTCGCGCACGTGTCGAACGTGCTCGGAACGATCAACCCCGTGAGCGAGATGTGCACGCGCGTGCGCGCCGCGGGCGCGGTGTCGCTCGTGGACGGCGCTCAGGCTGTGCCGCAGATGCCCGTCGACGTGGGCGAGGTTGGCGCGGACTTCTACGCGTGGACGGGCCACAAGGCGCTCGGCCCCACGGGGATCGGCGTGCTGCACGGCCGCCGCGAGCTGCTGGAGGCGATGGAGCCGTTCCTCACGGGCGGCGACATGATCGCGTCGGTGGACTTCGACGGCGCGACGTGGAACGAGCTGCCGTGGAAGTTCGAAGCCGGCACCCCGCCCGTCGCGGAGGCCGTTGGGCTTGCCGCGGCCGTGGATTATTTGTCAACGCTGGGCATGGAGCGCGTGCGCGAGCACGAGCGCGCGCTGACCGCGTACATGCTCGACGGTCTCGCCACCGTGCCGGGGTTGCGGGTCGTGGGCCCGCCGGAGGCGGAGCACCGCGGCGGCCTTGCGTCGTTCACCTTGGAGGGCATCCACCCGCACGACATCGCCGAGCTGTGCAGCCGTGACGGCGTGTGCATCCGCGCGGGCCACCACTGCGCGCAGCCGCTCATGCGCTGCCTCGGCGTGGGCGCCACGGCGCGCGCGAGCGTGGGCGTGTACAACGAGCGCTCCGACGTGGACGCGCTCGTGGGCGCGCTGCTCGCGGCGCGAGAGGTGTTCGCGCTCGACGCGGCGGACGGAGGCTGAACCGATGGACGACCTGTACCGCGACTACATCCTCGAGCACTACAAGCGCCCGCACAACTTCGGCGAGCTCGACCCGCACGACCTCGAGGCGCTCGAGCACAACCCCCTGTGCGGCGACGAGCTGGGCGTGCACATCCGCGTCAACGACGGCCGCATCGAGGACATCCGCTTCCACGGCCACGGCTGCGCCATCTCCCAGGCCTCCGCGTCGATCGCCTCCGAGGAGCTCAAGGGCATGACCCTGGAGGAGGTCGGCGAGCTGGACGCCGACTGGATGATCGAGCTGCTCGGCATCCCCGTCTCGGCGACGCGGCGCAAGTGCGCGCTGCTGAATTTGAAGGTCGTGCGCGGCGCGGTGACGGGCGATCACGCGTGGCCCGCGTGAGGACCCTGACCTCTCGCGCTAATGAACCGCAGCCTCGACGTGCGCGTATAGCGCCTGGGCCTCGGGCGACGTCGTGCGCACCGTGAGAGTTGGCCCGTCCTCCACCCAGATCTCGACGACTCCCTTGCGCCAGCCGGATATCCTCGCTCCCAGAATCTGGCGCATGGGGATCCAGCGCGCAGTCACACTCTCCTCCACCACGATGCCGTCTGCCGATGCGGCATACGAGCTCGTCCACAGCAACCTCTCGCGGGTGCAGAGTGCGAGGTTCATCAGAGGAACGTCTCTGTAGCTTTCCGTCGCCTGACCCCCGAAAGATGCTCCAAACTGTGCGCCAGGAGTCACCCGCAGGAAAGACTTCGTGAGCGTCTCAAACCGATCGTCTCCACCCGTGATGTTGAGCTGACGGTAGGTCACACACACGCAGACGTCGGACCCGTGAGGCAGGAATGTAGCGAGGGTCTCGACAACCGCATTGTCCTGGGGATCGGTGCTACTGGACAGGAAACCGAGCCGCGACAGCGTGGCTCCGATCTGCGATCGGTGCACCCTGCCGGCGGCCGCGGGATCTGCCTGCGCGCGATCTCGACCTCGTTTGGCGTCGCGCGCGTCGTCGTCTTGGGAGTGACGCGGCGGGCCGTCGCCGGGCCGCTGGCGCATCGAATCGAGGATGTGTTCGTAGGCCTCGTTGATTTCTGTGAGTCGCTGGTTCGCCGCGTCTTGAAAGCCCGGATTGCGATCCGGATGGAACAGCGCCGCGAGCCGACGATAGGCCGCCTTGACCTCACCGGCGCTCGCCGTATCGTCAACTTCCAATATCGCGTATGGGTCGTGTGTCACGAGGCGTCGGCCTCGATGATCGGCTCACCGCCGCTACCCACGAACGCCCGCCAAGCGGTGCTGCTCCCAAAGCGTCGGCTCTTGGTGATCTCCCAAGTTCCGTCTGACAGCTTCCTTGGCCAGGCATCTTCACGATCGGCGAAGCTGAGAACCGCGCGTTCCAACTCGGATGCCTGTAATGCTCGGCCCAATACCTCGGCCTCGAACGTTTCCGCCCGGCTCAGCGCGTCTTGCAGTTCGCACAGGACAGGCGACAGAAGCTCCGCCTGGAGCACGCTCCTAGCACGAGCAGACAGATCCTCCCGACTCTCGTCACAGCGGTGGGCGATCGCCGCAAGCTCGCCGAGCACCCGGCGACGTTCGTCCCTGCCGGATGCATGAATGCCCTGTGCTGCGTCTTCCAGCTGAGCGACCCGTCCAGCCAACCGCCTGGCGAGACCGTCGCACTCGGCAATCCGCTCATCCAACGCGGTTTGGCGAATGTCGAGTTCTCGGGATACTTCCTCGACGACGCGTCGATGGGACACGAGCAGCGGATCTGCCAGGGCGGCGAACAGGAAGCTCGGCTCGTCCCGGCCGGCCTCCGAGAGACTGGCCACAGCTGCCGCTTCGTCTCCGAGCTGCGATAGATATACGCATCGGTCATAAGCAACCGCCCCTCGCTCAATCGACGTCTGAGCGCAGTCGGGGTCTTGGTTGAGTCGATCGAGGGCCGCCTGCGCTCCGTCGAGCGCGAGCGTCAGGCGCGCGACCTGGCGGACCCTGGTGCTGCGAGCATCGCCGTCACTGGCCTCAGCCGCCTCGCTGAACATCGTGCGAGCACTTCCCAGGTTCTCCAGTCCGATGTGCGCCCAGCCAGCAGCTATGAACCCTGCCGGATTGTTTGGATCGTCCTCGACGGCCTGCACCGCGGCTGCCAGCGCACGGTCGTAACGCTTGCGGCGCAGAAGCTCCCCGACGCTCGACAGACGCTCCGCTGCTCGAACCCTCGCAGGAGTGCGAAGCGATTGCGCGATATCCGCCAGGAGATGTACCTGCCGATCCAGTAGCACGGCTTGCTGGTCGAGCCGCAGTCCGAGGTTCCCCTCCAGACCGTCGATCGCGCGCGCGATCGACACCACGTCCAGACCGAGACGCCCCAAAGCTCCTCTCACCTGGCGCAGATCGCTTGCGCTCTCGAGCAGAGCCCGATGCTCACTCCAGCTGAGGGTCGGCGCGCGCGGCAGATCGACAGTGCCAACGACACCTCCGCCGAAGAACCGCTCACGCAACTCCACGCTCCCCATTCCGAGGACACTAACAATCCTGACCCTGGCGCAGACGATCGATCAAATCCCACCTCGGACTGAGGCCATCGGCCAAGCGTCGAACATCGGCGTGTCGACGTTGAGCGCGTGGGAGGTAGCGATGCTGGCCACGCGAGGGCGCATCACGCTCGACCGCGAGATCAGCGCGTGGGTCGGCCAGGGGCTCGCCGATGCACGCGTCGAGCCGCTCTCCCCTAGCGCCCAGGTAGCTGTGGCGGCCGGGCTCCTCGATGCGGCGAGCTTCCCCGGCGACCCCGTGGATCGCTTGATCTACGCCACCGCGCGCTCGATCGGCGCGACGCTGATCACACGCGACCGAGCGATCCGCGCGTTCGATTCTCAGGGCACGCTCTGGTGAGCGTTGCCCGGCTCGATACAATTCCTACTGCCCAGCACAGGATTCGCTAGCGAGGAGCTTCATGGCCACGATTGACCGCACCAAGATCGCCAAACCGAGCCCGATCGTCGAGGACGAGCAGGGCCAACTGCGCGCTCGCCAGGGCATCTCGCGCGAGGTCGTGAGCGAGCTGTCGAAGATCAAGGGCGAGCCCGACTGGATGGCCGAGAAACGCATCAAGTCGCTGGAAATCTTCGAACGCAAGCCGATCCCGACGTGGGGCCCCGACCTCGGCGGCCTGAACCTGGACGAGCTGGTCCTCTACTCCCCGCCCACGGCGGGGCGCTTCAACAGCTGGGACGAAGTCCCGCAGGAGATGAAGCAGACCTACGAGGACCTCGGCATCCCGCAGGCCGAGCGCGAGCACCTCGCTGGCGTCGTCGGCGTGTGGCGCCAGGAGCCCGTGTACGAGGGGCTGAAGGAGGAGTACGCCAAGCAGGGGATCCTGTTCTGCTCGATGGACACCGCCATCACCGAATACCCCGAGCTGGTGCAGAAATACTTCATGAACAAATGCGTGCCGCCGCAGGACAACAAGTTCTCCGCGCTGCACGGAGCCGTGTGGTCGGGCGGAGCGTTCTGCTACATCCCCAAGGGCGTCAAGTGCGACCTGCCGCTGCAGTCCTACTTCCGCATGGAGGGCGCCGGCGAGGGCACGTTCGAGCACACGCTGATCGTCGCCGACGAGGGCTCGGAGGTGAACTACATCGAGGGCTGCACCGCCCA
Source organism: uncultured Solirubrobacteraceae bacterium (assembly GCA_963716355.1). Classification (GTDB taxonomy): domain Bacteria; phylum Actinomycetota; class Thermoleophilia; order Solirubrobacterales; family Solirubrobacteraceae; genus Palsa-744. The sequence goes on from OY970308.1 coordinate 751,552, forward strand.
GACCTACAGCGTCAACTCGATGCACTCCGCGGTCGTTGAGATCTTCGTCCACGAGGGCGCCAAGGCGCGCTACACGACCGTGCAGAACTGGTCCAAGGACGTCTACAACCTCAACACCAAGCGCGCCGTGGTCGACGCGCACGGCACCGTGGAGTGGGTCGGCGGCTCAATGGGCGCCAAGTACGTGATGCTCTATCCCGGCTCGTTCCTGATGGGCGAGGGCGCACGCGCGGACCACCTGAACGTGGGCGTAGCGGGCAAAGGCGTGCACAAGGACACCGGCGCGAAGGTCGTGCACCTAGCGCCGAACACCACGTCGAACATCCTCGCCAAGTCGATCTCCAAGGACGGCGGGATCATGGGCTACCGCGGCCTGGTCAAGATGGGCCACAACTCCGCCGGCTCCAAAGCGCGCGTGCAGTGCGACGGGCTGATGATGGACGGCGAATCGAAATCCGACACGTGGCCGGACATCCAGATCCAGAACCCGCACGTGACGGTCGCGCACGAGGCCACCGTGGGGCGCATCTCCGACGACCAGCTCTTCTACATGGGCTCGCGCGGCTTCACCGAGGACGAGGCTGCGGCGATGATCGTCAACGGCTTCATCGAGCCCGTCACGAAGGAGCTGCCGATGGAGTACGCGGTGGAGCTCAACCGCCTCATACAGTTGGAGATGGTCGGCAGCATCGGCTGAGCGGCGCGATGGCCTGCGCATGGCGGCGTCCTCGCTCGCTCGTGTGCAGAGCACACTTCGCTCGCTGCGTCCTTGCCCTGCTTGACCCTCACGCCGCTCGGACGTGACAGGCATGCGCACCTCCTTCGACCCGAACGAACTTGGCCACGCCTTCTACGGGCTGCTGACGAGCGTCGTCCTGCCGCGGCCGATCGCGTGGGTGTCGAGCGTGTCGGCGGATGGCGTCGAGAACCTCGCGCCGCACTCGTTCTTCACGGTGGCGTGCGCGAGCCCACCGGTGGTGCAGGTCACGTCGGTGGGGCGCAAGGACTCGCTCAACAACGTCGAAGCGACGGGCGAGTTCGTCGTGTGCTCGACCCCGGAGTGGCTGTTTGAGCAGGTCAACGCGTCGGGCACGGACTTTCCCCCGGACGTGAGCGAGTTCGAGGCGATCGGCGTGAGTCGCGAGCCCAGCCTGCGCGTGCGCCCACCGCGCGTGGCGGAGTCGCCGGTGGCGCTCGAGTGCGTGCTGCACGACACGCTGTCCTTCGGCGACTCGACGGTGGTGTTCGGTCGCGTCGTGCACGCGGCGGTCTCCGAGGACGCGATCACCGACGGGCGCCCCGACGCGGAGAAGCTCAGGCCCCTGGCGCGCCTGGGCGCGAACCAATGGAGCCGACTCGGCGAGATCCTGACGATCAACCGGATCCCGCACCGGGAATGGCCAGGGCACTACAAGCCCCAGCATGACTGACCTCGCCGCCCCCGCCCTCCCCTAGATGCGCGCCCCCACGGACCGAATCGCGGCGCCGCTGTTCCCCACCAAGCTGCCGTGGGTGAACGCGAGCGGACCGCAGGCGACCATCCAGCGCGGCCGCCCCATGCTGGTGGAGTTCTGGGACTTCTGCCGCCCCAACTCGATCCGCACGCTCCCCTACATGAGGGCGTGGCACGAGCGCTATGCCGACGCGGGGTTGCGCGTGATCGGCGTGCACTGTCCCGACTTCGACGTCTCGCGCGACGAGCAGGCGGTGAGAAACGCGGTGGCGCGGCTGGGCATCGAGTATCCGGTGCTGATCGACAGCGAGCTGGAGCTTTGGAACGAGTACGAGAACGCCGGGTGGCCAGCGCGCTACCTCTTCGACGGCCGCGCGCGACTGTTCGAGTACCACTACGGCGAGGGCGCGTACGAGGAGACCGAGCTTGCGATCCAGGAGCTGCTGGGGGTCGAGATGGATCTGCTCGCGCCGGTGCGGCCGGAGGATGCCCCTGGCGCGCGGCTGGCGGCGCCCAGCGAGGATCGCGAGGGCGCGTACTCGGGGCCGTATGAGGCCGGCGGGGTGTGGGCGATCGTCGAAGGGTCCGGCGTACTGCGGGTCAACGGCGAGGCCATCGCACTCGCGGCTCCGGGCGCGTATCCGCTGATCGAGCACCCCCGCCACACGCCCGGGGTCATTGAGCTCGAGCCTGGAAATGGGGTGCGCTGCCTGGCGACCTGCTTCACGCCTGGCGCCGCGTAGTTTGTCGCAATTGTTTCTCTAGTCCGAATCTCTTTTCCAGCTACTAAAACCCCTGCATATCCCAGGAGTTTGCAAAGTCGCATCCCCACAGATAGTCACCAGTCCACACTTTGGGACTTGCAATCTCTCTCGTATGTGTGTTACAACTTCCTTGTTCCGAGTCGGCGAAGAGGCAACTCTCCGGCATCGACAGTAGGGACACCGTCGTCGAGAAGCGTCCGGCGCTGGTTGGTACTGCAAGGCTCCAGCAAATGGGGCACCTATCAATCAGGAGCGACTGCGATGCGTGAGACGCTCTCGACGGAAGGATTATTGTGATTGAGTTTCACCCAAGCGCCGTTGTGACTCCGGGGCGAGTGCTGCCCACATCGATAGCGGAGACACGTGCTTTATCGACGCACTCGCCACATTGATTCACCTGACGGAGACTTCAAACGCATTGTGCTCCACATTTCAAGGAGTATCAAATGCGAATTGCAAGACAACTGAGCCTCGTGCTCGTGGCGGTCTGCGCGCTTAGCGTAGTGGCCGTGTCGAGTGCGTCGGCTTCACCGACGTTTTTATCGCACCCCTTAAATTTACTGTTAGCAAGCGCTGATAATATCAACGTTTTCACAACCATCGCGAGCACCGTTGAATGTAGCGCGCTGAAACTTCTCCCCCCAGACAAAGCTCCCGCATTACAATCATTAGCCATATTAGTCGGCATCCAATACGAAGAATGCGAAGTCCCTTTCCTCGGAGTCGTAACCGTCGATCCCTTTCGGTACAACATAACTGCCCACGGTTTAGCTAGCCTCGACAGCACGGCCTTTATCTTAGGACCCGCAGGATGCAAGATAACGGTGCCCGCGGCGAAGAACCAAAACCTCGAGAAACTCACGTTCGACAATAACAATGGTGGAATTTTACTCTTAGCGAAAGTGACAGGCATCACGTCATTCGGTGAAGGCGGCCTGGGGCTCTGTGAATACGCAGAAGAAAGTAAAGGCACATACGCCGGAAACGTCCACATCAGGGTCGAGGGCGGTGTCGTAAGGTGGGATGCATAGTCGCCTAATTTACCAACTGTAGTGTAAAGAGAAATATCGCACTAAATGGGTGGCTGCTAGAGGGCAGTCACCCACTTTACGGCCGATACTCGCAAAGGAACATACATGCGTGGAAACACGGGCTTGATAAAAACCAACCGCAGGCAGACTCTTGGCATGCGGACTGCCACTGTTGCCACCCTTTTGAGCGCCCTCTTTCTCGGGGTCGTCTCCCCGTCTTTCGGAACACTGCTCTCGTCCTGTTCTAACTCTACACTCCGCGCAGGCCCGTCCGCCGCTTTGCCTGACTGTCGCGCCTATGAGCAGGTCTCTCCGGTCGACAAGACCGGCTTTTCCGCATATCCTGCTGCTGTCCCACCTGTCCAGCTATCAACCTCTGGGGAAACACTCGCGTACCTCAATCGGCAAGCATTCCCCGGCGCCGTTGGCAATACAGCTGCTTTTGCTGCACACGTTAGTACGAGAACCGCCCATGGCTGGCAAACCGAGGAGTGGACTCCAAGAATCCCCAACGCCGAAGTGTTGAAAGCCTACAAACTGAGCTACGTGTTTTCAAGTGATCTCTCACAAGCGATTCTTCAAGTTCCATTGGTTCAGCTAACGCCAGAAGCAACTCCGTATGTAACCAACCTTTTTCGTCGTGACCCCGAAGGTGCATATTCTCTGATCAACGCCGCGACACCCAAGCTCTCAGCCGAAACGCTCTGCGGTCCAGCACTCTTGGCAATTTGCTGGTCACTTCGCGATGCTTCGGCCTTTGCTGGGGCCTCTCGCGACTTCCAGCATATTGTCTTTGAGTCGAATGCACAGTTTACTGAAAACGCGCCTACAACCGGTATCGAAAGCCTGTACGAAAACTCAAACGGTACCGTGCATCTCGCCGGCATTCTGCCCGACGGCATTCCGGCCGCCAGCTCAACTGCCGGTGCTGGCAGTAGTGCCCTGTTCCAAACTGGAGAACAGGAAGGTGATCGAAGCCTTGAACGCGCAGTGTCGGAAGATGGCTCACATGTGGTGTTCCAAGCACCCGCTGACGGCGGCGAACCAGTTCCCGGACAGAGCGGCCTCACAGAGGTCTACGATCGAATCAATGGCTCAGAAACCATCGAGATATCAATACCCGATCCGGAAGCTGCGCCGAGCGTGAGCACGGCTGAGCCAGCGACCTTTCAGACGGCCTCTTCTGATGGATCGCGGGTGTTCTTTACTAGCACCGCAGAGCTGACGACACAATCCAACACGGGAACCGAAAACAACAGTGCCGACCTCTACGAATACACTCTTACAACCAAACATCTGACGGACCTCACAGTTGATATGAACGCGGCGGACGCCCTGACTGGGGCAATGGTGCAGGGCGTAGTCGACATCTCGGCTGACGGTGCGTATGTGTACTTCGTCGCGAACGGGCAACTTGTAGAAGGTAAGGGTGTCGATGGTCAACCAAACCTCTACATGATGCACAACGGTGGCAGCCCAGTATTCATTGCAACACTAAACACTGGGGGTTCCTGCCACTTCTTGGCAGACTCGTGCGACTGGTCGCCATTTCCAGCGCTCCGGGAGGCATACGTTACACCCGACGGTCGGCATATGGCGTTCATGTCATCAAGAAGCATCTCCACCGTTAATTTTCCAAATGGCTACAACAACATCGATCAAGAAAATGGAACCGCTGACACCGAGGTCTATGTCTACAGCGCACCCACAAGGCCGGCTGGAACAGGGCAACTCGTGTGCGCCTCCTGTGATCCCACCGGAACTCAGCCCATCGGTAACGCCCTGATTGGCGGAATATCTCGGAACGCTGGTTTCCAGGAAGGTAAACCGACCTACAGCGGAATCAGCACGCCCTTCTACCGCGTTCGTGCGCTTAGTGAAAACGGATCTCGCCTATTCTACACAGCCCCTGCTTCTCTTGAAACATCTTATAACGATGTGTTTGAGTACGAGGTCGCCGGAGAAGGTAGCTGCACGAACCCATCTGGCTGCCAGTTCCCGATCTCTGACTCCAGCAACAGCTCATCTGACTATTTTCTAGGCTCGAGCGCAGAAGGTCGTGACGTCTTTATCGCAACCTCAAATCGCCTTGTTCTCCCGGATGCCGATAATCTGACGGACGTATATGATGCCAGAGTTGATGGTGGCATAACCTTGAGCTTTGGGGCACCTCTGTGTGAAAGCAGTTGCCATCAGCGAGACGTCGCTTCGTCTAGCAAACCCCCTGAAAGTGGCGTCACAGGCGCGTCTGGCAATGTTTCGTCACGGTTGCTCGTCAAGAAGTGTAAGAGGCACTACAGGCTGCGCCACACCAAATGTGTAAAGAATACGAGACACAAGACCACACGCCTGAAGAAACAGCCCAAACCTACGCATGTACACCAGAGGGCACATCAATGAGACTTACTCTACGCATAACGCTTGGCGTAGTACGCACACTGCGCCTACTTGCGATTCCAATACTGATCACACCTGCCGCAAGTTTGGCGACTTCTTCATCTCCGCATTGGGTCTCGTTTTCCCAACAGGCGCCCACGAGTCTTCATCCTGGCGATACTCGCGACTTCTACGAAATAATCGCCGTTAACGATGGTGATTCGGATACATATGGACCGATAACAATCACGGACGTGCTTCCAGCGGGTCTCGTCGTCAGGACTACAAATGCGTATGCTGAAGTTTCCGGCCTAAATGACATTGAATTTGCGCCGTTTCCTAGCATTTGCGGGCAAGAAACCATTGAAGCCAGTGTGAAGGTGACATGCACCACTGAAAGTAGTGTACCCATAGGACGCGCTGTGGTCTTGAATATCACCGTTGAAGTTCCTACCGCCATGCCACCTGATAGCACACTTGTAAATGCCTCTGGTATCTCAGGTGGAGGTGCTGATCTGTCGACTACCAGCAGCGCCACTCTAGTCACCGCCCCATCGACAAGGATTCCGTTTGGAGCAGCACTTGTCGGTGATGTTACAGGAGTCGGAGGCACAGTTGATATACAAGCCGGCTCACATCCGTTTGCTCTCACTACTCTTGTTGCGTTTAATTCGGCTTCGATCAATCAGCATGAAAAATGTAACCATAACAAAACTCCAAGCTGTGCAGCCTTGAACTCCCAAGCAAAGGATTTGGAAGTATCGCTTCCTTCCGGTCTTATTGGTAACCCTACTGCCGTTCCGTACTGTACTCAAGCACAGTTTGAACAAACCGGCTTTTACAACTGCCCCGCCTCGTCTCAAGTGGGGGTACTATACTTGTATTTCTACGGTTCGGCAACAATTCAGGCCCAGCCGGTTTACAATATTAAGCCTCCGCCGGGAGAGCCTGCGGAGCTTGGATTTTCGGTCAGCACGCTAGCTCATATACCGTTGTTCTTTCATGTGCGAAGCGACGGCGACTACGGTGTAACTACAGACGTCACTGAGATCACTCAGTCCGAAGCGGTACGAATGGCGATACTTTCGATCTGGGGCAACCCGTCAGACCCAGCTCATGACCTGCTGCGCCTTTCGCTTGACGAGGGCTGCGGAGTAGGCGAAGAAGGTTGCCCGAGTGGCGTAGCCTCTCCTAAACCGTTTCTGACGATGCCCACGAGCTGTACAGGCACATCGCTCCCGCTGCTGCTGGCTGGGGATTCGTGGCAGGCTCCAGAACATGCCCCATTCCAGCAGCTAGCGAGTTCAGGCATCGCTGGGATGACCGGCTGTGATGCGCTGACATTCCAGCCGTTGGTCGTGGTATCGACGGACACCAATCAAGCTGGCGCCCCAGCAGGTTATACGATCGATCTGCAGGTCCCGCAGAACGAAAACGTCGAAGGGCTCGCCACTCCACATGTGCGCGATGTTGAAATAGCGCTTCCGGAAGGCACTATGGTTTCCCCGTCAGCAGCGAATGGCCTCGCGAGCTGTAGCGACGCTCAGTTCGAGTTGAAAGTCCGCTCGGCAGGACATTGTCCGGGTGCGTCGAGGCTCGGCTCTGTCAAAATCACGACGCCGCTACTCGCGAGTCCGGTGAAAGGCAACCTATATGCGGGGGAGCCCGAATGCTCACCGTGCGACTCCGCAGACGCCGCAAGCGGCCACATGGTACGGGTGCTGCTGGAAGCGGAAGCTGAGGGCGTGATTGTCAAGCAGGCTGGATACGCAATGATCAATCAGGCCACAGGGCGTGTCACAACAGTGTTCAAAGACACCCCACAACTACCATTTGATGATCTCGAAGCTGCATTGGAACCCGGCGCAAACGCGGCGCTCACGAACCCCAGTACGTGTGGCCCAGCGGTCACCGATGCGGGACTGACGCCATGGAGTTCCAATACCCCCACGAAGATTGAGGCGCCCCCATTCCAGGTCAACGGAAACTGTGCCCCTGGATTTTCCCCTGGCTTCCAAGCCGGCACAAGCCCCACTCACGCAGGCGGATACGCAGGCTTTTCTCTCACTCTCACCCATCAGGACGGCGAACAGACTCTTGGGCGCGTGAGTGTGACCACACCCCCAGGGCTGCTCGGCGTGCTGAAGAACGTCGAACAGTGCCCCAAGGCACAAGCCAAAGCGGGGACCTGCTCTGACGCATCCAAAATCGGCACAGGATCGGTGGTCGTCGGCCCTGGCTCCACCCCACTGCCGCTTGCAGGAAGCAAGGTCTATCTCACCGGCCCATACGACGGCCAGCCGTTCGGGCTATCGATCGTCACGCCGACGGTAGCCGGGCCGTTCGTTCTTTCAGGTAACACGGGACACGGAAGCGAAGTGGTTCGTGCGTCGATCGCGATCAACCCGCACACCAGCGCACTGACCGTCACTAGCGACCCCCTACCGCCGACTATCAACGGAATCCCTGTCGATATCCGAGCCATCCGCATCGATGTCAACCGTGAAAAGTTCACGTTCAACCCGACCGACTGCGACGTCATGACAATCGGCGGCACGATCACGAGCACGACCGGGGCGGTAAGCCACGCCTCCTCCCCGTTCCAGGCGACCGGCTGCGCCGGTCTGCCGTTCAGCCCGAAGTTCACGGTCTCGACCCAGGGCAAGACGAGCAAAAAGAACGGCGCCTCGCTGCACGTCAAAGTGAGCTCGGGAGCCGGCCAGGCGAACATCGCCAAGGTGAAGGTCAACCTGCCCGTGCAGCTCCCGTCGCGGCTGACGACTCTCCAGAAAGCGTGTGTGGACCACGTGTTCGACGCCAACCCCTCAGCGTGCTCGTCTGCCTCGATCGTGGGGAGCGCAACCGCGGTGACGCCGCTGCTCGCGAAATCCCTGACGGGGCCCGCCTATCTGGTGTCCCACGCCGGAGCCGCGTTCCCCGATCTCGAGGTCGTGCTTCAGGGCGAAGGCATCACGTTGATCTTGGACGGGAACACGCAGATCAAGAAAGGCATCACGTCCAGCATCTTCAGGGCGGTACCCGACGCTCCGATCAGCACGTTCGACCTCAACCTGCCCGAGGGGCCGCACTCCGCGCTTGGGGCGTTTGGGAACCTGTGCACGAGCAAGCTCAGGATGCCCACCATCATCACCGGGCAGAACGGCAAGGTCGTAGAACAGACGACCAAGATCACCGCCACCGGCTGCCCCAAGCACAAACCCGCGCGCGCGGCTAGAAAGAAGGCATAGGCTCGATCGGAGCCAGCTCCCCGTGGCTCCGATCGATCAGCAGACGCTTCACGACGGGCGGCCCCTCGTCCTCCACGAGCACGCACCCGCCCGGCCAGTACGGACTCTCACTCGGCTTGGCGGTGAAAAAGACCGACGAGTACGTCCAGCTGCCCGCGTTGATCAGGCGCGCGCCGCCACGCCCGCGCCACTCCTGCTCCTCATCGCCCGGCAGCGGCCCCGTGCGGTGGGTGTGACCGAAGACGACGTATGCATCGTCGAGGTTCAGCCGCGCGGCCACCTCGCCCATCGCGCTCAGCCCCGCGCGGCGCAGCTCATCGAGCGAGATGTCCGTCTTCAACGGCCCGAGACCCGCGCGGTTGAGCGCCGCGACCGCCAGCGGGAACGCCGCCACGAACGCGCGGCGGCGGAGCTTGTACAGTGCCCACGCTCGCCCGCGCCAGCGCGGCAGCCTCCGACGAGGCACGCGCCCGTCGCTCGAGGTTTGCGGCGTGCTCGTCGTGGCGCGCCCGTCGGTCTTGCGCAGCGTCCTCCATGCGCTCACCATGTCGATGCCCCCTGACACTCCGCCCGTGGGTGAGTCGCGTGCGACCGCGTCTCTCCAGGCGAACACGGGGGCGCTCACGGCCTCGTAGTCGTCGACGCAGTCGAACGACGCGGGCGGACGCCCCAGCAGCCGACCCATCGACCCGACGCTGAGGCGCTCCAGTGTGGGGATGGTCAGGTGGCTGTCCAGGTAGTGCCCATGCATCGCATACACGTCCGGGCGCACCCAGATCCCTGGGTACGCGACACGCACCCGGGCGGGTGAGGCCCATTCGGCGATGCGTGCGAACGCCGGCGAGACCCGCTCTGGCTCCAGCAACTGCTCCACGCCCAACGGAGGCGGCTCCTCTTCCGCCCCCCGTGCGTTGAGCCACGGTTCGACGAGCGCATGGTCGTGGTTGCCGCACGTGATCACCAGCTCACGACCCGCGAGCGCCTGCCCGAGATCCTCGAAGAACGGGCGCGCGGCGGCCATCGCCTGGCGCAGGGGGCCGTGGCGCAGCTCGAGCACGTCCCCCAGCAGCACCACACGATCGACCTCAACGACGGCATCCAGTAGCGGCGCGCGCATCTCCGGGTTGCGCAGTAGATCCGAGCCCGAACCGCTGCCCAGATGCAGGTCGGAGAGAATCAGCGTGCGGGTCAGGACGCCTCGCCGGCCGCCACGGCTTCGCGGATCTGCTTCGGCAGCATGAAGCGCACGTCCTCGCTCACGACCTCGAACTCCGACACGTCCTCCACGCCACGCGCGCGGAAGAAGTCCACGAGGCTCGAGACGAGGTTCTCCGGCGCGCTCGCGCCCGAGGACACGCCCACGATGCGCGCGCCTTCAAGCCACTGCTCCTGGATCTCGCTCGCGTTGTCGATCAGATGCGCGTCCGTGCCGCAGTCGCGGGCCACCTCCACGAGGCGCACGGAGTTGGAGGAGTTGCGCGACCCGATCACCAGCACCAGGTCGCAGCCGCCGGCCATCTGCTTGACGGCGGTCTGGCGGTTGGTCGTGGCATAGCAGATGTCATCCGTGCGCGGACCCACGATGCTTGGGAAGCGCTCGCTCAGCCGGGCGAGGATGGCGGCCGTTTCGTCCACCGCGAGCGTCGTCTGCGTCACGTAGGCCACGCGCTCGGGGTCCTCCACCTCCAGGTCGTCCACGTCGTCCTCGCTCTGCACGAGCACGATCCGCTCCGGCGCCTCGCCCATCGTGCCTTCCACCTCCTCGTGGCCCTCGTGGCCCACGAGCACGATCGTGTAGCCGTCTTCGGCGAAGCGCAGCGCCTCGCGATGGACCTTCGTCACGAGCGGGCACGTCGCGTCGATCGTGCGCAGGCCGCGCTCGGCCGCGCCCGCGTGCACGCTCGGCGCGACGCCATGGGCGGAGAACACGCACACAGCGCCCTTCGGCACCTCGGTGTGCTCGTCCACGAAGATCGCGCCGCGCTCGCGCAGCGACTCCACCACGTGCTTGTTGTGGACGATCTCCTTGCGCACGTACACCGGCGCGCCGTGGATCTCGAGCGCCCGTTCGACCGTCTGCACCGCGCGGTCCACGCCCGCGCAGTAGCCGCGCGGGGCGGCGAGGATCAGCTTCTCGACCGTATTGGACACCAGGCCATTGTAGGTGCACCGGGCGCCAGGTACCCTACGCCCGTGCCGCAACGCCACCTCGACAGATTGACTCCTGTGGACGCCTCCTTCCTGCACCAGGAGGGCCCCGTCTCGCACATGCACATCGGCGGCGTCACGATCATGGAAGGCCCGCCTCCGACGACGGAGGAGTTCCTCGAACAGATCCGCAGGCGGCTGCACCTCGTCCCGCGCTACCGCCACAAGCTCGCCTACACAGCCATCGACAGCGGTCGCCCGGTGTGGATCGACGACCCCAGCTTCAACCTGGAGTACCACATCCGCCACACCGCGCTGCCCGCACCCGGCGGCTGGGAGCAGCTGCAGGATCTGACCGCGAGGATCTTCTCCCAGCAGCTCGATCGCTCCAAGCCGCTGTGGGAGATGTGGCTGATCGAGGGGCTGGAGGAGAACCGCTTCGCGCTCATCACCAAGACCCACCACTCGCTGATCGACGGGATCGCGGGCGTGGACCTCGCGACGGTGCTGTTCGACCTCTCCCCCGACCCGCCGCAGATCCCGCACTCCGGGCGCCCCTGGCAGCCGCACCCCGAACCGAGCACCGCACACCTGCTCGCCTCGGGGATGACAGGCGCGGCGCGTACCGGCGCGACGCTCGTGGAGGGCGCCCTGGATGCGATCGCCCATCCCGATCGCGCGCTCGCGCGGGCCCGTGACGCCGCGGAGGGCATCGGCGAGATCATCTGGGCGGGTCTCAACCCCGCGCCCGAAACGCCGCTCAACGTCCCCATCGGCCCGCACCGCAGGTTCGTCGGCGTGAGGAGCCAGCTGGCAGATTTGAAGACCGTCAAGAATGCGTTCGGCGGCACCGTCAACGACGTCGTGCTGGCGGTCGTCGCGGGCGCGCTGCGCTCGTTCCTGCAATCCCGCGGACGGCGCACCGCGGGCGTGGAGATGCGCGCGCTGGTGCCCGTGTCGGTACGCACCGAGGGCGAGCACGACGGCGGCGGCAACCGCATCGTGGTGATGCGCGGGCCGCTGCCCGTCTACATCTCCGACCCGCTAAACCGCCTGCGCTTCGTCTCCAGCGCCATGGACGGTCTGAAGGAGTCCAAGCAGGCGCTCGGCGCGGAGGTGATCGCCGGCGCGCAGAACTTCGCGCCTCCCACGATCCTCGCGCAGGCCTCCCGTCTGAACTTCTCCACGCGCCTGTTCAACCTGATCGTCACCAACGTCCCCGGCCCTCAGTTCCCTCTGTATGTGCTCGGCCGGGAGATGCTGCAGGCGATCCCCGTGGCGTTCCTGCCCGAGAACCATGCGCTGGCGATCGCGATCATGTCCTACAACGGCCAGATGAACTTCGGCCTGCTGGGCGACTTCGACGCGCTGCCGGACATCGACATGATCGGCAAGGACATCGCCGCGGAACTGGCCAACTTCGTCGCGCTCGCGCACGAGCACGAATCCTCCGCCGCGCCCGCTTAGCCGCGACGTTCTGGGCGGCGCTCAGTAGCCGAGCGCGAACTTCGCGTCTTCGCTCATCATCTCCGGCGACCACGGCGGCGTGAACACCATCTCGGATTCGACCGCTCGCCACGCCGTCCAGTTCGCCGACGAACTCTTCGATCTGTTCGTTCACCTGCGGGCCGATCGGGCAGCCGGGCGTGGTCAGCGTGAACGTCACCTTCACGTCGCCGCCCGACACCTCGACGCCGTAGATCAGCCCCAGCTCGACGAAGTCCAACCCCAGCTCCGGGTCGATCACGTTCGACAGAGCGTCCATCACGTCTTCTTCGCTGAGCACAGCCGCCGCGTCGGTCATGCCAGCCAGTCTAGTAGCCCTCCCGCGCTAGCGGGTCGTAGGGCAAGCGAGGCACGACCGGGTCGGCGCCGCAGGACGCAGGAGGCGTGGCGTGCTACGCACGCGAGCCGACGAGGACGCAGCATCGCGCCGCCATACGGCCCGCTAGTTGTCGCAGCCGAGGCGGTCCCACATGTACAGCTGGATGCACTCGTTCGCGAGCTCGATCGCCCGCTCGTTCGAGAGGCGCGGCAGCACCGTGTCGAGCGCCTGCTCCTCGGCGACGCCGGCCTGGAAGGCTTCCTCGCCGCGGAAGCCCGCGGCGATCTTCAGCGCCTCGCGGCGGTTCTCGCCGAGGCTCGGGAAGACGCCGACGAGGAACTCGGTGTTGGGGATCGGCTGGCCGACCTCCAGCGAGGCGTGCCAGGCGGCGAGCAGGTGCAGGTCGTCCTCGTCGAGGTCGGCGATCGCCTTGGCGTAGTGGACCGACAGTTCCTGGTCGGGGATGTCGTCGACCCACGCGCGCACGACCTCGCCGACGAGCTGGCGGCGCGCCTCGCGACCGACCGACTCGGCGATGACGCGGATCGCATCCTGAGGCTCGATGAAGCAGAGTGGCATCGCGGCTCCCGGGGGTTGAGGAACAACTGACAGCACGGACTGTAGGCGGCCGTGTGGACGGCACTTTCGCCGCGCGCCGCGCGCCCGGCGGCGCCGCGGGCCGTCGGCCCGGGCGCCGCTCAGAGGCCGAGCGCCTGCGCGGCGCGCTCGCGCGCCGCTCGTCGGCGCTCGCCGGGAAGCCGAGCGTCGCGCGCTCGGCCGGCGCGCCCAGTTCGCGAGCGCCAGGTCGAGCGCCTCGATCGGCACCGCGGCGGCCTCGGCGAGCGCGCGCCGCGCGGCGCTCGAGCAGCAGCGGGTCGCCGATCCCGAACACGCGCTTGGCGGCGAGCGGTGGTGGGATCGTCCGCGGTCGGCCGCGCGCGCCGCCGAGGTGCAGCGAGTCGGCGCTGCAGCTCGTAGAGCCCCAGGCGGCCGAGCGTGACGAGCAGCTCGTAGCGGCCCGGCGCGCGAGAAGCCCGGGCAGCGCGAGCCGCTCGAACAGCCGCTCGAAGCGCCGCTCGGGGCGTCCACGCCGGTCGCCGCCGAACGCCAGCGGCCGCTCGGCGTCGGGCCCTGCGCGGAGCCGCCGCGCTGCACCCACTGGCGGTAGGCGCTGCAGCGTGCTCGCGCGCCGCGCGCGGGGTCGTGCGAGGTGCGCGGGCCCGAGCGGCACGTCCCGTCGAGGTCGGGGAGCTCGGCCCGCGGCGCGCGGCTCGGCCGTCGGGCGGGCCAGGCGCGAGCGCCGCGCGGATGCCCGCGAACGGGTCCTCGCCCTCCAGCGGGCGAGAGGTAGGCGATCAGGAAGCAGATCCAGGTGGCCCGCTCGAGGTCCGTCGGCGGCGAGCGCGCGCGCCTCGCCGTAGAGGCCCGGCGGGTCGGCCGGCGAGCGCGAGCAGGCGCCCGCTCGAGAACGCGATCTCCTCGGCCAGGCGCGCGCGTCGGCCGAGGCGCGCAGGCCGGGCACGAGCTCGCGAGCGGTAGCCGTCGTCCTCGGCGCGGCCCTCGCGCCGCACGCGCACGCCGTCGCCGCGCGCCGCGCCGCTGCGGCGCGCCGCGCGGCGCGCTCCGCGGGCGCGGCGCGCGGCGCGCTCGCCGCGCCGCCCGCGGCGCCGCGCGCCGGCGCGCTGCCCGGCAGCGTCTTGCTGCAGATCGGGCAGCGCTCTAGGAAGCGGTTGTGGCGGCAGAAGGTCGGCATCGCGCCGGTGGGCGATAGCCGTTCGCGCGCGCCCGCTCGGCGCCCGCGCGGCGCTCCTTGGCGAGCGCGTAGAGGTAGTCGTCGAAGTCGACCTGGATCGTGTGGCGCTTGGAGGCCACGTAGCGCTCGCGCATCGCCGCCTGGTCGGCGGCGATGTCGGCGCGCACCTCCGCCGTCTGCGGGCAGCGCGTAGTCGCCCAGCAGGTAGTCGCCGACCCACGCTCCCTGCGCCTCGGCCAGCGGCATGATCGCGCCGAGCGGCTGCAGCAGGCCGATGAAGAACACGTTGGCGATGTCGGGGTGGAAGACGCGCCGGAACAGCTCGATGTGGTTGTCGGGCGCGGAGATGAAGTCCTCGTCGAAGAACGGGAAGGTGATCTTGTAGCCGGTGCAGTACACGACCACGTCCGCCTCCACCCCGCTGCCGTCGTCGAAGCGCACTTGCGAGCCCTCGAGCGAGGCGATGTTCGGCTTCGGCGTGATCGTGCCGTGCTGGATGCGATCGAGGATGCGCCCGGAGACCGTCGGGTGCGCCTCGCCGAAGCGGTGGTTGGGCTTGGGCAGGCCGTAGCGCTCGGGCGGGCCGGCGTAGCTCTTGATCAGCTGCTGGGTGAAGCGCTGGCGGATCTTGAACGGCACGCGCGGGTCGTTGCGCAGCTGGTCGACCGGTTTGCCGAAGATGTACTTGGGGATGATCCAGACGCCCTGGCGCGCCGCCAGGTAGGTGTTCTCGGCGACGTAGGAGGACTCCACGGCGATGTCCATCGCGGAGTTGCCCATCCCCAGCACGACCACGCGCTTGCCCGCGAAGATCGAGTTGTCGACGTAGGAGTGGGCGTGCAGCTGCTCGCCCGCGAACGTGTCCGCGCCGGGGAACGCCGGTTCGGGCCAGCGCGGGTTCCAGTGGTGACCGTTGGCCACGAGCAGCGCGTCGTAGTGCGCGCGTCTCGCCGGTGTCGAGCTCGACCGTCCAGGCGCCGTCCGTCGTCGCGCGCGGCGTGCTCGACGCCCGTCTCGAAGGTGATCTTCTCGCGGAAGCCGAAGTGGTCGACGTAGGTCGTCGAAGTAGGCCGCGATCTGAGTGTGGTGGGGGAAGTCCGGGTAGGACTCGGGCATCGGGAAGTCCGAGTACTCCATCCGCGGGCGCGAGGTGTTGATGAACAGGTCGCGGTAGGCGGCGGACATGCCGTTCTTGTTGTCGAACACCCAGTTGCCGCCGACGCGGTCGGACTTCTCGAAGCAGTCGAAGTCGATGCCGCGCTCGTGCAGCGCCTTGGCCGCGGCGATGCCGGAGGAGCCCGCGCCGATGATGCACGCCCGCGGCGGCTGCTCGCGCCCGTGCGCCGCGTTCGCGCGTCGCCATCGCCCCAGCCGGCCCTCGGCGCCGCGGCGATGCCGGCTGACGTGCTGCGGCGGACCCTCCGGGCCCTCGTCGGCGTCGGCGTGACCGGCCAGGCCGTCGTCCTCGTCGCCGCGGCGTCGCGCCCGTGCGGCGCGGCGAGGTAGCGCTCGACCATGCGCGCGCACTGGCGTCCCTCGTTGATCGCCCACACGATCAGCGACTGTCCGCGGCGCGCGTCGCCGGCGGCGAACACGCCCTCCACGGAGGTCGTGTAGGGCTTGACGCGCCTTGACGTTGCCGCGCGGGTCCTTCTCCACGCCGAGCTGGTCGAGCAGCTCCTGCTCGGGGTGCAGGAAGCCCATCGCCAGCAGCACCAGCTGGGCGGGCAGCTCGCGCTCGGTGCCCGGGATCGGCGCGAACGGCGGCTCGGGCTCCGCCTGGGCGATGTGCAGCGCGGCGACGCGCGCCGTTGCCGTCGTCGGAGAAGCGGGTCGTGGCGACCGAGTAGTCCTGCTCGCCGACGCCGCAGCTTCCTGGCCTCCTCCATCGCGTAGCTGAGGCGGTACTTCAGCGGCCACAGCGGCCACGGCGTGCGGTCGTCGGGGCGGTGCGGCGGCGGCTCGGGCAGGAGCTCGAGCTGGACGATCGAGCGGGCGCCCTCGCGCAGCGAGTTGCCGACGCAGTCCGCGCCGGTGTCGCCGCCGCCGATCACGACGACGTCCTTGTCCTTGGCGGTGATCTCGCTGCTCGACCGCGGGCTGCGGCGTCGGTCGGCTCGGGACCGAACTCGCGCGCCACCCAGCGGTTGCGCTGGTAGAGGTAGTCCATCGCGAAGTGCACGCCGTCGAGCTCGCGGCCGGGGACCGGCAGGTCGCGCGGCACGCGCGAGCCGGTCGCGAGCACGACCGCGTCGAAGCTGCTCGCGCAGCTCCTCCACGCTCACGTCGCTGCCCGACGTCGACGCCGCAGCGCAGCTCGCACGCCCTCGGCGACGCAGCTGCTCGACGCGGCGCTGCACGACCGTCTTCTCGATCTTGAAGTCGGGCACGCCGAAGCGCACGAGCCCGCCGATCGCCTCGTCGCGCTCGAACAGCGTCACGCGGTGGCCGGCGCGGCGCAGCTGCTGGGCGGCGGCCATGCCCGGCGGGCCCGGAGCCGACGACCGCGACCGCCTGGCCGGTCTCGCGGCGCGGGCGGCTTGGGCACGACCCAGCCCTCCTCCCAGGCGCGGTCGATGATCGAGTTCTCGATCTGTTTGATCGTGACCGCGTCGCCCTCGCGGATCTCGAGCACGCACGCCGCCTCGCACGGCGCCGGGCACAGGCGGCCGGTGAACTCGGGGAAGTTGTTCGTCGCGTGCAGCTGCGCGATCGCGTCCTGGAAGCGGTCGCGGTAGACGAGGTCGTTCCAGTCCGGGATCAGGTTGCCCGAGCGGGCAGCCGTTGTGGCAGAAGGGCACGCCGCAGTCCATGCAGCGCGCGCCCTGCTCGCGCAGCTCCTCGCACCGGGTCGCGTGAGCTGGAACTCGCGGTAGTCGTGCGCGCGCTCGGCCGGGTCCCGCTGCGGGACGCCGTGGCGCTCGATCTGCAGGAAGCCGCCGAGCTTGCCCATCAGGCGCCCGACTCCGCCGACCGCGTCGAGCGGGCTGCCGCGCGTCCGCGGCGGCCGTTCGCCCGTGCGGCGGCGGCCGCGGCGCCTCTTCCTCGGCGCGCTCGCGCAGCACGCGCTTGTAGTCGTGCGGCATCACCTTCACGAACGCGCCTCTGGCGAGCAGCTCCTCCCACTCGCGCCAGCACGCGCGCGGCGACGGGCGAGTCGGTGCGCCGCTCGTGCTCTTCGATCATCGCGCGCAGCTCGATCGCGTCGGCCTCGGAGAGCGCTTCGAAGCCGACCATGCCCATGTTGCAGCGCTCCGGCGAAGCGCGCCGTCCTCGTCGAGCACGTAGGCGACGCCGCCGCTCATGCCGGCCGCGAAGTTGCGGCCCGTCGGCCCGAGCACGACCACGCGGCCGCCGGTCATGTACTCGCAGCCGTGGTCGCCCACGCCCTCGACGACCGCCCAGGCGCCCGAGTTGCGCACGGCGAAGCGCTCGCCCGCGAGGCCGCGGAAGAACGCGCGTCCGGCGGTCGCGCCGTAGAGCACGGTGTTGCCGACGATCACGTTCTCCTCGGCCTTGAAGTGCTCGCCCATGCCCTCGCGCGGGCGGATCGCGAAGACGCCGCCCGAGAGGCCCTTGCCGGCGTAGTCGTTGGCGTCGCCGCGCAGCGTGAACGTGACGCCGGGCGCCAGCCAGCCGCCGAAGCTCTGCCCGGCGGAGCCCTCGAAGTCGACCACGATCGAGTCCTCCGCCAGCCCGTCGGCGCCGTGCGCTGCGGCGATGTGGCTGGAGAGGATGCCGCCGACGCAGCGGTTGCGGTTGCGGATCTCCAGTCGAGAGCGTCACCGGCTCGCGTCGCTCGAGCGCCGGCTGCGGCGCTCGCACGAGCTCCCAGTCGAGCGCGTCCTCGAGCACCGCCGGCGGCGGCTTCCACGCGCCGGCGCGGCGCGCCGCTCGGGCAGCTCGATGTGCGTGAGGATGTGCGTGAGGTCGACGCCGCGCGCCTTCCAGTGGTCGATCGCCTCGCGCCGCGCCGAGCAGGTCGACGCGGCCGATCGCCTCGTCGAGCGAGCGCAGGCCGAGCGAGGCGAGGATCTCGCGCACTTCCTCGGCGACGAAGAAGAAGAAGTTGACGACGTGCTCGGGCGTGCCCTTGAAGCGCTTGCGCAGCTCGGGGTCCTGCGTGGCGATGCCGACCGGGCAGGTGTTCAGGTGGCAGGCGCGCATCATGATGCAGCCGGTGGCGATCAGCGGCGCGGTGGAGAAGCCCATCTCGTCGGCGCCGAGCATCGCGGCGATCGACGACGTCGCGCCCGGTCTTCAGCTGCCCGTCGGTCTGCACGATGATGCGCGAGCGCAGGTCGTTGAGCAGCAGCGTCTGCTGCGTCTCGGCGAGGCCGATCTCCCACGGCACGCCCGCGGCCTGGATCGAGGACAGCGGCGAGGCGCCCGTGCCGCCGTCGTGGCCGGCGATCAGCACGCGGTCGGCGTTCGCCTTGGACACGCCCGCGGCGACCGTGCCGACGCCGACCTCGGAGACGAGCTTGACCGACACCTGCGCCTTGGGGTTGGCGCAGCGCAGGTCGTAGATCAGCTGCTTGAGGTCCTCGATCGAGTAGATGTCGTGGTGCGGCGGCGGGGAGATCAGGCCCACGCCGGGCGTGGTGTGGCGGATCGAGCCGATGTAGTCGTCGACCTTGTGGCCGGGCAGCTGGCCGCCCTCGCCGGGCTTGGCGCCCTGGGCCATCTTGATCTGCAGCTCGTCGGCGTTGACGAGGTAGTGGATCGTCACGCCGAAGCGCCCGGAGGCGACCTGCTTGATCGCCGAGCGGCGGCGGTCGCCGTTGGCGTCGGGCGTGAAGCGCGACGGGTCCTCGCCGCCCTCGCCCGTGTTCGAGCGTCCGCCGAGGCGGTTCATCGCGATCGCGAGCGTCTCGTGCGCCTCGCGCGAGATCGAGCCGAGGCTCATCGCGCCGGTGCAGAAGCGCTTGACGATCTCGCTGGCCGGCTCGACCTCCTCGAGCGGGATCGGCTCGCGGCCGCCCGGCCGTGGCCGATCCTCAGCAGGCCGCGCAGCGTGGCGCGGCGCGCGGCGTCCTCGTTGACCGTGCGCGCGTACTCGCGGTACTTCTCGAACGCGGGGCTCTCGCGCACCTGCGTCGTGCGCCTCGCCGTCGCCCGCGAGCGCCGCGCTCGACGTCGCCGTTCGCCGCGCGCACCGCGTGCTGGACGAGCGCGATCGTCTCGGGGTTCCACATGTGGTGCTCGCCGTCGCGCCGCCACGCGTAGACGCCGCCGACGGGCAGCAGCTCGTCGTGCGGCGCCGGGTAGGCGCGGGCGTGGCGCTCGAGCGCCTCGGTCGCCAGCACCTCCAGGCCGACGCCGCCGATGCGCGAGGCGGTGCCCGTGAAGTGCAGTGTCGATCAGCTCGCGCTCGAGGCCCACGGCCTCGAAGATCTGCGCGCCGCGGTAGGACTGGATCGTCGAGATGCCCATCTTGGAGATCGTCTTCAGCAGGCCTTTGCCGATCGCTTTGACGACGTTCTGCGCGGCCTGCTCGAGCGCTCGATCGGCTCGGATGCGCCGTCCGCGTCGAGCTTCGCGACGCGCCCTTCCGACGACCATCTCGTCGAGCGTCTCGAGCATCAGGTAGGGGTTGATCGCGCTCGCGCCGTAGCCGATCAGCGTGGCGAAGTGGTGGACCTCGCGCGGCTCGCCGGACTCGACGATGATGCCGGCGCGCAGGCGCGTGCCCTCGAGCACGAGGTGGTGGTGCACCGCGGCGACCGCCAGCAGCGAGGGCATCGGCGCGCGGCGTGGGCCGACGAGGCGGTCGGAGAGGATGATGATGTTGACGCCTTCGGCGATCGCCTCGCGCGCCTGCGTGCAGATGCGGTCGATCGCCTCGCCCATGCCCTCCTCGGGCGGCGCTCGGCGCCGTCGCCGTCGAGGATCGACCAGGTGATGTCGATGCGTGCGCGCTTTGTAGACGTCGTGGTCGACGTGGCGCAGCGTCTCGAGCTCGCGGTTGAGCAGGATCGGCTGGTCGAGCAGCAGCTTGTGCGCGTGCTCGGGCGTCTCGTCGAACAGGTTGCGCTCGTTGCCGAGGCTCGTCGCGAGGCTCATCACGATTTCCTCGCGGATCGGGTCGATCGGCGGGTTGGTGACCTGCGCGAACAGCTGCTTGAAGTAGGAGAACAGCGGCGGCGCCTGGTCGGAGAGCACCGCCAGCGAGAGGTCGTTGCCCATCGAGCCGATCGGCTCCGCGCCGTCGACGGCCATCGGCGCGAGCAGCACGCGCAGGTCCTCCTGCGTGTAGCCGAAGGCGCGCTGGCGCAGCCGCAGCGGCTGGTCGGAGAGCGTCACTTCGCTCGACGGCGGCAGTTCCGCGAAGCGCACGGCGTTGCGCGCGAACCACTCGCCGTAGGGGCGGTGCGTGGCGACCTCGCGCTTGACCTCCTCGTCCTCGACGATCCGCCCGCGCTCGAGGTCGACGAGGAACAGCTTGCCGGGCTGCAGGCGCCCGAGGCGACGGATCTGCTCGGGCGGGATGTCGAGCAGACCCGACTCGGAGCCGAGCACGACGTGCCCGTCGGTCGTCTCCACCCAGCGGCCGGGCCGCAGGCCGTTGCGGTCGAGCGTCGCGCCGACCACGCGCCCGTCGGTGAACGCCACCGAGGCGGGCCCGTCCCACGGCTCCATCAGGCAGGAGTGGAAGGCGTAGAAGCCCTTCAGGTGGTCGGGCAGGTCCTCGCGGTTGCGGTAGGCCTCGGGGATCATCATCATCGCCGCGTGCGGCAGCGAGCGCCCGCCGAGCATCAGCAGCTCGAGCACGTTGTCGAACGTCGCCGAGTCGGAGTTGCCGGCGCTGACGACGGGCAGGATCTTCTCCAGGTCCTCGCCGAACAGCTCGCTGCGCAGCTCGCTCTCGCGGGCGCGCATCCAGTTGACGTTGCCCATCACCGTGTTGATCTCGCCGTTGTGGCAGATCACCCGGTAGGGGTGCGCGAGCTCCCAGCTGGGGAACGTGTTGGTGGAGAAGCGCGAGTGCACGAGCGCGAGCGCGCTCTTGCAGCGCTCGTCGCGCAGGTCGCTGTAGAACGCCGCCAGCTGGAAGCTGATCAGCATGCCCTTGTAGTTGATCGTGCGCGAGGAGCTCGAGGTGACGTACAGCCCGGGGTCCTCGGCGTTCAGCTCGCAGATGCGGCGGATCACGTAGAGCTTGCGCTCGAAGGCGTCCTGGTCGCCCTGCTCGGCCGGTCCGGCGCCGACGAACAGCTGGCGGATCACCGGGCGGCAGGCGCCCGCGACCTCGCCGGTGTGCTCCTCGTCGATCGGCACGTCGCGCCAGCCGAGCAGCCGCTGACCCTCGGCCTGCGACGGTCCGCTCGAGCAGCGACTCCAGACGCCGCGCGCGGACCGTGTCGGTCGGCAGGAAGCACATCAGCACGCCGTATGCGCCCTGCGGCGGCAGCTCGAAGTCGACGACCGCGCGCAGCAGCTCGTCGGGCATCTGCATCAGGATCCCCGCGCCGTCGCCCGTGCTCGGGTCCGCCCCGGAGGCGCCGCGGTGCTCGAGGTTCTCGAGCGCCGTCATCGCCCGCGTGACCACCTCGTGCGTCGGCTGGTTGTCCAGCCGCGCCACCATGCCCACGCCGCACGCGTCGTGCTCGAAGCGGGGGTCGTAGAGGCCGACGGCCTTTGGCGGCTGCATGTTGTGCGGGTTCATGGAAGTGCTCCCTTGGGACGGTGCATCCCGCGCGGAGTTGGACACCCTTTGCGGGCATACCCACCGTGGCGCAGGCAGGCGGGCACCTGAGGCGGAGCCAGAAAGCGTAGCAGCGCTGGGAAGGCGCAAACACGCCGGGCAACCGAAGCTGCTCGGCGTGGGAAACGGCGCGTACTCCGCCCTCAAGCGGGTCAGCGGCAGCTGACCGCCGACGGCCAGGTCGGCCAGCGGATCCTCGCGCATCGTCTCCTCTCGCCCCAGCGAGCAGAGGCCGCCCGCTACCGGGGCACGTCAGGCACAGGCCGCGGTGAGGTTCGGGGCTGACGGGGAACGCCTGCACGCGCTCGCGCGCTCGCTCCAGGAGCTCCCCCAGGCGCCGCTCGAGCGCCTCCCGCTCCGACGCGGCGTAGCGCGCGGCGACCGGCTCGTGCGGGCGCTCCAGGAACCAGTGCACGACCTCCACGCGCGCCGCTCCGTCGCGCAGCACGGCGAGCGCGTAGAGCAGGCGCTGCACGCCGTAGTCGCGCTCCACGAGCGCGGCGAGGTCCACGTCCGGCCCGACGCGGTCGCTCTTGTAGTCGACTACGAGCAGCCCGCCGTCTGTCTCGTGGGCGAGCAGGTCGATGACGCCCGTGATCAGCGGCTCGTTCGACGCGAGCGAGAACGCGAACGGGTGCTCGCGGCGCACGCTCGCCGCGGCGCCGACGCGCGCTGCCAACGCGGTTGGGAGCGCCGCGCCGATCAGCGCGGCGATCTCCTCGCGCTCGCTCGCGCCGGACCCTCATGCCCAGCTCGCGGGCCACACGCGCGACGTCCTCCGAGGACGGCGCCAGCGGATCGGCGAAGTCGACCGACTCGAGCAGCCTGTGCACCAGCGTCCCGCGCGCCCGAGCCTCGAGTCCACGCCGTCCTCGCCGGTCCGCGCGGCGGCGGCACGATCCTCGCGCAGGCCGAGCACGCGTTCGAGGTAGTAGCGGTAGCCGCAGCGCTCGAGCTCGCTGAGCGCCGTGTAGCTGAGCGTGGCTGGGGCAGCGGTGCGTCGCCGGGTCTCGCCGACGGTTGGCACCGGACCCCGTGGGATCGCGAGGTCGCTCTCAGCGGTCGGAGCAATCTCGGGCGAATCTGGCGCGTTCGCGTCTGGACCAGCGTCGAGGCGAAGCACGGCACCGCACGCTCCTGGGCGCGTTCAGCAAGCACCGCATGCGCGCCTCGCCGACGGCGAGATCAAGCGAAGGCTCCTCCGTGTCCTGGATGAGCGCGGGCAGCTCGGGCGCGAGCGCGGGGCCGAGCCAGGAGATCGTGCTCCGCGCCCGGGCGCCACTCGGGCCAGCGGTCGAACTCGACTGCCCCGCTCAGGATCAGCCGCTCGCGGGCGCGTGTCATGGCGACGTAGACGATCCGGTCCTCCTCCTGCGCCTTCCGCGTCGCGACGCTCCTGGCACAGCTCGCTCGTAGTGGAGCGCGGGCGTGGGCTTGGCGCCGTCGAGGTGCGCGAGCTGCAGCCCCACGCGCTCGCCGTCGACGAGCAGGTCGCCGACGCGTGTGTTCTGCGCGCGGCCGAGGTCGACGACGCACACGACGGGGAACTCGAGGCCCTTGGCGGCGTGGATCGTCATCAGCCGCACCGCGTCCGGCTCGACGCCGTCGACGGGCGCGTCCGGCTCGGCGCTGCTCTGCGCTTCCCGCAGATGTGCGACGTGGTCGAGGAACCCGCGCAGGTCGCGCCCTTCGGATGCCTCGAAGCGGCGCGCGAGGCGTAGCAGCTTGTGGACGTTGGCGAGACGGCGCTCGCCCCACTCCAGCGAGAGCACGTGCTCGCGGTAGCCGGATGCGTCGATCGCGCGCTCGAGCAGTTGGGCGACGCTCCTGCGCGAGGCGGCGCCGCGCTCGCCGCGCAGGCGCTCGCAGAAAGCCACCAATGAGCTGCGGTCGGACGCGGAGAGCCCGGCCGGGACGGCTCTGTCGTCGGTGCTGGCCGCGAGCGCCACCTCCCATGCACCGCGCCTGCCCTCGCGGGCGGCGCGCGCGAGCAGCGCGAGGCCATCGAAGCGAGACGCCCGCGAGCGGCGAGGCGAGCGCGCCGTACAGCGCCTCCTCGTCCAGCGGGTTGGCAAGCGCGCGCAGATAGGCGAGCAGATCGCCCACCTGCTGGTGCTCCCAGAAGCCGCCCACGGCGGCGAGCGTGCGCACCCCGCACAGCTGCAGCGCCCGCTCGTACACGTCGAGGTCGCCCATGGCGCGCAGCAGCACGACGATCTCGCCCGCGCGCGCCCGGCCTTCGCCGATCAGCTCGGCCACGCGCTGTGCCAGGAGGCGCGCCTCCGCCTGGCGCCAGAGCGGCGCGGTGGGCAGCCCGTCGACGATCCGGGCGGCGAGCGCCTCGTGCTCCTCCCAGCCCGATCTGGACGTCAGCAGCAGCTCGGCGCGTGGTTGCTCATCGGTGGGTAGTGGCGTGACCTCGCGACCGGCGATCAGCGGCTCGAAGTCGAGAAAACGCTCCGCGAACGCGGCGTTGACTACGTCGAGCAGCTCCGGGCGGCTGCGGAAGTTGCTGCGCAGCGCGAGGCTGCCGCCGCGCTCCGACAGCTCGGCGCGGCGGTCGCGGAAGAGGCTCACGTCGGCGTGCCGGAAGCCGTAGATCGACTGCAGCTCGTCGCCGACGGTGAAGAGGTTGTCGCGGTCGAGCGCGCGCAGGATCGCGAGCTGGCGGGGGTTGGTGTCCTGGAACTCGTCGACCATCAGCAGCTCGAAGCGCTCCGACCACGAGTCGCGCACGCTGGGGCGCCCCTCGAGCAGCTCGCGCGCGAGCAGCTCGAGGTCATCGAAGTCGACCGCGGCGCGCGCCTGCTTGAGCTGCTCGTACGCACGACCAAAGCCCGCCAGCAGGTCGTCGAACAGCGCACACACGGCGGCCGCCTTGGCGTCCTCTGGGCCCGCCGTCTCGACGGGATCGAGCCCCGGCTCGGAATCTTGTGGCGCGCTGTGCGGGGACGCAGACGCGGATGCGAGCGCGAGGCCGTCCGTCGGCGGCAGCCTCGGCATACGCTGCCCCTGGCTGCGCAGTTGCGCGTACACGGCCGCGACCATCCCGTGCACGCGGTCCACCCCGTAGGCGGCGAGCAGATCGACCGCGGCGGGTCGTTCCTCGTGCACGAAGTCGCGCAACGCCACGGAGAACGCGCGGTCGCGCAGCCGTCCCGCGAGTCCCTCGTCGAGGATCGCGAAGTCCGGGTCCAGACCCACCATCAGCGGGTGCGCGCGCAGCAGACGCGCGCAGAAGCCGTGGAACGTGCCCACGAACGCCGCCTCGGTGTCGCGTGCGGCTTCGCGCTCGTCCAACTCGAGAAAGCGGGCACGTACGCGCTCTCTGAGCTCGCCGGCGGCGCGCTCGGTGAACGTGATCGCGAGGATCCGCCCCGGCGCGACGCCGTCCTCGCGGACCGCCCTGACGAAGCGCTCGACGAGCACCGAGGTCTTGCCGCTGCCCGCAGCGGCGGACAGCAGCAGCGGCTCGCTGCGGCGCGCGACCGCCTGCTCCTGCTCGTCGGTGAGCGCTCGCATCGTCATGTTCAGCGCTCGCAGCGGCAGATCGTGGGGTACATGCAGCCGCCGCGAAACGCGCACGTCTGCGGTCTGGGCTCCAGCGCGCCGCGCGCGGCCTGCGCGGCGGCGGTGCGCGCCTGGGCGAGCGCTTCGTCGAGCAGTTCGCGCACGTCGTCGTGATCGCGCACGTCGCCGCGCACGCAGTCGAGCTGCACGCCGCTGTCGGCCTCGAGCACGCCGCGCGCGCGCAGGTCGGCGCCGGAAAGCGGCTGGTAGAAGCCGCCGACCGTGCGCACGCCGAGCAGGTCCTCGACGGCGCGCATGTACAGCGCGACCTGCAGGTTGCGCTCGCCGATCCACTTCGCGGGCGCGGGCGCGAGGCTGCTCTTGTAGTCGTACACCACCGCCGTGCCGTCCTCGCCAACGTCGACGCGGTCGATCCGGCCGCGCATGCGAACGCCGCCGCCGAGATCGAACGCGGGCAGGTCTCCGTGCTCGCCGCGGTCGTCGTCGGGCTCGAAGCCGAACCCGAGCTCCAGACGGCTCGGCTCGAGCGGGCTCTCGGCCTCGGCGGCGTAGAGCAGATAGCGCTCCAGATCCGCGCGCAGCCGCCGTCGTACGCCGGGCCGGCGCTCAGGCGCTACCGACAGCGGGAAGTCCGCCTCGTTGCTGCGCAGCGCCTCGGCGAGCAGCTCGCGAGCGCGCGCCACTTTGCCGAGCGTAAGCCGCGCCGAGCCGGTCTCGTGGCGCAGCCGTTCGAGCGTGTCCTTCAGCGCCGCGTGCGCGAGGCCGCCGCGAGCGAGCGGCTCGGCGTCGGGGTCGAAGGAACCCGGCCGCAGCGTGCGCTCGACGAACCAGCGAACGGGGCATCCGATCCAGACCTGCAGCGAGGACGCCGACCACACGTGCTCGCGTAGGTCCTGCAGCAGCTGAGGGTCGTGCAGGGTCCTGTCCTGGCTTCCCGCACGGGGCTGCCTTGCCTGTGCTGTAGATGTCGTCGATTCCCTCGGTGGCTCTGGCGAGACTGCGCCCAGAGGCCGACGCGCACGCCCCTTGAGGAGATCCTCGGTGAACAGGTCGCAGACGTCGTCCACGAACAACGATCGCGACGCCGGCTCGCCGTCGTCGTCGGCCACGTGCCAGCTGAGATACAGAACCTCCTCGGGACGCGAGACGGCCGCGTAGAACAGATAGCGCTCGGCGGCGAGCGCATCGTGCGGCTCGCCGAGGCGCAGACCCGACGTTTCGGCGAGCCGTCGGCGCTCCTCCTCGGCGAGGAACGGCTGCGGGCGCGCCCGCGCGGGGAACACGCCCTCCTGCAATCCGCACACGAACAGCGCGCGCACCCGCCGGGCGCGCAGCGCCAGCGGGTCGAGCACTGCCACCGCGCCGGGCGTGAGACGCTCGCCGCTGAGAACCTCAACGCCCTCGAGCGCTTGTGCCAACCCGCCGGGGTCGCCAGGCGCGAGCCCAGGCGCGAGTCTCGCCAGTTCGCGAAGCTCAGCCAGCGCGCGCCGACCGGCGGCGAGCGCGCTGGCCTCGTCCAGCTCTTCGGCATCGAGCACGCTCGCCTGCCCGCGCCTGGGCACGTCGAACAGCCTCTGCAACTCGCGCATCGCGCACTGGATCAGCTCGAGCGCACCGCGCTCGGCTGACTCGCGCAGGCGATCAATCGTGTCGAGCGGCCAATTGCGCTCCTCCCACAGGGCTCGTGCGCCGCGAGCGCTCGCGATGCCGGTGCGCCGCGCCCGCAACTCGAGCGCGTCAGCCAACTCGACCCGCTCCAGCACACCCGGCGCGCGCAGCCACGCAAGCAGATCCCGCAGCTCGCCCCCGCTGCACGCGCAACGCAGCAGCCCCATGTGTGCCCGCCCGATGGCCGTGTCGGCAAACGGCCTGCGCCGCTGAAGCGCGTAAGGGATGCCCGCGTGTGAAAGGACCTCCTCGATGAGATCAGCCGCGGTCCCGGAAGCCCTCGCCGCGATCGCGATCTCCTCGGGTGCCACCCCGTCCTCCATCAGACGACCTATCTCGCCAGCTACAAGCTCCAGCTCCGCGCGCTCGCCGCCGCCCTCCAGCAGTCGCACCCGGCTCGATGGGTCCGCACGCTCGGCGTTGGGCTCGAACAGCGAGCGCTCCAGGTGGCCGAGCGCAACACGCGCGAGCGGCGTGTAGTAGTCGTCACGCGGGGGCAGCTCTCGCTGCTCATCGGCGATCGGCGCGAGCGCTGCGAATGTGGCGGCACGACCCGCGAATGCGGTGCGCCCCGCCTGGAATGTGAGCGAGACCACGACCTTCGTCCCCACCACCTTGCCGAGCGTTTCGATCGCGTCGAGCTGCAGTCGCGTGAGATCGTCAAAACCGTAGAACAGCACCGGGGTGCTTCCCCATAGCGCGGGGTTGCTCCGCAGCGCATCGAGTGCTCGCACCGCACGCTGCTCGCCGTCAAGCCGCCCGATCCGCCGAAGCATGCCGCGATAGTCGCCGAACAGCCGCCCCAGATCCTCTCGCGCGACGTGCTCACCATCAGCGGCCGTCCACTCCCCAAGCGCCTCTCGTAGCCGTGCGGGCGTCACGCGCCGTGTCTGCAGCTCACCAAACACCGCCGCGAGCGCACGCGCGAAACCAGCGCCCACCGGGATTGCTCCATCGCCCGCGGCGATCGTCGCGATCAAGCGCTCGCGCGCAAACCCGCCAAGCGTTGGCTCGCGGACCCCCGCGCGCCATACGGCCTCCTCGATCAATCCCGCAAACCGCTCGACGCGAGCACCCATGGCCGCGCCCTCGCCGGCAAGCTCGCGCAAGTAGTGCTCGGAGTCCGCTCGCGTCGGCACCACCAGCAATGGCTGATTGCCTCGCAAGAGGTGCCCACGCATCGCGTCCAACACGACCTGAGCCTTGCCCGCGTTCGCGGGTCCTGTCACGAGAGCGATGGACACCCGCCTAATACTCGCGCAAAACGACGTGGATGGACCCCCGAAGAGCAGGGCCCATCCACGTCAGTAATCCACTACCAGCTAGTCAGTCAACTGGCTCCTACACCCAGGATATTGTGCCACCGACGAGTTCGACGTCGTTGGTTCCAGTGTAGGTTCCGTTGGCACCACTGGTACCACACACACCACCTGAGGACGTGTACGTGATACCCGTTACAGCCGATTCCTCGATGATCTTGCCAGCGCTGTTTTTGTAGGTAATGGCTTTAAGCGTGCCATTGCCAGACGGGCTGACCGTCACCGTGCAGGCTCCGACAGGCACGTTGATCACAATCGAGTTCTCAACGGCAGACGAGCCGTTAGTGGCGTCCAGTACGAATTTTGCTAACGACACTGTCGCCGCGAGTCCGAACGCCGTGCAGCCCGTGTACTCGACAGTCACTAACTGCCTTTGCGCTAACAGCGTAGTCACGGTTCCCGACGTTGCCGCTTTAGTGCATTCGACAGTACCGCCGTTTGTTTTGAATTTCTGCGTGTTTAACTGCGTCCCTTTGAGTTCCCCTGTTTTGCTGGCGTGGAATTCCGTCGCGGCGGACGCGCTCGACGCCACCGCAACGCTCACCGCGCACACGGCCATGACGCATACTGCTAGTGCCTTGATTCGATACATTCTATCGCTCCTTGTCATTGACATATTTCAGCGTTGAGCCGCCGTCGGTCTTCGCCGCTCGGCCCAATCCACTGATCTCTCCATCTGCTTCAGTGCTACGGCTCTGCACCATCACTGTCTCAGGGGCTGGACAAATTGTCAAGCTAATACGCTGATTGTTTTTGACTCTAAGAGACATTTTGTCTCTCACTCAGGCTCTCGCTCGGTGGCCGACGGGCGTCCTGTTCCAAAATGGAAAATACGCGGGGCCTTCATGGACCGGGCCGGGGCGACGCGAAACTGTTGAGTCCGCGTTGGCAGCACAGGCAGGACGTCACCCGGCAATCCAGCAGCAGCGCCCAAGGATCCTCCGGACGGGCCCAATCAGGCTCCCCAAGACGGCGCAGGCAGCACTCTCAACATCCGTCATCGCCACCTTGGCCCGGGAGACCTGGCCCTCGATCGTTTCATCTTGGAAGACAGCCTGAATACCAGGCCGTCCCGCCTAAGTCTCCGCGCGCCGCGCGCCCCGACTGCGACAGGTGTATCCCGCGCTTATCGCGTTCTCGTCCGGTGTCCCGTCTTGCTACACCCGGACACCGAGACTCTGATCGTCTTCCTGACGACGGCTCCGTTCTGGCCGGTCAGCGAAAGCGGCATCAACAGCCTTTGGCCGCACATGCTATGACCTGCGCGTGCCGGCAGATTGGCGGCGAGAACCGAATGCGGCCCTTCCGGCAGGTCCAAGTCGAACGTGCTGATCGGAGCATCGGGGACAGAGTTGAAGATACTCGAAGTGACGCCCTTCTTGATGCGTGTGTTCCCGTCAAGGACAAGCGTGATTCCCTGCCCCTGAAGGACTATCTCGAGATCTGGGAATGAGGCTCCGCCGTGTGACACGAGGTAGGCCGGACCACGGAGCGGCCCATTCAGAACGGGAGTCACAGCCTTGCTCGTGCCCACGACCGACCCGGTGGGACAGTTCGCCGGATTCGCGTCGAACACCGCCGCCAAGCACGCTTTCTGCAGTGTCGCAAGCCGCGACGGCAACTGCCTTGGAAGATCAACCTTGACCTTGCCGATATTCGCCTGGCCCCGTCGCGACGTCACTTTCACGTGTAGCGAAGCACCACGCGCTTTGCTCGTCTTCGCACTCGTGGAAACCGTGAACTTTGGGCTAAAGGGAAGCGTCGCGCAGTTCACGGCCTTGAAGGGAACCGATACATCAGCGCTCATGCCAGCCGTGCTTCTTACGGTGCCGGCTATTGACAACACGCCGCAGTTCGTGGGATTGAACATGAAGTCCGGCCTGTTGATGTTCACGTCGACGCGCCGGATGTCCAGCGGAATTCCCTCCAATTGGCTTGGGAACGCTCCGCTCGCGACTGACACCGCTGCGGTATGTGGGTCCACGGCAATCGAAGCTCGTATGACCTCCGTCGCCCCGCCGGTGTTACCGACGAGCTGGAAAGGGCCCGCTTCGGTCGGCGTGACTATCGACAGACCGAATGGCTTGCCTTCGTAGGGACCGGTCAGATACACCCTGCCTCCGGTGATCTTCAGAGGCTGCGACCCGGGCCCGACGGTTGCCGAGGCTATCCCGATTTCCGAGGCGGCTGGACACGTCCCCGCGTTGGCCTGCGCTTCGCCGCACAGCGCGACGTTCGAAATCATCCCCAGCAGGCCCGGAGGCGTGTGGATGGCCACAGACCCGAGATCCTGTTGTCCCTCTGGCCGCGACACGCTCACCGACAGAGCGCCGAACGCCCCCGCCTGAGCGTTGACGGTCCCCGCGCGCAGCGAGGGGCTGAAGCCCGGCGTTGAACACCCGGAGATCGGGATCGGCGGCGCAGCGGTTTCGACCGCCGTCATCGCGCTCCACGGCGTCAGCTTCGCCATCGCGACCGCGCCTCCGCAGCTTTTTGGATTCACGAGCGGCGCGTTAGGCCCGCCATCCAGCGTGACTTCCACATCGCTGAAGGGCAGTTGCGGACTTTCGGCGAACGCAGTCGTCAGCCGGCCCGTTGCTTGATCCACTCTCGTGTGCCCCGCCAGCTTGACGACCACTCCAAAGCCTTCGGCTTCGATCAGCACGGGAGCCATCCTGCCGGCTCTCGCGTCCTCCGGAGTACACGGTCGGCATTCTGGAGTACCCAGGAACACGCCTCCGTGCAGCGGCGCTTCCAAGAGAGGTGTCGTGATCTCGACGTGGCCGATCTTCGCCTCCGGCGGGCAGTTTCCCGGCACCCTGCTGTGCAGTTCAAACTGGTGTTCGCTGCACGCGGACAAGCCATTCGCGGCCGAAGGCGAGAGAACCGTTCCTTCGGGGAGCGTAAGCTCGACGTTGCGGACATCTGGCGACGCCAAGCCTTCGGGATCCTCGTTCTGCGGCGAGGAGAGCTTGACGCTGTAGCTTGCGGGCGCTGCCGCCAAGAGGGTGTCGGGCGCCACGGCCAAGGAGGGATCGAACGGCAGTGCTTCGCAACCTGTCATCGCTGGGATCCCCATCACCGACAGGAGCGGCAGGTTTCCGAGCGTTCCGGGATGCTGCCAAGAGTCACCTGTTATGGACATCTTCATTTCGCTGCTGGTGCAGCTCGTTGGAAGTCTCAAGAACGGCTTTGCCTCAACGTTGCTCGAGCACCCTTCGATGCCGCAACCGGATGCTTCTGGCCCTTCGCGCTGCGGATCGTGACTTGCCGACGCAGGCACACCCCAGATCGTCAACGCGGCAACCCGCACAGGATCGGCCTCGCTGATGTTCGAGAACTCGGCGTCGAGACCGTAGTCGCCGTCGCTGCGCACATGAAAGTACATGGGTATATGAAAGAACCCGCCGACTGTGAAGCCCAACTCCGCTGGCTGCCCCGGCGGTGGTTCTACGTTGTAGACCGGGGTGTACTGAAGCGCTGTCCCGCTTCCGTAGAATGCGAGATGCAGGATCCCCACCTGCGTGTCAGATGGACAGCTCGCGTTCCCATAAGTCTGGAAAACCGTCTGACTGCAACGCGGCACTACAGTCGGATCGCCCAGCAACCCAGGCGGCAAGGCGACTTCCAGGTCCTTGACCTCGGAGTTCAGGTGCGGACACCCGGGAACGCGGTTGCCGATCAGAGTACATTCTGCCGTCGGGCTTACAGACGCCACGTTCATCGCCAACATCGTCGTGAAGCCCACTGGATGCGATGCTGCCTGGTTGTCGTAGCCCTTTTCTGCCGCAATGTCGGTCGCGGCCGAAGCCCCGAAAGGAACCGTTTCGGAACTCACGGTCGTCGTCTGGACAGCAGTGGCCGATTCAGCGCCTCCACCCGTGATCGTGACGGAGCCTTCGAACTCGCTCGGCGCTTCAGCGGTTACAGTTACAAGCACCTTGACAGAAACCATTTCGCCGACCGGCACGATTGCGGTACTTTCGCAACTGTCAAGGGTCGAGCAGCCCATGGTGGTCGCCAACAGGCCATGGAGACCCGTCACGGCTTCGCCGAAAATCGCCGTTGGAGTCACACCGCTCGGTAGCGCATCAGTAACCTTGAAGGCGCTTCCGTCAGTTGGCGCTCCGCCATCGTTAACGGCGATGATTTCGTAATAGTCGCCTTCGTCTCCTGTCTTGAAATATCTAGGAGCCGAGGTCGAGATGATCGCCCAATGCGGCCTCAACTGGGCAGCCTCCGCCACCGCAGACATCGCCAATGCGCTGGCGAGCACGGTCAGCCCTGCGGCGCAGCACACAGCTACTCGTCGATAGACAGTGGAGGCGACTGGCTCAAGCCAATTCTTCATCGCTACCGCCGCCTGTTCGTCGCCGAAATCGGGGGTCGAGAAGCCCGAATGGCTTTTGATTTGATATGAAACCTCTTTCTGACGCGTGCTTCGCATCTGATGCGCTTCTTCTTCGGTTTCTTCGGACACGCCTGCAGCGCTCTCGCGAGCTTTGACTTGACGGTCGTCGTCTTCGGCCGCACTTTCGGTGGCGCCAGATTGCCTGACGCACCGCCAAATCCGCTTGCCAAAGGCTCCAGCGCATCGCCGCCGCCGGAAGGTTGCTGACAGTGACTGAAACACACCGTCGGCGAGGCAGCTTCTGGGAAACCGCCGTCCACACGCGCGTCGTAGACATCCACGAGATTGTCCCTGTCGGTCGCGGCCAGTTGACTCAGCGTCGAGAAGAACACGTCGCTGCCATCGCTACTGGCATCCAGGAAGATGTCGTCCGTGGTGTTTGCGCCACCCGAAATCAGCGACACACAACCTTCTTCTTCTTGGCAGCTGCCCATGCCGCTGCGCTCGTACTCGTAGATCTTGACGTGAGGGCTGGCCGCCCCTGGTACGAGTCGGTCCGGCGATGAGAAGAAGAGACGACTGCCATCTTGACTCAATACGCGTGGCTGATGAAAGGAGGTGCCCGCAAAGTGGCTTAGCGTAGCTCCCACGAACGCGCTTCCAACTGGCCGCGCGCCGTTTGGATCGCATGACGCGCACACGAGTTCCCCGGTGTCTGCGCTGAACTCAAAGACCTGGCTGTCGCGAAGACCGGTGTAGCGGTCGGCGTTGTCGTAGCCCGTGAGACTGTCGACGGACATGAAGGCAACATGCTCACCGTCCGCAGTCACGTAGGACTGGAGTTCCTGCTGAGTAGCGGTCCAATCCCCGGCATCTGCTTCTGCGAGGGTTGCTATGAAAAACAATTCGCTCACGTGGGTTTCAGGATCTTCATGCGATACGTAGAGGTTGGGCTGGCCGTCGACACCTTCGCCGTTGACAAGTTCGCCTGTCGCCACGAAGTAGACGGTCGCGCCGTCGCTCGATACGCCGACGACGCCATCGACACCAGCACCGGTTGCTGCGTCTGCAGGGTTGGTGTCCACAGTCAGGTCGACCGTCTGACCTGTTTCAGCGTTGTACCGATAAAGGTCGGGGGTGTTGTTGGCTGGGCCGGTATACGACGCCGTCGTCAGCTCGGCATTGCTTGTGAAGAACACAAGCGAGCCATCCTGCGACGCATCCCAGAACTGGGCAGGCGCAGCCGCCGGATTTTCTGGAGTTGCCCCTGGCGTGGGTGCGGAGACCTCGACGGTCGTACTTCCTTCGATCCGCTCGTACACCTCTTTCATCCCATTCTGAGCCGGGTCCGGCGGGCCTTCGTCCGCCGTGGCCTGGAAGATCACCCTCGACCCATCCTGTGAAATCGCATGACCCACTCTCTGCCATGCGTTGGCAGCAATGCTGGAGTACAAGATGCCGTTCAGAACTGTGCCGCCTGCCCCAGGCGCCGCGCCTTCGGCCGCGACGACTCCATCGGGAAGAATCCCCACGTTGCGCACGACGCCACCCACATTTTCGTAGAGGTTCCCGACAGAGCCGGACGCAGCACCGGTTCCTTCCAGGCTGTCGTTGGCCTCGAACAGAATGTGCGTGAAATCGCTGGACGCGCCGGCAAACGCCAGGTTGTCGATGAACTGGATGCAGATTTCGCATTCACTCGGCGGGAACGAAGTGGGCGCAGCCGCATCGATGAGCGAGTATGTCCCGTCCTTGCGCTGCAGGAACAAATTGTAAATATTCTCCGTGCCTGTTGGCATACCAGCAGTCAAGGGCTGCATGGGGATCTTGACCACCATCTGCGACAGGTCGTCCGAAAAATCGTAGCCAAGAGGAACCGCGCTGGCCGGTGTGGGATTCGGAGTAGGTGGGGTGATGTCCTTTGTTACCCAGCCCGTTTGCTCTCGCGAACTGACTCGCGCGTCAGGAAAGAGACTTCCAACCGCGCCAGAGAACGGCCCGTTACCCATGTAGGAGATCCTGGCGCCATCCGGCGCGCTATCCGCTGGGTATTGCGAGAAAGACACTCTTGAGACCGCGTCATATCCTCCCTTGGAGTTTGGCGATACCTGCTCATATGCACGGCAGTCCGGAAGGGACAGCGAGGGACCACGCAGAAGAGCTTCATTTCCACAATTGCCGAAAGCGGTTCCCGGTGCAGACACCCCTACTGCGCTCAGCGCCAAGACCAGCATCGTTACGCACATCGGCCCCATCCACCTCGACTGCCTGCGCGTAGCCTTATGCGCGGTCTTCCCAAAACTGCGTTTCACGAATGCCCTCCTGTGCATGAGCACTCCAGCAAGCGCATCTCGGACGACAGGTCTAACCCTGCCTAGTCGATGGATTCGCCTAATACGTAGATACTATGTCATGACATGCGTTGAACATCAAGTCTTGTTTCTTACTGGTATCTGACTACTGAAGAATACCGTGACGGAAGAGACAACTGACTCGTGGCAACCAGGAGCGATAACGAGTCTCAAGGCCGTAAGTCATCATGGCGCCGGCTAGCTATGCGCCACCCATCCAGAGCATGGCCCTTTTCTGCACAGCCGCCAGAAAACCAAGCGACGATACATAGCCTGCGTCAGTGCGTCAAAACAGAGCTACCGACGGTAGCGCACTCGGTTCGCTTCGCGCGCTGGTTACTTTTTGTGCTTCAGCCCGTACTTACGACGGGCCTGGCGTTCGCACTTGGCGCGCTTGCTCTTCTTGAGCTTGTGGCACGCCTTCAACGCTTTCTTGAGCTTCTGTGCCCTCGTGAGGGGCACGGTCACCGTGCCCGAAGGTTCTATCGCTTCGGGCGGAATCGTCAGCAGCGGTATCGACGGCGGTCCCGCCGCGAACGGAGATGGGAACGTGCCGGTCGTGAACGACCGCCATTCGCCCGCGGCGGTGCCGTCGGCGTTGGTTGCGTACGCGCGGTAGTAGTAGGTGGTCCCTGGCTGCAGGTACGGGCCGAACGAGAACGTGATCGACACGCTCGTACCGGACTGCGAGCCGGAGACCGTGGCCGGCTCAAGCGAGCCGCCTTCCGGGCTGAGGGCCACCTGGAACGCCAGCGTCCCGGGCAGTCCGCGCGTGTCGGCCGTCCCGCTGAGCGTCGCCGACAGCTGCGTCACGCCGCTCGCTGCGCCCGTGCTCGCGCTCGGGGGAGTGGCGGGCGAGGTCGTGAACGTCTGGTCCGCCGTTATCCGCGTGCCTTCCGAGTTGGTGGCGATCAGCGCGTAGTGGTAGGTCGTGCCCGGCTTGAGTTCTTCAAGGGGCAGCGGGCCGATTTCGTGTTCGGTGTAGTCGCCTTCGCCGCCGATCAGTTCGCTCGGCGTCGTTTTTGCGTTTTCGCCGTACGCGCACGCCACTTCCTGGGGGCATTCGTTCGCGCCCGGGTTGTAGTGGGCCGCTTCCACGTATACGAGATGGAAGCGCGTCGATAGGCCGCCCGGGTTGACTTCGCCAGCGACCGCTGCGGTCGTGCGGGTCACGGCTTCAGCCGCTTCCACCGTCACGAGCGGCGCGTCGAGCGTCGTGAACGTTTCGACTTTGCCGTTCGTCGCTTCCGGCGTTGCATTCGTCGCGGCGATGCGCCAGAAGTATTTTGTCCGGGGTTCCAGCGATGCGAGTTTGGTTTCCACAGCCTGGTCGGCGAACACGGCTGGCAGAGGTTCAGCGCCGGGCACTTTGACGATCGTGCCTTCGAGCGTTTCTTCCGTCGCTTCCGTCGAATATTCGAATTCGTACGTCGTTGCCTGGTTGTTGGGGTTGATCAGCCCCATCAGGGTCGCGTCCGTGGACGTCACCCCCGCGCTGCTCTGGGAGTCGATCGCCGGCGGCACCTTCGCCGTCGTGAGGGTTTGCACCGCGCTGTGCGCCGTGTCGCCCACCTGGTTGCGGGCCAGCAGGCAGAACGAGTAGGTCGCGTTCGGCTGGAGACCGGTGGCTGCCGCTTCAACCGGCTCGTTTTCTATGCCGGCCTCCGGAAGCTGACCGGTAGACGATTCGCCTTCGCATTCGGTTTCGGACAGCCTGAAGAGGAATTCGTAGTTGGAGTTGGCTTCCGGCGTCCCGGCCGGGTTCAGCGTGCCTTTCAGCTGCGCCGTCGAGCCCTGCAGTTCGACCGGTGCCATCGTCGGGGTTTCCGGAGCCAGCGCGGTCGTGAACGTTTCCACCGGACCGTTCGTCGTTTCTTTCGCGGCGTTCGTCGCTACGACTCGCCAGAAGTATTTGGTGCTCGACTGCAGCTGCAGCGGTTCGGGTTTCGCTTCCGTGAGCTGTCCGCCGAAACCGGACAGCGGCGCGGGGCCGGGGAGATCAACGATCGTCCCTTCGAGCGTTTCGCCTGTCGCTTCCGTCGAGTACTCGAACGTGTAGTTGGTTTCCTGGTTGTTCGGGTTGATCATCGCGAAGAGCGTCAGGGTTTTGCTGATGACTCCTTCGGCCACCGCTCCTTCGACCGACTCGCTGATGATCGCGGGCGGCGCTGCGGGCGTCGTGACGGTTTCGGTCGGGCTGGCCGCCGTTTCTTCAGCTCCGTTGCGCGCGAGCAGACAGAAGGAGTAGATCGCGCTCGGCTGTAGCCCCGCCGCTTCGCCGGAGACCTGTTCTTCCTGCGCGCCGAGAGCTTCGGCCTGGCCCGTGGAGGATTCGCCCGTGCATTCGCTTTCAGAGAGCCTGTAGAGGAATTCGTAGAAGCCGACTTCGCCCGGGGCGCCCGGGTTCAGCACGCCTTTCAGCTTCGCCGTCAGACCTTCGAGTTCGACGGGCGCAATCGTCGGAGCTTCCGGGGCTGCAAATGCAGACGCCGTCGCGAACGAAAAAATGGCGACCATAGCCGCGAGAACACCAACGAGACGACTGCGTTGCATCCCTCACCTCTCCCTAGATTTGAGCAAACCCCCAACTGCCAGTTCTATCCGACCCCAGAGAGGACGACAAGCCCCTGTTTCTCACTCTTCCGAACTCTAGGCAGCAGCGGTGGAGACGGCGGCGGTCTCCTCCGCCTCGGCCTCGGGGGCTTTGGCGCCCTCCTTGGCCCACAGCTCATCGAACTCGACGCGCCATTTGCCCTCCTCCGTCTGCTGCAGCGCGAGGTGCGCGCGGAAGCTGCGCCCGCTGCGGCCGCGAAAGCCCGTCACCGCCTGCGCGGTGTAGCCCTTCTTGATCAGCTCCTTCGCCACCGCCAGCGGCAGCGTCTTGCCCGCTTTGGACTTCCAGATCACGAAGCCGCAACCCGCGTCGTCGCGCGCCCAGCAGGAGTAGCCCTTGCGGTTCTCACGATCTCGTGGCCGCAGACCGGGCACGGACCGAGGCGGGCGCGCGGGATGCGCACGTCTTTGAGCGTCTCGTCCAGCTCTTTGACCGTCTCCTGCGGCGAAGCCGGCGATGTCGCTCATGAACTTCTCGCGCGAGTCCTCACCGCGCTCGATCTTGCCCAGACGCTGCTCCCAGCTGCCCGTCAGCCCCGGCGAGGTCAGCGCGTGCTCGTTCGAGCAGGCGGATCACGTTCAGGCCCTTCTCCGTCGCCACCAGCGCGCGTCCGTCGCGCTCGATGTAGCCCACCGTGATCAGGCGCTCGATCATCGCCGCGCGCGTCGCCGGCGTGCCGATGCCCGAGTCCTTCATCGCCTCGCGCAGCTCGTCGTCGTCGACCAGCTTGCCCGCCGTCTCCATCGCGCCCAGCAGCGACGCGTCGCTGTAGCGCCGCGGCGGTTTCGTTTCCTTACGCACGCTCGCCAGCTCGCGCGTCTGCACCGCCTCGTCCTGGAGCAGTCGCGGCAGCTGCTGGTCGAGTCTCCTCGTCCTCATCGCCGCGCTCCTGCGCCTCCGCCGCCTTCGCGTCGGCTGCGATCTCGTCGTACACGCCGCGCCAGCCCGGCACCTGCAGCAGCTTGCCGCGCGTGCGGAACACGTGCGAGCTCTCGCCGTCCGCCGCCTCCACCGTCGTCTCCACGCGCGTGTTCTCGAACACCGCCTCGGGGTGGAAAACCGCCAGGAAGCGGCGCACCGCCATGTCGTAGATGCGCAGATCGTCCGAGCCCATTTTCTCGAGGTTGTGCTCCGAGCGCGTGGGGATGATCGCGTGGTGGTCTGAGACCTTCTCGTCGTTCACTACGCGCCCCAGCGGCAGCACGTCCAGGCCGACCACGTACTGCGCGCCTTTCGCGAACTGCTTGTGCGCCCCCACCAGCTCCGCGATCGGCTTGATCTCCTCGACCATGTCCGTCGTCAAATAGCGCGAGTTCGTCCTCGGGTACGTCAGCGCCTTGTGCTCCTCGTACAGGCGCTGCGCCGCCGCCAGCGTGCGTTTGGCGGTGAAGCCATAACGGTTGTTCGCCTCGCGCTGCAGCGTCGTCAGGTCGTACAGCATCGGCGCTTTCTCGCGCTGCTCTTTCTTCTCCAGCTTCGTGATCGTCCCCGGGCGGCCCTCACACGCCGCGACGATCGCCTGCGCCTCCTCCTCGGTGCCGATGCGCGGCCCCTTCGTGTTTCCAGGGCTGCCCGCCGGGGCCTGGAAGTGGCCCACGTACGTGCGCTCTCCGCCGGCCTCCCCCTGCAACGGCCCCGCCGCGAACGTCGCGTCCACGAGCCAGTACGGCTCGGGCTTGAACGCCTTGATCTCCTCCTCGCGGCGCGCCACGATCGCAAGCGTCGGCGTCTGCACGCGGCCCAGCGACACCGCTCCGTCGAAGGAGCTGCGCAGGCGGATGGTCGCCGCGCGCGTCGCGTTCATGCCCACGATCCAGTCCGCCTCCGAGCGCGAGCGCGCCGCTTCCTCGAGTTTCGCGAACTCCTCCGCCGGGCGCAGCGACTCAAGCGCCGCCTTCATCGCCTGGTTCGTCATCGAGCTCAGCCACAGCCGTTTGACGGGCTTGCTCGCTTTCGCCTTCTCGTACAGGTACGCGAAGATCAGCTCGCCCTCGCGCCCCGCGTCGCAGGCGTTCACGACCTCCTCGACGTCGTCGCGTTTGAGCTGTTTGCTCACCACCGTCATCTGCTTGCGCGAGCGCTCGTCGCGCACGTCCAGCTTGAACTTGTCGGGCACGATCGGCAGGTCCGCCATCCGCCAGCTCTTGAACTTCGCGTCGTACGCTTCCGGTTCGGCGAGCTGCACGAGGTGCCCGACCGCCCAGCGTCACGACGTGCTCGGGACCCTCCAGGAAGCCCTCGCCCTTCTTGAACGGACCCTGCAGCACGCGCGCCAGGTCCTGGCCCACGGAGGGCTTCTCGGCGATGAGGAGGGTCTTCGACATGGCGGTCAGCGTAGCGGCGCGCCTTCGAAACGGGAGGTCTAGCCCCCGATCGGCGCCCGCGGATGCGATCCCCAGAAGATCTGGCTGCCTAGCATCCCGATCATGTTCACGAGCACGATGTTCAGCACCATCGACTTCGCCGTCGCGGTGCCCACGCCCACCGGGCCGCCGCTCGCTTTGTAGCCGTAGTAGCAGCCCACCAGCACCACCGCGGTGGCCATGAACATGCCCTTCGTCAGGCTGAACAGAACGTCCGGCGGGTTCTGGAACTGCCAGAACACGAGCAGGTAGCCACCGGAGGAGACGTATCCGACCTGGTCCACCACCGCCACGTAGGACGCCAGGTACGCCACGCCGATCGCCGACAGGTACATGAACGGCAGCACCAGCCACGCCGCCAGCAGGCGCGTCGCGCACAGGAACGTGATCGAGTCGATGCCCATCACCTCCAGCGCGTCGATCTCGTCGTTGATGCGCATCGCGCCGATCTCCGCCACGATCCCCGTGCCCACCTTCGCCGCCATCATGTAGCCGAACGCGTACGGCACCGCCTCGCGCAGGTTGCACCACGCCGCGAAGATGCCCGACACCGCCGCCGTGCCCTGCGCCTCAGCGAAGTACGCGCCCTCGATGCCGCACGTGCCGAGCCCCGTGAAGAACGCAAGGCCCCAGATCACGGCCGTGGAGGAGACGATCAGCACGCCCGCCTGGCGCAGCGCCTCGCCGAAGAAGCGAAACACGCGCAGCCCGTAAACCTCGCCCAGCACGCGCGCCATGAAGCCGCCGATGTCGCCCGCCGAGGAGAGCCACTCACGCGGCAGCGCCAGCAGGCCGTCCATCACTTGATCACCAGCAGGTTCGGGTGCGACGCGAGCAGGATCCCCATGAACACGTAGTTGAACGCGGAGATCATCAGCAGCGACGTCACCACCGCCTGGTTGACCGCCCTGCCCACGCCCTCCGCGCCGCCCGAGGCGCTCATGCCCTTGTAACAGCACACGATCGCCACGATCGCGCCGAAGATCGTCGTCTTCAGCACCGAGCCCCACAGGTCCGTCACCGTCGCGTTCGAGAACAGCGTCGTCCAGAACGGGCCCAGCGGCTGGCCGCTCACGACCTCCGCCAGCATCCCGCCGAACAGGCCGAACAGGATCGCGTAGATGTTGAACAGGCCCGTCACGAGCATCAGCGCGAGGAAGCGCGGCACGACGAGGTTCTTGACCGTGTCCACTCCAAGCACCTGCAGCGCGTCGAGCTCCTCGCGCACCTTGCGCGCGCCGAGGTCCGCCGTGATCGCGGTGCCCGCCACGCCCGCGAGCACGATCGAGGTGATCAGCGGCCCGATTTCGCGGATCGCCGCCAGCACGAAGAAACCGCCCAGACGGTCCAGCGAGCCGATCAGGTTGAGGATGTTCGCCGCCTGCAACCCCGCCGCGCCGTAATTGATCGCCACCGTCGAGAGCATCAGCGGCAGCCAGCACAGACGCAGCGCGAACAGCATCTGCGACACGAACTCGCCTCCGTATGGGTACGGCGGCATCAGCGCCGAGCGGACCGTCTTGCCCGTCAGGAGCATCATGTCCCCGATTTCCTCCAGCACGCTCTTCGTGGGCAGGAACGCCCGCCCCGCGAGTGCTCGTGTCGTCTGCGCCTCCTCCATACTTCTAGTGTAGTAGTTGACTAGTACACTGTGCAACCTCCCTGCGGACCGCTAACGTTGCGGGAGTGGAGAAGCCCGCTGTTGACAACCCGTCGATGCTCGACTTCGGCGACCTCGCCATCGACCGCGACGCGGAGGTCCCGATCGGGGTGCAGCTCGCGTGGGCGGTGCGCTCGCGCATCGGCGACGGACGGCTCACGGCCGGCCAGCGCCTCCCTGGCCTGCGCGAGATGGCCGAGGCCGCTCAGATCAACGTGAACACAGCGCGCGCCGTCTATCAGCGCCTGGAGGCGGAGGGGCTGATCGCCAGCCATCAGGGCAGCGGCACGTTCGTCACCGCCGCGCCGCAGCAGGTCTCCGCGGTCGGCAAGATCGCCGCCAGCGCCGCGCGAGAGGCGCTCGAGACGGGCGTGAACCCGCGCGACGTGGCGGCGGCTCTGTACGTATCCAGCGAGTCTCCCGGCGGCGCAAGCGACGATGCGCTCGCGCGACGGCGGCTGCTGCGCACCCAGATCGCCGCGCTCGAGCGGGCGCTCGCCGAGATCGAAGCG
Organism: uncultured Solirubrobacteraceae bacterium; assembly: GCA_963716355.1. Taxonomy (GTDB): domain Bacteria; phylum Actinomycetota; class Thermoleophilia; order Solirubrobacterales; family Solirubrobacteraceae; genus Palsa-744. Next base: position 794,227 of record OY970308.1, read on the forward strand.
TCCCACCCCGGTGTCGCCCCCACGCCCGGCGGCATCCGCGCCGGTGTCGGCCCGTCGCTGCTCAGCGCGGAGGAGCTCGAGGAGGTGCGCACTCAACTCGTGCGCCGCCTCGCCACCGTGCAGGCGGCGATCGACGCGCGCGCCGTCGGGGAGGACGCCGAGGAGGAGGCACAGCGGGCCGCCGTCCCCGCCCGCGCTCGCCCAGCCAAGGCACCCGCGCCCAGCGACGCCCCCAAGCGCGCACCGAGGCCGCGCAGCACGACGCGCCCAGCGCCGGCCGGCACCTGAGACGCCCGCGGCCACGACGCACCGAGCGCCGGCCGGGCGCCTGAGCCACCCACGCACGACGCGCCCGAGCGCCGGCCGGTATTCGGCCGTCCGCGCTCAGCCCTGCGTGCACCCCTCGGTGCTCACCTGCACCCCCGCGCGAGCGTGCGTCTGGGCTTCTTTCAGCACCGCCGCGACCGTCTCGTTCGCCACCCCGTAGCCGCCGCGGGGACGACCGCCGACGGTGCTCGCGAACACCGTCGTCAGCACGCGCCCGTCGGTGTCAACCAGCGGGCCGCCCGAGTTCCCCGGCCTGACCAGCCCGCGCAGCGGCGTCAGCAGCCGCGACACCGGCCCCTCGCCGTACGCGTCCTGCGTGTCCACCGTCTGCGTGTGCCCGATGCGCCCCGGCTGCACGTCGAACGGGCCGTTCTCCGGATAGCCGAGGATCGCGCCCGGCGTGCCATCGGCCGGAGAGCTGCCCGCGGAGTACAGCGCCGGCAGCCCCAGCCCCGCCACGTACAGCACCGCCACGTCGTCCGTGGGGTCGAACGCGATCGGCTGCGCCGCGAGGCCCGGCGAGGCCCCGCCGACCTCCACCGTCGTGTCCTGCTCGCCCGCCACCACGTGCGCGTTCGTCACCACCGTTTCTGGCGCCGCCACCCACCCCGAGCCCTCGATCGCCAGACCGCACGCCGTGCCGTCCACGCGCACCACGCTGCGCGCCGCGCGCCGCACGCCCGGCGTGCGCGCCACCGCCGGCGCGGGCGCCGCCACGTTCGGAGAGGGACCCGTGATCGACGGCAGCGGATCCAGACGCGCGAGCGCGTTCAGGACCGAGCCCGACGGGGGCAGCACCGCGTTCAGGTTGCGCAGGATCTCCGAGCGCTGGATGTCCGCGCGCAGCCGCTCCTCCCCCGGCGTCTGCCCCGCGACCGCGGCCACGATCCACACGATCCCCAACGCCAGCACGCCGCCCAGCAGCGCTCCCAGCAGGCCGTCGAGCAGCCCCAGGCCCGGAACCATCAGCGTGCGACGCAGTTTGAAGCCCAGCCCCTCCAGCCCACTCGCGAGGATCGCGCCGCCCAGCAGCGCGCCCAGCAGTCCGAAAGCGGGGGCGTACGGCGAGGAGGAGCCCCTCGGAAGTAGAACAGGACCCAGGCGGGTGCCCAGGAAGGCCCCCACCGCGAAGCCGCCGAAGGACAGCACACCCACGATGAACCCCTGCCGAAATCCGAAAAGGGCGAAGATGGCGGCGAACGCCACGATGATCCAGTCCAGTTGCGTCACCTGCCATGTTCTACAAGCTCCGTGACTGAAAGCCACAACCAGCGCCAGCGACGCGCCCGCCCCGTGGTCACGTTCGCGCTCGTCGCGTTCGCCGCCGGGGCGATCGTGGGAGCCAACCACCACGGCGGCTCTCCCGCCCACCGGCTCGCCGACGAGTTCCTCGACGCGTGGACGCGCCAAGACTACGCCACCATGTACTCCGATCTCGACGCGCCCTCACGGCGCGCCACGTCCGTGGGCGAGTTCGCGGCCGCCTACCGCCAGGCGCTCACGACGTCCACCGCCGTCAGCATGCGCGTCGCCGGTCGCCCGCACGGCCCCAGCGCGAAGGTCGTCGTGCCCGTCACCGTGCGCACGCGCCTGTTCGGCGTGCTGTCGCTGCGCTACACGCTGCGCATCGGCGAGGAAGGCGAGTCCGGGCCGCGCATTCGCTGGTCGCGCTCGCTCGCGTTTCCCGGTCTGCGCTCCGGCGAGACGCTCACCAGCCACACCACCCTCCCCAGGCGCGCCACGCTGCTCGCGCGCGATGGCAGCGTGCTCGCCGAAAGCCCTCCTGGCGTCGAGCGCGCGCTCGACGCAAGCCTGCGCGGCAGGGAGGGTGGCGCGCTGTTCGAGGGCAAACGCCTGCTCGCCTACGTGCCGCCCCGTGCCGCCTCGGCCGTGCGCTCGAGCATCTCGCCCACCGTTCAGCGTGCTGCCGTCACAGCACTTGGCGGGCAGTACGGCGGGATCGTCGCGCTCGACCCGCGCACCGGCGAGATCCTCGCCGTCGCGGGCATCGGCCTCGAAGGCCTGCAGCCCCCCGGCTCCACGTTCAAGATGGTCACGCTCAGCGGCGCGCTCGAAGCCGGTATCGCCAGCCGCCGCTCCTCATATCCCTACGCCAGTTACGCCACGCTCGACGGCGTCAAGCTCTCGAACGCCAACGGCGAGAACTGCGGCGGCAGCCTCGAACTGGCCTTCGCCGTGTCGTGCAACTCCGTCTTCAGCCCGCTCGGCGTCGAGCTCGGCGCCACACGCCTCGTCGCAAGCGCCGAACGTCTCGGCTTCAACCACCCCACCGGCGTCGAAGGCGCCCCAGCGAGCACGCTGCCCGCGGCCAACGAGCTGCAGGGGGAACTCGAGATCGGCTCCACCGCCATCGGCCAGGGACAGGTGCTCGCAACGCCGCTGCAGATGGCCACCGTCGCCGCCACGATCGCCGACGGGGGACGGCGCCCGCTGGCGAAGTTCGTCCCCGGCAAGGTGCGCTACGCAGGCGTTCGCGCCATGAGCGCCACCGTCGCGCGGACCGTGCGCCACCTGATGATCGCCGTCGTGCGCATCGGCACCGGCGGCTCCGCCGCGATCCCCGGCGTGACCGTCGCCGGCAAGACCGGCACCGCCGAACTGAAGAGCGCCTGCCCCACCACCACCACTACCGCCGCGGAAACGAGCGAAAGCGGCGAAGCGGGCGAATCCGGCAAGGAAGGCTGTCAGGCGGGCGAACACGAAGCCAGCAACACCGACGCGTGGTTCGCCGCGTTCGCGCCCGCGCTTCACCCGCGCATCGCCGTGTGCGTGATGCTCGTCAAAGACGGCGCCGGCGGAGACACCGCCGCGCCCGTCGCCAAGCAGGTGCTGGAGGCTGGCCTGCAGGCCAGCCGCTGAGTTCGCACCAGCCCGGCGGTGGCAAGGCGGCCGAGGACAGCCGTCAGGGACGACGAGACGCCGTCAGACGTCGAGCTCGGCCGAAGCCGTCTGCGACGGGTCCGTGGGGTCGACGACCTTCAGCTCCAGCGGACGGTTGTCGAGCGAGACCACCTGGATCTTGTAGAGCAGCAGCGCGCCCTGTGTGCCGCCGTAGGAGGCGGTCGTGTCGGGCGCCGGGATCTGGCCTTCGGCCGGCACCGTGCCCGCGCGGTAGGCGTACGGGTTGATCGCCGCGGGCGGGATCGGCGTGTAGACGTTGCCCTGGGTGTCCGCGATCGTGAGGTTCGTCGAGGAGGGCTGCGCGTGGTGGCCGTTGTTGTAGACCTGCACGAACACCGCGAACCACTCCTGGCCAGGTTCGAGCTTGCGCACCGCCGGGCTCAGGCCCTGCAGGTAGGAGGCGTCTTCGGAGTTCGTCGGGTTCAGCTCGCGCGAGAGCTGCACCTCGTAGGTGAGCTCGCCCACGTCGAGGTACGGAGCGTTCGCTCCAGACTCGCCCGCGTAGGTGCCGGTGCTGATGCGCGTGTGCGAGTCGCCGCACGCGCTCAACGCGAGCACGGCGCCGAGGGCGAGTACGGCGAGCAGGAACTTGCACGGGCGGCTGGACATGCGACGCGGCAGTCTATCCGCCCGCGACCGTGACGCGCTGTCCGCGGCGCACGCGGCGCCCGCCGCGGCCGTCCTCCTCGAGGATCGCGCGCAGCCGGAGCATCGCCCGCCGGTTGTGGCGGCGCAGCCATTTGCGCGCTCCCAGGGCCTCCATCAGACGGTCCGACAGCGTCGCTGGGTCCGTCTGCAGCGTGAAGCTCACGCGCGTCGCGCCCGCCTGCGCGTCGGTCAGCTCGTACACGCCCAGCGTGCGAACGCGGTTGTTCTTCCCCGTGCGCCCCACCTCCACGATGCGGTGCGGCGCCTCGACCTCCGTGAACGTCACATCGCCCCAGCTGAAGCGGTTGCCCGGCGCGGTCACGCGGAAGCGCGCACCCGCTCCGCGCCCCACCGAGTCGATCCTCGTCAGGTGCCAGTCGACGAGGTAGTGATCGGTGAACTCGGGGTGGTTCGCGATGTCCTGGAGGTAGTCGAACACGCGCTCGCGCGGCGCGGAGATGACTATCGAGACGCTCAGTGGGTCCACGGCTGGGCGAAGTCTATTGGCCCGCGTCGCGGGCCGATTCGAGGCGGGCTCGGCGACGGACGAGCGCCTGGCCTCTACGGCTGGGCAGGCCGTGAGGCGGACCGTGCTCTACGCCGCGCGGGCGGTCAGGCGCACGGTGTGGCCGCGCTCGAAGTGGCGCACGACCTCGCTCGCCACCGGGACCTCGCTGCGCGCCGAGCGGCACAGCTCGCACACCATCCGCTGCTGGCGTCCGCCGTACACGTGCACGTGCTCGCCCACCAGGGGGGTGCGCCCGCAGTCCGCGCAGCAGCTCCGGTCGGCCTCCAGCACGCCCAGGCCGCGCCTCAACAGGACGCGCTCGAGCTGCTCCACGTGGCTGGCGATGAATGACATGGTGCGTCGGATTTCGTCGCCGCCGACGGCGCTCCTGCCCGTGCAACGCGAGAATCTGCGGGTTTGGACGGGCGAGAATGCGGGTATGCAAGGCTCACTGGGCGAAGGGCATTCCCGTCAGATCTCTGGTAGGTTTCACCAGTCGGAACACTAATCGGGTATTGACAGGCTTGTTATGATCGTCACGAGTTCCGGCGAGGGAGCGCCCCCTTAGGCAGCGTCGAGAATTGAGGGAGGAGCAGATGATGGACTCAGTCACTTCGGGAACGTTCGTCGGTGCGGGATCGTTTCGCTGCGAGCGCTGCGACTACGCGCTCACGCTCGAAGGCTCCGACCTGCTCAGCGAATGCCCCGGGTGCGGCAACACGAGCTTCGTGCGCGCATCCATGTTCAGCACCGAGCGCATCGCGTCCGATCGCGCCGGGGCCACACTGCTGCGACCGGCCCCGGACGGCCACGACGAGCAGCTCGCGAAGGCGCGCGATCTGATCGACGAGCCCGGCGAGTACCTCTGCTACGAAGAGAGCGACGAGCTGCACACGGTCGCGCTCACGCGCGAGTGGACGCGCATCGGGCGCAGCCTCGCCGCGGATGTGCGCTTCGACGACCCCACCGTCTCGCGCCGCCACGCGCTGATAGTGCGCCAGCCCGACGGCGTGCGTCTGCTCGACGACCGCAGCCTCAACGGCGTGTTCGTCAACGGCGCGCGCGTCGACGGCAGGACGCTGCGCGACGGCGACGAGATCATCATCGGGCGCTACAGGCTGTCGTTCATCAGCCTCGCAGGAGAGGATCAGGAGTCCGCCTCGCCCGGCCGAGGTGCGCCTCAGCCCGTGCCAAGCCTCCGCTGAGCGGGCGGCCGCGTAGTATCGCGGCCATGGCCCACACGATTGCGGTGCTCTCGCAGAAGGGCGGCACCGGCAAGACCACCGCCGTACGCACCATCACCGACGTCCTGCGCCGCTGCGGGCTGCGCACGCTCGCGGTCGACCTCGACCCGCAGGGCAACCTGTCCGACTACTTCGACCTGCCCGCCGACGTCGAGCCGACGATCGCCGACGTGCTCTCCGGGCGCGCCAAGGCGGGCGAGGCGATCCACGAGGACATCATCCCCGCCAACCTGACGCTCGCCGAGGCCGAGCTGATGCTGGGCGGCAAGATGGGCCGCGAGCTCACGCTCAGGCGCGCGCTCGCGCCCGTGTCGGGCGACTACGACGTGATCATGATCGACTGCCCGCCCTCCCTGGGCCTGCTGACGGTCAACGCGCTCGTCGCCGCCGACCGCGCGCTCGTGACCGCCGAGGCGCAGTACTTCGCGCTGCAGGGCGTCGAGCAGGCGCTCGAGGTCGTGGAGCTGGCGCGCGAGAGCCTCAACCAGCCGCTCGAGCTGCTCGGCGTGATGCTCAACCTCGCCGACATGCGCACCGTCCACTCGCGCGAGGCGCTCGCCTCGCTCAAGGAGAGCTTCGGCGAGCAGGTGTTCGACACCGTCATCCGCTCCTCCATCGCATACGCCGAGTCGGCCGAGCGCGCCTGCTCGATCCTCGACCACCGCGCCGACCTCGGCGCGGACTACGTCTCGTTGAGCGGCGAACTGCTGGAGCGCCTGCCAGGCCTGGGCGCTGCGCACAAGCAGCTTGCGCAGCTGCGCTGAACCGGATCGGCTCAGCTCGTGAGCTGCGGCGTCGGGCGCCCCAGCTTGATCCGACTCCGCTCCGTGCCGGCGACCAGCTCGAACGCCAGCGCACATGAGCCTCGAGTGAGCGAGCGCGGAGCAAGCAGGCGCGCGGAGCGAGCCACGGCGAGCGCCGCGGCGCATGCCGCGGCGCTGCTGGGCGGGTAGCGCAGGCCATACAGCTCGCGCACGCGCGGCGGCAGCGAGCCGAGCATCAACAGGTCGTGGACGCGCTTGAAGGGCTGGCTTCTGGAGGGCATCGGGACTTCGAACGCGGAGGCGTAACCCATGTAGCGGGCCTCCTCGGTCAGATGCAGATCCTCGCCCGCGAGCTGCTCGGAATACCAGGCGCGGTAAGCGTCGTAACTCGCCGGCATGGCCGCGCGGGGCAGCGCGAACAGCTCGCCGAAGCGGATGTAGTCCTGCCACAGCGCTTCGCGCTCGACGTCAGACAGCCGACGCACGAGACGCTCGTAGAACCACTGCGCCGAGTCCGCGATCACGGCGACCGTCCACAGCATCAGTTCCGGGTCGAGCGCCGAGTAGGGCGTGCCGGCGGGGTAGTGCGGGCCGGCGTCCTGTGGCAGCACGCCCACGACGCGTTCGTGCATGTGAGCGACTATCCCCACCACCCGGTCGGCCTCCGCGCACGTGCCCAGGAATACGCGCTCGAACATCGCGGCGGTGTGCGTGATCCGCCGGAAGGGCGTGCGCTTGCTGGCGGTGTGTTCGCTCGTGCCCACGTAGTTGAGCGGCTTGATCGCACCCACACACAGCGCACGCTGCCCGTAGAGGAGGCCAACCGCCTTCTCCTGGTGGACCATTCGCAGCACCGAGCCGCCGGCGGGGAAGTAGCCGCGATCGACGGACATTACAGCCCCTCCACGTAGGCGCCCTGCGGCTCGAACGACGCGCGCAGCACGCTCGCCCAGCCCTCCACCTCGCCCGCGAGCGCCTCCGCCACGGCGCCCGTCTGCTCGTAGAAGCACCACACCAGCACCGTCGGTCCCGCGCCGGAGATCGTCGCGCCGAGCGCGCCCAGCTCACGTGCCCTGCCAGCCAGCTCGAACGAGCGCGGGAACAGGTGCGAGCGGCGCTGCTGGTGCAGCCGGTCGCGCAGGCCGCGCGCGAGCAGATCCCAGTCCCCGCGCGCCAGGCCGAGCGTCAACAGCGCGCCGTGCGCCACGTTGAACACCGCCTCCTCCAACGGCACCTCAGATGCCAAGGCCGCGCGCGCCGCGCGCGTGTGCACCGCCTCGCGCGGCACCACCGCCAGCGTCTCCAGGCCCGTCGGCGGATCGAAGCGCGTCGCCTCGCCGTCCGCGCAGATCACAAAGCCGCCCAGCAGCGACGCGGCCACGTTGTCCGGGTGGCCCTCCAGCTCGCTCGCCAGCGCCAGCAGATCCGCGTCCAGCTCGAACATGTGATCCGCCGCCATCAGCCCCGCCACGATCGCCGCCGCGCTCGAGCCCAGTCCGCCCGACAGCGGAATGTCGGAGCGCATCCTGAACTCGAACCCGTCCGCGGGGTGCAGGCGCTCGAACGCGCGCACGCACAGGTTTTCCCGCCCCTTCGCGACCGGCAGCTCCGTCTCCACCGCGAACGCGCCCGTCTCCACCACCTCCAGCTCCAACCGCAACGACAGCGCGCCCGCCATGCAGTCGAACCCCGGCCCCAGGTTCGCCGAGGATGCCGGCGCGCGCACGACCCGCCGCCGGATCACGCAGCACCAGACCTACGGATCACCCAGCACCGCTTCTTCGATCGGACCCATCTCGACCGGGCAGGAGATGATCCTGCCTTCGTTGTTCGCGATCGCCGTCTCCGGGTCCTTCAGGCCCCTACCCGTGAGCACGCACACGACCTGCTCGGCGCCGTCGGCGCCGTACTTCAACAGGCCCGCGACCGACGCCGCCGAGGCGGGCTCGCAGAACATCCCTTCCCTGTATGCCAGGAGCTTGTACGCGTCGAGGATCTCCCGATCGCTCACGACCCGGATCGCCCCGCGTGAATCGGTCGCCGCGGCCATCGCGTCCTCCCAGCGCACGGGGTTGCCGATCCTGATCGCGCTGGCGACCGTTTCCGGGTGCTCGATCGGGTGCCCCGCGACGAGCGGCGCCGCGCCCTCCGCCTGGAAGCCGAACATCCTCGGCGCGGCGCCCATCTCGCGAAAGCCACGCCAGTAGGAGGTGATGTTGCCGGCGTTGCCCACGGGGATGCAGAGCGCTTCGATGCCGCCTTCGAGCGCCTCGTGAATCTCGAACGCCGCCGTCTTCTGGCCTTCGATGCGGAACTCGTTGACCGAGTTCACGAGCGCGATCGGGTGCGTGGCCGTCAGCTCGCGCACCATCGTCAGCGCCTGGTCGAAGTTGCCGTCCAGCGAGATCACGCGCGCGCCGTGGACCAGCGTCTGGGCCATCTTGCCCTGCGCGATCTTGCCCTCCGGCACGATCACCGCGCACGTGATGCCGGCGCGCGCCGCGTAGGCGGCGGCGCTGGCGGCGGTGTTGCCGGTCGAGGCGCAGATCACCGCCTTGGCGCCTTCGCGCACCGCCGCCGAGACGGCGCACGTCATGCCGCGGTCCTTGAACGAGCCGGTCGGGTTGGCGCCCTCCAGCTTCAGCCTCACCGTCGCGCCGACCATCTTCGACAGCACCGGCGCCTGCAGCAGCGGAGTGGAGCCCTCCTGCAGGCTGACGAGTTTGTCGCCCACCTCGAACGGCAGCCGCTCGAGGTAGCGCTCGATCAGCGGTATGTGGGTGCCCGTGTACGCCGCGCCTTCGACCAACGGCAGCGGCACCGGCTCGTAAGCTCTCATACGAACTCCTCTTCGATCACGCGGATGGTCCGCGGGGTGGAACGCACGAACTCGAACTGGCCGACGCGCTCGACGGCCACGCGCAGGCTCGACTCGAGCACCGGATGGGTGACCATCACCAGGCGCGCGTCTTCGCCCAGGCCGCGCTGCAGGATCGACTTGATCGACACGCCCTGCTCGCCCAGCACCGCGGTCACCGCCGCGAGCACGCCGGGACGGTCGGCGACGTCCATGTGCAGGTAGAACGCGCTCTCCACGTCCTCGATCAGCTCCAGCTCGAGCGGCGGCGCCGGCGGTCGCGCGCCGCCCGTCATCACGCTCACCACGTCGCCCAGCACCGCGCTCGCCGTCTGTCGCCCGCCCGCGCCCGGCCCGGACATCGTGATCTCGGTGATCGTCTCGGATTCCACCGTCACCGCGTTGAACGGACCCGACACCGAGGAGAGGGGGTGGCCCGCGTAGAGGAACGCCGGGTGCACGCGCACAGAGATGCCGCCCTCGCGCCGTTCCGCTGAGCCGATCAGCTTCAGGCCCAGGCCGAACTCGCGCGCGTACTCGAGGTCGTCGCCGTGCAGGTGCTCGATGCCCTCATACGACACGTCGTCCAGGTGCACCGGCGCGCCGAACGCCAACCGCGCGAGGATCGCCATCTTCGCCGCCGCGTCGCGGCCGCTCACGTCGTCGCTCGGGTCCGCCTCCGCGTAGCCCTTGCGCTGCGCCTCCGCGAGCGCCTCCGGGTAGGTGCTGCCGCGCGCCATCTCGCTGAGGATGAAGTTCGTCGTGCCGTTCACGATCCCGTGGATCCGTTCGATCGGCGTCGCCGCGAGCGACTCCTCCAGCAGCCGCACCACCGGCACCGCGCCCGCCACCGCCGCCTCGAAGCGCAGGTGCACGCCGCGCTCGCGCGCGAACTCGAACAGCTCCTCGCCGTGCTGGGAGAGCAGTTGCTTGTTCGCGCTCACCACGTCCTTGCCCGCGCCCATCGCCGCCAGCAGGTACTCGCGCGCGGGTTCCAGCCCGCCCATCAGCTCCACCACCAGATCCGACTCGGCGAGCACGTCCTCGAACGTGCCTCTGCTGCGCGTCAGGATGCCTGTGACGAGCGGCGCGCGGCCGTTGAAGCGCTCGATCTCCGCCGCGCGCTCGTCCAGCAGCTCGGCGAACGCAGCGCCCACCGTGCCGTGCCCGAGCAGGCCGATGCGAAACGGCTCAGCGGACATCGCGCGCGGTCAGATCCTCGAAGCTCTCGCGCCGCACCACCACGCGCGCGTCGCCGTCCTTGCAGAACATCACCGGCGGGCGCGGCACGCCGTTGTAGTTGCTCGCCATCGCGAAGCCGTACGCGCCCGTCGCGGGCGTCACGATGACGTCGCCCGGCACGGGGTCGTCCAGCAGCGCCTCGCGCACGATCACATCGCCCGACTCGCAGTGCTTGCCCGCCAGCACGCACTCCGTCGCGCCGCCGAAGCGGTCCGCCACGTGCGCTTCGTAGCGCGCGCCGTACAGCATCGGGCGCAGGTTGTCGGACATGCCGCCGTCCACCGCCACCCAGCGCGAGACGTTCTGCTTGACGCTCTCCACCGTGTACAGCGTCACGCCCGCGTTCGCCACCAGCGAGCGCCCCGGCTCGATCATCAGCCGCTTGCCCTCGCCGTGGCCGTTCGCGCGCGCCGCGCCCACGACCGCGCTCACGTACTCCTCGATCTCCGGCGCCCACGGCCTGATCGTCTGTGTACTGCACGCCGAGCCCGCCGCCCACGTCCCACACGGGAAAGTCGCCCAGCTTCGCCAGCTCCGCCGCGGCGCGTCGAACGGCTCCAGCTCGAGCAGCTGCGAGCCGATGTGTGCGTGCAGGCCCCGCAGCTCCAGGCCCGCCACCTCGCCCACGCGCTCGATCGCCCGCTCCGCGTCCGCCATCGCGAAGCCGAACTTCGAGTCCGCCTGCCCCGTGGAGATCTTCTCGTGCGTCTCCCCGCTCACGTCGGGCGTTACGCGCACCAGCACAGGCTGCGCGCCGCGGTCCGCCAGCGCACCGTCGGCGACGAGCTGCGCGAGCCGAGCGATCTCATCAAAATTGTCGATCACGATCGCGCCCACGCGGTGGCGCAGCGCCATCCGCAGCTCCGCCTCCGACTTCGCGTTGCCGTGCAGCACGATCCGCTCCGGGCTGAAGCCCGCGCCGAGCGCCAGGTGCAGCTCGCCGCCGGAGGCCGCGTCGCACCACAGGCCCTCGCTGCGCGAGCAGCGCAAGCACCGCCGTGCAGGGGAACGCCTTGGAGGCGAACACCACGTGGAAGTCGCCGTGGCCCGCCTCCCGGCCCGCGCTCAGGAACGCCCGCGCGCGCGTTCGCAGGTCGTCCTCCGCCACCACGTAAGCCGGCGTGCCGAACTCGCTTCGCCAGCTCGATCGTGTCGCAGCCGCCGACCTCCAGCCGGCCGAGCTCGTTCAGCCGGCTGCCGATCGGGAACGCGCTGGAGAGTTGTGTGCCGGTGGACATCGCCGCTGATTATCGCGTGCCGTTCAGGCGCTCGTCGGGCGCAGCGCCGCCACGCCGCCGCGGCGGGCCATCAGCGCCAGCAACGACAGGCCGATCACCGCCAGCCCAAGGCTCTCCAGCTGCGGCGTCGTCAGCCCCGCGAACACCACTTCGTTGCGGCGCACGAACTCGACCAGGAAGCGCTCGAGACCGCTGCCCACCAGATACAGCGCGAACACCACCCCCGGTCGTACGCGGTCGCGCAGCCGCCACAGCGCGTACGCCAGCATGCACATCGCGACCGTCTCGTAGATCGGCGTCGGCTGCACGCGCACGCCCGGCGGCGTCGGCACCGTGCCGTGCGGGTAGCCCATCGCCCACGGCAGGGTCGAGCGGATGCCGTAGTCGCCGTCGCCCGACACCTGGCAGCCGATGCGACCGATCGCGTAGCCCAGCGCGAGCGCCGTCGCGCATCGCGTCGAGCATGCGCAGTTCCAGCGCATCGCGCCAGCGCATCCACGCGATCACCGCGATCGCGCCGCCGATCGCGCCGCCGTACCAGACGAGGCCCGAGCCCGAGAACACGCTGCCCAGCAGGTCGTGCTTGACCTGGTCGTAGTTCTCGATCAGGTAGTAGACGCGCGCGCCGATCACGCCGCCCGACGAGCGCCGCGAAGACGATCTCATACGCCCAGTCCACCGGCCTGCCCAGCTCGCGCAGGCGGCGCGCTATGAGCGCCCCGCACGCGATGAAGCCCAGCGCGAACATCACGCCGAACGTCTTGATCGAGATGCCCAGAACGTGGATCTCCGGCTTCATGGCGTGCTCGTGCGGGGCATCGTGTCCTCGCGCGCACTTTATGGCACCTGTATCTCTGTCTGCGACAATCATCCGCGCATGGCTTCCCGAACCTCGAGCTTCGGCAGGGACACCGGTCTGCAGGCGCGGATGCTGTTGACGATGTTCCTGCTCGGCCTCGTGTACGTGGTGTTCGTCGGCGTGCTGTTCGCCGTCGGCGCCGGAGCGAGCGTGATCGTCGTCGTCGCCGTCGTGCTGCTGCTCGTGCAGCTGTTCGCCTCCGACAAGCTCGCCATGGCCACGCTCGGCGTCAAGGAGATCACGCCAGCGCAGGAGCCCGAGCTGCACGGCATCGTCGAGCGGCTGTGCGTGCAGGCCGACCTGCCCAAGCCGCGCGTGTGCGTGATGGAAACCTCGATGCCCAACGCGTTCGCGATGGGGCGCTCGCAAGAAGTCCACGACCGTGTGCGCCACGCGCGGCATCCTCGACCTGCTCTCCCCCGCGGAGCTCGAAGGCGTGATGGCGCACGAGCTCACGCACGTCATCAACCGCGACGTCATGGTCATGACGCTCGCCAGCTTCTTCGCCTCGCTCGCCTCGCATGATCATCCAGTTCTCGTTCTTCTTCGGCGGCGGCTTTGGGGGCGGCTACGGCAACAACGACGACGACGAGGAGAGCGGCATCATCTACGTGCTGCTCGTCTCCGTGGCCGTGTACGCGATCTCCTTCCTGCTGCTGCGCGCGCTGTCGCGCTACCGCGAGTTCGCCGCCGATCGCGGCTCCGCGGTGCTCACCGGACGCCCCAGCGCGCTCGCCTCCGCGCTCTTGAAGATCAGCGGCACCATGGAGCGCGTGCCCAACCAGGACCTCCGCGCCGCCGAAGGCATGAGCGCGTTCTTCATCATCCCCGCGCGCACCAAGAAGTCGCTCATGAACCTGTTCGCCGACCACCCGCCGCTCGAGCAGCGCCTCGCCGCGCTCGAGCGCCTGGAGTCCCAGCTCCAGGGCGCCGTCTGAGCCACCGCACGACCGTGGCATCGACCGTCTAGTGGGCCTGCGCGACATCCTCACCGGCCGCCACCAGGTCAAGGGCCCCGCGCCCGACCGCCTGTTCGCGATCTCAACCGCCTACGTCACCCTCCAGGCCGAGCACCAGATCGAGCCCGTGGGAACCGCCGCGATCGTCTTCCAGGCGCTCGCAACCAGCGAGTTCGAAACCACGCTGCGCGACATGGAAGAAGTCGTCACCGCCACCGGCGGCGAGAGCGGCACCAGGGTCGCCACGCAGGACGACAGCTACGGCTACCGCTGGATGGTCCTGCGCAACCCCGACGGAGCGCCCAGCGTCGAAGATCTCGCGGTGGGGATCAACGCAGTGTCGAGCTCGATCGAGACGGCTGGGTACGGCGAGCGGTTGTTGTGCGCGGTGTTCAGCTTCATCGACGCGCGCAAGCGGCGCATCTACTTCATCTACAACTACAAGCGGGGGTTCTGGTACCCGTTCGTGCCGGCGGAGGGGGCTCAGCAGGAGCGCTCCACCGAGCGGGAGCTGCAGATCAAGGCGCAGATGGCCAAGGAATTGCCGATCGAGCCGGAATTGGAGCGGTGGTTTCCGTTGTGGGGGATACCGATTTAAGACCAGATGAGAGGCTCTACGGCTGTATAGTGGAGTGGGTCCACATGATGCTGAAGCATCGGGGACGATATCGGTGACTTTCATCGAAGTCTATGCGCTGAGGTCGGATCCTGCCACGTCGTCCTGTCTCGGCCCCGAGCGATACTGGGTTGACGCCCTGCGGCCACTTCGTTGAAGCGTCGTAGACAGCCTCCCCAAAATCCGCACCGTCGATCTGTGCGTATCGGAGATCAGCACCACGGAGATCCGCCTTGAATAGGTCCGCGTGCCGCAAGTTCGCATGGACCATGATCGCGCCCTGAAGATCCGCCTTCACTAGAGTGGCGCCCTCGAGATCAGCTCTCCACAACACCGCGCGACGCATATCCGCCTCTATGAGGGTAGCCCTACGCATGGCAGCAACCGAGAGCTCACTTTCTTCCAAATCTGTGCCTATTAGATTCGCAAGACAAAGATCCGCACTACTCAGACGGGCGTCGGAAATATTCTTGCCTCTAAGATAGAAAGCGGCAAGATCACGACCCTCAAGATTGATGCCTCGGAGATGGGTCTGAAGTCCAAGCGTAACCGCCAGCGACTGCCGTTCACTCCATTGCTGGCGTTCGGCCTCCAGCTTACGGTTGTGCTTGTTTGCAGAGGCCTGAGCACCTGCCAACGCGAGCCCCACAAGAGCGCCAGTCACAACACTGCGCCCAAGTTCGCCGGTCTTGTTTCGCTCCTCCGCCGAGACCCAGAACATGAATACACCTACGCCCAAAACCGCTCCGAGAGCAAAGCTCGCGAACCAGCCTGACTGTATTGCCCTCGCGACTCCGCATGCAACGGCACCCGCAGCGACAGCCAAGATCAGAGACTGCCACTTTGGGCCAATCGAATCCGGCCGGATCCGCAAAGGCGACATCAACGCTACCTGCGTTCTTGCTTTCTCGAAACTATCGGAAAAAAGTGCTGACGGATCATGAAAAGAAGAAAAAGCGCACCGACGTACAGGAATGCCGCCAGGCCGTTGCTAACCTTGAGATTGTCGACCTTCTCGAGTTGCAGCAGCAACGTCGCCGAAAGAGTGAGAATCAGAGGATCGATGGCCTCATCCGGGCCATCTGTAAATAGTGTGTGGGCCAGCTCGATCCCAGCAGCGAGGATCAACGCGAAGGCTATGATGCCGAGACAGCGTTCGCCGAGCAACATGTGGGCAACGTCTCTTTGCGTCGCCACGTGGAGGATGGCGCCCCCGTCCCACCAGTTCCCGAGAATCGCAACCAAAGCCCCGACGGATGCTGCCCCTATCAGCATCTGGAGCGCGACCTTTATCCCATAAGCCCAAGGCTCAGCTCGGTCGTAAAGCCATGTTCCCTTTTTTCGGGCCTTCGTCTTCTCGCTCGACACGAGCCCAAACTAGCTACAGGTGCCGCGTCTGCGCAAGCTCCGGTTTTTCGCTGCGGATATCCCTCTCAGTCGGGAATCAACCCCTCGCCCGTGAAGTCCTCGCTGGCCTCCTCGAACGTGACGTCGGCGGGCGGGAGGATCACGTCGGACCCCTCCAGCTCGTCGTCCGCCATCAGCTCCCCATTGGCCCGCACATAGTCGAGCATCGCGGCGAACGCGTCGCCGAAGCCGTCCTCGCTACCCGACTCCACGATCGCAACGACCGCGTTCTCCAGCTCGTTCAGCCTCTGGGCGTCATCGTCGGCGAGGCGGTACTGGTCCTCGCCAGAGATGCGCACGATCATGACTGACCGCCTTCGCTCGCGGGAGCCGACTCGCCCTGGGCGATCTGCGGCGCCGCCGGTGGCGCGGAGCCCCCTCCCAGCTCGGCCTTCATCTTCGCCAGCTCGTCGTCCACCGCTGGCTGACTGGAGAGCTCCTTGAGCTGGCGGTCGATGTCGTCTTCGCCGCCGCCCAGCTGGGTGACGTCGTCGAACGTGCCGGCCGCTTCGAGCTCCTGCACGGCGTCCGCGCGGGCGCGCATGTTCTCCGTCTTGTCTACGGCGCGCTGCATCGCGAGGCCCACGTCGGCCATCTGCTCGCCCACGCCTGTGGCGGCCTCGGAGATCCGCACCTGGGCCTCCGCGGCGGAGTACTGCGCCTTGATGACCTCCTTCTTGGTGCGGAACGCTTCGATCTTGACGCGTAGTTTCTGCTCGGAATCAATCAGCTTCTGCTGTTGGGACTCCAGTTCGCTCACCTGTGTGTCGAGGCCCTGCAGCTCCGTCTGCGCCACGTTCTTGCGTTCCAGGGCGGTGCGCGCGAGGTCCTCCTTGCCGGCGGCGAGCGCCTGGCGGGCCTGCGTGTCGAGCTTCACGACGCTCTGCTGCAGCGAGCTTTCCTGCATCTGCAGGCGCTTCTTCGCCGTCACCACGTCCGCGATGCCCTTCTTCACGTTCTGCAGCTGTTCGACCTGCTTCTGGTAGCTGTAGTCCAGGGTCTCGGCTGGATCTTCGGCCCGATCCAGCAGTTTGGAGACCTTGGCCTTCACGACGGTAGACATGCGCCCGGTAAGGCCGGCCATACGATCCTCCTATTGCTTTTCCACGGGGGCCGATCTGGACTCGGCCGAACGGCTTCTAGCGTAGCCGACGCGCGGCGTCGCGGCGACCGAGCGGGGCGAGGAGCGTCCGACTCAGAGGCCGAGCGGGTGGCGGACCCTGTATCCGCCGTTGCCCGTACGCAGCGGGCGCCAGCGCGGGCCCTGCTGGTTGCTGGGGTCGTCCGCGGCGCTCGTGTCGAGACGCAGCCCAGCGACGGTCATGTACGCGTGGCCGGGGTTGGAGAAGATCGTCACCCAGCGGCCCACGCCGTGCGAGCCCCACTTTTCGAATTCCGAGGAGTCCTCGGGCGTGCTCAGCAGACTGGCGCCGTGCAGCGCGAAGGACACCGTTCCCGAGCAGTCGTAGCCGGGGGACGTGAACGACTTGTGCCCGCCGCCGAAGATGTAGGGCAGGCCGATGATCTGATCGCCCGACCAGATGATCTGCTGGACGGCCGGCGGCGCGGACATGGGCGCGGCGGCGATGCCGTTGACGTAGCGGGCGCGCGAGCCGGGCACGAGCAGTTGGGGCTTCGCTGGCACAGCGGGGACGGGCGCTGTGACGGGGCTGCCGCCGGTGGTGGCGCCGACCTGGGGGACCGCGCCGGCGGAGGCGACGGGAGAGTAGGGCACGACTTCGCCGGTGGCCGTCTTCATGTAGACGGGGCCGTTGTACGCGATGTTCGTCGAGCGCGACGTCACGGGCGCCGTGTGAAGCAGCGGTTTGGCGGGGGCTCCCGCCGCGGGCGCGCTACCGGCAGCGGCTCCTCCGGTGCTGGCTGCGAGAGCGCTGGAAGCGCCGATCGCCGCAATCGTCAAGCTGCACAAAACCGCGCTAACGGAACGTGACCACAAAACAACAACCTCTTTCGTTGGCCTGCGGGGTTAGCTGACGGGCTAGCGCTGAAAGAGCCTGCGCTTCTCACGGTCCAACCGTGGGATTAGCCCCAACAAT
The DNA here is from genome assembly GCA_963716355.1 of uncultured Solirubrobacteraceae bacterium. Lineage (GTDB taxonomy): Bacteria > Actinomycetota > Thermoleophilia > Solirubrobacterales > Solirubrobacteraceae > Palsa-744. Next base: position 811,875 of record OY970308.1, read on the forward strand.
CTGGGTCCCCCGTTCCCTGACACCTTGCCAGGGACTCGGCTTGTGGGCGGCACGCTAGCAAACCACGATGACGACTGCGTCGCGTGCACCGTTTTTGGCGCTCCGATGCGGTCGATAGGGTCCTTCCAATGCGCCTCGCCCCGCCGCGTCCGTCCGCGCCCACGATGACGGTTGTCGTCGTTATCGCCGCCGTGCTGCTCGCCGGCTGCGGCAAGGGGACGCGCACCCCGCTGCCGAGCGGCGGCCCCGCGCGTTCGCTCGCGCCGACCGCGCCCGCGGGGGCGGTGAGCGTCGCCACGCGCAACACCACCCGCCTGGGCGGCGCGGACGTGGCCACGGACGCCGCGAGCGTCGCGCGCACGGCCTACCCGGGTCTGACCGCGGCGTCGCGCCCGCAGGCGGTGGTGCTGGTGGACGAGCGCGACTGGCCCGCCGCGCTGGCCGCCTCGTCGCTCGCGGGCGCGCCGCTGGGCGCGCCGCTGCTGTACGCCGAAGGCGACTCGCTGCCCGAAGTCACGCGCAAGACGCTCGCCGCGCTGGCGCCTGCGGGGGCGAACGCGCTGGACGGCGCGCAGGTGATCCGCATCGCTACGAACGCTGCGGTGCCTGCTGGTTACTTGGTCCACGCGCTGCCGCGGGCAGCGGCGGCGGTGACGGCGGCGGCCGTGGAGCGGCTACTCGTGCGCGTGGGCGGTGGTAAGGCGCCCCACCAGGCGATCGTCGTGTCAGCGAGCGCGCCGCGCGCGCAGACGGCGCCCGCGGCGGGGCTCGCGGCCCAGAGCGGCGCGCCGATCCTGTTCGTGCGGCCGGGCCACGTGCCCAGCGCCACCGCGCACGCGCTCACGAGCATGCACCGCCCGTCGATCTACGTGGTGGACCCCGCGGGGGTGGGGCGCGTGGCGCTCGACGCGCTGGGCCGCTACGGCGCGGTGATCCCAATCGCGCCGTCCCCGGGCGAAGGCGCGGGCGCATCCGCGGGCGCGGTGACCGTGGCGCGCTTCACCGACGGCACGTTCGGCTGGGGCGTCAAAGAACCGGGCCACGGGCTGGTGTTCGCCAACGCCGCCCGCCCGCTGGACGCTCCGGCGGCGGCGCTGCTGTCGGCCACGGGCGACTACGGGCCGCTGCTGCTGTTGGAATCCGCCACCCAGATCCCCTCGCCGCTGTCGGGGTATCTGGGCGACATCCAGCCCGCCTACACCGCGCCGCTGTGCAGGCCCGTGAACGGCGTCTACAATCACGGCTGGCTGATCGGCGACGAACGCGCGATCTCGGCCACGGCGCAGGCCGAACTGGACTCGCTGCTGGAGATCCAGAGCGCGAAGAAGCACCGGAAGAAGCGCCCGAAGAACCAGCCGTCGCCCAGTCCGAAGCACCGACTCGAACCGAAACGCCGACCGTGAAACAAACGCATTGAGCCAGGCTGAGGATCCCCGCCGTTCAGCGCGCCCACGAAGACGACCGTGGAGGACGTGCGCCAGCTGATGGGCGCCTCGACGCCGCACTTCGCGCTGCAGTTGCGCAACCGCATCGCGAAGCTGATCGCGCGACCTGCCCGCCGATCACCCCGCGCGCGTGGAAGGCGAGCGCGAGATCGCGCGCCTGGAGCAGCTCGGGCCTGAGCGGTGAGACGCGCGGCGAGGCGGCCACATCGAGGGCGAGCGCCCGTTGCCGTCGCTCAGCGTGGGGGGCGCAGCGTCCTCACCGACACGCGCCTGCGAACAGCTTTTTATTTATCTATCGCCGTCGAGCGAACGTCCGCTCACGGCGTCGCGTCGAGGAAGCGCGCGCGCAGCAGTTTGAACAGGAACGCGAACAGACGCCACGTCGAGCACGAGCATCCCCGTGGTCAACGCGCGCGGCACCGCCACGAACGCGGCCACGACGAGGATCACCGCGGAGTGGAACGCGATGGTGGGCAGCAGCGACAGGATCAGCGTGTGCGAGCGGTAGCCCGCGAGGTGCTCGCGCAAAGTGACCTCGACCGTGCCGATCGCCACCGCCGCGAGGCCCGCGATCAGCGCCGGACCGCCGCCACTCGCGCCGCGCGTGATCGCCACGATCGTGCCGATCGCGCCCACGAGGATCAGCAGCTCCGACAGCGGCAGCGGGTGCCACGGCGCCTGCGGGCGCTCGCCCACGGACATCGGGTCTTTGTACGCGGGCGCGCTCGCGCGCGCGCTTGCCGCGCGAGGCGGCCTTCGGCTTGCCGGCAGCCGCCTGGGCGGCCCGGCGGGCGAAGCCGACTGCTCCTCGGCGGCCGTCCCCTGCCGCGGCGTGGGGCGTCGCTTGCGCGAGCGTGCGCGCCTGCCGGTGTTGCGCTTCGCCACGGCTGCCGCTCAGGTGCCCGGCCGGGGATCTCTGCGCCGCATCGACGTCGATCGTATCGCCTGGGGCGTGTCGGATGGGCGCCTATCCTTGAGGTTGATGTCCACGCTCTCCTCCCCCGCGCCGGCAGAGCGCGCGGGTATTCCGGACAGCGCACTCGCGGGTCCCTACCCGGTCGGCGAGTACGCCGCGGCGCTGCGCTCCAAGCTGCGCTCGTTCACGCACGTGCAGCTGATGGGCGAGCTGGTGAATCTGCGCCCGTCGCGAGCACGCGTGTACTTCGAGCTGCGCGACGCCAGCGGAGCGATCCCGTGCAGCGCGTGGCGCCAGGACTGGGAGGCGATGATCGCGCGCGGCGGCGCGCCCGCGGAGGGCATGCAGGTGGTGGTGGCGGGCGGCTGCGACTACTACACCGGCAGCTCCACCTCCTCCCCCGGCTTCTCCTTCGCGGTCAAGGACCTGCGCGTGGCCGGCGAGGGCGATCTGCTCGCGCGGATCGAGCGGCTGCGCAAGCAGCTGGACGCGGAGGGCCTGCTGGAGCTCCAGAAGCGCCTCGCCATGCCGCTGCTTGCCGCGCACGATCGGCGTGGTCACCGGCGAGGGCGGCAAGGCGCGCGACGACGTGCTCGCGGCGCTCGGCCGGCGCGGCTGGGCGGGGCGGCTGGTGTGGGCGTTCACGCCCGTGCAGGACCGCCACGCGGCGCCCGCGATCGTGCGTGCGCTCGGCGATCTCGCCGCAGTGGCGGACGTCGAGGCGGTGATCGTCGCGCGCGGCGGCGGCTCGCTGGCGGACCTGTTGTGCTTCTGCGACGAGACGCTGTGCCGCACGGTCGCGCTGCTCGGCGTACCGGTGATCGCGTCCGTGGGGCACCACACCGACCGCACGCTGCTCGACGACGTCGCCGCCGTCAGCTGCTCGACGCCCACGCACGCCGCCGAGGCCGCTGTGGGCGTGGACTGCACGCTCGCGCGCGCCGAGCAGGCCGCCGCGGCGCGGCGGCTGCGCGACCACGGCCGCCGCGCGGTGCTCTCGCGGGCGCGCCAGCTCGCCGGCCTCTCGCGCGCGCCGTCCGCGCACTTGGAGCGCCAGCGCACGCGCCTGCACCAGCAGCTGCGCGAGATCCGCGCGGGCGCGCGGCGACGGATCGAGTCGGAGTGGCGCCTCGGCGCGCGGCGCGCGGTCGTGCTGGCGCGCAAGCGCGACTCCGCGGTGGTGGACTGCCGCGAGCGCCGCCCGCGCGAGCTGGAGCGCCTCGCGCTGGCGCTCGCCAGCCACGATCCGCAGCGCACGCTCGAGCGCGGCTACGTGCTCGCGCAGACGCCCAGCGGCGAGGCGGTGCTCACCGCCGCCGATGCGCGCGCAGCGAAGGAGTTGTTGCTGCGCTTCGCCGACGGCGCACTCGCGGCTAGGGTCAGGGAAGAGCAATGAGCGACCCCGCCCCCACAGCCCCCGATCAGCCGCTCACCTACGAGGCCGCCGCCAGCCGCGTGGAGGAGATCATCCGCCGCCTGGACTCCGGCGAGGCGAGCCTCGACGAGACGCTCGCGCTGCTCGGCGAGGGCAAGGCGCTGATCGAGCTGTGCGCCAGCCAGCTCACCGCGGTCGGCGGTGCCCTGGAGGAGCTGCGTCTGGACGAGCTCGTCGCGCGCCTCGAACAGGAGGCCGGAGCGTCGTGAGCGAACAGCGCACACGCTCGTGTGGCCTGAGGGGGAGCGCATGAGCACGTGGGACACGCTCGCGGGCCTGGAGGTGCAGATCGAGGAGTACACGCTCGACCCGCTGCAGGCGACCGTGTCGAGCGATTTCGAGCGCAAGAGCACCGTCATCCGTCTGAGCGGTCGCGGCGAGGAGGGCCTCGGCGAGGACGTCACCTACGACGCCGTCGACCACGACATCCTGCAGGCCGCCGGCCCCACGCTGCCGCTGCCCGGCTCCTACACGCTCGCGTCGTTCTGCGAGCACCTCGCCGGCCTGTCGCTGTTCCCCGAGGCGCCTCAGCGCGAGGTCTCACAGCTCTACCGCACGTGGGCGTACGAGTCCGCCGCGCTCGACCTCGCGCTGCGCCAGGCCGGAACCACTCTGCATGCCGCGCTGGGCCGCGAGCCCCAGCCGGTGCGCTTCGTCGTGTCGCTGCGCCTCGGCGAGCCGCCCACGCTCGAGCCGCTGCGCCGGCGCCTGGAGCGCTACCCCGACGCTGCGCTTCAAGCTCGACCCCACCAGCTCCTGGGACGAGCTGCTGATCGCCGAACTGGTGGACACGGGCGCTGTTGACTCGGTCGACTTCAAGGGCTACTACGTCGGCTCGGTCGTCGACCAGCCCGCCGACCCCATCCTGTACGCGCGCGTAGCGGAGGCGTTCCCCGACGCGTGGATCGAGGATCCCGCCTTGACCGAGGAGACCGACGCAGCGCTCGCCGCGCACCGCGAGCGCTTCTCGTGGGACGCGCCCATCCACTCCATCGCCGACATCGAGGCGCTGCCGTACCCGCCGCGAATGGTCAACATCAAGCCCTCGCGCCTCGGCGGGCTGCGCAGCCTGCTCGACGCGTACGACTACTGCGCCGCGCGTGGCATCGGCAACTACGGCGGCGGGCAGTTCGAGCTCGGCGTGGGGCGCGGCCAGAACCAGTACCTCGCGTCGATCTTCCACGCCGACGCGCCCAACGACGTCGCGCCCACCGGCTTCAACCTCCCCGAGCCGCCCGCCGCGCTGCCCTCCAGCCCGCTGGCGCCCACGCCGTCGCACCTCGGCTTCCGCTGGGACTGAGCGCAACTTCCGTGCCGCACGCAGGTTTGCGTTACATGCGCTCAGGGTTTCTCACAGCAGCGCTCCTCGCGCTGGTGCTCGTCGTGGCCGCTACGCCTGCGCCGTCGCCCGCGGCTAGCCCGGGGGGCACCCCCGCCGCCAGCGCGCCCGCAACTGGCACGCACCCCCCCAGTGGAGCTCCACCCGCCCCCGCGCAGGCGAAAGCCACCACACCGAGCACCTCCGCGCACGTCACGAGCGTGCGCATCAAGACCGTCAGTTGCGTGCCCGTGCCGCGCTGCAGCGGCAACCCTCACCAGGTCTCCGCGCACGGAACGCTGCTCATGAGCGGCCCCGGCCTGAAGCCGAACATGGTCGTGGGATTCCCCCGCAGCGGCGGCGCGCGCATCAGCAGCCGCTCGCCCGTCTCGCGCCTGCGCCACACGAGCCTCGGGCTGCTCATCACGGTTCCCGCCGGCGCCCACTCCGGGCACATCATGGTGCTGCTCAGCCACGGCCGCCACACGAGCTCCTACGGGCCGATCTACGTGTACCGCCACGCGCTTCACCCCCCGCCCAAACCGGTCCCCGCGATCACCGGCGGGACCACACCCGGCGGCAGCGGCTTCGAAGGCCAGGGGATGTGGATCTGGTACGTCGGACAGTCGAGCGGCGGCAGCGTCGCCGCGATCGTCGCGCAGGCGCACGCCGCGGGAGTCACCACGGTGTTCGTCAAGAGCTCCGACGGCCCCAGCAACTACTGGAGCCAGTTCTCGCCGCAGTTGGTCGCCGAACTGCATGCCAACGGGCTCAAGGCGTGCGCGTGGCAGTACGTGTACGGCACCAACCCCGTCGGCGAGGCGGCGCTCGGAGCGCAGGCCGCCGCCAACGGCGCCGACTGCCTGGTGATCGACGCGGAGGCCGAGTACGAAGGGCGCTACGGCTCCGCGCAGCGCTACATCGCCGAACTGCGCGCCAAGGTCGGCCCCAACTATCCCGTCGGGCTCGCGTCCTTCCCCTACGTCTCCTACCACCCCTCGCTGCCCTTCTCCGTGTTCCTCGGCCCGAACGGCGCGCAGTTCAACGCGCCGCAGATGTACTGGAAGGCGATCGGCACCTCCGTCGACACCGTGTATGCCAACACGTACATCGCCAACCGCATCTACGCCCGCCCCATCTACCCGCTCGGGCAGACCTACGGCGGCGTCTCCAGCGCCGACCTGCTGCGCTTTCGCGAGGAGGCCGTCGACTACGGCGCTGGCGGCTGGTCCTTCTGGGACTGGCAGGAAACCAGCGCCGGCGGCTGGGCCGCGCTCGCCGCCCCCCTGCAGCCGCTCACCACCGTCACCCCCAACACGTCCTACCCCGAACTGCACAGCGGCAGCAAGGGCGATCAGGTGCTGTGGTTGCAGGAGCACCTCGCCAGCGCCATCCCCACGCAGGAAACCACCGGCGTCTTCGGCTCGCAGACAACAGCCAACCTCGCGTCGTTCCAGACCGCCCACGGCATCCCCGCGAGCGGCGTCGCCGACGCCGCCACCTGGACCGCGCTCCTGGCCCTCCCGCCCGTCGCCGTGGACTGGACGGGCGCGGGGCCGGCCGCGTGAGCGTCCGCGCGCCTAGTTGTAGGACCTGAGGAGGTTGTTCAGCTCGTTGAGGCGAGCGAGGGGTGTCCTGTGGCTGAGGGCGCCGTGTGGTCTTCGGTGATTGTAGAAGTCGAGCCATCCGGCGAGGGCTGCGTTGCGCTGTTGGCTGTTGCGGTAGATGGCGCCGTAGGCCCAGCCGCCGAGGAGGGTTCGGATGAACCGCTCTGCCTTGCCGTTGGTCTGCGGGCGGTAAGGGCGTGTGCGTAGATGGCGGATCCGCAGCGCTCGGCACGCGATCGCGTGAACGGTTGAGCGGTAAGCCGAGCCGTTATCGGTGAGCAGTGCTTGCGTGGTGATCCCATAGCTGGCGTAGTGCGCGATAGCTCGACGCAGGAAGCCGATCGCTGTGGATGCCTGCTCGTTCTCGAGCACCTCGACGTAGGCAAGCCGGGTCGCGTCATCGATAGCTATGTGCACGTACTCCCAGCCGACCGTGCCGCGGCGCTTGCCCTCAGCGTCTGTTCGTCGCCCGGTGTAGCGACCGCGCTTGCCGTGATGCGATGCCCAGCGCCATCGTGGATGCGCCCGAGCTTCTTGACATCGATATGCAGCAGCTCGCCCGGCCTTGAGCGTTCATAGCGAACAGCAGGCTCCAGCCCAATCCGGCCGAGTTTGCCCATACCGATCTTGGTCAAGATCCCAGACACGGTCGAGAGCGCCATATCCAGGCACTCTGCGATCTCAGCACCGGTCATTCGTAGACGACGTAGCGCCGCGATCACCTGGACGCGCTCCTCGGGAGTGCGAGACGGAGAACCCTTGGGCGCGCAGGAGCGATCGAACAAGCCCTGCTCGCCCTCACAACGGAAGCGAGCGAGCCACTTGCAGGCCGTGCGTTCGCTGACCCCAGCAGCATCGGCAGCCTCTGCCACCAGCCAGCGATCGACCAACACACGATCAACGAGCAAACGACGGCCCTTCAGACTGAGCCCAGCGTTAGCGTGCAGCTTCATCCGGTGTCCTCCTTGGGACTGGTGGCTTCGACACCAACCAGCCTCCAAGGAGACCCGGATGAACAACCTACTCAGGAACTACACCTAGTTGACCCTCTTGAGTCGCTCGGGTAGATCCGCAGGCGGCGTGAAGGCGTATCGCCGACCGTGGCGGCGCTGATCGAGGAGCCCCATCTCGACGAGCGGCAACAGATCGCCGCGCGCAGTCTCGTGGGTGACCCCATGGCTGGCGGCGTGCGTCTGGAACGTGTAGAGGGCGTCCGGGGTCCGGAGCGCGTTCCCAAGCAGGGCGAACTGCCTGTGGTTGAAGCGGTCGGAGCCCTTGAGCAGCTGTTCGACGTCGCGAACGTCCTTGGTCTTCTGCCGCAGATAGTCGTGTAGCTGTTCGACGGCGCGCTGGATGACCTCGAGCTGATGAACGATGAAATATGTCGCATCCCTCCCGTCGGTCTCCGTCATCAAGAACGCCCGCGAGTACTTCCCGGGAGCATGCCGGAGGATCCTGGAGATCGAGAGGTACTCAACCAACCAGTAGCCATGACTGCGCATGTACCAGTAGAACAGCGCGCGCGCTGTTCTACCGTTGCCATCTTCGAACGGGTGGTCGTACGCGAGCCAGAAATGGAGCAGGATCGCCCGTAGTACTGGGTGGATGAACCGATCGGCGTTTTCGTCTTCGTTCGCGAAGTCGCAGAGCGCCTGCAGACGGGCTGGAAGCTCCTCGGCCGGAGGCGGGGCATGGATGACGGTCCCGTCGAGGCGATCGACGACCGCTATTCGCTCCTCGTCCGGACTTTGCAGCCGACCCGCCGCGTCGGGGTTCTCGAGTGTGCCGTCCGTGAGGATTCGCTGCAGCTCGAGAACGGCCCCCGGTGTCAGCTCCGCGGGCATCTCATCGCGCATGTATTGCAGCGCGCTGTAGTTGTTGAAGATCATGCGCTCGCTTCGATCCTTGGGCTCTCTGCCGGTCCGAAGCAGCTCCTTGGCGACGCGTCGAGTAGTCGTCGCTCCCTCCAGCTGGCTGGAGCGGATCGCCTCCTCCATGAATGAGTTGACGAGATAGTGCTGGCGAGCCTGGGCGTCGGCTGTCACGACCTCTGACATCGCGACCTCCCCGGCGCACCGCTGATCCACGTAGTGGAGTCGGCGCGCCACGAGATCGGGGACGCCGTAGACGAACGGCTCTCCGACGGGGTCCGTGAGCGGTATCGCCCGTTGCGCCGATTGACGACCCCACTTGATCACCAGCCACCACTCCTCGTGGCTCAAATCGCCAGGCGGCTCGAGCTGGCGCAGCTTGTCCCAATGAAGGTAGCCGTGACCATCCTCGACAAATTCGAGGGCGAACAGCTCAACGAGACGTTTTGGGTTGTGTTGCGTAACCCGTGCAAGCAGCTCGGGGATGGTCGGAGCTGGTGCGATGTAGACGGTCATTCCAAATTACTCCAAATTACGCCAAGGATTTGGAGTTTAGCGCAACTCCAAACGCATGGACAAATTTGGAGTAATTTGGAATTGGATCGCGGAGCGCCTCCGACGAAGCGCCCCGCGACCCGAGAGCCGGCCCTGAGGCCGGCCCCTAAAACGTCTTTCAGACCCTCTGGATGAGGGTGCCGGTGCCGAGGCCGCCACCGCAGCACATCGTCACGAGGCCGATCTCCTTGTCGGAGCGCTCCAACTCGTGCAGCAGCGTCGTGATCAGGCGCGCGCCCGTCGAGCCGAGCGGGTGGCCCAGGGCCATCGCTCCGCCGTTCACGTTCACGCGGTCCATGTCAGGGCTCAGCTCGCGGCGCCATGCGGCCACCACCGGCGCGAACGCCTCGTTGATCTCGAACAGGTCGATGTCGCCGATCGCCATCCCGTTGCGCTCCAGGATTTTGCGCGTCGCCGGGATCGGCCCCTCGAGCATTTTCACCGGGTCACAGCCCACCGTCGTCTGGTCCACGATCCGCGCGCGCGCCTTCAGACCAAGCGCCTTCGCCTTCTCGCCCGACATCAGCAGCACCGCCGCCGCGCCGTCTGAGATCTGCGACGCGTTGCCCGCCGTGATCTTGCCGTCCGGCTTGAACGCAGGCTTCAGCTGCGACAGCGCCTCCAGGCTCGTTTCCGGGCGGATGCCCTGGTCGGTCACGTACGTCTCGCCGTCCACCGTCATCGGCACGATCTCGCGCTCGAAGCGGCCCTCCTCCGTCGCCTGGTGCGCCAGTCGGTGCGAGCGCACCGCCAGCTCGTCCAGCTCCGAGCGGGAGATCTCCCACTGGTCCGCGATCATCTCCGCGCCCAGTCCCTGGCCCACGATGTTGTGCTTCGCCATCAGCTCCGGCGTGAACGCGAAGCCGAACTCTTCCTGCGTCTTCATGCCCGCAGCGAACGGGAAGTGACCCATGTGCTCAACGCCCGAGCCGATCATCGCGTCGTGCACGCCCGCCGCGATCAGCGCCGCGGAGAAGTTCACCGCCTGCTGAGCGGAGCCGCACTGGCGGTCCACCGTCGTGCCCGGCGTCTCGATCGGCAGGCCCGCCTGCAGCCACGCGTTGCGCGCGATGTTGAAGCCCTGCTCGCCGAACTGCTGCACGCAGCCGGCGATCACGTCCTCCACCTCTGACGCGTCGATGCCCGAGCGCTCGATCACCTCGGTGTACGTCTTCGCCAGCAGCGTGTTCGGGTGGGTGTCCTTGTAGTAGCCCTTCTCCTTGTGCCCACGGCCGATCGGCGTGCGCACCGCCTCTACGATCACTACTTCGCGACCCTCTTGTTGTCTCATGTGGAAGTCCTCCTGGGAGCGTTTGCCGGGCGGAATTGGGAGAGACCGGTTGCCCAGCGCACCTCGCTCATGAGCGATCGGGGCGCATCTGAAAAGCTGCCCGGACCCTGCAATCCGTACTGTACCGCGTTAACGGCCATAGATTGACTGGTCAGTCAACCAGGAAAGAGACCGACACCCAAAATGGAGAGCAAAGTCAGCAAACGCCTCGCCGTCGCCGGCAGCGGCGCCATCGCCTGCGGCCTCGCCGCCACCGCCGCCCACCACGGACCCGTGCTGCTGCTCGCGCGGTCGCAGAGTTCCGCCGAGCGCGCGCGCGCCACCGTGGAGAAGACGCTCGCACGCCTCGGCGCCGAGGTCGACCCCGAGCACGTCGAAATCGTCACCGAGCCGGGCGCGCTCGCCGAAGCCACGTTCGTCGTGGAGGCCGTCGTCGAGGATCACGACGTCAAGGCCGAGTTGCTCGGCGAGCTCCACGCGATCGTCGGGCCCGGAGCGATCCTCGCCAGCACCACCTCCTCGCTGTCCGTCGAGCGTCTCGCGCAGGCCAGCGGACGCCCTGAGCGCTTCGTCGGCCTGCACGTGTTCAACCCCGTCACCAAGATGCAGCTCGTCGAGCTCATCTTTCCCGAGGCCGCCAGCGAGGAGACGCGCGAGCGCGCCGTCAAGCTGTGCGAGAAGTTCGACAAGACCCCCGTGCAGGTTCCCGACGTGCCCGGGTTCGTCGTCAACCGCCTGCTGTTCCCTTACCTGTTCAGCGCCGTGCGGCTCGTCGAAGAGACCGGCATGGAGCCCGCCGACGTCGACACGTGCATGCGCCTCGGCGCCGGTCACCCCATGGGCCCGCTCGCGCTGCTCGACCTCGTCGGTCTCGACGTCTCCAAGGCCATCGGCGAGACGATCGGCGCGGAGGTGCCCGCCAGGGTCGAGGAGCTGATCGCCGACGGCGCGCTCGGACGCAAGAGCGGGCGCGGGTTTCACACCTACTGAGAGACGCTCAACGCCGTCTCCCGGGCGGGCCCGCGTTCTTCGTCTCCGAACATTTCGCCAGCGCTGAGCTGACTTTTAGCTGCCATTGATCCGCGTGGCGATACTTGTTCATGCGACCCAGACAGTCGCATCGCACACCCGCCTCCTCCCAGTGCACACGGTCCGGCCCGCTCCCCCCGCGGGCCGGTCGTGTTTAACGGGCCGCTCTCGTCCGGCCGGATGTAGACCGGGCGCCGATCGCCCCGCCTGCCCCGCCCGCGCTCAGTTCTGCGCGTCGCGTCCCTCGCTCGGCACCACGCGCCTGCGCTCGCGGATTCGCACCGCCTCGATGCGGTTGTCACGCACCGACTCCACCCGGATCGAGAAGCCGTCCGCGTTGACCGTGTCGCCGCGGCGCGGCAGGCGCCCCAGCTCCGCGAACACGAACCCGCCCACCGAGTTGTAGGCGTCGGTGTCCACCGGCAGGTCCAGGCCGTAGTCCGCCAGGTCCGTCACCGCCACGTGACCGCGCACGAACCAGTCGCCGTTCGCCAGGCGACGGATCTCGCCCGTGCTCGGGTCCGTCTCGTCCGCGATCTCCCCGACGATCTCCTCGATGATGTCCTCCACCGTCACCACGCCCACCACCCGCCCGTACTCGTCCACCACGACCGCCATCGACGTGCGCTCGCGCTGCAGGTCCGCCAGCAGGTCGTCCAGCGGCTTCGTCTCGGGCACGATCAGCGCGTCGTGCACCAGCGGCTCCACCGGCGAGCTCGGTCCGTCCTGCATCAGCTGGCGCACCAGCGAGCTCACGTGCACCAAGCCGCGCACGCGGTCGCGGTCTTCCTCTTCGGTCACCACCAGCCGCGTGTGGCCGCTCGACACGCACAGCCGCAGCGCGCTCTCCACGTCCTGCGAGCTGTCGATCGTCACCACCGCCGGGATCGGCGTCATCACCTGGCGCGCCTCCTGCTCGTGCAGGTGGAACACGCCCGTCAGCATCCCCGCCTCGCCGCGGTCGATGTGCCCGCCCTCGTGCGACTCCGCGATCAGGCGCTTCAGCTCATCCGAGGAGCCGCCGTGGCGCTCCAGGCTCATGTCCACGCCCAGCAGCCGCAGGATGCGGTCCGAGATCGCCGTCAGCGCGACGATCACCGGACGGAACAGCACAGCTGAACGCGCGCAGCGGCCGGGCCACGCGACGAGCAACCGCCTCGGCGCGGTCGATCGCGTAGAACTTCGGCACCATCTCGCCCGCGATCAGCTGCGCGGAGGCGATGATCACGAACGCCACCACCACCGCGACAGCCACCGCGATGCCATGGCTGATCGTGTTTCCGAACGCGCCCTTCAGGATCTCCGCCAGCGCGGGCTCGCCCAGCGCTCCGATCCCGATCGAGGTCATCGTCACGCCGATCTGCACCGCAGAGATGTACTCGTTCACGTTCCCCAGCTGGTGCAGCGCGAGCGTCGCGCCCTTCGCGCCCTCGTCGCGCATCACTTCCAGGCGCGCCCGGCGCGAGCGCACCAGCGCGTACTCGGCGATCACGAAGAACGCGTTGATCGCGACCAGTAGCGCCGCGAAGGTGAGCTTTAGCCCGTTCACGCGGCCGACCGGCCGGGGCCACGCTACTTCGGGGGTGATCTTCTTCGTCGTCGTTCATCGCGCTTGTCGACCTCTCAAAGGTAGCAAGCGCGAAGGTCGGAACGGCGGCGGTGCGGGCCTGTCAGACGAGGCGATCGATCTCGCCCGCGAGCTGGAAGTCGGCGTCGGTGAGCCCGCCCTGCGAGTGCGTCGACAGCGTCAGGCGCACCTTGTTCCAGCCGTGCAGCAGGATGTCGGGATGGTGGTTCGCACGCTCCGCCAGCTCCGCCACGCGGTCCACGAACGCCATCGCCGCGGCGAAGTCCGCGAACTTCCATTCGCGCTCGATCGGCCGCCGTCCTCGCCCAACGCCCAGCCCGCGCTGTCGGCGAGGCGCTGTTCTATCTCGGCGTGCTCCAGTGGGGCCATCCACGTGCGAGGTTAGCGCGCGCCGACGGTGGAGTCGGCGCTTGCGGCGCGTACTGCGCCCATGCCGACGACGGCGCTGCGGCGCGTACAGTCCCGGGATGCGCATCGTCAGCCTCGTCCCGCACGCCACCGAGCTGCTGTTCGCGCTCGGCCTCGGCGGCGAGGTCGTCGGCGTCACGCACGAGTGCGACTACCCGCCCGCCGCGCTCGAGCTCGCGCAGGTGACGCGCGACGTGCTTCCCGGTGGCCTCAGCGCCGCGGAGATCGACGCAGCCGTGCGCGAGCGCACGCTCGCCGGCGAGGCGATCTACGAGCTCGACCGCGACAGGCTCGCCGCGCTCGAGCCCGACCTGATCGTCACGCAGGCGCTGTGCCCCGTGTGCGCCGTCTCCTACGACGAGGTAGCCGAGGTGGCCAAGGGGCTGCCGTCGCGCCCGCGCGTGATCGCGCTCGACCCCAAGACGCTCGGCGAGACGCTCGGCGACGTGCGCACGCTCGCGCGAGGCCACCGACCGGCGCGACGCGGGCGTCGAGCTGATCCAGCGGGCCGCCGCGCGCATCGACCGCGTCAAGCTCGCCGTGCGCGCGCAGGCGCGCCCGCGCGTGGCGGCGTTGGAGTGGCTCGACCCGGTGTACGTCGCCGGCCACTGGACGCCGCAGCTGATCGAGCTGGCGGGCGGCGAGGACGTGCTCGGGATGCCCGGCGAACCGTCCGCAGCGTCAGCTGGGAGACCGTCGCGGCCGCCGAGCCAGACGTCGTCGTGGTGATGCCGTGCGGCTACGACGCGCCGCGCGCGCTCGTCGAGGCGATGGAGCACGCGGACGAGCTCGCGGGCGCTCGGTGCGGAGCAGATCGTCGCGGTGGACGCGTCCGCCTACTTCTCGCGCCCCGGTCCGCGACTGATCGACGGCGTCGAGCTGCTCGCGCACATCCTGCACCCCGAGCGCATGCCCGAGGCGCCTGCCGGCGCTGCGCCGATCGAGATGCAGCCGCCGAGGAGACAGTCCTGATCTCGCGCGTCGTCGGGGCTACGGTTCTGGGCCCACGAGACCCGCCGGAAGAGCAGCGGAAGATTCAGCTTCGCTGGACTTGGCCGTCGCGATCGAGCCTGCGACCGCCGCGGCGGCGATCACCGCGCAGCCGGCCAGCGCCAGCACCGGCTGACGCATCCGCTCTCCGTACTGCAGCAGGAGCGTCGCAAGCGCGCCGCCGATCAGACCGCCGACGTGGCCGCCCCACGAGATGCCGGGCAGCGCGAAGCTGATCACGAGGTTGATCACGATCAGCGCGCCCACGCCGCTCTGCATCACCGGGATCTGGCGCGCGCGCATCTCCACGGCCGTCGCGCCCATGATGCCGAAGACCGCGCCGGACGCGCCCACGGTGATCGCGTGGGGCGAGACGAGCAGCGCGCCGAGCGAGCCGGTGAGCAGCGACACGCCGTAGATCGCGCCGAAGCGCACGCGCCCCAGCGCCGGCTCGAGCAGCATGCCGAGCACGTACAGGATGTACATGTTGAAGCCGATGTGCAGCAGGTTCTCGTGCAGGAAACCGCCGCTCACGATCCGCCACCACTGCCCGTGCGCGACGCCCTCGCCGGGCAGCCCCGGATAGCTGCCGAGCAGCGCGCCTTTCTCGTACACCGTGTTCGTCGGCTGCCCGCCGAATGAGAGGTTGCCCTCGGCGAGGAACGCGACCACGTTGATCGCGATCAGCGCGTAGGTGACCTGCGGCACGGACGCCATGTCGCGCATGCGCTTCACCTTGGTGCGCTGTTTGGAGCACTCCGGGCAGCGCATGCCGACGGGCGTGGTCGTCATGCAGTCGGGACAGATCGGCCGTCCGCAGTTGGAGCAGGAGACGCCCGTCTCGCGCGAGGGGTGGCGGTAGCAGGTGGCCATGGCGCGAGAAAGAGCCTAGCTGGCGGGGCTGAAGCGCACGGAGGGCGCGGCGAGGCGCGGGCGCGCGGGGGGCCTGCTCAGCGGTCGCCGAGCAGCTTGCGCGTCTCGCGCTCGAGGTCGCGCATCGTGCGCTCGGCGCTGTCCTTGAGCGCGTTCAACTCCGCGCCCGAGCGCGGCGCGCGGCGGCGCGCCCGCAGGATCACGAGCGCGGTCCCCGCGGCGCCGCCCGCGACCAGTGCAGCGGCCGGGCGCACCCAGTTGCGCGGGTCGCGCATCGCCGACAGCTCCCACGCCTCGAGCTCGTCCGCGGCCATCTCGGTGATGCTCGTGAGCGTGCTCTCCAGACGCTCGACCAGTTCCGCGGGCGGCTCCACGGGCGCGAGCGCTTCGCGCAGCAGTCCCTCGAAGCTGGACATCGCTTCAGTCACCCGATCCTCCCGCCCCCGCGTCCAGTCGCACCTCGCCGGTCACGCGGCCGTTGCGCGAGGAGCCATCCGCGGCCGCGGGCTGGCTGGGAGCGCGGTCCCCAACGATCTCCTCCAGCTGCTTGATCGCGCGATGGATCAGCACCTTGGTGGCCCCGTCGGAGCGCCCCAGCGCACGCGCGATCTCGCGGTTGTCCATTCCCAGCGCGAAGCGCATGATCAGCGCCTCGCGGCGGTCGTCCGGCAGCTTGCCCACGCCGTCGAGAATCCTGCTCAGCTCGTCGCGGCCCTCCACCAGCTGCTCGGTCGTGTGCAGCGCCGCGAGCGTCGTCGTGTCGTCGATCGGCGAGGCGGGCTTGCGCGAGCGGTCGCGGTAGAGGTTCGCGGCGAGGTTGTGCGCGATGCGGATCAGCCACGGCCGCAGCGGGCGGCCGTCCGATTCGCGCTGCGCGCGCTCGAAGTGGCGGTAGGCCTGCAGGAACGTCTGCTCGGTCAGGTCCTCCGCGTCGTGATGGTTGCCGACGCGGTAGTACGCGTAGCTGTACACGTCGCGCAGGTGCGCGCGGTAGAGCTCGGAGAACTCCGCGTCGAGCTGCGCCTTGGACTTCGGCTTGTCTGCTCGGACACTCATTGCACCCTACCCGCGCGGCGGCGTTCGGTCAGGCCGCGCGCGAGATCTCGCGCGCGGGAGCCTCGTGGGCGGGCGGCGCGAGCGCCGATTGGGCGCCGCCGAGCCAGTCCCATTGCAGACGGACGCACGCCCAGATGCGCTCGGTCACGCCCTGCGCGAGCGACGGCGAGCAGTCCTCCACGACGGGGAAGCGCAGCGGCGCGCCGACGCGCAGGCGGACCTTGCGCGGGCGGATGCGCCAGCCCCTGCGCACGTCTTCGGTGCCGATCACCGCCACGGGCGCCACGGGCGTGCCCGTTTCCAGCGCCAGGCGCCCGATGCCGCGGCGCGGCTCGCTCAGCGGCCCTTTGCGCACGCGCGTGCCCTCTGGGAACAACACCACGCAGTCGCCGCGCTGCGAGGATCGCGCGCGCGGTGGCCATCGCATCGCCGTCGCCGTTGCCGCGATCGACTGGGAATGCGCCGAGCGCGTTCAGGAACCATGCCTGCCAGCGCTTCTCGAACAGCTCGCGCTTGGCCATGTAGTAGACGGGGCGTCGCACGAGCGCGCCGATCACGAACGGGTCGAGGAAGCTGCGGTGGTTCGCGGCCAGCAGCAGCGGCCCCGTGCGCGGCAGGTGCTCGCGCCCGACGCGCTGCAGGCGGAAGTAGACGAGGAAGAACGGCAGCAGCACGGCCCGCACGCGGCCAGTAGACGAACGGGTTCACGCCGCGGCTGAGCGCGTGCTCGCGGAAGCTGTTCAGGTCCGTGCTGGGCGCGTCCGGCTGGAGCGTCAGCTCACGGCTCACGGCGGTCTCCGCGGGGGCCTGAAGGGACTGGATGGCCATGCGTGAAGTACACCGTTCGCGGCGGCGCCGTTACAGTTGACGCTCGCCTGGATTCGATGCCGGAGTAGCTCAGCTGGTAGAGCACCTGTCTTGTAAACAGGGGGTCACCGGGGGCTTCACACCTGCAAATCGCAGGGTTCCCCGCTCCCGGCGGAAAACTTTGCAGCAGCGTTGCAGCAGATAGGCGTGTCGGCGACGCACTCCTCGAGGCGCACAGGCGGCGCGCGGGCAATTGGTCCGGGGGCATCGCGCCTTCCTCCACGACAAGGCGGTATGCCCGCCACACATCACCCGCCCGCGGTGTTGAGCACCAGCCAAGCCGCCGTCGAGCTTGGCGTGTCCGAGCGGACGCTGCGCCGCTATATCCAGGCGGGGCTGATCGGCTTTCGTCGGCTTCCCGGCGGGCACTATCGGATACCGCGCGAGGCGATCGAGGACTTCTGGCGTGCCCACGCCCCACGAGCGCGACCCTCAGGCCGGCGTGCGCCGCTCGTGGACCGCCCTCGGCCCCACGCCGGCCACCTACCGATGGCGGACGGCGTGTCCAAGAGACGCCCGCGCCTATCGGCTCAGGCGACGCCGCGCGCCTACGAGATCCCGCTGCGCTCGCGGCCCTCCTGAACGCCGCAGCGCTGAACACCAACCTTGGACAGACGAAGGAGTGAATCGATCATGGCTAGACCCTGGAAGAAGAATTGGCCGTATGTCGGTCGACGCAGCAAGAGCTGGATCATCGGCTTCTATGACCACGAAGGAGTGGAACGCTCCAAGAGCTTCCCGGCCGCTGCACTGGCGCGAGACTGGATGCGCGAGTACAGCGCCTGCGAGCGGCGGGGCCCGGACAGCCTGCGCCGCTTTCTACTCGATCTCGACGCCGCCGACGCCAACCTCGCCGAAGGCCGCGCGATCGGCGAGATCATCGAGCTGTACTTCGAGTGCGACGCCGACCCCGAGCTGCCGGGCGGTCTCGCACCGGCGACGTTCGCGGGCTATCGCAATACCGCCAACTGCCATCTCCTCGGTCATCCGATGCACAACCACAGACACGAGGTCGTAGGCCGGGCGCGTTACGCGGTCGATCTGGCAGGCCAGCCGGCTGCGAGCTTCAACGAACCGCACGCGCCGCGCAAGTTGCGTGAGCAGATGCGCGCCGCCGGAGTCTCACCTGGGCAGGTGCTCCGCACTTGGAGGGTTCTCTCGTCGGTGCTCAGTTGGGCGGCCGGGTCGCATCACGTCCCGGAGATCTCGACCAACGGCTGCATCCTCGCCAACGAGCGCTCGTCAAGCCGACGGCGCTCCGTTCGACGAGGGAGCACAGGCGCCGCGGCAAGAGGTCGCCGGCATGGCTCACAGATCCCGAGCTGGGCACTATCGCCCCAGGCCATCGAGGCTATCCGCGACGCCTGCCTCGCACGAGCCGAGACCCGCGACACGATCCTCGCTGAGCGCGACGCGATGATCGTGAGCCTCCAGTACGGCTTGGCCGGACGTAACCAGGACGTCTTTGCGATTCGCTGGCGTTCGATCGGGGACGCCTTCGCGGAGATCGTCGAGGTGATCAGCTGGGGCGCTCTCGACGAATGGGGCAAGACTGCTTCCAGCGCCTACCGACGCACCGCCATCCCACCAATCCTTCAGGAGGATCTCAAGCGCTGGCGGAGCGCGCTACGCGTGTGGGGACATCCTGCCCGCGATGATGACTTCGTCATCCCTGGGGACCTCGGCGGCGAGAGCATGGGGGTACTTGACGACCGCACAGGTGCCTACCACTTCTCTCACAACATGATGAGACAGTGGTGCCCGAGGTCGTTCAAGAAGGCGGTCGAGGTCGCCTCCCGCGAGCCGGCATGCAAGGACATCCTCGGAGCAACCCCCTACTCAATGCGCCGTGGTGGGATCAGCCTGCGCCTTCGCGCCGAGGATGCGCAGACGGTCGCGAAGGAGTGCGGGACGAGCCTGCAGATGCTCGACGCGCACTACGCATTCGCAATCGACGATCTTCGGCGCTTCGGACCACGTCCGGTTGAGGTCGAGTGGCGCGCAGCGCGTGAGGCAAGGCGCAACTAGGCGCTGGCTCGCCTACAGATGCCCGGCCCTCGAAGCTGGGACTTGCCGCGTGACGCTCACGGCTCAGAGCCGCCACGAGCTGGTCACTTGGTGAAGGTGTCGTAGGTGTACCAGTCATTTGCTGGCCAGCGGCGACGCTCGGTGTCGAGTGGTTGGTTTCTTGGTGATGTAGTCGGCCAAGCCCTGGAGTGCGGCGTGCATGTCCTCAGGCTTGTGGCCGTAGCGGCTGGTGGGTGGGTCTGTGTGTGCGAGGTACTCGGCGGTGAGCCACGCGGGGGCTCCGCGTTCTCGTAGCCAGACCGCTCCTGTTTGGCGCAGCATCCCGGCTGACACGTTTTTCTCGAGGCCGCCGCGGCTGGCGGCGCGCGCGATGATCTGCTCGAGCGCGTCCGTTTGCAGCCTGCCGCCTTTCAGTCCGCAGAACACATGCCCGGTGCTGTGGGGTCGGCGGAGTTCGTGCCAGCGTTGGAGCTCTGCGGAGAGCTGGGCGGGTAGTGGCTGGGTTCGGGGTGCTCGGCCGGGGCCGGCATGGATTTGGAGGGTGGCGGGTTGCGTGTTGAGGTTGATGTCTGCCCAGCGCGCGGTCATCAACTCGTAGCGGCCCAGGCCAGCCATGACGATCGTGAGCAGGACGAGCCTGTCGCGCTCGACCAGGCCCACCAGGTTCCGCGTCGGGTGCTCAGCTGCCTTGAGCATCTGGAGGAACTCGTCCCGAGTCAGCCAGTTGCGTTCTCGCCGTGCGCGTGGTGGCTTGAGGGCGAGGAACGGGTCCGGTGTCCCGTGCCGACGGCTGACCCAGCTCATGAACGATCGAAGGAGAACGAATCGATGGAGATAGGTCGCCGGAGCGGGGTGGCATCGCTGCTGGTAGTCCTCGAGGTAGTCGAGGATCGCGTGCTCCTCGAAGAGGTCTGCGGTGCGCTGGCGTCGATGCGCCCACGCGAGCAGGTCCTCGATCGCGCAGCGGTAGGCGCGGATCGTGACGTTCGCTCGCTGCCGTTCTTCCAGCTCGGCTATCCATGCCTCGCGGTCGCGAAGGATCAGCTGAGCGGGGTCTGATGAGATCCCCTGTGCGTGGAGGTCCGCGAGCGATCCGGCTACCACGTCAAGCGCTGGGCGCTGGTCTTCTCTGTCGCGGGCGTTTTCCAGCGCGTCCTCGATCGCGGCCAGCGTCAATTGGTCTGCGAGGGTGAGCGCCATCATCCGCACCCCGGTCGCTCTCGACGAGCTCCGGCCGTCTCGACGGCTGTTGAGGAAGGTCGCCGTCCGGCTGCTGGTACACGGTGGCGACCGCCGCGATCGAGCACATGCCGTCGGCGGCGAGCTGCGCGGCTGGCACGGTCGGGCATTGATGGCGCCAGAAATATGTGCAGTCTCGTCATCACTGCAGGACCCGAAGAGATCGCGTTGACCATTGGGCAGGGATCGTGAGCGCTGGGTCACCGAGGGGGTGGGTGGTCGAGTCGAAGAAGAACACTTCGTCGGTATCGAGGAGTTGTCGGATGCGTGCTTGGCTGCGCCGGTTCTCACTCACCGTGCGCGGACGCATCCCGACAGCGACCGGCCCGCAGCGAGCGTTCAATGCACTTACGAGGTGTGCGTCCTCGTCACGGAGGCCGAGGCCGAAGAGCACGAGCCCGTCCTCGCTGCGGCGGAGCTGGTTCAGCCCGAATGAGAGGTAGGCGTTCTCTTGGATGATGCGGGACTTCTCCTGGGCGGAGCCCTCCGCGACGAGCAGCGGCCGCGTCAACACGCCCGCATCTGGTTCACCGAACTGCTCCAGAAGCGTCGCGTCGCAACTGCGCCGCTTACGCGCCACACCACTCCCGTCAACCAGTAGGTGAAGCGCACCATGCAGATAGACCAGCCGTGTCGCGTCGCGCTCGACCACTGTTTTCGCGGGGTTGAACTCGAGGCGATCGCCGCAGAAGAAGAAATCGGCGAACCCATCGAAGCTCTCGCCATACCCAGCGCACCAATAGAGCACGAGGTCATAGCTGGTCGTGAACACCCACCGGTAATCACGCAACGCCAAGCGGACCGCCCTGCGCGTGCTCGCCGGTAGCGAGCGCAACGGGACATGCACCCCTCTGACTGATGCGCCGAGTGCTCTCTGGATGCTCACGTAGCGCGCCCGCAGCCGATCCGCGGCCGGCTCGCCGAGCGTGTCGAGCGTCCTGATCGACACCGCCAGGGCGCCGAGGACACTCTCGAAGTTCTTCGTCGCGGCCGCCTCGAACAGCCGTCTATCACTGCTCCCCAACGCGCCCGCTCGACACGCCCGGGCGTGAAGCGAGCGATAGGCGAACCCGGGCCAGACATGGCTGCTGAAACCGTTGCCGAGAAGAAGATCACGCCACACGCCCGCGCGCTCGACCTCCCGCCAGGAGGCAAGACGACCATCGACCAAGTGCCCGAGCCGTCGAGTCGCTCGTCCGGGCACTCCGTCCCGGCGCTCCAGCCCGCGATGCAGTGATGACCAAAGTTCGCCTCGGACCTCGCGCACGAGTCGTAGCGAGGAGCGTGTGGCGTCTCGCAGTAATGGCATATGCAGATCACTGGACGGGCAGGCGACATCCTCGATCCAAGTGACGTAGCGGGCTGCTTGGCATGTGTTGGTCATCACTGCCGATGTCGGTGAGACGACCCTGATCCCCCCACACCAATCGAACACGATCGAACATCACCAAAGGACTTCAGGAGACACAGAGCGAGCAGGCTCGATCAGAACCCAGCCAGAGGACACGCCAGAAAGTCATCAGGGAACGACGCACACCAACCAGGCAGAAGAGCACGACCACGAACAGCGAAGGGCTCATGCCCACCCACACGGACACGAGCACGCTCACCAACCAGAGAACGAAGCCCTACCAAGAGCTATGCCCATATATCTAGTCACCGTCAGCAAAGTCCGCCGCGAATCCCCAAAACCGCATCAGCAAGCCAAGTTTCTGCGCGAACACGCCAATCGGCGGGTGTATTCGCGGCGGACTATCACCGGCCCTCTCCAAACCCCGCCGCGAATCAGCAAACCCGCATCACAAAGCCAAGACTCATCCGCTAACTAAATCGATTCACGGCGGTCAAAACCGTATTCGCGGCGGTCAAAACACCGGTCGATCCAGCCTCCTCGGTAGCTCTGCGCTCAGCTTCGCGACGAGCAAGAAGCAGGCACCGGGACGGTACTGCGCGGTGTGCTGTGAGTGCTCCCACAGGCGTGTCGACGTCGGCCATTTGCTGCTGCGTGCAGGTCTGCTCGTCAGCGAATGCGACAAGCTGGTCCGCTACTCGCCCGGCGTCCTCAGAACTTGAGATCTCACCCCGCAACCAACCTGCCGCATCATCACTCCGACACCTCCGATCCGCGAAAGCGAAAAGCATGTCTCATGCGGGCAGGTAGTCGATGCCGATCCGAGCGGCCACGGATATCTCACGCGACTCGCCTTCTCGAATTCCATCCGCACATCACGACGGCGGCGAACTGGTCTTCAAGCGGCGCGCTGCAGGCTCACCGACTATTACCTGAGCCAGACACCTTCTGGAGTACGCAACCCTTCGCTCGCTAAGAGCACTGGGTTCGCCGCGATGATCGTCTCCAAAGAGCTGTGTGCCGTCTGCCTTGCGCAGGATCAAAGCACTAGGCTGCGCCCTCTCGCCCCATAGACGACACGCCATGCGGCTGGATACTTGATGGAAGGGCGACCGTGTTCAATCCGCGTAGACCTCTAGCACGAACAGTACTCGTCCGTGCCCAAGCGCAAGAATGCCGTAGACAAAAGTGTAAGGCAGAAGGACGCCTGCACGCCATCACCCTGCCACAGAGGAAGGCCCATTACGCAATGCGACCCTCTACTTTCAACGATTACAACGCCCTCCCTGCTAATGGCATTGCGGCACTAACAAATGCACCAGCGAGGCTGGTACGGGCGGCTCACGGACCACCCTTCGTAAACGGGTGGGCACGATTGGCCGAGATTAAAACCCGATAGCACTTTATGATCGCCTCGTTGTACTTCGGATCCCGTTTCAGTTCTTTATTGATGATCCCTGGCTTTTTGCTGCGCGCAGACGTATGGACACCGTTTTCCCGCATGCAAGCCGCAAACCTCGCGTCAGCTTCTTGGAAACGCCTACCTTTGAAAGGACTCCGTGGCTCGACACGACCCGCGACCGATCTTGCGGTCTTTGTGGCGGGCTGCTTCGCAGAGGCCCCGCACCCGGCCAGCGCAGACACGAGCAGCAGAACAATCGGAGCGATTACTACGTCTCTTGCGTGTTTCCCTGTACATGCCATTATAGATACCACCAGCCTTCCTTGCCGCACCAATACTGCTGTTGCCCCTTCTTGTTCGAGCCTTCATACCAGCAGTACGCCGTCTTGAACTCATATGGAAGTTCCAAGTTAATATGAATTTTCAGCTTATTGACATGCACGTGCCATGTCCATTCACGAACAAGATAGCCGATCGCATCATCTGCCTTCCGCTGTTCAAGGCTATTGGCGACTGCTTCAAAATACTGTGCCCATTTTAGGAGGAATGTAGCATAGACCGACGGCAGCTCACCTATTCCCGCATATTTCAGTGCCGCACCAAGCAGAGCGCTATTCCCGCCAAGGCTTCTCAATCCATTCGCCATGATGACAAGTTCCTGGGCTCCCATTATGTGCGCATGGTACGGATCAGTAGCGCAACTTTCGGGGTTAGCCTTGCATGCCTGCTCTGCGGCCGCAGCTTCTTCTGCTGCTTCAATGCCCGGTGTTTCTGCTGCTGTGGCTGCGGCCCCTTGCATGGCCCATGGTTCCTCTTTGAAGTCGACGGGTGCTCCGACTCCTGTGCCGCCTGGTGCTCCTGGGGGTTCGATCTCTGTGGCTTGTAGTGGGCGTCCGGTTTGTGGGATGTAGCTGGTGGCGCCGTAGGTGATGACTCCGGATGGGAGTGTGTTGGCGATGTCGGTTGCGCCGAGCCAGGAGTATGGGGGTGGTGTTTTCCCGGCGTTTGGTACGCCGAATTCGGTGTTGTTGTAGGTGGTGAGGAGTTTGGTTTCGCTTGGGCTGAGTGCTGCGGTGGCAGTGATGTTGCCCTTGAGGTCGTGGAGTTGGAGGATGGGGGTGCCGCCGTTTGTTTGGATGGCTGTGAGGGTGCCGTCGATGCCGGGGATATTACGTGTCCAGTTGGTGCCTTCGCTTGTCCATGCGACGGCTTCTCCGGGTGCGTCGTAGTGGCTTGTGATGGTTTTGATGCCGCTGGTGGTTTGGCGTGTTCGGCCTGCGGGGTCGAGGGTGTATTCGTTTTTGGTTCCGTTTTGTTCTTGTGTTGCGACTGCCCCGGATACGTAGAAGCTGCTTTTAAGGGCATGGCCTTCGGCGTCTGCGGCGGGTAGTTCGGTGATGTTGCCGAGCGGGTCGTATTTGATGCCGGTGTCGGTGAGACGGTTCGCTTCGTCGTATTCGTGTGTTTCGGGGGTTCCGCCCGTGGTGACGCATTTGCCTTCGGCGCCTGGCGGGTCTGTCCAGCCTCGTTCGAGATGTGCGTGGCTGCTTGGCTGGCGAGCGTGGCATGCAGTGGCGAACTTATCGCGTTGCCACCTTCAGCGAGCTAAATAGTTCGCAGACTCCGCTCAATCCGTAGAAAACTCAATCTGTGACTCCAGGCGGCGGGCTTGGAGCACAGCAATAACTGTGGCGACCGCCGAAATAACACCGGCAATTACAAGGACTTGCGCGACGACTCCCCAAGCGGGCGCATAGTGGACGGGAGCGCCTGTGGTCTGGTGGAGCCAGCCGTCGATGAGCAGCTGACCGAGGAGCCCCGCCGCGATCCCGACCACGCACCCCGCGAGCAGAACGCTCGCACTCTCGTAGCTGATGAGTCGCGCGAACTGGCTAGTGCTCATTCCGATCGACATCAGCGAGTTCAGACGTCCCCGTCGTTGCCATATCGCTCCGATCATCAGTGCGATCACGGAGATGATCGTCGCGATGATGACCACGATCGTAGTGTCATGGAGGCGCCGCAGCGTGCTGCCAAGCACGGCGCTGCGGTGCGTGTTGATGTGCAGCCGGAAGCCAGGTGCCGCCCCCCATCACCGAGCTGGAGCTGAGCTATCCCAGCAGCCTCGGCCTCGCGGTTGGTGAACTCGGCCTCGTCAGCTGCCTACCCATCACACTCGAAGTCATCGGCGTCCCCGGCTGCTCGCCAAATGCACTCATGGGAAAAGGCAATGCCATCGCCGAGGTCTCAATCGGAGAAGAAATCCTTACCGAGACAGCCAAAATCACGGTCGTCAGGGCACCCGAACAACAAGGGCACATAGCGATGTACTTCTACATTGAAGGACACGCCCCCCTTTCAACGGAAATCATCGACCCGGGCATCCTGCTCCCGACGAGCAACGAAGACCGAGAAACCCTCCAGGTCACAGTCCCGCAACTCAGACTCGTCCCAGAAGGCCCCTTCGCCTCCCTCGTACAACTCGACGCCAGCATCGGACCCGACGGCCTCATCTACCGCGAACACCGCCACGGCCACACCCTCACCTACCAACCCAGAGGCATCCTCCTGCCAAACACCTGCCCACACGGCGGCTTCCAATTCACAGCCAGACTCACCTTCAGCACAGGCACACATGCCACCGCACATACACAAGTGTCCTGCCCCAGTGCGCACCGCCATCGACGCGCTGGAGCGCATCGAGGCTGAGCATCTGGAATGGACGCGGTTCCGCGAACAGTTCGGCAAAGCGGGGCCCATTCCGCCGCCCCATACGTGTCACGCGGTACTGCGTGGCAGGTAGATCCACGGGCTCGGGCTTCGCCACAGCCGCCCACATCTAGCGATCCGACCGAAGTACAGCGGCCGTGCCCGACGTGAGCATCAACGGGTCATTGGATGCGCGTCGATGCTGGCTTGCCTCCCTGGGTCCAGTACAGGGTATTTCCCGCAATCGCCAGCGACGATTCGTCAATGCGGGGATCGACAGCCACCACCCGACTACCGAGCCGATCCACGACATGCACTTCGTACTCCGTGGGCTTACGCGAAATTTGGTTAGCAACTAGCCACGCCACCGCCCCATCGCTCTTGACCGCGACGTCCAGCGCAGGACCAACACCAACGTAGTCCCCGGGTTCCGGCACCGTATAGTTGCTGGTGGCACGAGTAAGCTTGCTATCACCAGTTGGGTTGCTCACAAGGACCCGGCCCGTCAGGAGGTTGCGCACAACAACGAGCCATTCTCCACAAAAGCAATCCCCGTACTTATCCCCAGGCTCCAAGTTCTCACCGTAGGCGACCATGGTTCCCGCTAGCGCGAAGCTATTTGAGAATACTATGCAGCCCGGCTTGCACCTTTCCCCTTCCTGTGTTTCCACGCGAAGGCCGTATGAACGGTGCCTGTGCGCGCACGCGCGCACTTCGAAGAAGCCGTAGTGTTCGACTTCCGAGTACACGACTGCCTGTGGGTCTGCCAACAGGGTCTTCGCGTGTCTCGGCGGACACGCGGACCGACGCATAAGGCGATGACTGGTCGCAGTCGTGGGGAACACCAGAGTCAAACCGATCAAGCTTGTTAGAACTAGTCTACGCATGTCCAATTAGATTATCCAAAAGCCCCCTGGAGCCGGAGAGAACACCGTGTTCCGGCGCACAGCTAGCGGTCGGCAGCGACCCGTGTTCGCCCCCATCCTCCCACGCAGCGAGGGTCAGCCTGCTGGCGTTCTCAGGCGTAGCACAAGGCCGCTGCCCGCATACATTATGGCGGTGCCTATGAGCGTGAACTTGAGCACCGAGCAGCCTGTGGCGAACGGCGGTGCGAAACTGGCGCCGTTGCCGCCGAGCGTGAGCAGCAGGGCGACGTTTTCACTCGCATCAAACATCGCGGCGGCAATGGCGAGATACGGAACAACCCTGCCGACGGTGGCCAGACCGTTCCAGCCGTGTACCCGCGCGGCATCTCGTACCGCGAAGCCCGCCAACGCGAAGAACAACCCGTAGGACAGCATATATGCGTAGTCGACCAAGAGCGAGATGTGCGCGGCACTGCGGCCTTCCGCTCCCCACTCGGCCTTGATGTGCGCGGCGCGCGCACTGCTGCCGGCGAACTCGAAGTCGAGGATCGTCGGCCCGTGCGAGACGCGCGAAGGGTCGATCAGTTCGAGGATCACCGTGAACGCCACGGTCGCGACGCCAAGCAACACCAGAGCACGCTTGCGACGAGACGCGTTCACAAGCCGACGGAATCGGTGGCGCGGACCTCCTGGAGCTGGCTCATCGTGAACAGGGCGCGCAGGTCAAGCCCCTCGACGGCAAGGTTCTCCCTGCCTCCGGCTTCGCGGTCGATCACACACAACACCGCGGCAACGTCGGCCTCCTGGTTGCGTAGCTCACGGCAAGACTCGATCACCTGGCCTCCCGAGGTCACCACATCCTCGATGACTGCAACACGCCGGCCAGCGATCTCGCCGCCCTCCGCCAGACGACAGGTTCCGTAGGTCTTCGCGCGCTTACGAACGAAGACGGTGGGCAGCCCGGATACCTGCGAAGCAACGGCCGCGAGCGGCACACCGCCAAGCTCAAGGCCGGCGAGAATCTCGATGTCTGGGGGAAGCAGGGCGGCCAGCCCTCGGCGATCTCTCCCAGCAGACGTGGGTCTGACTCGAAAAGGTACTTGTCGAAGTACTCCTCGCTCACCGCGCCCGAGCGCAACCGAAACTCGCCCGCGAGACGAGCCCGCGCATAGATGCGCTCGCCAAGCCCTACGGAAAGTCCAGACATCCGACTGGCAGTTTATCCGCTGGTCCGCATGGCCGGAGCGCAGCGTGCAGACACCGATCCGAGGCGAGGTTGGGGTTCTGCCTTCCAGGCGTCGAGCGGGCGACCCGCCCAGCCACAAACCGCAACCATCATCGGCACACCGCGCCGCGTCACCGTCACGATCGCAGGGGTCGGCGCCAACCTTGCTCGGATGGATGGTTTCGCGCACACGCTGCCCGGCGGCGTGCTCCAGCCGTGGAGGCTGCCCCCCGTTCGCGTCCTTGGTGCCCACCCTCGTCAGTGCGTTCATAAAGTCCAGCTACTGGATACACTGAGGCGGTGGCTCATTCTGGGACGATAACTGTCGAGGTCGACGCTCGCCTCCTTGAGCGATTGCGTGCGCGGTATCCGGGGAAGGGTGATCGCGAAATCATCGAGAGCATCGCCCGAATCGATCTTGGCTTCCAGGCGCTTAGCCAATCCCAGGCGCGCAACGCGCTGAGCGAAGAAGACTCGATCGAGCACGGCGTGAACGCAGTGCATGAGGAGCGTGGCGCGTAGCGGTGACGCGCCTCGTTATTGATGCTGGTGTGCTGTTGTCGGCAACCGTAACAGCACCCGATACGTCGATCGCTAAAATCATGGCAGCGGTGCGTGAGGGCACTGTTGAGATGGTCATATGCGAGCACCTGATCGGAGAGGTGCGACGCAACTTGAATAAGCCATACTTTCGTAAGCGTGTGACTGTGAACGAGGGTGAGACGTTCTTAGATGCCCTCCAGCGCGTGGGTTTAACGATGGATGATCCCATCTCACCCCCTCGCGTCGTGCGCGATGACCCCAAGGATGACTACTTGGTTGCACTCGCCAAGGCGGCCGACGCGGCCGCGATCATCACAGGCGACAGTCACCTTCTGGATCAGCCGGATATCGACCCCCGAGCGATCAGCCCTCGTGTTGCCATCACCGAATTCAATCTGGCGGTGGATCCTGCGTTGCTACCGATCACACCTCCACAGAGGTCTCGCGCACCGCGGTCCCTGCCGAGACAAAGAGCACATAGACCAAGAGCGCATGGACCGAATCCCAGGCGCAAGCCGATGTTGATTCGTAGATCAAAACACCATACTCCGCAGCCTAGACGGGAGCCTCTGCTCCCCGCGCAACGCCACAGCGTTAAGCACGGGGAAGAACTACGTGCCAATGAACGGAGGCGTCTGTACGGAGCGATGATCGAGTCAACGTTTCAACGTGGTTACGCGGATACGACTGTGGCTCAGGTCATGGGGCTGGCTGGCGTCTCGGAGAGCGCGTTCTATGAGCAGTTCGCCAACAAGGAAGAGTGCTTTCTGGCGACCTACGACATCGTGGTCGCTCGTGCCCGCAAGCGCGTGCGTGACGCGTGGCAGGGCGAGAGGGGCTGGACCAATCGCATGCACGCAGCTTTCAAGGCGCTGCTCGACGATGTCGCCGAGTCGCCCAAGGGACCGCGCCTCGTGTTGGTCGATTCGCTGGGCATCGGCCCCAAGGCGCGCGAACGCATGCGGCTCTCGGACTTCATGTTTGAGCGTCTTGTGGCCACCGCCTTCGCCGCTTCGCCCGACGGCATCGACTTTCCGCAACTCACCTCGCGCGGGATCGTCGGCGGCGTACGCCAGGTAATGTTTAAGCGCGCCCTGGCACAGCGCGAGACAGACCTCCCAACGAGAACCGACGAAGTGCTCGACTGGATCGAGTCCTACCGCACGCCCGCCGCCGCGCGGCTGCGCCCGTTTGGGCCGCCCACGCCGCCGCACCAGCCGCCCAGCCCCGCGGCGTTCCTCGCGCGCGACGACAAGCGCGCCCGGGTCCTCGGCTCGGTCGTGCACCTCACGCTCGACGAAGGCTACGCGCGACTCACCGACCCCCAGATCGCGCAGTTCGCCGGCATCTCCACGGAGGCTTTCCACAAGCAGTTCGCCAACAAGGAGGAGTGCTTCCTCGCGGTGCTCGACGAATTCGTGCAGGAAGCGCTCGACTCCGTCCGCCCCAACATCGAGGGCTCGGAATCCTGGCCCGAGGCGGTCTACGCGACGATGAGCGCGTTCGTCGACTACCTCGTCGCCCACCAGGCGCTCCTGCGGATCGCGTTCATCGACGTGTTCGAAGTCGGCCCCGGCATGATCGGGCGGATGACGCACTCCGTCGAGGACTTCACCAAGATGCTCACCGAATACGGGCCGCCGCCGCGGCGCGGACCCGCCGTCGCGCTGGAAGCGGTCACCGGAGCCGTGTGGGGGATCATCGCCAGCTACGTCGCCAACGACCGCCTCTCGCGCCTGCCCTGCCTCGTGGACCAGCTCGTGTTCACCGTGCTCGCGCCGTACATCGGCCCCAAGGGCGCCATCGAGGCGATCCAGGCCTGCCGCAAGCCGCTGCGCGCCGTCTAGCGCGCGCGCCGTCAGCCCGCCGCGCCGCGTGCATACGAGCAAGCAGCGTCGGCCGGGCCGGATCTCAAGCGAACGCGCCGTCGCCGGAGCAGAGCGCCCATACCGTGTATGCCACGGACCCGAGCCCGGACGTCACCTCAGTATGACCGACTCGCGGCTGATTCTCTTGTGCTTCCCGGTGCCGCTGATCAGCGTGAGCGTGTATCTGCCTGGTTGGAGCTTGCGCAGCGGCGTTAGCCTCAGGCTCATCCGCCCACGCGAGAGGCCGGCGGTTCCGGCTGCGTACACCATGCCGTGACGGGAGAGTGTCGCCTTCGTCGAGGAGCCGGCCGTTGTGAACTTGACCGTGCCCGAGACGAGCTTGGTCGTGCAGTGCTGCTTGCCTTTGACCGTTTGGCACGTCACGAGCTCGATCTTGCCTGCTGGGCCCGCGTGGCCCTGAGCACCGGTGGGACCCTGGGTGCCTGTCGCGCCTTGTAGGCCCGTGGGGCCGGTAGCGCCCGGTTTGCCTTCGTTGCCAGTCGCGCCTTCTCTGCCCGCCGGGCCTTCTTTGCCGGGTGAGCTTTCCTTAGTGGTTTTCAAGAACAGGGCGGTGACTTTGCTCGCGGCGGTCACCGTGCAGTCCATACCCGAGACCCTGTCACACCCGATCCAACCGGCGAATTCGTATCCTGCTCCGGCTCTAGCCACCGTCAGGGTCACTTCGCCCTCGGGTTCATACGTGCATTCAGCGGTCGAGCATGTGATGCCTGGCGGCGTCGACGTGACTTCGCCTTCGCCCGTGATGGACACGGCAAGTCGGAAATGCGGCGTCGGGCTGACATACGTGAAGGCTTGGCCGCTGTCGTCCACCACCATGCAGAAGGAGGCGGAAGGACACGACACCGAGGAGATACCGTCGTTCACTGCGAGCTCTGTCCAGGGTGCCCACGAGCCAGCTTCATAGATCGCGCCAGCGCCTTCGAATAGAGCGCCAGCGATACAGAAGGACAGCGATGGACATGAGATCGAGCCGACATCGAAACCCCCGCGGCTCGGTGCTCGAGGTATTTCTGTCGGTGTGCTCCACACGCCGTTGTTGTATGTAATCGCGTCCGCATCAGTCCATGCTTCGGTGTGGTGTTCGGCCACCGCAACGCAGACGAATGCAGAGGGGCACGAGACCGCCGTGAGGTTGTCTTCGGTGTCCACGACCGTCGGGGTGCTCCACGAGGTTCCGTCGTAGATCGCGGCTTCGTGCCCGCCTACCGCGAGGCAGAACGTGCGGGACGCGCAGGAGACGGACCTAAGGACCCCATGCGAGTCCACTGCCCGTGGCGCGCTCCATCGTGTTCCGTCGTAAAGTAGCGCATAGCTGGCGGCCGACTGTTCCCTGCCTTGTTGCGCGAGCGCAACACAGAAGGAAGCTGAGACGCAGGAGATGGATCGCATTGTTCCTTCGTCGTCGACGTCTGTCGGAACGTCCCATTCGGCACCGTCGTACGTGAGCGCATACCCATGCTGACGCCCGCCGACTGCGGCGCAGAAGCCCGCAGCAGCTGGGCAGGAGATGGAGGTGAGTGATCCTTCGGCTTCGGCGGCTATCGGTTCGGGCGGGCGCCATTCCGAGCCGTCGTAGGTGAGGACCCGGCCGTGGGCGTCCACTGCCGTACAGAGCGAGGGACTCGAGCAGGACACCGAGTCCAAGCTGCCGCTGCCCAACGCCACGGGGCTCGTCCACACGCTCCCGTCATAGCTGGAGGCGTCATCGCCGGCCGTCATGCAGAAGGATTCCGTCGGACACGACACGGTCCCCGGTCCGATCCCTTCGGCTGCATGGCCCGCCCCGCTCCACGTGCTCCCGTTGTAGCGAACGGTTTCCCCGCCGGGCGATGTCGCGATGCAGAAGGAGTTCGAGTGGCATGAGACGGAACTGAAGTTGCCGATCGGCGTGGAGCTCCACGTCCCGTTGCTGTAGGTCTCCTCGTTGCCGGGGTTTCCCCCAACGGCCACGCAGAACGTTGGCGAACCGCACGACACCGAGGACGCGCCGGGGTCGTTGTAGCCACTGGCTATTTCAGTTGGAGCGCCCCAGGAACTACCGTCGTACGCCACCGCGAACCCAGGCCCGCCGTTCACGGAGCCCACAGCCATGCAGAATGATTCCGACGCGCACGAGATCGAACTCGGCTGGCTCAGGCCGATCAGACTCGGTGCGGTCCATGTGCTGCCGTTGTAAACGGCCATTTGGCCCGTGCCGCCCGTCGCCACACAGAACGATGAGGAGGTGCACGACACGAGAGTTAGATCCGCGCCCGCTGCAGTCGGTGCACTCCATGTGCTGCCGTTGTAGACGCGTGCTCCGCCGGTTACGTCCATCGCCATGCAGAAGGACGACGAGGTGCAGGAGACCGAGAGGAGCGCGTACTGAGGGTCGATGACGCTCGGTTCGCTCCAAGTGCTGCCGTTGTAAACCACCGCTGACCCGGCGTTTCCACCTCCATAACCCACCCCCACGCAGAACGCGGACGACGAGCACGACACCGAGTCCACGCCAATCGCGGGATCCACCAAGTCAGGCGCCGACCACCCACCCGCCGCAAACGCCGTAGACGAAGCCACACACGCCAGCACCACCCACAACGACGCCAACACGACAACGACACGACAACGCGAGATAGCTCTCCTACCCCCGTAGCGCGACCCACCCGCACGAGCACGACCGCGTTCGCCCACCCGGCCAACGGCCAGAATCTCCTCAATACGCACGCGCTATGCCGATCTCATCACCGTGGCCGAGCGGCATCCTACCAGCCCATTGGACCCTTTCGACTTTTCGGGAAGCCTGTCAACCCGTCCGCGACTCGTGCGTCTGAGCACCGCCCGCACTTCCGAAGCGCACCCCGGAGAGGTCGATGCACGGACTTGCCTGGCGCGCGAAGCTGGTGTCACGTGCCGAGCAGATCTCGCAACCGCGTCGCGCCGGATACGGGTGCGCTTGACCTAGATATTATTCGCGCGTGCTGAACCTAAGCAGGGCCTTGTGAAGTGATGAGCGATCCGTCATCGCGGCATCGGGGTGGCCTGGGGTTGGGCTCCAATTACAGTGGACCGCCGGCGCCTGAGGATGTTGGCCAAAGCCCAAGCGAGGGTCGCATGGCGCGCGGGACGCGACTGGCCAGCGAGGCGTTCGCGCTTCTGCGCGACGACCGCCGACTACTGCTGCTGCCAGCCGCGGCGCTGCTCGTGGACGTGATCTGTGTTGGTGTGGTGCTCGCGCTCGCGGCAGCGGCGAGTGGACGCCGCGGGCACGAGACGGTGCTCTTGGTGAGCTTTGCTGCTGCTGTTTATCCAGTCACGGTGTCTTCGACGTTCTTCAACGTGGCGCTCATGCATGTGGCCTCGCAACGTTGGAAAGGTCAGCAGGCGAGCGTTAGTGACGGGCTGCTTCTGGCGCGTCAGCGGCTCGGGACGATTCTCGCTTGGTCGCTGCTCGCGGCGACGGTCGGGGTGGGGATGCAACTGCTGCAGCGCATCGGGCATTTCGCGTGGATCGAGCGGCTGCTGGCACTCGTGCTGAACCTAGCTTGGTCAGTGGCGACGTTCTTCGTCGTCCCCGCGCTGGCGCTCGAAGACATCGGCCCGCTGGCTGCGGTCAAGCGGTCGTCTTCGGTCGTGCGGGGGAGGTGGCCTGAGAGCCTGACTGGGTCGATCGCGATCGGTGGCGCGGCCGGCTTCGCGTTGATCCCGGGAATGCTCGGATGTATTGCTGGAATCTTCGCATTTAGCTCTGATCCAGTCTCAGGCGCGATCCTGTTGTTGATCGGAGTGGCGATGGTGTTGCCGGTGATGCTCTATTTGAGCGCCACCAGCGCGGTATTCTCGCTCGCGGTCTGGGAGTACGCCAACCACGGCGTACAGAGCGGCCCATTCAGTGCAGAGGATCTACAGCGGCCTTTCCGCGGCGGGGAGCAAATCGCCAACGCGCGACGCTGGATCAAGACACGCGTCCTCCGTCGCGCGTCGTAATCGTTCGGCAAGATCGCCAGAGTGCTACACGCAAGTGCTACCATCAGCCTGATGGCTGCCCGTCACCCGCGCTTGGGCGTCGAACGCGACCCGGAGGTGGAACGCGCGCTCGCCCTCACCGAGCCGCTGCTTGACCCCGCCGAAACGCGCTCAGCGGCGGCACAGATCCGTGCCCTAACGCTGCGCGGTGCCCGCGCGGTGCTCGCCAGCGCCGACTCAGATTCCCAGCTGCAAGCCCGACTCGCCGAGCGCTACGGAGCAAGACCCGGCCGGGGAAGCCTGCTGGAACTCGACCCACCGCCGGGCAAGCCAGACCCCACAGGCGCCGCACCGGCCTCTGACGCATTGCGTTGGGTCCGCGGCGAGTGAGCGCCGCCTACCTCGACGCCTCCGCGCTCGTGAAGCTGTTCAAGGCCGAGCGCGAGACAGAAGCCTTCCGCGCAGCACTCACCGACTGGCCCGTGCAAGTCGCAAGCGAACTGATCCGCGTCGAGGCCGTCTGCACAGCAAGACGCCTCGGCGGCGAAGACGTCCTACAGCGCGCGAACGCGACGCTCGAGCGCATCAACCTGATCCCCCTATCCCCCGAGATCATCGAGCTCGCGACCGACGCCCACACCCCGCCGCTACGAGCCATGGACGCAATCCACCTCGCCACCGCCCTGACCATGCGCGAAGACCTCGGAGCGATGTTCGTCTACGACAGCGACCTACACGCCGCAGCACAAGCCCACCACCTCAACCCGATAGCCCCACAATGAGCCCAACCACGACAGCACCAAAATCCGGGCCAGACAGGACAACGGCAGGCGCAGCGGCGGTAGGATACGTACGCCACGCCGACGTAGCTCAGCTGGCAGAGCACCGGTTTTGTAAACCGGGGGTCGCCGGTTCGATCCCGGCCGTCGGCTCTGATTCTTTGCCGTAACCTTGCAGCAACTCAAGACATTTTTTGACCGCAGATGGCCGCATTTGGCCGCAGGACCAACACGACGAAACACTAGCCGAGGACTCAAAAATGGCGCTCTGGCCGACAATCAGGCGCCCTCGGATTGAGACTCTTGTAAACAGGAGGTCAGGGGTTCGAGACCCCTCTCCGGCTTTGTTCTTCTCTCGAGAGGCTGCGGCCCACGCAGCGATGGCGCGTCAGTCGTTGAGCATCCAGGCGACGAACGGAGCGGGAACGGCCCACACATCGCCACTGGTGTCCAGCAGACTGCGGGTCGCGAGCACACCCCGCCCAAATGCGGATCGGACGTCAGCGCCTCCCGCCTCCATCCAGAGTCGACGTACTTACCCTCGAAACCCATGTTCCCGAGGCGCGGCCCGCAGAAGTCGACCTCCTTGGTGGCGGTCCTCTGGTACATCACATCACTGAAATGCGTGTAGGTGCCGGGCTGCTCACGCTCGACGTTTCGAATCAGCTCCAGGCCCAACTGCTGCTCGTTGACCGCCGAGGGATCGGCCTCGACAGCCATGCCCTCGCTGCGCAGTGGCGCAAGACGCGCCATCAGGGGATCGATGAAGTAGTACTTGGACTGAGCTGAGAGCCTCGGTCCGGCGCCGTCCCGCTGATGGCAGGGCCATGCCAGATAGGCGAAGACCATGTCCTGTAGCCGAGCCTTGGCAGTGTGAGGACTCTCGACGCCCATGTCCTGACGTAGAGACTCCACAGCCAATGGGCTGGACAAGCTCCGAGTCAGCCGTTCGAGCATGGCCTGGACCTGCGCGGGCGTGGTGCCTGCGCCTCGGATCGCCTCACCCGCCGTCACGTCCCAAAGTGCACGAACGAAGTCGTCCTGAACATCCCCACCCGCCAGCTGGTCGCTGACGGCGCGGGGAAAGCCGCCGACTCGCAGGTACAGCTCCCAGGTCGACAGCAGTGTGTCGAGCCAAGGCAGCAACTCGATGAAGGCTGCGTCAACCTCGGGCGACATGAAGTCGCGAGCCCTGACCAGAGGCGGTTGAGGCAGTCCATCCCGTCAGGACCACGCAGTCTTCCCCAAACGCAGTGTGTCGCGCAACCACTTGATCGCCTCGGGCCACGTGGGGATGCTGGCGATCTCGTCCAGAAACCAGCAGTAATCCTATGGTTTTTCTGCAATCCGGCGCAGATAAAGCACGTATTATCTGCATGCAAGTGCATGAAAGCCGCCGAGAACACATGCCCAAGTACATCGGCGCGATCGACCAGGGGACCACCAGCACGCCGACTGATCCTGTTCGACCGCGACGGGCGGATCGCGGCGGTCGGACCAGCGCGAGCACGCGCAGATCCACCCGCAGGCCGGCTGGGTCGAGCACGACGCCGACGGAGGTCTGGCGGCGCACGCGCGAGGTGATCGAGCGGGGCGCTCGCGCGGTCGCGGCGTCGGCGGCGGGCGACGTCGCGGCGATCGGGCATCACCAACCAGCGCGAGACGACCGTCGTGTGGGACCGCGCGACGGGCGAGCCGATCCACAACGCGATCGTCTGGCAGGACACGCGCACCGACCGCGC
Organism: uncultured Solirubrobacteraceae bacterium; assembly: GCA_963716355.1. Classification (GTDB taxonomy): domain Bacteria; phylum Actinomycetota; class Thermoleophilia; order Solirubrobacterales; family Solirubrobacteraceae; genus Palsa-744. The sequence continues at coordinate 848,842 of OY970308.1, forward strand.
TCGTGCGCGAGCTGGCCGGCGAGGAGGGCGTGGACCGCCTGCGCGAGCGCGTGGGCCTGCCGCTGTCGACGTACTTCTCCGGGCCCGAAGATCACGTGGATCCTCGACAACGTCGCGGGCGCGCGCGAGCGCGCCGAGAGCGGGCGAGCTGGCGTTCGGGACGATGGACACGTGGGTGCTGTGGAACCTGACCGGCGGCCCGCGCGGCGGCGTGCACGCGACCGACGTGACGAACGCGAGCCGCACGATGCTGATGGACCTGCAGACGCTCGACTGGCACGAGCCGAGCCTCGAGCTGATGGGGATCCCGCGCTCGATGCTGCCGCGAGATCCGCTCCTCGAGCGAGGTCTACGGCGAGGCTGCCGGGCACGGCGCTGCGCGGGCGTCCGGTGTCGCGGGCATCCTCGGCGACCAGCAGGCGGCGCTGTTCGGCCAGACCTGCTTCGAGCGGGGCGAGGCGAAGAACACCTACGGCACCGGGTCGTTCCTGCTCGTGAACACGGGCGCGGAGATCGTGCGCTCGCAAGAGCTGCTGACGAGCGTCGCGGCACAAGCTCGGCGACGGCGAGCCGCCAGCTACGTGCTCGAGGGCTCGATCGCGGTGACCGGCGCCGCGCGTGCAGTGGCTGCGCGACCAGCTCGGCCTGATCGAGACGGCGGCGGAGGTCGAGGACGCTGGCGCGCACCGTCGAGGACAACGGCGGCGTGTACTTCGTGCCGGCGTTCTCGGGCCTGTTCGCGCCCTACTGGCGCGACGACGCGCGCGGCGTGATCGTCGGCCTGACCGCCTACGCGACGAGCCGGCCACATCGCGCGCGCCGTGCTCTGGAGGCGACCGCCTGGCAGACCCGCGAGGTGCTCGACGCGGCGCAGGAGCCGTCACGGGCGCCGCCTCTGCCGGAGCTGAGGGTCGACGGCGGCATGACCGCCAACGAGCTGCTGATGCAGTTCCAGGCCGACGTGCTCGGCGTGCCCGTGGTCCGCCCGCAGGTGACCGAGACGACCGCGCTCGGCGCCGCGTTCGCGGCCGGGCTGGCGAGCGGCTTCTGGTCGGGCTGGACGAGCTGCGCGAGCGCTGGGCGCGAGGACCGGCGCTGGGAGCCGCGAGATGGAGGCGACGGTTCGCGAGCGCGAGTACGCGCAGTGGCGCAAGGCGGTCGCGCGCTCGCTTCGACTGGGTCGAGCCGGACGAGACGCCCGCGGGTGCGTAACGCGGCTCAGGCGGTGGCGGCGTTGTGGGCGGCAGCCCACTCGACGATCGCCGCGGTGCCCGTGACCGTGCCACCGTCGTCGAGCACCAGCACCGGCACGTCTTCCTGTCCGGTCAGCGCGAGGATCTCCTTGCGCTTGCCCCGGCGGCTGAACGGCACCTTTTTGAAGCCGCCGGCGACCTTCACCGTGTAGGCGTGGCCCGCCTTGTCGAGCGCCTCCGCGGCCACGCCGCACGGGTGCTTGAAGAGCGGGGCGTTCGCGCCGTGGGTGCGTGCGGGGCAGGTGTAGAGATCCATCGGGACAGTGTAATCGCGCGGTGGAAGACGCGCTAGGGCCGGTACATGCCCTCGATCGCCGCGGCGTACTTCTCGGCGATCGGCTTGCGCTTGAGCTTCATCGTCGGCGTGAGCTCATCGCCGCCCGGGAGCCAGTCGCCCTGCACGAGGGTGAACTTCTTTATCTGTTCCACTTTCGCGAGCTTCTCGTTGGCGGCGTCCACGCCCTTCTGCACCTCCGCGCGGACGCGCTCGTCCTGCGCGAGCGATTCCAGCGAGGTGTCCTCGATACCGTGCTGCGCGGCCCACGCGGGCGCGAAGTCAGCGTCGAGCACGATCAGCGCTGTGTTGTAGGGGCGGGAGTCGCCGATGCAGCACGCCTGGCCGATCAGCGGCGAGGAGGTCTTGATCGCGGCCTCGATGTTCGCGGGGGACATGTTCTTGCCGCCCGCGCTGATGATCAGCTCCTTCTTGCGATCCACGATCGTCAGATAGCCGTCCTCGTCGAAGCGGCCGATGTCGCCCGTGCGCAGCCAGCCGTCGTCGGTGAACGATTCGGCGGTCTTCTCCGGCAGGTTGCGGTACCCGAGCATCACCACTTCGGATTTGACGAGCACCTCGCCGTCGCTGTCGAGCTTGATCTGCACGCCCGGCGCGGGCGGCCCGACGGTGCCGATCTTGATCCGCGCGTTGGGGTTCACGCTGCCCGCGCCGCACGTCTCGCTCATGCCCCACAGCTCCGCCAGCGGCAGCCCGATGGCGTGGAAGAACTCGAGCACCTCCACGGGCGTGGGCGCCGCGCCGACGTTGATCGCCTCGACCTGGTCCAGTCCCAGCATCGAGCGCAGGCCCGCGAAGATCTCCGCGTCAGCGGCGGCGACCTGCTCGGCGAGCGCCTCCGGCACCTGCTCGCCGCGCTGCTCCAGGCGCACCTTCTCGATGCCCGCGTCGAGCGCCGTCTGCATCTTCTCGCGCTGCTCCTCGGGCTGTCCCGCGACCATCGTCTCCAGGCCCGCCTTCAGCTTCTCCCAGATGCGCGGCACCGCGAAGAACCAGCTGGGGCGCACTTCGGGCAGGTAGGAGAGCACCTGGCGGGGATCGTCGCAGCAGGTGATCTGCAGGCCGAACACGATCGGCAGGTAGTGGTGCGCGTTGCGCTCGGCCACGTGCGCGCTCGGCAGCCACGAGATCACGCGCCCGTCCTTGGGGAACTCGATCAGCTCGTCCAGGCCCTCCACGGCGGCGAGCAGGTTGCGGTGGATCAGCTGCACGCCCTTCGGCGGGCCCGTGGTCCCGGAGGTGTAGATCAGCGTCAGCACGTCGCTCGGCTGGATCTGGGCGACGGACGCCTCGACGTCGAAGCTCGTGTCCATCGCTTCCACGTCCGCCAGCGCCAGCGTGCCCTCGGGCGCCTCGCCGTCGACCACGATCACGTGCTCCAGCTCGGGCAGCTCGCGGCGCGCCTCGAGTACGCGCGGCAGATACTGCTGCTCACAGATCAGCACCTTCGCGGCGGCGTCCTTGACGAGATAGGCGATCTGCTCCGCGGTGTAGGTGTTGTAGATCGAGAACGGCGCCGCGCCTAGCATCATGCCCGCGAGGTCGCACACGTGGAACTCGGGGCGGTTGGAGAGCATCAGCGCGAGCGTGTCGCCTCGCCCGAGGCCCAGCTCGGCGAGCGCCCCCGCGAGCGCGTCCACGCGTTCGCGCAGCTCGCCCCACGTGAGCGTGATCGCATCGCCCTTCGTGCGGATCGCCACGTCATCGGAGCGCTCCGCGGCGGTGATGCGAAAAGCCGCCGCGATCGTCGGCGCGCCGGCGACTCGCTCGCGCGCGCTCGACTCGGTGACCGCTCCCTCCATCCCGCGCTCAATCATAGCCCCGTCTAGCGCCGCTGGACGCACCGCATCGAATACCTGCGAGCGGGGTTTAGTGAGCCAGAGGAAGGTCGCACACAAGACCCCTAACCCGAAGGAGAGGCGCAGATGCGTTCTACAAAGCTGAACGCGGCCATCGCGGCCGCGGGCGCTCTGCTGCTACTGGCTCCGGCCGGTGCGGCGGCGCGCGCAGGACACCCCGAGATCCATCACAAGAGGACAGAGATCCACCACCAGCGCGGGACCCCCGGCCCCGGCTGCCGTGTGCGGCTGAACGTCGCGCCACGCCTGCTCACGGCGGGCGAATCGGCGCTCGCGTACGGGCAGCTCACGTGCGATCTCCCCGCCAACCAGCAGGGACAGGCGGTGACGCTGTACGAGCACTCGATCGGCTCGCCGGGCTTCGGCGTGGTCGGCACGGGCACGACCGACGAACACGGCTTCTACGCGATCACCGCCAGCTCGATCACCGCCAACAGCGCGTTCTACGTGATCGCACACGGCGCGCGCAGCGCGAACCGCGTGGTGCGCGTCGCGGCGCAGGTGACGCTCGTGGGCCCAGCCGAAGGCACGCAGATCCTCACATCGCTGAAGACGGGGCGACCGAACCGCGTGACGTTCACCGGCACCGTAACCCCGCCCGACGCTGGCGCGCTCGTGGTGCTGCAACGCCAGAACGCACTCACGGGCAACGACTGGCACCGCATCCAGGTCGGCCGGGTCAACCCGGACGGCACGTTCTCGATCGAGCACGTGTTCCGTGTTCCCGGCGACGCGAACATCCGCGTGCTGGTGCGCAGCCACCGGCGCAACGTGCCGAGCGTCTCCAACGTGCTCAACTACCAGATCTCCCAGGCTCAGAACCCGGAGCTGACGATCGCGAGCTCGAAGGACCCGATCGCCTACGGCGAATCGGTGACGATCAGCGGAATTGCGGCGGGAGCGGCGAACATGCCGATGACGCTGCTCGCGCACACCCGCCACGGCAGGTTCTCGCCCGTCGCGCAGGTCAGCACTGACGGCAGCGGCAACTACACGTTCCCGGCGCAGTCGCCGGTGGCCAGCACGTTCTACCGGGTGCAGGGCGCGGGCAAATCATCCGCGGTGCTGTACGAGGGCGTCAAAGACGTGCTCAGCGCGGAAGCGTCGCCGACGACGATCTCCGCGGGACAGACGGTCACGTTCAAAGGCGCGGTCACACCCGACCACACCGGCCACGTGATCTACCTAGAGCGCCAGAACGCGTCGGGGACCTCGTTCCACGTGGTGGAGGTGGCGGTGATCGGCGCGGGCTCGACGTACTCGATCGCCCACACGATCTACTCGCCCGGCACGAGCGTGTACCGCGTGAAGGTGCCCGGCGATCCGCAGAACGGCGGCACGGTGAGCGCCAACTTCACCATCACCGTTACGCCCCCCACCGCCGCGACGCTCACTCCAGAAGCCCCCGGCAACTCGACCCAGCCGTCGCAGGGGAAGCTCTAACACTCGAGGGGACGCCTCCTGAGGAGAGGCGGGAGACAACGCTGTGGCCGTCCTCACCACTCGGACGGCCACAGCTCGTACCCGAGGACACGGGGGCGCCCGCCGCTTTGGCGGGCGCCCCCGTGCGCGTCGAAGGGTTCTCGCTCAGGCGGCGACGGCGCGCGAGTCTAGGTGCGCGCCGACCTTGCGCTTGACGCGCTGCAGCGCGTTGTCGACGGTCTTGGTGTCGCAGCTGAGACGCTCGCCGACCTGCTCGTAGGAGTAGCCGTCGAGATACAGCGACAGCACGCGGCTCTCGAGCTCCGAGAGCGCCGTCGAGAGACAGCCCACGAGCGAGCGCAGCTCCTCGGAGGAGATGACCTGGTTGACGGGGTCGTGGACCGTCGGCCCGGGCAGCATCTGGTCGAGCGTGGGCACGTCTTCGCCGCTGCCAGCGGGCGTGGAGGAGAACGACACGTACTGGTTCAGCGGCGTGTGCTTGTTGCGCGTGGCGGTCTTCACGGCGGTGATGATCTGGCGGGTGATGCAGAGCTCGGCGAAGTTGCGAAAGCTCGACTCGCGGTCGGTGCGGAAGTCGCGGATCGCCTTGTAGAGGCCGACGAGGCCCTCCTGGATGAGGTCTTCGGAGTCGCCTCCGGCGAGGAAGTACGACGAGGCCTTCAGGCGCACGAAGCCGTGGTAGCGCCGGACGAGACGGTCATATGCGTTGCGGTCTCCCTGCTTCGCAAGCGCGATCAGGAAAAGATCTTCGACCTTAGGTTCAGAGTTAGGGTTATGGGAGATTCGAGCCACGAGCAGATCCTTTCTTGGGCCCACCTCCATGGCGGCCCCCAAAATTGCTCAGTGGCGCACTCCTCCCCTGGCGCCAAAGCTATTCAATTCCCAAGGTTTCTAAACCTTAGGTTCAGCGTTATGTCGGCGGCAGCCTTACACAGTTATGAACGCGCTGTCAAGCCACGCGGCTGCGAATCTGCAAGATCTCGTACAGCAGCGCCGCCGCCGCCGCGCTGACCCCCAGCGACTCGATCCTGCCGAGCAGCGGCAGTGCGATCAGCTCGTCGCACGCGCTCGCCACACGCGGGCGCAGTCCGCTGCCCTCGCTGCCGAGCACCAGCACCACCCCGGCGCCGCCGTAGTCGCGGCGCGTCGTAGGAGATCGGCCGGCCTGCCGTCCGCGCCCTCGGCGCTCGCGCCGTAGCACCAGCAGCCCGCGCGGCGCGCGTCGGCGAGGAAGTCCGCGAGGTTGCGCACGCGCGCCACCGGCAGGTGCTCGACGGCCCCGGCCGAGGCCTTGCAGACCGCGGGCGTGACCTCCGCGGCGCGACGCTCGGGGATCACCACGCCCGCAGCGCCCGCGCACTCGGCGGTGCGGCAGATCGAGCCGAGGTTCTGCGGATCCTGGACCTGGTCGAGCGCCACCAGCAGCGGGTTCTCCCGCGCGAGCAGCTCATCCGCGCCCGCGTAGTGGTAGGAGCCCGCCTCCGCGCAGATCGCCCTGGTGTGCAGCTCGAGCCGCAGCGGCGCTCGATCTCCTCGCGCGGTGACCGTGCGCGTCTTCACGCCCCCAAGCCACGGCTCGCGCGCCGCGCCCGCGGTCGCCCACACATCGTCCACCTGGTCGCGCGCGCCGACCCCGCAGCGCCTCCCGGACGGGGTTGCGCCCGTAGAGGATCACAGCGGCAGCAGCTCGAAGCCGCCGGCCCCGTCGCGGACCTCCCAGCCGAGCGCGGCGATCTCCTCGCGCAGGCGGTCGGCGGCAGCGAAGTCGCGCTTCGGCACGCGCCTGCTCGCGCCGCTCGGCCAGCTCGCGCACCGCGGCGGGCGCCTCCTCGCCGGCGTCGAGCAGCGCCTCGAGGCCGAGCACGCCGAGCATCTCGCGCAGATCGGCGTCCCCGCGCGCCTCGCCGCGCCGCGCCGGTTGGCCTCGCGAATCCACTCGTTCACCACGGCGAGCGCCTCGGGCGTGTTGAAGTCCCTGCGCGAGCGCGTCGAAGAAGCGCGTCGCGCAGCGGATCCAGCTCGGCGGGCGATGGGCCGGCGCTCAGGCGCCTGCGCGGCCTCGCGGATCCGATTCACGTTGGCCTGCGCCTGCTCGAGCGCGGCCTCGGAGAAGGCCAGCGGCTGGCGGTAGTGGCCGGAGACGAGGTACATCACGACCGCGTCGCGGACCGTGCGCGTCGAGCACCTCGTGCAGCAGCGCGATGTTGCCGACCGACTTGGCCATCTTCTCGCCGGTGAACTGGATCATGCCGTTGTGCATCCACAGTTTCGTCAGCTCCGCGCCGCGCGCCGCGCGCGTCTGCGCGGCCTCGTTCTCGTGGTGGGGGAAGACGAGGTCCGAGCCGCCGCCGTGGATGTCGAAGCCGACGCCGAGCAGCTGCTCGGCCATCGCCGAGCACTCGATGTGCCAGCCGGGGCGGCCCTGCCCCCAGGGCGAGTCCCACCACGTGTCCTCGCCCTCCTTGCGCGCCTTCCACAGCGCGAAGTCCAGCGGGTCCTCCTTGCGCTCGCGTACCTTCGATCCCCTCGCCCTGGTCCATGTTCTCGAGCCGCCGGTGGGAGAGGCTGCCGTAGCCCTCGTCGGAGCGCACGCGGAAGTAGACGTCGCCGTCGGCCGCGTAGGCGTGGCCGCGCTCGATCAGCGTCGGCGATGTACTCGACGATCGGCCCGATCGTCTCGGACGCGAGCGGCTCGTGGTCGGGGCGGCCGAGGCCGAGGCGCGTCGGTGTCGGCGATGTAGCGCTCGGTCATCTCCGCGGCGAGCTCCGCGCTGGGGCGTCCCTGCGCGCGCGCGGCGTCGTAGATCTTGTCGTTGACGTCGGTGACGTTGATCACGAGGCTCACCTCGTAGCCCTCGTGCGCGAGGAAGCGCCGCAGCAGGCTGAAGACGACGAACGGGCGCGCGTTGCCGATGTGGATGCGGCTGTAGACGGTCGGCCCGCACGCGTAGATGCCGACGCGGCCGGGATCGCGCGGGGCGAGCGGCCGGAGCTCGCCGCTGAGCGTGTCGTGCAGGAGGATCTCTCGCATCGCCGCGCAACCCTAGCGTCGCGCGTGCGCGCTCAGCCAGCGCTCGCGAAGGCTCGCGACCGCGAGCGCCGCGACGCCCTCGCCGCGGCCGACGAAGCCCGATCCGCTCGCCCGTGCTGGCCTTCACGTTGACGCGCCTCGACGTCCAGCGCCGAGCGCCCGCGCGAGGCGCTCGCGGATCGCCTGACGGTGCGGCGCCAGCTTGGGCGCCTCCATGACCACGGTGCAGTCGACGTTGACGAGCTCGAGGCCCGTCGCGCGCGACCATCGCGACGACCTCCTCGAGCAGGCCGATCGAGTCGGCGTCGCGCCAGCGCTCGTCGGTGTCGGGGAAGTGCTCGCCGATGTCGCCCAGGCCGGCGCGCGCCGAGCAGCGCGTCGATCACCGCGTGCGCGAGCACGTCGGCGTCGGAGTGGCCGTCGAGGCCCGCGCTCGTCGGGGATCTCGACGCCGCCGATCACGAGCCTGCGCCCCTCGCCGAGACGGTGGGAGTCGAAGCCGATCCCGCGAGCGTCATGCGGAGCGCACCTCGCCCGCGTCGGTGGCGCCGATCGGCTCGAGCCGGCGCTCGCGGCGCCGTCGAACACGCACAGCTCGCCGCACGCCGAGCGCGTCGAGCAGCTCGAGCGCCTGCTCGTAGTCCGCGCCGACGTCCTCGGGGCGGTGGGCGTCGCTGGAGAGCGCGATCGGCGCGCCCGCTTCGAGGCACATCTCCAGGAACGCCGGCGCCGGGTAGATCTCCCCGACGGGCTTGCGCAGTCCGGCCGTGGAGAGCTCGACCGCGATGCCCGATGTCGGCGATCGCTTCGATCGCGGGCTCGTAGTAGCGGCGCAGGTCGCCCTCGGGGATGCGGCGGTCGCTCGGCGGGCCCCAGATACTTCACCAGGTCGGGGTGGGCGATGATGTCGAACAGGCCGCTGCGCGGCGGCCTCGGCGATCGTCTCGAAGTAGCGCCGCCAGATCTCCTCCGCGCTGCGGCCGGACTGTCCCACACGCTGTAGTCGTCCATGTCCACGGCGCCGTCGCGCAGGAAGTGCACCGAGCCGACCACGTAGTCGAAGTCGCGCGCCTGCGAGCAGGTTGGCCATGCGGTCCTCCGCGCCGGGCACGAAGTCCGCCTCGATCCCCAGCCGCAGGTCGGTGCTGCTCGCGCACGAACGCGCAGTACTCGTCGAGGTCGTCGCTGCGCGTTGGCGCGCCAGAACGGGTGCGCGCCAGACGTCGAGCGCCTGCGTGAAGCGGTAGACGTGCTCGGAGACGCCCAGCTCGGCGATGCCGCGCTCGCTGGCGGCCGCGCGGTAGCGCTCGACGTTGGCCTGCGGTGAAGTACTCGGCGGCGCGTGGCGTCGAGGTCGTCGGGGCGCAGGTGGAGGTGGTAGTCGGTGAGCATCGCTGGCGCGTGCGATTCAAGCAGGATTCGCGCCGCGTCCACCTGGACGCTCGCCCGCGGATCGGCGCGCGAGCAGCAGCTCGGCGAGCGTGCAGGTCGAGCGGCGTGGTCACCTTGAGGTTCTCCTCGCTCGGCTGGCGACCACGATCACCCTGCCGCCGGCGCGCTCGATCAGCCAGGCGTCGTCGGTCGCGCGCGCGAGCTCCTCGGCGGGAACGTCGAGCGCGCGCTCGAGCGCGCCGCGGCGGAACACCTGCGGCGTCTGCACCGCCCACAGCTCGCTGCGGTCGAGCGTCTCGCTGACGGCGCCCGCCGCGTCGGCGCGCTTGATCGTGTCGGTCACGGGCGCCGCTGCGATCGCCGCGTCGGCGCTCGGGTCGGCGTGCGAGCGCCGCGATCACGCGCTTCGGCGAGCTCGGGCGTGAGGAGCGGCCGGGCGGCGTCGTGGACGAGCACGAGCTGCTCCTCGCACCGTCCCCCGCTGCGTGCGAGCGCCCTGCGCACCGAGTCCGAGCGCACCGCGCCGCCCTCCACGGCCACGACGCCCGCTGGCGTGGGCGCGCCGGCCGGCAGCGCGACGACGATCCGCTCGACGCTCTCGACGCGGCGCGAGCGCGTCGATGCTCCACTGCAGCATCGGCCGGCCCGCCGAGCTCGACGAGCGCCTTCGGGCCGTCGGCTCCGAGGCGCTCGCCGCTGCCGGCGGCCACGATCAGCGCGACGGTCATCGCCAGGTTGGCTGTCGCGCACGCGGCAATGAAGCCACGCCGGGTCCTGCCGCGTGCGCGAGAGCCTCGCTACTTGGCTCCGGCCACGGCCATCTGGCTGGTGGCCGAGTCGGCGAGCAGCTCGTCGAGGTAGTTCTCGGCCTCTTCCTCGTCCTTGTCGAGCGCGTACATCAGCTCGGAGGCGAGGATCTTCTTGGTGCGGGTGAACATCTGCTTCTCACCCGTCGACAGGCCCTTCTCGCTCTCGCGCAGCGAGAGGTTGCGCACGACCTCGGCCAGCTCGTAGATGTCGCCGGTCTTGATCTTGTCGCGGTTGTGCTTGAAGCGGCGGTTCCAGTTCTTCGGCATCTCCGAGACCTCGTCGCGCAGCACGTCGAGGACCTTCTTGACGGTTTCCTCGTCGATCACCCGGCGCAGGCCCGCGAGCGCGGCGTTCTCGGTCGGGACCCGGACGGTCATGTCGTTGTGGAGGATCTTGATCGTGAGGTACTCGCGGCGTTCGCCGAGGATCTCCATCTCCTCCTTCTTCAGCACCTTGCCCGCGCCGTGATGGGGGTACACGACCTGGTCACCGAGCTCGAACTCGATGTACTCGACCTCGCGGGTGACCTCGAGCTCCTCTGTCGAGCGCTGCTTCTTCGGTTGCTTGTGCGCGGAATGGTGTCCTCCTTCGTTGCGACCGGCCACATGGGCGGCCCTTGATTCAAGTCTGTAGGTAGCGGTCCACGAGGTTCAGCTCCTGCAGCCTGCGCAGGCCCTCGCGGATGTCCTTCGCGCGGATCTCGCCCACGCCCTCGACCGCCTCGAGCTCGGCGTCGCTGGCGGCGAGCAGCTCGTCGAGGCCGCCGAACTCGCCGACGATCTGCGAGACGACGATCTTGCGGCAGCGCGGGATGCGCCCGAGCACGCGGTAGCCGCGCGGGCGAGACCGGGTAGTCGAGCGTGTTGAGCTTGCGGTCGTAGCCGAGCAGCTCCGCGAGCCGACCGAAGTCGAGCAGGTCCTGGTGGGCGAGGCGCCCGATCTCCTCGAGCGCGGCCGCGAACGCCTCGTCGGAGTAGCTGGAGAGGTAGTCGCGCACGAGCGCGGCCTTCTCGGCCGCGGCGCCGACCATCGTCTCCTCGAGCTGCATCTCGATCAGCCGGCCCTCGCTGCCGAGCTCGACGATGTAGCGCTCGATCTCGACCGCCATGCGCGTCACCAGCTCCGAGCGCTGCAGCACCGTGAGCACGTCGTGCAGCGTCGTGCCGCCCTCGAACTCGAGCGCGGTCAGACGCGTCGAGACCTGGTCGAGGCGGGTGCGGAACTTGTCGAGCGTCGCGAGCGCCTGGTTGGCCTTGGCGAGCACGACCGGGATGTCCTCGAGGATGTACTTGACGCCGTCCACGTACACCGAGACGACCTCGCGGCGCTGGGAGATCGGCGATCACGAGCGCGTCCGTCTGCTTGGAGACGCGCTCGGCGGTGCGGTGCCTGGTGCCGGTCTCGTGCGAGAGGATCGTCGGATCGGGCATCAGCTGCACGTTCGCCATCGTGATCTTCGTGGCGTTCGCGTTGAGGATGATCGCCCCGTCCATCTTCGCGATCTGGTAGAGGAACGCGGGGGTGTAGTCGATGTCGAGCTTGATCCCGCCGGAGTTCAGGAAGCTGAGGTCCTCGGGCTCGCCGATCACGATCAGACCGCCCGTGCGCGCATGCAGGATGCTCTCGATGCCCTCCCGCAGCGCGGTGCCGGGCGCGATCATCTCCAGCGCCCTCATCAGCCCCGGATCCGGTCGTACTTCGTTGTCTAGATCTTCGCCGGATCGTGGAGCCACATCCTTCATTCTAGGGCATTTAGCGATCCCTTAGCGCCACGTTCACGTGGCCCGAGCGGTACGAGCGCCTCCCGCTCCGGCGAGCGGACCCTCGCGCGATCCGCGGGCCGCCGCGTCCGCGGCTCGGCGCCGCCGGCCAGCGCAGCGCGAGCGCCTGGCGCAGCGTCGCCACCTCGCATGCGCCTCGCCGCCGCTCTCCGGGCGGCGCGATCACGCCGCTCGAGGCCGTGCTTGGCGGCCTCCTCCAGGCGCCGCTCGGGGTGGCCGACCCAGCGCAGCTCGCCGGTCAGGCCGAGCTCGCCGAAGCACGCCCGCGGGCGAGCCCTTGAGAGCGCACGCCGCGGCTGGCGCTGGCGACCGCCAGCGCGACCGCCAGGTCGCAGCCCGGCTCGTCCACGCGCACGCCGCCGACGACGTTCACGAACACGTCCGCGCCGCCGTGCGCGACGCGGCCGTGACGGCCGAGGATCGCGAGCACCAGCGCCAGGCGGTTGCGATCGAGGCCCGAGACCACGCGGCGCGGCTGCTCGAGCTCCGACGGCGCGACGAGCGCCTGCACCTCGACGAGCAGCGGCCGCGAGCCCTCCATCGCCGCGAGCACCACGCTGCCGGGGGCGCGCGTCGCCTCGGCGACGAACCGCGCGGAGGCGTCGAGCACCTCCACGAGGCCGCCCTGGCGCATCTCGAACAGGCCCGCCTCGTTGGTCGAGCCGAAGCGGTTCTTCAGCGCGCGCAGCTCGCGGTAGGGCCGCTCGCGCTCGCCCTCGAACTGCAGCACGCAGTCGACCAGGTGCTCGAGCACGCGCGGCCCCGCGAGCGCGCCGTCCTTGGTCACGTGGCCCGACGAGGATCACCGCCATGCCCTGCGCCTTGGCGAGCTCCATGATCCGCGCCGCCACCTCGCGCACCTGCCCGACCGAGCCGGGCGCGCCGGAGAGCTCGGCCGAGCGGAGCGTCTGCACCGAGTCGATCACGCACGCCTGCGGCGCCTGCGCGGCGAGCGTGTCGAGCACCGTGTCGAGGTCGGTCTCGGCGAGCATCGGCACGTCCAGCGCGCCGCCGGGCCGCGAGGCGCTCGGCGCGCAGCCGGACCTGCTCGGCGGACTCCTCGCCGCTGACGTACAGCGTGCGGTGGCCCGGCCTGCTGCAGGTGACCGAGCACCATGTTCGTGAGCGTCGACTTGCCGATCCCCGGCGAGCCGCCGAGCAGCACGAGCGAGCCCGGCACGAGCCCCCCGCCGAGCACGCGGTCGAGCTCGCCGATGCCGGTCGACATCCGCTTCACCGGGCTGGCGCCGACCTCGCGCAGCGGCAGCGGCACGACCTTCGCGCCTCCGCCCGCGCCGGGTGGCGCCTCAGACCGGCGAGCGCCGCCGGCCGAGCGCCCGCCCGCGCGCTTGGGCGCGACGGTCTCCTCGACGAGCGTGTTCCACGCCTCACAGCCGGGGCATTGGCCGTGCCACTGCGCTGACTGGAACGCGCACTGCGAGCAGACGTGGATGGTGGTCCGGGCCATCGGCCCAGCTTACGCGCTCGGCGGGGACGGCTCGAGTCGGCGTGCGGAGCTCGTCCGGCTGCTCGTCCGGCCGGCCGGGGCGCTCGCTCTCGGCGATCTCCTCCGTCGCGGCGCCTTCGGCACCGACGCCGACAGGGGTCTTCTGCTTCTTGGGCTTGACGATCGACAGGCGCACCTCGCCCTCCTGCTCGCCCTCGGCGCGGGTCGACCACGACGGTCGCGCCGGGCGTCAGCTGCTCGCGCAGGACGAAGTCGGCCAGCGGGTCCTCGATGTAGCGCTGGATCGCGCGACGCAGCGGGCGGGCGCCCATCGCCGGGTCCCAGCCCTTCTCGACGAGCAGGTCCTTGGCGGGCTCGGTCAGCTCGAGCTGCAGCTCGCGCTCGGCCATCGACTCGCGGATGCGCAGCAGCAGCAGCTCGACGATCTGCTTGATCTCCTCCTTCTGCAGCTTGTGGAAGACGATCACGTCGTCGATGCGGTTGAGGAACTCCGGGCGGAAGACTTTCTTCAGCTCGCCCATGATCCGGTTCTTCATGTCGTCGTAGGTGATGCCCGTCTCGTCGTCGGAGACCGCGAAGCCGAGCGGCGTGTTGCGCGCGATCTCCGCGGCGCCGATGTTCGAGGTCATGATCACGATCGCGTGGCGGAAGTCGACCGTGCGCCCCTGCGCGTCGGTCAGGCGTCCGTCCTCGAGGATCTGCAGCAGGATGTTGAAGACGTCCGGGTGCGCCTTCTCGATCTCGTCGAGCAGCAGCACGCTGTAGGGCTTGCGCCGCATCGCCTCGGTCAGCTGGCCGCCCTCGTCGTAGCCGATGTAGCCCGGGGGCGAGCCGACCAGCCGCGAGACGGCGTGCTTCTCCATGTACTCGGACATGTCGATCCGGATCAGCGCGTCGTCGTCGCCGAACAGGAACTCGGCGAGCGTGCGCGCCAGCTCGGTCTTGCCGACGCCCGAGGGGCCGAGGAAGATGAACGAGCCGGTCGGGCGCTTGGGGTCCTTCAGGCCCGCGCGCGAGCGGCGGATCGCCTTCGAGATGACCTCGATCGCCGGGTGCTGGCCGATCACGCGCTTGTGCAGTTCGTCCTCCATGCGCATCAGCTTCTGCGTCTCGGCCTCGGTCAGCTTGAAGACGGGGATGCCGGTCCACATCGAGACGATGTCGGCGATCTCCTCTTCGCCGATCGACGGGCGCTCGCCGGACTCGCCCGATTCCCACGCCTGCTCGAGCTCGCGTTTCTTGTTCGTCAGCTTGCGCTCCTTGTCGCGCAGCGCCGCCGCCTTCTCGAACTCCTGGGCCTCGATCGCGGCCTCCTTCTCGCGGCGCGTGCTCTCGACTTCGCCCTCGAGCTCGCGGTTGGCGGGCGGCGAGGTCATCGACTTGATGCGCATCCGCGAGGCGGCCTCGTCGATCAGGTCGATCGCCTTGTCGGGCAGGAAGCGGTCGGAGATGTAGCGGCTCGCCAGTTCGCCCGCGGCGCGCAGCGCCTCGTCGGTGATCTGCACCTTGTGGTGCTGCTCGTAGCGGTCGCGCAGGCCGCGCAGGATCTCGACGGTCTGGTCGATCGTCGGCTCGTCGACGCGGATCTGCTGGAAGCGGCGCTCCAGCGCGGAGTCGCGCTCGAGGTACTTGCGGTACTCGTCGAGCGTCGTCGCGCCGATCGTCTGCAGCTCGCCGCGCGCGAGCGCCGGCTTGAGGATCGAGGCGGCGTCGATCGCGCCCTCGGCGGCGCCCGCGCCGACGAGGTTGTGGAGCTCGTCGATGAACAGGATGATGTCGCCGCGCTGGGTGATCTCCTTCATCACCTTCTTCAGGCGCTCCTCGAACTCGCCGCGGTACTTCGAGCCGGCGACCAGCGCCGCCAGGTCGAGCGTGTAGATCTGCTTGTTCTTCAGCAGCTCGGGCACCTCGGAGCTGGTGATGCGCTGGGCCAGGCCCTCGACGACGGCGGTCTTGCCGACGCCGGGCTCGCCCACCAGCACGGGGTTGTTCTTCGTGCGCCGCGAGAGGATCTGCATGATCCGCTCGATCTCGGTCTCGCGGCCGACGCACGGGTCGAGCTTGCCCTCGGCGGCCAGCTTGGTCAGGTTGCGGCCGAACTGGTCGAGCAGCTTGGAGGACTTCTTGCCCTCGCCGGGGCGCCGCGCCGGCGCCGGCGCCCGCGCCGCCGGACTGTCCCTGGCGGCGACCGCCGGGACCGGAGAGCATGCGGATGACCTCGTTGCGGATCTTCTCCGAGTCGGCGTCGAAGTCGAGCAGGATGCGCGCGGCGACGCCCTCGTTCTCGCGCACGAGGCCGAGCAGGATGTGCTCGGTGCCGATGTAGTTGTGGCCGAGGCTCAGCGCCTCGCGCAGCGCGAGCTCGAGCACCTTCTTGGCGCGCGGCGTGAACGGGATCTGCCCGGAGGTGACCTCCTCGCCGGAGCCGACGATGCGCACGACCTGCGCGCGCACGCGCTCGACGGTGATGTCGAGGCTCTCGAGCACGCGGGCGGCCAGACCCTCCTCCTCGCGCAGCAGCCCGAGCAGGATGTGCTCGGTGCCGATGTAGTTGTGCTTGAGCGTCCGCGCCTCCTCCTGCGCGAGAACGACCACCTGCCGGGCCCGTTCTGTGAATCGCTCGAACATTGTGTGATTCCTTCCTGCTTGGACGGTGCCTCAAAGGAGCTTTGTGGTCCGGATGACGCCTCGTTGAGCAGTCTACCAATCGGTCCCCCTGCTCTATCGGGGTCATCGGCAGCCGGCGCCGGCTTGACTGCGGGCGCGCGACGCGCTCGTCGCGGCGCCGGCGGATCGCGCCGCGGCGTCGCGGCGCGATCAGTCGCGCATCGCGGGGAACAGCACGACCTCGCGGATCGAGTCGCGCCCGGTCAGCAGCATCACCAGCCGGTCGATGCCGAGCCCGACGCCGCCGGCCGGCGGCATGCCCTGCTCGAGCGCCTGCACGAACAGCTCGTCGTAGGGCTGAACCTCCTCCTCGCCCGCGTCCGCCAGGCGCTCCTGCGCCTCGAAGCGCTCGCGCTGGACGTCCGGGTCGATCAGCTCGCTGAAGGCGTTCGCGATCTCCATGCCGCCGGCGAACGCCTCCCAGCGCTCGACCAGCCCTGGCTTGGAGCGGTGCTCGCGCGCGAGCGGCGAGAGCTCGACCGGGTAGTCGATGACGAACGTCGGCTGCACGAGCGTCGGCTCGACGAACTTCGACAGCAGGTCGTCGGCGAGCTGCGCCCAGCTGGCGCCCTCGGTGCGCGATCTCCAGGCCCCGCTGCTCGATCTCGCGCAGCGAGCTCCTCGGCGTCGCGATGCGTCGGCGAGGTCGATGCCGGTCGCCTCGCGCGATCGCCTCCACGAAGCCGACCCGCCGCCACGGCGCCGCGAAGTCGATCTCGCCGTCGTAGCCGATCGCGCTCGCGGCGCCGCGCGACGATCGCTTCCAGGCGCGCTGCCTCGTCCTCGTAGTCGGCGTAGGCCTCGTAGCACTCGACCATCGTGAACTCGGGGTTGTGCTTGGGGAGACGCCCTCGTTGCGGAAGTCCTTGCCGAGCTCGTAGACGCGCTCGAGGCCGCCGACGATGCAGCCGCTTGAGGTACAGCTCGGTGGCGATCCGCAGGTACAGGTCGCGGTCGAGCGCGTTGTGGTGGGTCGTGAAGGGGCGCGCCAGCGCGCCGCCGTAGAGCGGCTGCAGGACCGGCGTCTCGACCTCGACGAAGCCCTCGCCGTCGAGGTAGGCGCGCACCGCGGAGATGATCCGCGCGCGGTCGATGAACAGCTTGCGCGCGTCCTCGCTGGCGATCAGGTCGAGCTCGCGCCGGCGGTAGCGCGGTCTCGCACGTCGCTGAGCCCGTGGTGCTTGTCCGGCGGCGGGCGCAGCGCCTTGGCGAGCACCTGGAAGCGCTCGACGCGCAGCGAGATCTCGCCGCGGCGGCTGCGCAGCGCGGCGCCGTCGACGCCGATCGAGGTCGCCGAGGTCGAGCGAGGTCAGCCGCTCGAACGCGCTCCTCGCCGAGCACGTCGACGCGCGCGTGCAGCTGGATCTTGCCGGTGCGGTCGACGAGGTCCAGGAACGCCGTCTTGCCCGCGCCGCGGCGCGCGGCGATCCGCCCGCGACGCGGTGGCGCTCGTCGGTTTCCTCGCCCGTCTCCAGGTGCGCGTAGGCGGCGAGGACTCCCTCGATCGGCTCGACGCCCGCGAACGCGTACGGGAACGCGCCGGGGTCGGCTCGCGCGCAGGCGCTCCGCCTTCGCGCGCCGCTCGGCGATCAGCTCCGGCAGGCCGTGCCTGCTGGACTCGCCCGCGGGCTGCTCCTCGGGCGGCTGGTGCTCGCTTCCGCTCATCGCGGCGAGCCTACTCGAGGCCGACGTCGATCTTGGTGATCTTGAGCTTGCGCGCCGGGCCGCGCGGGACCTTCACGGCGACGGTCTCGTTGCGCTTGTGGCCGATCAGCGCGCGGCCGACGGGCGACTCGTTGGAGAGCTTGTGCTCGTCGGGCTTCGCCTCGGCCGAGCCGACGATCGTGTACTTGACCGACTTGCCGGTCTTTTCGTCCTTGACGTGCACGACCGAGCCGACCTGCACGACGTCGGTGGAGAGGTCCTTGGCCTGGATCACCGTGGCCATGCGCAGCTTCTCCTGCAGCTGCGCGATGCGGCTCTCGACCATCGCCTGCTCGTTCTTGGCGTCGTCGTACTCGGAGTTCTCGGAGATGTCGCCGAACTCGCGCGCCTCCTTGATGCGCTCGGCGACCTCTCGGCGCTTCTCCGTGGAGAGCAGCTCGAGCTCGTCCTTGAGCTTCTGGAGACCTTCGGGGGTGAGGATGACGTCCTTCGGCATGTGACCCTCGATCGCGGGTTGAGGGTCCGGTCCGGCGGACACACAAAACCCCGCTCGGAGCGGGGACGTGACCGACCGGGGGCTTCAGCGAGCGCAGCAGTATAGCGGGGGGCGGGGTCCACGGGTCAAGGGCCCGGGACCGCCTCAGACGGCGAGCGCCGAGACCGCCTCGCGCGGACTCCAGCAGCACGCCGCGCCTGCTCCAGCGTCTCGCGCGCTCTGCAGCGATTCCTGCAGCGTCTTCGCCGTCCTGCGATGGCAGCTCCAGGCGCGCCACGTACCAGGGGTAGAACTTGCGCAGATAGCGCGTCGCGCGCGGCTCGCCGAGGTGCTCGACGGCGCGCTCGATCGTCCAGTCGAGCTCGTCCAGCACCTCCGCGCGCGTGGGGCCTGCCTCGCGTGTCCCGAGCAGCTGCGGCGAACAGCCAGGGGTTGCCGAGCGCGCCGCGCGCGAGCATCACCGCCGCCGCGCCCGTCAGCTCGAACGCCTCGCGCACGTGCTCCGCGTCGCTGAGGCCGCCGGTGAGGATCACGGGCGCCGGCGAGCGAGTCCACCAGCCGGCGCGCGAGCTCGTAGTCGGGCACGCCCTTGTGGTGCACGGCGGCCGAGCGGGGGTGAAACGCGATCGCCGCGACGCCGGCCTCCTCGACGAGGCGGTGGGCGAGCGTCGAAGCCGCTCGTGTCCCCGACGCGCAGCCCGGAGCGCAGCTTGACGGTCACCGGAATCCCACCCGCCCCGATCCCCCCGCCCCTCGACGGCGGCGCGCGCGACCGCGACCGCGCGGTCGGGGTCGGCGAGCAGCGCGGCGCCGGCGCCGGTCTTGCGCACCTTCGGCACGGGGCAGCCCATGTTGATGTCGATCGCGTCCGCGCCCAGCGCCGCGACGTGGGCGGCCGCCTCGCGCATCATCGGCGGGATCTTCGCCGAACAGCTGGATCGACACGGGGCCGCCGTCGCGCTCGCGCGGGTCGATGCGCAGCATCTCCTTGCACGTGCTCTCGTTGCCGTAGTGGATCGCGTGCGAGGAGACCATCTCCGAGACCGCCATCCCCGCGCCGTAGCGCTTGGCCTGCAGGCGCACGAACCAGTTGCCGATCCCCGCGAGCGGCGCGAGCAGCACGCGGTTGGGCACGCGCAGCGAGCCGAGCGTCCAGGAGTCCGTGAGCGATCGCGCGGCGGGCATCTCCCCCATTGTGGCGAGACCGAGCGCCAACTCAGCTGTTGCGTTCGTGCAGCAGGCGCAGCCCGGTGAGCGTGAGCAGGTCGTCGACGTGCTCGATCTCCTCCGTGTAGGGCACCACCAGCCGCGCCAGGCCGCCCGTGGCGATCACGTCGGTGCGCTCGCCCAGCTCGTCGTACAGCCGGCGCAGGATCGCGTCGATGGCGCCCGCGTAGCCGAACACGACGCCCGAGCGGATCGCGTCGATGGTGTTCTTGCCGATCACGCTCTTCGGCGGCGCGAGGTCGACCTTGGGCAGCCGCGCGCCGCGCTCGGAGAGCGCTTCGAGGGAGATCTCGATGCCGGTCATGAGCGCACCGCCGAGGTACTCGCCCTCGCGCGAGACGACGTCGAACGTCGTCGCCGTGCCGAAGTCCACGCACACGGCCGCGCCGCCGAAGCGCTCGCGGATCGCGACCGCGTTGACGAGCCTGTCGGCGCCGATCTCGCGCGGGTTGTCGTAGCGGATCGCCATGCCCGTCTTCGTTCCCGGCCCGACCGCGAGCATCTCGTGGCCGAGGTAGCGGCCCGCCATCTCCGTCCACTCGGGCTCCAGCTGAGGCACGGTCGAGGACACGATCGACGCTTTCAGGTCGGCGAAGCCGTAGCCGCGCAGCTCGAGCAGGTTGCGCAGCGCCGCCCCCAGCTCGTCCGCGGTGGACTGGCGCACGGTGGCAAAGCGCCAGTGCTCGAGCAGCTCATCGCCGCGATAGGCCCCGAAGTGGGTCTGTGTGTTGCCGACGTCTACAGCAAGCAGCATCGGCGACCATTATGCTCGGCGCGATGGCTGCAGGCATGCTCAAGCTCTACGCGCTCCCCGCCTCGCACCCGTGCGCGGCCGTGGAGGTCGCGCTGCAGCTGAAGTCGATCGACTACAAGCGCGTCGATCTGCTGCCGATGACGCAGATGCTCGTCGGCCCGCTGCTCTACGGCGGCGCGACCGTGCCGGGCATGCGCGGCAACGGCGAGCGCCTGGTCGGCTCGCGCGCGATCATGCGCCGCCTCGACGAGCTCGCCCCCGAGCCGCCGCTGCTTGCCGCCTCCGGGCGACCCCACCTACGCGCGCATGCTCGAGGCCGAGCGCTGGGGCGATGAGGTCCTGCAGAGCGTGCCGCGCCGGGTGATCGACGCGGGCTTCATCCGCCGCCCCGACACGATGGAGAGCTACGCGGAGGACGCCAAGCTGCCTCTGCCGCGCCCGATGCTGCGCCCGGCGATGCCGCTCACCGCAAAGCTGATGGCGATCAAGAACAAGGCCAAGGACGAGAACGCGCGGGCTGACCTCGCAGCGCTCCCCAGCCAGCTCGACCGGATCGACGGATGGATCGCCGAGGGCCTGCTCGGCGGCGAGCAGCCCAACGCCGCGGACCTGCAGATCGGCAGCTCGATCCGCCTGCTGCTGACCATCGGCGACGTGCGCCCGATGATCGAGGGCCGCCCCTGCGCGGCGCTCGCGCGCTACTTCCCGCCGCAGGCCGGCGAGATCCCCGCGGGCGTGCTGCCGGCGGAGTGGTTCCCCGCCCCCGCAGCCGCGTAGAGTCCACGGCGCTACAGTCGCGGTGTGAGCAGCGCGCGTATCGCGATGACGACGCGGCGCTACGCATAGACCATGCGCACCCTCGACCCGCAGTCTCTCACCCAACACGTGGACCGTCTCTACCGCGCCGCATGGGCGCTGTGCGGCTCGCGCGAGGACGCCGAGGACCTCGTCCAGGAGACATTCGCGCGCGTGCTCTCGCGCCCGCGGGTGCTGACGGGAGACGACGAGCTGTACTACCTCATGCGCGTGCTGCGCAACACGTTCCTCACGGGGCTGCGCACCGCGTCGCGGCGTCCAGTCACGGTCGCAACGCTCGAGGACGTCGTCACGGCCGACCCGCGGCCGATGGCGCGTCCCGCGGAGGCGCTCGAGGTGAAAGAGCTGTACGCCACGATCGCCACGCTGCCGGAGGACTTTCGCCTGGCGCTCGTCGCCGTGGACGTCCTCGGCCTCTCCTACCGCGAGGCCTCGCGCGCCCTGCGCGTCCGCGAGGCGACGCTCACCACGCGCCTGTTCCGGGCGCGCAAGCAGATCGTCAAGCGTCTCTCCCCAGAGGCGCCAAGTTCTGGACCAGCGACGTCGAGCCTGCGGGAAGAGAGGAACGCCGGCGGAGTCTTGTCGGGAGAAGGAGCGCAATGAGCGAGCAACCACCACACCCAGAGACGGAGCTGATCGAGCGCATACGCGCGGTCGACGAGCGCGCGCCCGACGAGCTTCACCGGCGCGTGCAGGCGCTCGTCGCCGAGCGTTCGGGTCCTCCGCGAGCGCGAGGCGGTGCGGGCATCCCCTGGCGCTGGCTGGGAGGCCGTGGACTGATGCTGGGCGGGGTGGCCGCGGTCGCGCTCGTGGTCGTCCTCGTGCTCGTGCTCGCAGGCGGCGGCTCCTCGACGCTGAGCGTGCGCGCGGTCTCAGCGGCGACGTTGCGCGCCTCCACGGCGCCCGCGCCGCGCGAGGATCCGCGCGAACGCGGGGCGCTGACGGAGAGCGTCGACGGCGTGTCGTTCCCCTATTGGACGGGCCACTTCGGCTGGCGCGCGAGCGGCGCACGGCGCGACACGATCGCCGGACGGACGGTCAACACGGTCTTCTACGCGAACGCCCGCGGCGAGCGCATCGGCTACGCGATCCTTGCCGATACGCCCGCACCGACCACGAGCGGCGGCCTGGTGGTCTCGCGCCACGGCCACCCCTACCGGCTGCTGAGCGAAGACGGCGTCAGCAGCGTCGTATGGCTGCGCAAGGGGCATCTGTGCGTGGTCTCCGGGCGAGGCGTCGCGAGCGCAACCTTGCTCGCGTTGGCCAGCTGGCACGAGCGCTCGGCCTAGACGAAGCGGGATGACCGGGCAGTGAGCCGCCGCTCGGTTGGGAAGTTTCGGCCCAGGCCGGTGTCTACATGTGCACGCGGGCGACGCAGCGAGCGGCCCGGTAACCACTGACGAAGGAGCGCGCGATGAGCGTCAAGAGACTCACGTTGTTGGCAGCCTTCGCGCTGGCGAGCGCCGCCCTGATCCCAGCGGCCGCGCTCGGCGGCGCACACGCGGCGGCGAGACACTCGGTTACGTTGAAGAACATCCGCTTCCACCCGGGGACGCTGACCATCCACCGCGGCGACAGCGTCACGTGGGGCTGGCACGACGGGGAAACCGAACACAACGTCACGTTCCACGGATTCCACTCGCGCACCCAGTCCAAAGGCTCCTACACCGTCCGCTTCACGCGCTCGGGCACGTTCAACTACCACTGCACGATTCACGTCTCCGAAGGCATGAAGGGCAAGATCGTCGTTCGCTGAGGAAGCTGCTTCGGGCAGGTTCCAAGAGCTTGTGGGGATGTGCTGTGCCCGGCGTGCTGGACGTCAGCCGCCGGGCACGTCGAGCGGCGGGCCCGCCCAGCGGACGCCCTCGTGCAGGGGCAACGCGGCGAGCGCGTCGGCGAGCGATCTGCCGTCGGGCGCACGCAGTTGGAAGTCGAGCTCGAGCGCGGGGATCAGC
The DNA here is from genome assembly GCA_963716355.1 of uncultured Solirubrobacteraceae bacterium. Classification (GTDB taxonomy): domain Bacteria; phylum Actinomycetota; class Thermoleophilia; order Solirubrobacterales; family Solirubrobacteraceae; genus Palsa-744. Next base: position 871,754 of record OY970308.1, read on the forward strand.
ACGAAGCGGCGGCTGAGCAGCTGTGCGTGGGGCAGCGTCATGCGTTCGTGGCGCAGTTCGCACTCGCCCAGCAGCAGGATGTCGATGTCGATCGAGCGTGGCGCATGGCGAACGCCGCTCTCGTCGCGCCCGAGCTCTCGCTCCAGGCGCTTGACCAGGTCGAGCAGCTCCAGCGGCTCCAGCGCGGTGCGCACGCGCAGGCACGCGTTGAGGAAGCTCGGCTGGTCGAGCACCTCGCCGACGGGGTCGGTGTCGTAGACGGCGGAGGACGCGAGGACGCGCACGCCCTCCCCCTCCAGCGCGTCCAGCGCCGCCTGCAGGTGCGAGCGACGCTCGCCGATGTTGGAGCCGAGCCCGAGCAGCCCGACCCGATCGTTCGCCACGCTCATCTACCGAGCAACGCTACGTCAGGCGCGCGTGGTCTGCAGTCCGGCCTGCGCGACCTTCTCGCCCATCGCCTGGGCGAACGGCACGAGGCCGGAGATCGGGCGCAGCATCACGGTGAAGTCCGCGATCAGGCCGTCCGCGTCGAAGCGCAGCAGGTCGATGCCCTCGAGCTCCCTGCCGCCGATCGCGGCGCGGAACACGAGCCCGTGCATGTCCTCGCCGGGCAGCTCGTCGGTGTAGCGGAAGTCCTCGAACGTCTGCGCCACGAGGCCGAGCAACTGCGTGACCGTCTCGCGCCCGACGAACGGGTGGAACGTCGCGGGACTGTGGAACACCACGCCCGGGGCGAGCAGCTCTCCGACGGCGTCGATGTCCCAGCTCTCCACTGCGGCGCGAAAGCGCGCGGCGGTGCTCATGCGGGCATCTCGTGCGGCGCCTGCGACGGTCCCTCGCGCAGGCCGATGCGCGCGTGCAGACGGCGCAGCGGGCGGGGTGCCCACCACGTTCGGTCGCCGAGCCGGCCGATCAGCGCGGGGACGAGCAGCGCGCGCACGAACGTCGCGTCGATCGCCACCGCGAACGCCGCGCCGATGCCCAGTTGCTTGACGAAGAAGATGTGCGACAGCACGAACGCGCCGATCGCCACGCACAACAGCAGCGCCGCCGCGGTGATCAGCCTCCCGGTGCGCTCGAGGCCCTGAGCGACCGCGTCGCGGGTGGACAGACCGTGGTCGTGCGCCTCCTTGATGCGCGCGAACAGGAACACGCCGTAGTCGGTGGAGAGCGCGAACGCCACGACGAACAGCAGCACCAGGTTTGACTCCTCCAGGCCGCCGATCGGGCTGAAGCCCATCAGCGAGGAGAGGTGGCCGTCCTGGAAGGTCAACACCAACAGGCCAGCGCCCACGGCGACCGTGAGCACGTTCATCATCAGCGCAAGCACGGGCAGCACGAGCGAGCCCGTCATCAAGAACAGTATCCCGCACGTGACGATCGCGAGGATCACGAGCGCCGGAGCGACGTTCGCGGCGACGGCGGCCTTCTGATCGACGAACCAAGCCGTCGGTCCGCCCACGAGCAGCCCCGGCGCTGGGGCTAGGGCGCGCAGCCGCTTGACCAGGTGCTGGTTGGCGGCGGAGCCGTCTTCGCCGCGGGGGTTCAATTCGAGCTGCCACGTTTCGCGCCCGTAGTAGCGGGGTGGCACGAGGCTCGCCTGCGCGCCGGCGACCGCCTGGGCGCGGCGCGCCAGCGATTGCACCTTCTGATGGGCGCCGGCCGGGGCGCGCACGACGAGCGTGATCGCCTGCGAGCCGTTGACGGGGAAGTCGTGGTTCAACGTTTCGGCGACCTGACGCGGCTGCGAGTCGCTCGGCAGAACGCGCGCGTCGGGCGGAGAGAGCTGCAGGCGCAGCGCCGGCAGCGAGATCGCGATCAGCGCGACGGCCGTCACGAGCGCGATCGCCCCGGGCCGGCGCATCACGCCGCGCGCGAGCCGATACCACGCGCTGGTCGTGGAGGCGTGCGTCGCCGTCACCGAGCCGCGCTGCATCCACCGTGGCGCGAGCGAGTCGATGCGCGGCCCCAACGCCACGAGCACCGCCGGCAGCACCACGAGCGCCACCGCGCCGTCCGCCAGGGACACCAGCGCGCCCCCCACGCCCATCGAGTAGAGGAAGCGCAGCGGGAACACCAGCAGGCACGAGAGCGCGCCCGCGACGGTCAGGGAGCTGTAGAGCACCGTCCGCCCCGCCGTGTCCAGCGTGCGCCTGATCGCGGTGGATGTGTCGGCTCCGCGCGCCAGCTCTTCTCGGTAGCGCGACAGCACGAACAGGCTGTAGTCGATTCCCAGACCCAGGCCGATGCCGGTGACAAGGTTGACCGCGAAGATCGAAAGGCCCGCGAACTGGTCGATCAGCCGCAGCAGCAGGAACGTGCTCACGATCGCAAAGCCGCCCACCAGCAGCGGCAGCGCCGCGGCGATCAGGCCGCGGAACACCCACAGCGACAGCAGCAGCAGGATCGGGAACGCGATCGTCTCCGCGCGCTGCAGGTCCGTGCTCGTGCGTTCGTTGATTTCGCTGAACGCGACGTCGTTGCCGCCGAACGTCACGCCGCTGCCGGCCAGCATCGGTCGAACGTGTTCTACCGCGTCTTTTGAGCGTTCGCGGTCGGCGAACGCCGCCAGCACGACCGTCAGGCGGCCGTTGCCCGATACGAGCTCCGGCAGGTGCGTGGTCGGATAGTCGATCGCGCGCTGGAAGCCCCGCTGCTTCGACAGGAGCGCCACCACCTGGCTTGCTTTGGCGGCCGCCGCGGGATTTGTGCGCACGTCGGCTGCGCTCGGCACGAGCGCAGCCACGCCGAACCCCGCCGACTGCCCCGTGGCGCGTTCGATCGCGTGCAGCGCCTGCTGGTTCTGCGCGTGCGGGTCCTGGAAGTCCGAGGATTCGCTCTTCAGCAGCGATACCACGGGCGCCCCCAGAGCGGCCGCGAGCAGGAACACGACGCCCGCGAGCAGCAGCACTCGTCGCGTGTGTCCGGTTGCCATGGCCAGAAGTCGCGAAGTCATCTCCGGTTCACCCCCGTGTCGCTTTGGCTAGACCGCACTCGCTTATTATGAGTGACTGCTAACTAATCTGTCAAGAGCGGGGTCAGTCGGGCGCTTCGCGCCACACCTCGACCGAGATCTCGTCAACGCTCAGCGCGATCGGCGGCTCGGGCTTGGCCGCCTTCACCCACACGCCCTCGAGGTCGTAGTCGGCAAGCAGCCTGTCGGCGATCGTGCTGCACAGGCGCTCGAGCGTCTTGTGCGATCGCTGCTGGGCGATGAGCGCCACGAGCTGGCACACCTCGGCGTAGTCGACCGTGTCCTCCAGCGAGTCCGTGACGGTCGCGTCGGTCTCGCCGATGTCCAAGCGCAGGTCGAGCACCAGGCGCTGGCCGACCTCGCGCTCGGCCTCGCTGACGCCGTGGTGGGTGAACAGCGACAGTCCGCTGATCTCGATCGTGACGGACTCCGCTGCCTCGTCGCGATCCTCCTCGAGGTCCGCGTCGTCGTCTAGCTCGTCTGGGTCCTCGCCACGCCCCTCGTCGTCGGCCACTCGCCCAACGTAGCAGCCGTCACGGTGAGCGCGGCACGCAGCGGCGCGACGTCGTGCACGCGGAACACGCTCGCGCCGCGCTCGTACGCGAGCACGTTCGTCGCGATCGTCCCCGGCAGGCGCTCGTGCGCCGCGACCGGCTCGGCCTCGCCGGCGCCGTCTGCGATCAACCGCCCGAGGAAGCTCTTGCGAGAGGTCCCCACGAGCAGCGGCCGCCCCAGCGCCGTCAGCTCCTCCAGACGCCCGAGCAGCTCGAGGTTGTGCGCGACCGTCTTGCCGAAGCCGATCCCGGGGTCGAGCACGATCCGCTCCTCGGCGATGCCGGCGTCAATTGCGAAGGTCATGCGCCCCTCAAGGAACGCCTTCACGTCGTCGACCACATCCTCGTATTGAGGCCCACCCTCCCGCTGCATCGTGCGCGGCTCGCCGAGCATGTGCATCAGGCAGCAGTCCACGCCGCTCTCGGCGAGGACTTCAACCATCTCCGGGTCAGCTCTGAGCGCGCTCACGTCGTTGACGATGCTCGCCCCCGCGTCGATCGCCGCGCGCGCGACCGACGCCTTCGACGTGTCGATCGACACCCGCGGCGAGGCGGACGGCCAAGCTGCGGCGGCGATCCCCTCGAGCACCGGCAGCACCCTGCGCAGCTCCTCCTCGCCCGAGACCGGATCCGCCCCCGGCCGCGTCGACTCGCCGCCCACGTCGAGAATGTCTGCCCCCTCGGCCACGAGCGTCAGCGCGTGCGCGATCGCGGCAGCGGAGTCGAGGAACTCTCCTCCGTCGGAGAACGAGTCGGGGGTCACGTTGACGACCCCCATGATTCGGTATGGCGCAGCCATCTAAGACAACGCTACTGACGGCCGAATCGGCGTGCCTGGCAAGGACGCAGGGAGCGAAGTGTGCGAGAGCACATGAGCGACTGAGGACGCCGCCAGGTGCGGCGAGGCGGTCGTCAGGCGGGCTCGGGGCGCTCTTGGTCCGTTGCCCTGATCTCGGCGGTGCCACCCGCGAGACCTGGACGCGGCACCGTGCGCGGCACTGCTTCGCGCTCGGCGCGGTCGGCCGCGGTGGGCGGCGCGGGCAGCTCCGGCGTGGAGGAACCCTCCTCGATGCCAAACACTTCCTCCTCGCTCTTGCCCGCCAGCAGCGCCGCGAACTCCTCCTTCTCGATCGTCTCGCGTTTGACGAGGATCTCGGAGATGTTCTTCAGGTCGTGCTCGTGTTCGGAGAGGATTGTCGTGGCGCGCTGGTGCGCCGACTCGATGATGCGGCGGATCTCGTCGTCGATCTCGCGTGCGATCTCGTCGGAGTAGTCGGGTTCGCTCGAGAATTCCCGCCCCAGGAAGGGCTGGCTGTGGTCGTGCCCGAACACGCGCGGCCCGAGCTTCTGGCTCATGCCGAAGCGCATCACCATCTGCTTCGCCGTGGCGGTGACCTTCTCGATGTCGTTCGACGCGCCGGTGGTGATCTCGCCGAAGACGATCTCCTCCGCCGCGCGCCCGCCCAGCGTCATCGCCATCGTGTCCTCGAGCTCCGCGCGGGTCGTCAGGAAGCGATCCTCCTGAGGCATGGAGATCGTGTAGCCGAGCGCCTGTCCGCGCGAGATCACGGAGATCTTGTGCACCGGGTCGGCGTGCTCGAGGAAGTGCCCCACGAGCGCGTGGCCCATCTCGTGGTAGGCGGTGATGAGGCGCTCTTTCTCGCTCATCACGCGCGTCTTCTTCTCGGGGCCCGCGATCACGCGCATGATCCCCTCCTCCAGCTCCACCTGGCCGATCTCGCGCTTGCCGGTGCGCGCTGAGAGCAGCGCCGCCTCGTTGATCAGGTTGGAGAGGTCTGCGCCCGTGAAGCCCGGGGTCTGGCCCGCGAGCGCGTCGATGTCGATCACCTTCGCGAGCGGCTTGCCGCGCGTGTGGACCTCGAGGATCTTCGCGCGACCCTTGCGGTCGGGGCGGTCGACGGCGATCTGGCGGTCGAAGCGCCCGGGGCGCAGCAGCGCCGGGTCGAGGATGTCGGGCCGGTTGGTGGCCGCGATCATGATGATGTTGTCCTTCGCCTCGAAGCCGTCCATCTCCACGAGCAGTTGGTTGAGCGTCTGCTCGCGCTCGTCGTGGCCGCCGCCCATCCCCGCGCCGCGGTGGCGCCCGACGGCGTCGATCTCGTCCATGAAGATGATGCAAGGGCTGTTCTGCTTGGCCTGCTCGAACAGGTCCCGTACGCGCGAGGCGCCCACGCCGACGAACATCTCCACGAAGTCAGAGCCGGAGATCGAGAAGAACGGCACGCCCGCCTCGCCCGCGACCGCGCGAGCGAGCAGCGTCTTGCCCGTGCCCGGGGGCCCATACAGCAGCACGCCCGTGGGGATCCTCGCCCCGAGCGCCTGGAACTTCTTGGGGTTCTCGAGGAACTCCTTGATCTCGTGGAGCTCCTCCACCGCCTCGTCCACCCCCGCGACGTCGCGGAAGGTGATCTTCGGCGAGTCCGCGGACATGCGCTTCGCGCGCGACTTGCCGAACGACATCACTTTCGAGCCGCCGCCCTGGACCTGGTTCATGATGAACAACCAGAACCCGAAGAACAGCAGGATCGGGATGATGTAGCCGAGCAGCGTCAGGAGCGCGTCGCTCTTTTCCGATTCGGTGTTGACTTCTGCGCCAACGGCCCTGAGTTCCTTGGTCAGTTCGGGCGTGATCTGTTCGATGTAGCCGGTTTCGTACTTTTCGCCGCCCTTGAGCTTGACTTCAAGCGCTTTGCCCTTGTTCTTGAAGGTGACGGACTTGACTTCGTGACCGGGAATCTCCTTGGAGACCAGCGTTTGATAGCTGTGCGGGTGGTGGTTCGAGGTGCTCGGCGTGAAGAATTTGACAGCCAAGAACGCCAACACCACGACGATGAGGATCGGAAATGCGGCGCTCTTGAAGAAGCGGGTCATGGCGAGTTCCTGAGGTTCCTGGCACCGTCTGAAGTCGTGACCACCGAATCCAGCGTACCATGCAGGGCTGGACTTTCGGGCGGTTGACGGCGGTGCTCCAAGCCCGGCGAAGGGCTCCCTCTAGCTGTCCAGCACCGCCACGTAGGGCAGGTTGCGGTGGCGCTCGGCGTGGTCGAGGCCGTATCCCACGACGAAGCGATCGGGGATCTCGAAGCCCACATAGCGCGTCGGCAGGTCTACCTTGCGCCGCTCGGGCTTGGTCAACAGCGCGCACACCTCGAGCGTCCGGGGGTTGCGCGAGCCGAGGTTGCGCAGCAGGTACTGCAGCGTCAGGCCCGAGTCGACGATGTCCTCCACGATCAGCACGTCGCGGTCTTCGATCGACGCGTCGAGATCCTTGAGGATGCGCACCACGCCGGAGGAGTCGGTGGCGGAGCCGTAGGAGGCGACCGCCATGAAGTCCACCTCCACGGGAATGTCGATCACGCGCATCAGGTCGCTCAGGAAGAACACCGCGCCCTTCAGCACGCCCACCAGCAGCAGCGGCCTGCCCGCATAGTCGCGCGAGATCTCCTCGCCCAGCTCCACCACGCGACGCTTCAGATCCTCGGGGGTGACGAGCACCTCGCCGAGACCGGGCTCCACTGAGAGGCGAGCGGGCGTTGCCACCGCAGGGAGTCTAGCCCCCGTCCGGCGGCTGCCCGCGCGGGGCTCGCTGAAGGCGCGGCGGGAGCTTGACCATCCTCAGCACGCCGTCCTCGATCACCGCGCCCGCGAGCCCGCCGACGTGCAGCTCGGCACGACCGCCGCGCCGGCCCAGCGCGAGCAGCTCCGCCACGCGCTCGCCAGCCTGCGGCACGTACGTGCCGGCGGCCCGCTCGGCGAGACGCACCACCACCTGCCGCGCGAGCGCCGCGGGCAGCTGCGCCAACCGCTCGATTGCGATGCTTTCGCCGCCGTCCAGCTCGCGCGCCACGAGATCCTCCAGCAGCTCCGTCTCCTCGCGCAACAGCGCCGCCGTGCGCAGCACGTTCGACTCGGCCGCCGGGTGCACCGCGCGCAGCGCCGTCAGCAGGCCGTGGCGCACGCGCGCACGGGCGTAGCGATCGTCCTCGTTGCTCTCGTCCTCGCGCCACTCCAGCCCCCGGGATTCGCAGTGAGCGGCAGTCTGCTCGCGGGTGACGCCCAGCAGCGGACGGATCAGTCGCCCCTCGCTCGCGACCATGCCCTGCAGCGCCCGCCGCCCCGGCGAGGCCGCCAGTCGGTAGAGGATCGTCTCCACCTGATCGCTCGCCGTATGCCCGGTCGCGATCAGCGCGTCGCGGCTCTCCGCGACGCGTGTCGCATGCGCGTATCGCAGCTCGCGCGCCCACGCCTGCACGTTGCCCGCCGCGCCCGGCGTACCCGGGCCGCTCGGCGCGCTTTCGCCGTCGTCGCCCCCCGCGCGCACCACCTCCAGCTCCACGCCCAACCGCTCGCACAGCCGAGCGCAGTGGCGCTCGTCATGCTCCGCCGCCGCGCGCAGGCCGTAGTTGACGTGCAGGGCGCTCACGCGCTCCGCGCCGAGCAGCGCCACGGCCACGTCCAGCAGACACACCGAGTCGCGCCCGCCGGAGAGCATCGCCACGAGGGGCCGCCCGCCCATGCACTCGGGCGAGAGCAACCCACCACCACGGACCGCTTCGAGGAACTCCTCGCCGATCATCGCGATCTCTAGCTCTCGAGGGCCGAAGCGACGAACAGCTCCGTCGGCTCGGAGAAGCCCTTCAGCCGCACCTCGCCGATGCGGACGAACTCCAGGCCCTGCACGCCCTGGGCCGCCTCTACCACCGGGCGCGTCACGAGCACCTCGCCGCCGCCCGCGCGCGCGACCACGCGCGCCGCCTGATTGACCTCGCGTCCGAAGTAGTCGCCGTCGCGATACAGGGCCTCGCCGTAGTGCACGCCGATCCGCGGCGGAGGCTCGCCCGGCGCGGTCTGCTCCTGCAGGTCCACAGCCCACGCGGTCAGCGCCGCCACGTCGGAGCCCACGACCATCACCTCGTCGCCCAGCGTCTTGATCACGCGCGCGTCCGGCGGCAGGCTCTGCGCGACCGCCTTGACGAAGCTTTCCACCGTGCTCACCGCCGCCTCGTCGCCGCGTTCGACCGTCAGACGCGCATAGCCCGCGAGATCCGCGAACGCGATCGCCACCCGCAGCCGGCCCTCCTCGAGCGCCTCCTCGCGCAGGTCGGCCTCCATGTGGCCGATCATGTCCTGCTCGACGAAGTGCGCCAAGAAGCGGCCGTGCAGATAGTTCATGAACGGCGCCGCGAACGGGAAGATCTCCCGTGCGAGGCCCTCCATCTCCTCCGCCACCTCCACGCTCGGCACGCCAGCGCGCATCAGCGGCTCGTGCACGTACAGGTGGATCAGGCGCACCTCCGCGTCGGCGATCTGCGCGATCACCTGCCCGTACACGCGCATCAGCTGCAGGAACGCGGGCAGCGGAAACCCCGCGCCGAGCACCGCGGCGGCGTAGCGGATCATCTCCAGGTCTTCGTCTGACACCCCATCCACCGTCAGCCCCGCCAGGCCCATCGTGCTGTACATCTCCTCGATCAGCTCCGTCTTCACGCCGCTCGCGCGCGCGGCCTCCTTCAGCGTGTGCCGCGACTCGGAGCTGCGCAGCATGTTCTCGATCGGCCCGATCGCCAGCTGGCCGTCGTCGCTGGCCCGCTTGATCTTCTCCAGCGTGTGCCCGCGCGCGCGCAGCCGCGCGACGACGCGAACGTACGCGAGCGCCGACGGAGTCCAGCGTCCGTCGTAGCCCGGAACGAGGCCCTTCTGCACCCAGCGGCGCACCGTCGCCGCGGACACTCCCGCTCGCGCGGCCACCTGCGCGAGCGTCAGCTCGCCGGTCTCGCGCACGGGCTCAGCTTCTGACTCGGGCAACTCAGAGGCACGGCGCGGCGAGCGTTCCCATACGTGGAAGTCTAAAGTCGCGGCCGATGGCACTCAATCCTCCCCACCCGCAGGGCACCTTCCAGCGCTCCATCCACATCCATCCCACCGCCGCGCTGAGCGAGCGCGTGCTGCTGCCCGGCGACCCGGGGCGCGCGTTGATGCTGGCGCAGACGCTGCTGCAGGACCCGCGCATGTTCAACCACCACCGCGGCCTGTGGGGATACACGGGCGCCGCGGCTGACGGCGAGCCGGTGACGATCCAGGCGACCGGAATGGGCGGCCCGTCGGCGGCGATCGTGCTGCATGAGCTGATCGAGCTCGGCGCGCGCAGGGCGATTCGCGTGGGCACGTGCGGCGCGCTCGCGCCCGGCCTCGCGCTCGGCGAGCTCGTGGTGGCCAGCGAGGCGATCAGCGCGGACGGCACGTCGCGTGCGCTCGGCGCCGACGAGCGCACGGCGGCCGATCCGTCCATCACCCGGGCGCTGTTGAGCGCGGCTCAGGACGCGCGCGAGGGGGCGGTCGTGAGCGTCGATCTGTTCTACGACGGCGGCGACCCCGGCGAGGGGCGCACCGCGCTCGCGGTCGAGATGGAGGCCGCGGCGCTGTTCGCGATCGGCGCCCGCGCGGGCGTGCCCGTCGGCTGCGTGCTCGCCGTGTCAGACACTTTCGACGGGGATGGCAACCGCGAGCGCATCGCAGACGACGCGCTGCTCGCTGCGGCCGAGAGGATGGGCGCCGCGGCGATCGCCGCGCTGAGCGCCTGAGCGTCAGGCCGCTTTCGGCTTGGCTCTGCTCGCTTTGGCTTTGGGTTTCGACGCCGCGGCTTTGCGCGCTTTCGGCTTGGCGCTCGCCGCTTTGCGCGCTTTCGGTTTGGCGTTCGCCGCTTTACTCGCTTTGGGTTTGGTGCTCGTTGTCTTGCTCGTCGCGGGTTTGGCGGCGCGCGCTTTCGGGTTGGCCCGCGGCGCGCCGGCGGGCCGCGCCGGAGCGAGCCTGTCGGTGAGTGCGCGCAGCTGCTGCTCGATCGCCGACAGCCGCGCCTCGACGCCGCTCGCGGAGGTGCCGCGGTCGAGGCGATCGACGCCGTCCTCGATTCCCTCCAGCCGGTGCGAGACCGAGCGCAGCCGCCTGGTCAGGCGTTCGATGTCCGCTGCGGAGGGGATGTTCAGCGCGCTCAGCGCCACCTCCTGCGCCTGCGCGGCCTTCTCGCGGGCCTCGAACGCGCGACCGATCGCGCCCGTCAGCAACGGGTTTTCCAGCAGGTCGGAAAGCGCCTTGCCGAGCTTCTCCTCGGTGTTCGCGCCGAGGCGCTCGCGCAGGTTCCTGGCGACATTGCTCGCGTCGGACATCCTCTGCTCCTGATTCTCGAAGTCTTGCGGGCCACGGGCCCGGGAACGGTGCACGGCATCGTGCGCCAGAGGAAGGATACGGTGCAGCGATGGGCCAACGGCTGTTCATCTTCGTGCAGATGGAGTTCCCATGGATCCTCGGCCCGCCCGACGGGCGATACCTGCTGCGCGGCGAGGACGACGGTGAGCCCGAACGCGTGGTCGTGATCGACACGCTCGCCGCGGGACGCCTGGCGAGCGCACGTGAGCGCAGGGCGGCACGCGGATCGCTGCTGCGTCGGGCAGGCGCCGTGGAGGTCGAGCCGGAGCCCGACCCCGAGTCGGTCGCCACCACGCGCGTGACGGTCATCGACCCGGTCTCCCTGTCGGCCGAGAATCAGGCGCGCGCGTGGCTGGATGAACTGGACGCCGAGCGTCACGTGATCGCAACCGTCACGACGGTCAACCGCGTGCTGCACTCCCACCGCATCGCCACGGCGGACCCCTACGTGCACGAGGTCTCACCCGCTCAGGCGCTCACCATCAGGGCCGGCTGGGGCGAGGGCGAGCAGGTGGCCGACGGCCGCTGGCTGCACGCGCACGCGCTCACGTGGAAGCGCGACGGGCGCGGCGCATCGGGACATCTGCGCGGCGGGCGTGCGCGCTCGCGGGCGCTCCGCCCGCAGGAGCGCCTCGCCCAGCTGTTGGGCGCGCGAGGGGGCGCGCTCGTGTGCGAGGAGCTCGCCCTGCGCGCTCGTCTGGACCTCGACCACGGACGCACGCGGCACGCCGCGCTGGAGCTCGACCGAGCGCTCCTCGCCGCCGGCGTCGAGCTGAGCGCACAGACGCGTCCGGACCTCGCGATCCGCATCGCCGAGCTGGAGCAGCTGCACGCCGGCGTCGACGAGCAGGCGAGCGCCGTGCTGGCGGACCCGACCGCGGAGGTGGACACGGAGGCCGTGACGCACGCGCTCGAGCGTCTTGAGGCCGCGCTGCGCGCGCGCTCGGCGGCTGGCTTTACTCTGCAGTGAGCATGGATCCCACCACCACAGCCATCGGCACCTGGAGCGGCGGGCGCTTCATGCACTTCGGCGAGCCGCTGGATGACGAGCGCCTGAGCGCGCTCCTGCGCCCCGGCGGCGGCATCGACACGGTCATCACCGCGGACGTGTACGGCAGCGGCGAGGCGGACCTCGCGCTCGCCCGCGCGCTGCGCGGCGTGCCGCGTGAGGAGTACTGCCTGGTGGGAGCGATCGGGCACGACTTCTACAGTGGCGAGCGCGAAGGCGCGAAGGGCTTTCCCCGCTTCACCGACGCGCGACTGCGCGGCGAGGAGGAGTACGCGCGCTACATCCGCGAGGCCACCGAGCGCAGCCTCGAGCGCTGCGGGGTGGAGCGCTTCGACCTGCTGCTGTTGCACAACCCCGACCGCGTCGGCTACTCCAGCCCGGCCGTATGGGACGGCATGCAGGCGGTCCGCGACGCCGGGCTGACCGAACAGTTGGGCGTGGCGCCCGGCCCCGCGAACGGCTTCACGCTCGATCTGATCGACTGCATCGAGCGCTTCGCCGCTCAGATCGACTGGGCGATGATCATCCTCGGCCCGCTCGAGCCGTGGCCCGGTGAGCTGGTGCTCGACGCTGCGGCTCGTCACGGCGTGAAGCTGATCACGCGCGTCGTCGACTACGGCGGCATGTTCCACGACGACGTGCTCCCCGGCCACGCCTTCGCCCCATACGACCACCGCAAGTTCCGCCCCGAGGGGTGGGTGCAGGCGGGCAGGGAGAAGCTCGAGCTGATGCGCCCCTATGCCGAGCGCCACGGGCTGACGATGCTGCAGCTTGCGTGCGCGTGGAATCTCGCCCAGCCGCAGGTGCGCTGCGTGGTCCCGTCGCTGATCCAGGAGAGCGGGGAGAGCGCGCGCGCGATCGAGGACAAGCGCGCCGAGCTGGCCGCGGTCACCGCGCAGGGCGTCCTCGGCGAGCAGGAGCTGCGAGCGATCCGCGCGATCGGCGACAACGCCGGCTGCATGTCGCTCAAGGGCGCGAGCGTCGAGCACGACGGCTCGCCGCTCGCCGACAGGTGGGGCCTCGACCACGACCTCGCGCAGGTGGCCGAGCGCTGGGGCATCGACCCCGAGCGGGATCTGCTCCAGCACGCCACGCACGCCGCCTAGCGGCGCTCTGCAGCCGGTGTCAGCTGGGCAAGCCCAGCCGTGCCGGCAGCTCCTCCATCGTGCGCAGAATCTCCGCGCCGGCTTGGCGCAGCGCCGCTTCGTCGCTGTCGGCGCAGTAGCCGTACACGCGCATGCCCGCGGCCACCGCGGCGGTGACTCCCGATGGGGTGTCCTCGACCACAACGCACGCGGCGGGGGTGACGTCCATCGTGCTCGCGGCGTGGAGGAACAGGTCCGGGTGCGGCTTGCCGCGAGCGACGCAGTGCGCCGAGAACAGGGCGCGATCGGCAAACAGCGCGCGCAGACCGGTCAGCTTCAGCGACAGGCGCGTCTTCTCGAGCTTGCCCTGCGAGGCCACACACACGCGCACGCCCGCGTCCATCACGCGCGCGACCGCCTGCGCCGCTGCGGGCACCGGCTTCAGCTCGCGCGCGAACGCCTCCGCGCGCGCGTCCTCATACGCCTCGAGCCAGCCCGGCTTCAGTGAGCCGCCGAGCTCAGCCTCGGCGCGCGCTACGACTTCACCCAGCAGCAGCCCCTGGTAGTCGCGCCTCGCCTCCGCGAGCGTCTTCGGCAGTCCTTCCGCACTCAGCATCTCCGCGAGCACGCGGTTGGAGATCCGCTCGCTGTCCACGAGCACCCCGTCGCAGTCGAAGATGACGAGCTCCGGGCCGCGCGCGCGAGCGCTCACGGCGCGAGCAGCGAGGAGCGCCAGCCCTGCTCGTCGCGCTCGAACAGCAGCCGCTCGTGCATCCGGTCGCCCGCTTCGCTCCAGAACTCGACCGCCTCGGGAATCACGCGGATCGCGCCCCAGTCGGGCGGACACACAGGCGGGGCCTCGAGCACGCTCATGAGGTGCACATGGCCGGCGCGCAACGGCTCGATGTCCTCGATCGTCGTGCCCTGGCGGGAGACGAGCGTCTGCACGCGATGCGAGAGCTCTCGCTCGGAGAACAGCTCGACCGCCAACTCGCGCTCGGCCAGCGCCGCCCGCCCGCTGACGTGGATCTGGCGGCCGATCGTGGGCCAATGAAACAGCAGCGCAACGTGCGGGTTGACCTCGATCTCGCGGGCTTTGCGGGTCCACAGCGTTGAGGTGAACACGAGCGCCTCGCCCTGCACACGCTTGAGCGAGACCGTTCGCGCGGACGGCCGCCCGTATGCGCCGACGGTGACGAACGCGCACGCTCCCGGCTGCGGCGCCTCGGCGGATCGCGCGTCGCTCAGCCAGCGCTCGAGCAGTGCGATCGGTTCGTCCATTGCGACCCTGACGCTACTACAGACGCAGCTTGCCGATGACCTGCACTTCGGCGTTGGAGTTCGATCGGTCGAACACGCCGTAGAAGCCGCCGTTGCCCGATATGTGTGCGTATCGACCCGTGCCCCCCGCGATCGCCGCGGAGCCACCGAAGCTTTCGAAGTGGCCGCTGCCGGAGTGCAGGCTCGCCCTGCCGCGACCCGAGATCGCGCCCCCGGCGAGGTGAAACGTGAAGCGCGAGGTCACGGTCGATCCGTTGAAGCTCAGCGTCACCCGCGCCGTGCCCGGGAGGTTGCCGTACGCGCGGCCTTCCTCGATCAGCGTGTTGCCGTCCGCATTCACCAGGTGCAGCTTGGCCACGTCGTGCACCGACAGCATCCGCCCCGTCCGCGCCGTCGCTCCATGCGGCGCGCCGCGCGGGGAACCGGCTGCGATCTGCGCACAGACGGCAGAGGTCGTCGCGGCAGCCACGATGGCCAGCGTCGGCACGAGAGAGCGGAGCGTGGCGTGAATCGAGCGCGCTCGTTCCATTGGCTCAACATATCTTGCAGGTGGATAATGCATCAGCACTGTTTCTCTCTGGGGCGGACCAGCGTCCATGCGTGCCCTAGGGCACGCCGGGCACGCAGCACCGCCATGCTCGGCATCGCCGCCACGCCCAGCACGTCGAGGACTCGCTCTGATACGGGCGCAGCCTCCGCGAGGGATGCCTCGGGGGCCGTCAGGTAGAGACTCGCCATGGCGGCGAACAGGAGCGCGTGCAGGCCGCCCCGGCGCAGACCGCGAGCCGCCGCCAGCGCCCGCTCTGTCATCGTCTGCATCCGCGTGGCGGCCTCCTCCAGCGAGGCGTAGTGGGCAAGCAGGCTGATCTGCCCCGCGGCGGCGTCCTCGCGCATGTCGATCAGGCTGTCGAGCAGCGTGTGCAGCGCTCCGATCCAGGGGTAGTACGCGCGCTCGATCGCCGCGATGTCGCTCGCGCTCAGACTCGAATCTGCGGAGGCCGCGAGCAGCGCGAGGACGACCAACGAGGACGCGCCGGCCGCCGCCGTCTCCCACCACTCCAGCCCGTCATCTGGCGGGCTCTGCGTCCGCGCCCAGCGCTCCAGATCGGCGTGATCGCCCTGATTCATGGCTTGATAGGCAATGATTCGAGTAATCGCCTCTCTGGCGGGTACCAAAACTGGACGCATGTTCGACATTTGCGCCAGCGCGGCGCGAGTCGTATCAATCATGTCCCGCAAATAGTCGCCATCGTCTGAGCGCTCGCAGCGCGCGTAGTAGTCGTCGTGGGGGACGCCCGGCTGCACCGCACGCAGGAGCGCCAGGTGCAGCTGGCGAGCGTTCGCGGAGCGGTCCGTGCACGGCTGCTCCGCGAGCAGATCCGCGTAGTCGTACGCCGCCTGCCAGGCCACGATCATCCTCACCGCCAAACCGCGGCGAACACGGGGCACGAGCACCGCAAACGCCGCCGCTCCCTCGATGTTTCCCCGCTTCCCGCGCTGCGCCTCGAGCGCGATCCGACGCAGGAGAGGATCGGCGATCGAGTCGGCGCGCGAGCGCCAGTGGCGCATCTCCCAGGCGAGGCGCGGATAGACGCCCAGCCAGTAGCGCAGAGCGATCCGAGAGAAGAGGGCTGCCGATAGAAAACGCTCGCGTGTTGTGCTCATAAACACAACATCGCCAGCGTCCTGCAACTGCCAAAGTCAGTCCTCGAAGCCGGCGCGCGGCGACACGCGGGCCGCCGAGAGGCCCGGAACGGCGACAACTGTCAGCGCGATACCGCCGACGAGCAGCAGCGTCGAGCCCACCTGCACGAGGTCCAGCGAGAACGGCGCGGGAAAGCCAGTCGCGAGTTTCAACCAGCGGCTCGCGAGCGCGTGACCATAGAGACCGAACAGCGCCCCGTCGACGCAGCCGATCCCGAGCACGATGGCGCTCTCCAGCAGCAGCGAGCGCCACAGCTGACGGCTGTCGAAGCCCTGCGAGCGCAGCGACGCGAGCCGCTCGCGTCGCTGCCAGATCGCCGCGCTGAGCGCGAACGCGACCGACAGCGCCGCCACGAGCACGAGCAGCGTCGAGATCTGCCCCAGGCTGCGCAACGCCTGCTGGGCGTTGGCCCTGAACTGGCCTTCGCGCTGCGCGCGTGTCTGTATCGACAGCCCCGAACGCCCCTTCAGCGCGACGCGCACCGCCGCCACGCCCCGCGCGAGGCTCGTACCGGCGCGCAGATCGATCTCGAACGCCGCCGGATCGGCGCTGCCCCAGGCGTGGCGGAAGTCCGCGCTCGAGAGCGTGATCGCCCCCGCCGGCCAACCCGCGTTCGTGGTCACCGCGGCGACGCCCAGACGCTCGCCGCCCGCGGGTGTGGGCAGCGTGAAATGACTGCCCACACCGAGATGGCGTTCGTCGGCGAATCCGTCTGAGACGGCCGCCCAGCCACCCGCGCGCAGCAGGCGGGTGGCACCGGCGATCTCGCCCTCCAAGAGCTGCGAGGACTGGATCATCGCGCTGTCGCCGGGCGGCCGCGCGCGTATCCACAGCCTGCGGCTGCCCACATCCAACAATGCGCCCTGATAGATGCGCACGGAGGCCACACCCGGCGCCCGCGCGATCCTCGCGACGGCCCCGCGCGCGAAGAAGCTGTCCGTCGTGAACACGTTTTCACCCGAGCTCACCCAGATCTGCGCCGTGCCGAGGTACTGCGCGATCGCCGCGTTCAACCCTCTCGTCAGATCGTGCCTGGCGCCCTGGATGGAGACGCTCCCGTACACCGCCAGCGCCGCCACGCTGGCGAGCGCCACCGAACGCGTGGCTGTGGCGCGCAGTTCGATCACCGCGAGCGCGAGCATGCTGCCGCGCAGACGCTCGCTCACGGGTCCGATGAGCGAGCCCGCCAGCGCGAACGCGCCCGGAATCAGGCACACGGCGGCGAGCGCCAGCAGCACGCCGCCCGCGATCGTCAGGCCCGGAGCCATGTACACCGCGACCGTCACGGCCACCAGCAGCGTCGCGCCCATCGCTCCCAGCCCCGCGATCGAGCGCCGGCCGATCCCGTGCCCCGCCTCCCCCTGCTCGTGGAGCACCGCGTCCACGGGGCGCCTGGGACGCATGTCGAGCAGCGGCGGCAGCGAGGCGAGCAGCGCCGCGAGCACTCCGCAGCCTGCGGCCAGCAGAACCGTCGCGGGATGGACGACCTGGTGCAGCCCGATCGGGAACGCGAACGTGAGGTAGCTGGGGATTTCGCGAAACAGCGTGTGCGACAGCACGCTCCCGGCGGCCACGCCCACGAGCGATGCCACGATCCCCAGCATCGCCGCCTGCGAGGCGAGGATCAGCAGCACCTGGCTCGGCCCGAAGCCCTGCGTGCGCAACTCCGCCACGAAGCGGCGCCGCTCGGGCACCGTGAGGAGCATCGCGTTGAGCGCCAGCAGGAACCCCACCATCGCGCTGATCGCCGCGAACAGCGTCGTGGACTGGCCGGTCGGCCGGCTGGCCTGGTCGAGCAGCGCGAGCTCGTGGTTGGCCGGCTCGACGTCCAGGCGCCCGCCCGCCAGCTTTCGCAGCTCGCGTTCGACGCGCGCGTCCTGACCCGGGTTCGGCTCCACCAGCACCTGCGTCACGCGCCGCGCATGGCCAGTGAGCTGCTGCGCCACGGGCAGCAGCGCGAGCACGATCGGGCTGTCCGCCACCGACCCCACGACCTGTTCGGGGAGCACCGCGCGCACGAGCGCCTCATGGGCGTCTCCCCCGGAGAGCAGCTTCACCGTCCCACCCGTTTCCGCGCCGATCGTGGCGGCCACGCTCGCGGGCAGACCCACCCCGCCGCTGAGCAGCGACGTGCCGGCGCCGAGGTTCCTGGTCGCGGAGCTGTCGAGCGTGACGAGGCTCGCCGTCACGCCGAGTAACTGGATCAGCTGGCGTCCCTTCGGCCCGACGATCGCCGCGTCCTCCCTGAGGATCGGCGAGGCGACCCTCACCCCCGGCAGGTGGCCGATGCGCGTCGAGAGGCGTTCGTCGAAGCCGTCGGAGGAACGCGCCACGAGCGCGACGCGCGCCGAGCCCGTCACGGCGTGCACCAGATCGCTCGCGGAGCTGTTGATGCTCGTGTTGGCCACCAGCACGCCGAACAGCAGCGCCACGCCCGTCGCGATCCCCATGCCGGCGAGCAGCTCCTGGACGCGATGGTCCTTCAGTCGCCAGCGATACAGGTCGAGCAGGGCGCTCACCCGCACACCGAGCACGGTCGGCTTGCGCATCCGGCTCGAGCTCATTCCGCGGCGATAGGGGCCAGATCCGGGTCCAGGCCGTCCTGCAGGCGCCCGTCCCTGAGCGTGTGCACGCGATCGACCAGCTGGCTCGCCTGCGGGTCATGGGTGACGAGCAGCCCCGGGGTCTGGCGTTCGTGGCAGATGTCGCGCAGCAGTTCGAGCGTCTGGCTGCTGCGCCGCGAGTCGAGATTGCCCGTCGGCTCGTCGGTCAGCAACAGCCGCGGCTCGTTCACCAGCGCTCGCGCGATCGCCACGCGCTGACGCTCCCCCATCGAGAGCCTGTCGGGCGTGTGTTCCGCGCGCGCGCCCAGGCCGACCCGCTCCAGCCACGGCTGCGCCCTGCGCCTGGCCTCGCGCAGGCTCAGGCCGTGGCCGAGCAGCTTGATCGCCGCGTTGTCGAGCGCCGAGGCGCCCGCGATCAGGTGGAACGTCTGGAAGACGAAGCCGACGTCCTTCAGACGGTAGGCGGCGCTCTCGCTCGCGCTCAGGCGCGAGATCTCGCGCCCGTCGAAGCGGATGCTCCCGCCGTCGGGCGCGAGCAGGCCCGCGGAGAGCAGCAGCAGCGTCGTCTTGCCCGACCCGCTGGGCCCGTACAGCGCGACGAACTCTCCCGCGGAGACCGTGAGCGAGACCCCATCCACGGCGTTGACCACCTCGGCGCCGCTCGGATAGTGCTTGACGACATCTCGCAGCTCGAGCGCGCTCACGGCGAGGAGCGTGCTCTACCGGGCCCGGGCCCTCGCTGGTCGGGGAACTGGACGACGGTGCCCTGCTGATCCATCGAGCGCAGTTTCCCTTGGTCGATCGACATCATCCGGTGCACGCGACGGATCGGCGCCACCTCCTCGGAGGCGAGCACGGTCGCCATGCGCGAGTCCTCGCCCAGCGAGCACAACAGCTCATACAGCTCCACCGTCTCACTCGGGCTGAGCAGCACCGCCGGCTCGTCGACCAGCAGCAGTCGCGGCTTGTTCACGAACGCCCGCGCCAGCGCGACCCGCACCCGCTCCATGCGCGAGAGACGGTCCGTGGCCATGTACGCGCAGCGCGATACGCCCATCCGTTCGAGCGCGAGGTGGGCCGGCTCCTTCGCCTCGCGCAGGCTCAGGCCATCGCTCAGCAGCGGCAGCGCCACATGCTCCACCACCGGCTTGTTTCGCCCTGGCCGCCAGTCCGTCGAGACGAGCCCGATGCCGCGGTAGCGCTGCAGCTTCGCGCGCGCGTCAGCCGACATGCTCGCCACGTCGCGACCGTCGAAGCGCACCGATCCGCTGTCGGGCAGTTCGGCGGCCGCAGCGACGCGCAGCAGCGTCGTCTTGCCGGAGTGGCGCATGCCCCAGATGCCGACGAAATCCCCCTCGTCGACTTCCAGCGACACCTCGTCCAGCGCCCGGATCTCGCTGCGTCCGTCGGCATAGACCTTCGTGACGTGCTGCAGCGAGAGCAGGCTCATCGCAGCGGGCCCGCCGGTTGGTCGGCCACGAACTCCGCGATCCACCGGCGCGCCAGCGCGATCCATCTCAGCTCCGCCTGCAGGCTCTCGTCGACCGCCATCCGCGTCAGGTTCATCGCCAGGCCAGCCCACGAGCCCATCGGCACCTCGGCCTCCCGGGTCTTTCGCAGCATCGCGAAGCAGTCGCGTTCGTAGCCGTCGAGCGCCCTCAACAGCGCGGGCGCGTGGCGCACGCTCGACATCGCGATCTTCGCCTGCAGCTCCGTGCGCATCGGCTCCTTGCCGACGGGCGTCTCCATCCACGCCGCCACCGCCGCCTCGGCCCGCTCCGTGGGGGAGTAGACGCGCTGCCCCTCTCCCATGCGCCCGTCCGCCGCCTTCACGCTGGAGGACACGAGCCCGTCCTCCTCCAGCCGATCGAGGGTTCCGTAGACGCTCTGTCTCGTCACCCGCCACGCAGGACCCAGTCGGCGCTCGACGAGCGTGCCGAGCCGGTAGCCGCCCAGCGGCTGCTCGCCCTCGCCCACGAGCAGCGCCAGCAGCGCTCCCCGTAACGGCGAGCCGCTCACCTGCTTCTTCTCGGACGTCTCCGCCGACACTGCTCCGCCCCCAGTCAGACCATTTGCAGTCACAAAGATACGCGATAGCTCGATCGGTTGCCCTGGACAAAACAGTTCCACAGCCGAAAATCTCGAGTTTCTATCTGCGAACTAATTGACAACCCATCAGACGTGACCTATGCAGCGCCGTCGATTGCGGTGATGATCGCCCCATGGTGCTTACGAACACGCGCAATCATCCCGCGGCGACAAACGGGGAGAGCACAACCGAACCCGTCTACATCGAGCTCACCAAGGCCCAGGTCGACCGCGTCATTCGCGGCGCGTCGGAGTCGGGGACCATGTCCGTGCTGATGGCCGGGCTGGATGGAGTACGCCAGACGCTCGAGGACTCACCCCAGCAGATCGAGGACAGACGCCTGTCACGCTCGCTGTTGTCAGGCCTACTGCTGCTCGCGTGCTTCCCAACCGACGGCTCCTATCTGAGCAACACCGAGGTCGCGCGGCGTGTCGACATGAACATGAGCACCGCCCACCGCTACATCTCCACGCTCGTGTCGGTCGGCCTGCTCGAACGCGACCCCGGAACGCGCCGCTACCGGCTCGCGCAATGACGCCGCTCGCCGCCGACCCGCGATCGCAGTCGCGTCCCGCGACGCTCCGCGAGCGCCCGGTGATCGTCGGCGAGGAGCGGGAGCTGCTCGACCTGCAGGCCCACCTGCTGCACCCCGATCGCGCGCAGCCGGTCGTGGGGATCGCGCTGTATGAGGAGAGCGAGGAGACCGCGCTGTGGCTCCAGGAGCTGCGCCCGATCCTCGGCCCCGCGACGCAAATCCGCTTCGTCGCCGAGGAGCTGCTGGAGAGCCTTCGCGAGGGGCTCGCCCGCAAGCTCGCCCTCTCGCCCGAATCGACACGCATCTGGTGGCCGGGGCTCTCGCCACGCAGCGACCCTGGCGATCACCCGCTCGTGCTGGCGCTCGACGGCGAGCGTCGCGCCGACGTCATCTCGGAGATCGCCCGCCAGTTCGACCTCAGCCGGCCCCACGTGCGCCGCGAGCTGAGATTGATCGAGGACGCACGCGCGCTCGCCGAACACCGTCTGTCGGAGATCGTCGCGCAGGACCAGCGCACCGCCGAGCGGCTGCGCGACGCGCACCGCGAACGCCACCGCGAAGCGTCCCGCGCACAGGCCGCCGAGGCGCGCCTCGAGGAGGCGCTGCAACGGCTCGCCGCGTACGACGAGGAGCCGCTCGTGGATTCGCGCCCGCCCGTCCGCGGCTGAGCTCAGCCGCCGGCTGCGGCGCCGGCGCGCGGCTCGACCTCGACTCCAAGCGCGCTCGCCAGCGCCTCGAGGTCATCGACCACGTCGCCGTCGCAGCGGACGGTCGCGATCTCATCCAGCGGCGTGGGGCCGTGGGTGAGGATCGCCACCGCGCCGCCGCCCGCTCGCGTCAAGAGCGGCAGCCCCGCCACCGGATGGACCTCGAGCGAGGTGCCGATGCACAGCAGCACCTCCGCTCCTTCGCACAGCTCGCGCGCGCGGGCGAGCGTCGGCTCGTGCAGCAGCTCGCCGAACAGCACCACGTTCGGCTTCAGCGGACCGTCGCACGCATCGCAGCGCGGCACGCCGTCGGGGTCCCGCGCCAGGCGCGCGCGCACGTCCTCGAGCGCGATCTGCCCACCGCAGCCGGGGCACGAGCACGTGGCGATGGAGCCGTGCACCTCCACCAGCTCTCGGGTGCCCGCCGCGCGGTGGAGCATGTCGATGTTCTGTGTGATCACGCCGTCCAGCAGGCCGCGCTCTTCCAGCGCGACGAGCGCGCGGTGCGCGCCGTTCGGCCGCTTCTCTCCCAGCGTGGCGAAGCGCTCGCCGTAGAAGCGCCAGAAGCGCACCGGATCGGAGCGGAACGCGTCGATGTGCGCCACCCGCATCGGGTCCACGTTCTCCCACAGCCCCGCACGCGGCGTGCGGAAGTCGGGGATCCCCGACGGGACCGAGATACCCGCGCCGGTCAGGGCCACGACCGAGCGGGCGTCCGCGATCAGCTCTGCGAGCCGCTGAATCGGCGGGCCCGGCCGGATCGCCGGGCGCACGCCGAGAGCGGCCGGTAGGCCGCCCTTATCAGTCATCGTCGTTTGTGGCGCGCGCTCACTCGCCCTTGAAGCTCGGCGCGCGTTTGCCGAGGAACGCGGAGATGCCCTCCTTGGCGTCCGCGCTCGCGAACACGGCCGCGAACGCGCGCTTCTCGTCCTCGACGCCCTGGTCGAGGTCGCCCGCGCCGGAGACCTGCTTGATCTGCGCCAGCGCCAGCGGCGCCTGCGCGGCGAGCTTGCGCGCCCACGCCAGCGCCGTGTCGAGCAGTTCGTGATCCTCCACCAGCCGGTTCACCAGCCCCAGCTCGAAAGCTTCGTCGGCCAGGATCGGGTCGCCCACGAGGTTCATCTCCAGCGCCTTGTTCGTGCCCACGAGACGCGGCAGACGCTGCGTGCCGCCGAAGCCGGGGATGATTCCCAGCTTGATCTCCGGCTGGCCGAAGATCGCCGAGCGCGCCGCGATGCGCACGTCGCACGACATCGCAAGCTCGCACCCGCCGCCGAACGCCAGACCGTTGACCGCCGCGATCGTCGCGATCCCGTCCTCGCCGAGCTCTTTGAACAGCGCGTGCGCGGAGTGGATCAGCTGCTCTCCCGAGGACTCGTCCATCTGCGTGAACGCCTTGATGTCGGCGCCCGCGCAGTACAGGAACGGGTTCGAGGAGGCGATCACCAGCGCGCGCACACCGGAGCTCTTGACCTTGCTCCAGACCTTGCCCAGGTCCTCCACCACCTGCGGGGAGATCGAGTTCATCTGACCGTTCGCCAGCCACGCGATCGCCACGCCGTCGGCGCGCGTCTCGAGCTTGATCACCTCCGCGGGCTGCTCGGCGTCGGGCTGCGGGTAGGCGTAGAAGCCCTGGCCGCTCTTCTGCCCGAGGCGGCCCTGCGCGACGAGGCGACGCAGGATCGTCGGCGGCGTGAAGCGCTCGCCGTAGCGCTCCTGCGCGTTCTCCATCCGCTCGAGGATCGTGTCCAGGCCCTCGACGTCGGCCTTCATGAACGGCGGCATCAGGCCACGGCGGGGGTCCAGGCCCGCGCCGGCCATCATCCCGAAGTCGATGTCGCGGTGGGTCGCAACGCCCTCCTCGAGCACCAGGCATGCCTCGAGCAGCGTCTTCAGCGACAGCATCTCCACGAGCTCCGCGATGTCCGGCTCGTTCTCCCCGGAGATGTTCGGCTCGCCCTGCGCGTCGTAGAAGCCGTCGCCGCCGGTCTTCGCGCCGAGTTTGCCGTCCGCGACGAGCTTCTTCATGCCCTTCGGCACGTAGAAGCGTTCCTCGCCGTAGGACTCGACCAGGTGCTCGGCCACGTGCAGCACCGTGTCGAGGCCGAGCAGGTTCACGAGGTAGTACGGGCCGATCGGCACCACGCCCGCCGCGCCCACGCCCTCGTCGATCTTCTTGATCGACAGGCCCTTCTCCTCCTGCTCGCGCCACACCTCCGCGATCCCCGAGTTGAGGATGCGGTTGACCACGAAGCCGGGGACCTCGGCGCATGTGATCGGCTGCTTGCGGATCGCCTGGGCGAACGTGATCGCCGCGCTGACCGTCTCGGCGGAGGTTTCCTCGCCCTCCACGATCTCGATCAGCGGCATGATCGACGCGGGGTAGAAGTAGTGGAAGCCGACCACCTTCTCCGGCCGCAGCGTCGCTTCGCCCATCTCGGTGATCGACAGCGAGGAGGTGTTCGACGCGAGGATCGCGTGACCGGGAGTCGCGGCGTCGAGCTCGGCGAACACGCTCTGCTTGATGTCCATCCGCTCCGGCACCGCCTCGACCACGAAGTCCACGTCGCCGAACGCCTCGTAGGAGGTCGTGCCGTGGATGCGGCCGATGATCGCGTCCATCTGCTCCTCGGCCTGCTCGGCGGTGATCTTGCCCTTCTCGGCCAGCTTGCCCACCTGACCGCTCGTCACGTTGCGCGCCTCGTCCAGGCCCGCCTGCACGAGCGCGTCGTCGATGTCCTTCAGCACCACCGGTATGCCGGCCGCGGCGATCGTCTGGGCGATCTGCCCGCCCATCGTTCCCGCCCCGACGACGGCGGCTTTGAAGACGAACATCAGGCGGGGACCGCCGCCGGCTCCTCGACGCGCCGCGGAAGCAGCGTTTCGCGCGCGATCACGAGGCGCTGGATCTGCGACGTGCCCTCGTACAGCTGCATGATCTTCGCGTCGCGGAACAGCTTCTCGACCGGGTACTCCTTGATGAAGCCGTAGCCGCCGTAGACCTGCACGGCGTCGGTCGCGATTTTCATCGCCGCGTCCGCCGCGAAGCGCTTGGCGTGCGAGGAGACGAGCGTGTTGCGTTCGCCGTTGTCGAGCATCGCCGCCGACTTCCAGGTCAGCAGGCGCGCCGCCTCGATTTCGGTGGCCATGTCGGCGATCATGAACTGGATCGCCTGGTGCATCGCGATCGGCACGCCGAACTGGACGCGTTCGCGCGAGTAGTCCGTCGCGAACTCGAACGCCGCGCGCGCGATGCCCGTGGCCATCGCCGCCACGCCCGGACGGGTGCGGTCGAGCGTCATCATCGCGAGCTTGAAGCCCTTGTTTTCCTCGCCCAGCAGGTTCTCGGCGGGGACCTCGACGTCGTTGAAGGAGATCGTCGCCGTGTTCGAGGCGCGCTGCCCGAGCTTGTCCTCCTTCTTGTCCACCACCACGCCCCAGTCGCGCTCGACGACGAACGCGCGAGATGCCGCGGTGGCCCGGCGTCCTTGTCGGTCTTCGCGTAGACCGTGTAGTAGTCGGCGTAGCCGCCGTTGGTGATGAAGCACTTGGAGCCGTTGATCACGTACTTGTCGCCCTTCTTGACGGCCGTCGTGCGCATGCCCGAGACGTCCGAGCCGGCGTCGGGCTCGGTCAGGCAGAAGGAGGCGAGCTTCGGCGCTTCGGTGAGCATGCCGAGGTACTTCTTCTTGATCTCCTCCGAGCCGCCCAGCGCGATCGGCGCCGTCGCCAGGCCGTTGCAGCCGAGCGAGGTCTGGATGCCCGAGCAGCCCCACGAGAGCTCCTCCTCGATCAGGCAGCCGTCGAGGTAGCCGGCGCCCGCGCCGCCGTACTCCTCCTCGATGTGGGAGTTCATCAGGCCGACCTCCCAGGCCTTCTCGATGATGTCCTGCGGCCAGGTGCCGTCCTTGTCGTACTCCCAGGCGACGGGGCGGATCTCCTTGACGGCGAAGTCGTGCGCCATCTCGCGCAGGTTCTTCTGCTCGTCGGTGAGCGTGAAATCGACCATTCTCTGATCTCCTAACGGGCTGGCGCGGAATAGTGGCGCGGACGTAGATTGACTGGTCAGTCAACCCAGAGAGCGGAGGGTAGCGGAGAGCAGGCCGATCGGCAACAATCCGAGCCGTGCACGCTGCCATCTCGCTCGTCGCGCTCGATATCGGCGAGAACGGCGTTCACCTTCGTCGTGTTCGGACGGTGGCCTTCTCGCTGGTGATGTCGCTGCTGTTCCTCGTGACACGCGGCACCGACAGCCTGTACGACCAGATCGGCCAGGGCGGCTTCTCGCGCGAAGGCGAGGGTCCGCCCGGCGGCGTGCTAGCGCCCGACGGCCGGGTCCGCCGGCGGCGAGCGCCGAGCAGGAGCGGGAGATCCGCCAGATGCTGCAGCGCGCGCAGCGAGCGGCTGGTGCGCCGCGGCGAGCCCGCGCTCGACATCGACGCCGAGGTCGCGCGGCTGCTGGCGCCCGGCGGGCTCGACCGCGGAGACACGACGCGGGACTCGTCGAGGAGGTGCGCCAGATGGTCGTCGCGCGCAACGAACGGCGCGTGCGCCAGGGGCTCGAGCCGCTCGACGTCGAGGCCGAGGTCACGCGCACGCTCGCGGAGCTGAGCCCGTGATGCACAAGCCCGCGTCGTCGTCGGGTATAAACGCGCCATGACCAACGCGCGCCGCTTCCAGCTCGACGAGCTGACCCTCCGTCCCGGGCACCTACTTCAACCCGCAGACCGAGATCATGATCGTCGTCGACGACTCCCCCGAGGTCGACCACGAGCTCTTCGAGATGGACGAGTTCGACAGCCGACGGACTGGGTGCTGATCGCCGAGGACACGCCGCTCGACGAACACCAAGCGCGACGAGCTGGTCGAGCGCTTCCAGCGCGCCTACCAGGCCGGCGGCGAGCGAGCTCGACGATCTCGGCGAGACGACGAGGACGACGGACGACGAGGACGACGAGCTCGACGACGACGACGAGGACGACGAGGACGACCGCGGCGTCGACGACCTGGCGCTCGACGCGAGTGATGCTGGAGCGTGGCCGCACGCGCGGCATGCCGCTGCAAGCGGCGCCTGCAGCATCGCGCGCCCGCGCCGCATCGGCGCGTGCGCGCGAAGCGTCCAGCGGCGCTCGTCCTCGGCGTGCTCGCCTGGCGCCCGGCGGCCCTCGCACTCGGCCCGCTGCGCTGGGCGCAGCTCGCCGCCGCGCAAGCACGCCGCGCCGCGCAGCCGTCTCGCACGCGCGCGACCGTCCCGACGGCGCTGCGAGCCTGCGCGCAGCGGCGCGATCACGCAAGCCGCCTACCGCCAGGACTACGCCGCCTACGTCGCCGCCAAACACTCCTCGGCGCGCCTCAGCGGCACGCGCCGCGTCGAGCTCGGCGCGGTGCTCGCGAACGTGCAGGCGATCGCCGCCGCCGGCGCGCTCATCGCCTCGCGGCTGCCCGGCGGTGTTCCTGACGCTCGAACGCAACCGCGCAGTGGTGGACGACCGAACCGCTGCTCTCCAGCGGCGAGCGGGTCAGCTTCCCCGCCAGCAAGCTCGTCTGGGAGTACTACCCCGGCCAGGGCATCGAGATCCAGTGGCTCGCCACGTTCGGCGAGGGCAACGGCTAC
The DNA here is from genome assembly GCA_963716355.1 of uncultured Solirubrobacteraceae bacterium. Lineage (GTDB taxonomy): Bacteria > Actinomycetota > Thermoleophilia > Solirubrobacterales > Solirubrobacteraceae > Palsa-744. Next base: position 899,095 of record OY970308.1, read on the forward strand.
TTCCTCTCCGGCCACGAAAACGCCAACCTGCGCCAGCTCGCTCGGCGAAGTCATCCCGCTCGCGACGCAGCGCGCCGGCGGCATCGCCTGGGAGTACCTGTTCCACTTCGACGGCGGCGCGCCGCCGTGGACGAGCGGGCTCTCCCAGGGCACCGCGCTGCAGGTGCTCGCGCGCGCCTACTCGCGCTTCAAGGAACCCGCCTTCCTGACCGCCGCCCAGCAGGCGCTCGGCGATCTTCCAGACTCCGCCGCCCAGGGCGTGCGCGTGGCGACGCCAGCCGGCGCGCTCTACGCCGAGTACACCTACGCGCCCAGCGACCGGATCCTCAACGGCTTCATCCAGTCGCTCGTCGGGCTCTACGACTACACGTCGATCACGCAGGACCCGCTCGGACTGTCGCTGTTCGAAGCCGGCGACGCGGAGGCGCGCGCGCGAGGTGCCCCACTACGACACGGGCGCCTGGTCGCTGTATGACCAGTTCGGCGAATCGAACCTCAACTACCACGAACTGCTGACCGAATTCCTGCAGCACCTGTGCGAACGCGACGCGCAAAGGGGCGCCGATCGCGGGGGCCGGCTCGGGCGGAGGCGCGCCGCCGAGCGCCACGCCGGATCCGGGTCAGCGCCGCCGCCTGCCGGGGGCGCGTCCAACACCGGCGGGGCAAGCGCCAGCGCGGCGGCAGCCACGACACCGGCCGCGACGACACCGCCGAGCGCCCCGATCGCGGCGATGAGATCTACTGCACGACCGCGCAGCGCTTCAACGCCGACCTGAACACGCCGCCGGTGATCGCGCTGCTCACGACGAAGCTGCGCGGCGGGACGCGCGCGGGCGTGCAGATCTCGCTGTCGAAGATCTCGACCGTCGCCTTGACGGTGCGCAAGGGATCGCGGGTCGTCTGGAGCAACAGCGCGACGGTGGAGGGCGGCAAGCCGCGGCTGCTGTGGGTGACGCCCGCCAAGGGCGGCGGCGTTCACGGTCACCCTCACCGCGACCGACCTCGCGGGCAACTTCGCCACGGCCACCGGCACGATCGTCGTCTCGCGCCACAGGTAGCCGCCGCGCCGGGCCTAGACTAGGCGCCAGTGATCCGCGCCATCTCAACCACACGCCTATCGGTCGACGCGCCTCGCCCACGCCTGGCGCGCACTGGCGGCCGAGCAGCGCCTCGCCGCATTGGCCGCCCTCGCGCTGCTCGTGACGATGTTCTTCCCCTGGTACGGCCTGCAGAGCCTCAACGTCAAGACCAAGGCCATCTACTCGCACAACATCAACGCCTTCGGCGACGTGTCGTTCGTCGAGGCCGCCATCTTCCTCGTCGCCGCCGGGGTCGTCGCGATGCTGTTCGCGCGCGCCGAGGGGCGCGACTTCCAGCTGCCCGGCGGCGACGGCACGATCGTGCTGGTCGCCGGCGGCTGGGCCGGCGCTGCTGATCTTCTACCGCGTCTTCAGCCGCCCCGCCGGCGACGGCTACCCCGTCGGGATCGAGTGGGGCTTCTTCCTCGCGTTCGTCGCCGCCGGCATGCCTCGCCTACGCCGGCTGGCGGATGCGCGCCGGCGAACGGCCCGAGCCCCCGCGACTGCGCTCGCGCCGCGACCCGCGCCCACGCACTCTCGCTCGACATCGACCTGCCCGTCGATCCAGACACCCACGTGCTCGCCGCCCGAACCAGCGCCCTTCGGGAGGACCCCTCCCCGCCCGCGCCCGCAGCACCGCCCGCGGGCGCGCGCAAGCCCACTCCCGCCCGTAGGCCATCGCTCACCGCGCGCCGCCTACCCCCCCGCGCCGTCCGGCACGCCCGAGCAGCTGTCCTTCGAGGACACCGCCCTCCACGCCGGCGGAGTAACCGCAGCCGATCACCCGCTCCGGGCCCGGCGACGCCACCGGCGCCTATCATTGCGCCGACGATGCCCGCCCCACCGCCCCCGGCGCCATCCTCCGTCGCAGAGCTGGCCGCGGGCCTGCGCGCGGTCGGCTACCTGCCCGGCGAGTCCACCGCGCTCGTGTCGTTCCTCGCCACCAAGCTCGGCAAGCCCGTGCTCGTCGAGGGTCCCGCCGGCGTCGGCAAGACCGAGCTCGCCAAGGCGCTCGCGCACCACCTCGGGCGCGAGCTCGTGCGCCTGCAGTGCTACGAGGGCCTCGACGAGGCCAAGGCGCTGTACGAGTGGAACTACCGCAAGCAGCTGCTGCGCATCCAGGCCGAGGCCACCGACACCGGCTGGGACGCCGTGCAGGAGGACATCTTCGGCGAGGAGTTCCTGCTCGCGCGCCCGCTGATGACGGCGATCGCCTCCGAGCAGCCGGTCGTGCTGCTGATCGACGAGATCGACAAGACCGACCAGGAGTTCGAGGCGATGCTGCTGGAGGTGCTCTCCGACTTCCAGATCTCGATCCCCGAGCTCGGGCGCGTGGAGTCGCGCACGCACCCGATCGTGCTGCTCACGTCGAACAACTCGCGCGAGCTCACCGAGGCGCTCAAGCGCCGCTGCCTGTACCTGTGGCTCGACTACCCCGAGCTCGAGCACGAGCTCGAGATCGTCCGACTGCACGCGCCCGAGCTGTCCGAGACCGTCGCACGGAGGCTCGTCGAGGTGATCGGCATGGTGCGCGACCTCGACCTCAAGAAGCCGCCGTCGATCGCCGAGTCGATCGACTGGGCGCGCGCGCTGCTGCTGCTCGGCGTCAAGGACATCGACGCCGACACGTTCATCGAGACGATGTCCGTGATCGTCAAGCACCGCACCGACATGGACGTGGTCGCCGACCGCGTCGGCCTGAAGCTCGGCTCGCCAGCCGCGACCGGGCCGGCGCCGCATGTCGCCTGAGGGACTGCCGGCCCGGATCCTCGAGCTGGGCGAGGAGCTGCGCCGCGAAGGCGTCGCCGTCGGCACCTCCGAGCTGCTCGACGCGTTCGAGGTGCTGCGCGAGATCCACTGGACCCAACAGGAGGACTTCCGCGAGGCGCTCGCCGCCACGCTCGCCAAGAGCCAGGAGGACCGGCGCGTGTTCGAGCTCGTGTTCGACCGCTTCTTCTTCCGCGCCGTCGAGCTCGCCGCCTCACGCGAGGGCATCCGCGAGGAGGACCTCGCCTCCGCGCTCGGCGAGCTCTCCGAGGATGAGCTGGACGCGCTGCGCAGCCAGATCGCCGCCGCGCTGCGCGACGGCGCGGAGGGCACCATGCGCGACCTCGCGCGCATGGCGATCGCCGCGTTCGCCCGCCGCCAGGAGGGCTCCGGCGTGATCGGCGTCGACGTGCAGCGCATCCGCCGTGCGCTCGGCCTGCGCGCCGAGCCCCAGCCCGAGCTGCCCCCGAGGACCCGCGCCGCGACGGCCTGCCGCGCGACGCGCTGCGCCGCTTCGAGGCGCTGCTGCGCCGCGAGCTGGAGCGCGCGCAGATCGAGCGCACCGGCAACCTGCCGCCCGCGCGGCCGCTCGGCGAACTCGACCGCGCGCTGCCCTCCGGCCCGCTCGCCGACCTCGCCGCCGTGCACCGCGTCGTCGCGCAGCTGCGCCGCCGCCTGGCCACGCAGGGCCTGCAGGCGCGCGGCCACCGCCGCCACGCGCACGTCGACGTGCGGCGCACGATGCGCGCCTCGCTTCAGACCGGCGGCGTGCCGGTCGTGCTCAAGTACCGCCCCCGCCGCCCCAAACGGCCCGAGATCTACGTCCTCTGCGACGTCTCCACCAGCGTCACCTCGGCGTCGGTGTTCTTCCTGTCGGTGCTGCACGCGCTGCACGACACGTTCCGCAAGATGCGCTCGTTCGTGTTCATCGAGCGCATCTCCGAGGTCACCGACATCTTCGAACACGAGCGCAACTTCAAGGCCGTCAGCGAGAAGATCTCCGGCGACGCGGGCGTCGCCGACATCTCCGGCTACACCGACTACGGGCGCGTGTGGTCGGAGTTCCTCGTCCAGGTCGAGGACGACCTGCACCCGCGCGCCACCGTGATCGTGCTCGGCGACGCGCGCACCAACGGGCGCGACCCGCGCGCCGACATCTTCGCCCAGATCGCCGCGCGCGCCGGGCGCACGTTCTGGCTCAACCCCGAGCCGCGCCTGTACTGGAACTACGGCGACTCGGTGATCTCCGCCTACGAGCAGCACTGCACCGCCTTCGAGTGCTGGACCACCGCCCAGCTCGAGGACTTCGTGCGCGCGCTGACGCGCCCCGTCGTCGCGGCGCCGCGCTAGCATCGACGCAAGCAGCAAAGACACCAGGGGTGCTGGCGGGAAGGCCGGCTGAGATGGCGCACGGGAGCCAAGGCTCCCCCGGCGCCGACCCTTCGAACCTGTGGGGTAATGCCCGCGAAGGGAGCGACGTGCCGACCGATCTGCAGTCCCGCCCCACCTCCGCCGAGCGGACCGGGATCGGCGCGCGCGAGGACGTCCTGCTCGAGGACGTCGGCTTCGCCTACCGCCAGCGACCGGAGCCCCGACGTGCAGGCGCTCGCCGGCCTCTCCCTGCGCGCCGCGCGCGGCGAGCTGCTCGCCGTCGTCGGCCCGAGCGGCTGCGGCAAGAGCACGCTGCTCGAGCTGGTCTGCGGCCTGCGAAGCCCGCAGGCCGGCTCGCTCGCATGCCCGCCCGCGGTGCTGATGCCCCAGCGCGACCTGCTGCTGCCGTGGCTCAGCGCGCTCGACAACGCTGCGCTCGCGCTGCGCATCGCGGGCCACTCGCGCGCGCAGGCGCGCATGCGCGCGCGCTCCCTGTTCGCCGAGCTCGGCCTCGACGGCTTCGAGCGCGCCCGGCCGCACGAGCTCTCCGGCGGCATGCGCCAGCGCGTCGCGTTCCTGCGCACGCTGCTCTCGGGCAAGCCCGTGCTGTGCCTCGACGAGCCGTTCGGCGCGCTCGACGCGATCACGCGCGCGGAGATGCAGGAGTGGCTCGCGCGCACGCTCGCCGCGCGAGCCGCGCACCGTCGTGCTCGTCACCCACGACGTCGAGGAGGCGATCCTGCTCGCCGACCGCGTCGTCGTGCTCTCGCCCCGCCCCGGCAGCGTGGTCGCGCAGTTCGACGTCGAGATCCCGCGCCCGCGCGCCCGCACCGACGCGGACGTGATCGCGCTGCGCGAGCGGGCGCTCGACGCGCTCGCCATGGGAGCCCGCGCGTGAAGCGCCGCGCCGCGCGCCTGGCGCCCGCGTTCGCGCTCGCCGCCGTGCTGCTCGGCGCGTGGGAGCTGTACGTGGAGCTCGCGGGCGTGCAGCCCTACCTGCTGCCCGCGCCGCACGCCGTCGCAGCAGCCGCTGTGGGACAGCGCGGGGCTGCTGTGGCGCAACTTCGCCGTCACGCGCCGAGGAGGTCGTGCTCGGTCTGGGGCTCGCGCTCGCCGGCGGCTTCGCGCTCGCCGTCGCCATCCACCTCTCGCCGCTCTTGCGCCGCGCCGTGTACCCGCTCGCCGTCGGCTCGCAGGCCATCCCGATTCCCGTGATCGGCGTGCTGCTCGTGTTCTGGTGGGGGTTCGGCATCTTCCCCAAGCTCGTCGTGATCGCTCTGATCTGCTTCTTCCCCGTGCTCGTCACCACCGTCGACGCGCTCGCCGCCGTGGACGCCGACCAGCCCAAGCTGCTGCGCACGCTCGACGCGTCGCGCTGGCAGGCGTTTCGCTTCGCCGAGCTGCCCGCCGCGCTGCCCGCCGCGCTCAGCGGAGCGCGCATCGCGCTCGCTGTCGGCGTGATCGGCGCGTTCATCGCCGAGACCACCACGCCCACGACCGGCGCCTATCCAGGGCTCGGACGCGAGATCATCACCGACGTGGGCCTGCAGACGCCGCGTGCATACGCTGGCACGGCGATGCTGTTCGTGTTCGCCATCGCCTGCTTTTACGCGCTCGCGCTCGCCGAGCGCACGCTCGCCCCCTGGAGCATCCAACCCCGAGGAGACACGCTTTGACCGACTCAGCGCCCCGAGTGCCCCGCCGCCGCGCCGCCCGCACCCGCCTGCTGCTCGCCGCGAGCGCCCTCGCCGCCTGCGCGTTCGCGCTGGGAGCGTGCGGGAGCAAGCAGGACGCCCTCTCGGCGCCCGCCACCAAGCCGTTCAGCGTGATGCTCGACTTCTTCCCCAACGCCGACCACGCGCCGCTGTATGCGGCGATCGCAAACGGCGAGTTTCGCAAGGTCGGCCTCGACGTCAAGCCGCAGGCGCCCGCCGAAACGGCCGAACCGCTGAAGCTGCTCGCCGCAGGGAAGGTCGACATGGCGATCTCGTATGAGCCCGAGCTGATGCTCGCGCGCGACGAGGGCCTGAAGCTCGTGTCGATCGGCGCGCTCGTGCAGCGCCCGCTCACCTCCATCATCGCCCTGCCAGGCAAGCACGTCGCGAGCGTCGCCGCGCTAGCGGGCAAGACCGTCGGCACGGCCGGCATCGCCTACCAGGCGGCCGAGCTGCGCACCGCGCTCGCGCACGCCGGCGTGCCCGCGGGCAGCGTGCGCGAAGTCAACGTCGGCTTCGACCTCGTGCCGGCGATGCTGTCGGGGAAGGTCGACGCAACGCTCGGCGGATTCTGGAACTACGAGGCGATCCAACTGAGCATGCTGCACAAGCATCCCGTCGTCATCCCCGTGGACAGGGCGGGCGTACCCGTCTACGACGAGCTGGTGCTCGTGGTGCGCGAAGGCGAGGCCCGCACGCGCGGGCAGGATCTGCGCGCGTTCCTGCAGGCGCTCACCCAGGGCCAGCACGCGGTGCGCGCCAACCCCACCGCAGCCGCCGCGCTGCTCGTGAAGGCCAACCCGTCGCTGGAAGCGAAGCTGCAGCTCGCCTCGATCCAGCAGACGCTGCCCGCCACGCAGCCCGCCAAGGCCAGCGACCCCTACGGCTGGCAGCAGCCCAGCGAGTGGGCCACGTTCGGCAACTGGATGTTCTCCCATGGGCTGTTGAAGCACAACCCCAACGAAGCGCTGCCGCCGTTCACCAACGAGTTCCTGCCCGGTCAGGGGATCTGATTGATCTAAATAGGGAGTTTTTACGTAGTCTGCCTATACTGACTGTTCAGCCAGTCTGAGGATGCGAGTCAGGCTGGGGTACAGGCTCGAGGAGGCACTGGTGCCTGAACTGCTGATCGTGGATGACGACGTGCCGCTGCAACGCTGGGCGGAGCGCGTCGTGAGGGACGGGGGCTACGCCTGCGACGGGGCCGGCAATGCGGCCGACGCGCGCGAGCGCCTCGCGCAGGACACCTACTCTCTGGTCCTGCTCGACGTGCGCATGCCCGGAGAGTCGGGCATGGAGCTGCTCAGCCACATCCGCTCCTCGTTCCCCTCCACAGCCGTCGTGATGGTCACCGGCGAGGACGACCCGCAGCTCGCCATGACCGCGATCGAACACGGCGCCTACGGCTACATGGTCAAGCCCGTCAGATCCGGGGAGCTGCTCATCAACGTCGCCAATGCCCTGCACCGTCGCCGCAGCGAGCGCGACCGTCAGCAGCTGGTGCGCAGCCTCGAGAGCGCCGTGCAGGACTCGAGCCACAAGCTCGAGGACGCGCTGCAGGAGCTGCGCCTGTCGGAGAACCAGGTGTGGGTCTCCCAGGCCGAGACGATCCTGCGCCTCGCGCGCCTGGTGGAGTTTCGCGACGAGGAGACCGGCCACCACCTCCAGCGCATGAGCTCCTACTGCGAGATCCTCGCGTGCGAGCTCGGCCTGCCCGAGCGCCACCGCGAGATCGTGCGCCTGGCCAGTCAGCTGCACGACGTCGGCAAGGTCGCCATCCCCGACAGCATCCTGCGCAAGCAGGGCAAGCTCACCGAGGCGGAGTTCGAGGTCATCAAGACCCACGCGGAAATCGGGCACGAGATGCTCACCGGCTCGACCTCCGACGTCGTGCAGATGGGCGCGCAGATCGCGCTCTCCCACCACGAGCGCTGGGACGGCGGGGGTTACCCGCGCCACCTCGCCGGCGAGGCGATACCGGCCGAGGGGCGCATCGCGGCGATCGCAGACGTGTTCGACGCGCTCACCTCCGACCGCGTGTATCGCCCCGCGTTTCCCATCAGCCTCGCGCGCGAGACGATGGAGGCCGAGCGCGGCACGCACTTCGACCCCGAGCTGCTCGACGCGTTCATGCACGCCATGCCGGAAGTCGAGACGATCAGGCGGACCTACGGAGACTGATCCGCGTGCTCCGCCGCCGCCCCGCCCGCCAACGCCTGGAGCGTCGCGCAGACGCACTCCGCCAGCACGGGCCAGTTGTAGCCGCCCTCCAGCACCAGGCCCAGAGGAATGCCCGCCGCGTCGGCCATCTCGCGCACCAGCAGCGCCATCCGCGGAAACGACTCCGTGCGCAGCTCGCAGTGCGCCAGCGGATCCTGCGCGTGCGCGTCGAAGCCAGCGGAGACGAGCACCAGCTGCGGCTCGAACGCCACCGCCGCCGGCAGGATCCTGCGTTCGAGCAGCTCCAGCCACAACGGCTCGCGCGAACCCGCGGGCACGGGCAGGTTGAGCGTGCAGCCGCGGCCCTCGCCGGAGCCCGTGTCCCCGCGCGCGCCCGTGCCCGGATACAGCCCCTGCTCGTGGATGCTCGCGAACAGCACGTCCGCGCGCGAGCGGAATATCTCCGCCGTGCCGTTGCCGTGGTGCACGTCCCAGTCGAGCACGAACACCCTGCGCAGCCCCAGCTCCGCGATCGCCCACGCCGCCGCCACCGCGACGTTGTCGAACAGGCAGAAGCCCATCGCGCGGTCGCGCTCCGCGTGGTGGCCCGACGGCCTGACCCCGCAGAACCCCACGCGCGCCTCTCCCGCCAACAGCGCCCGCGTCATCTCGCACGCGCCGCCGGCGGCGTGCAGCGCGGCGCGAAACGACGGCTCGCCGACGAACGTGTCCGGGTCGATCGCGCCACCGCCCGCCGCGCACAGATCCATGATCCCCCGCACGTGGCGCGCGGTGTGCACCAGCTCCAGCTGCTCGACGCTCGCCGCAGGCGCCTCCCGCCGCTCCCACCCCAACCAGTCCCGTTCCGCGAGCGCCCGCTCGAGAGCGATCAGACGCTCGGGCGTGTCGGGATGCCCGGGCGAGTGCACGCGCGGGTCGTGCTCCAGGCACGCGGGGTGGCTGTAGTACACACACGGTGCCGTCAAGCGGCTAGGCGCGGTATGACGCATCGCCTCAATATGGCGCACGCGGAGATCGTCGCGCGCGAGACCCGGCCCTGTTCGCACCTTCGGGCGGCTCACGGGCCGACAGTCTGTCGGAACAGTTCTGTAGGACGTGGGCCGGTGATGTATCTTGCACTCATCACTCGGCGGAGATGAGGAGCGATGGCGAGCGTTAGTCCAGAGAAGACCAGATGGATGCGAGGAGCGTCGACGCCACTGCGCGGCGCGCTGCTCGGGCTGCTGCTCGAACGTCCCGGCCACGGGGGCGATCTCGCCAACCGGCTGGCCGCGCGCCTCGGCGAGACCTGGCGCGTGGACACCAACGACGTCTACCGGCTACTGGAGCAGCTCGAGCGCACGGGACTCGCCAGCGCCCGCGACGAGCCCAAGCGCGGCAACCAGCGACGCACGCATCTCGTCTACCACCCCACAGCGGAGACCTCCGAAGCGCTGACGATGTGGATGGAGACCCTGCTGCCGCGCGAGCCCGTGCGCCTTGGCCTGCAGGCCAAGCTGTCGGTGGCACGCGCGGAGGACGCGCCACGTCTGCTGGTCGCGCTGCGCGCCTACGAGCGCGAGTGCCTCGTGCTCGCGCAGCTCGTCAGCCCGTCTGACTTCCAGGCGCGCTCGTGGGCGGCGCTGTGCATGGAGTGCACGCGCGACGCCGTGTACGCACAGCTGCAGACCGAAGTGGACTGGTCTGCGCGCACGCGACAGAGGATCAACGAGTTCTTGGAACACGACGGATAGCGTCGACGGTGCGATGACGCCGCTGCTCTCATTCCTGAACGTGACCAAGCGCTACCCCGACGGTGGACGGGAGATCCTGGTCCTCGACCGTGTCACCCTCGACATCGACGCGGACACCTCGGTGGGCGTCTACGGCCCGAGGCGCTCAGGCAAGTCGACGCTCCTGCGGATGGCCGCCGGGGTCGCCCTCCCGGACTCGGGGTCGGTCAGCTTCTGCGGGCGCGACATGGCGCAGATGACCTCCGGCGAACGCGGGCGGCTGCTGCGCGGGGCGATCGCGTTCATGTGCGCCGAGGACTGGCGGGCAAACCCCGGCGAGAGCATCGTCGACCACGTCGCCACCTCGCTCGGCAGTCAGGGCCTGACGATGCGCGAAGCCAGACAGAAGGCGCTTCGCATCCTCGACCACGTCGGCATCGACACGCGCGCCGCGGAGCAGATGACCGCGTCGCTGTCGCTGACCGAACGCGCTCGCGCGATGCTCGCGCGAGCGCTCGCGCGCGAGCCGCGACTGCTCGTGCTCGACGAACCCGCCGCGATGCCCAGCCCCGGCGATCGCAGCAGGTTCCACGAGCTGCTGCGCTCCGTCGCTCAGCAGCGTGGCATGGCGCTGTTCGTCGCCTCCGAGGAAATGGCTGCGCTGAGCGGCTTCGACGTGCTCATGTCGATCTCCGAAGGCGAGCTGTGCTCGACCGACGAGCACGGCATGCTCGCACGCTTCCCAGGGCGCGGGCTCGCTCGCGCGGAGCTGTCCGGATCGTGAGCACCCTCGAACTGCGCGAGGTCAGCAAGCGCTACACCACCACCGTGGAGACCGTCACGGCCGTGAACCGGGTGTCGCTGTCGGTCTCCAGCGGCGAGTTCGTGGCGCTGTACGGTCCCAGCGGGTCGGGCAAGACGACCCTGCTGATGCTCGCCGCCGGACTCACCTCGCCCGACGACGGCAGCGTGCTCTTCGACGGGCAGAACGTCGGCGCGCTGTCCGAGCGCGACAGCGCTCGCTATCGCCGCCAGGACGTCGGCTTCGTCTTTCAGTCATTTCACCTCATGCCCCACACCTCAGCGCTCGACAACGCCACGATCAAGCTCACCGGCAGCGGGTTCACGTTGCGCGAGGCGCGCGGACAGGCGCTGCCCTGGCTGGAGCGAGTGGGGCTGGCGGCACGCGCCGAGCACACGCCCGAGCAGCTGTCGATGGGCGAGCGTCAGCGGGTCGCGATCGCGCGCGCGCTGGTGAGCGATCCGCGCCTGCTGCTCGCGGATGAGCCGACGGGCAACCTCGACTCCGTGCGCAGCCAGGAGATACTTGGGCTGATGCGCGACGTCTGCCATGAACGCGAAATCCCCGGAGTGCTCGTCACGCACGACCTCGAAGCCACACGGTTCGTCGACCGCGTGTACACGCTTCGCGACGGACACCTGATCGACGGAATGGACTCAGAGCTGGCAGCGACCTCCCCGTGAGCGAGCGTCCACGCGCCCGCATCGCCGGGGTTCGCCTCAGCATGCTGGTCCATCTGTACCGCGTGCGGTTGCGCTCGCACGCCGTGCAGGAGATGCTCGCCGCGAGCGGCATCGCGATCGGCGTCGCCCTGGTGCTGGGCGTGCTCGTCGCCAACACCAGCTTGACGAGCTCGGCCGCCGAATTGATCCATCAAGTCGTCGGCTCGGCCCGCGTGCAGCTCGCCGCACGCTCATCCAGCGGGTTCGACATGAGTGTCGTGAGCGCGAGTCAACGCCTCGCCGGCGTGAAGGTCGCCGCGCCCGTGCTGCGCCAGAACGTCGCGATCGTGGGTCCGCGCGGACGCCAATCGGTGCAGCTGCTGGGCGTCACGCCGGCGGTTACGCTGCTGGGCGGCTTCAGCACGCGCAGTGTCAGCCAAGCGGGCGTGCGCGTCGCCGGCGGGCTGGTCCTTCCGGCGAGCGTCGCCGCGGCCACTGGCGCTGCGGTGGGCACTCGCGTGACCGTCCTCGCGCGCGGTTCCGCGCGCTATATCAGGGTCGGAGCGGTGCTCGGCGACTCGCGCTTCGGCGCGCTCGCCTCCAGCCCGATCGCGGTCGCGCCGCTGCAGTCCGCGCAGCGACTCACAGGGCTGAAGGGGAGGGTGACGCAGATCTACTACGAGCCAATCCACGGCGCCGATCGGCTGCTCACGGGCGAGCTGCGCGCGCTCGCGGGCGGGCGGCTGGACGTGCTCCCGGCCGACAACGAACTGCGGCTACTCAACCAGGCCGCCAAGCCCAACGACCAGTCCACGTCGCTGTTCGCCGCCATCAGCGTGATGGTCGGCTTCCTGCTCGCCCTCAACGCGATGCTGCTCACCGTGCCGGAGCGTCGGCGCTTCGTGGCCGATCTGCGCATGCAGGGCTATGACTGGCGCCAGATCCTCGTGCTGCTCGGCTTCCAGGCGATCGTCCTCGGCATCATCGCCTCGGCGGCCGGCGTGCTGCTCGGCGACCTGCTCGCGCATGCCTTCTTCCACAGCATCCCCACATACCTCACCACCGCGTTTCCGATCGGCAACCAGGAGGTACTGGGGCCCAAGACGGTGCTGCTGGCCCTCGGCTGCGGTGTGCTCGCGACGATGCTCGCCTCGCTCTCTCCCGTCTTCGACCTGCGCCCCAACCGCCCCACGGACGCGGCCTTTCGCGAGCGCTCCGGGGCCAACGAGGTGCTGACACGACGGACCGCGGTGAAGCTCGCGCTCGCCGGCGTGGGCCTTGCGATCCTCATCACGCTCTTGGTGCTGGTCGAATCGAGCCTGACCGTCTTCGGCGGCGTGGCGCTTGCGGTGACGACGCTGTGCGTGCTCCCCGCCGCGTTCGCGATCGTGGCCTGGGCGTTGCGCTGGGTCGGCGAACGCGCTCACAGTAGCGCTCTGATCGTGGTCGTCTCGGAGTTGCGTGCGATCACCACCCGGTCCGTGGCGCTCGCGGGAATCGCGGCGCTCGCGGTCTACGGAGGCGTCGCGATCGGGGGCGCTCGCGGGGATCTCGTCCGCGGCCTGGACGTCAACTTCGGCGAATATCTCCATTCGGCGGACGTGTGGGTGACGACCGGCGGAAACGACCCCGGGATCACGAACAGCTTCCGCGAAGAAGGCGCCACCGCAGCGATCGCGCGGGCCGCGGGCGTCGCATCGGTGCGCGCCTATCACGGCGGCTTCCTCGACGTGGGATCTCGTCGTCTGTGGATCATCGCGCGCTCTCCCGCCGACGGCACTCCGATACCGGCCAGCCAACTGGTGGACGGGAGCCTCGCGAACGCCACCCGACTGCTGCGCCAGACGGGATGGGCGACGGTGCCGGACGGTTTCGCCCGCGAACACCGCCTCGTCGTGGGCCGCCCCTTCTCGCTGCCCACCCCCACGGGTCAAGCGCATTTGCGAGTGGCCGCGATCACCACCAACCTCGGCTGGCCTCCCGGCGGGTTGATAGTGAATGCGGAGGACTACCGGCGCTACTGGAACGGCGAAGATCCCACGGGGATCGAGGTCAACTTCCAGCCTGGCGTCTCCAGCGAGACCGCCAAGCTGGTCGTCTCGTCGGCGCTCGGAAACCGTCCCGGCCTGACCGTCCAGAGCTTCCCCGAACGTCGCGCCGAATACGCGCGCGCCTCCCGTCAGGGCCTCGAGGCTCTCAGCGAGATCTCAACCCTGCTGCTGGTGGCCGCCGCGCTGGCGGTGGCCTCGGCGTTGAGCGCCGCCATCTGGCAGCGCCGCGCGCGTCTCGCGTCGCTGAAGATCCAGGGCTATGACACCAAGCAGCTGTGGCGAGCGATCCTGCTCGAGAGCACGATCGTGCTCGTCGTGGGTTGCGCCATCGGCGCCGCCACGGGCATCTACGGCCACGCGCTCGCGAGCCGCTGGCTGCGGTTGACGACAGGCTCCCCCGCTCCGTTCGCGGTTGACATGAAAGAAGTGTCGATCACGCTCGCGTCGCTCGGGGCGATCGCCTTGGCCGTGATCGCGATACCGGGGCTGGCGGCGGCGCGCGCACCGGCGCGTACGAGTCTGCAGGAGTAAATCTGTAGTAAGCGATCCGATAGGCCGAAACTGTTCATGTGGCTGGTTACTGTCGGGATCGATTAGCGCTGGCCAAAGCGTTTTCGGGCGCTGCCGCCAGGTACTGGATCGGCATATTTCCCCAGGTCAAGCGAGAACAGCGCCACTGGCGTGGCCAGGCGCTGCGCATCTCCGATCCGACGCTCCGACGCCAAGCGCTGCTCACCCAAAGCGCCGGACGCGACAACCTGGACGGCGCCGCGGCGTTCGCCGTGCTCGCCCCTCGCTCTCTGCGTGGACGCGTCGTACGCGCGAGCCTCGCTTTCCAGATCACCTACGAATACGTCGACTCGCTGGCGGAGGAGCCGAGCGAGAACCCCTTCGCCAACGGCCAGCGTCTTCACCTGGCGCTGCTCGCGGCGCTGAATCCGCGCGGCGAGCATCCCGATTACTACAAGTTCCACTCCCACTACCGCGACGACGGCTACATCAGAGGACTCGTCGACGCATGCCGCGAGGCGCTCGACGAGCTGCCGTCCTACGCCACCGTGGAAGCTGCCGCGCTGCGCGCCGCGCGACGCATGGTCGCCTATCAGAGCCTCAACCATGATCCCCGAGGGACCCGTGCGCTCGCCAGGTGGGCCTCCACCCTCACCCCCGAGGGCAGCGGCTTGCGTTGGTGGGAGACCGCGGCCGCGGCCGCGTCCTCGCTCACGGTCCTGCCCCTCTTCGCCGCCGCCGCGCAGCCCACCCTCGACGCGAGCGAGACTGCCGCGGTCGACAGCGCCTACTTTCCCTGGATCGGCGCTCTCAACCAGCTGCTCGACAGCCTGATCGACCGAGCCGCCGATCGTGAGGCCGGCCATCACAGCCTCGTCGACCACTACGCGTCGGTCGAGGAAGGGAGCCTGCGTCTCGGCTCGATCGCGGCCCGTGCGATGCGGGCGACCGAGACGATTCCCCACGGCCTCCAGCACGCGATGATCCTCGCGGCCATGAGCAGCCACTACCTGACGGCGCCGGGCGCCCTGACGCCGAGCGCGGAGCCGGCTGCGAGCGAGGTTCTCAGCTCGATGGGCGCGCTCGCGACGCCCACGATGATGGTCCTGCGACTGCGCCGCGACGCCGGCCGGCTGCTAGCGGGCACGGTTCTGGACGCCTGAACTCAGCTTCGAGCCCAAAAGTTACTTGAGACTCAAGTATTGGACTTTCCCCTTGTCCTCAATTCGCACAGTCGACATCATCGCTCCTGCGTGACACTGGATCAAAACGCTGTCCATATGCGTACCCAAGTCCAGAGCCCGCTCTCGTATCGCCAGTGAGTGAGCCGGACGCCCACCGGGCGTCCGGCTCACGTGCGACTGCCAGATACCCGGCCGCGATGACAGACAGCGCAATCACGATAGAGCTGACGAGCAAGCAGGTCGACCGCATCATCCGCGGCGCCTCCACACGCGACTTCGCCTCCGACCTGATGCGCGGCCTCGCCGACGGTCGCGCGCCGACGCCGGACTTCGAAGCGCTCTCGGACAGTCCGCGCCTGTCGCGCTCGCTTCTGCTCGGGCTGCTCGTGCTGGCGTGCTTCCCGCCCGACGGCAGCACCGTCGCCGTGACACAGATCGCCGAGCGCCTCGGCATGAGCGCCAGCACGACCCACCGCTACATGACCACGCTGCTGGCCGTGGGCCTGCTCGAGCAGGACTCGCGCACGCGCCGCTACCGCCTACCCGTCAGCGATTAGGTGACGTCATGAGCAGCTCCTCACGCCATCGCCGCCTTCGGCTCGCACGACGGTGTGAAGCCGGGCAGCTCGAGCTCGATGCACGCGCCGCCCTCGGGCGAGGCTCGCCGCGGTCACCCGCCCGCCGTGCGCGTCGGCGATCGCACGCACGATCGCCAGCCCCAGGCCCGTCCCGCCAGAAGCGCGATCGCGCGCCGTGTCGGTGCGGTGGAAGCGGTGGAAGACCCGCTCACGCTGATCCACGGGGATGCCCGGTCCGTCGTCCTCGACGAGGAAGCGCAGCCGCCCGCCGGGCGCCCTTCGCACCCGCATCCGCACGAGCCCGTAGCCCGGGCGCGGTGTGGTCGATCGCGTTGCCGAGCAGGTTGCGCAGCGCCTGCGCCAGCCGATCGGGATCGGCTCGCAGCATGCCCGCCGGCACCGGGTCGAGCTCGAAGCGGCGATCGGCGATCAGGCTCATCCCATCCCACAGCTCGCGCACGAAGTCGCGCCAGATCGATCCGCTCGACTTGCAGGAACTCGGTCTGCTCGGTCTTCGCCAGCAGCAGCAGGTCGTCGACCAGGCGGCTGATGCGCGCGATCTCGGCCTGCACCAGGCGCTCCACCCGGCGCACCTCCTCGCCCGAGGGGTCGCGCTGCGCGGCCAGCACCTCGAGCTGGCCGCGGATCACCGTCAGCGGCGTGCGCAGCTCGTGCGAGGCGTCGGCCACGAACGCGCGCTGCCCCGCGAACGCGTCGGTCAGCCGGTCGAGCATGTGGTTGAAGGCGTCCGCCAGCACCTTCACCTCATCGCCCTGCCCGCCCGTGTCGTGGATGCGCGGGTGCAGATCGCCCGCATCGACGCGCGCGGCCACCGCGGCCATCCGCCGCAGCGGACGCGACAGGCGCGCGCCGATCAGATAGGACGCCAGCAGCGCACCCGCGAGCGCCAGCAGGCCCGCGAGGATGAACGCGCGCGCGACGCCGCGCTGGGCGTGCGCGACCGCCGCCAGCGGCTCGCCCACGCCGATCGTCGCGTGCAGCCCACCACGGATGCGCACCGCGCGCTTGAGCAGGCGCAGGTCGCCGACGTCCGCGAGCGCCACCGTCGAGTAGCCCTGCGGTGCGCGTCGAGCAGACGCGCGGAGAGACGGTTCTCCGCTTCCTGCTCGGCGACGCGTCTCGCCGTTGTCGGGCGGCATGTGCGCGAACAGCTCGGGACGGTTGGTGCTCGTGCGAGCGCCGGGAACGGTCACGAACAGCAGCGTCGAGCCGGCGCTGAACGGCTGGTCGCGGACATAGCGGGCCGCCGCGGCGGCCACGCCACGCGGGGTGCGGGGGCGCCCGAGGGTGAGGTTGTCGGCCAGCTCGCTCGCGTCGCCGCCGATCTCGTGGTCGATCTGATGGCGCAGCTGGCTGCCGGTGCCGCGATAGACGGCGACGAACGCGAGCGCCGTGCACAGCGAGCATCACCAGCGCCAGCCAGCCGGCCAGGCGCCAGCGCAGGCCGGTCGAGACGCAGGCGCGCGTAGGTCTTGCGCATGTCGCTCAGCGCGCCGCCGAGCCGATAGCCGACGGCACGCACGGTGCGGATCGGCGCCGGGTCGCCTGGCTGGCCCAGCTTGCGGCGCAGGTAGCCGACGTAGACGTCGACCACGTTCGTCGCCGGGTCGTGCTCGTAGCCCCACACCGAACTGAGGATCTGCTCACGCGAGACGACCCTGCCGTGATGGCGCAGGAGATACACGAGCAGCTCGAACTCGGTCGTCGACAGCGCCGCCACGCGCCCGCCGCGCTGCACCCTGCGAGTCAGCAGATCGACCTCGATGCCCTCCGCCGACAGCGTGCTCGCGGACACCTGCGCGATCGACGCGCAGCTGCGCCCGCACGCGCGCCACCAGCTCGGCCATCGAGAACGGCTTGACGAGGTAGTCCACCGCCCCGGCTTCGAGCCCCTCCACGCGATCCTCCACCTCGCCGCGCGCCGTCAGCACGATCACGGGCAACGTTCGGCGTCGCTTTGCGCACCGACTCCAGGATCTCCAGGCCGCTGCGCCCGGGCAGCATCAGATCGAGCACGATCGCGTCGAAGCTCGCCCTTCAGCGCAAGCCGCTCGCCCTCGTCGCCATCGAGCGCCGCCTCGTACCGAGAAGCCCTCCGCCTCGAGGCCTCGACTGACGAAGTCGACGATCCCCGGCTCGTCCTCGATCAGCAGGATGGCGGTCGTCTGCGTCCCCGCAGCCCCATCCGCCGGCGTGGTCGCATCCGGCTGCGGGGCCTGCGCGCGCTGCGGGTTGGCGTCAGTCGCGTTTCCCATGGCTCAAGCATAGGCATCGCGGGCGCTGTCGCTTTTCCTGCCATTCGATTCGATGAGCTTTCTCATCCAGGGGTTAGCCGTTCCTTAGTCAATATGAACACACTGCTTCGATGGCAATCGACCGACACACAACCGGCACCCATGTGACGCGCCCGCCCAGAACGAGGCGCATGCGCGCGCGCCTGACAGGTGGCGGCACGACCGGCAACGAGCGACTGACCGCAGCCACCGGCGCGGTGCTGATCGTGCTGCTCGCAGTGATCGGGCGTGACGACTGCTGCGCCTGCGCCCACTGCTGTCGGTGCACCTGTTCGTGGGCATGCTGCTGATCCCGCCGGTGCTGCTGAAGCTCGCCAGCACCGGCTACCGCTTCGCCCGCTACTACACCGCACGATCAGCGCCTACCGGCGCAAGGGCCCTCCGCCGACGCTGCTGCGCATGCTCGCGCCGATCGTCGTACTGACCACAGTGGTCGTGTTCGCCAGCGGCGTCGCCCTGCTGTTCGTCGGCCCCTCCTCGCGCGACACGCTGCTGCCGATCCACAAGGTGAGCTTCATCGTGTGGCTCGCCTTCACCGCGCTGCACGTGCTCGGCCACCTCCTCGAGCTGCCCGCGACGCTGCGCGCCGACTACGCACCGGCGGCCGCGGCTCACCGGCGATGTCGACCGGTCGCGCCGGGCGCACGCTCGCGCTCGCCGGCGCGCTCGTCGCCGGCGTGGTGCTCGCGATCCTCGTGATCCCGGAGTTCGGCCCCTGGATTCACAGCTCCAACCTGTTCCACACGAGCACTGAGCCGCCATGAGCGATTCACACCACCCACACCCGCGACGCGGCGCTGCGCCAGCTCAGCCGCATCAACCGCTGGATGATCGCGGGCAGCGTCGTGCTCACCGGCGTGCTCTCCGAGGTCGCCGCCAACGCGTTTCCCGGGCAAGATCGAGCAAGAGCGCCGCCAAGCGCACGAGCGCGACCGCTCACCACAAATCGAGCAAGCGCTCGCAGCGGCACGTCCACCGGCGCGCTGAACAGCCGCCCGCGCAGCCGCCGCAGCGCCACGTCGGAAGAAACCGCCTACCCAGGAAGCGCCCGCGCGAGGAATCCGCGCCAACGCAGGAATCAGCGCCCGCCGAAGAATCGGCGCCCGCGCCGGAAGCGAGCCGCGAACCGGAACCAGCGCCGGAAGCCGCGCCCGAACCGGTCGAATCGGCGCCCGCGCCCGTGCCGGCGGAAGAATCGGGCCCCGTCGTCTCGGGAGGCTCGTGACGATCGCCCAGCGCTCCGCCGCTCCGAAGCGCTCGCGAGCGCGAGCTGGGAGGCGCTCGGAACGA
This sequence comes from uncultured Solirubrobacteraceae bacterium, assembly GCA_963716355.1. Taxonomy (GTDB): domain Bacteria; phylum Actinomycetota; class Thermoleophilia; order Solirubrobacterales; family Solirubrobacteraceae; genus Palsa-744. Next base: position 918,312 of record OY970308.1, read on the forward strand.
GCGTCGTGCTGCGCGTCACCGACCCGCGCGGACTCGCGGACGCGCGGGCGGCCGTCGAGCGCGAGCTCGACGGCGATCGACCTCGCGTGCAGCCGCTTCCGCGCGGACTCGGAGCTCTCGCGCGTGAACGCGCGCGCCGGACGCTCGGTCGCGCGTGGGCCCGCTGCTGCATGCGAGGCGCTCGAGCTGGCGCTGCGCGCCGCCGAGCTGACCGACGGCGACGTCGACCCGACGGTCGGGCGCGCGCTCGAGCTCGCCGGCTACGACCGCGACTGGCGTCTGCTCGCCGCGCCCGCGGCGAGAGCCCGAGGCGCCCGAGCGTGACGATCACCGCAAGCGTGTGCTCAGCGGCTGGCGCACGGTCGTCGCTCGACCGCCGAGCGGCGCACGGTCCGCGTCCCCGCCGGCGATCGCCTCGACCTCGGCGCGACCGCCAAAGCATGGGCCGCCGACCGCGCCGCCGCGCGCCGCCGCCGACGCGGCGGCGGCTGCGGCGCGCTGGTCAGCGATCGGCGGCGACATCGCCACCGCCGGCGCCGCCGCCGGCGGGCGGCTGGCAGATCCGCGTGACCGACGACCACCGCAGCGACGCTCCGCGCCCGGACAGACGATCGCGATCCACTCCGGCGGCCTCGCGACGTCGAGCACGGCCGTGCGGCGCTGGAGCCACGACGGGCAGCACGATGCACCACATCATCGACCCCGCGCACCGGGCGCGCCCGTGCGCGAGCACGTGGCGCACCGTGAGCGTCGCCGCGGCGAGCTGCGCCGACGCGAACATCGCCACCACCGCGGCGCTCGTGCGCGGCGAGGACGCGCCGGCGTGGCTGGCCGAGCCGGCGACTGCCGGCGCGCCTGGTCGACGCGCGACGGCGCAGCGTCACGATGCGTCGGCGGCTGGCCCGCGCCGAGCGAGCGCCGTGCGGCAGGCTTGGCAGCGCATGAGCCTCGCTCGCCGCGCAGCGGACCCAGCGTCTACTGGTACCTGACGCGCTCCACCGGCGCGGTCGCGCTGCTGCTGCTGACGGCTCGCGATCGCGCTCGGCGTCGTCGACGTGCGAGCGCTGGAGCACGCCGCGCTGGCCGCGCTTCGTCGTCGACTCGCTGCACCGCAACGTCTCGCTGCTGGCGATGGTCTTCCTCGCTGGTGCACATCCTCACCTCGGTGCTCGACAGCTTCGCGCCGATCTCCCTGACTCGACGCGGTCGATCCCGTTCGCCGGCTCCTACCGGCCGTTCTGGCTCGGCCTCGGCGCGGTCTCCTTCGACCTGATGCTCGCCGTGACGATCACGAGCCTGCTGCGCCAGCGCATGGGCTACGCGCAGCTGGCGCGCGTCCACTGGCTCACCTACGCGAGCTGGCCGATCGCGCTGCTGCACGGCTTCGGCACCGGCAGCGACGTGAAGGCCACGTGGCTGCTGGCGCTCAGCATCGCCTGCCTGCTCGTCGTCGCTCGCGGCCGTGCTCGCGCGCGTGCTCGCCGGCTGGCCGGCGAACCTGCGCGGCCGCGGCGCGGCGCTCGGCGGCGCGGGCGCGTTCTCGCTGTTCCTCGTGCTGTGGCTCCCAGCGGCCCGCTCGGCTCCGAATGGGCGCGGCGCTCGGGCACGCCCAGCGCGCTGCTGCCGCCACTCCCACGCCTCCAGCTCCGAGCGGGAGCAGGCGATGAGCCCGCACGCCCACCACCGCCACGACCGAGGTCCAGCGCCGCCGATCGGCCCGCCGGTCGACGCCGCCCGCGCTGCCACGCCTGCTGGCGGGAATCCACGAGCAGGGGGCGATGAGCCTCGACGAGCACCTCGCGGTCCACGGACCCGCGCCGCCGCTGCGCGGCGCCGGCGCCGGCGCGCGCGCGACCACGCCGAGGCGCTGATCGACGAGGTCGAGCGTGCGGGGCTGCTCGGCCGCGGCGGCGCGGGCTTCCCGACCGCGACGAAGATGCGCGCGGTCGCCGGCGCGCGCGGTCGCGCGATCGTCGTCGTCAACGGCGCCGAGGGCGAGCCCGCGAGCCTCAAGGACCGCACGCTGCTCGAGACGCTGCCCGCACCTGGTGCTCGACGGCGCCGTGATCGCCGCCGAAGCGGTCGGACGCGGATGAGGTGATCGTGTGGCGTGCGAGTCCGCCGCGGCGAGCGTCGACGAGCGTCGCGCGCGCGATCGAGGAACGCGAGCGCGCGCGACGCGGGCGCACCGGCCCGCGGCTCGAGCTGGCGATCGTGCCGGGCCACTACGTCGCCGGCCAGGAGTCGGCGCTCGTCAACTACCTGAACGGCGGCCCGCGCCAAGCCGACGTTCACGCCGCCGATGCCGTTCGAACAGGGCGTCGCGCACGCGCCCCACGCTCGTCAACAACGTCGAGACGCTCGCGCACGTCGCGCTGATCGCCCGCCACGGCGCGGCGCTGGTTCCGCGCAGCTCGGCACCCCCTCCCAGCCCGGCTCGACGCTCGTGACGCTGTCGCGGCCCCGTCGGCGCACCCGGGCGTGTACGAGATCGAGCACGGCGCGTCGCTCGCATCGCTGATCGACGCGGGCGGCGGCGCGACCGCGCGGCTGCGCGGCAGCGCTCGCTCGGCGGCTACGCGGGGACGTGGATCGGCGCCGAGCAACTGCGTGGCGTCGCGCTCTCGAACGAAGCACCTCGCGCCCCACGGCGCCACGCTCGGCGCGGGCGTCGTGCTGCTGCTCTCCGAGCACGCCTGCCCGGTGGCGGAAACGGCGCGCGTCGCTCGCTGGCTGGCCGGACAGAGCACCCGCCAGTGCGGTCCGTGCGTGCACGGGCTGGACGCGCTGGCCGGAGACCATCGAGGAGATCGCCGCCGGCACCGCCGGCGCCAGCGGTGCCGCGCGAACGCGTCGAGCGTCTCGCCTCGCTCGTAGCCCGTCGCGGCGCCTGCGGCCACCCCGACGGCGCGCGTCAACCTGATCCTCAGCTCGCTCGACGCGTTCCACAGCGAGTTCGCCGACCACGCGCGCCACGGGCCCTGCGAGGGCTGCGCGCGCGCCCGCGGAGCTGCCGCTGCCGTCGCGGCCGGTGAGCGAGCAGACGACGACGCGAGACGACGGCCCGGCGATGAGCCAGCGCGTGCGCGTCAACCCGATCGCCTGCGAGGCGCACGGCATGTGCGCCGAGCTGCTGCCCGAGCGGATCACGCTCGACGAGTGGGGCTATCCGATCCTCGACGGCACGCCGCTAGACGGCTCGCAGGTCGAGCACGCGATCCGCGCAGCGCGCGCCTGCCCCACGTTCGCGCTGCTCGTCGAGCGCGACAGGACGCCCGCGCGCAGCGGCGGGCGCACCGGCTGAGGCCGCAGACCGGGAGCCGACTTCCGACCGACGCCGCCGGCGTGAAGGCGTCGCTCACCCGCCATACATGTGCGCGACCGCCAGGCCCGCCCAGGGGCCGTAGGGAGCGAAGAACTCGCGCACCTGATGCTCCTCGCGCGTAGGCGTTGGGGTCGCCGTCGCCGAGCGCGCGCCCGACGAGCTTGAGCAGGCCCAGATCGCCAGCCGGGCACCTGGTCGTAGCGGCCCTGCCCGTGCAGCGCGAGCATCTCCACCGTCCACGTGCCGATGCCGGGGATCGCCCGCAGCCGTCGCCAGCCGCGCTCGTGCTCGCCGTCGTGCAGGTCGACGCGCCCGCGCGCCACCTCGCGCGCGGCGCGCACGAGCGTCAGCGCCCTGCACGCGGCGAGATCGAACGATTGGAGCAGCGCGGGTGCGGTCGCGGCGAGCACCGCCGCGCTGGGCAGGTCGCGCAGGCCGTTGCCGAGCCCCTCGCGCGCGACCCAGCGTCGACCCAGGGCGCCGAGCACGCGCCGCTGGATCGCGGCGGCGCGCTCGTACTCGATCAGCTGCTCGCAGATCGCCCACGCGAGCGCCTCGAACGGCTCCGGCCGGCGCCCCACGCGCAGCCACGGCCGCGCTGCTGCACCGAGCGCCCGATCAGCGGGTCGCGCGCGAACTCGCGCAGGAACGGGCGCAGGTCGTCGTCCACGCCGAGCGCGAAGCGCATCCGCTCGATCCCATACTCGGCCGCCGTCGCGCGTGCGCGCCCACGCGCCGAACAGGACCACGTCGGGGGCCGTCTGCGCGACGCGCACGAGCACCGGCTGCTCGTCGTGGTGCAGCAGCCGTTCGAGCACGCTCGCCGCGCCGGCGCGTCATGCCGTCCATGCCCGTTGCGGCGCGGCAGGCGAAACGCGCCCGCGGGCGTCACCTCACGGCGAAGCTCGACCAGCTCGCTCAGCGCCCTCGCCTCTCAGCGTTGGGCGTCGGCGCCGGGGCGCCCGAGCAGGTGCACGTCGAGCGAGCAGCGTACGGCTGCTGACGATCTGCAGGAGCTCATCGCCTCGTCCCCGCCCGCGCGAACCGCGCCTGGCGAGCTCGCGTCCCGCCCGCCGGCCACCGCTCAGAGCGCTCGACTGACGCTGGCGGCGGTGCACGAGCCCGAGCATCGCGGCTCCCGCCAAGAATCCCCCCGCGGCAGCCGCGGCCGCCTGTGCGGCGGGGATCATCGCGACCGCCCGCCGCTCGATGCCCGAGGCCCTGCGGAAAGCTCGGCGCCTCGACGACTCGCGGCGGCCCTGACAGGACCGGCAGCGCGTCCAGCAGTTGCCCTTCGTCTTCGATCGAACCGTCTGCGTGAGTCTCAGCGGCCGGATCTGGCTCAAGCGGATCGCTCACGACGCGAAGTGTAGAGAGCGCTTCAGACCGCTAGTCCAGCATGCGCTCGTATACGCGATAGCGACGCTTGATCTCGCCGCCCATCCCTTCCATGGCGCGGTTCATCGGCTTGTTCACCTCGAGGATCCAGCCCATCTCGCCGCCCTTCTGCGGGGTACGTTCGGCGGCGTCGAAGTGCATCTGGTAGAAGCGCGCGCCGACGCCCGTGTGCTGATACTCGGGCTTGACGCCGAGCGCGAACACGCGCACCGCGTCGATCTTCGGTTTCTCGCGCAGCGCTGTGATCCAGCCGAACGGCAGCAACCGTCCGTTCAGCTTGCCGAGCACCTGGTTGAAGTCCGGCAGCGTCAGCGCCGCGCCCACGACCTCGCCGGTGTCCTTCTTTTCGGCCACCATCGCCCAGTTCTCGTCGAGCACGGGCTTGAGGTCCTTGGCGTAGTGGCGGACCTCCTCTTCGTTCAGCGGCACGAACGCCCAGTTGCGCTCCCACGCGGAGTTGTAGACCTCCAGGAACCGCGTGACCTCCGCCTGCAGTTCCTTCTTGCGGAAGCTGCGGCACACGATGCCGTGCTCGGCCTCGAGCTTGTCCGCCGTCTCCCAGATCGCGGGGTGCACTTTCTCGCGGCCCGTCACGTGCAGGCTCCACATGTACAGGTCCATCGCCTTGGCGATGCCGATGTCCTGCTCGAACAGGCGCTGGTAGTAGGGGTGGTGCCACGGGCAGAGGATGATCGGCGGGTGCTCGTGGCCCTCGACGAGCAGGCCGCACTCGTCGTTGGTGGTGAAGTCCATCGGGCCGACCATGCGGTCGCGCCCGCGCTCGCGCAGCCACGCCTCGGCCGCATCGAGGAGCGCTCGCGCCGCCTCGGGGTCGTCCTCGCACTCGAACCACCCGAACATTCCCCAGGAGTTCTCCTGGAATTTGTTGAACGCGTCGTCGATGTGCGCGCTCACGCGCCCGACGGCACGGCCGTCGCGGTAGGCGAGGAAGTACTGCGCCTGGGCGTGCTTGAAGAACGGGTTCTTCTTCTGGTCGAGGCGCTTCTTCAGATCCATCAGCAGCGGTGCGACCCAGTTGGGCTCGTTACGATAGAGCCGCCACGGCAGCTTGATGAACGTCGTCAGCTCGCGTCGAGACGCGACGGGCCTGATCTCGAGCGGCATGCGGCGCGCACTTTATATGCCCACCTCGATCGACGTCTTCGCCAAGACCCGCGGCTACGAGCGCGAAGAGGTGCTGCGCGCGGCGCGCGACGCGGACATCCTGCCGTACTTCCACGTGCTCACCTCACCGGCGATGCCGGTCGTGGAGATGGAGGGCGCGCAGCGGATCATGCTCGGCTCGAACAACTACCTCGGGCTGACCGCGGACGAGCGCGTGACGAAGGGCGCGCAGGACGCGCTGCACCGATACGGCACGGGTCTCACGGGCTCGCGGCTGTTGAACGGCACGATCCCGCTGCACCTCGAATTGGAGCGCGAGATCGCAGAATGGATGAACACCGAGGACGCGCTCGTGTTCACCACCGGCCATCAGGCGAACCTGGGCGTGCTGGGCACGCTGCTCGGACCCGCCGACACGGTGATCGTGGACGCGGGCGACCACGCGTCGATCCTCGACGGCTGCCTGCTCTCACGCGCGAAGATGCGCCCGTTTCGACACAACCGCCTCGACAAGCTCGAGAAGATGCTCGAGCGCGCGCAGGGTGACGGCGGCGGCGTGCTGGTCGTCGTGGACGGCGTGTTCTCCATGGAGGGCGACATCGCCCCTCTGAGCGAGATCTGCGAGCTGTGCGCCCGCTACGGCGCGCGCCTGATGGTCGACGAGGCACACGGCGCAGGCGTGATCGGCGCGCACGGCGCGGGGACCGCGGAACTGCTCGGCCTCGCCGATCGCGTCGATCTGCGCGTGGGCACCTTCTCCAAGTCGCTCGCCTCCTGCGGCGGGTTCGTGGCGGGCTCCGCCGAGGTGATCGACTACCTGCGCGTTTCGTCGCGCGCGTTTCTGTTTACCGCCTCGGCGGTGCCCGCGGCGATCGGCGCGGCGCTGTCCGCGCTGCGCGTGCTGCGCTCCGAGGACGGGCCGCCGCTGCTGGCGCGGGTGCTCGACAACGCGTGGCGACTGCGCGACGGCCTCGAGGATCTCGGCTACGCGGTCGTGGCCCCGCAGGTGCTGGGAGCCGACGCGAGCGTCCAGGAGAACGCTCCCGGCGTGCGCGCGCAGGCGGATGGCACGCACACGATCGTGACGCCGATAATCCCAGTGCTGGTGGGCGATGACTGGAAGGCGGCGCTGCTGTGGAAGGCGCTGTACGACGCGGGCGTGTTCGTCAACACCGCCCTGCACCCCGCGGTGCCGCCCGGCGGCGCGCTGTTGCGCACGAGCGTGATGGCCACCCACGACGCGCCCACGCTCGACCGCGCGCTGGAGGTCTTCGCGCGCGTGAAACGCGAGTTCGAGGCCGAGCACGGCCCGCTTCCGGGGCCGGGTTCGCACTGACTCGCCCCGCCGCTTGTCCGCCTTATCACAAGCATCCCTGGAAACAAAAAAGGTCGCTTCTAGCGCACGAAGTACGCGCGCGAGGTTGACCGCGGACCCCCTCCTGACGTAGCTTCCAGATGCGCTCTGCATGACCGTGTGGTTCACGCACACAAAGCTGTCGGGGAGGGGTGTAGGACCGATTCGCGCTTCTGGTGCGGTTGGACTTCACACGGGCATCGCGAGCACAGTCCCATCAAAAATTCGAGCAAGCATGTCGCCCTCGCGCGAGCCACGCGAAGGCGACGGGGAGAGTCCCGATGAACGCGACAGCGACGATTGCCCCTGCCGGTAGGGCGGGCGGGGCACCTCAATACATGCGCGCCCTCGAGCGCGCCAACAAGGTGCGCCTCGCGCGTGCCGAGCTCAAGCGCCGCGTGGCCGACGGTGAGATCCAGGTGGCGGACGTGATCCGCGAATGCCCCTGGGAGGCCGAGAGCATGGCCGTCGCGGACCTCCTGCTGAGTCAGCATCGTTGGGGCCAGACCCGCTGCCGCAAGTTTCTCTCTCAGATCCCGATGTCGGAGAAGAAGACGATCGGGTCGATGACCGACCGCCAGCGCCAGACGCTAGCGACGATGCTCACCTCGGCGGAGCGGGGTCACGCTTGGAGCGCGACCCCCTGGCTAACGGACAGCCTGACGAGAGCTTGACCTGCCACCAGCCCGCGAGCATGCCCACGAGTCCCAGGCGTGGGCGCACCTCCCACACCCCGCACCCGCCCTGCCCCAGGTCTGTGACGGGCAGCCGGGCGAACTTGTAGCGACCGGGCTCCAGCTTCATCCGCTCCAGTTGCTCACGCGCTTCCCGCTCGCGGGCAGCGCGTGCGGATGAACGCGCGCGCAACTCCTGCAGCTGCCCGGCGAGCCGATCGCGCGAGCGCTCCAGCTCCCCGAGATCGAGCAGACGCGGACCGTGCGAGCCCACGGGCGCGGGCGGCGGCACGTACGGAAACCTGTCCGCGACGATCGAGCAGATCTCTTGATCCAAGCGCGCGATCTGCTCCTTCAGAGCGCTGCGAGCCGCCCGCTCGCCATCGCGGCCGGAACGGTCGCGAGCGCTCTCCTCGAGACCGCTCCGTCGCGTGGCGTCCAGCGCTGATCCCCGCTGTGCCTCGCCCCGATCGATCAGCTGCTGCTGGTACATCGAACCCGCCTCCTCCCGACATTCCCGGAGTTACCGGGAGACCAGAATTCTACCAGCGCGGGGGACTGCGCTGTGAACGTTCGCGCACGCTCTCACGGCTGCTGCAGCGCGGCGCGGCACGCCCACAGAGCCTCTTCGACGTAGATGGTGGGCACACCGGCGACCTGCACGCTGAACAGCACGAGTAGTCGGCTCCTGGCCTTCGGCCGGTGCCCGCCGCCCAGATCCCCGAACAGGATCGCCAGCGCCGCGGACTCGTCCGCCACCACGAGCTGCCCCGCGGGCAGCTCCAACGCGCCAGAGGAGCGTCCTAGCGTCTCGCCGTCGCGACTGATGCGAATCCCCAACTGCCCCTGCACGGAGCCGGCGTCGAGCGCCCACACCGGAACTCCCGTGTCGAGCAGCGCGATCAGCAGCACGTCGTCCAGCAGGCCGCCGCTGCGAAAGCCGCCGTGCAGCATGCGCTCGAGCACGGCGGACTCGATCGGGGTGCGCTCCGTGTCGGGGTCCAGACCGATGTGACGGAAGAACACGCGGTAGGCGCTCGGCACGGGCTCACGCCTGATGCTCACGCCGCGCGCGCCGCGAAAGCGGTTCGACATCTCGCGCAGGCGCTCTTCCACATCGGGGGCCGAACCACCGGTCAAGGACCCCTCGCGCGCCACGTGCACGTCCACGCTCAAGAGCCGCAGAGCGGGAAGCTCATCCTCGACCTCCGGCGAGCGCCAGCCGACCGTGGGCGGCGCCTGGAGATCCGTCGCGCCGGCTTCAGGCCGGCTCATCGCCGAGCACCCGCCGTGGAGACCTGCGCCAGCCGGCCAGCGCGCGCAGCGGCCGCTCGCGCTCGGCGATCACGAGCGCCGCGGGCAGCGCCACGAGCACGCCCACGAGCGAGACGCTCAGGTCGATCAGCGTCACGAGACCGAAGTCGCGAAGCATCGTGATTTCCGATAGCGCGAGCACGCCGAAGCCGGCGATCGCGGTCACGCCCGAGGCCGCCACCGCCGCGCCCGTGCGGCTGTAGCTGCGCCGCAGCGCCTCGACGGTGTCGTGGCCCGCGAGGCGCTCCTGACGATGGCGCTCGGACAGGAGCACGCTGAACTCGGTCGAGATCGCGATCACGAGCGCCCCGAGCGTGACCGACATCGGGTTCAGCGGGACCCTCACCGCGAACAGGATCAGCGCAGACCACCCGCTCGCGAGCACGATCGGCACGATCGGCACGAGCGCCCGGCGACGGTCGCCGCGGAACGCCACGAGCAGCACGAGCGCGACCGCGAGCAGCCCCGCCAGCAACGTCTCCAGCCGCCGCCACGGGTTCGCCACCTGCGAGCCCGAAGCGGCCGCCAGCACCGGCAGGCCCACGAGCGTGGCGCTCACGCCCGCTGGCGGGTGCAGGCTCGAGCGCATCCGTTCGATCAGACGCTGTTGACGGTCGAGCCCCATCAGACGGATGCCGAACGCGAGCGTCGCGACGTGCCGGTCGGACGTGATCACGGCCTGCGCGAAGTACTGCGGGATCACGCCCAGCAGTCCGTTCACCTGACCCTCGGTGAGCTTGTGCGCGGCGGTGGCGCTCGCCTGCCCCGCGAACAGATCAGGCAGCGAGAACGCGGGGCACAGTTCGGCCCTGCCGCACCCGCGCGCGGCGCTGTAGCCGAAGCGGCGCAGCACCGTGCTCTGGTAGGTGCTCATCCATTCGATCGTCGCCGGCTTGGTCAGGCTGCGCCCGGAGAGCATCAGGTCGATTTCGCCGCCCACCCCGGTCGTCCGCTCGAGCGTGTCGAGCGCCTGCAACGAGCTGAGATCCTGCGGCACCAGTTTCGTGATGTCCGTCTCGACCCTCGTCTGGGTGTCGAGCCCCCAGCCGAGCGCCGCAAACGCCAGTCCCACGCACAGCACGCGCTCGGGACGGCGCACCGACTCGACGAGCGCCGCGCTGGTGAGCGCGCGCGTGAGCGGGTTATCGCGCAGCAGCTCGCGCGCTCCGCGCCACGCCGCGGTCAACTGCGACGGGAAGACGATGCGTCTCGGGCGCAGCCGCTTGCCCTGGGTGCGCCCGAGCGACAGCGCCGCCGCGCCCGCGGTCAGCGCGCACAGCAGCGCCAACGCCACCCCGACGACGAGCAGCACGCCGAAGCCGCGCACCATCGGCACGGGCGAGAGCAGCAGCACGAGCATCGCCGCGGCGCTCGCCGCGGCGGCGGTCGCGATCGTGGGCGCGCCCGCTGCGGCCGCGCGTGCGATCAGCCGCGCGCGCCCCTCTCCGTCGCCAGCCGTCGAGCGCTCGCCCACCCCCTCGCCCTCGGAGACCTCCTCGACGCGCGACTGGAATTGGATGCCGTAGTCCACCGCGAGCCCCACCAACACCGGCAGCACCGCGATCGACGCCATCGTCAGCGACGCGCCCGCCGCCGCGAGCGCGCCGAACGTGAGCGCCGCCGCGAGCAGCGCCAGCGCGAGCGGCAGAAGCCTCGGCCGGCCGAGGAAGATCAGCCCCAGCGTGCCCGCCATCACCAGCGCGACCGCCACGAGCAGCAGCTCGATCGAGTGCGTGATCGCGCTCGTGAGATCCGACACGATCACCGGCTGGCCCGTCACCAGATAGGACTCGCCGTGCTGCAGCCGCCACTGGCTCATGCCGACCGCCTGGCGGATCAGACCGATCGTCCTGATGCGCGCCTTTTCCGACAGTCCCGACTTCATCCGCACCGACACGAGCGCCGTGTCGCGGCTGGGGAACAGGTAGGCGAAGCGCTGCTTGGGCGTCCCAGCGCGCTTGGAGGAGTCGAACACGACCGAGGACACGAAGCTCGCGTCGTCGATGCTCGGCTTCGACGTCAGCCCGCGTTCGAGCGCCATTTCCACCAGCCGCGCCCTGAATTCCGCGAGCGTCAGCTTTCGCGCCTGCAGGCCGAGCTCGTGCGCGTAGGCCGCCGAATGCCCCTTCGCGAGCGCCGCGCCGGCGATGGTGTGTTCGGCTCGCTTGGCCTGCGCATTGGCGTGCTGGCTTTCCTTCGCCAGCCGTTCGTTGATCTGGTTGGCCGCCTCGGTGATGAACGTGCCCGGACCGAACACCACCTTCACGGTCTTCGCGCGCGCCAGCTGCCCGCATGGCCCGTTCGCGCCCCCCTCTGCCGCGAGCGCCTTCGCGGGCACGTTGCCCGACAGGCAGCCCTCGAGGCCGGCGAGCCGCTCGATGTCCGAGCTGAGCACGAGTTGCTGGAGGCTTCCCCGTACCACCACCGCGATCGGCTCTTCGCCGAAGCTGCGGTAGAAGTCCTGCGTCGCGCGATACTCCCCGCTGGAGCTCGACACGAACGTGCTCGTCGCCGCCGTCGGGTGCAGACGCAGAGCGAGTGCCGCCCCCGCCAGCCCCAGCACGATCGCAACCGCGATCACCGCGCGCGGACGCCGCGCGGCGCCGCCTGCGAGGGCAGAGAGGAAGCGAGAAGAGCTCACGTGCGAAGGCTAACGCCGCTCCGGCGCGCCGCGCACCGGTTACTCCATACCCAGTGGACCCGCCGATTCACCAGAGAGAAACTGGCGCACGAACGGGTTTTCCGAGGCGAACAGCTCCTGCGCGGGCCCCGACTCCACGATCTTGCCCTTCCACAGCACGGAGATGTGCTCGGCCACGCGACGCGCGCTCATGATGTCGTGGGTGATCACCACATAGCAGCCGCCGTTCTCCGCGTGCACCTCCTTGATCAGCTCGCACAGCAGCGCGGTGCGCACGGGGTCCAGGCCCGAGTCGGGCTCGTCGAACAGCACGATGTCCGGTTCGAGCACGAGCGCGCGCGCGAACCCGGCGCGCTTGCGCATACCGCCGGAGAGCTCGTTGGGCATCTTCTCGTTTGCGCTGCCCAGCCCCACCTCGCGCAGACGTCCGTTGACGATCTCCGCGATCTCCTCCTCGCCCTTCTCCGTGTGCTGACGCAACGGGAAGGCGACGTTGTCGTACAGGTTCATCGAACCGAACAGCGCTCCGTCCTGGAAGAGCACGCCGAACTTCTTGCGCAGCTCGAACAGCTCCCCGTCGGGCAGGCTGGGGATCGACTGTCCGTGCACGATCACGTCGCCCTGGTCGGGGTAGAGCAGGCCGACGATGTGCTTGATGCAGACCGACTTCCCCGTACCGGAGGGCCCCAGGATCATCGAGATCTGGTTCTCCGGCAGAGCCATGTTCAGACCCCTCAGCACGTGATTGCGCCCGAAGGACTTGTGCACGTCCACGAACTCGATCGCGTCCGGCGCGTCGGACGGACGGATCTCGCCACTGTGGAAGCGGAACTCCTCCCCCTCTGGCGCAGCGCGCTCCTCGGCCATCTCACAACTGTACGACATGCGCCCCTTGGCACGCCACCGCGACCCGTCGCGCCGATCGTCCATACGAGCGCCCGCCGCCATCGCCGCTGGTATCGTGGCCCGATCGTGAGGGGGATGCGGAGTGTCTTCTATGTGCCGGCAGCCGCGACGCTCGCGTTGCTGGTCAGCGGCTGCGGCGGCGGCGCCCATCAGGACGCGCACGAACAGTCTGGCCCCTATGAACTGAAGGTCGTCCACGCGAGCTTTCCCAAGCGCCAGGCCGTCGCAGGACAAACGCAGCTCGAACTGCGGGTACGAAACACCGGCGCGAACACCGTGCCGAACGTGGCCGTGACGGTGGACTCGTTCAGCTACACCTCGAGCTTCTCCGAACTGGCCGCGGGCAAACGGCCGATCTGGGCGATCGAACAGGGTCCGGGGGCGATCGCCAAGCCGCCCGTGGAGAGCCAGGAAGTGAGCCCCCCCGGCGGCGGGCAGACCGCGTATGTGAACACGTGGGCGCTCGGCGCGCTCGCGCCGGGCAAGACGCGGACGTTCAAGTGGAAGGTCGTCCCGGTGAAGGCCGGCACCTACACGGTGAGCTATGCGGTCGCGGCCGGCCTCGCGGGCAAGGCCAAGGCAAAGCTCGCCTCGGGAGAGCCGGTGAAGGGCCACTTCACCGTCGACATCGCCCCCGCGCCCCCCACCACGCACGTCGATCCGAAGACCGGCAAGATCGTGCCGGGCGCCTTCCCCACCACCCCTTGACCCGGGGAGCGCGACAGCGGCGCGAGCCGCGCGACCCTCGCCGCATTGGCCGTCTGTCGAAACATCGTCCGCTCGATTTCGCCACTCGGTTATGCCGTTGGGGCGGCTTGGCATTACGATTGCGGTTCGGCCTGCCCTCATCGGGATAGCGGAGGGTTGGCGACCAAATCTTCTTCCAGGAGGAATCGACTCAGCCCATGCCCAGGACCCGTCAGCAGAACGTCACCGCCGCACAGTGGAGCGCCAACGGAGCCGCGCTCGGCTCGCCCGACCTCACGATCGCGGACAACCAGGTCTTCGGCGCGAACGTCTTCTCCCCTGCCGTCCAGCGCCAGCGCCTGCCCAAGCACGTCTACAAGGCGCTGCAGCGCACGCTCGCGCGCGGCGAGGCGCTCGACACCTCGCTGGCCGACGCGGTCGCGCAGGCGATGAAGGAATGGGCGATGGAGAAGGGCGCCACCCACTACACGCACTGGTTCCAGCCGCTGACGGGCTCGACCGCGGAGAAGCACGACTCCTTCTACGCCCCCGCCGGCGACGGCACGCGCGATCGCCGAGTTCTCCGGGCAAGGAGCTGATCCAGGGCGAGCCCGACGCGTCCTCGTTCCCGACCGGCGGCATCCGCGCGACGTTCGAGGCCCGCGGCTACACCGCGTGGGACCCGACCAGCCCGGCGTTCATCCTCGAGAACCCCAACGGCGCGCTGCTGTGCATCCCGACCGCGTTCACGTCATGGACCGGCGAGGCGCTCGACAACAAGATCCCGCTGCTGCGCTCGATGGACGCGCTCTCCGGCGCGGCGATCCGCGCGCTGGATCTGCTCGGCGTCGACGACGCGAAGCGGGTGTTCACGACGATCGGCTGCGAGCAGGAGTACTTCCTGATCGACGAGCAGTACTTCTTCGAACGGCCCGACCTGTTGACGACGGGGCGCACGCTGTTCGGCGCGAAACCGCCGAAGGGCCACGAGCTCGACGACCACTACTTCGGCTCGATCCCCGAGCGCGTGCTCGCCTACATGCTCGAGGTCGAGCTCGAGCTGGCGAAGCTCGGCGTGCCGATCAAGACGCGCCACAACGAGGTCGCCCCGAACCAGTACGAGGTCGCGCCGATCTTCGAGAACTCGAACGTCGGCTCCGACCACCAGATGATCACGATGCAGATCATGCAGAACACGGCGCGCCGCTACGGCCTGGTGTGCCTGCTGCACGAGAAGCCGTTCGCCGGCGTCAACGGCTCGGGCAAGCACAACAACTGGTCGATGGGCACCGACACAGGCCTGAACCTGCTCGAGCCGGGCGACACCCCGTCTGAGAACCTGCAGTTCCTGTTCTTCTGCGCCGCCGTGATCCAGGCCGTCAACAAGCATCAGGCGCTGCTGCGCGCGTCGATCGCGAGCGCCGGGCAGGATCACCGCCTCGGCGCCAACGAGGCGCCGCCGGCGATCATCTCGATCTTCCTCGGCGCGGAGCTGGAGAAGGTCTTCACGGCGATCGAGGCGGGCAAGGTGCAGGCGTCCAAGCCCGGGTCGTTCCTCGGCCTCGGCACGCCGGTGCTGCCGGCGCTGCCGCTGCACGGCGGCGACCGCAACCGCACCAGCCCGTTCGCGTTCACGGGCAACAAGTTCGAGTTCCGCGCGCTCGGGTCGAACTCCTCGCCGGCATTCCCGAACACGGTCCTGAACACGATCGTCGCCGAAGCGGTCGACGACCTCACGGACAAGCTCAGAGCGGCCCTCAAAGGCTCCGGCGCGACGCTCGAGAAGGCCGTCACCAGCGTCGTCAAGGAGCGTGTGGGCGGCCAACAAGCAGGTCGTGTTCGACGGCGACGGCTACTCCGAGGCGTGGCACAAGGAGGCCGAGAAGCGCGGCCTTGCGAACCTCAAAACGACGCCCGACGCGCTGCCGTGGATCGTCGAGAAATCGACCGTCGCCGCGTTCAAGAAGTACAAGGTGCTCTCCAAGCGCGAGCTCGAGTCGCGCTACGACGTGTTCACCGAGCAGTACGTGATGAACATCAACATCGAGGCCGAGACGGCGGCCTCGATCGCGCGCACGATGATCCTGCCGGCGACCATCAGGTACCTCAACGAAGCTCAGCGCGAGCGGCCTGGAGGAGCTCGTCGGCGAGGTGCGAGCCGATCGTCAAGGAGCTCCACTTCGCGCTGCTGAAGCTCGAGGACGCGAACCTCGACCAGAACCACCCCGACGGCTCGCCCCAGAAGGAGGCCGTCTACATGCGCGACACGGTCATCCCCGCGATGGACGACGTCCGCGAGGTCGCCGACCGGCTCGAGAAGCTCGTCGCGGACGACCTGTGGCCGCTGCCGAAGTACTCGGAGATGCTGTTCATCAAGTAGCGTGGTCAAGCCAGTGTCCCGGCTCTGCAACATCGAGCCCGGACACTGGCTTTACCTAACGGCGGCGCAGTTTGCCGACCATGCGTGTCACGGAGCTCGCCGGGGGGTGTGATTCCTCCCACTCGCTCCATGCTTCCACGAATCCGTCCGGTAGGCGCTTTGCGACCTTCTCGCGCTGCCTGGGGCTCAGGCTCATCGCGGGCAGGAGTTGGTCGAGCACGAGCGCGCAGCTCTGGTCGTCGTGCGATGGTGCTGCGATCCATACCATGAATAGCGATGCCGCGACATCCGCGGCGTCTCTCTTCCGGTGTGCAATCACCCCTGCGCACGCGTCGACCCAATCCAAGCCCTCGATCATCTGCGTGGCCTGCGCAAAGCACACTCGATGTTCCGCCGGATCTGGCTCGTCGAGCACCAGCTCGGCAGCGATGCCGATCAGCTCCAGATAGCGCGGATCTGGCAACTCCTCCGGAGGGCGCGACGCCACGTAGGCCAGCACGGCGATCCATTCTTCAAGCCTCGGGCCAACGCCCACTCGCGGTCGCCTATCGACCGCGTGCCAGGCGACGAAACCGGCGTGCTGTTTGGTGTGCGGATCCGCAGCCGCGATTGTGTCGATGAGCGTTGAGATGTCGCTCTCGGAGTGTTGGTCGACGAGCGAGAAGGTATGAACGAGCTGCCATGCTGCGGCAATGTCGCGCTTTGGAGCCTGCCGCGAAGCGAGCCCGTAGCTCGCGATCAACTCGCTGTGCTCGCCCGCGGATTGCGGCCCCAGTGGCCCGTAGAGACCTCGGATCTCGACGCGCTCCGCCTCGGTGTTCGCGAGGGCGGCCAGCGTGGCGACGAACGACCGTCGGCGCTCGGGGAAGCAGCGCAACTGGATGCGTGCGCCCATGGCCCAAAAGCCGAACGCATTGCTCATCCGAAGCGCATCGGTGATCGCCTGGTCGATGATCGGGTCGGACGCTAGGGAGGTGAGACGGCTCAGCACGCCAGCATCACCAGATGCGCGAGCGATCAACGCCGATGCCACGCTCGCCACGATCTCGCGGTTGGCGGGATCGGCACGAATCTCGTCAAAGGTTCGTGCGACCGCATCGTGCTGGAGAAGGTCGGCTATGGAGACGGCATATAGGCGGTCGAGCTCGTCATTGATCCCCACGAGCGCAAGCCTCCAGCCGGCCGCTATGCGCCCCACCAGGCGCTCCGCTGGGACTGGCTCGGTGATTCTCTCGAGATACTCGGCCAGCCGCACCACGGTTGGCCGTACGGTTGCCTTCTCAGCCGCTGCAGGCAGGGCCTGCTCAAGCACTTGGCTGGCCGAGAAAGCATCGATGTGAGCCAACAGATACTCAAGGGCGATGTCGGTGAGCTCCTCCGAGTCGACGTGTCCACGCAGCCGCGTCTGAGCGTGAAGCTCGCTCCATCCCTTGAGGATTGCCGGGGTGGAAGCCACCCGACACCCAGCAAGATCGCGCGTCGCTTTGGGAAGCAGGCCAGCTCCCGATCCAGCGGCGTGCCAGTCCCTCAGCAAAGCTAGGATCTCTAGCACGTCGCCCTCGTCCTGCACCAGATCTGAGATGCCTGTGCGAAGGGCATACTCTGCCCCCAACGAGGGTACGTCCACAGTTGCCGCATCAGAGACGATCTCGCGCACGACGGTCGCGAGAGCCTCCGCCCCCATCTGCGTCAGCACACCTATGGCTCGCCCGAGCAGCGGTTCCATCGTGGTCGGTGGAGCAGTCCGCACGGTGTCGAGGACGTTAACGCGGTTTCCCAGCTCTGTTTCGGGAAACGAACTGTCACACCCAGGCGTCGTCAGCGTCAGATGCATTGCCACGTATTGGGGGCGCCCCTCAAAGGTTGAGAAGGTGAGCTTCTCGGCGAGCGCACGTGGAAGCGCGAAGCTCGCGAGCGCTACCCACGCGACGGCGCGCATGCCGGGCTCCTCGACGAGCACGACACGCGGCCCTCCCCGTAGCGCCGCCACCACCGAATTCAGAATCGGAGCCACCCATCTGGCACGATCCGCCATGAGGATCGAGAGGGCACGGTCGAGATCCATGCCTCCTGGCAGCAGCAATGGGATCGGCTCGAGCGTCGGCAGCGGAGACTCCTTCGTGCGCCAGTGGCCTGCATCCCACAGCTCGATCGGCAGGAGCCCCTCGTAGGGCTGAGCTTCGTTACTGGCGAGCAGGATGTGGCTGAAGTAGTTGCCGAAACGTCCAGTATCTGGATTTCCGTCCCGTCCCTGAAACTCACGGCCCACATACTTCGTTTGAGAGACGACAGACCCGAGGCCGTCCACCGGGAGGTGACGGAGGCTAACGGGAAATAGACGAAGCTCTTGCTCCGTAGGCTCAGGCGGTACGTCGCGCGGCGCCTGATATCCGGCATGAGCTGAAGCGAGCTGAGCGAGGCTTGCCTCAGAGAGCCCCGGCGACACGGCGTTGTATTGAAATCCGGGCTGGAGGCTCAGCCCACTCCGACAGCACGTGTGAAATGCCTGCTCATGCATCACGACTCCCTCGGAATGGCCCCCCATCGATCGAGCATCCAGAGGACTGGATCCTCAACCCGATGAGGTGAGACGCCATGGCTGAGCCGCCCTGCTACAGGCGTCGAGCCGAGCGCTGACAGTGCAAAATATCCGACACTGGAGAAGTTCTCTTGTACGAATCGATCAAACTCGTCGCCCAGCCATGCCGCAAGATCCGCACGGACGGTGTCGTTCACGTTCTTTGCGTCGGTTCGGTCATACACACCGCGCCCGTCCGCGCTCTTAAGAGCTGGATGGTTCTCCGGTAGCAGCGGCCGTATCGCATCGAGCTTCGAGAGCGCCAGCGCGACGGGTATATCGATCCGCCTAGTCGCAGCGATGCCGCGGGCTTCCCGCATCAGCGCCACGACGCGCGTCAGCATCGTTTTCGCGTCCTGCGATTGCTCCGGTAGATCCACCGACCCCTCGAGCTCGTCGCGAACCGCGGGAATCTGCAACGGGTCAACGAGGACGATCACGCCATCGGACTGCGTCACGTAGCGAGCCTCGCGCTCGAGTGATGTGAGCGACTGAAGGTCCTCACCAGCAGCATCGAAGAAGATCAGATTGCTGTCTCGCTTTGCCTTCCCCGATCCCAATGACAAGCGCGCAGCCAGCGGTAGCCGGGTCGTGACATCCGTCAATGCCGAGCGAGTAGCCTCGAGCACGACCTGCTGGTCGTACAGTCGCGGCAGCAACTCCGAGGTCATCCGCCCGCGCGTGTACTCGTCCAGCAACATCAGCGAACCCCTCATGCGCGGGCCCACCCGATGGTCGAGCTCGTGGAGCACGACCGTCACGAAATGACTCTTGCCGGACGCCTTCGTGCCGATCAGAGCCATCGAGCGACTGTGGGATTCCGTGAAGAGCTGCGGCAGTCTGCTGTGACAGGTGGGACAGACAGGGAAGGTGGGCGATCCGCACTCACCACAGCGAACCGGCTGGCCGGGCTTCGGCGCGAACGCCATGCCGAAGCGCCCCTCGCGAACCGTCACACGTCGTTCCAGCGGCGCGTCGATAGCGTGCAGCCGGCCTACAGACTCGTCGGGTACCTTGGGGCATCTGGCCTCATCGGTGCTGAGGCAGCGGAAGGCCGCCGTCGCGGTTGACCAGCGCTCGAAGCAGTACGGGCAGAGAACTTCGCGCGCCCTCGCCATCAGTGGAACACCAGCTCGCTGGTGCTGGGCTCGCACAGCCTATGAGTGCTGTCCGTCGCACCGGACTGGAAAAAGAGGCGCACCGCGACGGGCAGACCGAGATCGCCGAGATCGAATCCCTGCCGGCGGCATCCGCTCCGTCCGCCGAGATGTGCGACGACACGTCCGTCACCGACCGTGCGGGGCAGCAGTTCGCCAGACTTCGCGACGAATACGAGCTCGGGGAGGACGTCGCTCGGCTCGAGTATCTCGAGCACTAGCTGACGTTTACGAAAGCCCGAGCGCCGCACGGCGTAGCCAACCCGCACCTTGTCGGCTTTGCGGACCGCGACCCTCGCATGCTGGTCGGCATCGGATGCGGACACGAGCTCGCCGTCGATACGCGCGGCCGCGAGCACCGCCACGAAGATCGGCTCCGCTCCGGGCGCGTCGATCTCGACGCCCCCCTGTTCGATGTATTGAGCCCTCGTGACCATGCATCGCAATGCGGCCTCATCGTCTGCGTTCACGGGTTGGCGGTCACGACGCCAAACGACTACGGCTGCCCGCGTGCGCTCGGGCCACGACCATGTGATCCGCACGCTCGACCCGTTGTCGACGGCATGGACATCGGCTATCGGCGGCAGGCCGAGGTGCCTTATGGCTCGCCCAGCCACGAGATAAGAGCCCGCCTGTGAGATGGGCAGATACCAAGCCAAACCAGCCGGCTCGCCGTCATATTGGCCCTCCCCATCCCGGGGAAGCGCATTGCCGATGGCATCCAGTTCCCGTTGGGTCAGCTCCTGACCCTCCGTCACAGACGGGCGCTCCCGACAGCGGAGAATCTGGACGACGCCTCTGTCGGGTTTCGTATAGCGGAACCTCGCGCTGGCGCCTTCCATCACAGCGCTGAGATCGCTCACGGCCTGCGGTCGACCAGCGGGAGTCGCGAACACGGTTTGACCATCTGTGCGAACGAGTTGCCCGTCAGCGCCCGGATATACGACACAGACGCGATATCTGTAGCTGATCCCGTTACGGACGCCCCGATCGACGATACCTGCACGATCCGGACTGAGCCGCTCGGCGTGCCCAGACTCGTCGTCCGTTCGCTCCAGCTCGACACGCGCGCCCGCGATTGTCGGCTCCCAGTTCAGCTCGACCGACTCATCGCGCTCCGTGACGGTGAGTCCGCGAAGCTCACGCGCGAGCAGCACCAGTGACGACCAGGAGATCTCGCTGCGAGCGCCGGCTCGTTCGCTGGCAACGCCATAACGAACGAGTTGGCCCACCGGAGCATCGTCATCGGTGACCACGAGCGCCTCGGTGACGGCCACCTCGATGTCCCCGCTCGCTTGAGCATTTGATCGAATCACGCGATACACGACTGGACCCGGCGACGAAGACCCGACCCACTCGACGTTGAGACGACCGCCACGGTCGACACTCGTGACATTGCTCGCAGGCATTGGGGGAATTCGGGCAAGCTCGGTCTCCGCCTCGCGGCAATCAGCCGCCTCCGCAAGCGCCGATGCGAGGCTCTGCTCCCGCGTCGCACCGCTCTCGCTCCGCGCGCGCGCGACGATCGCCTCGACCTTGTGGAGTCGCTGGGCGATCGACGCACGACGGTCAGACGACGTAAGGCCCGACGGGCCTACCACGTCGCTGGCTCGCTCTTCGAGATGCGCGAGCAGGCTGACCGCCGAATAGAGCTTGCGTTCTCCCAACTTGCGCTCGATGACCTCCCATTCGGCGCGGGCGTGACTCATCGCCCGATCGATCGCGACCTGCAAAGCCCTGCCAGCATCGTCGGCAATCTCCACGGAGATGTTCGCCACAATCTCCGCCGCCATCGCGATCTGGCCCGACTCGACCGCCAGACGCGCATCGTTGATCGCCTGGCCTGCGCGAGCATATGCCGCAACGTCTGTGCCGCACACGTAGCACGCCTGATCGTTTGCCGGGCAACGCGCGTTGCACGATGGGCAAGCCCGAAACAGCGATCCCCCGCAGCGCGAGCAGCGATCCGGCGCACTGGCGGCCGGGTGCGGGCGATTGCAGCGCGGGCACGCAATGTAATCCACCGCCGCACCCATCAGCAGCCGAACTTTCAGGTCGCTTGCCAGGTCCGCCACTAGATCCCTGGCCTCTGTCGTCGGCAATCCGCGCTCCTGAGCAGCACGCACCAGCTGCTCAGCCTCCAACTCGTCGATCGCGTCGTCGTCGATGGCGTGTCCGGCAGCCATCGGACGGAGCGCCTCGCGCACGTCCAGCACGAGCGATGCCATGTAAACCGCCGGATCGCCCTCGACCAGATGTACGTTGACGAGTCCGAGAACAGCTTTCAGGGGCGCATTGACCGGGTGATCGGAGCCCCACTGGCGAAGCTCGCGACCAAGATCCTCAAAGCTGGCTTTGATCAACGCAGGGTCATACTCCGGCGCGCTCAGTCCTAGAGCGTGAAACAGCGACACGCCCTTCGCTGGGTTGTCCATCGCCGCGGCATAGACATCCAGCGCTTTGCGGATCGCAACGCGGATGTTCTCGGGGAGAGCCTGTGAGCCTGTGTGCTCGGTGACCACAGGACAGCTATCGAGCCGTGCAGCGACAGCCTCAGCGTTCAGCCCCAAATGCCGCGCGTATTCCTCGAGCATTCGCCGACCGCGGCTGGTCAGCCCGTTATTGCGCGCCAGCACCTCGGCGAGTTCCCTGCCGAATTGCTCCTCCTGCTTACGTATGGCGGCTTCACGCGTCGTCTTCTCGTCGTGTTGCGTCTCGGCGCTGCGGCGACGCTCCTCCAGGTCCAACAGCGTCAACTGCGCGAGACCGTGCTCTCTCACGAGGCGCTTCAATAGCTCCGCATACTTGACATTGTTTCGCCCTTGCAGCATCTCCCAATGGGCCTTCACCTCGCCGAGTCGCGTCTCTATTTCGCGCTCGACACCTGCGTCGGCTCGTGCCCCAGCGAGGTAGTCACTTGGGTCGAGGCAGTACCGCGCGAACATGTCCGGCACGGCATTCGTCCCAGCAACTGGCGCCAGCACCGACTTCATATATGAGCTGGGGTCGAATGCAAGCATCCGGGCCTACTCAGCGCCGTGTGAGCGCCGCGATCTTCGAGCGAGCCTCGGCCGCCTCGGCCTCGCTCATCACTCCGCCCGTGTCACGCACAAGTTTCAGCGGCTCACTGACAGCTGGATGCGTGAGCGTCACCGTGATCCTGCCTTCAGCGGTCATCTCGAACACCACGTCGAGCGGCGTGTGCTGTGGATCGTTCCCCGGAAGGGTGATCGTTCCCGCCTGCAGAAAGGTGTTGTCGCTGAGTTTTTCCGATAGATCTTGACCGGACTGCTCCCACAGCTCCAGTCGAAGTGCCCGCTGATTGGGAACCGTCGTCGCGACCGCGTCAGTATGAGGCGGATCGAAGGGAACGGGGTCGTTGCGTCTGGCCATGTGCTGAATGAAGTGGTCTTCCGGATCGTCGCTCCCCGGATCGCGACCGTCCTTCAGGAGCTTGATCCCGAACCCCTTCGAGCACACGTTCCTGATGTTTGTCGTCGCCAGCGTCATCGCCGTCTTGGTGTCCAGGCCGGCATCTGGCGCGATCGTCTCGAGCGCCTGCTCGATCTCCGCCGTGCTCGCCGTGCTCATGTCCTTTCCCGCCTCTCCGAGCTTCTCTGTGATCTGCGCACGCAACTCGGATCGCTGTCCTGCGAGCGCCGCGCCCTTGGCGACGGCCTGATTTGGGTCCTCGAGCTCCGGCGTCCACTGGAACTCGTCGGTCAACCTTCGTTTGACCGCCGGCATGAAGCTGGAGCCGCCGACGAGCAACACACGATCCATGGTCGCGAAACCCTTTGACGACGCCTCCGCTAGAACCGAGCGGGTGAGAGCAACGGTCTGCTCGAGCAGATCCTGCGTGACAGCCTCGAACTCCTCACGCGTGACCGTCACACTCGCGCGACCCGAGCCTGCAATTACCATTTCGCTCACCGAGTCACGGGCAGTGAGAGCTCGCTTGACGTCCTCGGCCCGAGCTTTCAACTCCGCCGCGCCGAACTCGTCGTCGAGCGGATCGGAGGCCGCCGGTTCCGCCTCCATGAACTTAGTCGCGATCTCCGTTACCAGCCGTTCGTCCCAATTGGCACCGCCAAGCAGATGATCGCCGTCGGTAACCACGACAGTGATGTCACCCTCCGAAACGCGTACAACCGAGACATCGAATGTTCCGCCGCCGAGGTCATAGACGAGCACCGTCTCCTCCGTGCCGTCCTGTCTCGCAAAACCGTAGCTGAATGCAGCAGCCGTGGGCTCGTTGATGATGTCTGCGACGTTCAGCCCCGCAAGCTCGCCAGCCAGTCTCGTCGCCTCACGTTGTGCATCGCCGAAGTACGCCGGCACCGTGATCACCACATCCGTCACCGGTTCCCCTGCCTGCAGCGCCGCGTCGGCGGCAAGGCTCTTGAGAATTAGGGCAGAAACCGCGGGAGCCGCCCACTCTTGGCCCTGTGCCCGGAAACGCCAGTCGGAGTCTCCCATGTGCCGCTTGACGAGCTCACAAACGTTGTCGGGGTCCAGCTGTGCTTGACGCTTTGCCTCCTTGCCGATCTGGAAGTCCTCCGCGCCCGTGAACAGCACCACGGACGGCGTGGTGGGATCGCCATCACGGTTGTTGATGACCGTGGGCCGACCGAACTCGTCAACGCGGGCGATGCAGGAGTAAGTGGTGCCAAGGTCGATGCCCCACACGGTCGTTGGCAACTTGATCAGCTCCTTTCGTCTTCGTGGTTATCGTCGAGGTCGCTTCGCGCGACCACGCCGTCCGTGTCCGCAGTAGCCAAAGGCGGCTCTTGCGGCCGATGCCTGTAGACAATCACCTCAGCAGTACGTATGACGGAACCGTCATCGCGAACGAATCCGGGGCGGCGAACCGCGTGGATCGTACGATCGCCCTCATCCGTTGCTATCGACTCGGCTGCCACCGCCGTGTGACGCGCGCTGTCGAACGGCTCACCGCCTGCCGGCGCGAACTTTTCAATTCCATGGCGCGCCAAGATGTCCGAGAGCGCATCGCGTATGAGTACAGCATCAGCGCTTTCGGGCGCGACGGAGATGATCTGCTCGAGATCGTCGTGGAGACGCATCAGGTCACGCAGAAGAGGCAGAATCGCGGCCTGCAGCTCTCCGTGGCGCAATTGCTGGTTCTCGCCGTGAAGCTTGTCCACCAGGTCGTCTCGGCGCGCAGCCAATGCGAGCGCCTGGTCTAGTCGTTGCTCGAGACGAGCGATGTTGGCGGCCTCTTGCGATTCTGCCTGCGCTTCGCGCTCAAGTTCGCTGTCCTCCTCCTCGCCTTGTGCGAGCGTGGACTCAACGACGCAAACCACCCGCTCCTGCGAGGCTTCCCTGGAGTTTACGTCGTGGCGTGGATGCTCCTCCACCGCGACCCTGGCGGCCACAGATCCGTCGGGCTCATCCTGATGCGCTGCCATCTCCCCCACCTCTCCCGATTTCGTCCATCGATCCGCGAAGGCCCTGCGTTTGCTCCTCCGGCATGGTCTCTCCAGTTCAGCTTGTTCTGGCGACGGGCCGGCCTCCTTGCGAATTCACCGCACCCAGCCCCGTTGGATCGGATGATCCGCCCAAGACGCAGCAGAGTATCGAAATCTGGATCTTGACGAATGATGCAACTCCCCCTATGCTCGTCGTCGTCTGCGGGGGACTGTGCGAGGACTGTGCGCTGACCGGCATTGGGACTTGGCAGTGACTCACTGGGCCGGAGAGACGGCGTGCCCGATGTGCTGCGCGCGCGGCTCGGTGAGAGAGCCTTCCCAATATCGTCGAGTGTGGCTGGAGGTTTACGCATCGTGGATGATCTGGTCGTGTTTTTGTTGGGCGCGATGGCGGCAGCGGTGGCCGTGGCGTTCGCGGTGATGGTGGCCTTTACTATTTTGGCGGCAACCGCCGTGGGGGCTGGAGTGTGGGCGCTTGCCGAGGGAGTGGGTGCCTTCACAGGGAGCTTCGCAGCGTCGATTGGAGAGCGTGGAGGATCTCGACGGGTGCCACGCGATCCGGAGCCGGCGTTTGAGCTTTATGTTCTGGGACAGTTGTTCTCGGATTTTCGGTTCGCATTGCAGCACGCGGCCGGCGTGCTGGCGGAGGTACGCAAGAAACTAGGGGTATTTGCTGCCAAATGGAGCGAGGGCGTAACGCTTCCATTGTCGATCGGGGCGATTGTCGGTGGCTACCTGGGGACAGCTGTCGCGGGGTCGGTCGGGATATTGGCAGGTGTTTGTGTTGGGCTGGTGGTCGCCTTGGCCACCGGCGCGTCCTGGATGTTGATTTGGTGTTTGCGACTCGCCGACGCGATAAGACGACGGGTTCGTCATGCGTCTTATGAGTGCCCGATGGACCATGAGCGGTTTTCTTTGCCCATTTACGTATGTCCAGCCTGCGGAGCGGAGCATGCACGCCTCGTCCCTGGCCGCTGGGGAATCCTCAGGCGGGAGTGCAGCTGCGGTAAGACGGCATTGCCGACGGCCGTCGTCAACGGGCGTCAACGAGTCCCGCAGCGCTGTCCGTCGGGTCATCCCATGTCGGGGTTCCTTGGCTTTGCCGAGAACCTACCGATAGCGATCGTGGGAGGTCCAAGCTCGGGGAAGTCAACGTTCCTGGCCGGCGCGTTGATCGAGCTCGACGATCCGAATGTGGGTGTTTCGCTCGAGCCATTGAGCGAGAGCCAAGCCGCGTACTCCGAGCTTGTCGATGCCATGCGCACGGGGATCGCCCCTAGGAAGACGAGCGATGAGCGTGCTCCAGCGCTGGTGGCTGAGGTGCAGGGAGCGGGCCGATCGCGCGCGCTGTACGCCTACGACGTGGCCGGCGAGGTCTACGGAGCCGAGGACAAGGTACGCGGACTGCAGTTCCTCGCTCGGTCTGCGGGAATAGCAATTTTGATCGACCCATTCGCGATTCCCAGGGTTGCAGCCGATCGAGCCGACGAACTCGCATCTCTCGCGCAGCATATCCTGCCCTCCAGCG
The DNA here is from genome assembly GCA_963716355.1 of uncultured Solirubrobacteraceae bacterium. Taxonomy (GTDB): domain Bacteria; phylum Actinomycetota; class Thermoleophilia; order Solirubrobacterales; family Solirubrobacteraceae; genus Palsa-744. The sequence goes on from OY970308.1 coordinate 944,829, forward strand.
AGGATCCGATGCGCGTGTTCGAGCGTCTTCTGGCAACGCTGAAAGAATCCGGCGCAGATATCGCCGACATGCCGCTCGCTGTGATCGTCGCGAAGGCCGACGCCTGTGGCATCGACCGCGAGATCGAGGGCTTCGCGACAAGCGTTGGTGCCGATCTCGCGCCGAGAGCGTGGCTGGAGGCGAACGGCGCGGGGAACTTGGTTAGAGCAATCGATGGCGAGTTCAAACAGGTGGGATGGTTCGCGACGAGCGCGCTCGGACGGATGCCTGCTCCAGGCAATTCACAAGCATTCGTACCCAGAGGCGCGCTTGCGCCTCTGCTCTGGATCCTCGAGCGGCGCAACGTTCATATGGCCAAGACCGGCGTGACTGCGACTCACAAGGCGCAAACCCTGACCGGAACGGCGGCTGATTTTCCTCCGCCAAGTTCGGCCGCCAGAACGTGGCGCGCCGTCGCAGCAGCCACCGCAGCCGCCATCGCCCTGGTGGCAATCGTTGTTGCAATCACCCTGCTCATCGGCTCCAACACGACGACTGCTTCGGCGAGCTTCAACGGCGAACCCACTACCGCAGAACAGACCGGTACGCCCGAGGGGCCCACGCCGCCGACGACCGAATCGCACACGAAAGAAGGTAGTGGGAGTTCAGGACTACTACCGGCGGAGTCCAACAGCGAAATGGAGAGCGAAATCCAAAAGGTTCTTCGAGAATTTCACGAAGACATCGTGAATGGCGACGATCGCGGCGCTTGGCAACTTCTGACAGCGCGTAAGCGCCGTCAGAGCCAACGAGACTACGGCTACGCGCGCTGGGCGAGCAATCAGAACACGCTGAGCCCGTATCTCGACCCCTCTGGAGTCAGCGACTCGATCGTGAGCACAGATCCGCACACGGGGGTCGCCACTGTCCGCGTCAGCGGTATGCGGTGGAGCAAACCGGGATCCCCATGCACCGAATGGTCAGGGATCACGTGGGTCAAATACGAACGCGGAGCTTGGCGATACGACCCGGGCTACTCGACGACGCCACGGCGGCGCGGGTATTGGAAGCACCGCTACCACGCGCTTCTCGGCGGGCGATGCTAGGCACGCCGATGAGCCACGGGCGCCGCCCGTCGATTGCGATCCTCGCCAAAGCCCTTCTCACAGCACCGCTCGCGATCTTGCTCTTCGGCGCGCTTCCCGGTTGCGGCGAAGCGTCTCCTCGGCGGGCATCTGCTGCGACGTCCGCGTCGTCGTCCGTGCGGAGGGATGACGTGCCCAACAAGGAGTCGCGGCCTGGGCCGCGGTCCGTAGCACTGGAGCCCTATCTGAACGCAGGCGTCAGGGCAGCCGAGCGTCTCGGCGGTCATGCTTCAGTGGCGGTGTGGCTTCCCGGCGAAAGCACCCCGATTCGCAGCGACGATCGCCGCACCCCCGCGAGAATGTGGAGTATGAGCAAGGCCGTTGTCACCATCGCCGCGCTTCGGCTGCTAGGCACCCGCCCCGAACGCGCAGTCCAGGACGCAATGTTCGATGCAATCACTCGCTCGGACAACTGCGCGATTAGGCGCGTGATTCTCGAGCTGAAGGCACATCTTGGCCTCGCTGGGGCCGTGAGGGCATTCGACGCCGTGCTGATCGACGCAGGCGTCCCACGACTCCACGCACCGATATCCGCGCCGGCCGAACCTGCATGCAACCGATATCTAGCTGCCCATCGCGGCCGCTTCCAGGGAGACATCCTCGGAGCCGCACCACAGTTCGGCACCGACGAGTGGACGCTAAACGACGCGATCGCCTTCACCCACGCGTTGGCCGTCGGCATATATGGCGCCGCGGGCAGTTGGCTGGAGGAACTGATGCGCAGGCCTAAGCAACCTGCGCTCGAAGGTCCACCACTGCCCGAGCTTGCCCAAACTTGGGGAGCAGGGGCAGTCTTCCCAGCCCGTTGGCGCCCGTCATGGAAGGCTGGATGGGGTGGTAGTCAGACTCGCCCCGCCAGATTCCTGGCGGGGCAGATCGTGACCCTCTCGATGAGGCGCGGAGCCGTCGCTGTAGCAGCAATGTTCTTTCCCACCGTGCAGCCACCAAACGACAATCCAGGCATCACCGAGGCGCCGCGGGCGCTCGAGACGATGTTCCGAGCGACACGCGATGGGCTGATCTCAGTTGTTGAACGGTAGGCGAATCATCTCTCACCGCCCCAGCCGGTCGAGATCGTCCTCGACCGCCGTCGACTCCACGTCAGCCGGGCGCATGCCCGGTCCGCGCGATGCGAAGCGCCCGGTCGCCGCGACGAAGCGCATCGCGCGGCCGGCGTAGCGGCGCGTCAGCCAGTGGCGCGTCAGCTTCCGGGTCGCCGGCAGCAGGAGCAGCACGCCGAAGGCATCGGTCACGAACCCGGGGATCGCGAGCAGCACGCCTCCGAGAAACCCGAGCGCGCCGTCGAGGGCGGCGCTCCCGGGCGCGCGGCGTTCGGAGACCGCTTGCGACACGCGCGCGATCGCCGCGCGACCCTGGACGCGCGTCACACGGACGCCGAGCACCGAGCTCACGAGCAGCAGCAGGAGCGCCAGCCGCAAGCCGATCAAGTGTCCGACCTCGATGAGCACGAACAGCTCCAGCACGGGCACGCCGATCAGGATGAGCACGAACATCTCAGCGGTTAGCCTACGCACCCCGCGACAGTGCGCGGGAGACCACACGAGAACAGGGGGAGCCAGATGACAGGACGCTTTGAAGCGACGATCACGATCGAGCGACCGATCGAGGAGGTGTTCGCCTTCCTCGCCGAGGGCACCAACGACCCGAAGTTCAGCCCGCGCGTGCTCGAGATCGAGAACACCACCGGCGGCCCCGTCGGCGTGGGCACCGTGTTCACCAGCACCGTCAAGGACGCCGGCATGAAGAGCAAACGCGAGATCAAGATCACGGAGTTCGACGCGCCCACGCGCATCCGCTGGAGCGAGATCTCCAAGAACCTCGTCGTCTCCTCAGAAGGCGGCTACGACCTCTCAGGCGACAGCGCCGGAACGAGTCTGACGCTCTTCAACGTGCTCGAGGGGCACGGCTTGGGCGGACTGATCGCCCGGCTCGCGCTGAGCTCCGCGCGCAAGCAGGCGGGCGCCTTCGCCGCTCGCATCAAGGCCACGGTCGAGGCTTCCTGACCCACCCCCTCATTCTCACCGTCGCAGGGACGGCGCTCGCCACAGCGCCTGATCCTCCCTGCCCAGACGCCACAGCCCAACGGCGAGGCCGTTGGCGTGGGCGATGCTGAGAATGTCGAGCACCGTGCGCGCGTCCATGTACCAGACCGTGTGCGCGACTCCATCGGGGGAGGTGTAGGCGAACGTCAGCTCGCCCGAGGCGGGGTCGCGCACGGGGGTGGCGCCGACCGAACCAACGAGCGCAAGCACCCCTGAGTACTGATACGCCGTCGCCAGCGTCCCAGGGCCGCCTTCGCCCGCCCAGTCGAGCCCGTACATCGGCGCGCCGAGCACGAACCTGGATGCGTTCGGCAGCGACCTGAGGTACTGCGCCACCGCGGAGACGTAGGCGAGCGGCGCGATCGGGCCCGGCTGTGAGCCCGCCCAGTGCGCTCCCCACCCCATGACGAACACGCTGTCCGCCACCGCACCGAGCGTGCGGTCGTCGTAGAAGCCCGTGGACAGCTTCGTGTTGTCGCTGCTCACACCCGCCACCACCACGGTGAGCTTCTTGCGGTGGGCGTGCAGCCACCGCGCGAGCGAGCTGACGAACGAGCTCAGCGCTTCGCGGTCCGCGGCGCCGTCGTTCTCCAGATCCAGGCACAGCCCGTCGTAGCGCCGGCCGTGGACGATCGCGATCAGCCGCGCGAGCGTCGCCGCGCGCAGCGCGGGTTCGGTGAGGATGCGGTGCACAGTCGCGGCGTCCTGGCAGTTGAATCGCGGCTCCACCGCGAGGTGGCGCGCCCTGATGTAGGCGCTCGTCGCGGAGATGTCCTTGCCGATCACCTTCCCGCTGCCCACTTCGCAGTCGAAGTACGTGGGATACACCGCCCCCACCGCCCCCGCGTGCGTCTTGAAGTCCGTCAGCGAGTCGGGTGCGCTCGTGAGCAGGAACGCCTGCAGCGACGGTCGATGCGTTGGGTGGTGCGTCGAGGCCGCTCGCGCCGTCGCGTCAGCGGCCGGGAGCAGCCCAGCGACGATCGCAAGCACCGCCGTTCCCATTCCAGCTGTGAGCCTGCCGCGCATCACGTCACAGAGCGTACGCGCGTCAACCGCTCCCGCCGAGCGGCGACAGCGCCCACACGTCCTGGTCCTCGCTGCCAAGGCGCCACAGACCCACGCCCAGACCGAGCGACTGCGCGAGCGTCGCGCGCGCGCCGATCGACTGCGCGTTCGTGTACCAAACCTGGTGCGGCGCGCCGCTGCTGTCGGTGTAGGAGAAGTGCGGGCTCTGCGCGAGTTCTTCCCATTCGGGCGCTACGCCGAGCTGACTGGCGAGATCCATGATTTCGGAGAACTCCATCGGCGTGCCGGGGTTGCTGCGCCCCCCGCCGTTCGCCCAGTCGATCCCATACATCGGCATGCCGAGGATGAACTTTTCGCGGTTGGGAAGCGTGGCGGTGTATTCCGCCACGCGCTTGAACCACGTCATTTCGTCGATCGACCCCGGGGCGGACGTGGTCCAGTGGATGCCCCAGTCGAGCACGAATATGTAATCCGACACGACCGACAGCGCCGCGTCGTCGTACATCGCCGCTCGCCCGCTCATGATGTTGTAGTACTTCGCGGTCGCGATCGTGGACAGCTTGTCGCCCTGGGCGTGCAGCCGTTCGGCCAGCGCCGTGATGAACGCCGTGAACGGTTTGCGCTCCGTCGGCGGGGCGCCCTCGAAGTCGATCTGGACGCCCTCATAGCCGTAGGTTTCACACAGCGCCGCCAGCTGGGAGATCATCGTTTCCCTCGCGCTGAGATCGCCGAGGATGCGTTCCTCGTTGGCCACGTTCTGACAGTTCACCCGCGGCATCACCTCGATCTTGCGCGCCTCCGCCCATTTGCTCACCAGCGGGTCGTCGTTGCCCAGCACTTCGCCTTCCGCTCCGCATGAGAAATACGTGGGATACACGACGCCGATCTGCTGATAGTGAGCCTGGAGGTCGACGAAGCTCTCGTCGGTCGACGCGAGCATGAACGCCTGGACGTTGCCGTGCGTGGGAGGCGGTTCGGCTGTGGTTACCGCGAGCGGCGCCGTCGGCGCGCTGATCGCGCCGAGCGAGTCCACCGCGCTGACCGTCACCTGATATTCGCTCGACGGCGCGAGGTTCGCCAGCGTGATTTCCGGCGTGGAGGTCTGCCCGACGGGGATTTCGTCGCGGAACACGCGATAGCCGACGATCCTGCCGCTCACCGCCTCGCTCGGCGACCAGCCCACGGTGGCCGACTGACTCGTGACGCTCGTCACCGCCAGGTCCGTCGGCGCGGGCGGCGGCGTGTGCGTGGTGATCACCCTCAGGTCGGGCGTCGGTTCGCTCAGATAGCCCTGCGAGTCCTTCGTGCGCACGGCGAAGTTGTATTCGCGCTGTGAGGCCAGCGAGACAGTGGCGATCTGACCGTGCACCGTGCCGACGGGCTGCCCGTCCTTGTAGAGGACATAGCCCGCCACGGTCGCGCCGTCGTTCGCGCTGCCCGCCTGCCAGGAGAGCGTCGCAGAGGTGTCATCCACCCGCACCGCGAACAGCAGCCCGGGCCTGCTGGGCGGCGTGTGCACGCTCGCCACCCTGCTCACCGGCGGCGGCGCGGGCGCGGGCGCCGACGTGTGCACGCGCGCGCCGAACAGCAGCGTCGCGCTCACCGCGCCCATGTGGCCACGGCTGTCCACCGCGACCACGCTCACGCTGTGCGCTCGCCCGCCGCTCAGGCGCACCGAGGTGCTCAGCGCGCGCGTCTGGCCCACCACAGCCCCGTCGCGCAGCACCCTGTAGCCGACGACCGGCGCGTCGCCGCGTCGCGCACGGCTCCAGCCGATCGTCGCACCCGCTTCGGTGTGGGCGAGGATGCTCACCTTCGTCACACGACCCGGCGGGCGGAAGCTCACCTTCGTGCGCAGCTTCGCCGAGCACGCGTGCGGCGTGGCCGAGCCGCGAGCGAGGACGGTGAAGCTCGTCACGCGCCCCGGAGTCACCTTCAACACGATCGACGTGCGCGTAGTCTGCCCCACCGTGCGACCGGAGCGCAGCACGCGATAGACCACGCCGGCGCCACCAGCCGATCCACCCGGCGCGCGCCAGCGCAGGCGCGCGCGGGGACCGGAGAGGCGGCTCAGGTGCACCGCGAGCGGCGTGTGCCCCACGCAGGCCGCCGCGGCCCTCCCACGCATGTGTGCGCCGGCCGCCGTTGTCGAGCCATGCGAGCTGGCGAGCGCCGGCGCAACGGTCGCCACCACGAGCACGCACCCCACCGCCAGCATGCGCATGAGCGCTCTTCCGGAGCGCCGCGTCATCGCTTGGGCTCCCCGCGCGTGTGCGTGGCCGAGCCCGCCTGCATGCGCTGCACGTCCGCCCAGGTCTGGCGCCACAGCGTCCGCGGGGCGCGCAGCAGCGCCGGCCCGGCCAGCACCACCGGCAGGATCGACGCGGGCAACAGGACCATCGCCAGCCCACGGGCGAGCGCGCGCGAGAGGCCCCCGCGAGGCGCGACGGGCTGCGGATCGAGGACCGTCGCGCTCATCACGCCCCCATCCCGGCCGTCGCCGGCCTCGTGCCCCAGGCTGCTGTGCGACACGTGGCGATCGCGTAGTAGGTCTGCCACAGCATGATCGCGAGGTAGAAGAACACGAACAGGATCCCGTACACCCACACGAGGCTGTACTCGTCCTGGAAGATCACGTAGTAGAGCGAGTAGACCATCGCGAGCGAGTAGATACCCGCTAGGTAGATCAGCGGCAGCGTGCCGCCGTGGATGATCGGCCCCCACACGAGCGCATGCACCGCCGCCGCGGGCGCGAGCAGCGGCAGCACGATGCTCAGATAGGTGAAGAACGCGGCCACGGGGTGCTTGCGCCAGATGAACCTCGCAACCAGCAGCGACTCGCGCGTCCAAGAGCGCTTCCAGCGCGTCTGCTGGGTGACGAACGCGCGGAACGTGCTCGGCACGATCGTGTGCGAGACGGCGTTCTTTTCGTAGACGATGCGCCAGTCGCGCAGCACGCAGTTCGTCAGCGAGCGGTCGTCGCCGAACGTCGACTCGACGCCGAGGAAGCGTTGGCTCTCCCACCACTCCATCCGCGGCAGGATCGCCTCGCGGCGGTAGGCGGAGAAGCAGCCCGAGCAGCACGTGACCGCGTTGAACACCGACTCTGCGGCCTTCACGACGCGGAACGCCACGAAGTAGCGCACCGCCTGCATCCGCGTCAGCCACGTCTCGCGTACGTTCAGCACGTTCGCGTGCCCACACACCGCGCCGACGCGCGGGTCGGCGAGCGGCTGCACGAGCCGGCGCAGCGCTTCGGGCTCCACCACCGAGTCGGAGTCGACGAACACGATCACCTCCGCCTCGCTCGCGCGGATGCCGGCCGCCATCGCCGCGCGCTTGCCGCGGTTCTCCGGGAAGTCGATCACCCGCACGCGCCCTTCGGATTCCCCCGCCACGCGCTCCATCTCCGCGAGCGTGCCGTCGGTCGAGCCATCATTGACGGCGATCAGTTCGAGCTTCTCCCGCGGGTACTCCAACGCCAGCAGCGAGCGCAGCGAGTCCGCGATCGCATCCTGCTCGTTGAAGCCCGGCATCACGATCGCGATCGGCGGCTCGATGCCCGCGTCGGGCTTTGCGCGATAGAACAGGCTGAACAGGAATCGGCTGAGGATGTACGTGGTGACGCACACGCTGTACACGCCGAAGTAGACGTTCGAGAACATCAGGTCGATGAAGACCGCCTTGTAGGCCATCACGGCGACGATCAGACCGACGAGATAGACGGCTGCGAGCGCCTTCAGGGCGCGGTGGAGGGTCATTCTCCGCTCAGGGCACGAAGCGCTGGCCGCCCGCGGGCGTGCGGTAGGTGCAGTCGAGCACCACCGGGCAACGCCGCAGCCAGCCGTAGTCGTGGTCGGGGTGAATCGTGACCACGATCGCCAGGTCATAGTCTTCGGGTCCGAACCGGACTCCTGTCGCGACGCGGGTCGGGGTCGACCCTCTCGCGCAACTCGCCGTCGATCTTCAGCGACGGAACGTACGGGTCGTGGTAGTCGACGTTGGCGCCTTCGTCGATCAGGCGCTCGATGATCTCCACCGCGGGCGCTTCGCGGCTGTCGGCCACGCCCGGCTTGTAGGAGACGCCGACGACGAGCACACGCGCGTCCTGTAGCCGCCCGCCGCCGTGTGCGAGCAGTTCGTGCGCGCGCCACACGACGTGGCGGGGACGCCCCGCGATCTTGCGCAGCGCCTCCTCGGCGAGCGCCGCCGGACGACCGCGCTCGCGCAGGTCGTGCAGCAGGTAGTGCGGGTCGACGCCGATGCAGTGGCCGCCGACGCCGGCGGAGGGGTAGTGGGCCATGAACCCGAACGGCTTCGTGGCCGCCCCCTCGGTGACCTCGATCGGGTCGAGCTCGTGCGCCTTGCACGCTTCGGCCATCTCGAACGCGAGAGCGATGTTGACCGCGCGGAACGTGTTCTCGTACAGCTTCACCATCTCCGCGGCCTCCGGCGAGGAGACGCGGTGGACGCTCGCGCAGGTGTGGCGCAGCAGCTCCGAGGCGCGCCGGAAGCACGTCTCGGAGACGGCGCCGATCACGCGCGGCGTGCGCAGCTGCTCGTGGTCGGCCACGCCCGGGTCGATGCGCTCGGGGGCGAACGCCACGAACACGTCCTCGCCGACGCTCAGCCCGCGCTCGGCTAGCGGCTGCACCAGCAGCTCGCGCGTGCAGCCGACATACGTGGTGGACGTCAGCACGAACGTCTGGCCCGGCCGCGCGTGCTCGACCACCGCGGCGCACGCGCGCTCGAGCGCCTTCGGGTTGGGGCGCCGCTGCGCGTCGATCGGGGTGGGCACGCAGATCAGCACCAGGTCCGCCGCGGTAAGCGCGTCGATCCTGTCGGTCAGCACGAAGCCGCCGTCCTGGAGGTGGGAGTGCAGCTGCTCCTGCTCGGAGCCGAGCAGCTCCGCGCGCCCGGCGCGGATCTCCTCGAGACGGTGCATCGCGATGTCGATCCCCACGATCCTCGCGCCCGCGCCGCGCAGCGCGATCGCGGTCGGCAGGCCCACGTAGCCGAGACCCACCACCGCGACTACCGCCTGCTCGATGCCCGTCGAGTCGTCCGTCGTGTCCTGCGCCGTCTCGGCGCGCACGAGCTCGATGACCGGCTCTTCGATCTGCGCGGTCGAAAACGTCTCCAAAGCCAGCTCCGGCGTCATCTTGCCCCCTTCATGGTGTGTGCCCGTGTGATGCTGCGGGCCGCAGTGTGCATGCTCGCGGGGCAAGTGCAAACGTCTCTGGACGGTTGACCTAGGAATGGCTCCAATGGCACGCGCGCGTGTCGTCCGAAGCGGGCAGCGACACCGTCCCGGACGGGACGAGCGCGTGGTCCCGGGGGCCTGAAGAATCGCGCGACGCCGCCCGCCGCCGGCTCCGCCGCGCGCGCGTTGTTACGCTCACTGGCAATGCGCGATTACCTCAAGGCGATCCACAGCCACGTCGTCGTCTACGACGGCGGCATGGGCGCGACGCTCGAGCAGTTCGAGCTGACGAGCGAGGACTACGGCGGCCTGCCGGGCAAGTGCCACGAGGCGCTCGTGCTCAACCGCCCCGACGTGATCGAGGGCGTACACAGCTCGATGCTCGAGGCCGGCGCGGAAGTGGTCGAGACCGACACCTTCCAGGGCTCGCGGATCAAGCTCGAGGAGTGGGGTCTCGGCCGACTACACGCTCGAGATCAACACGAAGGCCGCCGAAATCGCGCGCAAGGCGGCCGGCGAGAGCCGCTTCGTCGCGGGCTCGATCGGGCCGACCGGCTACCTGCCGGCCTCCGAGGACCCCTCGCTCGGGCAGATCCGCTTCGGCGAGCTGGTCGACGGTGTTCGCCGAGCAGGCCGCGGGCCTGATCGACGGCGGCGCCGACCTGCTGATCATCGAGACGGCGCAGGACATCCTCGAGGTCAAGGCCGCGATCTTCGGCGCGCGCGAGGCGTTCAAGAGCGCCGGACCGCACGCTGCCGATCCACACCTCCGTCTCGCTGCTGCCCAACGGCGGCAAGATGCTGCTCGGCACGGACATCTCGGCGGTGCTGACGACGCTGGAGGCGCTGAAGGTCGACGTGATCGGCCTGAACTGCTCGACCGGGCCGCGAGGACATGCGCGACGCGATCCGCTTCCTCGGCGAGTTCTGCCCGGTGCCGGTCGCGTGCATCCCCAACGCGGGCCTGCCGCTGCAGGGCCCCGACGGCGAGACGATCTTCCCCGAGAAGCCCGAGCCGCTCGCGGAGGCGCTGAAGGAGTTCGTCGAGCGCTACGGCGTCGGCATCGTCGGCGGCTGCTGCGGCACGACGCCCGAGCACATCGCCGCGATCGTCGAGCGCGTCGGCGGCCGCGCCCGTCGGCCGCGCGCCCGCCGCCCGCGCCGCCGCACCTCTCCTCGATGATCGCCGCGACCCCGCTCGTGCAGGAGCCGCGCCCGACGATGGTCGGCGAGCGCGTCAACTCGCAGGGCTCGCGCAAGGCCAAGGAGCTGCTGCTCGCCGACGACTACGACGGGCTCGTGCAGATCGCCGAGGACCAGGTGACCGGCGGCGCGCACGTGCTCGACCTGTGCGTCGCGCTGACCGAGCGCGCGGACGAGGACGAACAGATGCGGCTGCTGGCGAAGAAGGTCTCGCTCACGCAGCCCGCGCCGATCCAGATCGACTCGACCGAGCCGGAGGTGATCGAACGGGCGCTCGAGCAGATCCCCGGCCGCGCGATCGTCAACTCGGTCAACCTCGAGGCCGGCCGCGACAAGCTCGACCGCGTCGTGCCGGTGGCGCTCGCCCACGGCGCGGCGCTGATCGCGCTGACGATCGACGAGGTCGGCATGGCCAAGACGGCCGAGCGCAAGGTCGAGATCGCCAAGCGGATCCGCGACCTGTGCTGCGAGGAGCACGGCCTCGACCCGGAGCTGCTGATCTTCGACTGCCTGACGTTCACGCTCACGACGGGCGATGAGGAGTGGCGTCCCTCGGCGGTGGAGACGATCGAGGGGATCAGACGCGATCAAGGCGGAGATCCCGCACGTGAAGACCTCGCTGGGCGTCTCGAACGTCTCCTTCGGCGTCTCGCCCGGCGCGCGCGCGGTGCTCAACTCGGTGTTCCTGCACCACTGCGTGCAGGCGGGCCTCGACCTGGCGATGGTCAACCCCAACCACATCACCCCCTACGGCGAGATCTCCGAGCAGGAGCGCGAGCTGGCGGACGACCTGGTGTTCAACCGCCGCGAGGACGCGCTCGAGCGCTTCATCGGCCACTTCGAGTCCAAGGGCGAGGACGACACGGCGCAGGGCGCGGCCGACCCGACCGAGGGGATGGAGCCCGAGGAGGCGCTGCACTTCCACATCCTGCGCCGGCGCAAGGACGGCGTCGAGGACTGGATCGACCGCAGCGTCGAGAAGATCGGCGCGGTGCCGACGCTCAACGAGGTGCTGCTGCCGGCGATGAAGGAGGTCGGCGACAAGTTCGGCGCCGGCGAGCTGATCCTGCCGTTCGTGCTGCAGTCCGCCGAGGTGATGAAGAAGGCGGTCGCGCAGCTGGAGAAATACCTCGACAAGATCGAGGGCTACACGAAGGGCACGGTCGTGCTCGCGACGGTGTTCGGCGACGTGCACGACATCGGCAAGTCGCTCGTCAACACGATCCTCACGAACAACGGCTACACGGTCGTGGACCTCGGCAAGCAGGTGCCGATCCAGACGATCCTCGACGCCGCGCAGGAGCACGACGCGACCGCGATCGGCCTCTCGGCGCTGCTCGTGTCGACCTCCAAGCAGATGCCCGCTGCATCCAGGAGCTGCACGCCAAGGGCCTCGACTACCCCGTGCTGATCGGCGGCGCGGCGATCAACCGCGCGTTCAGCTACCGCGCGCTGTACCCCGGCGGCAAAGACTCCGAGGAGATCTACGAGCCGGGCGTCTTCTACTGCAAGGACGCCTTCGAGGGCCTGTCGGTGATGGACCAGCTGATCGACGACGACGCCACGCGGGCGCTGGTGGAGAAGCTGCAGCGCGGGCGCGCGGACGTTCCGCGAGAAGGGCGAGGAGCCCGAGGAGGAGCTCAACTTCGACCGACGACTCGGTGCGCTCGCGGCGCGCACCGACGTGCCCGTCCCGACGCCGCCGTTCTGGGGCGTGCGCGAGATCCCGGTCGACCTCGACGAGGTCTACCGCCACCTCGACACGCACGTGCTGTTCAAGCTGCACTGGGGCGGGCGCGGCGTCAAAGGCGAGGCGTGGCAGACGCTGCTGCGCGACGACTTCCGCCCGCGCCTGGAGCGGATGTGGCACGAGCAGGACTACCTGCACCCGCGCGCGCTGCTCGGCTTCTTCCCCTGCTACTCGCTCGGCAACGACATCGTCGTGCTCGACCCAGAGGACCGCGCGACCGAGCTGACGCGCTTCGTCTGCCCGCGCCAGCCCAAGGGCGACGCGGATCTGCCTCGCCGACTTCTTCCGCCCGGCCGTCGACGGCAAGCCGCCGCCCGAGCTCGACGTGATCGCCGTGCAGGCGGTGACCGTCGGCTCGCGAGGTGACCGAGCTGATGGCCAGGCTCGAGGCCGAAGGCGAGTTCGCCGAGCAGCTGTTCGTGCACGGCCTCGGCGTGCAGACCGCCGAGGGCCTGGCCGAGTGGCTGCACTACGAGGCGCGCGAGATGCTCGACATCCCGCCACGCAGGGCCGGCGCTACTCCTGGGGCTACCCGGCCGTGCCCGAGCAGAGCGAGCACCTGAAGGTCGAGCAGCTGCTCGACCTCTCGCAGATCGGCATGACGATCACCGACGGCTACGCGCCCGAGCCCGAGCAGTCGACGCTCGCGCTCGTCGCCCACCACCCCCAGGCGATCTACTTCGGCACGCGCCAGGGACGGCTGCTGGAGAACGGCTCGCCGGACGATCTGATCCGCGGCTCCAGCCGCGACCCGTCGCTGTTCGGCGACCTCGACGACACCGACCCGCCCGACGGGCGCGTCGAAGGCGAGGACGAGCCCGCGCTCGCCGGTGAGGCCTCCTAGGGGCCTGTATCGCCCGGCAAGCGGGAGAGGGCCCGCCGCGATGATGCGACGAGCCCTCTCGACCAACCTCCGCTCTCGCCTACGTGCGGATGCTGTTGTCTAGCGTTCGCGCACCGGTTCGGCACCAGCCTGCTCCAACGTCCCTGTGAGGATCGCCGTGTTGTGGCCGTTGCCTGCCGGTAGCCCGAGTTTCCCGTCTATGAGCGGATCCAGAATGCTCGCAGCGAGCCCGCCACACCCGCTCACGCCGGGCGCCGCGAACGAGTTGTTCACGAGCGAGTTGTTGGAGATCTTCAGGATGTAGCCACCACCGATGACGGAGATCGTGCCCAGTTTGCCTTTGATCGGATTGTTTGGTTTTTCAGGCGACGTGGTCCCCGTCGTCAGTTCCAGCACGATCGGACTGGCGTTCGAGCCGAGGTAGCATTCGCTGCCCAGGAACGGATTTTCCAGGTGCACCTTCACCGGCAGCGAGAGCGCGATGCCGGTTTCCTGGATCAGGTTGGCCTCGTTGAGGCCGATCGAGCCCGCAGGGGCCGCCAGTTCGGTCGTCGCGTTGACGCCCGTGAGGCCGTTTTCAAAGGTCACTTCGCATGAGATGCGCAGCAGGATGTTGCTGATTTCTTTGCAGTTGATCAGCCCAGCGAGACCGCCAGGCACAGGCTGGGGCGTCTTTACGAGCGTTTCCGCGCCTTCGGCGGCGACGAATTTCTGTTCGCCCGTTTCTTCGTTTTCGATGAACCCACCCTGCAACGGGATCGGGTTCGTAATGGGCACCGCCTGTTTGCCGGCGACGAATTCACCGCTTTCGGTTTTCGCGGCGATGCAGCCGCTGAGTTCTGCGTTGCCGATGGGGCAGTGCGCAAACACGGCAAATTCCCCTTCCGGCGTGGCCAGAGCTGGCGTGGACATGGCCATCGTCGCTGCGGCGGCGGCAGCCGCGACGACCAAACCCATGGCACGTCGATAGTGATGACTCAACATGATCAGTCAACTTTCGCTCGTGATCCAAGTGAACGCGAGCGTACGTCGTAACCCGGCGCCTCGCAAGCGACGTCTCCCACTCGCACTCGAAGCCCACAAGCAGCAGAGCCCGCCGCGGAAAGCGCCGGCGGGCTCTGTGTCACGTCACTGAACGCACGGCGTGCGCCAGTTGCTGCTTGTCTAGTGTTCGCGGACTGCTTCCGCGCCTGCCTGCTGCAGCGTTCCGGTCAGGATCGCCGTGTTGTTGCCAGCGGCGGCCGGGAGGCCGAGTTTGGCGTTGATGAGCGGGTCGAGCAGGAGTTCCACGAGGAACCCGCCACAGCCCGTCGATCCAGGCGCCGCGAACGAGTTGTTCACGAGCGAGTTGTTGGAGATCTTCAGGATCTGGCCACCACCGACGACGGTGATCGTGCCCAGTTTGCCTTTGATCGGTTTGTTCGGGAGCGGCGGAGCCGTCGTGCCGGTCGTCAGTTTCAGCACGATCGGGCTCGAGTTCGAGCCGATGTAGCAGGAGCTGCCGAGGAACGGGTTTTCCAGGTGCACCTTCACCGGGAGTTCGAGCGCCGTGCCGGTTTCGGAGAGCAGGTTGGCCTCGTTAAGGCCGATCGAACTCGCCGATGCGGCCAGTTCGGTCGTCGCGTTGACGCCCGTGAGGCCGTTTTCAAAGGTCACTTCGCACGAGATGCGCAGAAGGATTTCTTTGATTTCTTTGCAGTTGACGAGACCGGCGAGACCGCCGGGCACAGCCTGCGGCGATTTCGACAGCGTCACGCCATTGGCGGCGCCTACGAAGCTCAGTGCGCCCGTTTCTTCGTTTTCGATGAACCCGCCCTGCAACGTGATGGGATTCGTGATCGGCACTTTCTGTTTGCCGGCCTGGAATTCTCCGCTTTCCGATTTCGCGGAGATACATCCGCTGAGTGCCGGGTTGCTGAGCGGACACTGCGCGAACACCGCAAATTCACCTTCCGGCGTCGCGAACGCCGGCGAGGCCACGGCCATGGCCGCGATCGCTGCGGCGACCGCGACGATCAGTCCCAGCATGCGCTGGCGACGATTGCCCTTCATCATCGAATTCCTACTTTCGTTCGTATTCCAGTGATACTGCGGGGCGAGAGTAACCACGAGCGATGTGGGCTGCAAGCAATGTTTCCCACTAGCTGGACGTCATTCCAGCAGTTGCGCGCGTGGCGACTGCCGAAGCTAGGCGGACTTCTCGGCCACCTGTGAGGCGAGCCCGAACGAGCTCGCGCCGCGCTGCGATTCAGCCATGCTCAGGATCTCCTCGCCGTGCAGCGGCTTGGCGAAGTGGAAGCCCTGGCCGAAATCGCAGTTCATGTCGCTGCAGCAGCTCCAGCTGGCCGAGGGGTTCTCGATCCCCTCGGCGACGGCCTTCAGGTTGAAGATGCGCGCCAGCTGCGACGATCGCGGCGGTCAGCTCCGCGACCTCGGGGTTGGGGTCGGCGAGGAACGACCGGTCGATCTTGAGGATGTCGACGGGGAACTGACGGATGTAGTTGAGCGAGGAGTAGCCCGTGCCGAAGTCGTCGATCGCCAGTTTGACGCCCAGCGCGCGCAGCGCGTTCAGGCGCATCAGGCTCAGCTCCATGTCCTGCATCATCACGCTCTCGGTCAGCTCCAGCGTGAGGCTGCTGGGCACGATCCCCGTGTCGCGCAGGACCTGCGCGAACCTCCTCGATGAACTCGGGGCGCTGCAGCTGGTGCGCGGACACGTTGACGGCCATCGACAGCGGCGGCTCGCGCGGGCATTCCCGCTGCATGCGCGCGGCCCACGCGCAGGCTTCGCGCAGGACGTGGCGCCCGACCGGCACGATCAGCCCGGTGTCCTCGAGCAGGGGCACGAACTCGAGCGGCAGCACCGTCCCGCGCTCGGGGTGCTCCCAGCGCACGAGCGCCTCCATCCCGGCCATGTCGCCTCGCGCGAGGTCCATGATCGGCTGGTAGCGCAGCGTGAACTCGCCGCGCTTCGAGCGCGCGCTGCAGATCGGTCTTCAGCTCCAGGCGCGCGAGCGCCTTGACGTGCATCTCGGGCTGGAAGATCTGGTAGTGGCCCTTGCCGCTCTCCTTGGCCATGTACATCGCCGCGTCGGCGTTGCGCAGCAGCTCCTCGGCGTCGCGACTGGAGATCATGTTCTGGTCGCTGAAGGCGATGCCGACGCTGGTGGCGAGCGTCACGTCGCGGCCTGCGAAGCGCGATCGGCGCTTCGATCGCGTCCATCACCCGCTGGGCGATCTCGACCGACTGCAGCTCGCTCTCGGCGTCGTGGATCAGGATCGCGAACTCGTCGCCGCCGAGGCGCGCGGCCGTGTCGACGGGGCGCATGCAGTCCTCCAGGCGGCGGCCGATCTCCTGCAGGACCTCGTCGCCGGCCGCGTGGCCGAGGCTGTCGTTGACGTTCTTGAAGTCGTCGACGTCGAGGAACAGCACCGCCACCGGCAGGTGGTCGCGGCGCTGGCGAGGCGAGGGCGTGTTCGACGCGGTTGCGGAACAGCGCGCGGTTGGGCAGGCCGGTGAGGGTGTCGTGGAAGGCCTGGTGCTCGAGCTCGGCCTGGAACGCCTTGCGCTCGCTGATGTCGCGGATGTTCAGCACGATGCCCTCGATCGTCTCGTCGGCGAGCAGGTTCGTGCCGAGCACCTCCACGTCGCGCCAGTCCCTCGTGCGCGTGGCGCACGCGGAACTCGGCCGTCGAGCGCTCGTCCGCGGGCTGCGCGGCGATCGACCGCGAACAGCGACAGCAGCCGCTGCACCTCGTCGGGGTGGACGAGCTCGTCGAGCTCGCGGCCTTCGAGCGCCTCGGCCGGTATCCGAACGTCTGCTCCACCGACGGGCTCACGTAGCTGCACGACCGCGTCCGCCGCGACGATGCAGATCACGTCTGAGGCGTTCGTGATCAGCGCGCTGAGGCGCTCCTCCGAGCGCTGGCTGACGCTCTCCTCGGTGAGCGCGACCGTCTGCAGCGCGAGCGCCACCTCGGTGGCGAGCGTCGCGAGACTCTCCTGGGCGGCGTTCCGCAGCGGGCCCGCCGACAGCACCGCGAGCGTGCCGGTGAGCTGATCGCGCACGAACAGCGGCGAGAGGCTCATCGCCTCGCCCGGGCCGTCGAGGGTCAGCACGCGGTTGCCGGGGAGCCTGCGCAGCATCTGCTCGGGCAACTCCTCGCGGCGCAGCGTCGGCAGGCTGGCAGGATCCCTGTCGTCGCTGGCGCCGACGGCGACGAGCCTGCCACCGGGCTCCTCGGCGATGTAGAGGCACGCTGTGACCGGCTCCTCGACCACCGAGCGCGCGGCCTGCAGCGCGGCGACGTAGACATCCTCGCGAGTGGCGGCGCTGACGAGCGCCTCGCCGGCGATGCGCAGCGCGGCCTCGCGGCGGGTGGCCTGCTCGTTGCGGCGCACGATGCCCGCCATGCGCAGGAGCACGAGCGCGAACATCAGCGCGGAGGCGCCCACGAGCACGTACAGGTCGACGAGCTCGTCGAGCGCCACGCGTACGACGATCACGAGCGGCGCGGTGAGGCTCGCGCACGTCAGCAGCGCCAGGCGCGCGCGCGTGAGGCGACCGTCGGGCTCGGGGCCCGGTTCGGAGAGCTGGCGCATCGAGGGGTGCAGCGCGGAGGTGCCGAGCAGCGTGTAGTAGATCGCCCAGCCGACGTCGAGGATTCCGGCGGTGTCATAGCCTCCTTCGAGCAGCCTCACCCCGTAGATGGCGTCGCTCAGCAGCAGCACGACCGTCGCCGGAGAGCAGGAACACGAACGCGGGCTCGCGGCGATGGCTGCCGGCGGCCACGCGCGCGACCACGCCCAGCACGAGGATGTCCATCACCGGGTAGGCGATCGAGGTCAGGCTCTCGCAGCAGCGACCCGCGTTTCGCTGTTCGCATAGGGCGAGATCAGATACACCCACAGCAGCGTCGCCAGCGCGACCGTCACGATCAGCGCGTCGATGGGGCTGTCGCGGTCGCGGCCCTCGTCGCGTTCGTGGATCAGCAGCAGCATCCCCGCGACGAGGAACGGGTAGAAGGCGAGGTGGAAGGGGTCGGCGACCGACGGGAACGTCATCGCCTCCCCGAACAGGCGCTCGTAGTTGGAGGACAGCACGTCGCTGGTGACGAACAGGCCCTGTCCGACCGCGAACAGGTACCACGGCAGCGAGCTTCTACCGGAGTTGTTCCGCCCGCCGAGGATCAGCGCGGCGATCGTCGCGCCGCCGATCAGATTGAACACGAGGCCGCTCTTCAGCCACGGCGGTCCCGAGAGCTGGCCGAACGCATAGCCGCCCGTGAGCAGCGCCATGGCGCAGAGGTACACGCGCCACGAATGCAGCGAGAGACGGCTGGGAGCGTGTGTGTTCGTTTCGGGGGCCGCGTAGCTCCGCACGGTTCCGATATCGGACCCGGATACGAATACCCTGAACCCTGCACGCGAATTTCGCGAAAAATTCGATCCAGGCTAGGAGTCTTCGCGCGGCGGCGGGCGGAACAGAATCCGCTTGACCTCGCCGGCCGAGCCGCCGCCGAGGCGCAGCGCGGTCTGAAAGCCCTCCGCCCCCAGCTCGCCCGCGTCGAGGGCGCGGCGCAGCTCGTTCAGCGGCGCCGTGGTCCTCCTCGGCGACCTGATCGCGCGCGATCTCCAGCAGGATCAGGTGCCGCGGGCGCTTCAGCGCAGCGGCCATGCGCACGAACGGCTCGCGCTCCTCGGGCGCGAGGCCGTCCGCGGCGAGCACCACGGTCTCGCTGCTCTCCAGGCGCTTGGCGACGGCGGCGCTCAGCAGCTCTGCGGCGCGCGCGTCCATGTCCTCCTCCGCCACCCGTCCCGCCAGCAGCGTGCGCACCTTGCCGAGCGACAGCAGGCAGGCACGATCCTCGATCAGGCGGTCCAGGAACGCGTCGCGCTCGCTCGCGGAGGCCGAGGCGACGACCAGCAGGCTGCCGGGCGAGTAGCGCAGACGGTCGGCCGGCGAGAGCACGCGGCAGTGGACGGTGAGGTCGGCCGGCCGCGGCGGCGCTCCGTCGCGGCGGGGACGATCGGAGGACCAGCCGGTGCGCTCGTCCGTCGGAGATCTTGACGCTGCGCGCGGCGGGGGGTCTGCTGGCCATGCCCCCATCATGCCCTAAACCGACACGGCTCCCTGCCCACCCCGCCGTGCGCCCGCGTCGGCGGGCTTTCGATGCGCTTCTATCAGCGCGAGCTTGGCGGGCCGGTCGAGCGCCTTGATGCGCGCCTCCTCGCGCATCGCGGCGGCGCGATCGGCCATCGGCAGTGCGAGCGCGAGCTCCACTGGACGGCGGCTGGCCGTGTAGCTGCTCGCCTTGCCGGCCCGGTGGCGCGCGAGGCGCCGCTGCACGTCGGTGCTCCAGCCCGTGTAGAGCGAGCCGTCGCGGCAGCGCAGCATGTACACCCAGGCGTCGGCCACGTCTACCGCGCCACCGTGGAGGCGACCATCTAGCGCTCCGCGGCGGAGGCGGCGGCTCGGCTGGCGAGCGCGCTGGGCAGCGGGCCGAGCTTGACGGGCGCGGCGTGAATCGTGCGCAGCCGCACGTCCGCCAGGAGAGGCCCTCGTTGACGAGCGCCGGCAGGCCCATGATGAGCGCGGTCAGCAACCTCGACGGCCTGCAGCACGATCCCGTAGGCGAGCGCGTCGGGGGTGGAGACGTGGTAGGCGCCGACCAGCACGGCGACGCACGCGGCCTGGAAGACGCCGACGTTGGCGGGAGTGGCGGGCAGCACGGCGGTGACGTTGACGGCGAACAGCACCGCCGCGGCGCCGGCGAGCCCGGCGCGCGAGTCGAGACCGAGCGCCATCAGCAAGCAGCCAGCAGCTGAGCCACTGCAGCGCCCACGCGCCGAGTTGCACGGAGGTGGCGATGGCGGCCTGGCGCGGGTGGGCGAACACGCGCAGCCCGTCGCGCACACGAGCGAGCGAGCGGCGCAGCGCGCCCATGAGCGCCTGCAGGCGCTCCGAGCGCGAGACCGCCTGGCGAGGGATGAGCAGCGGCGCGAGCAGCACCGCCACGAGCACTCCGAGCGGCGCGAGCGCGGCGCCGATCAGCGCGCCGTGGTGGCCGTCGAGCAGATCCACGCTCGAGAACATGCCGACCCCCAGCAGGGTCAGCGCGAGCAGGTTCAGGAGCGTCTGGGAGACCATCGTGCCGAGCACCACGGGCAGCGTCTCGCGCGCGCGGCCGAGGCGACGGGCGACGATCAGCGCGCGCGAGGGCTCGCCGAGGCGAGCGGGCAGCGTGGTGGACATGAGCACGCCGATGAACGTGCCCTGCATCGCGTCCCTGCGTTTGGCGCGCCGCCACGTGGGCGCGCACGCGAGGATCGCGTGCCAGGCGATGGCGCGCGCGAACATCGACGCGCACATCACGCCGAGGCCGGCGAGCGATCAGGCCGGGCTTGGAGGCGAGCAGACTCGCTGCGACGCGGTCCACGCCGATGTGCGCGAGCGCGAGCAGTGCGAGCACGAGGCCGAGGACGCAGGAGACGACGAGGCCCACGCGGCGCAGCAAGCGTGGCACGCGTGCACCGGCTACGCTCCCCGCGCTCGACCCCGCGGCGACGAGCGGCGTCTGCAGGCTGGCCAGGCGTTCGGCGGGGATGCGCGGCAGCAGGTCCGCCGGCGCGAGGCCGTGGCGCACCGCGGCGCGCCCCAGGCGCGTGACGGGCGAGCCGACGGCTCGCGCGCGCTCGTAGCTGTCGAGCACCTCCGCGGCGACGCTGCGGCCAGGCGAAGCGCTCGGCGCGCTCGCGCGCGCAGGAGGCCATGCGTGTTCGCAGCGGCTCGTCGAGCGCCAGGCGGCGCAGCGACTCGGCGAGCGCGAGCGCGTCCCCCGGTGGCACGAGCAGGCCGTCGAGGTCGTCGCGCAGCACGTCGCGGTAGCCGGGGATGTCGGATGCGACGACGGGTGTGGCGGCGGCGAACGCCTCTGTGAGCACCATGCCGAAGCTCTCTCCGCCGCAGCGACGGCGCGCACAGCACGTCAGCGCGGGCGAGCTCTGACGTGCTTGTGCTCCTCGGAGACCTTGCCCAGCGCGTGAACGCCGCGGTCGTCGAGCATCATGTGCGCGACCTCCTCGGGGCTCGCGCCGACGAGCGTGAGCGTGGCGGGGATCTGCTCGCGCAGCGCCTCGAACGCGCGCAGCAGCACGGGTAGGCCCTTGCGCTCGACCGCCTGGCCGATGAACAGGATGCGCAGCGGTTGGCGCCGGCCGACCTCATACCGATCCGAGCGCACTGCGCCGGCGGCGGTCTCGCCGATGTCAGGGTGCCCAGCGGCGAGCACGTCGGGCAGGTGCACGCCGTTGGGGACGATGCGGTAGCGCCCGCCGTAGAAGCGCCGCGCGGTCCACGCGGCTGCCTCCGATACGGCGATGCGCACGTGCAGCCGGTTCATCCGTCGCCTGCCGCCGAGTGGCACTGCTGCGATGCCGTTGGTGAGCAGGTTCTCGGAGTAGGTGTGAAACGTGCCCACGAGCGGCAGCTCGCTCGGCGCTGCAGAGCGCGTCCCAGCCGAGTAGCGGCACGACGGGCTCGTGGATGTGCAGCACGTCGTAGCCGCCGTGGCGCAGCTCGCGGCGCAGCGCGAACACGGAGTGGGGCGTGAGCGCCATGTTGGAGACGGCGCCGTTGGCGGGTAGCCCGACGGTGCGTCCGAGCGAGACGAACCCCTCGCGGACGGTGCGCGGCTGGGGGCGCGGCGCCGCGGTGCAGGCGGCGCGAGAGCGCGTCGTCGGGGTCGAACGGAGCGAGGATCCGCGGCTCGTGGCCCATGGCCGTCAGCTCGCGTGCGAGCGCGTCGATGTGACGCGTGACCCCACCGGGGTACGTCCACGAGTACGGCGACAGCAGCGCGATCCGCACGCACGCACTTTATCCGCCGCGGGGCGGTGCGATAATCGAGGCGTGAGCGCGCGCCACTTCGTGAAGTACACGTTCCTGAAGCTCGATCCCGCGTGGCGACGCCTGCGACGACGAGCTCCGCGCACAGGACAAGCGCGAGTTCGTGGCCGCGTGCGAGGACTTCGCCGACGGCCACCTGCTGCAGAGCTTCTCGCTCGTGGGCACGCGCGGGGATGCGGAGCTGCTGCTGATCTCCGAGGCGGAGAACCTCGACCGCATCCACGAGTTCCACGTCGTGCTGGCGCAGAGCGGGCTGATGAAGTGGGCGCAGCATCCCGTACTCGTTCCTGGGGATGCGCAAGAGCTCCGAGTACTCCGACGACGAACGCATGGTGGCGCGCGGATTCCGCGGCAAGTACGTGTTCGTGTACCCGTTCGTGAAGTCGCGCGAGTGGTACGCGCTGCCGGCCGAGGAGCGCTGGCGGATCATGCAGGGCCACATCGAGGTCGGGCGCGAATATCCGGGCGTGGACAACCACACGACCTACTCCTTCGGCCTCGACGACCAGGAGTTCGTGGTCGCCTTCGACACCGACGACGTGGGCACGTTCCTCGACCTCGTGCAGCGTCTGCGCACGACCGAGGCATCGCGCTTCACGGTCCGCGACACCCCCAGCTTCACGTGCCTGGCGATGTCGCTGGAGCGCGCGCTGAACGCGCTCGACGGCGAGCCGGTGGCGCTCGCCACCGCGCTGCCGGCGGCCTGAGGCGGTCGAGCGCGTGGCCAAGCCTGCGGCCACGGCCAAGACCGCCCGGCGCCCCTCCACGCGCAAGGCCTCGACGCACCTGCGCGGCGCCGACCCGGTGCTCGCAGCGCTGATCGACGCGATCGGTCCGCTCGGCGACGCGCGCGAGGGCCGCCCCGACAAGACGACCACTACGGCGCGCTGGTGCGCGCGATCGCCGGCCAGCAGCTCTCGGTCGCGGCGGCGCGCACGATCTACGACCGCCTGACGGCGCGCTTCGAAGACAGGGCACCCACGCCGCAGGAGATCCTCGCGGACGATCCCGAAGAGCTGCGCGCGGCGGCGGGTTTCTCGCGCGCGAAGGTCAGCTACCTGCGCTCGCTCGCCGAGCACGTGCTGTCAGGCGAGCTGGAGCTCGATCGCCTCGACGAGCTGAGCGACGAGCACGCGATCGCGGAGCTCGTGGCGGTCAAGGGCCTCGGCGTGTGGACGGCGCACATGTTCCTCATGTTCCAGCTCGAGCGCCCCGACGTGCTGCCGGTCGGCGACCTCGGCATCCGCCGCGCGATCGAACGGGCCTACGGGCTGGACGCGCTGCCGCCCCCGCGGCGATGGAGCTGATCGCCGAGCCTTGGCGCCCTTACCGGACGCTCGCTTGCCGGTACCTGTGGCGCTCGCTGCAGAACGAGCCGGGGTAGTTCGACACGCGGCGGCGCAGCCGTTGAGGTGGATGTTCGTGCTCTGCCTCACGACGGCGCCGTTCTGGCCTGTGATGACGGTGGGCATCGCGAGCCGCGTCCCACACAGGTTGTAGTGGCGGCCGGCGGGCACGAACGCGGTGAGCACCGAGTGCGGGCCGGCGGGAAGAACGGTTTCGAACGTGGTGAAGGGAGCGTCTGGGGTGGCTTCGAACCGTGAGTAGGTGATGCCTTTTTTGATATCCGTCCTGCCGTCCAGGATCAGCACGATCCCTTCGCCCTGGAGTACGAACTCCACGTCCGGGAACGCGGCTCCGCCGTGGGAGACCAGATACGCGGGGCCGCTCAGCGGGCTCTTCAGGACGGGCGTGTGGATCGTGGCGTAGCCGATGTTCGCGCCTTCGCCACACGCGGCGGGGTTGGCGTCGAAGACCGCCTGCGCGCACGCTTTCTGAAGCGTGGACAGGCGCGACGGAAGCGCGAGTGGCAGCTGCAGCGCGACTTTGGCGATGTTCGCCTGCCCCAGCCCGGGCGAGCTCACCTTCACGTTCAGCGCGGCGCCGCGCGCTTTGCTCGCCTGCGCGTTCGTGCTCGCGGTCAGCTTCGGCGCGAACGGGAGCTTCGCGCAGTTCGCCACCTGGAATGGCGAGGAGACCGCGCGGCGGGCGCCCTGGGCGCCGCCGAGCGTGCCGCTCACCGACGTCGGGGCGCAGCTGGTGGGGTTGAACTGGAATTCGGGACGGTCGACCGTGACGTGGATGTGCTTCAGCTGCACCGGCACCCCCTTCAGCATCGTGGGAACGATGTCCCCGTGGGGACCTCCGTCGGTGGCGATGCTCACCGCGGCGGTGTTCGGGTCGACGTCGATCCTCGAGCGCACGTAGACCATGCCGAGGTTGAACGGCCCGGCCTTCGCGAGCGTGCTCACCAGCAGCCCGAACGGCGCGCCGTCGTAGCCGCTCGTGAGGTACACCTCGCCGGGGAGCGCGTAGGGGTCGCCTCCGAGGCCGGAGCTGGTGGTGGCATGACCGAGTAGGCTCGCTTGCCCACAGCTCCACTGCTGGCCCGCTGGCGGTTCCGCGCACGGCGTGAGGTTCGACAGCAGCGCGGCCACGCCGGGCGGAAGGTGCACCGCAATGGCGCTGAGCGCCTGGTCGGCGTCGGCGTGCTGGACGTCGAGCGTGAACGGCGTGAAAGAGCCGGCCTGGTTGTTGGTCGAGCCGGCTGCGAACATCGGCGCGAACGTGCGTGGGTCGCTGTACTGGCAGGGGCTGCCGCCCGCGCCTTCGCCGATCGAGAAGCTCGAGGAGGACGTCGCGCCGGACTGTCCGGAGGACGGTGCGAACGACGCGTTGGTCGTGTAGGTGCCGCACAGCGGCGGGCTCGACTGCGACGCGCGTGCGCCGCCGAACAGCTTCAGCGTGAGCTCTTCGAACGGAAGCGGCGGCGTGTTCTCGAACACGGACGTCAGTTGGCCCGTGGACGGGTCGATGCGGACTTCCCCCGCGAGCTTCACGCGCACGCCGGACACGGGGTCCTCGGCGATCACGTACAGCACCAGCGGCGAGCCGAACGGGTCGGTGTCCTGCGAGGCGAGGTACACGCCGCCTTCGAGCTGGTCTTTCAGCAGCGGCGTCCGGATGGTGACCGTGCCGATCTTCGCCTCCGGCGGGCACGCGGCCTGCGCGGGTGTGAAGTGGTCGTTTTCGGTGAGCGTCTGCACGTCTTCCACGAGCGTGGCCGCGCCGGAGTCGAAGCCGACCTGCGCGCCCGTGCACGTGAGCAGCCCGTCCGCCGCCGCGGGGCTCGCCTGCACGCCCGCGGGCAACGTCACGGTCGTGTCCTTGACGTCCGCCTCGGCCAGTCCGTTCGCCGACAGCGTCGTGTCCTGCGGGACGCTCACCTTCACGGCGAGGCCCACGGGCGTGCTCGCGGCGTGGGTGTCGGGTTCGACGCCGATGGCGGGGTCGAACCCGAGCAGGTCGCAGTGTTCGAACGCGGTGGGGAGCTTGTAGGCGGCCTGCAGCCGTGACACTTCGCCGCCGCCCGCGCCGTGCGGCCAGGAGTCGCCCGTGACGGTCGTCTGAGGCGCGGCCGCGCATGAGGCGGGCATCGTGAGGAACGGCTTGGGGTTGGGCTGGCCGAGTGGCGTGCACGGCGTTCTGACGTCTTCCGCGTAGCGGCCCGCGTCGATGCACTCCCATCCGCGCGCCGCGTCGTGACGGGGGTCCGCGGGAACGCCCCAGAACGACAGCTGCGTGGCGAGCACGCCCACCGCCTGCGAGGCGTTCGTGACGTTCACTTCCACCGCGTAGTCGCTGCCCGCCCTGACTGCGGTGGTGAGCGTGATGGGGACTTTGTCGAGCTCCAGCCCGAACCTGGCGGGTTCTCCGGGGGCGGGAGCGAGGTTGAACACGGGCACCGTTTCGGTGACCACGCCGCCGAAGATGTTCGGTTCGTTGATCGTCACCCTGGCCACGCCGACGGCGGTGTCCGCGGGGCAGAGGTTGACGTCGCCTTCGCCGATCGTGGCGAAGTCCACGCCCGAGCACTGCGCGACGACGGTCACGTTGCCGAGCAGGCCGGGCGGCAGCACGAAGTGCAGGTCGCGCACCAGCGCCGGCGCGGCGCCTTCGGCGCGTTTCGTTTTGGGGTTCGTTTCGAGAGCCTGGTTGAGCGCGAAGCTGCTCGTGAGCTGAAACGGATGCGAGCCCGCCTGTGTGTCAAGCGTGCCGTCCTCGTTTTCGGGCGTCAGCTCGTAACGTTCCACCCCGAACTGGGTGGGCGCCGCGGCGACGTGGAGCGCCAGCGTGCGCGCCGCCGGCGGGATCGCGCCTTCTCCGCCTTCGACCTTCACTTCGTTCGCCGGCGAGGCGCCCTCGGATGCGGTCACGGTCACGGTGGCGACCATTTCGATGCCGCCGTAGGGAGGCAGGGAGTTGGGCAGGCTGCAACTGATGGTCTGCCCCGCTTCGGCGCATTTGAGGCTGAGGAACGGGTTGCGCGCCTGGCCGTGGTAGGCCTTCACGGTCCCCGGAACCACTTCCAATCCGGCGGGGACGGTGTCCGTTATGACGATCGGATGGGCTTCGCTGGCTTTCGCGTCCGCGCTGCCCAGGTTCGCAGCGGAGACCACGAGCTGGGCTTTGCCCCCAGGCGGAAGGTTGCTCGGCGCGGAGCCCGAGGAGAGCCGCCACCAAGCTTCAGCGGCGAGCGCGGGGGTCGCGCACGCGAGTGCCGTCAGCAGCGCGCCCAGGAGCAGCGACAACGCGAGCGTGCTCGATCTGCGGGCCGCTGTCACCTTCTGGCCTGCTTCGCGGCATAGCGTTTCTTCGCGCGCCGTTCGCAAGCGACGCGCGCGCGCCTGTGCTGGAGCTTCCTGCACGACCTCAGCGCCTTGGCGCGCAGCTGCGCTCGCGTGGGCGACGCCTTGGGCTTGACGGAGCCCAGCACGGGGCTCGACGGCTGGATGTTGCCCGGCCCCGACGGTGCGCTCGTCGCAGCCGGCCCGAACACGGGCGGGAACGCGGGGGCTGGTTTGCACTGCTCGGGCGTGGCGCATGACGCTGCGGCTTCTGCCGAGGAGGTCACACAGGGCGCTGAGCCGCAGACCCGCGCGTCATACACGTCGAAGTTGCTGTCGCGATCCGCCCCCACGAGCGGCCCTGCCGTGAGGATGAACACGTCATCGCCGCTCGCGCTCGCGTCCAGGAACGCGGATTCCTTCGCGGAGGTGCCGGATGAGATGAGCGCGACGCAGCCCGCTCCGCTGGCGCAGCTGCCCTGCCCGCTGGACTCGTACTCGTACACATCCTCCTTTGCGTTGACGTCGGCGGGAACCAACGCGATGGAGCTGGTGAAGAACAGGCGCCCGCTGTCGGACAGGTAGCGCGACTGGTAGAGCGCGTTCTCTCCTTCGGAGCCCGTCCATCCCGGCACGCTCCCCGCGAGCCAGTGGCCCGACCACGTCTGAATGCGATCGATGAGCAGCCCCAGACCTTCGCCGGAGCGTTCCTGGTCGTGGACGCCGCTCGGCCGCGCGCCGGTCGGGTCGCACGAGACGCACACGAGCTGCTTGGCGGTGTCGTCGTAGCGGAACACCTCCTCGTCGCGCGCGCCGCGAGCCGCGGGGTTGGCGTCGCGGTTGTCATAGCCGGTGAGCGGGCGCTCGGACATGAGCGCCAGATAGCGGCCACTCGGCGAGACCCGTGAGGTGACGTACGCGAGGTTCTGGTTTTCGTTGATCCAGTCGGGCAGGTCTTCGTTGGACAAGAGCGCGACGAGCTCCGGGGCCCGCCAGGTGTGGGTTTCGCCGCTGAGGTGCTCCACGTAGAGGTTGCAGGTCGCGCCCGGGGGCGCGGGCGAGCCGTGGTGCTGCACGCAGCTTCCCGGCCGCGCCGTTTCACCTCGCGCGTTGGGGGTGTTTGTGAGCACCCCGTTGGCGACGAAGTACACGGTGGAGCCGTCATCGCTGGCGCCGATCACGAGACCCCGCACGGCGGCCGCTTCGGTCGTTTCGCCCTGGTTGACGTCGATCGTCAGGTCGCTCAGCTTGCGGGTTTGGATGTCCAACGCGTAGAGGTCGGTGTTTTCTCCCGTTCGCGACGCGGTCGAGTCGGCGGTCAACCGCCGTTCGTCGGTGAAGAACACCTCCGACCCGTCGCTGCTCGCGGTCTGGAACACCGGCAGTTCCGGCCCGCCCGCCTGCGCCCCTTCTTCGGGGACGTCCACCTGGATCGTTTCCCCGGCCGTCATGTCGCGCATGTACAGGTGCGTGCCCGCGCTCCAGAACACGCGCCTGCCGTCGTTTGAGATCGCGTGGCGCAGGAGGAAGTCCGACGCCGAGCCGCCGTTGAGCGCGCCGATGCCCGCGTTGGCGGCCGCGCCCGCCCCGCCCGGCAGCACGTTTACGAGCTGAAGCTGTTCGCTCGCGGGCCTGCCGGCGCTCCACTCGTACAGGTTCGTCCCGCTCGCGGCCGGCTCGGTCGTGAGCGGCACTTCGGAGGAGATCAGGACGTGGCGCAGGTCGGGCGCGGCGGTGATGAAGCGAATGCCGGAGTTGGGGCGCGGAAGTCCTCCGAACTGGGTGCCTGCGGTGTCGTTCGCGGCGGTCACGAGCGGCAGGTAGCAAGTCGAGGGCACGGGCGCGCACGCTTCGCTGGTGCGCAGGTAGATCGTTTTTTCGCCCGCTTCGGGCGACAGCGGAGGTTCGGATGCGGAGGTGAGGCCAAACGGCTGGACGATCGACTGCGCCAGCTCGGAGGAGAACAGCTCGTATTCCTGCTGGTGACCCGGCGCCACGCCCTGGGCGTGTTCGTTGGGTATCGCTATGTCCTTCGAGCGCCATTCGGGCGCGCCGGTGGCGCCCGTCACGCGGTTGGCGAGGTTCTGTGTGAACGTCGGGCTGCGGTTGCCTTCGGGACTCGCTTCGTCGGGTCCGGTGGCGATGTAGGTGATGGCGTCGCCGCCTTCGGCGGCCTGGATGAGCCCTCCTTCTTCGGAGATCGCTTCGAACGCGGCGCCATTTTTACTCGGCGGCGAGACCATCTCCCAGGCGCGACCGTCGGGCAGTGCGAACGGCCCGGCGAGCGGCTGAGTGGTGAACGTGTCTTCCGCTTCGCTGATCGCCGTCCCGAAGCTGTTGATCGCCTGGACGCGGTAGTGGTAGGTGGTGCTGGGCGTCAGGCCGACGAGGGTCGCGGTGGTGCTCTTGGCGGCGAAGCCGGCGCCGAGCGCCGCTTCGCCGGGTACCCGTACGCAGGCGCTCGTCGCGCAGCTCGAGAGGCCGTATTCGAACGTCGCGTCGGTGCTCGCCCCGGTGGGATCGATCAGCGCTTCGAGCGTCGCGGTGCTCGCGGCGATCTTCGTCGCCGACAGTTCGTCCACGCTCGGCCTGCCCGCCGGTTCTGGTGTGAATACGTCGATGCGATTCGCACGCGCGTCGGCGACGTAGATCGTTTCGGTTTTCGAGTTGACCGCGACGCCGCTGCCCCTCGTCAGGCGCCCGGCGCCGAAGCGCTGGATCAGCTCGCCTTCGGGCGTGAACGCGGCGATGCTTCCAGCCTCGTCCACATACACGTCGTCGCTCCTGAGATCGGCGGCGATCGCGGTGATCTCGCCCGCGTCGATGCCGCTGCGCAGCGCGGCGCCGGGGCCGAGGCGCAGTTCCTTCAATTCGATGCTCGTGAGCTTCGAGACGAAGCAGCCGCCCGCTTCGCACGGTTCCGAGCCGCCTTCGCCCTTGCCTTCTTCGGAGAGCGGGCCTTCGGTCTCTTCGGCGAACGCTTCGCCGGGTTCGAAATTGGTGTAGAGGTTCTCGGCCGAGTCGACCGCGAAGCCGGGACGCGGCGGGAGCGCTTCTTCTTCGACTTCCAGTTCGCGCACCGCTTTGTTGCGTTCCCCGCCCGTATACGCCACGACCTCGCCGCTGCTCCACTCCACCCACACGAGGCCGGCCGAGTCGACCGCGACGCCCTCGGGGCGTCCGTAGGATTCCGATTCGACTTTGCTCGTCAGACGGCCGTCAAATTCGCCGTCGGGACCGAACTTGTAGACGTAACTCCTTTCGGGCACCACGGCGGCGACCACGTAGACCTCGCCGTTGCTTTCCGCGTTGGGCGAGTTGTCCACCGCGATCCCTTCCGGAGAGACGAGTCGCGCTTTGCCGAGTTTGAGTTCTTCGGCGCCCTTGCCCGAGTTCGGAGTGCCGGCTCGACATGCTTCGCCGGCCCTGCACACCTCGTATTCCTTTTCGCCGTCCTTGACGCCCCAGCCCCAAGCGGCGAGGAATTCGCCCGCCGGACCGAACTGCTCCACGCGGTTGTTGCCACGATCGACCGCGTAGAGGTCCCCGCTCGCTTCGTTGACGGCTATACCCGCGGGACTGGAAAGCTGACCTTCCCCCGTCCCGCTCGCACCGAACGCAGCACCGAACACGTGTCCTCGCTCGCTCAGCGCCAGGGCGCAGGGTGCGGTCTGCAACAGCACCGCGAACAGCGCGCCCAGCGCGATGCTCAGCAGGCGCGGGGTGCCCTGCGCCCACCGAGCATCGCATACGAGGTTCATCTCACTTCCTTGCCTGTCCTTGGCTCCACCGTCTCCTTGGCTCTACGCCCTCAGTTCGAGGAGTTCGCCTTTGTTGGTCGCCGTCGCCTGTTGGCCGGATTCGAACGGACCTCCGCCGTTGACGAGCGACTCGAGGACGTCTTCCGGTTGCCCTTCGAGCGCTTTGTAGGTCTGGAAACCGGACCCATTCACCGTGAACGTGGTGACGCTGGTCTTGCTCATCGAGAACAGCGGGGTGAGTTCACCGACGACCGAGCCGAACACGGTGATCGAGAGCCCTTCGCAGCTGAAGGCTGCCAGTTCGGTGCCGACTTCGGGTGAGAGGTCCACGCCCACACGGTGTTCTGCCGCGTTGATGTAGCCGATCGCACCCGTCAGTTTGTTGGTCTTGATCGTTCCCGCCGTCTGTCCCGTGGTGGTGCATTTTTTACCCAGGCTCGTGCAACCGGTGAACGTCGAGATCACACCGGCCTCGACTTTCTGCGAGATCAGTTTGCCTTCGTCTTTGAACGCTTTGCATTTCACTTCGCCGCCGATCGCGGGCGTGTGCAACGTCGCCGCCCCGCCTTTGCCTTTGAAGAGTTTGGTGGCGGCTTTGCCGATGCCGGGAACCTTTTCGTATTCGTTTTCTTTCAGTTCGTTGTTGTGTTTGCCTTCGACCAGACACCCTTTGTTCCACACCCCTGAAAATTTGGGTGTGACTTTCTTGCATTCATAGAATTCCGGCAGAGCCGCCGATGCGCCCGCGGCGGCCATCCCGGTCACCGCGAACACAGCTACGAGGCTGAGCCCCGCGATTCTCATACGTGTCATCTATCCATCGCTCCTTAATTCCCTTTGGAGTAGGTCGATCGACCTCTGATTCCCCTCCCAGGGCAACGCCCTGAGCCCATCCCTGACCATCGGCGCTGCTAGTGGCCGACAGTGCCCCCTGTGACGCTTGACATCATGTCTCGACAACCGTAACACAGGCAGGACACTGTAGTCAACCCTCCCGGCCAAAGGTCGCCGTTCGGAAGCGGTGGGCGCCGCAAACGACCACGCTCCCAGCGGTCGAGTCAAGCCCGCGCAGCAGCCTCGCAACGAGCCGGCGTTCGTCTCAGCGTGCGGGCGTTGAGCGCAAGCGGAGCGGGCGAACTGCCTGCTCTTCGAGCAGCTGAAATATGCCAACCGAGATAATGTAGATCGACATAATTTGCTTGGCGAGGATCAGCCTCCTCGCAAGCATTGGGTCGAGCGCGCTGCCCGACGCAGGTCAGACTGCGGAGACCTGCTCCTCCTCGGCCACCCGGAAGGACGAGCCGCAGCCGCAGGCGGCGACGACGTTGGGGTTGTTGACCTTGAAGCCGGCGCCCTGCAGGCTCTCCTCGTAGTCGATCGTGGAGCCGCTGACGAACTGCAGGCTCTCGCCGTCCACGAGCAGCTTCAGCCCGTGGCTCTCGAACACGACGTCGCTGTCGCGCTGCTCGTCGAACGCGAGCTGGTACTGGAAGCCCGAGCAGCCGCCGCCGCGCACGCCCACGCGCAGGCCGGCGACGCTGACGTCGGCCTGCTGGGAGGAGAGGAACTCGTGCACCTTCTCGGCGCCCTTGTCGGTGATCTCGATCATCGCTTCGCTCCTGTGGACGGCTCCAAGACTTTCCAAAGTATAGCGGCCCTTGGAAGGCGCTCGCGATCCTCTACGCTAAGGACGAGATGCCCTCCGCCGAGGACATAAAGCAGCGCATCGAGGCCGCGATCCCGGGCGCGCGCGCGGAGGTCGAGGACTACACCGGCGGCGGCGACCACTTCCGCGCGACCGTCACCGCGGAGGCCTTCGAGGGCCTCAGCCGGATCGAGCAGCACCGCCTCGTCTACGACGTGTTCGGCGCGGAGATCGGTGGCGCGATCCACGCCCTCGCGCTGAAGACGCAGGTCCCGTCGAAGATCCAGACCCCCTGAGAGCCAGGAGCCTCCATGTCCAGCAGCCCAGTTCGATCCGATCCCGATGTTGAGCGACGCGCCCGCCGCCCCGGTGGCGGCAGCCGCGGAGTCGAACCCGATCCGCGACGCGATCGCCGAGGCGATCTCCGAGCACAAGGTGATCCTGTTCATGAAGGGCACGCCCGAGGCGCCCGCGTGCGGCTTCTCGGCGCGCACCGTCGCGATGCTGCAGGACGCTCGACGCGCCGTTCGCGGCCGTCGACATCCTGCCCGACCCGCGCATCCGCCAGGAGCTCTCGGCGATCTCCGAGTGGCCGACGATCCCCCAGCTGTTCGTAGACGGCGAGCTGATCGGCGGCTGCGACATCGTGACCGAGATGTACGAGTCAGGGGAGCTCGCGCAGGCGTTGCTGTAGCGTCCCGCGCCGCATGGCTCCCGTCGCGATCGCCACCGACAGCACCCACTACCTTCCCGACGCGCTCGTCGAGCAGCAGGGCGTCCACCGGTCAGCCTGTACGTGGGCTGGCGCGGCGAGCCGAAACGCGAGCTGGGAATGAAGGACTTCGACGCCTTCTACGAGCGCCTCGCCCACGACGCGGATCTGCCCACCACCTCACAGCCGTCGATCGGCGACTTCCTCGCCGTGTGGGAGCCGCTGCTCGACGCCGGCCACGACGTCGTCTCGATCCACCTCGCGGGCGGCATCTCCGGCACGTGCGAGGCCGCCCGCCAGGCGCACGGCCTGCTGGCCGAGCGCGGCCTCGGCGAGCGCGTGGAGGTGATCGACGGCGAAACCGCGTGCGGCGGGATGGGGCTGCTCGTGCTCGCAGCGTGCGCCGCCGCGCGTTCCGGCGCCGACATGCGCGCGGTGGCCGAGCGCGTGCGCGAGGCACGCCGTGCGCTGAAGATCTGGTTCTGCCTCGACACGCTCGAGTACCTCAGGCGCGGCGGACGCGTCGGCAAGGCGCAGGCGTGGCTCGGCGGCACGTTGAAGATCAAGCCGATCCTCTCGCTGGAGTACGAGATCGTACCCGTCGAGCGCGTGCGCACCGCAGGACGCGCGTTCGAGCGCATGGTCGCCTACGCCCAGGAGCTGCACGACAACGGCGCCGACGGCTGGGTGGTGCAGCACATCCAGGCGCCCGAGCAGTCTCAGCGCCTGATCGAGCGCTGCCGGGAGATCTTCGACTCCGAGCCCGTGTTCACCTCGGAGGTGGGGCCGGTCATCGGCACCTACACCGGCCCCGGCCTGATCGGCGTCGGCGCCATCCCCCGCTCGCTGCTCGCCTGAGCCTTCCTCCGGCTGGGCGCTAGCGACGGCGGCGGCGGAACACGCGCCGAGTAATCACTAGGCCCACGACCGCGCCCGCGACCATCAGCTCGCTGCGGTGGCGCTCGACGTGCGCGCGCCAGTCGGTGATGCGCACGACCTCGCCGCGCAGCTTCTCCACCGACACGGCCAGCTCCATGCGGTTGGCCTCGATCGAGTTGCGGATCTCCTCCGGCGAGCGCTGCGCCATCAGCTCGCTCCCTGGCTCGAGCTGGGAGCCGCAAAGGGGGCGCTCGGCTCGACGCCGCCTGCGGGCGGGCCCGAACTCGAGCCGACCGCCTCGCGGATCTTGCGCGCCTCCTCGATCGCCATGCTTGGCACCGGCGGGGCGCTGCGTTTGACGACCCTGCCCGCGATCAGCCCGGCGAGCACGCCGAGCACCACGAGGATCGCGGCCATCGCGAAGAAGCCCCAGAAGTAGGTGAAGTCGTTGCCCGGCAGGTAGTAGTAGAGCAGCCACGCGCAGCCGACCAGCACGAAGATCAGCGCCGTCAGGAAGAAGACTCCCGCGGCGATGCCGACGATGGCGCCCTTGACGAGCTTGGTCGCCTTCTCGCTCACCTCCGCCTTCGCGAGCTCGATCTCCTCGCGCACGAGCAGCGTCGCGCGCTCTGAGACCTCGGCGATCGCGGTGGCGATGTTCTGCGGTGCAGCCTTGGCCTCCTCGCCCAAGGGCGGCGGCTGAGACTCGCTCACTCCGGCGGCTCCTCGTCGAACAGGCGCCTCCAGAGCACGCCGGCGACGCGATTGGCGGCGATGCCCGCCACGGCGCTCACGCCCGCCAGCAGGCCGGACCACATCAGTCGCTTGACCATCTCGTTCTCCATGCCTCGCCAGTCTATTGCCCGTCGTGGTCGGCACCGTCCGCGGCGACCTCGAGACCGCCGCACACCGTCTCGACGACGAGCCACTTGGCGCGCTCGAAGTGCTCCTCGCCCTGGGGCAGCAGGTCGAAGATCCAGCCCGTGAGCAGCTGCTCGATCGCGCCGTAGAAGGCCATCGCGGCGAAGCGCGCTTCGATCTCCGGCTTGAACATGCCGTCGGCCTGTGCCTTGGCGACGATCTCGCCGATCAGCTCGTACGCCTCGCGGATGTGCCCGATGTGGGTCTGCCCGAAGGAGTTCGCCGCGCGCGTGACCTCGACGATGATCACCTTCATCAGGTCGGGGTCGTGCTGGTAGCTGTCGACGATGAACGAGGCGATCGACAGCAGCTTCTCGCGCACCGGGATCGGTTCCGCGTCGACCTCGCGGATCAGCGTCGAGCATCACGTTCCAGCGCTCGAGGAACAGCGTGTCGAGCACCTCGTCCTTGGAGCCGAAGTAGTGATAGACGAGGCCGTAGGCGACCTCCGCCTCGTCGGCGATGTCCGACACGCGGCAGGCGTGGAAGCCCTGGCGGGCGAACACGCGCACGGCCGCATCGAGGATCAGGCGGCGCTTGTCCGCCGCCCTGGAGCCCGCGAGGGGTGGCTGGCCCGTGCTCACGCCTGCTCCTGCGCGGGCCAGCGGTATGCGCTCGGACGGCGGTTCGCGAGCGCGGGAAGCCGTCCACGGATCTCGCGCTGCTGGTCGAGGTCGAGGTCGGCCACGATGTAGCACTCGCCGTCGGGCGCCTGCGCGAGCACCACCCCCCACGGGTCGACGATCATCGAGCGCCCGCCCGAGTGCTGCCCGCCGGGGTGCGCGCCGACCTGGTTGGCCGCGATCATGAACGTCTGGTTCTCGATCGCGCGCGCCCGCACGAGCGTCTCCCAGTGGTCGCGCGTGGTCGCGAGCGTGAACGCCGCCGGCAGCGCGATCGCTCGCGCGCCGCGCACCGCCAGGATCCGATACAGCTCGGGGAAGCGCAGGTCGTAGCAGACCGACAGGCCAAGCTCGACGCCGTCCGCCGTCTCGGACACGACGATCTCATCGCCGGGCTGCTCGAGCTCGGACTCGCGGTAGACGCGCCCGCCGACCTCCACGTCGAACATGTGCAGCTTGCGGTAGACCGCCCTCACCTCGCCGTGCGGGTCGACGTGCACGGACGTGTTCGCCAGCTTCTCCTGGCCCGGCACCCGCTCGAGGATCGAGCCCGCCACGAGATCCACGCCCAGCTCGCGCGCGAGCGCGCGAGCCCATGCGACCGCCTCGCCGTCCAGCGGCTGCGCAGCCGCCAGCAGCTCCTCCTCGGAGCCCATCGCGATCCACTTCTCGGGGAGTACGATCAGGCGTGCGCCGTCGGCCGCCGCGGCGCGCGTGAGGCGATCGGCGACAGCGGTGTTGGCGGCCGGATCGGCGGTGGAGTTGAGCTGAACTGCAGCGACCCTCAAAAGCGCACCCTCTCCCGCGGAGCCACACGATCGCGGATCCCCAGAACTTGAGCCTCAGAATAGATTGACTGGTCAGTCAATATCAGGAAGCATAACCGCCGCCGAGCCGGGCGCAAGCGCCGACGCGCGCCCCCATCGGATCCCCGCCCGGCTGTTTCGCGGCTCGCGGCCGCTGAAGCGCTGGCGCTACGTGGGCGTGTTCAGCGACGAGATCATGGCGTGCGCGGCGCTCGTGCAGATCGGGCCCGCCAGGCAGTCGTTCTGGGCGCTGCACGTCCGCGACGGGTCCGTCGTGCGAGAGCAGACCCGTCTGCTGCCGCGGCGGGCAGAGGTCGAACTGATCCACGGGCAGGCGGCGAGCATCCATGGGCCGGCGGCAAACGACCCCGGCTCGGGCGAGGCCGTGCCTGGACGGCTGCGGATTCGCGACCTCGGCGTCGAGCTCGACCTGCAGTTCGAGGAATGCGCGCCCATCGAAGCGCTCTGTCCGCACGGGCGCGGGGAGGTGTGGACGCGCAAGCAGGCGGGCGTGCGGGCGCACGGCATGCTGACGCTCGACGGCGGCCCGCCGCGCGCGATCGAGGCGCTCGCGGTGATCGACGACACCGCCGGGCACCACGCACGCGAGACCGAGTGGTGGTGGACGGCCGGGGTCGGAGAAGCCCCTAACGGCACGGCGCTCGCATGGAACCTCGTCAGCGGCGTGAACGACCCGCCGAGCGGCAGCGAGCGAGCGGTGTGGGTCGACGGGCACCCGTCGGAGACCCCGCCGGTCGCCTTCGCCGCCGACCTGTCGAGCGTCCGCTGCGAGGACGGCTCCGAGCTCCATTTCACCGCCGAGACCGAACGCGCCCGCCGCGACAACCTGCTGATCGTGCGCAGCGACTACCGCGCGCCGTTCGGCACGTTCTCCGGCACGCTTCCCGGTGGTATCGAGCTGACGCGAGGACGCGGCGTGGTCGAGCACCACCGCGCGCGCTGGTAGACAGGGACAGTCGCCGCTCGGGAAACCGTTACGGCAAATCGAGCACGAGCTGCAGCGCATCGTCGAGAGAGCGCTGCTCATCAAGGGTGAGGTGCCCAACCCGCTCGCCCAGCGCGCGCGCATCGAGCGCGCCCATCATCTCGCACATGACCTGCGTTGCCTGGCCCTCCAGATCGATCTCCGGATGGAAGCTGGCCGGAAAAGCTGAGCGTGAGGTGGGACAGATGACGACGGTCGACAGCGCAAGCAAGTCGTCAGCCTGCACGATCACCGCGTAGCGGCGGCCCTGCTGTACGTGACCACGCTTGCGAGGCAGCGTGATCGCGTGAACATCACCACGGACCACGCAACTCCTCCATCAGGCTGACGACGTCCTGCGCTTCGCGAACGTATGCCTTGTCTTCCACGAGCGCCCGCACCTCAGCCGCGAGCCCCGTGCGCCTGCGCTCTCGTTCGGCGGTCTCCGTGATTGCCTGGCGCGCCGCCTCGGCACGACTCA
The DNA here is from genome assembly GCA_963716355.1 of uncultured Solirubrobacteraceae bacterium. GTDB lineage: Bacteria > Actinomycetota > Thermoleophilia > Solirubrobacterales > Solirubrobacteraceae > Palsa-744. Next base: position 982,452 of record OY970308.1, read on the forward strand.
CGCCGCGTCGGCGGGCAATCTCCTCGAGCGCGTCGATCCCCTCGCGACCAAGCCTCAGCGACAGCGGGTGTTGAGCAGCAGCCATCTGCTCAATGTAGCGCGAATCGAACTACATGCGAGGGTGGGAGTCGTTCCGCTTGGCTCGGCTAGCAGTCGACGTGGAGTGCAGGGAGGCGCTCGGCGCCTATGCCGCGCTCGATGCACGTCAGGTACGCGATCGCGCGGTGGATGCCGTCGATGACGAGCACCTTGCCGTCGAATTCGCCGATTCGCACCACCAGGTCCGAGCGCCACCTGCGGCCCGTCATGTCGTCCACGAAGCGCTCCACGCGCAGGTCGTCGTCCGGATCGCCCGCCGCGCGGAGCGCGTGGCTGCGTTGGCGGTAGATGTCGCGCAGTTGGCCCAGCGTTTTGTGGTTCGTGCCCATGTAGCCCATGAAGCTCGCGAACAGCGTCGGCGTCGCGGCCAGTTCCTCTGCCGATAAAGGCTTCAGGGCCATACCAGCATGCTCGCGCCGGGGCGCGAGCGGCCATATGGACAGGTGGCCAAAGATGGCTGTTTCCAACCCTGCGTCCGTCGGTCAGCTCTCCCGCCCGCGGTGTCTGCGCAGCGCCGCCAGCAGCAGCTTGGAGTGCATCGCTCCGATCAGCTCGCGCAGAGGCTCCACGCCCGCGGCCACGATCTCCATCGCGCGGTCTATCTCCACCTCGCCCGCCAGCTTGCCCAGCAGCGAGGTCACCTCCTGCTCCACCAGCGGCTCCAGCGCCTCGCGGTACAGCAGCGTGTCGTACACCGTGAATCCCAGCGCCTCGTCGTAGCCGCCCGCGCGGAAGCTCGCGATCGCCTCGATGATCTTCACGTCGTCGTGGTCGTAGCCGCGGTTGCTCGGCGTCAGCACGCCGATGTCCGCCAGGCGGTCGAGCGCGTTGCGCGGGATGCCGTAGCGCTCCTGCACCACCTTGCGCGACACCCGACTGTGGTCCTCCACCGTCTCGAGCGCCCGCTCCAGGATGCGGTCCTCCAGCTCCATCAGCGCGCGCACGCGCTCGGGGTCCTGCTCCAGCGCGCCCTTGATCACGCGCAGCGGCATGAAGCGCTCCTCCTGCAGGCGCTTGATCAGCGCGATCCGCTCCACGTACTCCGGCGGGTAGTACGCCATGTTGCGGCTGGTGCGCACCACATCCGAGCCCTCGCCCAACAGGCCCTCGCGCAGGTAGTAGCGGATCGTGCCCGGGCTCACGCCCGAGCGCTCCGACAGCTCGCTCATCTTCAGCAGTGGCTCGCCGTCCGCGCTCGCCCCGTTCGCCGTCGCCGCGGCGCGCGCGACGCCTGCGGCCCCGTTGGCCGTCTTCGCGTTCGCGCTCACAGCAGCCATCACCGTGCCCTCACGCCCTGAACGTGTGGGCCTGGTGAGACTCCGCAGAAGCCGCCGCCGCGCCGCAGTCCAGCAGCTCCGCCACCTCCCCCTCGGAGTAGCCCGCCGCCAGCAGCACCTCCTCGGTGTGCTCGCCCAGCGCCGGGCCGGGCAGGCGCGCGTGCTCGCCCGGCGTGCGCGTCAGCTTCACCGGCACGCCCAGCTGGCGCACCGGCTGCTGCGCGCCGGGCTGCTCCAGCTCCACCACCATCTCGCGCTCGCGCACCAGCTGCGACTCCAGCGCCTCGTCCAGCTCCAGCACCGGCTCCAGGCAGCAGTCGTGCTTCTGCGCGAACGCCTCCCATTCCGCGCGCGTGCGCGAGGAGAAGATCTCCTTCACCTGCGCGTGCGCGTCCGAGCCGGGGCGCTCGAACTGCACCGCGATCAGATCCTCGCGGCCCACGCCGCGGCACCACGCCTGCCAGAACTTCGGCTCCAGCGCCCCCAGCGACACCCAGCCGTCGGAGCACTCATACGGGCGGTAACAGATCAGCGACCCCGCCAGCGGCAGCTCGCCCCTGGCCGGCACCGTGCCGTCCGCGAAGTACGCGCCCGCCACCATCGCAAGCCACGACAGCGCGCCGTCCGCCATCGACACGTCCACCATCTGGCCCTCTCCAGAGCCCGCATGGCCGGGGCCGCCGTCGCGCTCGCGCAGCGCCGCCATGATCCCGAACGCCGCCATCAGCGCACCGCCACCCAGGTCCGCGATCTGGCCCGCAGCCTGCACCGGCTCGCCGCCGCGCTCGCCCGTCAGGCCCAGCAGGCCGATCAGGCCGAGGTAGTTCATGTCGTGGCCCGACGCGTCGCGCTTCGGGCCGCTCTGGCCGTAGCCCGAGATCGCGCAGTACACGATCCCCGGGTTCTCCTCGCGCATCCGCTCGTAGCCCACGCCCAGGCGGTCCAGCACGCCCGGGCGAAACGACTCCAGCACCACGTCGTGTTCGCGCACCAGGCGCAGCAGCGCCTCGCGACCGCGGTCGTTCTTCAAATCCAGGCGGATCGAGCGCTTGTTGCGGTTCAGCGACAGGAACAGCGCCGACTTCGCGCTGTCGTGCGCGCCCTCGTAATACGGCGGCGACCAGCGGATGTAATCGCCCATCCCCGTGTCCTCCACCTTCAACACGTCCGCGCCGAAGTCCGCCAGCAGCAGCGAACAGAAGCCGCCCGGCAGCAGACGCGACAGGTCCAGAACCCGCACACCGTCCAGCGGGAGGCTCACCGCGGCACCGCCACGCGCACGCCCGCAGCGGCCGGTAGGCCGCCTTTAAAACACGTTCTCACGCCTCGCTCCCCACTTGCCGCGTCACGTGCAGCATCGCGCGCGCCTCCTCCACCGTCGCCGGGCGGCGGCCCATGTCTTCGGTCATCTGCCTCGCCTTCGCGATCAGCTCGCCGTTCGACTTCGCCATCTCGCCGTTCGGCAGGTACAGGTTGTCCTCCAGGCCCACGCGGATCGAGCCGCCCAGCGTCAGCGCCGCCGACACCAGCATCCACTGGTCGCGCGAGATGCCGATCACGCCCCAGTGGGATCCCTCGGGGATGTTCTCCACCATCGCCGCCAGGTTGCGCGCCATCGGCGGGATGCCGCCCACCACGCCCATCACGCAGTCCACGTGCAGCGGCGTCTTCAGCACGCCCATGTCGATCAGCGGCGCGAGGCTGCCCACGTGGCCGATGTCGAAGCACTCGTGCTCCGGTTTGATGTTCAGCTCGTTCATCGCCTCCAGCAGCTCCACGATCTCCGCGAACGGGTTCGCGAACACCATGCTGAACACGAACTGCTTGCGCGAGGAGGAGTACTTCGCGTAGTTCATCGAGCCCATGTTCAGCGCCGCCACTTCCGGGCGGCACGCGCGCAGATATTCGATCCGCTTCGCCACGGGCACGCCGATCGTGCCGGTGGAGAAGTTGATGATCGCCGCGTCGCCCACCTCCGCGCGGATCGCGTCCGTGATCGCCTGGAAGTCCTCGATCTCATACGACGGCGTGCCGTCCGGTTTGCGCGCGTGGATGTGGATGTGCACGCCGCCCTCGTCCACGATCCGTCGCGCCTCCGCCGCGTACTCCGCGGGTGTGTACGGGATCGCCGGGCACTGCTCGCGGTTCGCGATCGCGCCCGAGATCGAGCACGTGATCACAACGGGATGGTCGAGGCTCATACGGGCACAACTCCTTGTCTCTTCCACGGGCGCTCCACTTTCTTGTTCTCCGACATCTCCAGCGCCCTGCAGATCGTCTCGCGCGTCTCGCGCGGGTCGATCACGTCGTCGATCAGGTCGTTGCCCGCCGCGATGTACACGTCGAAGATCTTGCGAAAGCCCTCGATCAGTTCCGCCTTCTTCGCCGCCGGGTCCTCCGCCGCGTCCACCTGCTTGCGAAACGCGATCTCCACCACGCCCTCCGCGCCCATCACGCTGATCTCCGCGCTCGGCCACGCCACGATCAGGTCCGGCTCGTACGCGCGGCCGTTCATCACGTAGTAGCCCGCGCCGTACGCCTTGCGCGTGATCACCGTGACCTTCGGCACCGTCGCGTTCGCAACCGCGTACAGCATCTTCGCGCCGTGGCGGATGATGCCTTCCGCCTCCACCTTCGTGCCCACCATGAAGCCCGGCACGTCCTGGATGAACAGCAGCGGGATGCCGAACGCGTTGCACAGGTTCACAAAGCGCGCCGCCTTGTCCGCGGAGTTGTTGTCCAGGATGCCGCCCAGCTGCTTCGGCTGGTTCGCCACGATCCCCGTCGGGCGGCCGCCAAACCGCGCGAAGCACGTGATGATCGTCTTCGCCCACTGGCCCTTCATGTCGAAGTACTCGCCGTCGTCCACGATCGCGCGGATCACCTCGTACATGTCATACGGCTTGCGGTTCGACTCCGGCAGCACGTCCAGCAGCGCCTCCTCGCGACGGTCGATCGGGTCGACCGCCGGCCGGATCGGCGGACGCTCCTCGCAGTTCTGCGGCATGAACGACAGGTATTGCTTGATCCGCTCGATGCACTGCTCGTCGTCGTCCACTTCCATGTCGCCCACGCCCGACTTGCGACAGTGCACGCGCGAGCCGCCCAGTTCCTCCTGCGTCACGTCCTCGCCCACCGCCGCTCTCACCAGGTGCGGACCCGCGAGCGCCATCGAGCCGCGGCCCTTAACCATCGGCACGAAGTCCGCCAGGCCCGGGATGTAAGCGGTGCCCGCCGCGCATGGGCCCATCAGCGCCGCCACCTGCGGAATCACGCCGCTCATGATCACCTCCTCGCGGAACAGGTGGCCCGAGCCCGCGAACAGCGAGCCCGCCGCCTCCTGCACGCGCGCGCCCGCCGAGTCCAGCAGCCACACGAACGGCATCCGCTTCGTCAGCGCCAGCTCGCGCAGGCGCGTCACCTTGATCTCGCCCGTCATGCCCATCGAGCCCGCCATCACCGTGAAGTCGTACGCGCACACAGCCGTCAGGCGGCCGTCCACCTTGCCGTAGCCCGTGATCACGCCGTCCGCCGGCGCCTCCACGCCATCCATCGCACGCTGGGAGAAGTGCGGCTTGCCGTGGATGCCCAGCTCCACGAACGTGCCCTCGTCCACCAGCAGCGCGATCCGCTCACGCGCCGTCAGCTTCTCGCGCGCGTGCTGCGCAGCGATCTTCTCCTCGCCGCCGCCCAGCCTGATCTGCGCGCGACGGGTCTCGAGGTCCTCCACCAGCGGGCGCAGCAGCGAAACCGGGGGCGCCTCGGGGGCACTCGTCTCCTTCGTGGTCTTGGTGCTCATCAGCGGCCTTTCCACTGCGGGTCGCGCTTCTCGAAGAACGCCGTCACGCCCTCCACTATGTCCTCCGTCGACAGCGCCAGGCTCAGCTGCGCGCGCAGGTAGTCCAGGGCGTCGTCCAGCGGCATGTCCATCTGGCGGCGCATAGCCTCCTTGCCCAAGCGCATGATCACCGGGGACTTGCCCGCCAGCTTGCCCGCCCACTCCGCCACCAGCGCGTCCAGCTCGCCAGCGGGGACGACCCGGTTGACGATCCCCGCCGCGTGCGCCTCCTGCGCGCTCCAGCGCTCGCCAAGCAGCAGCAGCTCGTTCGCCTTCTTGCGCGGCACGTTGCGGTAGATCAGCGCCATGATCATGAACGGGAACGCGCCGATGTTGATCTCCGGCGTGCCGAACGTCGCCTCCTCGCTCGCCACGATCAAATCGCACGCCAGCGCGATCCCCAGCGCTCCAGCGAGCACGTGCCCGCGGGCCGCGCAGATCGTCGGCTTGCCGAGTTCGCCGATCAGCTTGAACAGCCCCACGAAGCGCTCCGAGCCGAAGTGCTTGTGCACGAGCGCCGCGTCGGCCGCGAAGCCGCCCAGGTTCGCGCCCGAGGAGAACGTCCGCTCGTGCGAGGAGCACAGCACCGCACAGCGCACCTCCTGCTCGTCGCGCGCGCGCTCGAACGCCGCGATCAGCCCGCCCAGCAGCTCCGCGGAGAGCGCGTTGCGCGTGTCGGGGTCGTTGAGCGTGATCGTCGCCACCCCGTCCGCCACTGTGTAAAGAACCTTGTCCGTGGACACCGGCGCATCCTAGCCGGATGAGAGCCTAGCTGGAAGTGCACAGTCCTACTATCTACTTTGCATTATCCGCCGCCAGCGTTTGCCGTGCGCCCACCGCCATCATCCTAACTCCCCATTTGCATCACACTGTATTCCCCATCTGAAGACCATCAATTCCCCATTTGCACGGCAAAGACGTTACCCTGTATCCACTATGGCCACACCCTTCATTGAACGACACGTCAGGCCAGCGGTCGTCGAAGCTCTCGAGGAAGCACGAGCCGTGTGCCTGCTTGGTGCACGGCAGACGGGGAAAAGCACGCTGGCCCGCGCTATCGCGGATTGCGAGCATCCGGCTGAGTATCTAACGCTCGATGACGACGCCACGCGGCGCGCGGCGCAAGAGGATCCGACCGGGTTCATAGCTGGCGTGTCAGGCCCGACCGTGATCGACGAGGTCCAGCGCGCACCCGATCTTATGCTGGCCATCAAGGAGCGGCTGGACACGAACAACGAGCGCGGGCAATTCCTCCTCGCCGGCTCGGCCAACATACTCACGTTGCCAACAATCGCCGACGCTCTCCCCGGGCGAGTGGACTACGTACGGCTGTGGCCTTTCTCGCAGGGAGAGCTGGCGGGTCGGCGTGAGACGTTCGTCGACCGCCTGTTTGCAGGCGAAGCTATACACACAGACGACGCTGAGGTAGGGCGAGGAGCATATGCCGAGCGGATCGTCACCGGCGGCTTCCCGGACGCTCAGGGCCGGAGCTCTCGCGGTCGCGCGCGCTTCTTCACCAGCTATGTGTCGACGATTCTGGGGCGCGATCTCCAGGACATCGCCAGCGTACGCGACACGGGCAGCATCGAGCGTCTTCTTCGCATCCTCGCGGCCCGCTCAGCCGCACTCGTAAGCTCACGCGGAATCAGTGGCGAACTCGGTATCGACCACAAGACGGTGGCGGCACACACTCGCATCCTCGAAGATCTCTTCCTCGTGTGGCAGCTACAGCCCTGGCATGTGAATCTCGGCAGCCGCCTGGTGAAGACCCCGAAGATCTATATGACGGACACCGGGTTGCTCACCCACCTGATCAACGTCAACGCCGAGGGGATCGCCCGCGGCATGACTGTCGCTGGACCGATCTTCGAGACGTTCACAGCGATGGAGCTGGCGCGGCAGTGCGAGTGGGCCGAGAGCCCCGCCTCGCTTTTCCACTACCGCGACAACCAGCAGCGCGAGGTAGATGTGGTTCTCGAATTGGGTAGCGGCGAGGTCGCGGGAGTCGAGATCAAGACAGCTGCCAGCGTGCAGCCGAAGGACTTCGCAGGACTCCGCCACCTACGCGACAAGCTGGGCGAGCGTTTCAAGATCGGCGTCGTGCTCTACACCGGCAAGCGCGCTCTCGGTTTTGGCGACCGCCTCGCCGCGGTCCCGCTCCGCGAGCTTTGGGCATAGCGCGGGAGCACGCGCCACCCTCCGTGCGCTCAAAGTAGCAAGCTCTACTATTTACTTTTGAACGCGACTGCGGTAGCTTCCGCGCGGACCCGCAACAACCAAGGAGACCCGCCCAGATGGCCGCCACCGCCGAGAGCGTGCTCAAGCCCGACTTCCAGGCCGCACGCAAACACTTCCTCTTCACCGACGAGCACGAACAGCTGCGCGAGTCGATCCGCAACTTCGCCACCAAGGAGCTCGCCCCCCACGCCGAGGAGTGGGAGCAGACGACGTTCCCCGACTCGGTGTTCACGCGCATGGGCGAGCTGGGCTTCCTCGGCCTGGACAAGCCCGAGCAGTACGGCGGGCAGGGCGGCGACTACTACTCCGCGCTCGTGCTCGCCGAGGAGATCACGAACGGCAACTCCGGCGGCCTCGCGATGGGCATCGCGGTGCACACCGACATGGCGATGCCGCCCATCCTCGCGTTCGGCACCGAGGAGCAGAAGCAGGAGTGGGTCGTGCCCGCGATCAAGGGCGAGAAGATCCTCTGCCTCGGCATCACCGAGCCGGACGCCGGCTCCGACGTGAAAGGCATCAAGACGAGAGCCGTGAAGGACGGCGACGACTACATCATCAACGGCTCCAAGACCTACATCACCAACGGCCACCGCGCCGACGTGATCGTGCTCGTCACCAAGACCGACTCCGACGCGGGCTACGACGGCTTCACGCTGTTCCTCGTGCCGATGGACGCTCCGGGCGTGATCCGCGAGAAGAAGCTCGAGAAGCTCGGCATGCACGCCTCCGACACCGCGCTGCTCGCGTTCCAGGACGTGCGCGTGCCCGCATCCGCGGTACTCGGCCAGGTGGGCAAGGGCTTCTACCACATCATGTGGGAGCTCCAGGGCGAGCGCCTGATCGGCGCCGCGGGCATGGTGGCGGGCGCGCAGAAGTGCTTCGAACGGACGCTTCAGTACGCACACGAGCGCAAGGCGTTCGGCCGCGAAATCGGCAAGTTCCAGGTGATCCGCCACAAGTTCGCCGAGATGGCCACCAAAATCGAGTCCGCGCGGCAGATGACGTACATCACCGCTTGGCGCTTCAACAACGGCGAGTACCCCGTGCGCGAGATCTCGATGGCGAAGCTGCACGCCTCGCGCGTGCTGTGCGAAGTGGCCGACGAGTGCATCCAGATCCACGGCGGCGCGGGCTACATGCGCGAGTACGGCGTCGAGCGCGTGTGGCGCGACGCGCGGCTGAACCGCATCGGCGCGGGCACCGACGAGATCATGCTCGACGTGATCGGCCGCTCTTACGGCCTGTGATCGCAGATGCTCAGTCGATGGAGCCGCGCGGCACGACCCACTCGGTCGGCTGCGCGGTCACCGTCGCGATCAGGTCGAAGTCGGCGTCGTAGTGGAGCACCGTGAGGCCGGCGTACTCGGCAGCCGCCGCGACTACGAGGTCCGGGATACCGGCGCCGCGGTGCTGAGCTTTCTCGGCGAGGAGGCCCTGGACCTCGATCGCACGGTCGAACATCCGCTGGTCGAGTTGCACATGGAGGAACCGCAATGCGAAATCGTCGCGTCGCGCGCGGTGCTCCTCGCCGTTACGAGCGCTGAACAGAAGCTCGAGGTCTGTCATCGAGCAGGTCGCCAACGTGCCCGACACGATCATCGGCTCGATCCGCGATGCCACGGGACCCTTCCCCGTGCGAGTCAAAACGCTGTTGTCTACGAGATAAGCGGCGGCGGCCACGCGCGTTCCATGATCTCGGGATTTTGCAGATCCTCATTCTCCTTCAGCCACTCGATGATGCGCTTGCCCGCCTCGCGGCGCACCACCTCACGCAGCGCCTCGTCTACGGTGTCCTTCACGCCTCGAGTTCCGAGTATCTCTCTCGCTTTCGCGAGCATATCCTCATCTATGTCCAATGTTGTTCGGCGCATGGAACTAATATAGCCCGATGCTCCAACTTCAGGCATATCAATCCCACCGCGCTTGTCCATGACGACTGTCACCCCTCCCTTCTCCGACGAGCACGAGGAACTGAGACAGTCGGTTCGCGGCTTCATCGAGCGCGAGCTCACTCCGTACGCGCAGCAGTGGGAGGAGGACCGCTGGTTCCCCGACGAGGTGTTCGGCAAGCTCGCCGCACAAGGCCTGCTGGGCCTGAAGTACCCGGAGCAGTACGGCGGGCAAGGAGGCGACTATCTGCACGAGGCGGTGCTGTGCGAGGAGCTCGCGCGCACCGGTTCCGGCGGCACGGCCGCTGGCATCGGCGCTCACACGAACATCGCCACTCCCCCGATCTGGAAGTTCGGCAGCGAGGAGCAGAAGCAGCGCTACCTCGTACCGGCAATTAAAGGAGAGAAGCTGGGTGCGCTCGGCATCACCGAGCCGGGTGCCGGCTCGGATGTCGCCGCGATCACCACACGCGCCGAGCGGGTGGACGGCGGCTGGGTGGTGAACGGCGAGAAGACCTACATCACCAACGGCGTGCGCGCGCACTTCATCGTCACCGCGGTCAAGACCACCGCCGAGGGCGGCCACCACGGCATGTCGTTCCTGATCGTCGACCGCGGCGAGGGTGTGGAGACGTCGAAGCTCGAGAAGCTCGGCTGGCATGCCTCCGACACCGCCACGATCAGCTTCCAGGACGTGTTCGTGCCCGAGGAGAACCTGCTGGGGCCGCTCAACGAGGGCTTCAAGCTGATCATGGCCAACTTCCAGTGGGAGCGGCTTGCGATGTCACTCGGCGCGGTCGGCGCGATGCAGCTCGCGTGGGAGCGCACCGCGGAGTTCGCGCGGGAGCGCAACGCTTTCGGTAAGCCCCTGTCGGGGCACCAGGCAATCAGACACAAGCTCGCGGACATGGCCACGTCGGTGTACACGTGCCGCTGCGTCACCTACGACGCGCTGCGGCGCTTCGTCGCGGGCGAGGAGCCGCTGAAGGAGGTCACCATGGCGAAGCTGCTCACCCAGCGCGCGTCGTTTGAGCTGATGGATGAATGCCTGCAGATCCACGGCGGCGCGGGCTACATGAAGGAGTACTGGGTGGAGCGCGCCGTGCGCGACTCGCGGCTCGGCCCGATCGGCGGCGGCAGCGACGAGATCATGCGCGAAATCCTCGGGCGGATCCTCGGGCTGTAGGGCGTCCGCTGCGCGCGTCGTGGCGCCCATGTTGGGCGGGCTGAGAGAGGGCCTGCAATAGAGCTGTCCAGGTCTTCCCTGCAGCGCTAATGCTCCCGTGCTCGTGGCCCGATAGGGCCACGTGGCTCGACTGCGCCTCCTCTGCGTTGCCGTCATCGCCGCGCTCAGCGTGGGCGTATTCGCCGACGGCTCCTCCGCGCTCGGCGCGCCTTCGCGTACGCACAAGCAGGCCCACCGCGCGGCACGATGCGGCAAGTCCGCGCGCTCGCGCAAGCGCCACGGCCACAGCACGCGACTGGCGAAGGGTCACACGCGCGTCCGCTGCGCGAAGCGCCGCTCCACGTCGCACAAGCATGCGGCGGGCAAGTCCAAGCCCAGGTCAGCGGGTGGCTCAGGCGCGAACACGCACCGGTCGGCTCGCTCGAAATCGGCCGACAGCGGCTGCCCGGACGCGGGGCTGACCCCCACACAGCAGAACCTCGACCGCATCCGCGAAGCGACGCTCTGCCTCGTCAACCACGAACGCGCGCTGCACGGCGAGGCCCCGTTGCGCGCGAACACAGACCTTCAGCAGGCGGCCCAGGGCCACACCGAGAGCATGGTCGCGAACGACTACTTCGAACACCTAGGCCCCGGCGGCCAAACACCACTCCAGCGGATGCGCGCGGCCGGCTACATCTCCAGCCCGCAGATCGGCTACTCCGTGGGCGAGAACATCGCCTGGGGCAGCCTCTGGCTCGGCAACCCCCGCTCGATCGTCGCCGCCTGGATGGCCTCGCCGGGGCACCGTGCGAACATCCTCGACGGGCGGTTCAGGGACACGGGGATCGGGGTTTCGTCGCATACGCCGAGGTCGCTGGCCGGCGGGCAGAGCGGCGGGATTTACACGCAGGACTTCGGGGTTATCGTCGGCGGGTGAGGTCGACACGCAGTTCTCACTTCCCCGCGGCGACCTGTCAAGGGGGCTCAGGTCAGCTGGAGTGGTGTCATGTCCAGCCCGGGGATTCGGTTGAAGTGGCGAATGTTGGCGGTGCCGACTCGCCATCCGGCGGACATGGCAGTGGCGGCGACAAGACGGTCGTGCGCTCCAACGTCGGCCCCAGATGCGACTAAACCAGCCCAGAGCCTCGCGTGAGACCGCGCCACGAGAAGGTCGAAGGAAAGCGTGGGGAATGCCGCGATGACCGCCTCCACGAACGCCGCGCGTCGTCCGCGATGCTCGTCCGTCGCCCTGTGTATCCCATGCAACAGCTCCGATGCGGTGATCGCCGCTATCCCCACCTCCTCCCTCTCGCCGAGCTGGGACTCCAGGCGCTGGACGACCTTATGCATCGCCCGCGCGGCGGGTAGTCCACGCATGGCCCGCTCGAACTCGATGAAGACTGTGGTGTCTAGGACGGTGCCCACGGATCGACCGGCGCTGGTCCGACGGTATCGAGCACGGCTTCCATGTCCTCTGCGAACGCGAGGTCGGGTGACCCAGCATGCGCAAGCAGTGCAAGCGCCTCCCTCAGAGGTCTCCCGCGATTCGACACGCGGGTCCGCTCGTGGTCGTCAGGATGAACGATCACGAAGGCTGGCCGCTCCCGGTTGAACACCACAACCTCCTCATGGTGGGCAACCGCGTCCCTAGCGCGGCGGGGGATGCGGATTTCCTCGGATTTGAGCGTTGCCATTAGCGCGATTCTAGCAGGCCAGTACTGAAACGTACGGAACCGTACGGAAAGCTCACCGCATGAAATGGCCGCTCCCCCCTCGCCGGGTATCCTCCCCGCATGCCTCCAGAGCCCAAGACGGCGCTCGTGACCGGCGGCTCTGGATATCTCGGCAGCTGGTGTGTGATCGAGCTGCTGCAGCGCGGCTACCGGGTGCGGACGACCGTGCGCGACAGCTCCCGCGAGCAGGCGGTTCGCGACGTGATCGCATCCCGGGGAGCCACCGTGGAGAACCTCTCCTTCTTCGCCGCCGACCTGCGCAGCGACGACGGCTGGAAGCAGGCGGTGGAGGGATGCGACTACGTCCTGCACGTCGCCTCGCCCTTCCCACCGGCCCAGCCGAAGGACCCGGACGAGCTGATCGTGCCGGCGCGCGAGGGGACGCTGCGTGTCCTGCGAGCCGCCCTCGACGCCAACGCCGAGCGCATCGTCGTCACCTCCTCCGTCGCCGCCGTCGGCGGCGGCTCGGAGCCCTCGGCGTCGCTCGACGAGACGAGCTGGACCGATCTCACGAGCACGAAGCTCACCCCGTACGCGCGCTCGAAGACCGTTGCCGAGCGGGCCGCCTGGGAGCTTGTTCGAGACGCCGGGCAGAGCGAACGGCTGGCGGTCGTCAACCCCGGCGCGATCCTCGGCCCCGCGCTGAGTGAGGATCGCTCCTTCTCGCTCGAGATGATCGAGCGGCTGCTGAAGGGCATGCCGGGCGTGCCTCGGATCGGCTTCTCGATCGTCGACGTGCGCGACGTCGTCGATCTGCACATCAGGGCGATGCTCACCCCCGAGGCCGGCGGCGAGCGCTTCGTCGCGGTCGCTCAATTCCTCTGGATGTCAGAGGTCGCCGCGTACCTCCGCGCCGGCGTAGGGGAGGCCGCGGCGAAGGTGCCCACGCGGAGCGTGCCCGATCTGATCGTCAGAGGGATGGGGCTGTTCGACCCGGCCGTGCGATCGATCACCGGCCAGCTCGGCAGAAGGAACGCCTATTCGAGCGAGAAGGCCAGGGAGCTGCTCGGGTGGTCGCCACGCCCTGCGGAGGAGACGATCGTCGACTGCGCGCAGAGCATCATCGGCCTGGGCGTGGCGTGAGCCCGTCCTGAGCGCTCAAGCCTCGGAGAACCCCAGACGCACGTACACGCGACGCAGCGGGTGGGGCGCCCACCAGTTCCACTCGCCCAGCAGGCGCATCAGGGCGGGAACGAGCAGGCCACGGACGATCGTGGCATCGAGGATCACCCCGACGGCCATTCCGAGCGCGATCTGCTTCATGAAGAAGACCGAGCTAACGCCGAAGGCGAGAAAGACCACGGCAATCATCAAAGCCGCAGCGGTGATCACGCGGCCGGTGCGGGCGATGCCGACGGCGACCGCCTCGCGATTGCTCTCGCCAAGGTCGTGCTGCTCTCTGATCCGCGCCATCACCAGCACCGCGTAGTCGGTCGCGAGACCGAAGATCATCGCGAACAGGAACACGAGGCTCGTCACCTCGATCGCCGCCGGACCCTTGTAGGAGAACAGGCCGTCGAGCGCTCCTTTCTGGAATGCCAACACCACGACTCCCACCGTGGCCCCCAGCGTCATCGTGTTCATCAGCAGCGTCTTCAGCGGCAGCAGCACCGAACCCGTGAGCAGGAAGAGGAGCACCAACGTGGTCAACGCGATCAGCCCCGCCACGAGCGGCAGATGACCGAAGAGGCTGCTCTTCTGATCGATGAAGCGAGCGGTGTTGCCCGACACGAGCGTGCTCGCCTCACCAGGAGGCGTGAGCGCGCGGATCGCTTCCACAGCCCGCTCGGAGGGAGAGGTGAGCGCCTGCCCGCGCAGGGCGAAGTTCGCGTAGGCCACACTGGGCGAAGCTTGGACGAAGGGCGCGCCGCGCGCGACTTCGCCGATCGCGAGGATCCTGCGACGCAGGTCGGTCAGCTGTGCATCGCTGGCGCGCCCGTCCACGACGACGGTCACCGCTTCGTTCACCTCACGCGGGTAGTGCCGTTCGAGGTACGTGTTCGCTTCATACGACGGAAGACCCGGGGGGACCGCCTGGGCGCTGGGGCCGGTGAGACGCGTGGAGAGCAACGGCGAGGTGGCCGCCAGCAACAGCGCCGCGCTGCCGAGCGCGACCGCGATGGGGTGGCGCATGACGCCCCGTGCCAGCCGATACCAGCCGCCCGACTCATCTGAGATGGCCGGCCCGCGGCGAATGGACAGTGCGTCGATCCGCGGCCCGAGCAAGCTCAACAGCGACGGCACTACGAGCAGCGCGATCGTGGCCGAGAGCAACCCCACGGCGGCTCCGGCGACCCCGATCGAATACAGAAAGCGCTGCGGGAAGACGAGTAGCGCGGCCATCGCCGCGGCGACGGTGAAGCCCGAGAAGGCAGCGGCGCGACCCGCCGTCTGGACCGTGCGCAGGTGCGCCTCGCGCGTCGCGCCGCCGCGGGCGATCTCCTCTCGGTAGCGGGAGACCATCAGCAGGGCGTAGTCCACGGCGAGCCCGAGACTGAGCGCAGTGGTGATATTGAGCGCGAACAGCGACGTGTCGGTGACGAGCGACATCACCCGCAGCACGAGCAGCGTGCCGACGATCGAGATGCCCCCGATGAGCAGAGGAATGGCGGCCGCGATGACTCCGCGGAAGACGACCAGCAGCAACAGCGCCAGCAGGGGGAAGGCGATCAGCTCGGCCTTCGTCAGGTCGGTGCGGGTTTGGTCGTTGACTTCGTTGAAGCTCGCCGCGAAGCCGCCCATCGACACGTCGAGCCCGCTCGATCGGATCAGCCGACGCACGTGTTCGGCGGCGACCCCACCGGCGTCCTCGATTTCGCTCGTTGAAAGATGTGCCGAGATCACGAGCGAGCGTCCGTCGGGAGCGATCAACTCCGCTCCCTCGCGGTGATCGCGCAGAGGATCGATCACATGCCCGATGCTCTTCACATGCGCCATCTCGTCGCTGAGACGATCCACCTCACTGCGGAAGGCGGGGTTGGCCAGATCGAGCCTGCCGCCTCGCGGGTCGCGAACGACGAGGGTGATCGCGGGATTCGGGTCATAGCCGAGGGCGCCGTCGAGCGTGCGCGTGGCGCGCTCGCTCTGGGAGGCGCTGTCGGTGAAGCCGGCGGCCTTCAGGTGGTGCTCGACGTCGTGCGCCACGGCGACCGCGAACAGGGCGAGGGCCCCGACGACCGCGAGCACAAGCCGGGGGCGGGTCCAGGTGAGGTTGGCGATGCCCGTGAACATCAACGCGGCATACCGTACCAGATTTCAAAGCGATGCTTTTGAAAAGCAAAGCAACTGGTACCATCTTGCCATGACGCGGCGTGAATACAGCCAGCCGTGCAGCCTCGCCTGTGCGCTCGACAGCGTCGGCGAGCGGTGGGCGCTGCTGGTCGTGCGCGAGCTTCTGCTCGGGCCGCTGCGCTTCTCCGAGCTCGCGCGCGCCGTCGGCGGAGCGCCGACCGACGTGCTCACGAAACGCCTGCGCGACCTCGAACGCGACGGGATCGTGCAGCGGCGCGAGCTCCCCCCTCCGGCTTCGGCGGTCGTTTACGAGCTGACCGAGTTCGGTCGAGGTCTGGAACTGCCGATGCTGGAGATGGCGCGCTGGGGGCTCGGCCTGCAGAGCATCGAAGATGTCGTCGGGCTCAAGCCTTCCTCCCTGGCGAACGGCCTGCGGGTGATCCTGCGCCCGCCCGCCGACTTCACGCTGACCGTCGCGCTGCACAGCGGCGGCCAGTCATACGTGCTGCGCTTCGAGGACGGCTCGATCACCGCCGCCCGAGGTACCGCCACGGCGCCCGACGTGACCATGTCCGGCGACCCGATCGAGGTGATAGGGGCGCTCGTGGCGCCCGAAATCCTCGGGTCCGGGGCCGAGATCGAAGGCGACCCCTCCCTGCTCGCGGCGCTCCGTGCGATGGTCGTCATACCGGAGCGCCTGCGCGAGGAAGCGCTGGCGAGTTTGGCGCCGGCGGTCACCGCACTGGCATCTGAGCTTCGCGCTGGTGTCGAGCAACCGGACTCGAGCGACGCGCCCGCATTTCCGTCGGACGACGAACTCCGTGAGGCGATGCTCGCGGGTCGACGCGATCGTTGACGCCTATGTTGGACACCACGCTTTGTCTCCGCGCCTCCGGTGCCCGTCGCAGGGAGCGTCAGGCCTGAGCAACGCGCCCGGGGGGTGCTCGACATCCAGATCGCAGCCCGTGCCCACCAGACCCACGGCCGCCAGATTGCGACCGAGAACAGCCACGACTTCGAGACCCTGCGTAATCCTCATCACGAGCTCTATCCCGATGGCTCTCCGCTCATGGTCACTCCGCCCCCCTCGGCTGAGCACCATTCAGATCCCGTGCGACCGCTACCGAGATCCCACGCAATCCGGCACACGGACTATGGTTCGAAGCCATCTCGACAACTGCGTCCGTGTCAGCCTCCACTCCCTCAGCCAGCCGAAACCGGCGAACAGCCGTCCCGCATCGACGGGGGCACACAGTCCGCTTGGCGAGGCGGCCGGATGCACCGGATCCGAGTGATCTTGGCTCAGTGCGCCAGTGGGTCCGGGGGGTCAAGGGGCCAACGGCGGTTGATCTCTTCTCGGGTGCCGGAGGTCTGAGCCTGGGGCTTCAGGACGCAGGGTTCACGGTCATCGCGGCCGCGGACACGGATGCCTGGGCACTTGAGACTCACGTGGCCAATGTTGGCGGTCTGGAGTATGTCGGAGACCTGACAGACCCGTCGGAATTCCTCGATCATCTGGGTGCGTGGGGGATCGACTGCGTCGATCTGGTCGCAGGCGGGCCGCCCTGCCAACCCTTCTCGCGCGCCGGCCAGTCAAAGCTCCGGGATCTTGTGAGCGCGGGGATTCGAACTCACCAGGATCCGCGCGCAACGCTCTGGCAGAGCTTCATGACTGTAGTCGAGCATCTGAGACCCAGAGCTGTTCTCATTGAGAACGTGCCCAACCTCCCAACTTGGGATGACGGGTCGGTCCTGCTGGGGTTCTTCGAGTCCTTCCGAGCGTTGGGATATACAGT
Source organism: uncultured Solirubrobacteraceae bacterium (assembly GCA_963716355.1). Taxonomy (GTDB): domain Bacteria; phylum Actinomycetota; class Thermoleophilia; order Solirubrobacterales; family Solirubrobacteraceae; genus Palsa-744. Next base: position 999,721 of record OY970308.1, read on the forward strand.
TGACGCCCGTGTTATCGATTGCTTCCTGTTTGGCGTTCCGCAGCATCGGGCACGCCTCTTCATCGTCGCAACACGAGAAACCGGGGAGTTCGTATGGCCCGAACCCCGTGGGGATTTCACGTCGCTCAGGGACGCGATCGGCGATCTCCCGATGGTGCCAGGCGGCCAGCGGGCCGAGGAGCTGCCTTACAGGCCAAGGCGAACCCTCACGCCGTTCCAAGAGAGAATGCGCTCGCGCACCAATGCGGCTACGAGCCAAGTGATCCATGATCACGTCACACGTGCTGTGCGCGCGGACGACCTCGAAGCCTACGAGCTCCTCGGGGAGGGTCAAACCTACGCCGATCTGCCCGACCGCCTACGCCGGTATCGCAGTGACATCTTCACCGACAAGTACAAGCGTCTTGCCTGGGGGGAGCTGAGCCGCACAATTACGGCCCATCTCTCAAAGGATGGCTACTGGTACATCCATCCCGAGCAGCACCGGACCCTTTCCGTCCGCGAGGCGGCGCGTCTGCAGACGTTTCCGGACGACTTCCGGTTCGCTGGTCAGCCCAGTCACAGATACCGCCAGATCGGCAACGCAGTGCCGCCGATAATGGGCGAAACGCTCGGGAAGGCGATCGCAGCCGCGTTGAGCTCACCGCCACCCTCGTCGCCACGTCAGCGCTACGAGGGGAGAGACCTGCTGCTCGCCTGGCATGAGAACAACACCAGGCGATTCCCATGGCGCGCCGCAGACCTTGAGCCTTGGCATGTGCTGATGGCGGAGATGTGCCTGCACAGGACCCGTGCCGACCAAGTGGCGTCTGTTTTCGAGGCGCTCCTGAAGCTCGCTCCCACGCCTCGGGAGATGGTCGAGCACGCTGAGGAGGCGCTGGAGGTCATGCGTTCGCTCGGTCTGCGGTGGCGAGCCGAGAACATCGTCAAGGTGGCCCAAGCGCTCGTCGACGTCTTTGACGGCATCGTTCCCGAAACGGACTTGGAGCTACGAATGCTCCCCGGCGTCGGCGATTACGTCGCGCAAGCCGTCCTTTGCTTCGGGTTCGGGCGTCGCGCGGTGCTGATCGACACCAACACCGTGAGAATCACAAGCAGGCTCTACGGGCGCGATGCCACGCGCCGCTGGCAGCTTCGCGTCGACCTGCATCGGATGGCCGGCGACAACGGTCCCGACGCAGCGTTCAACTTCGCGCTGCTGGATCTCGGAGCGCTTGTATGTACAGCGCGGGCACCTAGATGCTCAGAATGTCCACTGAACAAGATCTGCGTGACCGGTGCAGGGGTATCACCTCCTGCGCAGCTCGAACTCGGAGGCGACCTTGACGCAGCGTGACCTTGTGATTCCGTCCGCGCGCAGGCTGATGCACTCGCTGCGCGATATGGGGTACGACCTTCCATCGGCGGTTGCGGATCTCATCGACAACAGCATCGACGCTGGCGGACGACGCATCGAGATCATCCTCGGAACCGACTGGCGCGGTAGCTACCTCCTGCTTTCCGACGATGGGCACGGGATGAGCGAGCGGCAGCTCGACGAGGCCATGAGGTACGGAAGCCGGCGAGCGTATGGCGATCGCGACCTCGGCTACTTCGGGCTGGGCCTGAAGACGGCGTCACTCAGCCAGTGCCGGCGCCTCACGGTCGCTACGCGCTCGACCACCCGCGGACGCACACGAATCAGACGCTGGGACCTGGATAACGTCGCGGATTGGGACGAGTGGCTGCTTGAACGCCCTCGAGCCCTGGACTGTCGCCCACAGCTCACAGATCCCCTGAGACAGAGCGTGGGCACAGTCGTTATGTGGGAGAATTTGGACCGCGTGCTCGGACGCCGACGGGTCGACGGTGACGCCGCGCAACGCCGGATACATGCCGCCGTCGAGGAACTGCGCCTGCATCTCGGGATGGTGTTTCATCGTTACATCTCGGGCGAGGTGGTGAGAGCCCATCGTCTTCGGATCTCGCTCAACGGAGAGCAGGTGCCGCCGTGGGACCCGTTCGCGCGAGATGAGCCTCTATCGCAGGAGCTAACCACACAGCGCTTGGAGCTATCTGACGACGACGGCGCATCAACCGTGCTCGTCACGCCGCACATACTCCCCAACCAGCACCACTTCTCAAGCCCCGAGGCGCACGCTACGGCATCGGGCCCCAACCGCTGGAACCGTCAGCAGGGGCTGTACATCTATCGCCGCGACCGCCTCGTGCAGAGCGGCGGCTGGAGCCGGCTGCGCACCATCGACGAGCACAGCAAGCTCGCGAGGGTCGCGGTGGACATCCCGTCCGGCGCCGATGAGGCATTTCGAATCAATGTCGCCAAGATGACCGTCGGGCTACCGGACAGTCTGCGGCCGCAGCTTCGCGTGCTCATCGCCGGGGTCATCACGAGGGCGCAGGATGTCTACCGGCAGCGTGTGCGGCTTGTCCCCGGCCACCCAGCGACCGGCTATCAGGCGGGCGACGATTCGGGGGGAACGGTGCTTGGGGATAACTGGGCCAGCATCGTCGCCGTACTCGAACGGGAGCTCAGTGAACACCCGGAGCTACTTGACAGAGTGTTGCTCGCGCTGATCAACACGAGAGCGCCAGCGATCGATTCGAGCGCGCAACCACCCGCCGAGCGCATCGCTGGCTGACTGCGCTCGAGTCGACGCCCAGCCCCCACTGATGGCCGGCCACAGCGACATCATCGAGGTTGTTCCGTCCGCAAGGCGACTTGTCGGATCGCTACGCGATCTCGGCTACAACACGGTTGAGGCCGTCGCGGATCTGGTTGACAATTGCGTCGCCGCTGGCGCGCGGAACGTGGACATCGCCATAGAGTTCGACGGAGGCGATTCGTGGATCCGCATCACCGATGACGGACTTGGCATGGACGGCGGGACCATCACGGAGGCCATGCGCTACGGCACCGTCCGCGCATACGAGAACGAGGATCTGGGCAAGTTCGGGCTCGGGCTCAAGACGGCATCGATGTCGCAGTGTCGTCGGCTCTCGGTCGCCAGCCGGGTGTCGAAAATGACCGCGCGCATCGAGGCCCGCCAGCTCGACCTTGACTTCGTCGAACAAACTGACTCCTGGCGGGTTCGCCGGCTCAGCCCCGCCGACCGCCCCCCACAGCTCATCGAGCCGCTCGCGCGCCGACCCGGGACAGTGGTGCTGTGGGAGCGACTGGACCGGATACTCAATTACAAGAACCCCGGAAGCGAATGGGCTCGCGCCAAGCTCTTGGGTCTCGGGGAAGACCTCGATGCCCATCTGGGTATGGTCTTCCACCGTTTCCTCAGCGGCGAGGTGGCCCGTCGCGTCCGGTTGAAGATCACGATCAACGGGACGCCGGTCGAGCCGTGGGACCCGTTTGCGCGCGACGAGGACGACACCCAAGAGCTCGACGTGCACGAGTTCGAGATCCACACGGCGAGCGGGTCTGGGATTGTCCGCCTCGAGCCATTCATCCTGCCTCGAGAGGACCGCTTCAGCTCGCCGACCGCTCATTCCCGGGCGGGCGGACCCAACAGGTGGAACCGCCAACAGGGGTTCTACATATATCGAGCTGACCGTCTCATCCAGAGCGGCGGCTGGTCCCGCGTCCGAACGCCGGATGAGCACACCAAGCTCGCACGCGTGGGGTTGCTCTTCACGCCCGACCTCGATGCGGCATTCGGAATCAACGTCGCGAAGATGCGCGTGATCCTGCCAACCGACCTCAAGGGGCAGATCAAGCCAACCGTCGATCGCGTCGTCAAGCGCGCGAAAGATGTCTATGACGCAAGGCAACCCGGCGCCGCCAAGCCCGGGACAGCCTCAAATATCCACCCCAGCGGGTCCGGCGGCGTCACCCCTAGCGAAGGCACTGCTGCGCCAAACGCCGGCTCCAACGGCGCGGCTGCAGCGACGGCGCGGACCAGACGTCGGGCTCTGGAGACTGCGGCTCGCTCCGTCAAGCAGGAGAATGCTCTCGTGAGCATCATCAAAGCCTTGGCGACAGACGATCCCGAGGTGGCTCGCGACCTTGGCTGGTAAGAGAGGCCCCTCCGACTACCTCAGAGTCGTCCGATCCATGATGGATGCGCTGGACGTGCCGTTCGATGACGCACTCGCCAACGTCGTTCCCGAGGCACTTCGCGATGAGGTCAGAGAGCGACACGCGCGAGACGCGGTGCAGATCATCCTCCGTGTGCGCGGGGTATCCGCCGGGGGCCCGAAGGGCTGGTACAGCGACTACGACCCAGCCACCGGCTACTACTGGGTGCGACAGCGCCAGTACCTCCTCGACCACGTCGGGCGAAGCGAGGCCGTGCTCGACTCACTCGACGACGACAGCAACCGCGTCCTCTCGTACCTTGAGGATCCTCGCCCCGGGGGGCCCGAGAGCTTCAATACCCGCGGGCTGATCATTGGCCACGTTCAGAGCGGCAAGACCGCGAACTTCAGCGCTCTCATCGCGAAGAGCGCGGACCTTGGCTACAAGGTGATCATAGTCCTGTCGGGGATGCACAAGGCGCTGCGTCAGCAGACCCAACGCAGACTGGACCGAGAGCTCGGCTTGGTACCGGGGGTCGGGGTGGGGCTACCCGAGCATGGACGCAGATGGCTGAGCCAGACGACCGCCGATCTGAACGGGGACTTTGACCCGGGAACATCCGACCCCAACGTCCTGCAGGGCAACGAGCAGGTGATCTTTGTCGTCAAGAAGGTCGGACGTGTGCTCGACCGACTGATCTCCTTCATCGCGAAGGCGAACCCGCCAGCGAGCCTGCCCGTGCTCATTATCGACGACGAGGCCGACCAAGCGTCGATCAATACCGGAGGCAACCGCGCACCCGGGAGCGGTGCGGCAGATGATGACGACGAGCTTGACTTGGACGGAATATTCGACGAGACGGATCCCGATATCGATCTCGCCGAGGAGACCGACCCTTCGAAGATCAACGCCAAGATCCGTCGGATCATCTCCTCGTTCCAGAGGGTCTCCTACGTCGCCTACACCGCGACCCCATTTGCGAACATCCTCATCGACCACCGAGCCGAGGACCGCGAGGTCTACGAAGACCTCTTTCCCAAGGACTTCATTCTCACCCTCCCCACCAAGCCCGGATATGTCGGTACCGAGCGGCTCTTCGGGCGTGACGCGCTCGACGGTACCCCTGAGGGGGACGTGGAGGGACTCGACGTCATTAGATTCATTCCCAATCCCGAGATCGCTGACGTGATCCCCGTGGGCGTCCGCGTTGACGAGTTCACGCCATCGGTCCCGCCCTCCCTCAGGACAGCTCTGCTGGACTGGGTACTCGCCACTGGAGGCCTGCTCGCACGAGCAGAGGGGGATGATCATCCATCCTCGATGCTGATCCACACCCACCAGCGAACGGCCGTTCAGAACCTGTTGGGCCCACAGGTGAATGCCGAGGTGCAGCGGATGAGGCGCGAGTGGCGATACGGCGGCGGTGACATTCGCGAGGAGATGATCAACAGGTGGGAGAGTGAGTTCCGACCCGGCACGGTCCGGGTTCACCCTGACAACGACATTCCGTTCGACGGCATAGTGCCGCACATAGATCGCCTGTTCAAGGACCCGGTGCCGGTCTTGGTACTCAACTCATCCACGCGGGACATCCTCGACTACGAGGTCGAACCAAACCTGAAGGCCGTGATGATCGGTGGTAACCGCCTCTCGCGCGGCATGACGCTCGAGGGTCTCTTGGTCTCGTACTACGCCCGCAAAACGCCCTACTACGACACACTTCTTCAGATGGCCAGGTGGTTCGGATACCGGGAGTGGTACGTCGACCTGACTCGTCTCTGGACCACACAGCTGCTCGCAAGCTGGTTCCGCGACCTGTCCCTTCGAGAGGAGGAGCTCCGGCAACAGGTGGCCGCTGCGGAGAAGGCGATGCTCAGCCCAACCGCCGTCGGGTACAAGATCCGGAGCCACCCGGCGATGATGGTCACAGCTCAGAACAAGATGGGCATCGGCCGGGTTCAGAGGCTCTCGTACGCGGGACGCATGATCCAGACCACTCGCTTCCTGCTCGACGACATCGACTGGCTCACGGCGAACCTCGAAGCCGTCCGGCGCCTCTTGGGCAGGCTCGGTGCGCCGGGCAAGGACAGCAGCGGAGTGCCACTCTGGACCGACGTGCAGTGGGAGCTGATCGCCGACCTGCTCTCAAGCTACCGAACCGCGCAGGACAGGACCTCCTTCGATGCCGACTCAGTTCAACGCTACATCCGCACCCAGGCCACCGACCACTCCGAGTTGCTCAACTGGCAGGTGGCCATCAGCACCACACAAAAATCTGCACCCAAGCTACGCCCTATTGATCTGCACGTACACAAGCACGGCCCATTCAACGCCATCTCGCGAAGCCGCCTGCGGAAGGACCCCACCTCGATCGGGGCGTTGACAGAGCCCGCGAAGAAGGACGGTCCCATGAGGCAGGGCGATGACGAGCTTGGGCTGACGGATACCCAGATCATGAGGGCCCGGCAGGCACTCGCGGAGGAAAGGTTCGATTCGATTCGCGACGCGCTGCTCGCGCAGCGCCCCATCTCTCAGGGTCTACTCGTGATCTACCCCATAAGCCGCGACTCAGACAAGCGCGCGAACTCCACCGAGCGCATGAAACTCTTCGACGACCCAGGCCATGCCCAGGACGTCATCGGCCTTGCGATCGGATTCCCCCCGTCGGAAAGCGACGCCAGCGTCGAATATGTAGCCGGATCGGTTGCCCAGGAATGACCTCGGCCGCCGACCTCGAGGCGGCCTGGGCCGAGATCAGCACGCCCACGACGGTTGGTGCGTTTGCTGGCCGGGCCGCACCGGGCTTGGACGCAACTCTTGGAGTCAACCTCGCGCTCAACCATACGGGCCTCCGCCACCTCCTGATCCCCATCGACTCCGATGCCAAGCCGCCGCCCAAACCGACAACGAAGGGCCTCGAGGTGACCATCGAGGAGCTCAAGGTGGGGTCTGCGCCGGCCCGCCATTTCGTGGACGTCGCATGCGGCGACGCGTCGATGCACCACAACTTCACCGTGGTGAGCGCCGAGATCGTCACGGCACTCACCGAGTCCCACGACGACCCGCTCTCAACGATCAAGCAGATCCTCGCCCGCTGGCGGTGGTTCTGGTCGGCACCCCTCTCCGGACTGTCCGACGAAGCGATGATCGGGCTCTTTGGAGAGCTTTGGTTTCTTGAGTACTGGCTCGAAGCCAGCGAGGCAGGCCTTCACGCGTGGACCGGTCCACGCGGCGATCGCCACGATTTCAAGTGGCCAAGCGCATCCGTGGAGGTGAAGACGACACGCGTCAGAAGCGACGGCGCAGCGCAGCACCGGATCTCCACACTCGACCAGCTCGACGATCCAGAGCAGGGGACCCTGTTCCTCTTCAGCCTCAGGGTTCGCCCCGACACGATCGCCGGCCACAGTCTCGTCGCAAGCGTGGACCGTGTCCGGACAATTCTCAGGGATCGCCCCGACCTGCTCGTCCTCTTCGATGAGCTGCTCGGGGGAGCCGGCTACAGTCCCGCTCATCGCGACAAATACGAGACGACCTTTCGTGTGGCCGCCGAAGAGCTCTACCGCGTCGGCGAGGGATTTCCCCGGTTGACCGCTTCGTCGTTTGTCCATGGCGTGCCGAGCGGCATCGACAATATCCAGTACAGCCTGAACCTAGCGGCCTGCCATCCCTGGTTGGAGGCTGAGGCGGCATCGGACACGCCTGCGCAGGAACTCCGAAACAGCCTTGCTCCGACACCGACGTAGCATCTCCGGCGAGGACGTGCCCGCTTACTCGAAGCCACTCACGAGCGCCGTAAGCACCTCAGTTGTCGCCTTTGGTGACCTGAGCCATTTTGGGGCCATCCTGAGCGTCGCCCGCCCACCCAACCCACCCCGCCCTATATAACCTTGGCTCCCCGACCAAACTAAGGAGAAGCAACGACTATGGGAGTACTCGACGGAAAGTCGGCGATCGTGACGGGCTCGGCGCGCGGGATCGGACGCGCGACCGCGGAGCTGCTCGTGTCGCAGGGCGCGCAGGTGCTGATCAACGACCTGGACGGCGACGTCGCCGAGCAGGCCTCCGGGGAGATCCAGGGCGAGACGGCGGTGTTCGCGGGCGACCTCACGAAGCCCGGCGCGGCGGACCAGCTGGTGCAGAAGGCGGTCGACTCGTTCGGCAAGATCGACATCATCGTCAACAACGCCGGCTACACGCTGGACGCGCCGGTGCACAAGATGACCGACGAGCACTTCCAGGCGATGATCGACATCCACACGGTGGTGCCGTTCCGCGTGATCCGCGCCGCCGCGCCGCATCTGCGCGAGCCGGCGAAGAAGGAGCGCGAGGAAGGCAAAGAGGTGTTCCGCAAGATCGTCAACGTGTCATCCACGTCGGGCACATTCGGAAACGCCGGCCAGGCGAACTACTCCGCGGGCAAGGCCGCCGTGGTGGGCCTGACGAAAACGGTCGCCAAGGAGTGGGGCCAGTTCAAAGTGAACGTCAACGCGGTGGCGTTCGGCTTCATCGACACGCGCCTGACGCAGGCGAAGGTGGACGAGAACACGATGGAGGTGGACGGCGAGAAGATCCAGCTGGGCATCCCAGAGCAGATGCGCCAGATGGCCTCCATGCTGATCCCGCTCGGTCGCCCCGCCACGCCCGAGGAGGCCGCGGGCGGCGTGTTCTTCCTGTGCTCGCCGTGGTCCAACTACGTGCACGGGCAGACGCTGCACATCACCGGCGGCCTGTTCGGCGGGATGAGCGGCTGATCCAGCCGGATCGAAGCTAGGCCTGACTCGGACCCCTGAGGTCGAGCTGACAGCCGGAGAAGTAGGCCCCCGCGGGCGAGGCGAGGTAGGCGACGAGCGCCGCCACCTCGCTCGCGGCGGTGCCGTCGCCGGGCGCGATCGCCACGGGCGTGATCGCGTGGCGCGACCACTCGATCGACAGGGTGCGCGCGAGGTTCTCCAGCGCCGCGCGCATCGCCTCCGCGTGCTCGCCCGCGCCGGGGCGCGGGGCGATGTAGACGATGCGCCGCGCGGGCGGCGGGGACGCGCTCGGCTCGGAGGCGAGGAACGCCCTGTTGACGAGCGCGCGCGTGACGTTCCAGCAGGCCTCCATGCTCCCCACGAGCGCGTCGCGGCCGCTCGCGCGCGCGAACAGCCCGGCCGCGTCGACGGCCAGCATCCCGATGCTCGAAGCCTCGGCGAGCAGCGCCTCGACCGCCGACTCCAACCCGGCCTCCTCGAGCGGGGCGCCGTCTTCGCCCACGGGTGCGAGATCCAGCACTCGTGCGCCGACCGCCGCGCATCCGCTGCGCACGGCATCCGCGAACGAGTCCTCGCGGGAGCGAGCTGCGCCACTCGCGAGCGAGGCGCCCGTGCCGCCATCGCCGGCCGGCCGCGCCCCGGCCAGCGCGATCGTGACCCCCTGCAGCAGATCGCCGCGCAGCAACCACGCTGGATCGATCGCGGCCACGGCTCCCCGCGCGCTCAGGCCGGAATGGCGCCGTTGGGCGCGCCGCGGCGCTCGGCGCGGCGCTGCTCGCGCACGCGGCGCAGGACGCCCTTGCGGCCGTGTTCGTCCAGGCCCGCGTAGAGCGCGCGGATCTCCACGAGGACCTGGTCGGCGACCGCCTGCTGCTGCTCGCGCGTGGGGTTCTCGATCGGCTCCCAGCGCATCGGCGTCGCCGTACTGCACGGTGACCTTGGGGAACTGCAGGCGCTTCCAGTTGCGGATGCGCGAGGAGCCGTGGATCGCGATCGGCACGACCGGCGCGCCCGTCTCGAGCGCGAGGCGTCCGATGCCGCGCTTGGCCTCGGTCGGCGAGCTTGCCGGTGCGCGAGCGCCCGCCCTCGCAGTACATGGTGATCGCGCCGCCGCGCGCGAGGATCGCTCTCGGCGGTGATGAACGTCTCCTCGTCGCGTGCGCCGCGGCGCACGGGGAACACGCCGCCGTGGGTGTAGATGAACTGCATGGGGCGCTTGAACAGCTGCGACTTGGCCATGAAGCGGACCTTGCGGCGGATGTAGCAGCCCATCAGGAAGTGGTCCATGAACGAGAAGTGGTTCGGCGCGAGGATCACGGCGCCGCTGCCGGGCACCTTCTCGGTGGAGATCGCGCGCGCGCGCAGGAAGGTGTAGCGCGTACAGCGAGGTGAGCACGCGCACCAGCTCGTAGACCCAGTCGGGTTCGCGCGTCGCGCGCGCGCTCGTGGAAGCGGTCGAAGTACTCCTTCGGCCGCGGGTCGGTGTAGACCTGCTCGCGCATCGGGGCGAGATCGCTCATCTCAACCTGGAGATTACCCGCGCGCGCGATAGACGCGCACGAAGTCGACGAGCTGGCGCGCGCGGTGCAGGAAACCCGCTGAGCGTGCGCCCGCTCGCGCGGTGCGCGAGGTCGAGCTCGACCTCCGCCACGCGGTGCCCCGCGCGCACCGCGTCGATCGTCATGCCGATCTCCATGCCGTAGCCGCGCGCGAACGGCAGCACGTCGCGCAGCGCCGCCGCGCTGCAGCGCGCGCTGCCCGGAGATCGGCGCGCGCGCGTCGCAGGCCGCAGCGGCGGCGGATCGCCCAGCGCGCGAAGCCCAGCGCGAACCCCACGCCGCCGCCGACGCGCGTGGCGAACGCGGCGACCGCGACGTCCGCATCGCCGCGCTCGACCGTCGTGAGCCAGCGGCGCGCAGCTCGCGCGCGGAGTCGCCGAGGTCGCCGTCGCAGAGAACGAATATCGGATTTCGCTCGGGTCGCGTCGTCGCTCTCCTCGGCGTGCGCGAGCGCCGCGCGCGCGGCGTCGCTCATGGCGCCGCCCTTGCCGATCACGCGCTCGCTGCGCACCACGCGCGCGCCCGCTGCCCGTGGCGATGCGCGCGGTGGCGTCGCGTCGAGCCGTCGTCGGCCACCCACACGGGCGCACCTGGAAACGCGTGCGCGAGCGCGGCGAGCGTCGCGGCGATGCGCTCGGCCTCGTCGTGCGCCGCCACGACGACCAGCGACGGGCGCGAGCTACGCGGCTCGGTCGGTCGTCGGCTCGAACTATTGTCCCGCTCCTGTGCAGGCGACCGGCGGACGGAGGATGCAGATGACTGACGTTGAGGCTCATATCACCGGCACGGTATGGAAAATCGAGTGCGCGGTCGGCGACACGATCGAGGAGGGCGACACGGTCGCGATCCTCGAGTCGATGAAGATGGAGATGCCCGTCGAGGCCGAGGACGCGGGCACGGTGACGGAGATCCTCTGCGAGGAGGGCCAGGCGGTCAACGAGGGCGACACGCTGGTCGTGCTCGAGTGAGGCCGCACCGCGGACGCCGACCGACCGCTAGCCTGTCGCGCCCGTGCCGCGAGCGCGCCACTCGCGAGCTGCGCCGACGGCAAGCTCCTGATCGACGAGCCCGCGCGAGGGCGTCGTGCGGCTGACGATCTCCAACCCGGCCAAGCGCAACGCGCTCGACCACCCGATCCTGGACACGATCAGCGCCAAGCTGACGGAGCTCTCCGCGCGCGATTCGAGTGCGCGCTGCGTGCTGGTGACGGGCGCGCACGGGATGTTCTCCGCCGGCTATGACATCGGCGAGATCCCCGACGAGGAGTTCGAAGAGCGCGCCGAGAAGCTCGTGGCGCACCCGTTCACCGAAGCGATCGACGCGCTCGAGGCGTTCCCCTACCCGACGCTCGCGGTGCTGCCGGGGCACACGATCGGCGGCGGCCTGGAGCTGGCGCTGTCGTGCGACCTGCGCGTGGCGCAGGACGGGATCAAGCTGGGCATGCCGCCGGCGAAGCTCGGCCTCGTCTACTCCCACACGGGCCTGCGCCGCTTCATCGACGCGATCGGCGCGGCGCGCACGCGCGAGCTGTTCCTGCTGGGTCGCTACATCGACGCGCCCACCGCGCTCGCGTGGGGCCTCGTCAACCGCGTGGCCGAGCCCGAGCAGCTGGAGGAGACGGGCGCTGGACATCGCGGCGGAGCTGGCGAACAACGCGCCGCTGTCCCAGCGCGGCAACAAGCGCGTGATCGCGGAGCTGCTGAGCGCGGAGGGCGCGCTCGCGGCCGACGTCGAGGAGGAGCTGATCGAGCTGCGCCGCGCGTCCTTCGCCTCGCAGGACCTGCGCGAGGGGATGCGCGCGTTCGCGGAGCGCCGCGCGCCGCGCTGGAGCGGCGAATAGAGACGCGCCCGGACGCGTTCGGTACGCGTCGATAGAGACGCATCCCGGAGCGTTTCCCCCGCGTCGGCGACGGCCCGCGGCGAGCCGAAACAGTCGTCCGCTTCAGCCCATACCTTTCCGCCCATGCCGTCGCTGATCACCCGCGAGGAGGCCCTGCGCCTCGGCGAGATCGAGGACCACGCGCAGATCGAAGCACTGATCGAGCGCGCGTGGCGAGGCGCGCGTGGAGCGCTTCGCCGACTCCACCGACATGTGCTCGCTCGTGAACGCCAAGTCGGGCGGCTGCGCGGAGGACTGCGGCTTCTGCGCGCAGTCGCGCTTCGCCGACGCGGAGACGCCGATGCACGCGATGATGGAGCCCGAGCAGATCCTCGAGCACGCGCGCGCCGCCGAGGCCGCGGGGGCGCACCGCTTCTGCATGGTCACGCAGGGCCAGGGGCTGTCCAAGCGCGACTTCGAGAAGTACCTCGAGGGCGTGCGGCTCGTCTCCGAGCACACCAACCTCAAGCGCTGCGCGTCGGTCGGGCACATCTCCGCCGCACGCGCCGAGGCGCTGCGCGAGGCTGGCATCCAGCGCGTGCACCACAACGTGGAGACCGCCGCCAGCTACTACGACGAGGTCACCAGCACGGTCCGCTACGAGGGTCGTCTGCGCACGATCGAGGCGGTCCGCGAGGCGGGGCTGGAGACCTGCGTGGGCGGCATTCTAAATCTCGGCGAGACGCGCGAGCAGCGGGTCGAGATGGCGTTCGAGCTGGCCGAGATCAACCCCACGAGCGTGCCCATCAACATGCTCAACCCGCGACCCGGCACGAAGTTCGGCGACCGCGAGTACATGGACCCGTGGGAGGCCGTGAAGTGGATCGCGATCTTCCGCCTGATCCTCCCCGAAGCGCTGTTCCGGCTGTGCGGCGGGCGCGTGGAGAACCTCGGCGAGCTGCAGCAGCTCGCGGTGCAGGCGGGCATCAACGGCGTGATGATGGGCAACTTCCTCACCACGCTCGGCAACGAGCCTGAGACCGACCGCGCGATGTTCGAAGAGCTCGGCCTGAACGTCGCGCGCCAGCCCGACAACGCCGCCAACCCGCGCCCCGACAACCGCTCGGGCTGGCTCGCGGGCGAGACGCCGGACGTGGTCGAAGAGCTGCTCGCGGACAGAACGCCCGCGGAGGCGATCGACCTGCAGGTGCGCCTGTGGGATCCCTCCACGCAGCTGCGCTTCCGCGCCAAGCGCTCCGTTCCGCCACGCCCGGACGGCGCGCCCAACAGAGTGCCCGTCGGCTAGATCAGAAGCAACCCAGGGGGAAGGGACATGAGCGAGATCGAGCAGCGCCTGGCGGAGTTGGAGCGTCACGGTCTCGGGCGCCGGCTGCGGCTGATCAGCGGGCCGCAGGGGCCGACGGTGCTGCTCGAGGGTAAGCCGGTGCTGCTGCTGTGCTCCAACAACTACCTCGGCCTCGCCGACCACCCGCGCGTGCGCGAGGCGGCCGCGGAGGCGGCGATGCGTTGGGGCGTGGGCGCGGGCGCGTCGCGCCTGGTGTCGGGCACGATGACGATCCACCGCCGCCTGGAGGAGCGACTGGCGTCGTTCAAGGGCAGCGAGGCGTGCCTGCTGTTCGGCTCCGGCTACCTCGCCAACCTCGGCGTCATCGGCGCGCTCGCGGGCGAGGGCGAGACGATCTTCTCCGACGAACTCAACCACGCCTCGATCGTCGACGGCTGCAGGCTCTCGCGCGCGGAGGTCGTCGTGTACCGCCACCGCGACGTGGAGCACCTGGAGTGGAGCATGCACCGCCAGGGAGCGCGCGGCAGCAGGCTGATCGTGACCGACTCGGTGTTCTCGATGGACGGCGACGTCGCGCCGCTGCAGGAGATCGCCGAGCTGGCTGGCCGCTACGGCGCGCGCACGGTGGTCGATGAGGCGCACGCGATCGGCAACCTCGGGCCGGACGGGCGCGGCGCGGTCGCCGAGGCGGGCCTCGAGGGCGAGATCGACGTGACGATCGGCACGCTCGGCAAGGCGCTCGGCTCGTACGGCGCATACGCGTGCGCGCGCAAGGAGATCGTGCGCTACCTGATCAACACCGCGCGCTCGCTGATCTTCTCCACCGCCCCCCCGCCCCCCGCCGTTGCCGGCGCGCTCGCGGCGCTCGAGCTGCTGCAGGAACGCCCCCACCGCGTACAGCGCCTGCGCTCCAACGCCCGCACGCTGCGCCGCGCGCTCGCCGCGGAGGGCTTCCCCGTGGCGGAGGCGGACATGCACATCGTGCCGCTGATCGTGGGCGACGAGCGCGCCACGATGCGCCTGTGCCAGGAGGCGATCGAGCACGGCGTGTTCGCGCAGGGCGATCCGCCCGCCCACCGTCGCAGCTGGCACCTCACGCCTGCGCCTCACCACGATGGCCTCGCACACCGCCTCGGACCTGGAGATGGCCGCGAGCGTGCTCGGCGACGCCGCGCGCAGGATCGGCTTGGACCCCGCCGCGATCGCATCGCCCTCCGCGGAGCCGCGCCGTGCCGTGGAGAACCCCGACGGCGAACGCGCCGAACTGGCGCGAATCGCGCGCGAGCGCTCCTACGGGCGCGAGCGCCAGCCGGTCGGTGCCGCCCCATTCGACATGGAGCGTGACGGCGAGGCGTCGCCGCGCCGCGAGCGGGCACTTACGAGCGCGCCGTTCGATCTCGAGCGCGAAGCCTCCGGCGCGCGCGCGGCGTAGCGCCGAACGCCGAGAGCCCCGATGCGCGGGCTGTTCGTCTCGGGGACCGACACGGGCGTCGGCAAGAGCGTCCTCAGCGCCGCGTTGATCGCGGCGATGGTCGAGGCGGACGAGCCGGTGCGCGCGTTCAAGCCCGTCGTCACCGGAATGGACGAGCCGCCGGGCACGAGCGGCGATGCACCCCGGACGGCGGGCGAGAGCGCCGCGGAGGACTGGCCGCCCGACCACGAGCTGCTGGCGTCGGTCGCGCAGATGAGACCCGACGCGGTCTCGCCGTGGCGCTACGGCGCCGCGGCCTCCCCACACCTGGCGGCGCAGCTGGAGGGCGAGCGGCTCGACCCCGCGCAGCTGCTGGCGCACGCGCGCCGCGGCCGCGACCCAGTCGGCTCGGGAGCGCTCGAGCGGGAGGCGCTGATCGTGGAGGGCGTGGGCGGCCTGCTGGTGCCGCTCACCGACGACTACACCGTGCGCGACCTCGCGGTGGCGTTCGCGCTGCCGCTCGTGATCGCCGCGCGGCCGGGCCTCGGCACGATCAACCACACCCTGCTCACGCTCGAGTCCGCGCGCAGCGTGGGGCTTCGCGTGTGTGCGGTCGTGCTCACGCCATGGCCATCCCAGCCGTCCGTGCTGGAGCGCTCCAACCACGAGACGATCGAAGACCTCGGCAGGGTGGAGGTGCAGACGCTCGCGCACATCCCAACCCCCAGCCCCTCAGACCTCGCGCACGCCGGCGGCGGCCTCCCCTGGAGGCACTGGCTCGATGAGAGCTCACACCGCTGACGCCGCCACCATCGCCGCCGTCACCGTGGCGAGATCCTCATCGCTGGTCACATAGGGCGGCATCGCATAGATGAGGTCGCGAAACGGGCGCAGCCACACGCCGCGCTCGACCGCCGCGGCGGTGGCGCGCGCCACGTCGACATCGCGCTCCATCTGCACCACGCCGATCGCTCCGAGCACGCGCACGTCCCTCACGCCCGGCAGCGCGCGCGCCGGCTCCAGGCCACTGCGCAGCCCCCGCTCGATCGCACCCACGCGCTCACGCCAGCCCCCGTCGGCGAGCAGCTCGAGCGACGCGAGCGCAAGGGAGCACGCGAGCGGGCTGGCCATGAACGTGGGGCCGTGCATCAGCCCGCCGCCCTCGCCCGCGGAGACCGCCTCGGCGACGGCGGGGGTGCAGAGCGTGGCAGCGAGCGTCATGTAGCCGCCGGTGAGCGCCTTGCCCACGCACATCACGTCAGGGCACACATGTGCGTGCTCGCACGCGAACATCGCGCCCGTACGGCCGAAACCGGTGGCGATCTCGTCGAGCACCAGCAGCAGGCCGTGCTCGTCGCACAGCTCGCGCAGGAACGCAACGCACGCGGGCGAGTGAAAGCGCATGCCGCCCGCCCCCTGCACCACCGGCTCCACGATCACCGCCGCCAGTTCGTGTGCGTGCCGCTCCGCCAGCTCGCGCACGCCCGCGGCCCACCGCGCGGCCAGCGGCGCGTCGAACCCGTCGGGTGGGCGCTCGGCGAACACGTGCTGCGGCAGCACGCCCGCGAACAGGCTGTGCATCCCGCCCACCGGGTCGCACACGGACATCGCGCCGGCGGTGTCGCCGTGGTAGCCGCCCCTCACCGTCAGCAACCGCGTGCGGCCGCGGTGACCGATGGCGCGCTGGTACTGGATGCACATCTTGATCGCCACCTCCACCGACACGGATCCCGAGTCGGCGAAGAACACGCGCTCCAGGCCCGCGGGCGCGAGCTCGGTGAGCCGCTGCGCGAGGCGAATCGCGGGCTCGTGCGTGAGCCCACCGAACATCACGTGCGCCATCCGCCCCAGCTGCTCGGTGAGCGCCCTGTCGAGCGCGGGGTGGCGGTAGCCGTGGATCGCGCACCACCACGACGCCATCCCGTCAATCAGCTCGCGCCCGTCCGCGAGCGTCAACCGCACCCCCTCCGCGGACACCACCGGAAGCGACGGCAGCGCGCTCGGCAGCGCTCCGTATGGGTGCCACACGCGCTCGGAGTCGAGCGCGAGCAGTTCGCTCCAGTCCGTCAGACCGTCCTAATCCTCATACAGGGTGAAGTCCCGCTTACGGGCGCCGCACACGGGGCAGAACCACGTGTCGGGGATCTCCTGGAAGGGCGTTCCCGCGGGGATGCCGCCATCCGGGTCACCTTCGTCGGGGTCGTAGATGTAGCCGCAGGACTCGCAGATCCAGCGCTGGAGGGTCTCGGTGGCGCTCATGCGCGTGGGGTGCGGGTGGGGTTGCTCATGCGACGAAGATTACCGACAAGGTAGGGTCATCCGATGCGCTCAGGCGAGGGGAGCGAGCAGGTGGAGCCCGGGCAGGCCTACAACCCCGGAGCGCCCGCGCACGCCCGCCAGGCCGCGACGGTGATCCTGCTGCGCGGAGGCTCGGAGACCCTGGAGGTGCTGCTCGTGCGGCGCACTCCCGAGGCGCGCTTCATGGGCGGCGTGTGGGTGTTCCCGGGCGGCGCGGTGGACGCGCACGAGGGCGATGGCGACGAGGCGCACCGCGCCGCAGCCGTGCGCGAGTTGAGCGAGGAGGCCGCGATCGAGCTCGCGGGCACCGAGGAGCTCGTGAAGTTCTCGCGCTGGATCACCCCCGCGGAGGTGAAGATCCGCTTCGACACCCACTTCTTCCTCGCCCAGCTCCCCAATGGCCAGGAGCCGAGGATCGACGGCGAGGAGTGCGTGGACCTCGGCTGGTTCACCCCCGCCGCCGCGCTCGCCGCGCACGCAGCGAACGAGATCGTGCTGGTCTTCCCCACGATCAAGCATCTCGAACAGCTCGGCGAGTTCCCTACCGTCGAGGACCTGCTCGCCTACGCCCGTGGGCGCGAGGTCCTCCCGATCCAGCCGCGCGTGGTGCTGGAGGGCGAGGTGGCGCGGATCCTGCTGCCGGGCGAGCCGGGGTACTGAATCTGACCGCCAGGCACCATCACCTTGGCTCTCCGGCGACGCGCCTCACCGTCTGGTCAGCGCAAGGATCTCGTCGGTAGTCAGCTCGACGTCGCCCGCTCCGCGCATCCGCGCTATCTCCCGGGTAGGCGGCTTGGCGCGAGCCGCCGACACAATCACACCGATCAGTCCACGCAGAGTCGCAGCCAGGACGTTCGCCTGGTCGAAGTAATCGCGCCAGAGGACGATTTCCCCATCGCGGACGTCGAAACGACCGCAGACCCAGAACTGGACGCGCAACCGACGGAACTTCAGGACGTCCGTGCGCTCGGTCAAAACCGTCGACTCACGGACCGACATCGAGTGCGTGTACACCTCGAACCCAGCGCCGGCCAAACCAAGCGTGGCCCTACCGAGCCTCCGAACGCGCTCACGTCCGCGAACGGTGGGCAGTCCTACGTTTTCATAAACCACATCCTGCGCCAACAGCTCAGTCGCCCGGTCGATGTCCTTGGCGCTCATCAACTCCAGGAAGCGCTCGACCAACAGCGCCGGCGCTGAGTCACTCTGCTGCTCGTCCGACTGGTTCGCTCGTGACTCGCTCATCGGTACGCTCAGCCCTGCTGCTGCGCCGCGATCACGTGCGTCACAGCGTTGATCAGCGCCAGATGCGTGAACGCCTGCGGGTAGTTGCCGAGGTGCCGGCCCGAGGACGCCTCGAGCTCCTCGGCGTACAGCTCCAACGGCGAGGAGTACGACAGCAGCCGCTCGCACAGGTGCTCCGCCTCGCGGTGCTCGCCGATCTCCGACAGAGCTGAGACGAGCCAGAAGGAGCAGATCAGGAACGTGCCCTCCTCGCCGCGCAGGCCGTCGTCGGTGGCGTCGGTGCGGTAGCGCAGCACCAGGCCGCCCTCGGTCAGCTCGTCGCGGATCGCCATCACGGTGGCGCGCACGCGTTCGTCCTCGGGCGCCAGGAAGCGCATCAGCGGCACCAGCAGGCTCGACGCGTCCAGCTCGTCCGTGTCGTAGTGCTGGCGGAACACGCCGCGGCTGTCCACGCCGCGGCTGAGGATGTCCTCGTGGATCTCATCCGCCAGCGACTGCCACTCCGCCGCCTGCTCATCTTCGCCGCGCCGCTCGGCCAGCCGCGCGCCGCGGTCCATCGCCACCCAGCACATCAGCTTCGAGGAGACGTAGTGACGGGGCTCGCCGCGCGCCTCCCAGATCCCCTGGTCGGGTTCCTTCCACACCCTCGCCGCGGCGTGCACCTGGTCGGTCAGCACCGGCCACAGCCGCTCGGGGATGTGGTCGCGCTTCTTGGAGTGCAGGTACACCGAGTCGAGCACCATGCCGAAGACGTCGTTCTGGCGCTGGTTGAAGGCGCCGTTGCCGACGCGCACCGGGCGCGCGCCCTCGTAGCCCTTGAGGTGGTCGAGCGTGGACTCCGTCGAGGTCTTTCTGGCCCTTGATCCCGTACATGATCTGCAGCGAGCCGTCCTCGTTGCGCTCCATGTCGGCCACGTACTGCACGAAGTCGTCCGCCTCCCAGTTCAGGCCCAGCGCGTGCAGCGCCCACAGCGTGAAGGACGCGTCGCGCATCCAGCAGAAGCGGTAGTCCCAGTTGCGTTCCCCGCGCGGCGTCTCCGGCAGCGATGTCGTCGGCGCGGCCACGAGCGCGCCCGTGGGCATGAACGTGAGGCCCTTCAGCACGAGCGCGGAGCGCTGCAGGTGAAAGCGCCACGGGTGGTCCGGATAGGTGCCTTCGGCCAGCCACGTGCGCCAGAAGTGGCTCGTGCGCTCCAGGTGTCCTTCGGCCTGCTCGACCGTGTGCGGGCCGCCGCGCTCCTCCGTCCAGGAGATCGCGCAGAAGCGCTTCTCGCCTTCGGCCATCGTGTGCCTGCCGTGCGAGCGGTTGCCCTCGATGCCCATGCGGATGTCGCTGAACAGCCTGAACGCGGTCACGTCGTCGGTCGCGTCCATCATGCACACGCCCTCCTCGCCGCTGCGCACCACGCTCCACGCCGCGGGCGTCGCGCCGTAGTCGAGCATCGGCTCGCACACGATCTCCACCTGCACCTGGCCCTGGATGCACTCGATCATCCGCACCAGCAGATGGTCCGCGTCGTAGTCGGTCGGCGGGCGCGTGTGGCTGGAGCCGTGCTTGTTGTCGTGCCAAGGGCCGATCGTCAGCGCGTCCACCACGCGCAGCCAGCCCTGCGGCGTCATCCACGTCGTCTCGATCATGTTCGTGCCGGGTATGTAGCGCCGGCCCGCCGGCACGTACACCCCATACGGCCCCACCCGCCAGCTGCCGGCGCCGCGGTCGAGCATCGAGCCGAACACCGACGGGGAGTCGAAGTGCGGCAGACACATCCACTCGATCGAGCCGTCCGAGGCGACCAGCGCGCCGGTGTGGCAGTCCGACAGGAAGCCATAGTCGGCGATCGGCGGAAATGGGGAGTCGAGCGAGGTTGCGCGCGAGCCCGCCGTGGCGGGTGCCGAGCCGTCGCTCCACATCGTCGTCGGTGAGGAGGCCTCGGCCTTCACCACTCCGTCCGCTCGAACCGCGGCCGCTCCACGCCCGCCGGCAGGATCTGCTCGTCCTCGAGCTTGTCCAGGTGGGCCGCTAGCGTCGCCGTGGCCATGCCGCGCAGCGGCTCCGCCACGTCGCCCCACACGGTGTTCAGCAGTTCCTCCACCGTGCGCTTGCCTTCGTTCAGCGCCACGATCAGGTGGTTTTCGCGGTCGATGCGGTGAGCGATGTACTCCTCGAGCTTCGTGTGCGCGTCCCACACCGGCGAGCCGTGCCCGGGGCACAGCACGTTGAAGTCTTCGCGCAACCCCAGGCGAGTGAGCGCTAACAGGTACCCCGACATGGAGCCGCGGTAGGGGCTGATGAACACGCTGCCGTCGCCCAGCACCGCGTCACCGGTGAAGCACGCGCCGTCTGCCACCAGCGCGAAGTGATCCGCGGAGTGCCCCGGCGTGGCGACCGCCTCGAACGGTCCGACGCGCACGCCCTCGCCGAGCTGCATGTCGACCGATCCGCGGCCCGCCGCCAGCGGCGCCGGGTGGCGTTCCAGCAGCGGCCCGACCGCCTCGGAGTGGTCGTGGTGGTCGTGCGTCAGCACCACTCCCCCGAGACCTCCACGCGCCTCGATCGCCGCACTCAGTCGTTCCATGTGCGCGTCTATCAACGGTCCCGGGTCGACCACCCACGCGGGCCTGCGCCCCACCACCCAGGTGTTCGTCCCCGACAGCGTCAGTAAGCCGGGGTTGGGTGCGCGCAGGCGCAGGATGTCGTAATGCGTGAGCAGGTCCGCCTCGGACCCCGCCTCCGCTGACTCGCCGTTGGCGCCGGCCTCGTCGTCCTGATTGGGCAGATTCGGCGTACTCATCGAAAACGACGTTAGCTGACGCGCCGAACAGAATGAATGCTCGCTGGACTTATCGAGCGCGGCTCGGTGTCCTGCGGCGCGATCGGGGATGACTGCGCTGGGGCCGCGAGGCGCTCACGCCGGCCAGCTGAAGCTCGCGATCAAGTCCCAGATCGCGGATCATGCTCGCCAGCTCGCGCGCCTGGTCGTGCGCCACGAGCGTCACACCCGTGCCGCTCGCGCCCGCGCGCGCGGTGCGCCCGATGCGGTGCACGTAGTCCTCGCGCGTGGCGGGGATGTCGTAGTTGATCACGTGCGTGATGCCCGTCACGTCGATGCCGCGAGCCGCCACGTCGGTCGCCACGAGCGTGTCCACCACGCCCGCCTCGAAGTTCGCGAGCGCCCGCTGGCGCTGCCCCTGGGACTTGTCGCCGTGCATAGCCGCGGCCTGCACGCCGCTTGAGGCGAGGCGCTTGACGAGCCGGTCCGCGCCGCGCTTCGTGCGCACGAACACCAGCGTCAGCCCGCGCTCGGGCTCCTTCAGCTCCAGCACCAGTCGCTCCACCTTGCCGTCGTGCGTGACGGTCACGAAGCGGTGTTTAACGTCCGCCTTGCGCTCCACCGACTGCACGTGCTCGTGGCGGCGCGGGTCGGTCGTGTAGACCTTCGCGATCTTGCCCACCTCGCCCTCGAGTGTCGCCGAGAACAGCAGCGTCTGGCGCTTGGCTGCTGTCATCTTCACGATTTTGTCCACCACCGGGCGGAAGCCCATGTCGAGCATCCTGTCCGCCTCGTCCAGCACGAGGATGCGGATGTTCTTCAGCGACACGTCCCTGCGCTCGATCAGGTCGAGCAGTCGGCCAGGCGTCGCCACGAGGATGTGCGCGCGGCCCGCCTGACGCGCCTGCTTGACGATCCCAGCGCCGCCGTACACCGCCGCGATCGACAGGGCGCGCGCGTGCGCGATCGAGCGCATGTCCTCCACGATCTGAATCGCCAGCTCGCGCGTCGGCGCGAGGATCAGCGCCGAGGGGCGCGCGTCTGAGTCCTTCAGCCGCTCCACCACCGGCACGCCGAACGCGAGCGTCTTGCCAGAGCCCGTCGGCGACTGCGCCAGCACGTCGTGCCCCGCGAGCACGTCCGGGATGACCATCCTCTGCACCGCGAACGGCGCCTCGATCCCGCGCTCAGCAAGATCGCTTGCCACGACCTCGGACACGCCGAGGTCGGCGAAAGTCTCATGCTTCATGTTGTGATGCTCCTTCTGGCAGCCGTCATGGCCGCCGCTGCAGATGGAGATTCGACTGACCCCATCCGCGCTCGGAGCGCCAACAAAGACAAAGAACCTCGCGGACGACCGGGTGCCGTCCGTACGGGGACCGTAGCAGGGTTGTTGTTTCCGACCCGGGCGGGTAGTACGCAGTTCCGCGAAGCAACCCAAAAGTGTTGAGGTCGTGAGAAGAAAAAAAACAACGACAAATCGAACCTAGGTTCGCCCCTCTGGCGCTGAATTTGTCGTGGTTTTGTTTTTTCTTGCTAGCCTCGACAAATTCAATGGGACGCCCGAGTCGACAAGATCTCCTCCAGAGCCTGGACCAGGCCAGATCTGACCTTCAGTCAATCGGCGGACTTCCCGAGCCGATGGTCTTTCAAGATATCTGGGCTGGTATCTGGACCGAGGAGACACATCACTCGACCGCCCTCGAGGGCAACACGCTCCGCCAGCGCCAGGTCCGCATGCTGCTCGAGGAGGGCGTTGTAAGTGGCCAGAGCACGCTTAGGGAGATCCTGGAGGCCCGTGCCTATGGCAACGCCGCGCGGTGGGTTTATGAGCAAGCCCACCGAACGTCAATCGCCAATCCGCTCATAAACGAAGCCATCATTAGGGAGATCCACAACCTCGTCGTCGGCCCCGTCTGGCCTGAATTCCCGCCGGAGGGGCTCGTTCGGGGGGAGAAACCGGGGGCGTACCGCCTCAAGGACCACGATCCGCTGCGCGCGGGCCTGCACGCCCTCGCATCGAGCCTCGTCCCAAGCGCTCTAGCCGATTGGGTGGAGGACGTGAACAAGACGCTGGACTGGAGGGCTCTGATTAAGAGCGACAGCCACATCGTCGAAGATCTCGCCCGGCTGCACGCAGCGTTTGAGCGCATCCATCCCTTCCCGGATGGGAACGGTCGCGTTGGCCGACTCGTACTCACACACCTCCTCGTCCGCACGGGTTATCCGCCAGCAATCATCGAAAAAGACGAACGCAAGAGCTATTTGAAGGCCCTGAGGCGCGCTGACGAACGAGACTGCGGACCGCTTTCCGAACTCCTGGCGCGATCCGTGCGCAAGGGCATCTTTCGATTCCTGATCCCCAAGCTCGCGGGCACCCTCAGCGTCGTGCCGTTGGCAGGTCTTGCGCGGGACGATGGTCTATCCCACAACGCACTCGTCGCCGCTGCGCAGCGGGGTCGCCTTCGGGCGCAAAAGGTAGACGGGACCTGGTACTCAACCACCCAGTGGGTGAACGAGTACAGAGCGAGCCGCTACAAGCGAAAAACTGTGACCTAAGTCGCCAGGCCGGCTCAATCGAGTGACGCCATCACGTGCTTCACCACGGTGTAGTCCTCCACCCCGTACATGCTCAGGTCCTTGCCGTAGCCCGACTCCTTGAAGCCGCCGTGGGGCATCTCCGAGACGAGCGGGATGTGGTCGTTGATCCACACGCAGCCGAAGCGCAGCGCCTTGGACACGCGCAGCGCGCGGCCCACGTCGCGCGTCCACACCGAGGAGGCCAGGCCGTAGCGCGTGGCGTTCGCCCACGCGATCGCCTGCGCCTCGTCGCTGAAGCGCTGCACGGTGATCACCGGGCCGAAGATCTCACGCTGGATCATCTCGTCCTCCTGGCGCAGCCCCGCCACGACCGTCGGCTCCAGGTAGAAGCCCGGCCGCTGCGGCTGCGCGCCGCCGGTCACCATCTCCGCGTGGTCGGGCCGGCGCGCGAGGAAGCCCGCCACCCGCTCGCGCTGGCGCGCCGAGTTGACCGGGCCGAGCGTCGTGTCCGTCGCGAGCGTGTCGCCAATCACGAGGCCCTGCGCCTGCGACGCGAGACCTGACACCACGTCGTCGTACACGCTGCTCGACGCCAGCACGCGCGTCGCCGCCGTGCAGTCCTGCCCCGCGTTGTAGTAGCCGGTGCCCGCGATCGTCTCCAGGGCACTCTCGAGGCTCACGTCGTCGAACACCACCACCGGCGCCTTGCCGCCCAGCTCGAGGTGCACGCGCTTGAGCGTCTCCGCCGCCGTGCGCGCGATGTGCTTGCCCGTGTCCACCGATCCCGTCAGCGCGAGCATGTCCACGTCCGGGTGGGTGATCAGCGCCTCGCCCGTCGGGCGGCCGGGGCCCATCACCACGTTCAGCACGCCCTTCGGCAGGATCTCCGCCACCAGCTCCGCCAGGCGCACCGTCGTCATGGGCGTCGTCTCGGCGGGCTTCAGCACGACCGTGTTGCCCGCCGCCAGCGCCGGGCCGAATTTCCAGATCGCCATCATCAGCGGGTAGTTCCACGGCGTCACCTGGCCGATCACGCCCACTGCCTCGCGGCGCGTGAACGACGTGTAGCCGTCCATGTACTCGCCCGCCGCCCGGCCCTCCAGGCAACGTGCGGCGCCCGCGAAGAAGCGCAGGTTGTCCGCCATCACGGGGATCTCGTCGTTCTTGACCGCTTCGATCGGCTTGCCCGCGTTCAGCGCCTCCATGCGCGCGATCTCCTCGCCGTGCTCTTCGATCGTGTCCGCGATCGCCAGCAGCGCCTGCGAGCGCTGCGCCGGGGTCGCGCTCGACCAGCCGTCGAACGCCCTGCGCGCTGCTTTCACCGCGCGATCCACGTCCGCCGCGCTCGAGACCGGCGCGCGCGCCATCTCCTCGCCAGTGGCAGGGTTGAGCACCGCTTCGGTCGTCTCGCCCTCCGCCTCCACGCGCTCGCCGTCGATGAAGTTGCTCAGCATCTGCGTCGTGCTCGCCATCGTGCTCTGTCCTCCTCCAGGTCGTGTGTTCGCGCTCGCGCGCCTTTCGTTCGTACGCTCGCCGCTCTCAGGCGGCGTCCTGCGTCAGACCCAGCGCCTCCGCGACCGCCGGGTGGGTGATCTCCCCGCCCCGCACGTTCAGCCCGCCGCGCAGCCCGTCATTTCGCTCCAGCGCCTCCTCCACGCCGCGCTGCGCCAGCTCGATCACGTACGGCAGCGTCGCGTTCGTGAGCGCGTACGTGGAGGTGATCGGCACCGCGCCCGGCATGTTCGTCACGCAGTAGTGCGTGATCCCGTCCACCTCGTACGTCGGGTCCGAGTGGGTCGTCGGACGGGAGGTCTCGAAGCAGCCGCCCTGGTCGATCGACACGTCCACCAGCACCGCGTGCGGCTTCATCAGCTTCAGCTGCTCGCGCGTCACCACGCGCGGCGCGCGCCCGCCCGGCAGCAGCACCGCGCCGATCACCAGGTCCGCCTGCGGCAGCATCTCCTCGATCGCAAGCGTCGAGGAGTACACCGTCGAGGCGCGCCCCGCGAACGCCACTTCCAGCTCGCGCAGCCGGTCGATGGAGCGGTCGAACATGAACACGTCCGCCTGCATGCCGATCGCGATGAACGCCGCGTTCATGCCCACCACGCCGCCGCCTATCACCAGCACCGTCGCCGCCGCCACGCCCGGCACGCCGCCCAGCAGGATGCCCCGCCCGCCGAGCGGCTTCTCCAGCATGAACGCGCCCGCCTGCGTCGCGATCTTGCCCGCCACCTCGCTCATCGGCGCCAGCAGCGGCAGCCGGCCCTCCTCGTCCACCACCGTCTCATACGCCACGCACGTCGCGCCCGACTCCATCAGGCCGCGCGCCAGCTCCGGCTCCGCGGCGAGGTGCAGATACGTGAACAGCGTCTGGCCCTTGCGCAGCAGCTCCACCTCCACCGGCTGGGGCTCCTTCACCTTCAGCACCAGCTCCGCCTCGCCGAACACCGCACGCGCGTCCGGCACGATCCGCGCGCCCTGCGCCTCGAACTGCTCGTCGCTCATCGCGCTGCCCTCGCCCGCGCCCGCCTGCACGAGAACGTCGTGCCCGCGCGTCGTCAGCTCGCGCACACCCGCGGGCGTGATCGCCACGCGGTACTCGTCCGTCTTGATCTCGCTCGGAACGCCGATTCTCATCGTTCACCGCTCCCGTCGTAGTGGCACATGCCGACCCGAGCCGACTCCCGGAGGGAGTCTCCATAAACGGCTCCCTCGTCGTAGCTCATCGCGCCAGTTCCCGCCCGCGCAGCGCCAGCCAGAACTCGATCCGGTCGCGCGCGTTCGAGAAGTCGCGACCCGTCAGCTGCTCGATGCGGCGGATGCGGTAGCGCAGCGTGTGGCGGTGGCAGTACAGCGCGTTCGCCGCCTTCTCCCAGTGGCCGTTGTGCTCGATGAACACGTCCAGCGAGCGCACCAGCTCGTCGCCGTACTCGCCCTCGCCCTGCTCGATCGGGCCCAGCACGCTGCGGCAGTAGGAGCTCAGCGCGTCGTCGTCCTGCAGCGACAGCAGCAGCTGGAAGGCGCCCAGATCCTCGATAGGAGGCCACGTCGGGCGCGTCGCCGTTGCGCAGGCGCACCGCCTCGAGCGCACAGCGCGCCTCGTGGAAGCTCATGCGCAGCGAGTGCGTCGGCGCGATGCGGCTCGCCGCCGCGCGCACCTCGCCGAAGCGCGCCGCGAGCTCCGCGCGGATCTCGCGCGCCAGCTCGACCGGGTCGAGCGGCGCGGAGCCCTTCGTGCCGTCCGCGTCCACCACCGCGCACAACAGCCCCGCGCGGATCGCCACCAGGCTGGGGATGTGGTCGCGCGCGAGCAGCCGTTCCACCGGCGCCGCCGCCGCGCTCGGGTCCGGCGGCCCGAACGCCAGCACCGCCACGCTGCTCGCCGATCCCGAACGGTCGCAGCCGCGCCTGCAGGTCCTCCGGGTACAGATGCCCCGTGAGCGCCTCAGCGAGCAGGTCGCCCACCATGTTGCGCTGCAGCAGTTCGTAGCGTTCGTTCACCAGCTGCGCGAACGCGCGCTCGGTGATCGCTATGAACGGCAGCTCGTACGGCACCTCGAACAGCGGGAACGAGCGCCTGCGCGCCGCCGCCAGGAGCGCCGCCGGCAGTCGCTTGTGGGCGAAGCCCGTGCCGAAGCCCAGGCCCGCGATCTCGTGGTCCGCCAGGCGGTCGATCAGCTCGCGCTGGACTCTTCGCTCCGTCCAGCTGCATCCCCGTCGTCAGCAGCAGCTCGCCGCCTTTCAGCCACGGCGTGGGGTCCGCCAGCTCGGTGCTGTGCACCCAGCGCACGTGTGCGTGGGCGGACTCCTGGCCTGAGACGAGCTCCAGTCCGAGCTCGCCGATCAGGCTCTCGACAGTGAGCTCCAACTCCCCATCCGCTCCGAGGCCTCGGTGAGCACTGGGCGCAAGCATCGCCTCGATCTCCTCGAACTGCTCGTCGCCCGCGATCAGCGGCGGCGAGAGCTGCACGATCGGGTCGCCGCGATCGTCGGTGCGGCAGATCAGCCCGCGCCGGAACAGCTCGCCCGAGAGGAAGCCCCGCAGCAGATCCTCTTCCTCGTGCGCGTCGAACGTCTCCTTCGTGTCCTTGTCCTTCACCAGCTCGATCGCGTGGAAGTAGCCCGCGCCGCGCACGTCGCCCACGATCGGCAGATCGCGCAGGCTGTCCAGCATCTCGCGGAAGCGCGCCTCGTGGTCGAGCACGTGGCCGCACAGATCCTCGCGCTCCATCACCTCGATGTTCGCCAGCGCCACCGCGCACGACATCGGATGCCCGCCGAACGTGAAGCCGTGGTTGAAGATCGCCTTGCCGTGCAGGAACGGCTCCGCGACGCGGTCGCTCGCGATCACCGCTCCCATCGGCGCGTACGCCGAGGTGATCCCCTTCGCGGTGGTGATCATGTCGGGGGCGTAGCCGTAGCGTTCGCAGCCGAACCAGTGACCGAGGCGGCCCCACGAGCAGATCACCTCGTCGGAGATCAACAGCACGCCGTGGCGGTCGCAGATCTCGCGCACGCGCTGGAAGTAGCCCTCCTGCGGCGTGAAGCAGCCGCCGCCGTTCTGCACCGGCTCGAGGATCACCGCCGCCACCGTCTCCGGCCCCGCGAATTCGATCGCATGCTCGATCGAGTCGGCCGCCCACAGCGGGTCGCGGTCTTCGCTCCAGCGGTAGGAGTTCGTGTTCTCCACGTGGATCCCGCCCGGCGTGAGCGGCTCGAACGGCGTGCGCAGCGGCGGCAGGCCCGTCGCGGTGAGCGCGCCCATCGACGTGCCGTGGTAGGCGAGCTTGCGTGAGATCAGCTTGTGCCGCTGCGGTTCATCCTTCGCCTTGAAGTACGCCTTCGCGAGCTTCCACGCCGACTCCACCGCCTCCGATCCTCCCGAGGTGAAGAACACGCGGTTCAGATCTCCCGGCGCCAGCTGCGCGATGCGCGCCGCCAGCTCGATCGACGGCGGGTGCGCGTAGCTCCAGTTGGTGTAGAAGCCCAGCTCCTTCGCCTGCTCCGCCGCCGCCTCGCCCAGCTCCGTGCGGCCGTGACCCGCGTTCACGCAGTACAGCGCCGATAGGCCGTCCAGGTAGCGCTTGCCGTGCTCGTCGTACACGTAGCAACCCTCGCCGCGCACGATCACCGGCACCTCCGCGTCGGCGTAGGAGCCCATACGGGTGAAGTGCATCCACAGATGGCGCTTGGCCTGCTCTTGGAGTGGACTAGACACTGAGGACAACGTTACTCCGCCTCGGTGTTGCACTCAATCCACCCATCGTTCAACATGCTGACGGTCGATTGTACAAGATGTACAGTCGCGTCACTCCGTTTTGGCGATTGCGCCCCTTGCACACACGCCGCCATGGGTCGTAACTTTTGTTACAGCGCCGAGCCGTTTACGGCACAGCCCACGAGAGGAGTCGCCGATGGCCACCGAAGGTCTCGCCACACCAGGAACGCCCCCCTCCTCGGGAGTCATGGACAAGGGCCTCAAAAAAGGCGCCATCGGCTACGTCTCCAACATCGTCATCGGCGTCGCCTCGACCGCACCCGCCTACTCGCTCGCCGCGACGTTGGGGTTCATCGTCGCCGTCACCGGCGTCGGCGTGCACGCGCCCGCGGTGCTGCTCGTGTCGTTCATACCGATGCTGCTGGTCGCCTCCGCTTACAAATACCTCAACCGCGCCGACCCCGATGCGGGGACGTCGTTCGCGTGGACCACGCGCGCGCTCGGGCCGGTGACGGGCTGGCTCAACGGCTGGGCGATCTTCCTCGCGGACCTGATCGTCATGGCCTCGCTGGCTGACATCGCGGGCATCTACACGTTCAAGCTCTTCGGCTGGGACTCCGCCGCCAGCTCCAAAGGCGCCGTGCTCGCCGCAGCCGTCATCTGGATCGCCCTGATGACATGGATCTGCTACCGCGGCATCGAGCTCTCCGCCCGCATCCAGCAGGTGCTGCTCGGCGCCGAGGTCCTGATCCTCACACTGTTCGCCGTCGTCGCGTTCGTGAAGGTCTTCGGCGGGCACCCACACGCCGTCGCCAGCGTTGTCAACGAAGAATCCGGCAAGAGCGAACTCGTCCACTACAGCTCGATCAAGCCCTCGCTCGACTGGTTCAACCCGTTCGCCATGGGCTTCCACGACCTCGTCGTCGCGGTACTGCTCGGAGTGTTCATCTACTGGGGCTGGGACTCCGGCGTGGCCGTCAACGAGGAGTCCCACGATCCCGCCGAGGGCCCCGGCAAGGCGGCTGTGATCTCCACACTCATGCTCGTGGTGATCTATCTGATCGTCTCCGCCGGAGCGCAGTCCTTCTACGGGCCTGCGTTCCTTGAAAACAACGCCGAAGACGTCCTCAGCGCTCTCGGCAAGCCCGTGCTCGGCGCGATCCTCTAC
The DNA here is from genome assembly GCA_963716355.1 of uncultured Solirubrobacteraceae bacterium. Lineage (GTDB taxonomy): Bacteria > Actinomycetota > Thermoleophilia > Solirubrobacterales > Solirubrobacteraceae > Palsa-744. The sequence goes on from OY970308.1 coordinate 1,029,841, forward strand.
AAGCTCCTGATCCTCTCCGTGCTCACGTCCGCGTCGGCCTCCACACAGACCACGATCCTGCCGACCGCCCGAACCACGCTCTCGATGGCGCACTGGAAAGCGATCTCGAAGCTGTTCTCGCGCATCCACAAGCGCTACCTCACGCCGACCGTCTCGACGCTCGGCTTCGGATTCCTCTCGATCGCCATCACCGTCCCGCTGATCCTCCTCTCCGAAAGCGTGCTCGCCGACTCGCTCACCGCGATCGGCTTCCCGATCTGCTTCTACTACGGGTTCACCGGCATCGCGTGCGCCGTCTATTACAGACACGAGCTATTCAAGAGCGCGCGCAACTTCCTCCTGCTCGGCCTCGCGCCGCTCATAGGCGGACTGATGCTGTTCGGCGTGGGCATCTACGCCGGCACGTTCTATTGGAAAGCAGCCAACGTCGAATCCGCTCCCATCGCGGGGATCACGCTGCCGATCTGGTTCGGGATCGGGGGCATGCTCGTCGGGGTAGTGCTGATGATCGTCTCGGTTCCCTTCTTCCGCGAGTTCTTCTCGCGCAAGACTCGAAACCGCTCCTCCGGGCGTGCTCGACCGGCCCCCCGCAACCGCGATCCCCGCGCCGGTCGACTTCTGAGGAGCCGCTCAACCTTCCGCCGTAGGGGGCCACGGTGCGCAAGTAGGGACGCTTGCGCACCGTGCGGCGGAACGCAAGTTAGACGGGCAGCTCCATCTGCCCGTGCGGCGAGCCCATCTCCCTCGAGCAGGTCCAGGAACGGCTGTGGCGGGAACGCCTCGGGCCCGAGCACTCCCGTGCCCTTCCACGCGCCAGTCGCGAGCAGCTCGAGCGCCACGACGGGGTTGATCGCGGTCTGCCACACGACCGCCTGGCAGCCGTACTCGCGCATCGTCGTCTCGTTGTCGACCAGGTGGTAGAGGTAGGTCGAGCGCGGCGCGCCGTCCTTGCCGACGCCAGTCACCCAGGTCCCCGCGCACGTGCGCCCGCTCATGCGCTCGCCCAGCGTCGCGGGGTCCGGCAGCGCCGCCGCGACCACGTCGCGCGGCGCCACCTGCATGCCGCGCACCGACACCGGCTCGGTCGAGTCGAGGCCGAACTTGTGCAGCGTCGCGAGCACGTCGATGAACTCCTGGCCGAGGCCGTACTTGAACGTCACGCGCTCGCAGTCGCACCCAGCGCGGGATCAGCACCACCTCCTCGTGCTCCACGTTCACGCACTCCACCGGCCCGATGCCCTCGGGGAACTCGAACATCTCCGGCTCGGAGAACGGCGGCGGTGGTGTAGAAGCCGCGCTCGCGCTCCCAGATCAGCGGCGGGTTCAGGCACTCCTCGATCGTCGTCCAGATCGAGAACGTGGGCGCGAAGTCATAGCCCTCCACGACCAGGTCCGCACCGTCGCGCACGCCCACTTCGCGGATGCTCGAGAACAGCTCGTCGGCGGCGTGGCGCGCGAACACGTCCGACAGGCCCGGCTCCACGCCGATCCCCACGAGCGCCAGCAGACCCGCGCGCTCCCACTCCTCGTGCTGGGCCGAGCTGCTGGTCGCCGAGCATCTCGCCGGGCAGCTCGTGCGGGCGCTCGGGGTGGGGGTGCGAGAGCGTCATCGCCATGTCCAGGTAGGTGACCCTGGGCGTCGAAGGCGGCGCCGAAGATCGGCTCGTTGAAGCGCGGGTCGCACGCGTTCAGCACCGCGTCGGGCCGCACGCGCTCGATCAGCTCGCACGAGCTCGGCGCGGTTCGAGGCGTCGACGCGCTCGGCGCCGAAGCGATCCGGCTCGCCGAGCCGCTCCGCGGCCGCCTGCGCGCGCTCGAGCGCCACGTCGGCGAGCACCACCTGCTCGAACGCCTCGCGGCGCTGCGCGATCGCCGCGAACGCCGCGCCCACGCCGCCGGCTCCGACGACGAGAACCCTCATGTGGCGCAGTCTGACGCAAAGCGCGCAGCCCGAGACGGCGCAAGCGTCGCGTGCGCCGATACGCCGCTATCGTCTCAGGCGCCTGCCGTATGCTGCGCCGATCCGCGCCGCACCCAACACCACTCGGCCATGAGCACCGGCCTCCCCAGCCCGCCCCGCCACCCCACCGGGTCCCCACGCACTCTCCCGACAGCGATCGCGGCGGGCGTAACGGCGTGCCCCAACGCACCGGACGGAGCTCGCGCCTGCCCGCCACGCGCTGGACGCCCTCGCCCACGTTCGACGCGCCGCGAGATCGCGCTCGTCGCGCTCGCGGGCGTGCTGCTCGCGGTGCTCACCACGCTGGCCGCTCGTGCTGCACCTGCCCAGCCGCATCGCGCCCGATCTCGGCGACCCCGTGCGCACCGCCTGGCAGGTCGCGTGGGTCGGGCACGCGATGCTCAACGATCCGCTGCACCTGTTCAACGCCAACGCCTTCTACCCCCACCCGCTCAGCCTCGCGTTCTCGGACTCGCTGCTCGGCTACGGCCCCGCCGCGTTCTTCGGGTCGGGCACCGTCGCCGCGCTCGTCCGCTACAACCTGCTGTTCCTGTTCGCGTGGTCGCTGTGCTTCGTCGGCGCCTACCTGCTCGCGCGCGAGCTCGGTCTCGGCCGCCTCGGCGGAGCCGCCGCGGGACTCGCGTTCGCATACGCGCCCTACCGCGTCACCGAGGCCGGCCACCTGCACGTGATCTCCTCCGGCGGGCTGCCGCTCGCGCTGTTCCTGCTGCTGCGCGGCTACCGGCGCTCGCTCGCGCGGGCTCGTGCTCGCCGGCTGGCTCGTCTCCGCCTGGCAGGTCAGCCTCGGCTTCACGCTCGGCCTGCAGTATTGCTACCTGCTGGCCATCCTCGCGCTGCTCGTGTTCGTCTCCTGGTGGCGGCGCGAGCGCCCCGCGGGCGCGGAGGAGCCCGACCTAGCCGGGGCCGAGCCGGCCGCGACCGCGAAGCCCGCGTCGCGCGGGCCGCTGATCCCGCGCCAGGCTGCTCGTGGTGACGTTCGATCGGGATCGCCATCGCTCGGGTCTCGTGGCGATCTACCAGGCGCGGCCCTACCTGAAGGTGTCCGCCGACTACCCGACCGCGAAACGCACGATCAAGGAAGTCAAAAACTACTCCGCCGGCCCCGCCGCGTGGCTGTCCGCCTCCTCGGAGAACCGCGTGTGGGGCTCCGTCACATCGGGCGCGCGGGCGCACGTCCACTCCAAGAACGAGAGCGTGCTCTTCCCCGGCGGGCTGATCCTCGTGCTCGCTCTCGTCGGGCTCGCCGCGCCGATCGCTACACGCGCCGATTGCGCCTCGGCCTCGCGATCGGGATCGGCGTCGTCTCGATCCTCGCGCTCGGCATCGGCCTGACCGGCGCGGGCTACCCCTATCGCCTGCTCTACGACTACGCCCCCGGCTGGAACGGCGTGCGCGTCCCCGGGCGCATGTTCACGCTCGCGACGCTGTTCTACGCGCTGCTCGCCGGCGCCGGCGTGCAGCTGCTCGTGCAGCGCCTCGCGCCCGTGGGCCGAGCGCCGCTCGCTGCGCCTCGCGCCCCCGCTGCGTAGGCGTCGCGCTGCTCGTGGGCATCGTCGGCGAAGGCGCCGGGCACCTGGCCCACCCGGTCGTGCCGCAGCCCGCGCGCGCCGAGATCGGGCTTCCGAGCCCGCTGCTCGACCTCCCCACCGACGGCCCGCGGACCGGGTGTGGCAGTACTTCTCGACCAACGGCTTCTCCCAGATCCCGCAGTCGGCAACAGCACGTTCGACATCCTCTCGCTCGACGACCTGCGCGGCGGCATGAGCGGCTTCCCCGACAAGGCCAGCATCGAGAAGCTGCGCTACTACGACATCAGACCGTCGTGCTGCACAGCCGTCTCCCCAAGGGGCTACCGCCGTCAGCAGGGCTGCGGTCAAACCCGAGCCGCCGAACCCCGCCGCCGCGGCGGCGAAGCCGATCGCCGGCCTCGGCGTCACGCGCAGGCAGGTCGGCTCGCTCGTGATCTACGAAATCGGCCCCGGGCCCGACGGCGCTGCACGGACCGACTGATGGGAGGGCGCAAGGCGCCTCGTGGCGATCATCCTGGTCGGCGTCGCCTACGCGACGATGATCCAGAGCTTCTCCTGGAACCAGGCCTCGCACTACGACCTGATCCGCGCGCTCGACAAGGACGGCACCACGATCGACGCCAACCAGGCGAACACGGGCGACAAGGTCTTCTACAAGGGGCACTTCTACTCCGCGCGCGCCCCCGGCCTGGCGCTGTTCGCGCTGCCGTTCTACGACACGCTCAACTTCGTCGACGCCGACCGGCTCGCGCGCGACTCCCAGGCGCAGCGCAGCGACGACGAGATGGTGTACTTCGTCGGCCTGTGGGGCAACGTGCTGCCGGGGCTGCTGCTGCTGCTGCTCGTGTGGCGCGTCGCGGAGCGCTTCGAGCCCGGCTACGGCGCGGCGGCCGCCGCGCTGCTGGGGCTCGGCACGATCGTGCTGCCGCTCTCCACGCTGCTGTTCTCGCACGTGTTCACCGCGTTCCTCGGCTTCGCCGCGTTCGCGCTGATGCTGCGGAGCGCGACGGTCCGCCCAGCCCGCTGCTGCTCGCGGTAGCGGGCCTCGCGATGGGCTACGCGGTCGCGTCGGAGTACCCGCTGTTCTTCGTCGCGCTCGTGCTCGGGTCTGTTCCTGCTCTCGCGCCGCGACGCGCTCACGCCGCTGCACCTCGCGCGCCGCGCCGGCGCGTACATCCTCGGCGGGATCGTGGGGATCGTGCCGCTGCTCTTCTACAACCACTACGCCTTCCACTCCTGGACGCACCTCGCGTATTCCGACGTGCCGCGCCAGCAGAAAGGCTTCTTCGGCATCGGCGCGCCGAGCCTGAAGGTGCTCTCCACGCTGCTGTTCGACTCGCGCGGTCTGCTCACGATCTCACCCGTGCTGATCCTCGCCGCCGTCGGCACCGTGCTGCTCTACCGCCGCGGCAAGCGCGCCGAGGCGCTCACCGTCACGGGCGTCTGCCTCTGCTACGTGGGCTACAACTCCGGCTACTACCTGCCCTTCGGCGGCGGCTTCATGGGACCGCGCTTCCTCACCACGATGCTGCCGTTCCTCGCCTTCCCGCTCGCGATCGCGCTCAGGCGCTTCCCCGGCCCCACGGTCGCGCTCGGCGCCGTCTCGATCGCCACGAGCACGATCGCCACGATCACGCATCCGCTCGTCGGCTATGAGACCGAGACCGACTCGTGGACGCGCTACCTCGGCAAAGGCTTCTTCCAGCCCACGATCGCCTCGTCCTTCGGGCTGGGGCGCAGCTGGGGCGGAATCTGGCCATTCTTCCTCGCCGCGGGCGCGGCCGTCGCGCTCGCCGCGTGGGCCACCCCGCGGCTGCGCATCGACGGGCGCGCGCTCGGCCTACGGGCTGCTCGCGCTCCTCGGCCTGGGGTCTGTTCGCCGCGCTCGCGCCGACGGTGCTTGGGAATCGACCACGCGGGTCTGGAGCATCGTCGGCGCGGGCGACCACACGGCGCTCAGCACCACGCTTCACCCCGGCTTCAGCTCCTATCCGCTGAAGACGCTCGTGCCGATCGCCGCTGTGGCGGGGCTGCTCGCGCTGTGCGCCATGCGCCTCGCGCGCAACGAGCGCTCAGTTGCGGGCGAGCCGCACGCCGCTGCATTTAGCCGCGCCTAGCTGGCGGCAGACCGCGACGTAGCCCGCGCGGGGCTGTTCGTGTACGTTCGTCAGGCCGGCGTCGAAGCGGGTCGAGCTCGTGCCGCCGCTCCAGTTGTAGATGTACAGGCGCTTGATCTGCGGGTGCGAGGCGGCGACCGCGAACATGTACTTCAACGCTCCCGCCGCGCGCGTCAGGCCCGAGCCGCGAACGTTCGGGAACGCGCCGCCGAACTTCACGAGCCCGCCCGTCTCCGTCAGCCACACCTGCCCGCCGAGCGCGCGCACGAGTTCGCGCGTGCGCCAGCTTTCGAGGCGGTTGATGTCGGAGTAGTTGTGCAGGCCCCAGATCTTCGGCATCACCGTCCGCAGATGCCCGATCTCGCGCTTGAATTCCGAGATGTACGTGAGCGTGGGGCCGATGTTCTGCGCGTCGAGCACGTCGAGGCCGATCACCGTGCAGCCTTTGCACACGCGGATCAGCGCCTGGTAGTACTGCGCCGCCGAGCGCCGCCGAGGGACTCGAGAACGCGCCCGCGACGTTGCCGCGGTTGGCCTCGTCCCAGGACTGGTACTGGCGCGACGCGCGGGAACAGCTTCACGAACTTCTGCACGTCGTGCTTGTACGTGCGCGACGCTCGGCAGCCTCGTCGGCGTGTAGCTCGGAGTGGTAGAAGGCCACCAGCACCTGCAGGTGCGGACGCTTCGGCTCCCTGGATCGAACGCGATCGCTTTGTTGCGAGTCGGCGATGTGCACAGCCGCGTCGTACGGCGCGATGTAGCGGACGATCCTCGTGTGCAGCTGCTGCCACAGCTGGTTGCGGAACATCTGCGCCGACTCGTCGCCGACGCCCGTCAGGTAGCTGGCTCGCGGCGTGCGCGCGCGGCGCCGGGCGCGCGGCCGCGCCGGCCTGGCCGATCGTCGCGATCGCACGCCGTGGCGAGCGCGACGAGCAGGATCGCGAGGAGTGGGAGTGGGCGACGAAGTGTTCTCATACGTTCGCGTCAACAGCGCTGCAGGCCTGGGGTTGCGCCGGCTGTGAGACTCTTACGCGGCGTTTACTGCGCCGCCCTGCATCTGCGCAGTCAAGTTTTGACAGCTGTTTACTCCGCCGGCAGTTCAGCGGGCGCCCCGCGCAGCTTCGGATCGGCGACGACGCGCACGTCCACGCCCGGCAGTCCGCGCAGCAGGCGCATCAGCAGCGAGCGCTCCGAGCCGCCAGCCCAGGCGCGCGAGGCCGCGCGGCTGGCGAGGGCGTGCCCATCAGCACGTAGGTGCTGCCCAGCTCGCGCGCCAGCGCGATCGCCACGCTCGCGACGTCCTCGCCCTCCTCCACGCGCAGCCGCGCGCCGAGCATCGCGGTCAGGCGCCGCAGCTCCTCCAGGCGCCTGCGGTCCTCCTGGCTCGGCGGGCGCCCCGGCGGGCGCACCACCAGCACGTCGAGCTCGGCGTCCAGGCGCTGCGCCGAGCGCCACGCGCGGCGCACGATCCGCTCGGACTGCGCCGCCAGCGTCGACGAGCGCGAGCAGCCGCTCCGGCGATCGCCTGCGGTGCCGCCCTCCGGCGCGATGGCCAGCTCCCTCCTCGTCGCGTCGCGCCGGCCGTGTCGGCTCGCGCACGAGGCGCTTCACCTCGACGTCCTCTGCGACCTGGCGCAGCGCCGTCTCGCGCAGCGCGGCCAGGTTCTCGATCTTGAAGAAGTTGTTCAGAGCCGCCGGCACGCGCTCGGCGCGATAGACCTTGCCCGCGCGCAGACGACCGATCAGCGCCTCCGGCGTTAGGTCGATCAGCACGACCTCGTCCGCCGCCGAGAGCACCTCGTCGGGGATCGTCTCGCGGATGCGCGCGCCGGTCAGCTGCGTGACCTGGTCGTTGAGGCTCTCCAGGTGCTGCACGTTGACGGTCGAATACACGTCGATCCCCGCGTCGAGCACGTCGCGCACGTCCTCGTAGCGCTTCTCGTGCTCGACGCCCGGCGCGTTCGTGTGCGCCAGCTCGTCGATCAGGCACAGCTCCGGTTTGCGAGCCGAGCACCGCCGGCAGGTCCATCTCCTCCAGCGGCGTGCCGCGGTAGCAGCAGCGTGCGCCGCGGCAGGATCTCCAGGCCCGCGGCCTGCGCGACCGTCTCCTCGCGTCCGTGGGACTCGAGGTAGCCGACCGCCACGTCGCGTCCGCTCTGCGCCTCCGTCGCGCCCTCCTGCAGCATGCGGTAGGTCTTCCCCACGCCCGGGGCCATACCGATGAAGACCTTCAGGTGTCCTCGTCCGTCAGCCATTGGGCAACCTGTGGGACGCTACCGCAGTGACCTCCTTCGAGACGGGCGCGGCGGTGCTCGGCGGGCTGCTGGTGCTCGGCTCGCTGCTGTCCGGACTCGCGCGACGCAGCATGCTCTCGCTCGCGCTGCTGTTCGTGCTCGCCGGCTTCCTGCTCGGGCCCGGCGCGATCGACGTGCTGCACTTCAGGCCCAACTCCGGCTGGGTCACCGACCTCGCCACCGTCGCGCTGATCGTGATCCTGTTCCGCGACGGCCTCGAGGCCGACGCGGAGATGCTGCAGCGCCACTGGCACCTGCCCGTGCGCAAGCTCGTCGTCGCGATGCCCATCACCGCCGCGATCGTCGCCGCGCTCGCGCACTGGCTCGTGGGGCTCACCTGGGTCGAGTCGCTGCTGCTCGGCGCGCTGCTGTCGCCCACCGACCCCGTGCTCTCCTCGGGCGTCGTCACCGACGAGCGCGTGCCACGCGTGATCCGCCACTCGCTCAACATCGAGTCGGGCCTCAACGACGGCCTCGCGCTGCCAGCCGTGCTCGCGTTCGCCGCCGCCCTCGACACCCACGTGGGGCACTTCGTGTGGTGGCGCTTTCTGCTGCAGGACATCGGCTTCGGGCTCGTGTTCGGGGTCGCGTGCGGCCTCGTCGGCTCGCTGCTGATGCCGCGCGAGCCGGCCACGGCCACGGCCGCGGCGGCTGGCGGCGCCGCCGGGTCGGGGGTTGGGTCCGACGGCGCGATCCCAGCGCACCAGCGCGCCCTCTACGGCCTGGGCCTCGCGTTCGCCACGTACGGGCTCACCGTGCTGCCGCCGCACGGCAACGGCTTCATCGGCGTGTTCGTCGCCGCGATCGTCGTCGGCGTGCGCCGCCCAGACCTGCACGAGCAGTTCGCCGCCGGCGCGGAGGAGCTGGTGGAGGTGGTGAAGCTGGGGATCTTCACCGTGTTCGGCTCGCTGCTCACCGTCCACGCCCTGTTCTCCGACGGCTGGGCGGCCGTCGCCGTGGTCGCCGGGACGTTCCTCATCGCTCGCCCAGCCGGCGTGTTCATAGCGCTCACCGGCACAGCGGTCGACAACGCCAGCAAGGCGTTCATGGCGTGGTTCGGCCCCAAGGGCGTCGCCACGATGGCGTTCTCGCTGCTCGTGCTCTCACGCCAGATCGAAGCGGGGCAGCGGATCTTCGACATCGCCGCGCTCGCCGTGTTCGCGTCGATCCTCGTGCACGGGCTCAGCGACACGCCCGGCACCAACTGGATCGCGCGGCGCCGGCGGGTCGCCGAGTGAGCGTGCCCGTCAGCTCGATCGCCACGCCGTGCGCCCGCTCCGCGCCGGCGCGGCTCAGCCGCCGAGCAGGTTGTGCACGATTAGGTCGATCAGCTTGATGCCCACGAACGGCGCGAGGATCCCGCCGAGGCCGTAGATGAGCAGGTTGCGCCGCAGCAGCGCGCTCGCGCCGATCGGCCGGTAGCGCACGCCGCGCAGCGACAGCGGGATCAGCAGGGGGATCACGATTGCGTTGAACACGATCGCCGAGACGATCGCGCTGCGCGGCGAGCCGAGGCCCATGATGTTCAGCACGTGCAGCGGGCCCTTCGCGCCATCCGCGGCGCCCGCCGCACCGCCGACGGCGTACGTGGAGATGAACACCGCGGGCAGGATCGCGAAGTACTTCGCGATGTCGTTCGCGATCGAGAACGTGGTCAGCGCGCCGCGCGTGATCAATAGCTGCTTGCCCACCTCCACGATCTCGATGAGCTTCGTGGGGTTGGAGTCGAGGTCCACCATGTTCCCGGCCTCTCTTGCCGCCTGCGTGCCGGTGTTCATCGCCACGCCCACGTCCGCCTGAGCGAGCGCCGGCGCGTCGTTCGTGCCGTCGCCCGTCATCGCCACGAGCCGCCCCTCCTGTTGGTGCTCGCGGATCAGCGCGAGCTTGCGCTCCGGGGTGGCTTCGGCGAGGAAGTCGTCCACGCCGGACTCCTGCGCGATCTTCGCCGCGGTGAGGCGATTGTCGCCCGTGACCATGATCGTGCGGATGCCCATCGCGCGCAGCTGCTCGAAGCGCGCGCTCATGCCCTCCTTGATCGTGTCCTTCAGGTAGACCACGCCCAGCACCTGGTTGTCGCGCGAGACCGCCAGCGGCGTGCCGCCCTCGTTGCCGATGCGGTCCAGCTCGGCCTGCAGCTCCGGGGGCGGGGAGCCGCCTTCGCGGATCACCGCCTCGATGATCGCGTCGCCCGCGCCCTTGCGCAGCCGCCGCCCATCGACGTCCACGCCGCTCATGCGCGTCTGCGCGGTGAACGGCACGAACTCCGCTTTCAACGTGGACATGTCGTGCTCGCGGATGCCGTACTGCTTCGCCAGCACCACGATCGAGCGCCCCTCGGGCGTCTCGTCCGCGAGCGAGGCCAACTGCGCGACCTCCGCCAGCTCGGACTCGGGCACGCCCGGCATGGGGATGAACTCCGACGCGAGCCGGTTGCCGATCGTGATCGTGCCGGTCTTGTCCAGCAGCAGCACGTCGATGTCGCCCGACGCCTCCACCGCACGACCGGACAGCGCGAGCACGTTGCGGCGCACGAGGCGGTCCATGCCCGCGATGCCGATCGCCGAGAGCAGCGCGCCGATCGTCGTGGGGATCAGCGCGACGAGCAGCGCGATCAGCGTCGTCTCGGAGATGGACGTGCCCGCGAACAGCCCGAACGGGCGCAGCGTGACGACGACGATCATGAAGATCAGCGTGAGCGCCGCGAGCAGGATGTTGAGCGCGATCTCGTTCGGCGTCTTGCGCCGCGCGGCGCCCTCCACGAGCGCGATCATGCGGTCCAGGAACGACTGGCCGGGCTCCTGCGTGATTTCCACCACGATCTCATCCGAGGTCACGCGCGTGCCGCCCGTGACGGCGCTGCGATCACCTCCGGACTCGCGGATCACCGGCGCCGACTCGCCCGTGATCGCCGACTCGTCCACGGTGGCGATGCCCTCGATCACCGTGCCGTCGCCGGGGATCAGCTCGCCCGCGCCGACCGTCACCACATCGCCACGCGTCAGCTCCGAGGCGGCCTTTGTGGAGCCGTCGCGCATCCTCGCCACCGTCTCCTTGCGCATCGAGCGCAGCGTGTCCGCCTGCGCGCGCCCGCGACCCTCCGCGAACGCCTCCGCCATGTTCGCGAACACCACCGTCAGCCACAGCCACACCGCGATCGCGAACGTGAACCACGCCGGGTCGCTGCCGCCGCCGAGGGGTTTGCCGCCGAATGCCTGGATCAGCCACGTGACGGTCGTGATGACCGAGCCCACCTCCACCACGAACATCACCGGGTTGCGCAGCTGCACGCGCGGGTCGAGCTTCTTGACGCTGTCGACCAGCGCGCGGCGCACGATCTCGCCCTGGAACAGTGAAACCGCCTGGCGCTCGCCCGACATCAGCGCGCACCTCCGTCGAGCGCGAGGTTGAGCTCGAGCACGTTCACGCCACGCTCGCCCGAGAATCCCAGCCCGCGCCCGCTCGTGTGCTTGGCGATCAGCCCGTCGAGGACGCTCAGCGAGAGCCCGCGCTTGGCCGCGACGCGGTGCGCTTGGATCCAGGCGTTGGCCTGTGAGATTTCCGGGTCGAGGTTCGATGCTGAGGTGTTGACAGCGTCGACCGGTATCCGTGCGACCGTCAGCGCCGAGTCGTATGGCCGGTTGAGGGCGAGATAATTCTTAATGTTTTCCGTGTCGGCTTCCTCCGTCGCCTTGCCGTTTGGCCCGCGATTGGAGAAGGTGCTGGCCGCGGCGTTGTATTCGCCCCCTTCCGTGGCTGATGGACGCGACTGGAAATAGCGTGGGTCCGCTTCCGTGACGACTTCACCTTCTTCTTCCTTCGGCTTGCCGTTCTTGTCCAACGCGACTCTGGCGAAGCTCTGGCCGATGATCTTCGAACCGACGAGCTTGCCGTCCACGTGGATCTGCTGCCCGTCGGCGTTACCCGGGAACGCCACCTGGCTGATCCCGGTTATCACCAGTGGGTAGACCAGCCCGAGCAGGACCGTGAACACGACGATCGCGATGGTTGAGTTGACGATGTCGCGGCGCATGTCAGTAGAGGTGTCCCGTCAGGCCCTGCACGATCGGGCCGAGCAGCAGGGCGGGGAAGAAGGTGAGCGCGCCGACGAGGATCACCACGCCGATCAACAGGATCGCGAACGTCGGGTTGTCGGTGCGCATCGTGCCCAGGCCCGCGGGAGTGACGCGCTTGCCGGCCAGGGCGCCGGCGACCGCGAGCGCGAACAGGATCGGCGCGAAGCGCGCGAACAGCATGTCGAAGCCACCGAGCAGATCGGCGAACGTGACGCCGTGCGAGCCGACGCTGCCGGCGTTCGGCTGGATGAGGCCCGTGTAGCCGGCGAACGCCGAACCGTTGTTGTTGGCCTGCGAGAGGTACGCGTAGAAGGTCTCCGAGAACCCCTGCGGACCCTTCCCAAGTTCGGAGATCGACGCCTTGCCGGCGTGGCTCGCGGTCGCCATCGCGGTGCAGAACAGCGCCGCCAAGGGTGTGATCAGGATCCCGAGGCCGGCTAGCTTGATCTCCCGCGCCTCGAGCTTCTTGCCGAGCCACTCCGGCGTGCGACCCACCATCAGACCGCCGATGAACACCGCCAGCAGCACGTACAGCAGCATCGAGTAGAGGCCCGTCCCCGTTCCGCCGAAGATCACCTCGCTCGCGGACAGGTTCGCCATCGGCACCGCCCCGCCAATGCCCGTGTAGGACTCGATCGCGCTGTTCACAGCGCCGCACGAGGTGACGGTGGTGACGACGTCGAACAGCGCCGAGCCGGCGATCCCGAACCGCTGCTCCTTGCCTTCCATGTTCCCGCCGGTGGAGCCCGAGATCACCTGCGTGTGCAGCCCGGCGGCGTGCTGGGCCGGTGAGCCGTGCGCCTCGGCGACGTAGGCGACCGACGCAGCGCCCAGGAACATCACCATCATAACCCCGTAGATCGCGTAGCCCTGGCGGCGGTTGCCCGTCATGCGCCCGTAGGTGAAAACGAGCGCCGCGGGGATGATCAGCACGAGCAGCATCTCGAAGAAGTTGGTGAACGCCGTTGGGTTCTCGAACGGGTGCGCGGAGTTGACGTTGAAGAAGCCGCCGCCGTTGGTGCCCAGCTCCTTGATCACCTCCTGCGAGGCCACCGGCCCCATCGCGATCGACTGCGTCAGGCCGGTGAGCGTGTGCGCGGTCAGGTACGTGGTGAAGTTCTGAATCACGCCCTGGGAGACCAATGCGATCGCCCCGATCACCGAGATCGGCGCGAGCAGGTACAGGACCGTGCGCACCAGGTCCTGCCAGAAGTTGCCGATGCTCTTGCCCGTGCGCCCCACGATGCCGCGAATCAGCGCGACCGCCACAACGATGCCGACGCCCGCCGAGAGCCAGTTCTGCACCGTCAGCCCGATCATCTGGCTGAGGTAGCTCATCGTCGTCTCACCGCTGTAGTACTGCCAGTTCGTGTTGGTGACGAAGGAGGAGACCGTGTTGAAGGTGACGTTCCACGGCGCCGAGTGGTAACCCAACGGGTTGAGCGCGTGCGGCACGTAGAACGCGTTCTGCGTGCGCAGGATCACGTACAGCGCCAGCCAGCCCGCGAGCGAGAAGATCAACAGGCTTTTCGCGTACGACTTCCAGTCCTGCTCGCGCTTCGGGTCGACCCTCATCACCGCGTACAGGAAGCGCTCCGGGCCGGAGAGGATCGGCGAGAGGAACACCCGCCTACCGGTGTAGACCTTCGCCATATAACCGCCCAGCGGCAGCGCCAGCGCGGTCAGAACCACCGCGAACAGCAAGATCGTGAGCCAGCCCGCGAACGTCATCAGAGGTTCTCCCCGCGAATCAGCGCGTAAAAGAGGTAAGCGATCAGCAGCACCGCGACGACGAGGCCGAAGAGGTCAGCGCCGCTCATACCCGATCCACTCCCTCGACCATTCCGAGCAGAAGCAGGAACACGGCGATCCCCAAGGCGATTGCGATGACATCCATGTCCATCACTATCCACCCTCGCGCGTCACATCCTCATGACGATCCGCCGTCGGGGCATAACGATTTCGTGACGGTCGCGGCGAGTCAGGCGCCGAAGCGGTAACCGACGCCCGGGTCGGTCACTATGCAGCGGGGGGCGTCCGCGTCCGCCGGCTCGATCTTGGCTCGCAGGCGCGCGATGTGCGTGCGCAGCGGCTGGATGTCATCGACGTACTCCGGCCCCCACACCTCCTTCAACAGCGCGCGGTGTGTCATCAGCCGCCCGCGGTTGCGCACGAGCACCCGCAGCAGATCGAACTCGATCGGCGTGAGGTGAATCGGCTCGCCGTCGCGGCGCACGGTGCGCGCGGCGAGATCGACCTCGAGGCCGTTCACCGTCAGCGCGGGCTCCTCCTCGCCGCGCCCCGCACGGCGCAGCGCGGCCTGCAGCCTCGCCACGAGCTCGCGGGCGCCGAAGGGCTTGGTGACGTAGTCGTCGGCGCCGGCCTCCAGCGCGCGCACCTTCTGCTCCTCCTCACCTACGGCCGAGAGCACCAGGATCGGGATCTCGCTCCACTCGCGCAGACGGCGCGTCAGCTCGATGCCGTCTCCGTCCGGAAGCATCAGATCGACGATCGCCGCCTGCGGAGGGCGCACCGCCGCTTGGTCGAGCGCCTCGGCGACCGTTTCCGCGGGCACGACCTCGAAGCCCGCGTCGCGCAGCACCACGCGCAGGGCGCGCAGGATCTGGCCCTCGTCGTCGACGACCAGCACGCGCTGCGCCCTCGCCGGAGCCGGATCGCGCGGGCCGCTCACTCCTGCGCCTCTGTCGCCGCAACGCTCAACGGGAATTCGAACACGAACGTGGCGCCCTGGCCGGGCAGCGACTCGACGTGCAGGGTGCCGTCGTTCGCCTCCGCGAAGCCGCGTGCGATCGCGAGGCCGAGGCCCGAGCCACGGTGCTCGCCACCGGGAGTACCCGCGCGGTAGAACGGCTCGAACACCCTCTCCAGCTGAGCCGGCGGGATGCCCGGGCCGCGATCGACAATCCGTACGATCACGCGATCTCGCACCGCGCGAGCGCGCACCGACACCGGATGCCCGCCGCTGTGGCGGCGAGCGTTTTCGAGCACGTTCACGAACGCCCGCTCGATCTGCACCGGGTCGACGCTCAACAGCGGCGGATCGCGGTCGAGCGAGAGCGTGAACTGCGTCGCGTCGCCGTCCAGCTCGACGAGCGCCGCGCGGATCAGCTCCTCGATCGAGCTCCAGCTGCGACGCGGAGCCGCTGCGCCGGCTTCCAACCGCGATAGATCGAGCAGGTTGTCCACCAGGCGCGAGAGGCGCAGCGCCTCCTCCTGGATGATCGCCGCCATCTCCTCGCGCTCGCCCGCCGACAGCGACGGCGAGCCGATCGCCTCGCCGGCCGCGGAGATCGCCGTGAGCGGCGAGCGCAGGTCGTGCGAGACGGCACGCAGGAGCGCCGTCTTGATCGTGTCCGCGCGCCGCAGCGCGGCGGTCTCCACCACGCCGCCGAGCAGCCGCTCGCGCTCCAGCGCCGCGCTCAACAGCGCCTCGAGCGCCGGCACCACGCGCTCCTGCAGCCGGCGCAGGGCGGCCTCTGAGGTTCCCGCGCCCACGAGCAGCGTGCCGACGCGGCTGGTGCCGTCGCGCAGCGGGAACGCGATGCTGCGCTCGTCGCCTTCGACGGCGTCCATCTCGATCGCCGCCGAGCTCAGCTCGAGCGCCTGCGCCAGGCGAGCAGCCGCCGTCGGCAGCGCCTCGGCGAGGCTGTTGCCGCGCAGCAGCAGGCGCGCCATCTCCGCCGCCAGGTCGGCCTCGCGCCGACGCTCCTCGGCGTCGCGGGTGCGAGCGCGCGTCACCTCCGCCACCGAGCTCGCCAGGCCCGCCACCACCAGGAACGCCACCAGCGCCACCCAGTTGCTCGAGTCGTGCAGGGTGAAGCGCCCGACCGGGGAGAGGTGAAAGAAGTTCAGCGCCGCCGCGCTCAGCAGCGCGCTCGCCACCCCCAACCACACGCCCCACGTGATCGACACCACGAGCACCGCCGGCAGATACACGACGCTCAGAGACACAACCGGGGCCACGTGGGCGAGCGGATAGACGATCAGCGTGGACAGCGCGACGAGCACCGCCGCCACGAGCACGCCCACGCGCCGGGGAGGCGGGGTGGGCGCGAGCAGCAGACCGAATGGCGAGGACATGCCCGTGAGCCTAATGTGAACCGTGCGTCTGAAGCCGGATGGCGCTCTCAAGTCCTGGGGCGCAAAAGCCGACGACAAATGGAGGGAAGCACCCACGGACATGGCCGATCGCATTCGCAACATCGCCGCTCTCAGCTTGGCCGCGCTCGCGGGCTGGCTCGTGCTCGCCTGCACAGCGGTCGCGGCCAGCGGCGTGCTCGCCCCGCTGCCCCGCTCGGACTACACCGTGCACGCGCTGTGCTCCGCCCCCGACCCAGGCCACGCCGGATGCCTCTCGCTCCAGCTGCGCCCACTCACCGCCGCAGCGCGCGCCCACACGCACCCGCTCGGTTTTACTCGCCCCGCCCCGCGCGCCGGCCCGCGCCAGCGAAGGCGTGTTCGGCCTGACGCCCCAGGACCTGCACAGTCCGCCTACCAGCTGCCCGAGCGCCACCACGAGCACGCAGACGATCGCGATCGTCGACGCCTACAACGACCCCACCGCCGAAGCCGACCTCAAAGCCTACAGCGAGGAATTTGGCCTTCCGGAATGCACCAAAGCGAACGGCTGCTTCAGCCAGGTCAACCAGAACGGCAGCGCCGTCGAAGGCAGCCTGCCGTTCCCGAGAACGGTCGAAGAACTCGAAAAAGCGCAGGCTGGCACACAGACCGAAAAAGAACACGCCGAAGCCGCAACCGGCTGGGGAGCTCGAGATCTCGCTCGACATCGAGACCGCGCACGCGGTCTGCCAGAACTGCAAGATCCTGCTCGTCGAGGCCAACTCCTCGAGCTACGGGAACCTCGAAACGGCCGAGCAGACCGCTGGCGACCTGGGCGCCACCGAGATCTCCAACTCGTGGGGCGGCCCCGAGCCAGGCGAGAGCGTCGGACTGGAGAGTCTCGAGCCCGTTCAACCATCCCGGCATCGTCATCACCGCATCCGCCGGCGACAACGGCTACCTGAACTGGGATGCCGAAAACCCCGAAGAAGCGGGCTACGCCGAGTTCCCCGCATCCTCGCCCCACGTCGTCGCGGTCGGTGGAACCCGCCTCGAACTGGACGACGGCCGGAGAATGGGCATCGGAGACGGTGTGGAACGGCAGCGGCGCGGGCGGCGGCGGCTGCAGCGAAATCTTCCCCGCCCAGTCCTGGCAGCGCAAAGCCTCGAGCTGGTCCTCGGTGGGCTGCGGCGAACCGCGCCGTCGCCGACGTGAGCGCCGACGCCGACCCCTACACGGGCGTCGCGGTCCACGACACGAGCCCGGCTGCGCCGGGTGCAAGGGACGAAGTGCAAACACGTCGCCCACTGGTGCACGATCGGCGGCACCAGCCTCGCCTCGCCGCTGATCGCCGCCGTGTTCGCGCTCGCGGGCGGCGCGGGCGGCGTCGCCTACCCCGCACGGACGCTGTACGAAAACGAGAGCCTCGCGCCCTCCTCGCTGCACGACGTCACAATCGGGTCCAACGGCGAATGCGCGAACCCGTTCTTCGAAGAAACCGGCCTGTCGGGCTGCACGCCCGCCAAGAAGAGGCCGCAGCGAGCAAATGCCAGGGCGAGGCCATCTGCCTCGCCGGGACCGGCTACGACGGACCCACCGGCGTCGGCACCCCGCACGGGATCGCGGCCTTCCAGCCGACGGGCAGAAGGCGGCGGAACCCGAACCCAAAGGCGGCGGATCGGGAGGTGGCTCGGAAGGCCCCAAGAGCGGCGGACAGACGAGCGGGACCAGCCCAGCACCCACCACCCCCACGCCGATCGCCCCCACGACCCCAGCTGCGGCGCAGATCTCGCGCCTCACGCTGACGCTGAACGCGGTGATCGCGCTGAACGGCAGCCACCCGAAGGTCAATCAGATCGGCTTCACGTTCACGATCAACGTCGACACGACCGTGCGTCTGACGGTCTCAAAGCGCGTCCGCACGCCACCACCACGCGCGCTGGCAAGCCGCTCGGCCGCTCCCTGTCCACAACCGCCTTCGCCGGCCGCAACGCGTGGCGCCTGACAGGGAGCCGCGTGCTCAGGCCCGGCCGCTACCGGCTCACGCTCGCGCCGCTGCACGCGGCTGCGCAGTCGCTCGTCTTCTCGCTCGGCTAGAGGCGGCTGCGAGCGGCGGTGCTACGCGGCCGCGCCGAGCAGCGCGGGCGCGCCGTAGGCACGCAGACACCCCGGCAGCTCCACGCTGCCGTCCGCGCGCTGGCCGTTCTCGAGCAGCGCGACGATCGTGCGCCCGACCGCGACCGCGGTGCCGTTGAGCGTGTGCAGCGTCTGCGTGCGCTTCTCCGCGGCGCATGCGGATGTTCAGGCGCCGCGCCTGGTAGTCGGTGGTGTTCGAGCACGACGTCAGCTCGCGGTAGCGGCCCTGGCTCGGCAGCCACGCCTCGCAGTCGTACTTCTTGGCAGCCGAGTTGCCGAGATCGTTGACGGCGATGTTGACGACGCGGTAGGGCAGCCCCAGCTCGCCGAGGATCTCCTCCTCGATCGCGAGGATCCGCTCGTGCTCGTCGGCCGAGTCCTCGGGCTCGACGAAGCTGAACATCTCGACCTTGTCGAACTGGTGCACGCGGAAGATGCCGCGCGTGTCCTTGCCGGCGGCGCCCGCCTCGCGGCGGAAGCACGGCGAGAAGCCCGCGTAGCGCAGCGGCAGCCGCTCGGCGTCGAGGATCTCGCCGTCGTGCAGCGAGGCCAGCGCGACCTCGGAGGTGCCCGACCAGGAACAGCTCGTCCTCGGGCAGGCTGTAGATCTGCTGCTCGGTGTCGGGCAGGAAGCCCGTCCCGTACAGCGCCCGCTCGCGCACGAGCACCGGCGGGATCACCGGCTCGAAGCCGTGGCCGCGCAGCTTCTCCAGCGCCCAGCGCACGAGCGCCAGCTCGAGCATCACGAGATCGCCTTTCAGGTAGGCAAAGCGCGAGCCCGACAGGTTCGCGCCGCGGTCCATGTCGATGCGCTCCGCCCGCCAGCTCGAGGTGGTCGCGCGGCTCGAAGTCCAGCGCCGCGAACCTCGCCCACCTCGCGCACGAGCTCGTCCTCGGGTCCTGGCGCGGCCGTCGGGTCGGGCAGGTTCGGCAGCGGGGCGAGCGCGGCATGCAGCTCCTCCTCGACGTCCGCGAGCTCGCGCTCGAGCTCCTTCGCGCGCGCCGCCACCTCGCGCATCGCCTCGATCTCACGCTCGCGCTCCTCCGCGTCGGCGGCCGCCCTGATGCGCGCATTCGCGTCGTTCTGCTCCGCGCGCAGTCCCTCCAGCTGCGGCAGCAGCGCGCGCCGACGCCCGTCCAGCTCGATCACGCCGTCCAAGCCGTCGCTCGACCCCGTCGCCGCGCCGCGCGAGCGCCGCGCGCACCCCGTCGGGGTCCTCCCTTATGCGCTTGAGGTCGAGCACGCCCGCACGCCGCCCGCGGTGCGCCTATTTGGTCGAGAGCGTGATGTTCGACGGTCGGGCACCTTCTGCGCCTGCAGTGCCCGAGTACTGCGGCGAGGAAGGCCGCGACCGCCTTGGCGTCTTCGCCGACGACGATGTTCTCGGGCATGATCGCGCCCGGAGAAGCCGCCGTTGCGGATCGCGTAGAGGACCTGTTCGACGTTCTCCTTGCGGATGTTGAAGTTGGGGCCATTGGTCTTCACGCGGTTGGAGATGCTCGTCGCCGAGCCCTGCGCGCCGACGACCGCCAGCGTGTGGCAGCCGGAGCAGTGGTCGCGGAACAGCACCGCGCCCGTGGTAGTACGGGCTGGTCTTGGCGACCGTGATTTCCTGCGATCCGCACGCGCCCAGCGCGGCGGCGCAGGCGAGCAGGAGCATCGTCGTTGACGGCGAGCTTCATGCGCCAGGAATATATAGGCTCGCTCCCGAGGCCGGCACGGAGCGCCGGCCGACGAATCAGAACCCGTGCGCCGTGCCCGCCGCGCGCAGCGCCAGGAACACGACCACGAGCGCCGACAGCGCCATCACGCCGATCTCGCGCCGCACGATCGCCGCGACGAGCTCGTGCTGCTCGTCCTCGGGCAGCCCGCCCACCGCCTGCGGCGTCCGCCAGGCCGCGCTGGTCGAGGATCGTCTGCGCCGAGGCGACGCGCAGCTGCTCGGCGACGAACGCGACCGCCAGCGGCAGCAGCGCGTAGAGGTAGAAGAGGCCTTCGCTGCGGCTACTTGCCGGCCGCCGCGAGCGAGCCGACGGCGATCGCGAGCGTCAGCGCCGAGCCCTGCCCGACGCGCAGCAGCACCCAGAACGCGCGCGCGAGGCGGCTCCTCGTCGGATCGCCGCGGTACCAGACCCAGCGCGCCGAGCAGACCCGGCAGCGCGTTGAGCGCCGCGACCGCCAGCGCACCGGCCACGACCGCCTCGTTCATGCCGCGGATATCGAGCCGATTGCCACTATGTAACACTCTGCCACAAGCAGTGATATAACAGCGCGCGGTGCTGCGCAGCTATCTACCGGCGATCGTCTTCCTCATTCTCGGCGGCGCGGTGGGCGGAGCCTTCGCGGTCCTCAACTCGGTCATCGGCCCGCGCCGCGCGACGCCGCACAAGCAGGACCCCTACGAGTGCGGCCTGCCGTCCGAGGTCAAGCGCGGGATGCGCTTCGGGATCAGCTTCTACCTGATCGCGATGCTGTTCATCCTGTTCGACATCGAGGTCGTCTTCCTGTACCCGATCGCGGTCGAGCTGCGCGCCTTCGGCAGCTTCGCGCTCGTCGAGACGATCGTGTTCATCGTGCTGCTGTTCGTCGCCTTCGTCTACGTGTGGCGCCGGGGAGCGCTCGAGTGGAGGTGAAACGGCGAGGTCCTGCGCGCGCCCGCCGGCAAGCGTCGATGCCCGGACGCGCTGCGCGTACGCGAGCTGAACGCGCGCCAGCTGCTGCGCGGCGGCGAGCTCGAAGGTCCCAACCCCGCCGGCGCACCTCGAGGGCGCCGAGCTCGAGCGCTACGTCGAGGAGCGCGTGCTGACGACCACGCTCGACAAGGCCGTCGCGTGGGCGCGCTCGAACTCGTTCTTCCCCGCCACCTTCGGGCTCGCCTGCTGCGCGATCGAGATGATGTCGATCGTCGCCGCCCGCGTCGACGTCGCGCGCTTCGGCTTCGAGGCCTTCCGCGCCTCGCCGCGCCAGGCCGACCTGCTGATCCTCTCGGGCCGCGTGTCGATCAAGATGGCGCCGATCGTCCGCCGCATCTACGACCAGATGCTCGAGCCGAAGTGGGCGATCTCGATGGGCGCGTGCTGCAGCTCGATGGGCGTCTTCAACAACTACGCGCTCGTCCCCGCCGACAAGTTCATGCCGATCGACGTGCACGTGCCCGGCTGCCCGCCGCGCCCGGAGGCGCTCATGCACGGCATCCTGAAGCTGCGCAAGATGGTCCAGGACGACCCCGACATGGGCTGGCGCGAGCGCTACGACGCGCGCGGCACCGAGGAGGTCCTCCGCCGCCGGACAGCGACGGCGAGGCGTCCCGCCGGAGGGGGACGCGACCGGTGCCTGACGCGACCGGCCTCGAGCTGATCGCCCAGGAGCTGCGCGAGGCCGACGGCGGCGATGGGCCCGTCTGACGACCGTCTTCTTCCGCGGGCGCGGCACGCTGCTCGTCGAGCCTCGGCAGATCCGCGCGGTGCTGGCAGCAGCTGCGCGAACGCGGCTACTCGTTCCTGTCGAGCCTGCACGGCGTCGACTACCACCCCGAGGAGCCGCGCCTCGGCGTCCTCTACGAGCTGCTCGACATGGCGCGCGTCGACCGCATCACGGTCAAGCTGCGCGTGCCGCGTCGACGCGCCCGACGGTCGACGTCGCGTGACGGACCGGACTGGCCGACCGCCGACCACCAGGAGCGCGAGGTCTACGACATGTTCGGCGTCGTCTTCGACGGCCACCCCGACCTGCGCCGGATCCTGATGCCCGAGGACTACGAGGGCCACCCGCAGCGGCGCGACTTCCCGATCGGCGGCGAGCCGGTGATCTTCACGTACAACGAGGCGACAGCGCTGGGGTCGCGGCCGGTGAGCGCCGCCGAGCAGCCGACCCTGTCGGAGTACCGCAAGCGCGAGCAGAGCATCACGCTCGCGCCGCGCTCGACGAGCAGATCGCCGCGCCGCGAGGCAGCAGCGAGGAGCTGCTGACGCTCAACTTCGGCCCGCACCACCCGGCCACGCACGGCGTGCTGCGCCTGCTCGTGACGCTCCAGGGCGAGGTCGTGCGCGACATCAAGCCGATCATCGGCTACGTGCACACCGGCATCGAGAAGACCGCCGAGGACAAGGCCTACTGGAAGGTCATCCCGGTCGTCGAGCGGATGGACTACCTCTCCTACTACTTCAACGCGATGGCCTTCTGCGGCGCCGTCGAGACGCTGCTCGAGGTCGAGGTGCCCAAGCGCGCGCAGTACCTGCGCGTGATCCACCTCGAGCTCAACCGCATCATGTCCCACCTCGTCTGGCTCGGCACGAGCGCGCTCGACCTCGGCGCGATCTCGATGTTCTGGTACTGCTTCCGCGAGCGCGAGAAGATCCTCGACCTGTTCGAGATGTCCTCCGGGCAGCGCATGCACACGCGCTACTTCCAGGTCGGCGGCGTGATCGAGGACATCCCGCGCGGCTTCGAGGAGAAGCTGCGCGAGCTTCCTCGACGGACATGCCCGAGCGCGTCGACCAGTACGGCGCATCTGCTCAACCGCAACGAGATCGTGCTGCAGCGCCTGCGCGGCACGTGCCCGCTCGACGCCGAGACGCTGCTCGCGCTCGGCGTCACCGGCCCGCTGCTGCGCGCCGCCGGCAACCCGTGGGACCTGCGCAAGGCCGACCCGTACTGCTCCTACGACGACTTCGACTTCAAGATCCCGGTCGGCACGGTCGGCGACAACTACGACCGCTACGCCGTGCGCCTGGCCGAGATGTACGAGTCGGTGAAGATCATCGAGCAGGCGCTCGACGGGCTGCCCGAGGGCCCGTACATCACCGAGGACCGCAAGGTCGCGCTGCCGCCGCGCCACGAGCTGGCGACCTCGATGGAGGCGCTGATCCACCACTTCAAGCTCGTCACCGAGGGCTTCCGCGTGCCGCCGGGCGAGGTCTACTACCCGATCGAGTCGCCGCGCGGCGAGCTCGGCTGCTTCGTGCGCTCCGACGGCTCCTCCAAGCCCGCGCGCGTGCACATGCGCGACCCCTCGTTCGTCAACCTGCAGGCGTTCGCGCCCATGGCCAAGGGCTCCTACATCGCCGACCTGATCGCGACGCTCGCGATGCTCGATCCGATCCTCGGAGGCATCGACCGATGAGCGCCGTTCGCCGCTTCGCGCACGGCTCGCGCGTCCCCGGCTGGGACGCGCGGCCGACCTCGAGAAGGACCCCGCCTCGATCCCCGACCCCGCCGCGACCGACGTGCCCGCAGGCGCTGCGCGCGGAGATCGAGGCGCACATGGCGAACTACCCCGACCGCCGCTCGGCGGCGCTGCCCGCGCTCGCCGCCGCGCAGCGCGTGCACGGCTGGTGCTCGCCGGAGGCGATCGAGCAGGTCGCGTGCGTGATGCGCCTGACGCCCGCGTACCTGGAGTCGGTCGCGAGCTTCTACGACATGCTCGAGACCACGCCCGTCGGGCGCCACAGCGTCTACGTGTGCACGAACATCTCCTGCTCGCTGCGCGGCGCCGACGAGCTGTACGAGGCGATGCGCGAGGCGGCCGCGCGACGACGAGCCCGACGATCAACGTGCGCGCGCTTCGAGTGCCTCGGCGCGTGCGACATCGCGCCGATGGCCTCCGTCGACGGCGTCTACGTCGGGCCGCTCGACGCTCGAGGACGTGCCGCGACTGCTCGACGACGTTCGCGCGCGGGCGCGACCGTGCTGCCCGAGAAGCAGCTCGCGCGCCGCGCCGTCGCCGACCCGCGCGCGAACGCGGAGTCTCACGAGGCACTCCGCCGACGCCCGTCGCGAGCAGGGGGCGAGCTGACGTGTCGATCGCAGCCGCACCCATGCTGCTGTTCGACGGACATCGACGAGCCCGGCCTGCAGCACGCTCGAGGTCTACGAGCGCCGCGGCGGCTACGAGTCGCTGCGCAAGGCGCTCGCGATGACGCCCGAGGAGGTGCTCGCGCAGCTCGAAGCGTCCGGCCTGCGCGGCCGCGGCGGCGCCGGCTTCGCGATGGGCAAGAAGGTCTCGTTCCTGCCCAAGGGCTCGATGGACAAGTACCTCGTCTGCAACGCCGACGAGTCCGAGCCCGGCACCTTCAAGGACCGCGAACTGATGCAGAAGACGCCGCACATGCTGATCGAGGGGATCATCATCGCCTCCTACGCCGCCGGCGCCAACCGCTCGTTCATCTACATCCGCGGCGAGTACGAGCAGCAGGCCGACGTGCTCGACGCGGCGCTCGCCGAGGCGCGCGCCGCCGGCTACCTCGGCGAGGACATCCTCGGCTCCGGCCACTCGCTGTCGCTCGTCGTGCACCGCGGCGCCGGCGCCTACATCTGCGGCGAGGAGACCGGCCTGCTCGACTCGCTCGAGGGCAAGCGCGGCAACCCGCGCCTGAAGCCGCCGTTCCCCGCCAACCAGGGCCTCTACCAGGGCCCGACGCTGATCAACAACGTCGAGACGCTCTCGACCGTCCCCGCGATCATCCGCATGGGCGGCGAGGAGTACGCGAAGCTCGGCGTGGAGACGCTCGACCGGCACGAAGCTCGTGTCGGTCTCCGGCCACGTCCAGCGGCCCGGGCAACTACGAGATCGAGCTCGGCATCCCCTCGCGCGAGATCATCTACGGCCTCGCCGGCGGCCCGCCGGACGGGCGCGAGGTCAAGTGCTGGTTCCCCGGCGGCTCCTCCTCGCCGGTGCTGACCGGCCGAGGACCTCGACCTCCCCTACGACTTCGACTCGCTCGCCAAAGCCGGCTCGATGCTCGGCTCGGGCGCGATCATCGTCGTCGACGACTCCACGCCGATCCTCGACGTGGCGCTGAAGGTCGCGAAGTTCTACCGCCACGAGTCCTGCGGCAAGTGCACGCCCTGCCGCGAGGGCACCAACTGGACGGTGAAGATGCTCGAGCGGATCGAGACCGGCGAGGCGACGCCGATGGACCTCGAGATCATGGCCTCGGTGCAGGAGCACATCATCGGCAACTGCCTGTGCGTGCTCGGCGACGCGATGGCGATGCCGATCGGCTCGATGATCGCCAAGTTCCGCGACGAGTTCGAAGCGCACATCGAGACGGCGCGCGCGCGCCGCGGGCTCGGCTCCGCGCCGCCGAGGGCGCTGCCGCGGCCAGGGGGCCGATCTGATGCCGCGCCCGAGCCGAGATCGATCACCTTCACGATCGACGGCCGCGAGGTGCACGCGCCCGAGAACACGATGCTCGTCGACGCCGCCAAGCACGGCGACGTCGAGATCCCGGTCTTCTGCTACGAGCCGAAGCTCGGCCAGCCGGTCGGCGCCTGCCGCATGTGCCTGGTCGAGATCGAGGGCATCCCGAAGCTGCAGACCGGCTGCTCGACGCCGGTCAAGGACGGCATGGTCGTCTACACCGCAGACCGAGCGCGTGCAAGACCGCGCAGCAGGCGGTCGTCGAGTTCCTGCTGATCAACCACCCGCTCGACTGCCCGGTCTGCGACAAGGGCGGCGAGTGCCCGCTGCAGGACATCACGTTCGGCTGGGGCGGCGGCATCTCGCGCTTCATCGAGCCCAAGCGCCACTTCGTCAAGCCGCTCGAGCTCTCGCCGCTGATCGCGATCGACCGCGAGCGCTGCATCCTCTGCTACCGCTGCGTGCGCTTCTCCCAGGAGGTCTCCGAGGACTACCAGCTGGTGCTGCTCGAGCGCGGCGCGCACTCCTACGTCGCCACGTTCGACGGGCACCCCTACGTCGCGCCGTTCAGCGGCAACATCGTCGAGCTGTGCCCGGTCGGCGCGCTCACCTCGCGCCCCTACCGCTTCCGCGCGCGGCCGTGGGACATCGAGGGCGCGGGCTCGGTCTGCACGCTCTGCCCGGCCCAGTGCAACGTCACCGTGACCGTCCGCGACGAGCGCGCGCTGCGCGTGCTCGCGCGCGACAACGACGAGGTCGACGACGGCTGGCTGTGCGACAAGGGCCGCTTCGCCTACCAGTCCTTCCACGTCGACGAGCGCATCACCGAGCCGCTGGTGCGCGACGGCGGCGAGCTGCGGCCGGTCTCCTGGGAGCGCGCGCTCGACGGAGGCCGCCGCGGGCCTCGCGCGCGCCGGCGCGCACGACCGGCGCGATCGCCGGCGGGCGGCAGCACCAACGAGGAGGGCCTGCTGCTCGCACGCCTGCTGCGCGAGGGCCTCGGCTCGCCCCACCTCGACTCGCGGCGCGCCGGCGCGCTGCGCGCTCGAGCTGCACCGCGCGCTCGGCGCCCCGGCGCTGCAGGCGACGCGTCCCCGACCTCGAGTTCGCCCACGCCGTGCTCGTGCTCGACGCGAGCCCGTCGACGACGCGCCGATCCTCGACCTGCGCCTGCGCAAGGGCGTGCGCCGCCACGGCTGAAGCTCGCGGTCGCCTCCCCGCCCGAGCTCGCTGGACGCCGAGCCGACGCTGTCGCTGCGCTTCGCCCCGGCGCCGGCGCGGCCTTCGCGGCCGCGCTGCGCCGCCGCGCTGGCGGCGAGCGGGAGCTCGACGGCTCGCGGCCGCGGCCGGCGCCGAGCCGCGAGCCGTGCGCGAGCTCGCCGCGCTGCTCGCGCGGCACGCGGTGCGCAGGACGGCGCGGGCGGCGCCGCGCGAGGTCGTCGTGCTGTGGGGCGAGCGCCTGACCGCCGGTCCCGACGGCGCGGCCGGCGCGCGGGCGCTGCTGGACATCGCCGCGCGCTCGGGCTGGCCGGCACCGACGGCGCCGGCCTGCTCGAGATCCCCGCCGTCGCCAACGGCCGCGGCCTGCGCGAGGCCGGCGTGCTGCCGAACGCCGGCCCGGGCTGCGGCGAGCCCGCCGGCGCGCCGGGCGCGACGCGCAGGCGCGATCGCCGAGGGGCTCGCCGACGGGCGAGCTCGCGCGCGCTCTACCTGCTCCACGCCGACCCGCTGCGCGACCTGCCGGACGGCGAGCTGTGGGGGCGCGCGCTGGCCGGCGCCAGCACCGTGATCGCGCACGCGTCGTTCCTGACCGAGGGCATCCGCGAGCACGCCGACGTCGTCTTCCCGGCCGAGGCCTACGCCGAGAAGGAGGGCACGGTCGTGCACCCCGACGGGCGCCTGCAGCGGCTGCGCGCCCGCGATCGCGCGCCCGGGCGAGGTGCGCGCCGAGTGGCAGGTGCTCGCCGAGCTGGCCGCGCGCGTCGGGCTCGACCTCGACGTGCTCACGCGGCTCGATGGCCTCGCAGCGCGCTGTTCGACGCCGTGCCCGTTCTACGCCGGCCTGACGCTCGAGGAGATCGGCGGGCGCGGCGTGCGCTGGCAGGAGCGCGACGGCGCGCCGCGCTTCCCGGCCGCCGAGATCTCGACCGCCGCGAGCTTCGACGGGCTCGCAGGCGTGCCGTGCCGACGCCATCGGATGACGCTCGAGGCTGGCCGGCTATCCGCTCGGTGTGGGACGCACCCGAGGTCGAGTTCTCGCCCGCGCTCGGAGTTCCTGTTCCCGAACAGGTCTCGAGAGAGTCGGCCGGCGCTCCATGCCGGCCTCCGAGGAGCTGCGTGAGCTGATGCTCGCGCTCGTCGGCTACTACGAGCCGTGGTGGATCCAGATCCTCAAGGCGATCGTGATCTTCGCCGTCGGCGCTGCAGCTCGTGCCGGTCGTGCTGATGGCCGAGCGCAAGCTGCTCGGGCCGCTTCCAGGGCCGCTACGGCCCCAACCGCGTCGGCCCCTACGGGGCGCTGCAGCCGCTCGCCGACATCCTCAAGCTGCTCACCAAGGAGCAGTTCCGCCCGACCACGTCGGTCGGCTTCCTGTTCGCGCTCGCGCCGATGATCTCGATCCTCACGGCCGTCGCCGCGTTCGCGATCATCCCCTTCGGCGACGTCGCAGGACATCTTCGGCACGCCGGTCGGCCTGTACGGCGTCGACGTGTCGATCGGCCCGCTGTACGTGTTCGCGTTCGGCGCGATCGCCTTCTACGGGATCATGCTCGGCGGCTGGTCCTCGGGCTCGAAGTACTCGTTCCTCGGCGCGATGCGCGGCGCCGCGCAGCTGATCTCCTACGAGGTCTCCCAGGGTCTCGCGCTCGTCGGCGTGATCATGACCGCGCAGACGCTCTCGCTGACGGGCATCGTCCACGCGCAGGGAGGCATGTGGTACATCGTGCCGCAGTTCTTCGGCTTCCTCGTCTTCCTCGTCGCGGGCTTCGCCGAGACCAACCGCGCGCCGTTCGACCTGACCGAGGCCGACGCCGAGCTCGTCGGCGGCTACAACACCGAGTTCGGCGGCGGGCGCTTCGCCTCCTACTACTTCGCCGAGTACCTCAACGTGCTCGTCGTCTCCGGCATCGTCACGACGATCTTCCTCGGCGGCTGGCTGCTGCCGTTCGGCATCCACCCCCCCGGCTGGGTCGACCCGTTCGTGGTGCTGTTCAAGATGTCGCTCATCACGTTCCTCTTCATCTGGGTCCGTGCGACGCTTCCGCGCCTGCGCTACGACCAGCTGATGAGCTTCGGCTGGAAGGTGCTGCTGCCGCTCGCCACCCTCAACACGCTCGTCACCGCGATCGTCGTGGTGGCCGCCAACTGATGCCCGACACCCCCGACACCACCGAGCCCACGCCCGCCTACACCGCCGCGCTCAACGTCACCGCGTGGAGCCCCGGCGAGGACGTGATCGAGGTGCAGCGCACACCCGCGCCGGGCGCTGCGCGCGGCACGTGGCGCGCGTTCCGCGAGACCGCGCGCGGGCTGAAGACGACGTTCGGGCGCATCGCCGAGGGCCCCACCACGATCCAGTACCCCGAGGAGAAGGTGCCCGTCTACCCGCGCTTCCGCGGCCGGCACAAGCTGCACCGCTTCGAGGACACCGGTCTGGAGAAGTGCGTCGGCTGCTCGCTGTGCGCCGCCGCCTGCCCGGCCGACTGCATCCGCGTGGTCGCCGCCGAGAACACGCCCGAGAACCGCGTCTCCGCGGGCGAGCGCTACGCGGCGGTGTACGAGATCAACCTCTCGCGCTGCATCTTCTGCGGCTACTGCGAGGTCGCCTGCCCGTTCGACGCGATCACGATGGGCCACGACTACGAGCTGTCCGACTACGACCGCTCCGATCTGATCTTCACCAAGGAGATGCTGCTCGCCGAGCCGCTCGAGCGGACGCCGCTGAGGACGGAAGGCGAATGAGCGCGGTTCTCTTCTTCATCGCCGCGGCCGGCGCGATCACGGGCGCGGTCGGCGTCGTCGTGCTGCGCAACCCGTTCTACAGCGTGCTCGCGCTCGTCTCGCACCTGGTCTCGCTCGCCGTGCTGTTCCTGCTGCTGCGGGCGGAGTTCGTCGCTGCCGTGCAGGTCGTCGTGTACGCGGGCGCGGTGATGGTGCTCTACGTGTTCGTCGTCGCGTACGTCGGCGGGGAGGCAGACTCGCTCGGCGAGCGGCTGCGCGGCGTGGGCAGCGCGGGGTCGGTGGGGTCAGGGCTGCGTCTCGTCGGCGCGTTCTCTCCGGCGCGCTGCTCGTGGAGCTGTTGATCGCGCTGCTCGGGACCGGCCTGGAGGCGGTCGATGGGTACGGCGCCGGGTACAGCTCGGGGCCGGAGACGTACGGCACGCCTGCGTACATCGGCAAGCTGCTGCTGACTCGCTTCCTGCTCGCGTTCGAGGTCGCCTCGTTCCTGCTGCTGATCGCGGCCGTCGGCGGTGTCGTGCTCGCGCGCCGGCGCGGCGGCCTCGAGGAGGACGACGAGCGCGATCTCGGCACGCCGCTCGATCTGACGAAGCGTCGCCCGCTCGGCACGGGCACGATGGCCGAGGGCGTCGGCAGCGGGAGGCGCGTGTCGTGAGCATCGCCTGGTATCTCGCCGTCTCCGCGATCGTGTTCGCGCTCGGCGCGGTCGGCGTGATGACGCGCCGCAACCCGCTCGTCGTGCTGCTGTGCCTGGAGCTGATGCTCAACGGCGCCAACCTCGCGCTGATCGCCTTCTCGCGCATGTGGGGCAACGGCGACGGGCAGATCCTCGCGATCGTCGTGATGACCGTCGCCGCGTGCGAGGTCTGCATCGGCCTCGGCATGATCGTCGCGATCTACCGCCGCAGGCTGCCGATCGACGTCGACGAGCTGCGGGAGCTGCAGGGATGAGAGGCGTGCATGCCAGCGCCGGATCGGCGTCCTCGGTCGCTCGCGTGCGAAGCACGCCACGCTCCCTGCGTCCTGCGGCGCCGACCCGGTCGTGCCCGACTTGGCCTGCACGCCTCTCATGTCGGGTCGGAAGCCGATGAGCACAACCACGTACGGCTGGCTCGTCCTGCTCTTCCCGCTGCTCGGCACGCTCGTCATCGGACTCGGCTTCCGCACGCTGCCGGGCCGCTCGACTGGCTGGATCGCGACGGGCGCGATCTTTCTCTCCTTCCTCGCCGCGCTCGGCGCGCTGATCACGCTTCAGGGCCACTCGCCCGAGCACCGCCAGCTCGTCTCCTCGCTGTGGAACTACGCCTCCACCGTCGGCGTCGACGCGCAGCTGTCGATCCTCGTCGACCCGCTGTCGGTGTTCATGATCCTCGTCGTCACCGGCGTCTCCACGCTGATCCACCTCTACTCGATCTCCTACATGGAGGGCGACCGCGGCTTCGCGCGCTTCTTCGCCTACCTCAACTTCTTCGTCTTCTCGATGCTGCTGCTCGTGCTCGCGGGCAACTTCCTGCTGCTGATCGTCGGCTGGGCGTTCGTCGGCGCCGCCTCCTACCTGCTGATCTCCTTCTGGTACCGGCGCACCACCGCCACACAGGCCGGCATCAAGGCGTTCGTGATCAACGTGGTCGGCGACGTCGGCCTCGTGCTCGGCACGTACTTCATCTTCAAGCACACCGGCACGCTCGACTTCCTGAAGACTTTTCACGCCGTCGAAACCGGTGGCGCATTCGGCCACTCGAGCGGCAACGGCGACCTCGTCGCCGGCTGCATCCTGCTGCTCGTCGGCGCGTTCGCCAAGTCCGCGCAGATCCCGCTGCACACGTGGCTGCCCGACGCCATGGAGGGACCCACGCCCGTCAGCTCGCTGATCCACGCCGCCACGATGGTCACCGCCGGCGTGTACCTGATCGCGCGCATGCACCCGCTGTTCGAGCTCGCGCCCGCCGCGCAGGACGTGGGCGCGATCGTGGGCGCCGCCACGCTGTTGATCGCCGGCACGATCGGCCTCGCGCAGACCGACATCAAGCGCGTGATCGCCTACTCGACGATGTCGCAGATCGGCTACATGATCATGGGCGTCTCCGTCGGCGCCTACGCCGCCGGCCTGTTTCACCTGATGACGCACGCGTTCTTCAAGGCGCTGCTGTTCATGGCCGCCGGCTCGATCATCGGCGCGATGGGCGGCGAGCAGTCGCTGCAGAGGATGGGCGGCTTTCGCAGGGCGATGCCGTTCACCTACGGCTGCTTCATCGTCGGCGGCCTCGCGCTCTCGGGCGTGCCGCCGTTCTCGGGCTTCTTCTCCAAGGACGAGATCCTGCTCGTCACCGGCGAGCTCGGCGGCTGGCACTGGGCGCTGTACGTCGCCGGCTACGTGGGCGCGTTGCTGACCGCGATCTACACGTTCCGGATGATCTTCCGCGCCTTCCACGGCGAGCCCGTCGCCGAGGCACGCGAGCTCGAAGGCGGGCACCTCCACCACGCGGAGGTGCCGCGCAACCCCGCCACCGGCGAGGAGGAGGACACCGACGTCGGCTTCCCCGGCCCGGTCCACGCGATCGCCGAGCGGGCGCTTCCGATGCGTCTCGCCATGGGTGTGCTCGCGCTCGGCGCGATCGGCGCCGGACTCGTGCAGATTCCCAAAGTCGACTTCGTCATCGAGGACTTCCTGCGCCCCTCGTTCGCCACGTCCAAGCTGTATGAACCGCACACCAAGGACGGGCTGCTCGTGTTCGGGCTCGGGCTCGGCACCGTGCTCGCGCTCGTCGGCATCGCCGTCGCGCACCGCATCTGGGTCGAGCGGCCCGGCATGGCCGCCACGATTCAGGCACGCACGCGGCCGTTGTATGAGCTGTTCGTCAACAAGTGGTACTTCGACGAGCTGATCGACCTCGTCGTCGTGCGTCCCTTCGCGGCCATGGGCGGCTTCGCGCGCGACACGTTCGAGAAGCTGTTCATCGACGAGACCATCGTCGGCGGCACCACCGGGCTCGTGCGCGCCGGCTCCGCCGCGGTGCGAGCCGCGCAGAGCGGGTTCGTGCGCTACTACGCGGCGCTGCTCGTGCTCGGCGTCACCGGCGTCGGCTTCTACTTCCTGCTGCAGGCGTGATGGGGCCGCTCTCGATCCTCATCTGGCTGCCCGCCGCGTTCGGCCTGCTCGGAGCGCTGCTGGGCGCGGGCTCGTCGCGTAGAGCGAGCGCCGGGTCAGGTGCGTCGAGGACGCCGGGCGTCGTGGCGTTCGCCGGCTCGCTCGTGGCGCTGGCCCTCGCGATCGGCTACATCGTCGACTACAAGACCGGCGCCGGCCTGCAGCACGTCACCGACGTCGTATGGATTCCCACGCTGGGGATCCACTACAAGGTCGCCGTCACCGGCCTGAACGTGCTGCTCGTTGGCATGACCGCGCTGCTGTTCGCCGCCGCGCTGCTCGCCTCCAACATACGCGCGCGCAGCACGCCGCTCGACCGCCCGCGCCTCTTCTACTTCCACTTCATGCTCGCCGAGTCCGCCGTGCTCGGCGCTTTCCTCGCCCAGGATCTCGCCCTGTTCGTCGCGTTCTTCGACCTCATGCTGATCCCCTTCTACTTCCTCATCGGAGGGTGGGGCCGCGAGCCGGAACGGGTCAGAGCGACGATCAAGCTCGTCATCTACACGCTCGTCGGCTCGCTGCTCATGCTCGCCGCCGCCATCGCCACCGGCGTGCTCGCCTCCCAGGAAGGCGGCGTCCACATCACGTTCGTGCTCTCAGCGCTTCAGCAGCTGCCGCTCAGCACCGGCTCGCAGGAGTGGATCTTCCTGTTCTTCGCCGCCGCTTTCCTCGTCAAGATGCCCGCCTTCCCGCTCCACGGTTGGATGCCAGACGGGTACCGCGCGATGCCGATCGAGGTGCTGATGGTCTTCTCCGGCGTGCTCTCCAAGGTCGGCGCGTACGGGTTCCTCGCGATCGTGCTGCCGCTGTTCCCGCAGGCGGCCGTGCACTTCCAGACGCTCATGCTGCTGATCGCGCTCGTGTCGATCCTCTACGGCTCCGCGCAGGCGTTCAGCCAGACCGACGCGCGCCTCATCGCCGGGTACTCATCGGTCGCGCAGCTCGGCTTCATCACGCTCGGCATCTTCGCGCTCAACCCCCAGGGCGCGCAGGGCGCGCTGCTGCAGATGGTCAACCACGGGCTCGTCGTCGCGCCGCTGCTGTTCATCGTCGCCCTGCTCGCCCAGCGCGCGGGCGGCTCCGAAGACGTGCGCGAGATGGGCGGCATCGCGTTCCGCGCACCAGTGCTCGCGACGCTGTTCCTGATCGTCGCGCTCGCCACGCTCGCGATCCCCGGCTCGTCGAACTTCGTCGGCGAGTTCCTGATCCTGCTCGGCGTCTTCAAAGCCAAGCTCGTCGATCGCCATCGTCGCCTTCACCGGCGTCGTCATGGCCAGCGTCTACGCGCTGCGCCTGTTCATCCGCGCGATGCACAACCGCGTCGGCAAGACCGTCGAGTCGCGTGAGATCTCGGTTCTCGACGGCGCGGTGCTCGTGCCGGTGCTCGCGGTGATCGTGTTCCTCGCGCTGTATCCGCAGTTCGCGCTGAAGCGCAGCGAAGGGTCGGTCAAGGCAACCGTTGCCGCAGCGCAAGGGGTGCTGACGCCTGGGCTCACGGCCGCTGCAGATCTGCGCTGCCCGCCGAGAGCCATCGCACGCGCCGAGGGCATCGCCTGTCTTACGTTCCCCAGAAGGGGCGCGAAACCGTGAAGCTTCTCGCGGCTGCCCACCTCAAAGGCCCACACGTCGACTTCGCGGGCCTCTCACCGCTGATCGCGCTGCTCGGCGGCGCGACGATCGTGCTGCTCGTCGGTCTGCTCGGCTCGCGCTGGGTCCGCTCGCAGGTGGTGCCCGCGCTCAGCCTGGGCGCGCTCGCGGCGGCGCTGGGCCTGACGATCTGGCAGTGGAACGCGCAGAAGTCGATCGTCGCGGGGGCGCTGCGGATCGACGACCTGGCGCTGGCGCTGAACCTGATCCTGATCGCGGGCGGCGCCTGCACGGTGCTGCTGGCGTGGCGTTCGCTGGCGGCGCGCGAAGCCGCGCACGGCGAGTTCCATGCGCTCTTGCTCACCTCGATCGGCGGCATGTCGCTGCTGGCGAGCGCGCAGAACATGGTGATCCTGTTCGTCGGGCTCGAGCTCCTGTCGATCCCGCTGTACGTGCTGTGCGCCACGGAGCTGCAACGCGAGCACTCGCTCGAGTCGGGGCTGAAGTACCTGATCGTCGGATCGGTGGGCTCGGCCACGCTGCTGTACGGCCTCGCGATGATCTACGGCGCGACCGGGTCGACGGACTTCGCCGCGATCGCGACGGCGCTCTCCAGCGGCGGCCTCGCGAGCGACCCGCTCACGCTCACGGGCATCGCGCTGTGCGTCGCGGGCCTCTGCTTCAAGGCATCGGTGGCCCCGTTCCACCAGTGGACCCCCGACGTGTATGAGGGCGCACCCACACCGGTGACGGCGTTCATGGCGGTCACGACGAAGGTCGCCGCGCTCGGCGTGTTCCTGCGCTTCTTCGACGTCGCGCTGATCGGTTCGCAAAGCGAGCTGGGGCCCGGCCGTGGCGACCCTCGCGACGATCACGATCCTCGTCGGCAACGTCGGCGCGCTCGGGCAGTCCTCGCTGAAGCGCATGCTCGCCTACTCCTCCGTCGCGCAGGCCGGCTACATGCTCGCGGGCGTGGTCGTGGCGAGCCAGCTCGGCGTGCAGGCCACGGTGCTCTACCTGATCGTCTACCTGATGATGAACATGGCCTCGTTCGCCGTGATCGTCGCGCGCGAGCGCGAAACCGGCCTCGGCGACAGCGTCCAGGCCCTGACCGGACTGGGACGCGAGCGGCCGTGGCTGGCGTGGCCGATGACGCTGTCGATGCTCGGCCTCGCGGGCATCCCCGCGACCGCGGGCTTCATCGGGAAGTTCTACCTGATCGACGCCGCCGTCTCAGGCGGGTACACCTGGCTGGGAGTGGTGATCGTGATCGGCTCGATGATCTCGCTCGGCTACTACCTGCCGGTGATCGCCGCGATGTGGATGCGCGAGGCGCCCTCGCCTTCGCAGGTCGGTGCGAGCACGGGCCTGCCGGCGCTGGCCGGCGGATCGCCTGAGCTGGACGAGGAGCTTTCACGCCCGCAGCCCGAGGTCGTCTTCGTGGCGATCGTCGCGGGCGCGGCGACGCTGTTCTTCGGCGTCTTCCCGCAGCCGCTGTTCGACCTCGTCAGCCACGTCGGCAGCGCGCTCGGGCTGCTCTGAGCAAGGATTTGACATCCTGGAAAGAGTCCTGTAGCCTGATGCCGTTCCAATAGTTGGATCGACTGATCCAGTCGCCGAAGGGGCGTTGAGGGTATGGCTTCGCGTCGCAAGCTGAAGGAGGTGCTGAACACCACCCAGCGCCGCGTGCTCGCGTTTTTCACCGCGGTGGGCATCGTGGCTGGTGCGATCGGAAGCGTTTACGCGCTCTGGCCGAAGCCCTCGGACACGATGAAAGCCAGCTTCGCCAGCGTCTTGGCCTATCCGGAAGTGAGCCTCGAAGAGTACGACGCGCGCTCGAACCCGAAGAACGTCGTCGAAGGCTCCCCCACACCCAGGAAGACAGCGACGGTCTACCAACTGGCTGCCGATGACACGACCATCCACACGGTCACGTCCAAACCGAGGGAAGGAGCCGGCAACACTCCCGAACCGACCACGAGCACGGTGACGGAACCACCCGAAACATCAGCCTCCTCCAAAGCGAGCGGCGGAGCGGGCAAATCCAGCTCCACCTCGTCGACTGGCACGACATCCAAAGAAGCGACGCGCACTCAATCGACGGTCACCAAAGGCCGACGTACAAACGGCTCACAGCACACCCACGTCAAGCACCGCGGCGGGAAAATCACCGTGAAGACACCGGCGATCCCCTTTCCGATCCAGAGGACAGCCCCGGTCGAAGCCTCCACCTCCTCACCTCCAAGGCAGGCCTACCGCTCGGTGGAGGGTGCGATCGTGACCGAAGGAACCGGAGCGTCGCCGAGCAAAGTCAACGCGGTGGTCGAGGCGCTGTCGCACATCCACACCCCGGAAGCGGAAGGCTCCTCTCCGGGCCAAGCAGGCAAAGGCCCCACCTCGACCTCGAAAGAAGCGAGCCTGCCGACCACAGGCGCGGAGCCCAAGCCGGCCCGCCTCGTGCTCCCCAAGGCCTGCACCTCGCTCTGCGGCGCCACACAGGAGATCGACAAGACGCTCACATACGACCCCAACCCCGAAAAGGCGGCAGAAGCGGTGGCGGCGCTGTTCAACGACTCGCGCGGCGAACTCGTCAACCGGCGGCTGTATCCGATCGGAGCGGAAGTGGCCTACACGGTCGACCTCGACGGGTTCGCCCACAAGGCGGCCATACTGGAGTGGTCGCTCCTGGCCAAAGCCAGCGGGCGCGCGCTGCCACGGCCGTGGTGGCGTGATGTGGTCGTTGCGCACATCGAGCCGACCGTCGAGCACGAGTCGCTCTCGGGCACCTTCTGGGTGCCGGTGCCGCCCGAACGCGGCGACTACCTCGTCCGCCTGGTGCTGCGAGACGCCCAGGGCGTCCCCCACGCCACGAGCGACTCCACGCCGGACTTCCACTGACGGACACTCCACTGAGCGTCTCGACCCAGCGGGACGCGACCAGGCGCGCCCTCGCGCGCGCGACCGTTCGCCCTACGCCCGTCCTGCCGCCTCGGCGGCTGCTTCGGCGTCGGTGAGCTGGCGCTCGACGAGGTCGAGGCCGGCGTCCCAGAAGCCCGGGTCCGCGAGGTCGACGCCGACGATCGCGCCGAGCTCCTCGGGGCTGCGCGAGCCGCCGGCGGCGAGCAGCTCCAGGTAGCGCGGCACGAGCTCCGCGCCGGTCTGCTCGTAGCGCTCGTAGACCGACAGCGCGAGCAGCTGGCCGTAGGCGTAGGCGTAGACGTAGCCGGGGCTGCCGATGAAGTGCGGGATGTAGGACCACCACGTGCGGTAGCCGTCGGTGATCTCGACCGAGTCGCCGAGCATCTCGCTCCTGGCTCTCCGCCCACAGCTCGCCGAAGCGCTCCACCGACAGCTCGCCCTCGCTCGCGCCGCGCGGTGTGCACGAGATCCTCGAAGCGGTTCATCGCGACCTGGCGGAAGACGGTGGCGATCGTGTCCTCGAGGTTCTCCGCGAGCAGCGCCAGGCGCGAGGCGGGCGCGGAGTCCTCCTCGAGCAGCCGCCCGAACACGATCGTCTCGCCGAACACCGAGGCGGTCTCGGCGAGCGTGAGCGGGGTGTGCTGGTGGAAGATCGCCCTGGCGGGCGGCGAGCGCGAAGTGGACGCCGTGGCCGAGCTCGTGCGCGAGCGTCAGCACGTCGCGCCGGCGCGAGGTGTAGTTGAGCAGCACGTAGGGGAACACCGACGGCACGGCCGCCGCGCAGAAGGCGCCGCCGCGCTTGGCCGGGCGCACCGGCGCGTCGATCCGGCGCTCGTCGAAGAAGCGCCTGGCGAGCGTCGCCCAGCTCGGGCGAGAAGGAGCGAGTAGCAGTCGAGCACGATCTCGCGCGCGCTGCGGAGAAGGGGAAGGCGACCTCGTCCTCGGTGACCGACGCCATGCGGTCGTAGTCGGCGAGCCGCTCGACGCCGAGCAGGCTGCGCCTTCAGCCGGTACCAGCGGCGCGGGATCTCATAGCGCGCCGCGGACCGCCTCGATCAGCGCCTGCACCGACTCGTCGCTCGCCTCGTTGGCGAGGTTGCGCGCGGCCAGCCAGTGCGGGTAGCGGCGCAGGCGGTCGTCGGTGGCCTTGTCGGCGAGCAGCGTGTTGAACAGGTAGGCGCGCGTGCGCAGGCCCGGGCGCGAGCGCCGCCGTGACCGCCTCGGCGGTGCGTGCGGCGCACCTCGCGGTCGGCGAGCGACAGGCGGCTGAGCGCGACGTCGAGCGCGACGCGTCTCGGCCTCGCCGTCGCCCGTCGCGCCGCGGGCAGCTCGACCTCGATCGCCGAGGTGAGCTCCTCGAACAGCCGCGTCCAGGCGCTCGCGCCGGTGAGCGACCTTCTCGGCGAGGATCTTCTCCTCGGGCTCGGAGAGCAGGTGGTCGCGGTAGCGGCGGACGTTGCGCAGGTGGTGGCGGCAGAAGTCCAGGCCGTCGCCGGCGAGCAGCTCCTCGGCGCGCTCGTCCGGCGAGCGCGGCCCACTCGAGCTCGAAGAACAGCAGCGTCGTCTGGATCGCCGTCTCCTGCTCCTGCACGCGCTGCAGCAGCGCGCCGTTGGCGGGATCGGCGGTGTCGGTGGAGAAGCGCAGCGCCGCGTAGTAGCCGGCGCGGCCGACCAGCTCGTGGATCTCGCGCGAGCTCGCTCCATCGCCTCGCGCAGGCCGGCGCCGTCGAGCTCTCCGAGCTTGCCCGGCGTGGCGCGCGGCGAAGGCCTCGCGCGCGCTCAGCGCCTCGGCCAGGCGGGGCTCGACGCCCTCCTCGCCCTCGCCGTCGACGAGCGGCTCGAGGTCCCAGGCGGTCGCCTGGAGCTCGGGGTCGCTCGGGCTCGGAGGTGGCGAGGCGGCCATCGCCCGGCAGCTTAGCTGCCGCCCGGCGCGAGCCTCCGACCGCGCCGGCGCTACTCGCCGGCGAGCGCCTGCAGCATGTCCAGGCGCGCCGCGCGCCGCGCCGGCAGCTGCGCGGCGAGCAGGCCGGCGAGCGCCGCGACGACGAGCAGCAGGATCACGAGCGTGCCGACCGGGAACGACTGCACGTAGCCCGAGCCCGACAGCGCGAGCGTCGTGATCGAGCACCGCCCCGACGACGCCGATCACGAGCCCGAACACGCCGCCGATCAGCGCGGTGATCACCGACTCGTAGCGGATCATCTGGCGGACCTGGCGGCGCGAGGTGCCGATCGCGCGCATCATCCCGAGCTCGCGCGTGCGCTCGTAGATCGAGAGGATCAGCGTGTTGACGATCCCGAACAGCGACACGATCACCGACAGCGCGAGCAGCACGTAGATCAGCGCGAGCAGCGTGTTGATCTGGTTGGCCTGGTCCTGCTTGAACTGCGCGGCGGTGCGCGAGCGGGCCTGCGGGAAGCTGGCTCGCGAGCAGCCGGTTGACGGCCGGCTGCACCTGCGCGTTGGTCGCGCCGGGCGCGTAGGAGACGAAGTTCGAGCGCGTCTTCGCGCTGGCCGAACGCGCGCGCGCGCGAGCGGCAGGCGTGATCGTGAGGTTCGCCGAGCAGGCGCGCGTTGTCGCTGGCGATGCCCGCGCACCGTCAGCGAGACGTGCGCGCCGGTGGGCGTGAGCACCGAGATGCGTCTGGCCGACCTTCAGGTGGTGGGAGTTCGGCGTAGCCCTTGGTCAGCGACCGTGCCGCCGTGTTCGCCGAGCGCGAGCAGCGTCGCGTTGGAGCCCTGCTTCCATTCGACGCGGTAGACGCGCGCGAACGTGCTCGGGTCGATCGCGGTGATCGTGGCGTTGCTGCGAGCTCCCGCGCAGGCGCCCGACGCGTGAAGGCGATCGGCGTGACGCTCGCCACGCCCGGCACCCGGCGCACCGCCGGCGCGACGAGCGCCGGGATCGCCCTGCTTCGTTGCCCGACGCTGCGAGTTCTCGACGATCAGATCGCCCGCGAAGGAGCGGCTGACGGCCTGGTCGATCGTCGCCTTGGTGCCGTCGGCGAGCACCGCCACGAACGTGACGAGCGCGAGGCCCGACGGTGAGCGCGGCGGCCGTGATCATCGTGCGGCCGGGCTGGCGGATCGAGTTCTCCCGCGCGAGGCGGCCGGTGATCCCGCGCCAGCGTCACGAGCACGCCGATCGCCCGCGCGAGCGCCGCGCGACGAGCCGGTAGCGCGGCCGCGGGCGCTCGCCGGCGCAGGCGCACGTGAGCGAGCAGCGATCGCCGAGCGCGATCGACGAGCGCGATCGATGCCGAGCAGCGCCGCGCCTGACGACGCCACCGCAGCGGAGCCCACGGCGAGCACCGAGCAGGATGCCGAACCTGACGATCAGCGCGCGCCGCGTCGGCAGCGGCCGCGGCGGGATCTCGACGCCCTCGCGCATCGCCGCCAGCGGCGGCACGCGGGTGGCGCGCAGCGCCGGGCGCGAGCCCGGCGAGCACGCGTCACGATCGATGCCGACGAGCAGCGAGACGACGATCGTGCGGGTCTCGAGCACGGTGCCGCTGTCGGGCAGGTCGGCGCCGAAGGCCTTGAACAGCTGGTCGAGCGCGGGCGCGAGCGCGATCCCGCCGAGCAGCCCGAGCACCGCGCCGCACGACGCCCAGCAGCAGGCCTTCGAAGACGACCGAGCGCATGATCTGCGTGCGCGAGGCGCCGAGCGTGCGCAGCAGGCCGAACTCGCGCGTGCGCTGCGCGACGGTGATCGAGAAGGTGTTGAAGATGATGAACGCGCCCGACGACCAGCGACGACGTAGGCGAAGACGAGCAGGAACGTGCGCAGGAAGCTGAGGTTGCTCTTCCAGGTCGGAGGTGTCCTTCGCCGCCTGCTGCGGCGCCGGTGCGCACGTCGACCGTGTCGCGGCAGCACCGCGCGGATGCGGTCGCGCAGCGTCGCCGGCGTGACGCCGGGCTGCGGCGGCCACGTCGATCTGGTCGAAGCGGCCCGGCTCGCCCGACCACGCGCTGCGCCTCGGCGGGCGTGAGGATCGCCGCGCCGGCGCCGCCGAAGGACTGGCCGCCGCCGAACTTCACGATGCCCGACGATCGTGTAGCGCGCGCGCCGGCGCGGAGCCGGCGACGATCATCTGCTGGCCGATCTTCAGGTTCGCGCGTTCGGCCGTCGCCTCGTCGATCGCGACCTCGCTCGGCGCTCGCTCGGGAAGCGGCCCTCGACCGGCTTGAAGGACTCGAAGCGCGTGCGGCACCGTCGCCGCGACGAACGCCGGCGCGCCGCCCGTTCGTCAGGCGTTTGCGATGGACGTCGAGGAACGTCGCCGGGCGTGAAGATCGCGCCCGGCGGCCTCGCGCCACGCCCGGGCGTCGCGCGCACGCTGCGCGAGCATCGCGTCGGTGATCGGCGAGGTCTGCGAGCGCGTTTCGCGGCCCGAGCGTCTGCGGTCGGCGTGACGACCACGTCGTGGCCGCGGTTGGCGACCTGGAAGATCGCCGGCGAAGGACTGGTTGATCGTGTCCGTGAGCACGTAGGTGCCCGCCATCAGCGCGACGCCGAGCGCGATCGCGATGCCGGTGAGCAGCACGCGCAGCTTGCGCTGCATGAAGCCTCGCAGGACCAGCTTGAGCATCAGCCCACGGACTTCATCAGGTCGAGCGCCTGCTCGGCCGTGACCGCTTCCCCGTCGTGCACGATCCGCCCGTCGGCGAGCACCAGCAGGCGGTCGGCGAAGGAGGCCGCGTGGGCGTCGTGGGTGACCATCACGACGGTCTGCCCGAAGTCGTCGACGGCGTGGCGCAGCAGGTCGAGCACGTCGCCGGAGGCTTTCGAGTCGAGGTTGCCGGAGGGCTCGTCGGCGAACACGACCGACGGGCCGCGAGATCAGCGCGCGCGCGACCGCCACGCGCTGCTGCTGGCCGCCGGAGAGCTCGGCGGGCCGGTGCGTGAGGCGGTCGCGGATGCCGACGGTGTCGATCAGCCGGTCGAACCACTCGCGGTCGGGCTTGCGCCCGGCGATCGACAGCGGCAGCAGGATGTTCTCTTCGGCGTTCAGCACCGGCAGCAGGTTGAAGGTCTGGAAGATGAAGCCGATCCGGTCGCGGCGCAGCTGCGTCAGCGCGCTTGTCGTCGAGCTCGGTCAGCTCGACGCCCGCGATGCGCACCGTCGCCCGAGGTCGGCCGGTCGAGGCCCGGCGAGGATGTGCATGAGCGTCGACTTGCCCGAGCCCGACGGGCCCATGATCGCCGCGAAGCGGCCCGCGGGGAAGTCGACGCGTGACGCCCGCCAGGGCGTCCACGGCGGCCTCGCCCTCGCCGTAGCGGCGGCAGAGGTCGTGAGCCTCGACGATGTTCCCCGCGCTGAATCCGTTGCTCGTGGCAGTCACTGCCTGGCAGTCTATGAAGGATGGCCGACGGGCTGCGGAGCGACCCGCCTCAGCCGCGCGATGGGGCAGGGACGAACCTGAATCTCCTG
Organism: uncultured Solirubrobacteraceae bacterium; assembly: GCA_963716355.1. Classification (GTDB taxonomy): domain Bacteria; phylum Actinomycetota; class Thermoleophilia; order Solirubrobacterales; family Solirubrobacteraceae; genus Palsa-744. The sequence continues at coordinate 1,072,242 of OY970308.1, forward strand.
CGGCTGGACGAGACCCTCGTCCCGTCCAGCCGCAGTCGAGAGGCTCGTGTCAGCGGCGACCGACGGCCTTCGGATGCCCTGAGAAGCCAGAGCTTCCCGGACCCCACGGCAGCAGGTAGGCGCGATAGGTGTTCACCCCGGCCGGAAACTGCGCGTTGAAGACCAGCTGCCCGAAGCGGTCGAACTCCGAGATGTACGGCAGCGACCCCCAGCCGACGAACAGGTGTCCCTCGCGCGTCGTCTGGGCGTTGCCCTGCGACGGAGCCGACAGCCCCTCGGGCTGATCGTCTGACGCCAACAGCGTGGCGGTGTGGTTGCGCGGGTTCAGCCTCACGGTGACCGCACGGCTGGAGGGCAGCAGCGCCGTCCCCGACGACTCGTTGTCGAAGAACGTGTACAGGCCGTCGCCGAGCGCCTCGGGGTCGTGCTGCCAGGCGAAGATCTCGCCCGCGCTGTCGAGCGCCTGTCCGGGGGCTGCCTGCACGGTGAAGCTGCTGGCCTTGCCACCCAACTGCCAGAGGATCTTGCCGCTGAGCGGGCTCACCTCGTACGTGGTCCACGTGTTGCGGGCGTCGATGAGCAGGTTGCCGTTGGTGTCGAGGTGCACGGCGTTGATGTGGAACCAGTCCCACGGCGTGCTCGCCGAGGCGGGCAGCGGCTGCTCGCTCTGGCCGTACGGAACGTGCTCCGCGCTGTTCCACGCGAACAGCACCTTGCCGGTGGCGATGTCGACCTCCTGGACCACGCCGTCGACGACCGTCTGGTTTGACGGTCCGCCGATCGAGGTGAGGTCCGCGGTGGCGGTGGTGTAGGAGAGGATCAGCGCGGTGTTGTGAGGCGTGATCAGAAACTCGTGGCCGTCGGCGCTCAGCCCGTTGCCCGCGTTGACCGTGGCGATCTGCTGGTAGTGGTCGTTGTAGATGTAGTCCGTGCCTTTGGCCAGACCGCCGAGACCGGTCCCCTGCCACCAGGTCAGCACGCGCCGGCCGTGGTAGATCTGGGTGCGGAAGTCAGCCGCGGTCTGGCCCTGGGGGATCTCGTGGAACCACACCACGTTGCCGTGGCTGTCGAGGATCTCCGGGCCGTTGGCGTACGTGCTCGTGTCGCCCGTGGGCGTGATGAAGATGTCTCCCGGACCGATATTCGGCCACGAGGAGAGGATCGACACGGGCGGCGGGCCGCTCGCCTGCGCGGCGGCGACGCCCGAGGCGAGCGCCGCGATTGCGATCAGCGCGAGTGCCCGCCTGAGCGAGCGGAATCTCGATGTTGAACTGGATGTGATCGACATGTTGCTGCCTCCTTGGTTTGGGGTGGAGGAACAACAAATAGCATAATCTCGATCTTATTTATGAGGATTTGTTGGTGGCGTGTTGTCTCGCCCCCTGAGGAGCGACGACGTCCTCAGTCCTCCTGCGCCTGCATCTCCTTCACGCGCCCCTCCAACTGCTCCATCACAGCCGGGTCGCGAAGCGTGGTCACGTCGCCGAGCGCGCGCCCCTCGGCGATGTCGCGCAGCAGCCGGCGCATGATCTTCCCCGAACGCGTCTTGGGGAGATCCTCCGCCCAGATGATGCGCTTCGGCCGGGCGAACTTGCCGATCCGCTCGGCGACGGTCGCGCGGATGCCCTCGACGGTGTCCTCATCGCCATCCTTCTCGCCCTGCAGCGTCACGAACGCGACGATCGCCTGTCCCGTGTCCTCGTCGTGCTGGCCGATCACGGCGGCCTCTGCGACGTCGACGTGCGCGACGATCGCGGACTCCACCTCGGCGGTGGAGAGGCGGTGACCGGAGACGTTGACGACGTCGTCGATGCGCCCGATCACCCAGAAGTAGCCGTCGCGGTCGCGGCGGGCGGCGTCGCCCACGAGGTAGGTCTCGTTGCCGAAGCGCTTGAAGTACGTGTCGATGAAGCGCTCCTCCTCGCGGTAGAGGGTGCGCAGCATCGACGGCCACGGGTGCGTGAGCACGAGCAGGCCCTGCCCCTCCTCGACACGCTCACCGGTGGACTCGTCGAGCACTTCGGCGAACACGCCCGGGAACGGCTGCGTGGCGGAGCCGGGCTTCGTGGCGGTGATGCCGGGCAGCGGGGAGATCATGATCGCGCCGGTCTCCGTCTGCCACCACGTGTCCACGATCGGGCAGCGCCCGCCGCCGATCACCTCGTGGTACCAGAGCCACGCCTTGGGGTTGATCGGCTCGCCGACCGACCCGAGCAGGCGCAGCGTGGAGAGGTCGTGCTGCTGGGGCCACTGAAGGCCCCACTTGATGCACGCACGGATGGCGGTGGGCGCGCAGTAGAGGATGGTGACGCCGTAGCGCTCGACGATCTCCCACCAGATGCCCTTGCTGGGGTAGTCGGGCGCGCCCTCCCACATCACCGACGTGGCGCCGTTGCACAGCGGGCCGTAGACGATGTAGGAGTGGCCCGTGACCCAGCCGACGTCGGCGGCGCACCAGTACACGTCGCTGTCGGCCTTCAGGTCGAATACCTGGCGGTGCGTCGCGGAGACGCCCGTGAGGTAACCGCCGGTCGTGTGCAGGATGCCCTTGGGCTTAGCGGTGGAGCCGGAGGTGTAGAGGATGTACAGCGGGTGCTCCGCGTCGAGCGGCTCCGCGGGACAACTCGAGCCCGCCCGCCCGGCGGCGGCGGCGAGGATGTCCTCGTAGAACACGTCGCGGCCCTCGCGCATCTCACACGGCGTGCCCTTGCTGCGCACGACGACGATCTTCTCGAGCGTCTCCAGGTCGCCCATGACCTCGTCCACGCGGTCCTTCACGGGCGCGGTCTTGCCCTTGCGCGCGGCGCCGTCCACGGTGATGAGCACCTTCGCCTCCGAGAACTCCATCCGCTCGCGCACCGCCTCGGCGGAGAAGCCGCCGAAGACGACGTTGTGCGGCGCGCCGATGCGCGCGCACGCGAGCATCGCCACGACCACCTCGGGGATCATCGGCAGGTAGATCCCCACCACGTCGCCGCTGCGCACGCCCAGGTCCTTGAGCGCGCTCGCGCACCGTTCGACCTCGGCGAGCAGCTGCGCGTAGGTGATGTCACGCTCCTGTCCCTCCTCCCCGCGCCAGTGAAACGCGACGCGCTCGCCGCGTCCGGCGATCACATGCCGGTCGAGGCAGTTGTAGGAGACGTTGAGCGTGCCACCGGTGAACCACTTGTAGAACGGCGGGTCATCGTCGTCCAGCACGCGCGTCCACTTCTGAAACCAGTCGAGCCGCTCGGCCTGGCCGGCCCACCACGCCTGCGGGTCCGCGGCGGCGCGCTCGTACACCTCGGGGTCGCTCAGCAGCGCGTTCTCGGCGAACGCCGCGGGAGGGTCGAACCTCTCGACCTCCAGCAGCGACGCGAGGCGATCGTCGAGCTCCTCCCCGCTCAGCTCCTCTCCTGCGCCAAGGCTCATGACCCGACTCTACAACGCCGGCGCGGAGTTCTCAGCGGCGTTTGCGGCGCTTGCGCGACGTGCCGGCCTGGGCCGGCAGCGCGGGCGCCGGCGCCGCCACAACGCCGCTTTCCTTCGCGGCGCGCTGCTGCGCGGGAGACGCCCACGGCCGCGCCTCGCCGGCGGCCCACGCGGGCGGCTCTTCGTTGGGCCAGCGCCCGGCGTAGAGGATGCCCATCATCACCATCCACAGCGCCGGCACCACCTGCAACTCCCCGCCCCCGATCGGCAGGAGGATGATCAGGCCGCCGAAGACCCCGAGCACGACCATCCAGCGCGGCAGCAGGCCGGTGCGCAGCGCGTTGACCATCGTGGCGATCAGACCCACGGCGAGCGCTAGACCCCCAAGCAGCGCGAGGTACTGGAGGACCATGTTGAGCGCTCCTTCGGTGAGCGCCTGGTCGACGGCGTGGTTGGAGTGGTCGTGCCCGACGGCGAAGTCGTGCGTCTCGAACGCGCTGACGACCTGGTGGGTCAGGCTCACGAGCGCGACGGCGAGACCACCGAACAGGACGAGCGGGCGCGCGGCCGACCACGTCGCGGGACGCCGGAAGCGTGTGGCGTCCAGGAGCAGCAGCGCGATCAGCGTGAGTACGCCGACGGCGATCGCCGCGAGCATGCTGCCGACGATCAGGCTGAACGCGTGGTGGCTGATGAATTTGACCTCCGAGGTGCGCGGGCTGACGGACGGTTCGGAGACCCCTGAAAGGGCTGGGGTGAGAGCTTCCACGAGCCCCACCTTGGGCGCGCCTTTGAGCGTGCCGTAGATGACGATCGCGCTGAGCACGTACAGGAACCCGCCCGCGAACGCGGGCACCGCGAGACGCCCGCGCCGCTCGGACTCGCTCTCCACCTGCTGGCGTATCTCAGCTGCGCTGGGCACGAGCAGGGGAGTCTATGATGCGAGCATGGACAGTGGCGGACTGGGAGACATGTTCGGCGATCCCGAGGAGCTGCAGCGACGCCTGGCGGAGTTCGCGGAACAGATGCAGGGCAACCAGCGCCTGGTGTGGGCGGACAACGCGATCAAGCTCGCGGTGGACATGACGGTCGCGGCGGTGCAGCGGATCAACGTGCAGGGCAACGCGGACGCGCAGGCGGAGCAGATCAGGACGGTGATCGCGCACGTGTTCCCCGAGGCGGTGGCGCTCGTGCGCGAGGCGCGCGAGGGCCTTCAGTAGCCCAGCCGGCCGGCCGCGCCGCCCTGAGCGCGCCTGTGGATCAGTACACGCCCGCGCGCTCCGCGGCTCGCTCGGCGTCGCGCGAGGCGCGACCCGCGTGCAGCACCTCCTTGAAGGAGCGGAAGCGGAAGATGAACACGATCGCGCCGAGGCCCGTGAGCGCGGTGAACGCGGCGATGGCGATCTGCTGACCGACGGAGTAGGCGGCGACCACCTCGCCGGCGGCGCTGGCGGCGAACACCTTCACGAGCAGCGCCTGCTGCACGCCGGCGCCACCGGGCGTGAACGGCACCGCGCCGGCGACCTGGTTGACGGCGAACACGAGCAGCACGTTCCTGACGGAGCCGCCCACGCGGAACGCGTCGAGCAGAAACCAGAACGCGCCGAAGCGGCACAGCCACGCGAGCACCTGCAGCGAGGCGACCTCGCGCACGTAGCGCCGCCGGTCGGTGAGGATGGTGACGCCCTGGCGCACGCGCGCCCAGAACGCCTGCACGCGCACGGACAGCAGCGCGAACGCGAGCAGCCCGAGCACGCCGAGGAGCGTGATGAGAAACAGCGTGAGGCGGAAGTGCTCGGCCAGGTAGGAGATGTCGAAGGAGCTCAATTTGGCGAAGTCGGGCGGCTTGGGAAAGACGCCCTGGGTGAAGGCGAAGACCATCACCAACACGCCGACGCTCGCGTCGAAGATCGACTCGACGAAGAACGCCGCGGCGACCGTGGGGTAGCGCGAGCCGGGGATCGAAGAGCGCGTGAGGAACAGCTTGATCACGTCGCCGCCGCGCGCGGGCACGACGTTGTTGAAGCCCACCGCCGCGAAGTAAGCCCCCCACACGCGACGCCACTGGAAGCGCACGGCGGGGTAGGCGGCGCGCAGGCTGTGGAAGAACGCGCGCGAGCGCAGCGTGAGGTTGAGCCCGAAGAACGCGAGCCCTAGCAGCAATGGAAGCCAGTGCACGGCGGCGAGGTCGGAGAAGAACTTGCCGACCGCGTCGAAGAACGAGCGGATGCTCTCCCCGAGGGAGGTCGACGCGGCGAGCTGCGGCACAGCGACCAAGCCTAGGGGCAGCCGGACCCAGGCGCTGAGCGCTGCGATCGGGGAAGTCCTACGACCAGCCCGGCGCGAGCGCGAGCGCGCCGAGCAACGCGAGCGGCGCGAGCACGAGACCCTGGCGCGAGTACGCGAGCGCAGAGGGCGTGGCGCCACTGGCGAGCGCGGCGCGCCACCACAGCAGCACCGCGAGCGAGCCGCTGACGGCGAGGTTGGGACCGATGTTGAGGCCGAGCAGAAGCGCTCCCACGTGGACGGGGTGGCTGGAGGACAGCAGCGCCGCCGCGGGCAGGTTGTTGACGAGCACGCTCGACAGCGCGGCGATCAGGGCGGTGAGCGGCGCGTCTGCGTGGTGCATCTGCTCGGCGGGGAACGAGCCGGCGCGCGCGAGCGTGCCGAGCGCGACGGCGACGCCGAACAGCCCGAGCAGCACGGGCACGCCGAGTCGCGATAGGCCTTCGCCCCAGCGTACGCGTCCCTGGCGTGCGCGCAGAACCAGCATCGCGAGGCCCAGCGCGAACACGGGCAGGGCGGCGTTGGCGAGGTTCACGACGAGCGCGGCGGCGAGCAGCGTGCCCCAGAGGCCGACGCCGAGCCGCAGCGCAGCCGGCGGCTGCGCCATCTGCGGCGCCACCCCCACGGGCGCGAGCGCGCGGCGGTGGATCAGCAGGAGCCCCACCGCGGTGATCCCCGTCGCGGCGAGCGCCGCGGGGAGCATGCGCGCGAAGAACGCCGCGCCGGACAGGTGCTCCTGGGAGAGGACGAGCAGGTTGGTGAGGTTGGAGCCGGGCAGGAACAGCGAGCTGGCGTTCGCCATGAACACGCTGCCGTACAGAAACGGCGCCACGTGGAGGCCCCGGCGCTGTGCGGTCTTGACGAGCACGGGCGTGAGGAACACGACGGACGTGTCGAGGTTGAGCAGCGCGGTGACCGCCGCGACGAGCGCGAGGCATGCGAGCAGCAGCGCAGCGGGCGAGGAGACGAGCGCGACGAGGCGCGCGGCGGCGGCGTCGAACAGGCCGTCGGCGCCCGCGACCATGCCGACGAGCAGCAGCCCCGCGACGAGCACGAACGGCGACCACGCCTGCGCGATCGCCGCGTGGGCGCCCGCGGAGTCGAGCGCGAGCGCGCTCGCAACCAGCAGGACGCCCCCGAGCGTGAAGCGGTGCACGCGCACTACCTACCCGCTCACGTGGCGTTCGTCGCTCGCCGCGCGGCTGACGAATCCGGATCGACCGCCGAGCGGCTCGCGGCGGATGCGCTACAAAGAGCGCATGGCCTCGCGCGCGAGCTCAGAGAAAGGCCTCACCGTGGCGGTGACGGGCCCCACGGGCGAGATCGGCAAGGCGGTGGTGGCGGCGCTGGAGCGCTCGCGCGAGGTGGCGCGCATCGTGGGGATGGCGCGGCGCCCGTTCGATCCGCGGGCGCGAGGCTGGAAGAAGGTGTCCTATCGGCGCGGCGACGTGCTGGACCGCAGACGCGTGGCGGAGCTGGTGGAGGAAGCGGACGTGGTGGTGCATCTGGCGTTCATCATCATGGGCGGCGCGCGGGAGAGCCGCAGGGTGAACCTGGAGGGCTCGCGCAACGTGTTCGTGGCGGCCGCGGAAGCAGGGGTGAAGCGGGTTGTGTACGCGTCTTCGGTGGCGGCGTACGGCTTCCACGAGGACAACCCGCAGCCGCTGACGGAGGAGGTGCCGGCGCGCGGCACGGCGGCGCACTACTACTCCGCGCAGAAGGCCGAGGTGGAGGAGCTGCTGGCGGACGTGCTGCACCCCACCCCCACCGATGCGTACGTGTTCCGCCCGTGCATCGTCGCTGGGCCGCACGCGCCGCTGTTGATCGACAGCCTGCCCTACACGCAGATCTCGGGGCGCCTGCCGGGGCCGGTGCTGAGCCTGCTGGAGGGCCTGCCGATGCTCAGGCCGGTGTTGCCGGACCCGGGTGTGCCGTTCCAGCTGGTGCATCACGACGACGTGGCGAGCGCGATGCGCGCGGCGGTGCTGGGCCGCGGCGAGCCGGGCGTGTACAACCTCGCGGGGCCCGGGGAGATGACGGTGAAGCTGCTCGCGCAGGAGCTGGGCTGGTACTCGATCCCGGTGCCGGAGCTGGCGGTGGACGCGGCGGCGGAGATGGTCGCGCGTCTGGGCTTCCTGCCGGCGCAGGCGCAGTGGATCGCGGCGTTTCGCGAGCCGGTGATCATGAGCGCGGCGAAGGCGCGGCGGGAGCTGCGCTGGCGCCCGAAGCACGACGCGGCGCAGACGCTGAGCGAAACGGTGCAGGCTGCGCGGATGGAGCGTCTGATCCGCTGAGCGCGCAACATTCGCGCCCCGTAGGCTTCAGCGGCGTGACTGCTGTTGATATTGATGATCGCTCGAGCGCAAGCCGCGGGGTGGCCGTCGTGACCGACAGCACCACGTACCTTCCCGACGCGCTGGCGGAGCGCTGGGGCATACATCGGGTGAGCCTGTACGTGGGCTGGGACGGCGATCTGCGCCCCGAGCACGAGTACACGGACCTGGACGACTTCTACGCGCGCCTGAAGGCCTCGCCGCAGCTGCCCACTACCTCCCAGCCGTCTGTGGGGGATTTCCTGGAGTGCTACCGCCCGTTGGTGGCCGCCGGCCGCGACGTGCTGTCGATCCACATCGCGGCGGGGCTGTCGGGCACGTGCGAGAGCGCGAACGAAGCGGCGCGGCTGCTGGCGCAGGAGGGGCAGCCGGGGACGGTGCGGGTGCTCGACGGGCAGACGGGCGCGGGCGGCCTGGGTTGCATGGTGCTGCTTGCAGCGGGCGTCGCCGCGCAGGGCGCGACGCTCGAGGAGATCGTGGCCGCGGTCGCGCGCGGCCGGGAGAGCCTCGACATCTGGTTCTGCTTGGACACGCTGGAGTACCTGCGCAAGGGCGGCAGGATCGGCGCGGCGCAGGCGATGGTGGGAACGGCGCTGCAGATCAAGCCGATCCTGACGTTCGGCACGGAGATCGCGCCCGTGGGCCGTGTGCGCACGCACCGCCGCGCGATGGAGCGGATGGTCGCCTACCTGCACGAGCTGCACGCGCGCGGAGCGAGCGACTGGATCGTGCAGCACGCCCAGTCGAGCGCGGACGCGGAGCTGCTGGTGGCGGAGGGCACGGCGCTGTTCGACTCTGGCCCGCTGTTCTGCACGGAGGTCGGGCCGGTGCTCGGCGCGCATCTCGGCTCGGGACTGCTCGTGGGTGGGATGACGCGGCCGGACGCCGCGAGCAACGCCTGATTTCGCGGCGCGAGGCTCGAGGTCAGCTCGCGGGCAGGTCCTCCGGCAGCGGGATCTCCTGTGGCGGTCGCCCAGGGCCGTCTTCCTCCCACGAGGCCCACGCGCGACCGTCGCGACCGACGTGCTCGCCGGAGCCGCCGAGCGCGAGCAGGACGAGCTTGCTCGACCCGGCGTTGACGAGCTGTCGACGCACGCTCGGGGCGACGCGCGCGAGGCGATCGGCACCGAGCACGTGCTCGGCCCCCTCGACCACGAGCGTCAGCTCGCCCTCGAGCACGAGGTAGACCTCCTCCTGGTGCTCGTGGGCGTGGATGCGCCCGCGCTGGCCAGGCGCGAGCGTGAGCGCGTTGATGCCGAAGGACGTGACGCCCAGTTCGCGCCGCAGCGCCTGGAAGCGCTCCGCGCCGTCGCGCTCGATCGTCGCGAACGCGATGTCCTGGTCGGGATCAGCCATGAGGTCAAGGATAGGGCGACGCTGATGGCGCCCTTCACCCAATCGAGCGTACCAACACGGCACGTTCCTAAAGTCGCTGCACCCACGTGACGAGAGGGTGTGTCATGACGTCTCGAATGTTGAAACTGCGCCGAGAAGACAACTGCTGCGTGTGCAACGTGCGGCTGGCCCAAGGGGCGCAGGCGTGGTGGGACGCGCCTGCGCTCAGGGTCGTCTGCGAGCCCTGCTGGAGGCTGATCGCACAGCCGCCGGGGACCGCCGGGCCGGTGCCGGAGCTCGATCGTGGCCACGCTGGCGCGAGCGTCGCGCGCGAGCACCAGCGGCGCAAACGCAACCGCGAAGACCGCACCCGCCGTGCCCACCCGCACATCGGCGGCCTGCTGCTGGCGCTGCGAGGCGCACCCAAACACGAGGCATCATTTCGCATCGGCCAGTCCGGCGAGGAGCGGCTGGCCGCGTGGCTCGAACGGACGACCGCGGGCCGCCCGGCGATTCTCCTGCACGATCGCCGCATGCCCGGCGGGCGCGGCAACATCGACCATCTCGCCATCGTCCCGTGTGGCGTGTTCGTGATCGACGCGAAGAACGTCAAAGGCAAGGTGCGGATCTCAGACCCCATGTTCGGCAACGCGAAACTGAAGATCAGCGGCTACGACCGCACGAAGTTCATCGACGGTCTCGACCGTCAGACCGCCGCGGTGCGCAACGTCCTCGCCGCCAACGGTCACGAGGACGTCGCCGTGACGGGCGTGTTGTGCTTCCTGCGAGCGGATCTGCCGCTGTTTGGAGCGCAGAAGCTGCGGGGACATCTGCTGCTCTCACGCCGCGCTTTGGGCAGGCGCGTGAAGCGCGACGGCGCACTCGACGGAGCGTCGATCGAGGAGCTGGCGGCCACGCTCGCACGTGCGCTGCCGTCGGCCTGAGCGGCAGATGCCGCGGATGCCGCGCCCCACCACGGCGGCGTCGCATCCGCGAGCGCACACGTGACAGCGGGCGGGAGTACGTTGTCGATGTGGAACAGCTTCCATATGTCGACGAGCACGTACTGGCGATCCCGGCCCCGCGCGAGCGAGTGTGGGAGGCGCTCGTGGCGATGTTGCGCGCCACGCTCGGGAGCGCCGCGCCGACGCCGGTGCGGATGCTGCTGAACCTCACACCCGACGAGTCGCGTGGCGACTGGCGGGGAGCGCTGCACGTAGACGATGCGCTGCCCGGTTTCTCGATCTCGGAGATCAACCCGCCCGAGCGCCTGGCGCTGTCCGGCCGACACCGGTTCTCCAGCTACGCGCTGGTGTTCGAGATCGACGCCGCGGACGCCGAGCACAGCACGCTGCGCGCGCAGACATGGGCGGAGTTCCCGGGCCTGGCGGGCCGCGCCTACCGCGCGCTGGTGATCGGCAGCGGCGCACACAAACTGCTCGTGCGGCGCATGCTGCGCGACGTCGCCAGCCGCGCATGAGCGCGGGCTCGAACTGGGGCGCGAGCTCGCAGGAGCGCGCGATGCCGCTGGCGTGCGACGCGCTGCTCCCCGACGTACCCGTTCGGCTGCACCGCGCCGTGTCGATCGACGCGCCCGTGGCGAGCGTGTACCGCTGGCTGTGCCAGCTGAAGCTAGCCCCGTACAGCTACGACCTGATCGACAACTTCGGCCGCAAAAGCCCGCGCGAGCTCACCCCTCACGCCGAGCGTCTGGAGGTGGGTCAGCGCTTCATGACCATCTTCAAGCTGGTGTCGTTCGTGGAGATGGAGCACCTCACGCTGCTCAGTCGCCGCACGGCGGTGACCTACGCGACGCTCGCTGTCGATGACCGTCGGACCCGCCTGATCGCGCGCGTGCTCTTCGAACCCCCCGGCGGCCGCGTGGGATCGGCGCTCGTGGGCCGCGCGCTGGCCGTGGGCGATCTGGTGATGATGCGCAAGCAGCTGCTCACGTTCAAGGCGCTTGCCGAGCGAAGCGTCGGCGTATAGCCCTACGCCTCACCACTCTCGGCCCGTGCCCGTGATCCGCTCGATGCCGTCGCGCACGCCCTCGATCGCGCGCTCGCGCACACGCAACTTCGTCGCGGCGTGAGCCGTGGGGTTCACGCCCGCGAGCGTCCTCGCCACCTCGAGCGCCGTCACATCCAGATCCTCCGGCGCCACCACCTGATCGAGGAAGCCCGCTTCCCTCGCCTCCTCCGGACCGAGCATCGCGCCCGTGACGGTGCAACGATCGAAGTACGGCGCCGTCAGCCGGTGACGCGCGATCTCGATGCCGAACCACGGGACCGTCAGGCCGATGGCGACCTCGTTCAGGCCGATCCGGAAGGCTCCCTGCACGCCCACGCGATGATCCGCGCACAGCAGCAGAAAGCCGCCCATGGCGATCGCGTTGCCGTTGCACGCCACCACCACCGGCCGCGGGAACGTCATGATCCGCTCCGCGAGCCGGGCGCCGGCGGCGAGCATCTCCGGCCAGCGCTCCGCCTCGCAGCGCAGGTCGAAGCCCGCGCTGAACGTCTGTGCCCTGCCTCCCAGCACCACCACCGCCTCGTCCGCCTGCGCGCGATCGAACTGTGAGGCCACATCCGCGAGCATCTCCGAGGACAGAGCATTCACGTTGCCGTCGTCCATCGTGATCGTGGCGATGCCGTCGGCCAGGGCGTACGTGCTGAGTGTTGTCATGCGCCCTGTTATATAGCCCCGCCGGCCGGCGCGCGAGCGGACGAGGTCGCTCGCGCGAGCGTCAAGCGGCGAAGAACACCACGCCGATCACCGCGTACAGGGCGAGCAGCTGCACGCCCTCGAACCACGTGGACTCGCCGTCGGACACGAGCGCCGTCGCGATCAGCCCCGCCGCGAGCAGCGCCGCGATCTCATACGCGTTGAACACCAGCGACATCGGCGACGGGCCGAACGCGAAGGACAGCAGCACCAGCACGGGCGCCACGAACAGGCCGATCTGCGCGGCGGATCCGATCGCGATGTTGACCGCCAGATCCATCTTGTCCTTCGCCGCCGCGACCACCGCCACGTAGTGCTCTGCCGCGTTGCCCACGATCGCCACGACGAACGCGCCCACGAAGAACTGCGACAGGCCGATGTCGCGCGAGGCGTGCTCGATCGACCCCACCAGCACGTCGCTCATGAGCGCCACGAGCGCACCCGCGACGGCGAGCGTGCCGACCGATCGACGCAGCGACCACACGTCGCTTGAGTGCTCCTCGCCGCCGGTCGGGTTGAACAGGTCGCGATGGGTCCTCAACGAGAAGAACAGGCCGGCGACGTATGTGGCGATCAGCACGACGGCGACCGCCACCGACACCTGTTCGATCTCGCCGCCGAACACGTGGCGCACCTCGCTCACGCGAGGCAGGCTCGCGTGGTGGGCGAGCGCGAGCAGCGACGGCAAGGCGAGCGCGACGACGGTCAGCAGCAGCATCCCAGTCTGCGCCTGCGCGGCGGTGCGATCGAAGCTCTGCACCGTGCGCCTCCAGCCGCCCGCCAGCATCGCCGCGCCAAGCACCAGCAGCGCGTTGCCCACGATCGAGCCCACGAGCGACGCCTTGACGACCTCCTGCAGACCGTTGGCGAGCGCGAAGATCGCGATGATCAGCTCGGGCGCGTTGCCGAACGTCACGTTCACGAGACCCCCGATGCCGGGGCCCGCGCGCGCGGCGAGCTGCTCGGTCGCCTCGCTCATCACCGCCGCCGTCGGCACCACTCCCAGGGCGGACGTCGCGAACACCAGCGAGGGAGACGCGCCCGCGAGATCGAGGACCAGCGCGAGGGGAATGAACACTCCCAGGCCATGAACCAACCTCATGGCCTCAGCCGATCTGCGCGATCACTCGAACGCGCGCGCCGGCAACACGAACCGACGAGCCGGCTCCGCCCCCACGCCGACGTTCGCGCGCGCCCCGTGCAGGCCGCTGCTGCGTGCTGTTGCGACGGTGGAGTCCGCCACACCGTCGTGGTCGACGATCCAGCTCAGGATCGCGGCCGAGTCGGAGCCCTCCGCGAGGATCACCGAGCGCTCGATCACCATCCCCCCGGAAGCGTGCGGACGGGCCAGACGGCGCACGCGCGTGCCTATCGCATCCGTTGTCACAACGTCCACTCTACCCCCGCCCGCGAACGGACGGCACCGCTCGCCGCACCGGCGCGCTCGATGGCCTCTACACCACGGTGGGCCCAGCGTCCCGCAACGCCTTCAGCACCAGCTCGTCGTGCTCGGCCGGCTTGACCTTGCGCAGCACCTCCGCCACCTTCCCCTCGGGGTCGATCACGAACGTGGTGCGCTCGTTGCCGAAATACGTTTTGCCGTACATCGACTTCTCAACCCACACGCCGTACGTGTCCGCGACCGCGTGCCCATCGTCCGCGAGCAGCGCGAAGTTGAGCGCCTGCTTGTCGTGGAATTTCTTCACCTTCGCGACCTTGTCGGGCGATATGCCCAGCACGACCGCGCCCGCCTCGACGTAATCCGCGCGGCGATCACGCACGCCACACGCCTGGGTGGTGCAGCCGGGAGTGTCGGCCTTGGGGTAGAAGTAGACGACCACCGGCTGGCCGCGGAAGTCTGAGAGCTTGACCGGGCGGCCGTCCTGGTCGGGAAGCTCGAAGTCGGGGGCGTTTTGTCCTGGTTCGATCATGGGGTGGATCGTAGCCGGACGTTCGCCTGGGCTCCTCCGCGGCGTCCAGCGCCCACGGCGTTTCAGCCTTCCTCACTGACCGCCGCCATTAGCTCCCTTGCGAGATATCGGCGCTGCCCACGTGGACCCGAGCTTCCCTCCTGAAGCACGCCGACCTCCTCTAGCTGGCGCAATAGCTTCAACGCTGTCGGGCGGGTAACGCCCAGCCTGTCCTCAACGGCGCGTGAGGAGACAATCGGCGTCTCGCATACGAGGTCGACCAGCATCATCGCGTTGCTCGATGTGATCGCCGACGCTGACAGGCGATAGCGCTCACGCAACTCGACGATACGCTGCGCGCGCAGAACAGCATCCGCTGCCTGCGAGTGGACAGCAGTCAGAAAGAGTTCAACCCAAGGCAGCGAATCGCCACACTCGCGCACCCTCTGAAGCGCCTCGTAGTACCGCGATCGGTCCCGCTCTAGGTACGCGCTCAGGTAGAGCAGCGGAGCCGGGAGACGGCCATGCGCGACAAGCAGGAAGACGGAGAGCAGGCGACCGATCCGCCCATTCCCATCGAGGAACGGGTGCAGAGTCTCAAACTGGTAGTGAAGCAACGCATTCCGAACCAGCACCGGGGCCTCCGTGGCCTCATGCGCATAGCGCTCCCAGTCGGCCAACAGTTCGGGGAGCTCCGTAGGGGGCGGGGGCACGAAGCGAGCGGTCTCGATTGTCGAGCCACTCCCTCCTACCCAGTTCTGGGTGGTGCGGAACTCGCCTGGCATCCGCTCGCGGCCGCGCACACCCGAGAGCAGCCTCCGATGGATCTCCCGGATGAGACGAACACCAAGCGGAAGCTCACCCATCCGGTCGAGGCCCCATTCAAGAGCCGCGATGTAATTGAGCACCTCCTCGACATCCGCGTTCGGCGCCTCCCCACTCGCCTCCGCCTCAAAGACATCCGCCAGCGAAGCCTGCGTACCCTCTATGCGTGTCGAAGAAAGCGCCTCGCGCAGGAGATAAGGCCGAATCAGCAGGTGTGGGTTGGGCACGAGTTGCCCAACACCCGCAAGCTGTCCCAGGGACGCCTCCGCGTCCGCGAGCAGCTTGATCATCGACGCCGGCAGATCAATCGTGCGCGGGATTGACGCCGGGAAGTAGGCCACGTACCCATGGCGTCCTGGCGTGCGGCGCGCCTCACCAAAAGGCGTCGATGCGTAGTCGGCCAAGTCCACGAGCTAACCCTAGCGTCTCTAAAGCTATACCGTCAACACTTTAGAGAGGCGAGGGGACCATAAAGCTCGCTACATGATGATCACCCCGGCACGAGGACTACGCCACCGTGCAAGACATCGACGCGCGCCGCGCCGATCTCAAACTCGGGCTCGCCGACTGCTCGATCGTGGTGCTCGCGCACCGCTACCGAACCACGCGTATCGTCAGCTTCGACGAACGACACTTCCGCGTCGTCAGACCTCTTCAGGGCAGAGCCTTCACCATGTTGCCGGCGGACGACTGATAGCCCCAATCTTGGGACGTCACCGCAGCAACCGCGAAAGCCTGCGGTCCTTGAGCACGCGCCCCTCGGTCTGGCAGGCGGGGCAGTACGCGATCACGTAGTCCTCGAAGTGCACCGCTCGCAGCGTGGCGTCACAGCGCGGGCACGGCTCGCCCTCGTGGCGGTGGACCTGCAGCGGCAGCGGCAGCTTGTCGGGGATCGGCAGGGTGATCGTCCGCTCGTAGTGCGTGATCGCGCCGTCGAGCTTCTCCACGATCGCGTTGCGCAGATCGCCCGCCTCCTTCTCGGTGAGGTCCGCGCCGCGCTTGTATGGCGACAGCCGCGCCTGCCACAGGATCTCATCGACCCACGAGCGCCCGATGCCGGCGATCGTGCGCTGGTCGCGCAGCAGCGTGTGCAGCGGCCGTGGCGCGTCCAACAGCCCCTTCAACCGCGCCGGGCTGCCCGGGTCGGGCCACGCTTCCGGCCCCAGCGTCGCGAGCGCGTCCTCCTGCTCGAGCTCCGCGGCCCGCAGCAGCTTCACCCACGCCGCCTGCTTGGAGCCGAACTCGCGCAGGCGCAGCTCGCGGCCGTCGGCCAAGCGCACCAGCAGCCGCGACGTGCGGTCGCGCGGGCCGGCGTGCTTGTCATATAGCTGCAGGCGCCCCGCCGACATCAGGTGGATCAACAACGCCAGCGGCTCGGCTGGCCCGCCGTCCGTCTCCACGATCAGGTGCTTGCCGCGCCTGCGCACCCCCGCCACCCGCGTGCCCGTGAGCACCGACAGAGGCGGGTCGAACGTCTTCAGCGCATTGATCCCCGGCGCCAGCGCCGACTCCACCCTCACGCCCGTCAACGCGCTGTCGAGCAGCCGCGCTGTGATCTCCACCTCCGGTAGCTCCGGCATCGCCCTCTCATCCTAGGGGGACGCCGGAGCCGAACGCCCGCTTTCAGTACACCTTGATTGGGGGCCCTTCGTACTTCACGCCCGCCGGGCTCACCCAGCGCACGCGCCAGTACTGCCCCGCCGTCGAGGAATTCAGCGACCAGTAGCCGAGGCCGTTCGTCCTCACGGTGCGCAGCGTGCGGTAGCTGCGCGAGCCCTTCGCGCGCACGAGCACCGTCACCTTCGTCGCGCCCACCGTCGGGCGCACGAGCCCCCACAGCGACACGCCGTGGTGCGCTTTCGTGACGGTCAGCGGCACGGGGAAGCCGAAGAACAGCGGCTTCGGCGCTCCGCTGATGTACTCCAGCCCGCTTTGAAAGCCGATGAAGCCGCCGCGCGCGCTCGAGCCCGGGGCGCCGCCGATCGGGTCGTCTTTGAGCAGGTACTGCGAGAACGCCGCCACGCGCGGGTTGGAGTAGGCGATGTGCTCCGAGATCGCGTCGTATTCGGCCTGCTTGGCCACCGTCACGCCCAGGGTCTTGTTCGGGAAGCTCTGCACACCGAACTCCGTCAGGTACATCGGCAGGCGCGACGGGATCGCATGCGCGTGCGCCGCCAGATCCAGCGCGTGCGACAGGCGCGACAGCACTCCGATCGTCACGTCGTCCTTGCCCGGCGGACGGTAGTACGGGCCGACCGGCTTGGTGTACGCGTGGTGGGCGTAGCCGCTCATCGCGAGCGCGCTGCACGAGCCCGACTTCTTGTACTTCGCGTTGAGGCACAGCGCCCCGCGCAGGAACGCCAGCGGCGAGACGTCGTGCAGCAGCGCCTTCGAACCTTCCCTGCGCACGTTGATCTTGCTGTAGCCCGTCGGCGCAGTTTCGCCGAACAGCACCCGCGGGTGCGCCAGACCGGCCGCCTGCAGACCGGCGTAGCCAGCCTGGTAGAGACCACGGTAGATGCGCGGGGAGGCGGGCGTGCCATTGGAGTTCCACTGCGGCAGCAGGAACGCCGGATGGTTGGCCTCGTTCCAGATCGCAAACAGCGAAACCGTCGAGCCGTAGTGGCGGCCAACCGCGGTCATGAATTCCTGGAACGCCTGGTCATCGGGGCGCGTGATGTAGGGCGCCTTGTGGTTGGACGTAGCCCAACGCGGCGCGGGTGCGCTGATCGTCAGCAGCACCGACCAATGCAGCCTCGCCGCTTCCGCAACCAGCGCGTCGTACTGCCCCCAGTTGTAGCTGGCGGGGTTCGTCGCGTCGAACGCCGGGCGCGTCGCGTTGTCCGACCCCTGCGTGACTTCCGCCCACCGCAGCTCGATGCGCATCGCGTGGACGCCGAGATGCTGCATCTGTTCGATCGCGTGCGCGCGTGTGCTCGGGTCCAGCAGCTGGGCCGAGCCCTCGAAGTAGGTCGCCTGGCTGTGCGAGGCGAGCGCCTGACCGGCGGCCGCGAAGCCTCCCAGCAGGGACGACACGAGCAGTGTGATGAGGGTTTTGCGGAAAGAGAACATGGTGGCTAGAGACACCTCAGCGCAGAGAAGGTTGCGGTCTTTGTAGCGTTGGGTGCCGTGAGCACCGCAATCGCCCCCGACGACATCGTCGAGACCCGAGCAGAGGCGGAGGGTAACAGCCGTCCCCCCCTACTCGTCCTCGAGCCATTGCGCGCCTTCTTGGACGCCAACGGCCTCGGTGAGGGAGACATCACTGCCACGCCGATCGGTGAGGGGCATTCCAACGTCACGTACCGGATCGAGCGCGGCGACGAGGAGATGGTGCTGCGTCGTCCGCCCCGCCCGCCGCTGCCTCCGAGCGCTCACGACGTGCTGCGCGAGGCGCGCCTGCTGCGCGCGCTCGCCGACACACCCGCCCGCGTGCCGGCGGTGCTGGCCGTCTGCGATGACCCCGACACGATCGGCAGCCCCTTCTACGTGATGGAGCTCGTCGAGGGCGAGGTGATCGTCTCGAGCGTCCCCGCCGCATTGGACACTCCCGCCGAACGGCGACGCATCGGCGAGCAGCTGATCGACGCGCTCGTGGACATCCACGGCGTGGACTGGCGCGCCGTGGACCTCGAGGGCTTCGGCAAGCCGACCGGCTACCTCGAGCGCCAGCTGCGCCGCTTCGGCGGGCTTTGGGAGCTCAACAAGACGCGCGAGATCCCCGCGGTGGAGAGCGTCGGGCGTTGGCTCGGCGAGAACATGCCCAAGTCAGGTCCCGCGACGATCGTCCACGGCGACTTCCGCCTCGGCAACACCCTGTTCGCCGCCGAGGCGCCCGCGCGCCTGGCCGCGGTGCTCGACTGGGAGATGGCCACCATCGGCGACCCGCTCGCCGACATCGGCTACCTGTGCATGATGTGGACCGAGGCCGGCGACCCGGGCGGGGGCCTGCGCGAGCACCTCGGCAAGGTCACGCGCGCCGAGGGCTTTCCCACCCGCGCCGAGCTGATCGAGCGCTACGAAGCCCGCTCCGGGCGCTCGATGAGCAACGTCCGCTGGTACACCACGCTCGCGCTGTGGAAGAGCGTGGTGTTCATGGAGGGCAACTACAAGCGCGCCATCGCCGGCACCACCGACGACCCATATCTGAAGCAGTTCGGCGAGGGCGTGCTCGAGCTCGCCGCCCAGGCGGAGGCGGTGGCGAATGGCGCCTGACTGACCAGCACCCCGAGCCGCGCCGCGGCCTGCTGATCGACTGGGGCGGAGTCCTCACGAGCAACCTGTTCGCGTCCTTCCACGCGCACTGCCTCGACGCCGGCATCGACCCCACCGCGTTGATGGGGCGCTTCAGACGCGACCCAGCCGCACGCGAGCTGCTCATCGCCTTGGAGGTCGGCGAGATCGACGAGCTCGCGTTCGAGCTCAAATTCGCCGAGCTGCTCGAGGTCGAGCCCCACGGGCTCGTGGATGGCCTGTTCGCGGGGGTGCTGCCGGACGAGGCGATGCTCGAAGCGGTGCGCAAAGCCCACGAAGCGGGCATCCGCACGGCGCTCGTGTCGAACTCCTGGGGCGTGCACCGCTACCCCCACGAGCTGTTCGCCGAACTGTTCGACGGCGTGGTCATCTCCGGCGAGGAGCGCATCCGCAAGCCCGCCACGCGCATGTACGAACTCGGCGCCGAGCGCGCGGGCGTGCCCGCGAACCAATGCGTGTTCGTGGACGACCTGCCGTTCAACCTCACGCCCGCGGAGGAGCTCGGCATGGCCACCGTCCATCACACCAGCGCCGAGACCACCATCCCGGCGCTGGAACGGCTGCTCGGAGTCCCGCTCGGGGCCTCCGAGCCGGTCGCTTAGTCGCGCTTTCCTCTTCCGTACATCAGCTTGAACAAGCCCGCGAGCATCTTCGAGGTGCGCGCCTTGTACGGGTACATGAACACTTCCTTCTTCATCGCCAGGCGCGTAACCACGATCGCCTGCGCGGAGCAGTACTTGCGGATGCCGCCCGCGCCGTGGCGCGAGCCGAGGCCCGAGGCCTTCGCGCCGCCCATCGGCAGCTCCAGCACGGTGTAGTTGATCATCGCGTCGTTCACGTTCGCCGCGCCCGTCTGCAGGCGCCGCGCGATCGCCTCGCCGCGCGCCGTGTCGCGCGAGAACACCGAAGCGCCGAGACCGTACGGCGAGTCGTTCGACAGCCGCACCGCCTCATCCGCGTCGCGCACCTTCATGATCGGCAGCGTCGGGCCGAAGGTCTCCTCGGTCATGCACTTCATCGAGTGGTCCACGTCCACGAGCACAGTCGGTTCGTAGAAGCGCCCCGGGCCGCTCACCTCGTTGCCGCCCGCCAACACGCGCGCGCCCTTCTGCACCGCGTCAGCCACGTGGTCCTTGATCGTCTCCAGCTGCGGCGGGAACGTGATCGCGCCGACCTCAACCGACCCGAAGCCCTGTGGCTTGCCGACGCGCAGCTCGCGCACTTTCTCGGACACTTTCGCCACGAACTCGTCGTACACCGGCTCCTCCACGTACGACGCGCTCGATCGAGATGCACGTCTGGCCGGCGTTCTGCATCGAGTAGTACGTCGCGAAGTTCGCCGCGCGCTCCAGATCGGCGTCGGAGAGCACGATCATCGGGTCCTTGCCGCCGAGCTCCAGCGAAGCGGGGATCAAGCGCCTGCGCGGCGGCTTCGGCGACCTTCGTGCCGGTGCGCGTGGAGCCGGTGAACATGATCATGTCGACCTGCTCGATCAGCGCAGCGCCCGTGGCGCCGCGGCCTGTCGCGATCTGCAGCACGTTCTCCGGCAGGCCACACTCGCGCAGCCCTTCGGCCAGCAGCAACGACGTCAGCGGCGTCACCTCGGAGGGCTTGAGGATCACGCTGTTGCCGGCCATCAGCGCGGGGATGCAGTCGCCGAAGGAGTTCGTCA
This sequence comes from uncultured Solirubrobacteraceae bacterium, assembly GCA_963716355.1. Lineage (GTDB taxonomy): Bacteria > Actinomycetota > Thermoleophilia > Solirubrobacterales > Solirubrobacteraceae > Palsa-744. The sequence goes on from OY970308.1 coordinate 1,092,993, forward strand.
GCGGGATAGTTCCAGGGGCCGATCACGCCGATCAGCCCCAGCGGGCGATAGCGCATCATCAGCTTCTTGCCCTTCACCAGCACCTGGCTCGACTTGACCGACTCGTCTTCCAGGTACTTCGGGCCCTGCTTGGCCCAGAAGCCGAATGCGCCCGCCGCGTAGCTGATCTCGGCGAGCTGGGCGTCCTCGTAGGTCTTGCCCGTCTCCGAGACGATCGTCTCGATCACGCGCTCGGCGTTGTCGATCACCCACTTCTGCGCGCGCGAGCAGCACCCGCGCGCGGCCGTCGAAGCCGTAGGCCTCCCACTCCGGCTGCGCCGCGCGGGCGCGCGCCGCCATCTCCGCGATCGCCTCGGCGTCCGAGGTCCGGAACCGTGGCGACGATCTCGCCGGTGGCGGGGTTCTCGACGGGGATGCCGTCGCTCCCGTTGGCGATTCCGTTGCGCTGGCGAATCTCCGATACGTCCGTGTCGGGTAGCTGCTGCTCGACCGTGGCCATCTGACCCTCCTGCTCGCTCAAACTCTGGAGCCAACAAGACTACTCCGACCGAGCAGACTCAGGACGTTCTAGTCAGATGAGAGCGATCGAGGCGATGCCGACCGGCTCGGTCGGCGGTCGCGGCCGTCGGTCGGAACGCCCTCGAGCTTGTCGACCACGTCCATGCCCTCGGTCACCTGGCCGAACACGGTGTGCTTGCCGTCGAGCCACGGGCACGCCTCGGCGGTGACGATGAAGAACTGCGAGCCGTTCGTGTTCGGGCCGGCGTTGGCCATCGCCAGCGCGCCGCGCACGATCTTGTGCGGGTTGATCTCGTCCTCGAACGTGTAGCCCGGGCCGCCGGTGCCGGTGCCCTGCGGGCAGCCGCCCTGGATCATGAAGTCCTTGATGATCCGGTGGAAGTTCAGGCCGTCGTAGAAGCCTTCGCCGGCGAGCTTGCGGAAGTTCTCGACGGTCTTCGGCGCGTCCTCGTCGAACAGCTCGAAGACGATCGGCCCTTCGGTTGTTTGCATCGTGGCAGTGGACATGGCCCTACCTTACCTCGACGCGCTCGAGGCTGAGCTTGTGGCGCGAGCCAGACCCGATCGAGCGCCCGTTGAGCGCCTCGATCACCTTCGCTCGGCCTCCGCCGCCGGCACCGACAGGAACGAGAAGCGGTCGAGCACGAGCACGTCGCGCACGGCCTCGCCGTCGAGGCCCGCGGAGGAGGTGACCGCGCCGACGATGTCGGCGACGCTCAGGCCCGCCGCGCGCCCGCCGCCGAGCACCAGCTTCGCGTAGGCCTCCTGCTCGTCGCGGCGCTTGACGCGCGGCTTGGAGTGCCGGCGCGGGCGCTCGCTGCACGGGCGTGGGCGCGACCACCACGCCCTTCTCCCACTGCGTCGATCGCGATCCCGATGTGGCGTTCGATCGCCTCCAGCTCGCGCTTCTGGCGATCCTCGACGAACGTGATCGCGCGGCCCGAGCGCCCGACGCGCCCGGTGCGCCCGATGCGGTGCACGTAGGTGTCGGGGCAGGTCGGGCACGTCGTAGTTGATCACGTGCGTGACGGTCGAGATGTCCAGGCCGCGCGCGGCCACGTCGGTGGCCACCAGGATCGGCACGCGCCCGCCCTTGAACGCCAGCATCACGCCGTCGCGCGAGCCCTGCGACATGTCGCCGTGCAGCGCGCGCACGTTCATGCCGCGGTCGCGCAGCGTGCGGAACAGCTGGTCGCAGCGGATCTTCGTGCGCACGAACACGATCGCCTGCTCGGGCGCCTCGGCGCGCAGCACCTCGACGAGCTTCTCCGCCTTGGCCTTCGTCTCGACCGGGAGCTGGAACTGCGCGACGGTGTCGATCGTCAGCGTCGCCGCCTCGACCTGGATGACGGTCGGGTCGTACATGTAGCGGTCGGCCAGCTTGCGGATCGGCGGCGGCATCGTGGCCGAGAACAGCGCCGTCTGGCGGCTCGACGGCGTCAGCGAGAGGATCTTCTCGACGTCCTCGAGGAAGCCGAGGTCGAGCATCTCGTCGGCCTCGTCGAGCACCACGAAGCGGCAGTCGTGCAGCACCAGCGAGTGGCGCGAGATCAGGTCGAGCACGCGGCCCGACGGTGCCGACGACGACGTGCCCGCCGCGCGCGCAGCTGCGCCTGCTGGGTGCGGATCGGCGCGCCGCCGAACACGGCCACCACGTCGATGCCCGAGTGCGCGCCGTAGGTGCGCAGCGCCTGCGTGACCTGGATGCACAGCTCGCGCGTCGGCGTCAGCACGAGCGCCTGCACGGTCGACTCCGACGGGTCGATGTACTCCATGATCGGCAGCCCGAACGCGGCGGTCTTGCCGGTGCCCGTCTGCGCCTGGCCGATCACGTCGCGGCCCTGCAGCAGCGACGGGATCGCCTGCTCCTGGATCGGGCTGGGCGACTCGTAGCCGACGTCGCGCAGCGCGTGCAGGGTGGACTCGGAGAGACCGAGGTCGGCGAAGGTCGTGGCCATTGAGTACAGGAAAGAGCTTACGCGTCGGGCTGCGCTTCAGGCGGCCGGGTCGAGCAGCAGCTTGCCGGTGGTGCGACGCTCGCGCAGGTCGATCTGCGCCTGAGCCGCCTGTTCAAGCGGATAGGTGTGCCCCACGATCGCCCGCAGCTCGCCGCGCGCAGCGCGCTCGAACAGGTCCGCCAGGGCTTCGGCGAACATCCCCGGGCGCCTGAGGCAGTGGAAGAGGTAGAAGCCGACCACCGCGCGCGAGTGGCGCAGCAGCGAGCCCGTGCGACACCTCGTTCGGCTCGCTCGTCGCGATCCCGTAGGCGACGATCCGCCCGAACGGCGCGAGCGCCTGGTAGGAGGCGTCGAACACCTCCCCGCCGGACATCTCGAACACGACGTCCACCGGGCGGCCGTCGTTGGCCTCGATCAGGCGCTCGGTGAGCCCCTCCGCGGCCGGGTCGACCGCCACGTCCGCGCCGAGCTCCAGCGCCAGCGCGCGCTTCTCCTCGCTGGAGGCGGTCGCGATCACGCGCCCCGCGCCGAGGGCGTGCCCGAGCTGGACGGCCAGCGAGCCGACGCCGCCGGCGGCCCCGTGCACGACCACGCTCTCGCCGCCGGCCACGCGGCCCGAGGTGCGATACAGGTGCCAGGCGGTCGTGCCCTGGACGATCATCGCGAGCGCCGCGCCGTCGTCCAGCCCGTCGGGGATCGGAAACACCATGCTCTCCGGCGCGGTCGCGTACTCGGCGTAGCCGCCCGTGCCCACCAGCGCCACCACGCGCTCGCCCGTGTCCTCGCGCACGCCCGCCACCTCGCCGCCGGGCACGAGCGGCAGCGTGGCCTTCTGCACGTAGGAGTTCGTGCGCGTGTGCGTGTCCGCGAAGTTCAGGCCCGCGCGGGCGACCTTGATCAGCACCTCGCCCGGCTCGGGCACGGGCGCGGGCAGCTCGACGAGCTTCAGCACCTCCGGCCCGCCGAACTCCGTCATCTGTATCGCGCGCATCGGCTCGAGGCTAGCGGAGTGCCGCGCGGCTGGGGGCCTGGTGGCGCTCCGCCGCGCGCCCGCCGGCCACGGTGCTCTAAGGTGCGCGCCGATGCCAATCACCGTCGTCGGATCGATCGCCTATGACACCGTCAAGACGCCCTTCGGCGAGCGCGAGCGCATGCTCGGCGGCGCCGCGGTGCACTTCGCGCTCGCGGCGTCGTTCTTCGACGACGTGCGCGTCGTGGGTCCCGTCGGGGACGACTTCGGCGCAGAGCAGCTCGCGGTGATGCGAGGCGCGCGGCGTGGACGTCTCCGACGTCGAGGCCGTCGCCGGCGGCAGGACGTTCTTCTGGCAGGGCGAGTACGGCTGGGATCTGAACTCGCGCGAGACGCTCGACACGCAGCTTGGCGTGTTCGAGGGCTTCCAGCCGAAGCTCTCGGAGCGCTCGCGCTCCAGCGACGTGCTGTTCCTCGCGAACATCCAGCCCGACCTGCAGCGCGACGTGCGCGCGCAGCTCCCCGACGCGCGCTTCGTGGCGCTCGACTCGATGAACCTGTGGATCGACATCGCGCGCGACTCGCTCGTCGCGGCGATCGAGAACGTCGACTGCGTGATCCTCAACGACGCCGAGCTGCGCCAGCTGACGGGCAAGCCCCAACCTCGTCGAGCGCGGCGCGCGAGATCCTCACGTGGCGCAGCGCCGACGGAGCGCGCGGCCCCAGCGTGATCGTCGCCAAGCAGGGCGAGTACGGCGCGGCGCTCGTCACGCGCGAGGGCTTCTTCGCGCTGCCCGCGTATCCGCTGGAGACGGTCGTCGACCCGACGGGCGCCGGCGACACGTTCGCGGGCGGCCTCGTCGGCTACATCGCCGCGCACCCCAACGAGGAGCTCTCCGACGCGCTGCTGCGCCGCGCGATGGCGCACGCGACGGTGCTCGCGTCATTCAACGTCGAGGAGTTCGGCACCGAGCGCATGCAGCGCCTCGGGGGCGCCGAGGTCGTCGCGCGCATCAGCGAACTGCACGCCATGACTCAGTTCAGCGGCGCGCCGCTGGAGCTGAGGGGCTGACGCGCGCAGCGCCATCTGTCGCGCGCCGCGGATCGCGATTCGCGGGCTTGTACGGATGCGCGAGCGGGTATACGATCGTCGCAAGTGACAACCTGGACCTTCATCTGGCTGATGTTCCTGTTGAAGATCCCGATCGTGGCGCTGTTCCTGCTCGTGCGCTGGGCGATTCGCGCCTCGGACGCCGCGCCGGAAGAGGACGGCGGGATCGGGCCCAGGCTGCGGCCGCGCCACCCGCATCACCCTCGCTCGAGACTCCCGCGAGCGCCGCGGCGCGGACCGCACGGATCGCCCGCGCCGGTGTCCCCCGCACGCATCAGGACCGCCGTCGCTCACCAGCGCCTGCCGCGCAACTGAGCGTCTCGCCGGAAGCCGGCGCGCGGTTGCGCATAATCGAAGCTGCACGAGCCGAAACCTCGGATAGGAGATGCGGATGACGACCGACGCGCGGGCGGACACACACGACGGGACCAGCAGCGAGCACGAGCCGCAGCAGACGCTGACCGTGACCGACAACCGCACCGGCGCCAGCTACGAGCTGCCAATCCAGGACGGGACGGTGCGCGGCATGGATCTCAGGCAGGTGAAGACCGGCGAGGAGGATTTCGGGCTGATGGTCTATGACCCGGCCTACATGAACACCGCCTCGTGTCGCAGCTCGATCACCTACATCGACGGCGACGCGGGCATCCTGCAGCACCGTGGCTACCCGATCGAGCAGCTGTGCGAGCACTCCAGCTACCTCGAGGTCGCATACCTGATCGTCAACGGCGCGCTGCCCACACAGGCCGAGCTGGAGCACTGGGTGCACGAGATCACGATCCACACGTTCGTGCACGAGAACGTCAAGGACTTCATGCAGGGCTTCCGCTACGACGCCAACCCGATGGGCATGCTCGTCGCCTCGGTGGGCGCGCTCTCGACGTTCTACCCCGACGCCAACCAGATCCACGACGAGGACATCCGCAAGATCCAGATCATCCGGCTGCTGGCGAAGATGCCCACGCTGGCCGCGTTCGCGTTCCGCCACAACATGGGCCAGCCATACGTTTACCCCGACAACGACCTCGAGTACGCGGGCAACTTCCTGGGGATGATGTACAAGATGACCGAGCTCAAGTACGAGCCCGATCCTCGGCTCGAGCGCGCGCTGGATGTGCTGTTCATCCTGCACGCCGACCACGAACAGAACGCGTCCACCAGCGCCGTGCGTGCGGTCGGCTCCACGCAGGTCGACCCCTACTCGGCGGTCGCCGCGGGCGTCGCGGCGCTGTATGGCCCGCTGCACGGCGGCGCCAACGAGCAGGCATTGAGGATGCTCGCGCGGATCGGCTCGGTCGAGAACATCCCCGACTTCCTGGCGGGCGTGAAGGACGGCAAGGAGCGGCTGATGGGCTTCGGCCACCGCGTGTACAAGAACTACGATCCGCGCGCGCGGATCATCCGCAAACACCTCGACGACGTGTTCGAGGTGCGCGGCAAGAGCCCGCTGCTTGAGGTCGCCACGGAGTTGGAGAAGCGAGCGCTCGACGACGAGTACTTCACCTCGCGCAAGCTCTACCCGAACGTGGACTTCTACTCGGGCCTGATCTACGAGGCGCTGGGCCTGCCGGTGGCGATGTTCCCGGTGATGTTCGCGATCGGGCGCACGAGCGGCTGGATCGCGCAGTGGCTCGAGATGGTGCAGGACTCCGAGCAGAAGATCGCGCGCCCGCGCCAGATCTACACCGGCGAGCGCGACCGCGATTACGTGCCGATCGCCCAGCGCGCCTGAGCGCACCGGACCTCGGCGCCGCTTGGACGCACGTACGAGGGGTGGACATCTCCGACGGAAGATGGGTAGTAACACCCATCAGCCCCCGAGGCGCGTATGCCGTTACAAAGGTGAACTTGGAACCTCGGCACAGGAGTGGACGATGCGCAGATTCTTCAATTGCGAAACGAGCAGCGAGGACGGTTTCACGCTGATCGAGCTGCTCGTCGTGATCCTCATCATCGGCATCCTCGCCGCGATCGCGATCCCCTCCTTCCTGAACCAGAAAGGCAAGGCCTACGACTCCGCCGCCAAGGAGATGGCGCGCACGGCGCAGACCGTCGCGGAGACCTACGCCACCGACCACAACGGCGAATACACCGAACTCAACTCCGAAGGCGCGAAAAAGCTGCACGAATACGAGGCCTCGATCGCGACGAGCAGCGCGGAAGCCAAAGGCGGCGCCTACATCAGCGCGGTCACGGGCTCGGCCACCGGATTCACGGTCACCGCCACGGCGTTCAACACCGCCGATACGTTCACGATCACGCGCAGCTCCACCGGCGAAGTCACGCGCTCCTGCACGAGCACCAAAAAAGGCTGCAACGGAGCGAACAGCGGCAGCTGGTAGTGGTCGAGCCGCTCAGGGCTCGACCAGGCCGCGCCTGATCGCGTAGCGCGTCAGCTCGACGCGGTTGCGCATCCCCAGCTTGGCCAGCACGTTCGCGCGGTGGCGCTCGACGGTCTTGCCGCTCAGCACCAGCTGGGCGGCGATCTCCTCGCTGGTGTGCCCTTCTGCGATCAGCTTCACCACCTCCAGCTCGCGTACGGTGAGCAGATCCGCGGGCGGCTCTTCACCACGCGCGATCCCGTCGAGGTAGTCGCGCACGATCGTCGCCACCGCCGGCGGGTACAGGAACGGCTCGCCGCGCACGCTCGCGCGGCACGCGTCCACGAGATCGCGGTTGGCGGCCGTCTTCAGCACGTAGCCCGAGGATCCCGCCTTGAGCGCCTCGAAGAAGTACTGCTCGTTCTCGTGCATCGACAGCATCAGCGTGCGCAGCTCCGGGCGGCGGCGATGCAGCTCCGCGGCCACCTGCAGGCCGGTCATCAACGGCATCGACACGTCGAGGATCGCCAGATCGACCTCGGCGCTCAACGCTTTCTCGAGCGCCTCCGCGCCGTCGCCCGCCTCGATCGTCACCTCGATGTCCGGCTCGGCCTCCAGCACCATCCGCAGGCCGCCGCGCACGAGCGCGTGGTCGTCGGCGAGCAGCACACGCAGCTTCAGCGGCGTTGTCACGCCCGCACCGCCGCCCCCGGGACCGCGAGAGTGACGCTCACTCCGCCGCTCTCCGAGCGCTCGACGCGCAGCTCGGCGTGGATCAGCAGCGCGCGCTCGCGCATGCCCACGAGCCCGCCGCCCTCGACCGGCTCGTGGAAGATCCCGCGCCCATCGGACGGCTTCTCCGGCAGGCCGCGCCCGTCGTCCTGCACCGTCAGACGCACGCCGGCGTCCTCGCCTCGCAACGCGACCCGCACCTGCGAGGCGCCCGAGTGGCGCATCGCGTTCGTGAGCGCCTCCTGCGCGACGCGGTAGACGACCAGCTCCGCCTCCTCGGTCAACGGCGGCAGGTTGCCCTCCAGCTCGCGCAGCACCCGGATCGAGCCCTGGCGCTCGACGCGCAGGCACAGCGCGATCACCGCGTCGGTGAGGCCAAGGTCGTCGAGCGCCTCGGGACGCAGCTCGCGTGCGATGCGGCGCACGTCATCGAGGCTTCCGTGCAACAGCGCCGCGATCTCCCCCAGCGCGCGCGACTCGCCGGGGCTGTGGCCGGCGGCGCGTTCCACCTGCAGCGCCACCGCAGTCAGCGTCTGGCCAACCTCGTCGTGCAGCTCGCGCGCGATCCGCAGGCGCTCGGCCTCCTGCGCGCCCAGCGCCCGGCGCGCGCTTTCGCGGCGCTCGGTCTCGAGCCGATCGAGCATCGTGTTGAACGCGCGCGCGAGCACGTTCGCCTCGTCCCCCGCCCACTGCGAGTCGCTGACCGTCGCGCGCAGGCCCGGACGCATGGGATCGACGTCGCCCATCAGCTTCGCCAGCCGGCGCACGGGCGCGAGCACGAGCGCGAGCAGCGCCAGATCGACGAGCAGCGTGAGCAGCAGGCCGACGATCAGCTCGACGAGCTCTTTGGAGCGGATCGGCGTGTGCACCGTCGCGGGGCTGAGCGCGAGCGCGACGAGCGCGGCGCCGAACACGATCGCGTTGACGGTGAACACGCGCCACAGGATCGAGCCGTTCACCGGGGCGTCCGGCGGGCTCACAGTACGAGCGTCCCGCCGTTGCGCCGCAGCCACTCGCGATCCTCGGCGTAGTCGGGCCAATGCCGCTCCACGAGCGCCCAGAACCGCGGCGAGTGGTCGCGCACCCGCAGGTGGCAGACCTCGTGCCAGACGACGTATTCGAGCACCCGCTCCGGCGCGAGCAGCAGACGCCAGTTGAAGCTCATGCGTCCGTTCGCCGAGCACGACGCCCAGCGGGTGCGCTGCGCGCGGATCGAAAGGCCCGTGTACTCCCACCCCGCGAGCGCCGTGGCGCGATCCAGCCGCGGCGCTATCTCCGCGCGCGCGGCGCGGCGGTAGAAGCGCTCCAGCGCAGGACGCGCATCGCCCGCAGGGACGAGCAGCCGCTCGCCGCTGCGGTGCACGCGCGTGCGCCCCGCCTGCGGGACCAGCTCCAGCGCGCTGCCGAGGTACGGGACGGTGCCCGCGCGGGCGGCGATCCTGGCGCGCACCTCGCGCGCCTCGCCCAGCCGCCGCTCGATCCAGGGGCGCAACTCGCTGACCGCCGCGGCCGCAGCGCGCTCGGGGGCGCGGGTGGGCAGCACGACCTCAACGCCGGTATGCGCATGGACGTTCACGCGCACCCGCCGCGCGCGCGCGGAGCGCCTCACGGTGTAGGGGATCTCGCTCACGTCGTCCACGCCGGCCATCAACTCGCAGGGTACGCGCCCAGGCGGGCGTCCCGGCGGCCAGCCCGCGAATACGCTTGGCGTCATGGACGCACCCCACGAGAGCGCCACCGCGCACGAGCAGACCTTCGACGAGGAGCTCCTGCTGTGGCTCGACCACGAGCCGCCCGCGATCCGCGCGGCAGACGCGGAGCGCATCCGTGACATCGCGGCGGAGTTCGCGCGCGGCTTCGACGCGCTCTCGGAGGTGGGGGCGGCGGTGACGGTGTTCGGATCGGCGCGTACCCCGCGCGAGCACCCCCACTACGCGCTCGCGCGGGACGTGGGCGCGAGCCTCGGCGGCGCGGGCTACGCCGTCATCACCGGCGGCGGCCCGGGGTTGATGGAGGCCGCCAACCGCGGCGCGCGCGACGCTGGCGCGCTGTCGATCGGCTGCAACATCGAGCTGCCGCACGAGCAGCGGCTCAACCCGTATGTGGACATCGGGCTGCGCTTCCGCCACTTCTTCGCGCGCAAGGTGATGTTCGTGCGCTACGCGTGCGCGTTCGTGATCTGCCCCGGCGGGTACGGCACGCTGGATGAGCTGTTCGAGTCGCTCACGCTGATCCAGACGGCCACGATCCGCCACTTCCCGGTGATCCTCGTCGGCGACGGCGAGTGGGATGGCCTGATCGAGTGGCTGCGCGCGCGGGCGCTCGCCGATGGGCGCATCGACGAGGCGGATCTCGACGTGCTGCGCGTCGTGCAGCAGCCTTCGCAGGTGCCCGCGATCGTGGACGCCGCGCACGAGCGCCAGCGCGCGTACGGGCGCAGGATGCCGCGGCGCGCCGAGCGCTGACGGGCCAGCGGGCGACCACTCCGCCGCCCGCGGTCATAATCCCGCCATGACGACGCGCTCCAGGGTGAGGCTGCCGCGCGACGTGCGCGAGCCCTACCAGGTGTATCTGAACGGCGTGCCCCAACATCTGGGCAGCGACTACAGCGTGCGCGAAGGCGCGCTCGTGTTCGAGCGCGAGCTGCGCAAGGACAGGATCAGCGGCTGGCGCTGGCTGCTGGGCGCGTGGGGCGTGGGCACCTACCGCCAGAACGACTCCGTGGACGTGCGCTACGAGGCGCCCGACGGCTCCCCGCGCGTAGCCGAGGGGCTGGAGATCGAGACGGAATAGCGCGCCGCGCCGCGCCGGCGCGGGCGTGTGCACACGCGCGCCTCGGGCGTCGCACGTCGGCGGATCTACCAGGGTTTGGCGAGCTTGAGCGCGCTGAGGATCGCGCGCGTGGCGGGCGAGCGGTTGAGCGTGTAGAAGTGGATGCCGGGCGCGCCCGCTGCGAGCAGCTCGGCGCACTGCAGCGTGGCGTAGGCGACGCCGAAGTCGAGCACCGCCTCGGGGTCCTCCCCGCGCGCGTGCAGCTCCGCGCGCAGGCCGTCGGGGATCGAGGCGCCGCACATGGCGGCCATCCGCTCGACCTGCCCCACCTTGGTGATCGGCATGATGCCGGGCACGATCGGCACCTCGATGCCCGCGGCGCGCGCGCGGGCGATGAAGTCGAAGTACAGCTCGTTGTCGAAGAACAGTTGCGTGATGAGGAAGTCCACGCCCGCGTCGACCTTCTCCACGAGGTGCGCGAGATCCGCCTCGGGGCTCTCGGCGTGGATGTGCGTCTCGGGGAAGCACGCGGCGCCGACCGCGAAGGGGTAGTCCGCGGAGATCAGCTCCACGAGCTCTCGTGAGTACTCGAGGCCCCCCTCGGTCTTGAGCCACTGCTCCTGGCCCTCCGGCGGGTCGCCGCGCAACGCGAGCACGTTGTCGATCCCCGCGGCTCGCATCTCGTCGAGCGTGCCGCGCAGTTCCTGCACGTTGGCGCCGACGCACGTGAAGTGCGCCATCGCCTCTAAGCCGTACTCCTCGCGCATGCGCTTGACGATCTCGATCGTCTTGCCGCGCGTCGATCCCCCCGCGCCGTAGGTGACGGACACGAACGACGGCTCGAGCGTGCGCAGCTCGCTGAGCGCCGTGTACAGGTTCGCCTCCCCCGCCTCGGTCTTGGGCGGGAAGAACTCGAACGAGAACGTGGGGCCGTCGCTGGCGAGGATCCGGTCGATGCGCATCGGCTGATTATGCAGTCCAGCGCTCTGGCTCACCGGCGATGCGCCGGGCGTCGCCGAGCGCCTCGAGGTGCGTGAGATACGCGAGCGTCTTCGACAGCAGCCAGTGGGCGTTGTCGGAGGACAACGCGGCCCCGTAGACGTGCGGCACAATCTCGAACGCCGTCAGTTGCCTGTCCCTGATTGCCGCGCGTACGCTCGTGAGGCGTTCCTCCACGAGCGTGCGATTGCCCTGGATGTGGGCGTGGACGTCGGTGAACGTGCGGCCGTGGCCGGCGAGGCACAGCCGCGCGCCGAGGCGCTCGACGACGCTGAGCGAGCTGAGGAACTCGCCCACCGGGTCGGGCGAGTAGCCGTAGTCGAAGTACAGCGATATGCGCCCCAGCAGGTGGTCGCCGGAGATAAGCAGGCGCCGCTCGGGCTGGAACAGGCACACGTGCGACGGCGCGTGACCGGGCGTCTCATACACAACCCACTCGCCGAGATCCGTGCCAATCGCCACGCCCGCGAGCAGGTCGCGATCGGGCTCGATCGGTCCAGCGATGCCGGTGCCGCGCGAGCCGCGTTCGGCGGCGTAGCGGCGCAGCGGCTCCTCGGGAACACCACTCTGGCGCGCGACCTCCACGCGGCGGTCGAACACCGCGTCGGGGTCCTCGACCATGCGCGTGAGGTGCTCGTGGTTGGGGTGCATCCACACTTCGCATCCGGCTCGCTCAGCGATCGTGGGCGCCTGGCCGCAGTGGTCGGAGTGGGCGTGCGTGCACACGATGAGCCGCGCGTCCTCCAGGCGCAGTCCGCACATCGCGAGCGCCCGCTCGAGGTTGGCGAGCGAGTCGGGCTGGTGCATGCCGGTGTCGAACAGCACGAATCCGTCGCCGTCGCCGACCGCCCAGGCGTTGCAGTGGGGAACACCGGGCCAGGGCAGCGGCAGGCGCAGTCGAAAGACGCCCGGAAGCACCTTCTCGCCGCGGGGCTGGGCGGGCATCCGTCCCCGCCTGCTTGTCACATCGGCCACTCGCCGCAGACTAGACTAATGCCCCTCAGCGGCGTAAAGGAGGCAGCGATGTCCGATCGGGAGAGCGCAAGCGAGGCGAGCACCAGGGTTCAGGAGGTCGCTGCGAACATGCAGCAGCTGGCCGCGAACCGCAAGCGAATTTCGGGAAGCAAGGCGGAGACGGTGGCGCGGCGCTACTTCGGCGCGATCGACGCGCACGAACTCGACGCGGCGGTTGCGATGTGGGCCGACGGCGGCCGCGAGAACGTGCGCGGACAGGTGGACGTGCGCGCGCCCGAGGGCGTGCGTGAGTTCATCGGCGACCTGCTCGCAGCGATGCCCGACCTGAAGATGGAGGTCGTGTCGACGACGAGCGAGGACGAGCGCTGCGGCGTGCAGTGGCGGATCAAGGGCACGTTCGCCGGGCCGGGCAACTTCAACGGCGTGACCCCCACCGGCAGTCCGGTGGAACTGGAGGGCTTCGATCTGCTGACCGTCCGCGACGGGCTGATCCAAAGCAACGACGCGTTCACGGACAGCATGACGTTCGCGCGAGAGATCGGGCTGATGCCGCCACAGGGCTCCCCCGCCGAGCGGGGAATGATGGGCGCGTTCAACGTCAAGACGCGCATGACCGCGAACATCGCCGCGGGCGAGACGCAGCTCGTGGCGGAGGGCGTGTGGGTCGTGCAGGGCCAGCCGGGCCGCTGCAACGTGTATCTGATCGAGGACGAGGGCGGCGTGACGCTGTTCGACGCGGGCGCGCGCACGATGGTGCGCGCGCTGGCGAGCGCCGGCGCGAAGCTGGGCGGCATCCGCCGCATCGTGCTCGGCCACGGCCACACCGACCACCGTGGCGCGGCGCCCGGGCTGGGCGTGCCCGTGTACTGCCACCCCGCGGAGGTGCAGGACGCGGAAGGCAGCGGCGGCTTTCGCTACTGGCCGGAGGGGCTCGCGGGGTTGCCGAGCCCGATTCGCCAGGCGCACAGGCTGCTGCACCGCTACGCGTGGGATGCGGGCCCGGTGAAGATCGCGGGGACCGTCGAGGAGGGCGACGACGTGGCGGGCTTCGAGGTCGTGCACCTGCCGGGGCACGCTCCGGGGCTGATCGCGCTGTGGCGCGAGTCCGACCGCCTGGCGTTGAGCACGGACTGCTTCTACACGGTCGACATGCTGGGCCGCAGCTCGGCGCCGCACCTCCCCTCGGCGGTGTACAACCAGGACACCGAGCAGGCGCGCGCAAGCCTCCGCAAGCTCGCCGCACTGGAGCCGGCGGCGGCGTGGCCCGGACATGCGAGGCCCGTGACGGGCGACGTGCGCGGTCAGCTCGAACGGGCCGCGGACGCAAGCTGAGGCGTGGCCAAGCGCAGCCGCCGCCAGGCGAAGCTGACCGCGCCGAGCAGCGACTACAGCGACGCGGAGGGCAACGTGCTGAGCCTGCGTGGCTCGCTGTCGCCGGGCTCGCGGCGCGCGTACGCGCAGGAGCTGTCGGGCATGGCGGGCCGCCCGTCGGCCACGCAGGAGGACGCGTGGCAGCGCGCCCTGGAGCTGCTGTTCGAGCGTCTCGCGGTGCGCTGGGTGATCGCGGGCGTGCCGGTGGAGCGCCAGCGCGAGCTGCTGGGGCGCTTTCGCATGGCATCCACGCAGGAGCGCGCGTGGGTGCGGGGCGTGCTCCGCGAGCACTGCGCGGAGCACTTCCCCGACGTGCAGGCGCCCTGAAGACGCCTGCGAGAGCCCGTGATACGCTCGCCCACCTTTCGTGGCCCCCGCGTCGGGCGGTCGCGCGTGGGAGGAGCCGGAGGGACTCTTGAAGCTCGTAATCGCGATCGTGCGCCCGGAGAAGGTCAACGACGTACTGGAGGCTCTCTACCGAGCCGAGGTGAGGGGCATCTCCATGAGCCGCGTGCAGGGCCATGGCGGCGAGCTCGACCGCGTGGAGACCTACCGCGGCACGACGGTGAAGATGGGCCTGTCTGAGAAGGTGCGTTTCGAGGTGGCCGTCTCCGACGCGTTCGTGCAGCCGACGATCGACGCGTTCTGCGCGGGGGCGCGCACGGGCGAGGTGGGAGACGGCAAGATCTTCGTTCTAGCGCTCGAGCAGGCCGTGCGCATCCGCACCGGCGAGACCGACGAAGGCGCTGTGACGCCGCTGAACAAATGACTGCGATCACGACCGTCGCGGTATCAGCGCCGGTCAGCGCCGGCGACACCGCATGGATGCTCGCGGCGACAGCGATGGTCCTGCTGATGACCCCCGCGCTGGGCCTGTTCTACGCGGGCCTGGTGCGTGCGAAGAACACGCTCAACACGTTCATGATGTCGATCGCGGCGCTGGCGGTGGCGACGGTCATGTGGGCGGCGGTGGGCTACTCGCTGGCGTTCGACGAGGGCAACGGGTTCGTCGGCGGGCTCGGCTTCGCGTTCCTGCACAACGTTGCGTTCGCGCCGCGCCCGGGCACGGCGATCCCGCAGCTGGTGTTCTTCGCCTTCCAGGCGACGTTCTGCATCGTCACCACGGCACTGGTGTCGGGCGCGGTGGTGGAGCGCATGCGCTTCGCGCCGTTCCTGCTGTTCGCGGCGCTGTGGTCGGTGCTGGTGTACGCGGTGCTCGCGCACTGGGCGTTCGGCGGCGGCTGGCTGCAGGCGCACGGCACGCTGGACTTCGCGGGCGGCGTGCCGGTGGAGATGGGGTCGGGCTTCTCGGCGCTGGCGGCGGCGCTGGTGGTGGGCGCGCGCAAGGACTACGGCCGCCAGGCGCTGCTGCCGCACAACGCCGTGTACGTGCTGCTCGGCGCGGGCCTGTTGTGGTTCGGCTGGTTCGGCTTCAACGGCGGCAGCGGCTTCTCGACGGGGCACTCGAGCGTGCTGGCGTTCACGAACACGCTGCTCACGCCGTCGTGCACGCTGGTGGCGTGGTTCGCTCTCGACATGCTGCGGGGCAGGCGCGTGACGGCGATCGGCGCGGCGACGGCGATCATCGTGGGGTGCGTGGGGATCACGCCTGCGGCGGGCTACATCAGCCCGGCGTGGGCGATGCTGCTGGGCGTGGTGGCGGCGCTGCCGAGCTACGCGATCATCCTGTGGCGTCCGCGCACGCGCGTGGACGAGACCCTGGACGTGCTCGCGGCGCACGGCACGGCGGGCCTTACGGGGATCCTGTTCATCGGCTTCGTGGCGCAGCTGTCGTGGAACGGCGCGTCGAACGGCCTGCTGTACGGCGACGCGGGCCAGCTCGGCTGGCAGGCGATCGCTGCGCTGGCGGGCCCCGCGTACGCGTTCACCGCGACGTACGCGCTTCTGCGCCTCGTGGGGCTGGTGATGCCGCTGCGCGCGAGCGAGCACGAGGAGGCGCTGGGCATGGACATCGTGCAGCACGGCGAGGAGGCGTACGCGACGGGCGAGGGAGCGATCCTCGTCTCGACCGAGGCCGGCCTCGAGGCGACAGTGGCGGTCGCCCAGCCGTGAGAGCCGGCGCGTAAGGGCGAGCACCATCCGGCCGCGCGTCGCCGCGACCCGTCAGCGCTCGCCGTCGCCGAGCAGCTCCAGCCGCGGCCCGTGCGCGCTGTCGGCCGAGACGAACCTGGCGGTGGCGGGGCTGAGCGCGAACGCATGGACCTCGCCGTCCTCGCCGCGCACGTCCAGGCGTCTACCGTCCTCACTCACCACGACGACGACGCCGCGCTCGAAGCCGCCGCCGAAGTGCGCGATGCGCGCATGCGCGCCCACACGGGGCAGCGGTCGCGACGGTCTGGGCATGGAGCAATGCTAAGAGCTGGCGCAACCGCCGATGAGGCGAGCCCGCATCGCCGGACGCACGACATCGGCGCCTGAGCGGCGTTCGCCCCCGCCTACCGCTACCGTGCGCAGCATCATGCGCCGCACGAAGATCGTCGCCACCATCGGCCCCGCCTCGCGCGACCCCGAGACGCTCGTGCGTCTGGTGGAGGCGGGGATGGACGTGGCGCGGCTGAACTACTCGCACGGCACGCTGGAGGAGCATGCGGAGACGGTGCGCCGCGTGCGCGACGCGGCGGGGCGGGTGGGGCGCCCGGTGGCGATTCTGCAGGACCTGCCCGGCCCGAAGCTGCGGATCGGGCCGCTGCGCGAGGACGTGGTGGAGCTGACCCCGGGCGAGCAGTTGACGTTCTCCTGCGGCGAGGAGGAGATCGAGGGCGATGCGAAGCGGATGAGCATCACGTGGACGGGCCTGGCTGACTCGGTGGAGCCGGGCTCGATCCTGTACCTGGCGGACGGTTCGGTGCGCCTGCGCGTGTCGGCGACACGGCCGGAGGACTGCGAGGTGGACATGGAGATCGAGATCGGCGGCGCGGTGGCCTCGCGCCAGGGGCTGAACATCCCCGGCCCGACGACGTCGCTGCCGGCGGTGCCGGAGGAGGACCTGCAGCTGCTGCGCCACGGCGAGTCGATCGGCGTGGACATGGTGGCGCTGTCGTTCGTGCAGAAGCCGGAGGACGTGGAATTCGTGCGCGAGCACACGCGCCTGCCGCTGATCGCGAAGATGGAGAAGCCGCAGGCGGTGGATCGCGCGGTGGAGATCGTGAAAGCGGCCGACTGCGTGATGGTGGCGCGTGGCGATTTGGGCATCGAGCTGGCGATCGAGCGGGTGCCGCTGGTGCAGAAGCGGCTCTTGCAGCTGGCGGGCGAGATGGCGCGCCCGTCGATCACGGCGACGCAGATGCTCGACTCGATGGTGAGCTCCTCGCGACCGACGCGCGCGGAGGTGGCGGACGTGGCGAACGCGATCCTGGACGGCACCGACGCGGTGATGCTCTCGCAGGAGACCGCCGTGGGCGCGTATCCGGTGGGGGCGGTGGAAATGATGGCGGCGGTGGCGGTGCAGGCGGAGTCGATCGCGCCGTATGAGCGCTGGAACGAGTCGCGCGTGCGCCGCACCGAATCGGACCCGGCGCATACGATCGCGCACAACCTGTGCGACGCGGCGCGGGAGCTGCGCCTGGACGCGCTGGTGATCCCGACGCTGTCGGGGCGCTCGGCGCGACTGGTCTCGGCGCACCGCCCGACGGTGCCGATCTACGCGCTCTCGCCCGGCAAAGAGACGGTCAGGCGCTGCAGTTTGATGTGGGGCGTGCAGGCGGCGTCGATGCCGCGCCACGAGACGACGGAGGCGCTGATCGCGGACGCGGCGCGACGCGTGGTGGAGCTCGGCTGGTGCAGGCGCGGGCAGCGCGTGGGCATCACCGCGGGGCTGCCGTCGGGGCGCCCGGGCACGACGAGCCTGTTTCAGATCCAGGTTCTGTAAACAGATATAGAGATCGCTCGGTCAGCTGGCGGCTCTGACGCCGCCGCGTCGGTAGAAGTCGGCCTCTTCGCGGCCGAGGTCGGTGACGGGCTCATCGCCGTACATCCACTCGCGCGCGATGCGGTGCCAGTTGTTGCGGGCATGCAGCTGCGAGAGCACGGCGAGCGTGAGCATCTCCATGCGCCGGCCGAACAGGTGCTCGGGGCGCATGTCCTGGTGGCGCATCTGACGGAAGTGGCTGGAGCGTGGGTCGGAGCTTTCGATCATCACCTGCGTGGCGATCTCAGGCTTCAGCTCGACGACCTCGTCGGCGGTGGTGTACCACCAGATGGCGTCGCGGATGAACGCGAGCAGGTCGTCGGGGTCGACCTTGGCGGGGTCGGGCAGGAAGCCGGACTGCGCGAGCAGCGTGTGCAGCGTGGCGGCGTCGCCCTCGGCGACGGCGCGCTGGCAGGCGAGCTCGAGTTCGACGGGCTCGTTGTCCATTCGCTTGAACAGGCCGAAGTCGAGGAACGCGACGCGACCGTCGTCGAGCAGCAGGAAGTTGCCGGGGTGCGGGTCGCCGGAGAACTGGCGGTGGCGGTAGAGGCAGCCGAGGAAGAAGCGGAAGACGATCTCGCCGATGCGGTCGCGCTCGGCCTGGGGGCGGGTCTTGAGCTCCTCGAAGCCGACGCCGCTGACGAACTCGCTGACCATTACGCGCTCGCGCGAGAGCGAGCCGACGACCTCGGGTACGACGATGAACGGGTGCCCGGCGAAGATGCGCGCGAGCGAGCGCTGGTTCTGGGCCTCGAGCTCGTAGTCGAGCTCCTCGACGATCCGTCCTTGATCTCGGCGGTGATCGCCTTGACGTCCATGCCGGGCGTCATGCGCTTGAGCAGGCGCATGATCATGTCCAGGTTCTGCATGTCGGCGCGCACGGCGCTGGCGACGCCGGGGTACTGGACCTTGACGGCCACGTCGCGTCCGTCCTTGAGCTTGGCGCGGTAGACCTGCCCGATCGACGCGGCGGCTATGGGCTCCTCCTGGAAGGAGGCGAACAGCTCGGAGATCGGCTCTTCGAGGTCGTCCTCGATGACGCGCTTCATCTGCTTGAACGACACTGTCGGCGCGGCGTCGCGCAGCTTGGCGAGCTCGCGCTGGAACTCGTCGCGGTGCTCCTCGGCGACGAGCCCCACGTCGAGGAAGGACATCACCTGCCCGAGCTTCATGGCGGCGCCCTTCATCGTGCCGAGCACGGCGACGATCTGCTTGGCGGTCTCGAGCTGGCGCCGGGCCATGGCCTCTTCGGAGGCCTCCTCGCCGCGGGTGACGTTGGCGGCGCGGGTGCCGAACTGCTTGACGGCCTCGCTGGCGGCGAGCGACGCGACGGTCGCGGTGCGCCGCACGCGTGAGGTCGGAATGTTCTCGTTCTCACGCGCCATGCCATGAATGCTACGAACTGCGTGCGGTCACCCTCACGTGGAGCGCTCTACGCGCGACCCGGGCACGATGTCGTCGGAGCCGTCTGGCCAGCGAATCCAGGCCTTGGTGCCGCCGTCGTAGTCGGCGCCGAGCAGCACCAGCGTGGCCGGCTCGCCGAGCGCGGTGCACGGCTCGGAGCCCTCGGGGTCGAGGCCGCGCCATACGCGGATGAACGCGTTGTGGTCCCACTCGCGCGCGACGGTGGTCTCGGCGGCGTGACCGGGGTAGATGACCGTGTCGGGCGGCAGCTCCATGAGCGTGCCCATGATCGAGTCGCGCAGGTCGGTGTAGGTGGTGTGGCCGGGCGCTTTGACGCCGCCGACGGAATCCTTGAACAGCGTGTCGCCGGTGAACACTGCGGCGCCGGGGCCGGTGAAGCCGCCGGGCGCGGTGCTGGTGCGCGGGCGACCGGTGCCGCCGGCGGCGGTGGAGGTGGTGGGCGCGTCGACGCGCTCGGCGACGAGGAACGACAGCATCCCGCCGGTGTGTCCGGGCGTGTGCAGCGCGCGCACGTCGAGCTTGCCGAAGTGGAGCAGCTGGCCGGCCTCGACCGACCCCATCTTCGCCGCCGTGTCGGCCTGCTTGCCATCGCCGTTGCCCGCGGCGGCGAGCATCTCAGCGCTCACGGGCGCTGATCAGGACCTTCGATCTCGGGCCAGCGCTCGCGCAGCTTCTCGACCTCGCTGACGTGGTCGAAGTGGTGGTGGGTGAGCAGGACGTGGGTCGGCGTCAGCTCGAGGCGCTCGGCGGCCTCGATGAGCGGCTCGACGGGGCCACCGGCGTCGATGAAGAACGCGGGCCCTCCCTCGCCGTCGGCGATGAGGTAGGTGTTGGAGACGAACTGCGGGTGGGTGGCGTGCTCGACGATCATTGCGCCATCCTTGCACGAAACCGTCAGCCGGCGTTGGGCAGCAACGGCTCCACGTCCGCGTCGCTGTCGGCACCGACCAGCTCGGTGAGACCCTCCAGGTAGCTCGCCTCGCCGACGTCGCGCCGCCACTCCAGCACGGGCACCGTTTCGGCGCTGCGCACCACGCGCAGCCGCGCCTGCTCGAGCGTGGGCGCGGTGGTGGCGAGCGCGACGGCACGCGAGGTGCCGACGGTGCGGTAGGCGTTCTCGCCGGTTTGGATGGCGGAGGAGAAGAACACGTTGCAGCCTTCGCCTTCGATGCGCTCGCGCTCGAGCGTGAAGTCATACGCAGGACCAGGACGCAGGGCGTAGTCGGGCGAGACGAGGTAGAGCACCATCGAGGCCTCGGGGCGCAGCACCACGTCGCGACTGGACAGCGTGCCGGCGGCGATCTCCTTCATGACCGCGGGCCAGCTGTCGTCGAACAAGCTCATGATGTTCATGCACTCCGGGTCGCCGAAGCGCGCGTTGAACTCGATCACCTTGATGCCGTCGGCGGTGGCGAAGAAGCCGCTGTTCATCACCCCTGTGAAGTGTCGCCCGCTGGCGGTGAGGCGCTCGATGACCGCGCGGACGATGGAGCACGCTTCGACGTAGTGGACGGTGCTCATGAACGGCAGCGTGTCGGAGTCCATCGACAGCGAGCCCATCCCGCCGGTGCCGGGCCCCCGATCGCCCTCGTAGCGGTAGGGGAAGTCGTACGTGGAGGGCGGCAGCACGACCGTGTTACCGTCGCTGATCGCCTGGATGGTGAACTCCGCGCCGACGATCTTCTCCTCGATCAGCACAGCGTCCCCGCCGCCGCCGCGGGCGAGCAGCTCGAGCGCGTACGCCTTCGCGTCGTCGTGGCTCGCGAGGTGCGGCCCCATGACCTTGACGCCCTTGCCGCCCGTGAGTCCCGCGGGCTTTACGACGACGGGCTTGGACCCGAACGCGGCCATCGCGTCGTCGAGCTCGCCGGTGCTGCGCACGACCCGCAACATGGGCGTGGCGCGTGGCGCGATCTCGGTGAGCAGCTCGCGCGCGAACACCTTGTTCCACTCGATCTCCGCGCCCGCGCTGGTGGGCCCGACAGCGTGGGTGCCCTGTGCGAGCAGCGCATCGACGACACCCGCCTGCAGGGGTTCATCCGCGCTGACCATCGCGATGTCGATGTCGCGAGCGCGCGCGAACGCAGCCACGGCCGCGGGGTCGCAGACGTTGCCGACCTGATGGCTCCCCCCTGACGCCGCCGCGTAGCCGACGATCGAGGGGTTCTCGTGCCCGACGAACGCATGCAGCTCGCTGTGCTCGGACATGCGCATCGCAAGCGCGCTCTCGCGCCCGCCGTGGCCAACGATCAGAGTCCTCACGCGGGGCAGTGTAGATGTCGTCGCAAAACGAGGGTTCCCCTGTCGTACACTCCGCGAATGGCCCTCATCCACACGTGCTACCGCATCACCGACATCGACCGCTCGGTCGCCTTCTACAACGCGCTCGGCTTCCAGGAGGTCGGCCGCATCCCGATCGGCGACGAGGCGGTCAACGTGTTCATGAACCAGCCCGGCGACGGCGACATGCCGCGCCTGGAGCTGACGTACAACTTCGGCGTCGACTCCTACGAGCTCGGCACCGCCTACGGCCACATCGCGATCACCGCTGAAGATTTGGACGCCACACTCGCCAAGCTCGCCGAGCAGGGCATCGAGCCCGAGAAGCCGCCCTACTCCGTCCGCGAGGGCGGCTCGCGACTGTGCTTCGTCAAAGATCCCGATGGGTACAGAATCGAGCTGCTGGAGATGCCCCACCAGTAGCTGAGGGTTCTTGTCGTGAGCTGCAACCCTTCTGGCACAGTCCACGGCGAGCACCGCTGGGATCACGTGTTCGCCGGGTTGTATGACCGGATCATGCGCCGTGGCGAGAAGCGCACCATGAGCAGACGTCGCGGCGAGTTGCTCGCGAAGGCACATGGCCGCACGCTTGAGATCGGGGCCGGCACGGGTGCCAACATCCCTCACTACACAGACCGCGTGGCGGAGTTGGTCCTGGCCGAGCCGTTCGAGCCGATGCGCCGCCAGATCGAGCGCAAGCTCGTGGAAAGAGGGAAGGTGGTGAGCACGCTCGACGCGTCGGCCGAAGCGATCCCGTTGGAGCGGGAGTCGGTCGACACCGTCGTCTCGACGCTGGTGCTGTGCACCGTGGATTTCCCGGATGTCGCGCTAGCCGAGATCGCACGCGTTCTGCGCCCGGACGGCCAGCTCCTGTTCATCGAGCATGTCCGCTCGCACTCGCCACGCGTGGCCCGCTGGCAGGATCGCCTACAGACCCCGTGGCGACACTTCGCCGCAGGATGTCGCTGCAATCGCGACACGATCGCCTCGATCAGAGCCGCGGGCTTCTCGACAGAGCCCGAGGCAGCACATTGGAGTGGGGTGCCGCCAATAGTGGCGCCGCTCGTCATCGGGCGTGCCGTTAAGACGGGGCCTAATTGAGCTGCAAACCGAGGTTGCTCCTGTGACCGATCCAAGCACCGCTCCGTTTGGCTCCGTACTCCTCGCCGACGTCGTCCGAGCGACGGACATCGACCCGAACTATCCGGACGCCACGGACGGGGACTTCCACCTCGTCCGTCGTCACTTCGACATTCGGGCGTTCGGCGTGAACGGGATCACGGGAGACGCCGGCGATGAGATGGTCGAGCCGCATCACGAGGCCGACGACGAGGTCAACCGCACGGACGGGCATGAGGAGCTGTTCGCGGTGATGAGCGGGCATGCGGTTTTCACCGTGGATGGAGAAACCGTCGACGCCCCCGCCGGCACGTTGGTGTTCGTACGCGACCCGAGCCTCATCCGAAGCGCCCGGGCGACCGCCGACGGCACGGCCATCCTCGCGATCGGAGCCCGCCCGGGCGCTCCCTACGAGATCTCTCGGTGGGAGCGCGATCTCCCGTGAGGATTCGACGCCGCCCGGCCACACCGCGGTCTGATCGTTGCCCGACGCCCAGTCGGTACCAGCAGGCACTCAACAGTGCATCGGCCCCTCGGGGACTCGCGGCCTTCCCGGTCGCCACGAGGGTTCGGTGAACCAAGCGCCTCTCGTTGGATCACCAGCGATTTCGTGGCCGCAACTGCCATCTGCATTGATGACCGCGATCGTTTTGGCGAAGGCTTCGTCCTGACGGGCGTAAGCAATCCGGGTGCCGTTGGGCGACCATGTGGGCTGGAGCTCGCCAAGTTCGGATGAGTGGGTCAAACGGTCGGCACCTGTCCCGTCGGCGTTCATGACGTAGAGCTCATTTGCGTATTCCGATTCATCCTCGCCGGTTCGGATGCTTCCGCTGTGGTCGCGATTGGTGACGAACGCGATTCGACGACCATCGGGCGAATAAGCGGGGTCGATTCCATCGGCGACGAGCTGACGCAGCCCGGAGCCATCTACTCCCATCACCTCGATGGACTTCTCCGTTTTGCCGGCGTATGCAAGCGCGCTCACATTGAGGCGTGTGAACACCAGGCGTGTTCCGTCCGGTGAGAACGATCCGGGGCGGTCGACTCGGCCTCGGACCAGGGGCGTGAGCTTGCGCAGATTCGATCCATCTCGGTTCACGCGCATAAGCTGCGCAGCAACGCTCGTGGCGAGGTTCGGATTGCCAACGAGGGACAGCTCCGCGAACACGATCATGCGCCCGTCGGGCGACCACACGGGCTCGCCTGCGGAGCCTGTGTGTGTGAGACGGCGCAGATCAGATCCGTCTGCACGGACAACGAAGACGTCAGCCGGCTGCTCAAAGCCTTTGGAGTGGCGGCCGACCACGCCTGTGAAAGCGAGCCAGCGCCCGTCAGGCGACCAGGCAGGCGGCTCGACCGCGACCCTCACGCCCCGACGCCCGGCGGCGTGCACCAAGGTGTGGCGTTGGCGACCCGATGAGTCCATCACGACGACGTCGCTGGTCGGCGGATTGCCGGTGACCAGCCGGACGACTGCAATCTGCGATCCGTCACGGCGCGAGGAGGCCAGCGCTGCCCCCGTGGCACCCCTACCCTCATGTATTGCGACTGCGACGCCACCTGCGATGAGCACACCGCCCAATGCGGCCCACGATACGTATCTGCGCTTCATCGGCACCCCTTCATCCCGGTCACGGACGCAGATGGGGAAGACGCCCGGCTTAACCAGCGCGTGTCGATCGCGGGCGGAAGCGCGGCTCCGGGATTGGGCGACCCACTTCCACGGCGGCAGCGAGCCAGGCACGCTTCGCCAGCTCCACCTCGGCAAGTGCCTCCTCGGCGCTGGCGCCCAGCGCCGAGCACGCCTCCAGATCCGGGATGTCGGCCACATAGGCCGCATCCTCTTGGCTGTAAAAGACGTTGATGTGGTAGTCGCTCATAGTTTGCCTCTCACGCTCAGATCGTATCGCTCTACCAGCCGTAGGAATTGGCGGACTTGATATGGCTTGGCCTGCCCACGCACAGCTTGAAGGTTGATCATCTCTGGTACGTCGGGATGCACGAAGACATGGTGACTCCCGCTAACCCGACGCAGCTCGAAACCCAGTCCTTCGGCGAGGTTGCAGATCAGAGAAAGCGACGTTGGAGACGGCGCCGCGCTCAAGCGCTGAAGAAGCTTCCGCTTGTCCATGCGGAGCAACGTAGTCACGGCTTGAGATGGGACGCTGATCCACTACGCGATGCTCATTTGCGTATTAGAGTCCGCGGGTAGGAGCATTTCCACACCCCTTTCAGAGGAGCCCACATGAACACATACGTGATTCTGCGTCGCAGCGGCTGGCGTTCACCGGAGGAGCTGCAGGAGGCCGCCGGACGCTCCAAACAGGTCGGAGACGAGGAGATGTCGGACGACATCCGCTGGATTCGCAGCTACGTCCTCGAGGAGAACGGCGGATCGGTCGGGACGGTCTGCATCTACCAGGCAAGCAGCCCCGAGGCGATTCGCGACCACGCGTCCCGCGCCGACCTGCCGGTCGACGAGATCATCCCCATCGCGGACACGGTCGTCGTCCGGCCGGATCCGGAGGCGCCTGCCGCATAAGAACAGCTCGAGGCGAGCGGGCCATCGCCCGTCGGCATCACCGATTCGATCCCGCGATCCGAGGATCGCTCGACTGACTATTGTTCGGCGCGCCAATGCCGAGTCGAGCGATCCTCCCTGCCATCATCGCCCTCGCCGCGCAGGTAGCGATCGGATGTGCGCCCGCCTCCGCCTCCGCCGATGGCTTTGAAAGAGGCTTGCCCTGTAGATACACCGGATCAGGGGGGATCTCCCCACCGAAGGTTTATTTCACGACCGTCCCAGGCAGGGCTTACACACCGCCGGTCGGCAGGTTCACAGACAGCGAACACCAGCCCGCCGGCAATTTCAGCGCCACCGTCAACTGGGGTGACGGCACCACATCCCCGGGGGCCGTGAAGGTTGAAGAAAGCTGCAGCGGCGTATATGAAGCCTCCGCCCCGAGCCACACCTACTCGACCCCGGGGACATATTCGTTCTCCTACACGATCCATGACGCGTCGACGGGCCTGGACCACTCCGTGGGCGTCGAAACCTTCTATGTCCCGACCGCTTTGCCGACGCCAATACTCGGCTCCACACTCCCCGTAGTCCAGGCCAAGATCGGAACGACCTGGAGCGGGGTCGTTGGCGAATTTCAGATGAATATCGGCAACGGGATCCCTACCTCCGCGTATTCGGCCTCGATCGAATGGGGCGACGGGCAGACCTCGCCTGGAGTCATCGCCAACGCGCCGATCTTCCCCAGGTTCACCGTCAGCGGCTCGCACACATACGCGAGAGCGCTCAGCGCTGCGATCAAAGTCAGCGTCAGCGGCGTGATCGAAACAGGGAACTGGGCAACAACCAACGTCGTCGCCACGCCACCGCCGCCAATGTTCGTAGGCCAGCCCATCCTCGCCGCGATCCCCAGCGTCAAGAAGAGCACCGAGCACTTGATCGTCCTTCGCCTCGACCGGCCACTGCCGAAGACCAAGTCCGGACGCATCCTTGCGTCCCTCAGCGGCTTCGGAGCCACCGGTTCGCTCGCCAGTTTTGGCCTCCACCGAAGCCGCCACTGCTATGCAGCCGGGGTGACGATCTCGAGAGGCCGCCGTTCCGCTGCGCACCATTCCTACCCGTTCACGCTGAGCATCCAAGGCCCACCCGTCGCAACGATCCACGCCCACGCCACGCAGCGCCGCTACTTCAACTACGTGAGCATGCTCCACGACGCGGTCAAGCGGCTCGCCTGCTGAGCAGCAGCGCGCTACCCTCCAAAAGCGATGGCTGACCACGGCAAGATCGCGAAGAACCTCGAGCGCTTCGCGCAGGCGGTTGCCGCTCACGACCGCGAGAACCCCACGCACACCGCGTTCGGCATCGGGCTCGCGCACTTCGACCTCGAGCGGCTGGGGTTGGACGAGGGCGAGGAGATCCTGCCAGGCATCACCATCCACGCCGACAGCGGCGTCACGGGCAACTTCCGCGTGCTGTGCGACGGGGACCACGAGGAGGAGCTCAGCGAGGCGGAGGAGCAGGCCGTCGAGGCGATCGCCACGCAGGCCGTGCCCGCGTACTCGCCCGGCTCGGGCCGCTCACCGTTCGAAGAGCACTAGCCGCGCCCGCCTGGCCCGGCGAAAGCGGCCCACGTTGGCGCGCCGGGCGCGTGGCTTCAGTCCGCGGCTATGCCGAGCGCGGCCATCCGGCCTTCGATCTTCCCCACCAGCTTCTCGATCGTGGGGCACTCGATGCCGTGGCGCGCGCCCGCGCGCAGCACCGAGCCGGGGATCGCGTCCAGCTCGGGGACACGTCCCGCGGCGATGTCGCGCTGCATGGAGCTGCCGAGCGTGTCGTGCGCCAGTTCCAACTCCGCCATCGCCGTCGCCGGGTCCACGTCGCGCGCGCCCTCCGCCTGACCCACCGCGCAAGCCTCCGCGATCGCGCCCTCCAGGTCCGCGCGCAGCTCGGGCGTGGCGCGGATCTCGCCGAGCAGCTTGTCGTACGCGCTGGTGGTGCACGCGAGCGCGTTCAGCCGCACGAGCTTCGACCACATCACCTGCGGCTGGGAGTCCGTCACGCGCACCGGCACGCCCGCCTCCGTCAGCGCGGCCTCCAGTGCGCGCATCCCCTCCACCGCGCTCGGATCGCCCACCGCCATGTCCACGAGCAGGAACTTGCTCGTGTGCACGATCACGCCCGGCCGCGGCCTGTCCGCCTCCACGCGGATCGAGCCCGCAAGCACCGACGCCGGCGCGAAGCGCTCGCGCAGCAGCGTCATGTGGTCGAGGCCGTTCAGCAGCGGCAGCACCACCGGCGGCTCCGTCGCGATCCGCTCGAGCGCCGGCCCCAGACCCGATGCCTTCGTCGCCACGATCAGCGCGTCCACCGGCTCCTCCAGTCGCGCAAGCGCGCGCGGGCGCGCGAGGAACTCGCCGAACATCGCGCTATCCACGCTCAGGCCGCGCTCGTCGATCACCTCCGTGGTGGACTCGCGCGCCACGATCACCACGTCCGTGCCCGCGCATTCGAGCGCGCCCGCCAGCAGCCCGCCCACCCCACCGGGGCCGAGGATCGCGATCTTCATCGCTGCGCGTCGATCAGCACGCCGGGGTTCATGATCGCCTCTGGGTCCACCGCCCCCTTCGCTCCGCGCAGCGCCAGCGCGAACGGCTCGGGGCGCTGGCGGTCATACCACGGACGGTGATCGCGGCCCACCGCGTGGTGGTGCGTGATCGTGCCGCCCTCAGCCAGGATCGCCTCGCCCACCGCGCGCTTCACCGTCGCCCACTGCTCGACCTCCTCGCCCCTGCGCGCGCGTGCGAGCACCGTGAAGTACGGAGCCGGCCCGTCGGGATACACGTGAGTGAAGCGGCAGAACACTTTCCCGCCCTCGCCGCACGCCTCGCGCAGCGCCTCCTCCGCGGCCGCTTTCACGCGCTCGTGGAACACGGTGAAGCGATCCCACGTGACCGCCGTCTCGAACGTCTCCGCCAGCACGCCCGCCGCGACCATCGTGTCGCGCACGAACGGCGCGCCCAGAAACGCCTCACGCCACGAGCCCACCGCGTCGCCACCCGAGCCGCCCGCTGCCCGATCGCCACCCGAACCGTCGCGCGCACCACCACCCGCCACCTCGCCGCCGTGCTCGGCGCACAGCTCCAGCGCCCGCGCCATCGACGCATCCACCGCGTGATCCGTCGACTCGAACCCGAGCACGAGCAGCGCGTGCGAGCCATCCCCGGCGAGCGTCAGCGCCGCCTCGCCCGCGTCCAGCAGCCGGCAGTTCGACGGGTGCAGACCCGATTGGGAGATCGCGCGCACGCACTCCGCGCCAGCAGCGAAGTCACCGAAGCGCACGCCCGCGGATGCCCGGTGCGTCGGTCGCGGCTGCACGCGCACCCACGCCTGCGTGATCACGCCCAGCGCCCCTTCGGAGCCCACGAGCATGCGGTCAGGGCTCGGTCCCGCGCCCGAGCCGGGCAGCCGCCGCGACTCCCACGCGCCCGCGGGGGTGATCGCGCGCACCGACTCCACGAGATCCTCGATGTGCGTCCACACCGTCGCGAAGTGCCCCGCCGCGCGCGTGGCGATCCAGCCGCCCAGGGTGGAGAACTCGAACGACTGCGGGAAGTGGCGCAGCGTGAGGCCGTGCTCGCCCAGCTGCGACTCGAGCGCCGGGCCGAGCGCGCCCGCCTGGATGAGCGCCGCGCGCGAGACGTCGTCCACCTCGAGCACGCGGTCCAGCGCGCCCATGTCCAGGGACACCACGCCGTTGTAACCAGAGCCGACGTCCGGCGTGATGCCCCCCACGACCGACGTTCCGCCACCGAACGGGATCACAGCCAATCCCGCGCCGGAACACCACTCGAGCACCCCCTCAACATCGTTTTCATCGCGCGGCCTGGCGATGAGATCGGGGACGTGGTCGAAGCGTCCGCGAAAGCCGCGCACCACGTCGGAGTAGGACTTGCCGAGCGCGTGCGACGCGCGCGCGTGCGCGTCCTGCGAGCAGATCGCCGCCAGCGCGGGCGGGGCCTCGACGCGCGGCTCGGGCAGCGACACCGACTCCAGCGGTACGGGCGCCTCGACCTCGCCCAGCTCCAGCCCCAGGTGCGCGCCCAGCGCCGCCGCCGCGTCGCGCACCTGCTCCAGCGGTGGCTGCTGGTCCTCGAAACCCCAACCCCAGTGCTTGCGCCGACGGCTCCCCACAGTCGCGCGAGTGTATGCGTTCTCGCCGCGTTCACGGCGGCGACGCGCTCATTCACTAGCCTTGTCCGTCACATGGCCGAGCCAGCCGAGCAAGCCAGCAGCGCCCCCGAGATCCTCGCGCGCGGACCGTGGGCGATGGAGCACATCCACGCGCGCTGGCGCGAGGACTCATACGAGCCGCCGCGAGCTCACACCGAGGCCGCGGACGCCGCCATCAAGGATCTGCAGGATCGCGGCTCGCCCAGCCACGACGGCGTGGCCGCGCGCCTGGTCGACTACCGCGCCGAGAACGGCGGCCTCTCCATCGAGCTGCAGCCTCTGCGCTGGGCTCTGCGCCTCGTCGAAGGCGACGCGTCGCACAGCGTGGCCGCCATCTGCGTCACCCGCTCCGCCGACGGGCGCTGGCTGGCGGGCAGGCGCGCCGCGTGGGTCGCCACGTGGGCTGGGCGCTGGGCGCTGGGCGCGGGCGGCGCGGTGGACCTCGGCGAGAGCCCCGCGGACACGCTCGTGAGGGAGCTGCGCGAGGAGTGGTCCGTCGAGCCCGAGCGTGTGCGCGGCGAGGCGCTTCTGCTGCTGCCGCATCGGATGGTGATGTTCGTCGGGCAGGCGTGGCTCGCTGAGGGCGAGGAGGAGCGCGTGGTCCCCGACCACGAGCACGACGAGTTCGCGTGGTGGCCGCGCGAGGTCGACGACTGGCCCGCCGAGGGACGCGAGCTGGCCAGGGTCGCCCGCTGGCTGTCGGAGTGAGCGCCCCGTCGCGCGTCCCCGTCAGCGCAGGCGCGGGGCCGCTCACGTTCACACGTCTGAAGTGGGCCTCGTTCACACACTCCTGCATCTACGTCGCGCTGCTCGTCAGCGCGTTTCTTGCGGGCAACCCCCAGCCGCTCACGTTCGTGCTCGGTCTCAGCCACGGGCTGATCTGGATCGCCATGTCTCTCACCTGCATGCTCGCCGCGCGCCTGCGCATCGTCTCGTTGCAGCTTGCCGTTGCCGTCGCCGTGCTCGGCGGGATCGGGCCGTTCTTCGGCAGCTGGCAGTTCATCCGTGAGCAGCGCAAACGCCAGCCACGCTAGAGTGAGTTACCGATGGCAACGGGCACCACGGCTCAGCAGATGATCGACGTGGTCACCCCTGCCGCGGGGGAGTCCGTAACCGAGGGAACGCTCCTCGAATGGCACGTGAAGGTCGGCGAGTTCATCAAGGTCGACGACACGATCGTGGAGATCTCCACCGACAAGGTCGACCTCGAGCTGCCCTCGCCCGCCAGCGGCACCGTCGCCGAACTGCTCGTCGAGGAGGGCGACACGGTCACCGTGGGGCAGGTGATCGCGCGGATCGCGCCCGGCGAGAACGGGGCCGGCGCTGTTGTCGATGAGGGGACTTCGTCCGCTGCCACAACGGACGGCGCCAACGCAGCAGTCGATGGGTCCTCCGCGGCGGCTGAGAGCGCCGACGCGATTCCAGACGGCGCGAAGGTCTCGCCCGTCGCCGCGCGCGCCGCGAGCGTCGAGGGCGTGAACCTCGCGGACGTGCAGGGCAGTGGCCCGGACGGGCGCATCGTCAAGGCCGACGTGCTGTCCGCCGCCGCTGGCAACGGCGCCGCGAAGAGCAACGGGGCGAGCGGCAACGGCAAGCCGGCGGCCACCGCCGCGCCGGCCGGATCGCAGCTGATGAAGGGCGGCGCCGCGGCGCTCGCGCGCTACATGGAGCAGTCGCGCTCGATCCCCACCGCCACGAGCTTCCGCACGCTCACCGTCACCATGCTCGACGCGCGCCGGCGCGAACTGAAGGCGGGGCCGCGCAAGGTCTCCTTCACGCACCTGATCGCGTACGCGATCGCGCGCGCGGGCGAGGACATGCCGGTGATGGGCAACCACTTCGAGGAGGTCGACGGCAAGCCCCACCGCGTCGTCGACGGCCAGGTGAACCTCGGGCTGGCGGTGGACGTGGAGAAGAAGGACGGCTCGCGCACGCTGATGGTGCCAGTCATCTCCGATGCCGGTCGCCTCTCCTTCGACGGCTTCCTCGACGCGTACGACGCGCTCGTGGAGAAGGCGCGCACGAACGCGCTCACCGCGGACGATCTCGTGGGCGCGAACATCACGCTCACCAACCCCGGCGGACTCGGCACGATCGCCTCCGTGCCGCGCCTCATGACCGGGCAGGGCACGATCGTCGCCACCGGCTCGATCGCCTACCCCGTGGGCCTCGCCAACATCGGCGAGATGATCGGCGCGGAGAAGGTCATGACGATGACCTCCACGTATGACCACCGCATCATCCAGGGCGCCGAGTCGGGGCGCTTCCTGGGGCTCGTCGAGGGCTACCTGCAGGGTGAGCACGGCTTCTACGAGGACGTGTTCGCCGCGCTCGGCCTGGAGCTCGGACCGCCGCCGCCGCTGCCCGCCCCCGCCGCCGCCGCAGCCGCGTCGGCCGCCGCGGCGATGCCCACGGGCGACGGCTCCGCGGTGTTCGCCGGCGGAGAAGAGATGCTGCAGGCGGTGCACGCAGCGAGCACGTTCGTCAGCCGCGTGCGCAGCCACGGCCACCTCGCCGCGCGCCTGGACCCGCTCGGCACAGAGCCCGAGGGCGACCCCGGCCTGGACCCCGAGGCGCTCGGGCTGAAGCCCGAGATCCAGGCGCGGATCCCCGCGCGGATCTTCCAGATGTACGTGCCCGGCGCGACGCTCGCGGACGCGCTGCCGCACCTGCGCGAGACGTACTGCGGCACGATCGCGTACGAGGTGGAGCACATCGCCTCGCACCGCCAGCGCGTGTGGCTGCGGGAGCACATCGAGTCGGGCGCGTTCCGCCAGGAGCTCACCAGCGACGAGCGCCGGACGCTCCTGAAGCGCCTCGTGGAGGTGGACGCGCTGGAGCGCTTCATGCACAAGGCGTATCTCGGCCAGCACCAGTTCTCGATCGAGGGCCTCGACATGACCGTGCCGATGCTCGACGAGCTGATCCAGCTGTCCGCCGCGCACGGCGGGCACGAGGTCGTCGTGGGCATGGCTCACCGCGGGCGACTGAACGTGCTCGCGCACAACCTCGGGCGCTCCTACGACACGATCTTCGCCGAGTTCGAGGGCGCCTCCACGCTGGAGGCCGTCACCACGATCCCCCAGGGCGGCACGGGCGACGTGAAGTACCACCACGGCACGCAGGGCACGTACAAGCTGCCCTCCGGCGGCACCATCCGCGTGAACCTGGAGTCCAACCCCAGCCACCTGGAGTACGTCTCGCCCGTCGTCGAGGGCGCCACGCGCGCGGCGCAGACCTCGCGCAAGGGTCCGCACGCGCACCAGGACACCAACGCGGCGGTGCCGATCGTGATCCACGGCGACGCGTCGTTCCCCGCGCAGGGCGTCGTGTCGGAGACGTTCAACCTGCAGGCGCTCGACGGCTACAAGGTCGGCGGCACGGTGCACATCATCACCAACAACCAGATCGGCTTCACCACCGACCCCGACGACGCGCGCTCCACGCGCTGGGCCTCCGATCTGGCGAAGGGCTTCGACGTGCCGATCATCCACGTCAACGCCGACGACGTGCGCGCGTGCATCAGCGCGGTGCGCCTCGCGTTCGCGTTCCGCCAGGAGTTCGGCCACGACGTGCTCATCGACCTGATCGGCTACCGCCGCTTCGGCCACAACGAGTCCGACGAGCCCGCCTACACGCAGCCGGAGATGTACGCCAAGATCAAGTCCAAGAAGCGCGTCTCGGAGCTGTGGGCCGACCACCTCGTCGCCGAAGGCGTCGTGTCCCAGGAAGAGGTCGAGACCCAGGCGCAGGAGGTGTGGGACAACCTCACGCTGCTGCACCAGCGGCTGAAGTCGAAGATCGCCGCCGCGGCGGAGCACGGCAGCGAGCACAGCACCGGCGAGTACCAGCTCGACCGCTCGCCCAGCCCCGAGGTCGACACCGCCGTGCCGGAGGCGCGCCTGCGCGCGCTCGGCGAGCAGCTGCTGCGCGTGCCCGACGGCTTCACCGTGCACCCCAAGCTCGTCAAACAGCTCGACCGCCGCCGCGAGGTGCTCACCGACGACGACGCCACGCTCACGGGCATCGACTGGGCGCACGCGGAGGCGCTCGCGTTCGCGTCGCTTCTGACCGAGGGCGTGCCGCTGCGCCTCACCGGCCAGGACACCGAGCGCGGCACGTTCAGCCAGCGCCACATGGTGCTGCACGACGCCAAGACCGGCCAGACGGTGTGCCCGATCCAGAGCCTGCCCGACGCGCTCGCGCCGCTGGAGCTGCACAACAGCCCGCTCTCGGAGCTCGCGTGCATGGGCTTCGAGTACGGCTACAGCCAGGAGGCGCCCGAGACGCTCGTGCTGTGGGAGGCGCAGTTCGGCGACTTCGTCAACTCCGCGCAGGTGATCGTCGACCAGTTCATCACCTCGGGTCTGGCCAAGTGGGGGCAGACCTCACGCCTCACTCTGCTGCTGCCGCACGGCTACGAGGGCTCCGGCCCCGAGCACTCCTCCGCGCGCCTGGAGCGCTTCCTGCGCGCGGGCGCCGAGGGGAACATCCGCGTCGCGAGCCCGACCACGCCGGCGCAGTACTTCCACCTGCTGCGCCGCCAGGCGCGCATCGCCAAGCAGCGCCCGCTGATCGTGATGACGCCCAAGTCGCTGCTGCGCCTGCCGCAGGCCGCGAGCGCGATCGCGGACATGGCCGAGGACACGAGCTTCCAGCCGGTGCTCGCCGAGCCCGGCGCGCAGGACGAGCAGGTCACGCGCCTGGTGCTGTGCACGGGCAAGATCTACTACGACCTCGTCGGGCACCCCGACCGTCCCTCGCACCCCGGCCTGGCGGTCGCGCGCGTGGAGCTCCTGTACCCGTTCCCCGAAAAGCAGATCCTCGAGACGATGGCGCGCTACCCCAACCTCACGCGAGGTGCTGTGGGTGCAGGAGGAGCCGCGCAACATGGGGCCGCGTTCGCACATGTTCCCGCGCCTCATGCAGATCATGCCCACGGCGATGCACTTCGGCTACGTCGGGCGCCCCGAGCGCGCGAGCCCCGGCGAGGGCTACCCCGCGGCACACGCCAAAGAACAGAACCGCATCGTCACCACGGCGATCGACCTGCGCCAGCCGATCTCCCAGTACCCGCGCAAGCAGCCGGGCGATCGCTGATGTGGGCGTTGTGGAAGCGGTTCCTGGCGATCCGCAGGCAGCGGAAGCGCAAGAAGCGCGGGGTCTAGCGCCCCCACTTCGGGGCCTAGCGGTTTTTCCAGACCGGGTCGCGCTTCTCCTTGAACGCCGAGGAGCCCTCCTTGGCGTCTTCGGAGGCGAACACCGGGCCGGAGATCGCGCCCTGTTTCTCCCACATCTCCTCGCTGGACCAGTCGAACTGCTCTTGCAGGATCCGCTTCGTGGCGATCAGCGCCAGCGGGCCGTTCTTCGCGAGGCTCGCCGCCAGCTCCAGGGCTGTGTCGACGGCCGCCCCGGGCTCGGCGATGCGGTTGACGAGGCCGAAGTCGTGGAAGCGCTCGGCGGGCAGGACGTCGCCGGTGAGCGCCAGCTCCATCACCACGTGGTAGGGCATCCGCCGCGGCATACGCAAAAGCGCGCCGCCGGCGGCGACGAGCGAACGCTTGGCCTCGGGGATTCCCATCTTCGCGCCTTTCGCCGCGACGATCAGATCGCACGACAGCGCAATCTCCATGCCGCCTGCCACAGCGAAGCCCTCGATCGCCGCGATCAGCGGCTTGCGCGACGCGCGCTGGGTGATGCCCGCGAAGCCGCGGTCGCCGAACCACGCGGACTCGCCTTTGACGAACGCGCCCAGGTCCATGCCCGCGCAGAAGAAGCCGCCCGAGCCCGTGAGCACACCGGCGGACAGGCCGTCGTCGGCGTCCAGCTCGTCGAGCGCACCCGCCACGCCGGCGGCGAGCGCGGCGTTGACGGCGTTGCGCACCTCGGGACGGTTGAGCGTGATGAGCAGGACGCTGCCGCGGCGCTCGGTGAGGACAGGTGGCTCGGCTTGGGCTTGGTCGTCAGCGTCTGCGGTCATCGGGGACTCCTTGCTCCGGGAACATCGCAGAGCCTACCCCGACGCGAGGCTCAGGCGGCAAACAACTTCAGGTCCGGCTCGCGTTCGCCGCGCAGCACCGCCAGGTCGACCTCCACGCACGCGATGCCGCGCGATTCGGCGAGCACGCGCGCCTGCGGCTTGATCGTCTGTGCGGCGAGCACGCCGCGACAGGAGCCCAGCGCGGGGTCGAGGCGGATGCGCTCCAGGTAGCGCGTCAGCTGCTCGACGGCGTCGATCGTGGCGATGCGCTTGATCTCCACCGCGATCCACTCGTCCTCGCCGTCCTTGCACATCAGGTCCACCGGCCCGATGTCCGTGGGCCACTCGCGCCGCACGAGGCGCAGCCCCTCGCCGCACCACTCCGGCGCGTCGGCGAGCAGCTCCTGCAGTTCGCGCTCCACGCCCTCCTTCTCGAGCGTCGCAAGCGTGTCCAGCTCGTGCTCGATGTC
The DNA here is from genome assembly GCA_963716355.1 of uncultured Solirubrobacteraceae bacterium. Classification (GTDB taxonomy): domain Bacteria; phylum Actinomycetota; class Thermoleophilia; order Solirubrobacterales; family Solirubrobacteraceae; genus Palsa-744. Next base: position 1,128,674 of record OY970308.1, read on the forward strand.
CGACAGTATCTCCGCGATCGTGATCTCCAGGCGATCCTCCTCGCGCTGCTTTCGCACCACCAGGCGGGTGAGCGAGCCGTCAGCGTCGGTCTCCTGCTCGAGCACCGTCGGCGCGACCATCCAGTTGAGCGGCTTCACGTTCGACCCGCCGCCGTCGGCCCACACCATGAACGTGCCGTCGGGCTTGAGCATCAAGAGCCGCACCGCCTCGGGCAGCGTGGTGGTCAGACGACCGACGTAGGAGACCTCACAGCGGGCGACGATCAGGCGCATCGTCGCCCGACCGTACCTGCTCGGCCGGATCAACCGCGGCGGGCGGCGATGCCGCGGCGGTCGACTCGTAGGCGATCGGCGGCGCCTGAGCGTCGGGCTGGTCGCTGGGCAGCGCCGACGTGGCGGGCTCCAGGCTGACCGCCTCGCGGAACTCGCGGATGCCGTGCCCGAGCGTGCGCGCCAGTTCGGGCAGGCGTTTGGGGCCGAGCACGAGCAGCGCGACGATCGCGACGAACAACAGGTGGACCGGGTTCTCGATGCCCATCGAACTCAGGCTAGCGCGCCGCTGCGCAGGCGTAGCCTCTTGTCCGATGGCCCAAGACCAAGAACGGGTGCCCTATCCCCCGCCCGGCATCGTGGAGTCGGTGTGGCCGGCGCTGTCGACCGTGCTCGCCACGATCGTTCTGCAGCTGTCGTTGCCCAAGCGGCTGACCATCGGGCCCACATGGCTGCTGCCGGCGCTCGAGGGCCTGCTGGTGATCGGTCTGCTGACGGCGACGCCCCGCGAGCTGGAGTACGAGCATCCCCGTCGCCGCCGCATAGCGCTCGGGCTGATCGCGCTCGTGAGCGCCGCGAACGTGCTCTCGCTGTCGCTGCTGACGCACTACCTCCTCAGGCACGCAAACGTCAACGGCCACGAGCTGGTCGTCGCGGGGGTGGTCATCTGGCTGACGAACTTCCTGATCTTCGGCCTCTGGTACTGGGAGATCGACCGTGGCGGCCCCGGCCGGCGCGCGGCGGGGAACGACGGACCGCCCGACTTCCTGTTCCCGCAGATGACCGACGACAGATCGAGCCGCGCGAGTGGCGACCCAAATTCATCGACTACCTGTACGTGTCGCTGACCAACGCCACCGCGTTCTCCCCCACCGACACGATGCCGCTCTCGCCGATGGCGAAGTCCATCATGGGCGTGCAGTCGCTCGTCTCGCTCGTGACGCTCGGATTGATCGTTTCGCGAGCGGTGAACATCCTCTAGGTCGCGACGCTCGGCTCCAGCGCCAGCGCCTGCTCGATCAGCTCGCGGACCTCATCGCCGGCCCCGCGCTCCATCGCTTTGCGGAAGGCTTCGAGCGCTCCCTCGCGGTCGAGCAGCTGCAGCCGCAGCCGCCCCAGCCGCTCCCACGCGCCCGCGTCGGAGGGGCCGCGCTTGGCGGCGCGCTCGGCGGCCTCCTCGGCGAGGTCGAACGCGCCGATGTCTTCGTAGATCCGCGCGGCGAAGCGGTGCGGCGCGGGGCGCCGGCCATCGACGCGCGCCCAGTCGCGCACGGCTCTGGCTGCCTCCTCGAGCTTGCCCGCGTTCCAGAACGCGAGCGTCATCAGGCGCAGCACCGCGACGTTGCGCGGTTCGGCGTCGCGCGCGTAGATGAGGCGCTGCGCGGCGAGCATGTACTCGCCTTCGGCCATCGCGCGCTGCGCGGCGACGAGGAAGCGCTCGACACGCTCCTCGCGCCGGGTCGGGCTTTGAGAAGTCGACGAATTTCATGCTCCCCGCGGGCACCGTGCGCACGCCGTGGCTGAACTTCACGCGCGCCCACTGCTGCACCTCCTCGCCGTCCGCGGCTGGATGAGCGGAGAAGTAGATGCCCGCGACAGTGCCCACGCCCCACTCGGGGTACGACAGGCAGCGCGCGTAGCGGTGGACCACGGAGTGGTCGGGCACGCGGCTGCCGAACGGGTCGTTTTCGGCGCGGTCCTTCGCGTGCGCACGGGCGCGCTGCTCGGCTTCGTACGCGCGCCGGCCCGCCTCTTCGCGCTCGCGGCGGGCGGCGGCGGCGCTCACTTTGACGGCGTTGCGCGACACGTTGCCGCCGCGCGAGCCCTCGGCGAGGCGCTCGAGCTGGTCGGCCGCCTCGTTGATCGCCTTCAGGTGGCGCTCGTGCTCGAACTGACGTCCCTGCGGCGCCACGTCCGGGTGCCAGCGCTTGGCCATCTTGCGCCGTGCCAGCTGCACGTCGCGCTTGTTGAACGGCGCCTCCAGCTCCAGCAGGAGGAGGTGCTGCTCGACATCGAGGACGGTGGTGGGCATGACACGACAACGTTAGCGAGCGTCGGCGGGTTCCCGTCGATCTCTATCCTGCGTGCGGATGTCCTCTCAATACATCTTCACGATGCACCGCCTGTCGAAGCTGCACCCGCCGGACAAAACGGTGCTCGACAACGTCACGCTCGCGTTCTACCCGGGCGCGAAGATCGGCGTGCTCGGCTACAACGGCGCGGGCAAGTCCACGCTGCTGCGGATCATGGCCGGCGTCGACCAGGAGTACCGCGGCGAGGCGGCGCTCGCGCCGGGCGCGACCGTCGGCATGCTCGAGCAGGAGCCCCACCTCGACGAGAGCAAGGACGTCAGGGGCAACGTCGAGGACGGCGTCGCGGAGACGAAGGCGCTGCTGGACCGCTTCAACGAGCTGGCCGCCAACTACTCCGATGAGACGGCCGAGGAGTTCGGCAGGATCCAGGCCCAGATCGAAGCCGCCGACGCGTGGAACCTCGACACACAGCTCGAATACGCGATGGACGCGCTGCGACTGCCACCGCCGGACGCCGACGTGAGCAAGCTCTCCGGCGGGGAGCGCCGACGCGTGGCGCTGTGCCGCCTGCTGCTGCGCGCGCCCGACCTGCTGCTGCTGGACGAGCCCACGAACCACCTCGACGCCGAGTCGGTGGCGTGGCTGGAGCAGCACCTCGCCGAGTACAAGGGCGCGATCGTCGCGGTCACCCACGACCGCTACTTCCTCGACAACGTCGCCGGCTGGATCCTCGAGCTCGACCGCGGCAAGGGCATCCCCTACGAGGGCAACTACTCCAGCTGGCTGGAGCAGAAGCAGGCCCGCCTCGCCCAGGAAGAGCGCTCGGAGAAGGGCCGCGAGCGTACGATCGCCGCCGAGCTCGAATGGGTGCGCATGAACCCCAAGGGCAAACGCACGAAGTCCAAGGCGCGCCTGGCCCGCTACGAGGAGCTGATCGCCGAGGAGCGCAACGTCAAGCTCGACGAGGTGCAGATCCACATCCCGCCCGGGCCGCGTCTGGGCGAGAAGGTGCTGACGGCCAGCCGACCTCTCCAAGGGCTACGGCGAGCGCCTGCTGATCGAGGATCTCTCCTTCGACCTGCCGCGCGCCGGCATCGTCGGCGTGATCGGCGCCAACGGCGCCGGCAAGACGACGCTGTTTCGGATGATCACCGGCCAGGAGCAGCCCGACAGCGGCACGCTCGAGCTCGGCGACACGGTCAAGCTCGCCTACGTCGACCAGTCACGCGACTCGCTCAACCCCGAGAAGACCGTGTGGGAGGAGATCTCCGAAGGCTACGAGCACATCCAGGTGGGCGATCGCGAGGTCAACTCGCGCCAGTACACCGCGGGCTTCAACTTCAAGGGCTCCTCCCAGCAGGCGCGCATCGGCAAGCTCTCCGGCGGCGAGCGCAACCGCGTACACCTCGCCAAGCTGCTGCGCAGCGGCGGCAACCTGCTGCTGCTGGACGAGCCCACGAACGACCTCGACGTGGACACGCTGCGCGCGCTCGAGGACGCGCTGCTGGCGTTCCCCGGCTGCGCGGTGGTGATCTCTCACGATCGCTGGTTCCTCGACCGTGTCGCCACGCACGTGCTCGCGTTCGAGGGCGACTCGCAGGTGACGTGGTTCGAGGGCAACTTCGAGGCATACGAGGAGCATCGCCGCTCGGTGCTGGGCGCCGCGGCCGACCGTCCGCACCGGATCACGTACAAGCGGCTCGTGCGTGGCTGAGCCGGCGGAGACCGTCCCGCGCGTCGACCCGGCGCTCGGCGCGTTCGACCGCGACACCGCCGTGTGGCGCGAAGGCGGCTCCGGAGAGGAGAGCGTGTTCGGCGCGGAGGTCTCGCCCGACTGGCGCGCCGGGCGCGGGCCGCACGGCGGCTACCTCGCGGCGATGCTGCTGCGCGCGCTGGTGGAGGCCGTCGCCGACCCCGTCCGCTCGCCACGCTCGCTGACGATCCACTACGCGCGCGCTCCCGAGCCCGGACCGGTCACGATCCGCGTCAGGATCGAGCGCGCGGGGCGCTCGCTCAGCACGCTCTCCGCTCGCATGGAGCGCGACGGCTCGCTGATCGCGCTCGCGCTGGCGGCGTTCTCCGTGCCATGGAGCGCCCCGGAGGTGGCGGAACTGACGATGCCCGACGTCGGCGCGCCGGACCCGGTTCGCGAGACGGGCAGAACGCTCCATCCGGCCCTCCCGCCCTTCACCCAGCATCTGGTGATGCAGCCCCGCATCGGCGCGGTCCCCTTCCAGGGCTCGGATCATCCGATGGAAGTGGGAGGCTGGCTGGGGCTCGTGGAACCGCGCCCGATCGACGCGCTGTCGCTGGCGTTCTTCAGCGACGCGCTGTTCTCGCCTCCGTTTATACGCATGAGCGAAGCGGGCACGAGCCCCACCATCGACCTCACCATCCACTTCCGCACGCCGATGCCGCGTACGAGCGCGGACGCCGCGGACCCGCAGGAGCTGTGCTTCGCGCGCTTTCGCTCGGCTCTGATGCACGAAGGGTTCTTCGACGAGGACGGCGTGATCTGGGCGACCGACGGAACGGTGCTCGCGCAGTCGCGTCAGCTCGCCATCATGTTGCCACTGCCGAGCAGGTAGGGTCCCGCTCATGGCTAACTACACCGCGAAGAACATCAACGACATGCAGGCCGCGTTCGGCGGCGGACTCATCAGGGCCCGCGCCGAGCTGGGGGTCACCTCGTTTGGCATGCAGGTCGTCAGGCTGCCGGGCGACTACAACGACTACCCCGAGCACGACCACGAGCAGGACGGGCAGGAGGAGGTCTACGTGACCCTCGCCGGGTCCGGCTGGATCGACATCGACGGCGAGCGCGTGGATCTGGAGAAAGATGTCCTGATCCGCATCCCCGCGGGCACCAAGCGCAAGCTGCACTCGGGCCCCGACGGCGTGCAGATGCTCGTCGTAGGCGGCTGTCCGGGCAAGGCCTACGAGCCCGCGTCGTTCAGCGAGCTGGAGACGGCCTGAGACGACAACGCTTGCTCGTCGCGGCGGGGCGACCGTCGCGACGTCAGGCTGAGAACGTCGTGTCGCGATCGAGCCGCAACGTCGTCGCGGCGATCAGGCGCGCGCACGCGTGCACGTCCTCGAGCTGCACCAGCTCGACGGGCGAGTGCATGTAGCGGATCGGAATCGACACGAGCGCGGTGGGCACGCCGCCGCGGCTGAGGTGCACCGCGTCTGCATCCGTGCCCGTTGCACGGCCGGTGGCCTCGACGGTGAAGGGGATCTTCTCCGCCTCGGCGGTCTCGTGCAGCAGCTCGAACAGGCGCTCGTTGAGCGTCGAGCCGCGACTGATGACCGGCCCGGAGCCGAGCTCGTGCTTGCCCGCCTCCTTGACGTCGATGCCCGGCGCGTCCGTCGCGTGGGTGACGTCCACGACGATCGCCGCGTCGCGGCTCCAGGGAGAACGCGCTCGTGCGCGAGCCGCCGAACGTGATCTCCTCCTGCGCGGCCGCGACCGCCGCGAGTTCCCACTGCGCGCCGCCTGCCGCCGCCACGAGGCGCGCCGCCTCGAGCGCCACGAACGAGCCGAGGCGGTTGTCGAGCGCGCGCGAGCTGAGGCGACCGTTGGGCAGCGCCACCGGATCTGCGTCGATCACCGCCACGTCGCCCGTGCGCACCATCTCGCGCGCCTGCTTGCCGTCCTTCGCGCCGATGTCGATGTGAAGGTCGCGGATCTCCGCAACCTTCTTGCGCTCCTCGTCGCGCAGCAGGTGGATCGGCTTCTTGCCCACCACGCCCTTCACCGGCCCTGAGCGCGTGTCGAGGATCACGCGCTGTCCGACGAGGATCTGCGCGTCCCAGCCGCCGACCTCGCGGAACCACAGATAGCCCTCATCGTCGATGTGCGTCACGATCAGGCCGATCTCGTCGATGTGGCCCATCACGAGCAGGCGCCGCGGCTCGTGCTCGTAGCCGTGCTTCGCTCGCCACGCGCGCGAGCGGCGTGCCGATCACGTCGCTGCTCGTCTGCGCGAACTCCCCCGCCGCCGCGAGCCACACGGACGCGGGAGCGCTCTCATAGCCCGACGGCCCGCGCGCGGCGAGCAGGTCGAGCAGGATCTGCGGTGCGTTCTCGGCGCTCATCGAGCCAGCAGCGCGCGTAGGACGTACTGCAGGATGCCGCCGTGGCGGAAGTACTCCGCCTCGCGCGGCGTGTCGATGCGCACGCGCGCGTCGAACTCCACGGGATCGCCGTCGGCGCGCTCGGCTCTCACCTGCACCTCGCGCGGCGGCGCGTCGCCATCGGCCATCGCGTCGGCGAGGCCGACGATCGAAAATGTCTCCTCGCCCGTCAGGCCGAGCGATTCGGCGCTCTGCCCGTCTGGGAACTGCAGCGGCAGCACGCCCATGCCGACGAGGTTGGAGCGGTGGATGCGCTCGAAGCTCTCCGCGATCACCGCTCGCACGCCGAGCAGCTTCGTGCCCTTGGCGGCCCAGTCGCGCGAGGAGCCCGAGCCGTACTCCTTGCCCGCGAGCACCACCAGGTCGATGCCCTCGCCGATGTAGCGCATCGCCGCGTCGTAGATCGACATCTGCTCCGCGCCGGCCGCGCCTGCGTCACCGCCCAGGTAGCGGGTGACGCCGCCTTCGGGCAGCGGCTGCCCGCCGCCGATCAGGTTGCGCAGGCGGATGTTGGCGAACGTGCCGCGCATCATCACCTCGTGGTTGCCGCGCCGCGCGCCGTAGGAGTTGAAGTCCTTCGGCTCCACGCCCTGCTGGCTGCAGGTACGCGCCCGCTGGACCGTCGCGCTTGATCGAGCCGGCCGGCGAGATGTGATCGGTGGTGACGCTGTCGCCGAGCAGCGCCAGCACGCGCGCGCCCGCGATGTCGGTGACGGCGCCCGGCTGCGCGGGCATGTCCTGGAAGTAGGGCGGCAGGCGCACGTACGTCGAGTCGGGCGCCCACTCGTAGCGCTCGCCCCCAGGCGTCTCCAGGCCCCGCCAGCGCTCATCGCCGGCGAACACCTCGCCGTAGCTGTTGCGGAACATGTCCGCGCGCACGGCCTCGCCGACGGTCTGTGCGACCTCCTGCGCGGAGGGCCAGATGTCGCGCAGGTACACGTCCTCGCCCTGCTCGTCCTGCCCGAGTGGGTCGTTCGCGATGTCGATGTCCATCGTGCCCGCCAGCGCGTACGCGACGCACAGAGGCGGCGAGGCGAGGTAGTTCATCTTCACGTCCGGGCTGATGCGCCCCTCGAAGTTGCGGTTGCCCGACAGCACCGATACGACCGCGAGATCGGCGTCGTTGACGGCCTGGGAGATCTCCTCGGGCAGCGGCCCCGAGTTGCCGATGCAGGTGGTGCAGCCGTAGCCCACGAGGTTGAAGCCGAGCTGCTCCAGCGGCTCGGTCAGCCCCGCGCGGTCGAGGTATTCGGTGACCACCTTCGAGCCGGGAGCGAGCGAGGTCTTCACCCAGGGCTTCGAGCGCAGCCCGCGCGCGAGCGCGTTGCGCGCGAGGATCCCCGCGCTGACCATCACCGACGGGTTGGAGGTGTTGGTGCAACTGGTGATCGCCGCGATCACCACGTGGCCGTGGCCGAGCTCGAAGCTCTCGCCGTCGAGCGTCACCTGCGCGCCCGCTCGCGGCGCGGCGAGCGTCGATGCCGCGGCTTGGCCCGCGTGCGCGGGCTGGACGGTCGGCGGCTGGGCGTGCCCGGGAGCGCCGTTGGCGGGCGGATCGGAGGCGGGGTAGGACTCGGCGACCGCCTCGTCGTGGGCGTCCGCCTGCTCGCCGCCACTCGGCACGTAGTCCTCGCAGCGCATGTCTGAACGCGCTCTGCGCTCCGCTCAGCGGGACGCGGTCCTGGGGGCGTTTGGGTCCGGCGAGGCTCGGCACCACCGTGCCGAGGTCGAGCTCGATCGTGTCGGAGAACGTGGGCTCTTCGGAGTGCTCGTCCAGCCACAGGCCCTGCTTCTTGGCGTAGGCCTCCACGAGCGCGATCTGCTCCTCGGAGCGACCTGACAGCTCGCAGGTAGCTGAGCGTCTCCGCGTCGATCGGGAAGATCGCGCACGTCGAGCCGAACTCGGGCGACATGTTGCCGATCGTCGCGCGGTCGGCGATCGGCAGGGCGGCCACGCCCGCGCCGTAGAACTCCACGAACTTGCCCACCACGCCGCGCTCGCGCAGCATCTGCGTGACCGTCAGCACGAGGTCCGTCGCGGTGGTCCCCTCCGGCAGCTGGCCGTGCAGACGGAAGCCGAGCACCTGCGGGATCAGCATCGACATCGGCTGGCCAAGCATCGCCGCCTCGGCCTCGATACCGCCGACGCCCCAGCCGAGCACGCCGAGGCCGTTGACCATGGTGGTGTGCGAGTCGGTCCCCACGAGCGTGTCGGGGTAGGCCTGGCCGGTCTTCTCGTTGGGGAACACCACGCGCGCGAGATACTCGAGGTTGACCTGGTGGACGATGCCCGTGTCGGGCGGCACCACCGCGAAGTCGTCGAACGCTCCCTGGCCCCAGCGCAGGAATGCGTAGCGCTCCTGGTTGCGCTCGAACTCGCGCTCGGCGTTGAAGCGGAAGGCGTCGCGCGTGCCGAACGCGTCGACCTGGACGGAGTGGTCGATCACGAGCTCAGCGGGCGCGAGCGGGTTGATCTTCGCGGGGTCGCCGCCCATCTCGGCCATCGCGTCGCGCATCGCCGCGAGGTCGACGACCGCGGGAACGCCAGTGAAGTCCTGCATCAGCACGCGCGCGGGCGTGAACGCGATCTCCTTGCTCGGCTCCGCGGCCGCGTCCCAGCTGGCGAGCGCTTCGATGTCGGCGGCGGCGACCGATCCGTTGCCCTCGGTGCGCAGCAGGTTCTCCAGCAGCACCTTCAGCGAGAACGGCAGGCGCGCGACGTCGAAGCGCTGCTGCAGGGCGTCGAGACGGAAGATCTCATACTCCCGCCCCCCGACCTCGAGCGTGTCCTTGGCGCCAAAGCTGTTCTCCGACATGGGCATCTCCCGGCGATCGGCTGTCTATACGTGGATGTCCCAGTCTCGCAGAGTCGCCGCGAGGACTACGCGCCCAGGAGCTGCGCGGCTCAGGACGCCGCGCAGGCCCCGTCCCGACTCGGGGCGCCGCTCAGACGACGAGCTCGGAGGCGCGCGTGACGCGCCCCTTGCCCTGACGCTTGGAGCGCAGCAGCGCCGCGTCGCACGCCTCGAGCAGCTCGTTCGGTGCCCATCGGCGCCTGCCACTGCGCGACGCCGATCGACGCGGAGATGCCGCGCCCGATGCCGCTGTCGGCGAGGATCCCCCGCCGGATGCCGCCCGAGCCCGCGGGGATGCCGCGCAGGTGCTCGAGCGCGCGGTTGGCCGCCGCGGCGGCGCTCTCGAGCTCCGCGTTGGGCAGGATCACGACGAACTCGTCGCCGCCGTAGCGGGCCACGCGGTCGAACGCCCGGAACTCGCCGACGAGCGCCTGCACGACGCTGCGCAGCATCGCGTCGCCCGCCTGGTGGCCGTGCTGGTCGTTGACGAGCTTGAAGTCGTCGAGGTCGATCAGCAGGCACGACAGCGGGCCGCCGGTGCGCATCGCGCGGCCGATCTCCTCGTCGAGGCGTCTGCGCATGGCGCGGTGGTTCATGCAGCCCGTCACCGCGTCGGTGCCGGCCTCCGCGCGGGCGCGCACGAGCGCGAGCGTCGTGGCGGCGTGCTCGACGAGGCCGGTCGCGAGCTCGACGGCGGCAGGCGTCAGTACGCCTGTGACCCGGCGCACGAGCACCACCACCGCCTCCACCTCGCCGCGCTCGGCCAATGGCAGCAGCAGCGCGCAGCTCATCGCGCCGGTCTCCGCCAACCGCGGCACGCTGGCGGCGAACTCCGCGCTGTCGCTCGCGAGGAAGCTTCGCTTCGTGCTCGCCACCCAGCTCACGCCCGGCGGGCGCTCCGCGCGCGGCACCAGGTAGCTGAGGCGCCCGCTGCCGTCGGACATGTACACGGTCACGAGCTCCTCCTCGCCCGCGCCGACGAGGTGGTGCACGTGCACCTCCTCCGCGCCGGGCGCCGCGAGCAGCTCGGCGGCGAGCGCGCGGAAGATCGCCTCTGAGTCGGTCGCGCTGTCGGCCAGCGCGGTCAGACGACGAATGCCGGCCAGCAGGCGGTCAACGCCCACAGCCAACGAGGTATCCGTACCCGCTACGACATCCATGCCGGTCAATCTAGGGCATCGGGGGGCGGTTGGCGAGCGAGAGCCGCCGCGTACGCCCCAATGGGCGTGAACGGGTCCGTTTGGGGGCGGCCAAGGCCGCCCCCAAGCAGATCCCCTATCGACTTACGGCTCCTACCTAGCGGAACGTCACGGTCACGAACGCCGTGGAGGGCGCCCGGGTGTGGCTCTTGGGCAGGAAGCCCACGCGCAGGCGCACTTTGAACGGACGGTGGCGAGCCCGCCCGCGCCTCGTCAGCGCCACCTTCAACGTCGCCGCTTTGTAGGAGCGGCTCAGGTGGCGGTAGACCCTCCCCACGCTCCTCCCGCTGCCGCTGACACGGCCTGCAGCGGGGGTCTTGCACCGTTATGTAGGCGGTGTTGCCGATCACCTTGTGCCCGACGATCCGCACGCCGCAACCGGCCGCTTTGACGATCGTGTTCTGTTTGAACATCACGCCGTTCTGCCCCACGATCGTGGTCGGCATGACGAGCGGTTTGGCACACAGGTTGCCGAACGCGGCGAGCGCCGAGTGCGGGCCCATGGGCAGGTTCAACGTGATGCTCGTCACCGGCACGTCGGGCGTGGAGGCGAACGTCGTGGTGGTGATCCCGTTTTTGATGTCCGTGTTGCCGACCAGGATCACGCGCACTCCGTTCGCGTCGAGCACGAGGTCCAGATCGGGGAACGCGGCGCCAGCGTGACTGACCAGGATGGCCGGCCCCGTCAGCTTGCCCGACAGCACCGGAGTCTTGGCCCGCGCGCCGCCGACGACCGACTCCGCGGGACATGCCGCGGGGTTGGCTTCGAACGTCGCCGCCGCGCACGCTTTCTGCAGCGTGGTCAGGCGCGAAGGCAACTGCTTGGGCAGCTGCACGCTCACCGATTTGATGTTCGCCTGACCGGCCGCCTGGGAGATCGTCGTTTCCAGGCTCGCGCCGCCCGCTTTCGTCGGCGTGCCACTGGTGCTCGCCTTGAACGACGGTTTGAACGCCAACGCCGAGCAGTTCGAGACCTGGAACGGGCTGGACAGGCTCACGCTCGTGCCGGGGTTGCCGAGCCCCGTCACGGTCGATTCCGTCGCCAGCACGCCGCAGTTCGTCGGGTTCGTGAGGAAGTTCGGCCGGTTGATTTCGACCGTCACGCTCCTGAGACGCACGGGGATGCCGCCCTTGACGATCGTGGGCAGGTTGCTCCCCACGATCACCCGTCCCGTCTTCGGGTCGACGTTGATCGTCGCCCGCGTGATGGAGTTGCCGAGGCTGAATGGCCCGGCGACGACCGGCACGGAGATCGAACATTCCGTAGGGGGCGCCCTCGTAGGGGCCGGTCAGATAGACCGAGCCGGCGAGCGTGTACGGGGTTGGCCCCGAGCCCGCTGTTACGACTGCCTTACCGATCAGGCTTTCCGCCGTGCAGCTTTCGGCCAGCGCCTGAGCTTCGGAGCACAGCGGCACGGTGGCGATCGCGCCCACGAGACCCGCGGGCAGCTCCGTGCTGAGTTTGGAGAGGTACTGCTGCCCGTCGGAGCGCTGCAGCGTGAACGTGTAGTTCGTGTGCGCTCCGCCGTTGGGTGCCTGCGTGGCGTTGCTCTGTGTGGGCGCGAATGGCGTCGGCGACGCGCACGCGCCTTTGTTGTTGTCGCTGTCGACCGTGAACGCATCGGCGATCGTCGCGGACGTCAGCGGTTTCGCGAGCGGCGTCAGGGTCGCTTCCGTCGTCGCAGGTCCACATGCAAGCGGGTTGGCGACGGGCGCGAGCGCACCGCCCTTGAACTGCAGCTTCACGTTCGTGAACGGCTGTTCGGGGTTTTCCGAGAACATCGTCGTCAGCTGGCCCGTGGTTTCGTTGGGCGTGACTTCGCCCTTCACGCGCACCGACACGCCGTACCTGGCGGACTCGGCGTCGACGTACACCGTGTAGGGCGGCGCGGTGATCGGCCCGGTTTCGGGGCCGCCGAGGTACACGCTGCCTTTCAGCGCCCCGGGCGGAAGCGTGGGGACGTCGAGGCTCACTGTGCCCAGTTCCGAGCTTTTCGCGCAGCCCACCCCTGGCGTCGCGCTGTGAATCCTCGCTTCGGCCGGCGAGCACGCGGTCAGTCCGGCCGCCGCCGACGGGTTCAGCGTCATGCCTTCTGGGAGCGTTATTGTCGCTGTTTTCAGCTGCGAGCTGTCGACTTCTTCTTCACCCGCATGGTGCGGGTACGCCGAACTTCGGCGGTGAACCCGTCCGGCTGGTCCAGAGCGGTTGTCGCCGGAGTGAGCGAGAACGTCGGCGCGAACGGCACTTCGCTGCAGCCGTTGAGACCGACCGGAGTGGTGTACGGCTGGGTTGCCACCGCACCTTCTTTTTCGGTCACGTGCAGCGTCGTGGTGTTGTTGCCCGGACAGCTCGTCGGGTTGGTGACGAAGTCGCCTTCGCCGCTGCGGCCGTAGAAGACCAGACGCGAGCTGATCAGCGGCAGCACCGGAGAGACGTTGATTTCGAAGTAGTCGTGATAGTCGCCCTGGTTGGTGCCGTTCGCTTCCTTGCCCCATTCGACGTTGCCTTCGATCAGCGTGTGGGCGTAGTACTGTTTTTCCTCGAGGACTTTTTCGGTCGGTTCTCCGAACGGGTGCCCTTTTTCAGCGAAGGCTTTTTCGAGAAAGCCTTTGGTGAGCGGGATCGGGAGTTTGAGCGCCACTCCGAAGTCCGACGCGAGACCTTCAGGCTGCACGAGGTTGTAGACGTTGCCGGTGATCGGCAGGTCGCCTGCCGGCCCCGGCGTAGACGGTCACCTTGTTGTTCGCCGATCTTCTGATTCGGACCCGCATTCGGGCGCAGCGTAGAAGCCCGTTCCGGGTAGCGCTTCTTCTTCTTTTGCCGAGCCGTCGTATTCCGCCATCGTGCACTGTTCGGTGGCGAACGGGTTCGTGGCAAGGCCCGGTGCGACATCGGTCCGGACGTGCGTCACGACTCCCGTCGGTTTCTGGTTGTTTTCTTCGAGGCTTCCCGTCGTGGTCACCTTGAAGTCGGTGACGCCAAAGGGCACGTGACCAGCGGCCTGGGTGTAGCTCTGATGCTTCGGCTTCGGCTTTGCTCGGTTCCTTGGGTATCGAGAACGGACCGAAGGTTTCCTCGCCACAGCCTTCATGCCCTATTTCGCAGTTGACAGCGACGAATTTTTCGATTTCGACCGCCGCCATGGCAGCCGGCGCAGAGACTCCGACAAGCGCGCCCACCAACAGCGCGAGCAGCGAGAAACGAACCCGAGACCCCATTCCCAAACCTCCCAGTTAGACCAAGAAACACCTGAGCACTACCCCTTGTGACTCCTCCGAATCCCCAAAGTTGCGGCTCGCCCGCGATTAGATTCGCGTTCGTGTCTCCAGCATACGCCTCTTTACTCAGATGCAAGACAGCTGGTCGAACTTTTTCAAGTTGGCTGATCGTCCAGCGCGGTGGTCGGATCCGAAGCCGACGCGCAGCAGCGCCCCGCCGCCGGGGGCGTTCTGGGCCTCGGCGAAGCCGCCGCACGGCCTCCGCCGCCTGGCGCACGATCGCCAGGCCCAGCCCCGAGCCCGGGCAGCCCGCGCGCGTCCTCGGCGCGGTAGAAGCGGTCGAAGACGAAGGGCAGGTCCTCCTCGCGAAGCCCGGCCCGTGGTCGCGCACGCTCAGCACGCCGTCCGCCAGCGCGCACCTCCACAGTCTGCCCTCGGCGGGGCTCCACTTGCGCGCGTTGTCGAGCAGGTTCGACACCGCACGCGCGATCCGGTCGGCTGCTCCGCGCACGACCGTCGGCTCGAGCTCGCAGCTCGAAGCGCAGCTCGCCGCGCCGCGCGCGCGCTCTGCACCGCGCCGCTCGCACCAGCTCGTCCAGCCTGCACGTCTTCGGCGGCGCTCGTCCGGGCGTCGCGCCCCGCGCCAGCTCGACGACGTCGCCCACCAGCGCCGTCAGCTCGTCGAGCTCCGCGACGATGTCCGCGCGCAGGCTCTCCTGCTCGTCCGCCGGCAGCCGCTCCGCTTCGCCGAGGATCTGGATGTTCGCGCGCAGCGAGGAGATCGGCGTGCGCAGCTCGTGGCTCGCGTCCGCGATCAGCTGACGCTGCGCCGCTACGGAGCGCTCGAGCGCGTCGAGCGTCCCGTTGAAGCTCTCCGCCAGGCGCGCCAGCTCGTCGCGGCCCCGCACCTCCAGGCGCCGGGAGAGGTCGAGGTTGCCCGTCAGCGTCTCGGTGTGCGCGCGTGAAGCGCGCGATCGGCGCGAGCGCCGTGCGCGCCACGAGCGTCCCCAGCAGCGCCGCCAGCACGATCCCGCCCGCGCCGATCAGCGCGAGGATCAGCAGCAGCCTGCTCAGCTCGTGTTCGACCTCCGTCAGCGGACGCGCGATCAGCACCGCGCCGCTCGAGCCGGTGCCCGACGGTCAGCACGCGCAGCTGCGTTCCGTTCACGCTCCTGTCGGACAGGCTGCGAGCCGCTGCCAGTGCGCCGCGATGCGCGCGGTCGGCCGCGCGTCAGGGCGATCCGCGTCGGCGAGGCGCCCTGGCCGCCGGGCACGAACACGCTGCCGCTCGGCGAGATGAACTGCACGTAGCCCGACGCCGCCCCGAACGGCGCCGGCTGCACGCTGCCCGGGAAGGGCCCGCCGCGGCCACGCCGGTGCTCGGCGGTCGCCGTCCGGCGCGGGCGCCGCATGGGGTCCGGCCCGACCGCCCGGCGAGCGCTCGCGGACGCCGGACGAACACCCGCGCCCGCGCGCGCAGCGCGCTGTCGATTTCCCCGCGCAGATCCGAGCGCACGGCCACGTACAGACCGATCGCCGCGGCGAGCACCGCCAGCGCCACCGACAGGCTCGCCACCGCCGCGATGCGCGTGCGCAGCGTCATCGTCGCGCTCCTGCGCTCACGGCTCGCGCAGCGCGTAGCCCGACGCCGCGCACCGTGTGGATCAGATCGCGCGCGCCCGCGCCCTCGAGCTTGCGCCGCAGGTAGCCGACGTACACACGCAGCGCGTTCGAGGTCGGCCCGAAGTCGTAGCCCCACACGCGGTCGTAGATCAGGCTGTGCGAGAGCACCTGGCGCGGGTTGAGCATCAGCAGCTCGAGCAGCTGGTACTCGGTGCGCGTCAGCTCGACGAAGTTCTCGCCCACCTGCGCGCCGTGGCGCTCCGGGTCGAGGCGCAGCTCCGCGAACGACAGCGCCTCCGTGTCCGCCTCCGGGTTCGCGCGCCGCAGCAGCGCGCGCAGCCGCGCCTTCAGCTCGCCGACGTCGAACGGCTTGACCATGTAGTCGTCCGCGCCCACGTCCAGGCCGTCGATCCGGTCGGCGACGGCGTCGCGCGCGGTCAGCATCAGGATCGGCACGCGGTTGCCCAGCCGGCGCACCCGCGCGGCACACCTCGAGGCCGTCGATGCCCGGCAGGCCCACGTCGAGCACGACCGCGTCCGGCACCGCCTGCGCGATCTGCTCGAGCGCCTGCTCGCCGTCCTCGGCCAGCTCGACCTCGTAGCCGGCGAGCGTCAGCGCGCGGCGCAGCGCTTCGCGCACCGCACGGTCATCGTCGACGATCAGGATCCTCACGCGCTCTGATTCTCCGCGCCGGCCGCGCGCGAGCGCGTCCGCGCGCCCCTGACAGTCGTACAGCGTGCCGCCGGCACCGACGCTCGCTGCCGCCGCACCGTGCGGCCGACGCGCCGCCTGGCCGCGCTCGCGGTGCTCGTGCTCGTCGGGAGCGTCACCTTCCGGCACGCCGTCGCCACCGCCGCCATCGCCGTCCTCGAGCCCGTGCGCGTGTCGCCCGGCAGGCGGCCGCCGAAGCCGCCGCGGCGCGCTGTTCGCCGACCACCCAGCGGATCTTGCCCGAGCGCGACCTCCTGCGCGAGCCACGACACGCTGACGTCGCTCTCGCGGCCGGAGAAGCCGCCGATGCCCGGCCACGTTCGCGTCGCTCTTGACGATCGCCGACGCCGCGCCCGACTGGCTGGAGACGGCGATCGTGCCGCCGCCGTGCGCCTTCGACGTATGGCGAGCGCCTGCTCGAGCGAGCTCGCTGCCGAACGAAGCCGCCGGGCCCGCCGGGGCCGGGGGCTCCGCCGCAAACCGCGAGCCGCACCGCCACCGCCGGGGCAGCACCTGGAGCGCGGCCCGTGCGCGCGGCTCCGGGAACGCCCGAAGCGCCGCCCGGCACCTCCGGGGCCGAACAGCGGCGACCGGGGCGCCCGTGCCGCGCGCACCGCGGCGCCATGGCGGCGCCACGGCGAATGCACCGAAGCCCGCCGCCGGGTCCGCCGCCGTCCGCGACCGACGCCGGCCCGCCCGCAGGGAACGTGCCGCTCGCGGCGTGGCCGAGCGTGTCGAACGCCCACACCGACGGAGCGAGCAGCAGCGCCGCCAGCGCGCCGCCCACGGCCGCGGCGCGCACCGCACGCGTCCGCGAACGCCAGCAGCGCGAGCGCCGCGAGCACGCCGACGACGATCAGCGACGGGAGGCAGCCACGTCAGCTGTCCCGGGTAGTCGCCGAGGACGACGAGCTCGCACGACCACGCCCGCCGCGATCGCCAGCGGGCCGACGATCCGCACGTGCGATCGCGCCGCCGATCAGCTGCGCCGCGCCTGCGCCCGACGAGCGCCGCGGCGAACGGCGCGAGCAGCGAGACGTAGTAGGGGTGGAAGATCCCGCTCGGCCGCGCTGAACAGCACGGCCGTCGTCACGAACGCGCCGCCGACCACGATCAGCCAGCCGGTGCGCGCATCGCGCGCGCCGCAGCCGGCTCGCCGCGAGGATGCCCAGCGCCGCTGACGAGCGCGAAGCCCGAGCAGCCAGCCGGCCTGCCCGCCGAGGGCGGAGTTCAGCAGACGCAGCGGACCCGGGCGCGCCGCCGAACATCGTTGCCGCCGCCGCCCGCCGGGCCGCCCGCCTGGCCGTCCACGCGGCCGAGGCCGTTGTATTCGAAGATCAGCGACAGGACGCGGTTGTCGCTCGTGCCCGGAGATCCACGGGCGGTCGGCCGCCGGAGTCGAGTTCCACGAGCGCCGGCCACGCGCCGCCGACGAGCACCATCGCCGCCGCCGCCCGCCAGCAGCTGGCGCAGCGCGTGCAGCCGTGCCGCGCGCCGCCGGCGCAATCCACAGCCACGCCGCGGCGATGCCCGGCACGACCGCGCAACGCCACGCGCCATCTTCGTCTCGAAGCCAAGGCCCGACGCACGACGCCCGCCGCCACCAGCCAGCGCGTCTGCGACCGGGCGGGTTCGCTCGAGCGCCGCGCACCGCGCACCACAGCGCCGCGACGCAGCACAGCACCAGCAGCGCGTCGGGATTGTTGTGGCGCGAGACCGCCACGGTGATCGGCGTCAGCGCCAGCGCCAGGCCCGCCGACGACGCCGCCCGACGCGGCCGAAGCGGCGGCGCACGAGGTCGTACACGAGCGCCACGCTCGCCACGCCCATCAGCGCCTGCGGCACGAGCATCGCTCAGCGGGTGATAGCCGAACACGCGCACCGACAGCGCCTGCACCCACAGCGCCAGCGGCGGCTTGTCGACGCGTCATCACGCCGCTGCGGTCGAGCGACGCGAACAGGAAGTCGTGCCAGCTCGATGCTCATCGAGCGCACCGCCGCGCTGTAGTAGTCGTTCGCCCAGCCGTTGCGGCTCAGCGCCCACAGGTTCAGCACTGCCGCCAGCGCCATCAGCGCCAGCAGCTCCGGCTCGGGCACGCGCGCCGCGAGCGCGCGCGCGCTCGATCGCGACCGCGGCCGCTCGCCCGACGGCGCCGCTGACCGGCGCCGGCGGCGCCGTCGGGGCGACGGCGAACTCGTCTCCAATGAGAAGCTCATGCCCGGGAGCATCGCCGGGCGCTGTAGGAGCAGCGTGTGAGCAAGGCTCAGAAGTTTCGTAAGCACCGCCTGCAGGGGTCAGTCGATCAGGCGCCTGCCCAGCTGCGAGATCGCCAGCGCGCCACATCAGCAGCGCGAACGCGATCAGCACCGCCGCGTGGCCGAGGTCCGCCGGGCCGAGGCCGCCGAGCGAGGCGTCGCGGACGAGCTGCACGCAGTGGTACAGCGGGTTGACCTGCGCGACCGTGCGCATGCCGGCGGGCAGCGTCGGAGATCGGGAAGAACGTGCCCGCGACGAGGAACATCGGCGTCAGCACCGCGCTCGTTATGTAGTTGAAGTTGTCGATCGTCTTGGCCACCGCCGCGACCGTCACGCCGAACGCCGCGAAGCCGAAGCCGGTCACGAAGCCGATGAACGGCACCAGCAGCATCCCCCATGCCGGTTGCAGGCCGAACGCGAACCGCGACCAGCAGCGGCGCCATCCCGTACACGCCCGCGCGCATCGAGATCCACAGGACCTCCGCCGTGATCAGCTCCTCGACGTCGACCGGCGCGGCGAGCATCGCGTCGTAGGTGCGCTGGAACTGCCAGCGGATGAACGTGTTGAACATGCCCGGGAAGGCCGAGGAGAACAGCACCGCCGTCGCCACCACGCCGGTGCGCGACGTACTGCGACGTAGCTCGAGCGTGCCCGATGCGCGTGCACGAGCGCGCCCGAGACCCGAGGCCGAACGCCAGCAGGTAGATCGTCGGCTGGACGATCGAGGAGAACGTCGTCGCCTTCCAGTAGCGCCCGAAGATCGCCACGTCGCGGCTCATCACGCCCGCGAGCGCCGCCGGTTCGAGGCGCCCGACGCGCCGGTCGCGCGCCGGCTGCCGGCCGGCTCGCGTCGTGCCGCGCTGCGCGCTCACTCGATCTCCTCGCCCGTCAGCGCCACGAACGCGTCCTCGAGGTTCGCCGGGCGGCGCACGCCCTCGGGCGCCAGCCCGTCGAGCGTCTCCGCGCGCATGATCGCCACCGCCGGGCCGCTGCGCCGGCTCGACCAGCCGTGCTCGCGACGCCAGCTCGCCCACCTGCGCCAGGCGCTCCGGCGGGCCGTAGACCTCGAGCACCTCGCTCGCCCGCGTGCGTCGCGCACCAGCTCCGCGCGGCGTGCCCTGCGCGATGATCCGCCCCGCCGACATCACCGCCACGGTGTCCGCCAGGCGCTCCGCCTCCTCGATGTAGTGCGTGCTCATCAGCACCGTCACGCCGCTCCGCGCGCAGCCCGTCGATCAGCGTCCACAGCTCCTGGCGGACCTGCGGATCGAGGCCCACGGTCGGCTCGTCCAGCAGCACCAGGCGCGGCCGGTGGATCAGCCCGCGCGCCGACCAGCAGGCGCCGGCGCATCCCGCCGGAGAGCTCCTTGCACGATCGTGTCCGCCCGCGGCACGAGGTTCGCGATCTCGCAGCGCCCGCTCGACCGCCGCGTCGCGCTCGGCGCGCGGCACTCGATAGAGGCGCGCGAACACCGTCAGGATCTGCCGGCAGGTGAGCTCCACGTCGAGGTTGTCCAGCTGCGGCACCACGCCCATCTCCAGGCGCGACTGCTTGGATTCGCGCGGCAGCTCGTAGCCGAGCACCGAGATGCGAGCCCTCGTCCGCGAGCGTCTGCGCGGTCAGCATCCGCATCGTCGTCGACTTGCCCGCGCCGTTCGGCCCCAGCAGCCCGAAGCAGACGCCCGGCGGCACCTCCAGGTCGAGCCCGTCGACGGCCACGATCTCGCCGAAGCGCTTGACGACCCCGTGCAGCGAGATCGCCGCGTCGACTCGTGATCGCCGGTCATGCCCACACTCTGACCTGTATGTGCGGATGTCGATCGGCGCGTGCACGAATGTCGGACCGTCGTCCATAGCCCGCGCGAGCGCCTGTGGCGTCGAGCCCTCACGGGGTATGCCGACACGAGCTCCCACCTCAGATCGTCGCGCTCGGCGGCGGCGGCTTCTCGATGGAGAAGGACAGCTCGCTGCTCGACGACTACATCCTGTCGCTTCTGCGTAACGGCGCGACCGCGCGTGTGCTTCCTGCCGACCGCCTCGGGCGACGCGGACCACTACGTCGTGCGCTTCTACCGGCGCTTCTCGCCCGGCTGCGAGGCGAGCCACGTGTCGCTGTTCCGCCGCGACCAGGGCACGGGCGGTGTCGAGGACGACCTCGCGAGCCACCTGCTCGTCGCAGGACCTGATCTACGTCGGCGGCGGCAACGTGCTGAGCATGCTCGGCGCGTGGCGCGCGCACGGCCTGGACGCGATCCTGCGCAAGGCGTGGCGTCGCGGGATCGTGCTGTGCGGTCCCTCCGCCGGGTCGCTGTGCTGGTTCGAGCAGGCGCTCAGCGCGTTCCACGGCGCCCCTCGCCCCGTGCGCGGTCTCGGGCTGCTGCCGTACTCGAACTGCGTCCACTACGACGCCGAGCCGGCGCGGCGCGCGGAGTACCACCGCGCCGTCGCCGACGGCATGCGCTCGGGCTTCGCGGTCGAGGACGGCGTCGGCGCTGCACTTCCGCGGCACGCAGCTCGAGCGCGTCGTCAGCTCGCGCCCCGACGGCCGCGCGTTCCTCGTGGAGGCCAAGGCGAGCGGCGTGTGCGAGACGCCGTCTGGAGGTCTCCTACCTCGGGCGCGCCCGACGCCCCCGGCCGCGAGGCAGCCGCGCCCGGAGCTGCCCGCGCCGGTCGCCGCGTGAGCGAGCTGCCCACGGCTCCGCTCGACGCGCGGGTGATCTTCGCGATGGGCGGCGGCGGCTTCACGATGGAGCCGAGCAACCCGCTGCTCGACGACTACGTGCTGTCGCTCGCGCGGCACCAGCCGAACCGCGGATCCTGTTCCTGCCGACCGCCTCGGGCGACACGACCGCGCAGATCAACGCCTTCAAGGCCCGCTTCACCGACCGCACGCTGCGTCGCCGAGCACCTGTCGCTGTTCCGCCTGCGCGAGACCACGCGCTCGCTGCGCGAGACCGTGCCGAGCAGGACATCCTCTACGTCGGCGGCGGCTCGATGCGCAACCTGCTCGCGCATCTGGCGCGCGCACGAGCTCGACGAGCTGCTGGTCGAGGCGTGGCGATCCGGCACCGTGCTCGCCGGGCTCAGCGCCGGCGCGATGTGCTGGTTCCAGCGCGGGCGTCACGCGCTCCAGCGGGCCGCCCGAGGCGATCGACGGGCCTCGGCCTGCTCGACGGGGTCGCTGACGGTGCACGCCGACGGCGAGCCCGAGCGCCTGCCCGTGTGGCTGGCGGGCGTGCGCGACGGCACGCTGCCCGGCGGCTGGGCGCTCGACGACGGCGTCGGGCTGCTGTTCCGCGGCAGCGCACTCGATCGCGTCGTCAGCTCGCGCCCGGGCGCGGGGGCGCAGCGGGTCGACGCGATCGCCGGCGAGCTGGTGCGCACGCGCCTCGAGCCGGAGCTGCTGGGCGACGGGCCATCGAGCGCTCTGGGCGGCCACGACGAGGCTGTGCAGGAGATGCGACGGGTGCACAGGATGCGGCGGGGGATGGGGCGGGGCGGCGGCTGAGTCAAGCCGGCGCCGACTCGGCCGGCCCCGTGACGAGCGCTTTTCCTACCGTGGTAGGATTGGGTCATGGCAAGCCAAAAGCGATCGATTTCGTTTGACGAGTCGGTGCTGAGCGAGGCCGAGCAACGCGTTGCCGGGTCTGGTGGGAGCCTGTCGGCCTTCGTCAATTCCGCAGTCCTGCGTGAGCTGAGAGTCGCACGCGGCTTGGAGCTGCTGGCCGAGGACGACGCAAGCTTTGGCGAGGTGGCGGCCGACGTGCGAACCCAGGTCGCGGCCGAGTGGCCGGCCTGACCCTCGATGCGGGCGCGCTGATCGCCTACGAGCGCGGCGAGGAGCGTGTGCGTGAGATTCTCGCAGTGGCATACGCGCGCGGCCTGGTACCGACGATCCCAGCGGTTGCGCTCGCCGAGGTATGGCGGGGCGACGCCAAAGACGCGCGCGTCGCCCGTCTACTCAAGGCGTGCTCGATCGAGACATTGGACGAGCGACTGGCTCGAGCCGCAGGGCACCTACGCAGAGCAACCCCTGGGGCCAGCACAATCGACGCGTGCATTGCTGTCGGCGTGAGCCAGCGCGTCGATGCCATCGCGACCTCCGATCCTGACGACCTGCGGAAGCTGCTCGGGCCAAGATTCACGATCCTCACGGTTTAGCCATTCGGGATCGCGCGTCTCGCCTGCAATAGACGACTGCAAGTTCGAACACCTCGTACCGGCTAAACGGCGGAGCCGAGCAGCGACTCTCCCAGTTGGACGTGGCCGCCAAGCTCAGCCGCAACCTGGGCGAGCGTCTCGAGATTCTCCGGTGCTTGATTTGCTCAGCCATACGGGGATGGCGGGAAGACTCTCGAAATCTCCGTGGCCTCTGATACGACAGCTTCATCGGGAACGCTTCGGTCTCGAGCCTCGGCTCTAGCGATGCGCCAAGCGCGAGGCCGGCTCGAAGTCGCCGTGCAAGACAAGCGGATCGAGGTCGGCGCCGTTGGGCCACACGACCGTCCCCAGCTCATCATCCACACGAACCTGCGCGAAGAAGCCCGGGTCGGCAAGAGCCTCGAACACGGGACCGTGCAGCTCCCCGGTGAGGTCGACATCGCGCGAACTGCCATCGCTGAAGCCGAGCCGCAATCGATAGTGGCCGAGAACCTCGACAGACGTGACCCTCACGAAGTCCACCATCCAATCTTACGGCAGAGGGTCGATCGGCTCAGGAGAGCCACCCTCCTTCGCCCGCCGCCAGTTCGCCTCCAGCTCCCGCCGATGCAGCGTCGCCCACTCGCTCACGAGTTTGAGCGCGCGACTTGGCAACTCGCCCACGAGCACCGAGCCGGTCTCGATCGCGATCACCGCATGATGCTCGGCGTATTGAGCATGGAAATGGGGCGGTTCGTGATCGTAGAAGTACATCGTGATCACGATGCCGTAGAAGACGCTGATCCGGGGCACGACATCATCATGGTCAGCGCTTGGGACGGTATCGCTCGACGGCCGACTCTTAGCGCAGCCAGATTTCGAACAACAACCACGCACCTCTTGAAAACGGAGGGGGGGAGATTCGAACTCCCGGTACGCCAATAAGACGCACAACGGTTTTCGAGACCGCCGCATTCAACCGCTCTGCCACCCCTCCAGGGCGACGCCCCAAAGGCTAGATGATCCTGGCGCCTAGCGGCGCGAGACGCGCCGAGGCTGCTCCCTTACCGCCGCGCGGCGAAGAACCCGCTGATCATCTCCCCACACTCCCCCGCGAGCAGTCCGCCGGCCACCTCGGGCCGGTGATTCAGGCGTGGCTCGCCGAGCACGTCGAGCACGCTCCCGCACGCCCCCGCCTTGGGGTCCCACGCGCCGAACACCACGCGCGGCACGCGCGCGAGCACGATCGCGCCGGCGCACATGGCGCAC
Source organism: uncultured Solirubrobacteraceae bacterium (assembly GCA_963716355.1). GTDB lineage: Bacteria > Actinomycetota > Thermoleophilia > Solirubrobacterales > Solirubrobacteraceae > Palsa-744. The sequence continues at coordinate 1,152,390 of OY970308.1, forward strand.
GGCTCGAGCGTGACGTACAGCGTGGCGTCGAGCACTCTCCAGCTGCCCGCGGCGAGGGCCGCTTCGCGCAGCGCGAGGACCTCGGCGTGCGCGGTGGGGTCCTCGCGCAGCTCGCGCTCGTTGTGGGCAGCCGCGACGAGCTCACCGTCACGCACGAGCACCGCGCCGATGGGTACGTCGTGGTGTTCCAACGCACGCTCGGCCTCGCGCATGGCGAGGCGCATGAAGTGCTCGTCGTGTGGGAGGAAGGGCTCGCTCATGGGGAACGCGTGCGGCGTCTGCGACAGTGCTCTCGCCCTGCGCGCTGCGCACGCCTCGTCCATGATTACCCAAAGGCCATGACCCACCGCCTCAGCCTCCCCACCTCCGCCAGCCCCGCAAGGCTGGCGCTCGCCCTGTGCGCGGCGCTCGCCGTCGGCTGCGCAACGGCGCATCCCGCTCTGGCCGGCGGCCCGCGCGGCTACGTGGCCGGCGAGATTGTCGTCAAGTTCGCTGCCACACCGGCCGTGGCTCGCGCCGCCGCGGCGCGGGGGTCCCGCGCCGAAGCCTCAGACGACGGGACGGGCACGCGGCTGGTGCGCATTCCGCGCGGCGTGTCGATGGCGGCGGCATTGGCGCGGCTGCGCCACTCGCACGGCGTCCAGTGGGCGGTGCCGGACTACCTCGCGCACGCCTCCGGCGGGCTGATCCCGAACGACATGGGGCAGTCGGGCGAACCGGGCGGCTGGCAGCAGCTGCAGTGGAACTTCGCCGGCCCGTTCGGCGTGCGCGCGCCGGAAGCGTGGGCGAACGTCGCCGCGGATGGCAGGCCTGGCGGCAAAGGCGTGACGGTGGCGGTGCTCGACACGGGCGTGGCGTACGCGAACCGCGGGCCGTTTCGCCGTTCGCGGGACTTCGGCCGCTACACGTTCGTGCGCGGCTACGACTTCGTCGCCAACGATCCATATCCGAACGACCGCAACGGCCACGGCACGTTCGTGGCGGCGACGATCGCGGAGGCGACGAACAATCGCTACGGCCTCACGGGCCTGGCGTTCGCCGCGCGCATCATGCCCGTGCGGGTGCTGGACACGGAGGGCGAAGGCGAAGCGTCGACGATCGCCAGGGGCGTGCGTTTCGCGGTCAGGCACGGCGCGCGGGTGATCAACCTGAGCCTGGAGTTCACGCCGGGGGTGACCGCGTCGGACATCCCGGAGCTGATCGAAGCGATCCACTTCGCCCACCGACACGGCGTGCTGGTGGTCGCCGCGGCGGGCAACGAGGGGCACGTGGCGATCGCGTATCCGGCGCGCGCGGTGGACGTGCTGTCGGTGGGCGCCACGACCGAACACGGCTGCCTGGCGACGTACTCCAACTTCGGCACCGGCTTGGCGCTCGTGGCGCCCGGCGGCGGCGCGGACGCGGACCTCGTGGGCGACCCCAACTGCCACCCCGAACTGCCCTCCGGTCGCGACATCTTCCAGGTGACGTTCACCGGCAGCTCGCTGCGGCGCTTCGGCATCCCGTCGGGCTATGAAGGAACCTCCATGGCCACCCCGCACGTGTCGGCGACCGCTGCGCTGGTGATCGCCAGCGGCGTGCTCGGCCGCCACCCCACTCCTCGCCAGATCACCGCGCGCCTGCGAGCGACCGCGCGCAAGCTCGGCGGCGGAGGGGACGAGCGGCTGTACGGCGCTGGGCTGGTGGACGCCGCGGCGGCGACCGCCCCCGGCGGCCCCGGCGCGGTCGCCCGCTAGCCTGGGCGCGGTGTCGAGCACCCAGCCACCGCGTTCGCATGCCCCCGCGCGCTGCGACCTGACGGTGGTCGGCGGGGGCATCGTGGGGTTGGCGGTGGCGCGCGAGCTGCTCAAACGCCATCCGCACGCGACCGTGTGCGTGCTCGAGCGCGAGGGCGACATCGGCATGCACCAGACGGGGCACAACTCGGGGGTGATCCACGCGGGCGTGTACTACGCGCCAGGCTCGCTCAAGGCGCGGCTGTGCGTGGAGGGAGCGCGCGAGATGTACGAGTACTGCGAAGCGCGCGGCATCGCGAGCGAGCGCTGCGGCAAGGTGATCGTCGCGACCGACGCATCCGAGCTCGCGCGGCTGGAGGAGCTCGAGCGCAGGGGCAGGGCCAACGGCGTGCCCGGCCTGCGGCGCATCGACGCGGCGGCCATCCAGGAGCTGGAGCCCCACGCGCGCGGCATCGCGGGGCTGCACTCGCCCGACACCGGGATCGCAGACTTCTCCGCCGTCGCGTGCGCGTACGCGCAGGACGTGCGCGACGCGGGCGGCACCGTGACGACCTCCTGCGAGGTCACGGGCGTGAGCTCCGCGGGCAGGGCGCTGCGCCTGACGCACTCGCACGGCGCCACCGAGACGGGCCACGCGATCTTCTGCGCGGGCGCGTGGGCCGATCGCCTCGCGGTCGCCGCCGGCGCCGATCCCGATCCGCGGATCGTGCCCTTCCGCGGCGCCTACCTGCGCCTCGTGCCGGCGCGCCGCGCGCTCGTGCGATCGCTCATCTACCCCGTGCCCGACCCCTCGCTGCCGTTCCTGGGCGTGCACCTGACGAAGCACATCGGCGGCGAGGTGCTGATCGGCCCCACCGCGTTGATGGCCGGCGCGCGCGACGCGTACAGCCTCGCGAAGATCCGCCCGCGCGACGTGCGCGACACGCTCGCGTGGCCCGGCACGTGGCGCATGCTCGCGAACTGGTGGCGGACGGGCGTCACTGAGCTTCACCACGCCACGATGCGCTCCGCGTTCGTGCGCGCCGCCGCGCGCTACGTGCCCGAGTTGCGCAGCGGCGACGTCGAAACCTCATTCGCGGGCGTGCGCGCGCAGGCGCTCGCCCGCGACGGGCGACTCGTGGACGACTTCGTCTTCTCGCGCACCGAGCGCGCGCTGCACGTGCGCAACGCCCCCTCTCCCGCCGCCACGTCCTCGCTCGCGATCGCCCGCCACGTCGCCGACGAGGCCGCACGAGCGTTCGAGCTCGGCCTCTAGCCTTTCGACCTGCAGCGCCCGCCCTCAGCGCCGGGGTATCGAGCATCATGTCGCGCGTGATCGCGCTTCGTTTGTGGAAGATCAGCATGTGGTGCCACCGTCACGGCCACCGCCGCACGGCGCGCGTGTTCAAGACGCTCATCTTTCTCGGCTTCGGCGCGCTGCTCGAGCCCGAGGTGCGCCTGGAGGGCCACGTCAACTTCGCCCATCGCGGCCTCGGCGTGGTCATCCACGGCACGACCGTGCTCGGCGACTGGGTGCAGATCTGGCAGTACGCGACGATCGCGTCGAACAATGACAAGGACACCGCGATGGACACCGGCGTGCGGGTCGGGCGCGGCGCGGTCATCGGCGCGCACGCGATCGTCATGTGCCCCACCGGGCGCACGCTCACGATCGGCGAGGAGGCCGTGATCGGTGCGGGCGCGATCGTGGTGGACGACGTGCCCGCGGGCGCGACCGTGCTTCCGCAGCCCAGCCGCATCGTGCCGCGCGCGTCGATCTAGGCCCGGGCGATGACCGCGGCCATCTCCTCGCGGAAGCGCTCGCGGCCGAAGCCGCGCGCGTTCTCGCGGACTGCCGCCTCCTCCAGCTGGAGCGTCTCGAAACGCTCGATCGCCTCCGCCAGCGCACTCGCGCTGTGCTCCTCGAACAGCACCCCAGTTTGGCCGTCGATGACCGTCTCGACCGCACCGCCCACGCCGTAGGCGATCACCGGCAAGCCCGCCGCCTGCGCCTCCACGGGCACGATCCCGAAGTCCTCCTCGCCGGGGAACAGCAGCGCGCGGGCTCCGCCCAGCAGCCGGTCGCGCTCGTCGTCGGCGACCTTCCCCAGGAACTCGATCGCGCCGCCCGGCTCAGCATGCGCGCGTACGGACTCCAGCGCGCGCCCGTCGCCCGCGACCTTCAGCGGCCGGCCCAGGCGCTCGCAGGCGAGCACCGCGAGGTCCACGCGCTTATAGGGGACCACGCGTCCGAACGTGAGGTAGTAGTCGCGCGGCTCGCGTGCGAGCGTGAGGTAGTGATCAACGTCCACTGGCGGGTTGACGACCGTGGAGGAGCGGCCGTAGTGGCGCTCGATGCGCTCCGCCACGTGGGCGGAGTTGGCCACGAACACGTCCGGCCCGCTCGCTCCTGCGAGGTCTTCGCGGCGCAGCCGCGCGAGCAGCGGTCGCAGCAGCAGACGAGCGCCGCGACCCATCTCGCCCTCGAGGAACTCCTCATCCCAGGCGTAGCGCATCGGCGTGTGGCAGTAACACACGTGCAATGCGTGCGCGGGCGCGCGCACGTTCTTCGCGCACGCGTGGTTGCTCGACAGCACCAGGTCGAAGCGCGACAGGTCGAACGAGCGGAACGCCCGCGTCATGAGCGGCAGCAGCTTGGGGTAATGGCGCGATGCGCCGGGGATCCTGTTGAGGAACGAGCTGTGCACGGTGCGCCCCGTGATCTGCGCGGGCCACGGCGCGGGGTCGTACACCGTCGTGAACAGCTCAGCCGCGGGGAACATCTCCAGCAGCTCCAGCACCACCTGCTCGGAGCCGCCGGGGATCGTGAGCCAGTCGTGCACGATCGCCACGCGCGGGAAGCGCTCGCGCAGCGATTCCAGCGATGCGTCACTCATCGCGACAGCGGCCGTTGCGGCGATTGCGCGCCCACCGCGAGCGTGGCGCCCGCCCCGCGGCTCCGCGCGATCGCCTCGCGGAAGTCCTCCCAGCTCGCGGCGTACGGAGCGATCAGCTCGGCCAGGCGCTTCAGCTGCTCCCAGTCGTCGCGCATCTCCCAGCCCCAGTGCAGCACGATCGGGACCCACACCCCCGCCCCGAGCTCGATCGCACGCCGCGCCGCAGGCAGCGCCTCGGCGGCGGTCCCATACATGGGCAGATAGGAAGGCAGGTACACAGTCTCCCCACGCCACTGCGGCGAGCGGTGAAAGCCCATCGTGCCGATCGACTCCGGCCCGCCGCACACGACCTCGAAGCGGCGCGCGAGCGCGTCGAACTGAGCCGCGTCGAAGCGGTTGTACGGGGGCACGAACACCTGCGGGCGGATCCCGTACGGCGCGAGCTCCACGAGCGCGCGGTCGAGCAGAGCCACGGTCTCGCCGACGCCCAGCCCGCACAGCTCGGAGTGGCGCCGCGGCGAGAGAAAGCGCGTGCGGTGGTCCAGCCCGTGCAGGCCGAACGACACCCGCTCGCCTGCGATCCGGCGCAGCATCTCCAGCTCGCCCGCGTCGAGCGCACGCGACTCCTTTCCGGCGGGGTCGAGCGGCTCGCGGCTCACACGCGGCAGCACCGCCACGAGATACTCGAGCCCCGCTGCGTTCATCACCTCGTGGAAGCGCTCGTAGCGCTCCGTGCCGTAGCGCGCCGGATCGTCCCACGCCTGGAAGTGGGGGAACTCGTCGACCCGCACGAGGAAGCGCGGCGACGCGGAGGCTGCGTCGCCGCCGAGCGCGGCGCGGCGCGCCGCCATCAGCGGCGCCATCACCGCCGCGTCGAAGTCGAGCCTGCCGAGCTTGTAGCGCACCTGCTGCACCACGCGCAGCGGGCGAGGCGGCACGGCGCGCACGCGCGTCGCGCTTCGCACCTCGCGCAGGGACAGCGCGTCCTCGGCGAGCGCGCTCGTGGAGAGCTCCGCGTCGAGGAGCAGCCGCGCGGTGCGCATCTGGTCCTGTCCCTGTGGAGCGGCAACGCCCGGCGAGCCGCCAGACGAGCCGGCCTCATCGCTGTGGATCACCGCCCCGAGACTATCCAGCCTGGGATCATCACGCCGATGGACGCACACCCACGACTGACGAACCGCAACATCGTGTGCGTGGGGTTCGCCGACTGGGACACGGAGCTGTGGACCAACCAGCACCACCTGATGTCGCGCCTCGAGCGCGAGAACCGCGTGCTGTTCGTCGAGTCGCTGGGCCTGCGCAAGCCGCAGCTCGCCGGGCGCGACCTGTCGCGAATCTGGCGGCGCCTGCGCCGCGGGTTCGCGCCGCCGCGCGCGATCGACGGCCTGCACGTGATCTCACCGCTCGTGCTGCCGTTGCACGGCTCGCGCATCGCGCGCGCTGTGAACGCGCGTCTGCTGCCCGCGCTCGTGCGCCGCGCGGCGCGGCGCCTGGGCATGCGTCGGCCGATCCTGTGGGCGTACGTGCCGCAGGCGGAGGTGCTGCTCGACGCGCTCGCCCCGTCGCTGGTGATCTACCACTGCGTCGATGACATCGCCGCGCACGAGCGCATCGACACCGCCAGCTTCCGCGCCGCCGAGGCGCGCTTCGCCGCGCGCGCGGATCTGGTGTTGGCGAGCGCGCCCGCCCTCTCCAAGCGGCTGCGCACGATCTCCCACAACGTGCTCGACGCGCCCAACGTCGCCGACACGGAGCTGTTTGCCACCGCCCTGCTGCCGAGCCCGCCCGCCCCGATCGACCCGGCGATAGCGGCGCTGCCGGAGCCGCGGATCGTGTTCACCGGCGCGATCTCCGCCGTGAAGCTCGACGTCGCGCTGCTCGTCGAGCTGGCGCGCCTGCGGCCGTCGTGGTCGTTCGCGCTCGTCGGGCCCGTCGGCCTGGGCGACCCGCGCACGAACACCTCGGCGCTGAGCGCCGAGCCGAACATCCACCTGCTCGGCGCCCGCTCCTACGAGCAGTTGCCCAGCGTCTTGCGGGGCGCCGACGCGGGGCTGATCCCATACGCGCGCAACGAGCTCACCGAGAGCATCTTTCCGATGAAGGTGTACGAGTACCTGGCGGCGGGACTGCCGGTGATCGCCACGCCACTGCCGGCGATCGCGGAGCTCGCGAACGTCGCGTGCGCGCCCGACGCCGCGGGCATCGCCGCGCTGCTCGACGACGCGCTCGCGAGCGACAGCGACGAGCGCCGCGCGGAGCGCTCCAGGGCGGCGGCGTCCAGCTCGTGGGAGCGTCGCCTGGAGGAGATCGCCGCGGCGATCGACGCGCTGTGAGGGACCTGCTCGTCACCACCCACACGCCCGTGCTGCGCTCAGGGCAGGCGGTGCGCACATACGGCGTGGCGCGCGCGCTGGCGGGCGCAGGCGACGGGCTGACGCTGCTCTACACGCGCTTCGGCGCCTCCGAGCCCGACGCCGCGTTCAGCTCGATCCCGGGCATCGAGCTGCGCGAGATCGTGCCCTCGCGCGGAGCGGGGCGGCTCGGCGCATACGCGCGGGCGCGCCTGGCGGGCGTGCCCGCGGGGTTCGCGCGCGGGATCTCCGGCGAGCTGGAAGCCGAGGCCACCCGCCTCGCGCGAGAGCCTGGACGGGGGCGCGTGATCGCAGACGGACCGATCGCCGCGGCGGCGCTCGCGCGCCTGGCGAAGACACGCCCCGTGATCTACAACGCCCACAACGTCGAGTCGAGCTTCCGCCACGAGCTGGACGAGCGCGGCGCGCGCGAGCGCGAGCGCGACACGCTGCGCGCGTTCGAGCGCCGCCTGCTGGAGCGCGCGAGCGAGTCGTGGATGGTCAGCGAGGCGGACATCGCCGCCGCGCGCGAGCTGTGTCCCGCGGCGCGGCTGCGCTACGCGCCCAACGTGGTCGACGTCGAGGCGATCGTGCCCGTCACACCCGACGCGAACGCCAGGCGCGCGATCTTCGTCGCGAGCTTCGCCTACGAGCCCAACCGGGGCGGTCTGCGCTTCCTTCTCGAGGAGGTCTTCCCACGTGTCTGGGCGGAGATCCCGGACGCGCGCCTGACGCTCGTCGGCGGGGGGCTCGAGCAGCCGCCGTCGGCGGACGAGCGTGTGGAGGCGCTCGGCTTCGTCGAGGATCTCCACGCGGCGTACGCGAGCGCGTCGTGTGCGGTCGTGCCGCTGCTTCAGGGCGGCGGCACGCCGTTGAAGTTCATCGAGGCGTTAGCGCATGGGCTGCCGGTGATCGCCACCCCGCGCGCCGCCGCCGGCCTGGACGTCCGCGACGGAGAGCACTGCCTGATCGCCGGCGACGCGGACGCGTTCGCGGCAACGCTCGTGCGCGTGCTCGCCGAGGGAGCGCCCACGATCGCGCGATGCGGGCGGGAGCTCGCCGCCGAGCGCTACTCCATCCAGGCGCTCACGCGCCTGCTCGCCGCCTGAGAGCGCCCAACCCCGGCGCGCCACGCGCCAGCCCTATATCGCCCCGCCACGCCCCAAAAGGGGCTCGTGACATACGTCCAGGGCAACCGTGGACGCTCACTGGCAGTGCGCTACCCACCGAATGAACTCTTGCAGGGCTTCATGCAACACCGCAGGTAGGCGACATGTTCCTGGGGCTCACACCCGTGGGCGCAGCGTCGCCGTTTCTGAAACCGAAAAGGCACACCCGTCGCGAGACGGGCTCGCAAAGCCAGGGGTCTCTCCGAGATAGCCCGGCCACCGAAGGAGAAACCGATGTTCACCCTCCGTTCACGCGGGGTTCGCCGCAGACTGTTCGTGATTTGCCCGCTCATCTGCGCGAGCCTCCTCTACCCGTCCGCGTCCGCGCTCGCGGCCCACGCGCACCCCTCCAAGCTGATCCTCGCCGCGCGCGTCGCCAAGCGCGCCGATCGCACCCTCGTGCGCGACGCCAAACGCCTGAAGGTCTGCCTCCAGGCCCACCGTGGCGCACCGGCGAGCTGCGCCGCCGTGCACCGTCGCCTGCAGCGCGCAGGCGTTCGGCTTGCGCGCGTCGAGCGACGCCTCGCGCGGATCGCGCGAGCGACCAGCGCCAGGACCCACCGCGCCAGGAGCGCCTCATATGGCGAGCGTCAGGCGCCATCGCTGTGGGTCTCCAGCCAGACGCTTCACTGGTCGCACGTCACCAGGAGCAACACGTATCTGCTGATGCGCCTCGCGCCCAACCAGGCGGCGCAGTACTCGATCGTGCACGGCACCTGGGTCACGCCGCCCCCCGCCCCGGGCGCGGTCGTCCGCTACAGCGTCCGCTCGGCCGTCAACGGCTCGGCGTGGTCGACGTGGCGATCGATCTCCTACCCAGCCGCCCCGGAATCGGCCCCCGCTCCCGCGCCCGCGCCGGAACAGACGCCCACCGAAACGACCCCGGCGCCCGCGCCGGAAGGGCCCACGGGCGAAGTGAGCACCCCGAAAGCGCCGAAAGCCGAACCGCCGGCCAAAGAAGAAGCGCCGGACCCACAGGCCGCCCCGCAGCTCACGCTCTCCGGGCAGACGCTCTCGTGGAACGTCGTCGCGGGCGTGAACACCTACGTCCTCGTCACGCGCGTTGCCGGCAAACCCGACCAGTACTCGGCGGTCACCGGGACGTCTTTTACGCCGCCCGCGCTCGCCGGCACGACCGTCCACTACAGCGTGCGCACAGCGGTCGAAGGCAGCGCCTGGTCGGCCGAAGTGTCGATCTCCTATCCCGCTCCCCCGCCGCCCCCGCCGGTCGAAGAACAGCCGGCGCAGAGCTCGGGTTTCGAACCGGGTCTGAACTCGGGCTCTGACCCCACATACGACCTCCCGGCTTCGGAACAGCTCGGAGCGAAGGTGGTGCGACTGGCGTTCAATCTCGGCGAAAGCGCTCAGCGGCTCGAAGGCGTCGTGGCCGAGTACGCCAACGAGGGCATCCGCGTCGCGCCGATGGCCGACTTCGACAACGAAATCCCCACGCCCGCACAGGCCCAGAGCCTGGCCGGCTGGGCGCAGGCGTTCGGCCCCGGCGGGACGTTCTGGGCTCACCGCTCCGACGGTCGCCTGGCGATGCGAACGATCGAGTTCGGCAACGAGACGAGCTACAGCTACCAGTACACCAACCACACGCCCGAAGGCTACGCCAGCCGCGCGCAGGTCTACGCGCAGCGCTTCGCCGAAGCGGCGAACGCCGTCAAAGCCGTCAACCCGAGCGTGGGCCTGCTCGCGCAGGGCGACGCCGGCAACGCGGGCTCGGTGTGGGTGGAAAACCTGTTCAAGGCGGTGCCGAACCTCGGCACGCTGGTGGCCGGCTGGACGATCCACCCCTACGGCCCCGGCTGGAAGGCGAGGCTCCAGACCCTCATCTCCCAGACGGCCGCGCAGGGCGCCCCCGCGACGATCCCAATCGACATCACCGAGTGGGGCCTCTCGACGGACAACGGCAACTGCGTGACCGAAAACTACGGCTGGGGCACGTGCATGACCTACCAGCAGGCCGGCGAAACGCTGACGCAGACGGTCGGCGAAATGCGCCAGACGCTCGGCAGCCGCATGGGCATGCTGATGCTTTACCAGATCCGCGACCAGCAGCGCCCCGGAGCGACCAACAACCGCGAAGCGTACTTCGGCGCCGTTCAGCACGAACTGCAGCCGAAGGGCGCGTACACGACCGCGGTGAAGGCGCTGCTGGCGAGCTAAAGCGAGGGTGCGGATCTCAGCGCCCGACTTTGGTCTCCAGGCCGATTGACATACTGCCGCCGTGGGCAAAAGGACCACGCAGTTCGCCGTAGGTCTGACGCTCGCGGCGGCGGCGCTGAGATTCGCGACGCTCGACGTACAGAGCATCTGGCTCGACGAGGGAGCCACGATCGCGCTCGTGCATCGCGGCTTCTCGGGGATGCTCTCGCACCTGCCCTCGAGCGAGTCCTCCCCGCCCCTGTACTACGTGCTCGTGTGGGCGTGGACGAAGGTGTTCGGAGCCGGTCCGCTCGGCTTTCGCTCCTTCTCCGCGCTCGTGGGCACGCTGACGGTGCCCGTCCTCTACCTCGGCGGGCGGGAGATCTCCCCACGCGTCGGGCTGTGGGCGGCGGCGCTCGCCGCCTTCAACCCCGCGCTCTACTACTACTCGCAGGAGGCGCGCTGCTACGCGCTCCTGATCCTGTTCAGCGCGGGCGCGCTGGTGCTGTGGCAGCGCGCCCTGAAGCTGCCGAGCACGCGACGCCTGGCGTTGTGGGCGGGCGTGTCGATCCTCGCGCTGCTGACGCACTACTTCGCCGCGTTCCTGTTCGTCCCCGAGGCGATCCTGCTCGCGCGGCGCGTGGGCTGGCGGCGGATGGTCGCGCCCACCGGCGCGTTCGTCGCGGTCGGCGTTGCGCTGCTGCCGCTCGCCATGCGCCAGCGCGAAGGCGGCAAGAAGGCGTCGTGGATCGAAGCGACCCCGCTCAAATCGCGCATCGCGCAGTCGGCGAAGGAGTTCGTCATCGGCGTCTACGGCCCCTGGGAGATCGTCACCGCCGCGCTCGGCGGCCTGCTCGCGCTCGCCGTCCTGGTCCTGCTGCTACGACGGGCGGGGGCGCTCGAGCGCTCCGCGGCGCGGGGCGTGGCGATCGTGATCGCGGTGGCGCTGCTGATCCCGCTCGCGGGCTCGGCAACGCATGTGGTGGACGTGTTCGACGGTCGCAACGTGATCGGTACGTGCGGCGCCGTGTTGGTCCTGTTCGCGGTCGGGCTGGGCTGCGCGCGGGCGGGCATCGCGGGCGCGACGCTCGGGCTCGGCCTGATCGCGCTCTCGCTGGCGATCGTCGTGGGAACCGATCTCGGCCCCGGCTATCAGCGCGACGACTGGCGCGGAGCGGCGCACGCGCTTGCAGCTGCCCCCGCGAGCGGGCGCGCGATCGTGGTCGAACGCTACGGCTCGGTGCCGCTGTCGGTCTACATGGCACACACGCACGCCGTCACGACCCCGAGCGTCAGAACGCGCGAGCTGGACGTGATCGTGCTGCGCACCAAGCGCACCGGACACGCGCCGCTGCGCCCCGCCGCGCCGCGCACCCCGCCGCCGGGCTTCCGCTTGGCCTACGCCCGCCAGACCTCCACGTACGCGGTGTCGCGCTTTATCGCGCCCCACGCCACCGACGTGACGCTGGCCCGCGCGCGCAGGCTCAGCGAACCGCTGGCGGAAGTGGTGGCTCAGCGCTGAGAGCCGCCGACGGCGCCGCTCGCCAGAGGCAGCCCGTCGGTCGGCGGGCGCTCCTCCTGCGCGTGGCGCACGATCAGCGCCAGCAGGCCGAGCTGCGTCGCGAACAGCACCGTGAAGCGGGCGTCCACGCCGGTGAAGCTGGCCGTGGTGTCGATCGCGACCAGGCCGCCGATCGCGGCGAGCGAACCGAGCGCGAACGCGCGAGCGAGCGGCTCTGAGCTGCGCCGCCACGCCTGCCACGCGAGCGCCGCGCCGCCGATCATGATCGCCAGATACGCGCACAGCCCGAGGATGCCGAGCTTCAGCCAGTACCAGAGCGCTGCGAAGTGCACGTATTCGCGCCCTTCTTCATGTTCGACGGGCAGCGGGCGAACCGTGGCGGCCCAGGGGATCGTCATTCCCAGCCCACTGAGCGGGTGCGCGCTGATCTCGCCGAGCACGTTGGCGCGCTCGTCCAGGCGGTAGCGATCCTCAAGGTTGGTTTCCAGCTTGGTCGGGTTCAGCGTGGCGGCGCGCTTGGCGATCGGAAGCTGTGAGGACTGGAAGCTGATCGTGCCCAGCAGCCAGATCGCCACGGCGATGCCGGCGATCGCCTGCACGAGCACGCGACGACCGGCGGGCGAGGTGCCGAGCACGAGCACGAGCGCCAGGCCGAGCAGCGAGGCGATCCAAAACGAGCGCCTATAGGACAGCACCAGCGAGCCGACGAGCACGAGGCTCGGGAGCGACAGCCAAAGCGGCGGCTTCGCGCGCGCGAGCAGCGCCGCGAGGACCGTCAGCGACGCGACCATGATCAGCCAGTTGGCGGCCGGTTCGTAGTAGCTGAGCGTCGCCGAGCCTTCGACTTCTACGCCGAATCCGCCGAGCACCTCGATCACACCGAGGGTCGCCTTGAGGATCGCCAGCACCGCCAGTCCGGCGAGCAGCCGCATCAGCCGAGCGCGGTCGAGGCGCAGGTTCGCCACGGCGATCGGCAGCAGCAGCAGGTAGGCGAGCACGTGCTCGGAGACCAGCACGTAGCGGATGCCCGTTCCGTTGGCGTGCCCCACGACGGCGCCGGCGACCATCCCCAGAGCGAGCAACAGCATCGCCGGCTTCAGCGCCTGCGGCAGCCACAGCCTGCGGCGCGTGCGCATCACGTCCAGCGCGAGCGCCGCGATCGCCACCACGAACAGCAGATCGAGCAGCGTCACGTACTTGTACAGCTGCGTGTAGAGCTGCGAAGTGAACGTCAAGATTCCGAACGTGGGGCCCTCGCAGAGGATCGTCAGGCCGACCACGAGCCCGATCGCCAGCAGCGGCCTGGACAGCAGCACCACGAGCGCCAGCAGCGCCACCGGCAACAGCAGGCCGTCCGTCCCGAACTTGTGCGCGCCTGCGAGCACCAGCACGCCGGTGCTCGCCATCGCGAACGCGGCGAGCAGGTACTCGTTTCGCTCGAGTCCCAGCAGCCGCAGCCTGCGCGCGACCATCGCCGACCGGCTCCTCTACGCGGAGCGGCTCTTGGAGCGCGCAGGCCTGGAGAGCTCGTCGACTTTCACGTCGAGCTCGGGGTCCTCGCTCACGACCGGTCCGTATCCATAGCCATAGCCGTAGCGTCCGGATTCGGGCAGTCCCGTGACGACGATGCCCAGCGGTTCGACCATCTGGCGGTCGAGGATCGCGCGCGCGCGGCGCGCATCCTCGCGGCTGGTTTTGTTCGCGCGCGCCACCACGATCGAGGCGTGGATCGCAGGGCTGTTGAGCAGCACCTGAGCATCGGCGATCGGGTTCAGCGGCGGAGCGTCCACGATCACCATCCCGTCCTCGCCGAGCAGCCCCGTGATCATTTCCGCGATCCGCTCGGAGCCCAAGAGCTCAGATGGGTTGTGCGGCAGGCGACCGGCCGGCAGGACCGAGAAGTTGGGAAGGTCCTCGAACGGCTCCACGAGCAGGTCGCTCACCGGCGTGCCCTGAGTGAGCGCGTTCGTCAGGCCGTCATTCGTGTCGAAGCTGAAGTGCTCGGCGAACGAGGGACGGCGCAGGTCCAGCTCCATCAGCACCACGCGTCTCCCCGTGAGCGCGATCGCGTGGGCGAGGTCCACGGCGACCGTGGTCTTGCCCTCGCCGAGGATCGCGCTGGTGACCATCAGCGTGTCGATCTGGCGCGTGACCGCCGCGAAGTCCAGGGCGCTGCGCAGGATGCGATACGGCTCGAGCGAGTCGCCGCGGTCGCTGGCGCGCCGCGGTCGGAACGCCGCCTGCGTGACTTCCGTGAGCGCCGGCAGACGGTACTCCTGCTCGAACTCCTCGACCGTCTTGATGCGCCGGTCGAGCGACTCGACGGTGAACACGGCCGCGAACGCCACCGCGATGCCGATCAGCAGGCCGATGATGACGGCCGTGGTCAGACTCGAGCCGTCCGGCTTGGTGGGCGGGCTGGCCGCCCCGATGATGCTCGCGCCGCCGCCCGCGACCGCGCGCAGCTCCGCGAGGCGCTGCAGCGACTGCTGCAGGTTGCTGCGTTCGATCGAGCCGGCGGGCAGCGCCGAGAGCTCCTGCTGCAGGCGGCTCTGCACGGTGCCGATGTCGGTCAGCTCGGACTTTGCCCTGAACGCGATGTACTGGTTGGCGAACGCGTTCGCCAACCGCGCCGCGACCGCGGGGTCGCCTGAGGAGGCGATGATGTTGAGGACGTTCGCGTTCGGCTCGGCTTCCACCTTCACCTGTTCGAGCAGTTCGCTCGCCTTCAGGCGCGTGTGCAGCTGGCGGCGCACGCCTTCGGCGACTTCGAGCGAATGCGCGATGAACACCTCCGTGTCGGCTTCGCGCAGCGGTTCGTTGCCGCCGCTGGGCGATACCTGGAGCGCCGACTCCGACAGCGTGCCGCTCTGGAAGGTGACGTTCGCGGTCGCCGAATAGGACTTGTTCTGGCGCGCGTGGTGAAACGCGGAGATGTACGTGCACACGGCGATCACGCCGACGACGATCATCCAGCGCCGGCGCAGGATCGTCAGCAGCCTGACGCGCGTGTCGCGCTCGCGGATCTGCTCCCAGCGGCCCCCCGTGCTCATGCCTCGTCACCGAGGCGTGGTCTCGCACAGCTCCATGGATCGACGGTGCTCGCCATCGAGACTTCTATCGTCCTCGGCGCACGGCCGCTTGAGCGCATGCGGTGATGGTAGCTCTCGACATGGTCGGGCTCAGTAGCATCACCGCCCATGCACAAGGGCTCCCAGGCGGCCACGGCGCTGTTGCGACGCGCGGCCCGCGCGTCGGCCGCGCGCATGGGCCGCGAGGAGCAGGCTCACGAGCTCGCCGGCAAGCTTCGCGAGGTCTTCGACCCGGCGCAGCGGCGCGAGCTGCGCGACGAGCACGCGCTGAACGTGGTGCTCTGCTCGGTTCTGCGCGAGGACTCCAACGCGATCGACGTGGGCGCCAACCAGGGGGCGGTGCTCGAGTCGATCCTGCGCGTCGCGCCGCACGGGCGGCACATGGCCTTCGAGCCGATCCCCGACCTCAACGCAGCGCTCGTGAGCCGGTTCCCGGGCGTCGACGTGCGTGAGGTGGCGCTGTCGGACTCCTCCGGCACGGCGGAGTTCTCCCACGTGCAGGACGCGCCCGCCTACAGCGGGCTGCGCGAGCGCCACGACCTCCCCGAGGGGGTCGGCGGCGTGCGCCAGTTGCAGGTGCGCACCGAACGCCTCGACGAGGCGCTGCCCGATGGCTACGTCCCCACGCTGTTGAAGATCGACGTCGAGGGCGCAGAGCTGGGGGTGCTTCAGGGCGCGATCGAGACGCTCGAGCGCCACCGCCCCTTCGTCCTGTTCGAGCACGGCGCGGGCGGGGCGGACCTCTACGGCGCGCACCCCAACCAGGTGTTCGACCTGCTCGACGGGGTGGGCATGCGGATCTTCGACCTCGACGGCTCGGGCCCGTACTCGCGCGAGCGCTTCGAGCAGACGTTCACCGAGCCGATCTGGAACTTCCTCGCGGCGCCACGCTGAGCCGGAGGTGTCCTCGCCGGCGGGAGCTGGAGCGGGAGCGGGAGCGCGAGGCTCCGCGCGCTGGAAGCTATGCGCCCGGAGCGCCGAGCAGCCTGGCGTAGAGCCGTTCATAGCGCTCCGCCATGACCCTGTCGGTGAAGCTCGCGTTCGCGACCTCGCGCGCGCGCGCGCCCATCCGCTCGCGCAGCGACGCGTCGGCCAGTAGACGGCCGAGGCGCTCGCCCAGCGCCGCGTGGTCCTCCGCCGGCACGACGAAACCGGTGTCGCCGTCGAGCACGGCCTCGGCGACGCTGCCGACGTCGCCCGCGACGACGGGCAGGCCGGCGTGCATCGCCTCGAGGATCCCCAGCGGCATGCCCTCCCAGCGCGACGGCAGCGCGAACACGTCGAACGTCGGCAGGTAGCGCCGCGCCTCGGCGCTCCAGCCGGTGATGAGCAAACGATCGCCGACGCCGAGGCTCGCTGCGAGCTCCGTGAGCGCCTCGCGCTCGGGCCCGTCGCCGACGAGCACGAGCGTCGCATCGTGCAGCCGCGGAAGGCAGCGCACGAGGAGGTCATAGCCCTTCTGGTCGGCGAGCCGCCCAAGCGAGCCGATCACGGGCCCCGGCACGAGCGCTGGTAGCGCCTCAAGCGGCGCGTTCGGCACGCCGTTGGGCACCGCCAGCACCGAGCCATGTCTGAGCCCGGCCACCTCCTCGACCATGCGCGCGACCCGCTCGCCGACCGCCACGTGCGCGTCGAGGCGGCGCGCGAGCAGCTGGCGCCCGTAGCGGCGCACGCGGCGCACGTCGCTTGAGATGGGCAGGTGGTCGACAGCGACGACGCGCACGCCCGGGGTGAGCATCCCCGCCAGCTCGCCGTAGCCGCACGCCCACGGCCACGCCTGATTGCCATGGAGGATCGTCGGCGCGAACGCGCGCACCGCGCGCACGTGTTCGGCAAGCGCGCGCCGGTCGGCGATCCCCTCGGGCGTCCTCACCGTCGCGACTGAGACCCCGGGCCGGTGTGCGGCGATCGCCTCGCCCACGGCGGTCGAGGTGCACAGCACGCGCGCCTCGATCTCCGGCGCGAGCGCGCCGAGCAGATAGCCGAGCGCCAGCTCGGCCCCGCCGGCCTGCTGGGACTCGGTGTAGAACAGCAGCCGCACGGGGCGCGCGGCGCTCACGCGACCATGCGCGCGTAGAGGTCCACGACGGGGGCCGCGGCCGGCGCGGGCGTGTGGTGGGCGAGGAAGCTCGCGTGGGCCCGCTCCCCGGCGGCGCGGCGGTCCTCGGCATCGCCGAGCAGCGCAACGGTCGCCTCGGCGAGGCGCTCGTCGTCCTCCTCGACGACCACGCCGCCGCGGTCGCCGAGACCCTCGGCCCCCTCGCGGGTGGTCACGACGGGAACCCCCAGCGCGAGCGCCTCGAGCACCTTCACCTTGGCGCCGCTGCCGGCGGTGAGCGGATACAGCAGCACGCCCAGCTCGCGCAGGAAGTCGCTCGCGCTGGGCACCGAGCCGCGCCACTCGACCCCAGCCTGATCGGCGGACGCGCCGAACCTGGCCGCCTCCATGCCGGCGCCCGCGAGGATCAGCTTCGCGTCGGGACGGCGCGCCATCACGAGCGGCCACACGCGCGTCAGCAGCCGTGTGACGGCGTTCGCCGTCGGCGGCCAGCTCGCGGTGCCGATCAGCCCCGCCACGGGGCGCTGCAGCTGCGCGCTCGGCTGATAGTGGTCGGGGTCGAGCGCGAGCGGCGCGATCGCGACCCGCGAGCGGGGCACGCACGCCGGCAGCCCTTCGGCGACCTCCCGCGAGTTGACGAGCAGCCAGTCGGCGCGCCTACACGCTCGACGCTCGGCTCGCAGCAGCTCCAGCGAGTCGCGGTCCTCTGGTCTCCACGGCCGGCGGATGGCGCGGTCGCGCAACGTGAGGCAGTGCAGCTGCACGACCGTGGGGCGGTCGAAGATCCCGATCGTGCTGGCGGCGTGGACCTCGATCAGATGGACGACGTCGGCGTCGGCCGCGAGCGCCCGCAGTCGCTGCGCGAAGCGACCGTGCGTGAGGCCGCCCGCGGGGTTGAGCAGCCGGTCGCGGCGCACCTGCCACTTCGGCAGCGGCTCGACGCGCACGAGCTCGACGGGCAGGTCCTCGGGCGCGGTCGCAGGCTCCTCGCCGGTGTCTGCGGCGAGCGCGTGGCAGTCGACGCCATGCTCGACGAGTCCCTGCAGCAGAGCGACGGCGCATCGCGCGGCGGCCCTTCCCTCGCGCAGCGGGGGGAACGGCATGACGACCAGGACGCGCAAGGCTGCAAGAGTATGACGTATATGCTGACCCGGGCCAAGGCGCTCCCAGGGCGGTTTCTCCAAGGGGGAGCGGCCGGCGACGCGGGCTCGGTGGGGGGCCGGCGGATCGCGTCGAACGTGGTGATGCAGCTGCTCGCGCAGGTGATCACGATGGCGTTCAGCGTCGTGACGGTGTCGCTGACGGCGCGCACGCTCGCGCGCGACGGCTTCGGCGTGTGGAGCGCCTCCTCGAGCTACACGGGCCTGTTCGGCGTGCTGACGGATCTGGGGCTGACGATCGTGGCGCTGCAGCGGATGGCGAGCGAGCCGGAGCGCGAGGGCGAGTGGCTGGGCGCGCTGGTGGCCGCGAGGACGGGGCTGTCGCTGCTGGCGGCGGGTGCGTGCGCGGCGTCGGTGCCGCTGTTCTTGTCGAACGCGCACCACACGCACGCGGTGGTGCTGATCCTGACGTTCACGATCCCCTCGGCGGGGGCGGGCGCGCTGATGAGCGTCTTCCAGGCGCGGCTGCGCGCGGGCCTGGCGCTCGCGCTGACGGTGCTGCAGAGCACGCTGTGGCTCGCGGCGGTGATCCTGCTCGCGAACGCGCACGCCTCGGTGATCGCGTTCGCCGTCGCCTACACGGTGCTGATCGCGTCGATGGCCGTGGTCCAGCTGCGGGTCACGGCTCGCTACGCGCACATCGCCTGGCGGGCGGGTCTGAGCCTGCTGCGGCCGCTGATGAAGGTGGCGATCCCGCTGGGCGTGGCGTCGGTGATGATCAGGATCTACTACCAGATCGACTCGGTGCTGCTGCTGCAGATCTCCGGCCCGGGCGAGGCGGGTATCTACGGCGCCGCGTACGGGTTCCTCGGCCCTTTGACGTTCCTGCCGGGGGCAATCCTGGGGTCGTTCTTCCCCGTGCTCTCCGCCGTATACGAGCGCGACCCGCAGCGCGCCCGGCGGCTGGTGCAGATCTGCGCGGACTCGATGGCGGTGATCTCGCTGCCGATCCTCGCGGGGACGATCGCGCTGTCGGGGCCGATCGTCAACCTGCTGTTCGGCGCCGCGTTCCACCGCTCCGCGGGGGTGCTGCCGATCCTGATGCTGGCGTTCGTGTCGATCTGCTTCGGCACGCTCGCGGGCTTTCTCGCGCCGCTCTTGAATCGCCAGTGGCGCCTGGCGCTGTACTCGACGATCGGCGCGGTGGCGAACGTGGCGCTGAACCTCGTGCTGATCCCGCCGTATGGCGCGCACGGCTCGGCGTGGGCGACTGTGGCTACGGAGGTGCTGACGATGGTGCTGATGCTCGGCACGAGCCTGCGCGCGCTGCAGCTGCGTCTCGTGCCGTGGAGGACGCTGCGCACGGTCGCGCTGGCGGCGGGGATGACGGGCGTGATGATCCTGCTGCGACCGCTGGGGCTGCTCCCGGCGGGGCTCGTGGGCGTGGCGTTCTACGTAGCGGGTCTGTTCGTGGTGCGCGTGGTCGATCGCGAGGAGTTGCGCGCGATGCGCGCCCAGCCGGCGGACTGAGTAGCTCAAGAGCTCGGTATCTCCTGCCGATGGCGGGGATACCATTGCCCGGTCGCCTTGGAGGCCCGGCGAACGACCACGACGAGGTACATGCAGATGGGCAACACAACCCTGGTGACGGGCGGCAGCGGCTACATCGGAGCGCTGCTCGTGAACGAGCTGCTGGAGAGCGGGCGCGAGGTGCGCGTGCTCGACCGTCTGCTGCACGGCCAGGAGGACATCGCCGCCGAGCAGGAGCAGGCCGGTGTGACGGTCATCCGCGCCGACATCCGCGACGCGGACGCCCGCGCGCGTGCGCTCGACGGCGCCCAGGAGGTCGTGCATCTGGCGGCGATCGTGGGCGACCCCGCGTGCGCGCTCGACCCTCGGGAAGCGGACGAGGTGAACGTTCAGGCGACGCGCTCGCTCGTGGCCGAGGCGGGCGCCGCTGGCGTGGAGCGGCTGCTGTTCGCCTCGACGTGCTCGAACTATGGGCGCATGGCCGACCCTTCGGTGCCGATCACCGAGGACGGCGAGCTGCGCCCGGTGTCGCTGTATGCGGAGCAGAAGGTGTCGATGGAGCAGTTGATCCTGGCGGGCGCGGCGGGCGAGACGAAACCGACGTGCCTGCGCTTCGCGACCGTGTACGGCGTGGGGCGACGGATGCGCTTCGACTTGACGGTTAACGAGTTCACACGCGACCTGTGGGCGGACCGCGAGCTGGAAGTGTTCGGCGAGCAGTTCTGGCGCCCCTACATCCACGTGCGCGACGCCGCGCGCGCGGTGCGCACGGCGCTCGATGCTCCGGCGGAGAAGGTCGCTGGAAAGGTGTTCAACGCGGGCCGCTCGGGTGAGAACTACCGCAAGCTCGACCTCGTGGAGGAGATCAAAAAGCAGATCGATCGCGGCAAGGTCTCCTACGTGCGTCGCGAGGAGGACCCGCGCGACTACAAGGTCAGCTTCGACAAGATCCGCGCGGAGCTCGGCTTCGAGACGCTGATGACGGTGCCCGACGGGATCGCGGAGATCATCGCCGCGCTCGACGCGGGCGCGTTCGGCGATCCGTTCGACGGCCGCTACAAGAACATCCCCTGAGCGACGGGCCGCGCTCGCCCCTGCCGATGGCCGCAACCGATGCGTTTCCCGAGCTTCCGCTGTTCGACCTGCAGCTGAAGCCCGAGGATCTCGAGGCGGTGGCCGAGACGCTGCGCTCGGGCTGGCTGACGCTCGGCCCGCGCACGGCGGAGTTCGAGCGGGCGTTCGCCGATCAGCTGGGCGCGCGCCACGCGATCGCGCTGTCGAGTTGTACCGCCGCGCTTCACCTGGCGTACCTGGCGGCGGGCGTGGGGCCGGGCGATGAGGTGATCGTTCCTGCTTTTACCTTTGCTGCCACAGCGGCCGCGGTCCTCTACTGCGGAGCGACGCCGGTGTTCGCGGAGATCGTCTCGCGCAAGCTCCCGAGCCTCGACCCGGACGACGTGGAGCGACGCATCACACCGCGCACGAAGGCGGTGTGCCTGGTGCACTTCGCGGGCTACGCCGGCGCCGCCGACCGGCTGAGCGAGCTGTGCGCCGAGCGCGGCATCGCGCTGATCGAGGACGTGGCGCACGCGCCGAGCGCGACGCTCCATGGCCGCAAGCTCGGCACGTGGGGCCTCGCTGGAGCGTTCAGCTTCTTTTCCAACAAGGTGCTGTCGGTGGGCGAGGGCGGCCTGCTGTGCACCGACGACGACGCGGTCGCGGAGCTGGTGCGCTCGCGTCGCTCGCACGCGATGACGAGCGGCACGTGGGACCGCCACAGCGGACGCACGGACACCTACGACGTGACCGGCCTGGGCTTCAACTACCGCCTCGACGAGCCGCGCGCAGCGCTGCTGCTGTCGCGTCTGCGCGGCTTGGAGGCGGACATCTCCCGTCGCCGTGAGCTGACGGCGCGCTACCGCGAGCTGCTGGGCGAGATCGAGGGGATCGTCGTGCCGTTCGAGGACGAGGACATCCCCGGCTCCTCCTGCTACGTGATGCCGATCATGATCGAGCAGGACGGGCGCCAGGCGGAGATCTCCAGCCGCCTGCGCGAGCTGGGGATCCAGACGAGCATCTTCTACCCCTCCATCCACCGCTTCTCCGCCTACCGCGAGCGCTTCCCCGACGTGTCGCTGCCGATCACGGAGCTGGCTTCGCGCACGGAGCTGACGCTGCCGTTCTATCCGCACATGACCGACGAGGATCAGGTTCGCGTGGCGGGCGCGCTGCGGGAGGCGCTGGCGCGATGAGCGACTGGCGCGTACCGCTGACGGACATCGCGATGCCCGAGCAGGACGTGCGGGCGGTGATGGAGTGCCTGGAGTCGGGCTGGCTGACGATGGGCCCGCGCACGGCGGAGTTCGAGCGGGCGCTGTCGGAGTACGTGGGCACGCCGCACGCGGTGACGGTCTCCAGCGGCACAGCGGCGCTGCACCTGGCGTGCCTGGCTGCGGGGATCGGCACGGGCGACGAGGTGATCGTGCCGGCGTTCACGTTCGTGGCGAGCGCCGCGGCGATGCGCTACGCGGGCGCCGAGCCGGTGCTGTGCGACGTGCGCGGCGCGCTCGACTTCAACATCGACCCCAAGGACGCCGAGCGGCGGATCACGCCGCGCACGCGCGCGATCGTGGCGGTGCACTTCTGCGGCTACCCCGCCGACCTCGCCGCCCTGCGAGCGCTGTGCGACGAGCGAGGGCTCCTGCTGATCGAGGACTGCGCGCAGGCGATCGGCGCGCACGCGGACGACGCGGGGCGGCGCGTGGGCACGGTCGGCGAGCTGGGCGCGTTCAGCTTCTTCTCCAAGAAGCAGCTGTGCGTGGGCGAGGGCGGCATGGTCGCCACCGCCGACGAGGCGATGGCGGCGCGCGTGCGCCTGCTGCGCTCGCACGCGATGACGAGCACCACGTGGGACCGCCACCGCGGCCACGACCCCGCCTACGACGTGGTCGACGTAGGCTTCAACTACCGCCTCGACGAGCCCCGCGCCGCGCTCGGCCTGAGCCGCATCGCGCGCTTGGAGAGCGACATCGCCCGTCGGCGCGAGCTGGTGCGCGCCTACCGCGAGCAGCTCGCGGGCATCCCCGGTCTGGAGCTGCCGTTCGACGACGACGCCGTGGAGCGCTCATCGCACTTCGCCTTCCCCGTCCTGCTGCGCGACCGCGAAGCGCGCGACCGCTTCCGCGACGCGCTCAAAGCGGACGGCATCCAAACCACGTGGTATCCGGCGCTGCACACGTTCACCGAGTACCGCGCACTGACGCCATCCGACGGCCTGCCGCACGCCACCGAGGCCGCCGACCGCCACTGCGCACTGCCGCTCAGCTCGACGATGGACGAGGTCAAGCTGGAGATGGTGGTCGAGGCGGTTAGCGCGGCTGTCTCCTGACAGGAAGTCGCTGGCAGTAGGACTCCAAGGCATCTCGTAACGCGCGTGCTGTAATTCACTGTGCTACATTGCATTACAAAGAAACGCACAGGAGAAGTGAGATGTCACAAGCCAAGCGCACGAAGTCGTTCTCCGCACGGTTCTCCGCGGAGATTGTGGACATGCTCGACGCCAGCAGCGAACGCCTTGGCCAGTCGAAAGCACGGGTGGCGGAGCGCCTGATCGAAGAGGGTTTGCGGATCGAAGCGCTCCCGGGAATCATCTTCCGCTCGGGTCCCACCGGCAGGCGAGCCGGCATCGCGGGTGGCCCCGACGTCTGGGAGATCGTCCGCGATCTGAAGGCGGCGGAAGGTGAGCGCGCAACGGATCCGATCGAGGCGGTCGTGCTTGTGAGCGGCCTCGATCGCAGCGCGGTGGAACTCGCAGCAAACTACTACGCCAGCTATCCGGGTGACATCGATGAGCGCATCCGAATGGACGAGGAGGCAGCCGAGCGACTGCGTCACGTTCTTGGGTCCTCACCCACTCGATCCGCCGCGTGAGGCTGCTGCTGGACGAGATGTGGACACCGACGATCGCGCTCGAGCTACGCAAGCGCGGATTCGACGTGATCGCAATCAGCGAGCCCGCGCACGCAAGCCGCTACGCCGGGGTCAGCGACGGTGAGGTCTTCGAGCGTGCGCAAGAGGACGGGCGCGCGATCGCCACGGACAACATCGCGGACTACGAGCAGGCCAGGCGTGACTGGGAAACCCGCGGCCAACTCCATCACGGGCTGCTCTACGCACTCAACCCACCTTTCAACCGTCACCGAGGCGAGCGTGTCATCGGGCAGATGGTTACCGCGCTCGCCCACTTCCTCTCCTCACCGGACGCAGAGCAGCAGCCGCTCAACCGGGCGCACTTCCTCCGAGAAGCTCCGGGGGATACGTGAGCGCCGCAGCCGTCCGCCGTTCGCTACGCCGCCGACTTCTGGAGTCTTGCGGCGTCGCCGGGCGTCAGATGGGCGCTCCCGAACAGCGCTCTTGCCAACCGCGCCAGCTCTGAGGCCTGCTGCTCGGCGAATCGCAGCCTGACGATTGCGCTGCCGTCGGCGAGGGTTTGGCGGCCGCGCTCTTCGCCCATCAGGCCGATCTTGATCCCGGCGCATTCAAACTCGACGCTCAGCGGCTCCTCAGATGCCTCGGGCGGGCGCTCGCAGCGCACCATCGCGCCCCCAATGGAGACGTCGAGCAGCTGTCCCGCGCGCCCCTCGATACTCGCGGCGCCACCTGTCTGCAGGCGCACGGCGGTGCGTCGCTCGGAGGCGAACCGGTCGGAGCGGATGCGTGCCAGGGCCGCCACGAGAAATCCGCAGTTCACAAGCGCCCAGAACAAGGCGCCATAGGCGGTCCACCTGATGCGGTAGGCGGTCGGGGTGACCCCCGCGAGCGTGCCGGCGAACCAGAGCAACGCGATGCCGGTGAGTGCGAGCAAGATCCAAAGCGACCACGGCGCCTGCGTTCGGCGACGCTCGTCGTTGCCGTCCTTGGCGGTGACGCGAAACTGCCGCTCGCCGCGCAGGAAGTAGGTGAGCGTGGCCTGGATGTTGCTCTGCAGGCGCACGAATTCGAACAGCGTCGCCATGCCCTGCGGGGCGTATCCGCGCGAGAGGAGCGCCATCGCGAGCCGCTGAAGCGCGAACGTCACTCCGAACGCGACCGCGAATACGGCGAACGGCGCGTGAATCGGAGTCGCGCCGCTGAAGATCACGGCGAGCGGCAGCAGCACGTAGCCGAGCGTCCGCCAGGCGTCGAACCAGCCAAGGATCGTCGCGGCGTAGGCGAGGCGCTGGCCCAGGCTGAGGCCCCTGCGGGTGAGCGGGTGCTCCAGGTGCAGGATCTGCATCGCGCCGGTGCCCCAGCGCAGACGCTGGGCCTGGTACTCGGTCGCGTCGCGCGCCGCGAGCCCGTGCGCGAGCACCTCGTTGTGGTAGACGCTTCGCCATCCGTGGCGGTGCAGACGGATCGTGGTGTGCATGTCCTCGGTCACGGTCTCGCAGGCGATGCCGCCGATCTCACGGATCGCGCTGACCCTCACAACGGCGTTCGTCCCGCACCAGAACACCGCCTGCCAGCGGTTCTTGCCCGCCTGGATCGCGCGGTAGAAGAGGCGCTGCTCGTTGAAGGAGATCGAGCGTCGCGCGCGCCAGAACCACGAGCGGTTCTTTTCGTGCTCGAAGGAGTCGAGGTTGTAAAAATCCTGGGGCGTCTGCACGACCGCCACCTTGGGATCCCGGAAGTAGCCGAGCGTGTGCGTCAGGAACCCCACGTCCGCGATGTGGTCGGCGTCGAGCACCCCGATCACGTCGAGGTCGAGCTGGGCGAGGGCGTGGTTGAGGTTCCCGGCCTTCGCGTGCGTGCGCTCCTCACGGGTGACGTAGCGCGCTCCCAGCGACGCGACCATCGCCCGCACCCACAATCGTTGCCCGTCGTCGAGCACATACGTCTCGTGCGCGGGCTCCAACGCGACGGCCGCGGCGATGGTTGGGAAGAGGACCTCCATCGGCTCGTTGTAGGTGGGGATCAGAATGCCCACACGAAGGTCGGTGCTCTGCAATGGCGCCGGGACGGACTGCCGGTCGAGATCCCAGAGCGAGAAGGCAAATAGCCCAAGGCCGACCACGGCGTGGAACTCCAGCAGCCACAGTGGGATCGAGATCCACAGGCTCGCCCCCAGCGTGAAGCCCACTCTCCAACCCAGATAGACCAAGCTCACGATCAGCGACACGACGGCCACGAGTTGGATCGAGCGACGCCGCGCTCGCGTCTCGGGCGCCGGCAGTCCGCCGCCGGGAAAGAGCCCTGCCGCTCGCGGTGCTCCGCCGATCTGCTCGTCGCTGACTGTCCTCACACCCGTCCATCGACGCGCGGGAGGCAGCGCGAGAGCGGCATTGCCCAAGAATGCGGTCGGACTCGAGAAGTCCGCGGGAAACCCGCAGTCGTCGCTACTGCGAGCCGGCGGCTCCTACCCCTCCGGCGGCAGCAACCTGTCCCGCACCGACTCGAACTCTTCCTGGGCCTGCTCGTAGTCGTCGTGGCGGCCGATGTCGAGCCAGTAGTCCTCGCTCGGCCACGCCCGCACGACCTCCCCGGCGGCGATCAGGCGCAGGATCAGGTCGGGGAAGTCCAGGCGCTCGCCGGGCTCGATGTAGGCGAGTGCGCGCGGCGCGAAGCAGTACACGCCCATGCTCGCGGTGTAGTCGATCGTGGGCTTCTCGTCATAGCCCGTCAGGCGCGTGGGGTCGCCGTCCTCGCCGAAGCGCAGCACGCCCAGCGACACGCGGATCTCGCGCGTCTTCGTCGCGATCGTCGCCGCCGCGTCGCTCGCCTCGTGGCGCGCGAGCAGCGCGCCGTAGTCGATGTCCGTGAGCACGTCGCCGTTCATCACGAGCACGTCCTGCGCGGCGAGGCCGCCGATCAGCGCGAGCGCGCCGACGGTGCCGAGCGGCTCGGGCTCGCGGTAGTAGTCGATCTGGATGCCGTAGCTGGAGCCGTCGCGGAAGAACGCCTCGATCAGCTCCGCCAGATAGCCGGTCGCCATCGTGATCCGCTCGAAGCCGTGCGCCTTCAGCTGGCGCACCACGATGTCCAGCACGGGGCGATCGCCGATCGGCATCAACGGCTTCGGCAGCACGGTCGTGTAGGGGCGCAGGCGCGTGCCCTCCCCGCCGGCGAGGATCACCGCGCGTCTCACGCGTTCACCCCCAGAGCGACCCCGAGGCCGCCGCCGGGGTAGATCGGGTGGCGCGGGCGCTCGGTGAAGAAGCGGTACTCGCCGCCGCGCTCGGCCACGAGGTCGGGCAGGACGGTCGTGCGATCGCCGTTGCCCGATATGAGGACGATGCCGGGGGCGGCGTGATCGAGCGCGGCGCGCATCTCGAACGACTCGATGTCGTGGTCGGGGGGCGTGTCGCAGATGAACAGGTCGATCCGCTCCCCGTCGAGCGTCTTCTCGAATGCATCGAAGCTCGTCTCGAACACCGGCTGCCAGTTGGCGCGCAGCGCCGTGGGGACGACCCACCCGCTGGCGGGGTCGGGGTCGAAGGAGACCAGCCGCCCGCCGCTACCCTCGCGCGCGTTGTGAGCCAACGCCACGAGCACCACGAGCGAGCCGATGCCGTGCTTGATGCCGGTCTCCACGATCAGCCGTGGCTTCATCGCGCGCGCGAAGACGTACCACGCCACGCGGTGGCCCAGCCCGGGCCGGCGCGAGATGTCGATGCGCGGACGCACGGTGGCGGCGAGATCGCCCGTGAGCTCGGGAGCACAGCGGATCTCCTCGAGATAGCCGCGCACCTGCGCGGGCTCCAGCGCGAGCGCGCTCGCGAGGAACTCGACCAGCTCCTCGGTGTTGTCAAGTTCGTAGGAGAAGTCGCCCACGTCGGGGCCCCACAGAACGTATTTTGCGACCTGCCACGGCCGCGCGCGAAATGACACGCCGTAGTACCTCGCGAGGCGGGCCTTCTCGAGCCAGCGCAGGCGCGAAAGGCGTCGCAGCCGGTCCTGCAGCGACGGCGAGAGGCGCTTGAGGAAGGCCTTGATCATGCCCGCCCCTGCGCGGCCATCGCCTCCCTGAAGAGCTTCTCGATCGCCTCCGCCACGACCGGCGCGGCGTAGGTCTGCTCGGCGTGGGCGCGCGCGGCGGCGCCCTCGCGCCGCACCCGCTCGGGGTCATCGACGTAGCGCTCGATCAGCGCGCGCAGCGAGGAGGGCGTGTTCTCGGGGTTGGCGATCCCGCCGATCTCCTCGGAGATCATGTCCGCCACGCCCTCCGCGCCCGTCGCCAGGCAGGGGCGCGAGGCGAGCATGCCGAGGATCACCGCGCGCGGCGCGCCCTCGGTGGGGCTGGGGCAGAACACGGACACGTCGAACGCCGAGAGCACGTCGGGAACCTCAGAGCCGGGTGTGGAGATGAAGTGCGCGCGCTCGCCCAGCGGAGTTGCGAGCTCGCGCAGCTCCTCCCCCGTTTCGCCGTCGCCCGCGAGGATCAGGTGCACGCGCTCGTCGTCCATTTCGCGCACCGCGTCGATCACCACGTCGTTGCGCTTCTTGCGGTGAAAGCGCGAGATACAGCCGACGACGAACGCGTCCTCGGGGATCCCCAGCTCGCGGCGCACACGCGCGCGCCCCTCCTCGGTGTAGCGAATTTCCTCGGTGCGCAACACGTTCGGCACGACGACCGTCCTCTGCGCCACGCCGACGCCCGCGACCGATTTGCGCGTGCCCTCGGAGATCGCGAGCACGAGCGGCGTGCGCCTGGAGGCGGCCAGATACGCCAGCCGCGGGACGCCCTTGCGCAGCGGAATCGGCACGGGGCCCCACTCCGCCCACACGGTCGTCGCGCGCAGCCGCTTGGGCAGCATGCCGGCCATCAGCTGCTCCTTCTTGTAGTGCACCAGCAGCACGTCGTAGGGCAACTGCGCCTCGAGCGCCTTGGAGAAGCGTTTGAGCAGCAGCGGCCAGCGCATGGCCAACTGCGACCAGGTGCGCGTGGAGAGCTTCGGGCCGGTGTCGATTCCGACGACGGTCACGTCGGTGCCGCGCCCGATCCCCGGCATGTCGCTCAGCAGCACCGTGTCGTTGCCGCGCTGGCGCAGCGCCTCGAGCAGCTCCACGGCGGCGAACTCCGCTCCGCCGCTGGAGTCGGTCGTCATCACGCTGACGATCTTCAGCGGCCTGGGCGGCGCGGGCACCTGTTTATCGAGCGCGAGCGCCGCTTTGACCGAGTCGAGCGTCCGCTCGAGGTCGTGCGTTTCGCGCGTGATCGCGCGCGCGAGCTCGCCCTCGCGCCTGATCCGCTGCGGATCGCCCCGATACGCTTCGATCGTCTCCGCGAGCGCGCGCGGGTCGTGCGACGGCGAGACGATCGTGCCGCCGCCGGGCGGGATCAGGCCCTCCGCGCCCTCGGGGTCGGTGGCGATCACGGGGATGCCCACGAGCTGCGCCATCACGATGATCCTCGGCTCGCCCTCGGTGGGGCTGGGCGTGAACACGAGCACGTCGCACGCGGACAGGAACGACT
Organism: uncultured Solirubrobacteraceae bacterium; assembly: GCA_963716355.1. GTDB lineage: Bacteria > Actinomycetota > Thermoleophilia > Solirubrobacterales > Solirubrobacteraceae > Palsa-744. Next base: position 1,181,427 of record OY970308.1, read on the forward strand.
CGACGTGGCCGCGCACGTTGGGCTCGAAGCGCACGCGGTCGCCGAACGGCGCGGCGCGCTCGCGCAGCGCGGCCTCCTCCTCGCCCTCGCCCGCCAGCACGAGCCGCACGTCGCCGTCGATGTGCGCCATCGCGTCGATCGCCACGTCGGCGCGCTTGCGCTTCTGAAAGCGCGACACGCATCCCACCACGAGGGTCTGCTCCTGGGTGCCCCAGGCGCGGCGCAGCGTCTCGCGGCCAACCGGATCGAAGGTCACATTGTCGGTATCGACCAGATTGGGGACGACCTTCACCTTCTCCGCGGCGACCCCCGTTGCGACGATCGTGCGCCGCGTTCCCTCCGAGACCGCGAGGATCTCGCGCACGCGCCGCGACGCGAGGGCGTACGCCCAGCGCGCGGGGCCGCGGCGCATCGGGAACGGCACGGGCCCCCACTCGGCCCACACGATCTCGCCGGTGAGTCGCCTGGGCAGCAGGGAGCACAGCAGTTGCTCCTTCTTGAAGTGCAGCAGCACCGCGCCGACGGGCCGCTCGGCGCGCAGCGCGCGCACGAGACGCACGAGCGAGATCGGCGCGCGGGCGAGCACGCGTGCGGCGCTGCGCCTGGCGAGCTTCGGACCGAGGTCGATCGCCCTGGCGGGCACGCCGGTGCCGTCGGCGATGTCCGGGACGTTCGTGAGCAGCACCGCGTCGTGGCCGTGGCGACGCAGCGCCTGCAGCAGATCGACGTTCGCGTACTCGGCCCCGCCGCGTTCTTCGGTCGTCTGGATCGAGACTATGCGGTGGCGATCCACGCGGCAGTCATACCACCTGCAGCGAGCGGTACACCTCGCCGGTGGCGCGCGCGATCGCGGGCCACGCGTAGCGCTCCTGGGCCAAGCGGGCGCCCGCCCGCCCGCGCCGCTCGCACTCCGCCCAGCCCGCCGCCGCCGTCTGCGCGAGCGTCTCGGCGAGCGCGTCGACGTCGGGGCGCGCGCACAGCCATCCCGTCTCGCCGTCCACGACCGCCTCCGCCAACCCGCCCACGGGATAGGCGACGACGGGCCTCGCGAAACCGTAGGCGAGCAGCAGCACCCCGCTCTGGCTCGCGACCACGTAGGGGAGCACGACGGTGTCGGTGGCCGCGAACAGCTTCGCCGCGTCGTCCATCTCGAGGAACCCCTCCCGCACCGTCACACGGCCGGCGAGCCGCGGGTCGGCGAGCTGAGAGGCCGCGGCCGCGAGCGCGCCGCGCTCCTCGCCGGCGACGATCAGGTGCAGGTCGGGCACGCGCGCGATGGCTTCGAGCGTGGCTCCGAGGCCCTTGTCGGGGCGCAGCTGCCCGAACAGCAACGTCACGGCGTCGTCGGGGACGATCCCGAGCTCGGCGCGCGCCCCGTCGCGGTCGGCGGCGCCGCCCTCGCGCGCGAGCGCGCCGTACTCGCCGTGGGGGATCACGCTCACGCGGCCCTCCGCCGCGCGCGGCACGCGCGCGAGGTCGGCCTGCGTGTGGACGATCGTGTGCGCGGTCAGGCGCGCGAGCCACGCGTGGCTGCGATCCAGGGAACGGCCGCGCTCGAACGTGTTGTGCGAGGTCTGCACGATCGGCGCGCGCGCGAGGCGCAGCGCGGCGACGGCGAGCACGCCGAGCGGCGCGTACTCCCACCCCTGCGTGTGGACCACGTCCGCGCGGCGCGCGAGCTGCACGAGGCGCGGGATCGCGGCGAGGAAGCGCAGCGCGTTGAGGGCCGGGCCGAGTCCGCGCCCGCGGGCTACGCGCGCGACGCGGCCGTGGCCGCGCACGTAGTGGAACACGCGGTGGATCGTGACCCCGTCGGGGGGCTGGAAGCGGTGGTCGTGCGCGGTCGCGAGCGCCACCTCCCAGCCCTGCTCGGCGAGCGCGCGCGTGAGCTGCGCGGTGTAGTCCGCCACGCCCCCGCGGCCCCCTTGCTCGATCATCAGGACCCGCCCCACTGACGGGTAGGCTACCGGGCTCCATGGGACCGACCGCCACGGCCGCAGCCCACAGCCGGTGAAGATCCTCGGCGTCAGCGGCATCGACGGGACGATGGATTTCAAGCGCCAGCACTGGCCCGACCTGCAGGAGCGCGAATACCGCATCTCGCAGGGGCACGACTCGGCCGCCGCGCTGGTGGTCGACGGCGAGCCCGTGGCCGCGGTGGCGGAGGAGCGGATCAACAGGCGCAAGCACACCGGGGAGTTTCCGCTCGGCGCTATCGATGCGTGCCTGGCGCAGGCGGGCGTGCGCCTGTCGGAGATCGACGAGATCGCGCACTCCTTCGACTACGGGCCCTATCGGCTGCCGTATTCGCTGAACCCGGTCTCGAGCGAGCTGTACCGCGACGTGCTCTCGCCGCAGGCGTTCGCCGCGCGCGTGAAGGACGCGCTGCCCGACTTCCCCACCGAGCGCGTCACGCACGTGGAGCACCACCTCGCGCACGCCGCGTCGGCGTACTTCACCTCGGGGTGGGAGGAGTGTCTGGTGGCGGTGATCGACGGCATGGGCGAGGCGCACGGCGCGTCCATCTTCCATGCCCGCGCGGGGCGGCTGGAGCCGATTCACCGCATCCCCGCGGCCGACTCGATCGGAATCTTCTACTCGCTGATCACGCTGCACCTGGGGTTCGACTTCAACTCGGACGAGTACAAGATCATGGGGCTCGCCCCCTACGGCGACCCGGAGCGCTTCCGTGCGTTCTTCGACGAGGAGGTGCAGATGACCGACGACGGCGGCTGGAGCATCCCCGCGCTGAAGCTCGGCAGCGAGCGCGAGGACCGCGAGAACCACGTCGCAGCGCGGCGGCACCTGGGCGAGCGGCTGATCGCCGCGCGCGAGCCCGACTCGGAGATCGCGCGCGAGCACGAGGACGTGGCGGCGGGCCTGCAGGCGTGCCTGGACCGGGCGATCCTGCACACGTGCGCTCACTTCGGCCGGCAGCTGGGGATGGGCCGCCTGGCGCTCGCGGGCGGAGTGGCGCTGAACACGACCGCCAACGGCAGGCTGCTGACCTCGGGTGCGTTCGAGGAGATCTACGTGCAGCCGGCCGCCGCCGACGACGGCTCCGCGCTGGGCGCGGCGCTGCACCGCGCTTCGCTCGCGGGTGAGATCGTCAACCGTCGCACGCCCACCCCCTTCTACGGTCCCTCACACTCGATCGCGGCGATCGAGAGCGCGCTCGGCGAATACGACGGGCGCGTCGAGGTGACGCCCCTGGCGACGCTCGCGGACGCGTGCGAGGCGGCGGCGAAGCTGATCGCAGACGGCGACGTGATCGCGTGGTATCGCGGGCGGATGGAGTTCGGCCCACGCGCACTCGGGCACCGCAGCATCCTCGCCGACCCGGGGCGCGCGGACATGCGCGACCGCGTGAACGCGCTGGTGAAGATGCGCGAGGCGTTTCGCCCGTTCGCGCCCGCCGTCACGCTGGAGCAGGTGGATCGCTGGTTCGAGACCGCGCCCTGCACGGAGCTTCCCCACATGACGATCAACCTCGACGTGCGCCCGGAGCACCGCGCCGCGCTGCCGGCGATCACACACGTGAACGGCTCCGCGCGAGTGCAGACGGTTTCGAGCAGGGACAACGGCGAGTTTCACACGCTGCTGCAGGCCGTCGGCAGGCGCACCGGACGGGAGATGGCGCTCAACACGAGCTTCAACGTGAAAGGCCAGGCGATCGTGGACACGCCCGCACAGGCGCTGGACACCCTGCTGGACACCGGGATCACTGCGCTGTTCATGGAGAATTTCCTTGTGCGCAAGCGTTGAGCGGCAGTAGACTCGCCGCGGAGAGGAAAACGCCGGTGCCCGATATCGCCATATTCTCGACGTGTCCGCAATCGCGGGACTCTTCGCCGGATAGGTACAGGCAGAGCGTGATCGACACCGCTCGCTGGAGCGAGGCGGCCGGATGCGAGGGGATGCTCGTGTACACGGACAACGGCATCGCCGACCCGTGGCTGGTGTCGCAGACGATCGTCGAGCACACCGAGCGTCTGGCGCCTCTGGTGGCGGTGCAGTCGGTGTACATGCACCCGTACTCGGTGGCGAAGATGGTGAGCACGCTCGGCTTCACCCACGGGCGGCGCCTTTACCTGAACATGGTCGCGGGTGGCTTTCGCAACGACCTGATCACGTTGGGCGACGACACGCCGCACGACGAGCGCTACGAGCGCACGGTGGAGTACACGCAGATCGTCACACGCTTACTGGCGGGTGAGTCCGTGACGGTGACGGGCAGGTACTACTCGGTGGCCAACCTCAGCCTCGCTCCGCAGCTGTCGGATGAGCTGCGGCCGGGCCTTTTCATTTCGGGGTCATCCCCGGCGGGACTGGAGGCAGCAGAGCGCATCGGCGCGGTGCCGGTGAAGTACCCGAAGCGATCGGGCGAAGAGGTCGACCAAGCGGGCGAGCGCTCGGGGGTGCGCGTGGGCATCGTCACGCGCGAGAGCGCCGAGGAGGCGTGGAGCGTCGCGCGCGAGCGCTTCCCCGATGACCGCAAGGGACAGATCGCGCACAAGCTCGCGATGAAGGTGTCGGACTCGCACTGGCACCGCCAGCTCTCGGAGATGGCCGCGGAGACCGCCGAGGAGGAGGACGACCCCTACTGGCTGTGGCCGTTTGAGAACTACGCCACGTTCTGCCCGTATCTGGTCGGCAGCCATGAGCGGGTGGCGGCCGAGCTGGGTCGCTACATCGACCTGGGCTTTCACTCTTTCATCCTCGACATCCCTCCCTCCGAGGAGGAGCTGCACCACATCGGCGTGGTGTTCGACAGAGCGCGAGCCGCCGCGTCCTGAGCGCGGGAGCGCCGGTGAGGATGGAACCCGTGCTGCTGCACGAGCGAGTCGCACTGAGCGCACGGGCGCGACCGTCGGCGCGCGCCGTCGCGATGGGCTCGCAGGAGCTGACCTACGAGCAGCTCGATGGCATGAGCAGCCAGCTCGCTCGCCTGCTGATCGAGCGCGGCCTCGAACCCGGCGAGCGCGTGGTGCTGCTGCAGCCGAAGGCGCCGATGGCGATCGTGTCCATGCTCGCGACGCTGAAGGCGGGCGGCGTGTACGTGCCGGTGGACATCTCCAGCCCGGCGGTGCGCGTGCAGAAGATCCTCGCCTCCGCCGAGCCGCGCACCGTGCTGGCCTGCGCGCAGGCGTCGAAGCTCGCCGACGAGCTCGACCTGGCCTCCGCGGAGCTCGGGTCGGTGGACGGAGAGCTCGAGCGCTCGGCGTTCGGCCCGCAGGCGATCGAGGACCACGATGCTGACCCGCTCGCGAGCCTGACCGGCCCGGGCGACCCGGCGCACATCCTGTTCACCTCCGGGTCCACGGGCACGCCGAAGGGAGTGGTGATCACGCACGCGATGGTGAGCGCGTTCCTCGACTGGGCGCTCGAGTACTTCGGCCATCTTCCAGGCGAGCGCATCTCCGGCCACCCGCCGCTCCACTTCGACCTCTCCACGTTCGACATCTACGGCACGCTGTCGTGCGGCGCGGAGCTTCACCTCGTCCCACCCGGCACTTTGCTGCCCGCGCAGCTCGCGAGGTTCATCCGCGAGTCGGAGCTGACGCAGTGGTTCTCCGTTCCCTCCACGTTCGCGTACATGGTCAGCGGCGACGCGATCGAGCCCGGCGACTTCCCTTCGTTGCAGAGGGTGATCTGGTGCGGCGAGGTGCTTGCGCCGGCGGTGCTGGCGCACTGGATGGAGCGCGTGCCCCAGCCGACGTACACGAACCTGTACGGCCCCACGGAGGCGACGATCGCGTCGAGCTTTCACACCGTCACGAGCAGGCCTCAGGACACCTCCACGCCGATCCCAATCGGCACTCCATGCGCGGGCGAGGACATCCGCGTGCTCGACGAGCAGCTGCGCACCGTCGCGTCGGGTGAGATCGGCGAGCTGTACATCGAGGGTGCGGGGCTGAGCCCAGGCTACTGGCGCGACGAGGAGAAGACGGACGCCGCGTTCATCCGCCACCCCGAAAGCGGCGTGCGCCTGTATCGCACGGGCGACCTCGGCCGTGAAGACGGGCACGGGGTTCTCCACTACGTGGGCCGAGTGGATTCTCAAATAAAGAGCCGCGGCTACCGCATCGAGCTGGGTGAGATCGAGACCGCGTTGAGCGCCGTCGACGGCGTGGCGGAATGCGCGGTGGTGGCGGTGCACAGCGACGGCTTCGAGGGCGCGAGCATCTGCTGCGCGTGGGCGCCGCGCCAGGGCGCGGGGCTCGACCGCCTCAAGCTGCGCGCCGCGCTTGCCGAAACTCTGCCCAGCTACATGCTCCCCACGCAATGGCTCGAGCTGGAGTCGCTCCCGCGCAACGTGAGCGGCAAGGCCGACCGGCGCGCACTGAAAGAACGATTCGCGGCGCCATCCAATGACCAGTGAACAGGAGATCGTCGCGCGCGTGGGGCGCCTCTTCGAGGACACTCTCAGCATCCCAGCGCCCGCGCCGGATCTCGACATCATCGACGCCGCGCTGCTGGATTCGCTGACGCTCGTGTCGCTGCTGTTCGCGATCGAGCAGGAGTTCGCGATCGAGGTCCCGCTCGACACGCTGGAGATCGACGCGCTGCGCACGCTGTCGAGCATCGCCGCGATGATCGCCGCCACGGGAGTGCCGTCGTGAGCGAGATGCGCGCGATGCGCCGCGAGGAGATCGCGCAGGTGGCGGAGCTGTACAAAGTCGTGGACGCCTCCGACTGGCGCATCCCGCCTGCGGAACTGGCGCCGTGGCTGGAGCGCACGCTGCTCGACAACCCTTGGTACGACGAGGAGATCCCGAGCCTCGTGTACGTGGATGACGCGGGTGAGATCCTCGGCTTCATCGGCTCCCACGTGCGCCCCATGCGCTTCGACGGGCGCGCGGTGCGAATGGCCGCGGGCGGGCCGCTGATCGCGCACCCGAAGGTGCGCAGCCAGGCCGTCGGGGCGAGGCTGCTGCGGCGCTACTTCGCGGGTGCGCAGGACCTCACGATCACCGACGGCGCCTCCGACGAGATCCGCCAGATCTTCGAACTGGTGGGCGGTCAGATGATGCACCCGAGCAGCATGGTGTGGGTGCGCGTGTTTCGCCCGTTGAGCTACGCGGGCAACCGCGCGATGCAGATCAACCTGCACGTGCGCGAGCACATCAAGCCCCGAGCGCGGCGCGTGCTGCCGCTGCTGGACAAGCCCGCCGAACGGGGCCTGCGCTACTTCAAGGCGCCCACGAACCTCACCACGACGAACGAGGAGCTGACGCCGGAGCTGATGCTGGAGAGCATGCCGCTCGTGTGCAAGTCGCTGCGCCTGTTCCCCGACTACGACGCGCGGGGCCTGGAGTGGCTGTTCTCAGAGCTTCACACCAACCGCACGTGGGGCACCCCACACCGGCGTCTCGTTCGCGACAGCGGCGGGCGGATGCTCGGCTGGTACGTCTACTACTCCCGCCGCGACGAGGCCGCGCAGGTCCTGCAGGTGGCCGCGCGCGAGCGCCACATGGGCGCGGTCGTGGACGACCTGTTCGCCCACGCGGTCGCGCACGGCAGCGCGGCGGTTCAGGGTCGCGTGGAGGCGAACCTGCTGGCCGAGGTCGCCCACCGCGGCGCCCTGTTCCGCTTCAGCGCCCGCTCGCTGATTCACACCAACGACAGCGACCTGCTCGGCGCGGTCACCTCCGGCCACGCGCTTTTGACGCGGCTGGAGGGGGAGTGGTGGATGGCTTCATAGGGTGTTGCCATTGCCATGAGCACTCCGCTGTGAATTTCAGACGGGACCCGACCGGTCGGATGACGCGCGTCCGCGGAGCTGTCGATACTGAGACTCGTGCCCTGCTCCTCACGGTGGACGAGCAGGGACTGGAGGAGCTAGCAGAGCTGCTGAGACGCCCTAAACCAACGAGCGTGTCGCTGGCGTCGGGACCGCCACGCTTGGCAACTCGGCCTGTCAGGACCCTGAGCCTGAAGCTCAGCACCGACGAGGCCGTAGCTATTGCTACTGAAGACGCCACTGCGACGATCGCTGGAAGTCCAGAGGCTTTTGCTCGCTTGGCGCGTGAGGTTAGACAATTCGGAGATCACAACGACCTTTCTGAGCCCGGAATTCATGCTCACTACGATCCGGGCGTGGGCGTCGTGCTTGCGCGATACAGCGACCCATTGATTGTGGCCGGCTTTGTGCCTGATGAAGCGATCGTGATCGTGATCTCTAGCGAGTTTGCGTCAAGGCTCAAAGATCTTGCAATGTCTAACCATCTGTGGGCAGTGCAGACGGCCGAGACGGAGGAGGCCGCTCAGCGCATTTGGGAGGAGCGTCCGCCGCAAGAAGCCGACCTGCTCACCAGCGGGATCACCCTTTTCACGGGGGTAGGGGACGCCGAACGCGATCTCCTGTCGATCGTCGACACCGTCGAGTTCCATCACGGGATCGCTGGAGGCCACATCCCAGCGATGGATACCGTCAGAGCACTAGGCATTGGACCAACGCATGCCATCCGTGAAGCGTTTAGATCGCTCGGATTCACACGGCTCGTCGCAACTCCTGATGGATTCGTCGCCTACAGAGATCCGCCGTGAAGTCGATCATTGGCCCTCAACAAGTGACGTCCAACGACGGTTAGATCGAAGCGCTGCGCACACTTCCTCCAGGGTCGAGCAAGTGCAGGTCCGACTCACGGACTGCATCGGGCCGCACGAGCGCGTTCGTCTCACCCATGAGCCGCATCGCCTCCCCGTGATCGGTCCACGTCATCAGCGAAGCCCAGCGCTGCGCGCGATCGACCATCCGCCAGATCGGCGTGGGGTTCTCGTTGTGGCTGAGCGCGCGCAGGGCGCTCATGTACTCGTCGCGATAGGACATCGGCACCATCACGCGGCATAGGCCGGCGGCGCTGAGCTCGGCGTTCATGAGCAGACGTGCGACTCGCCCGTTTCCGTCGGCGAACGGATGGACCTCGGCGACGAGGAACATCGCGTAGATCGCCCTTGGCAGTCCCGCTGGAAGCGTCTGGTAGGCGGTGAATCCCTCTCGCAACGTGCCCCGGACGAGTTCCGGGCTGACGAACGTGGTCATGCCGGCGCGATTCGCTATCTCCTTGTACTCGCCCGGGCCGATCTCGGGGCGGCCGCCCATGATCGTGCGATGCGCCTCACGGAGGTAGCTCTCCAACTCGTCGGCACTGCGGGGCGGGCGCGCGCCGAGCCCTGGGTCGACGATGGCCTCGAACGTCCCCCGCACGTCGTGCGCATCGGCGGGCCGTCCAGTTGGTACGCGCCCCTCGAAGACGATCTCCTCGGCCTCCGCGACGTCGAACTCGGTGCCCTCGATCCAGTTCGAGAAGTAGGCCTCGAAGAAAGCGAGCAGTCGCTGCGGGTCAGCTGGCGCGCGGCGCTCGGCGAACTGCTGTCCGGCGAGCTCGCCGCGGAGGATCTCGAACAGACGGAGTCGCTCCGTGTCATAGCCCAGACCGGCGCCGCGTGCTCGCGCGGACTGTGTCCTCAGATCGGCCTCGCGCGTGCCGAGCAACGCTCCGATCAGGCGATCGAGCTCCTCCATCTGCTTCTCCGCGCCCAACGCCTGTGCGATCGTGCGCGCCCCGTCGCGCAGCTCGTTCAGAGCCTCCTTGCCACGCAGCCGAGCGGTGCGGTCGAGATGGGTCTCGAGCTCCTGGCGGCGCAGCGTGCGCGGAATCCCTGAGCGCGCGCGGGAGACGCGGAGGTTGTCGAGCAGGATCCGAGCGGGACTCGCGATGAACAGATCGACGAACGGCGCATCGCCCTCAACCGGCCCTGGGCCGTTGCGTGGTCGCAGCGTCAGGCCCGGAAGCACCACCGACCTTGGGTTCACGGGGCGCGGACCGACGTCGAGGAACAACGATCCGTCGTCGGCTGGTCCCGCCAGCACGGCGCTGCGGTCGACGATGACGGCGGCGGGAAAGTACAGCGCCGCGACCTCGTGCCAACGACGCCGGATCAGCCGTTCGGGCTGCTCATCCAGATTGCGCGTGTACAGCCCACGTGCGAGCCTCCGCAACTCGCCGCGTTTGGCGGCGGCGCTCGCCCACTTGGCGTCCTCGGGCCGGAAGATCTCGGGCACTTTGTGCGAGTTAGCGGCAGCCATAGAGCGTCCCACAACGAAGAAACGCTATTTAAGCCTACCCGCAGGCGGAACAACTCGTATTTAAGCCCTCGACCGCGGCACTGAAGCGCCGCCGCTGGCCGACTCGCCGCTCAGATGGTCCGGATGATCAGCACCGAGCAGGGCGCGTGGTGCGAGACCTTGTTCGGCACGGAGCCCAGCAGGAAGCGCTTGGCGCCGGTCATGCCCTTGTTGCCCACGACGATCAGGTCGGCCTCGCGCTCCTCGGCGACGTCGAGGATCGCGTCGGCGGGGTCGCCCTGGCGCGCGTACACGTTGACCTCCACGCCGGCCTCGCGCGCGACGGCGGCGGCGGCCTCGAGCGTGGCGTCGACGTCCTCGCGCGGGTTGATCGCCCACTGCAGGTCCTCGGGCGCCTGGCGGCGTTCGTCGCTGAGGCGCTGGGCGGGCACAGGTTCGTAGGCGCTGACCAGCTCCAGCTTCGCGCCGACGGCGCCGTGCGAGGTCGACGGCCTGACGGACCGCCTTGGTGGCGGTGTCCGAGCCGTCGGTTCCGACCACGATCGAACTGAACATGATCCTCCCTTGCCAGTGGTCAGACTGGATCTGCGGTCAGCGGGGCTCGATCATATCCGCGCCGCGCGAGCGTCGGGTGAGAGAGACGCCGGCTCTTGTCCTAACGTACATCGGCGGTGATCGACCTGCACTGCCACGTGCTCGCCGGGCATCGACGACGGCCCGGAGACGATCGAGGGCTCGCTCGCGCTGGCCCGCGCGGCGGCCGCTGCCGGCATCGCGCACGCTCGTGGCGACGCCGCACGTGAGCTCGCGCTACCCCAACGGGCCCGACACGATCGCGCGCGCTGGTGCGAGGAGCTGCGCGACGCTGCTCGCGCGGGAGGGCATACCGCTCGAGCTGCGCGCCGGGGCGGAGATCGCGATGACGCGGGTCGCGGAGATCGACGCCGGAGCAGCTGGCGCGCCTGCGCTTCGGCGGCGGAGCGTGGCTGCTGCTCGAGCCGCCGTTCGCTCCGGTGGCGACCGGCGCTGGAGATGATCGTGCAGCGAGCTGCAGCGCGACGGCCACCGCATCCTGCTCGCCCATCCCGAGCGCTGCCCGGCGTTCCACCGCGATCCGCGGCTGCTGCGGCTCGCTGGTGCGCGGCGGCGTGCTGACGTCGATCACGGCGGGCTCGCTGGTCGGGCCGCTTCGGCAGCACGGTGCGCCGCTTCGCGCTGCGAGCTGATGCGCGAGGAGCTGGCGCACAACGTCGACCTCCGACGCGCACGACGCGAGCGGACGCGCCGCCCGGCATGCGCGACGAGTCGAGCCGAGGCGGGCCTCGGCGCCGCTGACGGAGTGGCTGACCGAAGCGGTGCCGGCGGCGATCCTCGCCGGCGGGGAGATCCCGTCCGCGACCGGCGGTGCCACGCGGTCGCGGCCGGCGAGCGGCGGCGCTCCGCGCAGCGGCGCGGCGCGCGGCTCAGGCGAGCTTGGTGATCGCGATGACCATGCCGATCAGCACGAACACGACGATCGCGATCTGCATCCAGATCCACGTGGGCGACATCGCGCGACAGCGTACCTCGGCGCGTGCGGCGCGGCGCCTCGCGCTCGACTCGCGACTATCTTGTGGTCATGGCCAGGCACCCGCGAAAGCCGGCGGCGCTGCGCTCGCGCTCGCATGCTCTGCGCGCTCGTGTGCGCTGCCGACGGCCGCCGGCGGCGAGCCCGAGCGCGCGCGGCAGCCTCGGCCGCGCTGCTGGGCGGCGTGAACATCGCCGGCGCTCGGCCCGGACGCGCCGGCGGGCGAAGCCGACCGACGAGATCGCGCTGGCTCGCCAGCTGCACGCGAAGGTCGTGCGCGTCGAGATCCCGTGGTCGGTGATCGAGCCGCGCGGCCCGGGCCAGATCGACCCGCGCGCGCTGGCGTACACCGACCGCCTGCGCCGAAGCGACGCGCGGCGGCCGGGATCGCGCGTGATCATGACCGTCGAGAGCACGCCCTGCTGGGCGTCCTCGGCGCCGCGCGGCGCTGCTCGCGCGCGTGCGCGCCCGACGCGGGCGAGCGCGGCGAACGCCTGGCCGCCGACGGAACCCGGCCGACTACGCCGCCTTCGTGGCCTACCTGGCCGCAGCGCTACGGCCCGCGCCTGGCGGCGATCGAGGTCTGGAACGAGCCCGACCAGGCCAACGAAGCGCTATTTCGCCGGGCCCGACAAGGCCGCGCGCTACGCGGCGATGCTGCGCGCCGCCTACCCGGCGATCAAGGAGGCCGACCCCGAGCGTGCCGGTGCTCGCGCGGCTCGCTCGTCGGGCTCCAACGGCGCGTTCCTGCGCGCGCTCTACGCGGCCGGCATCAAGGGCTTCTACGACGGCCTCGTCGGTCCACTACTACAACCTCACGCTCGCCTCGCTGCGCTCGATCCACGAAGTCGCAGCTCGCCAACGGCGACAGCAACGCCGCTGTGGCTCGACGAGTTCGGCTGGACGCAGCTGCTGGCCGCACCAGCGGATCCAGCAGGAACAGGGCTGCGTGACGCGCGAGCACGCAGGCGCTCAACATCTGCCAACACGTTCCGCGCGCTCGCGCGCACGCCCTACGTCGCGGCGGCGGTCGTCTACAAGCTCGCAGGACTCGCGCGCCGAAGACTTCGGCGCTGCTGTCAGCGCGCGCGGCAGCGCGCAAGCCCTCCTTCGCGCGCGCTCGCGCGCGTGCTGAGCTCGCCGTTGCGGCGCGATCAGCGCGGTCACGCTTGACGCTGCGCCGCACGCGGCGCGGCGCGTCGTCGCCAGCGGCTCCGGCCCGGTCGGCGACTTCATGCAGCTCGAAGCCTTCCAGGGCGCGGTGCTGCGCTACCGCGCGCTGTTCACGCTCGAACCGCTTCAACCGCTACTCGGTCGCCGCTGCCCGCGCGTGCTCGGCACGCAGCGGGCTGCGCGTGCGCGTGTTCCAGTACTGGCGCCGGCCCGGGCGGCGCGCGCCCAGAAGAGCATCTGAGTCGGCTGGCGCTCACTCGGCGTTGCGGAACAGCGCGACGACCGTCAGCGCGAGGATCTTCAGGTCCAGCCCCAGCGACCAGTGGGCGATGTAGTAGTTGTCCCACTCGACGCGCTCGGCCAGCGAGGTCTGCCCGCGCAGGCCGTGCACCTGCGCCCAGCCGGTGATGCCCGACTTGACGCGGTGGCGGTCGCCGTAGCGGACGATGTCCTGGCGGAACAGCTCGACGAACTCGGGGCGCTCGGGACGCGGGCCGACGAGGCTCATGTCGCCGCGCAGCACGTTGAACAGCTGCGGCAGCTCGTCGAGCGAGGTGCTGCGCAGGAAGCGCCCGACCGCCGTGCGGCGGTCCTCGCCCTCGACGCCGCCGGGCGCGATGTCGCCGGCGAGCAGGAAGTCGAGCGCGCTGGCGCCTCCTCGGCGCCTCGGCGGCCTGCCCGGGCTGCATGCGCATCGAGCGGAACTTGTAGAAGTCGAAGACCTTGCCGTCGCGCCCGACGCGGCGCTGGCTGAACAGCGCCGGGCCCGGGCGAGCTGAGGCGCACGGCGAGCGCCGCGCAGCAGCGATCACGGGCGAGAGCACGATCAGCAGCAGCGAGCGCGAGCACGCGGTCGAGCGCGTGCTTGATCGCGAACTGCACGCCCTTCGGGTCGACGGCGGTGAACGACAGCAGCGGCAGCCCGCCGACCGTGTCGTAGCCGACGCGATCGTTGATCGTGTCGAACATCCGCGGCACGACCGACACCTCGACGCCGAGCTCCTGGCAGTGCTGGATCAGGCGGCTGACGCGCGCGTCGGCGACGGAGGAGAAGGCGACGATCAGGTTCCTGACGCCGGTGCGCTGCGACGGTCTCGTCGAGGTCCTCGATCGTGCCGAGCACCGGCACGTCGCGCCCGCCCACCTCGGCGACCGAGCGCGGGTCCTCGTCGAGGAAGCCGATCGGCGCGAGCCCGTACTCGGGGTGGCTCTCCAGGCGGCGCGCGACCTGCGCGCCGACCACGCCGGCGCCCATGATCAGCACCGGCTTGCCGACCAGCCGGCGCGCGCGCGCCCAGCGCTGGGCGAGGGAGAGCAGCACGCGGCCGAGGCCGACGCCGATCAGCGCGAACAGCCAGGCGCGCAGCCAGTCGCTCTGGCTGGGCGACCTGGTCGTTGAGGAACATGCCGAGCACGGCGACGGCCATGGCGCCGACCGACACGGCGCTGAGGACGGGGACGACGCCGTCGAGCACCAGCGCGCGCAGCCGCGTGCGGTAGAGGCCGCGCAGGTAGAAGAGCAGCAGCACGAGCGGCGGCAGCGCGAGCAGCGGCGCGCTCGACGCGCGAGACGTGCAGCGTGGCGCTGACGCCGCCGAGCGCGACCACGACGGCGAGCGCAGAGCAGGACGAAGTCGACGGTCGGGCGCAGGACGCCCCAGCCGGGACCCTCGAGCGCCCACTGCAGCGGGCCGTGGAAGCGCGTCGGCGCGCAGCGCCCTCGGCCAGGGCGCGTCGTGCGTCAGCTCGCCGCGAAGCGCGATCGTGCGTGGAGGTCTGCTGGGTGATTCGCGTTCGGTCCATGAAGCTGCGGAGTTCCCTGTCCCTACGTTGGTTACTCGGGCCGCTGCGGCGCATCCCTTTAGCCGCGTGCACTTCCCGGCGCGCGCTGGCGCGCGAGCCGCCGCGGTGAGCGACGCGCGATCAGCGCGAGCGCGCCGAGCCCGAGCAGTATGTAGAAGAGGTCGGCGCCGGAGAGACCGAGCGCCGGCGGAGCTCGTGAGCGCCGCTCGCGAGGCCGCCGCTGCAGCGAAGCGGCGTACGCGCGAGCGCTCTGCGCGGATGACTCCCGCGCGGTCGCGCTGTCGCGCCGCGCGCCCGGGCGTGTGGCGCGGGACGCTGTGCCGCGCGCGCCGAGCTGCTCGTCCGCGGGCTTGCCGGCCTGAGACGCTGCCGGTCGAGGTCGCGCTGCCCGCGGGGAGCGCCGGACCCCGAGCCGCCGCCCGCGCCGCCGCCGGGCCCGCCGAGCAGCGCTGACGCCGAGGATCGCCTGGCTGCCCTGCCCGGGCCCGCCGTAGCCGCTCAGCAGCGAGCTGGCGCCGGCGGGCGCTGGCGCGAGCACAGCGGCACAGCGCCAGCAGCGTGACGTATCGTGGTGATGCGCGATGGTGTCTTGTCATGCGTCCCTGCCTTGGGTTCCTTGATCCGCGGCCAGAGCGGTTCGAGCCCTGTCTCCATGCCATCGTCCGTTGTCGATCGACCCTCGATCGCCGTACCGCTTGCGCAATCAGACCCGGCGAGTCGACGAATCGACGAGGCTCGCCGCACACGCTAGCGAAGCTCGAGCGGTCATGTCGAGGCTGAAACGAGCCTGTCTTGCGCGAAAGCTTCGACACGCTCAGGCAGAGTTGCTGAGCTTTGAGCAGGATCGCGCGGTTGAGTTCGCTGGACGTCGACACGCTTCGCCGTGCCGCGCCAGTGCGCAGCGCCTCGAGCGCGAGCGCGTCGCGGGGATTGAGCGCGACCGCCCGTTCGAGCAGCGCGAGCGCGCCCGCGCGCGTGCCCCGTCGCTCGAGGCGATCGCGCCGCGCTCGAGCGTCGCGTAGGCGTCGCCGGGGGTGCGCTCGAGCGCGCAGCGCGAACTGGCGGTCGGCGCGCGCGAGATCGCCGAAGCGCAGCGCGATGCTGCCGGCCACGAGGTAGGCCTCGTCGCTGAGCGGGTTCAGACTCGGCGGCGTTCGCAGGCGCGCGTAGGCCGCCGCGGCGCGCTGCGTCCAGATCCGCGCGGCGCTCTGCACCTGCAGCTGGCTCGAGCCACGGCGCCGCGAGCGACAGCGCGAGCGGCCAGCGCCGGCAGGACGGCGCCGCGCCGGCGCAGCGCCCAGGCGCGTGGCAGCCGCCGGCAGGCTGCCTCGCCGCTGGCTCGCGGCGCTGCGCCGGTGCCGCTCGGCGGGCGCGAGCGCGCAGGCGAGGCCGAGCAGCGCGAACGCGGGCGCGCCGAGGCCGGCGAACTCCCAGAACCAGTCGAAGGAGCCGTGCACGACCCAGTAGGCGAAGCCCGCCGAGCGCGGCGGCCGCGACCGACCGGGCGAGCGGATCGGCGCCGCGCGTGGCGCGCGCGGCGGCGAGCAGCGCCGCGGCGAGGCCCACGAGCGCGAGCAGGGCGCCGATGAGGCCCGTCTGCGTGAGCGTGCGCAGCTCGACGCTGTGCGGGTAGCGCGGCGTCTCGTTGCTGCGGCCGTGCAGCAGGTACTGCTGCTGGAAGTTGTCGGCGCCGATGCCCAGCGAGCGGGTGGGCGCGGAATTCGTCGAGCGCGACCCGGTAGAAGTCGTAGCGGTTGCTGCCGAGCCCGCTGACGAGCCGGCTGCCGGCTGCGGAGCTGCTGGCGCCGTAGCCGCCCTTGAAGCTGTGCCAGCGCGCTGTTCGACGCGCGTGACGGGGTCGCCGGCGCGCCACGAGCCCGCCCGCCGAGACCGACCAGCAGAGCGAGGACGGCGAGCGCCGCGACGGCCGCGGCCGCGGCGCAGCCCGGCGCGCGGGCCGCCGGCAGCGTCGCGGCGCGTCTCGAGCGCCGCGCCGAGCGCGACGAGCGAGCCACGACCGCCGACGGCGGCGAGCAGGATCGCGGCGGTCGCGTCGTGGACGGTGCCGGGCGCGACGCTCGCCGTCGCTGCAGGTGGTCGCCGACGCGCAGCACCGATCGGCGCGGCCGCGGCGATCGCCGGCGGCGACGGGCACGCAGCAGCGCGAACGTGCGCATGCGGCCCGGCAGCAGCGCGAACACGAGCACGAGCATCACGGGCGTCGCGTACAGCGAGCCGCGGCTCTGGCTGAGCAGCGCGACCTCGGCGAGCAGCACGGCGCCGCCGGCGAGCAGGCCCCGCAGCGCCCACGGCAGGCGCTCGCTGCGCGCGAGCAGCAGCGCGGGCCAGAACGCCATCAGCCACTGCGCGGCGTTGGCGTTGGGGTAGCCGCTCGGGTAGACGCAGCCGCCCGTCCGGGAGCAGCGCTGCGCAGCGCCGTGGCGCTCGGCCGCGTCGATGTGCAGCGCGCGCGAACGCCGCGAGCACGATCATCGCGAGCGTCCACGCGCACGAGCAGCAGCGCGGCGCTCGGCGCCGCGCTGGCGCCAGCAGGCGAACAGCGCGAACACGAGCAGGTAGAGCAGCGTCCGGTTGGCGCCTTCCCAGGCGTCGCCCGGGCACGCCGGCCCACAGGATCGAGAGGTAGCTGAGGGCGGTGTAGGCGGCGAGGCAGCCGAGCGCGACGCGCACGCGCCGGCGGCACCTCGCGCCGGGCGCAGCCGCACGGCGGCGAGCGCGATGCACAGCAGCGCGAGCACGATCAGCCCGCCGGGCGCCCAGTGGGTCAGCGGATAGCCCGCCTGATCGCTGGCCCACACGACGAACAGGGCCAGCGCGGCGAGCGCGGGCACCGTCGCGGGCGCCTCGCGCAGCGACGCCGTGAGCTTGGCCGTCATCGCGACCACAATAATCCTCGCGGTGGAGGACTCCGCGGCGCTGGTTCGCTTCTACGACGACGCCTACTCGCAGGCGCCCGCCGACGCGGAGCTCTACGCGCGCTGGCGCGCGCTCGGCGCGGTCGGCAAGGCCGACCACGTGATCGCGCTGTGCGGGCGCGCGGGCATCGAGCCGCAGAGCACGCTGGAGGTGGGCTGCGGCGACGGCGCGCTGCTGTGCGAGCTGCGCGCGCGCGGCTTCGGCGGGACGCCTGGCCGGCGTGGAGATCACCGAGGCGGCGGTGGAGATCGCGCGCGAGCGCGACGCAGATCGACTCGGTGGAGCTGTACGACGGCGAACATCTGCACGCGCGGCGACGGCGCGTTCGAGCTCGGCGATCCTCTCGCACGTGCTCGAGCACGTGCCCGATCCGGCGGCGCTGCTGGCGCGAGGTCGCACGCGTGTGCCGCGGCGGTCGTCGTCGAGGTGCCGCTCGAGGCGAACGGTCGGCGCGGCGCACGGGCAAGCGCGAGCACGCGGTCGAGGTCGGACACCTGCAGCGCCTCGACCGCGCGGGCGCGCGCGCGATCGTCGCGCGCGCGGGCCTGCGAGCTCGCGGGCGGAGCTCGAGGACCCGCTGCCGCTGGAGGTCCATCGCTTCTTCGCCGACCGCGCCGCGCGCGCGCGCGACGGCGAGCGCGAAGTGGGCGGTGCGGCGCGGCGCTTCACCGCGCCGCGCCGGCGCTGGCGCGGCGGGCGTTCACGGTGCACTACGCGTGCCTGTGCCTCCCGCGCGGACGCGTAGCGGCGGCGAGCAGCAGCGCGAGCACGCGTGCCCATCAGCTCGTCGGGCACCGCGTCGGGGTCGGCGAGCTTCTGCCGCGCGATGCCGTCGGCGAGCGCGTCGATCGCGATCGCGAGCTGCTCGGCGGGGATCGTCGAGCTCGAGGTCGAATTCGCGCACGCCGTCGGCGATCAGCCGCGTGAGCACCTCGCGCATCTGCGCGAAGCGCTCGGCCACCTTCGGGCGCACCTGCGGGTCGCGCACGCCGTAGGCCCAGAACTCCATGAACAGCAGCAGCAGCTCCGGCTCGCGCTCGATCATCGTCATCCACTGCCGCGCGCCGCCGGCGGCGCGCTCGGCGATCGGAGTCTCGCGCGCGCGACCGCCTCTGCGATCTCGCGCGCGTGCTCGTCGATCTCGCGCTCCATCAGGACGAGGAACAGGTCCTCCTTGCCGTCGAAGTTCGAGTACAGCGCGCCCGTCGAGAAGCCGGCCTCGGAGGCGATCTCCTCGACCGAGGCGCCGTGGAAGCCCGCTGCGCGCGAACAGCGCTGCGGGCGGCCGCCGAGCAGCCGCTCGCGCGTGTTCGCCCGGCTCTGCTCGCGGGTCATCCGCGCGCCGGGTGCCGCGGGCCGCGCTCCGCGTGTCGGCGCGTCGCCATCGGAGCATCTTACTTGACAGAGCGTTCGCTATTTCGATAGCGTTCGTTATCCGGTTCGAAAGACCAGCGAGACGGAGGCGGACACGATGGCGAGCGCAACATCCCCCACGTCCACCGACGCCTCGAACGTGGCCGAGCCTGCCGGCGGACGCGATCTCCTACGAGGATCTGTACGCGCGCTGGGAGCGCGGCAACTGGTCGGCGACGGAGCTCGACTTCACCGAGGACGCGCGCCAGTGGCGCGAGGACTTCACCGAGTTCGAGCGCCAGGCGGCGCTGTGGAACTACTGCCTGTTCTTCTGGGGCGAGGACGCGGTCGCCGACAACCTCTCCCCCTACATCGACGCGGCGCCGCGCGAGGAGCAGAAGTACTTCCTCACCACCCAGCAGGTCGACGAGGCGCGCCACGCGGTCTTCTTCAAGCGCTTCATGCAGGAGGTCTGCGGCATCGGCGACGGCTCGATGGCGAGCGGCCTGAACGCGATCAAGCCACAGCTGACGCTCGGGCTTTCGCAAGATCTTCGACCGCCTCGACCGATGGCCGACGAGCTGCGCGCGGACCGCTCGCCGGCGCAGCTGGCGGCAGCGGTGACGCTCTACCACATCGTCATCGAGGCGGCGCTCGCCCAGCCGGGCCAGCACTTCATCTGCAGCTACCTGGAGGAACGCGACCAGCTGCCGGCGTTCCGCGAGGGCATGGAGAACATCGCCGCCGACGAGCAGCGCCACATCGGCTTCGGCGTGAAGCTGCTCTCCGACCTCAACCGCGAAGACCCGATGGGCGTGCCGAAGGCGGTGGCGAAGCATCGCTGCGCGAGGTGACCCGCTACACCTCCCAGGTGCTGATGCCGCCCGGGCTGGGACGAACGCTACCTGACGGTGTTCAACTACACCTTCGACAAGGTCGGCGTGGAGGGCCTGACGTCGATGACGACGAAGCTGCGCTCGGCGGGCCTGGCGCTGGAGACGCTGCCCGGGCCGCCGCTGCTGCCGCCGGGCCTCGACGCCGCTGGAGATCTCACAGCGCGGCCGCGCGCTCGCGAAGGCGGGCATCATCGGCGTGCGCGAAGGCCCCACCACGCGCGACCCGGAGACGATCGAGCTGCTGTTCGACACGATCCGCCGGCAGGTCAACCCCAACCACGGGCTGACGCGGCCGACGACGTTCCAGTGGGAGTTCACCGACCCCGACATCCCCACCTGGCACCTGACGGTGAACAACGGCTCGAGCACCGTGGAGCAGGGCGAGTCGCCGAAGCCCGACCTGCGCCTGCGCCTCTCCTACCAGGACTGGGTGGACATCGTCGGCGAGCGTCTGGACCCGCTGCGCGCGGTCGCCACCGGCCGCCTGCGCCCGCGCGGCAACCCGCTCGCGCTCGCGCGGCTGGGGAAGGTGTTCCCGCGGGGCTGAGCCGGCGCCCTAGCCGGGCGAGAACTCGCGTTCGGCGGCTGCCTCGCCACCGGCCGACGAAGCCGAGGACCGGGATGCCTGCACACCGGCGGGCGCGTAGGACGTGCCTGTCGTCGTTCCACCGGTACCCGAACGAGACGAAGCTGCCCGAGCCGCGGCCGCCGAGGACCCTTCGACAGCCGCGGATCGCAGCGCTCCACCCGCCGGCGCCTGCTCCGGGCCGAACTCGTGGCTGGCTTTGCCCGCCGGCGTGAGCGGACTGGAGCGGACGCCCATCGTCGGGAGACCCGGCCGCGCAGCTGCCAAGTCGTACACCACCCTGGAACTCACGGACGTGGCGTTCGCGTCGGCGTGGACCGCTGATGGGTGCCGACGCGCCGGCCTGCGCGGATGGTCGCCACTCACGTCCAACGCCACGCACCCCGCCCCCACGCTGAGAGCCAGCACGCAGCCGGCCGCGAGCTTGGCGCCACCGGCAAACAGCCAACCACCCCCGGCGACACCGCCCGCGCCGGCGCCGGCGCCCGCGGCGCCTGACGCGGACACCGCGACCGCGCCCATGCCGCCTGCGGCGCTCGTGCCACCGCCCGCGGCACCGGCGCCACCGCTCGCTGCGCCGACGTGAACGCCGCCAACGCGCGCGAGCGCCGCGGCGCCGAGCCCCCACGGCAGGAACACGGGCGGAAGCGCCGCCGCAAGACCGCGCAGCGAGGTCACGTACGCGCGGCAGGACGGGCAGTGGCCGCTGTGCAGCAGCGCGAGCTGGTAGCGCTCGCCTTCCGGGTCGAGGACGCCGAAGGCGAAGCGCGCGCATGAGCGATCCCTGCTCCTCGCACCAGCCGCCGTCGCGGATCGTCTCCACGAGGGCACCCACCTTGCCGGCCACGCCCGGCCGCCCGACGCCGGAGCCCTCCATCAGCTTGCGCATACGCGCCTCGCTGACGCCCATCCGCTCGGCGGCCTGTGCGCGCGAGAGCCCCTGCAGATAGCAGAGCACCGCCGCCTCTCGCTCACGTGCGCTGAGGCGCCCGCGCAGCCCCTCGAACAGCTGGCGCAGCTTCGCGCGGTCGTCCAGCTCGCCCGCGAGATCCGGCTCATACGCGGAGAGCTTTGCGCTGGCGTGCGGCGCATCCACGTCGAGCGGCGTGAGATCCGCTCCTCCAGGAGCGCGGCCACGGGAGCGGTACTCGTCGACGGCGCGACGGAACGTCACCAGCACCAGCCACGCGGCGGGGTGCTCGATCTCCTGGCCGTCGAGCATGGCCGTGTACAGGCCCTGCCAGGCGCTCGCGTAGCAGACCTCGAGATCGTCCTGCTCGAGCGTCACGCCGCTGCCCCGCAGCCGTGCGCGCGCCGCCGCGATCACTCCCGCGCGCAGCGCCTCGAACTGCCCGCGCAGGAGTCGCTCGGCGCGGTAGCGACGGACGCTCAGAGGGCTCATGGGCGAAGCTTACGAATACTGCGAGCTTCGCGAATCTACGTAGGGTGCGACACGCCGCCGGCGGCCGAACCCGCCGATCAGCGCGAGCTCGCCCCGTCGAAGCGGGCGATCTGCGCGAGGCTCACAGCTCGCATGTCATCGCCCGCGCGCTGCGCGCGGTGCCACTCGACGACGAGTCCCAGCGCCACCTCCAGGTTCCATCTCGGGCGCCAGCCGAGCTCGCACTCAGCCCTGCTCGAATCCAGCGCCAGGCGCTGCGCCTCCGGCGGGTTGGCCCGCTCGTCGAGTCTCCAATCCAATGCGCCGCCCCACAGCTCGCTCAGGCGCTCGACGATCCAGCCAGCGGTGCGCGCGTCGTCGGCGGGGGGTCCGAAGTTCCACGCCCGCGCCGCGTGGTGGTCCTCCCACAGCGCCTGCGCCAGCAGGAGATACCCCGCGAGCGGGTTGAGCACGTGCTGCCACGGGCGCACCGCGTGCGGGTTGCGGACCAGGAGCGCCTCGTCGCGTTCGATCGCGCGCACCGCGTCGGCGATCAGCCTGTCCTCGCCCCAGTCGCCGCCGCCGATCACGTTGCCGGCGCGCGCGGTGGCCACATGCGGCGCGCCGTCGATCGCGAAGAACGACCGCCGGTAGGCGGACGCGACCAACTCCGCGCATGCCTTGGAGCTCGAGTACGGATCCTCGCCACCGAGCGGGTCCTCCTCGACGAAGCGCCTGGAGACCTCGCCGGTGTTCTCGTAGCTCTTGTCCGACGTCACCACCACGACCGCGCGCACGTCCCCACCGACGGCGCGGATCGCGTCGAGCACGTTGACGGTGCCCATCAGGTTGACCTCGTACGTGAGCACCGGGTCGCGCAGCGAGCGTCGCACGAGCGGCTGCGCGGCGAGGTGCAGCACGACCTCCGGGTTCGCCCGCGCGAGCGCGTCGCGCACGGCGTCCGCGTCGCGCACGTCGATGGTGAGCTCGCGCATGCCCGCCCCCACCTCCGCGAGCTCATACAGCGAGGGGCCGCCGGAGCCACTGCCGCGCGCCAGGCCGGTCACATCCGCACCAAGCGACTGCAGCCACAGCGAGAGCCACGCGCCCTTGAAGCCCGTGTGGCCGGTGACGAGCACACGGCGTCCCATCCAGAAGTCGGGGTCAACAGGCACGAGGCCGGGTATCTTCACGCAATCTCCACGCCGCCCGCTCGCACCCCTCTCCCCACGCCCACTCCCGAGCCGCCCGAGCGCGTGGCCGTGCTCGACATCCCGCTCGCGGTGTCCGACTACGACGAGGTGATCGACTGGATGGAGGCGATGATCGCGGCGGACGCGCGCGGGTACGTGACGGCGGCGGCGGTCAACCTCGTGATGTCCGCCCACGAGGATCCGCAGACGCGAGCGGCGACGCTCGGGGCGACGCTCGCGGTGCCCGACGGCCAGCCGCTCGTGTGGGCGCTGCGCGCGCTCGGCCATCCGCGCGCGACACGCGTCTACGGGCCGGACCTGATGGCGCACTTCTGCGAGCGCGCCGCACGCTCGGGGATGCCGATGTACCTGTACGGCGGGCGCACCCCCGAGGCGCTGGAGCTGCTCGAAGCGAAGCTGCGCGAGCGCTTCCCGGGGCTGCGCATCGTGGGCGGCTTCTCGCCGCCCGTTCCGCGACGCCCACGCCGCAGGAGGAGCAGGCCACGATCGAAGCCATCGACGCGTCGGGCGCGGCCGTCGTGTGGGTTGGCACGGGCCAGCCGAAGCAGGAGAAGTGGATGCTGCGGATGCGCCCGCGCCTGGCAGCGCCGCTGCTCGTGGGCGTCGGCGCGGCGTTCGACTTCCACGCCGGGCTCGTCTCGCAGGCGCCGGCCTGGATGCAGCGCAACGGCCTGGAGTGGCTCTACCGCCTCTCGCGCGAGCCGCGGCGGCTGTGGCGGCGCTACGCGCGCTACAACCCGCTGTTCGTGGCGGGCTTCGCGCGCCAGTACGCGCGCCACCGTCTGCGCGGGCGTGCGTGATCGCCTGCTCGCGGCTGCCGTATCGGCGTAGTGCCCGTGTGGGCGTCGCTAACCTTCTGCCGTAGATGAGCCCTCCGCAGAGCACCGCCGACGTGGCCGTCATCGGCCTCGGCCGCGTCGGCCTGCCGCTCGCCCTGTCGTTCGCCGACCGCGGCCTGCGACGTCGTCGGGAGTCGACAACGACCCGGTGCGCCTGGGCGCGGTGCGCGAAGGCACGATGCCGTTCGAGGAGACCGGCGCACAGGAGGTGCTCGACCGTGTGCACGCGGGCGGGCGGCTGTCGCTGTCCGAGCGCGTGGCCGACGCGGCGCGCGCGCGCCAGATCGTGATCACGCTCGGCACGCCGTCGTTCTCGCACATCGAGATCGACATGCGCGACATCCGCTCGGCGCTCGACGACCTGCTGGGCGTGCTCGCGCCGGGGCACTCGCTGATCCTGCGCTCGACCGTGGCGCCGGGAACGACCGAGTTCGTGGCCGGCTACCTGGCCAAGCACCGCGGCTTTGAGATCGGCGAGGAGGTGTTCGTCGCACACGCGCCCGAGCGGATCGCCGCCGGGCGCTTCCTCGAGGAGATCGACACGCTGCCGTGCATCATCGGCGGCGTCGGCGCGCGCTCCGGGGAGGTCGTGGCGGAGCTGTTCGGCGCCTTCCGCGCGCCGATCGTGCAGACGACGCCGGTGCAGGCCGAGCTGGCGAAGATCTGGGCGAACATCCTGCGCTACACGCACTTCGCGCTGCCGAACCTGCTGATGATGGACTGCGAGCGCTACGCGGCGAACGTGTTCGAGGTGATCGACCTGATCAACCGCGACTACCCGCGCGGCGGGATCGCGCAGCCGGGCCTGACCGCGGGCACGTGCCTGCGCAAGGACTTCACGTTCTCCGAGGAGCGCTCGGCCGCACCGGGGATGCTGCTGGCGGTCTCGCGCGTGAACGAGTCGGTGCCGCTGTTCCTGCTCGAGGGCGCCAAGCGGCGGCTGGGGTCGCTCGCGGACCGCAAGGTGGCGGTGCTCGGGCTGGCCTTCAAGGCCGACACCGACGACGAGCGCGACTCGCTCGTCGCACAAGCTGATCCGCCTGCTCGAGCGCGAGCTCGCCGACGTGGTCGTGCACGACCCGCACGTGGCCACGCCGACGCGCGTCCTTCGAGGAGGCCCTCGACGGCGCCGACGTGGTCGTCGTGGCGACCAACCACTCCGCGTTCCGCGAGCCCGCCGCGCTGGCGGCGATCGCCGAGCGGGCGGGCGGCGACTGCCTCGTCGTGGACCCGTGGAACTGCTGGGGCGCCGCGCAGGTGTTCGCCTACGCGTCCGAGCTGCGCGCGCTGGCTCCCCACCCCACCCAGCCGCCGGGATGAGCCGCGTGCTCGTCACCGGCGGCGCCGGCACGATCGGCGCCGCGGTCGTCCGGCGCCTGCTGGCGGACCCCGCGTACGAGGTGCGCGTCTCCGACCAGCGCGTCGCGCCGCAGTGGATGCGCGAGGGCTGCGAGGTGCACACGGGCGACCTGCGCGTGCCCGAGCAGGCGCACGCGGCGACGAAGGGCTGCACGCACGTGATCCACCTCGCCGCGATCGTCGGCGGGATCGCCAACTTCCACAAGCTGCCGCACACGCTCACCGAGGTCAACAACGCGCTCTACAACGCCGTCATCCGCGCGGCGCTCGACCTCGAGGTCGAGCGCTTCGTCTACGTGTCCTCCTCGATGGTGTTCGAGCGCGCGGAGCTGTTCCCGACGCCCGAGGACTACCTGCCGCAGCTGCCCGGTGCCGCTCTCCGCCTACGGCTTCTCGAAGCTCACCGGCGAGGTCTACTGCCGCGCCGCGCACGACGAGCACGGCCTGCCGTACACGATCTGCCGCCCGTTCAACGCCTACGGCCCCGGCGAGATGCCCGACGCCGAGCCGGGCATCGCGCACGCGGTGCCCGACCTGATCAACAAGGTGCTCTCCGGCCAGCGCCCGCTGCAGATCTTCGGCTCGGGCGAGCAGACGCGGACGCTCACGCACGTCGACGACATCGCCGACGGGATCGTCACCGCGATGGGCTCGCCCGCGGCGCTGAACGAGGACTTCAACATCTCCGCCTCGCGCGAGCTGACGGTCGCCGAGATCGCGCGCATCGTGTGGGAGGCCTGCGGCGAGGACCCCGAGGAGTTCGAGCTCGAGCACCTGCCGACGTTCGAGGTCGACGTGCAGCGGCGCTGGCCGTCGGTCGAGAAGGCCGAGCGCTGCTCGGCTGGGAGGCGCGGATCGAGCGTCGAGGACGGGATCGCCGCGACCGTCGCGCTGGCTGCGCGAGCTGCGCGCCGCCGAGCGCACCGCCACGACCCGCGTAGAGCATGACGTTCATCCGATCAACCGCCGCCGGTCGGTAGGCTCCCGCGCCATGTCCGCCCGCCCCTCAGCGCTGATCACCGGCGTCACCGGCCAGGACGGCTCCTACCTGGCCGAGCTGCTGCTCGAGAAGGGCTACGAGGTCCACGGCATGGTCCGGCGCGCCTCGACGGAGAAGTTCGACCGCATCGAGCACATCCGCGACCGCATCACGCTGCACCAGGGCGACCTGCTCGACCAGCGCTCGCTCGTCGACGCGCTGCGCGCGTCCAAGCCCGACGAGATCTACAACCTCGCCGCGATGTCGTTCGTGGCGGTCTCCTGGATCCAGCCGACGCTGACCGCGGAGTTCACCGGCGTCGGCGTCACGCGGATGCTCGAGGCGATGCGCGAAGTGTGCCCCGAGGCGCGCTTCTACCAGGCCTCCTCGAGCGAGATGTTCGGCAAGGTGCTCGAGGTGCCGCAGACCGAGACGACGCCGTTCTACCCGCGCTCGCCCTACGGCGTGGCGAAGGCCTACGGCCACTTCATCACGGTCAACTACCGCGAGTCCTACGACCTCCACGCCACCTCGGGGATCCTCTTCAACCACGAGAGCCCGCGCCGCGGACTCGAGTTCGTGACGCGCAAGATCACCTGGCACGCGGCCGCGATCAAGCACGGCCTGCTGAAGGAGCTGCGCCTCGGCAACCTCGACGCCGAACGCGACTGGGGCTACGCGAAGGACTACGTCGAGGCGATGTGGCTGATGCTCCAGCGCGACATGCCCGAGGACTACGTGATCGCGACCGGCAAGGCCCACTCGGTGCGCGAATGCTGCGAGGTCGCCTTCGACGAGGCCGGGCTCGGCGACTTCGAGCCGTACGTGACGATCGACCCCGCGTTCGTGCGCCCGGCCGAGGTCGACCACCTGATCGGCGACCCGGCGAAGGCCGAGCGCGATCTCGGCTGGGAGCCGCAAGACGAGCTTCGAGGAGCTGATCCGCCTGATGACCCGCGCCGACCTGGCGCTGCTCGCGCCGCGCTGAGGCCCGATGGGCGTGCCGCTGTTCGACACCTCCACGCCGCTGGCCGCGCTGCGCGAGGAGCTGCGCGCGGCGGTCGACGCGCGTGCTCGACTCCGAGCGCTACATCCTCGGCCCGGAGGTGAGCGCGTTCGAGCGGCGAGTTCGCCGCCTACTGCGGCGCGCGCCACGCGGTCGGCGTGGCCAACGGCACCGAGGCGATCACGATCGCGCTGCGCGCGATGGGCGTCGGGCCCGGGCGATGAGGTGGTCGTGCCGTCGTTCACGTTCTACGCCTCCGCCGAGGCGATCCCGCCGACGGGCGCGACCCCGGTGTTCTGCGACATCGACCCCGACACCTACTGCGTCACCGCGGAGACGGTGCGCGCGGCGCTCACGCCGCGCACGAAGGCCGTGATCGCGGTGCACCTGTTCGGCAACGTCGCGCCCGTGGCCGAGATCGAGGCGCTCGGCGTGCCGGTGCTCGAGGACGCCGCGCAGGCGGCCGGCTCGCTCGCGCGGCGAGCGGCGCCCGGGAGCGCTCGGCACGGCGGCGACGTTCTCGTTCTTCCCCTCCAAGAACCTCGGCTGCTTCGGCGACGGCGGCATGATCACGACCGCGCGACGAGCGAGATCGCCGAGAACGCGTCCGCACGCTGCGCTTCCACGGCTCGCGCGACAAGGTCACCTACGAGCAGGTCGGCTACAACTCGCGCCTGGACGAGCTGCAGGCGGCGATCCTGCGCGTGCAGCTGCCGCACCTCGACGGCTGGGCCGACGGCCGCCGCCGCGCTGGCCGCCACTACGAGGAGGCCGGTCTCGGCGAGCTCGTCGACGCTGCCGCAGCCGGTCGCCGGCTCCTCGCCCGCGTGGCACCTGTACGTCGTCGCCCACCCGCAGGTCGAGCGCCTCGAAGCGGCGCTCGACGGCCGCCGACATCGGCCACAAGGCCTACTACCGCACGCCCGTGCACCGCCAGGCGCCGATGCGCCGATGGGCCGAGGGCGTCGAGCTGCCCGCCACCGAGCAGGCCGCCGCGCACCCATCTCGCGATCCCGATGAGCCCCGTGCTCACGCGCGAGCAGGCCGACGAGGTCGTCGCTGCCGCGCGCTGCAGCGGCGGTCTAGCGCCAGCGCTCGAGCAGGTCCGTCCTCGACAGGCACCTCGCGCACGACCCGCGCGGGCACGCCCATCACGACCGCCCGCGGCGGGACGTCGCTCGTGACGACCGCGCCCGCCGCGACGAACGCCTCCTCGCCGATCTCGACGCCGGGCGTCAGCACGGCGCCGCCGCCGATGCGGCAGGCGCGGCGCAGCGTCGCCCCGCGCACGGGCGCGCTCGGGGCCGTGGCGAGCCATCGTGTCGTCGTTCGTCGTGATCGCGCCGGGGCCGACGAACACGTCGTCCTCGACCGCGCGTGAACGCCGTCAGGTAGACGTTCGTCTGCACGCGCACGCGCGCGCCGACGACGCACGTCGTTGTCGACCACGCTGCCGCGTCCGATCACCGAGCCGCTCGCCGATCGAGCGTGCGCTCGCGCACGAAGGACTGGTCGCCGACGATCGCCCCCGCGCCGATGCTCGCGCCCGCGAACACGACCGCCCCCGCGCCCACGCTCACGCCGGGCCCCAGCTCGAGCGCGCCCGACCTCGCCCTGCGCGCTGGGAGTGGCGCGCCAGGCGCGGGCGCTTGCCGAGCACCGCGTGGTCCTCGATCGCGCAGCCGTCGCCGATCACCGTGCCGTCGTGCACGACCACGTAGGCGCCGAAGGTCACGCCCTCGCCGACCTGCACGTCCGCGCCGAGCAGCGGACCGTCGCCCGGCAACGACACGCGCCCGCCACCCAGCTCGCCTGCGCCCGGCAGTGGCGCGCCCGGCCCGTCGGCTCGCTGCTCTCTCGTCGCTCACAGCCGCACGACGTCGGGCGGCTCATCGTGCGCGTGACCCCGCGCAGGTCGACCACGAGGCGCGCGCGCCGCGCGATCGAGCTCGTGGTCGACGCTCGGGTGCGCCGTCACGATCAGCGCGAGGTCGGCGTCCGCGACCGCCCGCTCGAGCGGCACGCTCTGCCAGCGCCGAACTCGCGCGAGCTCGGGCACGTGCGGGTCGTGGTAGACGACCTCCGCGCCGAGGTCGCGCAGCAGCGCGATGATCTTCAGCGCAGGCGACTCGCGCACGTCGCCCACGCCCGGCTTGTAGCTGACGCCGACCACCGCCACGCGCGCGCCTTTGACCGACAGGCCGCGGTCGTTCAGCGCGCGCTGCGCCTTCGCGACGCAGTGGTAGGGCATCTGCTGGTTGACCTTGCCGGCGAGCTCGATGAACTCGGTCGCCATGTCGAACTCGCGCGCGCGCCAGCTCAGGTAGAACGGGTCGACGGGCAGGCAGTGCCCGCCCATGCCCGGCCCCGGCTCGAAGCGCATGAACCCGTAGGGCTTCGTCGCCGCCGCGTCCACGACCTCCCAGATGTCGATGCCCATGCGGTCGGTCAGCATCGCCAGCTCGTTCACGAGCGCGATGTTGACCGAGCGGAAGATGTTCTCCAGCAGCTTCGTCAGCTCCGCCGCCTCGGGGCTCGAGACGGCCACGACCTCGTCGCAGACGAGCCCGTAGAGCGCCCGCGCGCGCTCCGCGCACGCGTCCGTCAGCCCGCCGACGACCTTCGGCGTGTTGCGCAGCGTGAAGTCGGTGCGGCCGGGATCCACGCGCTCGGGCGAGAACGCCAGGTGGAAGTCCCTGCCCGCCGCGAGGCCCGACTCCTCGAGCAGCGGCGCCACGCGCTCGCGCGTGGTGCCCGGGTAGGTGGTCGACTCGAGCACCACCAGCTGATCCGCGCGCAGCACCTCCGGCGAGCGCGCGCGTCGCATCCGATCAGCGGCCCCAGGTCGGGCTCGCGGTTGCGCGTCAGCGGCGTCGGCACGCAGATCAGCACCGCGTCGGCGTCCGCCAGCTCGCGCGTAGCGCGTCGTCGCGTGGATCCGCTCCGCCACCGCCGCGCAGGCTCTCGTCGGGCACGTCCTCGATGTAGGAGTCGCCCGCCGCGATCGCCTCGACCTTGCGCGAGTCGACGTCGACCGCGATCACCTCGCAGCCCTCCTGCGCGAACGCCACCGCCAGCGGCAGGCCGACGTAGCCCAGCCCGATGACGCCGACGGTGCGTCATCAGGCCTGCAGTGTAAGGCGCTCAGTTGGACGAGCCAGCCGGCCCGCGTGCGCACGAGCCGGCTCAGGAGCGCGCGGCGGACGCCTGCGAGCGAGCGCATGTCGGCGTCGACCATGCGCTCGACGAGCTCCTCGAAGCCGACCCGGGCCTCCAGCCGAGCCGCTCGCGCGCCTTCGTGGGATCGCCCACGTTCGGCGTGCTGCTCGGGCGTCTCCGCCGAGCGCAGGAGCTTCTCGTCGGTACGCACATACCGCTCGGCGTCGAGGTCCACGCAGGCGAACGCCGTCCGGGCGAGATCCGCCACGGTGTGCGCCACGCCGCTCGCCAGCACGTAGTCGTCGGGCCGCTCCTGCTGGAGCATCAGCCAAGCGCCCTCTACGATGTCGCCGGCGAACGACCAGTCGCGCACCGCGTCCAGCGAGCCGAGCGTCAGCTCGTCCTGCAGGCCCAGCGCGATCGCCGCCGCGCGCGCGCGTGATCCGGCGCGTCACGAACTGCTCGGGCCGGCGCTCGGACTCGTGGTTGAAGACGATGCCCGAGCTGACGCGTGCAGACCGTCGTGCGCGCGCATCGCGCCCACGAGCTGGTGCGCGGCGAGCTTGCGCGATCGCGTAGGGAGTGGTCGGCCTGCACGGCGTGTCCTCGCGCTGCGGGCTCTCCGGCGCGTCGCCGAAGATCGCACCCGACGCGGCCACGAACACCCGCATCTCGCGGTCGATCTCGCGCACCGCCTCGAGGATCGCAGCGCACGAGCCCGCGATCGCCGCGATCGTCTCGCCCGGGCTGCTCCCACGAGGCGGGCACGAACGAGGGGCGCCGCGAGGTGGTAGATCTCGGCTGGTCGCACCTGCTCGATCGCCGCGCGCAGCGTCCCCGGCGCTCGAGCAGGTCGCCCGCCACGAGCTCGACCCGTCCGCGCAGGTGCTCGGAGGAGCCCAGCGGCGGTCCGCCGCCGCCGCGCACCACGCCCGTCACCGCGTAGCCCTTCTCCAGCAGCAGCTCCGCCAGGAACGAGCCGTCCTGGCCGGTGATGCCGGTGATCAGAGCGCTCGGGACGACGGACACGCGCGCAGCTTACGTGCTCGCGGGCAGAGATTCGACGCCCGCAGCCGCATTCCGCGGACCCGGTCGTTCAACCGCCCACCAGCGCGTCGTCGTAGATCGCGCCGAGCTTGCGCGCCACCACCTCCGGAGCGCACAGCGCCGCGCACCCGCCGCCGCCCCCGCTCGCCCGCGTCGCGGTCGCCGGCCAGCCGGCCGATCGCCGTCGGCCAGCGCGCGCGCGTCGCCCGCCGGCACGAGCGCCGTCGCGCTCGACCAGCTCTGCCAGCGCGCCCACGCGCTGCCCGACCACCGGCACGCCCGCCGCCATCGCCTCGGCCGCCGCCAGCCCGAACGTCTCCGCCGAGCGCGACGGCGCCAGCGCGATCGCCGCGCCGGCGCGCAGCTCGCGCAGCTCGCCGTCCTCGACCCTGCCCGAGGAAGCGCACCGCGCCATCCCCGCGCGCGCGCGCGCAGCGCCGCCGCGCTCGGGTCCGTCGCCGGCGACGACGAGCGGCACGCCCGCGATCCGGCACGCGTCGATCGCCACGTCGACGCCCTTCTCCGGCGCCAGACGCGAGACGACGAGCGCGTAGCCGCCCGGCGCGAAGCCGGCGACACCGTGGGCCGTCTCGCTCGGCACAGCCGCCGTGCCGCACTCGTCCGCGTTCGCCGCGTGGGGCACCGCGCCCGACGCGCGCACCGGCGGCGGCAGGACGTGAACGCGCTCCCACGGCAGCGGCGCGCCGAGCTCCCGCAGCCGCTCGCGCGCGAACGCGCTCGGCACGATCACCGCGTCGGCCTGCTCCACCAGGCGCCGCTGCCACAGCGCGAGCGACGCGCGCGTAGGCGAGCCGCCTCCGGCCGGCTGCCGCGGCAGTTCAGCCGCACCCCCGGCAGCGTGTCGCGCCCGTGGCAGCGCGTGCACTCCTCGCCCTTGGTGAAGCACACCCCGATCGCGCACACGAGCCGGTACTGGTGCAGGTGCAGCACCACCCGCGCGCCCGCCGCGCGCGCCGCCGCGAGCGCGCGCCAGCCGAGCGCGGGATGGAGGTTGTGGGCGTGCACCACGCGCGCGCCCGTGCGCTGGACCGCGCGCGTCGACCTCGCCGGGCTCGCAGCCCGCCGCGCAGCAGCCCAGCGGCGGCGCGCGCTCGGCCCGAGCTCGCGCGGAGTCGCGCGTGAGCAGCTCCGCCGGCTCGCCGAGGTGCTCGCGCACGAGCGCACAGCAGGTCCTCGACGACGCGCTCCTCGCCGCCGGTCGTGCGGTAGCGGTTGTGCAGGAACAGGACCATGTCTCCCACCGCAGCCTATTGCCGGCGCCCGCCGGCACGGCCACGGCGGGCGCAAACCTAGACTGTCTCCGACACGTGACACCCGCCTCGATCGTGATCCCCACGCGCGAGCGCCTCTCCTATCTCGAGGTGGCGCTCGCCTCGCTCGCGTCCGAGGCCGCGCGCGCCGGCGCGGAGGTGCTCGTGGTCGACGACGCCGGCGCCGTCAGACGAGGCGCGCGCGCTGGCCGAGCGCTTCGGCGCTCGCTACGAGCCCCACCGCCGCGCCGCTCGGTCTGAACGTCGCGCGCAACACCGGCGTCGCAGCGCTCGCACGGCGAGCTCGTCGTGTTCGTCGACGACGACGTCGCGCGTCAGCCCGGGGTGGCTCGACGCGCTGCTCGGCGCCGCCGCCGCGCAACCCCGACGTCGACGTCTTCACCGGCCCGATCCGCGCGCGCCTCGAGGGCTCCGCGCCGCGCAGCTGCGGGCGCGAGCACCCGCCCATCACCACGCTCGACCTCGGCGAGCGCGACATCGACGCGCGCTTCGCGTGGGGCGCCAACATGGCGATCCGCCGCAGCGCGCTTCGAGCGCGTCGGCCCGTTCGACGTCTCGCTCGAGCACGGCGGCGACGAGCAGGAGTGGCAGGAACGTCTGCGCGCGCAGAACCCCGCAGCACGGGTCCTGTACGTAGCCGGCGCCGCCGTCGAGCACCGACGCGCCGGCGCCGACGCGCGTCTGCGCGCGCTCTGCGCGCGGCGCCCACGTGCGCGGTCGCGCCGCGCGCCGCTTCGACGCGCGTCGCGGGCAGGCGCCGTCGCTCGCGCGCGAGCTGGCGACGCTCGCCGGCTGCGCTCGGGCACGTCGTGCGCCGGCGCTGCCCCGCGGGGCTGACGATGGTCGCTCACAGCGCGGGGCGCCTGCGCGAGGGGCTGCGCGAACGCGTCGCGCGCGATCCGGCTCCACGCGCTCGCCCCGCGCCGACGACTTCCTGTCGGGCACGAGCGGCACCGTCGGCGGCCTCGACGCGCGTCCGTCGCGCCGCCACCGACGAGGCGCTCGACGCGTGGCGAGCTGCTCAGCGGACGACGCGCTGCGCCTCGCGCGCGCCGCGCGCGCCGCGCCGCCCCGCAGGCGCGTGCTCGCCCTGAGCGTCGAGCGTCCCGAGCGACGCGCGCTCGCAGATGCGATCGCGCGCGGAGCTCCAGCGCTCGCGCCACGAGCGTCGAGCTGCACACGTGCGCGCCGGGGACGCTGGGCAAGTTCGAGAACCTCAACCGGCTGCTCGCCGACCCACCCCGCCGAGGACCACGACTGGCTGCTGCGTGATCGACGACGACGTGGAGCTGCCGCGCGGCTTCCTCGACCGCTTCCTGTTCCTGTGCGAGCGCTTCTCGCTCTCGCTCGCACAGCCCGCGCACCGCCTGAACTCCCACGCGGCGTGGCCGGTCACGCGACGGCATCCAGGCAGCGCGGTGCGCGAGACGCGCTTCGTCGAGATCGGTCCCGTCACGGCGTTCGCGCGCGCCACGTTCCCCGTGCTGCTGCCGTTCCCCGCGCTGCGCATGGGCTGGGGGCTGGACGTGCACTGGGCGGCGCTCGCACGCGAGCACGGCTGGCGCTGCGGCGTCGTCGACGCCGTGGCGATCCGCCACCGCGCGGCCCCCGCCGCCGCCGACTACCCGCGCGAGGCCGCAATCGCGGAGGCGCGCGCGTTCCTCGCGCGAGCGCCCCTACCTGAACGCCCGCGAAGCCGCACGAACCCTCACCACCCACCGGCGCTGGTGAGCGGCACGCCGCGCAACGGCCCCCGCGTGGCGGTCGTGGCGGAGTTCTACCCCAGCCGGCGCGACCCCGTGCTCGGCATCTGGGCGCACCGACAGGCGCTCGCCGCGCGCGACGCGGGCGCCGAGGTGCACGTGCTCGTGCTGCACCGACTCGTTCCGCCGCGCTCCTCGCTCGCAGCCGGCGCCGGCGGCGCCGCGAGCGCGCTCGCGGCGCGCGTTCGCGAGCCGCGCACGCAGACCCGCGACGGCCTGCCCGTCACCTACGTCTCCTACGTCTCGCCGCCGCGCGAGCGCTCCTATGCGAGCTGGGGCGCGTGGGCGGCCCCCGCGCTCGCGCTCGCGCTGCGCCGCCTGCGCGCGCACGTTCCCCTTCGAGCTCGATCCACGCCCACAACGCCGTGCCCGCCGGCGACGCCGTACGACGCGCACGCACGCACACACCGCTCGTCGTGTCGGTGCACGGCGGCGACGTGCTCTACACCGCCGCGCAGGGCGAGGCCGGCCGCCGCGCCGTGGCGCGCGGTCTCGGCGCGGCGCGACTGGTGCTCGCCAACAGCGAGGGCATCGCCGAGCTCTCCCGCGCGCATGGGGCGCACGAGACGCGCGTGGTGCACCTCGGCGCGGATCTGCCCGTCGCCGGGCTCGCAGCCGCGCGCAACGCTCCCGGCTCGGCGCGCCGGCACCGGCGCCGTCGCTCGTGACGGTCGCGCACCTGGTCGCGCGCAAGCGCCACGCGCGACGTGCTGCGCGCGCTGGCGGTGCTCGGCGCTCGCCATCCCACGCTGCGCTACGCGATCATCGGCGACGGGCCCGAGCGGATACCCCTGGAAGGGCTCGCCGCGCGCCTGGGCGTCGCCGGGCGCGTGGACTTCCTCGGACAGCTGGAGCCACGCGAGGCGCTCGAGCGGGCGCGGCGCTGCACGCTGTTCGTGATGCCCTCCACCGACGAGGCGTTCGGCGTCGCGTACGTCGAGGCGATGGCCGCGGGGGTGCCCGCGATCGGCTGCCGCGGCGAGCCCGGGCCGGAGGAGATCGCCGCTGCGGGCGACGGCTTTCTGCTCGTGCCACCCGGCGACATCGAGCGCCTCACGCAGCGGATCGACGAGCTGCTGTGCGACCCACAGCGGCTGCGCGAGGCGGGCCAGCGCGCGCGCGCGACCGTCGCCGCGCACTTCACGTGGGAGCGCTGCGGCGAGCAGACCGTCGCCGCCTACGAACAGGCGCTGCGGTGAAGCCCGTCCTGTTCGTCACCGGCCACGCGCCCGCCTATCGCGTGGCCGGCCTCGCGCGCCTGCACGAGCGCGAGCGGATCGAGCTGGCGCTGTTCGGCGGGCGCGCCAAGCACGGCGGCGCCGCGTTCGACGGCGAGCTTCCGTTCCCCCACCGCCACGTGCGGCCACGAGATCTCGCCGCGCTCGCGGCGAGCGGCGGCTACCGCGCGGTCGTGTGTCCCACGGGCGGGCGCGTCGCGCCGCTCGCGACGTGGGCGGGAGCGCGTCGCGCGCGCACTCCGTTGATCCTGTGGGCTTCGCTGTGGGCGCACCCGCGCACGCCCGCGCACGCGCTCAGCTACCTGCCGCTGCGCCGCCTGTATCGCTCCGCCGACGCCGTCGTCACGTACGGGCCGCACGTCAGCGCCTACGTGCGGGCGCGCGGCGCTCGCAACGTGCACGTCGCCCCGCAGTCGGTGGACAACGACTTCTGGCGCTCCCCCGACGTGGGGGAGCCGAGCGACCCGCGCTGGCCGGCCGGCGCCGCGACGACGTTCGTGTTCGTCGGCCGACCCGATCGGGAGAAGGGCGTGGCAGTGCTGCTGGACGCGTGGCGCGCGTCCGGTCTGCGCGCGCCGGCGGCGGCGCTCGTGCTCGTGGGCGTCGGCTCGCAGTCCGAGCTCCCCGGCGACGTGCTCGGCCTGGACCCGATTACCCCCGTGGAGTTGCGCAACGTGTACGCCGCGGCGGACGTGCTCGTGCTGCCATCCATCCCCACGCGCACGTTTCGCGAGCCGTGGGGCCTGGTCGTCAACGAGGCCATGAACCGCGGTCTCGCGGTGATCGCGAGCGACGCGGTCGGCGCCGCGGCGGGCGGATTCGTTCGCGACCGCGACACCGGTCTGATCGTCCCCGCGGGCGACAGTGGCGCGCTGGCGCGAGCGCTCGAGCTGCTGGCGGACGATGCGCCGCTGCGCGCACGCCTGGGCGCCGCAGCGGCAGAGCCGTGGCCGCATACACCCACGACGGCGTGGGCGGAGGGGTTCTCGCGAGCTCTGTCGAGCCTCGGGCTGTCCCGCTCCCTGCAACGCACGCCCGCAAGCGTTGGTAGCGTTGAATAGTCCGCCGATGAGATCCGCCCGACCGGAAAGACGACCCGCCCGACCGGCCGCGCTGCTCGCGGCCGTGGCGATGGCCGTCGCCGTGGCCGCCCCGCCCGCGAGCGCGAACGTGGGCGAAACGATCATCGAGCGCTGCACGCACGGCGAATCGCTGCGCGGCTTCAGCCAGAGCGCGTACACACAGGCGCTCAAAGAGCTGAGCGCAGACACGGAAGAGTACACGGACTGCTCCTCCCTGATCCGCCAGGCCCAGCGCGCGGCAGCCGCTGGCTCGCGCGGCGGCGGAGGTGGCCCGAGCGCACCGGGCGCCGCCGGCCCCACGGCGGTCGCGGCCTCGCCGTCCGAGCAGAAGGCGATCAAGCACGCGGCGAGCACTCGTGCGGCGCCCGTCCAGCTGGGAGGGGCGAGCATCGCCCCCGGCGTGGTGCACGCGAACATCTCATCCGCGCTCAGCTCGCTGCCGACCCCGCTGCTGGCGACGCTCGGCTTCCTGCTTGGCCTGCGCGCTCGTGCTCCTCGGCGGCGTCCTGCACAAACGTATCCGTGTCCGTCGCTCCGACTGAGCCCGCGCCGGTCGCGCACAGCGCGCGAGCGGCCGGTGAATCGGGCACGGCACGCGGCTTGCGCAACCCATCCTCCATCATCGGTCGGCAGGGGCTGTGGTGGACGACGCTGCTCGTCGCGGCGATCTCGTGCTTCGTCACGTTCTACGCCAAGGGCGGTCTGAACCTCGAATCGATGACCACCACGGAGATGGCGCTCACGCTCGCCGCCGGCGCGACGGTGGCCGTGGCGATCGTGCGGCTGCCCGCGGGGCGCGGCCACGGCCTGTGGCCCGTGGGGCTGCTGCTCGCGTTCACAGCGTTGACGGCGATCTCGATCGTGTGGTCGGTGCAGCCCGACGACAGCTGGCGCGACGCCGGGCGCATGCTCGCCTACAGCGGCGTGTTCGCAGCCGCGGTGGCGCTCGTGCGCCTCGCGCCCGCGCGCTGGCCGGCGGTGCTCGGCGGGCTCGCTCTCGCGGCGTTCCTCGTGTGCTCGTACGCGCTGCTGACGAAGGTGTTCCCAGGCAGCTCGTGCCGGCCGACAAGTACGCACGCCTGGAGGACCCCTACGGCTACTGGAACGCTGTCGGGCTGACCGCGTCGATGGGCGCGATCTGCTGCTGTGGCTCGGCGCGCGACGCAGCGGACACGCGCTGCGTGAGCGCGCTCGCCTACCCGGCGATGGGCGTGCTGCTGCTGACGCTGCTGCTCGCCTACTCGCGCGGCGCGCTCGTCGGCGCTGGCGGTCGGCCTGCTGGCGTGGTTCTGCCTCGTGCCGCTGCGCCTGCGCGGCGCCGCGGTGCTGGTCATCGGCGCGCTCGGAGCGCTGGCGCGTCGCCGCGTGGGACTTCTCCACGCACGCGCTCAGCGCCGAAAACGTCCCGCTGGGCGAACAGGTCACCGCCGGACACCAGCTCGGGGCGCTGATCGCGGCGATGATCGTCGTGCTCGCGCTGCTCGGCGTCGCGATCGGCTTCTGGAGCGGCGTGCGCCCACCGTCGCGCGCGCTGCGCAATCGCGCCGGCGCGGCTCTGCTGGCACTGATCGCGGTCGCGCTGATCGCCTTCGCGGGCGCGCTCGCGCACAGCCAGCGCGGCCTGACGGGCAGCGTCTCGCACGCGGTGGACGCGCTCACGAACCCCAACGCGAAGGTGCCGCCCAACACTCCGGGGCGCCTCACCGCGGTGGCGAGCGTGCGCGCGCGCTACTGGAAGGAGGCGCTCGAAGTGTTCGACGCCCACCCCGCGCTCGGCTCGGGCGCGGAAGGGCTACGCGACCGCGCGCCTGCGCTACCGCACCGAGACGCTGCAGGTGCGCCACGCGCACGGCTTCGTCGTGCAGACGCTCGCCGACCTCGGGCTCGTGGGCCTGCTGCTGGCGCTCGCGCTGCTGCTGCTGGATGGCGCGGCGGGCGCGACGCATCCGTTCAACCGCGCTGGCGCCGTGGGGCGCGTGGCGACCTCGTCCGGCGTGCGGCCGGCTGGCGTGCGCCATCACGGGCTACCCGCCGAGCGAGTCGGCATGCTGAGCATGCTCTGCGTGGTCGTCGTGTTCGGCGTCCACTCGCTGGTCGACTGGACCTGGTACGTGCCGGGCGACGCGTGCGTGGCGCTGCTGTGCGCCGGCTGGCTCGCCGGGCGCGGCCCGCTGAGCGCACGGACCGCTGACCTCCGCGGATGAGGCCCACGGCGCCGCGCCGAGTCGAGCTGCGCATGTCACTGGCCGGCGCGGCGGTCGTCGTCGGCGCTGCTGGCCGCCTGGTCGCAGTGGCAGCCGCAGCGCTCCGAAGAAGCGCGCGGCAGCGCGCGAGGCGCTCCTGGCGCGCGACCCGGCCGGCGCGCTGGCGGCAGCGAACGCCGCAGTCTCTCGCGACCCGCTCTCGCTGGAAGCGCTGTTCACGCTCGCCGCGGTCCAGGGGGCGAGCGGCCACGCGCAGCTCGCCCGGGCGACGCTCGCGCGAGCTGTGCGCCTGCAGCCGTCGAACCCCCAGACGCTGGCTCAACCTGGGGCGCTTCGACCTGACGAACGACCCCCGCTCGGCGCTGCACGAGCTGCAGGCGGCGATCTATCTCGACCCCGAGTCGATCTCCCCCGAAGCGCTCGCGCCCCCGCACCCGAATCCCGAAGCGATCGAGATCTACAACGACTACATCCAGGCTCTGCGCGCGTCCAGCCAGCCAACCGCACCCGCCGTCAGAAGCGCGAGCGGACGCGCTTGCGAGCAGAAGCCGCCGCGCGCCAGGCAGCCCTGCAGCGCTCGCAACGTCAACTTCTCGAAAGCCGAAGTCCTCGACCAGCGCGGTGAGCGTGGCGCGGTTGTAGAAGCGCAGGTGATCGCCCCGCGGGTCGAAGTGCGCGGCGAACGCACGCCTGGAGAGCGCGAGCGCCGCGAGACGCAGCGGCGCGGTGGGCGGGCGTGCTGAGCAGCAGGCGCCCGCCAGGGCGAAGCACGCGGCGCACCTCCGACAGCCACGCGGCGGTGTCGAGCACGTGCTCGATCACCTCGCCCGCCCAGACCACGTCGAAGCTCGCGTCCGCGAGCTCCCACGCGCCGTCCGCGTCGACCAGCCGCAACTCGAGCTCCGGGTGCCGCGCGCGCGCGCGGCGCAGCGGCTCCTCCGCGACGTCCACGCCCACCGGCAGCGCCCCCGCGCGCGCCAGCTCGGCCGTGAACGCGCCCTCGCCGCAGCCGACGTCGAGCACGCGCTCGCCCGCGCGCACGTGCTCGAGCAGGAAGCGGCTGCGCAACTCGAAGTCGGACGGCTCCAGGCCCTCGGGCACGCCCGCCCAGATGCTCTCGTGGTACGCGCGCGAGGACATCTCGCCGCGAAGGCTAGAGCGCCCGGCCGCCGGGCGGGCGAATGTCGCTAAGAGCGTGCAGTCCAGCTGTCATCCCTACCCATCGCTGCGCAAAGTGACTATGTTCGCCCGATGGACGGTGGGGATCGCGTGGAGGCGACGGAGCAGCCGTGAAGGTCGCGTTCGACAGCCGCGCGGCCGCCGATCCCAACGGCGTCGGGCGCTACTCGCGCTGCTTGCTGCAGGCGCTGCGCGAGACCGCCGCCGAGGAGGACGAGATCGTCGAGACGCACCGCCCTCGCGTCGCGAGCCGACCTGTTCCATACGCCGTGGATGGAGGGAGCGATGCTGCACAGCCCGTGCCCGATGGTCGTCACGCTCCACGACCTCGCCGCCGTCAAGCGCCCCACCGAGCAGCTGCGCTGCGGCGGCATGCACCTGAGGCTTCGCCGGCTCGCCGTGCAGCGGGCTGTGCGCGTGATCGTCCCCACGGACGCCGTCGCTCGCGACGCCGTCGCCGAGCTCGGACTCGAGCGCGAGCGCATGGTCGTGATCCCCGACGCGCCAAACCCCGACGGATGGGCGCGCGCCATCTGGGACGTCTACGTGCGCGCGAGCGCAGCCGCCTAGGCCCGGCCCGCTGGGCCCGCCGCTCAGTAGGCGCCGCGCCGCGAGAACACGGCGGGGATCGTCTTCAGCAGGATCGTCAGGTCGAGCGCGAGCGACCAGCGCTCGAGGTAGATGAAGTCGAGGTGCACGAGGTCGTCGAAGTCGAGCTCCGAGCGCCCGGACACCTGCCACAGCCCGGTGATGCCGGGGAGCACGAGGTAGCGCTTGCGGTGCCAGTCCTCGAGCATCGCGTAGTCGCGCTCGGGCAGCGGGCGCGGACCGACGAGCGACATCTCGCCGCGCAGCACGTTGACCAGCTGCGGCAGCTCGTCGAGCGAGAAGCGCCGCAGGATCCGCCCCACGGGCGTCAGGCGCGGATCGTCGCGGATCTTGAACAGCGCGCCCGAGGCCTCGTTGAGCTCTTCGAGGTCGGCCTGGCGCTCCTCGGCGTCGCTGTGCATCGTGCGGAACTTCAGGCACGCGAACGGCCGCTGGCCGATCCCGCGGCGCATCGAGCGGAACAGGACCGGGCCGCGCGAGGTGAGCCGCACGGCCAGCGTGATCGCGAGCAGCAGCGGGCTGAGCAGGAGCAGCAGCAGCGTCGCGCCGACGATGTCGAACGTCCGCTTGAGCGCGAAGTCGATGCCCTCGAAGACGGGCGGGCCGAGCTCGAACAGCGGCACCGACTGACCCGGCACGAACTCCGCGCGGTGGATCAGGATCTCCATCGTCGAGGGCGCGAGGCGCACGCGCACGCCGCGCCGGTGGCACTGGTCGACGAGCTCGACCGCGTCGTCCTGGGGGAAGTCGGGGTCGGCGATGATC
Source organism: uncultured Solirubrobacteraceae bacterium (assembly GCA_963716355.1). Classification (GTDB taxonomy): domain Bacteria; phylum Actinomycetota; class Thermoleophilia; order Solirubrobacterales; family Solirubrobacteraceae; genus Palsa-744. The sequence goes on from OY970308.1 coordinate 1,222,951, forward strand.
ACCTCGTCGACGCGCTCGCGCTCCGAGCACGCGCTCGAGGTCCTCGAGCGAGCCGAGCGAGCGCAGGCCGTTCTCGGGCAGCGGCGTGGGCGAGAGGAAGCCGACGACCTCGATCGGCGAGTGCGGGACGTCGGTCAGCGCGTGGGCGACGTCGCCGATGTGCTTGCCGCGGCCGACGAGCACCGCGCGGCGCCGATAGCCGGCGGCGCGCAGCAGCATCGCGGTGAGCGCTCGTAGAGCGCGCGCAGCGACGGCGACGTAGAAGATCGCGAACGCGAGCGAGCCGTAGAAGAGGTAGTAGCTGGAGAAGTGTTCGCCGCTGACGACGGCGAAGATCAGCGCCACGACGGCGACCTGGAACAGCGAGCCGACGATCCGCGAGAGCCCCGGCCGCAGCGCGCGCTCGGCGTAGAGGCCCGAGCGCGCGAACAGCAGCGCCGTGAGCAGGTAGGCGAACGGCGAGGAACTGTTTGGTGCCGTGGCAGCGCGTTGGCGGCCGTGACTTCGCCGTGCACGGCTTCCTTGAGCACCAGCGCCGTGAAGATCGCGAGCGCGACCCCGACGAAGTCGAGCGCCAGCAGCGAGACGACACGGGCGACACGCCGCAGGGTCGACATGCGCAGCAGGAACGACAGCGCCGGCGGGCGCTTGCTGCGGATGTCGCGGTCGGGCAGCTCGACGGCTCCGCCGGCAGCGTGGACGCCGACGCGGCGTCGCGGCGGCGTCGGCAGCGGCGGGCCGTGAGGCTGTGCGCGGCGGCGGTGGAGGTTCCGACGAGCGGCTCCCATCTCGCTGCTCACAACACCTCAGACTCGCACATGAGCGGTTCGCGGTCGGGCAGTCCGCGCAACGGACGTTCAGTGCGATGCCGCCACCGATCAGCAGCTCGACGCCGGACTCCTCGATCGTGCGCTGCAGACCCTCGCGCAGCGACACCTCGGGCGACCAGCCGAGCAGCTCGCGCGCGAGCGCGATGTCGGGCTTGCGCTGCTTGGGGTCGTCCTCGGGCAGCGCCTCGAAGACGATCTCCGAGCTCGAGCCGGTCAGCTCTTTGACCGTCTCGGCCAGTTCGAGCAGCGTGAACTCGTCGGGGTTGCCGATGTTCACGGGGTCGTGGTGGCCGGACTCCGCCAGCGCGATGATCCCGCGGATCAGGTCGCTGACGTAGCAGAAGGAGCGCGTCTGGCTGCCGTCGCCGAAGACGGTGATCGGCCGGTTGGCGAGCGCCTGGCGCAGGAACGTCGGGATCGCGCGGCCGTCGTGCGGGCGCATGCGCGTGCCGTAGGTGTTGAAGATCCGCACGATCGCCGTGTCCACGCCCTGCTGGCGGTGGTAGGCCATCGTCAGCGCCTCCGCGTAGCGCTTGGCCTCGTCGTAGACGCCGCGCGGGCCGATCGGGTTGACGTGCCCCCAGTAGCGTCTCCGACTGCGGGTGCTCGAGCGGGTCGCCGTAGACCTCGCTCGTGGAGGCGATCAGGAAGCGCGCGCGCTTGGCCTTGGCCAGGCCGAGCGTGTGGTGCGTGCCGTAGGAGCCGACCTTGAGCGTGTGCAGCGGCAGGCGCAGGTAGTCGATCGGCGAGGCCGGCGAGGCGAGGTGGTAGACGAAGTCGATCGGCTCGTCGACGAAGTACGGCTCGATGATGTCGACGCCGAAGTGCACGAAGCGCTCGGGGTCGCGGATGTGCTCGATGTTCGCCAGCGAGCCCGTCTCGAAGTTGTCGACGCAGATGACGCGGTTGCCGCGCGCGAGCAGCTCGTCGCACAGGTGCGAACCGAGGAAGCCGGCGCCGCCGGTAACGAGACAGGTCGCCATCGACGAGGGAAGCTTAGTGATTCGCCGGGTCTATCCTTCTCGACATGTCCGCTACCGAAGAGCACCTGACCGTCGCCCCGATCGTGGGCCCCGACGATCCCCGCCGCTTCACCGACTCGGGCATCGAGATCGCCGAGCTCTACACCGAGGCAGGACCTGCCCGCGGAGCTCGAGCTGGGCGAGCCGGGCGAGTTCCCCTACACGCGCGGCGTCCACCGCGAGATGTACCGCAAGCAGACGTGGACGATGCGCCAGTACGCGGGCTACGCCTCGGCGAAGGAGTCCAACGAGCGCTACCGCTACCTGCTGTCGAAGGGCTCGACGGGCCTGTCGATGGCGTTCGACCTGCCCACGCAGCTGGGCCTGGACTCCGACAACCCGCGCTGCCTCGGCGAGGTCGGGCGCACGGGCGTGGCGATCGACACGATCGACGACATGCGCACGGCATTCGACGGCGATCCCGCTCGATCAGGTGTCGACGTCGATGACGATCAACGCGCCCGCCGCGTGCCTGCTGCTGCTGTACGAGCTGGTCGGCGAGGAGCAGGGCGTGCCCAGCGAGAAGCTGCGCGGCACGACCCAGAACGACGTGCTCAAGGAGTACATCGCGCGCGGCAACTACATCTACCCGCCCGAGCCCACGATGCGCCTGACGACGGACCTGTTCGAGTACTGCCACGAGCACGTGCCGAGGTGGAACACGATCTCGATCTCCGGCTACCACTTCCGCGAGAAGGGCTGCTCGGCGGTGCAGGAGGTCGCGTTCACGCTGTCCTCGGGGATCGCCTACGTGCAGGCGGCGATCGACAAGGGCCTCGACGTCGACGACTTCGCGCCGCGCCTGGCGTTCTTCTTCAACGGCCACAACAACGTCTTCCAGGAGGTCGCGAAGTTCCGCGCCGCCCGGCGCATGTGGGCGCACATCATGCGCGAGCGCTTCGGCGCGACGAACCCGAAGGCGACGATGCTGCGCTTCCACACGCAGACCGGCGGCGTGACGCTGACCGCGCAGCAGCCGGAGAACAACATCGTGCGCGTCGCGCTGCAGGGCTTCGCGGCCGTGTGCGGCGGCACCCAGTCGCTGCACACCAACGGCTTCGACGAGGCGCTCGCGCTGCCGACCGAGCGCGCCGCCAAAATCGCGCTGCGCACCCAGCAGATCCTCGCGCACGAGTCCGGCGCGGCCGACACGGTCGACCCGTTCGCGGGCTCCTACTTCGTGGAGGCGCTCACCGACGAGATCGAAGCGCGCGCGAACGAGCTGATCGCGAAGGTCGACGAGCTCGGCGGCTCGGTCAACGCGATCGAGTTCATCACCGGCGAGATCGACGAGTCGGCGTGGGGCTACCAGGAGCGCTACCGCATCGGCCAGGACATCGTGGTGGGCGTGAACACGTACGTCAGGAGGACGACATCGAGGTGCCCGACCTGCTGCGCGTGGACCCCGAGTCCGAGCGCGAACAGCTCGAGCGGCTGGCGGCGTTCAAGGCCGACCGCGACCAGGCGCTCGTGGAGCGGCGCCTGGAGGAGCTGCGCGACGTGGCACGCGGCAGCGAGAACCTGCTGCCCGCGATCCGCCAGGCGCTGAAGGACCGCTGCTCGCTGGGCGAGGTGTGCGGCGGCGATGCAGGACGTGTTCGGCAAGTACGCACCGACGTTCTGAGCGCCGCCGGGCGAGGCGAACCTCCAACCAGGCGCCCGGTGCTCGGCCGCCATTCCGCCCGCGAGCCTCGTTAGGCTGAGCGCCATGATCACTCCCCCCGCCTTGACCTTCTACTCCGTCGTGCTCGCCCTCCACATCACCGCGGTCGTCGTCGCCTTCGGCGTCACCTTCGCCTATCCGATCATGTTCGCGATCGTCGAAAAAGCGGACAAGCGCGCGCTGCCGGCGCTGCTGCCGGGCCGAGAAGACGATCGGACAGCGTCTTATCTCGCCTGCGCTGCTGGTGATCCTGCTCGCCGGCATCTACCTGGCGAGCAAGCTGCACGTGTGGAGCGACTTCTACGTCCAGTGGGGCTTCGGCGTGGCGATCGTGCTCGGCGCGCTGGGCGGCCTGTTCTTCGGCCCCACCGAGGGACGCATGATCGAGCTGGCCGAGCGCGACGTGGCCGCAGCGGGAGACGGCGAGGTCGACCTCAGCGCCGAGTACCAGGCACAGAGCAAACGCCTCGCGACCGTCGGGGCGTTCGCAAGCCTGCTGGTGCTGCTCACGATCTTCTTCATGGCGACCCAGACCGGCGCCTAGCAACGCCACTGGATCCGAGCCCGGCGGGCGCGGCTCAGCCGGTACCCTGGAGCGCATGAGCAACGGATACCGGGTCGCCGTCGTCGGCGCCACCGGACAGGTGGGGACGCTGATGCTGAAGCTCCTGCGCGAGCGCGAGTTCCCCGCGCAGCGAGATCGTGCCGTTCGCCTCCGAGCGCTCGGTCGGGCGCGAGCTCGAGGACGGCCTGGTCGTGCAGGCCCTGAGCGAGGAGTCGATCCAGGGCTTCGACATCGCGCTGTTCTCCGCCGGCGGCTCGACCTCGGGCGAGTGGGCGCCGCGGTTCGCGGACGCGGGCGCGGTCGTGATCGACAACTCCTCGCGCTGGCGCATGAGCGACGACGTGCCGCTCGTGGTCAGCGAGGTCAACCCCGAGGCGCTGGCCGACCACCACGGCATCATCGCCAACCCGAACTGCTCGACGATGCAGATGGTCGTCGCGCTGAAGCCGCTGCAGGACGAGGCGGGGATCGAGCGCCTGGTGATCAGCACCTACCAGGCCGTGTCGGGCACGGGCAAGCGCGCGGTCGACGAGCTGCTCGACCAGTCGCACGCGCTGCTGCACGAGCGGGAGATCGAGGCCCCGAACGCATACGCCCACCAGATCGCCTTCAACGCCCTGCCCCACGCGGGCAGCGTTCGCGCCGGGCGACGACCACACCGACGAGGAGCGCAAGCTGATCAACGAGACCCGCAAGATCCTCGGCGACCCGACGATCCGCGATCAGCGCGACGTGCGTGCGCGTGCCCGTCGTCAACGGCCACTCCGAGGCCGTGAACGTGCAGACGCGCGAGGAGCTCTCACCCGAGCGCGCCCGCGAGCTGCTGGCGCGGCGCCCGGGGTGACGCGTCGTGGACGACCCCGACGCCGCGCTCTACCCGCTGGCGATCGACGCCGCCGGCAAGGACGACGTGTTCGTCGGGCGCATCCGCCGCGATCCCGGCCACGAGCGCGCGCTCGACCTGTGGATCGTCGCCGACAACCTGCGCAAGGGCGCGGCGACGAACGCCGTGCAGATCGCCGAGCTGCTGCACGAGCGCGGTCTCGTGCGGGCGCGGGACGGCGCGCCATCGGCCGCATAGAGCCACCCACGCCGGCGGTCCGCGGAAGGAGTCGCGGGAGATCGCTCGAACAGGTCGGCGATGGTCTCCTCGGAGGTGCAGCGCACGCTGGTCAAGTCCCCGCCCGAGCTGTGGGCTGAGCTGAGCGACCCTGCCGCGCTCGCCCGCCACCTCGGCGAGCTCGGCGAGATCCGCATTGTCGCGACGAAGCCCGAAGAGCGAGTCGAGTGGGAGGCGGAGAACGCCACCGGCACCGTGCTCATCAAGGCTTCTGGCTGGGGGACGAAGGTCACGCTGAGCGTCACACGGGAGGTCGTGGAGCCCGCGAGCGCGGAGCCCGAGGCGCAGGAGCCCCAGGCTGAGCAGCAGGCCGTTGCGTGGGACGTCGCCCGCGAGGTCGCAGAGCCAGAAGCGGTGGCGCCAGAGGCCAAGGAGCCGCAGCCGGAGGTCGCGCCCGAGACGACCGAAGCGATCAAACCGCGCCGCGGCTTCTTCTCGCGGCTCTTCCGGCGCCGGCCGCAGGCAGGAGGCGATCCGATTCCGGCGTCTGAGCAGGCCGCACACGACACGCCCCAGCAGGCCAGCGCCGACACACCGCCGCAGCCCGCCGCGGAGACGCACCGGAGCGGGACGTCCCCGCAGATCGCCGCGGATATGCCGGCCGAGACGCCCCCGCAGACCGCTACCGAGGCGCCCGCAGAGCCGCCCGCGGACATCTCCGCGGAGCTGCGGGAAGCGGAGGAAGCCGCCACCGAGGAGGTCACCGCGGTGCTCACGGCGGTGCTCGATCGGCTGGGCGCGGCGCACCACCGGCCGTTCTCGCGCGCCTAGAAACGCCGCCGCGGATAAGATCCCGCGCCGGATGACATCGAGCTCCCACGACCGACAGGCCGACGCGGCGCTGCTCGCGGCCTCGCGCAGCGGACATCGCAAGCCTCCGCGCCAGAAGGCGCCGGAGACCTACGAGGAGAAGCTCGCGCAGCTGCACGAGCTGCGCGAGGCGGCGATCCACTCGAGTCCGGAGGCGGAGGAGAAGCAGCACGCACGCGGCAAGTACACCGCGCGCGAGCGCGTCGAGAAGCTGCTCGACCCCGGCTCCTTCCAGGAGCTGGACACGTTCGTGCGCCACCGCACGTACGACTTCGACATGCAGGAGAACCGGCCCTGGGGCGACGCGGTGGTGACCGGCCACGGCACGATCGACGGCCGCCCGGTGTGCGTGTTCAGCCAGGACTTCACCGTTTTCGGCGGCTCGCTCGGCGAGGTGATGGGCGAGAAGATGTGCAAGATCATGGACCTGGCGGCCAAGATCGGCTGCCCGGTGATCGGCATCAACGACTCGGGCGGCGCGCGCATCCAGGAGGGCGTGGTCTCGCTCGGCGCCTACGGCGACGTGTTCGTGCGAAACGTCAAGTGCTCTGGCGTGATCCCGCAGATCAGCCTGATCATGGGCCCGTGCGCGGGCGGCGCGGTGTACTCGCCCGCGATCACGGACTTCATCTTCATGGTCAAGGAGACCTCGCACATGTTCATCACGGGCCCCGACGTGATCAAGACGGTCACGGGCGAGGAGGTCGGCTTCGAGGAGCTGGGCGGCGCGATGTCGCACAACACCAAGTCCGGCGTGGCGCACTTCGCCTCCGAGGACGAGGACGCGTGCCTGGAGGACTGCCGCTACCTGATCAGCTTCCTGCCGCAGAACAACCTGCAGAGCGCGCCGCGCGTGCAGCCGACCGACGACCCGCTGCGGATGGACCTGGAGCTCGACACCGTCGTGCCGGACAACCCGAACAAGCCCTACGACATGCGCAACGTGGTCAAGCTGATCGTGGACGACGGCGAGTTCTTCGAGGTGCACGAGCACCACGCGAAGAACATCATCTGCGGCTTCTCGCGCCTGGACGGCTTCGCGGTCGGGATCGTCGGCAACCAGCCGGCGCAGCTGGCTGGCGTGCTCGACATCGACGCCTCCGCAAAGGCCGCGCGCTTCGTGCGCACGTGCGACGCCTTCAACATCCCGCTGATCACGTTCACCGACGTGCCCGGCTTCCTGCCGGGCACCGCGCAGGAGTGGGGCGGGATCATCCGCCACGGCGCCAAGCTGCTGTACGCGTTCACGGAGGCGACCGTGCCGAAGCTCACGGTGATCACGCGCAAGGCCTACGGCGGCGCCTACGACGTGATGGCCTCAAAGCACCTGCTGGCGGACTTCAACTTCGCGTGGCCCACCTCGGAGGTGGCGGTGATGGGGCCGGAGGGCGCCGTGAACATCATCTACCGGCGCGACATCGCCGGGAGCCCCACGCCCGACGAGCGACGCAAGAAGCTGATGGACGACTACAAGGCGCGCTTCGCCAACCCCTACACGGCGGCCGAGCGCGGCTACATCGACGACGTGATCGTGCCGCACGAGACGCGCCCGCAAGCTGATCACCGCGCTGCACACGCTGCAGAGCAAGCGCGAACCGGGCCCGAAACGCAAGCACGGCAACATCCCGCTGTAGCCAGGCTCGCTCAGCGTTTACGCCCCGCGCGTTCACCGAGTCGCAGCCACCACGGGTAGGTGAGGAACGCGAGCGCGGAGGCGACGTGGACGCGTTTGCCCACCCGCTTGTGGTCGACCTTGAACACGCCCGAGTTGAGCATCCAGTCGCGTCCGTCCTCGGCGCGGCACGCCTTCCAGATCGGGCGCGTCCAGGGTCGGTTGAGATACAGCGAGATGCTCGTCACGAGAAACACGCCGGCGGTGGCCGTGTGCAGCGTGCGCGCGACGGGCGTGTGCTCGTCGGGCATCAGCCGGCCGTACGCTCGGCCGGTGGCGTACAGCCACGGTGGGTCGATCAGGAAGGACATGGGATCTCCTCGGTGTCGGTCGGTGGGGGCACCGCGCGCCCCAGCAGCCCGAAGGCCAGCCGGGTCGCGAGCGCCATGATCGTCAGCTGCGGGTTCACGCCGAGCGCGCTCGGCACGACCGAGCCGTCGGCGACGTATACGCCACGCACGCCGTGCAGCGCGAGATCGCCGTCGACGACGCCGTGCGCGGCGCGCGCGTCCGCGCGAGCGGTGCCGAGCGGATGGAACGCCATCAGTTTCAGGTCGCGCACGCGGGCACGCTCGGGCTCCACGCCGGCCGGCAGCGGCAGGTAGACCTCGCGCGCGCCGGCCGCGACGAACAGCTCCTGCAGACGCGCGAGCCCGAGGCGGAACTGCGGCCACGTCGGCCTCGCACGAGCGCGTAGCGGATCACGGGCCTGCCCGCGAGCGAGCTGCACTCGCCCGCGCGAGGCGTCGCTGACCATCAGCCCGAACTGCGCGAGGTGCGGGTACGCGGCCATCGCGCGCGCGTGGCGCTCGCCGGTGAGCGGCAGCGACATGGCCGCGTAGGCGGGCGGCCCGGCGACGCCCTCGAACATGACGCCCTCGCCGGCGAACTCGTCGACGTAGAAGCTCTGCGGCACGCCGCGCGCCATGTTCACCGTCTCGTCCATCAGCGCGAACGCAGCGGTGGCGGGATGCAGCGCGAGGTTGCGCCCGAGCTCGCCGGAGTCCGCGCCGAGACGGTTGCGGGCGAGCAGCAGCGGCGTGTGGATCGTTCCGCACGCGACGATCACGCTCGGCGCGCGCACCTCGAGCGCGCCGCCGTCCGCGAGCTCGGCGCGCGCTCCCCGAGCCTCGCCCCCGCGCACGATCAGTTCGCGCACGTCGGCGCCGGTGACGATCCGAGCGCCCGCGGCGCCGGCGCGGGGTATGTAGGTGATGCCGGTGTGCTGCTTGGCGGACGTGGGGCAGCCGAACACGCACACGCCCGAGCCGACGCAGCCGCGCGCGTTGCGTCGCAGGTAGCCGTGCGACCAGCCGAGACGCTCGGCGCCGCGACGCGCTACGGCGGCGTTGGCGCCGGCCAACTCGGGTGTGACCTCGGCGACGTACAGCGAACGCTCGACGCGCTCGAAGCACGGCGCGAGCGTCTCCTCGTCGAGCTCCAGCCCGAACTCCTCCGCCCAGCGCTCGAGGACGCGTGGCGGGGTGCGAAAGCAGGTGCCGGAGTTGATCGAGCGTGGTGCCGCCCACACCGCGGCCGAGCGGCAGCAGGATCGGCGGCGTGCCGAGCGTGGTCGTCTGTCCGCCGTCTCGGTATAGGCGCGCGAGCATCTCCGGCGGGCGGGCGCTGAAGTCGTCGGCGTTGTGCTGCGCGCCCTGCTCGAGCACCACCACGCGCGCTCCGCCCTCGGCGAGCTCCGCCGCCACGACGGCTCCGCCGGCGCCCGCGCCGATCACGCATACGTCCGCGTCGAGAATCTCAGCTCACGGCCGGCCCTCCGCGCGGCGCAGCTCGCGCCCGCGCGCGGCGACCGCCGCCGCATCCCAGCCGAGCGCGCGCGCGAGCGCGGGGTCGTCGTATTGATCGAGCGCGACGATCGCGTTCGCCGCCTGCTGCGCCAGCGGGGCGCGAGCCAGCAGCGCCGCGCCGCGGGGACGTCGGGCGAGCTCCACCAGCACGCGCATGCCCGCGCGCTGGGGCTGTGGCGCCGCGCGGATGAAGCTGTCGAGCCCCGCGCTCATCCCAGCATCCACTCGCCCTGCGCGGCGACCAGCTCCTCGATCGCGGTCGTAGCCCCCTGTCCGTCGCGGTCCCTGACGGCGACGGCCGCGCGCTCGTATGACGTCGCGAGCTCCTCGCGATGCGCGACCAGCGGCGCGAACGCCTGCGCGTGCGGCAGGTACAGCTCGCGCACGGTGTTCATGACGAGCTGGAAAACGAGGTTGCCGGCCGCCTCGACCAGCGCCGCCATGAACTCCCAGTCGGCGAGCAGCGCTGCGCCATCGTCCTCAGCGCGCGCGACGGCTCCGGCCAGCTCGAGGAGGCTGCGGGCCTGCTCATCGGAGCGTCGCTCGGCGGCTAGCCGTGCGGCCTCGACGAGCAGCAGACGGCGCGCCTCGAACACGTCGCCGAGGACGGATGCCCCGGCGCCGCCGTGCAGCAGGAGCGCCTCCAGACCGCCGGAGCGCCGCCAGTCGAGCACGCGCGCGCCGTCGCCGTGGCGGATGTCGATCAGGCGCAGCTGCTCGAGCCGTCCGAGCGCCTCGCGGATGGAGGCCATGTTCACCTGCATGTCCGCCGCGAGCGCGCGCTGCGGTGGGAGCCGCTCGCCGGGCTTGTAGTGGCCTGCTGAGGATCGCCTCGCTGAGCCGGGCGAAGACGTGGTCGGGGACGGACACTCGGGGGATCGGGGTCGTGGGCATGGCTCGGTGCAGTGTACTGGTGTTCGGAACAGTTGGGAACGCGTCGCCTACCGAGCTCCCGCACACGGAACGCCCCGGCATCTCCCGCGACGCTCCGTCACAATGGGCCGATGACCCCAGCCGCCCCTGATGGAACCGTCGTCTCGCCCGCCGCCTCGCCCGAGGAGACGGCCGCGATCGTGGCGGCGCTGGAGACGTTCATGCGCGCCACCGCGCCGGCGCCGAGCGCGCCTGTGCAAGCGCTCGACCCCTGGCGCAGCGCGGCTATTCTCGAAGGGGTCTCACGGGAGACGCAGCTCGACGAGCCGCACCCCTGGATAAATACCTAAAAGCCGCTAGGCTTTAGGACAATAGCCCGCAGCGCCAAGCGTACAGTCGAAAAGCAGCCCGGGCCCAGCGTCCGGATCAGGAGGTTTTCACCACATGGAGCCAGGTTCCATCTCCGCCCAGCGCGGCACGCTCGAGGACCCCGAGGTCCTGCAGAACGTGCCTGGGCACGTGATCCCGATCCTCGAGCGCGAGTTCGACGACTTCAAGACGGAGGCGACCAAATTCCTCGCGGGCGAGACGCCGGAAGACGAGTTCATCAAGTTCCGCCTCAAGCAGGGCGTGTACGGCCAGCGCCAGCCGGACGTGCAGATGATCCGCGTGAAGCTCCCCTTCGGCGGCGTCACGCCGGAGCAGATGGAGTCGTTCGCGAACGTCGTCGAGAAGTACGTGCCGCTGAAAAAGGGCCACGTGACGACGCGCCAGAACATCCAGATGCACCACATCCCGCTGCCGGAAATGGAGAAGGCGATCCGCGAGCTCGGCGAGTCGGGGCTGTCCAGCCGCGAGGGCTGCGGCAACACGGTGCGCAACGTGACCGGCGACCCGTGGGCGGGCGTGGCGAAGGACGAGCTGTTCGACATGACCCCGTACGCGGGCGCGTACGTGCGCTACTTCGTGCGCCACCCCACCACGCAGGCGATGCCGCGCAAGATCAAGACGTCGTTCGACGGCAGCCCGCGCGACCGCGCGATCAGCGGCATCCACGACATCGCGTTCCGCGCGCGCGTGAAGGAGATCGACGGCCGCGAGGTGCGCGGCGCGGAGATGCTCGTCGGCGGCGGCACGTCGATCATGCCCCGCGTGGCGCCCGCGCTGTACGACTTCGTGGAGCTGGACGACGGCGAGTACCTGAAGATCGCTGAGGCGGTGTTCCGGATCTTCGACCGCCAGGAGTGGCTGCGCGTGAACCGCGCCCGCGCCCGGATCAAGGTGTTCGTGGACAAGTACGGCATCGACGAGCTGCGCCGCCAGGTCGAGGAGGAGCTCGAGGGCGACTGGGTGGCCGAACGTGACTTCTCGGTCGAGCACCGCCTGTTCGTGGACGACGAGCGCGAGTCCGCGCCCGCGCCGCCGCAGAGCTACGGCACCCCCAACGGCGACCTCTCGGAGTTCGAGCGCTTCCGCGCGGCGAACGTGGCCGAGCAGAAGCAGGACGGCTTCGTGACGGTGGAGGTGAAGATCACCCGCGGCGATCTCACGCCGGAGCAGTTCCGCGGCCTCGCGGCGATCATGCGCTAATACGCCGGCGGCTACGCGCGCACGACGGTGCAGCAGAACCTGGTGCTGCGCTGGGTGCGCGAGGAGAGCGTCTACGACGTGTGGCGCGCGCTGGGCGAGCTGGGCCTCGCGGACGCGGGCGCACGTGAGATCGACGACGTGGTGTCGTGCCCGGGCACGGACTCGTGCAAGCTCGGGATCACCAGCTCGATGGGCCTCAACCAGGCGGTGCAGGAGCGCGTGGAAGCGATGGAGCTGACCGACCCGCTGACGCGTCAGATACACATCAAGATGAGCGGCTGCCCCAACGGCTGCTCGCAGCACCACGTCGCGGACATCGGCTTCTACGGCGCGTCGATCAAAGTCGGCGATCACACGATCCCCGCGTACATCCCCCACGTGGGCGGCGTGTACGAAGGCGGCGAGGTGGTGTTCGGGACGCGGCTGAAGCTGCGCCTGCCGGCCAAGCGCGTGCCGGAGGCGATCGAGCGCTGGATCCGCCACTACGAGGCCAACCGCGCCGACGGCGAGGAGTGGGGTCCGTTCACCCAGCGCATCGGCACGGCTGAGCTGGAAGGCCTCGTGAAGGAGCTGTCGCTGCCGGTCGACTTCGGGTTGGAGACGATGAACACGTTCATCGACTGGAACCGCAACGTTCCGTTCGAAGTGATTCGCGGCGAGGGCGAGTGCGCTGTATAGATGTCCTCGAGATGTCGAAGAGGAACGAAGACGAGCCGAAAGATCCCATGAGCCCACCGAACAGCCACATAGCAGCGGTCGACATCGACCCGGCGCTGAGCCTCACGCACACGCTGCGCGAGGCCGCCCGCCACGGCGCGCGCGCCGTGCTGCTGTGCTCCTTCCAGAAGGAGGAGTCGGTGCTGCTCGACGAGCTGCTGCGCCTGGACCAGGGAACCGGCAAATCCGTGCGGGTCGTGACGATCGACACGGGCGTGCTGTTCCCGGAGACGCTCGCGACCTGGCGCGCGTTCGAGGAGCGCTTCGGCGTGAAGATCGAGGTGCAGGACGCGAGCAACCCGGAGCAGCCGTGGAGCGGCCCTGAGCACTGCTGCTCGGTCGCCAAGGTGGCAGCGCTCGAAGCGTCGCTCGCCGACGCCGAGGGCTGGATCACCGGCATCCGCCGCGAGCAGGGGCCGACGCGCGCGGACACGGAGCTGATCGAACGCGACGAGCGCCGGGGGCTGTGGAAGTACAACCCGCTGGCGCACTGGACCGACAAGGACCTGTGGCGTCGCATCCACGAGCGCGACCTCCCGTACAACCCGCTGCACGACCAGGGCTACGAGTCGATCGGCTGCGCGCCGTGCACCCAGCCCGGCAGCGGCCGCGAGGGCCGCTGGGCAGGCACCGACAAGACCGAGTGCGGTCTGCACGTAGAGACGTCGGGGACTGACGATGAGCGTCGCTGCCCGCCCCCAGCTGAGCCATCTGCGCGCGCTCGAGTCCGAGGCGATTCACGTGATGCGCGAGGTGGCCGCGGAATTCGAGCGGCCGGTGCTGCTGTTCAGCGGCGGCAAGGACTCGATCGTGCTGCTGCGCCTGGCGGAGAAGGCGTTTCGTCCTGCTCCGTTCCCGTTCCCGCTGATGCACGTGGACACGGGCCACAACTTCCCCGAGGTGATCGAGTTCCGCGACCGCCGCGTGGCGGAGCTGGGCGAGCGGCTGATCGTGGCGAGCGTGCAGGACTCGATCGACAGCGGCCGCGTGGTCGAGGAGACGGGCCCGCGCGCGTCGCGCAACCAGCTGCAGACGGTCACGCTGCTGGACGCGATCGCGGAGCACGGCTTCGACGCGGCGTTCGGCGGCGCGCGGCGCGACGAGGAGCGCGCGCGGGCGAAGGAGCGCATCATGTCCTTCCGCGACGACTTCGGCCAGTGGGACCCCAAGAACCAGCGCCCGGAGCTGTGGAACCTGTACAACGGGCGCATCAACAAGGGCGAGCACGTGCGCGTTTTCCCGATCTCCAACTGGACGGAGCTCGACGTGTGGGAGTACATCGACCAAGAGCAGCTGGAGGTGCCGTCGATCTACTTCTCCCACGAGCGCGAGGTGTTCAAGCGCGACGGCATGCTGTACGCGTGGCGCGAGGGCACCGAGCTGATCGAGGGCGAGGAGGTCTTCACCGAGACGGTGCGCTACCGCACGGTCGGCGACATGAGCTGCACCGGCGGGGTGCGCTCGCAGGCGACGACGCTGGAGGAGGTCGTGCTGGAGATCGCCGCCACGCGCATCACCGAGCGCGGCGAGACCCGCGCCGACGACCGTGTGTCGGAGGCGGCGATGGAGGACCGCAAGAAGGCCGGATACTTCTAGTGCACGCGAGAACTGCTTTTAGGAGCGCGCTTCGCGCGCGCGTGCGCGTGCGCTGTGGGAGGCCGGCGGCGCGATGACGCTCGATCTGCTGCGCTTCACGACCGCCGGCTCGGTGGACGACGGCAAGAGCACGCTCATCGGCCGGCTGCTGTTCGACTCCAAGCAGGTGTTCGAGGACCAGCTCGAGCACGTGGCGCAGGCGTCGCGAGCGACGCGGCGGCGAGGGCACGCTCGACCTCGCGCTGCTGACCGACGGCCTGCGCGCCGAGCGCGAGCAGGGCATCACGATCGACGTCGCCTACCGCTACTTCGCGACCGCCAAGCGCCGCTTCATCATCGCCGACTGCCCCGGCCACCGCCAGTACACGCGCAACATGGTCACCGGCGCTTCCACGGCGGACGTGTCCGTCGTGCTGATCGACGCGCGCCGCGGCGTGCTGGAGCAGTCCAAGCGCCACGCGTTCATCAGCGCGCTGCTGGGCATCCCGGAGATGGTCGTGGCGATCAACAAGATGGACCTCGTGGACTACTCCCAGGAGCGCTACGAGGAGCTGGTCGAGGAGTTCGCGGGCTTCGCCGAGAAGCTGACGGCGGTGAAGGACATCTCCTACATCCCGATGTCCGCGCTGGACGGCGACAACGTGGTGGAGCGCTCGCAGAACATGGCCTGGTACGACGGCCCCGTGCTGCTGGACCTGCTCGAGCAGGTGGAGGTCGCCTACGACCACCCCGACGAGCGACCCGCGCGCTTCCCCGTGCAGTGGGTCATCCGCCCGGCCGCCGCGGCGGCCGCGGCCACGGGCGACTACCGCGGCTACGCCGGCCAGCTCGCCAGCGGCGCGCTGCGCGTGGGCGACGAGGTCGCGGTGCTGCCGGCGGGCGGGCGCACGCGGATCGCGGCGATCGACACGTACGAGGGCGAGTTGGAGGAGGCGATGGCGCCGATGTCGTTCACGCTGCGCCTGGAGGACGAGCTGGACGTCTCGCGTGGCGAGCTGATCTGTCACCCCGACGAGGCGCCCGTCGTGGCGCGCGAGCTGTACGCGGACGTGTGCTGGATGGCGGACGCGCCGCTGCGGGCGGGCGCGCGCTACGTGATCAAGCACACCTCGCGACACGCCACCGCGGTGATCGACGCGATCGAGGATCTCGTCGACGTGCACACGCTCGAGCGCATCGACCCATCCGGGCAGCTGGAGCTGAACGACATCGGCCGCGTGCGGCTGCGCACCAGCTCGCCGCTCGTGTTCGACCCTTACACCGCAACCGCCGCACCGGCAGCTTCATCCTGATCGACGAGGCGACCAACGGCACCGTCGGCGCGGGGATGATCGTCGCGGCCGCGTGAGCGCCTTCCGCGCCCGGATCAAGCCACGTGCCCGTAACGCCGCTCAGCACTGGCGCAATCGCCGCGCGACCGTGGGGCGGCCCTCGAGGCCGCCTCTTAACTAAGCTTCCCGCCCCATGTTCACAAAGGTCCTAATTGCCAACCGGGGCGAGATCGCCGTGCGCATCGCCCGTGCCCTCGACGAGCTCGGCGTCGCGAGCGTCGCGGTGTACTCCGAGATCGACCGCGACGCGCCGCACGTTACGCGCGCCGGCGAGGCGTACAACCTCGGCGACGGCCCTGCCGCGGACAACTACCTCCACGTGGAGAAGATCCTCGACGCCGCTCGCCGCTCCGGCGCCGAGGCGATCCATCCCGGCTACGGCTTCCTCGCCGAGAACGCGCCTTTCGCGCAGGCCTGCGCGGACGCGGGGATCGTGTTCATCGGGCCGCCCGCCAGCGCGATCGAGGCGATGGGCTCCAAGACGAAGGCGCGCGAGCTGATGCAGGCCGCGGGCGTGCCGATCGTGCCCGGCACCACCGAGCCCGTCGCCACGGTCGCCGACGCGCTGCGTATCGCCAACGACGAAATCGGCTTCCCCGTCGCCGTCAAGGCCGCGGGAGGCGGGGGCGGCAAGGGCTTTCGCGTCGCGCTCAGCGCCGATGAGCTCGAGGGCGCGTTCGAGGGCTCCAGCCGCGAAGGCGAGAAGTTCTTCTCCGACCCCACCGTGTACCTGGAGCGCTATCTGCACGACCCGCGCCACGTCGAGGTGCAGATCCTCGCCGATCGCCACGGCAACGTCATCCACCTCGGCGAGCGCGACTGCTCGATCCAGCGTCGCCACCAGAAGGTCATCGAGGAGTCCCCCGCGCCCCCGTGGGTCGTCGACTCGCAGATGCGCGAGCGCATCGGGCAGATCGGCGTCAACGCCGCCAAGGCGGTCGACTACGTCGGCGCCGGCACCATCGAGGGGCTGTTCTCGGTCGGCGACGGCGGCGGAGAGCCGGAGTACTTCTTCCTGGAGATGAACACGCGCGTGCAGGTCGAGCACTGCGTCACCGAGATGACCACCGGCATCGACATCGTCAAGGAGGGCATTCGCGCCGCCGCGGGCGAGGAACTCTCCTACGCGCAGGTCGACGTGGAGCTGCGCGGGCACGCGATCGAGTGCCGCATCAACGCCGAGGACGCCTCCAAGAACTTCGCCCCCGCGCCCGGCAAGATCGGTGCCTACGTCGAGCCCAAAGGCCCCGGCGTGCGCGTCGACTCGGGCGTACGCGCCGGCGGGGAAGTCTCGCCGATGTATGACCCCATGGTCTCCAAGCTGATCGTCTGGGACGCCGATCGCGAGCAGGCCACCAAGCGCATGCTGCGCGCGCTCGGCGAATACGAGATCGAGGGCCTGAAGACCCTCATCCCCTTCCACCAGGCGCTGCTCGCCACCGAGCAGTGGGCCAAGGGCGAGACGTGCAGGGATCTGCTCGAGGACAAGAAGTGGCTGAAGACGCTCGCCTTCCCAGCTCCCGCCGCGCCCGTCGAAGGCGATGAGGAGGAGAAGGTCGAGCAGAGCTACGCCGTCGAGGTCTCCGGTAAGCGCTTCGACGTGCGCGTCGTCGGGCCGCCCTTTGCTGGCGGTGGCGGAGGCGCGCCTGGGAATGGCGCAGCGCCGGCCGCCGGCCGCCAGGCCCCCAAACGCGGCGAGCGGAAGTCCACCAGCGCCGGCGGACCGGACACGCTCCCCTCGCCGCTGCAGGGAAACATGTGGAAGGTGCTTGTCAAACAGGGCGACACTGTCACCGAGGGCCAGTTGCTGTGCATCATCGAGGCGATGAAGATGGAGAACGAGATCACCGCGCACAAGGCGGGAACGATCGTCGAGCTGCCCATCAGCGAGGGCGCGCCGATCCAGGCGGGCGCGCCGATCGCGACGATCAAGAGCGCTACCGAGGAGGGCTGAGCAGATGTCGATCGACTACGCCGCCGTCGCCGCAGGGCTCACCCAGGCGATCCCCTACAACGTCCACCTCGGCCTGAAGACCGTCACCGTCGCGCCCGACCACGGCGTCGTCACGCTGCCCGACGTCGAGACGGGGCACAACCACGTCGGCTCGCTGCACGCGGGCGCGCTGTTCTCCGCCGGCGAGGCCGCCTCCGGCGCCGCGTTCGTGGGCTCGTTCTTCGAGGTGATGGGCGAAATCACGCCGCTCGCCGAGTCCGCGGAGATCGCCTACCGGAAGCTCGCCAAGGGCGAGATCACCGCCACCGGGCGCTTCGCCGAGGACAGCGCCGCGCTGATCGCGCAGCTGCGCGAGGAGGGCCGCATCCGCTTCCCCATCAAAGTGGAGCTCACCAACTCCGAGGGCACGCTCGTCGCGGAGATGACCGTCAACTGGTACGTGCGGCTGAACGCCGCCGCCTAGCCTCGCAGTCCTGCGACGCTTGTAGCTGCATCGGGCATCAGCACGGTCTCCTCGAGAAAGAGAGACATCGCCACCTCGCCCGACGCTCTGATTTTTAGCCTTTTCACGGCGTCCTTTGCCAGCGCCCGACGACTCACACACGGAGCTTTGACCGATCCGTATCGTTCTCTCGCATGGATCAAACGTCGCCACTCACCAATAGCTGTCCACAACCGCCACACAGTCGCAACGCTCACCTTGCCCCCGATGCGTTATGCACGCGATGAGCGCGGTCGCCGATCTCAGCAGCAGCGACCTGCAGCTGCTGATTCCCGAGCACGACGTCGCCGATCCAGAGCTGTCGATCGTCATCCCCACACGCAACGAGGAGATCACGATCACCGAGTTCGTGTGCTGGTGCCTCGAGGGGCTCTCCGATGCCGGGATCGCCGGTGAGATCCTGATTGCCGACAGTTCAACCGATGAGACGGCGGCACGAGCGTTGGCTGCCGGAGCGCGCGTGCTGTGCATACCCACCCCTGGCATCGGCCTCGCATATCGCGAGGCGATCGTGCGCGCACGCGGGCGCTACATTCTGATGGGCGACGCCGATTGCACCTATGACTTCCGCGCCCTCAAGCCGTTTGTCGAAAGCTTTCACGAGGGCTACCAGTTCATCATGGGCTCTCGGTGGAAAGGCGAGATAGCGCCCGGTGCGATGCCACCGCTTCACAGGTACTTCGGCACACCGTTGACCACATGGATCTTGAACCGCGTATACGCGACCAAGTTCACCGACATGGCCTGTGGCATGCGCGGTGTAACACGTGATGAGCTCGTGGCGATGGACCTCAGGTCCGACTCATGGGACTACACGGCCGAGATGATGGCCAAGGCGGTGCTCATGGGGTTGCGCACGACCGAGCTGCCCGTGCCGTTGCTGAAGGATCGTGAGGGCCGGGTGAGCCACCACAAGCGAGCCGGCTGGAAGTCGCCGTGGGAAGCCGCTTGGATCAACCTTCGCGTCATGTTTGTGCATCGACCGGATTTCTTCCTGCTCAAGCCCGGCCTGATCACCTTTCTGGTCGGCCTCCTGATTGCTCTGCCGCTCAGCGTAGGGCCGATCACGATCGGGCCGGTCAGCTTCTCGCTGTATTGGATGCTTTTCGGTACGACACTGACCATCGTTGGCCTCCAAGGCTTTCTGCTGGGCTGCGTCGCACAGGTGTTCTTCGACTATCGAGAACGAGCCACGCGACGATGGCTCAGGTTGTTCCCCTATACCCGCAGCGTCGTCACGGCGACGCTGATCGGGATATCTGGACTGGCGTGCACCGTGCCGCTGATCGCTTACTACCTCTCTCACAACGGACACCTGACCGCGAATGCTTCGCCCCCAGAGAGGCTGGGGATCCTGGGGCTGATGCTCCTGGTGGTTGGCTTTTCTCTGTTTGCCTACACCCTCATGCTTCACGCCGCCGCCGCCGCGACGAAGCGTGTGACGTCGAACCACGCGTCCTGAGTGGGCCGGTCTGCCCATTGCGTTCCCGCTCATCTCTGACGCGCGTCACGACCTCAGAAGCGCCACGTTTTCGTTGTGCTGGCGCCGCTGAGCGAGACCGCTCCTACTCACAGGTAGGCCTGTGTTCGCTCCCCGTTCGCTGAGAGCACTCAGATACGCGACATCCTCCTCGAGCGTACTGAGGGCCTGCTGCGCGCTGGTCGCTGGACCATGCCCTGGGACCACGGTCTCGACACGCTCGATCTGTGAGCGCAGGCGAGCGAGCGTGGCCAGGTACGCCTCGACGTCGCTCCCAGCGCCCAACGCTGGAAGCTCCACCGTCGAGAGATAGTCCCCCACGACGAGGACGTTCGCCCAAGGAATCGTCACGGCCATCCCATCTCCCGTATGCCCGTCTGCCGCATGCAGCTCCAGCTCGCGCTCGCCCACCTCGCAGCGTCCGGGCACCGGCAACGCCTGCAGCGATCCCAGCGCGAGCGGCCGCTGGCGCTCGATCAGCAGGTCTTCATCGAACGCCCGTAGCTCCCGCTGCGCCTCACCGGGCGCCGCTCTCAGACGCTCGACAGTGCTTTCGGCGCAGCCGAGCGCGAGACCGGGGAACGCGAGCCGTCCGAGCAGGTGATCCCAGTCGCCGTGCGTGACCAGCAGACCGCTCGGAGTCGGAAACTGCGCCTGGTCAATCAGCGCGGGCAGAGCGTCGAGCTCGTCGGGGAGCACCGGCGAGTCGATCACGAACGTCTCGCCTCCCTCCGCACCCTCCTCTTGGCCGCGCACGATCACGCAGTTGACCTGCAGCAGGGCGCTGGTTACGACGAGGACATCGGGGTGCAGGGCGATCGCCCGCACTGCGGCTCAGGTGACGCCGAGGAGTTTGGCGGCCTCTTTGAGGCTGGCCACTTCCGCGGTCGGCTTCTTCTGGGAGGAGTCGAGCGTCTCCTTGTTGCGGTTCACCCAGATCACCGGCACACGCTGTTTGATGCACGGCGCCACGTCGTGGTAGTGGCTGGCGGCCACGTGCACCCAGCCGCGCTTGCCGCCCATGCGCCTCGCGCACTCCGTGAAGTGCGGCGGTTCGGGCTTGTAGGAGCGCACCTGCTGCGCGGTCACCACGAGGTCGAAGTCCGTGGGAATGTGGCGGCGAGTCTGTCCCAGGAGCTTGTCGTCGATGTTCGACAACAGGCCCAGCTGGTATTTCTTGGCGAGCTTCTGCAGCTGGATGTTCGTTTCCTTGAACGGCATCCAGCGCTGGACTGAGTCGGGCAGGAAGCCCGAGCGCGAGGGCTCGAGGTTCCATTCGAGGCGTTTGGCGACCTCGATCGCCGTGCGCCTCAGCACCTCCGCGTAGAGCTCGTAGGAGCCGCCCTCGATTTCGCGTGAGATCTCCTGGAACATCGGCAGCAGCACGGCGCGATCGATCTCCACGCCGTCCCGCGCGGCCTCCTTGGCGAACGCGTCGTAGATCCCCGTCTCCCAGTCGATCAGGGTGCCGTACACGTCGAATGTGACAAAGGTAACGTTCTTTGGAATAGCCATCGCGCCGGCATTATGCCCTGCCGAGCCCACTCGGCGCGGTCAGCCCATCTCGCCGGGGGTCGCATCCGCGCCTGGGCTCGTGTTGCTGTTAGAGTCCCGCGCCGCAATGGACCTGTTGGAGTATCAGGGCAAGCAGCTGTTTGCCCGCCACGGATTGAGGGTGTCCTCCGGCCAGCCCGTGACGAGCGTCCAGGACGCAGTCCACGCGGCCAACGAGATCGGCTACCCGGTCGTCGTCAAGGCGCAGGTGCTGATCGGCGGGCGCGGCAAGGCGGGCGGCGTGAAGCTCGCCGCCAACGAGAACGAGACGCTCGAGCACGCCACCAACATCCTCGGCCTCGACATCCACGGGCACATCGTGCGCACGCTCTGGATCGAGCACGCGTCGGACATCGCCTCGGAGTACTACGCCTCCGTGCTGCTCGACCGCTCCGCCAAGAAGCCGCTCGTGATGTTCAGCGTCGAAGGCGGCGTGGACATCGAAGAGGTCGCAGAGAAGACGCCCGAGAAGCTGATCCGCCACCACGTCGATCCGCTCGCCGGCCTTTCCCGCGAGGAGGCCGTGAAGATAGCCACCGACGGTGGTGCCGACGCGGACGTGATCGACGGCGTCGCCGACGCGCTGCTCGCTCTGTACGAGGTGTGGATCCAGGAGGACGCCACGCTCGCCGAGATCAACCCGCTGATCGTCACGCCTGAGCGCGAGGTCAAGGCGCTCGACTCGAAGGTCTCCCTCGACGGCAACGCGCTCTACCGCCACCCCGACAACCAGTCGTTGTCCGACAGCGAGAACGAAGACCCGATCGAGCGACGCGCCAAGGAGGAGGGCGTCCAGTACGTCAAGCTCGACGGCGACATCGGCATCCTCGGCAACGGCGCCGGGCTGGTCATGTCGACGCTCGACGTCGTCGCACAGGCCGGCGGCTCGCCCGCGAATTTCCTCGACGCGGGCGGCGGCTCGAACGCGGAGAAGATCAAGCAGGCCGTCGACCTGTTGCTCGCCAACGACGCCGTCAAGGCAGTGCTGTTCAACATCTTCGGTGGCATCACGCGTTGTGACGAGGTCGCCATGGGGTTGATCGCGGCCTTCGAGGAGATCAAACCTTCGGTTCCGTTCGTGGTGCGCCTCGACGGCACCAACGATGTCGAGGGACGCCGCCTGCTGCAGGAGGCCGCGCTGCCGAACGTGCACGCTGCGAAGACCATGAACGAGGCCGCCGAGCTGGTCGTCGCGCTGGCCGCCGGAGAGACGGTCGGGGCGTCCGCCTGATGTCCGTCCTGATCGACGAGAACACGCGCCTGTGTGTGGCCGGCATCACCGGTCGCGAGGGCACGTTCCACACGCTCAACAACCGCACCTATGGCACCAACGTCGTCGGCGGCGTAACCCCCGGCAAGGGCGGCCAGGACGTCGACGGCATCCCCGTGTTCGACAGCTGGGCGCAGGCGATGGAGGAGTCCAAGCCAAACGCCGCCATGATCTTCGTGCCGCCCAGGTTCGCCGCGGACTCGATCCTCGAGGCCGCCGCCGCGGGCGTGGAGCTCGTGATCGCGATCACCGAGGGCATCCCAGCGCACGACGAGCTGCGCGTCTACAACACTCTCGAGCGCGAAATAAGAGATTCCCACCCACCCACCCGCCTGGTGGGGCCCAACTGCCCCGGCATCCTCTCGCCCGGCAAGGCCAACGTGGGCATCATCCCCGCGTCGTTCTTCAAGGCCGGAAACGTCGGCGTGGTGTCGCGCTCGGGCACGCTGACCTACCAGATCGGGAACGAGATCGCCCAGGCCGGCTTCGGCTGCTCGACGATCGTCGGCATCGGCGGCGACCCTGTGCCGGGCTCGTCGTTCGTGGACATCCTTGCGCTGTTCGAGGCCGACGAGCAGACCGAGCTGGTCGTGCTTTCAGGTGAGATCGGCGGCTCCGCCGAGGAGGAGGCAGCCGAGTACATCGCCGAGCACATGCAGAAGCCCGTGGTCGCATACATCGCTGGATTCACCGCGCCCGCCGGCAAGCAGATGGGGCACGCCGGCGCGATCGTGTCGGGCTCCGCGGGTACGGCTGCCGCGAAGGCCGCGGCGTTCGAAGCGAAGGGCGTGCGCGTCGGGCGCACACCCACCGAAGCCGCCAGCATCGCCGTCGAGGTGCTGGGCGGCGCGTCGCTCAGCGCTTCCTGATCCGCAAACGCGCCGACCGAAGCCAGCGAGCGCCCGCTCGGGTCAGAGACACGGCACTCGCCGAGACAGTCGTCATACCGGGGCCGCGCGGATTGCTGCTGTCTCCACTGGCTCGCCTCACCTAAAGTCACCGGATCCCTGATGTCTTTGCGCTCCCTCAGACGTCGTTCGCACTCTCCCACCTGGCCCAAGGAGGTTGCAGAGTTCACGGCTGAGCAACGGAGGACTCAGGATGACTGGCTACGCCATCATCACGAGGGCCTCTCGGACACACACCGCCACATAGTGCGCTTCAACCACGGATACACAGCGCGCTCGGCGCGCCCAGGGCGCACTCTGGAGATAGGCGCTGGACTCGGAGAGCATCTGCACTACGAGGACCTCTCGGTCCAGGACTACTACGCGGTGGAGCTGCGTGAGAACATGGCCGCAGCGATCAGACGAGACTTTCCGCTCGCCAACACGGTCGTGGCCGACTGTCAGACGCGACTACCGTACGACGACGCCACCTTCGACCGGGCGATAGCCATCCATGTGCTCGAGCACCTGCCGAACTTGCCGGGCGCTCTTGACGAGATCGCGCGCCTACTCAAGCCGGGTGGAGTGTTCACGCTCGTCATCCCGTGCGAGGGTGGGCTCGTGTACGGCATCGGTCGTCGCTTCACCACCTGGCGGGCCTTCGAACGTCGGTATCACACGAGCTACAGATGGCTCATCGAGAACGAACATGTCAACCAGGCACATGAAATCCTGCGTGAGCTGCGCAGCCGCTTCGACCTGGCGGACGTGACCTACTTTCCCAGCCGTATCCGCCTGATCGACCTGAACGCCCTGATCGGGGTGACTTGCGTCAAGTCGCGCGTGATTGGCTGAATCGGTGGGCGCCGCCTCGCTCGCCGCCTCCTCCTAGACAAGTCGACTCGCCTGGCATCCATGCGCGCACCGCGGGGCCGATACGCTAGACGCCAATGGACCCCGAGGTCACGCGTACGCTGGGCGAACTCGAGCGCAAGATCCTCGAGCTGGAGCGCACGCTGGACGCGGTCAGTCGCGGCGTCAGCTCCCCGCCCCTCGGCGTCGCGAGCCGGATCGTGGACGAGAGCGTCGAACACCAGCCGCCTCCGACGCCCGCACCGTCGTTCGCCCCCGCCGCGCTGGCGTCGGCGGCCGCCCCACCGCAGCCGCCAGCACCCGCGTCTCCAACGCCGCAATCGCCGCCTCGAGCCCCCGTGCCTCCGCACCCCGACGAGCTGCTGCGCTTTCGCGACCGGCTGGAGCGCGCGGCGCGCGATCTGACCCATGACTACGACGAACTGCTCGGACGCCTAAGCTTCCCCGCTGTGAGCACTCCCGCCGGACCAACCATCTCCTTCGCGCGCGGCGCGCCCTCGCTCGACATCGTCGACGTGGAGGGGCTGCGTGACGCGGCTGTGCGCGCATTCGAGAGCGACCCCGCGGGCACGACCGCGTATGGCACGTCGATCGGCTACCCGCGCCTGCGCAGCTGGATCGCCGACCGCCATGGCGTGGAGCCCGAGCGGGTGCTAGTGACGAATGGATCGATGCAGGCGGACGCATTTCTGTTCGAGCAGCTCGTGCGCTCCGGCGACGACGTGGTCGTGGAGCGCCCCTCGTATGACCGCACGTTGCTGTCGCTGCGCCAGCGCGGCGCGAACCTGCACGCGGTTGAGCTGCAGAGCGACGGCATCGACACGGACGCGCTCGCGCGCCTGCTCCGCGGCGGGAACGTGGCGCCGAAGCTCGCGCACATCATCCCCAACTTCCAGAACCCCGCCGGCTACACGCTGTCGTTGGAGAAGCGCCACGCGCTGCTCGCGCTCGCCGCGGAGCACGACTTCGTCGTGTTCGAGGACGACCCCTACGTGGCGCTGCGCTTCAGCGGGGAGACGCTGCCGACGATGCTCTCCATCGACCCTCAGCGCGTCGTGTACGCGTCCTCGTTCTCCAAGACCGTGTGCCCCGGCATTCGCGTCGGCTACCTCGTCGGTCCGCCCGACGTGATCGCCGCGATCGCGCAGCTGGCGACGAACACGTACATATCTCCCAACATGGTCGCGCAGTCGATCGTGTACGAGTTCTGCGCCTCCGGCGCGATCGACCGCTCGATCGAGACGGTCAAGGCGGCGCTCGCCGAGCGCGCGCAGGCGCTCGCTGACGCGCTGCGGCGCGACCTGCCGGACGCCTCCTACATGGTCCCCCAGGGGGGTTACTTCATGTGGGTCACGCTGCCCGACGGCACCGACGTGCAGGCGCTGTTCACGGCGGCCGCCGAGCGCGGCGTGTCGTTCGTGAAGGGCACCGACTTCCTGCTCGAGGGGGGCGAGAACACCCTGCGCATCGCCTACTCCGGCGTCACGCCCGAGCAGATCGACACGGGCGTGCGGCGACTCGCCGAGGCGTACAATTCCCTTTAGGCGCTACCTGCCGTAGCGCTGGCCCAGCACCAGTTGCTCTGGGAGCGCGGTGCGCACCGCGGGCGATGGGTCGGCAATCACTGAGACGGTCTCCGCGACGCTGAGCGTCAGCTCCAGACGCCGCCCGTCGTTGCTTTGCACGACCACGTGCTCGTCGTCGTGCTCGGCGAGGGTGCCCTCGAGGCCGGGCTCCAGGCCCGATGCCTTGAGGTAGTGCAGGAGGTCCTCGGCCTCGTTCTCGAAGCGCAGGATGCGGACCTTCGCGCCGATCTCCACGTCCGCCAGCGGCACGCCGGCGAGGCGCGCGCCCGCCACGATCGGGTGGCCGTGGGGGCACGTCTTGGCGTCGCCGATGGCCGCCAGCATGCGCTCCTCGAGCACGGGCGACATCGCGTGCTCCAGACGCTCGGCCTCCTCGTGCACCTCGTCCCAGGGGATGCCGAGCACGTCCGTGAGGAAGCGCTCTATGAGGCGGTGGCGGCGCACTATCCCCTCGGCGTGCTCGGCGCCGCTGTCGGTGAACGCGATAGCCCTGTCGGCGCTGCGGGTGATGTAGCCGTCGCGCTCGAGGCGACCGACCATCTCGTGCACCGTCGGAGCGGACAGCTGCATCGCGCGGGCCACGTTCGCGCCCGTCATCGGCAGGCCGGCCTCCTGCAGCCAGAAGAGGATCTGCAGGTACTCCTCCTCGGCGACCGTCGCCGTGCCTGTGTCCTCGCCGCTCACCCCGGTGATGCTAGATGGTTGACGCTCAGCTGTAGAGCTGGTCGAACGTGCACTGCTTGGGCGGCTTGTCCTCGCGCCAGCGGCGCAGCTTCGCGCCGTGGCGGATCCTGCCGGCGGAGACGTGGTCGAAGTCGATCTCGATCACGAGCTCCGGGCGCAGGCCGACCCACTCGAGGTCCTTGCCGGAGCTCCAGCGGCTGGGGTCCGCCGAACCGCGCTCGCCCGTCTCATACGGCGCGAAGAACCCAACCAGCCGTCGCTTCTCCGCGGCACTCAGCCCGGAGCAGTGGCCCACGACGCGCAGATCGTCGCCGTCGTACAGTCCCAGGATCAGCGCGCCGACCGTGTCCGGCTCCTTGCCGGGGCGCCAGCCGACGATCACCGTGTCGATCGTGCGCACGCGCTTGACCTTCACCATCCCCTTGCGCTCGCCCGGCAGGTAGGGAGCGGAGCGCTCCTTCGCGATCGCTCCCTCCGCGTGCTTCAGCCAGCCCGCGGCCTCCTCGACGGTGTCGGCGGTTTGCATAAGCTCGATCGGCGCGTCCGCGAATCCCGCGCCCGCGAGCAGCTGCTCGAGCGCCGCGCGGCGCTCCCCGAAGGGCAGGTCGAGCAGCGAACGATCGTCGTTGGCGAGCAGGTCGAAGGCGACGTAGCGTGCGGGCGTCTCCACCGACAGGCGTTCGATGCGCGACACCGCGGGGTGGATGCGCTGCCCGATCGCGTCGAAGTCCTCGCGCCCGTCGGCGTCGCGCACCACGATCTCCCCGTCGAGCACGTAGCGTCCCGAGGGGAACGTCAGCTCGGGGAAGTAGCGCCCGAGCGTCTTGCCGCTGCGCGACTGCAGGAACACATCCTCGCCGTCAACGAAGGCGAGGCAGCGAAAGCCGTCGAGCTTGATCTCATAGCTGTAGTCCTCGCCCGCGGGCAGTTCCTTGCGCGAGAGCGCCAGCTGCGGCTTCAACGGGGGCTGCAGGGGCAGCGTCACGCGGGCTTCTCCTCGCTGACGGGCTTCTCCTCGCCGGCGGCCTGCTTCCCGTCAGCGGGCAGCTCGTCCGCGGCTTGCTTCGCGCGGCTCGGCTGCACGCGCGGCGGCTCACCCTTCTGCTTGCGGAAGTGCGGCGGCCACGGCGCGTCGCCCAGTCCTTCGCGCTCGTCTCGTGCTGCGAGTTCGAGCAGCGCCGCGAGGCTTCCCGCGTGCTCGTCGATCTCCGCGGACGGGTCGCCGCGCTCGCGCAGCCGCGCGGGAACTGTGTCCAGGCGCAGCTCCGCCGGCTCCACGTCCGCGACCTCGCTCCAGTCGAGCGGGCATGACACGCGAGCATCGGCGACCGCCCTGACGGAGTAGGCGGAGGCGACGGTGCGGTCGCGCGCGTTCTGGTTGTAGTCGATGAACACGCCCTCGCGTTCCTCCTTCCACCAGCGGCTGGTCGCCCGGTGCGGCATGCGCCGCTCGACCTCGCGTGCGAGCGCGAGCGCGGCGCGGCGCACCTCTTCGAAGCCGTGCTCCGCCACCAGCCGCACGTACACGTGGATGCCGCGCGAGCCCGACGTCTTGGGGAAGCCCACGAGACCGTGCTCGTGGAGCACCTCGCGCACGCACAGCGCCACCTCGCGCACCTCCGCGAACGGCACGTCGGGGCAGGGGTCGAGGTCGATGCGCAGCTCGTCCGGATGATCCAGATCGGAGCGACGCACGGCCCACGGGTTCCAGTCCACCACGCCGAGGTTCACGCCCCACGCGAGGTGCGCCGCGTCGTTGGGCACGAGCTCGCGCGCGCTGCGCCCGCTGGGGAACGTGACGAGCGCGGTCTGCAGCCACTCGGGCGCGCTGTCGGGCACGCGCTTCTGGAAGAACGGCTCGCCCTGCACGCCGTTCACCCACCGCTTCATCACCGTGGGGCGATCGCGCAGGTGCGCCACCACCGCGTGCTCGCACTCGAGGTAGTAGTTCAGGAGGTCGAGCTTCGTGAACCCGCGCTCGGGAAAGAAGATCTTGCCGGGGTTGCTCACACGGACCTCGCGGCCGCAGATCTCGACGATCGTGTGCTCGCCCTTCTTTGCAGCCATTGCTGGAAGGATGCCCGATCGTGACCACGATCACTCCTCCGCGTCAACTGCTCATCGCCAGCAGCGCGTTCGGGCCGCGTCTATCCGCATCGGCCGTGGCCGGCGCGATCGCGCGTGGCCTCCGCGATGGCGGCCTGCCCGAACCGGATCTCTGCCCTTTCTCGCCGACCGACGATGGCGCCGAGGACGTACGCGCTCTGCTGGATGAGCTGGACTTCGACGCGCGCATGCGCCGCGCGCGCGCCGTCGTGATCGCTACGCCACGTCTGCAGGAGCGCGCGCTCGCCGGCAGCCTCACGTTCGAGGTCGCCACCCGCGCGCGCCAGTCGGGCGTACCCGCCTACGCGATCGCCGCGGAGAACCTCCTCGACACCTTCGACGCGCGCATCCTCGACCTGCAGCTGATCCTGCAGGCGCGCAGCCCCGCCGCGATCACCGCGGCGGGGCTCAAGCTCGCGAGCGTCGTCCAGCGACGCGCCGGCTGCTAGAACGGGAACGCTTCCCAGGCCACGCCGGCGACCAGCGCCTGGCCTTCGATGCTCGGATGGAAGTAGTCCCTCGTCGAGACGTCGTTCGTGTTGAACACCGTTTTGAAGCCCGCGTTGTTGTCGAATTTGCAGTGCGTGTATTTCGCGCACACGGTCTGCAGCGCGGAGTCGTATTCTTCCTCGCGCGTTTTCACCTGCAGGCGTCGTTCTTCGTCGGCTTTCGCCAACGACGTCGGGTTGGCGAGCAGTGACTGACATATTTTCAGGCTGTTCCACGTACTCACTGCGCTCGAGTTCGTGTGGAAGATTTCCCACAATCGGTAGACGTTCGGCAGCGAGCCGATGTTGATCTGCGCGCTCGGCAGGCCGGTCGTGAGCGTTTTCATGCCTTGTTCGAATTGTGACTGGTACGTCGCGACTGACGTCATCGTCGAGATGCTCGACGTGCAGGCGTCGTTGGCTCCCATCAGGATCCCCACCAGTTCGACTTTCCGCGACACGGCTTTTTCGGCCTGGCCTTTGAGGCCTTCCATTTTGGCACCGCTGACGGCGTCGTTGAAGTTGTGCCCGCTGATGCCCGGGTTGAGCGCGAGCAGCCGTAGGTAGTAGCTGTTGACTGCGCTTTTCGTCCCCGTAGCCCACGAGTTTTCCGGGCAGTCGGTGAAGGGAAAGCTGCAGGTGTTGAAGGCGCGGGTGATCGAGTCGCCGAGCGCGTCCATCGAATTGGGGTAGGCCGCGGCGCGAGCCGCGGTCATGCCGAGCGAGGCGATCGCCAGGACGGTCGCGACCAGGGCTACGCGCATGCGAGTGCCGAAATGAGAAGCAGTCATCCTGAGTCCTCCTGTGATTGGGTTGTCGTTGTCCCAAACCTAGACTCGGATGGGGAGAAATTCCATCGCGCTCCCGTGCGCGATCTTCAGCCCTGTCTATGCCCTTTGAATGCGTACAGCGCCGTGCTCGAGTTGTCTCTGTCTGGCACGGCGGGCGCGTTTAGGCAACCTGTCGGTTCACCACGGGGGTTACGGACAGCACGTGCGTGCGCAGCTCATCTCTGACAGCTAGGTGTAGGACCTGAGGAGGTTGTTCAGCTCGTTGAGGCGAGCGAGGGGTGTCCTGTGGCTGAGGGCGCCGTGTGGTCTTCGGTGATTGTAGAAGTCGAGCCATCCGGCGAGGGCTGCGTTGCGCTGTTGGCTGTTGCGGTAGATGGCGCCGTAGGCCCAGCCGCCGAGGAGGGTTCGGATGAACCGCTCTGCCTTGCCGTTGGTCTGCGGGCGGTAAGGGCGTGTGCGTAGATGGCGGATCCGCAGCGCTCGGCACGCGATCGCGTGAACGGTTGAGCGGTAAGCCGAGCCGTTATCGGTGAGCAGTGCTTGCGTGGTGATCCCATAGCTGGCGTAGTGCGCGATAGCTCGACGCAGGAAGCCGATCGCTGTGGATGCCTGCTCGTTCTCGAGCACCTCGACGTAGGCAAGCCGGGTCGCGTCATCGATAGCTATGTGCACGTACTCCCAGCCGACCGTGCCGCGGCGCTTGCCCTCAGCGTCTGTTCGTCGCCCGGTGTAGCGACCGCGCTTGCCGGTGATGCGATGCCCAGCGCCATCGTGGATGCGCCCGAGCTTCTTGACATCGATATGCAGCAGCTCGCCCGGCCTTGAGCGTTCATAGCGAACAGCAGGCTCCAGCCCAATCCGGCCGAGTTTGCCCATACCGATCTTGGTCAAGATCCCAGACACGGTCGAGAGCGCCATATCCAGGCACTCTGCGATCTCAGCACCGGTCATTCGTAGACGACGTAGCGCCGCGATCACCTGGACGCGCTCCTCGGGAGTGCGAGACGGAGAACCCTTGGGCGCGCAGGAGCGATCGAACAAGCCCTGCTCGCCCTCACAACGGAAGCGAGCGAGCCACTTGCAGGCCGTGCGTTCGCTGACCCCAGCAGCATCGGCAGCCTCTGCCACCAGCCAGCGATCGACCAACACACGATCAACGAGCAAACGACGGCCCTTCAGACTGAGCCCAGCGTTAGCGTGCAGCTTCATCCGGTGTCCTCCTTGGGACTGGTGGCTTCGACACCAACCAGCCTCCAAGGAGACCCGGATGAACAACCTACTCAGGAACTACAGCTAGGACACCAAAACGTGAGCCGGTTGTTCTCCCATTGCCCGCCGCTGCGGATCGGCGTACCGCAGCGTGGGCACGGCCGGCCGGCCTGGCCGTACACGGCGCGAGGTCGGGCGGAGGACCCCTCGCGCGCCGATATGCGCATGCGCTCGCGCGCGAAGCTCACCACCGCGATCGCCTCCTCGTCGCGCACGTCCGACAACGGACGCCACGGGTCGATGCCGGCGGCGAAGCACGCCTCGGACTTCCAGACGTTCCCGATGCCCGCGACGGTGCGCTGGTCCAGGAGCGCGTCGCCGATCGGCCGCGCCGGGTCCTCGGTGCGCAGGCGGCGCAGGAACGGCTCCATGTGGAAGCTCGCTCCCAGCACGTCCTGGCCCAGGGCGGACAGGCGCGGGTCGGTGCGCGTGCGCGAGTCGGGCATCAGCTCGAGCACCGGGCCGTCGAACTCGACCACCTCCCACCCATCGTGACGAAGTACGAGCCACGCTCGCCGACGTGCGCGCCGCCAGCGCGCTCCTGGGCGGTAAACCCCCCACGCGCCCGTCATGCGCAGGTGCGAGTGCAACGTGAGCTCGCCCTCGAAGCGGATGAACAGGTGCTTGCCATGCGCGTCGACCGCGCGCACCGACCTTCCAGACAGCCGCTCAGGCCAGCGCTCGCCGCGGTGGCGAGGGTGCGGGGTGAGGATCTCTTCGGGGACGTTGCCGTCGAGCACGGCGCGAATGCGCGCGGCCGCGTGGTGGATCGTGTCGCCCTCGGGCATCGCCTCTCAAGATGGCAGAGGCGAGCTGGCGCTCCCGACGGCAGGCGTGTCATGACCCTCGGCGAGCGACGCGATCACCTCGTACACCAGGCGCGTCGTGTCGGCGACGGTGCCGTAGTCGAGGTTCGCGGGGATGTCGCTCGGCAGGTGGTAGTTGGCGGGGCTGCGCCAGTCGGTGATCGACACGAGCGTGACGATCGGGTAGCCGGCGCGACTGGGGATGATGCTGTCGGTGGACGCGCGCGCGCGAAAGCCCCGCTCCAGATCGACATCCAGATGCTCGGCGCGCTCGGCTACGAGGTCGCGCAGCCAGGGGCCCGCGTACTCCTCCATCCACACGGGCCCCTCGGCCTCGAGCATCGCGAGGTGGGGCGAGCCGACGGTGTCGAGGTTCACGAACCACGTGCGCTCGGGGTCGAGCTCGTGGCGGTGGCGTGCGATGAATGCGCGGATGCCGTCCTGGAGCGTCTCCTCGGCGCCGCAGGAGACGAGCAGCACACGCAGGTTGGGCACGGGGCGCTCGCGCAGCAGCTCCGCGAGCGCCACGATCGCGGCGACGCCGGAGAGGTTGTCGTTGGCGCCCTGCACTGTGTCGCTGCGCCACACGTCCGCGACGAGCGCGGTGCCGAGCGCGCCGAGCGCGAGCGCCGCCTTGGCGAAGCGCAGGCGAGCGGTCGCCGCCCCGGCGAGCGTGCACAACGGTCCCGCGAGGCCGATCCACCACTGTGGCGGCGGCGTCTTGGTACGTTCGAGCACCCCGGGCGCGAGCTCGTACAGCCTGCGCTGCAGGGTCTGGTCGAAAAGCATGCCCGTCTGTGGCGCGTCGTGGTGGGCGATCACCACGACGGTGCCGAGCTGAGACTCCTCGCCGCGATCTCGCTCCCCCTCACCCCACTCGCCCACGCGCGCGAGCAGGTTGACCGTGTCTCGCCTGCGACGCACCAGCCGTCGCAGGACGCGCGGCCCGTTCTGGGCCTCGTCGACGATGCCGGCGAGCGTCGCGGCCGCGAGCAGCGCCCCCTTGGCGCGCCTGCCGCCGAGCACGAGCGCCGCGGCGGCCATGCCCGCGATGCCGAGGCCGATCGTGGTGGGAGGGAACGTGCCCCACGAGGACTCGTCCTCGAGCGTGACGTCCACGCCTTCGATGCTTCGCATCCGCGCGGCGAGCCAGTCGGCCGCCTCGCGCTCGCCGGGCGAGCAGGGCGTGCGGTCGATCGGCGCTAGCTTCTCCACCACCTCGCGCAGGGTGCTCTCGATCGTGGGGTGTGCGGAATCCGATCCGTTGGAGCTCACAGGAAGCATTGTCCCTCACCGCGGTAGGTGGGCACCTCCTCGACGATCTCCTCGCCTTCGAGGAGATGGAGGCTCGCGAAGCGCTCGCACAGCTCGCCGGCCTTGGCGTGGCGCATGTAGACGTTCGCGCCGATCGCCAGGGCGTCGGCTGCTCGCCCCAAGAGCGGCGTCTGCACCTCCCCCGCGCCCTCCTGCCGGTCGAGGCGCAGACCGCTTGGGAGGTGGGGCCGTGGCAGGCGCGCGGCGTCCGCGGGTCCCGATGCGAGGTAGCCGCCGCCGAGCGCCGTGACCGCGCCGCGACCCGGGCGGCGCACGACGGGCAGCGCGAACATCGCAGCGGGACGCGGCGTGAAAGCGCTGTAGGCGTCGAACAGCGTGGGGCCGTACAGTCCCGAGCCGGCCGTCACCTCCGTCACGGCGGGCTCCGCGGCGGTTGTGTGCAGGCTGCCGGTGCCGCCGCCGTTGACGAGCTCCAGCGGCGGCGCGCCGCGGGCGGCGAGCATCTCGCTCGTCCTCGCCACGATCGCCGCGCGACGCGTGGCGAGCTCGCGCGCTGAGCGCTCCTGCATGGCGCGGATCGCACGCGCACGCAGCGGCTGGCGGACGGGCGTGTCTCCCACTCCCGCGATCTGCCCCTCATATGCCATGAGCCCAACAAGCCGCAGGCGATCGCGATCGAGGACCGCGCGCGCGAACGCCGCGACCTGCTCGGGCGTGCGCAGCGGCGAGCGCTTGGCGCCGACGCGCACCCGTCCGTCGAGGGTCCACCAGCCGGCGTCCACGTCGATGCACACTCTCACCGAGGCCGTGGGAGCGACGGCGCGCTCGATCAGCTCGAGCTGATCGACGTCGTCGACCATGACGGTGATCCGCGCGCCGGAGTCCGCGAGCTGCGCGAGGGCGCGTCTGTCGACGGTGGGGTAGGCGACGAGCAGGTCCTCCGCGCCTTGGGACGCGAGCCACAGCGCCTCGGGCAGCGTGAACGCGAGCGTGCCGCGAAAGCCGTCGCGCGCGAGCACGCGTTCCTGCAGCGCGCGGCAGCGCAGCGACTTGCTCGCGAGGCGGATCGGCTTGCGCGCGGCGCGGCGTTCGAGATCCTCCGCGTTCGCCCACAGCGCGTCCATGTCCACGAGCGCGAACGGCGCGCTCAGCCCGGCGCTCGCGCGCTCCAGACGGGCGTATGCGGCCTCGTCAGTCATCGGCCGGACCGGTGCTCGGCGGGTCAGCCGCGCCGAGCGGTCCGAGTACGCGCTCGGTCCACGCGTTGGCGAAGCGTCCGTCGGGGTCCAGGCGTGCGCGGACGGCCTGGAAGCGGTCCCAGTGGGGGTAGCGCGCCTGAAGCGTGGCGGCGGTCTGGAAATGGCGCTTGCCCCAGTGCGGGCGACCGTCGAGCTCGTCCATGATCGCCTCGACGGCGCGGAAGTACGGCTGCCACTCCATCCCCTCGTACATGTGAACCGCCACGAAGCCGCTGTCTCGCTCGCCGGCGGTGCTGAGGAAGGCGTCGTCGGGCGCGACGGTGCGCACCTCGATCGGGAACGGCACAGCGAAGCCCCGCTGCTCGATCATCTCCATCACCCTGCGCACCGCCTCGGGGGTGCGCTCGCGCGGGAGCGCGTACTCCATCTCGGTGAAGCGCACGAGCCGTGGGCTGGCGAAGATCTCCGCGGAGCGATCGACGCGCGTGGAGCTGCCGGCGAGTCGCGTGACGAGCCGGTTGATCTGCGGTATGCGGCTGGGGAAGCGGCGTCCCACGCGGCAGAACGCGCCGAAGGCGGTGTTGGTCAAGAGCACGTCCTGCGCGTACGCGGCGACCCGCCCGCGGGGGCGCGGCGGCTCGTCGGTGCGGTTGTTGGTGCGCGTGAGCGCGTGCTCGGCGTGGGGGAAGACGAAGAACTCGAAGTGGTCGTTGCCGAGCGCCAACTCCTCGAAGCGCTCGAGCGTCTCGGCCAGCGGCGCGGGCCTGTCGACGCCGCGCAGGGTGAACGCGGGCACGCAGCGGAGCGTCACCTCGGCGATCACGCCGAGCGCGCCCAGCCCCACGCGCGCGGCGCGAAACGCCTCGGGGTCGCGCTCGGGCGAGCACACGAGCGTGGAGCCGTCGGCGAGCACGAGCGTCAGCTCGCTCACCTGGGAGGGGATGTTTCCCAGCTTCGCGCCGGTGCCGTGCGTGGCGGTGGAGATCGCGCCGGCGATCGTCTGGATGTCGATGTCGCCGAGGTTCTCCAGCGCGAGCCCGTGCGAGATCAGCTGGCGGCTGAGCTCGCGGATGGTGATGCCGGCCTGCACGCGCACGAGGCCCGTGGCGCGGTCGACGTCGAGCACGCGGTCGAGGCGGTCGAGCGCGAGCATCGAGCCGTCCGTGCAGGCGATGTCGCTGAAGGAGTGCCCGGCTCCCACGACGCGCACGCCGCGCCCCGCGCGCTCGGCGCGCTCGATCGCCTGGGTGATCTCCTCGAGCGAGCCTGGGTGCTCGATGACCGCGGGCGTGCAGCGCTCGTCGCCGGCCCAGTTGTGCCATGAAGCGAGTGGCTGGTGTGTATCGCTAGGCTCGCTCATCCGATGTCCGAGCCCGAGCCTACAACCAGCCCGGCCGGGCGGGCTCCACGTGCACGCTCGCTTCCCACGCCGGGGGCGAGGCGCGCGACGGTGATCGGCGCCGGCTCGTTCGGCACGGCGCTCGCGGTGCTGCTCGCGCGTGGCGGGCTGCGCACGACTTTGCAGACGCGCACTGATGATCAGGCCGCGACGATCGATCGTGAGCGCGAGAACCGCGCGTACCTCCCCGGTGTTGAGCTGCCGCCGCATCTGCGCATCGAGCCGGCCTCCGCGGGGGTTGCGCGCGCGGACTACGTGTTTCTGGCGGTCCCCTCGCGTGGCCTGGGCGAGGTGATCGACCGGTTGGGCGCTTCGGGGTTGGGCAGGCGCACTGCGGTGGTGTCCGTCGCGAAGGGCCTCGTGCCGCCTCAGGGCCTGCCGCCGACTGTCGTGTTGAGCGCGCACTTCGGCAGCGAGCGGGTGGCGTGCGTGGGCGGACCGGCGCACGCGCAGGAGATGGTGCACGCGGGCGCGGGGCTCGTGGCGGCCTCCAGCGATGAGGATCTGGCGCGCGCGCTGGCGCAGGTGTTCACGCGCGCGGGGGTGGTGTGCGAGCAGTCCGACGATCCCGTGGGCGTGGAGCTGGCGGGCGCGGCCAAGAACGCCGCTGCGCTGGCGGCGGGCGCCACGGAGGCGCAGGGGTTGAACGCGGCGGGCGCCGCCGCGGGGCACATCTTCGCGGAGGTGTGGCGCTACGCGGAGGGCATGGGCGCGCGTCCGGAGTCGATGATCGGCCTGGCGGGCGCGGGCGATCTGGTGGCGACGGCGCTGGCTCGCGAGAGCCGCAACCGCCGCGCGGGCGAGTTGCTCGCGGCGGGCGTGCCGGCGAGCGAGATCCCCGCTCAGATCGGCCAGGCGGTGGAGGCGCTGGAGTCGGTGCCGCTGCTCGCGCAGGCGCTCGAGGCGGCGGGCGTGGGCGCGCCGGTCACGGGCGCGCTCGGGCGGCTGATCTCGGGCGAGTTGCCACTGGATGAGTGGGTGGCGCTCGTGCGTGCCACCGTGCCTCCGCCGGCGCTGTGGCGCAGGCGCCCGCAGCCGGGGTTCTGGCGGCGCGTGTGGCGGCGGCTCACGGGAGAGCAGCCGCGCGCGTCACGTCGGCGAGACGCGTGAGCGCAACCAGCTGAGGAACCCCGCCTCGGCGAGGAGTCCGCTCGCCAGTTCGCGAAACGCCGTGTCGATCTCGGCTGGCGTGGCGGTTAGACGGAAGCCCTCCTGCTCCAGGTAGAGATCCATGAGCAGCAGCGCCACGCGCCCGTTGCCGTCGGGGAGCGGGTGGTTGCGCACGAGGCGCGAGGCGATGATCGCGGCACGCTGGATGGGGTCGGTGTAGAGGTCGTTGCCTTCGAAGCTCGCGAACGGTGCGGCGAGCGCGGATTCCGCTAACGAGATTCTCGTGGCCTTCGCGATGCGCTCGGCGTCGATTCCGAGCACCGCTTCTGCGGCCAGCAGGAAGTCTGCGATTCCCACCATCCGGCATCATTCTAGCATGATGCCTTGGTAGCGAGATGCCGCTGATACAGGTTGATAGATATCTTGATATGTGCCATGATTTGAGGTGAAACCGAGTGAAGGAGCACGACCACCATGAAGACCATGAGCCTCCGCCTCGAGGACGATCAGGCTCGCGCGATCAACGCTCTGGCGATGGCCGAGGAAACCTCGGTCTCAGAGGTGATACGCACGGCGATCGACGAACGCATCGCAAAGCGGCGCGCGGACAAGGACTTCCAGAAGCGGCTCAAGCGCGCCGTCGAGCGCAACCAAGAGGCGCTCGACCTGCTGGCCAAATAGTCGGCGCCGTGGCGTGCGAACGCACGACCGGGCGGCCGTCTGACACGCTCGCGGCTCAGGTGGCGGAGGAGGCCCCGCCGACGAGCGTCGCGATCACCGCCTCGTATACGCCCGACCCGTGCCCGGCGTCGGTAACGCGCACGTTCTCATGGGCGGCGATCGCCTCGCGCATCGACGGGTCACGCTCGACGGCGTTTGCGACGAGCCAGAACGTGTCGACCTGCGCGGCGCAGGCGAGATCCTCGCGCGAGTCGCCCACGGCGAACGTCTCCGCGCGCGAGTAGCCGCGCGCCTGGCGGTGGAACGCCACGGCGGTCGCCTTGGAGGCTCCGGCGGGGACGAGGTGGTAGCCGCGCACGTGCGACAGCGCGGCGAGCGCCTCAGAGCGTCGGTTGACGACGCCGTTGTCCACCAGCCGCAGGTTCTCGTGGCCGTGCTGTGCGAGCAGCGCGTCGACCTCGAGGGCGTCGACCAGCCCGCGGAACAGGTGTGAGACTTCGCGGTTCACATGCCATGGCTCGTGGTACTCCAGGAAGCCCGCGTAGCGCTCGAGCAGCATCGCCGGCGCGCCGGAGTGCTCGATCTGATCGGCGATGCTCAGCTCGCCCGGCATCAGCTCGCCCGTCAGCCAGTGCTCCTCGCCCTCCAGCACGACGCACGCGCCGGCCTCGAAGATGAACGCGCTCTGCCCCAGCAGACGAGCGTCCTCGAACACCTGCGTGCGCCGCCGACCGGACATCAGCACCACCTCCACGCCGGCGCGCAGGCAGGCCTGCACGGCGCGCACCCCGTCGATCGACACCTGCCCCTCGCCATCGTGCAGGAGCGAGGCGCCGCGCCCGAGCAGCGTGCCGTCGAGGTCGAGATACAGGCAGCGAATCGCCGTGGACCCGTCGCTCATCGCCGTGCCTCGAGGCAGCTCATCGCACCGCCGGAACCGCTCACGTGACAGCCACGCTCGCGTGCGCGGGCCGTTCGACGAGCGCGGGGACGTCGACGTCGTGCACGCGCCCATCCTGCTGGGCGCGGCGGACGACCGCACCGAGCACCGTGGCGGCCATGGTCGTGAGCGCGGACAGCGGCTGGTGTGGGTTGCGGTGCTCGTCGAGGTCCACCTGCGCGATGCCGTCGAGCCCGACGGCGCGCCACGCGTCGATCAGCATGGCGACCTCGACGCCGTAACCAGTGGCGAACGGCAGCGAGTGCAGCAGCTCCCGACGCGCGGCGATCTCCCCCGCGAGCGGCTGGCGCACGCCGGCCAGCTCGGGATAGAACAGCGCGAGCGCGGGCCGTGCGAGCAGGTGGTTGACGCGCCCTCCCCCCTCTCCGCCCACGGCCCCCTCCTCGCCGAGCGGGCGCCTGTAGAACGCCTTGACGAACGACACGCCCGGCTCGCACACGAGCGCGCCGAGCAGACCGATGGCGAAGTGCACGGAGAAGTCCTCGGTGTCGGCGTCGAGGAAGCACACGAGCTCGCCGTCGAGCTCCGACAGCGCGCGCCACATGGCGTCGCCCTTGCCGAGCACGGGACCGTGCGAGGGCATCAGCTCGCTCTCCTGCAACACGCGCGCGCCGGCCCGCTCGGCGATCTCAGCGGTGCCGTCCTCTGAGGCGGCGTCCACCACGACGATCTCGTCGATCGCGCCCAGCTCGCGCAGCGCCACCAGCTCCGTGACGACGCGACCCACGGTGCTCGCGCACTCGCGCGCGGGCAGGCACACGGACACGCTCGCGGTCCGCTCGGCGGCGAAGCGCTGAGCGGAGAAGCGCGAATGGTGGAAGGTGCGGGCTTCGGCCCAGCGCTCGGCGACTGTGGCGGGCATCGCCCCTACTATCTCAAGTCCGTGGCCCTCGACCGGAAAACAGAGCCGTGGAGCGCGCTGCTCGATGCGGGGCTCGAGGATGGGCGGCTGGTGCGCGAGGCGCGCGAAGGGCCGACGAAGGCCAGCCTCGTGGAGACCCCGCCGCAGCTGCACCCGGAAGTGCTCGCGGCGCTGTTGAGGATGGGCGTGGAGCGGCTGTACTCCCATCAGGCGCAGGCGATCCACGCGGCCACGGAAGGCCCGACGATCGTGACGACGGGTACGGCGTCGGGGAAGTCGATGTGCTTCAACCTGCCGACGCTGCACATCCTGTGCGAGCAGGCGCGTGCGCGCGCGCTGTACCTGTATCCGACGAAGGCGCTCGCGCAGGACCAGGCGCGCGCCCTGGCGTCGTTCGGCCTGACCAAGCGCGTGCGCCCGGCGATCTACGACGGCGACACGCCGCGCGAGGCGCGCGCGCAGATCCGCTCCTCGGCGAACGTGGTGCTGACGAACCCGGACATGCTGCACGTGGGCATCCTGCCCAACCACGCCGCGTGGGCCGACCTGTTCGCGAACCTGGCGGTGGTGGTGATCGACGAGGCGCACGTTTACCGCGGCGTGTTCGGCTCGCACGTGGCGAACGTGCTGCGCCGTCTGCGCCGGATCGCAGCGGCTTACGGAACCGAGCCGATCTTCCTGATGACGTCGGCGACGATCGCCAACCCGGTGGAGCTGGCGGAGCGCCTGACGGGCCTGGAGGACGTGCGGCTGATCGACGAGGACGGCTCGCCGGCGCCGCAGCGGCGGATCGCGGTGTGGAACCCGCCTCTGACGGACGACAAGCTCGGCAC
The DNA here is from genome assembly GCA_963716355.1 of uncultured Solirubrobacteraceae bacterium. GTDB lineage: Bacteria > Actinomycetota > Thermoleophilia > Solirubrobacterales > Solirubrobacteraceae > Palsa-744. Next base: position 1,263,118 of record OY970308.1, read on the forward strand.
GCGCCGCTCGGCGCTCGGCGAGGCGGCGGAGCTGCTGGCGCGGCTGGTGCGCGACGGCGCGCGCACGATCTGCTTCATGAAGTCGCGCAAGGGCGTGGAGGTGCTGGCGCGTTTGGTCAAAGAGGACCTGCAGGACACCGACGCCGAGCTGGCGGATCTGGTGGTCCCCTACCGCGCGGGCTACACCCCGCAGCAGCGCCGCGAGCTGGAGGCGCGCCTGATGAAAGGCGAGCTGCGCGCGGTGATCACGACCGACGCGCTGGAGCTGGGGATCGACATCGGCGAGCTGGACGCGGCGGTGGTGGTGACGTTCCCCGGCACGGTGGCGTCGCTGCGTCAGATGTGGGGCCGCGCGGGGCGTCGCGGACGAGGCCTCGCGGTGTACGTGGCGGGCGAGGACGCGCTGGATCAGTTCTTCTGCCGCCACCCGGAAGACTTCCTGGACCGGCCGGTGGAGGCGGCGATCCTCGACCACGAGAGCGAGCCGATCTTCCGCTCGCATCTGCTGTGCGCGGCGCACGAGGGGCCGCTGGGCCCAGAGGACGCGGAGTTCCTGGGCCCGCGCTGGGAGGGCCACGCGGAGCATCTGGAGAGCGCGGGCGCGCTGCGGCGCCGGCGGGGGACGGTGGCGGGCGGAACCTACGTGGTGCGCCAGCCGGGCGGCTACCCCGCGGGCGAGGTGTCGCTGCGCTCGGCCTCGCCGGAGAGCTTTGCGATCGTGGACGTGTCCTCGGGCGAGCTGCTCGGCACCACGGAGGCGGCGCGGGCGCACTCGACGGTGCACGAGGGCGCGATCTACATGCACCAGGGGCGCTCCTATGAGGTGCGCGAGCTGGACCTGGAGCGCCGCCGCGCGATCGTCTCGCCGTTCGACGGCGATTGGTACACGCAGCCGAAGAGCGACACTGACACGGAGATCGTGAAACTGCTCGACCGGCGCGAGGCGCTCGGCGTGACGCTGTCGTTCGGCGAGGTGAGCGTGACGGACACGGTGCTCGCCTACCAGCGGCGAAGGCTGGTGGATCACGCGCAGGTGGACATCGTGGCGCTCGACCTCCCTTCCACGAGCTTCTCCACGCAGGCGCTGTGGTTCGAGCTGGACGCGACAGAGCTCGCGCAGGAGCTCTCGATGGAGGCGCTCTTGGGGTCGCTGCACGCGACCGAGCACGCGCAGATAGCGGTGCTGCCGCTGATAGCGATGTGCGACCGCTGGGACATCGGCGGACTGTCGACGAATTTCCACCCTCAGACTGGGGTTCCCACGATTTTTATTTATGACGGCCACCCCGGTGGGATCGGTATCACGCGCACGGCGTTCGCTCGTTTCGAGGAGCTGTGCGACGACGCGCACCGCCTGATCGCGGAGTGCCCGTGCGCCGGCGGCTGCCCATCTTGCGTACAGTCGCCGAAGTGCGGCAACCTGAACGAACCCCTGCACAAGGCCGGCGCGCGCGCGCTGCTGGAGCGGCTGCTCGCCGCGCGGAGCGAGCCGGCGTTCGGCGCAGCGCTCTGAACGCGCGCGCCCGTTGTTGAAGGAGAACATGCCCGCGCTGAAGAGAACATCGCTTGCGGTCGCGCTCGCCTGCCTGGCCGTTGCAGCCATTGCCGCGACGGCGTACGCGCCGCCCAGCCAACTGCTGCTGTTCGAAGGCCCGGGCGGGCGCACGGCGCTGACGCGCTGGACGCTGCGCTCCGACCCGACGAACAGCGGCCAAACGCTCGGCTGGCAGCGCGGCGGCTTCGCGGGGCGGACGGTGAGCGTGCCGAACGTGGTCGACCCGACGCACTACAGCGGCCACGCGGGCACGCTCAACTACGAAGGCTCGGTGGCGTGGTACCGCACGAAGTTCAACGCGTCGCGCGCCGGCACGTATGCGCTGAGCTTCCAGTCGGCGAACTTCCTGGCGAGCGTGTGGGTGGACGGGCACGCGCTGGGCTCGCACCGGGGCTCCTACCTGCCGTTCGAGCTGCGCGCGAGCCTCGCCGCAGGCACGCACACGGTCGTGGTGCGCATCGACTGGCGCAACCCGGGCGCGCAGTCGCGCGAGGGCTTCCATCGCACGTGGTTCAACTGGGGCGGCCTGAACGGCGAGGTGGAGGTGCGTCCGCTGGGTGCCAGCGAGCTGTCGCGACCCTCGATCCAAACGACGCTCGCGCCAGACGCGACGCATGCGCGCGTGAAGGTGAGCGTGCAGGTGCGCAACTACGGCCCCGAAAGGACCATGCTCCCCGAGGGGTCGCTTGCGCGCGAAGCGCAGACGATCCCCCTCAGCTTCCACGCTGTGACGCTCGCCCGCGGACAGTCGGCCACCGCGACGGCCACAGCGGACGTGGCCCAGCCCGCCCTGTGGTCACCGACGCACCCCGACCTCTACCAGCTGAGCGTGGCGGCCGGCGCGGAGAGCAGCTACACCGCACGGGTCGGCCTGCGCCAGCTGACGTGGCACGGCGGACACATCTATCTAAATGGAGAACAACTGAAGCTCCACGGCGCGAGCATCCAGCAGGACGCGCGCGGACACGGCGACGCGCTCACGCCGGGGGACGAGGGCGCGATCGTGAGCGAGTTGAAGGCGATCGGCGCGAACGTGGCCCGCGCGCAGCATCCCCTCGACGCGACGCTGCTGGAACGTCTCGACGCGGCGGGCATCCTCGTGTGGCAGGGGGTCGGCCCGGTGGAAGGCGCGGGCAACTGGTACTCGAGCACACCCCATCTGGAGGCGCAGGCGGAAGCGCAGGCGCGCACCGCGATCCTCGCGGCGGAGCTGCACCCGTCGATCTTCGCGTGGAACCTCGTCAACGAGGCCGCCGGCAACGGACACGACAGCTCGGAGGTCCGCTACGTGCGCAACCTGTCGCGCTGGATACACACGCAGGACCCCACGCGCATGGCGGCGCTGGACGTGTGGGGCGATCACCCTCCGAAGCACGCCGGCGCGCTGTACTCCGACGTGGACGCGATCGCGGAGACGGACTACTCCGGCTGGTATGACTCGCCCAAGGACTCGCCGGCGCAGTTGCGAGCGCACATACGCTCCCGGCTGGCGGCGATGGAGCGCACGTTCGCCGGCAAGGTGCTCGTGATCAGCGAGTTCGGCGCGGAATCGAACACGCTCAACCCAGCCGGCAGCGCAGGCAGCTACGCCTTCCAGTCGAAGCTGCTGACGGCGCACATCGCGGTGTACGCCGCCGACCCGAAGCTGAGCGCGATGCTCGTGTGGCTGCTGCGCGACTATCCCCTCACCCCCACCTTCGACGGCGGCTCGATCCACCGTGTGCTGCCGCACGTGAAACTGATCGAGGGACTCAATCAGAAGGGGCTGTTCACCTACGGCGGGCAGGCCAAGCCAGCGGCGCACGCGGTCTCGCGGCTGATGCGCGCGCTGCGCTAGCGTCCCGATGCGAGCGACAGCTGGGTGAAGACGGCCAACACCTGCGATTCTGGTTCAGTCTGAGAGGTGTTGGTCGCGCCTTCCACCGCGCTAAGCGCGAGCTGGTTGACTCCCCGGCGCAGGTACACGGGAATCCGCACCCGCCCACCGACGGACACTCGAGTGCCATAGCTCGCACGCGCAGCGCCGCTGAGGTGTACTTCCAGAAATCGTGCGCCTCCAAGCGCTGGGCCAGCGGACAAGTTAGCGAGGAGCGTCGCGATGCGACTGTCGGGCGAGACGATGGTGAGATCCACCTCGCTGGTGGCCGTCAACGAGAATCCAGTCGCTTCGGTGCCAATGTTCGAGTAACTGGGGGGGCTGCGTTCGAACGTTGGAGCGTTCAACTCCGCGAGCACCGGATGTCCGGCGATGGCGGCCATCGCCGTCGACAGCGGCGAGCCGAGACTCACCGCAGCACGCCAAATGCCGCGATGACTCTCGATTTCAGCGACGCTGATCGCGAACCCTGTCGCGCAACTCCAAACCGCCAGCATTGCGCCGCCCACCCGAATCAGCTGTCGGCGACGTCCTCGCGTGGCGGTCGACAGGACGAGCCATGCCGCGATCGCACCGAACAGCAACAGCGTCATGTAGTCGGCCTCGTAGCGCTCGGTGGAGATGTAGATCTCGTACGCGACGAATAGCATTACGCCGATCGCGCTGAGCGCCATCGTGGACAGGAGCGGCGCAAGCGGCCCCAGCAACGCCGGACGACGCCTCCACAGCCACGGCAGCGCCAGCAGGAAGATCGCGATCGGCGCCATCGTAAACAGTCCCCCCGTCTCTTCCGAGAGCGACGCGTAGTGCGCGGGCAGGCCGAACGGATAGCTGGTCTGCGGATAGGTGGTCTGCAGAAACGGAAAGATCGCGATCAGGCGCGGGGGAGCGAACAGATACGCCCACAGACCGGGGGCGAGAAACCCGATTTCCCCAAAATGCGCGTTGTACGTGGACGGCCCGTTGATCTGATACCTCACGCCGTACTCCAGCGGATTGCCGAAGCGCGCCTGGTTGTACAAGAGCAGCAGCACGATGCACGCGCCAAGCGGCGCCACCAGAGCCACGATCAACTGCCGGCGCGGATGCATCGAGCGCAACGCTCCGTACGCGGGCACGAGCAGCAGCGCCAGCAGCGTCAGCGGAATCCTCGAGCCGGCGGCGAGACCGATGCAGAGACTCGCCAGCGCCACACGCTTCAGAGACGCGCGACGGTCGACGACCATGCGGAGAATGAGCCAAACGCTGGCCATCGAAAAGCAGTACGCCGCAGCGAGCTCCTCGTGATAGACGAGTGGGAACCGTAGGAGGAAGGGCACAGTCGAGGCACAAGCCAGCGTCAGCGCCGCGAGAACGCACATCCACAGGCTTACATTGCCTATCTCTCGCAGGATCACGCGTAGCGCCGCCAGCGCGAACCCCAGCCCGACAACCGCAAACGGCGTGCTGATCACGCTCGCCGACGGCTCGAAGCCGAGCAGGTGCAGTGGTACGAGCAGAACCACCGCCGGGACCGTTCCCCACGTTATGTAGAGATAGTGACCGTATAGGGAGTAGTCGGGGTAGTTGAAGAGAAATGCCGAGCGTTGAGCCGGGTTATATTGATTGCCCCCAAGCGCCGAGTCGGGCACGTGCACCACCCACAGATGCAGGTGCAGCAACGCGTCGGCGAACTGGTTGTACTGGCTTTCCCCTCCGCCATAGAGATCCAGAGGAGACGCGAGGGTCGCACGCCAGACATAGAACACCGACGCGAGCAGGAAGACGCCGAGGAGCGCGAGATTGACCGGGTCTGACGCCCACTCGCGTGCGCGCGCCGGTAGTCGCATCGAGCGCCCCATGACTAGGTTTGGAACGTATCAGCGCGCCTGTGAATCAATCCACCGCCCGCCACAGTGACAGGAGCGACATGAACCTATGTCGCTCCTGTTGTTTCTCACTTCATGAGCTCAGGGCTGCTGATTGCCTCGGGCGATCCTACGCAGGTCAATCGTCTCGTCATACAACTTCGCGTCGACTCCCTCCTCGAGCGCGATCTCGCGCAGAGGACGCCCGGAGGCGGTGGCCTTTTTGACGATCACGGTGGCCTTGTCGTAGCCGATAGCGCCGTTCAGCGCCGTCGCAACGGCCAACGTCGCGCCCGCGGAGGCATCGGTGCCGGCCTTGTTGACCTGGACGCCATCCACGCACTTCTCGGCGAACACCCTCGCCGCGCTGGACAGTAGCCCAAGCGACTGGAGCAGGTTGCGCGCGATCAGCGGTATGCGCACGTTCAGCTCGAACTGTCCCTGCAGGCCGCCGACGGTGACCGCGGTGTCATTTCCGATCACCTGCGCGGACACCTGCAGAACCACCTCTGGGATCACCGGGTTGACCTTGCCGGGCATGATCGAGGAGCCCTTCTGCAACTCGGGCAGAAACAGCTCGCCAATACCCGCCCGCGGGCCCGAACCCATCAGCGCGAGGTCGCCGGCGATCTTGGTGAGCGACACGGCGATCACCTTCAGCGCGCCCGAGAGCTCGACGAGCGCGTCGCGGTTGGCCTGCGCCTCGAACGAGTCGAGCGGCGCGGCGATCTGCTTGAGGCCGGATTCCTTCTTCAGGCGCGCACGAACCTTCTCGGCGAACTTCGGGTGCGTGTTGAGGCCCGTTCCGGTGGCAGTGCCTCCGAGCGGGATCTGTCCCACGTGGATCAGAGCAGCCCGCACGCGCTCCTGCCCGAGGGCCATCTGCGCGGCGTAGCCGGCGAACTCCTGCCCAACGGTGACCGGCACGGCGTCCATCAGATGTGTGCGCCCCGCCTTGACCACGTTGTGGAAGCTCTTCGCCTTCTTTGCGAACGAGCGCTCGAGCAGCTTGAGCGCCGGCAGCAGTTCGTTCTGGGCAACGTCGAGCGCCGCGAGGTGCACCGCCGAGGGAAACACGTCGTTGGAGGACTGGCCCATGTTGACGTGGTCGTTGGGGTGTACTCCGTCGCCGGCGAGCTTGGCGATGACCTCATTGGCGTTCATGTTCGTCGAGGTGCCCGAGCCGGTCTGGAAGACATCGATGGGGAACTGGCTGTCGTGCTTGCCGGCGGCGATCTCAGCTGCGGCCTTGTGGATGCGCGCGGCGCTGCGCTTGGAGAGCAGGCCGAGCTCGCCGTTGACGACAGCGGCGGCGCCCTTGATGCGAGCGAGCCAGTGCACGACCGATGCTGGCACGGTCTCGCCGGAGATGGGGAAGTTCTCGACGGCCTTGGTTGTCTCTGCGCCCCACAACTGCTGCTCGGATGGCATTTGGTCTCCTCGTGACACGGACTTTGGCGCGCCGAACCCTATCCGCAGAACGCCGCGAGCTCCCGTGCGAGCCCGACGGGGTCGTCGTAGGCCATCAGGAAACCCGTGCTCGCGAGCACCCGCAGCTGGCCGCGGGGCAGGAGCGCGAGCGCCTCTTCAGCGGGCGCGAGCGGATGCAGCCGATCTTCGTCGGCCCACAGCAGCAGCACGGGCATGTCCAGGCGGGGGTACAGCTCGAGCAGATGGGCCTGCGGGCCTCGCGGCCATGCGCGCGCGCATTTCGCCCACGAGCGCGCCAGGCTGGAATTGCCGGGAACGTCGGCGAAGGCATGCCGGAAGAGGTCGGACGCGGCGGGGTTGGCGCGCGCGGAGAGTCGCAGCCCGCGCTGCGGCGTGAAAACCGCATGGGTTGCGTAAGAGAGCGCGCGGTCCAACCCAGGCACGACAGCGGCCCCAGCGGCGATGCGCCAAGCGAAGCGCGCCTGGCGGGCGACCGGCACGGCGTGCAGGCGATTGGGCATCACGACGAGCCGGGCGGGCTTCACGCGCCCGGACAGGACCGAGTGCAGAGCTATCTCCGCCCCGGCGCCGTGGCCGGCCAGCAGCGGCTTTGGACCGAGCACCTCGGCAGCGAAGCCGCTGAGCACGTCGGCGAACCAGTCGAGCGTGTAAGGGTGGCGCGGACGGTCCTCGGAGTCTCCGTGCAGTGGCAGGTCGGGGAGCACAACGCGGAAGCGATCGGTGAGCTGCTCGACCGCGGGCTCCCACTCCTTGTGCGAGAGCAGACCCGAATGCAGCAGCGCGAGTGGCGGCCCCGTGCCGAGCTCGCGGTAGGCAACACGGGCGCCATCGGAGTGGTGATAGAGACGAAGCCTCATATCTTGCTGGCGAGGATGCTCACCCCAGCATCGTAGGTCGCACGGCGATATGCGATCCATATCGGCACGAGCACCGGCCGTCGCTGCGATCGACGCGTGGCCGCAGCGCTGAGCATCGTCTAGCTTGGGACGACGCTCATGGACGAACAACTGGTCCAGAACGGAGAGCCGACCACGACGGCCACAGAGCGGCGCGTCCTCGCTGTGTCGCGCAGGCGATTCAGACGGCCGCGCCTACTCATGAACATCGTGACGGTCATCGTTACGCTCGTCTTCTCCTACGTGGCGTTCAGCAACATCGACCTCACCTTGGCCTGGAGGGCGATACGCAGGAGCGACTACTGGTGGTTGATCGCCTCGCTGGGCGTGTTCGGCCTCAGCGCAGTCGCACGAGCGGTCCGATGGCGCTCGCTGTTCGCCGGCGGGCGTCGTCCGCCGCTCTCAACCGTCACGAACGCGATGCTGATCGGCTACTTCTACAACAGCATCCTGCCCGCGCGCGCAGGGGAGGCGGCGCGTGTCCTGGTGCTGACCCGGCGCAGCACGACCTCGCCTGTGGAGATCGTCGGCACCGTGGTGCTCGAGCGCATCTACGACGTGCTCGCGATTCTCGTGATCTTCTTCGCAGCCGAGCCCTGGCTCCCCCACGTGAGCTGGTTCGGCGCGGCCGCCGTCGCTGCGATCGTGCTGGCCGTGCTGATCGCGACCATCGCGATCGTTCTCGCGGTGTTCGGCGATCGTCCGCTGCGCATACTTTTCAGGCCCCTCGGGAGGTTGTCGCTGTTTTCCCAGGAGCGCCTCGAGCACACCATCTCCGAGCTCACGCACGGCCTCAGCGGGCTACGCCATCCTGGGCTCGCGCTGGAGGCGTTCCTGTGGACGATCCTTGCGTGGATGCTCACCGTCGTCTCGACGTACTGTGTGACCGTTGCCTTCCATCTCCACCTCTCACTCAGCGCGGGCGTGTTGGTGACGGTGGCGGTCGGGCTGAGCATGATCCTCCCCGCCCCACCCGCTGCCGTGGGCGTATTCGAGGGTGCGGCGTTGATCGCCCTGAACGCCTACCGGATACCCCACTCCCCGGCGCTGTCTTTCGCGCTTGTCACGCACCTGATCAACTTGGTGCCGCTCGTGATCGCGGGCGCCTTGCTACTGCACCACAACTCACGCCACCCGTCAGTCCCTGAATAGCCGCGAACGCAAAATCCGCCGTCTGTGCAGCGCCAGCTGTGCGACCGTGATCAGCGTCTTGACGCCATACACGAGACTCTGCTCCAGAGAGGCCGAGGACGCCTCGGGGAAGTACTTCGTCGCGACCGGCACCTCCACGATCCGCTGTTGCCAGTGGATCGCCTGCGCGATCACCTGGGTGTCGAATACGAAGTCGTTCGCGTTGCGCAGGTAGGGAATCGTTTCGAGAAATTTCCGGCTGTAAGCACGATAGCCGGTGTGCAACTCGCTGAAGGACTGTCCGAGAACCCTGCTCTCTACGGAGGTCAGGAAGCGGTTGGATATGTACTTGTAGAACGGCATCCCTCCCGCCCGTGCGCCTCCCGGATCGAGAAAGCGCGAGCCTAGGACCATGTCCGCCTCGCCGCGCAGAATCGGGCGCACCAGCGAAGGCAGCAGGCTGGGGTCGTACTGCCCGTCGGGGTGGAGCATCACAACCACATCGACATCGTCACGCAAGGCCGCCGTGTAGCAGGTCTTCTGATTGCCGCCGTAACCGACGTTGCGATGGTGGTGAATGATCTCGAGCGATAGCGCCTTGGCCACCGTGACCGTCTCATCGAGCGAAGCGTCATCGACGAGAATCACACTCGTCACCCACTCGGCTGGGATGTCTCGCCAGGTTAAGGCAAGCGTCTGCGCCGCGTTGTAGGCAGGCATTACGACGATGATCCGCTTGTCACGCAACAACTCGACGTCCTCCAAGGACATCCGCTGCTCGATCGCCGTCTCGGGACTCATGCACTTCCTCGCTTCGCGTGTTGTCAGGTGCGCGTCGTAGTCTCCCGCGCCTGCGAGGGGAGAGCAAACGCTTCCGTCGCGATCGGCCGCAAACCAGCGCAGCACACCTCTTCTCCAGGCTGCACGGGAATAGTCCAATCCCGCGCAATGCACAGGATGCGCGCAGATGTCTCCAGCTTCACCATCAGCGGCCACCTGCGTGCGGCGAGAGCTCGCAACAGTGAGAAACAGATCGTCGAAGATCCGTTGCCGGCAGGGCGCTTGCCTGTATATTCGCCGCACTGTGACCGGTCGAGAGATGTTGGTCAGGTTCGCGAGGACCGGCATCGTCCCGGATCCGGACTACGCGCTGAACCACTTCGTCAACCGGATACCTCTGGTCGGCGCGCGGCTGCGCGCGTACTCGGCGTTTGGTGTGAAATTCGACGACATCTCGAGCGCCAACATCTCGCTGGACGTGGAGATGTGGGTTGGCAGGAGGCTGTCGATGGGCCCCGGCAGCTCGATCGGACAGCGCTGCTACATCGACGCGCGCGGAGGCATCCGCATGGACTCGCATGCGAGCATCTCGCGGGAAGCGGCGCTTCTCACCGCGACGCACATGCCCGACGACCCTGACTTCACAGCGGCCCTGGCGCCGATCCACCTCGCGCAGGGCAGCTGGATCGGGGTGCGCGCGCTGCTGATGCCGGGTGTCTGTGTGGGCGAGGGCGCGATCGTGGGCGCGGGCGCCGTCGTCACCTCGGACGTGGCCCCGTACGAGATCGTCGCCGGCGTGCCCGCGCGCACCCTGCGCAAGCGTGCCCAGCCGGTCAACTTCAAGGGCCATTGGCGGCCGAACTGGTACTGACGCGCGCCCAGCGCTATCCGGCCCGCGAGCGCCGCTGCATGCGGACCTGCTCGAGCAGCTCAGCCGGGATCGCGCCGAGCGCCACCAACCCAACCCCGTAGACGCTCAGCGCGAGCATCGGCCTGAGCACGTCCGAGAGGCTCGGTGGAATCAGCGCAAGCGCACCCACTGATGCAGCCAGCGCGGCTCTGGACATCCCTCTGAGCGATATGCGAGGGCGCGCGCCGACGCGCACGAGCGCGACGGCGAGGGCGACGGTGTAGAGAATCTCGACCGCGGTCGTGGCGGTCGCCGCGCCGACGGCGCCATCCGCAGATGCGAGCACTGTGGTGAGCACGCCGCTCAGCAGCAGAACCGCGAGATTGATCAGCAACATCTCGCGATAGCGGCCCAGCGCGAGCAGGCCGTAGCCGAGCACCGCGCCGACAAACGTGGCGATCAGCGCGACTCCCTGAATCTGCAGCACGCCCACGGCCGGAGCGAAGCTCGGCCCCGCGATCACCGCGATCACAAAGCCTGCGCCGGTGAGCAGGAACAGACCCGTGGCGAGCCCCAGCAGGAGACAGACGTCGAAGGTGCGCCCGAGCGAGTAATCCAGGCGCGCGCGATCGTCGCGTGCCGCTCTGGCGAAGATCGGCAGGATCGACCCGACGAGCAGCTGCGGCACGACGAACAGCACTTCGATGATGCGAAACGACGCGCCGAAGTAACCGGTCTGCACTCCGCTTGCGACGTGCGACATGATCAGGATCGCGACCCTGAAGTAGATGACACCGACGGCGGTTGCTACGGAGTAGGGCAGGGTGCGCCTCACCAGCGACGCCCAGACGGCCCCGTCGAAGCTCGGCAGAAGCGGCATGGCGCGACGGATCAGGAACGCCGCCAGGGCCGTGGCGGCGACCCCGGCTGGGATCGTCGCGGCCCAGAAGGGCAGCAGTGGCGCCCCGAGCAGCACGAGCAGGACGATCGCTGCGGCCGTGCCGAGCTGCCTCAGCACTTCGACCGCAGTCACCCACCCCAGCCGCAACTGCGCGAGCAGCGGAAGCGAGTAGCTCATCTGCGTGGTCAGCAACACGTAGCCGCCGCCGGCGAGGGCTGTGCCGAGAATCATCGTCGAGCGATATCCGCTGATGGTCGCGAAGCCCAACGCCAACGCCATCCCGGCGAAGATGAACACCAGCCGCAGGCCACACAGGCTTTGGAAGAAATGTCGTGCGACGAGCGCGGGCAGCGTGCTCAGTTCGCGAACGCCGATCGTCGCGAGCCCCGCGTCGGTGATGCCTCCAGCGAGCGTGACGAGCGACAGCACGGTCACGTAGTCGCCCGTGGCCAGCACCCCGAGGTGACGCAGCAGCAGCGCGGAGGCGAGCACGTTGGTGGGTACGGCGATCACATAGCCGGCGATACGAACAGCGCCTCCGCGAATCGCCGTGGCGCCCGCCTGCGGAGTGTCGAGCAGGTCCGCGTCTGACTCGCCCGCGCCTGCCTGCACTGACTGCGGCGCCGGATGGGGGTTAGCGCTCACACGCCGGGCGCGAGGGACTTGACCTGGCGCAGTACGCGGCGAAGCGGCTTGTGGTCGAGCGTCACAAACACCCGCCCGCGCACGGCGTCGCTCGTTCTCGGCACTCGAGCCGGAGGCTTCCGGCGCGCCTCGCGGAAGTCTCGCAACAGGGTCTGGGCGACGCCCTCCCAGGTCCGCTGCTCGGCGTAGGGGTTACTGAGCGCCTCCTGCATCGCCAGCTCGAGTTCCGCCGGGGTGTGCAGCTTGCGCAGGTTCGACGTGCGCTCAGGGAGATCTCGGAACCACTCCGTGTCGTTGACGAACACCGGCCGGCGCGTTCCGATCGCCAGCGGCGCGCCTGCGCTCCCGCCGGAGCGGGGGTCGTCGTCGTACCAGAGCACGATCGCGTCGGAGTCGCGCAGCCACGCGAACAGCTCCTCGCTCTCCAACCAGCGGTCCTCGCCGAAGCTGTGCTGGAAGTCCCAGTCGTTTCGCTCACACACCGCCGCGATGATGTCCAAGCGCGAGCGACCCAGGCCGAAGGTCTTGACTACAGGACGACGCAGGTCGATGCCCTGAGGAATCAGCCGGCGCGGCCCGACCCCCACGTCCTCACGGTGGGCATAAAGCAGGTCTGGCAGCTCGTGGGGAAAGGAGAGCGCGCCACCCTTGTCGTGATAGGTGAGAGCTGTGACACCGGGGAAGCGGCGCAGCAGCTCGATCAGCCGCCCACGATCGTAGAAGAGGTTGCTGTATTGGACGTGCAGGACGTCGAGATCCTGCTGCAGGATCGTCTCCACGTCGAGGTCGAAGCGGTGCTCCGGATGCCAGATCTGCACGTCGAAGGCCGGCTCGACCCAGTCCTCCGGAGGAGACAGAGCTCGCTCACCGAAATTGCGCGACCCGAACACAGTCACCTCCACGTCGCCCGCGCGGCGCAGCGCGTCGGCGAGGTGACGTGAGTACTCCGCGATCCCGCAGCGGGTGTTCCAGGTACTCAGTATTCCGATGCGCATCGTCATGGGCCCAGCCCCGACACGCGTCTATGAATCCGCCTGCGAAACGGGCTCCACCTCGCGCGTGTTCGACACCATGTGCACCTGTGGCATGGGCACGATGAATTGGCCCCCACGCTCGAGGAACTCACGCTCTCGATCGAGGAACTCGTCCAGGAAGTGCCACGGCAGGGCGAGGTAATAGTCGGGTTGCAGCTCTCGTGAGCTCTCCTCGCTGATGATGGGGATTTTCGTACCGATCGTCTCCGAGCCGTGCTTGTCGGGGTTGCGGTCGGCCGCAAACGGCACGAGCGAGCGATCGATCCCCACGTACTGCAGGATGGTGTTTCCCTTCGTGGACGCGCCGTAGATGTGAATCGTCTTGCCTTCATCGACCAGCCCTCGGCAGACATTCGCGAGATCGGTGCGCACCCGCTCGGTCGCGGCGGCGAAGCGCTCGTAGGGCTCTGGCGCGTCGAGCGCCATCTCGAACTCCTTCACGCGCAGCTGCTGAAGCGTCTCGGCATCCTCGCCCTCGGGCGCGAAGCGCGCGGCGTTGCGGATGAACAGGCGCACCGAGCCTCCGTTGATGTCATTGAGCGAAGCACGCACCACGCGCAGGCCCGCTTCGCCGAGCAAGCGCTCGATTACGGCCAGCGAGTAGTACTCGAGGTGCTCGTGCACGATCGCGTCGAACTGGTTCATCTCCAGCATCGAAGGGAGATAGTGGAGCTCCATCACCCACACGCCGTCGTCGGCCAGCGCCCGTGCTACGCCTTCGACGAACGCGCGTGGATACTCGAGGTCGTAGAACATCGCGATGCTGGTGATGATCCGCGCCTTGCGGTCCATGTGCCGCTGGCGCAGGTGCTCGTATGAGTAGAAATCCCGTACCACGTCATACCCCTTGGCGACCGCGTAGCGACCGACGTCTGACGGGTCGAAGCCGAGGTACTTCAGATCGGATGCGCCGTATCCGTCGAGCAGCGTGCCGTCGTTGCAGCCGATGTCGATGACCAGGTCCCCGGGATGCAGGCCCACCATCTCCTCCGCCTGCGCGGCGATCTCGTGCAGGTTGCTCGTCATCGTCCGGTTGACGCCGCTGCGGTACCAATAGGAGCGGTAGAGAATCGCCCCGGGGACGGTGTGACGGAGTTGCACCAGACCGCACCCCTCCTCGTTGCTGGTCATGTCACATCTGACGAGATCGAGCGGGATGCGCCGTGCCACCGGCTCCTCCCCTCCCGGCTCGGCGAACGCGCCTGCGATGTACTGATCGCCCAGAGACAGCACGGGCACCAGTGCTGAGGACCCGCACACTCGGCAGGACGTGCGCGTGGTGAGGCTTGTCCTCGGCAGCAGCATGCGACGGAAGCTACCAGCGGTGTGTGGGCCGATTTCCCCACAGGCGCCACGCGCTGAATAAGCCGAGTGATTCGTTGTGATTTGTTCGCTTTTTCGTTTCCGACTACCAGTAGCAAGCGCTGACCCCACGCCTGCGTTGCTCGCATGCCAATGTCGATAGATGTGCGCGTCTGCGCGCGGAGTGGCCGTCGGTGCAAGTGGTGCAGATCGACGAGAACCTCGGCTTCCCGGTGGCGTGCAACGGGGGGGTCGCAGCGGGCTCGGGTAAAGCGGTGTCGACCTGCGCCACTCGCTCGCGATGCGCCGCGGCGTCTACGCGCGGCGCGCGGCTTGAACATCGCCGCGGTGCACCGGGAGACAAATCAAGAAGAACCGATCGCCGAGCAGCTCAGGATGCTCCTGGAGCTCGCGGAACTCGTGATCCTCGAGCTCGCTGAACGCAGGGCTGACAAGCCGCCGAAAGCGGGCGGGGTCGAAGCGATCGACGACGGAGTGGGCCGAGCCGCCCAGGGCCTCCAGGCCATGTCCGACGTGCACCTCCACGAAGAAGTCCGTGCGCCCGGCGTCGATCGTCAGACGCGCACCGCGCAGCACCTCGTGCTCATACCCCTCTACATCGACAAACACCACATCGGGCACCCCGAAACGCTCGGCCAGGCCATCGACGCTGACGGAGGGCAGACGGGCCAGCCCGAGGCGGCCGTGGCTTGCCACCGCGCCGTTGAGCCCTCCCCTGAAGTACACCGACCCGTCGGCCGATGCGGCGGCGGCATGGAGGAGTTGCAGGTTGGACGCGTGATTGTTCACCTTGTTCGTGCATGCGACTTCGTAGTTGTGCCGCTCAGCCTCGACGGCGATCACGCGCCCGTCCGCTCCCACCATCCGCGCGAGCATCAGCGCGACGACGCCCTGGTGGGCGCCGAGGTCGAATACGGTCGCATCAGGGCGGAGTCGCGACTCGCCGAGACAGGCGAGCTCCGCTGGGAGCGGCCAATCGTGGTCGTACCATTCCTCCGCGACCGGGTCCTGCAGTGAGATGGTGAGCTCATTGCCGCCGTAGCTGTGAGTGACCGCGCGGCTCGAATACGACGCGATCTTGCGGTCGGCTATGTGGCGGAAATAGAAGCGCACGATCCAGGCGACTGCACGCACGTCGACGAGGCGCGCTCGCCACGAAACCGAACGCCGATGTACGTCGGCGGAACTCACGGGAGCGTGGGTGCCGGGGGGCGAAGGAAAGCCTCGGTTTCCTCCAGCGCGGCGGGCGTGCCGATCTCGTAGAAACGCTCGTCCGCCGGAAAGCCACACAGCTCTCCCCGCTTTGCGAGCTCTCTGTAGAGCACCGCGAGATCCGTCTCGGACGCGGCCACGCACTCGAGTGTCGTAGCGCACAGCCCACCCAACCCATAATCGATCCAGTGCATCTCGGACGTGGGCGCGTGCTTGTCATACGCGGTTACCAGGCCGTGCTCGTAGCGAACGTTGGACGTGTCCCAGCGACCTTCGTTGCGCAGCACCACCATCAGCGCGGGTTGTCCGCTCTCGCGCCACGCACGTGCCGCCGCTGCGTAGTCGACGCGCAGGTACGTGTCCCCATAGAGCACCAGGAATCGCTCTGGAAGCAGCGGACGCGCGCGGCGGATGGCGCCAAGCGTGCCGTCGAGCCCGGGGCCGTCGTGACAGTAGGCGATCTCGATCCCAAATCGCTCTCGCCCGATGCGCGACTCGATCATCTCGCCGCGGTAGCCCACGCAGATGACGACCCTGCCCACCCCGTGGCTCCCGATCAGACGCAACTGGTGGATCAGAAACGGCTCGCCGGCGACCTCGACGAGTGGCTTGGGCAGACCGCCCGCGCGCTCGCCCAAACGCGTGCCGCGTCCACCCGCGAGGATGCACACCGGGGGCATGTCGGTTGGCGGCATTTCACACCTCTCCCCAGTCCAGTCCCCGATCGCCGGGCACTATACGGCGCAGCGTGTAGACGTCCGATGCGAGATCCGCGAGATGGCGAGGAAGATCCGCCCATGGATCCCAGACGGCGCTCAGCAGCTTGCCGGTGATGCCATCGCTGGCTGCGGAGCCGAGGAAGACCGCCAACTCGGCGCCCCTGCGAAGCGGCACGCCGCCGCTTCGCTGCTGCTCCAGCGCACGCCGGTAGAAGTCCTCGCCGACGCGCTGCGCTCCGGCGCTGAGCACCTCGTCGAGCATGCGCGTGTTGAGCGCGCCCGGCGCGATCGCGTTGACGTCGACGTGGCGCTCGCGCAGCTCTTCGGCGAGCGTCTCGGCGAAGCGCACGACCGCCGCCTTGGAGGCCGCGTAGGCGCTCAGCCCGGGCAGCGGGCCGGTGGCTCCGCCGCCGGAGAGTTGGACGATCTTGCCGTAGCCACGCTCGCCGAAGTGAGACACGAGGGCACGTGCGGGCAGCACGGAGCCGAGCAGGTTGATCTCGATCGCACGCGTCCACTCAGACCAATCCACCTGCTCGATGGTGCCCTTGGGTCCGTATACGCCGGCGTTGGAGACGAGGATCGTGATTTCTCCGAGGCCCGCGAGCGCGACCTCCACGAGCCGCTCGACGTCATGCGGCTGGGATACGTCGGCCGGCTCGCCGAGCACCTTCTGGTCGGGCGCGGCGCGAGCTTTCAGCTCTGAGAGCGCGCGCTCGAGGGCGTCCTCATCGCGCCCGCAGACGACGATTCCGGCGGCTCCCGCGTCGAGGTAGGCGCGCGCGATCTCCAACCCGAGCCCGTGGCTGGCGCCGGTGATCAGGGCGGTGCGCCCGCTCAACTCCGCGCTCATCGCTGCGCCTCGCGCGCGAGCGTCGCGCCGGGGTGCGGGCTCGCGCGGATCTCCGAAGGTGAGCCGACGCGCATGTAGCGCACATCCTCGCGGGCCCCAAGGGTCTCCCTCAGGGCTCCCGCCGCGTCGATCACCTGTCGGGCCGCGAGCGCTGAGAGCGTCTCCTCGACCGGCACCTCGAGATACTCGGGCCAGGGGGTGCACACGACGAGCACGTCGGCCTCCCCCGCCGCTTCGAGCGCGCTCGGGGACAACTCCATCTTCATGGCGAGGTCCGGTGGCAGCGCGCTCACAGCGGGATCGTGGGCGCGCACGGTCGCGCCGACCGACACCAGCCAGCGACACAGCTCGATTGCGCTGGAGCGGCGCAGGGTGTCGGTGCCGGGCTTGTAGGTCAGACCCCAGATCGCCACGCGCGTACCCAGCAGTGAGTCCTGCTCACGGGCATCCGCGTCGCCGAGCAGCTGCAGGAGCTTGCGGCGGGTCCAGTGCTTGTGGGCGGCGTTGCCCTCGGCGACGCCCGCGAACACGTGCGCGGGCAGATTCTCACGCTTTGCCAGGGCGCGCAGGAAGCCTATGTCGCGCGCGAGGGTGCCGCCGGCGAACGCATCGCCCGGGCCGAGGTAGGCGCGCGGTCCGATGCGCCGCTCGCTCTTCAGCCCGCGCGAGACCTCCTCCGCGTCGGCGCCCACGGACTCGCAGATCGCGGCGATCTCGTTGATGAACGCGACCGACGTGGCGAGGAACCCGTTGAGCGCGTGCTTGGTCATCTCCGCGGACTCCACGCGCATCCACTGCACCTCGGAGCTGAACGGGGCGAGCAGCTCGGCCAGCTCGGCGCGGTCGGCCTCGCTGCTCACGCCGGCGACGATCCGGTCGGGCTCGCGGAACGAGTCCAGGGCGCGACCGAGCCGCAGGTTCTCCGGCACGCATGCGAAGCGCAGGTGGGCCTGCGGGCGAGCCTCAGCGCAGCGCTCCTGCAGCGTCGCGATGCTGCCGACGGGCAGCTGCGAGGAGACGATCACGAGCGCTCCGGGCGCCAGCCCGGCGAGCAGCTGGACGGCCTGCTCGAGCACCCACTCGACATCGGCGGCGTCGTCGTCGTCCACGGGCGTGTCGAACGTCAGCCACGCGCAGCGCGCCTGCGCGAGCGCGTGCGGATCGGTGACAAAGCTCAGGCGCTCGGCGTTCCGGGCGATCAGCTCCTCGAGCCCCGGCTCGGATATCGGTGGGCGTCCGGCGCTCAGTCCTGCGACGACCGCGGGGTCGGGATCGATGCCGATCACGCGGTTGCCGGCGTCGGCGAGGCACGCGGCGATCACGCTGCCCAGGTGCCACAGGCCGATCACGCCGATCGGCGGCGGCGCGGATGCTCCGAGGGTGTCCACTCGCTCGCCCCTGTCTACCCGAGCGTCGCGGGTGTGCGCATGCTCGCGTAGCCGCCGGCCTCATACGCCGCCTCGACCTGCTCCCAGGCGTCGTGCGTGGATCGCAGGTCGCCGAGCAGCGGCCGACCGTCGCCGGCCACGATCGCCTCGGCGAAGTGCTCCCATTCGGCGACCCACGACCCATCCTCGGCGGGATAGTCGACCTGCTCAAGCGCCGGGGGCCCGAGCTCTGGCCCCATCGTGTAGATCCGCAGTCGCTGCGGGCCGTAGGAGCGCACGAGCCCGTCCACCTGGATCTTCGCCGTGTGGCAGTAGATCTCGAGCGAGAACATGTTCTTCCACTCGGTCCAGCTGACGTGCAGCATCGCCCACGGGGCGGTGCGCACGCCGCCCTCGCCGAGCATCAGCGCGGCGTTGTCCTCCACCTCGGCATCCCAGAACTGGGTGCGCAGCAGCGCGGAGTGCACGGGCAGCGGGCCGGCGAGCCAGTTGCTGATGTCGAGCAGGTGCATGCCCTGGTCGATCAGCTCGCCACCGCCCGATCGTGCTGGGTCGGCGCGCCACTCGCGGTCATACCCGGGGCGCCCGCCGTGGCCGTAGCGTGCGCGCACGTGCATCAGCTCGCCGTGGCGCCCGCTGTGGACCTCCTGCGCGGCGCGCGCGATCCCGGGGTGGAAGCGGTGGTTGAAGCCGACCTTCACCAGTCGCCCGCTGGCGCGCTGGCACTCGATCAGCCGCTCGATCTGGGCGCTGGAGATGCCCGCGGGCTTCTCCACCAGCACGTGCGCGCCGGCGGCGAGCGCCTGCTCGACGAGCCCCGCGAGCTGATCGTGGACGGCAGCGACGACCACGACCTCGGGGTCGAGCGCCAGCAGCTCGCGCGGCGTGGCGCACGCTCGCGCGCCGTGGCGCGCCGCCAGCTCCGCGGCTGCGGCGCCGTTGAGGTCGCAGCAGCCGAGGAGCTCGTCGTGCGCTGCGAGCGCCTGCGCCCGCTTGGCGCCGATCTGCCCACAGCCCAGCACCGCGACCTTCAAACCGCGTCTACTCATGCGTCTCGCTCGCGTACGCGCCGCTGAACTCGAAGTCGAACGCGAGCTCGGGCGCGTTCTCCTCGGCCATCGCCTGCCTCGTCTCCTCGGGTCGCAGCGTGTACACGAGCAGGAAGCCGCCGCCGCCCGCGCCGACGAGCTTGCCGCCGATGGCGCCGGTGCGCCGAGCGATCTCGTACAGCATGTCGATCCGTTCGTCGCTCATCCCGGGCGAGCGCCCGCGCTTGTGCTCCCAGTGCTCGTGCATCAGCTCCGCGTACTCCTCCAGGCGCCCGGCTCTGAGCAGCTCGTAGCTTTCTCTGCCGAGCTCCTTCGTGCGGTGGAGGTTCTGCAGCATCTGCTCGTCGCCCGCCTTGGAGCGCGTGTCCTGGTCGGCGAGCATGTGCGACGCGGAGCGCGCCTCGCCGGTGTAGAACAGCAGCAACTGGTCACGCATCCGCCTGAGCGTCGTCGCTTCGAGCTCGAGCGGCTCCACGTCCACGCTGCCGTCGGGGTTGAACGTGTAGGCGCAGATGCCGCCGTGAGCGGCGACGTAGGGGTCCTGCTTGCCGACGGGCTCGCGGAGCACGTCGATCTCGATCTCGCACGCCGCCTCGGCGAGGGCGCCGGGCGTGATCGCGGTGCAGCGTGCGCGCGCGAGGCCCTTCAGCAGCGCGACGGTGTAGGCCCCCGATGAGCCCATGCCGGTGCCCGCGGGCACGTCGGCGACGGAGGCGATCTCAAGCGGGCTGCCGGGCCAGTGGCGCAGCAGGCTCTCGCGCAGGATCGGATGGCGGATCTGGCCGATCTCCTCGACCTCCTCCAGCTCGGTGTACTTCATGCGGTAGCGACGCTGGAAGGTGGTGTGGGTGAGTATGTAGGCGTACTTGTCGATCGCGCCCGAGACGAGGAAGCCCCCGTGCTCGCGGTAGTAGGACGGGAGGTCCGTGCCGCCGCCTCCGAGCGAGATCCGAAGCGGGGCGCGGCTGAAGATGACGCTCATCGTGCTCGCTCCGAGCCGATCGACAGCGCGCCCTCGACATCAGGCTCGCGCCACGCGTACTCGTTTGCGTCGAACCACTCCAGCGTGCGCACGACCGCCTGCTCGATGGTCAGCTGCGGGCGCCACCCGAGGGAGCGAATACGGGTTGTGTCGAGCCGGATCAGGGGGCTGTCGCCGACCCATCCGCGCCGTCCGCCCGCGTGCTCGATCTCGGGCGCGACGCCGAGGTGATCGGCGATCAGCGCAACCGAAGCGTCGACCACGAGCGTTTCCTCGGTGCCGAGGTTGTATACGTGCGCGCCCGACTCCCCCTCGTGGCGTTCGACCGCGGTGAGGATCGCGGCGATGCAGTCCTGGACGTGCATGTAGGACTTCTCCTGGAGTCCATCGCCAAGCACCCGCAGACGCGTGGGGTCGCGCTTGAGCGCGCGATAGAAGTCGAACACGTGCCCGTGTGTGTAGCGCTCGCCGAGCACGGACACGAACCGGCAGATCACGCCCGTGAAGTCGAACCCGGTTGCGTAGGCCGAGATCAGCCCCTCACCGGCCAGCTTGGACGCCGCATACAGCGAGGTCTGAATCGGGAACGGCGCGTCCTCTGGGGTGGGGAACACCTCCGGCTCGCCGTACACCGACCCGGTCGAGGAGAACACGATCTGGCGCACGCCCCTCGCGCGCATCGCCTCGAGCACGTTGGAGGTCGTGATGGTGTTCTGCTCCAGATCGCGCCTGGGATGGTCAAGGCCCCGGCGCAGATCGGCGTTGGCCTGCAGGTGAAAGACCCAGTCGCAGCCCTCGACGGCGTTCTCCAGCGCGCCCCGGTCGAGGACGTCGGCCTCCACGACCATCGCCCCGGCGCTGGCCGCATCCGCGACGAACTCATGGCGACCGGTACTGAAGTCGTCGACGATCACTACCTCGACGCCACGGTCGAGCAGGCGATCTGCGAGGTTGCTGCCGATGAACCCGGCTCCACCGGTGATGCAGGCCCGCCTCACGACGGCTCCAGGCATGCCGCTTGGCTGGGTCCGATGCGGTTGCGCGTCGTCATCACTAGAGGGTGAAGCCCGCGGCCGCAGCGTCGTCGTGGAACATCTGCACAGTCTCGAGCGAGAACTGGCCGAGGTCCTTGCCGAGCCCGTCGAGCTTCTTGAGCAGGTCATGGGTGATCGTGATGATGTGACAGCCAACGTCGTTGGCCTGCACGAGGTTGAGGATCTCGCGCGGCGAAGCCCAGATCAACTCCGCGTGGGGTGCCTGCGTCATAATCTCGAGCGAGCGGGTGATTATCGGGATCGGATCGACCCCAGCATCGGCTATACGTCCGGCGAACACCGAGATATAAGAGGGAGCGCCGTCCGCAACCGCGACGGCGATTAATTCCACCTGGCCAGGGGTGAACAGCGCGGTGACGTTGATTTTCACTCCACCCTCGGAGAGATCCTTGGCAAGCGGCGCCATCGACTCGCCGGTGGTCGAGGTGACAGGTATCTTGACGTAGACGTTCTCTCCCCAAGAGGCGATGGTGTGAGCCTGGCGGCGCATCTCATCTGCCGTGTCGGCGAATACCTCGAATGAGATGGGGTGGGCGGTCACACGCTCGAGCAGTTCCTGCGCGAAGCGCCCGTAGTCCGTGAGACCGACCTTTCGCATCAGTGTGGGGTTTGTGGTGAACCCAGAAATGCGTGGATCTGCCGCGAGGGCCAGTATGCCATCGAGGTCGGCGCCATCGGCGAATATCCGTGTCGAGATGTGATCGAGCATGATGAAAATCCCTTGCTGGCGCGCACCATAACGAGAACGCCTTGGTGTGAATGTTTCTGACTACTTCATCCCCATCTCGACGATGCCCTCCGCAAGGCTTCCCACCGCCGCGTGGGCGCTTAATGCCTGCAAACGCTTGTGCTCACTGTCAGGATTGAGCAGCAGTACGGTCCGGCACCCCGCTGCCATGCCAGCGGCGATATCCGCGTTGGTGTCTCCCACCATCCACGAGCTGCTCAAATCGAGCCCGAGCGTGCTCGCCGCCGCGAGCAGCATCCCCGGTGCCGGCTTGCGACAGGCGCACGCGCCGGCGAGCCCGTCGAACACTCCGTCGGGGTGGTGCGGACACAGATATGAAGCGTCGAGCGTCACGCCCTCCCGCGCCAACAACTCGAGGACGCGCTCGTGGACTGCGATCAGCCCAGCGAGCGACACTGTCCCCTTGGCGGCGGCAGGCTGATTGGAGACGCACACGAGCGCATAGCCCGCCGCCGACAGCTCAGCAGCGGCGGCCGCGGCTCCGGGCCGCAGACGCACCTCCTCGACTGCCAACGGGGACTCGCCACGCCCTGTGAGCGGATCGACGATCAGCTCGTTGAGCACCCCGTCGCGATCGAGAAAGACGGCCGAGCGCCTACTGTCAGCCTGCCCGTCTGCCGTCGCGGAGATCAGCCTGAGCGGCCCGTCGCGCGGTGAGATCGACCAGCCGCCACTGCTCACGGCTTGGCATCGGCAGCCAGCGTCTCCCAGTGGCCCTGTTTGATGGCGAGATCCGGATGTGACACGAGGGCATGCCAGACGACGGCCTGAAAGGACTCGACCAAGGGTGTGCGCAGCGCCGCTGGCGGTTCGATCCGGATCGCGACGTCCGCGAGTTCGGCCACCGTCCCTCCGGGAGCCCCGACTACGCCGTAAATGGAAGCACCGACAGCATGCGCCGCCTCCATCGCGCGAACGAGGTTTGTGGAGACGTTGTGCTCGCGCGATCCTCCGCCGACGGAGAAGATCAGCAGCGCGTCATGCTCGGACAGTCTCGAGACCTCGAGCCATCCGCTGAAGGAGGTCTCCCAACCGTCGTCGTTGGTTCGCGCGGTCAACTCGGAGACGTTGTCGGTGGGGGCGTAGCTCTCGACCGCACACAGCTTGCGGAAGTCGTTCACTGCATGCGATGCATGGCCCGCGCCGCCTCCGACGCCGAGAATGAACAACCGCCCCCCGCGCTCGCGCAGCTGGGCGAGGCCCTGCGCCATCGCATCGATCTCCTCCGGTTCGATCGTCCAGGCGAGGTCGGCGGCGGCGGACAGGTACGTGACGCTGTGACTGCAATCAGTCATGTCACGATACTAGGCGTTCGGCGAGCCACGGCCGTGACTTTTCACCGATATCAGTGAAATTGTCTCCGACTATATTTCTCACGTATTCCACGCCGGCCGCGTGTGGGGTACCTCAGGGGACCGCCACCCACCCACCTTCTTGAATTACGCCTTGTACCGTTTAGACTCGAATCGCATGAGATGGCCCAGGGAGGATCACGCGACCGATGTGACTCTCGCATCCGGGCCGACAGGCGTTCCTCACCGTGTCGCCGGTCTCCCTGTCGCCTGGCAGGCGCGCAGATGGACGCGTGAATCGATACGCAACCGGATCGACTTGCTGTGGCTGATCGCGTTCACGATAGCTGGGGCGTACCTGGTGGTGTTCGTCGCGCGGTTTCCTCACAACATCACAGAAATCACGTGGGACGGCGACTACTCGGCATTCTTCCCGCTCTTCGAAACGCTTGCGAGCACGGGCTCGGCTGGACATACGGTGATCGCGTCGTCCGGGCAGTGGGTCGTTCTCTGGTTCGGCATGCTCACAGCGTCGCTGCCCCTGCACCGTGAGCTCTGGAGCGTTGCACCAACGCTGTCGCTTCTCGCCGCGGCCTTGATGGTGGGCTGGTCGGTGGCTCAGCTCTCGATCCGCCGTGCGGCTGTGCTCGCTGTGCTGATCGGCCTGGTCGCCTCGCCGCCGGCGTGGTCGTACTTCATGGCGATGGGCACGCACAACACGACCTACGCGTGCACCGCGCTCACCGGCGCGTATCTCATCCATCTCACCCGCGATCATGGACTGTTGTTGACGCTCACAGCGCCGCTCGTCGTGGGCATCGTGGTGGGCACCTGCCTCGCATCGGATCTTCTTTTGGGGGCAACGGCCGTGATACCTCTCGGCCTAGCCGCGATCCTTGCGGTGGCGGCCCGCGATCGGCGCTCGAGAGTCGCGGGCGGCTCCGCTCTAGCCACCGTCGCAGTCGCGGTGGGGGTTGCGAAGGTCACAACCGCGATCATGCACTCGGAGGGCTTCCTCACGGTGGCCACTCCGGCGAAACTCGCGCCCTCCTCGGAACTGCCCGAACGGGCGCGGCTGCTGTTCAAGGGGCTGGAGTCTCTGTTCAACGCCACTCTCGGACCATCCACGCCCGACTCGTTGCGTTCGTCGGTTGGCATTGCGAGCGACGTGGTGATGTCAGCCGCGCTGTTGGCGCTGCTCATGTCAGGCATCTATGCCACAGTCCGGTTCGCTCGCTCGAGCCTGCTCGCGTCCAGTTCTTTGACACCTCCGCAACTGGCCCGTACGCTGCACATCTTCTTCTGGGTCGCCTCTGCCATATCGGCCTGCGCGGCATTTTGGCTCGAGGCGGAAACAGGTGGCGGACGCGACGTGCACGCCTCCTACTACGCCACGGTCATCTTCTCGGTGGCCGCGGTGATCCCACTGCTCCTGTCGAGCGGCTCGGTGGCACGCTGGCTGGTTCCCATCTTCGCCTCGGTGTTCTTCGCCTGCGGCCTGATCAGGCTGAACGGCGACTTTCTGGACTTCGGGGGCGTGTACGGCGCGACCGCACCCGCGATCGAGAAGGCCGCCGTGGCAGCTCATGTGACAAACGGCTACGCGGGCTATGGATATGCGCCGAGCTTGACTTGGCACACCGACGGGCGCTTGACAGTGCGGCCCGTGATGGAATGCCAGAACCCGGGCGGCGTGGGGCTCTGCCCGTTCTATATGGCAAACGTCCCCACCTGGTACATACCACAACGACGAAGCACGTTCCTGTTGGTGAACAGCCAGGAACTGTGGGTGAGCCAACTCCCGAGCGGCCTCGGCAGGCCGCTCGCGGTTCACCGCTTCGGGGCGATCACTATGTTCTTGTACCCGTACGACATCGCCTCGCGTCTCGGTCCACCGCTCGACTGACTCCACGGAGAGAGCTCGACTGCAACGGCGCTCGACCAGCGGCTGCTCCCGAGATCACGCTTCTGTGTCCCAGCCATGGCGAGACTCCACGATGTACTTCGGGCGGTTGCGCGACTCATCGTATATCCGTCCGACGTACTCTCCGATGACGCCGAGCGACAGCAGCTGTATCCCGCTGAAGAAGGACAGTGCGATCACGATCGTGGGATTGCCGACGGGGAATTCGACGCTCGAGAGCTTCAGGCCCAGGTACACAAGAGCCAGCGTGAAGGCAAGCCCGGAGAGCACCAACCCCATCACCGAGATCAGGTGCAGCGGATAGCGAGAGAAGCCGACGATGCCGTTGAGGCCGATGACGAGCGAGCCGAGGAAGCGGTTGTACTTGCCGTGCCCGCCGGCACGCGGCTCGCGATCGTAGAGGACGCTCGTCTGGTGAAAGCCGACCAAGCCGACCAGGCCGCGTAGGAATCCGTGGCCCTCCTTCAGCGCGACGACGTTGTCGACCACGCGGCGACTCATGAGCCGGAAGTCGCCTGTATTCGGGGGGATATCCACGTCGGCGATGCGTCGGATCAACCGGTACCCGATCGCGGATACGATGCGCTTGGGAATCGTCTCGCCGGCGCGGGTGCGCCGCTGTGCGTAGACCACGTCGTAGCCCTCGCGCCAGCTCGCGACCAACTCGGGGATGAGCTCAGGCGGGTCCTGCAGATCGCAGTCGACCACCACGACGGCGTCGCCACTCGACGCCTCGAGTCCCGCGATCGTGGCCATCGGCTGGCCGAATCGTCGCGAGAAACGCAGCATCCTCACGTGCGAGTCCTCTTCGCACAGCTGAAGGATGAGATCCTCGGTCCGATCGGTGCACGGATCGACGCTGAAGATCAGCTCCCAATCGAGATCGAGGTCGTCGAGCGTGTCCCTGAGGCGACTGTGCACGAGACGGACGTTGTCCTCCTCGTTGTAGGCGGGCACGACGACGCTGAGCATACGCCCGACCGATCCCGCCGGCTGATCGGTAGCCCCTGGTGCTGTCGTGGGACGCGAGGGATCCTCACATCGTGTGTCGTTCTCGACGACCAGATGCGATCGCTCGCCCAAGAGTCCGACATTCTTCTCCGCTCTCTCCGGAGGACGCTCGGTGGAGCTCCTGCGCGTCTGCCCACGGGAAGTCCCCGTCGCTGAGGCGCCACCGTTCGTGATCGTGTCCCTCGCCATTCGAAACGACGATACACAACGCGTTTTGTGTGAATCACGGGGTCACGCGGGGCGGACTAGCCAGGTGTGCCGCACACGTACCACCTCGCGGATCCGCGGGTGCGAGCGCCCACAAATGCACGTTCGGAGACGTTCTCGAGCCCATCTGGAGACGCTGGGAGCGTTCAGTCGAGCGGACATCAGATGGGAGCGATTGTCTCCAAATGTTCAGGCTGTCGGAGGCCAGTGATCGCTGCTGCGTGATTTTGCTGGGAGAAGATCGCGCAGGGCCCGTGCGCGTTTATCCAATATCGGAGATCGTGTCTCTGATTCGTGGTCGTCGGGAGGCCTGGTTTCAAGCTGATATTGGACACTCTCGCGACGCATCCCGACGAGCGAAGGTGATGGTCCTTGTTTTACGCGCACCGCTGGTTAGACTCGCGATTCGAATGAGATGGCGTGGGCAAGAGCAGTCGAACGATGTGGGTCCCGCCGGGTCGAAACTCGCTCGCGGCGGCAGCGGAGGCGCCTCGTGTCATGGCTGAGCGCAGCACCGAAGCCAGCATGACGCCGTGGCCGCGCGTGGACGCCGGCGCGGCCGTGCCTGCTCGGAGACTCACTTTTCCGGTGCTGGCTTGGCTCGTTCCGCTCGCGGTCGCAGCCGGCTATCTGGTGCTGTTCCTGGTACGCCTGCCTCGCAACATCACGGCGCTCGGGTGGAACCCCAGCGTCGCATCGGCTTTTGTGATGCCAGAAACGCTCGTCGACACCGGCTCCGGCGGACACACGGTGATGGGCTCCTCTCCGCAGTGGGTTTCGCTGTGGTTCGGCCTGCTCACGGCGAAGCTTCCTCTGCACCGCGAGTTGTGGGGGGTGGCTCCAACGCTCTGCTTCATCGCCACGGCCCTGATCGTGGGGTGGTCGGTGGCCCAACTCGCCAATCGACGGGCAGCCGTGTTCGCGGTGCTGCTCGCGATCGTCGCGTCCCCGTTGGCGTTGTTTTTCCTCATGGCGCCTTTCTCGCACAACACCGTCTACCCGAGCACCGCGCTGGTGGGCGCGTACCTGATTTGGCTCACGCGGGCGCAGGGGCGCAGGCGACTCGCCACGATCGCTGCCCCACCAGCTCTCGGCATCGTTCTCGGCACCTGCCTCTCTTCGGACTTCCTGCTGGCAGCCACCGCCGTGATCCCACTTGCGATCGTGGCGCTGCTCGCGGGCTTGCGACGCGAACGACGCTCTCGACTGCTCGCCCTCTCGGCGGCAGTCACGGTCGGGGTGACGTTCCCGGTGGCAAGCATCACTTCCTCGATCATGAAGTCGTCGGGCTTCTTGACGCTGCCCTCGCCGATCAAATACGCGGCGCTCGAAGAACTGCCAGCCCGAGCGGAACTGTTGTTCGAAGGACTGAAGATACTGTTCAACGGCTACCTGGGCCCTGAATACCCCGGCACGCTGCACGCCGAGCTCGGCATCGCCAGTGTGATCGTCATGTCGCTGGCGCTGGCGACCCTGCTGGTGCTCGGCATTCGGACCGTCGTGGTGCTCGTCTTCTCCGGCCTGCGCAAGAATGCCTCACAGCCGCCAATCGCACTGGCGCGCTCATTGCACATCAGCTACTGGGTGATCTCCACCGCCTGCGCGTGTGGAGCGTTTTGGATCGCGGGCGAAGGGCCTGTCACCACGCACGAATCGTATTACGCAAACTCGATCTTCGCGATCGCCGCGATCATCCCGCTGCTCGTGTTCACACGCTCGCCGATTCGCTGGCTGATCCCCGCGGGCGCAGCGCTGTTCTTCGCCGCGAGCTTCGTCGCGCTGACCAACGACTACATCAACAAAAACGCGACGCTCGCCCATGCCGCGACGCGCATCAGGCAGATCGCCGACGCCGAGAACGCGCATGCGGGCTACACCAATTTCGCCGATGCGTCTGGGTTGACGTGGGGGACTGACAACCACCTGATCGTCAGGCCCGTGATGGACTGCGGGAACCCAGAAGGCGCGAGCGTGTGCCCGGGGTTCCAAGCGTATGTCCCAGCCTGGTACACGCCCCAGCCGCGACGGACGTTCCTCCTGGTGGACCCCGACGGGATCGAAGTGCGCACGCTCCCCACCGGCCTGGGCCGGCCGCTGGCGAGCTATGCGATCGGGTCGATGCGCATGTATGTCTATCCCGAGGACATCGCGTCGCGGTTCGGGCGCTCTTGGTGAAATGCCGACCACCGATGAGGCGTCACGGGCGCGGATCGCGCCACATCGACCACATCGTGGGACCCATCGGCAAACGCAGCTCGCCGGTGATGCGAAAGCCGTGGCGCGCGTAGAAGTCGAGGTTGCGCGGCTTTGAGGACTCCAGATACGCGCAGACGCCGTCGGCGTCGCACTGCTTGAGCACCGGTCGCAGGACCGCCGATCCGAGCCCACGCCCCTGGAGTGCGGGATCCGTGCCGAGTAGCGAGAGGTACCAGTGCGGGGGCCGGCGCGGGTGCTTTCTTTGGACACCGCTCAGACCCACCGCCAAGAGTGGAAGTCGCACCATTAGGCGCGGGTCCAGGAAACAGCGGATGAGGGCCGCATCCTGGCGCAGGGTGGTTTTCCAGCGGTCGGGCGGAACCCACAGCGCCGCGCTGGAAAGCTCCGGGCTCGTCCAGATCTCCTCGTGGAGCAGCAGCTGGCGCAAGCGCGCGGTGTACATACCTTCGAGCATTTTCGGGCGCAGCCCTTCCCACCTGCAGGCCCACACGGCAACAGGATCGTCCATGAATGCCCGCACGAGCATCTCCGTGAGCGCCGGCAGATCCGCCGAGGTGGCGCGGCGGACCTGGTGCGCCCCGCTCTCGAGGCTGTGTGTGGTCGTGGAGGCCATCTAACGGGGAGACATGGCTCGATGTGGCTGAGAGGAGCCGTTGAGGGCACCCGCTCGCGCGGGGCCCTGACTGTTGAGACGCTTCTTGGAGATCCGGCGGGCTGTGCGCCAACCGAGACGTACCATCGCCCGGGATGCGTGCTCCGCTTCGCTGACAACCTCCTCCAGCGCTGAGGCGAAGCGTCTGATTTCGCGCTCCTCGATGACCATCGCGGGGAGCGCCTTGATGACATTCATACGACGCCCGGCAACCTGGCAGAAGATGCGGTGGTCGTGGAACAGCGGCACCGTGACCAACTGCGAGAACACGCCCGGCTGCAGCCGCTCGATCGTGCTCCAGGCCGCCCATCTGACACTGTCTTCGGGCGGACCGAGTTCGATTCCCCACATCAGGCCCAGGCCACGCACGTCGCGCACGATCTCGTAGCGCTCCACCATCGGCTTGGTCAGCTCGAGCAGCAGATCGCCCATGCGCTCGGCGTGAGCTATCAAGTCTTCGCGGTCGAGCGCGCGCAGCGTTGCGAGCGCTGCTGCGGCGGCGAGATCGTTCCCGCCGAAGGTGGAGCCGTGGCGAACCGCGCGCTTCATGCGGTCGAAGACCCGCTCGAAGGCCGGCCGACACACCAGCAACGCACCGATCGGCACGAACCCACCGGAGAGGGCCTTCGAGAGACAGATCATGTCCGGTTCCAGCCCCCAGTGCTCGAGCGCCAGCAGGCGACCCGTGCGTCCAATGCCGGTCTGCACCTCGTCGCAGACGAACAACGTCCCAGCCGCCCGGCACAGGCTCTGCGCCCCCTCCAGATAGCCGAAGGGAGGCATGTTCACTCCCTTGCCCTGGATCGGCTCGATCATGAAGGCGGCCACATCGCCGTGGCGCAGCTCGCGCTCGAGCGCGTCGAGATCCCCAAAGGGAACCATGTCGCACCCCGGCACGAACGGACCGAAGCCCTCTCGAAACTCGGGGTTGCCCATGAGTGACAGGGCGCCCAGGGTGAGACCGTGAAACGCCTGATCGGCGAAGAGGATGCGCGGTCGGCCGGTGGAGGCGCGCGCGATCTTGATCGCGCCCTCGACGGCCTCCGCCCCGGTGTTGCAGGGCACCATCGCACCCACGCTGCCGGGAGCGCGGTCGAGCAACGCCTCTGCGAGCACCCCACTGAGCAGCGTCACCCCGAGCTGGGGCAGGTTCCCCGTACGTGCGTGCAGGACGTCCTCCATCGCGGCCACCACCTCGGGATGGTTACGCCCGAGGGCAAACACGCCGTGCCCGCCGAACAGGTCGAGATACCGATGGCCCTCGGAGTCGATCAGGTGCGCGCCCTCGCCGCCGGTCCAGATGCGATCGAAGCCCACGGCCCGCACGATCCTTCCCACCTGCGGATTCAGATAGCGGTTGTTCAAAGCCATCTCCTCGCCGACGCGGGTTGCGAGGATTTCCCGCACTGAAGGCAAGGGGCGCGTGCGCATGGCGTCGAGCTTATTTCACAAGCGACGATTGCGCCAATTATTGAGGCACAATGTCTCCAACTATCCGCTGGCTGGCGGTATGGCTGTGACCGTTTATCGAGCCCAACGAACGATGCAGATGGTCGGCAAGTCGGAGTGCGAACACGATTATCATGAAGGTCGAGTTCGCCTGACCTGAGGTGACAAAGGCCGAGCTGCTGGCGACGAATAGATCGTCGAAGCCGTGCACCGCCAGATTTGCGTCGAGCACACCCTCTCCAGGCTCGTCCGACATGCGCGTCGTGCCGGCCTGGTGATAGCCGTCGAGCAACTGTTCGCGGAACGCCGCCTCACGATCCTCATACACGTACTCGAGACAGCCGAGCCCATGGCTACGCAGGTAGCGGTCGAAATGCTCATGCGCGCGAATCGCCTCCTGAATATCCACGTCCCTGAAGCAGAGTCTCGTCTGCATACGGCGTACCCCCAGCGCGTCACGCTGGACCGCTGGGGCGATGTGGCTCTCATAACTCGGGAGATGCTCGCCGTGATAGTAGAGTCGGTAGACGTTGGATGCGCTTGGAATGAAGATCCCGGGCACCTTGTAGCCCTGCCGCAAATAGCGTTCATAGCCGAAGGTCAGAGCGAACTTCACAACCTGAGGCAACCTGCGCACGATATTGCCGAAATGCCGCAAACTCGAACCTCGCATCTCGGTGTCGAGCTTGCGTCGCCGAATTCCCTCCGGAAGGAGCATGCCCCCGAACGGCGAGGTCAAAGCCAAATACAGAAATGAGAGTATCCCGCTGCCGTGGGAAGGGTCCCCCATCATGGGGTTCTCGAGCCACAGCGCGGCGTTTGGCAGATCGTGCTCGAGCAGGTAGTCGGTCGCAAACGAGAAGCGTCGACGAACGTAAACGCCGGCGGAGTCGCGCTCGAAGTCATAGATGGTCGCCGCGGGGTTCGTGGTGAACCGTACGTTGGCGATCGAAGCTCCGAGATGCCCCATGTACCAACGACCGAGATGGCCGGAGTGATTGCCGATGCCGCTGCGATGATGGCGATTGGAGACGAACAGCAGGCGAGTGGATTCGATGCCACCGGATGCAAGCACGTAGCGCCGGGCTCGTATCGTGAGTCGATTTCCTGACAGCGTCCGTGCGAGGAGGTGGTCAACGTTGCAACCCCCTGGCCCGCACACGATCTCGGTGCAGGTGAGCTGACTCACCACCGTGACCAGAGACGAGGTCATCAGCCGGTCTCGGTACTCGCGACCGAAATTCGTCGGAAGCGACCACCGCTCCAGCGATGTCGAACAGACCTCGCCCCCAGGCCAACCGGGTATCAGGCTCTCGGCGGACAGGCCGGTTATGCGACTGACGTCGAAGATCGGCTCACCGCAAACGCACCACTCGCACGCGCGCGCGAAATACTGCTCCACCTCTTCATAGCTCACAGGCCAGCGCGCATCCGCGACTATGTGGCGGGGCTCGAAGTCGATGGGATCGAAGGGCACACAGCGCCCCGCCCAGAGGTTTGAAGTGCCGCCGATCTGACGCCGCGTCGCAAGCGACATCGGAGCGTGCGCCGGATCACGACCAGCCGTATCACCGAGATGTTGAATATCTGGGTCGTAGGAGGAGCCGCCGCTCTCGATCAGCAGGACACGATGGCCGGATCGCTCGAGCTCGAGCGCGAGCGTTATGCCAGCCGGTCCGGCGCCCACGATCGCGACCTCGGCTTCGAGCGCGACCCCAGTCGACAGAGTTGTGGCGTCAATTTCCATCTGAGATCAAGCGTCTGGCATCTCATGCGGAGAATGAGGGTGGAAGACGCTCCCTCGAAAGAGAAGAAAATTGACTCCCGCGACCGTCAGCATCGTCATCACATAGACGACCTCCACCGGCAGGCCGAGCAGGTCGGGCAGTCGCGCGGTGGAGAGGGCGGTGATCCCATACTGGGTCACGCACACGAGCAGGTAGCGGGCAGCCTGATGGCGCACCTCGAGCGCGAATTGCTCGTGATACTTCCACACGAAGAATCGTTGGAGCGTGAAGTGAAGGGCCACGCTGATGGAAAAGCCGATCGCCAGGGCGATCTGGAAGGGAACGGCGAACAGGCCGTGCAAGAGCGTGGTCACACTCACGTAGACGCCTGCGACGATCGTCCCGGCGAGGGCGAAGCGAACTCCCTGCCCGGCGAGACCAGACTCCGGGGAGCGGATGGTGCGGGCGAGCGTGAGCGCGTGCTGCACGCGACTGGCGCGAGCGCCACCGCTCGTGAGATCGGACGCACGCGACGATGCCCTGCTGCCCATGCGTCGCGGACGTAGCTCCTTACTGACCGTCTCTTCCGCCGGGGTCGCGGGCTCGGCGGGGTTCACGTGCTCACCGACGCACTTTCGAGCACCATGCAACCACGGTCTAGCATGGGGTGCCTGCCATGCGAGCGACGATACAGATCGCTTGTTTTGACGTTTCCCGTGGATGTAGTTTGGCTTGGAAAAGCCCGTTTGCGCAGCGCTGAGATGAGCGCGAGCGTCTCCAACACGGGCGACACGCGACGGTGCCCTGCGCCAGAGCCGGCGAGGCAGCGGGGGATGACTCCAGTGGGCCTGCCAGAATGAGCCGCCCGATGGCTGCCCCCACGCGAAACTCCCTGATCCCGGCTCGCGGGATCGATCCTCAGCAGAATCTGGCGACGCTGGAGTTCGAGGTGCTCGAGCGCTGGCGCGAGCGCGACGTGTTCGCGCAGTCGCTGCGCGCGCGAGCCGACGCTCGCCAGTGGGTCTTCTACGAGGGGCCGCCCACGGCGAACGGCCCGCCGGGCTCCCATCACGTGCTCTCGCGCGTGTTCAAGGACATCTACCCCCGCTTCCAGACAATGCGCGGCTACCGCGTGGAGCGCAAGGGCGGCTGGGACTGCCACGGCCTGCCGGTGGAGATCGCGGTGGAAAAGGAGCTGGGGATCTCCTCCAAGGCGCAGGTGGAGGAGTACGGCATCGAGCGCTTCAACGCGAAGTGCAGGGAGTCGGTGTTCACGTTCCTGGAGGAGTGGGATCGGCTCACCGAGCGGATCGGCTTCTGGCTGGATTTGGAGAACGCCTACCGCACGCTGGATGAGAGCTACATCGAGTCGGTGTGGTGGGCGCTCGCGCAGATCGACGCGCGCGGGCTGCTGTATGAGGGACACAAGGTCGTGCCGTACTGCCCGCGGTGTGAGACGACGCTGTCCTCGCACGAGGTGGCGCTCGGGTACAAGGACGTGGTCGACCCGAGCGTGTTCCTGAAGCTCCCGGTGTTGGACGGCGAGGAGAAGTTGCTCGTGTGGACGACCACGCCCTGGACGTTGCCAGGCAATGTGGCGGTCGCGGTTGCGCCACACGCGACTTACGCGAGGGTGCGCGCGGGGGATGAGCTGTTCGTGCTGGCGGAGGCTCGCGTCGAGGCAGTGCTGGGCGAGAGCGCGGAGGTGCTCGAGCGCCTGTCGGGGGAGGAGTTGGTGAAGCGTTACGGCGCGTATGGCGGACCGATCTTCGCGGCGCAGGATCGCCCGCCGACGGACCTGCCGATCCTGGCGGACGCGTTCGTGACGACACAGGACGGGACGGGGATCGTGCACCTGGCGCCAGCGTTCGGCGAGGACGACTACCGGGTCGCCGGTGCGGCGCCGGAGGTGGACTTCGACCCCACGCGGGCGGGGACGCTCTACAATCCGGTGCGCTCCGACGGCACGTACGACGCGCGTGCGCGCGATCGTGACGGGCGCTCCTTCGAGGGCCGCTTCGTCAAGGATCCACAACTCACCGGAGAGCTGATCGCGGATCTGGATGCGCGCGGCCTGCTGCTGCGCGTGCAGGACTACGAGCACTCCTACCCACACTGCTGGCGTTGCGGCACGCCGCTGTTGTACTACGCCAAACCGTCCTGGTACATCGCCACGTCGAAGCTGCGCGATCGACTGCTGGACGCGAACGAGACGGTCAGCTGGCACCCGCCGCGAGTCAAGCACGGGCGCTTTGGGAATTGGCTCGAGAACAACGTCGACTGGGCGCTCTCGCGCGAGCGCTACTGGGGCACGCCGCTGCCGGTGTGGCGCTGCGCGAACGGGCACGTGCACGTGGTGGGCTCGTTCGCGGAGCTGGCCGAGCGCTCGGGTACCGAGCTGGAGGACCACCACCGGCCGTTCGTGGACGACATCTCGTTCCCGTGTACATCTTTTGATGAGGATGGGTCGGCGTGTGCGGCGGCGATGCAGCGCGTGCCGGAGGTGATCGACGTGTGGTTCGACTCGGGCGCGATGCCGTTTGCCCAACACCACTTCCCCTTCGAGAACGAGGAGCGTTTCGAGCAGAGCTTTCCGGCGGACTTCATCTGCGAGGCGCAGGACCAGACGCGAGGCTGGTTCTACTCGCTGCTGGCGGTGGCGACGCTCCTGGAGCGCCCGGCGCCCTACAGGAACGTGGTCTGCCTGGGCCTGATCCTGGACGAGGAAGGCCAGAAGATGTCGAAGTCCAAAGGCAACACGGTCGAACCGTGGCAGGTGCTGGACACCTATGGCGCAGACGCGTTTCGCTGGTACTTCTTCACCTCCAAGCAGCCGTGGGACGGGTACCGCTTCTCCGCGGACACGATTGGAGAGGGCGTGCGCCTGTTCCTCAAGCAGCTGTGGTCCACGTACTACTTCTACGTCCTCTACGCCAACGTGTCGGCTGAGGAGCTGGGCCGCGCGCAGACAGGCGGCACGCAGAGCGACCTGGACCGCTGGGCGATCTCGCGCACGGCGGGCACCGCGGAGTTCGTGGCGGAGCGACTGGACGCGTATGACGCGACCTCGGCGGGCAGGGCGATCGCGGAGCTCGTGGACGATTTGTCGAACTGGTACGTGCGCCGTTCGCGGCGACGGTTCTGGGATGGCGAGCGCGAGGCGTTCGCCACGCTGCGCACGTGTCTGCTGGCGATCTCAAAGATGCTGGCGCCGTTCTGCCCGTTCATCGCGGATGAGATCTACGACAACCTCGACGGAACGCTCGCGAGCGTGCACCTGTGCGACTTCCCCGCGGGAGACACGGTGGGCGCGCGCGACGAGGATCTGGAGTACGCGATGGGGCTCGCGCGCGAGACGGTGCGACTCGGCTTGGGCGCGCGCGGAAAGGCCAAGATCAAGGTGCGCCAGCCGCTCGGCGAGGCGGCGGTGGTGGCGGACGGACGCGAGCGGGAGGCGATCGAACGACTTGCGGACGTGGTGCGTGAGGAGCTCAACGTGCAACGCGTGCGCTTCGTGGCAGGCGCGGAGGAGCTGGGCAGCTACGAGGTCAAGGCCAACTACCGCACGCTGGGCCCGCTGTTCGGCAAGGACATGCCGCTGGCGGCGCAGGCGATCGCGGCGCTCGACCCTGCGCACGTTGCAGCGGCGGTGCGCAGCGGCGCGGATATCGGGATCGCGGTGGCCGGACGCGAGCACGCGCTCGCAGCGGAGGACCTGCTGCTCACGATGCGCGCGCCCGACGGCTTCAGCGTGGAGCGCGACGGAGCCCACGCGGTGGCGCTCGACCTGGCGATCGACGAGCAGTTGCGGCGTGAGGGCCTGGCACGGGAGATCGTGCACGCGGTGCAGAACGCGCGCAAGAGCGCTGGCCTGGCCATCGAGGACCGCATCGCGCTGAGCATCGACGGCGAGGAGCAACTGCTGCAGGCCGCCCGAGCCCACCGCGAGCACCTGGCGGGCGAGACGCTCGCCGTGGAGCTCGTCATCGCGGCGGGCAGCGAGCTGGAGGAGCACGAGCAGGCGCCCCCACCCACCGACAGGGCGGCGCCCGACGACGGCGAGCCGTTGCACAGCGAGCGAGTGCAGCTCGACGGGCTGGTGCTCGCCATCTCGCTACGTCGCGCCGCTGGGTCTCCTTCGCAGTAGACGGTAGGCGGGCGCGAACAGCAACTGCAACGCCAGGATCGCCAGTCCGCACAGCGTCAGCAGGCGCCCGAGCACGATCGGCAGGCTGTCGCCCGCGCTCACCGAGATCGTGCCAGGGGAGCCGCCGGTGCCGCCCGCTGCGATTTCGAGCACCATGTTGTTGCTTGCCGCGTCGACTCCTACCGGCTTGGCTCCAGTCACGTGCACGAGATATGACCCCGCTGCGATGTTGGTGCTCACCAACGTTCCGGGACGCAGGCTCGAGGACACCGACACGCTGTCGCCGCTCACAGCTTCGTATGGAAACACCAGCTTGGGCATGCCTCTACGAGCGATGCGGCGTTGAGAGTTGTCTTGGTAGTCCTGGTTGTTGCCGGTTTCCACTTCGCCGTTGTATTCCAGTGTCGTGTAGCGATCCCGACCGGGGTAGGGGTAGCTGCTCATCTGCTGGATCGCGCCGATCAGCGACACGGCGCATACCGGAATCGCGAACCATGTCCAGGCACGCACGCGTTTGGGAGCCGTTCCGGCAAGGACGAGCGCGGCGAGGACGGCGGCGCACAGCATCATCACCACGTAGATGTCGAGGCGATAGCTGAACTGGATCAGCGTGTATGGGCGTGGCAGCGCCAACAACACGCCGACGTGTGTCATGGCGAAGGCGATGAGCACCGCCGTGCCGGAGCAGATCAGCAGGATCCGAGTCCAGACACGGTTGCGGTTCCCCGCGGGGAGCACGAATATGCCCACGATCACCCAGGCGACGGCGAGCACAGGGAGCGCCAATGCCAGGTAGTAGGGCGCGGGGAGACCGATCCCGGAGGTGCGGGAGAAGGTGAACAGATGCTTCAACCCGACCAGCCAAACCGTCCCTTTCAGCCCCTGCCGCGCTTCGTCGTAGTTGCTTCCGATGCGCGTGCGCGAAGCATAGACCGTTGCCGGGAGCAGATACCAGGCGCTCACCATCGCGGACGGTACGGCGATGGCGGCCACGCGCAGCGCCGCTCGGCGTAGGAGATGGCGGCGAGCGTCGGGCACCATGGCGAGACTCGCGAGGCCCACGATCGCAAGCGTGGTGAGCCCCAGGAGCATCGTGATCGTGTGACTGCCGAAGAATGCGACGGCGCTCACCGACAGGGCCAACGCCGAGGGGTAGTGCAGACGCTCGCCACGCAGGAGGCTCAATCCCGCGGCGACCATCAGCGGAATCATCGAGATTCCTGTGAACTCGGGCCAATCGCCCTGCACATAGATGATCACCACGTAATACGTGGAGGTGATGAAGATCAGGCCAGGCACCATGGCCCGCCAACGTCCGAGACCCGCCATGCGCCCCAGCCAGTACCAGCCGCCGAGGGCAGCTGCGAAGTCCAGGATGAATACGAAGATATACACCTGCAGCGGCCCAAACACGAGCGCCAGCGCTCCGCCTATCGAATAGAGCGTCCCCGCGTAGAACGCGAAGATCGGGTTGAAAACCGAATAGGCGCTGTTGAGGAACAGGCTGGGTAGCCCGCCGGAGCGAATCGATCCGCTCTGGTGCCAGACAAGCCACAGATGGTGTCCCCAATCGCCGGCGAACCCCGAGTATGTGAACACCAGAGGCCAGGCCATCGCACCGATCAGCAGCAGCGCGCCCAGAACGGGGAGTCCTCGTGTTGTGAATCTGCGTGATCGTCCGCTCATGGTTGCCCCTGGACGACTGCCTCCAGGCAGTTTGCCTGCAGACAGCGAGTCGAGCTATGGCAACCTAGCGACGATGCGCGGGGCCGTTTCCACGCGTTCGACGGCCCCGCGCCGCAGGGCGAGGAAACCTACGATCGCGGGCGCCGCTGGCGAGCGCCGTGTTTCTGACTGATGGGCACCTGAAGCCCCATCCTGCCTGCTCCCCAGGGGGATATCAGACCAGCGCGGGCTCCAGCTCCTGCTCGAGCTTCTTCTTGGGGTACGCGCCGATCACCGTCTTGACGGGCTGACCGCCCTTGAAGAGGATCATCGTGGGAATCGACAGCACCTGGAAGCGCGCCGCCGTTTGCGGGTTCTCGTCGATGTCGAGCTTGACGATCCGCAGCTCGGGCCGCTCGGAGGCGATCTCCTCCAGCACGGGGGCCACGACCCTGCACGGGCCGCACCACGGAGCCCAGAAGTCGACGAGCACTGGCCCTTCGGCCTCGAGGACCTCCGCGTCGAAGTTGGTGTCGGTGACTTGGGTGAGGGTGCCTGCCATGGGGTCTCCTTGGTCGCTTGCCTACCCCCACTATACAAAGTAAAGGGCGGATGTCCGCTTGCCGGCGACGCGGCGAGGTGTTAGACCGTCGATGCCTGCCCGTACAGGCCACCCAAACAACAAGGGAGCAGAGATGACGAGCATGAGATCGATGCAGGCTGCGTTCGCAGTGGCGCTCGTGGCGAGCGTTGTTGCTTCGGCAGCGGCGCACGCGTCCGTGGGGCCGTTCTTCAAAGTCGAAGGAAAAACGCTGAAAACGGGGGAAACACGCGAAGCGAGCGTGACGGTCAAAGAAACCTTCATATTGGAAGCCAAAGCGACCGGCCAGGTGATCACATGCCTGGGCGTAACCTACGCCGGCCCGTCGTTTGAAGTGTTATCCAGCAAAGTGACGCACCTGCGCGCGTCGGCAATCGAATTCTCGAGCTGCACCGTTGTTGGCAACGGCACGAAATGCGCTGTGACGAGCGGCAAAATCACGACCGTCCCCGTGGTGGCGACCCTCGGCTACGGCGCCTCGAACAAAACCGGAGCGATCCTCGGACTGGTTCAACCCCAGACCGGCAAAAGCTTCGGGGAACTCAAATTCACACCCGAAGCGGGCGGCGAATGCAAAACGTTAGCCACGCCCACCACGGGCACGCTCGTCGGCGAAGCCTTCAGCGCGGGCCAAACGGTCAAAGCGGGTGAAAACGAAGTCGAAACGCTCAAAGGCGAAATCCACTACACCAAAGCGGCGAAAACGATCTGGATCGAAACCGGCAACGGCTCGGTCAAAGAAACGAAAGCCAAACTGGAAGCCTTCGGGATCACCGCCACGCTCTCCGGACAGGTGAACGTCGAACTGACCACCCATGAAAAATGGGGCATCTTCACGTGAGCGAAGGGCTCAGCGAACGGTCACCATCCACCCTTCGGAGTTGCGCACGATCGGCGGGTGGATGTGGGTCACCGCGGTGAAGAGGTGCGGCGATACGTAGACCTCGACGAACGCTGACGCCACCAGCACGGGCACAGCTAGCGCCACGGTCACCACCGTGGCCGCTAGCAGTTGCTCCCACTCTCCGCGGCGGCTGGCGATGATCCAGGCGGCGAGCGGCAGGAACAGCGCAACCAGCTCGGGGATCGCGTGCGGGAGCACGCCGAGCAGCAGCAGCGCCGGGGAGACGCCCAGGAAGTTGGAGACGCCCGCGAGCGTGTGGCCGATCAGATACGCCTGTGCGGAGAGCGAAAAGGTCGTCGCGCAGGCGACGAACGCGATCGCGATCCGTCCTCCGTGTTCGTGCACCCAGCGCGATACGCCGCTGTGGTGCTGGGCCTGCAGCGGCAGCGAGCTACCGGCGATGAAACCGGCTACGCACGCCATCGCGTGCAGGGCGAGCACCAGCATGTTGCTGCGCAGCACGTGCAGCACGTCCCCGCCGTCGCCGACCCCGAACGGAGGGCGCAGGCTTACGATCTGCTGGTAGCCGTGGTCCAGCGTGGCGATGACGAGCACCGCCGCGAGCAGCCCCGCGGACGCCGCCGCCGAGCCGACCACCCAACGGCCGACCACGCGGCCCGGGGTCCGCTGCCAGGCGCGCAGCGTCGCACGCGTGTGGCGCACGCCGTGGGCGAACGCGTAGGCGGACGCATCCATGTACCCGGCATCGGCTGTTGCGACGACTACCTGAAGCGCAGGCGCGGCACCAGCCACATCGCCTCAGCGGCGATCCGCCACGACATCTTGCTCTGGCCGTGCTGGCGGTCGCGAAACACGATCGGCACCTCCACCACGTCGAAGCCGGCCTGCACCGCGCGGTAGGTCAGCTCGACCTGAAAGGCATAGCCCTGCGAGCGCACGTGGTCGAAGCGGATCGCCTCGAGCACCTCGCGCCTGAAGCACTTGAAGCCACCCGTGAGGTCGCGCACGTCGAGGCCGAGCACGAGGCGCGCGTAGGCGGAGCCGCCCTGGCTGATGAACCTCCTGAGCAGCCCCCAGTCGCTGACGCCGCCGCCGGGCACGTAGCGCGAGCCGAGCGCCAGATCGGCTCCGTCGTAGACGGCCTGCAGCAGGCGCGCGAGATCGGCGGGGTCGTGGGAGAAGTCGCAGTCCATCTCCATCACGTATGCGGCGTCGTGGTCGAGCGCGTGACGAAAGCCGGCCAGATACGCCGGGCCGATTCCGTTCTTCTCCGTGCGGTGGAGCACCTGCACCCACTCATGTCGCGCGGCCATCTCATCGGCCATCCGTCCGGTGCCATCGGGCGAGCCGTCGTCGACCACGAGCACGCGAAACCCGTCCGGAGCGGCGCGCGCGAGCACCTCGCCGGCGGCGGTGAGCATCGCGTTCACGTTCTCCGCCTCGTTGTAGGTGGGCAGTATCAGCCAGGGCACGCCGGACATCGGTCGGCGTACCCTAGTCAGTGGGGGGCGCGCGCGGCGCGCTCCCGCGTCGGTGCGCCCTAATCTGGTGTGGTGGCCGACCCCCAGCTGTCGAATGCGGCGATCGCAGATGCGTTCGAGGAGCTGGGCGATCTGTACGAGCTCGATGGGGCGATCGTCCACCGCGTCGCCGCCTACCGCGCGGCAGCGAAAGCCGTGCGCGAGGCGTCGGTATCGGTCGCCGCGCTCGCGCGCGCAGGTCGCGCGACGCAGCTGCCGGGGATCGGCAAGACGCTGCAGGAGAAGATCCTCACGCTCGATCAGACGGGCACGATCCCCTCCGCTGAGCGGCTGCGCGCGAAGTTCCCGCCCGGCGTGATCGCGATCACGCGGCTGCCGGGACTGGGCCCCAAGCGCGCGCGGCTGCTGCACTCCGAGCTTGGGATCGACTCGCCGCAGGCGCTGCGCGAAGCGGCGCTGGCACAGCGCCTGCGCGGGGTGCGCGGTCTGGGCGCGAAGTTCGAGGCGAGCGTGCTGGTGGCGCTGGCGGAGATGAACGCGCGGCCCGGGGGAGCGAGCGCGCAGCGCATCCTGCTGCCGCGCGCGGTGGAGATCGGCGAAGCGCTCGTGACTGGCCTGACGGAGCTCGGCGGCGCGGGGACGCACGTGCAGCTGGCGGGCTCGGCGCGACGCCTCACCGACAGCGTGAAGGATCTCGACCTGATCGCCACCACAACCCGCCCGACGACGTTGGCGAAGAGCGTCGCGAAGCTCGAGGAGATCGAGCGCGTCAACTCCGCTGGCAAGGCGGGCGCGAAGGCGCGCACGCACTCGGGCGTGAACGTTGATCTGCGGATCGCCGCGCCGGGACAGCTCGGCAACCTGCTGCAGCACTTCACCGGCTCGGGCGCGCACAACGCGGCGCTGCGCGAGGCTGCGGTGCGACGGGGGCTGCACGTATCCGAGTACGGCATTCTCGACGACGCCACCGGGACCACCGACACGC
This sequence comes from uncultured Solirubrobacteraceae bacterium, assembly GCA_963716355.1. Classification (GTDB taxonomy): domain Bacteria; phylum Actinomycetota; class Thermoleophilia; order Solirubrobacterales; family Solirubrobacteraceae; genus Palsa-744. The sequence goes on from OY970308.1 coordinate 1,305,637, forward strand.
ATACGAGCGAGGAGGAGGTGTACGAGCGGCTCGGCCTGGCCTATATCGAGCCCGAGCTGCGGGAGAACCGCGGCGAGCTCGACGCGGCGGCTCGCTCGGATGGCCTGCCGCGCCTGATCGAGCTGGACGACATTCGCGGTGATCTGCACTGCCACACGATCGCCAGCGACGGACACGACACGATCGCCGAGATGGCGCTCGCGGCGCGCGAGCGCGGCTATGAGTACCTCGCGATCACCGACCATTCCGCCAGCCACGGCTTCGGCAACGACGTCTCGCCGGATCAGCTGCGCCGCCAGATCGAGCTGGTGGCTCAGGCGAACGAGCGCATCGAGGGCATCGATCTGCTCGCGGGCAGCGAGGTGAACATCCTCCCCGACGGCTCACTCGACTACGAGGACGAGCTGCTCGCGCAGCTGGACTGGGTGATCGCGAGCGTGCACACGTCGTTCGGCATGGATGAGCAGAAGATGACCGAGCGCGTGATCGCCGCGGTTGAGCATCCGCTCGTCGATGCCATCGGGCACCCCACCGGCAGGCTGATCGAGCGCCGCGCGCCCTACGCGATCGAACTGGACGCGGTATTCGCTGCGGCAGCGGCGGCTCACACGATGCTGGAGATCAACGCCAACCCCGCCCGGCGCGACCTCTCAGACGTGCACGCGCGCGCCGCGCGCGCCGCGGGGGTGCGGCTGCTGATCGACTCCGACGCTCACCGCACCGCGACGCTCGCGAACATGCGCTGGGGCGTGGCTACGGCACGCAGGGCCTGGCTGAGCGCGGGGGATGTGGCCAACGCGCTTGCGTGGTCGGAGTTTCGGACGTTGCTGCGCCGGTTCACCTCGCGCGGATAGGCGGCTGCTGGGCAGTTTTCAGTGGACGGTCCCCACCCCGTAGTACCGGGGTAGGCGCGACGGACAGTAGAACGCCAGCTTGCGAGCGGCGGCGTCGTAGCGGACCACCCACACGCCGGTGCCGTTGCTGAGGCGCGTGCATGGCGGCACCGTGCGCGCGCCCGCCGCTTCGTGCAGGAGCGTCACCACGTTGGACTGAGGCACGAATTGGGGGCGTTCGGTGATCGCCTTTTCCAGGCCGGCGATGCGCACGAGCGGTTTGAGGCCTTCGAGGGAGAAGTCGGGGAGCTGGCTCTGTTCGAAGCTCCACGAGACCGTGTTCACTCCGTCGTTGCGGAGCGCGTCGAGCAGCGCCGGCACGTCGCCGTCACGGCTGGGGGCGGATGCGAGGAAGCCCGTGGTCTGGAAGAACACGAGCTGCTCGGGGAACTGCTCTGTGGGCGGAGGCGAGGAGACGAGATTCACCTTGGCGTCGCCGCCGACCCCGAAGTTGATGCCGAGCGTGTTCGCGCCCACGCCGAACGCGAGCAATGCGATCGCCGCGACGCGCGCCGGGCGCGGAAGCGACACGATCCAGCCGGTGGCCGCGACCGCCACGAAGGCGAGCAGCGGCATGCCGTAGCGGATGTCGTGGTGAGAGTCGGGGTACGTGGCGATGAACCACGCGGCGACGCCTCCCGCGAGAAACTCCATCCGCAACGAGTCCTGGCCGCGCTCGCGCACGACGGTGACGAGCAGCCATACCGTGCCTCCCACCGCGAGCAGCCACAGCGGCACGAGCAGCTGTGAGTTCATGACGCTCCAGAAGTACCAAAACAGGTTCTCCGTGGAGAGGGTCGGCGGGATGTTGCCCGGAGGCGTTCCCGGCCCGGAGCTCGACAGTTCGATCATCCGAGGCAGTTCCGAGGCGTGCTGGATGTACCAGGGGGTGCCGAACAGCAGCGCGACAGCGCAGAAGACCGCGAACCCGCGCCAGTTGCGCCACCCGCCATGCAATAGGACGATCACGATCAGGCCAAACAGGAACAGCCCGAACTGCACCTTGATGTTGAGACCCAGACCCACGGCCAGGCCCGCGAGCGCGGAGACGCCCACGCGACTGAAGTCCTCGCTCGCGAGCACCAGCCAAACCGCCATCGCGACGGCGGCGACGAGCGGCGCGTCGAGCAGGAACACGTGAAACATGGAGATCATCAGCGGTGAGCCGAGCACGACCAGGACCGCGAGCATCCCCGCGAGCTCCCCGAACAGCAGGCGACCCGTCTGATAGACGCCGAGCGCCAGCAGCGGCACGAACACGAGGTTCTCGCCGACGATCGGCGCGGCGACGCTCATGCCACCGACCAGCGCCGAGACCGAGCCGACGATGTGACCGAGGATGGGATAGACGTTTTCGAAGGTGAAGGGGCCCAGCAGGTCCCCACGCGCGAGCATGCTGCGATATTCGAGCGCCGTTTCGAGCTGGGTGCCGGCGTCGAAGATGGGAATGCCGCGATCCTGCGTCAGCCACCAGCAGGTGAGTGCGAGGAACATCGTGGTCGCGCCGATCGCTCCCCACGCGGGACCGCTCCAGCGCGACCAAGACAAACGGGAGCGAGCGACGACGCGCTGATCGACCCCGACGGTGCTCGAAGCGATGTTGGCCGTGGGGTTGGCGCGACTGGGAGCCGACACCAGCCGAGCCTAAGACAACGCTATGGGCAATTCCACTAAATACAGTGATTCTGGCAACATTGTCTCTCACACATTTGCGTGGAGAACGAGCCTCGGCAGCAGCTCCTCAGCCACACGCGCATCGAGCGCATCGCGTGTGAACGGCGCGATCGCCGCGCGGGCGCGCTCCGCGTAGTCGAGCGGTGGGTCCTCGAGCGCGACGCGCAGAGCGGCGGGCAGGTTTTCGCTGACGAGGCGCGGGTCGAGCGCCCTGGCGATCGGAAGCGCGGCATATGGCCCCGGCGCGGGCGTGCTGACGAGCAGGCATCCGTCCGCGAGCGCCTCCAGCTGCGCGATGCCGTAGTCCTCGCGGCGTGGCGCGCACACGAACGCGCGCGCGCGTCTGAGCAGCGAGCGGTACTCCGTGGTGGGCAGCGCGCCCACGACCCGCACACCCTCCTGCGCCCCGACGCTCAGCCCGGCGGCCGCGAGCTCGGCCTCCGAAGCGCCCGCGAGCACGAGCTCCTGCGACTCCATGCCACCTGCGGCGCGCAACGACCGCCACGCCGCGAGCACGCGGTCGATGCCCTTCTTGTGATGGTTGGCGGCGTAGCTGATCGCGGCGATGTCCCTCACCGCCGCGGGTGGTCCCGAGGACTCGACCGCAACGGGCAGCACGATCGCCCGCTCCTGGAGGCGAGCCGCGCGCGGCGCCTCGCGCAGCCCGCCCTCGCTCCACGGCAGCAGCAGCGGCGCCTGCGCCAGGCGGCGACGCTCGAGCGGTCGCTGCCACAGGCCATGGCGTCCGGGCCGGTTGCCGGCGGAAGGCGCGTCGAAGCGGATCGCGCCCGGGCGTGGCCACAACAATGCGGCGGTGGTGCTCGAGTAGATCAGCGCCGGAGAGCGCGCGCCCTGCAGCTGGGCCAGTCTCGCTCCGGCGGCGGCGCGTGCGGCGCGCGCCCACCCGAGATCGGTGAGCATCAACGTGCGCGTGGGGCCGTGGGGCACGGCGGCGATGATCTCCGTGCGCGCGCCGGCACGCTCGAGCGAGTCGCGCAGCTGCTCGTCGGCGGCACGCAGCCCGGCGGTGGAGCCGAGCGAGACGATCAGCACGTCGACCGCGCGCGACGCGGCCATCTCAGGTGACGGCGCCGTTGGCGCGTTCTGGGCGCGACGCGGTGAAGCCGGGAGTGCGCAGCAGCGACATCGGCTTAGTGGGCGAGGTGCGTCGCACGTAGAAGCTCGCGCCGTCGCGCTCCTCGATCGCCTCGACGGCAGCGCCCTGGTTGCGCCAAGACAGCGCCCAGATGATCGCGAAGCCGGCGGCGATGCCCGGCACCTGGGGGGCGAAGAACGCGCAGCCCACGGCGAGCAGCGTAAACACCAGCAGCGGCCACAGGCGGTTGAGGACGATCGAGCCGGGGCGGTGCTCGGGCAGCGTGGTGCTGGCGCGGGCGCTCGCGAGCAGCCGCGCGATCGGCTGGTTCGCGTGCGCTCGCCTGCCGAGACGCAGCCCGATCACGCTAGCGACGATCCACCAGCCGATCGACGTCGTGACGAGCACTGTGTGTGCGCCAGCGGCGGCAGCGGCGGCGAACACGGTGACGGTCGCCAGCGCGGTGGCCGCGCCCGCGCTGAGCAGCACGGTGGTCCTGAGGAAGTCGACGAAACGCACGTGCCTACAGGAGCGCCTCGAGCAGCCCGCGCACGCCGCCGGGACCGTCCACCGTCAGGTCCGCCTCGAGCGCGAGCTCCGCGGGCGCTTCGTCGGAGCTGACCGCCACGCACAGCGCGCTTTCGAGCGCGCCCTGCTGCACGAGCTCGCGCAGACCGCGAAACGCATCGAGGTCGGTCGTGTCGTCGCCCACGTACACCGCCGCGCGCGCGGGCCCCTCGCGCAGCAGCGCGGCGATGCCGATGCCCTTGTCGAAGTCGACCGGCGGGCGTACCTCGAGCACCTTGCGGCCCCAGTGCACCGCGAGGCCCTGCTCCTCGGCGAGCGTGGCGATCTCTCTCACGGCGCGCTCTGCGCCGGCCTCGTCGGGCGCGCCGCGCCAGTGGAACGCGGCGATCGCGTCCTTGTCCTCGCTGCGCACGCGGATGCGCTGGTGCTCGGGTGTATATGCGCGGGCCGCGAACTCTCGCACCCGGGCCGTCCACGCCGCCAGCTCGGGGTCGATCTCCGGCCGGGTGCTACCGGGGCGCAGGAGTTCGCCGCCGTGGTTGCCCACATACGCGATGGTGCCGATGGCGACGATTTGACGGGCGGTGCTCGCACGCCTGCCGCTCACGCAGCCGACGACCGGGTAGCGCTTGGCGACCTCGATCAGCACCGAGCGGGTGGACTCTGGCACGTGCGCGTCGGTCGCGTGGCGGACGATCGGCGCGAGGGTGCCGTCGATGTCGAGCAGGACGGCGGCGTGCGCGGGATCCGAGCGGATCGGCTCGAGCGCCTCCACGAGCGTTGCAGCGGGGGACACGCGGTCTAGTATGGCGCGCGGTGTCAACGTCTGGGGTGCCCCGCAGAAGCGCTCGCGCAAGTGCTCGCTGAGAACTCCGCCAACCGCTCGTTGAAGCTGATGGCGATCGGCACGGCGGCCGGCGTGTTCAGCGGCCTGTTTGGCGTCGGTGGCGGCAGCGTGATCGTGCCGCTGCTGGTGCTGTGGCTCGGCTACGGCGAGCGCGCCGCGACCGCCACCTCGCTCGCCGCGATCGTGTTCATCGCCGCGTTCGCCGCGGGAGCGCAGGGGCTGTACGGCAACGTCGATCTGCTCGACGCGACGCTGATCGGCGTGCCCGCGGTGGGCGGTGTTGTGATCGGCACGTGGCTGCAACAGCGACTTCAGGCGCGTTCGATCTCGCTGCTGTTCGCCGCCGTGCTGGTGGCGAGCGCGGTGGAGCTCGTGCTGAGATGACCGGCGCGATCGCGATCGGACTCGCCGCGGGGATCGTCGCGGGCCTGCTGGGCGTGGGCGGCGGGGTGCTGTTCGTACCCGGCCTGGTGATCTTCCTCGGGCTGGACCAGCATCACGCGGAGGCCACGTCGCTGTTGGCGATCGTGCCCGTTGCGATCGTGGGCACCTACCGCCAGGACCGCTATGGCAACGTCCATCGTCGCGACGCGCTGCTGCTGGGGCTCCTCTCGATCGCCGGCGCGGCTGCGGGTGTGGCGCTCGCGAATGCGCTGTCGGGCGCGCTGCTGCGGGACGCGTTTGCGGCGCTGATGATGCTCGTGGCCGCACAGCTGGTGCGCCGCGCCCAGCGCGGCTAGACTGACACGCATGGGATTGGACAATCCGCTCCACATCGCCTTCCTGGTGGTAATCCTGCTGCTCGTGTTCGGCGCCAGGCGGCTTCCGGAGATCGGTCGCTCGCTCGGCAGCGGCATGCGCGAGTTCAAGGACTCCATCAGCGGCGGGGCCAGCCAGCCGACGCTCAGCCAGACCGCGCAGCAGCCGCCCGTGCCGGTGGCCGCTCCGCAGGACGCGACCGGCGCAGGACAACCGGCGCCGGCTGAGCCCACGCACCAGCCGTAGCGCTGCTGGGACCCCTGGCGCCGTTCAGCCGCGGTGGTGAATCGGCCCGGCGCGAACCGCTTCGAACGCCGCACCGGGGACGCGCTTGATCTGTTCGAGGTCCGCGTCGTTCCAGTGCGGGTCCGGGGCACCTGTGATGTACCACGACGAGCCGTTGTCGGCCACGATCAGCCCGTAGCGCTTCAGCGCGCGCAGCACGATCAGCGACTGACCGTGGAAGCCCGCGAGGCTGTAGCTCGCCTTCAGCCGCAGCCGCAGCCCCATCGGCGGCAGGCTCGGGTCGGAGCTGGAGGAAGCGAGGTGTGTGGCCGGGTGGACATAACCGCGCTGCGTGCGCACGACGGTCACGCGCAGCGCGTGTTCGATGCGACCCGCGTGCACCTCCGGGTAGCGCGCGAGCAGCGGGAAGATCGGCAGTCCGGCGGCATCCGCCGAGGTCCAACCTTCGGGGCGCAGAGCGTTGCTGCGCAGGTTGAACACCGCGCCCGAGCCGGCTTCCCAACCAGCTCCCGCGCGAGCCGCTCCATACAACTCATACAGCTTGCAACTGCCTGTTTGCACAACGAGCACGTGCCTGTCGCCGGTTTCGCCCGCGCCCTCGATTGGCGCGCTCGCGGGGATCGGATAGGGGCCCGGGTCGGACTCGTCGCCGAATTCGGTGAAAGCGATCGGCGCCGTCGCCTGATGCGGACCGACGACCGTGTAGGGGATCCCGTAGCTCGGCTCGGTCCCAAAGTCGGGGTGCAGATGTCCGGCGAGCCCGATGCTCGCGATGTAGCGCGCGGAGTTCGGATCGCGGGGGGCGTGTGAGATGTCCTGGTTGAGCGAGTTGTTTGCGGGGAACAGCGGACACGAGTACTCGCGCGGACCGAGACGCGCGTGCGCTCCCGCCGGCGCAGCCACCGCGAGCGCGATCGTCCCCAGCAGCAGGGGCCGCACCAGGCGTGAGCAAATCCGATCCGCGGTCACCGTCAGTGGCACATGCCGGATCCTAGAGACGGCGCAGTCGACCGGAGATCAGCCTGCGGAGCTCGTCGGTTGCTCGGCGTGCAGGACAGCCGGTCGCGCCTCCGCGATCAGCGGCGCCCCGCAGTGCCAGCAGTAGGTCGCGCCTCGGCTGTGCACCGCGCCGCATGAGCGGCACTGGCCGTGAACGGAAGCCTCGCTGCTGGCCAGCAGCCTCTGCACCTCGCCGAGCTGCGCGTCGACCTCCTGCAGCTCGGACGCTTTGCGCGCGAGCACATCCAGGCGGTAGTGGTCGCGGATCGCCATCTCGTACGCGAGGCCGCCGAGATCCCAGGTGAGCGCCGCGACGCGCTCGGCCAGCTCCAGGCGGCGGGCTCGTAGCTCCTGCTCGCCCATCAGCCCGTTTCGATCGGCTGGTTGCCGAGCTTTTCGATTTCTTCCTTGTGCTTCTTGCCCGTCGAGGAGCCCAGTTTTTTCAGGCCTGCGGCGGTCTCTTTGTGCGGTTTGGCCTTTTCCACTTTGAGCGCCTGCGCTTTTTCGGCCTTAGCTTCCTTCGCCGTTTCCGCCGCTTCTTCCGCGGCGCTCGGTTCGTCCGAGCTCCCCGAGGAGCTCGCTGCGGGGGTCGTGGCGGTGGGCGTCGGGGTCGTGCTCGCGGCGACGGCCGCGGGCGCGGTGAGGCCCTCGATCCTTATCACCTGCTGACCAGGGGTTTTGCTCTGCGTGACCCAGTGACCCACCAGCAGACCCGTGATCGTGGCCAGCAGCAGCACCGTCGCCACGCTGAACAGCGGCGAGTAGCGGCGCAGCCAGTTCGACGGAGCTGCGGGTTCGAGCAGCGGCGCGTACGTCACCGCGCTCGTGGCGAGCGGACGCTGGGCGGCCTGCGCCTGGCCCTCGCCGTGGAGCACGTCCAGGAACGCCAGGCGCACCGGCGAGCACGGCTGCCCGCACGAGAGGCAGTAGCGCTGGTCGGCCACCAGCGGCGCCGAGCAGTTGGCGCACGTGGCGCTCTCGGTGGGCACGGGCATGAGGCTCATCGCGGTGCGCTCACCCGAACGCGCCGCTGACGTAGTCGCGCGTGCGCGTCGCGCGCGGCTGCTGGAAGACATCGCTCGCGGTGCCGTACTCGACGAGGTCGCCCAGATACATGAACGCGACCTTGTCCGCCACGCGGTGGGCCTGCGCGAGGTTGTGCGTCACGATCACCACCGCCAGCTCGCGGCGCAGCTCGCCGATCAGCTCCTCGATCACGCCCGTGGAGATCGGGTCCAGGGCGCTGCACGGCTCGTCCATCAGCAGCACCTCCGGGCGGGTGGCGATCGCGCGCGCGATGCACAGCCGCTGCTGCTGTCCGCCGGACAGCCGCAGCGCTGGGCGATCGAGGTCGTCGCGCACCTCCTCGTACAGGCCCGCTCGGCGCAGCGCGTCCACCACCAGCGGCTCCAGCTCGCGCTTGCCCGGGCGCTTGCGCGACTGCTCGCGCAGGGCGAACGCCACGTTGTCGAAGATCGACATGGGAAATGGGTTGGGCTGCTGGAAGACCATCGCCACGCGCGAGCGCAGCGTCGTGTCCACCAGGTCGTGGATGTCCTCGCCGTCGAGCAGCACCTCGCCCGAGCGCGTCGCGCTCGCGGTCAGCTCCGTGAGACGGTTGAGCGTGCGCAGCAGCGTCGTCTTGCCACAGCCGGACGGTCCGATCAGCGCGAGCACCTCGCCCTCGTGGATCGACAGCGAAACGGACTTCACCGCCTGTTTCTCGCCAAACGACACGCTCACGTCGCGCAGCCGCAGGCGCTCTGGGCCCGCCGCGTGGGCCAGCGGCCGGACGGCCTCGCGCTCGCTCGGCGGGCGCGCCGGAGTGGGCTGGCGGTCGAGGACGATCGTACGCACGGGCGGCACAGTCTGGGGCGTCATCGGCGGTATTCCTGCGCTGTTTGGCACGTCGCGCACCTCCGCGGCGAAGCTCCAGGGATCGAGCACCATCTCCTCGGGACTCATCAGAAATCCTTCTCCAGTGAATAGACTTTGTCCATCAGACCACTGAGGTTAGCGGTTTTTGGCGGCCGATGCGACCGACGAGCAGATTCAGCGCGAGGACGAACACCAGCAGCACGAACGCCGCCGCGTACGCCTTCTGCGAGGCGGCGCCTTCGCCCGCGGGCGAGTTGTCGTATACGTAGCTCGTGAGGGCCGAGCCGGTCCCCCGCAGCAGCCCAATCACCGGCGTCGAGCCCTGGGCTTCGATGCGCAGCGTGTCGCCGAGCACCAGCAGCACGATCGCGGTGTCGCCCACGATGCGACTGATGCCGAGCGTGATGCCCGTGGCGATGTTCGAGCGCACGCTCGGCAGCAGCACCCGCCGGATCGTCGCGATGCGCGTCTTGCCGAGCGCGAACGCGGCCTCACGCATGTGCGCGGGCACCGCCTGCAGGCCGTCGCGCGTGGCGGTGAACACGGGCGGCAGCGCGAGCAGCGACATCATCGCGCCCGCGGCGATGAACGAGCGCCCGTACACGCCCCCGCCTTCCGCGGTGAACGACAGCGGCGCGAACACGCCCAACTGGAAGATCGCCAGACCGAACAGCGCGATCACGATGTCGGGCGTGCCGGCGACGACCTCGATGCTCGACTCCACCACCCGCGCCAGCGCCTGACGAACGCGCCCGCCCTGCCCGTACTCCGCGATCCACACAGCGCTGCCCACCGCCAGCGGCAACGCCAGCGCGATCCCGATCGCGGTCAGCAAGAGCGTCCCCAGCAGCGGGTCCAGGAACCCGCCCGAGCCCGCCTGGCTGGCGCTCGTCTGCGGTCGGCTGAACAGCAGCCCCGGGCGCAGGTACTGGATTCCGCGGAAGCCCATGTACAAGACGATCGCGGCGGCGATCAGGCACAGGCCGACCCCCACGATCCACGCGCACGCGAGCACCGCGCGGTCGCCCCAACGCCAAGTCAGCGGCGATGAGCGTCGGCCGGCATGGCGCATGGTGGAGGCGTGCGTGCTCATCCGCGCGTCTGGTACTTGCGTAGGGGAAGCTTGATCGCGTACCCGCCCACCGACAGCACGAGCGCGGAGAACAGCAGCAGCAGCGCGAACGCGTACAGCGCCGCGTGCAGCGCGGGCGCGCCGACGCCTTCGTGGTAGTCCACGATCGAGGACGCGAGCGTTCGCAGCGGCTCGAACAGAAACGGCCAGCCGTCGACCGGCGTGGGCGCGAAGGAGCGCCCACCGGAGACCATCTGGATCATCACCGCCTCGCCCAGCGCACGGGCGGTGGCGAGCACCGCCGCCGCGACGATCGCCGGGCGGATCGCGCGCAGCGTCACCGCGCGCACAGCGCGCACGGGATTCAGGCCGAGCGCCACAGCGCCCTCGCGCCAGGAGGGTGGCGCGGAGGCGAGCGCCTCGCAGACCAGCGCGACCATGATCGGCGTGATCATCAGCGTCAGGATCACCACCGTCACGAGCAGCCCCGCGCCCGTGAGCTCCACGGTGCTCTGCACCGACGCGCGCTCGTGCGTGGTGATCAGTTCGTTGCCCACGAACGGCACCAGCACGAGGATCCCCATCAGCCCGTAGATGACCGACGGGACCGACGCCAGCAGACGGATCACGGGGATCACCACGCTGCGCACGCGCGCGGGCGCGAGCTCGACGATGAAGATCGATGCGAGCACCGCGATCGCCAGGCCGAGCGCAACCGCGATGAAGCTCGTCAGCAGCGTGCCGTAGATCAGCGGCCACGCGCGCAGGAAGAATGCCGACGCGGGCGGGTTCACGCTGGTGGCCTGCATGTCAGCGACCTGGGTTTCCAGGCTCCCGCCCGAACCGAGCCAGCTCAACCCGTTGTGTTCGAAGATCGGCCACGCGCGGATCGCGACGAACACGACCATCGCGACAACCCCCACTGCCACGAGCAGTGACAGCGCGCCGAGACTCCGCTCGGCGCGCCGGTCTGTCCAAGGTGTGCGTAGTCGCTCCAGCATTTATTCAGCTACAGATGAACGGTGTTCGTAGTCGTTCCAGCGTCAGATGCTGCCGGGGCGGCCACGGCCGCCCCGGCATCCAGAGCCTCCTAGCTGACCGGAAGCCACTGGCTGGAGATGATTTTGCGTGCCGCGGGCGAGCTGCCGATCCAGCCGATGAACGCCGCCGCGGCGCCCCTGGCCTTTTCCTTCGTCACCTCGTAGAACTTCGCCACGCCCGCGTACTGTCCCGACAGCGCGGTGGTCTTCGAGCAGGGCACGCCGTTGTAGCCGACGGTGTTCACGCCGCCGAGGTCCGCCTGGTAGTTGGACACGAAGCCGATCGAGTTGGGGTCGTTCTCGACCTGCTGCTTGAGCAGACCCTCGGACGCCTCTTCGGCGGCCACGGTCGACACTTTCTTGCCTTCCAGCAGCAGCGTCTGGAAACTCGTCAGCACGCCCGCCACCGACGTCCGGCTGATCAGGTCGATCGTGCCGCTCGCGCTCGCGCCGGGCACCTGGCTCCAGCTGCGGACCTTGCCCGTGAAGATCGACACGAGCTGTGCCGCGGTGAGGTTGGAGAGCGCGTTGGCTTTGTTCGTGATCACGCAGATGGCGTACTTCGCGATCGGGTAGAAGACGAGATGCGGCGGGTCGGTCGGCAGTGGGTCGCGAGAGACGTTCGCGATCGTCACGCGGCCCGCGGCCACGTCGTTGATGCCGATCTGCGCTCCACCCTGCGCGATCTTGAACTTGACCTTTTTCGGGTGCGTCTTGACGTACTTCTGCGCGAGCAGCGATACGAGCGGGTACGACGCGGTGGCGCCGCTGATAGTCACTAGGCGTGTTGCGCTGGCGGCCGCAGGCGCCGCAACCCCGAGCACGCCAGTCACCGCGAGGGCGACGGAGAGACGGCGAAATCGATCCATTGAAGAGAGGCTCCGTTTCGAGAAGTTGACAACGTCGAGAGCCGAACATATCATAATCCTGATAGATTTGATCGACATTAGCTTCTTTATGGACAACTCAGAGCCCACCGACACCGATCTCCCGGCCCCAGAGCCGGCCTCCACCCAGCGCGGACTGCACGCCCCGTCGCCGCGCGTGACCGCGGCGCTGGCGGCCGCGATGCTGGGCTTGGGAGTCGCAGTGGGCGCCGCGATCGGCCCCGCGCCCAGCTCCTCGCTCGCGGTCGGACAGCGCCTGCCGCTGCTGCTGCCCTCGCTGCTGTCCGCGGCCGGCGTCGGCGCACACACGACTCCCGCGACCGTCTCACCGCCGGCGATCCTCGCGCAGGCGACGCCACATGCCAGGCGCTCGCGTCGCCGAGGCCGCGCCGCCGCGAGCGTCCAGAGCACGCCTGAAGCGAGCAGCTCGCCGAGCGACTCGATCCCGAAGACCCGCGTGCCCGGATCCACCAAGCCGACCGCCACGAGCAAAGTCAAAGCGAGCACGCTGCCACCGATCACGCACGTGTGGCTGATCGAGCTGTCGGGCGCGACGCTCGAAAGCGCCCTCGCCACGTCCACCGGCGCGCCCTACCTGAACACTCAGGCCGCCCCCGCGGGCACCACGTTGAGCGGATGGTCGGCGATCGACGCGAGCGCGTTCGCAAGCGACGTCGCGCTGCTGGCCGGCAAGCCGCCGCAGTTGGTGGACACGATCGTGCAGCCACCGTGCGCCGAAGGCGCGGCAGGTGCATCCTGCACGACCGGCACACCGGGCGCGCTGAGCACAGCGGATGCGTTCCTGGCGGCGACCGTCCCGGCGATCACCTCCACGGCGGCCTACCGCGCGAACGGCCTGATCGTGGTGACGTTCGCCTCGACCGCCGCCGGCGCCGCGACCGGTCTGCCGAGCGGCTCCACGGACGCGACGCTCACCTCCCAGCCCCCCGCGGGCGCGCTCTTGATCTCGCCGTTCGTGACGGCGGGAGCGAGCTCCTCGACCCCCTTCACCCCAGCCTCACCAACGCAGAGCCTGGAAAGGCTTCTGCACCCATGAGACACATATCAACCAACGAACGGAGACCCACGTTGCACGCATCCCAGACAGCCCACCGCAATGCCACATGGTGGCTCGGCGCGATCGTGGGCTCGCTTGCCCTGCTGCTCGCCACACCGGCCATGAGCCACGCCGAAGAATCCAACCCCAACAACACCGCCTGCCTCGGCAGCCTCGCAGCGGGCACCCCGGAAGTGGGAAGCGAAGAACAGCAGGTGCAGTACAAGTTCTACTGCAACGGTCCCATAACCGGATACCAACTGCAGGCGCAGGTTCCGGTCACGGGGATCCAGAGCCCACCGCTCGTGACGAGCATCCCCGCGGGCACGCCGTTGACGGACACGTTCTCCTGCTCGGGGGACATACCGGGCTACGCGCTCAACTGCGTGGGTGCGGCGAAGGCGAGCTATGAGACGATCACGGGGCAGTTTGCGATCGGCACGAAGCTGTGCGCCGAGCCGCGCGTAGACGCGCTGCTGACCGTCACCTACGCGTATCTGGAAAAAGGCGTCGTCACGCAGGCGATCTCGGGGCCCTATGACATCGGGCGCCCTGCGGGCTGCCGGCCGGACGCGTACTCGGGCAGCACGCGCCTGGATCCAAAGCCGCTTGTCAAAGCGCACAAGAAGAAGGCGCACAAGGGCAAGAAGAAGGGCCACAAGAAGGCCAAGGCCCACCCGAAGGCGGGCTGATCCGGGCAGCTAGCGCCAGCTTGGCGGCAACTTGCGTTCGACCTCGATCGTGCCTTTGAACGCGACGGGATCTTTGGAGCCGTGCTCCTCGACCCACGCGCTCATCTGCCGTATGCCGGCGTGCAGGGACATCGGGTGCGGGGGATCGAAGATCTCCCGCACCTTGGTGTGATCGGAGAACGCGTGCACCACCTCGTTGCGAGGTGGCTCGTGCCGAACCCGACACTCGACGTCGAACGCGCTCGCGACCTCGGTGGTGAGCTCGAGCACGCTATGCGGCTGATCGGCGCCGATGTTGAACACCTCGTTGCGGGAGCGCTCGACGAGCGGCGATCGACTGATGATCGGCGCCACATCGCTGATGTGGGAAAACGCGCGCGTCTGCCGCCCGTCTCCGAAGATCAGCATCGGCTCGTCGCGCAGAACCGCGTTCATGAATATGCCGATGACGTTTCGGTACTTGTCGGCGATGTTCTGGCGCTCGCCGTAGACGTTGTGCGGCCGGAAGACCGTGTAGTCGAGTCCAAACATCTTCGCGGCTGCAGCAAGGTCGAGCTCCGTGGCGTACTTCGAAATTCCGTACGGATCCTCCGGTACCGGAATCATGTCCTCGGTCATCGGCACCTGGCCGTGTCCATATACGGCGATCGACGAGGTGAAGACGAAGCGCCTGGCGTCATTCAGGATCGCCTGGTTGATCAGATTGACACTGGCCTCGAGATTGGTGCGGTAGTTGAATGCGCGCACGAAATGTGAAAGTCCCTCCGCGGCATATGCGCCGAGGTGGTAGACGTAGTCGAAAGCGTGCTCGCTCCACAGACTCGCGACGAAATCCGCATCGCGCAGGTCGCCACGAATGAACTCCGCGCGATCTGACACGTTCTCGACGTATCCTCCCGAGAGATCGTCCGTCGCCACCACATCCATACCGAGCTCCAGACAACCATCCACGACGTGGGATCCGATGAAGCCGGCAGCGCCGGTGACCAGCGCCTTCGACGGGGAGGCGCTCGACGTCATGGGATATCCTCGCGGCCCAGGCGGAAGCGCGGATCGAGGAAAAACTTCTCTCCCGGTTTGACGCGATTGTAGAAACGGTTGCGCCGACGAAACGTCCACACCGCGGGTAGGCGCCGGGCGATGTCGCGCAGAACCACGAGATCGAGTCGGAGCGCGCCCCACCTCAGCCGCAGCGCGTTGGCGATCACCGTCGCCATCCAGTTCAGCGCGCCGAGCACTGTGAACGCGGGTGAAAAATACTTGAAGGCGATCACCACCACATTGGAGCGGTGAGAGATGTATCGACGCCGGCTCACACGTTCCACGCCTACGATCTTCTCGTTGGAGGAACCCGCGTCGTGGAAGACGCGGGCCTCCGACACGGCGACCGTTAACCAGCCACGCTGCCAGGCTCTTAGAAAGAGATCGATGTCCTCGTAGTCGAGGAAGAAGCTGGCGTCCCATCCCCCCAATTCCGCGTAGACGCCGGCATCGATCATGACGGCGCCCGCGCATGCAAATGGGATCTCAGCGCCACCCGGCAGCGGAACAGTGAACTCGTGCATCCTGAAGGGGAATGGAGAATAGATGTGCCATGGGCTGGGGCGGAATCGCGTGCCACCGTGAATCCACGTCTCACCGTCGTAGGTCCATTGCCACGGGTCGCAGGCTGCGATCCTCTTGCTCAGATCTATTCGCGCTGCCAGCTCGCAGAGGCATCGCTCGTCGAGGTAGAGATCCTCGTTGCAGAAGAACAGCAGGGGATTATTGGCCTTTGCCGCGCCGACTGCGTAGCCGGCAACCAGCCCGGATGCCGGCGACTCGTGGAGCACGCGGACCGTCGGATAACGTTCCAGAATCTCCGCCGATGCATCTGTGCTGTTGCGGTCGACGACGATTATCTCGGTCTCGACGTCTGCCTGCGCGACTAGCGTGTCGAGCAGTCGCGGGAGATAGCGCGCACCATTCATATTGCTCACCACCACCGATATGAGAGGAGTATCGCCAGACACCTGACGGACCATAGCTGCGCCCCGAATCGAAGGATCCGGCAAAGTTCGATGATCGGGCGCCAGATACACGCTCCTGCGCATACCTGCTGGGCAAATTCACGGCGCTATACGCGTTAGTCGAGCCTCACATATGTTTCCTACTCGCCTTGAGTCACGACACCCATAATGAACTGGCTGAGGCCGGCTGTTACAGCATGCTGTTGGTCATGCGCTCGACCTCGGCGATCGAGGTGAGCCCCGCGCGGACCTTTTCCATGCCGTCCTCGCGCAGCCGGCGCATGCCTTCCTCGACGGCCCTCGTGACCATGTCGTCCACGGAGGCGCGCTCGAGGATCATCGTGCGGATCGGCTCGCTGACCGTCATCACCTCATACACGCCCACCCTCCCGCGATAGCCGGAGCCGCCACAGCGCGAGCAGCCGACCGGCTCGTACGGCTCCGCGCCGGCGAGGCCGTGGTCGGCGAGCACCGCCTCTGAGAGCGTCTGCTTGCGCTTGCAGTGCACGCACAGCATGCGCACGAGGCGCTGCGCGACGATGCAGTCCACTGCAGAGGAGACGAGGAACGGCTCGATGCCCATGTCGATCAGCCGTCCGAGCGCGCTGGGCGCGTCTCGTGTGTGCAGCGTGGAGAGCACGAGGTGGCCGGTTAGCGCGGCCTCGATAGCGATGTGCGCGGTCTGTCGGTCGCGTATCTCGCCGACCATGATCACGTCGGGGTCAGCGCGCAGCATCGAGCGCAGCCCGACGTCGAACGTGACGCCCGCCTTGGGAGCGATCTGCATCTGCTTGACGCCGGGGATTCGCTGCTCGACGGGGTCCTCGATCGTGATGATGGAGCGTTCGCCGTCGTTGAGCGCGTTCAGCGCGGTGTAGAGCGTGGTGGACTTGCCCGAGCCGGTGGGGCCGGTGACGAGCACCGCGCCGTTGGGGCGGTGGATGGCGCTGTTGAAGCGCTTGGCGTCCACGGGCTGCATGCCGAGCGAGTCGACGTCGTCGACGACCACGCCCGAGTCGAGGATGCGCATCACCACGCCCTCGCCGTTGACGAGCGGCAGCGTGACGACGCGGATGTTCACGCGCCTGCCGTCCACGCCGAGCGCGAAGCGCCCGTCCTGGGGGACGCGTTTCTCGGAGATGTCCAGCTCGGCCATGATCTTGATGCGCGACACCACCGCGGCGGCCATCTTGCGCTTGACGGTGGCGGCGGGCGCGAGCACGCCGTCGACGCGGAACATCACGCGCGTGTCGCCCTCCTCGGGGTTGACGTGGATGTCGGAGGCGCCCTGCTGGACGGCCTGGGCGACGATCGAGTGCACGAGCTTGATGACGGGCGCGCCGGCGTCGACGTCGTCGAGCTGGAGGTCGCTCTCGCCGTCGTCGTGCTCCTCGTCGGCGATGTCCTCGATCGAGTCGTCCATGCGCACGAGGCGCGTGAGCAGCAGGTTGAGGTCCTCCACCGAGGCGGCCGCGGGGCGAATCCGCCGGCCGGTCATCATGCCGATGTCGTCGATCGTGAGGACGTTCGTGGGGTTGGCCATCGCCACGAGCAGTGCGCCGTCGTCGGTGTAGCCGACGGGCAGCGCCTGGTAGCGCTTGGCGGTCTCCGACCCGATCAGGTTGGCTGCGCCCATGTCGAGGTCGAACACGGACAGGTCGACGAAGTCAAGCCCGAAGCGCTCGGCTACGACACGGGCGAGCTGGTCATGGCGCAAGATGCCGCGCTCCACCAGCACCAGCCCCGTGGGCCGTCCCTGTTCGCGTGCTGCCGACACGGCCTCCTCGACGGCCTCGCGATCGGAGAAGCCCAGGTCGACGACCACTTCGCCGATCATGCGCGTCGAGCGGCCGGGGTGGCGCGGAGGGTGCAGGCCGTTGGGCACGTGGCCGGAGGGTTCCCGCGGAGTGGCCCTGCGCTCGCTGGGATCCTCCTCCGCGCCTGCGGTCTTGCGGGATGCGAGGGTTGGCGTGGCGCTATCGCCCATCACTAGCTCCTATCGGCAGGGCGCGGCGGCGTCTTGACCCGTGTTGGGCCGCTCAGCGGGAGGCGGGAAATCCGCCGTGCTCGAGCGCGCCCTTGACCTGCGCGTCGAGCGCGTTCAAGCGGTAGAGCGCGAGCGCCTCGGGCGAGGCGAAACGCTGACCCGAGGCGGCCTCGGGGCCGTGGTGGAGCATCACGCAGTGTTCCAACGCGAGCCTGCGCTCGGGCTCCAGGCTGGGCGCCGCGTAGCGCGCGATCAGCCGCAGCCCGAGCTCCACGTGACCGAGCATGCGGCCCTCGGGACTGCGCTCGATGTCCGCGCCGTAGGTGAACTCGCGCGTCTTGCCGAGATCGTGCACGAGCGCCGCGGTTAGCAGCAGGTCGCGGTCCAAGCGCGGGTGCAGCTGACAGCACTCGAGCGTGAGCGTGGCCACGGCAACGGTGTGCTCGAGCAGACCACCGAGGTAGGCGTGATGGCCCGAGGGAGCGCGTCCGGCGGGCGCACCGACGGGCTGTGGCACCGAGCAGGGGGCGCGGCGGATCTCGGCCCGCAGGGTCGCGTCGGCGAGCACGGCGCCGAGCAGCGCCTTCAGCCCAGCGTCATAGACCTCGCGTGCGAGGTGCTCGAAGAAGCCCTCCAGCTCGTCGAGGTCACGGTAGGCGGCGGGCAGGAACACAGTTGGGTCGGCCTCCTCGCCCTCCGCTCGCGCGATCGTGCGCACCGAGATCTGCAGCTCGTCACGGAAGCGCTCCACGCGCCCGCGCACGCGCACGAGCTCGCCGCGCTCGAAGCGCCCCGCGAGCACGTCCGCTTCGCGGAACGCGCGCCCGCGGATCGTGCCGGTGGCGTCGCGCAGCTCGACCGTCAGGTAGGGGGTGCCGGCGCGGGAGATCTGGCGCTCCTTGCGCGTGCACGCGAACAGCCCGTCGACCTCCTCCTGGTCGCGCAACGTGGCGACGGTGGACTCGAGCTCCGGAACGGGATGCGTGGCGGAAGGCACGGAGCCATGATGTACGGTGGTTCGGATGCAACCCCTCATCTGGGACCGCCGTCCGGATGGCCTCAGGGCCCCGGCCATGGTGTGCGCTTTCGAGGGCTGGAACGATGCTGGCGACGCGTCCTCGAGCGCCGTGTCGTTCCTGGCCGCGTCGCTCGGAGCGCGCCGCTTTGCGCGGATCGACTCGGAGGAGTTCTTCGACTTCCAGACCAACCGGCCGTCGATCCGCTTTGGAGAGGACGAGAAGCGGGAGATCGCGTGGCCGACCGTGGAGATCTTCGAAGCCCGTGCGCCGCGCGCCCAACGCGACCTCGTGCTCGTGCAGGGCATCGAGCCGTCGATGCGCTGGCGGGCGTTCTGCGCACACATGGTCGACCTGGCGGAGGCGCTGGGGGTGCAGATGGTGGTCTCGCTGGGCGCGTTGCTGGGTGACATGCCGCACACGCGGCCCGTGGCGATGACCGGCCACGCTTCCGATGCGGCGCTGCTCGAGCGCCTCGCGCTACCGCCCTCCAGCTACGAGGGCCCGACGGGGATCGTGGGCGTGCTGCACACCGCGTGCGCAGACGCGGGCCTTCCCTCTGCGAGCCTGTGGGCGTCGGTGCCGCACTATGTCGCCGCCGCAACCAACCCGAAGGCTGCGCTGGCGCTGCTCAGAAGGGTGGAAGTGCTGATCGGCGTGTCGGTCGACGTGTCGGAGCTGGAGTCCGCCGCGGCCGACTACGAGCGCCAGGTGGGCCTGGCCGTGCAGAGCGACCCCGACATCCAGGCGTTCGTCGAACGCCTGGAGCAGGCCGCCGACAGCGAGGACCAGTCCTCCACGGAGGATGTGCCATCAGGGGACGCGCTCGCACGGGAATTCCAGCGCTTCCTGAGACAGCGGGGGCGCGAGGGGAAGTAGGAGAGCCGGCGCGAGTTACCGAATATTGAGACGGGTGCGAGTAACACCGTCGATGATCGTGAGATTGCTGATGGCGTCACTCGTGACATACCAGACGAGTGCTGAGTACAAGACAAAAGCTGTAGCGATGACCATTGGGACCCGAAAGCGACGCAAGCCCACACCGGACCCGTCGATCGGGTTTGGCCAGCTGGGTGTGAGCGCCAGGATGTAGATCAGCATGTACACAGGCAACATGTAGCGTCGTTCTCCCATCATCGGCACAGCCGTCACGACGCACAGCGGCAGGGCCGCGAGATAACGCAATCGGCCCGGGCCAAGGAGGCGTCGGGCAGACGGCCAGAGCAGGCGGAGGAGGGCAACGAACATCAGGAGGAAACCGGCGATCCGCCCCAATGTGCGCCCTGCGTTGTGCAGGTGTTCGACGTACGCCGTGCTGTACAAGGGATCCAGGTGGTTGATGATGTGCCGGGCGAACACGTCGGCCATGAGCAGCGGGTGACTCCACAACAGGTCAACATATTGACTCGTGCTCGTGACTTTGCCTCCCGGTAGCTGTTCCAGAAGCCGCTTGCCGGGCGGGAAGATGTATTTCATTTCGACTCGTGCTTCACCGTTGAGAACATAAGTGTCGTAGGCCTGTGCTTCGATGCCGGAGCTGTAGAACGCCCCTACGGATTCCGATTCCGTGACGCCGGGGACGAAGCTCCAGGTGCCGAATTGGCGATGCGCTGATAGAGATTGCGGTAGAGCCACAACAGCAAACCCAACGACGAACAGCGCGGCACAGAGCGCTCGACGCGCGCTCGACGCGTGCAGAGTGCCGCGCTGATTGAACCACGCCCATGGAATACTCGCGACGACGAAGGGAACGAGGAGAATGAACGCCGCGCGTATGTTGAAGGCTAGACTGAGCGCCGCGCCTGCTACCAACATCCAGCCCGGGCTATCGATCCGAACGACCGCCACGAGCGCCAGCAAAGCCGCCGCCAGCGCCGGAAAATCACTCGTCGGCGTGTTGAGATACCCACTCCAGAAGGCCAACAGCAGCGCCACCAGAGCCAGACGTCGCACGATCCCCCAGCTTGGCCGAGTGGGCCACACCGCCCGTATGAGAGCCGGCCCGAGCACCGCTCCGATCGAAGCGAAGATGAAGGCATTGACGAGCTTGACGAGCGACGACGGAGTCCACCCAAATTCGTGCTGAAGCGTCTGGAGCCCATAGAGAACCAGGGCCCACCCGTAGCCCTTGGCCCGGTGGCTGAAGTTCAGCAGCGAGAAGTGTCCGTTCACGGTGAAGAGGGACCCCATGGTCCAGTACGAACCCGAGTCGGTAAGGAATGGCTTTTCGCCTTGAAGCATCCCTATGACCACCGCAGCCCCGAATGCCACGGCGAACGCGAGGACAATGGACTGTGACCATCGACGCGGCAGCGCATCGGATGGCATGCGCAACCGCAACTCGCCACTCGTATGTGCGTGCTGGCTCATGCCGAGTGGTTGTTGTGATGGCTGCACACCGGATCCCGGAGGATTGCCGAGCCCACGTAGGTGTGCAAGCGCACAGTTGTTCGGCAAGTGGACGGGTCTGCAGACGATCCGCTAACGCGAGCACCCTAAGCCTGTTTTTCTTGAAATACACAACATGCCCGCGCGCACCATTTCAAGGCCAATGTCTCCGACATGCCGAGAGGTGTCACATCCGAGAAATGGATCTCACCGAGAACTTTGCCGTGGGGGCTACGCCTCGGCGGCCGGGCAGACGATCCGGTAGTCGCAGATCGAGCACGCGGCGCGCGAGGGAGTCGGCTCGAACGCCTGTGCGAGGATTCCCTCGCCCACCTCCAGCACGATCGCTTCGACCGCCTCCGCGTCGCGCTGATCGCGCGGCACGGGGACCTTGAGGTCGTCGAGCACGTAGTAGTAGGCCTGGCGCGAGGACTCCAGCTGCCACGCTTCCCGTGCCGCGAGCGCGTACAACGACAGTTGCACGTCGTCCTTCAGCTGCTCCGCGGTCTTCGGGCGCGAGGTCTTGTAGTCGATCAGCTCGTACTCCGCGTCGTCGGCGCCCGCGACGCGGTCGACACGATCGACGCGCCCCCGCAGGTGGTGCGGTCCGACCCTGAAGTCGAACTGGCGCTCGAACCACACCGGCTCTGCGTCGTCGTCGTCGAGCCGCGCGTGGTAGCGGGTCAGCGCCGTCTGAGCCTTCTCCAGTAATTCGCGCTCGTGCGCGCTGCCGCCGAAGCCGCTTCGACGCCACCCGGCGTCGAGCAGGTCGAGCATCTGCGCGAGCGTGGAGCGCTCGTCGGAGTGGTAGCGCTCGAGCACCTGGTGGACGACGATGCCGAAGCGCTGGTGAATCGTCTGCTCGGTGGGGATGCGCAGCACACGCGCGAACTTGTACTTGAGGGGACAGCTGCGATAGGTCTGGATGTCCGAGGCCGACAGTCCCAGCCCGACCCCCCGGCGCGGCAGAAACGGCACCAGCGAGTGCTCCTCGCGCGGCTGAAGCGCTTGCGCGCGAGCCCGCTCGTCGCCGTCGCCGTTCAACAGCGTGTCATCCAGAGTGGAGGTCTGGAAGATCTCGCGCTCCAGCGGGGTGGTGGCGGCGATGAGACGCGCGTTGACATCCGCGAGCGCGTCCGCCAGTCCCTGCCCGTCGGGCCGCTGCAGCAGCGCCGACAGCTTCAACAGCTCCAGGTAGCGAACCACGCCGTGGGAGATGTCCAGGTCGGTGTCGAGGCGCAGCTCGCCCAGGCGCCCGCCGATCCGCGCGACGCTCCCCAGCACCTCCTCGCGCAGCAGATGCAGCGTGGCCTGGAGCTGTGCGTCGAGTGCATCTGCAGAGGTGGACTCCTGCGCTTCGCACGCCTCGAGCTGCGAGGCGTCGGCGAGGGCGTCCCCCTGAGACTGCTCGGACTGTGTGTCGGGGACCACCGTGGCAAGGTGGCGCGCCAGGTCGCGGGTGCTCGACCCTGGACGCTCGTGCACGAACTCAACCGCCAGCGCGCGCAGGCGCTCGAGACTCGCCCGCTGCGCGGCGGCTTCCTCGGGCACGAGCAGCGAGCGGCCGCGCAGACCCAGGCGCTCGATCAGCCCTGCCAGAAACACATCCGGCGCAACCACGTCCAGCTCGCTCGCCGCGCTGCGATGCAGCTCCACGAAGCGCTGGATGCGTTCGCGCGCCTCGGGGGGGATCTGCGGCGACTCGGTCGCGGCGGCGAGACCCACCACCAGGTCGAGCTTGCGTCGGCGCGCGACCTGGATCACGCGCGCGAGCTCCACCTGGCGCAGCTCGATCGGGGGCCTGGACAGCGCGCGCACGACCGCGGCCGCGTCCTGCGGGTCGACGAGCAGGCGCATCCACGCGAGCACGTCACGCACCTCCGCGCGCTTGAGGAATCCACCCCCCTGCTCGACGCGCCCCTGGGGCTGCGGCGGAGCGGGCGCGATCTTGGAGCCGGACACAGCTCAAAGGTTACGCGCGGGACAGCGCGGCCGCCGGGCTACGCTCTTGGAGTGGACGTGATCGATTGGGGCACCGCCCAGCGGATCGGAGAGCTGATCGCCGGCTCGCCGCCGCACGGGGGCGTTCGCGCCGCCACGGTGGAGCCGCTCGCGCACGATTTCGCGCGGCGGGTGAGCGAGTACAGCGGCCTGGAGCTGCCCGGCCAACTGCCCGCGCTCGAGGCCGTCGATCGCTCCGAGTGGATCGCGGCGAACCTCAAGAGCATGCGTCCGCTGCTCGCGCCGCTGACCGAGCGGATGGGACAGGACAGCGGCTTTCTCGCCGGGCCGCTGCGCTCGGCATCGGGGCTGCTGCTGGGAACGCAGGTCGGCGCGTTGACGGGAATGCTCTCCCAGCGCGTGCTCGGCCAGTACGACCTCGCACTGCTCGACGCGACTGTCGCGCCGCGACTGCTGCTGCTCGCGCCGAACCTCGCACAGGCGGCGCGCAACCTGGGCGTCGATCGCGACGAGCTGGTGCTGTGGGTGACGATCCACGAGATCACACACGCGGTCCAGTTCTCGGGGGCGCCGTGGCTGCGCGAGCACCTCGGCGGGATGCTGAAGGAGCTGCTCGACGGCCTGCAGGTGACGATCGCCGGCTCGGAGGAGAAGGACAAGCGCGAGGGCGGTTGGACGAGGAGCGTCCGCGACGGGCTGGGCGGACTCGGCGGACGAGTGCCGAACCCGGCGGAGCTGCGCGAGATGCTCGACCGCGCCAGGCGCGGTCAGCTGCTGCGGTTGACACTCGGCGAGAACCGCTGGCAGTTGGTCGAGCGCATGCAGGCGGCGATGTCGCTGATCGAGGGGCACGCCGAGCACACGATGGACGCGATCGGCGCCGAGGCTCTTCCCTCGCTGCCGAAGCTGCGCGCCGCGATGACCCGCCGGCGCGAGCAGCGCGGTCTGCCCTGGAGGGTGCTCGAGCGACTTCTCGGGCTGGAGTTGAAGATGCGCCAGTACGAGGTCGGGCGGCGCTTCTGCGACGAGGTCGTGAGCACCGGCGGACCACCGTCACTGGCGCGAGCGTGGAGCGGGCCTCACGCGATGCCCAACACCGCGGAGCTCGAGCGGCCCGAGCAGTGGGTTGCACGGATGGACGCCGAAGGCGCCGACCCCGATGGCCCAGCCCGAACGCATGTTCCTCCTGTTACAAACTAGCTCGCTGAAGAACCCGTAGTTACAGGCTTTTCACGCACTGCTACGATCGACGTGTAACGATCTTCCCAAGGCGGGTTACAAACAGGTGTTCGGTCGCCCAGCAGGGCACGGAACCCCCACAGAGCAAACACATACCCGCGTCCTCGCACCCGGCGAGACATAGATAGGAGCCCTTCAGATGCCCACCGCCCCCACGACTTCCCCCAAAGCGACCAAAGCCCGCGCCAAAGCCGCGAGCAAACCCCGCGCCGCCGGCAAAGCCCGCGCAGCCAGCGGCACCACGAAGGCGAAGGCCACGCACGCCAAGGGCGCCCGCACCCGTGCAACCAACCAGGCCAGCTCGGCCGTGCGCCAGACGCAGACCGCCACTCGCGAGACCGCGGGCGTTTTCGGCGACTACGCCGAGCGCGCAGTGCTGATCCCCGTCGGCGCCGCGCTGATCGCGCGCGAACGCGTGGTGGAGACCGTCAGCGACACTGTCTCGACCTACGGCTCCACCTCCAAGGCCCAAGCCCAGCTGCGCCGCTTTGAGCGCCGCGGCGTGACGGCGCGCAACCGACTCGAGCGCGAGGTGCGCAAAGCGCGCGTCCGCGTCGAGCGCGAACTGCGCCAGCGCCGTCGCGTGGTCGAGAGCGCCGTCAGCGACATCGACGCCCGACGCGAAGCGATCGCCAAGAACGGCAGCGAGCTGGCGAACAAGGTCCCGGAGTACGCGAACCGCGTGCCCGAGCTGGCAAGCAAGGTCCAGGAGCGCATCCTCAGCCTGGTCTGAGCCAAACCCTTCCCCGCCCCGGCTTGGAGATGCCGGAAGCGGAAAGTCTGCCGACCTCATATCCCGTCGGCAGTAGTAGCACCCTCTCCTCCCTCGATCCGCGGGCGGCCCCCACCGCCCGCGGATCACTTTAACGACCGGCCGCAGCCCACCGGCCAGCGCCTGCATCGGGCGGCGACCGGCTCGCCGGCACCGGTTTGCCACAATGAGCTCTCGTGGTCGGCAAGGATGAGATTCTCAAGGCGCTCGAGGTCGTGATCGACCCGGAGCTGCACCGCTCGATCGTCGAGCTGGACATGGTCCGCTCGATCGAGCCGAGCCCCAACGGCGTGGTCGACGTGACCGTCTCGCTGACGACGCCCGGGTGCCCGATCAAGGGCCACTTCCAGACAGCGGTGGCCGACGCGGTCGGCGCGCTCGAGGGGGTGACTCACGTGAACGTGTACTTCGACGTGCTCACCGACACGCAGAAGAGCGCGCTGCAGCAGAAGCTGGGCCGCGCGAGCCTGCCCGCGGGCGCGCTGGCGCAGGTGGGCAACGTCCTGTGCATCGGCTCTGGCAAGGGCGGCGTGGGCAAGTCCACGCTCACGGCCAACCTCGCGGCTGCGCTCACCGGCGAAGGCAAGCGCGTGGGCATCCTCGACGCGGACGTGTGGGGCTACTCGATCCCGCGCATGTACGGGCTCGGCGCAACCAGACCCGACGTGTCGGCGGCGCGCAAGATCGTGCCGCTCGAGTCCCACGGCGTGAAGATCATGTCGATCGGCTTCTTCGTCGAGGAGGACGCCGCGGTGGTGTGGCGCGGGCCGATGTTGCACAAGGCGCTCACGCAGTTCCTCCAGGACGTCGAGTGGGGCGCGCTCGACTACCTGCTCGTGGATCTCCCCCCGGGCACCGGCGACGTGTCGATGACGCTCGCGCAGCTGCTCCCCCAGGCTCGGTTCATGATCGTCACCACGCCTCAGGCGACCGCGCAGAAAGTCGCCCGCCGCTCGGCGCAGATGGCGCACAAGGTCTCCCTCGAGATCGGCGGCGTGATCGAGAACATGTCCAGCTTCACGACGCCCTCGGGCGAGCGCTTCGCGATCTTCGGTGAGGGCGGCGGGCAGGAACTGGCGGACGAGCTCGACGTGCCGCTGCTGGGCAAGGTGCCGCTGACGATGCCGCTGCGCGCGCAGGCCGACGACGGCATCCCGCTCGTGATAGAGGACCCAGACGATCCCGCCTCGCAGGCGATCCGCCAGGTGGCGCGCGGGTTGATCGCGCTTGTGCCGGCGCAGCTGCCGGTACTGCCCGTTCTGGACGTCGCACCCCGCTCCCCGCCCGAGCCTGCCGAGGCCCGCAAGCCGGTGGGCATGTCGTTGCCGATGGCCTGACGCGCCGTCGCGCGCCGCAAGAGACACCCCAAACAGCGCCACTGCATGGGCGGAATCGAGGCGATTCCCGAGTCCGAGACAATCGTGACAATCGCTGGCTTTGGGAAATTCCACGCTATAGGGTCGTGCCGATAATCGCCCTCATCCAGGCAGGAGACAACGGGGTTCTCATGGCACGCAGGCTCAGCTTTATCGTCCTTCTCATCGCGCTCTTCGTCGGCGGTTGCGGCGGCCAGAGCGCCAAGGACAAGTTGATCGCGCAGGCGGACCCGATCTGCAAGCAGGTGAACGAAAGACGCGCAGCGGCAAACGCATCCCTCGGCAACGTGACGACCCTGGGCGGCAAGGGAACGCTCGCGAAGGTCGCGCAGACCGCTCCCGCGCTCTCCAGGTTCCAGCACGAAGCCGTGGCCAAGCTCAGCGCGCTGAAAGCCCCCTCCTCGATGTCCAAGGATTGGCAGACGATGCTCAAAGGTCTGCAGCAGCTGGCCAACTACACCGCCCAGATCGGCTTCGTCGCGAAGGCGAAAAAAGCCGCATTCGGGGAAAAACTGATCGCGACGAGCCGCGAACTGCAGAAACAGCTCATCGCGCTCGCCAAACGCGACGGATTCCAGCACTGCGGGCGCCTCACCTGACGTGCCGCAACGCGCCGCGAGCACGCCCGTGCAGGTCTCGTTCACCGTGGCCTCACAGGACTCTGACCGCCGCTAACGTGTCGAGGGAAAGCGCCATCCGTCCCGCTTGACAAGCGCGTCCCACCTGAGAGGATCGACTTCGACATGCCAGTACGAGACCAGGGCGAGAAGGAGCCCACCGCAATGGAGAACGGCCAGGACGCCGAGGCGCTCGCCGACGCCGTCGCGGACCCTGCGGAGAACGGCGCGGTCGCATCGTCCGCGGAGGGGGAATTCGACGAACGCCGCGCGAAGATGGAGCGGCTGCGAGCCGCGGGAATCGACCCCTACCCGCCCGTCACCCTGTGGGACGAGCGCGAGCGGATCGCGGACGTGCTCGCCGCGCACGACCCCGCGGCGCTGGCAGCCGGTGAGCACCCCGACCTGCGCCACCGCGTCGCCGGGCGGTTGATTTCCCGCCGCGGGCACGGCAAGACCGCGTTCCTCGACGTGCGCGACCTCTCGGGCCAGGTCCAGGTGGTGGTGCGCGTGGACGCGCTCGGCCAGGAGACCTACGACCGCATCCTCAATCTCGACATCGGCGACATCGTCTCGATCGACGGCTGCGCGTACGTCACCCAGCGCGGTCAGCTCGCGCTGGCGGTGCTCGAGTGCACGCTGCTGACCAAGACGCTGCGACCGCCGCCGGACAAGCACCACGGTCTCGGTGACACGGGCACTCGCTACCGCTACCGCGAGCTCGACCTGATCGCCAATGAGGAGACGCGCGAGCTGTTCGTCACGCGCCACAAGATCGTGTTCGCGATCCGCGAGTGGCTCAACGAACGCAACTTCGTGGAGGTCGAAACACCCGCGCTGCAGTCGCTCGCGGGCGGCGCCGGCTCGCGGCCGTTCACCACCCACCACAACGCTCTCAACCGCGACCTGTATCTGCGCATCTCCGTCGAGCTGTTCCTCAACCGCTGCATCGTCGGCGGCATGGAGAACGTGTACGACATGGGCAAGGTGTTCCGCAACGAGGGCATCTCGCCGAAGCACAGCCCCGAGTTCACGATCATCGAGTTCATGTGCGCGTACTCCGACTACAACGACGTGGCCACCGTGACCGAAGAAATGTTCCGCGAGGTGGCCCTGCGCTCGATCGGGCGAACGACGATCAAACGAAACGGCGAGGAGATCGACCTGGCCAAGCCGTGGCGGCGCGTGACGATGCGCGAGCTGATCCTCGAGCGCTTCGGCCTGGACTTCATGGAGTCGACACGCGACCAGCTCGCGGAGGTGCTGGACGGACCGATCGAGCAGGAGGCCACCTGGGCGGAGGTCGTGGCGGACATCTACTCCGAGAAAATCGAGTCCACGATCAACCAGCCGACGCACGTGTTCGACTTTCCGCTCGAGCCGTTCCCCATCACCAAGCGCCATTCCGTGCACCCTGAGCTGGGCGAGCACTTCGACTCGGTCATCGGCGGTATCGAGCTCGTGAGCGGCGACACCGAGTTGAACGACCCCGTCGACCAGTGGCAGCGGTTCGTCGACCAGCGCAAGCGACGCATGATCGACGACGCCGACGTGCCGCACCCCAACGACGAGGAATACGCGCGCGCGCTCGAGTACGGCTACTCGCCCACCGCCGGCGGTGGCATGGGCGTGGATCGCCTCGTGATGATCCTCACCGAACGCGACACCCTGCGCGAGGTGATCCCCTTTCCGATCGTGCGAGATCTCGCGTGAGCGCCTCGAAGCTCGACCTCGACCCCGGCGTGGTGGCCGCGTGCCGCGAGGCGGCCAAGCAGATCGCCGATCAGGTCGTCGAGAAGACCGACGGGCGCACGACGGTGTCGGTCGAGCGCAGCGTCACGCGCCTGCTCGGGGTCGATGGCGCCAACGACCTGGAGGTGCCGCTGCCGAACGTGCTGGTCGACCACGTCCACGACCGCGGCGGCCTGGCCAAGGGGATCGCGCACTGGCTCGGCAACGCGATGCTCCAGACCGGACGCAGCCCGCAGCAGATCGCCGAGGCGGTGAGCGCCGGCGAGTTGGAGTTGTGCGCGCTGGAGTTAGCCGAGGAGTCAGCGATCCACGAGCGCGTCAGCGAGGAGTGCGGCGCGCGACTGCGCGAGATCGCGCAGCGCTTCCAGGCGCGGCGCGCGATGCGCGAGCGCCTCGGCGACGGCCACGCCCCGCTGCGCTACGTGCTCACGGCGACGGGCGACGTGTACGAGGACGTCGTGCACGCGAAGGCCGTCGCGCAGGCCGGCGGCGACATCGTGGCGGTGATCCGCTCCACCGCGCAGAGCCTGCTGGACTACGTCCCCTACGGCCCCACCACCGAGGGCTACGGCGGCACGTTCGCCACGCAGGCCAACTTCCGCATCATGCGCGAGGCGATGGACGAATGGTCCGAGGCCCACGGGCGCTACGTGCGCCTGTCGAGCTTCTGCTCGGGCCTGTGCATGTCGGAGATCGCCGCGATGGGCGCGTGGGAGGGCTTCGACAACATGGTCAACGACGCGCTGTACGGCATTCTCTATAGAGACATAAACATCGTCCGCGGCCTGATCGATCAGCGGGTATCGCGCATGATCAACGGCTACTTCGGCGTCGTGATCAACACCGGCGAGGACAACTATCTGCGCACCGCCGACGCCGTCGAGGCGGCTCCCTCGGTGACGGCGTCGCAGTTCATCAACCACGAGCTCGCGCGCTCCTCGGGAGTGCCCGACGCGCAGATCGGGCTGGGCGACGCGTTCGAGATCGACACGCCGGTGAAGAACGGCCTGCTGCTGGAGTGGGCGCAGGCGCAGCTCACGCGCGAGCTGTTCCCCGACTGCCCCGTCAAGTACATGCCGCCCACGCGACACATGGACGGCAACCTGTTCCGCACGCACGCCACCGACGCGCTGTTCAACCTCGTCACGGTCGCCACCGGGCAGGGCATCCAGACGATCGGCGTGCCCACCGAGGGGATCTTCACCCCCCACATCCACGACCGCGTGCTCGGCCTGCAGAACGTCGAGTACGTGTTCAACGCCGCGCACGACCTCGGCGAGGAGATCGAGTTCAAGCGTGGCGGCATCGTCCAGACCCGCGCCCAGCAGGTGCTCGCGGGCGCGCACGAGCTGCTCGAGGGGATCGCGCAGACGGGTCTGTTCGAGGCGATCGAGAACGCCACGTTCGGCGACGTCAGCCGTGGCGTCGACGAGGGTCGCGGGATCGAGGGGATCATCGACACGGAGGCCGGCTACTTCAACCCCGTCGTGGAGCTGATGCGCACCCCGGCCGCGACCGGGCCGGCGCGACCCGCGGGCGAGGCCAGCTATGCCTAGCCATCTGAGAACGGTCGACCTCACGGCGGTCAGGCCCTACGCGGACCACCTCGACGACGGGCTCGTGCAGATGAGCTTCACGCTGCCCATCCCCCACTCGCTCGCCGCGCGCAAGGCCGCGCTGGAGCTGGCGGGCAGGATGGGCTTCGAGGACCCTGAGGTCGTCCACTACGAGTCGCTCACCGACGGCTACACGTACTTCGTCATGTACGGACGCTGCGCGCACACGATCGACTTCACGCTGCTGCAGGGCGAGGGCTTCGACATCGAGTACATGAGCGAGGAGGAGGTCGAGCGCTTCGCCGCCGAGCACATCGGGCGCAAGATCGTCGTCGTCGGCGCGAGCACCGGCTCGGACACCCACAGCGTGGGCATCGACGCGATGCTCAACCTCAAGGGCTACCACAGCCACCATGGCCTGGAGGGCTACAACTCCTTCGAGACGTACAACCTCGGCAGCCAGGTGCCCAACAGCGTGCTCGTGGCGAAGGCCATCGAGGTGGACGCCGACGCGATCCTCGTCTCCCAAACGGTCACGCAGCAGAACCTGCACGTGCACAACCTCACCGAGCTCGTGGAGATGGTCGAGGCGGAGGGCCGCCGACGGCAGATGATCCTCGCCTGCGGCGGCCCGCGCGTGTCGAACGAGCTCGCCAAGGAGCTCGGCTACGACGCGGGCTTCTCCAAAGGCACCTACCCCAACCACCTGGCCACGTTCCTCGTGCGCGAGCTCGCAGCGCGGGTGTCCGAGTGCTCCTCTCCGAGCTGACATCCTCGGCGCGACGGCTCGCGCTGGTGGGCCTCGCGAAGAACACCGGCAAGACCGTCGCGCTGGGCACTCTGCTGCGCGAGCTCGAAGCCGACGGCCGCCACGTGGGCGTCACGTCGGTGGGACGCGACGGCGAGGAGCGCGACGTGATCGACTTCCGCATCGAGAAGCCGCGCATCGAGATGCCCGGCGGGAGCCTCGTGGCGACCACCGACGGCCTGCTGCGCGCCAGCGGCCTGCCGCACGAGCTGCTCGAGGAGACCTCCATCCGCACGCCGCTCGGCCGCGTGCTGATCGCCCGCCTGCGCGGCCCCGGCGCGGTCGAGGTGGCGGGACCGAGCGCCGCCGCGGACGTGCGCGAGGTGTCCGACGCGATGCTCGCCCATGGCGCCGAGCAGGTGCTGATCGACGGCGCGATCGACCGCCGTGCAGCCTCCTCGCCGGACGTCGCCGACCAGCTCGTGATCTCCACGGGGGCCGTCCTACACGAGGACATCGACGAAGTCGTATTACAGACCAGGGACGCCATCGACCTCGTGCTGCTGCCGAGCGTCGAGGAGAGCTCGCCGCTGCGAGCGCTCGCCGACGCCCGCCACCCCGCGCACAGCCTGCTCGTGGACGATCGCGGCGAGCCGCTCGAGCTTCCGGCCCGCTTCGCCCTCTGCGCCGAGGCCGCCGCGATCGGCGAACTGCTGGACGCGAACCCAAACGCGTGCTCGCTGCTGGTCTCTGGCGCGCTGCCCGATCGCTTCCTGCGCGATCTGCTGCACGCCGCCACGCGCCGGCGCCGCGAGCTCGCCGTGGTCGTCGCCGACTCCACGCGCGTGTTCCTCTCCAAACGAGGTCCAGCCTGGTATCGCCGGCAGGGGATCCACATCCAGGTCCTCGAGCCGATCGACCTGGCCGCCGTCACCGTCAACCCGGTCGCGCCCGGCTCGCACCGCTTCGACTCCGCGCAGCTGCGCTCGCTGATCGAAGCGGTGCTGCCGGGGGTTGGCGTGTTCGACGTGCTCGATCCCAGCTACCCCGCCGCCGAGCTTCTCGCGCACTGACGCGGCCGCCCAGCTCGTCTGAGCCCGTCAGCGTCCGCTGCAGCTCCGGCTACGCGCGGCGATAGTGAACTTCGAGTGAACCGGCCGCCGCAGCCGATCCGGAGATCGCGCCAATCGTCGTCGCCACAGTTGCGCCCTTCGCCACCTTGATAGGAGACTTCAACGCGTATAGGCGAACGAAGTAGGTCGCGTTGATCCCTTTTTCTGGGCACATCACGCGGCTGTCGCTCGCGATGACCGCGCCCTTCGGAAGAACGCCGGCCTTCAGCGCGTGAAGCGTCGGCTTCAAGCCCGTGAGGGCCGCCTGCGGCGACAGCTGGGGCGTGCCTCCAGTGGTGGAGACGAAGAACACGACGAGCGCCAGTTCCGCCGTGTTGGCCGGCAGCGAACCCCAATGCAGAGGCGGCACGCCGATCTTCGGGTTACACGCGTACTTCGTCGGCAAGACATGGGTCTTCGGCAGCACTGAACTGGTGAGCGCAAAGGTCGGCAGCTTGGTGGGAGGCGTCGTCGTGGCGGGTTTTGTACTGCCACAACCGCTGAGCGCCAGTGCCAGCGCAGCCGCTCCCAGCGCCAGAGGCCCTGCAGTCATTGCTTGAAACTCGATCTTCATGGTTGAGACAGCCTCCGCTCGCGTCACCTTGACAGTCGGGCGACTGTACTCAGCAGGACAAGCATGTTCAACTGATTTGCCACATTGTCTCTCACCTCTCGAGGGGTCACGTCGAGCCCCAGAACGACCGGAGCCCGCCGCTTGCGCGACGGGCTCCGAGTCACTTCGTCAGACGCACCATGTGCGTCGGATACTGCCTATCTAGTGTTCGCGGACTGCTTCCGCGCCTGCCTGCTCCAGCGTCCCGCTGAGGATCGCTGTGTTGTTGCCAGCGGCGGCCGGGAGGCCGAGTTTGGCGTTGATGATCGGGTCGAGCAGGAGTTCCACGAGGAACCCGCCGCAGCCTGTAGCTCCAGGCGCCGCGAACGAGTTGTTCACGAGCGAGTTGTTGGAGATCTTCAGGATCTGCCCACCGCCGACGACTGAGATCGTGCCCAGTTTGCCTTTGATGGGTTTGTTCGGAAGCGGCGGAGCCGTCGTACCGGTCGTGAATTCGATCACGATCGGGTGCGTGTTCGAACCGAGGTAGCAGGAGCTGCCCAGGAACGGGTTTTCGAGGTGCACCTTGACCGGCAGCGAAAGCGCCGTGCCCGTTTCGGAGAGCAGGTTGGCCTCGTTCAGGCCAATCGAGCTCGCCGGAGCGGCCAGTTCGGTCGTCTCCGTCACGCCCGTCACTTTGTTTTCAAAGACCAATTCGCACGAGATGCGCAAAAGGATTTCTTTGATTTCTTTGCAGTTGACGAGACCCGCGAGACCGCCGGGCACTGTCTGCGGCGATTTCGAGATCGTCACGCCGTTGGCGGCACCGACGAATTTCAGCGCGCCGGTTTCTTCGTTTTCGATGAACCCGCCCTGCAGCGTGATCGGGTTCGTGATCGGCACTTTCTGTTTGCCGGCCACGAATTCGCCGCTTTCGCTCTTCGCCCACAGGCACGCGCTGAGTTCAGCGTTGCTCAGCGGACACTGCGCGAACACCGCGAATTCACCTTCCGGCGTCGCCATCGCCGGTGAGGCCACGGTCAGAGCCACAACGGTGGCCGCAAGCGCCATGGAGGCGCCCAACAGGCGGGCCCTCCCCGAGCGCATAACTTTCGATTTCATCACGTCTCCCACTCTTGTATGTATGACTGTTTATCGCTGCTTTACTGCAGGCCTAGGGTAGCCAGATGATCTGGCGCTCGCACGACGTGTTTCCGACTTCCGAACTTCCCTAACTATGGACGGGGCTCTTGGAGTCCCGCAGGACGGCTCGGTCGGGTGGTCAGAAACGCGTGTGGGCAACGTTTCTCGCGGTTTCCGGCCCCATTCCGGGGGCGGATTGCAATGTTCGCCGCGCGCGCCATGCTGCTTGTCCTGTGAGCACGACCGTCGAAAGCCCTGCCCGCATCACGCGCGAGCCGAGCGCGCCACCGCCGACGGTCTCCGTCGTGATCCCGTGCCTGAACGAGGCGGAGAACATCGAGCAGTGCGTCGAGATGGCGCTCCACACGATGGAGCTCGCGGGCATCCTCGGCGAGGTCGTGGTCGCGGACAACGACTCCGAAGACGGCAGCGGCGAGCTGGCGGCACGTGCCGGCGCGCGCGTCGTGCACGAGCCCAGGCGCGGCTATGGGAGCGCATATCTCGCCGGGTTCGCCGCCGCGCGTGGCAGGTACATCGTGATGGCCGACGCCGACCTGACGTACGACTTCGGCGAGATCCCGCGGTTCCTGGCGGAGTTGGAGGCGGGGGCGGACATGATCGTCGGCGACCGCATGAAGAACATCCATCCGGGCGCGATGCCGTGGCACCACCGCTACATCGGCAACCCGCTCTTGTCGCGCTTTCTGAATCTGCTGTTCCACACGGGCGTCAGCGACGCGCACTGCGGCATGCGCGCCTTCCGCAGGGACCGCCTGGAGGCGCTCGACCTGCGCACCACCGGCATGGAGTTCGCATCGGAGATGGTCATCCGCGCCGCGAAGGCCAAACTCGTGGTGCGCCAGTTGCCGATCGAATACCACCCTCGCGGCGGAGAATCGAAGCTGTCGAGCTTCCGTGACGGCTGGCGCCACGTGCGCTTCCTTCTGCTGCACGCCCCCAACCATCTCTTCATCCTGCCTGGCGCGTTGATGTCGCTGCTCGGCGGCCTGATCTCGCTGACCGTGCTCGCGCACGTCCACGCGCTCGGACGTAACTGGGATCTGCACACGCTGATCGGCGGGTCGCTGCTGCTGATCGTGGGCACGCAGGTCGTCAGCCTGGGACTGTGCGCACACGCCTACGCCACGTACTTCATGGGCGAGAAGGACGCGTGGTTCGACCGCGCACGCGAGCGGCTGCGGCTCGAGCACGGCCTGCTGCTCGGCGGCGCGGTCACGCTCGTCGGATTGGCGATGATCGTAGCGATGGCGATCGACTGGATCGCGCGGGGCCTGGGGAGCCTGTCCGAGGAGCGCGTCGCGATCGTGGCCGCCACACTGCTCGTGATAGGTATCCAGATCATCTTCTCCTCCTTCTTGCTCAGCATCCTCGGGCTACGTCGCGACTGATGCTCCGCGTCCGGCTCGGACTCGCCGCGGGGCTCGTGGCGACTGCGGTGGCGCTGGTGGTCGTGTTGACGCGAGCCCCGCTCGTGGTCGCCGGCAGCAACGACGTGACGGCCAACTTCGCGATCACGTTCACCCGCGGCAACGAACGGGTCTGCCAGCCGGGCGGCACCGTCCCGCGGGGAACTGAGGCGATCCGCGTGTCGCTCTCGCCCAACATCGGACCTCGCGTGTCGCTCGAGCTCACGGCCGGCTCCAGGACGATCACCGACGGCACGCGCGCCGCCGGGTGGGGCGTCGACGAAACCGTCACAGTGCCCGTCAAACGTGTCGCTCGCACGAGCGCCAACACACGCATCTGCACGACCATCGGCCCCGCCGTCGAAGGCGTGCAGGTCAACGGAGAACGGGTCGAAGAACCTGGCGCGCGCCCTACCTACCGGCTAAGGATGGAATACCTGCGCCCCGGCAGCAGCTCATGGACGACGCTCGCCTCCTCGATCGCCAGCCACATGGGCCTCGCCCACGCACCCACCGGAGCGTGGCCCGCGTACCTCGCCATCTTCGCGATGCTCGCCGTGTGCGTCATCGCCTCTCGGCTCGTGCTGCGGGAGCTGCGGTGAACCTGCGCGGCGCCTCCTCGCCGGCGGGGACGCCTGCCCAGCCATCCGCCGAGCCGACCCCGATCGACCCGTCGCGGCCATCTGCGGGAGCCAAACGGACCGCCGCCGCACCGAGGAGCGGGGGCCTGGCGCACGTGCGGAGATCGTTGCGCGCCACGCTCGCCGGGGTGCCGCGCGCCGCGTGGTCATGCGCGGCGATCGCGATCCTCAGCGCGGCCTGCTGGTCGATCATCACACCGCCCTTCCAAGCCCCCGACGAGCAGGCGCACTTCTCCTACGCCCAATACCTCGCCGAGACAGGGCACCTTCCAAGCTCCAACGCCGATACATACTCACCCGAGGAGAGTGCCGTGCTGGTGGACCTGCACCAGGGCGAATTGCGCTGGCACCCCGAAGTCAGGACCATCTCCTCGCCCGAAGCGGTCGGCAAGCTGCGCCGCGATCTCGCCGCGGGTCTCCCCCGCGTCGGCGGCGGCGGCGCGGGTGTGGCGGCCTCCGAGCCGCCCCTGTACTACGCGCTCGCCGCGATCCCCTACACGCTCGGATCGAGCGGCAACCTGCTCGAGCGTCTCGAGCTGATACGCCTGATGGGCGCGTTGATGGCCGGACTCACGGCCCTGTTCACGTTCCTGTTCGTTCGCGAGGCGTTGCCGCGCGTGCGCTGGGCGTGGACGGTCGGCGGCCTGGCGGCTGCGCTGATGCCGCTGCTCGGATTCACCTCCGGTTTCCTCACGCCCGACGGGATGCTCTACGCGGTCTGCGCCGCGATCTTCTTCTGGCTCGCGCGCGCGTTCAGACGCGGACTCACGTGGAAGCCCGCGAGCGCCTTGGGAGCTCTCATCGGCATCGGCTTCCTGACGAAGCTCAACTTCATCGGCCTCGCCCCCGGGATCTTTCTCGGCCTTGTCGTGCTCGGCGTGCGCGGCGTGCGCGAGACGCCGAATGGCCCTCGCGTCGCGCGAGCGTTCGGGCCGATGGCGCTCGCGATCGGCATCGCGATGAGCCCGATCTGCCTGTATGTGGTCTTCAACCTGATCAACGGTCACCGCACGTTCGGACTCGTCACGAGCGCCGTCAAGGGCGTCAGCGAAAGAGAGTCCTCCGTGGTGGCAGAGATCGTCTACATCTGGGAGTTCTACCTGCCACGGCTGCCCGGCATGACGGACAACTTCCCCGGGCTCTCCACCATCCGCCAGGTGTGGTTCAACCGCGTCGTGGGGCTCTACGGCTGGCTCGACACGACCTTCCCACCGTGGGTGTACACGTTCGCGCTCCTCCCCGCGGGCGCGATGGCGGCCCTCGCGCTGCGCTCGCTGATCGCGTGCAGATCAGCGCTGCGGCGACGGCTGCCGGAGCTGCTCGTATACGTGGTGATCTGCGTGGGGCTGATGGCGCTGATCGGCGGCGACTCGAAGCTCGCCTCGAGCTCCGAAGGCGCGGGCTACGCGCAGCCCCGCTACCTGATGCCGCTGCTGCCGCTCGCCGCCGCGATGGTCGCGCTCGCCGCGCGCGGCGCTGGGCGGCGTTGGGGGCCGGTGGCGGGCGCGTTGATCGTGACCGTCTTCTTTGCGCAGGAGATCTTCGGCCAACTGTTGACCGTAGCTCGCTTCTACGGCTGACGCCGGACTACTTCGCGTTGGCGAAGTAGTCCGCGTTGATCTGCGTGAACTTCTGCCACTCCTCCGGCAACTGGTCCTCCGCGAAGCACGCATCCACGGGGCACGCCTCCACGCACGCGTCGCAGTCGATGCACTCCTCGGGGTCGATGTAGAGCATCTCAGCCGCGTCGTATCCGGGCTCGTCGGGCGTGGGGTGGATGCAGTCCACGGGGCACACCTCGACACAGGAGTTGTCCTTGGTGCCAATGCACGGCTCGGCGATCACGTAGGCCATTCGCTTCTTTCTTTCGGTCGGATAGCTGTAGTCCTCCTCGGGAGACGCATATTGTACGAAGCATGCTGCTGCTTACCGGCGCGACCGGTCTGGTGGGCTCCGCGCTGCTGCCCCGCCTGCTTGCCGAGGGCGCCCCGGTGCGCTGCCTGGTGCGCGATCCGCGACGCCTGGGCGCGAACCGCGTGCGCGTGCAGATCGCGCTCGGCGACCTCACCGACCCGCCGTCCTTCCGCAACGCGCTGCGCGGCGTGCACACGGTCGTGCACCTTGCCGCGTCGATCCGCGACCAGCCGCGCGGCTCGATCGAGGAGCTGTGCGGCATCGCAACGTGGCGGATGGTCGAGGCGGCCGAGCGCCAGGGCGTGGAGCGCTTCGTGTTCTTCTCCGCGCTCGGCGCCTCCACCCACCATCGCACACGCTGCCTGCGCGCCAAGGCGCTCGCCGAGCAGGCGGTGCGCGATGCGCACATACGCTCGATCGTGTTCGCCCCGTCGATCGTCTACGCCCCGGGAGACCCCTGGCTGACGCTGCTGGAGCGGATGGCGCTGCTGCCGGCGATGCCCGTGTCAGGGCGCGGCCGCGCCCTCTTCCAGCCGATCTGGGCGGAGGACGTCGCCGACTGCGTGATCGCTGCTCTGCGCGCAGAGGATGCCGCGCCGCACGCCCGCCACGAGCTCGCCGGTCCGGAGACGCTCAGCCACAACGACATCGTGCGCACGCTGCTGCGCTCGGTGGGGCGCACGCGCCCGCTCGTGCACGTGCCCACGCCGATCGTCTCGCGCACGTTGCGCGTGCTCGAGACGGTCGCCGGCGCGCGAGCGTTCGCCACGTGGGACGAGGCGGAGCTGATGGAGGTGGCGATGACCTCCGCGCGTGGCGCCGCGGATGCGGAAGCGCTGGGGGTCAGACCACAGCGGATGGCCGCCGTGCTGCCCATGGCAGCCGCCCGGGCCGCCTCGAGCTGGCTAGCGAGCGCCAGCAGCGCCCCCTCGCCGGCTGGCCGACCGACGAGCTGCACGCCCAGCGGCAGACCGTCCTCGCCCTGATACAGCGGCAGCGAGATACCGGGCTGGCCGCTGGCGTTGAAGATGGGCGTGAAGGGCGTGAACAGGCCCGAGCGCGAGAAGGTGGCCATCGGTTCCGCTGCGGCGGTGTCGAGCGTCCCCAGCGGCAGCGGTCGCTCGGCCAGCGCGGGCGTCAGCAGCGCGTCATACGGCGAGAGGAACGCCACGAGGTTGCGTGTGAACGCCTGCAGGCGCACCACCGCGGCCATGCCTTCCACCGCGCCGAGGTGTTTGACCATCGAGTAGATCGCCCAGCTCATCGGCTCCATGTCCTCTTCTGCGATCCCCTCCACCCCGCGCCCCGCGACGATGCCCGAGTAGGCGATCGACAACGCTATCTGCGTCGAGAACACCACGCCGAACAGCTCGCTGAGACCCTCCGTCTGCCACGGCGGATCGACGTGCTCGACCTCGTGCCCGAGCGAGCGCAGCAGCTGCGCCGCCTCGTCGACCGCCCGTGCGCACATGGGGTCCACGACGGCGTCGGGCGTGGGCGGCAGCACGGTCGCGGCGATCCGTAGCCGGGTGGGCTCGCGCGTGGCGCTCTGCGCGAACGGCTCGCTCGGCGGCGGCGCCCACGTGGCGTCGCCCGGCTCGTAGCCCGCGAGCACGTCCAGGATCGCGGCCGTGTCGGCGACGGTGCGGGTGAGCATGCCGTCGATGCCCAGCGAGGAGTCGCCCAGTTCGGGGGCCGCGGAGATGCGCCCGCGCGTGGGCTTCAGCCCAACCAGCCCGCAGCACGCCGCGGGGATGCGCACCGAGCCGCCGCCGTCGTTGCCGTGCGCCACGGGGACCATGCCGCTCGCGACGGCCGCCGCCGCGCCGCCCGAGGATCCGCCGGGGGTGCGATCGGGGTCCCATGGGTTGCGCGTGGGCCCGAAGATGCGCGCCTCGCTCGTCGGCAGGATCCCGTACTCCGGCAGCGTGGTGGTGCCGACGATCACGAACCCCGCGTCCTTCAGGCGCCGCGTGACGTTGTGGTCGTAGTCGCACGTGTTGTGC
The DNA here is from genome assembly GCA_963716355.1 of uncultured Solirubrobacteraceae bacterium. Classification (GTDB taxonomy): domain Bacteria; phylum Actinomycetota; class Thermoleophilia; order Solirubrobacterales; family Solirubrobacteraceae; genus Palsa-744. The sequence goes on from OY970308.1 coordinate 1,345,523, forward strand.
TCCATCAGCGAGCACCCGTACGTCAGGCGCATTCCCTGCACGGGTCGGTTGTTCTTGATCGCCACCGGCACGCCCGCGAACGGGCGCTCATCGCCAGGGCGCACCTGCTCGGCGGTCGCGAGCGCGCGCTCGGCGTCGACGTCCACGAACGCGTTCAGCGTCGGGTTGAGCTGCTCGATCCGCGCGAGCGAGATCTCCACCAGCTCGCGCGCGGACACCTCCCCCGATCGGATCATCTCCGCGAGCTCGGTGGCGGGACGGAACATCAGGTCGCTGTCGGGCACGGCTCCTCCTCTGGCATGACGACTCGCATGACGGGAGAGCGGCCCGACGCGGGCGCCTACCCGACAACAGCCTACCCGCGCGGCCATTCCTGCGACGATGTGTGCCTGCCCACAAGGCAGCCCGGGCGGGCGGGCCCATCAAAGTCATCAAGCCCAGAAAGCGAGTGCCATGAGCGCGGTTCAGTCAGCATCTGAGGTCCAGTCGGGCCTGGAGGGCGTCGTCGCCTTCGCCACCGAGATTGCGGAGCCCGACAGAGAGGGTGGCGCGCTGCGCTACCGCGGCGTAGACATCGAGAATCTCGTCGGCGCCGTCCCCTACGAGCAGGTGTGGGGTCTGCTCGTGGATGGCCACTTCAAACCCGGCCTGCCGCCGGCGGAACCGCACGCGCTGACGGTGCGCTCGGGCGATCATCGAGTGGACGTGCAGTCGGCGCTGGCGATGCTCGCGCCCGAGTGGGGCTTCGGACAGGTGATCGACATCACCGACGAGGAGGCGCGCGACAACCTCGCGCGTGCGTCGGTGATGGCTCTGTCTTTCGTCGCGCAGTCCGCGCGCGAAGCCGGGCAGCCGCCCGTGCCGCAGTCGGAGATCGACCAGGGGCGCACGATCCCCGAGCGCTTCCTGATTCGCTGGCGTGGCGAGGTCAACCCCGATCACGCGAAGGCGATCGACGCGTACTGGATCTCCGCGGCCGAGCACGGCATGAACGCCTCCACGTTCACCGCCCGCGTGGTGGCCTCCACGGGCGCGGACGTCGCCGCCGCCCTATCCGCCGCGGTGGGCGCGTTGTCGGGGCCCCTGCACGGCGGTGCGCCCTCGCGCGTGCTGAAGATGCTGGACGAAGTCGAACAGACCGGCGACGCCGAGCGCTGGGTCTCCGCGGCGCTCGACCGCGGCGAGCGGCTGATGGGCTTCGGCCACCGCATCTACCGTGCGGAAGATCCGCGCGCCCGAGTGCTCAGACGCACGTGCAGCGAACTCGGCTCGCCGCGTTTCCAGGCCGCCGAGGCGCTGGAGAAGGCGGCGCTGGCGGAGCTTCACGCTCGTCGACCCGACCGCGTGCTCGCGACGAACGTGGAGTTCTGGTCGGCGGTGATCCTGGACTTGGCGGAAGTGCCACCGGACCTGTTCACGCCGATGTTCACGTGCGCGCGTGTGGCCGGCTGGTCGGCGCACATCCTCGAGCAGAAGCGCGAGGCGAAGCTGATCAGGCCGACTGCCAAGTACGTCGGGGAGGGTCCGCGCTCGGTCGACGCCGTGGAAGGGGGGCTCTAAGAACCTGTTTCAAAATGAGGGTGCGGTCGGGGCGTTCATGGACCAAGCTGGGCGACGCGGGACGGTGAAGCCCGTGCCGGTAGCACGGGCAAGACGTCACGTGGCGATCCAGCGCAGCGTCCAGGAACGCATCCGGACGTGCAAATCATTTTGAAACAGGTTCTAAGCCCTAGAAACAGTTCTGCGAATCGCTTGGCATTCAGGTGAGCGGGAAGTAGCTTTGCCTCGTCCCGCACATTCGAGTCACCAGTCCATCTCCGAGGAGGAGACCGATGCCAAAACCAATCCAAGCGATCTCCAGCGCCGCGCTCCTGGCGATACTGGCATTGACGGCGACGGGGTGTGGGAGCGCAACCAACACCGGTCGACAGACGATCAACATCCCCTTTCAGAGCCCGGCGATCACGGGCACGGCGATCCCGGCGAAGTACACGTGCGACGGCAAGGACATCTCCCCACCGCTGGAATGGGGCGAAGTGCCGGCGGGCATCAACGAACTGGCGCTGTTCGCGCTCGGCCTCACGCCCTCGCCAGAAGGCAAGGGATCCACGATCTCGATCGAATGGGCGGTCTCCGGGGTGAACCCCTCCCTGCACAGGATCGCCGCGGGACATCTGCCGAAGGGAGCGCACGTGGGGAGCAGCACAAAGGGCCCTCGGCGCTACTCGATCTGTCCGCCCAAGGGCGGCCCACGCAAGACGTATGAGTTTGCCGTGTACGCGATCCCTCCCTCGCTGAAGGTCGCGGCGGGATTCAAGGGCCTGCAGCTGCTCGGCGAAGTCGCGAGCTCGAACTCCCCCACCGTAGCCTCCGCGGGCGGGCAGTTCACGGTCACGTACAAGCGCAAGTAAGCGCTCGGGCGAATCCAGAGTCACAAGCTCGCGCCAGCGACGAGGGGCCCGGCATGATGCCGGGCCCCTCGTCGTTTCCATCGGTGCTGCAACCTGCTCGGGCGAGCGCCCGGGCGGTTTCTCTACATCATGCCGCTCATGTCCGGCATGCCTCCGCCGGGACCAGCGCCTTCCTTCTCGGGCACCTCGGCGACGATCGCCTCGGTGGTGAGGATGTTCTTCGCGATCGACGCCGCGTTCTGCAGCGCGGAGCGCGTGACCATCGCGGGGTCGATGACGCCCGCGGCGACGAGATCGACGATCTCGTTGCTCGACGCGTTCAGGCCGTGACCTTTCTTGGCCTTGCGCACGTCGTTGACCACCACGGAGCCCTCCAGGCCCGCGTTCTCGGCGAGCTGACGCAGCGGCTCCTCGAGGGCGCGCAGCACGATGCGGGCGCCTGTGCGCTCGTCGTCTGAGCCGTCCTCGGACGCGCCGCTCTCCTCGAGCGTGACGGCCGCGGCCGCCTGCAGCAGCGCCACGCCGCCGCCGGGCACGATGCCCTCCTCGAGCGCCGCCCGAGTCGCCTGCAGCGCGTCCTCGACGCGGTGCTTCTTCTCCTTCATCTCCGTCTCGGTCGCCGCTCCGACCTTCACAACGGCGACGCCGCCGGAGAGCTTTGCCAGACGCTCCTGCAGCTTCTCGCGGTCGAAGTCCGAGTCGGTGTTCTCGATTTCGGCTTTGATCTGGTTGATGCGACCCTTGATCGCCTCGGCCTCACCGGCGCCGTCCACGATCGTGGTCGTGTCCTTGGAGACCACCACGCGACGAGCGCGCCCGAGCTGTGAGATCTGGGTGTTCTCCAGCTTCAGACCCATCTCCTCGGTGATGACCTCGCCGTTGGTGAGGATCGCGATGTCCTCGAGCATCCGCTTGCGGCGGTCGCCGAAGCCCGGCGCCTTGACCGCCACGCCCGTGAACGTGCCGCGGAGCTTGTTCACCACGAGCGTCGCGAGCGACTCGCCCTCGACGTCCTCCGCGATGATCAGGATCGGCTTGCCCGACTGGATCACTGCCTCCAGCACGGGGAGCACGTCGCGCACCGAGCCGATCTTGGAGTTGGCGATCAGGATGTAGGGGTCCTCCAGGGTCGCCTCCATGCGGTCCTGGTCGGTGACCATGTAGGGCGAGATGTAGCCCTTGTCGAACTGCATGCCCTCGGTGAACTCGAGGTCCATGCCGAACGTCTGGCCCTCCTCGACGTTGACCACGCCGTCCTTGCCGACCTTCTCGATCGCGTCCGCGATCACGTCGCCGATCTCCTCGTCGCCGGCGGAGATCGTCGCCACGCGGGCGATCTGGTCCTTGCCGGAGACCTCCTTGGACTGCGAGGCGATGTTCTTGACGACCTCATTGACGGCCTTCTCGATGCCGCGCTTGAGCGCCAGCGGGTTCGCGCCGGCGGCCACGTTCTTCAGACCCTGGCGAACGATCGCCTGGGCGAGCACGGTCGCCGTCGTGGTGCCGTCTCCGGCCACGTCGTTGGTCGCCGTGGCGACCTCGCGCACGAGCTGAGCGCCCTGGTTCTCGAAGACGTCCTCGACCTCGATCTCACGCGCGATCGTCACACCGTCGTTGGTGATCGTGGGCGCGCCGAACTTCTTGTCCAGGACCACGTAGCGGCCCTTGGGGCCGAGCGTGACCTTGACCGCATTCGCCACCGCGTCCACACCGGCCTCGAGCGACTTGCGCGCCTCGGCGCCGTACTTCAGTTCCTTGTGAGCCATTTTTCCTCAGTCTCCTTAGGACTCGACGCGGGCGAGGACGTCGGACTCGCGCAACACGAGCAGATCCTCCCCGTCGATCTTGATCTCGGTCCCGCCGTACTTGCTGTAGAGGACCTCGTCGCCCTCTTTGACGTCCAGCGGGATGCGCTTGCCTGCCTCGTCGAGCTTGCCGTCGCCGACGGCGAGGACCTTGCCCTTCTGCGGCTTCTCCTTGGCGGTGTCGGGAAGAACGATGCCACTAGCGGTGGTCAGGTCCTCCTCGATCGCCTGCACGATCAGACGATCGCCCAGGGGCTTGAGCTTCATGTGTATGCGACCTCCATCTTTGAGAATGCGACCGGCGGCTCGCGGCCCTCTGATGACTGGGCGAACCGCCTCTTTTTTGGCACTCGCCCGCGGGGAGTGCCAGTTACACCCCTCAATATATAGAAGATCCGGCGAAGATCAAGGAAAATTGGCAGTCGTGCAGTGAGACTGCCAAAACCTGGCGCAAAGAGGCGGTCGAGGGTCGAGCGGAGCAAGGACGCAGCGAGCGTGGCGTGCTTCGCACGCGAGCGACCGAGGACGCCGCTCCGCGAAGTGCCATCGGCCGCCTCTTTAGTTCTGGGCGCCGCCGAAGCCCTTTATGGCCTCGGTCATGCCCGACGGGGTGTCGAGGATCTGCGAGAAGCGCACGACGGTGACGATGTCTTCGGGAGAGACCTCGCGGCCGTAGATCTGTTCGAGGAAGTTGATCAGTTCCTCGTGGCGTCGGAACTCGGGGTTGTCGTGCTTGATGTCGCGTGGGGACAACTCGGCGAGCTTCATCACCTCGACCTGGTCGATCACAGCTTCGAAGATCCGTTCGCGGGGCGAGTACTGGTAGCCGATCGTGACGAGCACGGCCTGGTTCTTGCGGTACTTGCCGGACTTGTCGCCGAGACGGATGGTGGCCGTCTTGCGACCCCGCTTGAGCTCGTCGGCGAAGATCGTGGAGTAGAAGTTGAGAACCTGCATCGGCCCGGCAGGCTATCGGTCTTTGGCGAGGTGAGCGAGCGCGAGGGCGACCATCTCGCGCTCCGCAGCGTGGCTGAGCGCCGTCTGAGCCTCCTTCAGGGGGATCCAGCGGACCTCCTCGACCTCGTCGTCGTGGTCGTCGGTGTCGCCCTCGACGTGGTTGAAGAGGAAGAAGCACACGGTCTTGCCGATGGTGCGCCCGTCGCGCCTGTACCAGTAGCGCGACTCGCCCAGCTCGCACACGATCTCCGCCACGAGCCCCGTCTCCTCGCGCACCTCGCGCGTGGCCGCCTCGACGGGGCTCTCACCCGGATCGACGTGTCCCTTCGGCAGCGCGAGCACGCGCGAGCCATCCGCGGCGCGACGGGTGGGGACGATCGTGACGAGTTCATCGCCGCGCACGACCACGCCGCCGGCTGAGAACTCGCGCGCCTGTCCGGTGCGAGGTCGCTTGCGTGAACGCTTGGGGGATCTAGAAGACATATTGCTTGAGCGCGTTCAGATCGTGGACGGTCAAGCGGCCGCGTCCCTGGGAGATCACCCCGGCGCGCTCGAGTACGGCGAGAAAGCGGCTGGCGGACTCGCGCGAGGAGCCGGCGAGCTGCGCGAGGTCGGCCTGCGTGGCGGTGACGAGCACGTCGGCGGGCCCCCTGCCATCGGCGATCTCCTGCTCGACGAGCTGGCTGAGGACCACCGCGACGCGGCTCTGCACCGTCTGGAAGGACTGTCGCGAGAGTCGCTCGTTGGTCTCGCGCAGCCGTCGCCCGAGCGCGATCACGAGACGCATGGAGATCCCCGGGTGTTCGCTCATCAGCCTGCGCATGTCGCCGCCGAGCACGCCCACGACGCTCGTCGGCTCGATCGCTTCGACGGTGGCCGAGCGCAACTCGTCCTCGAACATCGCGAGCTCGCCGAAGATGTCGCCCGGCCCGAAGGTGGCGAGCGTGATCGTGCGCCCGTCGCCGTGCGTGCGAGTGGCGCGCGCGTGACCCTCGCGCACGACGTAGCAGGTGTCGCTGGAGTCGCCCTCGCGGAAGACGACCTGCCCCGGATCGAAGCTGCGCGGCACGGCCACCTCGGCGATCCGCTCCAGGTCGGCGTGCTCGAGCGTGGAGAACACGGGCACTCGACCAAGCAGCTCGACCACCTCAGCTGATCGGGTCGCCCCCATCTCCCACGGGATACCACAACCGTGCGCCTCGGCGCGGCTTGCCTGCGCACGGACGCGTTTGGCGACGCTAATCTCATCTCATGATCGGATCGAGACGCCGCAAGCTCACCCTGGGGGCGGTGGCCGCAGCCGCCGCGGCGCTGAGCGCCGCGACGTTCGCGCTATCTGCGCTTGCCGCAGCCACCGCCGCGGAACCGAAGTTCCCGAGCCGCCACATGCTGCTGTCCTCCCACGAACTGTGGGCGACGATCGACGCGTGCAACCCGCCTGAACACCCCAACAGGGTCGGCGTGCGCGGCTCGATGCCGGGCGACGGCAGATCCCGCGACAAGCTGTACATGAGCTTCCGCCTGCAGTATCTGAACACGACCACCAACGTGTGGGTGGACGTCGTCAACGCCACATCCAAGTTCGCGCCCGTTGGCGCGGGGGCCACCGCCCGCCAGGGTGGCACGAGCTTTCAGCTCCTCGCACCCGCAGCGGGCAAGCCCGCGGTGACGATGCGTGGGGTGGCTGACTTCCAGTGGCGGCGCGGCAAGAAGGTGCTGCTGTCGGCCGCACGCGTGAGCACCGCTGGACACAAGAGCCTCGCGGGCGCGGAACCGAAGGACTACAGCTCCGCGAGCTGCGTCATCGGCTGAGCGGCAACAAGCGACAATTGAGTTGCGTGTAATAGACCCGACGCCAAGCACGCACGGGATCCCAGCGCTAGACGTGCTCGTACTCTGCCAACCGCTCGGCGAGCATCTCGATGTCTCCAACGGTGTCGGGGCTGTTCAACCGGCGCTCCTCACGCCATCCGATGAGACCGTCTTCACGAAGGCGCCTCGTTTGCGTTCTAACTGACGGAGCATGCCGCCGTCGAAAGCAGTCGAGCGTGTCGAGGTCGTGCTCTACGCAGGCTTGAGGATCGTCATCAGGCGGAGCGGCAGCCTGACGCTCGGCGACGAACGACCTCAGCTGCTGAACCAGAGATCTCCGACGCGACTTGGCGATGAGGTAGGCAGCGGTGCAGGCCACCAGAGCAAGTGCAGCGACGGCGACCACGGGTCCGCCAACGCCGCTCGCCTGCGTTGCGACGGTCGCCGCGACCTCTAGGACCAGAGCGGCACCCGCAACCCTGTTCATGGCGCCGCGCCAGTTTGGTCGCTGAAAGCAGAACCATGCACCTCAGCCAGGTACGCACTCATCGCAATCCGAGTGTTCAGACCCAAGCGCAATCCCTCGTCGGCGGCCGCACGCTCGACAAGCTCGTATCCCACGCGCCAGTAGTCAGTTGTCGCGACGTTACGTTCGTAGAGCTTCCGACGCTCCCACTGTGACACCGTCATTGCGGTGAGAAGGCCTCCAGCGGTAAAGCGCGAAAGTTCAGCCGCAACCTTGTTCTCGGGTACGTCGAGCTGCTGGGCCATTCCGCGAGCCCAGAAAGGAGCCTCCCCAACAGCGATGAAGGCTGCGACCTCAGCACGAAACTGAGCACCGAGCAGCGACTTCGAGAGTTCACGCGCCCGATCGCGTATCCGTCCGAGGTCTACAGCAGAATGATTGATATCAGCTCCGTTCCCGAAAAACGGAGACAGGTTATCGTATTCGATAGCCCATTGCACGGAATTTGGTTTCCGAGGACCCCCTCCCGATTCTTGGGCGCAAGTTGCCGGCAGCCAGTAGCCGAGGTCTACATCAAGGCCTCACGGATCCCGTAGGGCGATACGGCCGCTCAATCCCCGAACAGCCGCGGGTCGTTGGTGATGATGCCGTCGACCCCCATGGCGGTGAGCTTGGCGATCATGCGCGCGTCGTCGACGGTCCACACGTACAGCTGCCCGCCGCCTTCGGCCACGGCGCGCACGAGCGCGCGGGTGACGACGCGCCAGTGCGCCATGATCGCGTCCACACGGCCCTCCTGAAGCGCGCTGCGCGCTCGTCGCGGCAGCGTGGCGCGGTAGCCAGTGAGCATCGCGAGAGCGGGGATGGCGGTGAGCATGTCGGTGGTGTAGTCGCGGCGCACGCGCGGCACCGACCAGCCGAGGCGAAGCGTCGGCTCGGCTGCGCGGATCTGCGCCAGCGCTGAGGGGAACATGCCGCTGATGAGGGTGCGCTGCACCAGGTCGTGCTCGCGCAGCGCGGCGAGCACGCGCAGCTCATAGCCGGGCAACTTGATGTCGACGTCCAGTTCGATCCCCGCGAAGCGCTCGCCGGAGAGGTGCTCGAGCGCCTGCTCGAACGTGAGCGGCGCGCGCGAGCGAGCGTCGGCGTGGTCGTGCGCCACGAGCAGGCGGCCGCTGCCGTCTGGGTGCTCGCTGAGCACGTCCAGCTCGATCATGTCCATGCGGTGGGCGAGCGCGGCGTCGAAGCTCGCGAGCGTGTTGCCCGCCTCGATGTGCGCCGCGCCCTTGTGGCCCACTCGACGCGGGCGTCTCGGCGTTGTCTCTGTCATCGCGGTCCACGATAATGCGCCCATGGGCGAGAGGGTGGGGAGATGGACCTCGTGGCGCCGTCTCTCACCCGCGGCGGTGCGCGTGTGGCGCTCCCCGGAGGCGCAGCCCCCGTGGGCGCGCCCGGCGCTGTTGGCGATAGCGGCAGCTGCAGCGCTGAGCTACGCGTGGGGGATGAACGGCGCGGCGTTGGCGTCGTTCTACGGGGCGGCTGCGCGCAGCATGTCCGCCAGCTGGCACGACTTCTTCTTCGGCGCGTTCGATCCCGCCGGCACGGTGACCGTGGACAAGCTCCCCGGCGCGCTGTGGCCGCAGGCGCTGTCGCTGCGGATCTTCGGCTTCCACGTGTGGGCGGCGGTGCTGCCGCAGGTGATCGAGGGCGTGCTCACGGTGCTGGCGCTCTACCGCGCGGTGCACCGCATGGCTGGTCCGGTGGCGGGGATCGTGGCGGCGGCGGCGCTCGCGGCGAGCCCGGTGACGGTGGCGCTGAATCGAGGAAACGTGTCGGACTCGCTGCTGATCCTGTTGACGGTGCTCGCGGCGGATGCGACGTGCGCGGCGCTCGTGTCGGGGCGCGTGCGCTCGCTGCTGGTGGCGGGGGTGTGGGTCGGCCTGGCGTTCCAGGCGAAGATGGGTCAGGCGTGGCTGATCCTGCCGGCGCTCGCGGCCGCGTACCTGCTGGCAGCGCCCGCGCGGCGGCTGCGCGAGCGCGCGCTGCACGTGGCGATGGCGGGGGTGGTGACGGTCGTGGTGTCGCTGAGCTGGATGACGGCCGTGTCGCTGGTGCCGCGCGGCGATCGCCCGTACGTGGACGGAACGCAGAACGACTCCGTGTTCAGCCAGGTGTTCGACTACAACGGCATCGCGCGCCTGCACCATGGGACGAGCGTCGCGGGAGCGGGGCACACGGCGGCGTTCTTGAGGCGTCGCGCCCAGGGAGCGGGTTCGGCGAACAACGTCGCAGAACACGTGGCGCCGAGCTGGCACCGCCTGCTGGACGGCATCTACGGCAGGGACATCGCGTGGCTGCTGCCGGCGGCGCTGATCGCGCTGGCGGGCGTGCTACTGGCGCGGCGGGCGAGCGGACGCAGCGATCCGCTGCGCGCGGCGGCGCTTCTGTGGGCGGTGTGGCTGGCGATCCTGTGGGTGGCGTTCAGCGACGGCATCTACCTGCACTCCTATTACGTGGCGGCGCTCGCGCCGGCGCTGGCGGCGCTGTGCGGCCTGGGCGCAGCGGTGGCGTGGGAGCGACGGGAGGATCTGCGCGTGGGGCGCGCGCTCGTGGGAACGCTCGCGCTGTCGATCGCCTACGGCGTGTTCCTGCTGCGCGACGGCGTCGGGGTGCCCGGGTGGCTGACGCCCACGGCGATCGCCCTGGGCGTGGGGAGCGCGAGCTGGGTGCTCGTCGCGATCGCGAGGCCGAGAGCGAGCGAGCGGGCGAGCGGGCGCGACTCGATCGCTCTCGCAACCGGGTTGGCGCCGCCAAGCGGAGCGCTGTTCGCGTTTGTGCTGCTGCTGCCCGCGATCGCCTCCGTGTCGATGGTGACGCGAGGGCTGGGGCCGTTCGCGGCGCCGTTCGAGCCGGCGTCGGCGACGGAATCGCGCGCGGAAGCTAAGCACGCGAGCGACGTGAGCGCGCAGATCGTGGAAGCGGTGTCGGGCGAATACGAATCGCAGTGGGCGTTTGCGATCGACACGTCGCAGCTGGCCGCGCCGTACATCCAGGCGACGGGCGAGGAGGTGCTGCCGATCGGCGGCTTCGAAGGCGGCGCGCCGGCGCCGACGGTCGCGCAGTTGCGCAGCTACGTCTCCGCGGGGAAGGTGCGCGCGTTCCTCGTGCCGGCCGGCGAAACGGATGAGCGCCTGCGCTGGATCTACTCGCACTGCAAGCGCACCGAAGCGACGACGGGCGGCAGGGTTCCGCTGCTGCTGTACGACTGCGAAGGCGCGAGCTAGCGCTGGGAGCCCGCCAGCTAGACGGCGCGCAGCGGTTTGCGGCAGGCCTGGATCGCCTCGATGGCGCCCTTGGGGCCGATGTATGGCGCGAGCACGGTGAACACGAGTTGGTCCACGAGGCAGGGCAGGCGCGAGAGGCGGTCGTTGGCGACGTAGCTGGCGATGATCCCCCACACGGCTCCGGTGACCGCTTCCAGCGCGACGGCTGGTCCGCGCCGCGGCGGCGGCCCGTATTCGGTGAGCATCTTGGTGAAGTCCTCGACGGAGTGCGTCATCCGCCCGATCATGCCGGGGCCGACTTCGAACACGTCGATAAACGCGATCCGCAGGAGCGCCTGGTGGGCGACGAGGTAGTCGACGAACGCGCTCATCGTCGCGTAGACCGCCTCGGGCCAGGATTCCGAGCCCTCGATGTTGGGGCGGACGGAGTCGAGCGCTTCCTGCACGAATTCGTCGAGCACCGCGAGGAAGCACTCCTCCTTGTTGGCGAACTGCTTGTGGAAAGCCTCCGTGGAGATGCCGGCGAACTGCGCGATCTGGGGGTCGGTGAGTCGCGCGTAGCCTTCGTCGAGCGTGAGGTGCACGACCGAGCCGAGGACCCGGGCGCGCTTGTCGTCGCGCGCGAGGAACGCCGCGGGGCTGGGTGGCTGGTGCGGCGGCGTGGGCGGCCCAAACGGGCGCAGCCGCGCGGCGGCGGGCGTGCGGTAGGACTCGATCCAGTCGAGCACTTCGTCAGTGAGGCCGAACAGCTCGCGCTCGCGGTTCTCGAGCATGCGCATGAACACCACGTGGCGCACGCCGCCGACGATCCCGCGCGAGGTCAGTTGCGGGAAGCCGACGCCGTCGGGCGAGGCGGCGAAGGCTGTGGCCACGAGGCGCTCGAACGTGAAGCCGGCCAGCTGCATGCGTTCGCGCGCCTTGGGCCCGATGCCCAGCGAGTCGACCAACACGAGGCGCGGCCCCTTGGGCGACTCGGCCACGTCGTCGAGCAGCGCCTTGCAGGCGGCGTGCACGCGGTTGGCCCAACCCCTCTCGCCCTGCCACGCGTCGAGCACGCGCTTGCGGGCACGAGCGACCACGATGTCGTAGGTCGCCAGAAAGCACTCTTCCTTGTTGGCGAACTGCTCATAGAACGCCCTGCGCGACACGCCCGCCAGCCCGATGACATGGGCGACCGTCGTGGCGTGATAGCCCCGCTGCGATACGGACTCGATCATCCCGCCGTAAAGGCGCGCGCGCTGGTTGCGAGCAACTTCTTCACGGTTCATACCGTTCGGCCCGTGCGGCAGCCTCCGGTACATCGGTGCGAGTTGGCCCCTGGTTCGACTCATCCCCACGGTTCTAGAAGGTAAATGATTTGGCTGTCCGGCGCAAGTTGTTATGGGCCTTTAATAACAAGCTGGCTGGAACACTTCCACCTCTGTCTCCATCACGTCCAAACGTCCGACAGACAAAGGGATTCGCATTACGGCGAGAAAACGTTCGGAGGTTGGGAGATCGCCGGAGCCGGGCCGGCGCGAGCGCCCAGGCACGGGTGCCGGGCGGGGGAGCGTCAGGCGGTGAGCGTGAGGCGCCGGGGGCCGCTGTGGAATCCGAGCTCCACAAGGTCATTGACTAGCTCAGAACCCATAGCTGGCTGACCATTTATCCGCTCCAGGCCAAGCTTTGGCACCCTTCCGGCCCGCACGGCGTCGGCCAACGCGACGAGCCCCTGATGCAGCCGCTCGGCATCCGCGAGCGTGACCAATCCGCGCCCTCCGCGCTCGACGTAGAGCGCGGGCTCGTCCTCCACGAGCACCACGTAGGCACCCGCCACACGCGCGGGGGAACGTTCCTGATTTTCACGCTTCGGCCATGGCAAAGCCGCTCCATATGGCTGCGCTGGGTCGGCGGCGGCGAGCACAACCGCGCCGAACGAACGTCCACCGGGAACGTTTCCAACTCCGGCGTTTAGCACCGAACCCGGCGTCAACGGACGTTGGTCGCCTCCGCGCAGCCGCTCGACGGCGCCGGGCAGCGCGAACTGTGCGCCTCCCATGCCCTCGACGAAGTACCCGCGGCGGCACACGCCGAGTGTCTCCAGGTTGGCGAACGTGTCGTAGAGCATCGCGAAGCCGCCCTTGATTCCCTCGGCGAGCACCTGCTCGCGCGTGACGATGCCGTAGCGCTCGAGCAGCAGTTCGGCGAGCGCGCGGCGACGCTCCGCAGCGCCTGTCGCTCCCTCGTGATCACCTCGGAAGATCGCGGCGGCGAGCGACCAGCGGCCCTGGACCTGGGTGTTGGCCGCGGAGCGGCGGGCACGGAATCGCGATCGCCCGACACTGGGGCGCCCTGGACCGCCACCGCGCTCCCCGCGCGCCAGGGACAGGTGCGGCGCGCGCAGGGGCGCCCACGCGTCGTTGGTGACCTCGCCGGCCCATACGAGATCCCACAGGGCCTCGCGCAGCGCCTCTGCGGGCGCGTCCAACGCGGCGATCAGATCGGTGAAGAACGAGGGGCCCTGGGCGAGAAGCTCGCGGACGAGATCGTGCTCGGGCCCGCTCGGCGCGGCCGTGTGGGCGCGGCCCGAGGCGGGCGGGCCGATGGCTGGCGCATCGTCGCGGAAGTACAGCGCGACGCGCCCGGAGCGACCGAGCGGCCCAGCTCCCACCCACACGACCTCGCCGCTGGCGCAGAGCGCGTCGAGCCACGTGTGCGAGTAGGCGCCGGTGCGCCGCGGCAGCACGTCGCGCTCCCAGATCTCCACGGGCAGGACGAGGCCCTGCAGTGGAACGAGCACCTCGCGCAGCCGGTCGATGCCGGCTCCGGCGGAGGCGTGGCGGTCGATGCCCTGCCAGGAGGGCAGGAACGCGGCGAGGCGGCGCTGGTCGGCGGGCTCTATTTCCTTGCGCAGCGCGGCGAGCGAGGCGCGGCGCAGCCGGCGCAGGACCTCGACGTCGCACCACTCGCGCTCGCTCCCGCCGGGCCGCAGCTCGCCGCGGACGACAGCTCCGGAGCGCTCGAGCTCCCGCAGCACGGCGGATGCGTCGAGGCGGTAGCGCTCGTGAAGCTCGTCGGTGGTGAACGGCCCATGGGTGCGCGCGAAGCGCGCGACGATCTCGTGCAGCGCATCGGGCACGTCGGCGAGGAACGCGTCGGGCAGCCCGCCGGGCGGCATGGCGCCGAGCGCGTCGCGGTACAGCCCGGCCTCGTCGGCGGCCACGTAGCGCTCCTCCCCGCCGACGCGCAGCCGGATGACGCGCCGTTCGCGCGCGAGCTCGTCGAGCAGTCCCTGCGCGTCGATGCCGGCGAACACGCGCTCGTGTATCTCCTGAAGCGTGAGGTCGCCGAGCTGGCGCAGCACGTCGTGCAGCCCGTCGCGGCCGGTGGCTCGTGTGATCTCGGAGCGGCGCTGGAGGTCGTCTTCGACGCGCTGCAAGGCGCCCGGGTCGATCAGCTCGCGCAGCTCCTCCTGGCCGAGCAGCTCGCGCAGCAGGTCGCGGTCGAGCGACAGCGCGGCGGCGCGGCGCTCGGCGTTGGGCGCGTCGCCCTCGTACATGTACGTGGCGACGTAGTCGAACAGCAACGAGGAGGCGTAGGGGGAGGCGGTGTGTGTCTCGACCTCCACGAGCGATATCTCGCGCGTGGAGAGGCCGCGCAGCAGCTCCTGCAGGCCGGGTACGTCGAGCACGTCGAGCAGGCACTCTCTGTACGTCTCGAGAACGATGGGGAAATCCTCGTAGCGACGCGCGACCTCGAGCAGGTTCTGCGCCTTGAGGCGCTGCTGCCACAGCGGCGTGCGCCGGCCGGGATAGGCGCGGGGGATGAGCAGCGCGCGGGAGGCGTTCTCGCGAAAGCGCGCGCCGAACAGCGCGGAGCCGCCGAGCTCGGCCATGATCGCCTGTTCCACGTCGTCGGGCTCGATCAGCACCAGCTCCGACAGATTGAAATCCCGCCCACCCAGTGCCTCGGCTTCGTCGGCGTCGAGGTCGGGGAGGTGCAGCACGATGCCGTCGTCGGAGGAGATCGCGTCGGCCTCCAGGCCGAGGCGCTCGCGGATGCGCGCGGACAGCGCGAGCGCCCACGCGGAGTGCACGCGCCCGCCGTAGGGGGAGAGGATGCAAAGCCGCCAGTCGCCGATCTCGTCGCGGAAGCGCTCGAGCACGATGGTGCGCTCGCTGGGAAGCACGCGCGTGGCGCTCTGCTGCTCCTGCAGATAGGCGATGAGGTTGCGGGCGGCGCGTGGGTCGAGGGCGTAGTCGCGCTCGAGCGTGGCGGGCTCCTGCTCGACGGCCCAGCGCGAGAACGCGCCGATCGCCTCGCCGAGCTCCTTGGGCCGCCCCACGGTGTCGCCCTTCCAGAAGGGCACCGCGCCGGGCGCGCCGGGCGCGGGGGTGACGATGACGCGATCGCGGGTGATCTCCTCGATGCGCCACGCGGAGGCGCCGAGCAGGAACGCCTGGCCGGCGCGGGCCTCGTAGACCATCTCCTCGTCGAGCTCGCCCACACGCCGCCCGTCGGGGAGCGTGACGGCATAGAGGCCGCGGTCGGGGATGGTGCCGGCGTTGGCTACGGCGAGCTGGCGCGAGCCCTTGCGCGCGCGGATGACGCCCGCGAGCCGGTCCCAGACGATGCGCGCCCGCAGCTCGCCGAACTCCTTGGAGGGGTAGCGCCCGTCGAGCATGTCGAGCACGTTCTCGAGCAGCTCGCGGGAGAGGGTTGAGTAGGAGTGCGTGCTGGTGACCATGGCGTGGAGGTCGTCGACCGAGACTCCGCCGTCGCCAGCCGCGCCGTCTGCCGTTAGCGAATCGGCCTTGGCTTTCGTCGCTGGTTCGACCGAAACGGCGATGGCGACGATCTGCTGGGCGAGCACGTCGAGCGCGTTGCGCGGCACGACGGTGGGCTCGATGAGGCCTTCGTGCATGCGCCTTACGACGACCGCGCACTCGAGCAAGTCGCCGCGGAACTTGGGGAAGATGCGCCCGCGGCTGACCTCGCCGACGCCGTGGCCGGCGCGCCCGATGCGCTGCAGTCCGCGGGCGACGGACTTGGGCGACTCGATCTGCAGCACGAGGTCGACGGCGCCCATGTCGATGCCGAGCTCGAGCGAGCTGGTGGCGACGAGGCAGGGCAGCTCGCCCGCCTTGAGCAGCTCCTCGACCTTGGTGCGCTCCTCGCGCGCGAGCGAACCGTGGTGGGCGCGAGCGATCTCGCTGTCCGCAAGCTCGTTCAAGCGCAGCGCCACCCGCTCGGCGGCCCGGCGGTTGTTGACGAAGACGATCGTGGAGTTGTGCTCACGCACGAGCCTGAGAAGCTCGGGATATATGGCGGGCCAGATCGACTGCGTTCCCTCCCCGCCGGGAACAGAGTCCAGCGGGTCGCCCCCACCGCCCGGTTCGGCCATCGACTCGACCGGCACCTCGATGCGCAGGTCGAGCTCCTTGGGCGCTGAGACGTCGAGGATCGTGACGTCACGGCGCGGACCGACGAGGAAGCGGCCGATCTCCTCGAGGGGATTTTGCGTTGCGCTGAGGCCGATCCGCTGAATCGGCGCGCCCGCCTGCGCCTGCAGGCGCTCGAGCGTGAGCGCGAGGTGCGAGCCGCGCTTGGAGTGCGCGACGGCGTGGATCTCATCGACGATCACCGCGTCGACGCCGCACAATGTTTCACGCGCGCGCGAGGTGAGCATCAGGTAGAGGGACTCTGGCGTGGTGACGAGGATGTGCGGCGGATTGCGCAGCATGGCGGCGCGCTCGCGCTGGGGCGTGTCGCCCGTGCGGATGCCCACGCGGATGCCCTCCGCCCCTATCCCTCGCAGCGGCGCGCGCAGGTTGCGCTCGATGTCGTACGCGAGCGCCTTGAGCGGGGAGACGTACACGACGCGCGTGCCCGCGCCGTCGGCGAGCGCCTCGCCGCTGAGGCGGTCGAGCGCCCAGAGGAACGCGGCGAGCGTCTTGCCGGAGCCGGTGGGCGCGGAGAGCAGCACGTTCTCGCGGGCTGCGATCGCGGGCCAGGCGGCGGACTGGGCAGGCGTGGGAGCGGCGAACGCGCGCTCGAACCACGCGCGTGTGTGCGGGCTGAAGCTCGAAAGCGGCACCGTCTGCAGGCTAGCGGCACTGCGGATCATCCACAGGCCTTCACGGACGCCGCGGCCGGTGAGGGCTACGACGCCCGCGGAGACCTGGCATCGGGGGACGCCTCGATCTCTCCCGAGCACCGCCGGAGAGGTGGGGGCGATGCTCAAGCTTGTGTCACGGTGACTCTAGTTCCACGTATGCGGCACCTACCAGGGTCGTTTACTACTCGCGCCAGACCCTGTATTTCGATTGTTGGAAGAGCCTAGGTACGCTCTCGACAATGGCCCGCCGCGGGCGACTGGCGCATCCAGCGCGAGAGGGAGACACTCTCGGCGAAATCGCGTTGGCTTGGAGTCAAGCCTCGGACTCTGGGAGGTCGGCTACTCGGTCGTGCCCGGAGTGGCTTGCGAGGCGGTGCGATCCCTCTCCCACGCCGCGTCGGCGGGCCGGTCCATCTCCGCGGCGATGGCGCGAACCGCGGCCTCCGCGCCGACGAGTGGGGCGAGCACCACGTAGGAGGCGTGAGCGGCCCACGCCTTGGGGTCTGCACGCTGCTCCAGCGCGTGGCGACTGAGGACCGCCCACAGGGCCCCGGAGCACGCTTCGGGTGCTATGCGGGGAAGCTCGCGCGTGGGTGGCAGGCACTCGCTCAGGAGGTCGATCAGGCGGTCGACGAAGCGCTCGCTGCACTCCAGCGCGGCGTGGCCCGCGGCGAACACCTCCACGAACGCGACATTGCGCAGAACGGGATCCTGGGCGATGCACTCCAGCAGCGCGCAGACGCCGCGATGCACTCCCACGAGCGGGTCCTCCGCTGTCCTTGCGGCTCGCACAGAGGTGAGCAGCGCCTCTAGGCAGACGCGATCGAGAGCGTCCAGGAAGCACTCCTCGGGGCTCGCGTACGCGCTTCGAAACGCACCTTCGGAGACGCCTGCGCGACGGGCGATCCTGGCCGCTGTGAGCTTCGCGTAGCCGTCTTCGGCCGCGATCTCGGCAGCGGCGCGGACGATGCGAGTGTGGCTGGTGCCGTGACGCGCCTTCGGACGGGCGGCGAGCGCGAGCGACGCGTGCCCATCGGCGGGCGCGACGTTGGACAGCTGCACGAGCGCCGCCGAGCCGTATGGGAGCACCCACTCGATGAGTTCCTCGGCGAGGCGATCGACCTGCCCCAGTCGACCGCCCCGCAGGCAGGCGCGCATGATCCGCTCGACGCCGCCCAGGATGCCCGTTGCGACGGCGGGGGGCAGGGTGGCGCCAAAGGTGCCCGCGTCGAGACCCGAGACGATCAGGCGCTCGATGTCGAACCGTGCGCTATCTCTTCTTGCCATGGCAGCCGGGCCGGCGGAGAGCGCCTCCACCAGCACCAGCCGGGCTGCGTTCGGCAGTTCGAGGACCGCTTGAGCGATGCCGGCGAGCGCGCTGCGCATCGCCGTGTCCCAGTCGGGGCGCGCGGGCCGCGTCGCGGCGACTCGCTCCACCGCGCATGTGGCGACCCTGTCATAGGTCGATAGGAAACACTCTTCCTTGTTTCGGAACTGCTCGTAGAACGTCCGCTTGGAGACCCCCGCCAGCCTGCACAGCTCGGCGACGCTCGTCGGCTCGTAGCCGTGCTCGGCCACCGCCTTGATCGTCGCTCCGTGCAGGCGCGAGCGCTGGTTGGATTTGACCTCCTCTCGCGAAGGCCCGTTCGGGCGGGGCCTGAGCTTCCTATAGAGGGCGGGGGTTCCGTGCCCGGGAGCGTCGGTCGAAGCGCGATACATCGAGCCGAACAGTGCCAGTCGCAGACGAAAAGCTGTAGAGGCGTCTACGACTCGGCGTTTCTTGCACCCGATAGTGGCCTGCCGGCAGCTCACTACTGGACAGATGAGTGCCCCTAAGTTATTCGCGAATCGCGACCGCGCGACAAGCTCAAGACTCTAGTGTTTATAATTGTCCTACGCGCTATATCGAACTATGATCTATTTACCAAACGTGGAACTTCTCCAGAAACGGGAAGTCTACTCAGTACAAGACAGGAAACCAAGGTGCCAATGCCCAGAACGAGTCCAGCTTCCAAGACCGTAAACGACGGGCAAGAGCCCGCGTGGTCAATTCCCAGCCTGCGTGAGCCACGCTACTCACAGTCGCTCGAGCGTGGTCTGGCGATCCTCGGCTGCTTCACCCCGTCGCGGCCCGTGTTGGGGATCGCGGACATCGCTGACGACCTCGGGATGAGTCGCTCCACGACGCACCGTTACGTGATCACGCTCGTCGCGCTCGGCTATCTCGAGCAGGGCGCCTCGCGCAAGTACCGCCTCGGACTGCGGGTGACCGACCTGGGGATGTCAGCGCTCAACTCCACCGGGCTGCGCGAGCACGCTCACCCCTACCTGGAGGAACTGCGCCAGCGCACCTCCTACACGGTCAGCCTCGGCGTGCTCGAGGAGGCGGACGTTCTGTACGTGGACCGCGTGCGCAGCTTCCGTCGCGGCCAGGGCGCCGTCGACCTCAACCTCCACCCGGGCTCGCGCCTGCCCGCGTACTGCACCGCGATGGGCAAGCTGCTGCTTGCGAACCTGCCGGAGTCCGAGCAGCGCGACCTGATCGCAGGGATGAAGCTGACCAAGCGCGGGCCCAACACGATCACGAGCAAGAAGGCGCTCCGTGAAGAGCTGGACGAGATTCTCGCGGCCGGCTTCGCGGTCAACGACGAAGAGCTCGCCGCAGAACTGTTCGCGATCGCGGCACCGGTGCGCAACGAGGCCCGCGACGTGGTGGCCGCGGTCAACGTGGCGGCCCACAGCTCGATGATCTCGCTCGAGGAGATGGTCGATGCGCTCGGCCCGCACCTCGTCTCCACCGCAGACCGCATCTCCGCCCGTCTCGGCTACAGGCGCGACGACGAGCAGAACTAATACGCTGCGGTGATGCGCCGCTCCCTCACACTGCTCTGCGCCGCGCCCTGTGCGTTGGCGCTGGCGGCGTGTGGGAGCACCGTGTCGACGGCGGGCTTCAAGGGCGCAAAGCGCAACGTGGCGCAGACGATCGCGAACCTGCAGTCTGACGCCACCACCGCGCAGCAGAAGAAGATCTGCGCAAACGACCTAGCCGCTGCGATCGTGGCGAAGCTCGGTGGCGCGAAGGGCTGCGAAGCCGCCATCAAAAATCAGCTCGCGCAGGTGGACAGTTTGGACGTTTCCGTTCAGTCGGTTCAGTTGACGAAGAACGAAACGGCCGCGAGCGCTCAGATCAAGAGCATCCACCAGGGCAAGAGCCGCTCGAGCGTGCTCGAGCTGGTCAAGGAAGGCGGAAAGTGGAAGATCTCAGGGCTGTAGCGCTTGACCGTACTGGCGCTCGTAGTAGGCGCGGTACTCGCCCGAGCGGATCGGCTCCCACCACCAGGCGTTGTCGCGATACCACGTGACCGTCTGCTCCAAGCCCTCGCTGAAACGCACGCGCGGGCTCCAGCCGAGCGCTCTGACCTTCTCTGATGAGAGCGAGTAACGCACGTCGTGGCCGGGACGGTCGGCCACGTGCTCGATCTGCGACTCGCTCGCTCCGGTCAGCTCGACGATCCGCCTGACGACGGCCATGTTCGGCTCCTCGTCGGGGCCGCCGGCGTTGTAGACCTCGCCGGGCTTGCCGTGCTCGAGCACGTGCCCGATCGCGGCGGCGAAGTCGGTGGCGTGGATCCAGTTGCGCACCTGCATGCCGTCCCCGTACACCGGCAGGGAGTCGCCGTGGAGCGCGTTGAGGATCATCAGCGGGATCAGCTTCTCGGGGTACTGGTTGGGGCCGTAGTTGTTCGAGCCCCGGCAGATGCTGACGGGCATGCCGTAGGTGTGGAAGTAGCTCTGCACGAGCAGATCGGCGCCGGCCTTGGTGGCGGAGTAGGGCGATGAGGGCGCCAGCGGGCTCTCCTCGGTGAACGTGCCCTCGTCGATCGAGCCGTACACCTCGTCGGTGGACACCTGCACGTAGCGCAGCTCGCGCTCGCGCGCCGCGTCGAGCAGAACGTGAGTGCCGAGCGCGTGGGTGGCGACGAACGCGTCTGGCTCGGCGATCGAGCGGTCGACGTGCGTCTCGGCGGCGAAGTTGACGATCGCCTGGGGCGCGGTCGACTCGATCGCGCCCGCGACCGCGTCGCGGTCCTCGATTGCGCCGCGGATGAAGCGGAACGAGGGATGGTCGGCGAAGCCGTGGAAGTTCTCCTCACGCCCGGCGTAGGTGAGCTTGTCGAGAACCGTCACCTCATCGCCGTGCTCCAGCAGCCGCTGGCGCGCGAACGTGGAGCCGATGAAGCCGGCGCCGCCACAGACGAGCAGTCTCATCGCCACGCCCCCGAGAGCAGAGCGCGCCCCCATGAGTACGCAGGGCAAGTCGGGCAAGGACGCAGGGAGCGTGGCGTGCTTCGCACGTGAGCGACCGAGGACGCCGATCCGACGCAGCCATGCGTGCTCATGGGTGCATTATCCCAGCCCTGGCCGCGAGATATCCGGCCAGCCCGTCCTGCCAGGGCGGCAGCGGCAGCACGTCGGCGCGCTCGGACTCGAGCGCCGACCACGCGGGGCGCGGCGCGGGACGCGCCATCTGCTCGGTGCTCGCCTCCTCGACGCGACAGTCCACCTCCGCCTGGCGGAAGATCTCCTTGGCGAAGCCGTTCCAGGAGACGTGCCCCGCTGCGGCTAGGTGCACCAAACCTTTGACGTCGCGTTCGAGCAAGCCGATCAGCGCGGGCGCGAGATGGCCAGTCCACGTGGGGCAGCCGATCTGATCGGAAACCACCTGCACGACGTCGCGCTCCTGCGCGAGGCCGAGCATGGTGGCGGCGAAGTTGCGTCCGCCCACCCCGAACAGCCACGAGCTGCGCGCGACCACGTGACGGGGGGAGGCGGCGAGCACCTGCAGCTCGCCGGCGAGCTTTGTCTGTCCGTAGACGGACGTCGGCCCGGTGGGGTCTGACTCGACGTACGCTCGCGGCGCGCCGACGGAGTCGAGCGGCGCGACGCCTTTGAAGACGTAGTCGGTGGAGACGTGCACGAGCGCCACGCCGCGCGCGGCGGCCTCGCGCGCGAGGTTTCCGGCGCCGTCGGCGTTCACAGCATGCGCCTGCTCGCGATGGGACTCCGCTCCGTCGACGTCCGTCCACGCGGCGAGGTTGAGCGCCGCGTGGGGTTCGACGCGCTCGAACGCGCTCTCGACGGAGGCGGGGTCGGTGATGTCAATCTCGGGGAGGTCCAGCGCGACGAGCTCGTGCCCCGCGCGCTCGCCCGCGCGCAGCAGGTCGTGCCCGAGCATCCCGGCGGCGCCAGCGACGAGCAGCTTCACAGGATCGAGATGTCGGAGTTGTCGCCGACCATGAAGCGATAGGCGCGCGGCTGGCGCTCGCCGCGGCGGACGGTGACGTTGCGTCCGAGCAGCGAGGACTCCATGCGCCCGTCGAGATCGCTGACGGTGCAGCCCGCGAGCAGGATCGAGTGCTCGACCTCCGCGCCGGAGATCGAGCACCCCTCGCCGATCGCTGTGTAGGGGCCCACGTAGCAGTCGCTCAAGCGCGCGTCCGCGCCGATGATCGCGGGGCCACGCACGGTGGTGCGCTCGAGCCTCGCTCCTGGCTCGATCACGACGCGCCCGTCGACCTGCGAGTCGACGAGCTCGCCATCGACGCGGGTTTGCAGGTTGTCGAGGATCAGGCGATTGGCCTCGAGCATGTCCTCCAGGCGCCCCGTGTCCTTCCACCAGCCCCGCACCACGTGCGGTTCGACGCGCATGTCTCGGTCGACGAGATACTGGATCGCGTCCGTGATCTCGAGCTCCCCGCGCGGCGAGGGCTCGATCGCGCGCGCCGCGTCATGGATTGCGGCGGTGAACATGTACACGCCCACGAGCGCGAGGTCGCTGGCGGGCTCGCGCGGCTTCTCCACGAGGCGCACGATGCGCCCCAGCCCCGTGGGCTCCGCGCCCGCTTCCTCGGGCGTGCGCTCGGCGAGTTCGGCGACGCCGTAGTTCTCGGGGTCGGGCACTGGCGTGAGCAGGATCAGCGCGTCGGGGGCGCGCTCGCGGAATGCGGCCACGAGGTCGGCGATCCCGCCCTGCAGCAGGTTGTCGCCGAGATACATCACAAACGGGCTGTCCGCGAGGAACGGCTCGGCGGTGAGCACCGCGTGCGCGAGGCCGAGCGGCTCGTCCTGGACGATGTAGGAGATGCGCACGCCAAAGCGCGAGCCGTCGCCCGCGGCGGCTTCGATCTCGGGGCCGGTGTCGGGGGCGATGATGATCCCCACATCCTCGATTCCCGCCTCGGCCATCGCTTCGATGCCGTAGAACAGCACGGGCTTGTTCGCGACCGGCACGAGCTGCTTGGCGCTCGTGTGCGTGATGGGGCGCAGGCGTGTGCCCTTGCCTCCGGAGAGGATCAGTCCCTTCAATAGCTTCATCGAGCGGTGAACCCTACCGGGATATCAGTAGACGCCACCGAGCTTGCGGTGGTCCCAGCTGGCGCGGCGAACCTCCACGAACTCCAGCGCGACGCGCTTGAGCGCCTGCTTGTCGACCATCTCGCCCACCTCGGGGGGTAGGCTCTCGGCCGGCGGCTGCCCGCGTGGCGAGGCGTAGCGGGCGAAGATCTCGTGCCCGAGCGCTTTCACGACATCGACGTCGCGGTGCACACGCACGTCGCACTCGAGCATCACGCCGCGCAGCTCCTGGTAGGACTCGCCCGCCTCCACCTGCACCGTGGCGCGCGGATCGCGCTCCAGGTTGCGCACCTTCTGCGAGACGCCGTATGTCCACGACCACAGCCGTGGCCCGGGCTCCTCAGGTGGAGGGTCTCTGAGCACGTACCACAGGGGCATCAGATGCGGCCACCCGCGCGGGCCGGCGGTCGCGCACGTGAGCGTGCGCTCTTCGGCGAGGAAAGCTGCGGCCTGCGCCGCGCTCATCTTGATCTGCTCGCGGCGGCTCATGGGCGTGAGACTACCGGCGCCGGCGCGGCATCCGCCGCCGCGGGACGCCGTCGCCTCAGGCGGCGGCGGGCGTGGAGCTGGCCTCGCGCAGACGCGCGACCGCGCAGCGAACCGCCTCGCGGGCGTCCTCGGGCTCGAGCACGGCGGCGTCGCCGGCTTCCTTGAGGATCTCGCGCACGAGCCAGTCCACGCCGGCGAAGCTCAGCTCGACGACGACCGAGCCGTCGCTCCACTCCTCCACGACGCGCCTGGCCTCGCGCGCCCAACGGGCGCGCTCGGGCGAGACCCACACGCGCGCACTGCGCGACGCGGGCACCTCGCCGGTGCGCAGCCAGCCGTCGACCTCGCCCGCGGGGTCCACCTCCGGACGAGGCTCGAACTTCTCGTCGGTGACGTGCACGCGCTTGATGCGGTCGAGGCGGAAGTGGCGCACGCCGTCACGCTCGGGGTCGAAGGAGGCCACGTACCAGCCCTCGCGTCCGTTGGTGAGCGCATATGGCTCGACCCGGCGCGGCGAGAGCTCGTCCTCGTTCTCCTTGTAGTAGTCCAGCTCGATCATGCGCCGCTGCACGATCGCCTTGGAGACCTTGCGCGCGACGTCGGAGTCATCGCCCGCGGTGGCCGCCACCTGCAGGCCCTGCTCCATTGGATCCTCGCCGAGCGCGGCGACGATCTTCTTGCGCGCCGAGGTGAGCGAGCCCTCGGGGATGTGCTCGCCGATCAGGTCGATCGCCGCGACGAGCGCCTTCGCCTCGACGGGCAGCAGCCGCGCGGGACGGTCGAAGTTGTCGCTGTAGGGCTCGGGGTCGACCTCGATCTCGCCGCTTTCCTCCTTGATCTCCGCGTACAGCACGTAGGAGCCGCCGCCGAAGTTGACGACGTTGAGGACGTTGAGGTCCTCGCGCAGCTCCTCGTCGCTGATCTGCAGGCGCTCGCAGATCTCCTTCATCACGACCCGCTCGCCCTGGCGTCCGGCCTTGATGAGGATGCTCGCGAGCGTGACCAGCCGCGCGAAGCGCTCGGGGCGGATGGCGGCCTCGGGGCGCGCGGGGGCGCCGTCCCCCTCGCCGCCTGCCTGCTCGCCCTTGCGCGCGCCGCGCGAGCGCGAACCGGTGATGCGCCCGGCGGGCGCGACGGCGGCGGGCGCCGCAGCCTTGCCGCCGCGCGGCAGCGCGGGAGCGGCGTCGCCGTGGCGCTCCTCGAGCAGCTGCAAACGCCGCTCGAACTCCGCGATGAGATCGTCGGGGCCGAGCAGCTGCGCGTTGGCGCCGAGGCCGAGCAGCCACGAGACGATCGAGCGCGGGCTGGAGTAGCCGGTGAGGAAGACCCTGTCGCCCTCCGCGGCGGCGTGGACGGCAGCGGACGAATCGGCGTCGGTGGCGGGATCGCGGACCTCGCCGTAGCGGCCGAAGTGGCGCTCGATCTGCCAGGCGATGCGCTCGGAGATGAGCAGCCGCGCGACGTCGCGCTCCTCGCCGAGCTGCCAGTCGGCGCGGTTGGCGTAGGAGCGCGGGTCGAAGTCGGCGGGCCGGTGGAAGTCGTGCTCCGCCTTGGTGGCGTAGGAGACCTTGCCGCGGATGCGCGTGAGGCGGAACACGCGGATGGCGTTGCGCTCGTGCGCGTGACCGAGGAGGTAGAACTGCCCGCCCTGGAACAGCAGGTGGTAGGGATCGACGCGGCGTGAGCCAACCTCGTCGCGCTCCATCGTGTAGTAGTCGAACACGATCGTCTTGTTGCGGAAGATCGCCGTCTCGACCTTGGCGAGGCGCGCGGAGAGCTCGTGACCTCCGGCGGAGGCGGTGATGCCGAGCGCGACGGAGCGCTGCTCGGGCGCGCGCAGTGGGCTGGGGCGCCCCCAGGTGATCTGCTGCAGCGCGAGGCGCAGCGGCTCGGCGTAGGCGAATTCGCCGTCGAGCAGCGTGAGCGCGGTCTGCAGCGCGGCGAGCTCCTTGTCGGTGAACGCGATCGCGGGTAGGTGGAAGTTCTCCGGGCGCAGCGAGTAGTTCTCCTGCTCGGCGGCTCCGTCGGCGGGGCGCTCCACGGTGAGCTGGATGCGAAGCGATTCCAGCTCGGAGCGGTCGGCGTAGAAGCGGCGCGCGAACGCGTCCTCGTTCATTCCGCTGTAGCCCTCCACGTCGCGTCTTATCTCCAGGGCCGTGACGGGCCGGCGCTCGGCCATCAGGTAGGAGATCAGCGACAGCTGGCGGATCAGCTTCTCGGTGTCCTTTGCCATCGGCACCAAAGATAGAAGCCAGCGGTGGGGCGAGTGCAGAACGGTCGAATGGCCGTTCCGCTATTTGCGGAGTTTCAGGCGGCTTCGCGTGCGGGCGCGAGCGGCTGGTCGATCGCCGGGGCCTCGGCGACGCGCTCGGCGAAGTACGCGCCCGCGCCGATCGCGCGGTCGAACGACGACCAGCGCCGGCCGGGAGCGAGTTCCTTCTCGAGGCGGTCGAAGCTCCCGAGGCGCCCGCCGAGGTTGTCGATCATGTGCACGAGCGTCGCCTCGCGCGTGCACGGGACGACGGGGCTGCCGTGCTCGAGCGAGCCGTGGTGAGAGAGGATGATGTGCCCCACGGCCTGCGCCAGCTCAGGCGGGAAGCCGTCGATGTCCTCGATCGCGCGACGGATGCGGTAGTAGCCGAGGGCGATCTCGCCATGCAGCTTGCCCGCGTCGGTGAGATCGATGCTCTGCGGATCGTCGGTGTAGGCCTCGAGCTTGCCGATGTCGTGCAGCAGCGCGCCGGTGACGGCCACATCGCGGTCGATGTCGCCGCCGAACGTGGCGCTGATCGCGCTGACGGCCTGCGCGACGCCGAGGGAATGCTCCAGCAGGCCGTGGGCGTAGGCCTGGTGGTAGTACTTGGCCGCAGGGGCAACGCGATAGCGGGCCCACAGCTCCGAGCGCTCGCCGAACACGCGCTCGAGCAGGATGCGCAGGTGCGGCTGCTGGATCGTGGCGAGCAGCTCGCGGATCTCGCCCTCCATCTGCTCGACGCCCCGCGCGGGCCCGTCGCGCAGGTCCTCGAGCGAGAAGCTGCCGGGGGCGGCCTCTTCGAGCGCGCGAAGGTTGATCTGCGGCCCGAAGCGGGGGTGGACGGTGTAGCGGCCGCGAACGCGCACCGGCGCGCCTGCCTTGGCGAGCTCCTCGACTTCGCTCAGCTCGTCCCACACCATGCACGCGACCGCGCCGGTGCGGTCGCCGAGCTGCAGGCGCAGGTAGTCGCCGCCATCCTTGCGCTGGCGGCGCTCGGCCTCGCGGACCAGCAGAACCTGGTCGATCTCCGTGCCGTCTGTGAGCTCGTTGAGGAGCATGGGCTTGAAATTAGACGGCGCCGCGGACGGCACGTAGAGGCGAGATCGGCGTCACATCGAAGGCTGTCGCTCGCCAGAGGCGGTCCGCTATCCGCCCGCGCCGAGGCGATACGCCACGAGCTTCGGCGTCTGCCCTTCCCCCGTCGCCACGCCGGCCGGCGCGATCACCGTGTCGCCGCTCACCGCCACGCCCGTGTTCGTTCCCGCCGGGAGCTGCTTCTGCCACACGAGGTTGCCCGTGGCGGCGTCGAACGCGTACACCACGCCTTCGAACGTGGTCGCGAACACGAGGTCATTGACCACCGTCACGGCCCCAAACGCCGGCCCGGGAAGTTTCTGATCCCACTTGACCGCGCCCGTGGCTGCATCCACCGCGACGATCTCCCCGGAGGTCGGCCCGTTTTCCTGGATTTCCGTCTGCGTCTGCATCTGCGCCGGGTGGTTCACGACCGGCACGAACACCGTCGAGCCGTTGCTCGCCATCGGCGCGATCACGCCGCCGAGCTGGCCCGGGTAGACCGTCTCCGGAAGCGACAGCTTCGCGGTTTCGCCTTTCAGCGCGTACAGGTTGTCCTTGTCGTGCCCGTTGTGGGTGCCCACGGGGCGCTTCCACAGCACCTTGCCCGTGGCGGAGTCCAGCGCGACCACCACACCGCCCTTGCCCGCGCCGATCACCTCGTGGCGCCCACCGACGTTCATCAAGATCGGCGGGTCCTGCAGGTCCCAGTCGTAGATGTCATGCGGCGTCTGCTGGTAGTACCACTCGAGCTTGCCGGTCTTCGCGTTCAGCTTCACGAGCGAGTCCGTGTACAGGTTCGGGCCCGGCCTGCTCGCGCCCCACGGGAGTTCTTCGGTGCCCGGGAACGGCGCCGGGTTGGCCGTGCCGATGTACATGGAGCCATGTTCGTCAAACGCCGGCGTGTACCACAGCCCGCCGCCCGAGTTGATCGACTTGTTCTGCGCCGACCACAGGTCGTTCGGCGCCGTGTCGAAGTGCCACAGCTTCTTCCCCGTGCGAGCGTCCAGTGCCCACAGGATGCCCTGGCCTTCCCCGCCGTAGTACTTCGCCACCGTCCCCGGCACCGTCGCGACGTACACGATGCCGTTGTGAAAGCCCGGCGCCATGTCGATGCCCTCGTGTTCGTTGCGCACGAGCGTCACCGACCACAGCTGCCTGCCCGTCTTCTCATCCAGCGCGAACGCCGCCGACTGCGTAGCGCCGTACACGCGGCCTTCGGCCACGACCACGCCGTTCGGGCCCTGGTCCGGTTCTTCATAGCTCTTGGTCCACGCCACCCCGCCCGTCTTCAGGCTGATCGCCTGCACGTTCGACGCCAGATCCTGCGAGTAGATCACGCCCTTGCTGATCACCGGCGCGGAGGAGTAGCTGCCGTACTGGCTCTTCGCCGTCAGCGTGGTGCTCCACGCGACCCCCAGCTTCGACACCGTCGAACCGTCGATCGGGCCGCCCACGTGGCGCGTGTTCGACGTGTCCACGTTCGGATAGCCCGAGCCCGTCAGCTGCAGGTGTTCCGCCGGCGAGGAGGACGACAGCACCACGACCGCGACCACGGCGATCAGGACCACAACCGCT
Organism: uncultured Solirubrobacteraceae bacterium; assembly: GCA_963716355.1. Taxonomy (GTDB): domain Bacteria; phylum Actinomycetota; class Thermoleophilia; order Solirubrobacterales; family Solirubrobacteraceae; genus Palsa-744. Next base: position 1,374,164 of record OY970308.1, read on the forward strand.
GCGGCGATGATCTGCCACGTGCGCCTCGAGAGTTCGGGCAGCTGCGGAAGCCCGCCGCCCGAGGACGGCTTGCCCGCCGGGCGGGATTGCTTGCGGCGCGCTTCTGCGCGGCGGACTTGGCGTGAGCGAGAGGGCGACATGAGGCTCTGAAGAGGGTGTTCGCGCGGCGAGGACATTCGCAGCGAGAGACAGCTTGGATCTTGCTGGCACCGTAGATGCACACAGGACACGAGTCAATCGTTCTGAACTTTTGTTTCTGTTTCACATTCGCGGAGTTTGGCCGGATGCCGCGCGCTTGCGCGCTAGAGAGAGACATGGACAGGCAGCCTAGGGGACCGCTTTAACGCTCTGCCGTGCGGCCGCGTGGGGTGGAAGACATCCCTGTCCTTGCGGGCGTGGCGAGCGTGGCTATGGTGCAGCCGTCCGAGTTCCGGAATCCATATCAGTTCGGAGCTTTGGACATCAGCACAAAATACGATGAAGGAGAGAAATGATGAGAAGCACACGTATAAAGATGCTCGGACTCGCCCTCGTGGCCGTGTTCGCGATGGGCGCTGTCATCGCCTCGGCGGCATCGGCGGCCCTGCCAGAACAATTACCTTCCACAGGGACGTTCACGGGCACGAGCGGCGCGAGCACGTTCGAAACGAAAAGCGGAGAAAAAGTAAAATGCTCCAGCGACGCCATCGCGGGTGAAATCACTGGGCCGAAAACGAGCAAATCGAAAATCACGTTCAAAGGCTGCGAAGCCTTCGGTTTCAAATGCAACAGCTCAGGCGCCGGATCTGGCGAAATCGTCCTCAACGTGACCGGCGAACTGGTCTACATCATGAAAGCGACCAAAGAAGTTGGGCTCCTCAACACGCTCACCGGTGAATTGACGATCAAATGCTCGGCCTTCCAGACACTGAAGGTCAAGGGCTCTACTCTCTGCCCCATCACCCCCGTAAACACGAAAACGACGAAATACAAAGTCGTCTGCAAAGCGACCAAAGGCGTCCAGGAACCGATCAACTACGAACCCGGAAGCGAATTAATCAAAGCACCGATCACCGAAACGAAGGGCGAAGGCCTGAAAACCTTCCCGTTTGAACAATCGGGTCTGACTGGTACGGATGAACTCACCTTCTCGACCGAAGGCGAAATCATGGCGTAACGAGCAGGCTCAGCCTGCGTGGCTTGACGCAGCCGGGGTGCGTGCGAGTGCGGCAACGCTCACGCGCGCACTCCGTGCTCGTTCCGCGGTTCCTAAGGCGTAAGCCGATGAGGCCCGCGGTACAGGAACGTCACCTCGCGGACGTTCTCCTGCCCGAGCATCTGCATCAACAGCCGCGTCAAGCCGAAGCCGAAGCCGCCGTGCGGCGGGGCACCGTAACGGAAGAAGTCCAGGTAGTACTGGATCGGGCCCACGTCCACCTTCTTGTCCTGCGCCTGGGCCACCAGCTGCTCGTAGCGGTGCTCGCGCTGGGCGCCAGTGGTGAGCTCGATGCCGCGCCACAGCAGATCGAAGCTGCGCGTCAGAGTTGGGTCCTCGGGCTGGCGCATGTGGTAGAAGGGCCGCACCGTCGTCGGATAGTCGGTCACGAACGCGAACTCGTGGCCGTGCAGCTCCTTCACGATCGCGGAGAACGCCCGCTCGCTCGGCGGGTCCAGGTCGTGCCCCACACCTGGCGGCTCGTGCCCCCGCTCGCGCAGCAGCTCCTTCGCCGCGTCCAGCGTCACGCGCGGAAACGGCAGCGTCGGCACCGTCAGCTCCACGCCGAACGTCGCTTCGATCTGCTCCCCGTGGCGCTCCTTCACCGCAGCGAGCACGTGCGCGAGCCACGCCTCCTCGAAGGCCATCACGTCCTCGTGGGACTCGATCCACGAGATCTCCACGTCCACGCTCGTGAACTCCGTGTCGTGACGCGACGTGAACGAGGGGTTGGCGCGGAACACCGGCCCCACCTCGAACACGCGCCCGAAGCCCGCCGCCATCGCCATCTGCTTGTAGAACTGCGGCGACTGCGCCAGGTAGGCCGTTTTCTCGAAGTACTCGAGCTTGAACAGCTCCGCGCCGGACTCGCTCGCCGAGCCCATCGTCTTCGGCGAGTGCAGCTCGATGAAGCCGTCTTTGCGCCAGTAGTCGCGCATCGCGTGCTCCGCTGTGGTCTGCACCTCGAAGATCAGCCGCCTGTCCGGCCGGCGCAGGTCCACGTAGCGCCAGTCGATGCGCTTGTCCAGCGCTGAGTCCGCCGCGACCGGCAGCTCCGGCTCGGCCAGGGAGTCCACCGCCAGCTCCTCCAGGCGCAGCTCCAGGCCGCCCAGCTTCACGCGCTCGTCCGCGACCACCGTGCCCGTCAGCGTCACCGCCGACTCCGGCGTCAGCGCCGAGACCGCCTCGTTGAGCGCGCTCGGCTCCTCGTCCTTCGGGAGCACGACCTGGGCGAGGCCCGTTTCGTCGCGCAGCACCACGAACTGAACCTTCTTCTGATCGCGGATCGCTTGCACCCAGCCGCGCACCGTCACGCGCTGGTCGACGTTGTCCTTCAACTGCTCGATGAGTGTGCGCGTCACGGGCTGGACCCTATCCCAGGAGACGCCGAGCGGGCTGTCCCAACGATCGCAGTCCTTGCCTTACTCCGCGGCGACCTCCGCGTCCTGCTCGGCCAACTCCACCTCGACGGAGAACTCGTGCGCCTCCTCCGTCTCGATCAGCTCGATCGAGCCCGCGTCGCGCACGTCGCCCGCGCCGAGCCCCAGGACCGCGAGGCGCGCACGCGTGTCGCGCACCAGCACGCGCACCACGGGCGCGCGCATCGGTCGGCGCGCCTGGGACTTCGCCTTGCGCACCTCGCGCAGGATGTCCGCCGCCAGCTCCAGCGCCGTCTGCTCGCGCGCGAGCACCTCCGTCGCCGGCGTCGGGGGCGAGGCCAGCGCCAGCAGCTCGCCCGCATCCGGCCAGGAGGCGCGGTGCACCGAGCCCTCCTGCCACCACGACCACACCTCCTCGCACACGAACGGCAGAAACGGCGCGAACAGGCGCTGGAAGACCGACATCGACACGCGCAGCGCGAGGCTCACCGACGCGCTCACATCCGGGTCCGGCGTCGTAGCGGCGCCCCTTCACCAGCTCCAGGTAGAAGTCGCAGTACCACCAGAAGAAGCTCTCCGCGCGCTCCAGCGCGCGCGCGTAGTCGTAGTCCTCGAACGAGCTCGTCGCCTCCGCCACGACCTTCGACAGGCGCGCCATCAGCGCCCGGTCGAGCGGATGCGTGAGGGCCTGGCCCTGCGGCGGCAGGTCGGCGAGCGCGAACTTCGACGCGTTCAGGAGCTTCACCGCCAGGCGTCGCCCGACCTTCATCTGCTGCGCGTCGAACGCCGTGTCCGTCCCCGGCCGCCCGTTCGCCGCCCAGTAGCGCACCGCGTCCGCGCCGTGCTCCTCGAGCAGGTGCATCGGCGTGACCACGTTGCCCTTGGACTTCGACATCTTCTTGCGGTCCGGGTCCAGCACCCAGCCGGAGATCGCCGCGTTCTTCCACGGCAGCTCGCCCTCGTCCAGGTGCGAGCGCAGGATCGTCGAGAACAGCCAGGTGCGGATGATGTCGTGCGCCTGCGGGCGCACGTCCATCGGGAACACCTTCGCGAACAGCTCCGCGTCCTCGCCCGCCTGGCCCGCGATCTGCGGCGTCAGCGACGAGGTCGCCCACGTGTCCATCACGTCGGGGTCGCCCGCGAAGCCGCCCGGCTGTCCACGCTGGGCGGGCTCGTAGCCGTCGGGCACGTCGGTCGAGGGGTCGACGGGCAAGCTGCGACTCGAGCGCGGCCGAATCGGCCGCTCGTAGATGATCGTTGCCCGCCTCGTCGATCGGATACCAGACCGGGAACGGCACGCCGAAGAAGCGCTGGCGGCTCACGCACCAGTCGCCGGTCAGGCCGTTCACCCAGTCCTCGAAGCGCGCGCGCATGTACGGCGGGTGCCACTTCAGCTCGCGACCGCGCTCGAGCAGCTGCTCGCGGTGCTCGATCGTGCGGATGAACCACTGCCGGCTCGTCACGATCTCGACCGGGCGCTCGCCCTTCTCGAAGAACTTCACCGCGCGCGTCACCGGCTGCGGCTCGCCGATCAGCTCGCCCGACTCGCCCAGCAGCTCGACGATCCGCCTGCGCGCCTGGTTGATCGTGCGGCCCTGCCAGCTCGCCGTAGCTCGCGCGCGCGCGCTCCAGGTCCTCCGACTCCCAGCCCGGCGCCCCCCACGGCACCCCAGCCAGGCGCCCGTCGGGGCCGAGCACCGAGCGCACCGGCAGCGCCAGCTCGCGCCACCACGTCACGTCGGTGAGGTCGCCGAACGTGCAGACCATCACCAGGCCCGTGCCCTTGTCCTGCTCGACCAGCGGGTGCGTCAGGACCGGCACGCGCGTTCCGAACAGCGGCGTCAGCGCCTCGCCGCCCGACCAGGTCGCGGTGGCGCTCGTCGTCGGGGTGGGCGAGCAGCGCCACGCACGCCGGGATCAGCTCCGGGCGCGTCGTCTCGATCAGCGCCTCGCCGGCTCCGCCGTCGGCCGCCGCGCGCGAAGCGGACGCGGTGCATCGCGCCCGGGCGCTCGCGGTCCTCGAGCTCGGCCTGGGCGACGGCCGTCTGGAAGTCGACGTCCCACAGCGTCGGCGCCTCCAGCTGGTAGGCCGCGTCGCGCTCGAGCAGGCCGAGGAAGGAGCGCTGGGAGATCCGCTGCGCGAGCGTGCCGATCGTCGTGTAGGTCATCGACCAGTCGACCGACAGGCCCGAGCGCGCGCCACAGCGCCTCGAAGGCCTGCTCGTCGCTCTCGGTCAGCTGCAGGCAGAGCTCGACGAAGTTCGGGCGCGAGATCGACATCGGCTCCTTCTCGGAGGGCTCCGTCGGCGGCGACGAAGTCCGGGTCGTAGGCGACCGACGGGTCGCAGCGCACGCCGAAGTGGTTCTGCACGCGACGCTCGGTCGGCAGGCCGTTGTCGTCCCAGCCCATCGGGTAGAAGACCTCCCTGCCGCGCATCCGCCGGTAGCGCGCCACGGCGTCGGTGTGCGTGTAGGAGAAGACGTGCCCGACGTGCAGCGAGCCGCTCACCGTCGGCGGCGGCGTGTCGATCGAGAAGACGCGCTCGCGCGGGGCCGAGCGGTCGAAGCGATAGGTGCCGTCGCGCTCCCAGGCCGCGCTCCACTTCTCCTCGAGGCCGTCCAGCGTCGGGCGCTCGGGGACGCTCGTGCGGCTCTGTGCGGTTGCTCGGTGCGGACAAGCCGCTGATCGTATCCGCCGTCGCGCGTCGGCGAGGTGCTCGCCGCATCGAGGGTCGACATGGACGCGGCACACGACTCCGAAACTGCCAGACTTCTCATGAGAGTTCTCTCGATCGGTGTGTATACTGACGTCACATGGAGATAGGCTCGACCGTCTGGGAGAGCGCGATGTCGGGGGATGGCGCGGTGAGCATGGAGAGTTCGGGTTGAGCGTGTTCGCGAAGAAGCTCCTCGGCGTCGGGGCTGCCGTCGTGGCGCTCGGCGTCCTGATCGGTCTGTACGTCGCCGACTGGGCGACGAGCGCAGCCCGCGCCCGATCGCCGCGACGCCCGCGCGCCGCCCTCCAGCGGCGGCACGCAGCTGACGCTCGAGACGGTCGCCGCGATCGGGCCCAAGTACGAGCCCCGCCCACCCCGACTGGGTCTCCTACCTGGTCCGCACAGGACGGCAAGTGGGTGCACAGCACGATCTACACGGTGCCGGCCAACTCGATCGTGCACGTCACGCGTCTACCAGTACGACGGCGACAGCGGGCCTGCGCAACCCGTTCCTCTCTCAGGTCCAGGGCACGGTCGGCGGGACCGAGATCGTCGACGGCAAGACCGTCAACGCGATCGACCCCGAAGAAGCCTCGCACACGTTCGTCGTCCCGCAGCTCGGCGTGTTCGTGCCGCTCGCCGGGCGTGCCGAAGACGAAGCCAAGAACCAGTGCGAATACGCGCCCTGCGAAGGCGCTGCGCACCGCACGATCACATTCAGCTTCCGGACCGGCAAGAAGGGCCGCTACCGCTGGCAGTGCTTCGTGCCGTGCGCCGCCGGCTTCCTCGACGGCTTCGGCGGCCCGATGCAGACGCTCGGCTACATGGACGGCTTCATCAATGTCGTCTAGCACGCCGCCGAGCGCGCCCCCAGCGCCGGCGGCGAACCGAACCACGCGCGCCGCTTCGCGGCGATCTGGCTGGTCGCCACGCTGATCGCCACGCCGCTGGTGATCTTCGTGCTCGGGCCGATCCTGCCGCCCGGCAACGGCAGCGACGCAGGCCTCCGGGCAGGTCACCGACAACACGGTGCTGCTCGCGATGGCCACGCCGGTGCTGCTGCTGGTCGTGATCTACCTGATCTACGCGGTCATCGTCTTCCGCCAGCCCAAGGGCGGCGCGCTCGAAGGCCCCGCGGTGCGCGGCGACGCGCGCATCCAGACGACCTGGATCGTCGATCACCTCGCTGCTCGTGCTCTCGCTCGCCGTGCTACGGCACGGTGCGCCTGCGAGGCCGACTACGGCGCCGGCTCGGGCAGCGGGCCGACGCCGCTGACCGTGCCCAGCGGGCCCGAAGCTGCCGGTGCAGGTGATCGCGCAGCAGTGGGCGTTCACCTACCGCTACCCCACCTACGGCGGCGTCGAGACCACCCACCTCGTAGCTGCCCGTCAACAAGATGATCGAACTGCACGTCACCTCGCTCGACGTGATCCACTCGTTCTGGGCCTACCAGCTCGGCGTCAAGGCGGACGCCAACCCCGACGTCGACAACGTCGCGTTCGTCAAGCCGACCAAGCTGCAGCGCCTTCGACGTGCGCTGCGCCGAGCTGTGCGGCATCTGGCACGGCTACATGTTCGACAACGGCCACGTCGTCACGCCGAGCGGCGTTCGCAACGTGGATCGCCGAGCAGCAGAAGCAGACTTCGCGCCCGGCGACGAAGGTGCTGCCGCCGTACAGCACGACCTACCTCCCCGAACCCACGAGGCGCGCCGAATGAGCACGACACGACGCAGCCGCACCAGCGCCCGCGCCGCAGAGCCGGCCGCTCTGGCGACGGCTGATCGGCTTCAACCTGCTCACGCGCCGTGCTGCTCGGCGTCGCCGGCTACTACCTCGGCTGGTTCATCGGCCACCAGATCGACGGCGGCAAAAGCTTCGAATACCAGACGGCGACCGACGAGAACGACGTCGCGCTGCTGCTCGCCTACTTCTTCGGCGTGATCGGCTTCCTGATCGGCCTCGGCTTCGCCAACTACCCGGTCTCGCGCCTGCTCGGGCGCCCGGCGTCGCTGCGCGAGAAGGAGGACGCAGGGCATCGGGCGCTACTTCGGCCTCTGCACCGACCACAAGGTCGTCGGCATCCAGTACCTCGTCGGCATCGGCGTGTTCTTCTTCGTCGGCGGGCTCAACGCGATGCTGATCCGCACCGAGCTGCTGCACCCCGTGCCCACCTTCGTCGGCCCCAACCAGTACCTGTCGCTGGTCGGCATGCACGGCACGATGATGATGGGAATGATGACCTCGGGCATCCTCGGCCCGTTCGCCAACTACTTCGTGCCGATCATGATCGGCGCCCGGCGGATGGCCTTCCCGCGGATCGAGGCGCTGACGTTCTGGCTGCTGATGGCGGCCGGCTTCATCCTCATCTCGACGATCTTCTTCGGCGGCTTCCCGACCGGCTGGACCGGCTATGAGCCGCTCAACGACCAGGCCGTGATGGGGATGGACTCCTACATCATGCTTCTTCGCGCTCGTCGGCATCTCGATGGCGCTGCTCGGGCTGAACATGATGGCCACGATCATCACGATGCGCGCGCCCGGCCTGACCTGGTCGCGCCTGCCGATCTTCGTCTGGTCGGTGTTCGCCACCTCGGTGCTGATGGTGCTCGCCGCGCCGATGCTGATCGCCACGCTGCTGATGGCGGCGCTCGACCGCACGATCAACACCTCGTTCTTCATCGCCGGCGGCGGCGGCAGCTCCTACCTGTTCCAGAACCTGTTCTGGTTCTTCGGGCACCCCGAGGTCTACATCCTCGCGCTGCCCGGGTTCGGGATCGTGCTCGAGCTGCTGCCGGTGTTCACGCGCAAGCCGCTGTGGGGCTACCGGCTGGCGGTCTCGGGGATGCTCGGCGTCAGCCCTGCTGAGCTTCTTCGTCTGGCAGCACCACCTGTTCGTCAGCGGCATCAACGCCGACCTGCGGCCGTTCTACATGCTCTCCACCGAGATCATCTCGATCCCCACCGGGTTCATCTTCCTGTGCGTCATGGGCACGCTGTGGAAGGCGCGAATCTCCTTCACGCGTGCCGATGCTGTTCTGCCTCGGCGTGGACGTTCAACTTCCTGCATCGGCGGGCTCTCCGGCGTGTTCCTCTCGGACACGCCCAGCGACACCGACACGCACGGCAGCTTCTTCGTGATGGCCCACTTCCACTACACGATCATGGGCGGGCTGATCTTCACGTTCTTCGCCGCGATCTACTACTGGGTTCCGAAGATGATCGGCCTGCGCTTCAACGAGCGACTCGCCAAGGCGCACTTCTGGCTGATGTTCGTCGCGTTCAACTCGACGTTCATGCCGCTGTTCGTGCTCGGCATGAAGGGCATGCCCCGGCGCGTCAGCACCTACGCGCCGAAGCTGCACACGCTCAACGTGTGGGTCTCGATCTCGGCGTTCGTGCTCGGCTTCTCGATGCTGATCTTCCTCGTCAACGCCGTCTACTCGCTGATCTTCGTGCGCGAGCCGGCGCGAGTCCAACCCGTGGCACTCGAAGTCGCTCGAGTGGCAGGTGCCGACGCCGGTGCCCGGTCAACAACTTCGAGCAGATCCCCGTCTTCGACTCCGACCCCTACGACTACGGCACGCCGCTGCCGCTCGGCGGCGGCGCAGCCGGCCGCGGCGGGAGCGCTGAGCGATGGCGTCTCACGAGCGAAGAGATCCCGCTCGGCCTGGAGGATCCCGCCGGTGCCCGCCGGCGTCGGAGATCCCACCCGAGCCGCCGGACGTCGGCGCGCGCGCGCTGTCGGTCGCCGCGCGGCTGCTGTGCGGCGCCACCGACGTTCTTCTTCCTGGCGTTCCTGTTCGCCTACTTCTACCTGCGCTCGATCAACGTCAGGACCACATGTGGCGCCCGGCCCACGTCGAACCCCAACCAGGGTCTCGGCGCGGCGTTCATCGTGTGCATCGTGCTCAGCGCCGCTTGCCGCGATCGTCGCGGGCCGCGGGATGAAGGCCAACTCGCGCGGCTGGCTCGCGCCGGGCGATCGCGAGCGTCGCGCTCGGCCTCGCGGCGGTGGCGCTGCAGTGCATCGAGTACACGCACCAGAACTTCGGCCCCACCGACGGCGCCTTCGCGAGCGTGTTCTGCGCCTGGAGCGGCCTTCTACCTGATCGCGGTGCTCGCCACGATGTACTGGCTCGAGACGCAGGTCGCGACCGAGCTGCGCGCGCGCCGCGCACCCGCGCACGCCCGACGGCGACATCGAGGACCCCGACCGACTGATCGCGCCAGGGCTCGACGCCGCCGTCTTCTACTGGGCCTTCCTCGCCGCGATCGGCGTGGTGACGTACGTGACGCTGTACCTGCTGTAGTGCTCGCCATCGGCGGCAGCCGCGCCCGGGTTCTGGGACTGGTCGTTCGATCCGCCCGTCGTGCTCGTCGCTCGCCCTCGCGGTCCTCTACTGGATCGGCGCCCGGCGCACGCGTCACACCGTCGCGCACGCGCGTCGCGCAGCGCTGGCGCGACCGGCTGCTTCTACGCCGCGCTCGTCGTGCTCGCGCGTCGCGCTCGCCTCGCCGCTCGACGCGCTCAGCGAGCAGCTGTTCTGGGTGCACATGATCCAGCACGTGCTGCTGCTGCGTCGTCGCGGCGCCGCTGCTCGTGGTCGCGCGGCCGTGGATCCGCCTGTGGCGCAGCCTGCCGCTCAGCTCGCGGCGGTCGCTCGCGCGCGGGCTCGGCCAGGGCGAGCGGACAGCGCCGCTGCGCGCCCTCAGCCGCGCTGCTCGGCAGCCCCGCGGTCGGCTTCGCGCGTTCTCCGTGGTGCTGCTCGCCTGGCACGTGCCGTCCATGTTCGACGCCACGCTGCGCTCCGGGCGCTGCACGCGCTCGAGCACACGCTGTTCTTCACCACCGCCGTCATGTTCTGGAAGCAGGTGATCTCCTCGCCGCCGCTGCACACGCCGCTCACGGCCGCCCAGCGCGTCGTCTACGCGATCGGCGGCGATGATCGTCAGCTGGGTGCTCGCCGTCGTGCTCGCGCTCGCGCCCAACCCGCTCTACGCCCACTACGCGCACGAGGTCGGCCGCCCCGGCGGCATCTCAGCGCTCGCCGATCAGCAGCTCGCCGCGGGCATCATGTGGGTGCCCGGCTCGGTCACGTTCCTGATCGTCATGTTCGTCTACGTCCACCGCTGGCTCACGCCGAGCGGCGCCGCCAGCGCCAGGAGCGCCCGCCTGGCGGGCGAGCTCTAACCCATGCTGACGTAGCCGGTCGCTTCACCCGCGCTGCGCACGTTCGCGGAGACCTTGTTTTCGTAGTTGCCCTCGATCGTCTCGATCTGCCCGCTGGGGAGCACTTCCTTGACGATCCCCACGTGCTCGCCGCCGAACACGATCAGATCGCCCGGTTTCGGCACCACACCAGGGCCGTTTGCGATCGCGCGACCGCTGCTCTGCGCCCACGACCAGATCGCCGATACCGAGCCGAGGCCCTGGCCCTGATCGCCGATCGGCGTCGCCCGCCTGGCCGGCCGCCCACGAGGCGAAGTACGCGCACCACGGCTCGCCCGGCGCCGCCCCCGCCGTCGACGCGCGGTATGCGGCGATCGCCGGTCATTCGTTTGAGCCCGGCGGCTGCTCGGCTCTGGCCGAACTGGCTTTCGGCCGCCGCCAGCGAGGCGGCTCCCGCCTGCCGTCGTGGAGCCATAGGAGAGCGCGCGAGGCGCCGGTGGCCTGCTGCAGCGCCGTCGCGAACGAAGCCGGATGCTGTCGCGGGCGTGGCGCTCGTCGCGGCGGCGCCTCGGTGCCCGCCGCCGATCATCGTCGTGGGGTTCGCCAGCTGCCTGTCGGATCGCGCCGACGCCGCGACCGAGCGATGGACTCGATCGACATCGCCCGGGTAATCGGCCGCGAGCGCTCGAGCATGTTCGATGGACACCGCCGCGCGCCACGGCAGGAGCGGCGCGCCGCTGAGCGCGTTAAAGAGAGACGGGCGACCGTCGTCGCCCGTCTCGAAACCACCGTTCCCTCGATGAAGCGGCGGTATATGGCTTCCGCCAGCCCTTTCCCAGGCCGTCGGAAGCGTTGTAGACCCGCCTGCGCCGCGGCGGCCGATCGTGAGGATCGGCCAGCGGATCAGGGGGGCTTCACTGCAGCGGTGGCGTCCTCTGGACGCCACCGCTGAGGAAGTTGCTTTGCCTACTGCAGGAGCTTCAGGACAGCGTCCGGCAGCTGGTTGGCCTGCGCCAGAATCGACACACCGGCCTGCTGAAGGACCTGCTCCTTGGTGAAGTTCGTCATTTCCGTACGCCATGTTCACGTCGACGATGCCGCTGACAGCTGACTGGAGGTTCTGGGAGTAGACTTCCAGGTTCGCCTCGGTGTACTGGATGCGGTTCTGCACCGAACCGAATTCACCAGCAGCAGTCGTGACTTTGCTGATGGCTTCGTCGATCGATTTGATTTCTTTGAGTTCCGCACCTTCGGTGGCGCCTTCGAGTTCGATCGTTTTCACTGCGATCGATTTCTTCTTCGTTGGCGCCGACCTGGAAGGAGATCGTCGCTTCTTCGTTCAGCAGCTAGACTTCGTTGAACTTCGTCGTTTCGCCGACGCGAGTGATCTCTTCTTTGAGCTGTTCGGCCTCGGCTTCGATCGCTTCCTTGTCCGTTTCCGAGGTCGTGCCGTTGGCGTACTGCACGGCGAGCTCGCGGATGCGCTGGAGCATCTGCACGACGTCGTTCAGGGAACCCTGAGCGGTCTGGGCGAGCGAGACTGCGTCCTGGCTGTTCAGCGTCGCCTGGTTGAGGCCGTTGACCTGGCCCTGCAGGCGCTGGCTGATGGCGTAGCCGGCGACGTCGTCGGCAGCCGAGTTGATGCGCAGGCCCGAGGACAGACGCTGCATCGACATCGACAGCGTGCTCTCGGTCTGGTTCAGGTTACGCGCGGCGTTCAGCGCCTCGATGTTGGTGTTGATCGTTAGACCCATGCGTTCATCTCCTTGATGACGAGGTTGTTATGTGGTCCCAAATCGACTCCATGTCGATTCACGCCGTCTGTATCGTCAGCGCGTCGGGAAACTTGAGGTGCTTGTCCTCTCCCCGACGGGATTCCCGCCGGGCGCACGAGTTCCTGCATGAGAACGGCCCCATTGATCAGGACCTGTTTCAAGATGAGGGGTGCGGTCGGGGCGTTCATGGACCAAGCTGGGCGACGCGGGACGGTGAAGCCCGTGCTGGTAGCACGGGCAAGACGTCACGTGGCGATCCAGCGCAGCGTCCAGGGACGCATCCGGACGTGCAAATCATCTTGAAACAGGTCCTAAACTCGCACGTCTACGTGCGGGCGTCCATCGTCCTCCTCTCCGAACTCGTCGTCGGCGGTGTCCTGAGCTTTGCGGCGGGCGCGCCCGTCTCGCGGCTGGCGCTCCTCGTGGTTCGGACGGTCGCGCTCGCGACTGACCCGCTCCAGACGCTCGACCGGGATCGTCGCGCCGCGCGCGATCGACGGCGGGCCCGGCGCGATCGGGTGGATCGGGTCCATCAGACTCGGGGCCGCCATCAAACGATCAACCGCCGCTATCGCCTCGCAGCAGCTGCTGCTCGCGCGCCTTGATCTCGAGGATCACCAGACGCCGCCACACGAACACCGCCCCGGCCCACACCGCCACGTAGCAGACGACACCCGACGATCAGCGCCCGCAGGCCGGCTTCGGCGAGCGTGCCGATCGGCAGCGACAGGTAGCCGCCGATGAAGAAGCCCGCCAGGCCGCCCCAGCCCTTCGCGCGCGCCACCGAGCGCGACGCGCGCGGGTGCCCGGCCACGCTCGGCCCGTCCCCCGACCACCTCCGCAGCGGCGCCCTTCTTGTCCTTCTTGCCCTTCGCGGCCTTGTCCGTCTTGGCGCCCTTCTCCGCCGCGCTCTTCTCGGCCTTGGCGCTCTTGACCTCGGGCGCTTTGACCGGAACGGCCGTCTCGGTCGGCTCCGTCGCCTCGGGGGGGTCGAGCACCGCGGTGTCAGCTGCCATAGCTGTCCTCCATCAGCCCGCGGCGGCGTTCGGCGCGCTGGCACTCGAAGATGAAGCGCACGAGGCGCCTGCGGTCGAAGTCGCTGATGCTCGTCGAACTCGACCGCGCGTCGGCCGCGAGAGTCGGTGCGCACGACCTTGCCCGTGCCGGTGATCGCGCTGTCGCCTGGCGTCAGCGTGAGCTGGAATTTGACTTCCTCGCCGACCTTCAGCGTGTCGGGCCCCGCGAGCAGGAAGCCGCCGCCGCTGAGATCGACGGTGTAGCTGCGGATCTGCAGGCTGTCGCCGCCCGCGTACACGAGCACCGGGCGGGCGGACTTGATGCGCACGAACTCGCGCTCCTGAAGCACCTCGACCGAGTAGGGGCCGGTGACGTGCAGCACGTCCGGCTCGGCGGGGTCGTCGATGGCGAACTCCCCCTGCAGGCGCACGCGCCCGCGGGCGCCCTCGAATTCGAGCACCATGCCCGCGAGTTCGCGTGATCCCAGCGTGCGCATCGGCACGAGGATCGCGACCGCGATCGTGTCCTCTGTGCGTCCCAGCACGCGCGCGGGCATGCGCTCGCCGGAGGGTGTTGCGAGCGTGACCGTGTCGAAGCGCTCGGGCAGCGCCACGGGCTTCGACGACGCGTTCTTCGAGCGCCCGAACTTCATTGCAACATTCTCGCCGCGAGCCCAGTCGGATCGACGCGGCTCAACCGCCAGCCGCCGCTGCGACCGCGATCGAGCATGTACTCCGGGGCGAGACCGAAGCGGCACGCCGCCTCGACCGCCACGCCGATCTGATCGGTCTCGTCCGCGTGCGTCAGCACGAGCGCGTTCGCGCTCCAGCGGCGCGAGCGCCTCGAGCAGCTGCGCCGCGGCGGCCGCGCCGAGCGTGGCGGGCAGCGCGACGAGCACGCGCTCGGGCACCAGCTCGCCCAGCAACCCCGCCAGCTCGCGGATGCCCGCGCGGTCCGCGGGCGAGCTGCGCGGCGTGTCGATCACCGCCAGGCCGTCCACCTTGGCTTTGCGCAGCGCGCGCAACGCGCGCGGCGCGTTGGCGGGCGATCGCGTTCATGATCTTCGGGCTGAGGATCATCTGCAGCTCGCCGTGGTCGTCCACGCGGCTGAGCGTCGCGCAGCGCGCCGGCAGCGTGCCGCTCGCGCGGTAGGCGCCCAGCAGCGCCGCGCAACTGGTCGTCTTGCCCGCGCCGCCCGCGCCGATCAGCGCGACCGTCGCGCCCTTCGCCGGCAGCAACGGCGCGACGGGTATGCGCTGCGCGAGCGTCAGGCGCACCGCCTGCGCGAGCCCCGCACGGGGCGCCAACGGCAGCACGTGGGCCGCGGCGGCGTCGATCAGCTCGCCGGCGAACTCCTCGCCCACGCCGTAGCGGCGCAGGCTCTTTTCGACTCCCGCGCGGGCGCGCGCGTGCGAGCCGGGCGCGACGGTGCGGCGCTCGAACGTGCGCGGTGGCGTCTCCGAAGCGGGCACCGGCGCGGGCGCACGCGGTGCAGGTGCGCGCGGCGCAGGGAGGGGAGGCTCGGGAACGAAAGCGGGCCTGGACGTCGAGGAGTACGGGCGCGGTATGTCTCTGGGGATCAGCTCCTGGAAGTCGACCGCGGGCTGGCGCGGGCGTTCGGGGACGAGCGGCGGCTGGGCGATCTGCGAGCGCTCGGCCCTCGCGAGCGCCGCCAGGTGGGCGGTCACATACGCGCTGCCGCCTGCCGAGGTGCTCGCGGGCTGGCGCGTGAAGAACGGCGGCGCCGGGGGAGCGGGCTGCTGCACGGGCACGGGAGGCGGGCACGGTGGCGGTTGCGCGGGGGCCGCCACGGGCGGCGGGGCGAGTGGCGCAGGCGGCTCGACGGCCTCCTCTTCGTCGTACACGTCCACGCGCGCGGTGCCCGCCATCGCCTCGATCTCGACGTACGGGTGCTGGAAGAAGCCGAGCACGCCGCCTGTGAGCCCTTCGCGGCGGCGCACGATGATCGCGTCGGAGCCGAGCTCCTGCTGGATCTGGGGGATGAGCTCATCGACGGTACGCCCGCGGTAGATGCTCATGCGTGGATGACCCCCACGGTTTCAACGCTGATGCCGGGGGAGATCTCGTTGTAGGAGCACACGGCGAGGTGCGGCTGGGCCTGCGCGATCAGGCGGCGCAGGTGGCGGCGGATGCGCGCGGAGCACAGCAACACGGGGCCGCGCCCGCCGACGCTGCGCGCGGCGGCGTGCTCGACCTGGGCGCGCAGCGCAGCGACGATCGCCTGCGCGCGCGGCGGGTCCATGGCGAGGTACTCCCCGTCGGTCGTCTGGGTGATCGAGACGGAGACCTCCTGCTCGATTGCGGGGTCTAGGGTTATCGCTTGCAGGCGCAACTGCTCGTCCAGGTGTGGAGCCGTGATCGCCCGGCCGAGAGCCTGGCGAGCGTACTCCGATAGGAGGCTCGTGTCTCGTGTTGTTCGCGCCTTGTCGCCGATTGCCTCCACGATCGTGCCGAGATCGCGGATCGGCACGCCCTCCGAGAGCAGCGATTGCAGCACGCGCTGGATCTCGCCGAGCGACAGCGCGTCGGGGACGACCTCTTCGACGACGGCCGCGTTGGTCTCCTTGAGGCGGTCCAGCAGCGTGCGGACGTCCTGGCGCGTGAGCAGCTCGGCGGCGTGCGAGCGGATCGTCTCGGTGAGGTGGGTGACGATCACGGACTCGGCGTCGACGACGGTGTAGCCGAGCGACTCCGCCTCGGCGCGGCCGGACTCGTGCACCCACACCGCCTCCAGGCCGAACGCGGGCTCGCGTGTGGGGATGCCCTGCAGCGTGCCGGACGCGTCGCCGGGGTCCATCGCGAGCAGGTGCCCGGGCATGATCCGCCCGCGCGTGACCTCCGAGCCGCGCACCTTGAGCACGTACTCGTGCGATTCCATGCCCAGCTCGTCGTGGATGCGCACGGGCGGGATCACGATCCCCAGATCGCCCGCTATCTGGCGGCGGATCATGCTGACGCGGCGCAGCAGCGAGCTCGGCGCGGCCCCCGAGCTGCCGGCTCCTGCATCCACGAGCGGCACGAGGCCGAAGCCGATCGCGAGCTCGAGCGCGTCGACGCCGACTTCGCCGATCGGCTCGCCGCCGCTGGCGGGCAGCGCGGCGTGGGCTTCCTTGGCGGCCTTCTCGGCCACCTCGGCGTCGGTGGCGCCGGGCAGGCCGTGGCGAACGCCCCACGCGACCGCGCCGAAGATCGCGGCGATGAACAGGAACGGCAGCTTCGGGAGGCCGGGGACGAGCGCGAACATGCCGATCGCGCAGGCGGCGACGAGCGGGGCCTTGCGCTGGCCGAGGATCTGGTTGGCGATGTCCGAGCCGAGGTCGCGGTCAGAGGCGGCGCGGGTGACGATGATGCCGGTGGCGACGGAGATCAGCAGCGCTGGGATCTGCGCGGCGAGACCGTCTCCGACGGTCAGCAGCGAGTACTGCTGGCTGGCTTCGCCGAAGCCGAGCCCGTGCTGGAGCATGCCGACGATGATCCCGCCGACGAGGTTGATCGCGGTGATGATGACCGCGGCCATGGCGTCGCCCTTGACGAACTTCGACGCGCCGTCCATGGCGCCGTAGAAGTCCGCCTCGCGCGCGATCTCCGAGCGGCGCTCGCGCGCCTGGTCGTCGGTGATGAGGCCGGCGTTGAGGTCCGCGTCGATCGCCATCTGCTTGCCGGGCATCGCGTCGAGCGTGAAGCGCGCGCCGACCTCGGCGACGCGCCCGGCGCCGTTGGTGACGACGACGAACTGGATCACCACGAGGATCAGGAAGATCACGAGGCCGACGACCACGTTGCCGCCGACGACGAACGAGCCGAACGCCTTGACGACGCCGCCCGCGTCGCCGGTGGTGAGGATCAGGCGTGTGACGGACACGTTGATCGCGAGACGGAACATCGTGGTGAGCAGCAGAAAGCGAGGGGAAGGACGCGAAGTCGAGCGCCTTGCCGAGGTACATCGTCGCGACGACGACCGTCAGCGCGGCGGAGATGTTGAGCGTGATGAGCAGGTCGAGCAGCGCCGCGGGCAGCGGCACGACGAGCATCGTCACCACACACACGACCGCGACCGCGGCGAGCAGGTCGGTGTGGCGCAGGAGTCGCTTCACGCCCTCGCTGTTCATGCGGCGAGCCTCCTACGCCCGGCGAGGCGGTAGACGAACGCGAGCACGCGCGCGACCGCGGCGTACATCTCCTGGGGGATCATCTGGCCGACCTCCGTCGACTGGTGCAGGGCGCGCGCGAGCGGCGGGTCGGGCGACGATCGGCACGTCGTTCTCCTCGGCTATGCGCCGGATCTGCGCGGCGACGAGGTCCTGGCCCTTGGCGACGACCTCGGGCGCGGTGCGGGTGCCGTCGTAGCGCAGCGCGACGGCGAAGTGCGTGGGGTTGGTGACGACCACGTCGGCTGTGGGCACGGCGGCCATCATGCGCGAGCGCGCGAGCTGCATCTGGCGGCGACGCAGCGCGGCCCTGACCTCGGCGGAGACCCCGTACTGGCGCGTCTCGTCCTTGACCTGCTGCTTGGTCATCTTCAGCTGCTGCTCGTGGCGGTAGCGCTTCCAGCGCGTAGTCGATCACGCCGATCGCGAGGTAGGCGAAGGCGGCGTGCTGGGCGATGCGAGGAGCGCGCGCTGGCCGAACAGCGTGCCGAGCGCCGCCGGGGAGATGCCGACCTGCGAAGCGAGGTCGGTGAGCCCGGGCAAAAGCGCGAGCGCGGCGAACGCGCGCCGACGACGCCGACCTTGGCGATCGTCTTGACGGTTTCGAAGATCAGGTTGGGGCCGAGCAGGTTCTTCAGCCCGGACGCGGGGTTGATGCGGCGGAAGTCCGGTTTGAGCACATGCGCGCTCGGCTTGAAGCCGACCTGCGCGACGCCGGCGAGCACGCCCGCGACCATGCACGCGCCGGCGATCGGGCCGACGGCGAGTGCGATCGTGGCGAGCGTCGAGTGCATCAGTTCGCTGAGGCCAGCCGCGGTCGTGGCGCGGGCGGGGTGGGCGATCTCGCCGAGCATCTCGCGGAAGCTCGACGCGCCCGCCTGCGACGATCCGTGGGCCCATGACGCTGATGGCGAGCAGGCCGGCGACGAGCACGACGGAGCCGCCGAGGTCGGCGCTGCGCGCGACCTGCCCCTTCTCTCGCGCGCGCTGGCGGTGCTTGGGTGTGGCCTTCTCTGTGCGGTCGTCGCTTGGCCATGTCTCACGCCACGTGCAGCGCGCCGAGCGCGGCGCCGACGCTGACCGACAGCTGGTCGGAGATCCAGTTGGACGACGAACGGCAGCGACGCGCCGACGACGAGCAGCGCGACGGCGACCTTGGTGGGGAAGCCGACGGCGAAGACGTTCAGCTGCGGAACCACGCGCGAGACGACGCCGAACGCGACGTCGGTGATCAGCAGCGCGACGAGCACGGGCGCGGCGATCTCCAGGGCGGCGGCGAAGACGTCTGAGAACACGTGCTCGGCGCCACCGACGAGCGAGGCGATCTGCGGCCCTTCGGTGAGCGGCACGAGTTCGAACGTGCGCCCGAGGCCGCGCAGCGTCCACGCGTCGCCGCCGATGACGAGGAAGATGAGCGTGCCGACGAGCGAGTAGAAGCGCGAGATGACGGCGCTCTGCTCGCCGTTCATCGGGTTGATGAGGCTGCCGTAGGAGAAGCCCGAGATCACGTCGATCATCGCGCCCGCGGATTCGAGCGCGGCCATGCAGCATCGCGAGCGTGAACGCGAACGCGAGCCCCACGAGCATCCCCTCGACGACCAGGCCGGCGAGCGTCGACCGGCGTCGCTGGGGACGTGCTGGCCGTGCATGGCGATCGGCGTCAGCCCGATCGAGATGCCCACGGCGATGATGCCGCGCACGCGCGGCGGGATCATCGCCGAGGAGAACAGCGGCGCGATGAGGAACAGCGGCGTGACACGCGCGAGCACGAGGATGAAGCCGGCGAGCTCGTTGCCGGCGAGCTTGCTGAGCAGCGCGTTCACGAGCCCACCATCGAGGGGATCGACGGTGTAGAGGGCGGTCGTGTAGGAGACGAGCTGTCCGAGCATCCACGGGCCGAGCAGCACGATCACGACGGCCACGCCGACGATCTTGGGGATCAGCGTGAGGCTCTGCTCCTGGATCTGGGTGACGGCCTGGAAGACGCTGATCACGAGCAGGCCGACGACGAGGCCGACGAGCAGCAGCGGCCCGGCGACCTTCAGCGACAGGCTCATGGCCTGCGAGGCGAGGTTGACGACGGTGTCCTGGTTCATCGCGCGCTCGTCGCAGGTCGTCGGCGTGCTCTCAGTGGAAGCTCTCGCACGAGCGCCTTGATGACGAGGTCCCAGCCGTCGACGAGCACGAACAGCAGGATCTTGAACGGCAGCGAGATGAACGTGGGCGGCAGCATGATCATGCCCATGCTCATCAGCGTCGAGGAGACGATCAGGTCGATGATCAGGAACGGCAGGAAGATCAAGAAGCCGATCTGAAACGCGGTCTTCAGCTCGGAGACGATGAACGCCGGGATCAGCACCTCGGTGGGCACTTCGGCGCGCTTGTGCGGCTGTTTGTCGTGCGCGAGGTTGACGAACAGCGCGATGTCCTGCGCGCGCGTCTGGCGGAACATGAATTCGCGCAGCGGCATCCTCGGCGCGTTCGAGCGCCGCGGTGGTGCTGATCTTGTGCGCGTCGAGCGGTTCGATCGCTGTCCTTCTTGATCGCGCTGATCGTGGGCGCCATCACGAAGATCGTCAGGAACAGCGCGATCCCGACGAGCACCTGGTTGGGCGGCGCGTTGTTGGTGCCGATCGCCGTGCGGATGAAGCCGAGCACGATCAGGATGCGGCTGAAGCCGGTGACCGTGAAGAGGATCGCCGGGCACGAGCGTCAGCCCGCCGATCAGCAGCAGGATCTGTACGGCGTTGCTCGAGTTGAGGTTCAACGGCGCACCGTCAGTTCACGCAGCCGCTCGACGACGCCGGGGGACGGCGTGGGCATGCGCATCGGGTCGTGGCGGCTGGGTCCCACTCGCGGGGTTCGATTGGCGGCGCGTCCCCGCGCGCCGCTGGCCCGCGCCCTCCGGCGCCGAGCCGGCGAGCAGCGACGACGCCGCGGCTGCGCGGCCTGGACGTCGTCCAGCAGCGGCAGCCCGGCTTCGCGCGCCTCCTCTTCGGTGTAGCGGTGGATCGGCACGACGCCGTGCTCGGCGCTGCCGAGCAGGATGTAGTCGCTGCCGGCGCGGACCAGGTGCACGGAGCGCCCGGTGCTGAGCGTGAGCGCGGCGACGCTCGCGAGGCCCGGCGCTGGAGACGTGCGGCTCGCGCCCGGCCTTGACCTGGCGCAGGATCCAGGAGAGCCCCCAGATGACGGCGATCACGATCGCCAGGCCGACGATCGTGCGCACGATGCTCGCGCCGCCGCTGCTGCTCGTGTGCGTGAGCCGGTGGGCTGGTGCCTTGAGGTTGAGCGGCGTGTTTTCGCCGCTCGCCTTGGTGGCCGGCGCGCTACGCCGAGCGCCGGGCAGGCGAAAGCCGAGCAGGCAGGCGCCAAGCACCGCGACCGCCTGCGCGGCCGCACGGGAAAGCGGGGTCAGCTTAGTCATCGAGGGACGACTCCGAGGAAGAGTCGTCCCCGGTTATCGGCCCTCAGCGCGCGGGTCTTGAGGCGGTCGCGTCGGGCGCCGGCGCGCTAGACGAGCGTCTCGACCTGGACGCCCCAGGCGCCCTCGGCGGTGACGACGAGGCTGCCGTTGGCGAAGCACAGCCCGTTGGCGAACAGCTCGACGGGCTCCTCGGCGAGCTGGTCGAGCTCGACGACGCGCGCCCGGCGTCAGTTCGAGCGCGGCGCCGAGCGCCATGTGGGTCCGTGCCGAGCTCGGCCCAGACGCGCACGAAGATGCTGCGCAGGATCGCGCCGGCGCCCTCCTCGCCGGCAGCTATGTCCCGCCCGGCGACGTGCGCTCGCGCGCGTTCCAGCTCGGCGCGTCCGAGCGTGGCGTACGTGTCGGCGCGAACGGGCGACTCGTCGGTGGACTCGAGCTTGATCGCGCGGCGCGTGCCGCTGCGCCCGGGGCGCCCGCGCCCGAGCGAGACGCTCCTCGGCGAACAGGCGCACGCCGTCCTCGGCGCGGCTCGTCGAGCTCGACGAGCGCGCCGGGCACGAGCTGCGAGCATGCGCTCGATCGGCATCTGCACGGAGCCGACCTCGGCGCGCAGCAGCACCTGCGCGCCCGCGACGCCGCGGCGCGAGCGCCTGCGGCCCGGGCGCGGCGGCCTGCAGCTGCAGACGGCCGCCGACGGCGCCGCGGATGCTCTCGGCGACCGGCTCGACGGCGGACCAGGGGATCAGCAGCGAGAACGTCGGAGGACGGCCCCGTCGATGGAGCTGGCGACGGAGATCGCGAGCGTCGGCTCGTCGGGCGGCGACGGTGACGCCGGCGTCGCCCTCGAGGTCGAGCTCGCCGCGCGTCAGCTCGGGTCCGTCGAGCTCGCTCCCAGGCGCGCGGAGAGCTCGCGCACGAGCGCGTTCAGAGACGCCGGTGGCGAGCTTCCAGTCGAGCTCGCGTGAGGTGGCGCTCGCTGGGCGCGCGCGAGGCGTCGCCGCCGAGCATGCATTCGAGCGCCTGCAGAACGAGCGCGGCTCGACGCTGAGCAGCATGCTGCGGTCGACGGCGCTCTCCTCGACGGCGACCGCGACGGAGTCGGCGGGCAGCTGCGCCTTGGCCGCGGCCCACGTGTGCTGGGCGATGTCGGCGACGCTGAGCTGCGACCTCGCCGCCCAGCTCGCCCGTCAGCCAGGCGGCGAGCTCCTCGCAGAAGGACTCGTGCGCGCCCTCGATGCGGCGCCTGATCTCGGTCGTGAACTTCGTCGGCTGCGAGAAGTCGAGCGAGGCGTACGGCCATCTGAGCGTCAGCCGCTGGGCCGCCGCGGCCAGCGCGTCGGTGACGCGCCGTCGGCGCACTGGCGCATGGCCTCCTCGGCGGCGCCCGCGCTCGCCGTCAGCCGATCACCTCGGCGACACCGGCGTCCGCCGCCCTCGGCCGCGTGCCGTCGCTGTCCTGGGGCCCGTCGAGGATCTCGGTGATGCGCAGCCCGTACTGCTCGTCCACGACGACGACCTCGCCGCGCGCGATCGGCGGTGCCGTTGACGAGCAGGTCGACCGGTTCGCCGGCCTGGCGCTCGAGGGTGACGATCGAGCCGACGCGTCAGCTCGAGCGTCTCGCCGACGGTCATGTGGGTGCGGCCGATCTCGACGCTGAGCTCCATCGGGATGTCGCTGAGCCGGCTTAGGTCGGGCGTCGGACGAGGACGACGCCGTTGGGCTTGGAGGTCTGATCGAACTGCTCGTACTCGATTGCCTCGGTCAAGCGCTGCTCTCCTATTGGACGGTGAGATCGGGAATCAGGACCGCTTCGACTTTGACGTCGGTCTGCTTCTCGATGGCGTGCGAGGATCGTCGGTTCTGATGCTTGTGCCTGCCCCTGGAGCTGATGAGCGTTTCGCCGTTCTGGTCGGTCACCGCGTTGGTGACGATTTCGCGCACCAGCGGTTCCTCCGGCAGCGTGCCGGGCCCGCCTTCCGGAAGATGGCGCGCTCTCGGCGGTGGCGCCGTCGCTCTGCCCGGGCGCGAGCTGCAGCGCGACGGTGAGCTTGGCGTAGCGGCCGTCGCTGAGGTTGAGCAGGAACGTCTGCGGCATCACGTAGATCGTCCCCGCGATCTTCGTCTTGGGCGAGCGTGGGCTTGGGCTTGGTCATCGTGTAGCCGACGAACAGCAGGATCGGCACGATGGCGATGAGCATCTTCTTGTTCTTGAGCATGGTCGTCGTGTGTCTTTCGGGGTTAGTTTTCGGGTTCGCCGCGTAGATGCGGCTGCATGACGATCTCGACGCGGCGGTTGCGCGCGCGCCCGGCGGCGGTGGCGTCGCTGGCGATCGGGTGCTGGTCGGCGTAGCCGGTGGCGGTCAGCCGCCGCGGCGTGACGCCGTGTTCGATGAGGAAGCGCACGACGGTGCTGGCGCGCGCGGTCGAGAGCTCCCAGTTGCTGGGGTACTGGGCGCTCGGGATCGGCACGTTGTCGGTGTTGCCTTCGACGTCGATCGGGTGCGTCTCGTCGACGTTGAGCAGTTGGCCGATCTCGCCGAGCAGCGCGTACGCGCGCCCGTCGAGCGCGGCCTGCCCGGAGGGGAACAGGAGGTCGTCGGTGAGCACCCTGATGACGAGCCCGCGCGCGTTCGATCGACGTCTGCACGCTCTTGCTGAAGCCGTGCGAGGCGGCGTAGGCTGTCGAGCTGGTGCTTGATGTGCGCGAACACGCGCGCCTCGTTGCTGCGGCGGCCGTCTGCTGGGCCGCTGCGGCGGCGCTGCCCTGCGCGCGCGCGCGGTGCTGCTCGCCTGCGGTGGCTGGCGGTCGAGCGCGGTGACGGGCGCGATCGGCCTGCAGGTCGGCGCTCTGCGGGGCGTGGCTGGAGTTGGCGGTGGCGCCCTGCTGGGCGATCGATTTGCCGCCGGGCAGGATGTTGCCGGAGAAGGCCGCCTTCAGCGAGTGCTGCAGCATCTGGTACTTGGAGATGTTGACCGAGGAGATCGAGAACAGCACCATGAACAGCGCCATCAGCAGCGTGATCATGTCGGCGTAGGTCAGCAGCCAGCGCTCGCTCGCTCTCCTCGTGCTTGCCGCCGCCGCGACGGCCGCCCGCGGGCCCGGGACATGACTCAGGCCGCCTGGGACTCGACGTCGAGGTGCGAGACCGACCCGCCTTCATCGGCGGAGCGCTCGGCGGGCGGCAGGTAGGACATCAGCTTTTCGGAGACCAGGCGCGGGTTGTCGCCGGCCTGGATCGAGAGGATGCCCTCGAGCGTCATCATGCGCAGCTCGACCTCTTCGGCGGAGATCGCCTTGAGGCGGTTGGCGATCGGCAGGAAGACGACGTTGGCGGCGCCGACGCCCATCAGCGTGGCGATGAACGCGGCGGAGATGGAGGGGCCGAGCGTGGACGGCGCGGCGAGGTTCTCGAGCACGTGGACGAGGCCGAGGACGGTGCCGATGATGCCCATCGTCGGGGCGAAGCCGCCGGCCTTCTCGAACGGGCCGGCGGAGGCCTCGTGGCGCGCCGCCATGCCGTCGACCTCGGCCTCGAGGATCGCGTGCACCATCTCGGGGTCGGTGCCGTCGACGACGAGCTGCAGCGCGTTGCGGGTGAAGCGTGTCCTCGATCTCGCCGAGCTGCGCGTCGAGCGCGAGCAGGCCCTCGCGGCGGGCCTTGTCGGCGAGCGCGACGAGCCGGTCGAGCTGCCCGCGCATGTCGGGCGGTTCGGCGGAGAAGACCATCTTGTAGAGGCTCGGGACGCGCTTCATCGAGCTCCATGCCGACGCTCGCGAGCGTCACGCCGCCGGTGCCGCCGAGGATGATGATGAGCGCCGGGATGTTGATGAACGAGGCCGGGCTCGTCCCGTCCATCATCGAGCTCAGCAGCAGTGAGCCGAAGGCCACCCCGATTCCGATGGCCGTTGCAGCCTTCATTGCGACTCAACATCGGCGGCGGCGGCCAATCCTTCAATCCTGCGGAGACTCGTGCACAAACGTCCCAGGAGGCCCTTCCGGCCCCGCGGGGGCCGGGTCAGCCGGCTTTGCGAAACGTCCTGACGGGTCGCGCTACGCGGGCGCGTCCTCCACGGCGGAGAGCCGCGACGAGTCGCGCTGCCCGGGCGCCGGGCGGGCGCTCCGGCCGGCGGCGTCTGAGCGCGTCGCTCAGGACCGCGGCGCGGTAGGCGCTGACGGCTGCGGCGACCTCCTGCGGGCGTCTCTGCGACGACGACCTTGGCGCCGGTGGCGAGCGTGATGACGGTGTCGGGCGTCGACTCGACCGTGACGATCATGTCCGGGTTCAGTTGGAACGGCTCGTCGCTGTGACCGAGCCGGTGCAGCGTGATCATCGCGCGCACTCCCCTCGATTGCGAGCTTAGCCCGGGGTGGGACGGCGCGCTGTGGCGCCGTCCCACCTCGGGCTCCTCGGAGCTGTCTGTTGCGTACCCCCTTCCGAGACCTCCGTGCTGGCGTCAGTTTGCGGCAACGGTCGGTGGCCTACTGGACCATCGTCACGACGCGTCTGCAGCATCTGGTCGGCGACGGTGATCACGCGCGAGTTGGCCTGGTAGCCGCGCTCGGCGGTGATCATGTTGGTCATCTCGCGTCGCGAGGTCGACGTTGGACATCTCGAGCACGCCGCCGATCGTCGCGCCGAAGCCCGATCGTGGACGGCGTTCCGACGATCGGGCGTTCCGGAGTTGGCCGTTGCGCCCACAGCGAGCCGCCGAGCACGTTCGAGGCCGGCTTCGTTGGCGAACGTCGCCAGCGAGAGGTAGCCGGCTGTGACGCGCTGCTGGTACGTTTTCGATTCGGGGTTCTTGTCGGTGTAGCTGACCGATCCGTCCTGGCCGATCGACACGTTCGTCGAGCCGGGCGGGATCCTGCATGTAGGTGTCTTCTTTGCCCGGGGTGTAGGTGGTGCCGGTTTCGGTTTCGTTCGCCACGGCGTTGCGCCCGATCACGTATTCGCCGGCCTGAGTCGTGAGGAAGCCCAGCGTGTTGGTCGTCAGGTCTCCGGCGCGGGTGTAGCTGGAAGTTCGCCGGCAGGCCCGCGGTGAACGGTTCTTTCGCGGGCGGTTCGCCGGCGCCCACGCGCAGGAAGCCCGCGGCCCTCGATCGCGATGTCGAGCGGGTTGTTGGTCGACTGGAAGGAACCCTCGGTCATTTCGTTGCGGGTCGCGTTGACCTGCACGCCCAGCCCGATCTGAACGGGGTTGGATCCGCCGTTGGTGCTCGTCGGAGCCGGAGGCTCCGCGGATCACCTGCGTGAGCGAGTCCGCGAACGTGACGCTCGAGGCCTTGTAGCCCACCGTGTTGACGTTCGCGAGGTCGGCGGCGGTGTCGTTGAGCATCGCCTGGTTTGCGTCGAGGCCGCTGATCGCGGCATACATTCCAGCCATCATCGTTGACTGCCCTTCCTTTCGCTTTCGCGGCCTCCTCGAAGAGGTCCAGCCGCTGTTGTGGCCTGTCGCTCTTCTCACGCGATCACGGCGCTGTCGATGTTGGTGAACACGTTGTCCTTCATGTGTTCGGATCCCACGGCCGTGATGACGGTGCGGTTGCTGACGGACACCACGAACGCGGTGCCGTCGACAAGAACGAGGGAGTCGCGCGAGCCCTTGCCGGCGGCGCGTCCCACACCCTCGGCGAGGCGGCCGAGCATGGTCGGAGTCGAGCTCGATCCCGCGGCGCTGCACGCGCTCGAGCGCGTGGCGGGAGAACTGCAGCGACTCGGCGCCGCCGGCCTTGGTGAGCGCGTCGGCGAAGGACTGGCCTGGGACGGCGCCGGGCTGAGCGCCGCGCGCGGCGGCGTCGGCGGGCTGCCCGCGGCGGGGGTCGCGGGCGCGGCGGGACCTGCGAGGCCGCCGGGCGGTATGAGCGCGGGGTTTGAGGAGATCGAGCTCAATGGACTTCGGTGATGCTCGCGAGCTTGACGCCGCCGACGCCTGCGATGGTGACGCTGGTGCCGGAGGCGGTGGACTGGACGCTTTCGACACTTGCCCGTGGCCGGAGCCGCCGGCGGGGTCGTTGTAGGAGACGGTGCGTCCGATCAGCTGGACGGCGCTGGAGAGCTCGCTCGCGTTGGCGAGGTTGGTGGTCTGCTCGACCTGGGTGAACTGCGCGAGCTCGCTGACGTATTCGTTGGTGTTGGCCGGCTGCAGCGGGTCCTGCGCCTGCAGCTGGGCGATCATCAGTTTGAGGAAGTCGTTCTGGCCGAGCGTGCCGTCGGGGGTTCGGCACTGGGCGCGCTCGAGCGCTGTTGACGGCGGCGGCGGCTTGTGCGGTGGGTTCGACGGCGGTCATGGTCATCGGTCCTTTCGTGATCAGGCGAGCACGTCGACGAGCTCGCCGCGCGCCGCGCCGGCTGGCGGCTGCGCGCTTGCGAGTCCCTGCACGGTCTGTGAGTCGCTGTGATGCTCGTCGTGGCGATCGCGAGAACCGCGGCCGCTTTCCTCGGAGCGTCCGGGGAAGCGCTCCTCGCGCCCGCCGACGTCGGACTGCCCGGAGGAGCCGATGTCGAGACGCAGCAGCGACAGCCCGAGCGAGCTGAGCGAGTGGTGGAGCTCCGAGCGCGCGCCGGCGAGCATCTGCGCGGCGGCCGGCGTGTCGGCGGTGACGCCGGGCGAGCAGCCCGTCGGCGGTCTGGCTGAGGTGGATGCGGATCTCGCCGAGCTCCTCGGGCTGCAGCGCGATGCGCGCCTGCGTCATGCCCTGGCGGACGGCCAGCTCGATCGTGGCGCGGATCGAGTCGATCATGTCCTGCATGCCGACGCCCGCGCCGAGGGCCGCGCTCGTCGCCGGCGCGGCGGCCTGCGTGGTAGGCAACGGCGCGGTGAAGAGTTGCGCGTCGGCGCCGGTGTCCACTGCGCGCGCGGAGCCGCTCGTGAGCGTGGCGTCCAGTGCGCCGGGGCGAGCGCCGGCGCCGCGGGTGGATGTCGCGACGGCGCGTGCGCCCGGTCGGACGTCGGCCTGCGCTGAGGCGGCGATGACCGTGTCGCCTGCGCGTGTGGATGTCGTATTTGATGAACCGGCTTCGCCGGGCTCGGGTCGCGTGTCGGCTGCGCCGGGGCTGGTCGTGGAGGCAGCGGCGGGCGGGGTCTGCCACTGGCCTGCGCCTGGCGATCCGGGGCGGGCGGTGTGGGCCGGTCGCCCGCTGTGCCTGGGCTCGTGGAAGCCATGTGTGTGTCGGCGCCCGCCACGACCGCCGGCGTGGCGGTGTCCGCTGCGCCATCCCGCGTGGCGGTGTTGGCTGCTGCCCCGTGTGTGTAAGTGCTCGCGGCGGCGGCCTGCGTGGCTCCCCTCGTGACGGCTTGGGCGGCATCGCGTGCTGCCGAGCGGCCACCCGCTTGCGGAACCTCGCGCGTTGCTGAGTGGTCGCCTATGTGGGGCACGTCGCCTGCTTGGCGCAGGTCGCCTGCTTGGGGTACGTCGCCTGCTTGACGTACGTCGCCTGCTTGGGGCAGGTCGCTTGCTGCTGAGTGCTCGCCGGTCGAGTGCTCGCCAGTTTTCGAGACGTCGCCCGTTGGCGAAAGGTCACCCGTTGGCTCGTGGCGGAGCGACGGCACGGGCACGTCGCCCGTGGGCTCGTGCGGGTCGCGAGTGGGCTCGTTTGCGCCGCCAGCCGAGGGACGCGCCTCGCCCGGCAGCGTTGCGTCTTTCGAGTGAGGGTCAACGGCCGTACCGGCCGCTTGAGATGAGTGATCGAGATCCGCCGTGGACGCGGATGCCGTTGAGGTGGACGTCACGTGGAGCGTTGTGGCTGTCGCCGAGTTCGAGAGGGGCCGGGCCGTGTCGTCGTTGGACTGATCTGCGACTGGCGTGCCCGCACCTGGGATGGCAGAGGAAGCACCCGGCTCTGAGGCTGCGGGCGCAGCCTCATCACCAGCTGCGAGCGTCGCGGGCGCGGAGTCTCCGGCGAGCAGATCGCGAGAGGGAGTTCCCGCCGTGGCCGTGTTGGGATCAACCTTGGAGGCCACCGGCACGGCGGCCGCGGGGCCGATCGAGGCTTGCGGTCCTGCGGGCACGCCGAAGGGTTGCGCTGCTTCGAGTGTCGCCACGGTGGGCACAGCGGCGGGCGGCGCGTCGCCGAGCGCGTGCTCGTGCTCGTGCGGTTTGTGCTCCTCGTGGGAGTGCTCTCGCGTTTGGCCTTCCGCGTGTGCGGTCCGGGCCCATTGTTCGGCGAGCGCGCTCTGGAAGGGCGGCGCGCCCGGTGGCGCCCCCGGTGGAGCCGCGCCGCTCGTCGGCGGCGAGGAGCCGTGCGCTCGTCCGGGCGCGTGGGCGTGCGCGAGGACTCATGCGAGCGCTCCGGCGGCGGACGGGGTGGGCCTGGCGGTACGCTTCGGCGTAGCCGAGCACTTTGGTGACGTAGCTCTGGGTTTCGGCGTAGGGCGGCACGCCGCCGTACTGCTTGACGGCCCCGGGGCCGGCGTTGTAGGCGGCCAGCGCGTCGCTGGTGTTGCCGCCGAACTGGGCTCATCATCTGGCTGAGGTAGCGCGCGCCGCCTTCGATCGATTCGGCCGGGTCGAGCGGGTTGGCGACGCCGAGCGAGGAGGCGGTGCCGGGCATCAGCTGGGTCAGCCCGACTGGCGCCGGCGCTGCTGTGCGCGTTGGGGTCGAAGCCGGACTCCTGCTGGATCAGCCCGTGCAGGACCGCCGGGTCGACGCCGTTGCGCGCGGCGGCCTGTTCGATCAGCCCGTCGTACTGGCTCGTGCCGCCGGTCGTGGCGGCGGTGCCCAGGTAGGCGGCGGGGGCGGCGCCGCTGGCGCTGGCGGCCTGCAGGGCGGATGCGAAAGTCGGCGCTCGCGGGGCCGGCCGCGGCGCCGCTGGCGGGAGTTGCGGGCGCGAAGCCGCCGGCGGCGGACTGGCGCGTCTGTTCGATCATCGCCTGCAGCTGCTGCACGCGCTGGGCGACCGCGAGCTCGCCGGCGCGGACGCCCGTCGGCGCGCGCCAGCGATCGCCTGGGTGCTCATGCGGTGCTCCTGCCGAAGCGGCTGGCTGCGATCTCGTCGAGGCTGTTGCGCTCCACGCGTGCGGCCTCGCGGTCGTGCTCGCCGCGGTGGCGCTCGCGCAGGCGGTTGAGCATCTCGTGCTCGCTGGCGGCGCGCGCGAGCTTGGCGTCGCGCTCGGCGACCTCGACCTCGCGGCTGCGTGCGAGCTCGCGTGCGTGACCGCGCGCTGCGCCTCGATGCGCTCGAGGAAGGCCTGGCGCACCTGCAGCTCGCCGGCGCTCACGGGCCCCGTTTCGGCGGCGGCGCTGCGCTGTTCGACGTGCGCCTGCGCGAGTTCGGCCTCGGCGGCTGCGCAGCTCGGCCTCGGTGCTCGAGCGACGCGAGATCGCCTCGCGCCAGCTCCTGCTTGGCGAGCTTCTCCTTGCGCTCGCGCACGGCGCGCACGCGCTCGAGGCGGAAGCGAAACGCGGGTCCGGTCACGGCCTGTTTATCGGACACGCGACGCCCGTTCTTTAGCAGCCGTGCAGCGCTCGTCGCAGATGCCGGACGAGCGCCGAGACCACGGCGACTCGACCCGTCGCGCTCAGAGGTTCAGCCCGAGCGCGGGTATCGCGGGCGTCTCGCCGCGCCGCGAGCGCTCGCTGCGATCGGACTGGCTCGGCGTGGACCTCCTCGGCGTCGGGGATCTCGCCCTCGGGCGCTCGCAGCTCGCCGCTCGAGCGAGGCGGCGAGCTCCAGCAGCCGCGCGTCGGTGTCGACGCGGGTCGCTGTGCTCGTCGACGGGCTGGCGCAGGAACGCGCTCGATCGCGCGCGCGGTGGGCGAGCGCCGTGTCGAGCGCGGGGTCGCTGCCGGGCTGGTAGGCGCCGATCGCGACGAGGTCTTCCTTCTCGCGCAGCACCGCGAGCGCGGCGCGCAGCTGCTGGCCGGCCGTCGGCCGACCTCCGGCGAGACGATCTCGCCGACGAGGCGCGAGACGCTCTGCAGCACGTCGATCGCCGGGTAGTGCCCGGCGTGGGCCAGCGAGCGCGTCGAGCACGACGTGGCCGTCGAGGATCGAGCGCACCGCGTCGGCGATCGGCTCGTTCATGTCGTCGCCGTCGACGAGCACGGTGTAGAGCGCGGTGATCGAGCCGCTGGTGCTGGTGCCGGCGCGCTCGAGCAGGCGCGGCAGCAGCGCGAACACGCTCGGCGTGTAGCCGCGCGTCGCGGGCGGCTCGCCGATCGCCAGGCCGACCTCGCGCTGGGCCATGGCGAAGCGCGTGACGGAGTCCATCATCAGCATCACGTCGTGGCCCTGGTCGCGGAAGTGCTCGGCGATCGTGGTGGCGGTGAACGCGGCCTTGATCCGCACGAGCGCCGGCTGGTCGGACGTGGCGACGACGACGACCGAGCGCTCGAGCGCGTCGCCGAGGTCGCGCTCGATGAACTCGCGCACCTCGCGACCGCGCTCGCCGACGAGCGCGATGACGTTGATCGACGCGCTGGTCGAGCGGGCGATCATCCCCAGCAGCGAGGACTTGCCGACGCCGGAGCCGGCGAAGATGCCGAGCCGCTGCCCGCGCCCGCACGGCACGAGCCCGTCGAGCGCGCGCACGCCGAGCCCGACGCGCTCGGTGATCCGCGGGCGCGACGAGCGCGCCGGGGGGCGCGCGCGATCGTGGAGCGCGCGACGCCGCCGCGGCGCGGGCACGCCCGTCGTGGGGGCTGCCGAGCCCGTCGACGATCCGTCCCAGCAGCCCGTCGCCGACGGTGACCCGGAACGGCGCGCCGGTGGCGAGCACGCGCGTGCCCGGGCCGATGCCGTGCAGCTCGCCGAGCGGCATCAGCAGCGTGCGCCCGTCGCGGAAGCCGACGACCTCGGCGGACACGGCCGCGCGGTTGCGGTCGGTGCCGACCAGGCACACCTCGCCGACCTCGGCCTGCAGGCCGGTCGCCTCGATGATCAGGCCGATCAGGTTGCTGACGAAGCCGTGGCGGCGGGCGAGATCGGCCTCGCGGATCGCCTGCGAGCGCCGCGCGTCGCGAGCAGCGCGCGCTCCGCCGGCGGGGCGGCGCTCACGCCGGTCCGGCGTCGCTCGTCGACGTCGGACGCCAGCTCCGAGCGCAGCGACGCACCTCGCGCGCGCGCTCGAGCTGCGTCTGGACGCCGGCGTCGACCTCACCCTCGGCGGTGCGCACGATCGCGCCGCCGCGGCGCGACGCGCTGGTCGGACTGCAGGTCGCACAGCTCGATGCCGGCGACGCGGGCCTGCAGGTCGCCGATGCGCGTCGCGGACGTGTCTCGCAGGTCGGCGGGGTTGACGAGCACGGCGATGCCGCGTCTGTCGCTGACGCGGCGCAGCGCGCCCTGGACGACTTCGACGACGAGCTCGGGACGCGCCTGCAGCGCGCCGGCGAGGATCTTGCCGGCGAGCGTCGAGCGCGAGCTCGACGGCGTCGCGCTCGACCGCCTCGGCGGTCTCGGTCGCGCAGCGCTTCGACACCCGCGAGCGCCTCGCCGAGCGCGCTGCGGCGGCGAGCGCCGCGCACGCCCTCGGCGAGCCCGTCGGCGCGGCCGGCGGCGTGACCCTCGGCGCGCGCCTGCTGCGCGGATCTGCTCGGCCTCCGGCTGCGGCCTGCGGCGAGCGCGCGCGCGGGCGCGTCGCGCGGCGGCGGCTCGGATGGCTCGAGCTGCTCGAAGTCGTAGCTGACGGCGGCCTCAGACAACGCGCTTCGCCCTCCTCGTCCCCTCGCCCGCCGCCGGCGATCACGATCGTGCCGGCTTCCTCGAGGCGGCGCACGACCGCCGACGACACGGCTCTGCGCGTCGTCGACGTCGCGCTTGCGCTGCGGCGGCTGGATCTCCATCTCCTCCTTGAGCATCGCCGCGCCGCGCTCGGACATGTTCGTCAGCACCGACCTCCATGACGCTCCTCGGGCGCCGCGCAGCGCCAGCACGAGGTCCTTCTGGTCGACCTCGCGCAGCACCTGCTGGATGGCGCGCTCTTCGAGCTTGACGATGTCCTCGAACACGAACAGCATCCCGCGCACCTCCTCGGCGAGCTCCTTGTCGGAGCTGGCGAGGTTGTCGAGCACGTTGCGCTCGAGGCGAGCGATCGGCGTGGTTGAGGATGCCCGCGAGCGCCTTGGTGCCGCCGGCGGCGGCGTACTCCTGCTCGGTCTCCGCGCCCAGTCTTGTGGCGGATCGCCGTCCTCGACCTGCTCGATCACCTGCGCGCTGGCGTCGCCCATGCGCGCGATCCGCAGCGCGATGTCGGGCTGCTCGGCCTCGGGCAGGCGCGACGAGCACGCCGGCCGCGAGCGTCGGCGTGCAGGCTGGCGAGCACCAGCGCGATCGTCTGCGGGGACTCGCCGCGCAGCAGCGCGGCGATCCGCTCGGGCGGCGACGCGGCGCAGGAACTCGAACGGCCGCGACTCGGTGCCGGCGATAGGCGCCCGAGGATCTCGGCGGCGCGCTCGGGGCCGAGCGCGCGCTCGATCACCTCGCGCGCGAAGTCGAGACCTCCGGCCGCGCCGGTGCCCTCGCCGGCTCGCGGCGGCGAGCTCGTTGAAGATCGAAGTCGGTCGTCTCCGCGCCGACGGCGCTCGAGTCGCGCCATCTCGCGCGAGAGGCTCTCGATCTCGTCCTCGCGCGAGCCGCTGGATCACGTTGGCGGCGCGCTCGGAGCCGAGCGCGGCCATCAGCACGGCCGCCTTGCGCGCGCCGGAGACGCGCGCGGGACCGGCGGGCAGCCGCTCGGCCCGCGCCCGCTGAGAGCGCCGGCAGGATCTCCGGACTCGCTCGGCCATCGCGGCGCTAGCCCTCCTGCATCCAGGTGCGCAGCTGCTGCGCGACGACGGTCGGGCTCGTTGTCGGCGAGCTGTTCGACCTGCCGGCGGAGCGGATCGATGCTGCCGTTCCCGGTCCCGTTGCCGTTGCCGGCCGCGCCGGCGCTTCCGTTGGGCGGCGCTGCGGCCGCGCCGGCCATGGCGGGCGCGCCGGGGCGCGGTCTCGCGTTCGAGCTCGGACAGGCGCATCGGCGCCTCGAGCTCGCGCAGCCAGACGGGCTCGCTCGATCGGTTCGCGACTCGCGCTTGCGCAGCGAGCGGGTGGTGAAGAACAGGAACAGCAGCGCGCCGATGCCGAGCAGCGCGTACTTGGCGTAGCCGAGCATCGAGCTCGTGGCGGCGGCCGCCGCGGCGGCGGACTTGGCGAACGCGACCTGGCCGATCGAGATCGTGTCGCCGCGCTTGGTCTGGATGCCGGCGGCGTTGGTGATCGCTTCGCGGATCGCGGGCAGCGAGGCGGCGGGGACTGAGTGGTCGAGCAGCACCGAGACGTGCTGGCTTTCGACCACGCCCGGGGCGATCGTGGAGTGCGTGACGGTCTTGCCGACGCCGAGCGAGGAGTTGGTGGTTTCGCTGCTTGTAGTTCGACTTGCCGCCGCTGGCACCGGCTGCGGCTGTGCAGGTTGGCGGTGCCGGTTGTGCCGCCCGCGCCCGTGCGCCGCTGCCGGTCAGCGTCTCGAGCTGTTTGCTCTGCGACAGGGGCACGCCGGCTTTGCCGTACGTCGAGCGATTCCTTGGTGGTCTGGTCGACGTTCATGTTCGCGTACACGAGCACCTGCGCCTTGCCCTCGCCGAGCGTCTGCGCGAGCATCGCGTCGAGGCTCGCGGCCATGCTCTGGTCGTAGCGCTGCTCGGCGTCCTGGACGCTCGCGCCGGAGCCCGCGCCGGAGGCGCCACCGGGCTGCGGCCACAGCAGCTGCCCGGAGGCGTCGGTGATGGTGACCTTGCTGAGCTGCAGCCCGGAGACGCTCGAGGCGACGAGCTGCGCGATCCCCTCGACCGAGCCGGGGTCGAGCGAACTGGTGCCGGACAGCAGCACCGCGGCGGAGGAGTTGCCCTGGCTTTCGCCGAACAGCTGACTCTGGGAGCTGGGCAGCACGAGCTCGCACCTGCGCCCCGGAGACGCCCTGGATGCTGTTGATCGTCTCGCTCGAGCTGGCCCTGCAGCGCGCGCTGGTAGGTGACCTGCTGCTGGAAGTTGCTTTCGCCGAGCTTCTGTTTTTCGAACAGCTCGAAGCCCGGCTGGGTGTTGCCGAGCAGGCCCGCGCCGGCGAGCGCGACGCGCGCTGCGGAGGTCTGGTTGGACTGCACGGCGAGCGCGGTGCCGTTGTTCTGCAGCTGGTAGTTGATCCCCTGCGCGCTGAGCGTGCTCGGTCATCTTGCCCGTCTGCGCGGGGTCGAGGCCGCTGACGAGCGTCGAGTAGCTCGGCTGGGAGACGATGTGCAGGAAGATGTACGATGAACAGGATCGACGCCGACGGCGAAGCCGCCCGCGATCATCCATGCGCGCGGGGTGAGCCTCGATGCGAGTTGTGTGACGGGCAACCGATCAGACCTGTGTCTGGAAGATGCGTCTGGGCGGCTTCGGTCGCCTTGGTGCGGATCTGGGAGGCGAGCTGCATCGCCAGCTGCGCGTCCTCGACGGTCGACGACCGCGGCCTCGGGGTCCTTGACGGTCCCGGTGGCGAGCGCCTGCGCGGCGCTGTCGCCGCTCTGCTGGGTCTTCTCCAGCGAGGAGATCGCGTTCGTCAGCTCGCTGCCGAAGCCGCGCCGCTTCGACGCCTTCGGTTCCGCCGCTCGTCTGCGCGCCCTGGGCGGCGAGGCCTTCGGCCTGGGCGGCGGCGGCCGCTTTGGCAGCGCCTTCGGCTCCGCCGCCGGTGAGCGCGCCGCTCAGTCCGCCGATCGGGGGGATGATCATTTGAGCAGCCCGAGGGTGGCGGTGAACATCGACTTGGCGGTCTGCATGGCGGTGACGTCGGACTGGTAGGACTGCTGCTCGGAGATCAGGTCGGTCATTTCGGTGACGGTGCTGACGTTCGGCATCTTCACGTAGCCCTGCGCGTTGGCTTCGGGGTTGCTCGGGTCATAGACCTGACTGGTCGGGCGTGGTGTCGCTGACGATCCCCGTGACCTGCACGCCGCCGGCGACGGGGGAGCCGGCGGACTGCTGGGCGAGCGCGCCCGGAGAGCGCGCCGCCGAAGCTGCGGCGCGCCGGTCTGCGCGAGGACGACCTCCTGGCGCTGGTAGGGCTGTCCGTTGGCGGCCTTGGTGGTGTCGGCGTTGGCGAGGTTCTCGGCGGTGACGTCCATGCGGATGCGCTGCGCGCGTGAGGCCAGAGCCGGCGATGGCGATCGCGTCGAAGAGGCCCATCAGAGGATCCCGATCGCGGAGCGCATGATCGCTGTTGCGCGTGCCCGGCGACCTCGGTCAGGGCCTGGTAGTCGAGCCCGTTTTCGGCGAGCTTGGCGGATTCCTCATCGATGCTCACGCCGGTGCCGTTGGGGCCCGCTTCGATCGGCCTTCGTTTCGGTCTGGAACTGCACTTCTTCGGGCGATTGTCCGCCGCGATGGCGCTCTGCAGCGTCGGCCTCGAAGTTGACGTCCTGGCGCTTGTAGCCGGGCGTGTCGGCGTTGGCGAGGTTGTTCGTGAGCGCGGTCTGGCGCTGCCAGGAGCCGCGCATGGCAGCCTCGAGCAGCTGCTGGTGATACGAGTGCCAGACGAAGGGCCTTTCCGCCCTCTGGGTGAATCGACGCTCTCCGAAGGTCGCTGCTGGATCTTAAGGCCGCCCCCGTCATCGGCGGCTTGCCGACCTTTAGCGGGAGCGCGCCACTCAGGCGCTGCGATCCAGGCGCGCCGGGCGCTGCGCCTGGCCGGCGTAGCCGTCGACGGTGCGGCGCGCGCGGCGTGGCGGTGGCGAGCTCCGCGAGGAGCGCTTCGCGCAGGCGGATCAGCTCGATGCGCGTGCGCTCGTGGATCAGCTGCGCGCGCTCCAGCAGTGTGCGGGCCGCGGCGGGCGGGCTCGGCGGCAGCCCGTCGATCATCTGCTCCCACTCCTCGCCGAGAGCGGCGAGGCCATCGACGTCGCCGCGCCCGGCGAGCTCGAGTTCGAGCTCGGCGTGCGCGTGGATCGCCCGTAGGGCGCGAGCGCCCCGTCGTCACAGTGCGCGCGCGTGGGCGCGCTCACGCGTGCGAGACCTCCTCGGCGACGATCTGGCCCACGCCTCGCGCAGCTCGCCGAGCAGCTCGCTGACCTCTTCGAGCTTCGTCGGGGTCCTGGTGTGAGACGTGCCGCTGTTGAGGTGTTTGAGGCAGAAGCCGTAGATCGCGTGCAGCCGCTCGGAGACCTCGCCCTGCTCGAAGTCGAGCGTGCCGTCGAGGTGGGCGATGATCATCTCGGCGCGGCGCAGCGTGTTGTGCGCGCGCTCGATCTCGCCCGTCGCGCATCGCCACGGCCGCCTGGCGCAGGAAGCGGCGCGCGCCGTCGTAGAGCATCACGACGAGCTCCCCTGGGGGCGCCGCGAGCACGGCGCCCTGACGGTATGCCTGAGGAGAGGCGGCGAGGTTGCTCATCGTCGAGGGAGTGATCGGCCTGGCGGGAGGAAAGCTGAAGTCCTGGTCGCTATCCGGTCTTGTTGAGCGCCTTTTCCTGGCTCGTGAGCCACGCGCCCTGCGCGCTGTTCTGGGAGATCACCGCTTCGAGCTTGGCGTATGTGATCTGCAGCGCGCGTTCGCGCACGGCGAGCATTTCGTTCATGGTGGCGATCTGGTGGGTCAGGTTGGTGATCTGCCTGGTGTCGCCTTCGATCCTCCCGTCGAGCGTTCCGCCGGGTTCGGCCGCGGCGTTGAGCATGCTCTGCAGTCCCAGAGACCACTTCTGCAGCATCAGCTTGGCGCCCGCGGGGTTCGTTTCGATCGCTTCCTTGAGCTTGGCGGGGTTGAGGCTGAGCTGGCCTTCGAGCGCCGACTGGGAGCTGGCGCCTTTTCCGGTGGCGGCTCCCGTGCTCAGCCCGATGTCGGCGGGGCTCGACATTTCGACCGCCAGTTCTTTGATCGGTTCGTACATCGTCTGGCGCATGCGGCTGAGCAGGCTCGTGAGGTCGTGGTCGCCGAACAGCGTGCCGACGGCGAATTCGGTCGCGTTCGCGGCGTGTGCGGGGGGCTTGGTGGTGAGCTGCTTCTGGATTTCCGCGACGGTGGAGTTGTAGAGCGTGACGAATTCCTGCAGCTTCGTTTCGATCGCGGTCAGGCTCGGCCCGGGCGGCTGCATGTCGATCGTGACGGGCCCGGTCGTGGTGAGGCCTTCGAGCGTGAGCGTCACGCCGGGGATCGCGCTGGTGACGGTGTTGGAGGCGGAGGTCCCGGCGACGCCGTCGACGGTGTATTCGGCGTTCTTGCCTTCTTTGGCGGCGGCGGCGTTTTCGGTGAGCGCGCCCGCGGTGTCGCTGACCGCGATGAAGGCCGCTCCGGTGTTGCCCGTGGCGCGGCTGGAGAACACGATCGTGCCGCTTTCCACGACCGCCGCATACACGGTGGCGGTGCTGTCGGAGTTGATCTTGCTGGCGAGTTCTTTCGCGCTCGCGCCCGCTTTGATCGTGTATTCGTGGCCGTCGATCGTGACGGTGTCTTCGGCTTCTGGGCTGGCGAACGCGAACGTCCGTTGCGCGGAGTTCGCCATCTGCGTGACTTCGACCTCGTAGCCCGCCGACCCCCGCGCCCGTGGTCGACACCGCGCTCACGCGCGTGGGTTCGCTGGAGGTGACGGTCTGGGTGTTTTCGAACGCGGCGGACAGGCTGAAGTCGGCGACCGCGAACTGGAGCTGACGGAGGCTCGACTGGATGGTCTGGAGCTGTCCCTGCTGGGCTGTGAGCTTTTCCTGCTGGGTGGTGAGGCGTACGACCGGTTGGCGTTCGGCGCCCATCAGCGCCTGGATGATCGCGGCGGTGTCGAGCCCCGAGGCGAGCCCCGAGAATTTGATCGTGGAGGAGGCGCTGGAGCCGACGGAGAGAGAGGACACGACCGCTACCCCAGTGGCTTTCCGGCGGCGAGGTCGACGACCTCGGCGGCCGAAAGCGGCCGGACGTGCGCGCCGTCGTGGAGCGCGACCTCGACGCGGCCGGCTTCGGAGAAGGAGAAGCGCACTTCCCGTCCCTCCTGACGCATCTGCTCGCCGATCTCTCGGGCGGCGGCCATCTGCTCGAGCAGCTCCGGCGGGGGTCCGCCGCGAGTGTCCTCGACGGAGAGCGAGCGCTCGCTCGCGGCGAGCTGCTCTACGAACGCGGACAGGTCCGGGGCCTCGCCGGCTGCGGGCGGGGTGGGTTCGGCTGGGACCCTGGGGTCCCTTATGGGCATGATCGGCGAGCTCATATGGCGTTTTCTCCCTGAAAACGTGTGACGCGGTCCGGTCCATGGGCCGCCTCGCGCATGATGGGTTTCGCTCATGGTGATCGACGTCCTCCAGCGAAACTTGAAGTATTTCCCGCGATGAGAGCCGAGTTGCCGAAGGCGCAGACGCGAAAGCATCGCTAAGCGGCCTCCGCGCGGACCTGCGACAGGATCGCGGCGGCGGCTTCGCAGTGAGGGTCCTCGACGAGCGCGGCGGCCGCGAAGTCGCTCGCCTCGCGGCCCAGGCCCCTGGCGGCGGCGACGCGCGCGAGTCCCAGCAGCGCGCGCGCGTCGGGCCGCTCGGCGCAGACGGCCATCCACTCCTCGGCCGCGGAGGCGGCGAATCCGCGACTGAGATACAGCTCGGCGAGCACCTCGCGCCGCTCGCGTGGCGGTAGCGGCGTGCTCTGTAGAAGCCCCGCCAGCGCCTCGAAGGCTTCGAAATCGTGGGCGCGCAGCAGCGTGTCGAGCATCGCGGTGAGCGGCTCCACGACGGCGGCGGACAGCGGGGCGGGGCTCTCGCCGGCGCTGTCGAGCTGGCGCCACGCGTGGATGAGCTCGAGCTGCACGCGCGCGAGGTGGCTGCCGCAGCCGGCGGTGGCGGCGTAGCGGGGCGGCGCGTCGCCTATTTCGAGGCAGCGCTCGAGCAGCTCGATCGCGCGGTCGAGGCGCCCGAGCGCGGCGCTGGCGAGCGCCTGCTCGAAGACGAGGTCGGTGAAGCCCGGGAAGCGGTGGAGCCCTTCCTCGGCGCGCGCGATCGCGTCGGCGTGCAGCCCGCACGCGCGGAGCGCCTTGACGGTGCGTGCGAGCAGCGCGGGGGCGTATTCGTGGCGGTCGAGCTCGGCAGCGCTCGCGAGCAGCAGCGCCCAGGCGCGCTCGAACTCGGCGAGCGCGGCGACGGGATCGCCCGCGGCGGCGTACTCGGAGCCGAGGTTGTAGTGCAGGAAGGGCGTTGAGGATCCCTCCGCCTGCTCCATCCTCAGCAGCTCGATGTTGCGCTCGGACTTCCCGCGACTGAGGCGCACAGCGGCTAGATACCCGTAATGCTCGATCCTCACACCGCTCGCCTCGAAGCGCTCCGGCAGGTATCCCGGCAGCCGCCCGGCGATCTGCTCGTGCACGCGCCCCTCGAAGCGGTACTGAGCCCGGTTGCGCACGAGGCGCAGCGCGTCGTGGGTGACCGCGGCGCCGTCGCCCAGCTCGCCCGTGTAGTTGATCTCCGTCAGCGAGAACGCCTCGCGCCACGTCCGCCCGAGCAGCGAGCGCAGCGGCGCGACGTCCTCCGCCATCAGCACCTCGTCGGCGTCGAGGAACAACAACCACTCGCCGCTGGCCGCGTCGAACGAGACGTTGCGCGCCTGCGCAAACGACCCGCTCCACTCGTACGTGAGCACGCGCGCGCCGAACGAGCGTGCGATCTCGA
Source organism: uncultured Solirubrobacteraceae bacterium (assembly GCA_963716355.1). Classification (GTDB taxonomy): domain Bacteria; phylum Actinomycetota; class Thermoleophilia; order Solirubrobacterales; family Solirubrobacteraceae; genus Palsa-744. The sequence goes on from OY970308.1 coordinate 1,414,593, forward strand.
CCGTGGCGTCGCTCGACCCGGTGTCCACGACCACGATCTCATCGACCGCGTCGACGGCCGCGGCCAGGCAGCGCGGCAGCATCGCCTCCTCGTCACGCACGATCATGCACAGGCTCAGGCGCAGCCCTTCCGCGGGTTGGGCGCGAGCCGCGATGGCGATGGCGCGCTCGGCCAGGTCGGGAAGCGGCGGAGCCCCGGTCGCGACGAGACTCTGCTCCGTCCCTGTGAGCTGCGGGTCCAGGCGCCGCGCAGCGTTGAGGAGCGCGTGCGCCGCGTCAAGGGTGTTCAGCCGCTGCAACGCCACCCCCGCGTGGCGGAGCAGCAGCGGCTCGGCAGGATCGCGCTCGAGCAGGTCCAGCGCGACGCCGGCGACCGCGGCAAGCCGCTCCGATGTGACGGCCGGGCCGACCTCGAGACCCGCTTCGACCATGCACCGGCCGGCCCAGTAGCGACGGTGTGGGGCCTCGATCGTGTCAAGCCGCACGAACAGCTCGCGGTAGCCGCTGAGGTCGCCGAGGTCCAGCAGTTGCCGGGCTCGGGACGGCAGGTCGGTCGCTACGAGCGTGCTGCCGGCGGGGCGTGGGCCTGTGGGGCGGGGGGGCATTTCCTCATCCCGGTCATCGACCGCGGCGGTGGATATATGGTACGACCGGAGCAGGGAATATCGTCGCGGCCGCGAATCAGTTGCCGGTTAGACCGCTGTAAGACGGCTCGGACGCGAGCAGAAGTTCCGTATCAGGCGGGCCATCCCCCTGTCAGTTCCCTCGATCTCAGAGCAGGAGTATGGAAATAATCGGAAAGCGTGCAGCCAGGGCGCCCGCGGCTGAGGTGTTGGCGACCTGGCGCGAGTACCGGCGCACGGGCGAGCGCGAGCTGCGCGACCGGCTGATCTTCATGTTCATGCCGATGGTCCGCTACATCGTCTACCGCAAGGTGCGCGAGGTGCCGGCCCAGTGCGACGTGGAGGACTTCCTCTCCTGCGGCCTGGAGGCGCTGATCCACTCGATCGAGCGCTACGACCCCGACAAGGGCGCCACGCTCGAGCAGTACGCGTGGACGCGCATCCACGGCGCGGTGCTGGACGAGCTGCGACGCCACGACTGGGCGCCCCGCTCGCTGCGCCGCGACGAGCGCGCGATCAACAGCGCCCGCGAAAGCTTCCTCGCCGCGCACGAACGCCCGCCGACCCGCGAGGAGCTCGCCGACGCAGGTCGGCATGACGCCGATCGCAGCTGACGGGCCGCCTCGACGAAGTGGTGCTGGCGGAGGTCGGCTCGCTGAATCGCATCGTGCGCTCCGACGAGAGCGCGACGATCGAGCGGATCGACACGCTGGAGAGCTCAGACGAGGACTGCGACCCGATCGTCGAGCGCCGAGCGCGGCGAAGCCAAGGAGCGCTTCCGCACGGCGTTCGCGCGTCTGAGCAAGCAGGAGCGCGAGGTGGCGGTGCTGCTGTACGTGGAGGACTGGACGCTGCGCGACATCGGCGAGCGCCTCGGCGTGTCGGAGAGCCGCATCTCCCAGATCCACACCCAGCTGCGCCGCCGCCTCTACGAACAGCTCTCCGGCGAGCTGGCGCTGTTCAACGCCGTCGGCTGAGTCGGCCGACACGCCGACCGACCGGCAAGACCGGTTGCATCCTCAAGAATCCCGCCCGCCCGGTCGAACACCCGGAGGGAGATGGACCTCGGGCTCTACATCGCGGCGACGGGGATGATCGCCGAGCAGACGCGCCAGGATCAGCTCGTCGAACGACCTGGCGAACGCGACCACGCCTGGCTACAAGGCCGATCGCACGCCGCAGCACAGCTTCGGCGCGGTGCTGCTCGCGAACACCGAGGGCGGCGCGGCGGTCGGGCTCGGTCGACGTGGGCGTGGCGCTCGGCAAGACCTACACCGACATGACGCCCGCCTCGATCCAGGAAACGGGCGAACCGCTCGACTTCGCGCTCGCAGGGCACCGGCTTCTTCGCCGTGAAGACCGCGCAGGGCGTGCGCTACACGCGCGACGGGCAGTTCACCGCCTCCGCCGCGGGAGTGCTCACCGACGCGACCGGCAACCCCGTGCTCGACCAGGCGGGCGCGCCAGATCAAGGTCGGTGCCGAGCGGCACCGTGACGCCGAGCGCGCTCGGCGTCTTCGAAGTCCCCGGGGCCGCCAAGCAGGGCGAAAACCTCTACACGGGCACGGCCTCGGGCAAGGCGCAGCGGCACGCGTGCACCAGGGCGCCCTCGAGGTCTCCGGCGTGGACGCGGCGAAGGTCATGGTCGACATGATCACGCTCGCTGCGCACCTTCCAGTCCGGCCAGCAGGCGATCCAGGCGATCGGCCAGACCCTGCAGGAGGCCTCCACGCAGGTCGGCTCCCGCAGGTCGCCGCTCGGCTCAAGTCCGTCGCCCGGCCGATCACCCGTGACGAAGACGAGCCACGCTGGACCGCCATGCGGAAGCCCGGCTCGCCGACACCCGAACATAGGAAGCCGATGCTCGAAGGCCTCTACTCCGCCGCCGCAGGCATGGCCGCGCAGCAGCAGCAGCTCGACGCGATCGGCAACGACCTCGCGAACGTGTCCACCACCGGCTACAAGACCGAGCGCGTGGCGTTCAGCGACCTGCTCTACAACACGTGTCGACGAGGCCGGCACGGAAACCACGACCGGCGCCGGGCGCGAGCGCCCGCACGATCGGCGCGCAGCGCGCGCGCAGGGCTCGATCAGGGAAACGGGCGACCCGCTCGACCTGGCGATCGAGGGCGACGGCTACTTCCAGGTCAAGCACCGCGAGCGGGCAGGTGGCGCTCACGCGCGACGGCTCCTTCGGCGTCGACGCGACCGGCACGCTCGTGAACGCCGGCGGCGACGCGGCTCGAGCCCGCCGATCAAGCTCCCCGCGGGCGTCTCCGCCCGGCGAAGTGAGCATCTCCTCCGACGGCACGGTCACGCGCCGGCGACACGCACGCTCGGGCAGATCAAGCTCGTGACGGTCGCCGCACCGGATCAGCTACTCGCCGGCGGCGAGGGCCTCTACCTGCCCACGACGCCGACAGCGGCGCGCCGAGCGCCGTCGGCGCGCGCACACGTCCACCAGGGCGCACTGGAGGAATCCAACGTCGACATGGGCCGGGAGATGGCGCTGATGGTCAGCACCCAGCGCGCGTTCCAGATGAGCAGCACCGCGATCCAGAACGAGAGCCAGATGATGTCGATCGCCAACCAGCTGCGACCGTGAGCCTCGCAGCCTCCCACCGGCGCTGCCCGCCGATCGACCAGGCGCTCGAGCCCGCGTGGGTGCGCCACGGCTCGACGGCCGACACAGAAGACCTACCGCACGGCGCTGGCGTTCGAACAGACTGCTCGTCGAGCAGCTCGTCGAAGTCGCTCGTCGCGACGAGCGGACTCGAAGGCGAATCCGGCTCCGGGGAAGACGGCTCCTCGCTCGATGGGCACGAGCCAGCTGTCCTCGCTGCTGCCGCAGGCGCTCTCCGAAGGCGTGATGAGCAGCGGCGGACTCGGGCTGGCCGCGCAGCTCGCGCGCGAGACGCAGAGCGCTCACGGCGCACTGCATGCCCAGCCGTCACAGACGAGCGGCGGCACGGCGGCGCACGCGCCGGGTGATGCGTCCGCCACTACCGGCGGAGTCGGCGCATGAGCCCCGCCGTGCTCGTTCCGACCGGTGCCCGCGCGCAGGATCGCGCGCTGGCGAGCGATGTGCTCGCCCACCTCGACGCCCAGATCTCATCGGCGCGAAGCCTGCTGGAGGTCGTGCTCGAGCAGGGCGCGGCGATCCGCGCGCGCGACGTGCACACGGTCGTGCGCCTGGCGGGCATCCTGCGCGGCGAGATGGGTCGCCGCCAGCTGCTCGAGGAGGAGCGCTCGCGTCTGCTCGCCCGCAGCGGCGAGCGACTCGGCATCCCCGCGCGAGGCCGTCACGCTGGCGCGGCTCGGCGCGCTGATGGACGCCGCCAGCGCCGAGCGGGCGGCGCAGCGCAGCGCAGAGCTGCGAGGCCTGCTGCACGAGCTCCAGCGCGAGCACGCGAGCAACCGCACGATGATGCAGATCGAGCTCGGCTTCCTCGACCACCTGATGGGGATGCTCGCGCTCGACGGCGTCAACGGCTACGACACCCGCGGCTCCTCCACGGCGATCACGCGCTCGCGCCCGAACGGCGAGCTGCACGTCCTCGATCTGCGGGCCTGACAGCGATGTCGATCCCCACCCTGCAAGGACTCCAGACGGCGCTCAGCGGCCTGCTCGCCGAGCAGCAGGCGATCGACGTCGCGGGCCACAACATCGCCAACGCGAACACCGAAGGCTATTCGCGCCAGCGGGCGGTGCTGCAGACGCAACCAGCCGCTCGTGATTCCCGCGCATGTCGACACTGACGGGCAAGGGCGGACAGCTCGGCACGGGCGTCAACGTGGAGACGTACACGCGTATCCGCAACGCCTACCTGGACGCGCAGTACCGCACCCAGAACAGCGCCCTGAGCGGCTCGGCGACGCAGGCGGAAGAGCTGCAGCAGGCGCAGGCCGCGTTCAACGAACCGTCCAGCTCGGGCATCGCCAGCCAGCTCTCCGACGTTCTGGAGCGCGTGGAGCAGCCTCGCGAACTCGCCCACCAGCGAAGCCGCCAAGCAGGGCGTGGTGGCCGCGGGCGAACAGCTGGCGAGCACGTTCAAACAGCTGAGCGCCCAGCTCGACAACGATCGCCACGCAGGCCGGCCAGCAGTACGCGTCGCTGCACCGGCCCCACGGGCGAAGTGCAGGACTACGCCAACCAGATCGCGCAGCTCAACGGGCAGATCAAGCTGGCCGAAGAAGCAGGACAGAAGCCCAACGACATGCTCGACCGTCGCGATCTGCTGCTCGACAAGCTCTCCTCGCTGGCGCAGGTCACGGTCACCCAACAGACCGAATGGCACCGACACCGTGAGCTTCGGCGACGCGACCGAACCGCTGATCGAAGGCACCACCGTCAACTGGCCGCAGACCCTCACCGCGGCCGCGGGCGGACAGCTCGGCGCACTGCTCGGGCTCACCGGCCCCGACGGGCGCGCTCGCCAACTACCAGACCGCGCTCGACGGCGTGGTCGACAACCTCGCGGGCATCGGTCAACGCCCTGCACACCTCGACGCCGTTCTTCACGCGGCACGACCGCCGCCACGCTCGCCGTCGCGGTCACACCCGAAAGAAGTCCAGACCTCCTCCACGAAAACGCGCCGGCGGCAACGACGTGGCGCAGGCGATCGCCGCGCTGCGCGGCGGCAACGCCGACCAGAGCTACTCGGCGCTGATCGAGCGCGTGGGTAGCGACGTGAAGACGGCGCAGGACGAACAGTCCAACGACCAGACGACCGTCACCGCGATCGGCAACCAGCGCCATGAGCGTCTCCGGCGTGTCGCTGGATGAGGAAATGACCAACCTGATCAGCTTCCAGCGCGGCTACCAGGCCTCCGCGCGCACGATGACGGCGATGGACTCGATGCTCGAAACGCTGATCCAGCACACCGGCACGGCGGGGTTGTAGCGATGAGCAACCGGATCACCACGGCGATGGTCGTCGAGCTCCACGCTCAACGACATCAACTCCGCCGCTCGGCGCGCTGCAGCGCAGCTCCAACGAACTCTCCTCGGGCCGCAAGATCCTCGAGCCGTCCGACAACCCCTACGGCGCCAGCCACGCGATCGACCTGCAGAGCCAGCTCGACGGGCTGAACGCGTACGCGACCAACGTGCAGGACGGCATCTCCTGGGCGAACGCCTCCAGCGGCGCGATGGCGAACATGAATAGCGTCGTGCGAGCGCGTGCGCGAACTGCTCGTGCAGGCGTCCAACGGCACGTACAGCCAGGCCAGACCTCAACAGCATCGCCACCGAGGTGGGCCAGCTCACGGAAACGATCAAGCAGGACGCCAACACGCAGTACGCGGGCCAGTACGTGTTCTCGGGCACGGCGACCACGACCGCCGCCCTACAAAGCGGGCGCCGAAGACGAATACCTGGGCAACGCCGGCACGGTCTCGCGCTCGATCGGCCCCGGCGCGTCGGTCACGATCAACACCGACATCTCCTCGCTGCTCGGCAACGGCGCCGCCGCCAAAGACGGCAAGCTGCTCGACACGCTGCGCACGATCTCCGAACACCTGCTCGGCGGCACCGTCGAAGACAGGGAAGCGCTCAACTCCACCGACCTGAAAGCGATCGACGCGAACCTCGAAACGCTGACCCAGCTGCAGGCCACCGCGGGCAGCGTCACCAACCAGCTACAGGTCGCCTCGAGCCGCATCGAAGACCTCGAGACATCGCTCGCCAAGACGCTGTCCAACGTCCAGGACGTCGACGTCGCCAAAGCGTCGATCGCGTTCTCCAACCAGCAGGCCGCCTACGAGGCGGCGCTGCGGGCGGGCGCGAGCATCGTCCAAGAATCGCTGATGAACTTCCTCCACTAGCGCCGCATGGGAGAGACGCCATGTCCATGACATTTCAGAGCATCCGCTTCGGCGCGGTCGAGATCGCCGAGCAGGACGTGATCGAGTTCCCCTTCGGGCTGATCGGCCTCGGCGGCCTGCGATACGCGCTCATCGACCGCAACCCCGGCACGGGTTTTCTGTGGCTGCACTCCGTCGAAGATCCCGCGCTCGCGCTGCCGGTCGTCAGACCCGCGACAGTTCTTCTCCGACTTCGCGCTCGACGATCGCGCCCGAGGACCAGCGAGCGCACCGGGATACAGGACGCCGCCGTCGAGACGCGAGATCTACGTGACGGTGCGCGCCACGCCCAACCCGCTCGACATCACCGCCAACCTGCGCGCCCCGCTCATCATCCGCGACGGCCACGGCTATCAGGTCCTCAACGCCGCGACGACGCGCCGCTGCAGGCCCCGCTGTTCGAGCTGGCCGCGGAGCCGATCGTGGCCGTGCGGCGCGAATCGATCGACGCCGCCTGAGGCTCCAAAAAACCACGCGTCCCTACGACATCTTGGGATTGCTTCATAATCGGGACCGATGCTGATCCTGACGCGTCGTCCCGGGGAGCGCGTCGTCATCGGCGACGAGATCCTCGTGACCGTCATGGGCGTCAGCGGGCACACCGTGCGCCTCGGCATCGCCGCGCCCGCGGGCGTGCCGATCTACCGCGAGGAGATCTGGCTGGCCGTGCGCGAGGAGAACCGCGCCGCGGCTGCCGCGGAGGCGTCGCTGCCGCCGACGCTCCCGCAGGCACCCCGCCCCGCCGACGAGTCGCCTGGCGCCCCCGGCGAGGAGCCGCGCGCGTCCGCGCCGACGACGCCACCGGAGCGCGAGCGCGAGGCTTGACCGGCTCCTACGTTCGACGTCGGCTGCCCTGAAGCGTTTGGTCAACCCCTGGCGCTGTCGATCGAGAGATCGCGACAAGCGCGTGGAAGCGCTCGCCGCGCTCCTCGAAGTTCGCGTACTGGTCGTAGCTCGGCGCGGCCGGCGAGAGCAGCACCACCGTCCCGGCGAGGGCGAGGTTGCGTGCGGACTCGACGGCCGCGGCCATGTCGACGGCCTCGATCGCGCGGTCCGGCGACACGCCTACAGCGCGCGCCGCGGCCACGAGTCCCGCCCCCGTCGATCCCATGCCGACGACCGCCGCGCCGCGCCGCGCGAGCGCAATGGCGAGCTGCGCGTAGTCCTGCCCGCGATCCTGCCCGCCGCCGATCAGCACCACGTCGCGGTCGGGGAAGCTCGCAAGCGCCGCGAGCGCCGACTCCGGCGTGGTTGAGATCGAGTCGTCCACCCACATGACGCCGTCGTGCTCGAGCACCGTCTCGAGGCGGTGCGGGAGCGGGCGGAAGTCCGCGAGCGCCCCGGCCAACTCGGGCAACGCAATACCGATGGCCTCGAGCGCCGTCAGCGCGGCACACAGGTTCAGCGCGTTGTGCTCGCCGTGCAGCGGCAGATCCGCGCTCGCGAGGGCCTGCTCGCCGCGGCGCGAGACCGCGCCGGCGCTCGCCTCCCAACCGCCGGGCACGCCAAACACCTCCACCTCCAGATCCGGATGGGCGCGCGCGATGCGCTCCTCGCGCTCGCCCACCGCCGCCACGCGCACGCCCGGCAGGCCGAGGATGCGAAGCTTGTCCGAGCGGTAGTTCTCCTCCGAGCCGTGCCAATCGGTGTGCTCGCGATAGACGTTCGTCACCACCGCCACCTCCGGCCCCGTGTCCAGGTCGGCGATGTGGAAGCTCGACAGCTCCACCACCGTCACGTCCCCTGGACTCTCGTCGTCAAGCAGCTCGAGTGCCGGGGCGCCGATGTTGCCCACCAGCCGCACGCTGCGGCCCGCCGCGCTCGCCAGGTGCGCCACGAGCGCCGCGGTCGTGCTCTTGCCCTTCGTGCCCGTCACCCCGATCACGCCCGCCGCGCCGCGCTCGGCCAGCCACAGCCCCGTCGCCGTCCTCACCGGCACGCCCGCCTCGCGCAGCGCGGCCAGCTCGGGGCGGTGGATGGACACGCCGGGCGAGCGCACAACCACGTCGCAGTCCGCGAGCGCCGCGGGCGCCTGCGCCGCGCTCACCACCCGCACGCCCGGCGCGCACAGCGTCTCGCTCACGTCGTTCGCGGGCGGCGAGTCGAACACCGCCACCGCGATCCGCGCATTCGGCAGACGCCGCGCGAGCTGGCGTGCGAAGGAGCCGACCTCGCGGCCGGCTCCCCACACGCCGACCGTCGCGCCTTCAAGCTCCGAGAACCGCACGCACGTCCGCCATCAGAGCCATCGGCACGTCGTGCTCGTCGCTCAGCGCCAGCACGGCCTCGGGGTCCCCCGTGTCCTGCGCCTGGCGCGCCGCCCCGTCGTCGCTGAGCGCGACGCCCCCCAGCACCTCGTCCACCAGCCGCCGCACGACCGCGTGCCCGCTCCAGCGCGGATCGCGCGCGAGCAGCCGGATCGCCGCGAGGCTCTCCTGCTCCTCGCCGACGCACTCGAACGGCTTGTGCCCGCCCGTGGCGGTCAGCAGCGCGAAGCCCTCGAACTGACGCTCGTCGGCGAGCAGGTCCGCGCCGAAGATCTCGCGCAGGTGCGCCGGCTCGCTGAACGGCGCGAGCGCCAGGAACACGAACCTGCACTTGGGGCAGTCGCAGCACCACGACGCCGCGCGCAGCGCCGGGTCGAGGCGGAAGATCGCGTTGCAGCTGGTGAACGCAGGGTGGTAGGGCTCCATACGCGCGAACGCACGCGCGATCGCAAGCTCCGAGGCGGGGCGCAGCAGCGAGAAGATCCGCACGCCAGGCGCGCACTCCGCGACGGCCGCGCTCAGCAGCCGCTCCGCGCGCAGCCCCTTGCTGAACTGGTGGTTCACATCCACGCCGTCCCAGCTCACGTTGCCGCTCGACGCGGAGCGCTCGTTCGCCATCGCCACCGCGTCGAACCCCCGCAGCGCCGCCGTCAGCAGCGCCACGCACGACACGATCGCCGTGATCGGCACGTGCCCGTTGATCGCGCCCGCCTCGTTCAGCGCGCGCAGACCAGGGTCCAGGCGACGGCGCACGAGCAGGTGAGGGAGCCCGGCGACGGCGACCGTGCGAGCGATCGGCGGCGCGTCGCCGATCGAGAAGAGCGCCACCTCGCGACCCGATCGGCGCGCGATCTCGATCGCCACGGCGGAGTCCTTTCCGCCGCCCACGGGGACGAGCAACCGTCCGACGTCCTCGCCGTCGTCCAGCGCCGATCGGTCGCGGTACCCATTCGCTCGATCGGCCACCGCCTCCGTGGCCGTGGTCGTCGTCGTCGTCGTCGTCGTCGTCGGACCATGGCTATCTGCCGCGTCAAACCGTGGCCGCGGCAGCGCGGCCAGCTCGTTCGTGTACGCCAGCTCGCCCAACCCCTCCGAGTAGAGCGCCTCCAGCAGCGCCGCGGCGGCCGGCGGCGGCGCGTCGCTCTCGAACGTCACGCGCGGCGGCAGCGCCGTCTTGAAGTAGCTCACCCCCGCCACCCAGTGCAGCAGCGAGAGCAGGCCCGCCACGCGCTCGCGCGCGGCCGCGCTCAGCTCTCCCTCGATCGGGAGATCGAACTGCTCCGCGAAGAGCACCTCCTCGTCGAGCGCGTAGCGAAGCGTCACCCGTCCCTGCGCGTCGAGCTCGCGGGTCAGGAAGCGAAACGTCGCGAACGCCGTCGGATCGAACAGTGCCGGGGCCGCCATGCCCCCAGCGTAGAGCCAGCTTCGGCTAGGCGGCCTCGTCCTCAGGCTCGGCGGGTGCGGGGTCGGGCTCGGGCTCGCCCGTGAACAGCCACGGGACGACATTGCCGATCACCTCGCCGCGGAAGCGCTTGTGCTTGCCGTACACCACCCAGGTCGTGTCGACCGCGCCGTAGGACTCCTCCACGCGCAGCACGTCGGGGTATTCGGACGCGTAGTGCAGGTGGGTGAGGCCCGCGTGGTACTGACCCGCGAGCAGGTGGCGCGCGACGACGGGCTTGGACGGCTCGTCGATCAGCGTCTCCCAGCGCGTCAGGTCGGGGTAGCCGCGTGTCGCGTCCACGATCCCGAGGCTCTTGGGCTCCGGTGCGTCGTGGCGCACGAGCAGCGCGAGCTCCTTGGTGGGGTAGATGAACGTGTCGATCACGAACACCTCCGTGTAGTAGCGCTCGGTCACGAGGTGGACCTGCGTGTGGGCGCTGCACTGCACCAGGAACGTGTCGGGCTCGTCGCGCACGCGGTGGATCGCGCCGAGCAGGTCTTCGTCGAGATCTATGCGGACGTCTCGTAGCCCCTGCAGCTCGAGGTAGCGCTTCAGCGCGTTCTCGTGACACGTGCCGGTGGGGCCGAGCGTGATGAACGTCGGGCGGCTCACTCCTGCTCGCCTCCCGGCCCGACGTGCGCGGGCTCGTCCAGCTCCTCCCGCGACAGCGCCGCCATCAGCTCGTCCTCCATCCCGCACGTCGCGTCGATCAACAGCTCGAACAGCGTGCTGGTGAAGTCCACCGGCAGCCTCACTTCCGCGCCGCGCGTTAGATAGCGGGCGCGCACCAGCTCCACGCGGCCCGGCTGCATCATCGGGATGCCGTGTGTGCGCTTGTGCTGCGCGATCTCGCGGCACACGTCGAAGCGCTCGCCCAGCAGCCGCACGATCTCCTCGTCGAGCTCGTCCAGACGCTTGCGAAACGGCTCCAGGCCGCTCATTCCCCACCACCCCCCAACAACCCGCTGGCGAACGCGTGACTGCACGCCGCGAGCGTGGCGAGCTCATAGCCGCCCTCCTGCACCACGCACACCGGCAGCTGCGAGTCCGCCAGCAGCGCGCCGATTTCGGCGAAGATGCCAGCGCTGAAGCTCCAGCAGCCGTGCGGGTCTCCGCGCACCGTGTCGTAGCCGAGCGACAGCACCAGCACCGCCGCGGACTGCGCCAGCGCGTCGATCGACGCGCTCACCGCCGCCAGGTAGCGCGCCTCGCTGGGGGGCTCGGAGAACGCGACCAGTCGCTCGCGCGCACTCTGCGGCTCGACCGAACCGGTCGGCGAGTTCGCCACCGGCGAGGCGTGCAGCGAGTGCAGGCTCGTGTCGCTCATGTGCGCCGCGATCGCCGCCGTCCCGTTCGGGTAGTGGATGTCCAGGTCGAGGATCCCGATCGGCCCGACGCCGGCCTCGCGCAGCGTCTGCACCGCGGCGGCCGCGTTGTTGAGGTAGCAGTAGCCGCCCAGCCAGCCGGGCCCGGCGTGATGGCCGGGCGGGCGACACAGCGCGTAGGCGTAGTCGGCGCCGTCGACGATCCGGCGGGCGGCCGTGATCGCGGTGCGCACACCCTCGAAAGCCACCGCCGCCACGTCCGCGCTGACGGGCGTGTCCGGCGCCATGCCCGGCGCGGCGAAGCGATCGAGCAGCACCGGCTCGCTGGAGTCGACGTGCGCCAGCGCGCGCAGGTATTCGGGCTCGTGCAGCGCGCTCACGGTCTGGCGCACCTGCGTCACCTCCGCGTCCGCCTCCACCACGCGCACGTCCGGGTGCGCGAGCAGCCCCGCCCGCAGCTCCTCCAGGCGCCGGTCGTGGTCGCGACCCTCCATCCTGCGCCCGGCCGAGTCGAGTATCCACGGCTGCGCGCCGCTCGATCCCAGACGCTGCTCGATCGCGACCATCGCGCTCACGAGATCAACCTCCGCATGCGCGGCCCGTTCGGCGCGAAGCCGTTGCGCAGATAGAAGGCCTCTGTGGCGGCAAAATTGGGAAAGCTCTCGCGCGGCAGGCCCACCTCGACGCGTTCCATCCCCCGCCCGCGCGCCGACTCCGCGAGCGCTGCGACCAATCCCGCGCCCACCGCCTGGCTGCGCCACCCAGGGTCGACCCACAGGTCCTGGATCAACGCATAGGGGCCGGGCACGTGGATCGCCATCTGCCAGCTCGCCGCGAGCACGCCCACGATCGCCACGCGCGCCTGCGCCACGAGCACCGTGCCCTCCCAGGGGCTGTCGATCAGGACGCGCGTCGCCTCCTCCATCGCGGCCGCGCCGCTCGGCGCCCCGTCCAGCTCGAGCAGCAGAGCGCGCACCGCGCCCGCGACCGCCTCGACGTCACCGTGGGTGGCGACGCGCACGCTCCACGCGCGCTCAGGCGCACGCTCGGACGCGGGCGAGCCGATCTGCGTGGCGTCGCTCATGGCGCTCCCGCCGCCGCCATCTGCGGCTCGCGCTCGACGACCCACGCGTCCGGCTCGCCGCTGCCGGTGACCGCGCGGGCGATCGCCGACATCGGCGCGCGCGCCTTCAGCAGCAGCTCCTCGAACTCCTGCTCGGGGTCGGACTGGGTCACGATCGCGCCGCCGGCGCCGATCGTCGTCAGGCCCGGACGCATCACGATCGTGCGGATCACGATGCTCAGATCGACGCTGCCGTCGAGCCCGAAGTAGCCCAGCGCGCCTGAGTACACGCCGCGCGCCACGCGCTCGATGTCGTCGATGATCTCCATCGTGCGCAGCTTCGGCGCGCCCGTCATCGAGCCGCCGGGGAAGCACGCGCGCACGCAGTCCACCGGCGTGCGTCCCTGCGCGAGCACGCCCGTGATCGTCGAGGTCAGCTGGTGCACCGTGCGGTAGCGCTCGCCCGCCATGAACTCCGACACGCGCACCGAGGCCACCTCGCACACTCGCCCGAGGTCGTTGCGCAGCAGGTCCACGATCATCAGGTGCTCCGCGAACGTCTTTTCGTCGTTCAGCAGCTCCGTGCGGATCGCCTCGTCGACCGACTCGTCGCTCGCGCGCGGCGCTGTGCCCTTGATCGGGCGCGCCTGCACGTTTCGCTCCCTGTCGACCGACAGGAAGCGCTCCGGCGATGAGCTCACCACCGTCACCTCGCCCAGCTTCATGTATGCGGCGAAGGGAGCGGGGTTGCTGCGCCGCAGCCCGCAGTACAGCTCGAGCGGATCGGGGCTCGCGGCCGTCGAGATCTGGTCGGTTAGGCACACCTCGTAGGACTCGCCCGCGGCGAGCGCCGCCTGGCAGCGCGCGATGTCCGCCAGGTACTGGCGCCGTCCGCGGCCGCAGTGGAAGACCACCGGCGCCGGGCGATCCTCGCCGCCGTCGAGCGCCAGGTCCGGGCTCGGGTCCGCCTGCGGCCCCGAGCCCGTCCCCGACTCCGCGTGCGCTGGCGAGCTCGACTCCGGCGCGGCATGCTCGCGCGCGTCGAGCACCTCGCGCACTGCGGCTTGTGCCTCCTCTAGCCAGCTCTCCGCATCGTGGTCGTCCTCCGTGTACAGGGCGAGCAGGTGCGTGCGCCGGGCGACGTGATCCACGGCGATCACGCGGTTGGCGAACATCATCAGGGCGTCGGGCAAGTCCGAGCGGTGGACGTTGCGCGAGCCGCAGTCGGCCTTGCACTCATAGCCCAGATAGCCCACGAAGCCGCCCAGCAGGCCGCGCGCGACGCCCTCCGGCGGCTCGATCGCGCCGAGCGCCAGTTCGCGGTCGAGCACGTCGAAGATCGACGCCTGCTCGGTCGTGCTCGCGCCGGCCCGGTCGATCGTCACCGTCTGAGACTCGACGTCGTATTCGAGCAGCGCGCGCTCCGCGCCCGTGGTGGCGCCCATGTAGGAGGAGCGCGCCAGGCGCGTCGGCGCGTCCGCGCTGTCCAGCCAGAACGCATACTCCTGAGACGCGAAGAGGCGCCGAAAGAGTGGCTCCGTCGGCGCCTCGTGCTCGATCGTGCGCAGCTTCAGACGCGTGCGTAAGTCACCCGCCTGAAGGGGCGCGGGGCGATGTACCGGCGTCACGGGCCGCCTGCCGGTGAGCGACCGAGCGGGTTTGTTGGCGGCCGCGAGCTTGTAGAAGTTCTCGATCAGCGCGTGGCCGTACTCCGTGGAGATCGACTCGGGGTGAAACTGCACGCCCCAGATCGGCCTGTGGCGGTGCTCGATGCCCATCACCACGCCGTCCTCCGTCCACGCCGTCACGCGCCCCTCCGGTCCGATCTCGCCGGTGACGGCGAGCGAGTGGTAGCGCACCACGGAGAAGTCCTGCGGGATGCCCTCGAACAGCCCCGTGGCGAGGTGACGCACGTGGCTGACGCGGCCGTGCATCGGCAGCGGCGCCGCGCCCACCGCGCCGTTCAGAAGTCGCCCGAGGCCCTGGTGGCCGAGGCAGATCCCCAGGATCGGCACGTCGCTGAAGCGCAGGATGTCCGAGCACACGCCGAAGTCGTGCCAGCGGTCGGGGTGGCCGGGGCCGGGCGAGATCACGATCGCGTCGAAGTCCCAGCGCGACAGCGCGCCCCATGAGACGGTGTCGTTCTGGATCACTATCGGCTCCTCGCCCGACACGGCGGCGAGGATGTGAAACACGTTGTAGGTATACGAGTCGTAGTTGTCCACCAAAAGCGTTGTCATCGCACCTCCTCTAGTCCGATTCCGCGCGCGCCGCGATCGAGCAGCGTGTGCACCACCTGCTCCACCGGAGCGCTGCGCTCCTGCTCCAGGTACCAGCGCGCAAAATGCGTCACGTAGCGCGCAAGGGGCCCCGCATCCAGGCGCTCGACCGCCAGGCGCAGGTGGCGACGGTGCAGTTCCGACTGCACCACCGCGAAGCGGAAGTCCGGTTCTTCCGCCGGGCGCTGCGCCAGCGCTCCTGCGCCGCCCGCATGCGCGCGCGCCTGCACCAGCTCCCAGCCGGGGCTCTCGCGTGTGTCGAGTAGCTTCTCCGGCTGGAAGTCCACGCGCGGCGCCACGGGGCGCGGCACGAAGAAGCCCAGCGCCACCTGCCCCGCGATCCGCTCCGCCGAGCCCAGACGACGCACCGCCTCCTGCCCGCGCGGGTCGCGCTCGATCCGCGCCTGCAGCCACTCGACGAGCTCGTCGATCAGCAGCGCGCCCTCCTCGCTGGAGGCGATCGCGCGCTTCTGGCGCGAGACCATCCCGTGGAAGATGTCCATCGTGGGGTGCATCCCCTCGCCGCCGCGGGCCATCAGCTGCGCCATCAGCTGGCGTCTGCACGTGACGTGCGCGACCCACTCCGCGCCGCACACCTGCACAGAGGTCATGCCCTCGAGTCCAGGCGCGGTGATCCAGTACGCGAGCGCGCGCATGTGCTGAGTCGGCAGATCGTCGCCGCGCACGAGCGGGAACTCGTCGAAGTCCTCGCGTTCGGTGGGGTAGATCACGACCCCGTCCTCGCGCCGGCGCAACAGGCCCTCGCGCAGCCCCCGCTCGGTGATCTCCGCCGCGACGGACAGGAAGTCCGACTCGAAGAACACGCGGTCGAAGGAGATGCCCAGGCGCTGCAGCGTCTTTCGCTGTCCCGCGATCACCCACGCGCGCGTCTTCGACCACAGCTCGAGCGCCTCGCGCTCGCCCGACAGCACGCGCCGCAGCAGCTGATCGGCGTCGTCGTCGCGCAGCGTCAGCTCGCGCGTGAGCGAGTCCTCCGGGTGCTCTGAGGCGGAACCGTTGAGCGAGCGCCCGGCGGTGACGTACTCGGCGTAGCAGAGGCCGACGAAGTGGTCGCTCTTCTCGTTGCGGTCCGGCCACGCCTGCGTGCCGCGGCCGCTTTTCATCACGCCCGCCATCGCCTCGCCCATGCTGCGTCCCGCGTCGGAGATCAGCGAGCGCCGTTCGACCTGCCCGCCCGCCTGCGCGAGCGCCGCCGCGAGCGCGTTGCCGATCGCGAGGTTGCGCAGGTGCCCCACGTGCAGCGCCTTCGTCGCGTTCGCGTCCCAGAACTGCACCGAGAAGCGCCGCCCACGGGCGAGATCCGAGAGCCGTTCCTCACCGCCGTCGCCTTCACGCAGCGCGCCTCCCTGCGCTTCGATCCAGTCGTCCTCCAGCCGCAGCTCCACGCCCGCGTCGGTGCGCGTGGCGCGTTCCACCCACGGCTCGCGTTCGATCCGCTCGAGCGCCTCCAGCGACTCCCCGTCGTGCTCCCACGCGGGCGAGCGCGGCACGAGCTTGACGTCGAAGCGAGGGTTGGGACGCAGCGGAGCGCGGGCGGCCCACAGGCCGCCGCTCTCACCCTGGTCGGGCATGTCCTCGAAGTAGTCGAAAAGGTTGGTCGCCGTGAGCATCGTTGTGGGGGTCGTCTCGAGCCGATGCACCAGCCGGGGCTCGAACCCGGATCAACGGCGTTTAAGGCCGCTCCCTTAACCGATTAGGGCACTGGTGCGTAAACCCGACAGCAGCACAGCCGAATCCCCGGTGTGGTTTGCGAAGTCGGATCGCAGCGAGCACCATAGGGCTCGTTGTGGAGAAGCGCACACATCCAAAAACACCGGTAGGACATGGCTCCAGTACACGGGCGTGGAGGCCGTTTTGAGCCCGCCCGAAGAGCAAACCATGTCTCTGTCTCTCCCACCGGGACCGCGCATGCCCAGCGCGCTGCAGGCGCTCGGATGGGCGCTGCGTCCACTGCCGTTCATGGAACGCTGCCACGAGCGTTACGGTGAAATCTTCACCCTGCGCGTTCGTCGCAGCCGTCCATGGGTTGTCCTCACAGATCCCGCGGATGTCAAGCTGCTGTTCACCAGCGACCCGGACGCAGTCACGACGGGCGCCGTCGAGGCCAGCCCCGTGCTGGAGCCGTTGTTGGGAACACGCTCGGTGATGTTGCTCACCGAGCCCGAACACATGGCGCACCGAAAGATGATGCTGCCCTCGTTCCGCGCCGGGCGGATGAGCGTCTACGGCGAGCTGATCGAGCGTGTGGCACGCCGCGAGATCGCCACGTGGCCGCTCGGCGAGCCGCTCGCACTGTGGCCGCGGATGCAGGCGATCACCACCGAGGTGATCCTGCGCGCCGTCTTCGGGCCGATCGAGGAGCGCAAGCTGCGACGTATGAGCCGTCTGTTGCGGGCGATGACAGCGCAGCTGAACGATCCACGGCGCCTCGCGCTGCTGAGCGCGCTCGGACCGGGACGCCTGTCGCACAGCGCATGGCTCAAGCGCGTCATGAGGCCAATCGAGAACGCCGTGATCGACGAGGTCCGCCTACGTCGCGCCTCACCCGCGGACGAGCAGGCGGACGACATCCTCGCGATGCTCGAGCGCGCGCACGAGCGCGGCGGCGCGCCGATGGACGAGAAGGAAATCCGCGACGAACTGCTCACATTGCTCTCCGACGGGCCGACCGCCACCTCGCTCGCGTGGGCGTTCGAGTGCCTGCTTCACCACCCCGACAAGCTCGCTCGACTGCGCGAGGAGAGCCTCGCCGGCGTCGAGGACAGCTACGCCGAAGCGGTCGCCAAGGAGACGCTTCGCCTGTGCCCGGTGGTGCCGCTGGTGCTGCGCAAGCTGATGCGCCCGATGGACATTCACGGTTACACGCTCCCCACGGGAACCGTCGTCGCGGCGGGCGTTTACCTGATTCACCGCCGCGAGGACGTGTACCCGCAGGCGCGCTCGTTCATGCCCGAGCGCTTCCTCGATGAGGACGCGCCCACGTACGCGTGGATTCCCTTCGGCGGCGGCGCGCGTCGCTGCCTGGCAGCCAACTTCGCCCAGCTGACGATCAAGCGCGTGCTGCAGACGGTGCTGCGGGAGGTCGAACTCGAGCCGCCGTCCACGGCGGGCTCCGAGCACGCAGCGCGCAGCTCAGTCGCGTTCGTCCCCGACGAGCAGGCCATGGCGATCGTCACCCGCCGGCTGGCGCCCCGCGCGGACGAAGGGCTCGAGGATGCGGTCGGCGACGAGACCGAGCGAGCCGAGGGTGGCGAAGCCCGGACCCTGGCTGAGACCGGCCAGCCCGGGGATCTGTAGCCACGGGCGCACGTCGCGCAGCTCCAGGTAACGGCCCATCTCCGCGCCCTCGTTCGGGCGCGACTCCCACAACGGCCCCGTCACGCGTTCGATCTCGCGCTGCGCCGGGCGGGTCAGCAGGCTGCGCAGCTGCTCGAGCAGGTCGAAGCCAGTGGCGTTGATGACATAGTCGTGCCGCGCCTTGCAGGCGCCGTCGTTGGACTCGAAGTTCACACTCACGCCCTCCCGGTCGCGCTCGCTCGACAGGCGCTGCACGCGCCCGAGCACGAAGTGGCATCGCTCGTCGTAGGCGAAGCGCGCCAGGCGCTCGGGCCCGAACACGCCGCGGTCGGTGTGATTGATGAAATCGCGCCGCGTCTGCACGCTGAGCGTCTCCCATTCGACGTCGTCGGGGCTCGAGAACACACGGTTCTCCAAAAAGCTCTCCAGCCGGCTCAGCGGCAGGTTGGCGGTGTAAACGGTTATGTGCGCGTCAGGGCGCAGGTTGCGCGTGAATTCCACGCAGCTGAGCGCGCTCTCCCCGCCGCCGATGATCGCGATGTCGGAGCTCTGCTCCAGCGGCGCGTGGGCGATCGCCATGCGCCCACTGTCACAGTCGAGCACCCGCTGTGCCACACGCGGGTCGTGGGCGATCGTGCGATTCACCCCCGGGCCCGTCAGCACGAAGGCCTTACACGCATACTGCCGCGCGGCTGGCTGGCCGGCGACGTCCACGATCCAGCGTTCCCCGTTTTCGCTCAACGACAGACGCGCGACCCGGCCGGTCACGTTTTTCACTCCATTGCTCGCGCGCTTCAGCACCCATGCGAGGTACGCGCCGTATTCGCGCCGCTGTACGGACGGTTCGCCCGCGTCGACCCAGCGCGAGTAGTCGCCTTTCTCGATCAGATAGCGCTGCCAGGAGAACGCCATCGCGGCGATGTCCACGTCCGCACCCGCGGCGCCGAACGCACGACCGCTCTGATAGGGGTAGCCGATGTCTTTGGAGGGGGTGATCGCGAGCACCTCCCTGCTCGTCGTCACACCGTCCCCGTCCACCCACGCCGCCGCCGGCCCGCTCGCCTCAACGAGCGTCATCGAGATCGGGCCGAGACCGAGAGCGTTCAGCACGTGCGTCTTCATCGCGACCGCGGTGCCCTTCGCGCCGGCGCCGACCACGAGTAGATCTGTGTCAATCGGCACGGCGCAGATCCTCCGCCGAGACCGGAACCCTCCCTCCGCACGTCGGGCACACGACGCTGTGCGCTTCGGCTGCTGCCGTCCGCGACTCGCTCTCGCTCTCGCCCCTGTCGTCCGGTTGGGCGAGCGAGACGCGACGCCCGCGCAGCTCCGCGCGGAGGTCGGCGACCGACAGCTTGTCGTTGCCCGCGCGGTCGAGCCAGTGCTCCTGGCTGACGGTGTCCAGCGAGGCGAGCGCCGCGTGGTGACTCCAGGAGAGATTCTCCCGACGTCGGGAGATCTCAAAGCGCGACGCGACGTACACCATGTTCATCAGCGACTGCACGTCATAGCCCGTGAGCTTCACCGCCCTGGTGTAACGCTCACCGAAGCGCTGGTTGCCGTAGTTGATCCAATCGCCCAGCCACCATTGGCTGCAGCGCCCGATCTCCCCGAAGCGCCGGCCCAGCGCGGACCACTCCGCGAGACCCACCTCGCCCGCGGGCTGCCATCCGACGTGCGTCAACTCCGCGCTCGTTCGCCCCGGTCTCACATCTGGTCGGCCAGGCGCCTCCACGTGCGCGGGGTCGAGATCGGTCGTGTGTGCGGGCGCGGAAGTCACTCAGGCTTTCCCCTGCCTCGAACTTCGCAGCGGCCGCAAGCTTTGTCAAGAAGTCCGCGGCCGGCTCCCGACGTCGGGATTTCTCACACCATGTTTTCCCTACAAATCAGGGGAATTTCACACACGTCGCGCTCCCGTCAATGGGAGACAATGACGATAGACACAGTCCGTCAGTCGTTCGCGGTGACGGTCTCCAGCAACTCCGCGAAGCGCTCGCGCGCCTGCGCGCGCCGCGTGGGCAGGTGTTCGCTCGGCACGCCGTCAGCCGGCGGCTCGTAACCACCCAGGATGTGACGCGCGACCGACTGGCGGTGCACCTCGTCGGGGCCGTCGTAGATGCGCGCTGCGCGCGCGAAGCGATACATCTGCTCCAGCGGCAGGTCGGTCGAGTAGCCGAGCGAGCCGTGCAGCTGTAGCGCGCGGTCGACCACGTCGTGCAGCACCTTCGCGCCGTAGAACTTGATCAGCGCCACGTCCGTGCGTGCGGCACGCGCCCCCTGCGTGTCCATCACCCAGGCCGCGTGCAGCGTCATCAGCCGCGCCGCCTGCATCTCCGCTGCGCTGTCGGCGATCCAGTTCTGCACCGTCTGCTTCTGCGCGAGCAGCGAGCCGTGCGCTTCGCGGTAGGTGGCGCGCTCGCACATCATGTCGAACGCCCTGCGTGCGACTCCAAGCCAGCGCATGCAGTGGTGGATGCGCCCCGGCCCGAGGCGATGCTGGGCCAGCACGAAGCCCTCCCCCTCCCCGCCGAGCAGGGCCTCCTCGCCGACACGGACATCCCTATAAAGAATCTCCGAGTGTCCGCCGTAAGCGCCGAAGTGCTCCGCAGGGTGCTCCATCGTGGGGACGTCGCGCACGATCTCAACACCCGGCGCGTCGCACGGCACGATGAACATCGACGCGCGCTGCGACCCTCGCGCGTCGGGGTTGGTGACGGCCATCACGATCAGGAAGTCCGCGATCGAGCCGTTGGAGGAGAACCACTTGTGGCCGTTCAACACCCAGCCGTCGCCGTCGCGGATCGCGCGCGTCTGCAACTGCGTGGGGTCCGAGCCGGGCGTGTGCGGCTCGGTCATGGAGAACGCGCTGCGCAGGTCGCCCGCCAGCAGCGGGTGCAGCCAGCGGTCCTTCTGCTCGGGCGTGCCCGCCATCGCGAGGATCTCCGAGTTGCCCGAGTCGGGCGCCGCGTTTCCGAACGCCAGCGGCGCGATCGGCGAGGTGCCGAGGATCTCGTGCATCAGCCCCAGCTTCACCTGCCCCATGCCCTGCCCGCCCAGCTCCGGCGGCAGGTGCGTCGCCCACAGGCCGCGTGCCTTCACCTGCTCCTGCAGCGGCGCGATCGCGCGGCGCAGGCCGTCCAACCCCAGCTCCGGCCAGATCGCCTCCAGCGGCCAGATCTCGCGGCGCACGAACTCCGCCATCCAGTCGAGCTGCTGCTGGTAGTCGGGATCGGTGCAGAAGTCCCAGCTCACACCGTCAAGCCTACGTATATTTGGGCGATGACGGGGCACACCGCACTGGAGGTCTCGCTCCTGCCGGGCGCACGCGAGCTGCTCGCCGCCCACGCACGGGAACTGCCGCAGCGCGACGATCTGTGCGGCGCGTTCTGCGGGGCGCTCGCGCTGGGCGCCGCGGGGTTTCGCGAGCAGGGCGGGGAGCCTGTGGATCAGGACACGGTCGCGGTGGCCGCAGGCAGCGTCGTCGGTGGCGAGCGTGAGCTCGGAGCCCTCCCGCACGGCGAACCGGGGCGGCGCGACTACCGCCTGGCGATCCCCACGATCGAGGACTCCGACGTGTCGGGCACCACGTGCGCGGGCGTCATCCGCGCGATCGAGGAGCTCTCCGGCGGGGCGCTGCAGGCGATCCCGTTCGGCGGCCCGTGGAGCGTGGAGACGCTCGGCGGGCTCTACGACGCGGCCGCCGAGTGTGAGCGCCCGGTGTCGCTGATCGCGAACTTCGCCACGCACCACCTGTGGGGCGGGCGCGCACGGCTGGAGGAGCTGCTCGTGTATCTGATCGACGGCGAGCCGGAGGGCCCCGCGCCGGACTGGCGTGTGGGGCACTTCGCGTGCGTGTTCGGCCGCGTGCGCGGGGCGCGCGGCGCTCTCTACGCGGTCGCCGACACGTACCCCGCGCTCGGCAACCACGGCGTACACATGCAGCCGCAGGAGGCGCTCGCCGCGGCGCTCGAGCGGCGCGACATGCCCGCGGGCGGCATGATCGCGGTGGCGTTCGAGGAGGATGCGGGCGCGCTGCGCGCGAGCGCCGGCGCGGCCGGGCTGGGCGAGGGGCTGTGGGACAACGGCACCGTGGAGGTCGCGTGAGCGAGCGTAAGCCCACCGGGCTCGACGGGGCCGTGGCCCGGGGGGCGTGCTGGTGAGCGAGCGCGAGTTGCTCTCCCTCGTATGCTGCGACCTCGGCGCGATCGTGCGCGGGCGCTCGCTGTTCGCGTCGGAGCTGCCGGGCGCGTTCTCCGCGGGCGTGGGCTGGGTGCCGGCGAACCACGCGCTCACGCCGCTCGGGCCGGTGGCGGAGGGCAACCCGTTCGGGTCCACGGGCGACGTGCGCCTGCTGCCCGACCCAGGCACGCGCGTGCGGGTGGAGGCGGGCGGCGAGGCGACCCCGCTGGAGCTGCTGCTGTGCGACATCGTGGAGAGGGACGGCAGCCCGTGGGAGTGCTGCCCGCGGCGGTTCCTGCGCGCGGCGCTCACCGAGCTGCGGGAGGAGCTCGGCGCGAGGCTGCTGGCGAGCTTCGAGCACGAGTTCCAGCTCCTGGACGACTCCCCACCCGCGCTCGGGTTCTCGCTCGAGGCGCAGCGCCGCGCGGAACCGTTCCTGACCCGCACGATGGTCGCGCTGACGGAAGCGGGCGTCGAGCCGGAGCGCATCTTCCCGGAGTACTCCTCGCACCAGTTCGAGGTTCCCGTCGCGGCCGCCGAGGGGGTGGCGAGCGCGGATCGCGCGGTGGTGCTGCGCGAGGTGGTGCGCGAGGTCGCGCGCCGCGAGGGGACGCGCGCGAGCTTCTGCCCGCTGCTCGACGTCGGACAAGCGGGCAACGGCGTGCACGTCCACCTGAGCGCGATCGACGAGCGCGGCGAGCCGCTGTTCCACGACGCGTCGCGGCCCGGCTGCCTGAGCGAGACGGGCGCGCGCTTCGCCGCGGGCATCCTCGCGCACGCGCACGCGTTGAGCGCGCTGACCGCGCCCAGCCCCGTGTCGGCGGTGCGCCTGCAGCCCCACCGCTGGAGCGCGGGCGCGGTGTGCCTGGCGCGGCAGAACCGCGAGGCGCTGCTGCGCATACCGCCGCTCGTTGCGCTCGGCGGCGGCGACCCAGCGCGCCAGCTGCGGCTGGAGTACCGCGGCGCGGACGCCAGCGCGAACCCGTATCTGGCGCTCGGCGCGCTCGTAAGGGCGGGCCTGGACGGCGTGCGCTCCGGGCTCGCTGCACCGGCGATCCTCGACCGCGACCCAGGCGAGCTGGATGGCGCGGAGGCGGAGCGCTTCGGCGTGGGCGCGCTGCCGAGCTCGCTGGGGGAGGCGATGGCGGCGCTCGAGCAGGACGGCGCGGCGCGCGAGTGGATGGGGCCGCTGCTGTACGAGGCGTACGCGAGCGTCAAGCGCGCGGAGCTCGACGCGGCGCACGGTGTCGAGATCGAGGAGCTGTGCGCGCGCTATGGCGCCATCTACTGACGCAACGCTCGAACGACTGCTGGCGGGGGTGGAGCGCGAGCTGGCGCGCGCGGTGGAGCTGCGCCACCGACTGCACGCCGAGCCGGAGCTGGCGTACGAGGAGAAGCGCACCGCGGCGATTGTCGCGGCGGAGCTGCCGGTGGAGTGCGAGGCCGCGGCCCAGACTGGACTGCTTGCGTGGATCGGCGCGAAGGGCTCAGCGGCGCGGGAGGCGGCCGACCCGGGTGGGCGCGAGCTGCCCACGGGCGCCGCGCACGCCACGGGAGCGCCGGTGGCGGTGCGCGCGGAGCTGGACGGGCTGCCGGTGCGCGAGCGCACGGGCGCGCCGTTCAGCGCGCGCGGCGAGACGATGCACGCGTGCGGGCACGACGTGCACATGGCGGCGCTGGTGGCGCTCGCGCGCGCGGCGCACGCGCTTGGCGATGAGCTGCCCGCGCCGCTGCTGGCGGTGTTCCAGCCAAGCGAGGAGACGTATCCGTCGGGGGCGAAGGATCTCGCCGAGGGAGCGCTCGTGCAGGCAGCCCCCGCGGCCGTGGTCGCCGCGCACGTGCACCCGGAACTGGCATGGGGCGAGGTGGGCCTGGACGCGGGGGCGGTCAACGCATCCTTTGATGGATTTGAGATCGCCGTCGAGGGCTCCTCGTCGCACGGCGCCTACCCGCACCACGGCCGCGACCCGATCCTCGCGCTCGCGCAGATCGTGGTGGCTCTGCACGCGCAGGTGGGACGGCGGATCGACCCGCTGCACCCCGCGGTGCTGACGGTGGGCGTAGTGGAGGGCGGCAGCACGGAGAACGTGATGCCCGCGCGGGCGAGCGCGCGGGGCGCGATCCGCGCGCTGCGCGCGGAGGAGCGCGCCGCGCTGCGAGCGCTCGTGGAGGAGGTCGTGGCGGGGGTGGCCGCGGCGCACGGCTGCCGCGGCAGCGTGACGCTCGTGGCGGGCGAGCCGGTACTGGAGAACGACGCGCGCATCGTCGCCGACGCGCGCGCGCTGATCGCGAGCGCCGGCTTCGCGCCCGCCGCGCAGTGGCGCTCGTGCGGCTCGGACGACTTCGCGTACTTCGGCGCGCTCGCACCCGTGACGATGGCGTTCGTGGGGCTGGACGGCGCGGCGGGCTTTGAGACGCGGCCCCTGCACCACCCCGAGCTGCTCGTCCCCGACGAGGCCGTCGGCGCAGTCGCTCGCGCGCTGGCGCTGCTGTACGTCGCCGCGGCGCGCCGCACGCGAGACGTCGACTGGGTGGACCCGCGGCTACGATGACGCCCATGCCCGATCGTCTGTACTTCACCGACTCCGACGAAGCGAACGCGCTGATCGCAAGCGACCCGATGGCGCTGCTGATCGGCTTCGCGCTCGACCAGCAGGTGACCGTGCAGAAGGCGTTCGCGGGTCCGCTCGCGCTGCGCGAGCGCCTCGGCACGCTCGACGCGGCGAAGCTCGCCAAGGCGGACCTCGAGCCGATCTTCCGCGAGAAACCCGCCATCCACCGCTTCCCCGCGAAAATGGCCGAACGGGTCCACGCGCTCGCGTCGCACGTGCAGGACGAGTACGACGGGCACGCCGAGCGGGTGTGGAGCACGGCGAAGGACGGCAAGGAGCTGCGCGCCAACATCGCCGGCCTGCCGGGTTTCGGAGAGATGAAGATCAAGGCATTGGGCGCGGTGCTGGCGAAGCGCTACAAACTGAAGGCCGCGAAGGCGCTCGTTCCGCCGCACCCCACGCTCGGCGACGTGGACTCGCCGCAGGCGCTGCTCGACTACCAGGCCGCCAAGCGCGTGCACAAGGCGGAGTGGAAGAAGATGAAAGGCGCCGGATAGCCGCAGGCGCCCATGAGCGCCCCCTCGCCGAGCTCAGGTGCGCCCTCGCCGCGCGCGCCCGACCCATCAGACGGTGTTCCGTCCGGCACGGCTGCGTCCGCGGGCGTGTTCATGGCGGCGCTGTTCGCATTCCTCGCCACCGGCGCGGCGCTGCCGGTGCTGCCCACCTATGTGCACGGGCCGCTTCACTCGGGCGACATCGCGGTGGGGATCGTGGTGGGCTCGTTCGCCGTCACGTCCGTCATCTGTCGGCCGATCGCAGGGCGCCAGGCGGACAGGCGCGGACGGCGCGCGGTACTCGTGGCGGGCTCGCTCGCGCTCGCGCTCGGTGGCCTGCTGTACATCCTCTCCCACACCGTGCTCACGCTGGTGCTCGCGCGGATGATGGTGGGCGCGGGCGAGGGCGCGGTGTACACCGCGGGCGCCACGTGGGTGGTGGACCTCGCGCCTGTGCGTCGTCGCGGCCTCGCGCTGGGGCTGTTCGGCCTGGCGGTGTGGGGCGGGCTGTCGCTGGGGCCGGTGATGGGCGAGCTGCTGCGCTCCGCCTCCGGCTATGACGCCGTGTGGATCCTCACCGCGGCGCTGCCGCTCGCGGGCGCGGCGATCGCGATGCGCCTGCCCGAGACGGCGCGCCCGGAGCGCTCGGGGCAGCCCATCCCGCTGCTGGTGTTCCCGCGCTCTGCGCGCCGCCCAGGGGCGGCGCTGGCGCTGGCGAACATCGGCTACGCGGCGCTCGCGGGCTTCGTGGTGCTCGACCTGCGCGCGCAGGGGATCGACGGCGGCGCGACGGTGTTCACCGCGTTCGCCGTGTCGGTGTTCGCGAGCCGCCTGATCCTCAGCCGCGTGCCAGACCGCGCGGGCGCGCGCCCCACCGCGACGGGCGCGGGTCTGGTCGAGGCTCTGGGACTGGTGGTGATCGCGTTCGCGCACTCGCTGCCCGTCGCGCTGATCGGCGCGGTGATCGTCGGCTCGGGCTTCTCGATGATGTTCCCGTCGCTCGCGCTGATGGTCGTGGGCGAGGTCGACGACGAGCACCGCGGCTCGGCGATGGGCACGTTCACGGCGTTCTTCGACTTCGGCGTGGGGCTCGGCGGGCCGCTGTCGGGAGCGATGGCCTCGCTGGCGGGCTACCCGGCGGTGTTCTTCCTCGCCGCCGCCGCCGCGCTCGGCACCGCGGGGCTCGCCGCGACGGCGCCCGCGCGGCGCGATCTCAGCGCGCAGACCGACGCTGTGACGTGAAGGACAATCAAATCGGGTAGCGAGCTTGCTATGAAGGACACAGCATGGCGTTGATTCATGCCAGCAGACCCCTCAGCCGCGAGCTACGGCGAGTGCTGCCAGAGCGTCCGTTCCACGTGCGCTTCTGGGACGGAGAGTCGGTCGAGGCGACGGCTGCGGACTCGCCCACGTTCTTCGTCCGCCACCCCTCGGCGCTGGCGCACTTCCTGCGCGCGCCCGGCTCGCTCGGCCTGGGACGCGCGTACGTGGAGGATTCGCTCGCGGTGGACGACCTGGACGCGGCGTTCCTGGTGGTCGACGAATGGGCGCCGCCCGCGATCGGCAACGTGGACCGGCTGCGCCTGGGGCTCGCGATCGCCGCGGCCGCCGCGCCAGGCGGCGTTCCGCGGCGCCCGAGCCTGGAGCTGATGCTGCGCGGCGGATTGCACACGATCGAGCGCGACCGCGAGGCGGTGCGCTACCACTACGACGTAGGCAACGACTTCTTCGCGCTGTTCCTGGACGAGTCGATGACGTACAGCTGCGCGATCTTCTCGCGCGGCGCGAAGACGCTGGAGGAGGCACAGCGGACGAAGCTCGAGCTGATCGCGTCCAAGCTGGGGCTCGAGCCGGGGATGCGCGTGCTGGACGTGGGCTGCGGCTGGGGCAGCTTCGCGATTCACGCGGCGCGCGAGCACGGCGTGAGCGTCACTGGCGTAACGCTCTCCCCCTCGCAGGCGGAGCTGGCGCGCGAGCTCGTCGAGCGGGCGGGCGTCGCCGATCGGGTGGAGATCCGCCTGTGCGACTACCGCGAGCTGCCCGGCGGCTCGTTCGACGCGATCTCGAGCATCGGCATGGCCGAGCACGTGGGCGAGAGCCAGATCGACCTGTACGCGAGGTCGCTGTTCGCGCTGCTGGCGCCCGGCGGGCTGCTGCTGAACCACGCTATCGCGACGCTCGATCCCGAGCACAAGCCGCTGGAGGACGTGTTCTCCACGCGCTACGTGTTTCCCGACGGCGAGCCGCTGCCGCTCTCGCGCATCCAGCTGGCGATGGAAAGTGCGGGCTTTCGCACCCAGCACGTGGAGGGCTTCAGGGAAGACTACGCAACCACCCTGCGCCACTGGAGCGAGCGCCTGGACGAGCACCTCCAGGAGGCGGAGCGAATCGCGGGCGCGGAGCGCACGCGCGTGTGGCGGTTGTACCTGCGCGCGGCGCGCAACGGGTTCGAAACGGCGCACACGGCCGTGTATCAGGTGTGCGCGCGGCGGCCGCTTTAGCGGACGGTCGGATCAGGGCGCCGCGACGCCGACGCGTGTTCCGTGCACGCGGCCGGAGGGGAGCGTGATGTAGGTCTCGGAGACGTCGTTGCGGTTGTGCGACTCCCGCAGCAGGTGGTCGGGGTCGGCGATCTGCACGTAGGCGAAGCGTCCGCGCAGCCCGGTGACGTCGATCCACTGTTCGGGGTACTCGTACGGATACACGTCCGACCAGCCGACAGAGGTCCCGAGCACGTCGCGTCGCATGCGCGGGTCCTGGCTGCAGCCGGGGTAGACGAGCGCTGCGGGCGAGCGCCGCGAGGGGCGGGTGCGGAACAGGTCGCGCAGGCAGTAGTCGACCTTCGGACCCCGCCGCACGAGCCGTTCGGCGTGGCCGTGCGCGTCGAGCGACCACAGCTCGAAGGCGGCGGCGTGCCTGAGCTTCCAGTAGCTGGCGGCCCCCACGTTTCCGTACCCGTAGCGCTCACCGGATACGTACTTGAACACGAGCCTCGCGGCGCTGCGAAACAGATGCGCGCGGCCACGCCGGTCGTAGACCGCCTGGTAGACGACGGTCCGGTGGCGCCCGATGCGATGCGCGCGAAGCTCGAGCGGGCCCATGCCGTGGTTGTCGATCGAGCTCGTCGCGCGCAGCAGCACGCGGCCGGGGTGGGTGCTGCGGTCGATGTGCAACTCGCGCGGCGCGGACATGACGAGGTCGGGGCAGCGCAGGTGTCGGCGCTTGACCCCGCACTGTCCACCACTAGCTGCACCGCTCGCAAACGACAGGGACGTCACGGTCAGCAGCAGCACGAGAGCGACGCCCGAAAAGCGATGTGGCGCGCTCGACACCGACATCTCTCTCACGAGGACCAACGCCTCGGCACATGACCGACCGGTCGAGCGACCACGAAGGTCCCGAGTGGAGAATGACGCGGATCGCCCTCCGCATATGCAGACGCGAACACCACCAGCTCGAGGCGTGTTCGATTGAACGTCAGTCCGCATTCGAGATCCGGGGAAGACGACTGGACCGTCGAAGCGTCCGCGGGGTCGTGCCGGGGCAGCTCTGCCAAGAGGCTCCGCAGCCATCGATTCAGCCGCTCCTCGGAGTTCAGGAGCGGGCCAGCGATGACGTACGCGTCCAGTCGCTCTCGAGCCGCCGCCCTCGTGAACGTGGCCAGGCCTGTGGCGATCACCTGCGCATTGAGCGCCACCGAGCGACCAGACCAGTTCGGCCCGCCCCACAGGCGGGCTGCGGGGCCGAGACCAAACCGCGAACCGTCGAGCTTGCGGAAGGCCGCGATCACCGGAGCCGTGCTCGGGTCGGACGCGACGTCGGGAAACCTCCCCGCGTCGCGCAGGGCGATCGCGTCGAGCTTCGAGTGGACGGCGGCCGCGAGATCGACGTGCGACGCCGCGGCGGCCGCTTCGAGCGCCGCGTGGAACTCCGCGACGGCATCGCCCAGCAGGGGCAGCCGATCGAGCGACCGAGGCGTCTTCGGACCGTCGTAGTAGTTGACGATCCGCGAGATCACACCGGCGCTCGAGATGAGTTCCGACAGCGAGCCCGCACCTGCTCGCTTCGGGGCGGGATGGCTGCCGGGCTCCTCGACGTCCGCGAGGAACTGGTCGGCCAGCGCAGTGGAGATGATCCACAGATCGGCCAGCTCGGAGCGGAGCTCGCTCGTGTGGCCGGACTCGGGGAGAGTCTCGGCGAACTCGCCCAACTCCTCCATCAAGCGCGCAAGCGCGGCGAGCGGGCGCCAGTACCCTCCGACCCCGGCGATCGTGGCGCGAACCCGTCGCTGCGTCTGCCCGCCTCGCTCGCAGGCCCCCTTCAAGCCGGCAGCGGCGTCTCGATGCATGCCTCCTCCGACACGCGCACGACCGTAACCCCAGCTGCCGCGAGCACCTCTTCGCCGTCGAGCACCGCGTAGCCCTCGCGGTAGTACAGGCTCTCGATGCCGGCGGCGGCGATCAGCTTCGCGCACGGCGGACATGGGAAGTCGGTCACGAACATGGTGGCGCCCACGGTGGAGAGTCCTTCGCCGAGCGGCCTGCGCAATCAGCTGGGCCTCCGCGTGCATCGCCGTGGAGAGCTCGAATCCGACCCCTTTGAAGAAGTTGGCGCGTGGATCCCCCGCTGCGTAGGCGCTCAACCGGTGGGGGTGATGCTCATTGCCGGCGGCGAGCACCGCACCGTTCCCGAGCGGATGGCAGCGCCCACCTGACGCCACCAGTCCACGCTCGCATCGGCCCGTGCGGAGGCCGCCGCGACGAGCTCCGCCAGGGCCGGATCGTCGGGCGGCGACTGCTTCGTGCTCGGTCTGAGCAGTTGCGCGGTGCGGGTCTTGTCCCAGCGCAGGAAGACGGAGTCGTAGCGGACCTCGCAGCGCGCGAAGAAGCGCTCGACGACCTGGTAGCTGACGTCCTCGGCGGGCAGCGTGAGCGCGGGCGCCTCGGCGGCGAGACGCTCGGGCGCCGGCTTCGTCGAGGACCGACACCTCGGCGCAGAAGTCCCATGACCCGATCGCGCGCGGCCAGGAGCTGCGCGTCGATGCAGCGGATGTCCTTCGCCAGGGGCCGGTAATCGGCGTACAGCTCAGGACCGATCAGGAACAGCCTCCGCCCTTGCGCGTGCGCCTGGATGAACCGCCGGTACCCGTCGTGGAGCACCGGGATGTAGGCGATCGCGACCGGGTTCACGGCTGCTGAGGATGCAGTCGATCAGGCCGGGGAGCACCTCGGCGAGCTTCGGCCCGAGCGCTCTGCCCGAGGTGCATGTACATCTGGCGGATGCGCTCGCTGGTCGTCACGGAGGCCTGCCGCTCGACGATCTCGATGCGTCCGCAGAGCTCCTCGAGGGCGAGCAGCTCCTCGGCGGCGTAGGAGTGACCGGCGGTCAGCACCAGGACGTCCGGGCGCACGGCCTTGATGAGCGCCCAACGCTCTTCGTCGTCGTCCTTGAGAAAGACCAGGTCGACCGGTCGCTGGTAGGCGAGCATCTCGAGCCGCTCCTGCTCGGGCACCATCGGCCGATCCGGCCCCTTGCGACGCTTGATCTTCTCGTCGCTGTCCACGCCCACGGCGAGGATGTCGCCGAGCTGCTTGGCGCGCGCGAGATACTTGACGTGGCCGAGGTGGATCAGGTCGAACGAGCCGGATGTGAGCGACGATGCGGTAGCCGAGCCCCTTGAGGTGGGTGACGGTGCGCGTCATCTCCTCGAGCGTCGGTATGAGACGGGCCTCGAAGTTGATGTCTGGGCTCAGGATTCCGCTGCTGACTGCCATCCGCTCTCCACTCGGTCGCGCGTTTCCACGATACTGGCATGCGCGATGGCGGGCCGCGAACGGCTCGGACTTTGCGACGTTCCATCTGGCCGAGCATGCAGACTGCTTCGCCCAAGCCACGACACGAGAGCCCGGATGCCCGCATACCTGCCCTACGACGAGCGTCGCCCGAGCACCGTCTACTCGGACATGCTGCGCACGATCCGCGACACGGGAACGGCGCTCCACACCAAGCAGGGAGAGGATGCGCTGGCGGTCGCCGGATACTGCATGCGCTTTCCGATGGCCGACGGCGCGGCGGTGATCACGGAGCGCTCGATCAAGGGCTTCGTCGGCAAGGCGATCGGCGAGCTGTGCGCGTTCATCAACGGCGCGCGCACGCTCGAGCAGCTCGCGGAGTTCGGCTGCGACTGGTGGGACGCATGGGCCACGCCGGACAAGTGCGCCGCCCGCGGCCTGGCGCCCGGCGACCTCGGCCCAGGCTCCTACGGCCACGCGTTTCGCAACTTCACGACCGACCTCGACGGCGAGGACCCGGGGTTCGACCAGCTGCCGCACCTGATCCAGAAGCTGCGCGACCTGCCGCTCGACCGGACGGCTCTGCTGAGCCCGTGGATCCCCAACGCCAACCACCGCGAGCGCGGAGTCAAGTCGCGCAACACGATCGCCCCCTGCCATGGCTGGGTTCACGCGCTGGTGTTCAACGATCGGCTCCACCTCGTGCACAACCAGCGCTCCGGCGACACGCCGATCGGCGTGCCGTCGAACATGGCCCAATACACCGCCCTGGGGCTGATGCTCGAGCAGCTGACCGGCTACGAGTTCGTCGAGTACGTGCACTGGATCCAGTACGCGCACATCTACGCCAACCAGCTGCCAGCGGTGGAGGAGATGCTCGCGCGGGAGCCGCGAGCGCTGCCGACCCTGCAGCTCACGACGGCGGGTCGCCAGATCGACGACATCCACGACTTCCGCGCCGAGCACTTCGAGCTGCTCGACTACCACCCGCACGCGGCGATTGCGGGGATCCCGGTGGCGACCTAGATGATTTCGATCGTCGTGGCCCGCAGCCGCAACGGCGTGATCGGCCGGGACGGCGAGCTGCCGTGGCGCCTGCCCAGCGACCTGAAGCGGTTCCGCGAGCTGACCGAAGGGCACACGGTCGTCATGGGGCGGCGAACGTTCGAGTCGCTGCCCGAGCGGTTCCGGCCGCTTCCGCGTCGGCGCAACATCGTTTTGAGCCGCGACGCGGACTATTCACCGATCGGCGCCGAGGTCTGCTCGGATCTCGCAGATGCGCTCGCGGCGTCTGCGGACTGCTTCGTGATCGGCGGCGGCGAGACCTACAGCGAGGCGTTGCCGCTCGCCGAGCGCGTGTACGCGACCGAGATCGACGCGCTGATCGACGGCGACGTGTTCTTCCCTGAGCTCGCGCCACAGCAGTGGCGGTGCGTGGAGCGCAGCGCGGACATCGTCGAGAACGAGTGGCGCTTTGCGTTCTGCGTGTATGAGCGACAGTAGCGACCGCCTGTACAACTTCGACGCGGCGCGCACCGACGCCCAGCGCGCCTACATGGAAGAGCTGGCCGCGGCGGAGGTGTGCATCTTCTGCCCCGAGAACGTGGCGGCGCAGCAGCGCGAGCCGATCGAGCACTCGGGCACGCACTGGTACGTGAAGAAGAACGACTACCCCTACGAGGGCACGCTCGCTCACTACCTGATCGTGGCGCAACGGCACGTGGCGTCGTTCGAGGAGCTGCCGGACGAGGCGGGCGCGGAGCTGTGGTCGATCAGGCGCGCGCTGATGCGAGAGCTCCACGCGCCTGCGTTTGGGATGGTGGAACGCAGCGGCGACATGGACTACAACGGCGGCAGCGTGGCGCACCTGCACATACATGTCGTTGCGCTGGGGGAGGCGCCGACGGCGACCGTCAGGTTCCGGCTGAGCGCACACGCTCGCCGGCCGGGCGAGTGACGGCGCCATGCACTTCGAGGCGCTCTACCACCGGGATCTGCTGCACGAGGTGAATCCGGAGGGAGACGTTGGCCTGATCACGCTGTGGTCCCCGTTCCGCGCCGTCGAACGCAAGCTGCGGGCCGAGTCGCCAGACCTGCTGGCGAGGGCCGACAGCCGCATCGCGGTGGTCGCGAACCTCTACGGAGATGGCATGTACGCGATGCTGTGCAACCTCCTCTTCAACCCGCAGATTCGGCACCTGGTGGCAGTCGGCCAGGATCTGGGGCTCGGCGCCGCGGCCGAGATCCGGGCCTTCCTGGAGCACGGCCTCGAGGACTCCACGCTGCTCGGTCAGTCCGTGAAGCGGATCCCCGGAACGAGCCGCCGCTTCCCCGCGGTCGACGAGTTCGACGAGCGGCGCCTGCGCGCGCAGGTGAGCTTCCACGATCTCGGCAAGCTCTCCTCGCCCGAGCTGGTCGCGCGCCTGGATCGGCTCTTGGCAGAGCTCCCGCGCCGGGGGCCGTCGCGCAGCGAGCGGGTGCGGGTGCCCATTCCCGAGGCGCCCTCTGCGAACGGCTCCGAACACAGGCCCTCGCTCGTGAGCGCCCACCAGGTCACGCGCCGCCGTCCGCTCGACTGCTGGGAGGAGCTCGTGGTGCGCGCGATGCGGTTCGGGCGGCCGATCGAGCTGCGCAAGGGGCCTCGCCTGGAGCTCCTGAACGCCCGCGTCGTGATCGGCGAGCCGGCCGAGGAGTCGGCCGAGCTGCTGGCGAGGTACGGCTTCGATCTCGAGCGCTTCCACGCCTACCAGCGTGCGATCCTCGACCCGGCGCTCCCCGACGACGTGTCCTACACGTACGGCAACCGCCTGCGGGGCCACTTCGATCTCGGCTCCTCCCGCGACACGCTGGCAGCGGCGATCGTGCAACTGCGCGCCGACCGCCGTACTCGCGCGGCGTACGTGTCGCTGTGGGACGATCGCGCCGACCTGGCACAGTTCGACAGCACGTCCTCCAAGCCGTGCCTGACGACGCTCTTCTTCCGACAGGCCGACGATCGCCTCACGCTCACCGCGACGTACCGCTCGCACAACCTGCTCACGGCATGGCTCGAGAACGTGTACGGCCTGATGGCCATCCAGCGCCACGTGGCGCAGGGCGCGGAGATGCAGACCGGCCCGATCACCGTGATCAGCCACTCGCTTGGGATCGACCCGACGAGCCCACGGTTCGAGCTCGCCGCGGCGATCGAGCGCGACTGGGAGCACGACGACGACGTCGACCGC
Source organism: uncultured Solirubrobacteraceae bacterium (assembly GCA_963716355.1). Lineage (GTDB taxonomy): Bacteria > Actinomycetota > Thermoleophilia > Solirubrobacterales > Solirubrobacteraceae > Palsa-744. The sequence goes on from OY970308.1 coordinate 1,449,078, forward strand.
GACAGCGGCAAGCGCACGCTGCGCGAGGACCCGAACGGGTACTTCGTAGTGTCCGTGGACCGCGAGCGCGGGAGGATCGTCGCCGAGCACCGCTTCGAGGGCGTGCTGCTGAAGCGCTACGAGGCCGAGCGGGCGGTGACGCTCGAACAGGAGATTGCTGCGGACATGGCGATCAGTCTCGTATCGCACGCCATGTGGCTCGGGCGCGAGCTGGCGCGGGCGGAGATGTCGCTCACGCGCGAGGAATGCGAGGCGCGGTCGTGACGCTCGTGATCCTCGACATCGGCGCGACGCTCGTGACGGGGCCCGACCGCGGGCCGTGGTCGAGGCTGGCGACGGAGCTCGCGCTCGCCCCCGCGCAGAAGATGGCGCTGAGGGACGCTCTGATGACGACCGCGCTCGACGCTCCCGAGCAGCTGGGCAGCCTGCTCTCCGAACGCATGGGCGTTGAACGCGACCGCGCGCTGCGCGCCGCACGCCACATGTGGGACGCGCAGTCAAGCGAGGCCCACGCGCTCGATGGCGCCGAGACCACGCTGCGCGACCTCGCCCAGGGCGGCAACCGACTGGCCCTGCTCTCGAACATCTGGTACCCCTACCTGGCGTCCGTGCGCACCAATTTCGGCGACCTCTTCGACGAGCACATTCCCCCTGAGCTGCAGCTGTTCTCATTCCGCGAGGGACTCGCCAAGCCCGCGCCCGAGCTGTTCCTCAGACTGCTCGACCGCGCGGGCGCGGAAGCGCACGAAGCGGTGATGATCGGAGACTCCTACCGCGAGGACATCGAGCCGGCGGCGAAGCTGGGGATCGCGACGATCTGGGTGCTGCACCGCCCCGACCGCGAGAGCGCCGCGTTGGCGCAGGTGCTCAGCCGGGCGCGACACCCACCCACGTTGGCTGTGGAGTCGATCGCCGACGTCGATCGCGACACCGTCGCGGCAGCGCGTCGGCGGGCAGCCAGCGTGGAGTCCGAACGGGCATCGTGGGAGGTCTCCGGATGCGTGTGACACACGTGGAGCCGATCGCCGCGGAGGAGCTGCTCGATTCGCTGCGACGCACGCGACTGCGGGGCTTCGACGGCGCCCAGCCATACGCGTCGGCGACGTTGCGGGTGGAGCACGGGCGCGATCCGGCGAGCCTCGCTCCGGCGCAGGGGTATGTGCTGGCCCCCGCAGTGCGGCGGATGCTGGAGCTGCGCGAGGCATTGGCGAAATGGGACGTGGACCTGTTCGCGCTCGACGGCGGGCTGTGGATGGAAACCGACGAAGCTCCAGGCGAGCGGATCCCCGTGATCCCGCCGATCGTCGAGCGCTCCAGCGAGCCCGACGGACGTGAGGTGATGGTGATCAACGACGGCATGCACCGCATCCAGGCGGCCCGTGTGACGGGGTCGCCGATCACCGTGGTCGCGGCGTACGACGTTTCCCCCCAGTACCCCTACTACGCATTCGCGCTGCCGTGCGGATGGGCCGAAGTGGTCGAGCTCGACGAGCTCCCGGATGGCTTCCAGAAGAAGCGCTATCGGATCGAGGGGAACTACAAGGCGCTGTTCCGCGACTTCAACGCCATCCTGCCGGGGGTGCAGAAGGAGCGCAAGAAGTCCAACCCGGAGCATCTGCGCGCGTGACTGAACTAGCGTGCTACACTGTGCGACATGAGGACCGTCACTCATCGTGAGATGCGCAATCAAAGCGGTGACATCCTGCGCGACGTGGCCAACGGAGAGACGATCCAGGTCACGAACAACGGACAGATCGCGGCGGTGATCGTGCCGCCGGGAGCCGACCCACTCGCTGACCTCGGCTCCCGAGGTCAGGTGCGGGCGGCGCGAACCCCCCCTTCCAGCCTGCGGTCAATCGTTCGACGCAAAGGCACAGCCGACAGCCAGGCGATAGTCGCCGACGTCCGTGGCCGCTGGTGACGATCAGCTATCTGGATACCTCAGCCGCGATGAAGCTCGTCCTCGACGAGCCACAATCCGAGGCGCTGGTCGAGGCGCTGGTCGCAGGAGACGATCGGCGGCTGGTGTCCTCCTGGCTGCTGCACACCGAGATGCACTGTGCCGCAGGCCGCCATCCCCAAGACGTCAGCCTCGAAACGGTGGGAACCGTGCTCGATTCCGTGAGCCTGATCGACCTCACACGTGGGGACATGCTCGCAGCCGGCACGCACGCGCCGCTGCGATCCAACGACGCCATCCACCTCGCCGTCGCGCTCAGGGTCGGCGCGGATGAGATCGTCACATACGACGGAGAGCTCATTGAACAGGCGACGGCGGCGGGCCTGCCCGTGCTGTCTCCGGGAACCGGCCAGTAACCTCCGAGCGATCGCCCACTGAGGTGTCGCTATCCCAGCCGCACAGGTGAGCCACTCATCCAAGCCATCTCGCTAAGGACCTGGCAACATGGCGCCATGGAGCGTGTCCTTGGAATCGGCGGAACTTCATGCGTGCCGCCGACCCGACGGCCCTGAGCGCCTGGTATCGCGACTGCCTGGGCCTGGACGCCGATGAGAACGGCCTGTGGCATCAGCAGGCCGGACCCACGGTGTTCGCCACGCTCGAGTCCGAGACCGACTACTTCGGGTCCCGCGCCCAGCAGGTGATGATCAACTTCCGGGTCCGTGACCTAGAGGCGATGCTCGCACAGCTGCGCGCCAAGGGCGCGAACGTGGCTGAAGAGACGCAGGACATGGAGGGGGTGGGTCGATTCGGCTGGGTCACCGATCCGGAGGGCAATCGGATCGAGCTGTGGCAGCCGGCCTGACCCCATGGCCGTCGACTCGCACGGCGGCTTACGGACCCTTCTCGGTGAGCGGTTCTTCGACCCCCGAGCTGTTCACGAAGCTACCCACTGCTCGGCAGTCCGAGGTCGAGATACACGATACGCCAAGCAGCGTGCTCGCTTTGGTCCCTCCTGGGTTCGGTGTACTGCTGAGTTCCCATGTGCTGCCGTTCCACTTCTCGGCGAGCGTCACTTTCACGCTGGAGCTGTTGACGTAGTCGCCGACGGCCACGCACAAACTCGTCGATAAGCACGCGACGTCCCGCAGCAGGCTCGCTTTCGAGCTCGAGGGGTTGGGGGCACTCTGCATAGTCCATTTGCTGCCGTTCCAAGACTCGGTGAGCACGACCTCAGCGCCAGAGGCATTCGTGTAGTTCCCAACGGCCTCACAGACGGTGCTCGTCGCGCACGCGACCCCCACCAGCGCGGTGGCTTTGGCGCTGCCGGGAACTAATGCTTCCTGGAGCGTCCATTTTGTGCTGTGCCATTGATCGGCAGCCGGTGTTTCCACGCCGGACGCTCGTCTGAGCGCGCAGCACTGGTACTGGTAGACCGGTCCTCGTCGAGGCAGAACTCGGCGGCCCGAGCAGCTAATCGGGCTCGCGGCGGACGACATCGCCGAGGTCGTCGGGGTCCCCTGCCACAGCTATCGGCCCGGAAGTCTCAGGGGTATCGGCGGGCCGTCTTCGCCCCATATCTCTTGTGCGCCCGGCGTTTGCACACGGCGCGCTTCGCTTTGTTGTGTTTCTTTGCGCATGCCTTCAAAACGGCGGCGAGTTTCTGCTTGTTGGTGAGCGGTCCCTGGACGGGTTCTTCGGGTGGGAACGTGAAGGGTGTGGTCGTGGTCTGTGGGGTGGTGGGGACGGGGAACGGCGTGAACGTGCCTGTCTGGGGGGCACCGGTGGTCGTGAATGCGCTGTCGGGCCCGTAGGTCGTGCCGGCTTGGGTGCTCGCGGCGATGCGGAAGTGGTATGTGGTGGCGGGCCGCAGGCCGGTGAGCGCGATGATCGTGCCTTGCATGCTCGTGAAGGGCGCGATTTCGACGGGTGGGGTGCTTGTGCCGTAGGTGGTGCTGGTGCCGTATTGCACCGTGTAGGTGGCCTGTAGCCCTTCGGGGTTGACTTCGCCGTCGATGACCGCGCTGTTTTCGTTCACGAACTGCGCGGAGGATGTTCCGATCACGGGGGGCGTCGTGAGGGGTTCCGCAGCAATGGTTGTGAATGTTTCTTCTGGGCCGGTTGTGGTGGCGTTGCCGTTGTAGGTGACGATCTCGTAGTGGTAGGTGGTGGCGGGCTTTAGGTTGCTCAGCGCGACCGGCGCGACAGTGTTGGGGGCGAGACCCGACCCGGCGCTCGCATGGGTCGAGGCGTGTTCGCTTGGTTCGGCTGTGCCGTAGAGGACGTAGTAGCTAGCTTGCAGTGGCGCTGGGACTTCGGGGGTGATGCCTGCTGACTGCACGAGCGCGGTGTGCTGCGTGATCGCTTCCACAGCGGTTGGGCCGGTGAGCTGTGGCGGGGTCCTCGCTAGCAGCTGCGGGGCACCTTCGAAGGTGCCGGTAGCGTTGCTCGCGAGGACCCGGTACTCATACGCCGTGCCTTCTTCGAGTGGGCTCAGCGTCGCGGTGAACGCAACCGGGGAGCCGCCCTGGAATTCTCCCGCGACCGGAGAGCATCCCACGGCCGCGACGTTTTCCGTGAACCCCGTGCTTTCAAACGCTGCCCTGGTCACGTACTGCACTGCGCACCCAGCGCCCTGGTGCTTTGGGTTCAGCTGCGCTTCGATCGTGTCCGAGGTCAACGCAGCGGCGACCAGCCTTTCGCCTTCGACAGTCGGCTTTTCCGCCGGGAGCGTCGTGAATTCCTGAAACGGGTGTTCAGCGGTGCCTTGCGCTTCCCCCGTAGCGTTCTTCGCTACCACCCGGTAGAAGTACGTGGTGCCCGGGGCTAGGACGCCTCCCAGGTCCGCCGGGCCTACCTGCACATCCCCGTAGACGCCCGGGGGTGCGATGCCGTAGGCGAGCGTCCGCACGTTTTCGGTGAACGCGCTATCGGTCGCGTATTCCAGATGGTAGGTCGTTTCCTGGTTGTTCGGGTTCACGAGTCCTTCGAGGATCGCGTCAAAGGGCGTCACAGCCGATTCGCCCTGGGCGTCGACCGTCGGCGGCATCGGGCTCGTCGTGAACGCCACTTCGTTCGCGCTACGTTCTAGTTCCCCCGGTTCGTTACGCGCGAACATGCAAAACAAGTATTTCGCGCTCGGCTGCAAGCCCGTCACTTCCGCCTGCTCCAGGAGCGCTTCGCCCGTGACTTCCGGTTCAAGCACAGTCGCGGGCCCTTCGACACAGGAGGAGCCACCCGGGTTACTGAACGCAAAAAACCAGCCGGCCGTACCGCTAGCCCCCGGGTTCAGCGTGCCTTCCAGGACAGCCGAGGTGGACGTGATCGACGTCGCGGGGCTCAGTGTCACCGGCGCTTCCGGCGCCGCAAACGCCCCCGGCACCATGAACACAAGCGCACCCACGAACACCGCCACAGTCGCGGCCGCTACCCGTATCGACCTTGGCGCGCTCATCGGCGTGCCCTCCCGTGCCCGGAGGGACTGGACCTTCGCGCCCTAGCCTTCTTCGCCTTCTTTGCGGCCGTCGCTTTCGTGCAGCCTGTGACGCCGACCGGGACGTTCCGATGGATTTCAAGGCCGTTCTGGGCTTTGAAGAACACCGGCATGCTTAGCTTCCGCCCACAGAACGTGTACTTCGAATGCTTCGGGAGGTTCGCCGCAAACTCGCTGAACGGGCCCTGCGGCAACAGCACCTCGATCGATTCGAACGGCACATCCGGCGTGTTCGGGAACGTCGCGCTCGTGACCCCCGTCTTGTGATCGATAAACGTTTCCCCCGTCAACCTGACTGTCACCCCATCGCCCTGGAGGACCATCACAGCATCCGGGAACTTCGCGCCACCATGCGACACAAAATAGATTGGCCCCTCCAACGGCACCGGCAACAACTGCGTATGGACGAGCGCGTGCCCGATCAAAGACGCCGCAGGACACGCCGCCGGATTCGACGCGAACACGCTGGCGAGACAAGCCTTCTGCAGCGTCGTCAGCCGCGCGGGCAACTGTTTCGGCAGGTCGACCTTCGCCTCATCGAACCACGACTGCGAACCCAACGCCCCGGATGGGTAGGCGATCTTCAGACGCAGGCTCGCACCGTTCGCTTTCGAGATCTTCCCCGACGTCGAGGCCGTGACTTTCGGGGAGAACCCAAGCTGACGGCAAGCAGTCACATCGAACGGGGTCGAAATCTTCGCGCTGACACCCTGCGCACTCTGCGCAGTACCCGAGAACGCCATCGGCGCACAGTGCGTCGGGTTAATCATGAACCCGCCACGGTCGATCACCGCGTTGATCTGGCGCAGGTCTGTCGGGACACCGTTGAGTATCTGCGGCAGCGGATCTGTCGTGACGACGATCTGCGCCGTGCGCGGGTCGATGCTGATCGCCGCACGCACCACCACTGTCCCCAGATCAAACGGGCCCGCCACCACCGGCACCACAATCGACAAGCCAAACGGGGCGCCCCTATATGGGCCCGTCAAGTAAATCGGCGCAGGCGGATGCCCAGCCTCCGGTATATACAGGGGGGCCGGGCCCGCCCCCGCACCCACGATCGTATGCCCAATCTGCGACGCCGACGCGCACGTACCAGCCGCCGCCTCCGGCGCCTGGCACAACGGGACACTCGCCAACACACCCGAGAGGCCCGGCGGCGCCGTGAACTGCAGCGCCTCGATCCGCTGTTCCCCATCACCACGGGAGAGCAGCATCGAGAAGCCCGTATAGCCGCCCGCCTGAGCGGTCGTCACGCCCGCCGTCAACGTCGGCGAGAACGGCAGCGGCGAAGCGCACGGAGAGCCACCGGGGCCAGCGGTCAGCCCAAACGCATTGGACGACAGAAAGTCCGGGGTCTCCGGGCTACTCCACGGCGTGAAATCCGACGTCGACGCATACACCCCACACGACGGCGGAGTCGTCAACGCCGCCTGCGCACCACCACTGAACACCAGCCGGAAATGCGTGAACGGCAGCTGCGGGGTCCCCGAGAACGTCGACGTGAGCTGGCCCGTCGCTTCGTCGAGATGCACATCCCCGATGAGCTTCAGGTTCACGCCATCCCCAGACGCCGCGACCAGGAGTTTCAGGTTCGGCGGGTTGGACTGCAGGACGTACACGTTGCCTTCGAGCTTGTCTGGCAGCAGCGGCGTTTCGATTTCAACCGTCCCGACTTTCGAATTGCCGGGGCAGGACGGCGGACCCGTCGTGCCGACCCCGTCTTCGGAGAGTTGACATGCCCCGAGCCCGTTCGCCTGGCCAGGGCTCACGACCATACCCGCTGGGAGCGTGACCTTTGTGTTCTGCAGGGTGGATGTCGCCAAGGCGGTCGGGCTAGTCAATCCTTCACCCTGCGGCACCGTCACTTCGACAGTTGTGCCCGCCGGCGTATCCGAGTACGTCGTCGCAGGCGCGACCGTCAGATGAGGCGTGAACGACTGCAGCTCTTCGCAGCCCGTCATCGCCGGCTGGGTGACGGTGTACGTCTTCCAGTTCGCGTCGCTCAGGTCGGGGGTTCCGTCCGGCAAAACCCGGCCCGGGGCTAGATACGAATCTGCCGCGAATTTGAACACAAGCGGCTTACCACACTCACTCGGCATCGTCAAGAGCGCCACCTTGGGCAGAGGCGACGTATGGCCACCCGATTCTTCCTTGACCCGCGGGTTTTCTGAGTGGACTTCTTCCGCCACGTTTCCGGCGAGCACCCGCTGGCTGTCATGACTCGGATCCGCCGGGACTCCCCATACCTGTGCTTCCACGCTCAACAGCGACCCTGCGCTGTTCGGGATAGTTGGCGACATGCTCGTCAGCCCATAATCGCTGCCGGTACGAACGCTTGTCGGCATGTGCACCGAGAACCCGTTCTTCGTATTGAACCCCAGTTCGTTTGTGTGCCCGTTATCCGGCCGTAGGTTGTCCAGCGCGAACCGCACCAGAAGTATGCCGCCTGCGATCGTCGGATGGATGCTCCCCACCTGGCTCGCGCCCGAGCATTTCGCTTCTTCCAATACCAGGGTCGCGCATTGCTCCACCGCCAGCTCGTTGCCAGCAACCCCCGGCGGCAATTCGACCGCCACATCCCTCACATCCTCGGCCGCACGATATCTTCCTTCGTTGTTCAGCTTTGTTGCGAGCGCGAAGCTCAAGCTCAGATTGTAGGGATGCGACCCCGCCTGTGTCTCTGGGCCCCCGTCAGCGTCCACGAACTCCGCCAGGATGCTCCCTGGCTGTATTCCGAACGCAGCCGGTGAGGAGCTCGTCGTCAGCTTCTGTGAGACCGTCGCTGGAGCCATAGGCTGCCCGGCTGATTCCCCGCCCGACACCGTCGCGGCGCTCATCCCGGCTCCTGGTTCGCCCGCGTTCACCGTCACTTGAATCACGATCGATTGTCCCGGCTGCAGAAGCCCCGTATCCCTACACGGGCCGGCCGGCTGCTTGCATTCAGCACCTACGGTCTGCACCGCCGTCACATCGCCACTCAGCGTGAACGCCACAGTGATCGGCCTCAGCTGCCCGCTGATCGTGGTAGCGCCTAGGTTACGTACTACGAGCTCAAGAGTGTTACCACTAGTGTTGATGTTCGCTTCTTCAACCGGTATTCCTGTGCCTTTTGGGGTGAAGTTCGTTGGAAATGTCTCGGCTGTGATATTCCACGCTGGAGCGCCTTCATCAGCGGCCGCGGCCGGACTACTTACCAATCCAATAAGCACAATCATCAGCGCCAGCCCGTGGTGTCGCATATTCACCATTATCGTGCCTTCCTCTCGCCACGGTGAGCAGTGCCAGTCGCCGCCTGGCTATGGGTCCCCTTCTTCGCCTTCCCCTTCTTCTTCGGCCTAGCCATGCACCTCTTCTTCCGTAGCACAAAGCCCTTCCTACACCGCTTAGGTTTCGGCCCTGCTGTTGGCGGGTAGTCCCCAACACCCGTGAGAGTCGCACTCGGTGGCGTCGCGAAGATCGTCGGGGCAGCTGGTGTGCCCTGACACGACACGCCCAAGCACGCGAAGGGCGCGAGCACGGGAAACCCGCCGTCCACCCGAGCGTCGTAGACATCCGGCGAGCCATCCCGATCCTCCGGCACGAGCTGGCCGTACGTGTCCAAGAACACGTCCTGTCCGCTCGGCGTCGCCGTCAACAGCACCGCCGCGGGTGCGATCAGATGAACGCTCCCTTTCTCATACTCATACACATCTGGTTCATATTCCCAGTTGATCGCGATCCCCGCTTGCGAGCTCTTGGTTGTTACGGGCATCGGGGCTTCTTTCGTCAAACGATCGGGCGAGCTGAAGAACACGCGACCGCCATCATCGCTCACAGCCAACGGCAGCGGCAGCGTACCCGGTTCCAGAGCATTGTCAAGATACCCTTCCTCAGAACGCAACGGCAGCCGCGCACTCCCCACCGGCGGGGCTCCAGAAGGGTTACATGACACACAGACCAGTTCACCCGTCAGAGCTGTGTAGAGATACACCTCGACGCACGGTCCTGGCTGACGCACGGGTTCTCCGCCTACCGCTCTACCGTTGCATTCGGGGCCGAAGTTGTCATAGCTGGTGAGACGCGCGCTGGAGGCAAATACCAGATGCTGACCATCTGGCGTCACCTGGGAAGTCAGCCTGCCAGTAATGGGGTCGCCATAGGCAAGACCAGTATGCAGGCCAGCCAGGCCCTGGCCAGATGCAATGAACTTTGTGCGTCCCGTGCCAGCATCGTACACATAGAGGTTGCTCGTACCCGGCTGCGCAGCTTCCCCGTGACTGTTTGGTTCCGCTGTCAGCACGCTCGACGCCGTGAAATACACCATCCCGCCGTTTCGCGACGCTCCGAGATACGTGACTTCCGCCACTCCACCCGAGTTCGGCGTGTTGTTTTCGGGCGTGAGATCCTTCAGAATGCCGGGCTGTGAGACTGTGGGCATCGTGTACGCGTACAGATCCCTTCCTTCGTCCGCGCTGCCCGTATCGGCATCTTCGGTGAGCTCCTCGCTAGAGGTGAAGAACACCGTATTGATCCGTTCGCCTTCTTCAGAAGAGCCGGCATACACCTTTTCCTGCGGACCATTCGGGTCAGCGACTTCCCGCTCGGATGCCGACACATCTAGAGTAGTGGTACCTTCGTCGCGCACATATATTTCGGGCGCGGTACAGCCAAGCGCGCCTCCTTCATGTTGCGGGTCGGGGCTTGTGAAGATCACTTGCGTGCCATCACCGGAGACCGCCCCCTTTACGGGCGCAAACCCGGCAGGAGCGCCCCCGCCGGCGTTGCCCATGGCGGCGCCGCATGGCGGTACGACACAGCTCCCACGCGTACATTCGCGTTCGTTGCTGCCCGGCACGAGCCCCACGAGCTCATCGACACCATCGACTGACTCATACACCTCATAGCTATGTTCATGAGTGTCGACGGGATACCCGGGGAGCGAAGCAGGAGGCGCGACCAAGGGGTGATACTCGCCCCAAACGACATCCTGAAGATTGGCTGAAGCACCCGCGAAAACTGCCCCATTTGTCGTACAGAAAAATGGTTCGATCCCGCCTTCGCATTCCTGTGGTTCACTCATCGGAACAGCAGGAGCCGGTGGGCCTGAAGCCCACACGAGCGGTCCGGTGGGGCCACTGCGCACATACTCTCCCATGGCGTTCGTCGAATCTCGCGGATCCAGCGGCATCCACGTCTGGAACGCAAACCGGGAGAAGTCCTGGCTGGCACCGTTGAACGAAACATGTGACTGCTGTATGAAGGTTGCTTCACCTGCTGGAGAAGGGCCGATCTGCACCCCACTCCATCCAGTCGAAGTGCGGGTCTCGAGCATCCACGACACGCCGCTCGACAGCCTCGCGTTCTTGGAGCCACCGCTGACAACTACATGCTCGCCGCTCGCATCCGAAACGGCGAGATTCGCCAAAAAACTCAACCCACCCTTTTCAACAGGACTTACCAGCTCGAAGCTTCTATTGTCAGGAAGGATCGCGAAGGCTGAGGTGGATGTAGCCAGAAGGACGACAAATGCCGACGCACTGCCCGCCAAGATACGCCAACATATATGCATCTAGAATCGACCTCCGCCCTCTCGAATAGCTTTCACACTCTTCACCAAGGAGAGGTTGGGCTACAACGCAGCCCAACCTCCCTGCTGCCTCAAGACTTGCTACTGACCGGCTAATGCCATAAAAGGTTCCCAGGTCCGTGCACCCACGCTAACAGTAACCCATGATATACGCCTTCTTTCGATTCACCTAGGACGCCACACAGCCCTTCGCCGCCGCCAAGGCTTAACACGGTGGAGGTGATTTTTTCAACATCGGCGTGTGCTAAGAGGCGGTGAATTTCAGGTGAGAAGATGTCTAATAAATAGCTTATTGTGCTGAGGTTCTGGTTCGAGCCCGATGCAATATCGATCTTGCACGCTCCGGCAGCTTCGATCGTAATCGGTTTGAGAACTGATGCGGTTCCATCGGCGTTGAGTTCGTATTCTGCGGTCGAGACTTTTACACCGGTGCTTTTGCCGAACGCTTCGCATTTTGTATATTCGCCGACCACTTTAACCGTTAACTGGCGAGCTTCTGTTATTAGCCCATGGAAATACGCATGTTTACATGTGACGACAGGCCCGCTAGGTAGGGTCGCCTGAAATTTCTGCAGCCCCTCGTTTAAGATTAAGAGTAACGCGGGCAAGCTTCCGGACCATAAGAATAAGTGCGCCTGAGCCGCCCCTGCGGAAAACGCGCTAAGGGCAAGCATCATCACAAGGGCCGCAAGACCCATTGCTGTTGTTGTCATACGTTTCATAGCTTCCAATGACTCCTTTTGAATTGATTGACCAACTGCCCCAGGAATCGCTAAGAGCGGAACGGTTCCACGTTCCGGACGGTACGTCAGCTACTAGTGCTCCGCAAGGGCAGTTTCTGACTCTGACGAGCGGCAACATCCGTGCCAGCCGGATCGGCGTTATGGGGCCTAGCGCGAGGAGATCGTGCTGAGCGTCCGCGGCGAGAACTGCGGCGACGATGGGCACACATGCGTTCGCGACGGACGACATCACGACCAGACTCAGCTCCTGACCACAGGCCCCTGGAGATACCCCTCGGTGTCTCTAATCGCGTTCGAAAGGAAGCACCACGGTGGAGTGAGTGCCCAGCTTGTAGCTTGACGCTCTTTCACTGTGAATTCGTGGCTTTGGCCGTCGCCGTTCTCCGGGCAGACGAACCCCCCGCGTGTCCGGCCCATGGCATCAGAGCCGATGGGAGCTTCGGGACAAGCTGCGAACCTGGCTCCCACCTTGGACAGTCTACTTGAGGCGCTGATGGAGCCGATCGGGCGGAAAGTCCGTCGACGGGCGGCGGAGGCAATCAAGACAGCGGCGACGCGGGTTTGACTCGCATCATCGGTCTTCAGACTACAAAAGTCCAAGAATCCGACTCAAAGAGTAGTTTGTGCCGGCCGTGGCAAACACGACCCTCATCGCGTCGATCACCGGCATCACCGTGTCGGGCGTCGTCGGCCCCTCTACCACGGCCTGGGCATCAAGGAGGGCAGCGCGAACACAGTTCTTGCGCGACCGGGCCGCAGCCCGCCGTGATGAGCTGCGTGGCCTGCTCGATGAAGCCGCCGCTGTGCTGGGGCTAGGCGGCACCCGGCTACGACAGGCATGGGAAGCGGAGCAGGCTGGGCAGGCGCTCGATGATTTGCGGCCGTGGTCGGAGCAGGTATTTACGCTCCGTCAACGCCTTCGATTGCGACTAGCTGCCGATGATCCGATCGTGGTTGCGTATGACGTGGTTCGCGACCGGCTCGTCACGGCGGGCGAACTGGTTTCCCAGCCGGAGCACGCGAGCTACGAGACGGCACTCAGCGAGTTTGAGGCAGCCCGTGACACGTTCCTAGCGACCTGTCAGGCGGCTCTGGATTCACCGCTCTCGGCTCTGGAGGATCGGGCTTGAAGCTGGATAGCTTTCGGATCATGAGCGCCATCGTGCATGACGTGCCACCAGGCGGCCGTGACGACGAGGAGCCGGTTCTCACGGATGCGCCCATCACGCTCGATGCCGGCCTGACAGCCTACTTTCGAGGCAAGATCATCAAGAGCCTCGGCCGAGGAGTCGAGGTCGTGGTCGATCCGGATGGCGCGCCGTGCATCCGTGAGGCCGTATCTGGATTGCTGGCCGATCCGAGCCACTTGGTAGGGCTGTCGCAGGAGGTGGCTCAGCATCTGCATGCCGTTCAGAGCGGGCGAAACTCCTCGGGCCTGTTGACCGTCTTGCTTGGCAGTACCGATGACGGGCCGTGCGTATCGGTGTTGAAGCTGGAGCGCGAGGAGGGACTGCGCTTCAAGATCGACACCGACCAGCGCGGGCGACGCACCGTGGACCTGGAGTTGCTGCGCGAACTGACCCTTACCAACAAGACCAAGGTCTTTAAGACCTCCCTGCTAATGCTCAAGACCGCTGGCCAGTCGCACTCGATGTTTGGTCGGGTGTCGGATGACCAGCGCGGCCGGGACGACGGTATAGGTGTCGCCACCTTCTTCCTCTCGACATTCCTTGGCTGCCAACTCAAGACGAACCCCGAAAAGATCACGCTGGACTTCGTGCAGATCTCCGAGCGCTACTTCAACGAGGAGATCACCAACCCCGAGAAGAAGGGCCGCTATCAAGTCGCTCTGCTGGCCACCATGCAGGACAACAACCTTGATCTTCTGCCGCGCGAATTCGCAGCTACCAATCTCGAGCCCGTCGATCGAACCAAATATGTCGAGGCCCTGCGGGACGCCGGCGTCAATCCCGATGTGCCATTCCAGAAGGACACCAGCCTCGTCAAGATCGATGGCTTCCGGATGCAGTTCACATCGGGCATGGTCCTCGTAGGCAAGGCTGAAGACCTTGACCAGCGCGTCCAGATCCGATCGCCGTCAGCAGACGTGCCAGGGGTGGACGTAAATGACACGATCAGGCGCCTCTCCGGTCGTTAGATCCGCTCCGCGCCCGTGAGACCACATCAGGAAGGAGATTGTGAGGATTGTTCTTAACTTTTCCGCCCATAACGTCGTCCGAGGGCATCCCTAGCCTTCTACTCATGCCTCGGATACCTCCTGAGCTTGCAGCTCGCCTCGGCAGCGACGACCATTCCGCGCTTGAGCGCTTTATCGACGCGGCAGAAACCACGCTAAGGCTTGTCTACGAGGCAAACGTCGCTGACTACCGGGAGACACGCGGAGACGACGCGCAGCTCTTTGGGCTCAAGGTCTGGAAGCATGAGTGGTACGCGCTGGCTCAGGAGCTTGCCGAAGATGAAAGCATCAGTCTCGTCGAGAACAACGGTTCCTACGAAGTCCACATTGGCCCACTCCGTATTGGCGTCTACGGGCTCGGTCATCTTGCGAGCGACGACATCCTCCAGAGCTTTCCCGACTCGAGTCCGTTCAAGCGAGGCTTCGGCGAGCAGAACCAGTTGCGTCTCTTCGCGCTTGAGACGGTCGAGCGTCCGCCTGACGCATCTAGCTTCGCGCTCAACTCGTTGACCCTGGGACACTTCGGCAATGCGCGCGATGGCTTCGTTAAGTGTTATCTCGGAGCCTGGATCTTCAACGAGTCCAATCACAAGCGCTGGGCTTGGATCGAGCGCCTAGACCAGCCCGACGAAGGTGTCGAGCCGCTGCCAGTGCGTCCGCCGATCGTGCCGTTTAGCGACCGACCACGTGAGGCACTTGAAGTAAGACCCCGCGCGCCAGCGTAGGACCATGGGTAGCAGTTCTTTGTTTAGCGTGCCATCTGTGCGTCGCCGTCTGCTGTCCCCTGAGCGCCTTGACCTAGCGCGACGATTTCGCGGCCTGACTCAGCAAGCACTTGCGGACGAGCTCCAAGTCAGTGCCTCCGCTGTCTCGCAGTTCGAGGCGGGGGCCGCGGCTCCCGCCCCTGAGACGCTCGAACGGCTGACCATGGTACTCAAGGTCAGCCCCGCCTTCCTGGCACGGCCGCTGAAAGTCCGGACCGAGTCCGAGCCGTTCTTTCGGGCTCTCAGCCGAACCCCAGCAGTGGAAAGAGATCGAGCCTCAGCCTATGCCCTCTTGCTTAGCGAGATCGGAGAGATGCTTGACGAATACGTCGAGATGCCACCCGTCCGAGTAGAGCAGTTGATCACTGCCGATCACGAGACTTCCGCGGACGCGATCGAGGCTGTCGCCGCCAAAGCGCGGACCGATTGGGGAGTGCCTGCCGGTCCGATCGCAGACGTGGTGAATCTAGCCGAGGCGGGCGGAGTATTGGTCGCAGCGGTCGGCAGTTTCGACCCAGGGATGGATGCCTTCTCGATCCGCACAAGCAAGCGTCCCGTGGTGGTGCTCTGTACGAGCAAGGGAATCGCGGCGAGGAGGCGGTTCGATATGGCTCACGAGCTCGGACACCTCGTACTACACGCGAACCGCCTTCCTGATCAGCGACTACAAGAGGAACAAGCACATCGCTTTGCGTCTGCCCTCCTCATGCCAGCCGAGGAAATCGAGCCATTCCTTCCCCGCCACCCAGGCGACCTCGCCGCATTGGAGGACACGGCCAAGACGTGGGGTGTATCGATGCAAGCAGCTCTATTTCGCGCAAAGCACCTCAAGGTCCTGAGCCCAGATGACTACACGCGAGCAATGCGTCGGTTGAGTGCCGCAGGATGGAGAACACGCGAGCCCATCGAGATTGGTCCTCCCGAGCGACCGCGACTTCTATCGCGAGCAGTCGCTACGCTACCCGCCGCAGGGACCTCTCTAGGTCAGCTCGCTGAGTCATTTGGAATGCCGGTGGGAAGAGTCGCCCGGATGCTCTCGCTGCCCGAGGATCATGACGATGCACGCGAAAATGTGGTGGATCTTCAGCGTGCTCGCACAGCTATCGCTTGAACTACGCACTTGTCGGCAACGTCGCACAAGCGGCATCTGGCGACAGCACGCTCGGGTACAGACTGGATTACACTTCTTGCTATGGACAGTGCCGTAGTCGGTCTACTTGGTGTACTTATTGGCGGCATGGTCTCGACCGGCACAACGCTCGTGCGACCACGTATTGAGGCACAGCGCCGCCGCGAGGAATCACTCCGTGCGGCATGCGCTGACTTTAGTGCGGCGCTCATCCGAATCAGATATCTCTCGGAGGGCTTCGCCTCGCTCTCGTCTGAGGCGGAACTTGGGCTCGTTGAGCGCATTCAGTCCGCTCACCAAGACGCCCAAATCGCATTCGAGCGGATGCGACTGTTGAGTCGATCAACTGAGACCCAGCGAGCGGGGCGGTATGCGTTGCGCCATGTCTGGGCGATCTGGAAGGAGTCTGAAACGGGCGTTGATCCGCGTGGTGCTGAGTATTTGCCGGAGACCCCGCACGAGCGCTTCAACAAGGAGCTCAAAGCACTATATGTAGCGACGCGGGAGGAGACGGGCATGTCCCCCGCCGGGCAGGTCTTCCCAGAGCCCGAAGATCGCATTGGGCGCACCCAGCACATCGCATAGCCGCGGTGCGCTCTCACGTCGCACAATCGGCGGTGCGCGACAAAAGAGGCCGCCGTGCTCGACTGGACGGTGCTCCTTATGATTAACTTCTACCCAGCATGGGATTCAAAGACCAAGTGGACAAGGCACGCAACGAGCGAACTCAACACGCTCAGGCTAATGCCGAAGTGGCCGAACGAGAGCGCGAATCTCGGCAGCGGATCGCACGCAAGGACGCTGAAGCGCTGTTGCCCGAAGTCTACGAAGCGATCGAGTTGCTCCGCGCTGATCAGCAGAGGTCGGGAGTGTCGCTGAAGGGGAGATCAACGGACCGCGGTGATCTCGGTCTGGGAGCGATCATGGCGCAAGTGCGTCACCGTGATCCAACGCGCATCTTTTTCCGCGACACGGTGCAGGACGAGTTCGCGGGTTGGTGGGTGCGCCGTGAGCCGTTCGAGTTCGAGATCCCACTTGAGGGTCAACCGAAGGTTGGGCTGTTTGAGACGATCTTTTCGTTCATCGGGCCGAAGAGCACCTTCGACGAGTTTGTCGAAGGTGCGGTACATGAGTATTCACGGGAAAGCAGCACATCGGAGGACGGTCCCAGCGAGACACATGAGGGAACGGCCGCCGATGCGTTTCGCGATTTCCTCGAGCAGGTCAAAGCACACCTTCTTAGCCTGCACTAGAGCCTGTCTGTCTTACGCTTGTTCCAGCATTGAGCGGACGATTCGAGGGACTGTCGACGCTGCCGCGTCGCACAACCGGTATTGTGCGCGACGTCCCATCACAAGGCACCTGCGGTAGAGCCTTTAGCGGTAAGTCACTCGGCCTGACCGATGTCCTCCGCCCATTGGTCCGGGTGACCGACGATGAAGGTGCGGAGAAGGTCGCGACACACAGCGTCGTCGAGATCGATGATGTCGACCCCCTTCTTGCGCATCAGTTCGGCGGCTCCCGTGAAAGTCCGTGACTCGCCGACGACCACTGAGCGTATCCCGAACTGGACTATCGCTCCAGCACACATGTAGCACGGCATGAGCGTTGAATAGAGCGTCGCACCTGCATAGCTGTGCTGACGCCCTGCGTGCGCAAGGCAGTCGATCTCGGCGTGCAGCATCGGATTCCCGTCCTGGAGGCGGCGGTTATGTCCGAGTCCAATCACCTGCCCGTCGCGATCCACGAGGGCTGCACCTATCGGGATGCCCCCATCATGAAGTGACCGCTTTGCTTCAGCAAGGGCAGCATTTATGCCTGCTTCTGCCCTCTCCTTGAGCATCTGGAACTCCTCTAGTTAGCTCTTCTATTGTACCACTTCTTATGTCGCCTGACGGTTGTCATCAGTCAGAACAGACACTGGGACCGGTTAGCCGTTCAGATGCTCTCCTGTTCGATCCAAGAGTTCACGAAAGGCATGTGCGTCGAATGTCGTCCAGAGTTGTATACGTCGCACGTCGAGCGCTGCCAACACCGCGAGGATCTCGTCGTGCTCGCCAAGTGAGAGGAGCTGACGTGTGGCGTTTGGCTGTGGGGTCACGACGATGAGGTAGTCCAATTTGGCTGCCAAAACGGCTTGAACGGCAGTAAGCATCACTGATGCGGCGGTGAGATCATCGCCCAACGCAATGACCGAAGCGAAATGGTGATCGGGCAAAGCATCGCGTGCGTCGAATGTCACGCGGCCGACGGCCGAAGTCGGCAGTAGATCGGTCACACGCCAGGCAGGTCCTGCCGTGGAAGCGACGACGTCTCGGGCGCTCGCCGCGCCAATCATCCCCCAGGTCGAAATCAGTCTACGAGCCATACGGCGATGGCGAATCAGTTACCGTTTCCCGATCGCGTACACTCAGAAACACGTCGAAACAGAATGCCACAATGTTCGCGACCAGCAGACCCACGAGCGTCCGATTCGACGCGGAATGCTGGTGCCAAATAAGCCCCAGCACCCACAAGATGAAAGCGAGCGTGGCGTTTATGAAAATCCAGCCGAGTTCAAGGAACGATATGTGCTTCCGGCGGACCATCCGGCCAAAAAGCTTGGGAAAGCGATGGGGTTGCCCAAGAGCGTGAAATAGAGGGAACGAACTAAGCCAGATAATATCTACGGCATAGAGGACGAGCAAGTAGTCGACAAAGGAAACATGCGTATCGATGTAGATACTGGTGACAGTACCGGCGAAAATGAGTATCAGGCACTCGGCGATGATGAACGAGAAGTCCCAAAACCACTTTACCTCTGCCTCGGGAGTCGTGAGGTCGGCCTCCTCAAGATGCAGTATGTCTCCTATGAAGAACCTGAGAGCCGTGGCGACATAGATAACTAGCCACGCGAGACTGTGCAGGCTCACCCCATGTGATTTGAATGCTTTAGTTACTGGGTCTACTGGCTCAGAGAATGCGACGGCTATGAGGCCGGCGACTAGGACCTGTGAAATCAGCGTTCGGCGACGCCGTGTGTTGGTTGCCTGATCTTGTGGAATCTCGTCTGGCGGCATACATGAGAGGGCTTGGGCGATCGAGAGCCCTAGCTTCGGACCGGTCACACAGGCATGACGAGGACGAACAGGGAGAACGCGGCGACCACGGCCCATATGAGGTTGAGGACTGCGGGAGGATACGCTTCCCGCGAGAACGACGAGTACGCGAGACCACCGGCCCCACCCAAGTTCAGCACAAGGTATGCGGCCGAAGACGGTCGAACGACTTTGGCAGATGCAAGCGCGAACGCCGCGAGGAGAGCCGCGGCTCCTGTCCAGCCGATGACCTCGTGTAGCGAGACATTACGGCCTGGATTCAAACGACCATGCCAAAGCGACGTCAAGAAATGACCGTCGCCTTCTTCCCCAGAGCCATCCATGCGCGAGATGTTGGCATCTAGCCCGGACGTACTAGCGCGTCGGTTCGCGGGAGCGATTCGCGCTCGACTCTGGCGATGCGCACCGTAGCTGACAAGACCCGGCAGAGTCTCGGAGATATAAAGTTCCCTCAGCAAGCGTCGCACAAGTGCCGGTGCGCGACGTTCAGTCGCGGTCCCATCCTTTGGGGAAGCGTCGGCCGTGCTGGTTGTACGGTGGCTCGTCGATGTCGGGGCTTGAGTCGTCCGGCTCCTGCCACTCACGCAGGATGTAGGTGGCTGAAGCGACCCGCCGGCATCGGGTGTTGAGGCGCTCGCCGAGCTCGTACAAGGTGGCTGAGTCGGATTCGCGCTCGGCTTCGAGTAGAGCGATGGCCTCGTCCAGTACGCCGCGCATGTCGGCGCGGAGTCCGGCGATTCGCTCGCTGGCGGTAGCCTGGGCTTCGCGCCATCTGCGGTGCTGGCCTGACTCGGGCAGCGTGAGGCCATCGCGGACGATGCCGAGCCGCCGGTGTCCCATGCCGGTGAGCGTCCACACGGGTCTGCTGCGGATGCGGGACTGCTCGATCAGGCCAGCGGCTTCGAGCTCCTCGAGTTTGGGGCGCAACTGCTGGGTCGTCCAGCCGTTGTGCGGGAGCCCCAGGTGCTCCTTGATATCGCTGAGCGACTCCGGCTCGTTACGGCCACGGTGGCAGACCGCCCTCTCAATCGAGGCCAGGATCAGATCATTCGACGGCAGCTCAGGCGTAGGCTTCGTCTTGGGCATGGGGAGTACACAGCTCCTTCGTGTCCGGCCTCGGCGCGGTCATCAGCCGCGTCGAGGCGCTTGGTTATTGGAGCCGGGCACGGTAGAGCTGCGTGACCTGATAGGTCAACGTGTGCTTGCGCGCGATTCGGTGCCGCTCTGTCACGCGCGGGTGTGACCTGTCGGTGAGTGGCGGGCGCACAGGTTGCGCTATCAGCGGGACTCATGGTTCGCTTCGGCGATGCCCACTGATCTCTATGACTACCTACCGCCAGAGCGTGCCGAGGCCGTCGAAGCCTGGCTCAACACACCGCTCCATAGCTGTTGTATCTGCGGAGCCCCGGTCTATCCGACCGATCCTCGCTGCCTTGATCCGGGCGTGCCCGAGGATGCGGCAACGGTCGTGCATCTCAGCTGCGCGGCCCCCTCAGAATCTGCGTCGGTGGACTAGCGCGCGGCGTCGGCAGCGTGCAGCTCGCCAACCTCGATCTGCTCGGCCCGCGCCAGCAGCTCGGAGGCGGTGAGTCCGAGTCCTGCCGCCAATCGTCTGAGGCTGGCGTAGCTGGGGTTGCGCTTGCCGGTCTCGACGTTGGAGATCCAGCGCTGGTGCAACTCGGTGTCGTTGGCGAGCGTCTCTTGGGTGATCCCGCGCTCCACGCGGCGGGCCTTGACGGCGAGGCCGAGGGCCGTCTGGAAGGCTGGGGAGGCGGACATGCCGCCAGCCTTCCCGCCGCCCGGTCACGGAGCAATGACATTGCAGTAGACAAGACTGCTGACAATGCGCTACGTTTCACCGCCATGACATTCCAGTAGAGGGGACTTGCGGGCGCGGCGGCGACCTCCTCACGGCGTTTGCCGTGCCCGCATAGCCCTCTCATCGGCGACGAAAAGAGGCGATGGTTATGCGGGCAGGCCAGAGGCGAAGGGCGCGGCGGCTGGGCGCGTTGGGAGTCTGCCTCGTGTCCGTTTTGACCGTGGCCTCGTGTCCGTCTGTCATACCTGTTGCCAGCGCGAGTACAGCGCCAGCTCCCTACACCGCCTCCGATGGCACCACGGTCACTATTGGGGAGATGGTACGGGTCATCAACGCGGATGACATTGAGTTGAGCGTCCACTGTCTCGCCTCCCCATCAGGGAGCTGCGCCTTCGGAGGCGAAGGGGGGCTCAAAAAGACATCGAGTCTCGCTCAGCCGGTAGCCGACGGCCCTGACCAGGTGGCGTATGGCGGAGGCTCCCTCTATCCGCTGTCTCACCAAGGCGTAGGCGTGAACCTATACCCACTGGTGATCCCGGTGGGGAGCAGCGGTACGGTCTGGTTTTCGATGAACAAGAGGACCCGGCCTGCCTACGAGCGGTTTCTGCGCCTTGGCTCGGTCATGGTTGACGCCGTGATCTGCTCGCACTATCCCTGTGTCGTGACGAAGATTGTCGTCTTGAATCCAGCCTTCCCACCGACTACCGAGAGCTATGGTGCTGCGCCCGTACCGATCGGGAGTGCCACTCTCGATGTCAGCCATGCCGAACCGCCGCCGCCAACCTACGTCTACCTCTCCAACCTGACCGTTCGGCCAAATGGAGAAGCCAGGATTACGATGCGCTGCACCAGCTCCCACCTGCTACACGGCAAGTGCATCGTCACCGACCTTGAGGCCGAAGCCCCAGGCGGGCAGACTCCCACACAGCGATTCAACCGCTGGCTATTCCTGCGAAAAAGCGTCGTCCTCGAACGTGGGAGGGCGAAGACGGAACGGCTGTATTACAGGACTCGCCAGGCCGCTGGGAGCCCAACGCCGTCTGCATCTCAGCGGGGAGTCTGGAGCCGAAGCACCAAAGCCACCATCGGAACAGGGATATGTGATTCTCACTTCTATGGCTGCCATGCCTCACGGTTCAACGCCTATGGGAACGCAGGGATAACGGCTGAGCTGATCCAGCTCGACCCACCGGAACTGCCGTCTCACATGCCTGTCAAACACGGGTAGAAATGGTAGGCCCCCGGACGCTCATGTGAGCGCCGGGGGCGGCGGCTCGCTACTCGTGGAGATCGAGAGAAGCGCCGTGGCGAACATTGCCTAGGCAGGCGCGGAGCGGGGTTGGGATTGGGAATGGATGGGGTATCTGCTGGAGTTCTCCGTTTGCCAGCATCCGGCTGATGTTCTCACTCGATACTTCGGGGAACATCACTTGACTCTCGCTCTCTATCTCCCCGAAATTTGAGTATCCATCAACACGCACGAGTACGCGCTCGGCGGTCCAACCCGACTGCTCCCCATGCGTCCACTCTCGGCCGAGGATGACGAGCTGCTCGCCTACCAGCCAGTAGGCATCCACGGTCTCGGGCGCCGCGGACTCCACGCCCGGCTGGGTTGGAGATGAGTCTGCATCGCTCACGATTCTGCCTCCTGATCTGCCTAGCCTGCCCCCGAACCAATTTCAGAGACACACGCGACAGATCAGGTATCGCTACAACGCAACAGTAGGTGCCCCTCTAGTCTGCGCTCTCGCCGAGCGCTCCGTCAAGGCTGTATTTCTTAGACTTGTCGTAATAGCAACGATGCACGTGCACGTTCCGAGCATTCCAGCTCGCCCCGGAACATCTCTTCAGCAAGATCCCGGATCAGTTTGGACTCAGTGCCGGTCCGGAAGCTTTCATGGTCTATCCCGCGATGTTTGGCAGCATCCTTGCGACGCTTTGTCAATGAGTCTTTTGGCTCCAGGAATCCAAAGATGCTTCCGAGCGCCCTCCGATCCTTCTCGACAGCGAATCGCAGAATCGCGTCCCTGATCCTTTGACTGATCGCCGCGTTACTGAACGTCCGAGCTGATAGCTGCTCGTAACGAGAGCGTTCCTCGGGAGGTGGTTCCCAGAAGTGGACGGAAGGGAGGGCGCGCAACGCGGGTAGAGACAAGCCCGGCCAGCGATCGAGGTGCTGAACGATCTGCTTGAGCTCCTCTTCAACGTCCTTCGGTGTTGGCAAAACGACGTACGGGTCCACTGTCTTCTCCAATAAGTGATTTAGAGCGGGGACCCGAACAAAACGAGAATCTCAGCTCGCTCGGACGGAACACAACGAAGTAAAAGCTATTTCGCCTCCTACCACATAGTCAAGACGGAACCTGAGCAGGCTTTCATACAGTCCACTTCACCGCCTCCCCAGGTGGATTCGCCTTGGCCCTCTCCGTCTCTTGCGGACTGGAAGCTCAGATGCTCTCATGGGCTGACCATGAGCCCACAACCGAGAAAGGAACCTCAATGCCCCGCAACCAGCTAGTTCCCGCCCACCGCAGCGGCCTCGTGATGACCCGCGCCGAGCGAGCCCTCATCAAGCAGGCCGGGGCTATCCAGGCAGAGCTGCTCCTCGCTCGCGCATACGACGTAGCGCGCCGCGAACGCACCAACGGCCGCGTCAGCGATACAGGCATAGCAACCCGTCATGGACTCGGCGAGGGCGACGCCATCGTCAGTGACCTGGAAGAACGCATCGACCATCGCCCTCGCGCCGCCAAGGCTCTGGAAGGCATCGCCGAAGACGGCATCCACGGCATTCGTCGAGAGCTGCGCAAGCTTCAGGAGGACTAGATGTCAGCGCTCATCATCTTCGGATTGCGGCTGTCGCATCTGGCCGTCTACGCCGAGGCAGTCCTGATTGTGACCCTGTTGGTCATCGTTGCGTGGCTGTACGTCGAAGTCACGCACTACTTCGACCTGTACCAGGAGGCCAGGGGCGCGTGCGCTGAGGCACGTAGAACGCTTGAAGCCGTAGGGAACATGAGTCAGATCCGCCGCGACACCGCCGAGCGCATGGCCCGCGCGGATCAACGGGGATAGTCATGACCGAGCACGAGCAGTTCCAGAACGTGTGTCGGTGGAACCGGGAACTCGTGCGCGAGAACAGTCGGCTGCGTGAGAAGCTAGGCCGCTCGGAGCATACGAGCGAGGAACTCCGCTGCGCCAACGCCAACCTCCAGCTTGAGCGGGACGCCACCGATGCGCTGCTGGGTGAGGCGATGGATCATCTGACCGGCGGGAGCCAGCTATGAACAAGCTGCTGCAAGCAGCGCTGCTCGGCCTCGTCGGGCTGTTTGTACTTGCTGCCAGCAGCCGCGCCCTGATCGCTCTTGCTGATGCCTTGGTCGTGCCGATTGTGGCCCTTGGGCTCACGGCCTGTTTGGTTCGCATCGCGTGGTGGTGGACCGGACCGAGATAGCCCACAGGCGACGTACTTGTCCGACTTGAAGCACAGCCGGTTTCAGTCCTTATGACACAAAAAAGTCCTTGACTCAACCATTTCAGTTGATCAATACTCAGGGAGTTCAATACCGAACAAAACACGAACAAGGAGGGAAACCATGTAACAACAACTGACAGAAAGGAGGTGCATTTATTTATGGCACGGAGAATTCATATCAAGGGCATTAGGCGCACGGAGATCGACACCGATTTGCTCGCCTACGTATATTTTTTGCAAGGGAAACGACTCGTCCAGCAGCGCCGGGAACGGACAGCTGAGGATAAGCCTAAACGTCCCGCACCCTCGCCCAGCAAACGACCGCACCAAGACAGCGAGGGACGAGCGTGAACACTGAGCTACTTTCTCTCGTAGCGGTTGGTGGCGGCGGTTCAGCGATGCTCGCTGCGGCTGTCGGCTTCGAGTACACCCAGACCGAGAAAATGAGAGCTTCCAGGCGTCGGCTCAGTACTCGCTATCCGGTTGGGCTTGATGAGTCACAGGTTGTGGCCGTCTGGAATGGTCTATCGGGCCTGCCCTACACCACCGAGCTAGTCACCGAAACACTCGCGACTGAGGGCAGCATCACGCATAGCCTGCTCGTACCCGAGGCGACGCGGGAGTCGGTGCGCGCCGTGCTCATCGGGGCGGTCCCGTCGCTGCGCATCGCTGACGCGCAGGGCAGCCCGAGCGAGGGCGCGACGCTGACACTGCGGTTGTTCGTCCAGACGCCGAGCTTCTTGCTCACGGGTGATCCGGCGAGCGCGTCACGGTCACTCCTGACCGGCCTGGTGGGTCTGCGTCGAGATGAGGTTGTGGCGCTGCGCTGGGCGCTGTCGCCGGGAAGCCCGCGCCCACGCCGCGAACCGCCCGAGCCGACACTTCGTCAGAAGGAGATCTCAAAGAGCTGGGCAGCCAAGACGAACACGCCCGGTTTTTCGGTTGCCGGCCTGATCGTGATCCGGGCGGCAACGCGGAGTCGTGCCCGCGAGCTGGCCTCGCACATCGAGAACGTGCTGAGGAGTCGTCGTGGGTTTGCTGGTGGTATCCGGGTGACGTATGAGCGAGGTAGCCGGACGCTTGGTGCGCTGCCGAAGGTGGGTCGCTCATCCGGCTGGCTGTCGGTGGCGGAGATCATGCCGTTGCTGGGGCTGCCGCTGGGTGAGCCGGTGCCGGGGGTTGAGGTCGGCTCCCCGGAGATCCTGGCGTCACGGTCACTTGAGCGCCAGGGACGGCGGTTGTTCTTGGCACGGGACTGGAGCGGCGAGCGGCCGGTCGCGCTCTCCCCGCAGGCTGCGACCCATCACGTGGCGGTGATCGGACCCAGCGGCGTCGGTAAGAGTGTGCTGCTCGCCAACTCCATCTTGAGTGACATTGAAGCCGGCCACGGCGGGCTAGTGATCGACCCGAAGGGCGACCTCGTGACAACGGTCCTTGACCGTGTCCCGGCTCGGCACGCTCACCGGATCGTGGTCCTTGATGCTGGGGATGACTCGCGCCGCATCGCGGGGCTGGACGTGTTGCGTGGCGGTGACCCGGACGCCCGCGCCGACACCCTGATCCGTACGTTCAAGGCGATGTTCCCTGAGTGGGGCATCCGCTCCGAAACGTTCGGGCGGCTTGGCCTCAGGACCCTGACCGAGATCCCTGGCGCGACGCTGCTGGATCTCGCTCGCTTGTTCAACGACGAGGGCTACCGGCACGCGGCGGTCGAGAGGCTGAGCGACGAGTTTCTGCGCCAGTCGTGGGCGCATTACGAATCGCTGTCGCCGGCGGCAAAGGTCGATGTCGTGCAAGCTCCGCTGGCGCGCGTGATGGCGCTGCTGTCTCGGCCTCGTGTGAGGGCCGTTGTCGCGAGCCCGGACCCACGGATCGATGTCGAACGGCTGCTCGAGGAAAAGCGCTTCGTGCTGGTGTCGCTGGCGCCTGGGGCGCTGGGTGCCTCAGCACCGCTGATCGGGTCGGCGGTGATGCTGGCAGCGTGGAACGCGATCGAGCGCCGCGTCACGGTACGCCCAGAGCAACGGCACCTCTTGAACATATACGTGGATGAGTTGGCGACCGTCGCGGGCGGCCTGCCGAGCGATATCGAGCTGGTGGCAGAGCGCGCCAGAGGACTCGGGGCCAGCCTGACCGTCGCGTTTCAGACCGCAGGGCGCGTCGCGGAACCGGCCAGAGCCGCGATCCTGGGGAACCTGGCGACCCTGATCGCGTTCAGGTCCGGGGCAACCGAAGCGCCAGCCATCGCACGAGAGCTCCCCGGCATCACCCCGGATGACCTGATGGCGCTCGGCAGCTTCGAGGTCGCCGCGCGTGTCGGCACCGGAGCCGGCAGCGCCGTATCAGTCGCCACCGGCCGCACCCAGCCACTGCCACCCGTGACCGGGCAGGCCACGGCGATCCGTGACCGCTCAGCCCGCCAGTACGGCGCTCGCCCACAGCCGCAACCGGCCACCACAGACACCCCAGCCGGTGCCGAGGACGAGTCGCTGGGCCTGGAGAGGAGGGACGCGTGAGCTATCCGCCCGGTTATCCGCCCGCGTCGAGTACCACCAGCCGCATCCCTACGGCCGGTGCCGCGTCTGCGGCGGTTTCTCCGACGAAAGACCGTCGGTCCTCCCCTCACATCACTGTCCGCCAGCTCGCCCGTATCCGTGAACACCTCTCGCCTCGTGACCTGGAAATCCTTGCGGCGGTCGCGCGCTTCCGGGTCTTGAGCGGCAGGCAACTCCAGCGGCTGTTCTGGCCCGAGGGCTCCCCCGAAACCAGGGCGCGGCTGGCCCGCCACGGACTGGCCCGCCTCAACCGCATGGGAGTCCTCGCGCCACTCGCACGTCGCGTCGGGGGCGTGCGCTCCGGTAGCCAGGGCCTGACCTTCGCGGTCGGCATCGCCGGCCAGCGGCTCCTCGCAACCGAGGGCTCAACACGACGGGCACGCTACCCCCACACCCCCGGCGAGCGACACCTCGCGCACACCCTCGCCATCGCCAGCGTCTACGTCGAACTGGTCGAGCGGGACCGGCGCGGGGAGTGCGAGCTACTCGCCTACGACCCCGAGCCCGAGTGCTGGCGACCGTACATGGCCGGGTTCGGGGTGCGCCACATCTGCAAGCCGGACGCCTACACGCGGCTCGGCGCCAGCGAGTACGTCCGCTCGTGGCTGCTGGAGCTGGACATGGCAACCGAGGCGCTACCGACCATCGAGCGCAAAGCCCGCAAGCACCTTGACTACCACCGCTCCGGGGAGGCCAAGCGCACCCACGGCGTCGCGCCACGGGTCGCTTGGATCACCCCCGATGAGCACCGGGCGCAGGCAATCCAGCGCGTGCTCGAAAACCTCCCTCCCAAGGCCCCCCAGCTATTCCTCGTCACCACGGCCGGACAGGCCGTGAGTGTCCTCACCGGCGAGGCGCAGCAATGAGCGCAGGACGCAAGGTCGCGATCTACAGCGACGCCAGCGACCGCTGGAAGCTAATCGAGGGCGACACCCTCGCGCTCCTCGGGAAGCTGCCTGAGCACTCGGTCGACGCGATCGTCACCGACCCGCCCTACGGCATCGACATCGCCGGGAACGCCTGGGACGGCAAAGCCATCCGCGAGGCGGTCGGTGCAGAAAAGCGGCTCGGCCCTAACGAGGCGTTCGCCTGGTGGACACGCAGCTGGGCTACCGAAGCCCGCCGAGTCTTGAAGCCGGGAGGCCACATCGTTGCGTTCGGTGCTCCCCGCACCGCGCACGCGCTCACGCGAGGGCTTGAGGAGGCAGGACTGGAGATCCGTGACCAGCTCCTCTGGATGCACGCTCAGGGGATGCCGAAAGGCGGACGCCTGCCCGGTGGATTCTCCACGGCGCTCAAACCCGCGTTTGAGCCGATCATCTTGGCGCGGGCGCCGCTTGAAGGCACGACCCCTCAGAACCTTGCGGCGTGGGGCACCGGGGCGCTGAACACCGAGGCGTCCCGCGTGGATGGCCGCTGGCCTAGCCACGTCATCTGGTCCCACAGCGAGCATTGCACGGAGGCCGAGTGCGCCGCGGACTGTCCAGCGCAAATACTGGAGCAACAGCATGAGGGGTTCGCGCGAATGTTCTTCTGCGCCAAAGCCACACGTCGAGAGCGCGAGGCAGGGCTCGAAGCCTTCCCGGCCCGTTCGCTTCAGCTCTACACCGGCAAGGCTCACCCGCCCCGCATCCGACGAAACGTACATCCGACCGTCAAGCCGCTCGCGCTGATGCGGTGGCTGGCGCGGCTGGCGACGCCACCGGGAGGCACCGTCCTTGACCTGTTTGCGGGCAGCGGAAGCACCGGGATAGCGACCGTGCTCGAAGGCCGGCGTTTCCTCGGCATCGAACGCCAGGGCGAGTACGTCGACATCGCCTGCGCCCGTCTCACCCACTGGGCCGCAGCCAGCGGCACAGGAGAGGTACTGCCATGAAGGCCCCCGGCAGTCCGCTCGAACGAACAACAACGAAAGGAGGCCAAAAGAAGGAGAACGTAATGCTTAACATACGAAAACGCAGAGAGAACGGTTGGTGGAAACCGCGCAAGCCGCGCGTAGCTATCTACCTGTGCGAGCCCGAGACGCACGGCCCGGATCAGTCACCGGATGGACCCTCGATCGATTATCAGCGTGCGCGTTGTCGCTGCACGGCAGTGGCAGCACACGCTGAGATCGTGGAGGAGTTCATCGAAGGGCGGCAATCCGAGTCATGGCGTCCCGCGCTCAACCAGCTGTTACGTAGCGCCACAGGCGGCAAGCGGTTTAACCACCTGATCGTTTTCTCGCTGGATCTGGTGGCGGACGATATTGACGAAGCCTTTGAGATGGCTTGGTATATCAGTTCCGCCGGTGTTGAAGTTATCGCCGCCAACTGGAGGGACAACTTCCCAACGCCACCCAGCTAACCAACCCTCTCGGGTGGCGCCCCGATGAACCTGTCGGGCGCGTCACCCGGTCGGGCTGGAGGTCTTCCGGCCCGCGGAAAGGATTTTGAGTCTTTCTGCGGGCCGATATGGCCATCCAACCCAAAGGAGAACACGAATGGCAGTAACCAATGCCCAGGCAATCTATGACGCGACGGAGAAGCTCATCGCCACCGGCACCGACAAGGCCGACGCGTTCAAACAGCTTGCCGAGGAAACCGGCAGGCCGTATGACTCGATACGTGGGAGCTACTACTCCCACAAGAAAAAGATCGAGGGCGGCGACAGCGCCAAACCGTCGCGGACACGTCGTCGTGAGACGACACCGGATGACGCACTGGCCGACGCCAGGGCGGCCCTGGAGCGTGCGATTGCTTCAATCGACCGAGAGGTCGAGGCCGCGAAATCCAGAGCCGACGAGGCCAAGAGTGAGTACGAAGCGCTCAAGGCCAGCGCCGGGGAGCGCAAGCAGGCCATCACCGAGCGCCTGGAGGCGCTGACGTAGAGCCAACGCGGGCCGGTCGGGGTTCACACCTTGACCGGCCCGCACTACCAATTAACACGTTGCTTAAATCACGACTTAACGGGAAAATCGTTAAGCCATATTAACCAGGAAGGGAGAATATATGCCACAAACCCTTGCAAGACCAGATACGGTCCTCGCCGCCGACCCGGAGATCACAGCGGTGATTTACCTGCGCGTATCCAGCACCGGACAGCTCACCGGCCATAACCCGGAGGGGTACTCAATCGAGGCACAACGCCTGGCCTGCGAGAGCTACGCCGCGGGGTTGGGTGCGCGTATCGTCCGGGAGTACATCGAGCCGGGTCGGACCGGGACCAACACCCGACGTGAAGCGCTCCAGCAGATGCTCTCCGAGCTTGGCGAGGTGCGACCCACCTATGTCATCTTCTACGACCTCTCACGGGTCGCCCGTGAGGAGTCCGACGCCTTCTGGCTGCTGGCGCAGGTCAAGAGCCACGGCGCGAAGCTGACCTCGACCCGCGAGCCGGTCGACGACAGCCCGCAAGGACTCCTGTTGTTCGCGATCATGGCGGGGGTCAACGCCTTTCGTTCGCGTGATGATGGGCAGAAGGTCAAGGTCGGCCTCGAACGCAAGTTCCTCGACGGCGGCACTATCGGCGTCGCCCGCATCGGCTACCTGAACATCCGCGAAAACGTCAACGGACGCGAGGTTGCCGCAATCGCCGTTGACGATGAGCGGGTCGCGCATGTCCAACTCGCATCCGATCTCGCGGCCACCGGCGATCACACCATCACGAGCATCACCGACGTCCTCGAGAGCGCCGGCTTGCGCACGCGCGGCAGCTACAGGCGACCGAGCAAACCGATGACGCGAAGCATGGTTCACCGGATGCTACGAGACGACTACTACACAGGAATCGTCACCCACAACGGCGTCAAGGGCCAGGGACGCCATGAGGCAATCATCGACCGGGCCACCTTCGATCAGGTACAGAAGGTGCTCGACAGCCACCGCATCAGCGGCGACCGCTCCCACAAACACCACCACTACCTAAAGGGCACTATCTTCTGCGTGTGCAGCAAGCGCCTCGGCTATGGCAAACACCGAGGCAAAGGCGGCGGACAGTACGAGTACTTCTCCTGCCTCAGCCGTGTACAACGCGAGGAACAGTGTGCGGCTCCCTACTTCCCGGTGGAGCGCACTGAACACGCGATCGTGCGCCGCTACAAGCGCGAGACCTACAAAGACGACGAGCAAACCATCGTCCGAGAAGCGCTCCACGCCTATGTGCAGTCCAAGAGCGAGATAGCCCGCCGCGAGTCAGCCCGCCACACCCGTAGGCTGCACGACCTCACCGGGGAGCAGCAGAAGCTCGTGCAGCTCTACTACAAAGGCGGCGTGTCCGAGGAGGTCTTGAAAGCCGAGCAGGAACGCATCGAGACCGAGCGCACCAAGGCACAGCAGTGGGCCGACGCCGCCGACCGCGAGGTCGAGGACGTGATGGCAGCACTCGATGAAGCGCTCGCGATCCTCGACGAGCACGTCATCTACGACACCCTCCCAGAGAGTGCCCGCCGCCTCGTCAACCAGGCCGTGTTCCTCGCCATCGTCGTCTCAGACCCCGACAACGTCCAGGCACAGCTCACGCCGCTGTACGAAACCATCAAGCAGCTCATCCAAGAGCTACGCGAAACCAAGGAACGCCCCAAAACGCGCCAGAAGCCCACGACACCAGGGAATAAGACCGGAAGCCCCCAAAACGACCGCGACCCCGATTTTCGGGGCCGGGGTTCGTACATAGGTCGTATGGCGGCGAGACCGGGACTCGAACCCGGGACACCACGATTTTCAGCTGCCCAACCCGATGAGGGCTAGAGCGGTAGTTTGCGGGAGCTTGTGGGAGTCCGTACGGGACGCCGACCGTTTGGATACCCGTGGATAACGGCGATTACTGCGGACTCTGGCCACCGCTACGTATGCGGTGGCCAGGGGTGCTACCCGGTCACGGTGCAGGCGCAGACCCCTTTAGATTGCTTCGAGCACCGAACCAACGCTGGGTCGCGACCCAAACAGAGCGCGGCCTATGCAGCCTCAAGGAAGCGCCGCAGGGCCTGGCGGATGACCTCGGAGGTTGTCGTGCCATCAGCCGTGGCACGCTCTAGGAGCTGATCACGCAGCTCGGGGTCCAGCCTGACCGACTCGACACTCGCGGGCGCCGAACCCAGCGCGGGTCGTCCGCGCTTGGCCCTGCGGGCCAGCAGCGTGTCTACGTCATAGCCTGCCTCGGCCTCTGCCGCCAGCGCCTCAATCTCCTTGTCGGTGATCGGCTTGCCCGAGCTGGTGTGGCCATATACACGGTCTTTACTCATGGCTCGATCAACCTCCTGAACTGGGCACGCATCCGCATCGCGTGGATCGCAAGCTGCACGTCCTCGACCGTGACGAGAACCACCACCTCCAGCAAGTTCGCTGCACGATCCGGCCCGATGACGAGCCAGCGGTCTGGGTCCTCCCCGGCATCCTCGATGGCGAGCGCATGGTCAATAGCGTGGCGGATGTCTTCGTCGGCGACGCCGTGCTTGCGAGCCGATGGATGGATCTCCACGACGCTTAGTGTACTACGAAAATCGCCGGGCGCCTGCCCCACCGCGAACGCCCAAGGAACCACCTTTGTGAGCGCCACCCGGAAGGCCGTAGCGAGAACGATCCGCTCGCGGTAGAGACCTGCTCGGCGCCATGTGCTGGTCATAGTGCCAGCGGTTGCCGTCGGCTGACATCGCATTGCTGCGGGGTGTCGATCTGCGCGAGCCTGACCAGCAGTGTTGTCAGACTAGGCGCATGCCCGAGGAGACGACGCTGCGCTTCTTCTGCTGCGATGCCTGCGGCGTCGAGAATGAGGCCAACGGAGACGTCTGCGAGGCGTGCGGTGCTGCACGCGAGGATACCCCTGGGAAGTTCCAGCTCAGCCTGATATTCGCCGGAGGGGAATGCTCAGGATGCGGCGAGACTGGTTCAGCCGGTGCTTGCACGAGATGCGGCGAAGAGATCCCGGCCCCAGAGCCAAGCCCAGCGACCAAGGCCAGGATGAATGCGCTTGCGCCCTTGGTGGGCCGAGCTAAGTCGCTTGTCGCCTCGTTTGAGGACTTCCCCAGCCCGCACATCACGGTGACGCCGTCGCAGATCGCTGCGGCGATTGTGGACGCCCGGGTTCCGGGGCTGGCATCGGAGCTAATCGCGTTCGCGCACAGCGTGGACGATCTTGATCTCGATAATCCGACGGCGATCGGCGGCGAGACAAGGCGGCGCTTCGCCGCCGTACTGGATGAGGTCGAGCGGCTACGTGACTTCGCCCGTTTGCTTGCGGAGTTCGAGACTGCCGAGCAAGTCGAGCAATTGCCTGTGCTAGTTGGCCGGCTCGGCCGGTGCGGTGCCGTAGTCATCGAGAAGGTCCTCGCAGTGCTGGTCAGCGAGACACCGGCCGCAGCAGGGGTAGCCGCCAGGGAGCTTCGGGCGGCGCTCGCTCCGCCTGCTGAGGTAGATCAGATCATCGAGCTGCTCGACGCGCTCCCACGGCTGGATTCGCCCGACGACCTGAATGCGCGAGTGGCGCTCGTGACCGGCCGGGAGAGTTCGTACACGGACGAGTTGGGGCTGCCAAGCCCGGTGCTCATCTTCGCCGCGGCGCCCGAAGAGAACACGTCGTTCGCAGCTCTCGCGCGCGGCGCATCTCGATATCTGGCACACCTGCTCGACACACCCGAGGACGTCAGCGACGGGCAGGCAATGCTTGTCCTTCCCGCTGTCCAGCTTGCACTACTGGACCGGCCCTTCGAGCATCACCGCCGCGCCGAGATGGTCTGGGGCCTTCTACGGGCTGCCGCAGCGAGAGATCCAGCAGCCCTCGGTTCCGCGCTAAGCGCATACGAGGACCACGCCGGACTCGCCTTCGAGACCTCGATGCGCGTGAGACGGCAGATCCGCCTCCTCACAACAGGTGAAGCAAGCGAGATCGACATCATCGAGTCCACCGTGGAAATGTACCGGCAGAGGGCCACTTTCGTGCTGCGTTGCGCTGTGTACTTGCCGCTCGTGCGGCGCTCGCGGGGAGCAATCCGCCGTCCGACTCGATCCTGCTCGGCGAGATCGAGGACAGGCTGAGCGGCTGGCGCGACGAGCTGGGGCTCTCTCTCGACGGTGTGGTCGAGCGTCACCTTCGCAACGCCGAGGCACACCAGGACTACCGCGTCGATTCGGCCACCTTGGAGATTGTGCTCCACGACGGTTCACGCCTGACTCTTGACGACGTTGAGAGTCTGACCGAGGATCTAGGCGGAACCGTCGCCGCCATCGACGCGGCCGTCGCGTGTCACACAATCGACACGGGCCGAACCGTTGCCCCGAGATGGCTCACGTCCAATGAGTCCCCCCGGCTGGTCGAGCTGGTCGCGCGCACGGTAGCCGCTGGCATCGGCGTCACGATCGAGAACTTCACCATCGAGAACGACACCGTGGGAGTCACAGTGCCAGAGGATTCCGAGATCGGGCAGCAGAAGGCACGAACGCTACTGGCTGCAGCACGCCCACTTGTCCCCTCCGCCGCCGCGTTCGAGACATACAAGGGCGGCCGGCTCATGGCAAGGTTCACCAGCGAGGCGATCGACCGTTGGTCTACAGCGCCAGAAGACGTGCAGCCACTCCTCGTTGTCGAGATGCTGCACGAATCCGCCGTCGTGTGCGGCGCAGACGAGACGGAAAGCCTGCGAGATACGATTGCGACGTGCGTCCGGTTCACGATCAACGAGCCGATCTCCACGCCCCCAACGCCCAGTGAGATCACAACCATCGACCGGCGCCTCAAGACCACTAGCCGCATAGCGGCCAGGCACGGAGCGAGTTCCAGCCAGGAACTATCCGAGCCATTGAAAGATCTCCGCAGGGCGCGGGAGTCCCTGAAACGGGCGACCAGAAGCAGACACTACGCTCTCCAGTTCGGTCAGTCGATCACGTCTCTGAGCGCGTGGGCCGATCAGCATATGGGCACGCTACTCAGCGACTAGATGATTGATTCCACGGGGATCAGGCGCAATAGTTGACGAGTGCTCTGCTGGGGCGCCCGAGCTGGTGGTTCAGGGAGACGGCGGCGGCGAGGCAGAGTAGGCGTTGCAGGACGCGCTCTCGGAGGCCCGCGAGGGTGCGGGCGCCGTGGCGTTCGAGGGTGAGGGTTCCCTTGCAGCTCCAGAAGATGCTCTCGATCCTTTGGCGGATCGGCGCGAGGTGTGGGCCACGGCCGGGCTCGTCTTTGCGGCTGGGCCGGATGATCGTGGCGTCGAGATCGCTGACGGCTTGCGCGAAAGCTCTGCCGGCGTAGCCCTTGTCGGCGATGATGGTCTCTCCGCCGCGGCGACGGCAGCGCTCAAGGAGCTTCAGGGCGACCTCTCGCTCGTCACGCTTCGGGCTGGTGAGCGCGAGCGCTCTTGGGGTGCCGTCTGGCGCGAAGATCGCGTGCAGCCGGAAACCCCAGAAATACCGGCTGTGACTGGCGCACCACCCGTAGTCCGCGGCGTCAGCGAGCGCCGAGCGCTTGACCGTCTCACGACTGCGAGCGCACTCCACCGGCGTCGAATCAACGAGCAGCATGTCGTCGTAGAACCCCGGGCTCTGGCTGGCGAAGACCTCCATCAGCCACTCCAGCGTGTCCGCGAGGCGACGGCGCCGCTTGAAGTAGCCAGCCTGGCCAGGAATCCGGGGAAACAGGTGGCTCAGATGCTTGGCGGCGACCGCGAGAAACCGCCGGTCAGACGGTATCCCCATGATCGACTGCGCAACACACAGCGCGACGACTTCCGCGTCTGTGACGCTTCTCTTGGCGTTTCCCGCCCTATCGGGCAGGAGATCGTCAGCGGTGACATAAACCGCAGTCAGCAGCAGGTCGAGGTCGGCGTCCATCGAGGCCCCCCTTGGGTCGGCGGTGACATTGAGCACCGCCGACTTCGACCCTGCTGCCTATAAACCCACCCGTACCACAGCCCGCCCAGCCGTGGAATCAATCATCTAGCGCGTAAGGCTGCCTCGGGTTCGGTCAAGGCACCCGCGGTGTTTGTTTGTTTTGGCGGCGCAGGGCCGCCGTGGCTGTTCGACATCCACACGCATAGTTCGAATAACGAGATTGCAGAGCGAAGTGCTAGCTTCTGGCTGCCTGAAGCTACATAGCGAAGGCCGTCACGCAGAGCGCATTATGAGACCGATCTATCAGAAGAGCAACCCGTTCCCACGCGGCTCAGAGTGGCGCAAGTGGGACCTACACGTCCACGCACCAGGCGGGCGCCTGAACGATGGCTACACGGGGAGCACCGAGGAGGCGTGGACACGCTTCTGTCGTCTGCTCGCCGAATCAGACGTTGAGGCCTTTGGGATCACAGACTATTTCTCGCTCGACACCTTCTTCGAGTGTCGCAGGCGCTTCGAGATCCTGCACGCGGAGACTCCAAAGGTCTTCTTCGCAAACGTCGAGTTGCGTCTGAACGAGAGTGTCAACCGCGACGAAGAGAGCGTTGAGCTGCACATCCTCCTACGCCACGATCTTGAGGAGGAGCGCGGGCGAACACTACTCGCACAACTCACGACGGAGATCCAGGAGCCAGGTCGCGACCGGGCACTGCCGTGCTCTGAGCTTCAGAGCACGGCTGATTTCGAACGCGCGACCGTGACTCGCGAGAGCGTTCTGGAAGCGCTTGCGAAGACCTTCGGCAAGGACCAGCTTGAGGACCCGCGGGACTTCATGCTGATCGTACCGGCCAACCACGGTGGTCTGCGCTCCGAGACCTCCAAGGCGCGCAAGTCCCAGCTCGCTGACCGCATTGATGAGATGGTTCACGGCATCTTCGGCACGGAGGCCAACGTTGCACATTATCTCGATCAAAGCCGTGCCAAGGGCGAGGTCAAGCTGCCAGCCAGACCTGTCTTTGCAGGCTCGGACGCCCATAGGTTTGAGGACCTCGAAGCGTGGCTCGGGCGCCAGGTGCGGGACGGCGTGCACAAGTCAGTGACCTGGATCAAGGCCGACCCGAACTTCGATGGGCTCTTGCAGACTCGCGCTGAGCCCGAAGGTCGTGTCCGGATCCAAGCGACTAAACCCGACCCAAAGGATCCCTACCGCTACTTGACGAGCATCAGCTTCTCCAACAGCGAGGCTTTTCCTAACACCGTTCTTCTGAACCAGAATCTTGTCGCGGTGATTGGACCACGCTCTTCTGGCAAGTCCTCGCTCCTCGCCCACATCGCGCACGCGATCGACCCCGCATATACCGAGAAGCGCCAAGGCGAGATCATGCCGCCTGGTGGTCAGTTGGGGCCAGCGGCCGGAGTAAGCTGGGCGCAGGCAGGCGATGTCGAGGTGGAGTGGGCAGAGCCGAACACGAGCGAGGGCCGCGTCATATTCGTGCCCCAAAACGCTCTGTACGCGATAAGCCAGAGGCCGGGCGAGATAACCGAGAAAATCGAGCCTAGTCTCAGGCGGGCAGACCCCGAATTCGATGTTGCGATGCGCCAGATGTCCTCTGCAGTCAGAGCGGCAAATGAGAAGATCTCTTTGGGCGTCGGAGACTGGTTCCGAAACAGCGAGATGATCGACTCCGCAGTCTCCGGGCTCCGGGACCGGGGGGACCGAGAGGCGATCGAACGTACGCGGGACGAGCTGGGCGAGAAGATCACCGCCAAGCGTGAGGCATCCGCGCTCTCCGAGGACGAAGCGAAGCTTTACGAGCAGGTGATGGATGAGCTAAGCGCCATCGAGGCACGTTTGTCCGTGATCGACGACGAGACCCACCAACTGAGCGCCCATCTGCAGCGCCAAGACGACACGCTCCGGGCGAAGCCTCCGCCACAGGCGGAACTGCGAGTGACACCCGATCCCGCCGAGCTCCCCGAGGCCCTGCACCACTCACTGACGAAGATTATCGAGACGACCGAGTCCAGCGTCGTAGAGCAGGTTGTCGCGGCGCTCACCGCCTACCAATCGAGCCTCGACGAGGAGGGGAAGGGCCTTCGCGACAAGGACAGGCAGACCCGAGAGCAACACTCTGCGCTGATCCAGCGAAATGAAGCCAACAGCGAGATTGAGGAGCTGACCAAGTCCAGACGTCGCCAGGACGAGCTACTCGAGCAGATCAAGGTTGACGAAAAGCGATTGGTTGGACTGCGCGAGGACCACACGCAGCTCGCGATGCAGCTCACTGAATGGATCATCGAGCGGGAAGCAGCGTTCAGCGCGCTGGCCGCTGTATTCCGATCCGAGGAGCGTGCGCGTGAGCCTATGACCTTTGGGCTGGAGATTGCTATAGATCCTCACCGACTGACGGAGCTCGAGGAGCGGTTCAACCAGGCAAGCAGTGGCCCGTACATGAAAGCCGGCGGGCACCTCGACATCGAAAAATGCCGTGCTGAGCCGGGGTCTTTCCTGGCTGCTCTGCGCGCAATGGAGCAGAAGCTCAAGCGAGGTGCGGACCAAGCCGAGGTTGCGGTCGAAGTGCTCTCCCTGTCCCCCGAACTACGGTTTCTCGCGGAGATCGAAGGCGACCGCATCGGCGGCTTCAGGAACTCCTCCATGAGTCCGGGCAAGCAGGCTCTATTCGCATTATCGCTCATCCTCGACGATTCGGATGAGGCTTGGCCCCTTCTCATTGATCAGCCCGAGGACGATCTAGACAGCCGCTCGATTGCGACCCAGCTGGTTGATTATCTGATTGCGCGCAAGCGTGAACGGCAGATCATCATGGTCAGCCACGACGCCAATCTGGTGATCGGTGCTGACGCCGAGCAGGTCATCGTCGCGAACCGGCACGGCATCAACACCAGGAATGCCGACGATCGAACGTTCGACTACTTCAGCGGCTCTCTGGAGCACACACGCGAGCGGCGCCAGGTCGAGATCGAGCTTGAGTGTGGAGGGATACGCGAGCATGCGTGTGACATCCTCGACGGTGGCGAGGAGGCGTTCCGCAAGCGGAAGCGCAAGTACAAGATCTAGACAGGATGGAGCGGTCGTTTCGATCCGGTGCTCGGTGACGATGGCGGCAGCCAGCTACGCTGCAAGCTGTTTGGTCTGCCGTTGGTTTGGGGGAGTCCGAAGTGGACCCGCTTTCGCGGATAGTGTGATCTGACCCTGGATATATAGATGTCACGGAGCCGAAAGGTGCATTTTTCGGCATCACAGCGCCGATTCTGCGCTGTTTGCCGAGAATCCGACAGGACCCCGAGAGGACCCCCACGAGGACCTTACGAGGACCTCGAACGGCACCCGTTCGGCAGGCTCGCGTCGGCTGGCATTCTTGGACTTGCTCTCCCGGCCGCGTGGAGCTAGGTTGCGCGTCCCGCTATCGACATAGTGCCCCCGCGCCGGTTGCAACGGCCGGGGGCGTGGCACCGAGAGTTCGATCCTCCCGGCACGCAGAGAACCCTATCCATCGGGAGGGGGTGCTTTGTCGCTGGCTGGCCGTCTCCGGGGCCTCCGACCCCAATGGAGGAGCCCGATGAACCACAGCACCGAAGTTCCCGAGCCGCTGATGCTCGCCGCCGTAGACCGCGCCGTGAGGCACCGCGATACTGACGTCACCCCATCCTGGGTGGTGTATGCCCACCTGGGGTTCGCTCGTCGCTCTGGCCCCGCGCGCGCAGCACACCGCATGCTCGACGCCCTGACTGCCGTTGGGGCGCTGGAGCGCTCGCGCCGCAACGGCATCGATGTGTGGCGGCTCACGCCAGCCGGCCTGCGCAGGCTTCGTGCCGCTGGCACGGTGGAGCTGCCCGAGTCCCCGCAGCACGCTGCATGGCGCTGCGCCCGTCAGCTCGCCGAGCAGGAGATCGAGCGGTTCACGCTCGCTGCCCGCACAGCGCTGACGGAGTCCCTGGCGCTGATCGAGTCCAGCCCGCCAGCCAGCAGTAGCGATGAGCTGTTCGAGGCCGCCGAGCATCTGCTGTTCGTGGTCAGGCGTCTCGGCAGCGTGAGCTACTGCCTCCATGAGTGGGCCGAGCCGAGCGACGAGCGCGCTGACATCGACCACTACGAAGACCCCGAAGACCACGACCTCGACCCAAGCGAGCTGCGCGTCATTCGCTCACGACGCCACGGCCGACGCAACACAAACCAGTGGGCGACCGACCCCGTCTGAGCGCCCCGGCCACCCACAAATCTCCGAAACGAAGCGAATCCGAAGTGATCCACATGAAACGCCGTTTGACTCTCCCGCGCCCTCGCGCTACGACTGGGCAGGTAACGCCGCAGCGAAGGGAGAAGCCGTGAAGAAGATCGGCGGAGCAGGACGTTCAGCGAGCCCGATGCGAGAACAGGCGGGCAGCTTCGCAGTCGTCACACTCGCACAGGGCGACCGGGCATTTCACCTGCGCTTCAAAGCGCAGGGCAAGCGCCAGCGCGTGATCCTGCACGAGCGGACGGGCTGCGTATGTGGGTGCGGCGGCGGATGGAACGAGCCCGCCGCCCGCACCGAGCTTGGCAACATCATCGCTCGCGTTCGCGTGGGCGTGTGGGAGCCACCCAAGCCGCCCGAGGCGCTGCTGCGCCGGGACCAGGTAACACCGACTTTCGCGGAGTACGCGCAGTGGTGGCTCCAAGCCAAGCTCGACGGGGTCCTCGGCGGCAAGCCGCTGGCCAAGAACTCAGAGAAAGACCTGCGCTGGCGACTCGGGCACCTGCTCGCGTTCTTCGGCAGCTACCCGCTCGATCAGATCGACGCGAACGTGTGCCTGGCGTTCAAGGCACACAAGCTGCGGATCGCACGCGAGCAGCGCGAGGCGATCGAGGCCGGCGCCGACCTGCGCGACGTGCTGGGCCGAAAGCTCAAACCGCTCGGTGCTGCGTCGCTTCGCAAGCTGCTCTCCGCGCTCGCCGAGGACGCCATCGAAGACGGGCACCTCGACCGCAACGGCGCGCGCGGCCGCCGGATGCGCGTGCGTGTTCCCAAGCCAGACCGCACGTTCCTCGAGATGGATGAGCTTGCCTGCCTACTCGACGCCGCCGCAGCGCAGGACCGGCGCATCGACACCGACCGCGAGGGCGGTTTGCTGCCGCTGAAAGCCGCGATCGTCGCGCAGCGCTTCGCGCGGGGTGAGACGCCCGGGCAGATCGCGCAGGCACTCGGGTTGAGCAAGTCCACGGTGAGCTACCACCTGCGCCGCGCTGGCGCGAATGTCGGGCGTGGCTACATCGGTCGGAAGATCGTGTGCGAGATCCTCGGCCGCTCAGGAGTACGCGTGAGCGAGCTATGCGAGCTGAAGATCGGGCAGTTGCGGCTGCACGACCCCGACGGCGCGCACTTCAACATCCCCGACGCGAAGACCCACACCGGCATACGCGAGGTCCAGATGACCCCCGACCTGGTGGAGGCAGTGATCGAGCACATCGACCTGTTGCGCCGCTGTGGGCGCCCCACAGGCCCCGATACCTACCTGGCACAGAACACCGGCGGCGGGCAGATGAGCCGCCAGCGCGCCGGGGAGATCGTACGCGACGCCGCCGCACAGGCCAGCCGCGAACTCGCCGGCAAGGGCCTCGCGCCGCTGCCGCGTACCACGCCCCACAGCCTGCGCCGCACGTACATCTCGATCGTGCTGCTCGCCAACAACTTCGACGTCAAGTGGGTCATGAGCCAGGTCGGGCACGCCGACTCGAAGATGACCCTCGACGTCTACGCCCAGCTGGAGCAGCGCGCCGATCGCAGCCACGGCGCGAGCTTCGACTCCCTCGTGCGCAAGGCCCGCGACCGCCTCGCCGCGCTACCCCAGCACCAAATGCTGCCCGATGCCACGTCGTGGCCACGGGATGGACACGACGGCGAGAAACCAACCAAGACCGTCGCCAAACGCCCCCGCCGCGAACTCTCAAAGACCGCCGATTTGCGGCGCAAACGTCGCATGGCGAGACCGGGACTCGAACCCGGGACACCACGATTTTCAGAAGGCCCCGAGAATCCGTTTGCTAGTGCCGATTTGCAGGACTTCTATTGGTAGGGCACGAGTCCGATCGCCGATGCGAGTTGCCGCAATTTGCGCCCGATTCCAGGTTGATTGGGACGGCAGATCACCGTTCCGTCCCAATCAAGCAGCGAGCTCAGGGGTGCCGCGTGTCCGCATCCGACTCGCTGCTTGGTGGAGCCCGGCGCCGGTCGAACGCTCGCATGCCCGCCTCGCACGGCTTGGGCGTGCCGCCGGGAACGCTGGTCGAAGGGTTGGCAGACAGCGGGGAGGAGTGAGATGCCCGACACGCTCACTCAGCGGGGCTGTGAGCGGCGGAGTCCGGGGGCGAGCGTCTGTTGGACGATGCTGCGGAGGTCTGCCTGTGAGTAGGCGGCTCGATGGGCCTGTAGGTAGACGAGCTTTTGCCACTGGACGCGGTCGAAGTCGGGGGGTTGGGCGAGCTCGCCGATGACGGCCTCGACGCTGGGGAAGGTGCTGTACGTGTTCGGCTGCAGTCCGCGCATGAGCTCGAGCTTGTCGTGGAGCACCTCGAGTAGGTGCGGGTAGGAGAACGCCAGCGGCGAGCCTTCGGCTTGTGCGGCGATCGTGATCCAGGCGGCGTCGGCGTAGTGCTTGACCAGGCCGTGGACGCACCAGCCGAGGATCTTCTCCGCGAGCGCCTCGACGGGGTCCATCACCCACACGCTCGGTGGCTCTTCCCACAGGCCCAGGGAGTAGGGGGCCGCGAGGGGCACCTCGCGACCGTCGAGTAGGAGCCCGCGGAATGAGATGTCGGCCTTGAATTGCTGGTCCTCCTCAGCGAGCACGATGCTGGTGAAGACTGCGTCGAAGCGGATCGGCTTGATTTGCAC
Organism: uncultured Solirubrobacteraceae bacterium; assembly: GCA_963716355.1. Lineage (GTDB taxonomy): Bacteria > Actinomycetota > Thermoleophilia > Solirubrobacterales > Solirubrobacteraceae > Palsa-744. The sequence goes on from OY970308.1 coordinate 1,491,511, forward strand.
GAGCGTCTCGCGTTGGTCGGCGGCTCTGGTCGGGGCGGGGATGATGTCGAGGTTCTCGTCGCTGTAGCGCAGCAGCTCGGTCATTGAGGCCGGTGGGTCGACGGTCGCTGCGGAGGTAGAGAAGTCGGCGTCGTAGACGGTGAAGCGTGGGCTGCCGAAGCAGCGCAGGGCCATCGAGCCGGACAGCACGCTGCGCTTGTTGAAGAACTGCTTGGCGCGCAGGTTCAGCATCTCCACCACGCGCACGACGTCGCGGATCAGGACCGGCGCCTGCAGGTCGTGCAGGCTGGCCTGCTCGCGTAGCCGCTCGTCCTCGGGGTAGTCGATCATCCCAGGCTCGCCGGGTCGAGCCATCCGCGTAGCTGCTCGGCGGGAACGTTCACCAGCACGCCCGTCTGTGGGTCGCGCGTGGCCTCCCTGCGGGTCATGCCGTAGCCGTTGGAGCGGTCCAGCGGCGTGGCTGCGCCCTTGACGTTCAGTGCGGGTAGTGCCTCGGTGAGGGCTTGCTCGTGGCCGGTGTGGATGAGGAGATAGGCGACGCGACGCGCGTTGGCGGTGCCCATGCGTTTGGCGATCGCCCACACCGTTGACCAGTCCGTTCGTTGGTGCTCGGTCGCGCGCGCCCAGCTCGTGATGACCGTCTCGATGCCGCCGCATAGCTCGGGGCGCAGCAGGCCATCGACGAGGGTCCGCTCGAGCGTGGAGCGCCAGACGAACTCCTTCAGTCCCGGCTGCACACGCACGCGTTCGCGCTCGCTCTCCTCGGTAGGCCAGCGCGAAGGCGAGAGACGCACGAGCCTCAGCTCGCGGCCCGCCAGCGAGAGGGTGGTGAGATCCGTTGGGTTGTCCTGCCTGATCGCCGCGTACAGCGTCGACGCATGCAGGTCGGTGAGGCGGTGGGCGATCAGGGCGCTCAGGAAGCCGAGGTAGTACTCACCCTGCGCGCGCAGCACGAGATCGACGAGCAGCTCCGCCGCCGCGGCTTGGTCAACGCCGTCGGTCGCCCGGGGGGCAACCACGTACTGCCCACGCAACACTCGATACAGCGATTTACGGGCGGCCATACGGTCAAGCAAGCGAGCGTAGTGCGGCGTGATCTCAGCAAGCCACTCCCGGTCGGCGGGCAGGCTGACCGTGCGGCGCTTGGCGGCCGCGACATGCTCGAGCACAGCTGAAGCCTCTGGCGAGGCCGTCCGGGTAGAGACACTCATCCCATGATCATATCCGACCTACGGACCCATACGGTCTGATAGTCGTATAGATTTATCCTATGGGGCTATCCGAAAGGAGGACCCGCTGGGTCCGCTTGCCGGATAAGAGAGCGAAAGCGAGCCACTACGTGCTCTATCCCTTCCTCCGAGGTAACCCAGTAACGCCCCTCAGCGAGGCTCGTCCTGACGATCCAGCAACACGCAGGACTCCGGGCAACCCGACGAGGGGCTCGTGTCTGGTTTCATGTCGTGATCCCGGCCGAGTACCGCGCGTGGGGTGTTCTGCCGGGCGAGCTGTTCATCGACGGGATGATGCGCGCGCTCGGACGCTCCTACTACGTGAGCCTGCTCACCGCGGCGGCGATGCACGGGGCGGCACATCAGGCGCCCCAGGTGTTCCAGGTGATGGTGGACCGCCACGTCGCCAGCCGCGACATCGAGCGGATCCGTCTTCGCTTCTACACCAACGAGCACCTCAGCGAGATGGCGAGCGAGGAACGCCGGGTGGACACGGGGCGGATCCAGCTCGCGACCCGTGAGACGACCCTCGTGGACCTCGTCGTCCACCCCGACGACGCGGGCGGGCTGAGCAACGTCGCCACCGTGATCGTCGAGATCGGCACCCTCGACGTGCCACAGCTGGCCCGGCTCGCAGCGATCCGGTCTCGCTCGCTCGCCAGGCGCCTCGGGTGGCTGCTCGAGCAACACCGCGACGATCTCGACCTCGAGCCGCTACGCGAAGTCGCACACGCCGGCGAGGGCTACCCGACACGCCTCGTTCGAGCGCTCCCCGCACGCGGCCCAATCGACCCACACTGGAACCTCCAGATCAACAGCGACGTCGAAGCAGACCTGTGATCGACCGCCCCGCCCTCATCGCATGGCGCTCCAAAGCCCCATGGCCGAGCTGCACGTCGAAGTCCTGCCCGGTCAGGGACGCGATCACCGGGAAGAGGCTTTTGGGGGCAAGTTCTGCTCAAGGAACACCTCGTTGACCTTTCCTCGAGACCGCGAGTTCGGTCTCCAGCTGACGAATCCGGCGCTTCGCGGCCGCCAACTCCATCTGGCCCTCGGTGCTCAACCCCGGTGCCTCACCACGGTCGATGCGCTCCTGCTTCAGCCAGCCATAGATCACGGCCTCGCTCATCCCGAACGTCTCGGCGAGCTGCGCGACCCGCGTGCCAGAGCGCGCAAGCTCCACGACCTGCTTGCGCACCTCGACTGGATACCTACTGGGCATTCTTCCTCCTCGCTGAACGCCGGAGGATCCCAGAAACACGGCTCCACTAAACCCAGGATGCTTCTATGAAGTCAAGGGCACTTCGACGAGCCTCTTAAAGAGGGTCCGTGAGAGGTGCCGCTTGAGCGCTCTCATTGCCTCGCGTTTGGTCTTTCCCTCGCTGATGCGGCGGTCCAGATAGGCGCGTGTTTCGGGGTGGTGGAGCGAGCGGCTGAGAGCGATCGTGTGGATCGCGTTGTTGGCTTGGCGGTCGCCACCCCGGCTGAGACGGTGACGGACCGTCTTGCCAGAGGAAGCCGGTAGCGGCGCCGTTCCATTGCAGCGAGCAAACGCTGCCTCGGAGTAGAAGCGTGCCGGGTCGCAGACTAGGAGCTTTGCGGCTGAGATCGGCCCGATACCCACCTCCCCGAGCAGTGTCTGGTCGAGCGATGCGACGAGCTCTGTGAGTTCGCGCTCGTAGCGACGCGCATCGATGGCGAGCGCCCGTGAGCGTGCCGCCAAGTCGCGCAGGACCGCGAAGATCGCGCGCTCGTCCGTCGGCGCGCCCGGACGGGCGCGCATCACGCCCAGACGCCGCTCGAGCTGTTTGCCGGTGCCCTCCCCGATGCGCTCGCGCAATGCGACCGGGGCGGTCGCGTGCAATGACTGAAGCTGGTTCAGCAGCCTTGTGCGCTCGCAGGTGGCCGAGCGCCGTGCGACGAGAAGCGCCGCCAGCGCGCGGCGAGTTCCCTGCTGGCGCGGGGTCGAAGTGCCTTCGTCGCTGAGAACGCGCTTGGCGGCAGAGATCGCGTCGATCCGGTCTGTCTTGCCGGTGCGCCGCTCTCGCCGCCGTGGACGCTCGACCTCCAGCACCGAGCAGCCAGCGAGCTGCAGGTGCTCGCACAGGCCGGCTCCCCAACTACCCGCACCCTCGATGCCGAACACCAGTTGCTGCCCGCCCTCGGTGAGAGCGAGCGCCCAGAGCTGCAGCTCAAGATAGCCGGCCGCGCACGCCTGGATCGAGAGTTCGCCCAGCAGTTGCCCGAGCCGATCGAGCGCCACTGCTATGTGACGATTCTTATGGGTGTCTACTCCAACTGCGATCATCGCTCCTCCGCATTCCTCGGTGACATGGGTGATGTGGAGGCCGCCAGACAGAACTGTGTCGAGTGATGTCAGGCTTCTATGAAGTTACGGCGGCATCCGTGGACGGCGGCGGGAGACAGATCCCGGGCAGGGCACGTATTGGCCAGTCAGATCACGAGTCATCCCGTCGCCGGCCACACCCTCACGAGGGCTTCGGATACCACCGCCCGATGACCGCTGCGCTACGCCCTACGGGCTCCGCTCCGCGGTCATCGCCTGGCGCCCACAAACGGACCGCCAGACAGGCATCAAGCTACACAGTCAGATCACGGCGACCACGCAAACGCGGCCGGGCATCAAAGGACACCCGTAGAGATCTCCCCAGATAAGACCAACAACCCTCCTCGCGCACCTGCCGCATTTACATGACGGCCCCTTGATGACATCGAGCTTCGCTACCACTTGCTGGTTCGCCCGGGTCACCCTGTCGCGACTGCGATTCGTGTCCATCGGGTCGCGATTTCGCGCCTCCGGCTTCCCTCCTCCGCCTCACGGCGACGCTGTGCGTACAAGCGGGGGTGGATCTACGAAAGACCCACCCCCGCCGTCAACATCTACGCTTCTCGACAAAGTCAGTTCAGACTAAGTCCTATAACCAGCTGATTGAGCCTCCGTCCTCAAACACTAAGTTGTTGCCGGTGTATGTGCCGCCATTGTGTACGCCTGTAGTTCCGCACGGTTCACCTGAGCTTAATGACACGATGCCTTCGACTTTCGATTCCTCGATGAGAGCCGCAGAGTTACTGGCGTCTGCTTCGTATTTTAGGGTACCCAGATCCTGCGGGTGTACTGTCACTGTGCAAGGGGCAATGCCTAATACTCTGATGATGATCGTGTTCTCGATTGCCGCTAAGCCGTCGGCGCTGAGTAAATAGTTCGCCCTAATATTGTCTACGGGAGTACCGAGTAGCGCCGTACATTTGGAGTAGGTCACGATGACTAACTGATGTAACGCTAACAGTGCTGTGATCGACCCCGTTGTGGCCGCGTGTTTGCATTCGATTTTGTTACCTCCTGTGGGCGATGTGGTGAATATCTGTGTACCCGTGGATAACCCTAATAGCGTTCCCAGTTTGCTTGCGTGGAATTCGTGTGCTGATGCGCTTGCCGTCGCAGCGATGCACATGCCTACGACCGCCAGTGCCAGTACAATCATTCGTTTCATTTTACTTTCCTTTATCCTAATTAGCTTGCTAGCCTGTTTCTTCTGTGCGAACAGGTTTGGCTATTGTGGCATAGCGTACCCGTGCCAGTCAAGCGATTAGCCCGTCTGTTTCCGACCTTCGGAATCAGGATTTGGGTCTTGTGTGGCCGCCTCGCGAAGCCCGCGAAAAGGCGAGGGCGAAGGGCGAGACGAGCAGCCACCCCGGGGGCGTGCCGTGGAGCTTTCGATCTGGGTCTGGTCTGCCGAGCCGCACACGGCCGGCCCCGTCCGGGGGCGTGCCGTGCTGTGCGCGTCGTCGTCTACTTCTGGCGTGGCTGGTTTTTCGTGGGGTTTGCGTGGGTGCAGCCGGTGATGCGGATCTTCGTTGACTGGTGGATCACGGCTCCGTTTTGAGCGATGAATGCTGTCGGCATCACGAGGCTTGCCGGCCTGGTCTGCTTGACCTTGCGGGTCACGGTCTTGTTGTGGCCGTTGATTTTGACCGTCACCTTCTTCTTGACGGTCGTGGCTGGGGCGCACAGCTTTCCGTTGGCGGCCAGCGCCGAGTAGGGCCCCTCGGGGAGCGTTAGTTCGAATGTCCCGACGGGGGCGTCGGGGACGGTCTTGAAGGTGCTGCTCGTGATCCCGTCCTTGATGAACGTCGTACCAACGAGATCGAGGGTCACACCATACCCCTGCAGCACCACGATCAGGCTCGGGAACGCTTCACCGCCGTGACTGACGAAGTACGCCGGGCCTTCAAGCGGTACCGGCAGCAGCGGCGTTACGGCTCTCGCGTGCCCCACGATCGATTCCGCCGGGCACGCCGCCGGGTTCGCTTCGAACACCTTCGCCAAACACGCCCTCTGCAGCGTCTTTAGCCGCGAAGGCAACGCCCGCGGCAGATCGACCTTCGCGACGGCGATGTTCGCCTCGCTGCCCTGGGGGGTGTGGGGGAACGTGAGCTTCACCGCGAGGCTCGCGCCCCTCGCTTTACTCGTCCTACCCGACGTCGAAACCGCGAACTTGGGGGCAAACTTCAAAGCCCTGCAGTTCGTGACCTGAAACGGCGTGGAGACCCGTGCCGTGGCCCTCTGCGTGCTCGTGAGGGTCGCGTTGATCGCCATGCGATTGCAGCTCGTCGGGTTGAACGTGAACTCAGGCCGGTTCACGGTCACGTTCACATGCTGGATCTGCAGCGGGATGCCCTTGATGATCGTCGGCAACGGGTCGCTCTTGATGCTCAACGCCGCCGTATGCCGGTCAATATTAACCGCCGCCCTGACGACAACACAATCACAGGGCGTGCCCTGCTCGAGGTCGAACGGGCCAGCCTTCGCCGGGTTCACGATCGATAGGCCAAACTCCCCGCCCGCATACCCGGTCGTGATATACACCTTCCCGCCCGACACCGTGAACGGATCGCCACCCAGGCCCACGCTGACCGTCGTTTCGCCAATCAAGCTCTCCGGGCCGCACGTACCCTGCGCCGCCTGCGGTTCGCCGCACAACTTCACGCTCGAGAGCGTCCCCAACAGGCCCGGAGGCATCTGCATTTCCACCCTGCTCAACGTCTGGTCGGCATCCGGGCGCGTCATCGTCAACGTGAAGGGCGTAAACGCAGCCGCCTGCACGTTCGCCGACTCAGCATTGAACCCGGGCGCGAACGGCTGCGGATCACTACACGGCGCACCGTTCGGGCCTGAGGTGATCTGAAAGCTCGAAGACGAGCCGGCCGCCGCGTTGCCCGACCACGGCGCGATCGACGCGATCGTCGTATACGTCCCACACAATGGTGGAGTGCTCAACGGCGCGCGCGCGGACCCGAAGAAGTGCAGCGTCAGGTCTTCAAACGGTAGCTGTGGCGTGTTCTTGAACGTCGAGACGAGCTGGCCCGTGACCGGATCGAGGGTCACTTCGCCCGCGAGCTTCACAAGCACACCCGACACCGGGTCCTTCACCACGATGTACATCGCTACCAGCGACCCGAACGGGTTCGCGTTCTGCTGCGCCAAATACACCTCCCCCACAAGCGGGTTCGCCAACAACGGCGTATGCACTTCAGCGGTCGCTACCTTCGACCCGTCAGGACAAGACGGATCCGCGTGTTCTTCAAGGCCGATCTCGCCGAGCGAGCACGCTTCCAAACCATCCGCACCAGCCGGCGAGATCTGTATCCCCGCCGGCAACGTCACGGTCGTGTCCTTCACATCCGCCGGCGCTAGACCAGTCGGGTTCAACGCCCCCCCCTGCGGCACATGCACACCGACCGTCAACCCAGACGGCGTACTCGCCGCCGAACCATCCGGAGCGACACTCACCGACGGATCAAACGGCAACCGGTTACAACCAACCAACCCCAACGCTTCACCAGGGATTTCTTCCAACAACGATTCCCGCTTCGTGAACACCCCAGGTTCACTCCACGAATCCGCTTCCACCACCGTCCGCATACCCCCCGGGCCAGAACACGACGTCGGCAACGTCAAAAACGGAGTCAACCTGGAACCCACCGGCGCTACACACGGTTCCGGTTCAAACCCGTTCAAGACAGTCTTCCAGAGGCAGCCCCATCCGCGTACATTGTTGTGGCTCGGGTCGGCCGGCACCCCCCAGAATGTCACTCGGCTTCCTAGAAGCCCGCGAATCTGAGTGATGTTCTTCGCACTACCAACGACACCATAGTCGCCACCCGTGCGAACCGACGTGTCCAAAATCACCGGAATGTGAATAACGCTGAAGCCGAACCTGGCCGGCTCACCAACCGCAGGCACAAGATTGAACAGAGGTATCGTAAGGGGGGGAAAGTTGAAAAGCCGAAGCGTTGCGACACCGATAGCGGTGTCCGCCGGACATGTATTGAGACCACTAGCAAGCACCGTGTCGAACTGATGGCTGGTGCATTGCGGTATCACCTGCGGGTTTCCGACCAAACCCGCAGGTAGACTGAAGTGCAGATCCTTCGGCAACGCAACCGGCTGAGGCCCCGGCAATGTGTTCAGCGCTACCGTGACGGTCAGCTGGAAAGGGTGCGAGCCGGCCTGCGTATCGATGGAACCATCTTCGTTGGTTGGCACTAGGCGAAGATCTTCCACACCAAACCGGGCTGGGGTGGGACTCACCGTCAACGCGTGGCGGGTCGTCGTGGGCGCCGCGCCGCCGCCGCTCAGCGCCACTTCGTTGACGAGCGCACCAGATGCGGTTGGCGTGCTTTCGTCGACTTTGACGGCAATGCCGATGCGAAGTTCCTGATAGGGCTGGAGGATCCCCTTATAGACGCAGTGCAACGTTTCAAGTTCGCATTCTGCACCCGAGATCGCAGTCGCGACCAACCCGGCCGGCAACTTCTCGGCAATCGAGATCGAGCTGGTTTCGCCGTTCGCCGGAGCATCGCCGAGATTGCTGATCTGCAGCTGAATTTCTCCTTCACCACCCGGCGGAAGGTTGGTCGGGACGCTGACGGTGTTGACCGTCAACACGGGACTCGAGGCAAATGCGGGTGCGACGGAGAACGCGAAGACGAAGAGGAGCAGGGCAGGCACAAGCCAGGCCGGGTGTTTTTGGTTGACGCTCATCGGCCCGGCCTCCAGTCGTTGCGAGCTCTCTTAGCCTTAGCTCTCTTCTTTGGATTGACGCACCGGCCGCGGATGCGCTTCCTTCCGTGGCTGCGTTTCTTTCCCTTAGCGCACTTGACCATCTTCTTCGTCGTCTTCTTTGCCGGGGGCATAACAGCCGCGTTGCCCGCGCCCGCGAAGGTTGCACTTCCGAAGGCGCTGAAGATCCCCGGCTGCGGCGACGGCGCGGCCCTGCACGAATCGGTCGTGGTACAAGCCGGTGAAACCGCAAGCGAGGACGGACACGGTTCCGCCTGCGTACACACCCGCGCGTCGTACATGTCCGCCGTACCGTCCTTATCCTGGGAGACGAGGCCGTCCTCGGTCGTGAAGAACACGTCGTTTCCGCTCGCGCTCGCGTCGAAGAAGACCGAATCGGTATTACCGGTCCCGGCCGAAATCAACCCGACGCAGCCGTTAAGCGTGCTATTGAACACGACACTTGCGCCCTGGCCGTAAGACGGCAGCCGGCAACTGTCCACACCGACGGGGTCGTACTCGTACACGTCGTCGCGACCGTTGACATCGCGCGGCACGAGCGCATCGGAGCTGGTGAAGAAAAGGCGACCCGAGTCGTTCAGGTAACGCGGCTGATACCCGGTGCTAAGTCGCCCGCCATCCTCGGTCCAGCCCGGGATCACAGCTGCAACCCAGCGACCGCCCCAAGTATCAGCCGGGTCCATCGCGATCCCAGGAAAGACTTCCGGATCATATTGACCGACAGGCCTCGCGCCCGTCGGATCGCAAGAAGCGCAGACGACGTGGTTCACTTCCGCGTCATACCAATAGACCTCCTCGTCGGGTTCGCCGCTGATCGCGTCGCGATTGTCGTAACCGGTCAGGCTGCGCCGCGACATGAAGGCCAAATAACGCCCGCTCGGCGAGACACGCGCCGCCTGACGCTGGAGAGTCTCTTGGGCCCTCCCTTCGCTGCCTGCGAATGGGCCTGCTTCCGCCCCGCCCGCAACGAACGTCACACGCCAGGAGCCGCCACCAGCCGGGGATTCGCGCAGAAGATAAAGATTGCAGGCGCTCGGGACAGCTTCGCCGCTAGGCGCTGGTTCGGTTTCCGTACATGGAGTCGCCGATTCACCCTCGCTATTCGGCCCACTGGTAAGCATACCCGGCGTCCTCACGTAGATCGCCGTGCCTGCTTCGTTGGCTTCGAGAACATTTACCCGGCCGGTCACCCCGAGCGTTAGATCGGTGAGCCGTTCTCCTTCCGGGCGGGCCGGTTCGAACATGTAGAGGTCGCCTTCGTGGAACCTGACTTCGCGAGGAGAGCCTTGGTGAGCACCAGTCACGAGAGCATTGCCATCGGTGAAGAAGACCCGCGATCCATCGCTGTTGGCAACCTGGAAGGCACCTCCACCCGCAACCCCGCCACCACTCTGCACCGCGTCCACTTGAAGTGTTTCCCCCGTCGCCATATTACGAGTGAACAAATGTCCTTCGTCATCGCTCCACACGACCCGCGTCCCGTCGTCTGAGATCGCGTGCCTGGTAGCTGACACATCGTTTTCGAATTCGGAGCTATTACTGCCCAGCAACGTCAGCCCGCTAGCGGGCTGACCATCTGGTAGCACACTCACAAGACGCGTTTCGCCCAATGCCCACTCAAAAATTCCTTCCGCGGCCGGATATTGGGGATCCAAGCCAACAGGACCACCGGACAGAGCCCTACCAAAGATGCTAGGCCCTCCGAACACGACGTGACTGAGATCAGGCGTTGCGCCTTCGAAGCTTACTTCTGGTAGCGGTTCGGACGTTATGACCGCCTGAAACGTGTTAGTCGCGTTGTTACGACGATAGATCTCGTGGCGGCCCCCGACTTCCTGATGAATTTCGGGCGCCAACGGCGGCTCCAATATTTGAGCTTCACCTAGCGGCATTAGTAGTGCATGAGATAGATCCGGAGAGAAGCGCAGATATTCTTCACCAAACGAGTTTTCGATTTTCTCAGGGCTGTTCTTGTGCGGGACCGCGATATCCTGCGAGGACCAGCCCCCCGCGCCGCGCGTCGAGAACAGCTGTGTTGAAACTACATTCCCGGGCGGGTTCGCCCCGACCGGTGCGCTCGTGATGTATGTGACGCTCGTGCCGTCTTCGGAGGCCTGCGTCGCATCACCAGCAGCCGGCGTCACGCCGCCCCCGCCGACCCCGAGGACTTCTGCGCCGTCCTTCTGTGCTGGTGAGACGAGTTCGTAGGCGCGGCCGTCGGGAAGCGCGAACGCGCCGCCCGTTGGCTCGGTGGTGAATGTCTCATCCGGGCCGTCGGTGCCACCGGCAGGACTCTGCGGGCTGGTCGCGACGACCCGGTAGTGGTAGAGGGTGTGGGGCTGCAGCCCCTGGATCGCGGCGGTCGCGGGGTGCAGAGTGTTATCCGCGCCGATCGAGGGGGACTCCAGGGTGCTCTGCCCGTGCGGCGCGCTGGTCGTATAAGGGGCAGTGTCGTATTCGAAATGGTAGGTCGTTTCCGCGCCACCCGGGTCGACCTGCGCGTTCAGGGTCGCGGCGGTAGCCGTCACTTCGGTCGCGGAGGTGCCCGTGATCGTGGGGAGCACCGCCAGGGTCCTGAACGTAACCGGCGCGCCGAGAGCCGTTTCTCCCGCTTCGTTGCGGGACAGCAGACAGACCGTGTACTGCGCGCCGGGCGCCAGCCCTTCCACGTGTTCGCTGACCGCGAGCGTGCCCCCGGGCGCTGCCGTGGTCGGCGTCGCGTTTTCGTTTTCCGGCTGGCCCGTTTCCGGGTTAGTCCTCTGACATTCCGTCGCGGACTGCCGGTAGACGAATTCATAAGAGCCCGCTTCGCCCCCACCCCCGGGGTTCAACACGCCTTGAAACGTCGCCGAGTTCGTCGTGATTGCCGTCACAGGGCTTGTCGTGGGGGGTTCTGGAGGCGTTGAGGTCGTGAAATGTGCGATCGCTGCTTCCCCGGTCCCCGTCCCGTTGCTCGCCAGCACCCTGTAGTAGTACGTCCTCCCCGCTTCCAGCCCACCCACCGACACGCCGACACCCTGCCCGCCGAAGCCAGCCAGCAGCAACGGTTCGCACGCCACCGTCGTGGGCGCCGTGAGCGATGGTTCGGCGCCGTACTGGAACATGCATTCCGTGGCCTGGTTGTTCGGGTTCACAACCCCTTCCAGGCGCGCCCCGGCCGCACTCACAGCCGAGACCGTCTCCGATTCGATGCTTGGCGGCGCCGTGGATGTCGTGAACCCCACCGCCGGGCCGAGCGCCGTTTCCCCCGCAGCGTTCCGCGCGAGCAGACAGAACATGTAGTGCGCGTTCGGCTGCAGCCCGCCCACCGAGACCGAGACGGCCTGTTCAGCGGCGCCCGACATCACACCCGGCGGTTCGGTCGGGGAGGCCCGTTCCCCTTCGCATTCGGTCGAGGAGACCCGGTAAAGGAATTCATACGTCCCTTCTTCGCCCGCCCTGACCGGGTTCAAGACACCTTCAAGCACCGCCGAAGTAGCCGTGACCGACGCGGGGCTCGTCGTTTCCGGGGCTTCCGGGGGCAGCACCGTCTGGAACGTAACAGGCAGACTGGTCGCCGATTCCGTCCCCGCTTCGTTATGCGCAACCAGACAAGCCGTGTACTGCGTGCCCGCCGTGAGACCTTCGACCCCCTGCGAGACTTCTTCTTTGCCGCCACCCAGAGACAGTCCTTCAGTCGTCTTGACTTCGCCTGCTCCTTCGCATTCTGTCGAGGACTGGCGGTAGACGAATTCATACGTGCCAAATTCGAATGCCCCCCCTTCTTTGAGCGGATCCAAGACGCCATGCAGGGTCGCTGTCGTCGCTTTTACTTCCGTCGGCTGAAGAGCTTCCGGTTTTTCCTGTGCAGCGGCGAGGGCCGGGGCGGCTACGAACGCGAGGACAGCCAGGACCAGGGCAGGCAGGGCGAAGAGGACGTGCTTGGGAAAGGCCCACCCGCCCGCACCGGTCCCTTCGAAGGCACGCGCGCGAGCAGGACCGACGACACCGAAATGGCGAAGGAGGGACCTGAAAGCGTTGAGTGGATTACTCATGCGTATGCCTTTCCCTGGGGTGACTGGGATGCAGTTCTCATCGAAGGTGTTGTTTGGATCATCGGACTGTGGCGCGAGGGTAGCTCATTTGGGTCCAGGCTGCACAAACTTGTCGGAAGAGAGGGGGCGCCGCGGTTCAGGGCCCTGGTGAGTTAGTCGAGCCATGCGTTCGCGCCGTCTCTGTTTCGCGCCAGGCGGCGTGGAGCGCCTCGGATTGACCTGTAGGGGTTGTTTGGAAGTTTGTCTATTTGGCGTGATCTGAGAGTTCGTATGGGCCTGTTGACGTCGATGAACTCCTTCAGGCCGGTTTGGGTGCGGAGGTGGCCGATCAGTTGGGCTATGGCCGTATGAGGCGATCGGCCGCGGGCGTTCAAGGTTCGTCTGAGCCGGGGTCAAGGCCGGCCCACAGGGCCGCCCCGTAGGGGCCGAAGGGCCTTGACGCCGGCGGCGCTGGCGCCCTCCACCCAGCCCATCATGGTTTCAGTCGGCAGCTTGCTGCCGACATGACCGCCCATCCTCATACGTCTCGGTCCCTATGCTCGCCTTCTGCTCCGCCCGGACGGCGCCCCCAAATCTCACCGGGGCTCAGGGACGCCTGTGTCATGCGTAGCTCCCCCATTCGCTGATGCTGCGCCGTCCGAGGCGTCTGGCACAGCAGGACCTGCTCGTTGTGGCTGCGGGGTGATCCTGCCGATCTTTTTTTCCGGTGACTGGCTTCTGTCCAATGTAACTTCTTGCTCATAGACGCCTCGGGTGGCGACCCTCGCCTGGCTGCCCTCGGCCGTCGCGACGACGATACCCGGGGGCTGCGGCTATTCGATCCCGAGTGAGAGGTCCTGGTCTTGCTCGTGCTGGTGGTCTTGCTCGTGCTGGTGGTCTTGTTGTGTGTCGGGGGCGTGTTCGATTTCGGGCTGGCTGTGTTGCGCAATCTGGGGGTTGGCGGGGGCGGACTGGTGTTCGTGGTCTGTTTCGGGGGTGTTGGTGGCTTGGGGGGTTTGGCTTTGTTCGATGGTTTGTGTGATGCGGTCGGTGAGCTCGGTTTGGATGTCTCTGCCGTTGCGGTCCTCGGTGCTCATTTGGACGTTCGTCTGGCCGTTGGTGTGGACGGTGGCGATGAAGCCGAGTTGTTGGTCGGTTTGCCAGCCGCCGAATAGGACATAGGTCGGCTGGCCGGTGTGGGCTTCGAGGTTGTAGAGGCTGGTTGAGTAGGCGAGCTGGGTGTCTCCGAGGTCGTGTGTTTCGAGTTGGATGTCTGCTGGGTTGGCGTCCTGGATGTTGATGGGGGCGTTGCCTGCTGCGGGTTGTTGTTCTGTGAGTCGCTCCTGGGCGTCGTTCTGTGCGCGGTCTTGGTGGGCTTGGTCGTGCTGGTAGTGGGTGGTGCGGGCGTCGTCGTCGGAGGGGTCGTGGGGTCGGCCGCGGGGGTAGAGGAAGTTGTCGAGGTCGTGCTCGAACGGGCGCGCGCCGTCGAGGTCGTGCTCGTGCTCGTCCTCGTGGGGGCGTGCACGCTCGGTCGCACGCTGCGGCTGGCGTGAAGGCTCCGGGCTCTGCGGGTCCAAGGTCTGCTGGTGCCCGGTGTCTTGCTCGATGGCTTGCTTTGTGATTGAGGCTTGGGGTGCTCGGCTGCGCTTCATCTTTTCGGCGAGGCGTTGCATTGCGCCGGTGTCGAAGCCTTGCTCGCCGAGGTCTTCGCGGGAGACGTAGATCTGGGTTTGCTCGCGGGCGCGGCTGACGGCGACGTAGGCGTGCTCCTTGTCGGTTTGCCAGCCGCCGATCAGGAGGCCCGAGGTCTCCGCGGTGATGCCCTGGGCTTTGTGGACGTGCGCGGCGTAGGAGAGCGACAGGTCGGAGAACTCGCTCGTGTCGACGCTCACGTCGCGTGGCTCGCGTTCGTTGGTTCTGATCGTGACCTTGTCCTGGCCGCGGCTGGTGTCGATGATCGTGCCGGTTATGCCGTTCTCGACCCGCTGCTGGCCGGGGACGCGGTATTGGGCTGAGAAGATGACCTCGTCCCCGGCCGCGAGGCCGTAGGGCTTGCCTGGCAGCTGGACCGTGTGTGCTCCGAGCTCCCCCGCGGCTGCCCGGCGTTCCTGGGCCATCGCGTTCATCTGGTCGCGCTCGAGGTTGCTCGCGTCGGTCAGCATCACCGCGCGCCCGCCCGGCACGCGCTTGCGCATCTCATCCCAGTTCTCGACCATCGCCTGCGCCGCCTGTGCACGCGTGTCGTGCACATGCAGCCGGCCGTGGGCCTCGTACTGCGCGAGCGCGGGGCCGGGTTCACCGTTACGGATCTGCTCCCACGCCCGGCGCTCCCACTCGTGCTGCGCACGGTGCACTTCCATCAACTCGGCCGTCGGGACCTTCCCCTCCAGCTCAGCGAACAGGCCGCCCGCCCCGATCGAGCCGATCTGTGCCGAGTCACCGACATACACCGTCTTCGCGTTCGCTTCGGCGGTGAGCTGGGTGATCTTCGCGAGGCGCTTACTGTCGCTCATCGCAGCCTCGTCCATAACCACGACCGTGTTCGGGCCCAGCTTGATGCGGCCCTTCTCGACGCCGTTGATCAGCTGCTCGGCGGTGTGGGCGTGGTCGAGCTTCGCCTCGTCCTTCAACCCCTGTGCGCGGCTGCCCGCGATCGCGGTGCCGATCACCTCGTGGCCGTCCAGCTGCCACGCCCGAGCGGCGGCCGCGATCACGACACCCTTCCCGGTGCCGGCACGCCCGACAAGCACGCTGACGCCCCCGGGGCCGGTGATCGTCTCGAGCGCTTCGCGCTGCTCGGGGGTGAGCGACCCTTTGATCTCCTTCGCGATCTCGCGACGTGCTTGCTTCAACGACCGGTCGCTGACTGGCGCCGCGTTCTCTGTGGCTCGCCGCTGCGCGGTCTCGATCGTTCTCTGCTCCATTTCGCGTAGGCGGCGCGTCGTCCACAGGCCGCCCTCCAGCGACAGCAGCTCACCGGAGCGCGCGAGGTCGTTGACGAGGCGGTCCGCGTCGGCTGGCCGGCAGACGCCGGCGCTCAGCTCATACGCCTTGGCGCGCAGTTCGCGCTCGGTGATCATCGACCGCTCCCGGGTCACCTCGGCGAGCAGCTCGCCCGCGAGATCGACGCGCGGCTCGCCACGCACGCCCCGACCATGGAAGAGTTCCTCCGAGCGCGCGGCGGTCTGGTTGTGCTCCGCGCCGAGCGCCCGCCACGCCGCGTTCACCTCGACGGAGCCTGCGGCGGACTTCGAGCCGCGGGTACCCAGGGTGAGGCTGTCCAGCTCACCCGGGCGCGGCTCACGGCCATAGCGCTGCCGGAACAGGCTCGCCGCACGATCAACGTCCTGGCTGCGGGAAGACCAGTGCTCGGACAGCTCCTTCGAGACGCCGTGGATCGCGAAGTAGCGCTCGTTCTTTCCCTGGCGTCGTTCGATCTGCAGCCCCAGCTCTTGAAGGTTCGCGGCGAGCTCTGAGCGGTACCACGCGCCGCCCTCGCGGGCCGCGCGGAACAGCTGCTTCGATTCGACCGCCGCCATCTGCCCGTCCCAGCGTTCCGCAGCGATCACCGCGACATGAGAATGCAACTGCGGGTCGGGGATCCCGCTGGCGTCCTGGTCGCGGCCCAGCCGGCTGCTGGTGTGCACCGCCTCCATCGCCAACAGGCGCCTCGCCGGCTCGTAGCGCACGACCCCGTCGCTCTTGCGGCGCACGAGCGCGACCTCCCGCTCCGTACGCTGCAGGGCACTCTTCACCGCCTTGCGGTGCGCCGCCTCGATCTGCGCGCGACGGTACGGGCCAGCGGTCGCCCACAACGCCGAGACATCCTTCGGCGGGCTGAACGTCAAATCGACAGCAGCGACCCTCGTCCCATTCGACCCAGCCGGCCGGATCGCCTCCCCATCCACCGGCGAGAACCCATGCATCAGCGCCCGCAGATCACTCAGCTCGACAGGCTTCGCCGGGTCGATCCCATAGGAGCGCAACAGCCCCTCAGGGCCATGCCACTCCGGCGCCGACGCGCCGCCCTCCGCGTCGTTGGTGTAGTAGTCACCACGCGAGGACCGCGACACCAAGTATTTCGACCAGGTCGTCGCAGAGGCGCCAGGAATCTTATGAGTACTCAACACCCCGCGAACGTAACGCCGCCACTTTCACCCATCAACTACGCTCACAACCCGCCCGAACTACCCGCAACCCACGGTAAAACCATTTAGGTTCAGCATCGAAGGTGCGTATAGTCTGCGCCGTTATTGAGGTGACTGCACGAAGGGCAGGCACCTCTTGGCCCGAAGGGCCGTACCTCTCTTTACCAGCCCGAAGGGGCGTCGTTCTCACAGCCCATAAGAGCGCGGGTCGTAGCTCGTGCCGGGGATCCTTCGTCCGTTGGCTCAACGATCACCTTCCGAAGGGCCAGTGGCGCTTCCTTGCCAGCGGTTCTTGTGCTGTTCGCTCGCTACGGCATGGGACTCCAGCATTCTCTGCAGCCAGGCCCATCTCAGCGGGGCTGACGATTGTTCCCTCAGCTATCAGGCTGAGTAGTTGCTCCCGTGGCATCGGCGGCTGAGTCGGGAATACCCGCGTCCAGGTATCTAGCATCTGGTGCATCTGGCGCCGGGTGCCCTCGTGAAGCTCCTCGCCCTTAGCGTGCCACTGAACCAAGAAGAGATGAGCTTCATCGACGGTAGTGAGCTTGAACACGTGCACGCCACAAGGGTCCACTCGTTCCTCAACCCAGCCGGTACTTGAGGGGTTGAAATATCCCGAAAACCCCTCCGGGTGGGGTTCGAGATACTCGCTAAACAGCAGCCGCACCTTTGACGATGGCTCTCCGTAGTGGATTCCCGTCAGGCGAGGCTCGGTAAAGTCAAACGTCCGGCCGTCGGCCGTCAGCACAGACTCGTACATTGATCGCGACGTTATCGGATGAGATGACCCAAAGGACGATCTCGGCGCAGCCATGCTGCGGCTCGCGCAGTTGAGCTTCCTTGTAGTTCTGCCGATCAGAATGTCCCACCCATGTCCAGAGCATCGAGATCCAGCAGCAAGGTTGACGTGGTCGCGTTCTGGCGCGCGGTGGAGCTATTCGAACCGCAGAAGGTCCCGAAGCTGGATAAGGATCGCGTGCAGGATGTGGGCGACGCGGTGCCGCCCTGGGAAGACGACCGCAAGAAGAAAGGGCTGCGGCCCTCCCAGACGCTGCAGCACGACGTGTTCGTGGGGTTGTTCGCACTCGACGACGCGTATGCGCAGCTGCACGAGGCCCTGGGCTATCCCGATGAGGGCGAGAACGGTGATCCGCCGCAGGCAGGGAAGAGCGCGCTGGCGGTGTTCACGGTGGCGGATGACGGACGTGTGATCCGAGGCTCGCAGGTGCTTTCAAGTTGCGCGTGGGCGATCGGCCAGGCGTTCGTCGACAGTGCGGGCTCACGCGGGTGGCTCGACGGCTTCGAGCGCGCGATGGGCGAGTTCAGAGACGGCTTTGAGGAGTTAATCGCCGGGCCGAGCGAGGAGGACACCGAGGAAGATGTCGTAGGCGACGGGGACGATGCGGGCCCGGTGCTGGACAGGGCCTTGCTGGAGGAGATCGGCGCGTACGCGAGGGATCTGCTCGTGCCCGATGACTCCAGGTGCGCGCCTGCGATCCGCGACGCGGTCGACGTGCGCGTGCGCACTCGCGTGGTCGGGGCGGGGAATCGCTATCGCGCGACGGAGCGCAACTTCCTCAACAGCTTCATCGCGCGTGATCTCGACACGGTCGCGGAGGCGATCGACGAGCACGCATGCGGATCAGCGTTGAGTAGGTACCTGGCGAGCGCGGCCACGATCGACGAGGACAACGGCCCAATGCGGGTCGATGTGGAGGACGCTATCGAGGTCGTACGTGTGGCTCTGCAGCCGAACCTGACTCCGTTGGGGCGCTGGCCATCCAGTGTCGCGGCGCCGGCGGATCTCGGACAGCAGTTTGCATTGAACGCGATCCTCGACGAGGGTGCGCGGAGCGAGTTCGAAGGGCTCTTCGCGGTGAACGGGCCTCCCGGTACGGGGAAGACAACACTGCTCAGAGACCTGATCGCGGCGCTCGTGGTGAAGCGCGCAGAGGGCCTCGCGGAACTCGACAGCCCAGCTTCGGGGTTCGAAAAAATGCCAGTGAAGTTCCAGGCGGCTGCACGAACGAGCAAGGTGTATCGACTGATCCCCGAGCTGACGGGGTTCGAGATGGTGCTCGCGTGCGCTACGAACGCGGCCGCGGAGAACGTGACGACGGAGATCCCGCTCGCCGATGCGATCGCACCGGAATGGCGCGGGCAGATCGACTACTTCACGGGCACGGCGACGAACGTGCTGGACTCCCGACGCGATGAGGAGGATGACGAGCGCGAGGCCTGGGGGATGCTCGCAGCGTGCCTTGGCAGCCTCTCGAGGTGCAAATCGTTCGCGACGACATTCTGGTTCGCCCCCGGCGTAGCGGACGAGGACCCCGACGCGGGGCTGCTTCATCAGCTGAAGAATCACAGGGCTGAGCCGGAGGACTGGACTGACGCTGTGGAGAGTTTCCGGGCGGCGCTGAAGCGCGCGACAGACGGGCGCGATGGGCACCATGAGTACGCCCGGCTGTTCGTGGACCGCGAGCTCGCCCTGGAAAAGGCCGACAAACACGTCGCTGAGCATCGCGCAGCGACGGAGCGCGCGGAGGAGAGCCGGGTCGAGCACGATCGCCAACAGGAGGCGCTCTCCTCATGTGAAAGCGCACACGCGGCCAGCCTCACCGCGCGCAAGACACACGCCTCCGAGCGCCCGGCCTGGTGGCGAACCCTGTTGAGCGGCGGCCGAGTTCGACGCGACTGGCGCCTGCGCGACAAGGCCTTCGCGACGCAGACAGCTACGGCAAAGCAGGCGCTGGCGGATGCGCAGGAACGCCTGACGCAGCTCACCACTTCGATCACCGAGGACATGGATATCGCAAGCAGCCACGAGGCGAAGGAGGCCGAAGAGATGGCGAGGGCCGAGGACCTCACCGAGGAGATCGCCGGCAGGGGTGAGCTTTGGCGCGAACGGTTCCCGAACGCGGTCTACCCGGACGACGAGTGGGCAGAGGACTCGCAGCGCGCGAGCCGCGAGCTGCAGGCCCCTTGGATCGATGTGTCATGGAACACCGCGCGCACCGACCTGTTCCTGGCGGCGCTCAGCCTGCACAAGGCATTCGTCCTTGGCACGGCGGGCAAAATGAAACAGAGCCTCAGCGTCGCGATGGACATGATCCAGGAGAAGACGCAACCGCAGATGCCGGCGGATGCCCTGCTGGCGGCGTGGCAGTGCCTGTTCATGGTGGTGCCGGTGATCAGCACGACCTTCGCGTCCTACCCGCGGCTGTTCCGCCGCCTCGGCAGAGAGGCGCTCGGCTGGGTGTTGATCGACGAGGCGGGGCAGAGCACGCCGCAGAACGCCGCCGGCCCGATCTGGCGTTCGCGCTCGGCCGTGGTGATTGGCGACCCGCTGCAGTTGGAGCCGATCGTGACACTGCCACTCGGCACCCAGCGCGCCCTCGCGCAGTCGCACGGAGTGGCAGAGGCGCTGCTGCCCCGCTACATATCTCTTCAGGGAGTGGCCGACCACGCCACGCGCGTCGGCACCTACCGCGGCGGCAGCGGCGGCAAGGTCTGGGTGGGCTCCCCGCTGAGCGTGCACCGCCGCTGTGAGGAGCCGATGTTCGGGGTCGTGAACGAGATCGCCTATGACGGCCGGATGATCGACCACACCCCGCCCCGCGGGGATTTCCCGTTCCCCGAGAGCAAATGGCTGCATGTCGCAGCCGGCCAGTCCAAAGGCCACTGGATCGCCGAGGAGGGAGAAACGCTCGCCATGCTCCTTGAGCACCTCGGCAGGATCGCAGGCGGACACTCACAGCACGACACGCAAACATTCCTGATCGCGCCGTTCCGGGATGTGGCGAACAAGCTGACGAGCTACCGCGCCAAGCACCTCGAGATCACGGCCGGGACGATCCACACCGCCCAGGGACGCGAGGCGGACATCGTCATCATCGTGCTCGGCGGCGACCCACAGCGCACGCGCGACAAGGAATGGGCAGCGGAAAAGCCCAACCTCCTCAACGTCGCGGTCAGCCGAGCGAGGCGCCGCCTCTACGTGATCGGGAATCACACGGTGTGGTCAGGACACACGTACTTCAGAACGCTTGCCGAGCGTCTACCGATTGAGGAATGAGCGGCGCCGTAGCGATGAGCGCCTCGTGCCTGGCTTGATTCTTGTAGACGTGCTGGCGTAGACGAGACTCAGGATTTCCGGACTGGCTCTTGACCAATGTAACTTTTGCTCATAGACGCCTACCTGGCCACGATCACCTGGCTGTCCCCGCCGTCGTGACGGCGATACCTATAGGTGCTGTTTTCCTGACGGGGACCTCAAGGACGGGGCGCAGAGTTCCTAAATATCACGCGGTCACCCGGAACACCCGCGTGAATCCGATCGCGTGGCGCGGCGTTTACACGGCCAGAGGTAGACGATCGCAGCTGTGACTTTCTGCCGGATGTGACTACGACACCGTGGAATCAGCCAACGCCCATTCCTGCTGGACCACAGCAGCCACACGCTGCACAAGCTCGATACAACCGTCTGTCAGCTGATTGAACGACGTCCCGCCGTCCAGGTACAGCGTGGTGGCGGCGACCGTATGGGCTTCTTGCGCCACCGCCGGGAGCTCTTGAAGCACAGGAGCTTCGGGGGCGACGGTGGCCACGTGCTGGACCACGAGGAGGATCACCTGCTCCACTTCTGTCGCCAACGACTGGCGGGTATCAGCACTGTAATCCCCTTCAAACGATCCGACGATGCTCTGCCACTTAGTCACGTAGCCGCGGAGCTGGCTTCGGATCTCGTTCAGTGCGCCCGTGGCCGTGGTTCCATTGGCTTCAGTCTCCGGCACTCTGTTTGCGTTGTTCGCCCGTGTGACAGTCGACGCGAGATCGCCGCTTTCGATGCGGTCATGCACAAGCCTCGTGAGGTCCTTGCGCACCTTCTCCCGCAGCTCATCGATTGAATCGTACGAGCTAAACAAGCCCTCGGTCCTTATCTGCTCCTTGTACGCCCTGAGTTCATCGAGTGTCGTGGTGTCGTTATCAAGCGGCGCGACAGGCATGTTGCAGAAGTACAGGAGTACAGGCTTCTCAGCTTTGCGGGCCCGCTCGATCTCCTCAACTGTGCCGGAGTCCGCCTCGGCAGTCCGAGACCCGAGGGTGGTCCAAAAGGTAGCAATGACGATGTCTGCGAGATCGACGACCTGCTTGTTGATCACCGGCTGCGGTGGTGCGCTTAGATCCGGGTATGTGTGGGTCTCCCACATCACTGGCAGAAGCACAACGCCGAAATGGCGCGGCTCGGTCTCATTCCAACGGACGACTGCGTCGTGAATCGCCGCGCGCTGCTCAGGCGTGTCGCTGGGCGACGCAATCAGCACCTCTAGAACCGTGGCGTCATACATGGTCGCACCATATTCGAATCCCGGCAAATGACCGGGCGTAACCGCGACTACTGTTGGCGTTCTACCCGTGTCGCTCCCTGAATGTTCGTATGGCGTGGTCGCGGCGAGTGTGCCATTGGCTGAGGCGCGTCTCGTAGGCGTGCTGGCGGTGAGCGTTTTCGCGTTGTGTCTGCTCGACGGCCGCGGCTCGTTCGGCGCGGTATGCGGCGATCGGCCCGTTGTGCTGGCTGCGTGCCGGCCACGCGCGCTGGATGATCGTTACCCATGAAGGCGTACGTTGAGGTGTGGGGGCGCTCTCGAAGAGTGGTTTCGGCATGAGTGTGTAGCCGCGGTCGAGCGCTACGTCCCAGGTGATTCCGTTTGCGTTGATGCAGCTCTTGAGTGTTGCGATGCCGTTGTCGAGTGCGACGGGGAAGTAGCAGAGGCCGCCTATTTGTAGGTGCCCGGCGGTGGGTGTGCGTGTGCGCGCCCAGCGGGGCGGTTCTGTGGCCCAGAAGCCCTCGCAGCGAATCAAGTCACGTAGGTGCTCCTCGACATTTGCGGCCATCCAGCTGCGGTATTCGGCCAGCTGCCGCTGCTGCAGACCAGTACGAGTGCCGCTCCTGAGCCCTTCGAGTGGAGCCATCAGGTCCGCGATGTGTTCAGCGCGGGGGATCTGTGGCTGCAGGCGTGTCACGAAGCGCTGTAACGCGTGCGCGGTGATGACGATTTCCGGCTGGTGGGCCTCCGCGACGAAGCGTCCGAAGTTCGGCTCTGGGCGGGCGCGTCCCGTTGCGGTCGCCATCGCCCCGAAAGTAGCATGCCGCGTCGGCCTTTCGGAACGGTTTCGACGATGGTTGGGGCGGGGTGCTCTCTGTGTCGAAGCCGTTGTGCGCTTTCGCGCCAGGTTTGGGTGTTTTTCTGGCTTTTTCAGGGCACTGGCGGTACCGTCGCCGGGCCCATAGCGATTGTGGCCCCGGCGCAGTTCGAGCTGCCCGGGGCCGTGGCACAGAAAGGACGTGAGCCTTCCCATGCAGGATCAGCCTATTAGAGGTGCGGAGTCGCTGGATCGGTGCGAGGTGGACGCGCAGACGGATGGCATCGTGATCGGCCTGTTGTTCGACGGGAGCTGGCCGTGGAGTATCGAGGAGCTCGCCCGCGAGTTCAACAGCCGTCAGCGGGTGGAGGAGTCGGTGCGCAGGCTCGCCGAGAGCGGTCTCGCGCACCGGCTCGGGGAGTTCGTGTTCCCGACGCGTGCTGCTCGTCGGGCGGTGGAGATCGACCTCGGGGCGGCGTGAGCGCCCCCGGCGCGGGCTTGACCTGAGGGTTCAATGGCAATTGTGCCCCCGGCGGCAGCGGTAACTGCCCCGGGGGCGTGACACGGAAAGGTTGGTCCTTCCCATGTATCTGGAGAGTATCCCGCGGGCTGTGAGCCCGGTCGTTGCGCTGTATGGCGTGAAGCGCGAGAACCAGCCGCTGGCGGAGAAGCTGGTGCTCAATGACATCGACGTGCGGCTCGTCAGCGACCCCGCGAAGCTCGGCGGGGTGGATGTGATCGTGGTCGGCCGCGGAACGCGAAGGGAGGTCGGGTTCGATGCTCTGCGTGCGCTGCGCGGTGGCGAGCTCGCCCGCACGCACGCGCGCGTGCTGTGGGTGAGCCCAGCGGACGATCCGATGGACACGTTGCGGGCGTTTGAGGCGGGGGCGGATGACGTGATCCGCGCCCCGTTCGTCTACCCAGAGCTGCTCGCCCGCGTGCGGGCGCTTCTACGACGTGACCGTGACGTCCCGGGGGTGCTCTGCTGCGGCGCGCTCAGGATCGACATCGCGACCCGCACCGTGACCTACGACGGGACGCCCGTGACGTTGCGCCCGTTGGAGTACACGCTGCTGGTGTATCTCGCGCGGGAGCCGCGCCGTGTCTTCACCAAGGGCGAGCTTCTCCAGGGGGTGTGGGGATACACGACCATGACTACGCGGACCGTGGATACCCACGCGTGCAGAGTGCGACGCGCGCTCGCGCGAGCCGGCGCCGAGGGGCTGGTGATCTCGATATGGGGAGTGGGGTACCGGCTCGCGCCCTGAGATGCTCGCGGGGCTATACCCGTGCTCCTGCCCTGGTGGCTGTTCGTGGGTTTGCGTTGTCGGTCCGGTGCCGGGGCCGGTGGGGGGACGGCACCGGCACCGGACCCCAGCTCGCGCGTTGGACGGGTCGCGCCTTGTCTCGGGCTCACCCTTTGTCCAATGTAACTTCTTGCTCAAAGACGCCCTGCGTGGCGACCGTCACATGATTCTCCCAGGCTGTCGCGACAACGATACCTGTGGTTCGGTTCTCCAAATCCGGCCATCCAAAGACGAGGCGTAAGGCTGGTGTGGTGATGATCTGCTCGGACGCCTGCTTTTCGTCCGCAGCGAAAGCGCGGCACGCCGTGTTGGCGCTTTCGCACGTGAGCATAAGCAGGAGTCGGGGAATCCTGATCGCCGCCACGCGACTCCAAGCCACCGACCTCGAGAAACCGGGATGCTTCTATGAAGTCAAGGGCACTTCGACGAGCCTCTTGAAGAGGGTCCGTGAGAGGTGCCGCTTGAGCGCTCTCATTGCCTCGCGTTTGGTCTTTCCCTCGCTGATGCGGCGGTCCAGATAGGCGCGTGTTTCGGGGTGGTGGAGCGAGCGGCTGAGAGCGATCGTGTGGATCGCGTTGTTGGCTTGGCGGTCGCCACCCCGGCTGAGACGGTGACGGACCGTCTTGCCAGAGGAAGCCGGTAGCGGCGCCGTTCCATTGCAGCGAGCAAACGCTGCCTCGGAGTAGAAGCGTGCCGGGTCGCAGACTAGGAGCTTTGCGGCTGAGATCGGCCCGATACCCACCTCCCCGAGCAGTGTCTGGTCGAGCGATGCGACGAGCTCTGTGAGTTCGCGCTCGTAGCGACGCGCATCGATGGCGAGCGCCCGTGAGCGTGCCGCCAAGTCGCGCAGGACCGCGAAGATCGCGCGCTCGTCCGTCGGCGCGCCCGGACGGGCGCGCATCACGCCCAGACGCCGCTCGAGCTGTTTGCCGGTGCCCTCCCCGATGCGCTCGCGCAATGCGACCGGGGCGGTCGCGTGCAATGACTGAAGCTGGTTCAGCAGCCTTGTGCGCTCGCAGGTGGCCGAGCGCCGTGCGACGAGAAGCGCCGCCAGCGCGCGGCGAGTTCCCTGCTGGCGCGGGGTCGAAGTGCCTTCGTCGCTGAGAACGCGCTTGGCGGCAGAGATCGCGTCGATCCGGTCTGTCTTGCCGGTGCGCCGCTCTCGCCGCCGTGGACGCTCGACCTCCAGCACCGAGCAGCCAGCGAGCTGCAGGTGCTCGCACAGGCCGGCTCCCCAACTACCCGCACCCTCGATGCCGAACACCAGTTGCTGCCCGCCCTCGGTGAGAGCGAGCGCCCAGAGCTGCAGCTCAAGATAGCCGGCCGCGCACGCCTGGATCGAGAGTTCGCCCAGCAGTTGCCCGAGCCGATCGAGCGCCACTGCTATGTGACGATTCTTATGGGTGTCTACTCCAACTGCGATCATCGCTCCTCCGCATTCCTCGGTGACATGGGTGATGTGGAGGCCGCCAGACAGAACTGTGTCGAGTGATGTCAGGCTTCTATGAAGTCACGGCGGCATCCGTGGACGGCGGCGGGAGACAGATCCCGGGCAGGGCACGTATTGGCCAGTCAGATCACGAGTCATCCCGTCGCCGGCCACACCCTCACGAGGGCTTCGGATACCACCGCCCGATGACCGCTGCGCTACGCCCTACGGGCTCCGCTCCGCGGTCATCGCCTGGCGCCCACAAACGGACCGCCAGACAGGCATCAAGCTACACAGTCAGATCACGCTCCGTCAAACAGCGCGGCTCAGTCTGCTCGTTTGCCGGCGAGTTGGGCGAGCGATGAGGCGGTCGAGTGCTTCTTGTTCTGTCTGGGTACGTGCCCGCAGGGTCTGGTTAGACGCCGACGAGTTTAAGCCGATCATGGCAGTTGAGTGCGCCCGATGGGCATAGGCTGCGTGCGATGCTGGTGAGCACCTTGGCAGGCGCTATGCTATACAAAACTTTGGATAGTCGCCTATGGACGCAGAGATCCGAATCACTGACAACGTCGTTGCGATCTTCAGCACGATGCTCGAGCACCCCCGCAAGAGCTGGTATGGACTGGAGATCGCCGAAGCTGCGGGGATTGGAAGCGCGACCATCTACGCAGCGCTCACTCGTATGGAGCGCGCCCGATGGCTAGATGCTAGCTGGGAGCCGGAGACTTCCAACGAACTCGGACGGCCGCAGCGGAGGCTGTACAAGCTGACGGCCGCGGGAGCGGAGGTCGGAGCGAAGGCGGTCGCCGAGTACAGGCCCCGCGTGCGCGTTTCTGAGTCGAAGCGCCCGCACGGCCGGCTACCAAGTGCACGGCCGTCCGAGGGCACCACATGATCGCCTGGATTTTTTCGATAGCGGTAATGATCGTTGCCGGGGTACTCAGTCTGGAGTTTTGGGGATGGCTACCCACACTCAACCGATGGCTGATCTGGATTGCCACGTTGTCGCTCCCGCGCGAACGCCGCGCGCTGAGGCGGAGGGAGTTCCGAGAAGAGCTGAGGGGTCACTACGACGAGCGGAGAATCGCCGGCCTGGCATGGACGCTTCAGCTTGCTCTGATTTGTATTTGGGAGCGTGTCACCGCGATGAACCGGCTAAGCGGTTCGAAGGCAACACACGTATGTGAACGCACAACTCGCCGGTTGTCGATTCGCCAGTTGTCTAGGTGGGGTGCAGTCGTGGTCCCCGGTATGACCATCGTTCTGACGATTGCTGGTGGGTTGAATGGGTTGCCCGGCGAGAGAGATCTGCTCGGCTTGAATGAAATACATGAAGGGCTAGAAGCCTTCGGTCGCGTGATGGCGGTGTTGGGGTACTCCTTCTTGGCCCTGTGTCTGGGTCTTCTGGTCAATTGTGCTTACTCACCGCAACATCGTAAATCGCGGAGCCAAACCTGGACAGCAACGCGGAAGAGGGTGTCCGTAGTCGGTGGTCTCGTGCGGCGAGTCGCTGATCGAGCACGTTCGTAGCGCGACCTCCAGGTGCCCGATCGGCTCCTAGAAGGCGGCGGTGATCGCTGAGTTCCATCGGTTACATCTCCGCTACGTCGCCTCGTCAAGCGACATCCGCCCGCCCGGCGGCCGCGCTGAGCGGTTTGAGTTGACTTCGGTTGGCTCCTTCCAGCCGACCGCTCGGCCCCATCTCGCTAACTTTTCGGTCGTGGAACGCCGCATCTGGATATATATCAACAGGCTTGCCTCTGCATGGACGCTCAAGTTGGCCCTGGTTGCGATCATGCCGACTGCGGTCGTCGCGGTCGTCGCTGTCGCCGGGTATCTCGAAGACCCCGAGCGGCGCGTGCGGGCCCTGCTGGAAAGCTCGGTTACGACCATCGGCTGGGTTCTGATTACCTCATTGGTGCTCGCATTTGCTCTGTGGCTACTCGCGGTACTCATTGATCTCTTGGTGCTGGGAATACTGGAGGATCCGTTTTACATAGTCATACTGGCCATTTTGGCCGGCTTCGGTTGGGCTTCGTACGACTCCGTTCACAGCCTTGGGCTCAAGTCTGTGCCGTCCAGCGCAGCCGAAGTGGTTGGTTGGGCTTGGCTCGGCTTGCTAGCGATTAGCTTGTGTCTCCTGTTGATCGGAGGTCTCTTTGGGCTGTTGGCCATACTCCTGATTTCCAAGGTAGAAGTGTGCACAAAATGTGGCCAACGCCTGCCAGGCAGAGCGAAGTTCTGCCCCGCATGCGGTGAACCTATCCCGAGCCCGCCGGAACGCGACATATCAGCCTCCTGAGGATCGACATGGTCGCCCACATCGCCGCCCGGCTTACTTCTGCTTAGGCGAAAGGCGAGCGTCTCGAGGGTCACCCCCGGCGAGGCGCTTCGGACGACACGCGAGCGCATCGCTTGTCGCGCGGCACACGCCCGCATGTCCCGAGCGGAGCGGAAGCGCTCGACCCGCCGGGCCTCGGGCCCGGTGGTCGTCCAAACCATGCGTCTGCTGCTCGCTCACCGACGTGCTTGTTTCCACACGAAGGGGAGAGCCGGCCGGATCGGTTCGAGCCCGGTTGGCAAGGGGAAACCGCTTGACGCGCAAACCATGCTCTGATGACGGCCATGCCCGTGGGCATCGCGCGAATCTCGCTCCGGTTGGCCTGTTCGAGAAGGGCAACTGCACGATGACGGCCGTCGGGGGAGCAATGACTCGCTGCCAGACGTTTCTCGACGGCTGGATCCAATAGTTGGTTGTGATCGGACATTCTGGTAGAGTCGCGTGATCGGCTTGGCAGCGAGTTGGTGGCGTCGCCAGGGCAGCGCTGCGCCAAAACAGGAGGAACGCGTGCGCATAAAGATAATGATGATCGTTGCCGGCCTTCTCGCTTGGCTGTGCATTGCAGCAGGCGCGGCGGCCGCCTCTTCACCAACACCGCCGTTTGGACAGTGTCCAGCAGTGGGTGCCGACACTAGCTGCGCGCTGCTCATTCATATCGAAGCAAGCGGGAACGTCGGCGTCCTTGGCGACCCTGCCCAGGGCCCATTCGACGGCATCGAGGACACGCTGATCGGGGTCCAGAACGATTCTGGCGCATCAATTGCGAGCATCCCGATTTCGGCCACGACTGAAAAGGATCTATTCGGATTCGACGGTGACGGGCTGTGTTCATTCGAACTTACGGGCTGTCCGTTCGGCGAAACCGGTTATGAGGGTCCGGGCACGTCCTTTACGTCCGTCTCGCCAGGTCTCACCAGCGGGACCGTGAGCTTTTCGCCCGCGATCCCACCCGGGGGTCATGCGTATTTCTCTCTGGAGGAGGCTCTAGCCACCGTGCCGCCGTTCGACCTCGAATCAGGTCCACCCGTGGCAGCCGGCATTCGGTACATAGCCCTCGGCGACTCGTACGCCTCGGGCGAGGGCAACCCGCCCTTCCTTCCGGGCACTGCCGAAAACGGTGACAACTGCCACCGGTCATCCGTTGCCTATCCGGAACTACTTCCGACCGCCACAAGCCTGAACATCACTAGCCATGAATCGCGCGCGTGCAGCGGCGCGAGGAGGCAGGACGTGCTGTTTGGATCAAACACCGAGGCTAGCCAGCTAAACTATCTCAGCTCCACCACACAACTGGTGACCGTCCAGGTCGGTGGCGACGACATTGAATTTGCCGATGTGCTTAAGGATTGCATCACAGGGATCAGCCCGACTCTCACGAAAACGCATGGAAATGCTGACTGCCGGAACACCCCGGCTCAGAATCCCGATACGGGTGCAAAGACGAACCTGGACGGGCGAGAGCAGGCTCTCATAGCGGATCTGGGCAAGACCAGCAACACTTTGTGCCAGACATCTGGCGGATTCGTGTCGTGTTCGCCGCGACTTGCCACCCTCTACTACGAGATTGCCCTTGCGTCTGCTCTGAATGTGCATATATTCGTGCTGCTGTACCCGCATTTGTTCACCACGGCACCAAGCCGCGGCGGGTGTACGGTGGGCTACGGCGGAAACATTTCCTACAACAACATGCAGTGGATCAACCATGGAGTCGATCTCCTCGACAACGAGATCATCAGCGAGATCAACATCGCGCGCGCAGCGGGTGTCGATGTCACCGCGGTCGATCCCCGCGCGCTCTTCGATAACGGAGGCGCCAGTAGCCCGGGAGGGCATGGCGTGTGCACCAAGGTGCCCTGGATATACGACATCAAGCTACGTGGGCTCAATCCAAGTCCTTACAGCTTCCACCCCAACCCAAATGGTCAGGAAGCTTTCGAGCGGGCGACCCTGCAGGCGATCAAGAACCATCCGTGACGTGCCTATGTAGCTGTCTCTGCTCATTCGCGCTCGCTTCCCCCCACACAGCGAGCGCCCACGTCCAGGTTCGACGCGTGCCCGCTTCGGACGAGAAGCGGGCGTCCGAGTGATCATCGCCAACCCCGCGAATCGACGATCCACTTATCGGGGGCTGTGCGGGCTGCCGCTGACTATCGGGCGATTTGTTTCCAGGGCTGTGCCTGGTGCCATGGTGTGAGTTGGATGGTGTTCCAGTTGGCGCCTTGTAGGAGGAGGGCGTGCCTGTTGGGGAGGCGTGCGATTTCGCCGGGTGTGAGGACGCGTTGGCGTTGGGTGTGGTAGTTGACGCTGTCGCTGTTTGTGGGGTGTGCGAGCCAGTCTTGGGGTTCTGCGCGGCTGAGGGTTTGGCTGATGGTGTCGCGGTCGTATTCGCCGAGGGCGAGGGAGATGGCGTCGAGGGTGCGGGGGTCGGCGATGCCGGTGAGGATGAGCTTGGTTTGGAAGAGGGAGAGGAGCGCGTCGGCTTGGTGCTCGCCCCAGCGTGTGCGGGCTTGTGAGAGGTCTTGTAGGCCGATCATGACCTGTAGGTGCTGCCCGCCGGCCTGGGAGACGAGCGCGGGGAGGTCGTGGATGGGGGCGGTGTTCGCGATCTCATCGAGCGCCCACAGCATCGGCGGCCCCGTGAGTGTCTCGGTTCGTGCGTGCTCATAGACGGCGTGGCGGATCTGCTCGAGTAGCCCGACGATCAGCGGGGCGCAGAGGGCCTGCTTGTGCTCGGGCGCGGTGATGTAGATCGTGTCGGTCGATGTCGCGAACTGCTGGGGGTCGAAGTTCGGGTTGGCGGCGGCTGCTCTGACGGCGTCGGAGTTGTAGGCGGCGAGGACTCCGGCGGTGGCGCTGAAGATGCTTGAGCGCTCGCGCTGGTCGGTGTGCTCGATCCCCGCGAGCACGTCGGCGGCGACCGGAGCGTCGAGGTCTGTGAGGATCTCTTGGGCTGGTGTGAGGTCTTGGCGTAGCGTCCAGCGCAGCACCTCCGCGATCGGCTGGCTGGTTTGGTGGGCGGCGTAGAGGAGCGGCGCGAGGAGCGCACCGGCGCGCTCTGTCCAGTGACTCTCGTTCGTCGTGCCCGCGCCGGGGCGCGTGGCCGCGGTCATCGCCCTGGCCATCACCAACGCCTCATCCCAACTGGCCGCCGCCGCGACCGGTGACCAGCACAGGCGGCGCAGCCCGTCGGGCAGCGGGGCGTCGGTGCTTTCGGTGCCGGAGGGGTCGAACAGCCATGCCTGGCCGATCTCCGATCTCGCCGGGAGGGTCGCGCGCATCACGTCGGGCTTGGTGGAGGTGCTGATCGCCGGGCCGCAGCTGGCCATCAGCGCCGGGATCATGATCGCGCTGGTCTTCCCGCTACGGGGAGGCCCGAGGATCATGACCGCACTCTCGGGGTGCGCGGTCACCCAACCGCCGTACTCGTCGAGACCGAGATACGCGCCAGCACCTAGGCGCATCGTTGCTTCGCGGGCGCGCGCTGCCGGGCTGAGCGACCCCCCGTGCGCGGGCGCGCGCAACGGTGCGGGCCTGCCGGGGGCGGCATGGGGCGCGCGGGGAGAGCGCGTGGAAACGCTCATCGCGAGCATCAACCCGAACCGCACTGCCACGAGCGCGATCAGCGCTCGGATCATCCACGCGAACAGGCCACCAAGGGCCCCGCCAAAGCCGAGCGAGAGCCGCAGCACCTCGATCAGCAAGAACAGCAGCGGCACACCAACCAGCGCGCCCATTACGCGTGTCCCGAAGGAGGGCCCGCGTCGGAATGGAGGAGACATGCGCTGATGAGAAGGCCCCCATCCGCGCCCACTTCTTTCAATTGACATGTACCTCACCTTACAATATATTCCACAACATGACAAACATGTTCAGCGGAGGAAGTGTCTGATGGCGCCGCGTAGACCGGCTGGTCTCGGTGCGGTGCGCCTGATCCGCGCCGAACTGAAAGAAGCCACCAGGGAACGTCAGGACGTCGATACACGGATCAAACGGCTGCGCGCCGCCGAAGCCGCGCTCTACGGCGGGCGCAGCCCCAACGCGAAGGTGCTAAACCGCGCGCAGATCAGCTCCTATCTGGCTGAGCACCCTGGGTCGCGCAGCCTCGAGGTCGCCGACGCGCTCGGCGTCCCCGCGGGCAGTGTCAGGACCCTGCTGAGCACGATGAAGAAGTCCGGCGAAGCCCGCAACGACAAACAGCGCTGGTATCTGACCGGCGAGGCCAGCTAGAGAGAGGACACCATGGACGGCACGCAGATCGGCACCACAGCACGCGATTGGGGCTCCCAGTCGCCCGGGATCGTGCTCTACGCCGCCACACTCGCGGGGCAGCTGATCGGCGCGGCCGCGAGGGCGCTGATCACGGTGATCGTGCTCGCGATCGTCGGGCTACTCACCGGCTGGCCGATCCCGATCGACCCGATCGCGACAGCTTTCGCGTTCGCGCCGCTCGCCGTATCTCTGCTGAGCGTGCTCTGCCCGCCGCTCATCGCGCCGATCCACGGTCGCTGGTGGGAGATGAGCATGGGCGGACGCGCCCCCGAGCTGGACGAGCGCGAAGCGTTCGAGGGCGCCTTCAGCGAACTACAGGATGCTGACCCGACACTGCGCCCGCCACGCCACTGGTTCGTCGCCGAAGAGCCCGGCTGCAACGCTGCCGCCTACGCGTCCTCGCTGTGCGTCGATCGCGGGCTGCTCGAAAGCCCCTACGCCGCCGCGGTGATCGCGCACGAGATGGGACATCTGCGCAGCAGCGACGCGCGGCTCACCAGCGCCCTGAACCTGCTGCTCATCAAGCCCATGGACACACCCACAGTCCGGCCGCTCGGGTCGCTCGCATTCAGGGGCCTCGCGTGGCTCGCATCCGGGCAGGCCGTGCTGTGGCTGACCGCCAACACGTGGGAAATGTACTGGCGCTCACGCGAGTACGCCGCCGACGAATACGCCGCGCGCCTCGGACAAGCACACGCGCTCGCGCAATCACTCACCGACGAATCCCTCCCCCACGAGCAATCGATCCGCAACATGCGCTTCTCCCGCGCCACCCACCCCTACACCAAGCCCCGCATCACACGCCTGCAAACACACACGCCCCCGCAAGGAGAGCACTGATGCCCGCACGCCGCCAAGGCCTCGCCGTCGCACGCCACATCGCAGTCGAACTCACCCCCCAGGCCGTCGAGCAAATCGCCGGGCGCGTCGCGCAACTACTCCGCCACCAGCAGCCACCACCACCGGCCAGCCCCACCCCCACGCCCTCGTGGATGACCGCCAA
The DNA here is from genome assembly GCA_963716355.1 of uncultured Solirubrobacteraceae bacterium. GTDB lineage: Bacteria > Actinomycetota > Thermoleophilia > Solirubrobacterales > Solirubrobacteraceae > Palsa-744. The sequence goes on from OY970308.1 coordinate 1,524,502, forward strand.
GGAGCTCGCCCACCACCTCAAGCTCAACCCCGCCTGGGTCTACGAACACGCCCAAGAACTCGGCGCGATCCGCACCGGAACCGGACCCAAGGCCCGCATCCGCTTCGACCTCCACACCGCCACCCAAGCACTCAAACAACACCAACGCCAAACCACACCCGCGGCAGCCACCACGCCACGCCGCAAGCCCCCACGGCCCACCCCATACCCAGCCGACGCGCCGCTGCTCGAGATCCGCCGACGCGAGGTCCGCGGGGTGCGCCCGTGCTTCAGCGCGTGCCGCCGATTGGCGGTCCACTGATGGCTCCGACATCCAGCGGCGGCATCACCACCGAAACGCTCGCGGACGGAACGCTCACCTTTCGCCTGCGCTTTCGAACTCACGGCAAACGCCGGACCGTCTGCCTGCACGAGCGTCGCGGTTGCGACTGCGGCTGCAGGGGCGGCTGGAACGAGCGCACCGCCGCGGTTGAGCTAGAGAACATCCTCGCCCGGGTCAAGGCCGGCGTGTGGAAGCCACCACAGCGACAGCGGCCACCCGATGCCGTCACAAACGTCGAGGCGCCTACCTTCCACGTGTACAGCTCGAACTGGCTGCAGGCCAAGATCGACGGCGTGCTCGGGGAACGGCCGCTCGACACGAGCACGGAGTCTGACTACCGCTGGCGGCTGCAGTGTCACCTGCTGCCGATCTGTGCCGACTACCGAATGGATGAAATCGACCGCAAGCTCTGCCTGGCGGTCAAGACGCGTCTACTGAGCGAATCGAAGGAGCTGCGCGAGCAGATCGAAGCGGGAGCGGTAATCCGCGACCAGCGCGGGAGACGCAGAGTGCCCCTCGGTCCTTCCTCGATTCGTAAGGTGATCGACCTGCTGGCAATGATCCTCGAGGATGCCGTCGAGGACGGCCATCTCGATCACAACCCCGCCCGGGGCAAGCGCATGCGCGTCAGGGTTCCGAAGCCAAGCCGCACGTTCCTGGAGATCGACGAGCTCGCCGCGCTCATCGACGCGGCGGCCGAGCAGGACATCGCGCTCGGGCAGATCCCCGCGCCCGCGGAACTCGGCCTCACGGCCGCGATGGTCGCCCAGTTGTTTGCGCAGGGCAGGCAGCCGAGCCAGATCGCCAAGCAGCTCGGACTGGCCAAGTCCACCGTTGCCTATCACCTCTCGCGGCTCGGCCTGAAGGCTGGACGTGGATACGTCGGGCGGCGAGTTGTGGTCGAGGTACTGGGGCGCTCTGGCGTGCGCGCGAGCGAGCTGTGCGACATCAAGATCGGCCACCTTCGCCTGCACGACCCCGCCGGCGCGCGCTTCCACATCCCCGACGCCAAGACCGAAAGCGGCATCCGGGAGGTGCAGATGTCGCTCGACCTCGTCGAGGCGATCGTCGAGCACCTCGACCGCCTGCGGCGCACGGGGGCCCCAACTGGAGCAGACGACTACCTGATCCCCAACCTGCGTGGTCGCAGGATGGACCGCCAGCGGGTCGCCGAGATCGTCGGCGAGGCCGCCCCGCGCGCCAGCGAGCTGCTCGCCGCACGCCGCGTGCCGCCGCTGCCGCATACAACGCCGCACACGCTCAGGCGCACCTACATCTCGATCGCGCTGCTCGCCAACAACTTCGACGTGAAGTGGGTCATGGACCAGGTCGGCCACGCCGACTCGAAGATGACCATGGATGTCTACGCCCAGCTGCAGCAGCGCGCCAAGCGCGACCACGGCGCGAACTTCGACGAGCTCGTGCGGCAGGCGCGTGTGCAGCTGCACACGCCCGACGAGACCGCCTCGAACGCGTCGATTGGGACGGCGATTGGGACGGGACGCCCAATATCGTCGATTTCGGCCACCGATCGAGCGCCGGCTGACGATCTAAAACATGCGTCTGAGCAGGCAGAAAGCGAGATGGCGAGACCGGGACTCGAACCCGGGACACCACGATTTTCAGTCGTGTGCTCTACCAGCTGAGCTATCTCGCCGCAGCACCGATCCTACCGGCTGAGGCGCCCCGCCCGGCCGCAGCCGGAGCCACGCATGCGCGCTACCGTCGTTCCCACGCTTCGAGGTACGGCAGCGGGTCGATCGGGTGCCCGCCGGCCGCCTGCCAGCCGCCGACCCAGATCTCGAAGTGCAGGTGCGGCGCGGTCGCGTCGCCCGTCTGGCCGGCGCTGCACAGCTGCTGACCCGCGGCAACGGCCTGTTGGGGCGAGACGGCGAACGAGGAGGCCATGCAGTGGGCGAACATGAAGTCGAGGCCGATGGCGGTGTGCTCGACGAGGTAGTAGCCGGCGCCGCCCGGCTGGTTGCTCGTCCATGACGATCGTGCCGGCGAGCGGCGCGAGCACGGGCGTGCCTTCGGCGGTGAGAACGTCCTGGCCCTGGTGGACGTGACCCGCGCGCGCGGCGCCGAAGCGGTTGTCGGGGCCGCCGAATTCGTGCGCGCCTGCGACGGGGAACACGGCGCCGTCGGCGAGCGTCTGCGCGGGCGTGGGCACGCCCGGTTCGAGCGGCGCGGGAGTGGGAACCGGCGCAGGGGTAGGGGCCGGCGCAGGCGCGGGGGCCGCGATGATGAGGCTCGCCTCGCCCGAGCTGTGCGCCTTGCGCAGCAGCGTGGCGCCGTGGTGGTCGTGCGCGCTTACGTTCACCTGGTAGCTCCCCGGCACGAGCTTCGCGTGGGCGGGCCACCTTACGGTGAGCGTGCGTCCGGTGTGCGACCAGCCCATGGTGGCGCTCGCGGCGGCCGTGTGCGTGGCCACGTCGATGACGAGCACCTGCACGTACACGGTGCCGACGCCCTTCTCGTCGATGCGCAGCGCCACGCGCGGCGGGCGCCCGACGGTGGCGGTCTTCGGCACCGACAGCCTGCTCACCACGGGGCGTATGCGGGGCACGCGCGCGGGCACGCCGTACTCGCTGCCGCCCGCGGAGGGCGCGGACGGGGCCTGCGCGCCGCCGGGCGCGCCTTTGAGCGCAAGCGCGGGCGCGGCGGTGGCGCCGCACAGCGCAAGCGTCGTGAGGGCGCCGAGCGCCGCCCAGCGGAGGAGCTTCATACGGTCAGTCTCGACGTATCGTCGGACCTTCCCGAGGCGTGTGCGCGAAATTGCAAGCTTTGTCCAGCTCTGCGCAGGGTTCGCCCGCGCGGGCCGTCGGCCCGGCTCCCGGCCCCGGGCGCTAGCGCGCCTGGAATTCCGCGACGAGCGACTCGTACGCCAGGCGCAGGCCCTCGGCGATCGGGACCTGCGGGCGCCAGCCGAGCTCGCGTTCGGCGAGTCCCGCGTCGAGGCAGCTGTGCTCCAGCTCGCCCGGGCGCAGGTCCGCGAGGTGCGGCTCGATGGTCTTGCCCGCGGCGGCGCTCAGCTCGTTCCAGATCGTGGCGACGTCGGTCTCGACGCCGGTGGCGATGTTGTACGTGCCGGCCTTCCCGGAGGCGGCGAGCAGCGCGCTGACGACATCCCCCACGTACACGTAGTCGCGGGTGGGCTTGCCGTGGCCGTAGAGCTTCGGCGCCTGGTCGGTGTGCAGGTGGTGCGCGAAGATCGCCACCACGCCCGCCTCGCCGTGCGGGCTCTGGCGCGGCCCGTACACGTTGCCGAGCCGGCACACCGCGTGGGGGATGCCGGAGGACAGCGACCACGTGTTGACGTACGCCTCCGCGGCCCACTTCGACGCGCCGTAGGGAGACAGCGGCGCGGGGATGCGCTGCTCGCCGGTGGGCATCGGCGCCTCGTCGCCGTACAGCGCGCCGCCGGTCGAGGTGAACACGACCGGCGCGCCAACCGCGGCCGGCGACCTCGACGACGTTGAGCGTGCCCTGCACGTTGACTTCGCAGTCGCGGCCGGGGTCCTCCACGGAGGCGACGACGCTCGCCTGCGCGGCGAGGTGGAAGATCGCGCTGCGGCTCGACGCTGCTCGGCGAGCTGCTCGAGCGCGCGTCAGGTCGACGATGTCCAGCTCGCGCAGCTCGCGCCTGCGCGGCCACGCGCTCGGCGTCGCCAGAGGAGAGGTCGTCGACGACGCGTCACCTCGTAGCCGTCGGCGAGCAGCGCGTCGACGACGTGTGAGCCGATGAAGCCGGCGCCGCCGGTGACGATCGCGCTTCGGGCGCCTGGGGTCATGCGGGGGAAATCTATACGGACGCGGTCTGCGGCGCGGCAGCGGCGGCGGCCGCGAGCAGTTCCTCGACGGCCTCGACCGACTCGTCGATGCGCTCGAGCACGCGCATGCCGTCGCGTTCGCGCGGCAGGTTGCCGCCCACGGCGGGGCCGCCGAGCACGATCGGGATGTCGGGGTGGCTGGAGCGCAGCTCGCGCAGGGCGCACTCGACCGACTCGTCCTCCTCGGCCCTCGTCGCGCCGAGCACGACCAGGTCGGGGGAGCGGCTCTCGATCATCGCGAGCAGCCGCTCGGCGGACAGGTCGGTGTCGAACACCGTCTGGAAGCCCGCGGCGGCGAGCTGGTCGTGGACCATCTGCAGCCCGAGCGTGTGGCGGTCGCCTTCGACGCCCGCGAGCAGCACCCGCTGGCGCGTGGGCTCGGTGCCGCCGGTCATGTAGCGGTAGAGCGTCGCGAGCACTCGCCGCGTGATCGTGTTGGCGCGGTGCTCGCGCTCGGCGTCGATGTCGCCCGCTTCGGCGAGCACGTCGATGCGCCGCAGCGCCGGGCCGATCACCTCGGCGTGCAGGTGGTCGGGCGAGATGCCGTCCTCGATGGCGGTGGCGATCGCGCCCTCGGCCATCTCCGCGTCGCCGCGTTCGAGCGCGGTGGCGAATGTCTCCAGGGTGCTCTCCGCGAGCGCCGCGGGGTCCGAGCGCAGCTGCGCGCGCGCGTCCGGTCCGGTGCGGCCGAGCACTTCCATGAACGCGTCGAGCAGCACGGGGTCGAAGTGGCGTCCGCGCTGTTCGCGCATCATCTGCACGGCGTCCTCGACGGAGAAGGCCTTGCGGTAGACACGGTCGCTGGTGAGCGCGTCGAACACGTCGGCGACTGCCACGATCCGTCCCTCGATCGGGATCGTCTCGCCCTTCAGCCCGCGCGGGTAGCCCGTGCCGTCCCACTTCTCCTGGTGGCTCAGCGCGATCGTGGCGGCCATGTCGAGGATCGAGGAGGAGGAGCCGCGCACGAGCCGGTGGCCCTCCTCGGCGTGGGTCTCGACGATCGCGCGCTCCTCCGGCGTGAGCGGACCGGGCTTGAGCAGGATCGCATCGGGGATCGCCACCTTGCCGACGTCGTGCAGCGGCGCGGCGTGGCGCAGGCGCTCGCAGAAGTCCGCGTCCATGCCGATGTGCTCGGCGAGCAGCACGGAGAAGCGCCCGATGCGCTCGATGTGCGCGCCGGTGTCCTCGTCGCGGAACTCGACCGCCATCGACAGGCGCTGCACGGTCTCGGCCTGTGCGATCTCGAGCTCCGAGAGCGCGCGTTTGAGCTCGCTGGTGCGCTTGTCGATCTCCTGCTCCAGCGCCGAGCGGCTGCCTTCGCCGAAGCGCCAGCCGAGCCCCAGCGCGGCGCAGGCGAGCGCGGCCAGGCAGCCAGCGACGAACGCGGACACGCCCGCAAGAACCGCGCCGGCTATCGCAGCGGCGCCGAGCAGCGCCCAGAACACGAGCCCGTAGATCGAACGCCCCGGGCCTGCGGGGGATTGCCCGCCGTCGCCGGAGGACCCCACGAGGCGCTCCTCGACGGGGTCAACGCGACGCATCGACGCACCCGGCTTCGTGGGCCAGTGTCCTGGCGCGCGCCCGACGCCATCGGGGGTGCGCGCAGACCCCCCGCGTTCGGCGGGGCGCTGAAGAAAGCTGACTTGAATTGCGCCACTCACCGAGAACTCTCGCGTCCTTGTCCGGTCCTTGGGTCATTTTGCGCTGCGTCGTTCCATTCGACATCACTACCCGCTGCGTTGACGCGGTCTCAATGGAGATAGACATATGTCCGAGTGGCGGGCTAGTGGCCGCTCTGCAGCTGGTTGATGTTCACGGAGTTCTTGGGGGGCGTGATCGTGACCGGCTTGTTCCAGCGGTCGAACACGATTTTCCCGCCGCTGGAGCCCTTCTTGACGAGCGCGATCGGGTAGGGCGCGCCGGTGGTCGCGACATACAGCGTCCCTTCCTTGGCGCCATCGGTGAGGCCGATGACCTTCTGCCCGTCCATGGTCGTGGTCTGCCCGCGCGTGAGCTTGCCGTGCGCGGCGAGCGTGGAGCCGATCAGCTTGCGCAGGTCGGTGAGTTGAGAGAAGGATTCGAAGTTGGAGCTGGAGGCGGGCGCCTTCAGCCATTTGCCCTGCAGCAGCTGGGCCGCGGCGGAGCCCGCGAGGCGCTTGTAGAAGGCGGTGCTGCCGTTGATGTAGACCGCCCTGTCGACCTGGATGAGGTTGACGGCCAGTCCTTCGACCGTGATGCGTCCCTTGCCGCCCTTGCCCGCAACTAGTTCCATGTCGAGCAGTATCGGCTTGCCTTCGCTGACGATTGAGCCCGCCACGTGCGCGCTCACCGCGCTGGCGGCGGCGGCTTTGGCGGCGGCGATGATCTGCGTGGGCGTCTTCGACGCGACGCCGTTGCCGGTGGAGGAGGACGAGGAGCCGCAGCCGGCGAGCAGGACGACGAGCGCCGGCAGGAGCAGCCAGGCCCGGATGGGCGAAAGCCAGGAGCGCATCGCGCGCACTCTAGCCGCCTGGCCAGTCGTCACCTGCAACGCGCCGCTCAGCCGACGACCGCGCGCCGAGCGGAGCGTCAGAGGCCGAGCGCGACGTACTTCGTCTCGAGGTACTCGCCGATGCCCTCGAAGCCGCCCTCGCGGCCGAAGCCGGACTGCTTGACCCCGCCGAAGGGCGCGGCGGGGTTCGAGACGACGCCCTGGTTGAGGCCGATCATGCCGGTCTCGATGCCCTCGCAGACGCGGAAGGCGCGCGCGAGGTCGCGCGTGTAGACGTAGGCGACGAGCCCGTACTCGGTGCGGTTGGCGGCCGCGAGCGCCTGCTCCTCGGTGGAGAAGGTGGCGATCGGGCGCGACCGGTCCGAAGATCTCCTCGCCGAGCAGGCGCGCCTCGCTCGGGCACGTCGGCGAGGACGGTGGGCTCGAAGAAGTAGCCGCGATGGGCCGGCCCCGACAGCTGCCCGCCGCCGAGCAGCACCTGCGCGCCGCGGTCGGACGGCGTCGTCGACCAGCTCGGCGACCTTGCTCGCGCTGGGCTTCGTCGATCAGCGGCCCGACGTCGACGCCGGGCTCGGTGCCGCGGCCGACCTTCAGCGCGCCCATGCGCTCGGCCATGCGCCGTGCGAACTCCTCGGCGAGGGACTCGTGCACGTGGAAGCGGTTGGCGGCGGTGCAGGCCTCGCCGACGTTGCGCATCTTCGCGAGCATCGCGCCCTCGACGGCGGCGTCGAGGTCGGCGTCCTCGAAGACGAGGAAGGGCGCGTTGCCGCCGAGCTCCATCGAGACGCGCAGGACCTGCTGGGCGGACTGTTCGATCAGCGCGCGCCCGACCTCGGTGGAGCCGGTGAAGGACAGCTTGCGCGTGCGCGGGTCCTTCGAGCAGCGGCTCGATCACCGTCGCCGGAGCGCTTGGCGGTGATCACGTTCAGCACGCCCGCCGGGCAGGCCGGCCTGCTCGAGGATCTGCGCGAGCGCGAGCATCGACAGCGGCGTCTGCTGGGCGGGCTTGACGACCATCGTGCAGCCGGCGGCGATCGCCGGGGCGATCTTGCGCGTGCCCATCGCGGTGGGGAAGTTCCACGGCGTGACGAACACGCACGGCCCGACGGGCTGGCGCATCGTGAGGATGCGTCCCTTGCCGGTGGTGTTGACCATGTAGCGGCCGTGTATGCGCACGGCCTCCTCGGAGAACCAGCGGAAGAACTCGGCCGCGTAGGCGATCTCGGCGCGGACTCGGCGAGCGCCTTGCCCATCTCGAGCGTCATCAGCAGCGCGAGCTCGTCGGCTGCGCTCGACGATCGCCTCGTACGCGCGGCGCAGGATCTCGCCGCGCTCGCGCGGCGGGTGCGCGCGCCCACTCGCGCCTGCGCCGCGCGGCGGCGTCGAGCGCGGCGATCGCGTCCTGCTGCCTGCGCGTCGGCGACCTCGACGAGCGGCTCGCCCGTGGCGGGGTCCTCGACGGCGAGCGTGCCCGCCGCCGCTGGCCGCGCGCCACTGTCCGCCGATGAACAGCTCCGTGGGGACCCGTCGAGCACCGCGCGCTCGCGGTCGGCGCCAGTCATCGTGCAGCGCTCACGTGCACGGCGGCTGCGATCCCGACCGGGAACGCATGGAGCTGCGCACCTCGAGCGCGACGGTGGCCCGCTGCCCGTGTTGAAGCTGAGACGGATGCAGACCACGACGCCAACCTACCACCGCAGGCGAGTTCTCAATCGCGCCTTGGCGGGCGCCGCGAGGCTCTCGGGCGCCCGGGCGGCGCACGCGGCGTGGACGGCCTCGCTCGGCGCGCTCGCGACGCTCGCGCTGTGGGCCGCGCCCGCGGGCGCGTCGACGCTGGTGATCGAAGGCGCAGGCGACGGGCACGGCGTGGGCATGAGCCAGGACGGCGCGCTCGGCTACGCCCAGCACGGCTGGAGCTACGAGGCGATCCTCGCGCACTACTACACGGGCACCACGATCGGCCAGGCGCCGGCGAAGGCGATCATCCGCGTGCTGGTGGGCACTCGAAGGTGCGTGAAGGTGCCGCTCGAGCGCTACGTCCGCGGCGTGGTCTCGGCGGAGATGCCGTCGAGCTGGCCGCTGGCGGCGCTGGAGGCGCAGGCGGTGGCGAGCCGCACCTACGCGCTGACGGCGCACGCGGGCGGCTCGCGCTTCGACGTCTACTCCGACACGCGCTCGCAGGTCTACCGGGGCGTGGCGGCGGAAACGTCGAGCGACGAACGCGGCGGTCGCGGCGACGGCGGGGCAGATCGTGCTCTACAACGGCAAGCCGGCGATCGACGTACTTCTTCGCGAGCTCGGGCGGCATGACGGAGAACATCGAGAACTCGTTCCTCGGCGCCGCGCCGGAGCCGTGGCTGATCGCGGTGCCCGACCCGTACGAAACGACCGCGTCGCAGCTGGAAGCGCAACCTGAGCTTCGCCGCCGCGGCGGCGCGGCTGCGCGGCCTCGTGAAGGGCTCGCTTCGCGGCATCGAGGTGCTCACGCGGGGCGTCTCGCCGCGGATCGTCTCCGCGGAGGTGCTCGGCTCGCGCGGCGCGACGCGCGTGAGCGGCCCCGAACTGGCGGGGCGCCTCGGCCTGATGAGCACGTGGGCGTTCTTCAGCGTGAAACGCGGCGCGCACGTGAAGCGCGAGCCGGACCTGAGCGGCCGCGCGCCGACCGCGGGCCAGCCGACGGGCGCGGCGCCCGCGCCTCCAGCGATCGCCCCGCCTCCCGCTGTGCCCCAGGGTGGCGCGCAGGCTCCGGCCGCGACTGTCTCCACGGCGGGCACCGGCGGTGCGGCGGCAGGCTGAGCGGCCGCTCCCTATCCGCCTCACGAGCGCCGTGACGCATAGGCTTGGTGGGTGCCCCCCTCCCCGCTGCTGATCGCCGACGTTCCGTGGCTGCTGTACCGCTCGTTCTTCGGCCTGCCCAAATCGATCATGGACGGCGAGGGACGGCCCGTGAACGCGCTGCTCGGCACCGTCAACGCGATTCTTTCCGTTTTAGATGCGCGCCTTCCGGCGCGTACCGTGCGGGGCGTGGTGGCGTGCCTGGGCGATGACGCGGCGGACTACCGCGTGGAGCTGTACCCGGCCTACCACGCGCACCGCGAGTCGATGCCGCCGGAGCTGGCGGCGCAGTGGGAGAAGGCGCCGGAACTGCTGGCGAGCCTGGGTTGGACGGTGGCGGAGAGCGCGGGTCTCGAGGCTGACGACATGATGTTCTCGTTCGCGTGCGCGGAGCAGGAGCGCGACGGCGAGGCGCTGCTTTTGAGCGGCGACCGCGACATGTACGGCGCGGTGAGCGAGCGGATCGCGGTGATCGACCTGCGCAAGGGCTCGGAGCAGTTGGAGGTGGGGCCGGAGCAGGTGCGCGAGCGCTACGGCGTCGAGCCAGCGCAGGTGCCCGACTTCATCGCCCTGCGCGGCGACCCCTCCGACGGCCTCCCCGGCGCGCCCGGAATCGGCGCGAAGACCGCCGCTGAGCTGCTGCGCGAGCACGGCACGCTGGAGGGAGTGCTGGCCGCGGCGAAGTCGGCGGACACCGCGATGCGCCCACGCACAGTCGCTTCGCTGATCGAGAACGAGGAGCTGCTGGGCGTGTTCAAGCGGATCGCGACACTGCAGCGCGTCGAGGTCAAGGCGCCAGCCGATCGACCCACGGACTTCGCGGGCGGCGCACGCGTGGCGGGTGAGATGGGGATGCGACGCCTGGCCGAGCGGCTCGGGACGCTCGCGGAGAACTCCGCTACGGCGTGAACTTCACGCTTATGACGTCCCCGTCGGCCATGACGTAGTCGCGACCCTCCAGACGCAGCGTGCCCCGGTCACGGGCGCCCGCGTAGCCGCCGGCCTCGACGAGATCACGCCAGCCGATCACTTCAGCGCGCACGAATCCCTTTTGAATGTCTGTGTGGATCTGCCCGGCCGCGTGCCACGCGGTGAGGCCCTGGTGCAGGTGCCACGACTGGGCGGGCTTCGCCTCGCCGGCGGTGAAGAACGCCAGCAGCTCGAGCAGCTTGAACGCCTCGCTCACCACGCGCTCCAAGCCGGACTCGCTCACGCCGAGCTCCTCGCGCATCGCGGCCGCGTCCTCGTCGTCGAGCTCGGCGAGCTCGGACTCGATGCGCGAGGACACCGCCACCGCGCGCGCGTCGTGCGACGCGGCATGCTCGGCGATCTCCGCGGGCACCTCCTCGGAGCCCTCGTCGACGTTCGCGACGAACAGCACCGGCTTGCTCGTCAGCGAGCCCAGGTCGCGCGCCGCGTTCGGCGCCTCCTCGGGCACGGGCACGCTGCGCGCGGGGCGACCCGCCTGCAGCGCCTCGATCACGCTGCGCAGCCACGCCTCCTCGGCGATGAACGCGCGGTCGCGGCTGCGCGCCTGGTGCGCCACACGCTCCACGCGCCGTTCGGCCTGCTCGAGGTCGGCGAGGATCAGCTCCGTCTCGATCGTCTCGATGTCCGCGAGCGGGTCCACGCGCCCCTCGGGGTGGATCACGTTCTCATCGCCGTGCGCGCGCACCACGTGCACGATCGCGTCCGTCTCGCGGATGTTCGCCAGGAAGCGGTTGCCCAGCCCTTCGCCTTTGTGCGCCCCCGCCACCAGCCCCGCGATGTCGTGGAAGTCGACCGTGTCCCAAACGATCTCCGAAGCGCCCACCGTGCGCGCCACCTGCTCCAGCCGCTCGTCGCGCACCGGCACCACCGCCACGTTCGGTTCGATCGTCGTGAACGGATAGTTGGCCGCCTCCGCGCCGGCTTTCGTGAGCGCGTTGAACAGCGAGGACTTGCCCGCGTTGGGCATGCCGACGATTCCGATGCGGGTGCTCATCGCTGCAACCTCACCCAGGCAGGCCGAGGACCAGCGCCAGGGCGTCGTCCACGGCCGCCATCTCGCCGTGACTCAGGTGGCCGATGCTGCCCTTGACCGCCTGTGCATCAACGACTCGCAGCTGGTCGGTAAGAACGCGGGTGGGCGTTCCCGAGAGCTCGATCGTCGGCCGGAACGTGGCGGCCGACGCAGAACGCGATGTCGGAGCGATCAGGACCGTGCTGAGATCGAGCAGCTCGTCCGCCTGTACCACGACACCCGGTCTCGCACCCTGTTGCTCATGTCCGCGCGTACGCCGTGGCGCACCCAGCCGCACGACCTCTCCACGAACCATCAGTCAGCGGGCCAAGGCGGAGTAATCTCGTCCAGCTCGTCGCGCAGCGCCGACAGCTCGGCACGATCCTTCGGGTCAGCCGCAAGCCGCCGTGCCTCCTCCCGCAGCGCCACACGCTTGCGACGGCGCGCACGCGCCTCGGTCAAAGCGCTCCGCACGGCCTGCGAATCGTTCATCCCCTCAGCGCGCAGCACCGCAAGCGCAGCCTCAGAGTCGTCATCGAGCCGAACGTGTAGAGCACGAGCCACCAGACGAATGTACCACAAATCGTGCTACACATCGCCAGTCCACTGGGAGCTACTCTGAATGACTGCCATGTATTCCTACTACGACCCGGACGCGGACATTGCGTGGCTTCCCACCGGCGCCTCTGACAATGTCGTCAGCGAGGAGGTCGGGTGGGGCCTGATCGATCACGACGCTGACACGGATGAGGTCGTGGCCGTCGAGATCTGGTCAGCCAGCAAGTGCTTGCCGCAGGCCGTGCTCGACGCACTGCCCAAGCCAGGCAAGCCGCGCGGCGTAGCGGCCTGACCGGCTATTGGGCGAAGCGCCCCAGCGCGGAGCCGAGCAGCGCTCCAGCCAGCACGTCCGAGGGGTAGTGCACGCCCAGGTACAGCCGCGAAGCCGCCAGCCCCCCAGCCAGCGCATACAACAGACCCGCCGGCAACCCCAGCCGCGAGTAGGCGCATGCCCCAGCGAACGACGTGGACGCGTGCGCGCTGGGAAAGCTCAGCCTCGTGGGCGTCGCTATCAGCGGAGGTAGATCGGGCAGCTCCGGCCGGCGGCGTCGCACGGCCAGCTTCGTGAGCGTGTTCAGCGCGTATGTCGCCGCGACAGCGCGCATGCTCCCCCGCCACTGCGGCCGGCGCTGGCGGTCGAGCGCATAGCCGGCGGCGCCGATCGCGAACCACACCGCGCCGTGCTCCCCCAGCCGCGAGAACCGCGCCACCGCTCGCTCTGCGCGCGGATCGTGGCCCTGGGTACGAGCCAGCCGCAACAGCGGCTCGTCGAAGCTCATGATTTTCGAGAACAACAGCGTCTAGGACGATCGATGGTCAAGCGAGGCACGACCGGGCCGGCGCCGCAGGACGCAGCATCGTCGGCGACAACCCGGTTGCGCCGGCCACCCGTCGTCCTAGCCGAAGCCGACGCGGGAGTCGTCCCCCTCGGCGCTGACGTAGACGACCTGCCCAAGGTCGACACGCACAGGCCCGTCCTCGCTTTCGAACTCGTGCCAGCCGCCGCTGCCGAGCTCCTCGTTGAGCTTCTTCAGAACCGCGTCCGTGAGGCGCATCGCCAGCACCTGGCCGCCCTGGAAACCGATCGTCACGCGTCGCGAGTCTGCCATCAGTGCGCTCCCACTCCCGCCGCCGGCTCGACGATCTCGGTTAGCACGCCCGCGGTTGCGCGGGGGTGCACGAACGCGACGCGCGAGCCGCGGATGCCGGTGCGCGGCCGCTCGTCGATCAGTCGCATGCCCGCCCGCTTTGAGCTCCTCGAGCGTCGCGTCGATGTCGGCCACCTGGTAGGCCACGTGGTGCAGGCCCGGGCCCTGCTTGGCGAGGAACTTGCCCACTGGCGTGTCCGGTGCGAGCGGCGCGATCAGCTCCACGTGGTTCTCGCCCACGTCCAGCAGCACCGCCTCCACGCCCTGCTCCTCGACCACCTCGCGGTGCGCCACCTCCAGCTCGAAGCTGTCGCGGTAGAGCTCGAGCGCCGCGTCGATCTCCTCGACGGCGACGCCGATGTGGTCGATGCGGCTGAACATGCGCCGCAGTCTATAGCGGCTGGCGCTCAGCCCTCGCGCGGAGCGTCGGGCAGCTCGATCGGCGCGGAGCGCCCGCTGGCGCCTCGGGCAGTCCGATCGAGCGCGGACCAGCCGCAAGGCCGGTGGTGGAGTCGCTGGCGGCGGCCACCACGCGCAGGCCCACGCCGGGCGCGCGCTCCAGGCGCGGCACGCCGTCCATGATCCGCTCGATCGCGTCGCGCTCGAGCACCTCGTTCTCGAGCAGCTCCTGCGCCAGCTCGTCGAGCTGCGCGCGGTGCGCGACGATCATCTTCTGCGCCGCCCGGCGCGCTTCCTCGATCAGATCCTGGCGCTCCTCGTCGCGGATGCGCAGCGTGGTCTCCGACAGACGCACGTCGCCGTCCGGCGAGCGGCCGACGCCCGCGGTGCCCATCGCGAAGTCGTGCACCATCGAGTGCGAGATCTCCGCCACGCGCTTCAGGTCGTCCGAGGCGCCCGTGGTGATCGCGCCGAACACGACCTGCTCGGCCACCCTGCCGCCGAGCAGCACCGTCATGTAGTCGAGCAGCTCCTCGCGCGTCTTCAGATAGCGGTCCTCCGCGGGCAGGTTCAGCGTGTAGCCGAGCGCGCGCCCGCGCGGCACGATCGAGATGCGGTGCACGCGGTCGACCGACGGCAGCAGCTCGCCGCACAGCGCGTGGCCCGCCTCGTGGTAGGCGACGACGCGCTTCTCGTGCCGGTTCAGCACGCGCTTGGACTGCACGCCCGCGATCACGCGCTCGATCGCCGAGTCGAAGTCCCGCATCTCCAGCGCCTTCGCTCCGCGGCGCGTCGCGAAGATCGCCGCCTCGTTGCAGATGTTCGCCAGGTCGGCGCCCGTCAGGCCGCTCGTCTGCTGCGCCACGAGTCCAAGGTCGACGTCGCCCATGCGGCTTGTCGCGCGTGTGCACCTGCAGCACGCCGAGACGGCCTTTCACGTCGGGCGGCACCACGAACACCTGGCGGTCGAAGCGGCCCGGGCGCAGCAGCGCCGGGTCGAGCTTCTCGAGCAGGTTCGACGCCGCGATCACGACCACGCGACCGCTGGAGGCGAAGCCGTCCATCTCCACCAGCAGCTGGTTGAGCGTCTGGTCCTTCTCGCCGGAGATGTCCATGCCGCGACGGCCGCCGACTGCGTCGAGCTCGTCGATGAAGATGATCGCCGGTTCGTGCTTGCGCGCGATCGCGAACAGGCGGCGGATGCGCGCCGCGCCGAGACCCGCGAACATCTCCACGAACGACGCCGCCGACTGCGCGAAGAACTGCGCGCCCGACTCGTTCGCCACCGCCTTCGCGAGCAGCGTCTTGCCCGTGCCCGGCGGGCCGTGCAGCAGGATGCCCTTCGGGACCTTCGCGCCGAGCGCGTGGAAGGACTTGGGGTCGCGCAGGAACTCGACGATCTCCTGCAGCTCGGCCTTCGCCTCGTCGACGCCCGCGATGTCGGCGAACGTCACCGACTGGTCCGATGACGGCTTGATCTGCTGCGGCTTGATGCGCGGCATCATCTTCAGCGTGCGCCACATCATGAAGACGAGCAGCCCGAAGAACAGGATCGCCGAACACCGGCTGCCAGTTGGCCGCCCAGTTCTGGATCTCCTGGGTGAAGGAGATCGAAGGCGCGGGCGGGCTTACGACGTGCGTGACGACCGGGTGCGACAGCGCGTGGCTGGCGGCGGTCGCGGCGTGCTTTGCCGCTGCGTCGCTCGCGGCCGTGAGCGTTTCATGCGTTGCCGCAGCGCTCATCCGTCCACTCCCTCTCCTCGCACCATCCTTGGCATCCGCGTTGATTATGCGGGTTTCGCGCCAGCTTGTCGAGCGCGAAAGCTTCTCAGCCGAGAATTCGCACGGCCAGATCCGTGTACAGCTCGGTCGCGAACGCCAGGTCGCGCACGTCGATGCGCTCGTCCGCGCCGTGCACCAGCGGCGCGCTCTCCAGCAGCGTCTGGTGGCGGTGCGGGAAGAAGCCGTAGGCGACGCACTCGGGGAACGCGAGGCGGAAGTGGCGCGAGTCGGTGAAGCCCGGGAGCACGACCGGCACGACGCGCGCGCCGGGGTCGCGCTCGCCGATCCACGTGGAGATCGTGTCCATCAGCTGCGACTGGACCGGCGAGCGGTTGCCCACGACCTGCTCGGTGAACTCGATCCGCCACGCGGGTGGGTGGGCGTCCTTCCATCGCCGAGCACTTCCGCGATGCCCGCGCGCACCTCCTGCCTCGCCGAGGCCGGGCGGCACGCGGCAGTCGACCTTCAGCTCCGCGCGGCTGGGGATCACGTTGATCTTCTCCGACGCCCTGATGCGCGTCGGCGTGAACGTCACGCCGAACATCGGCTCGAACATCGTCGCCAGGCGCGGGTCCGCCGCGCGCAGTCGCGCGAGCGAGCCGTCGAGGTCGTCGGGGTCCTCGCCGATGCCGCGCAGGAACGCCAGCGGCTCGTCGGTCGGCGCGTAGCGCGGGCTGGCGAGCGCCGAGGCGCTCGAGCACGGGCGCCATCTTCAGCAGCGCGTTCTCCCCCATGCTCGGCATCGACGCGTGGCCCGCCACGCCGTCGGTGGTGACGGTGAAGCGGAACACGCCCTTCTCCGCGCAGCACACGCCGTAGCAGCGCGTGCCGCCGTACTCGAACACCGCGCCGCCGCCCTCGTTGACGAGCAGGTCGCAGCGCACCTTCTCGGGGTGCGTCTCGGTGATCCACTGCGCGCCCAGCGAGCCGCCCGTCTCCTCGTCCACGACCGCCACGATCAGCAGATCGCCGCGCGCCGGGCGCCAGCCGGAGCGCGCGAGCGATGCGCCCGCGGCGATCTCCGCGGCGACCTGCGACTTCATGTCGAGCGCGCCGCGCCCCCACAGGAAGCCGTCGGCGATCTCCCCCGACCACGGGTCGTGCGTCCAGTCGGCCGGGTCCGCGAGCACCGTGTCGACGTGGCCGAGGTAGCAGAGCGTGGGGCCGTCGGAGCTCTTGCCGCGCAGCCTCGCCACGAGGTTCGGCCGCCCCGGCTCCGCGCCCAGCAGCTCGCACTCGAAGCCCGCCGCGGCGAGATGGTCCGCGAGGTACTCCTGCGCCGGCGCGCTCGTCGCCCGGCGGGTTGACGGTGTTGAAGCGGATCAGACGCGCCAGCAGCTCCTCGGCCTCCGCCGAGCGCTCGCCGGCGTCTGCTCCGTTCGCGCTCATGAGGGAGATCGTACGCCGATCTCGGCGACCTCCTCGCGGCTCAGCGGAAAGTGGCACGCCGCTTCGGTGCCGGACGGCCCAGGCGAGTCCTTCCGCTCCAGCGGCGGCTCGTCGATCGAGCAGCGTTCCTGCGCCTTGGGGCAGCGCGTGTGGAAGCGGCACGCGCTCGGCGGGTTCGCGGGACTGGGCACGTCGCCGCTGAGCAGCGCGTGCTCGGCTCGGCGTGCGCTCGGGGTCGGCGAACCGGCACGGCCGACAGCAGCGCGCCGGTGTAGGGGTGGCGCGGGAACGCGTACAGCGCGTCGGCCGGGCCGATCTCGACGATCTGGCCCAGATACATGACCGCGACGCGGTCGCACATGTGGCGCACCACGGACAGGTCGTGCGCGATGAACACCACCGTCAGGCCGAGCGCGCGCTGCAGCTCGCGCAGCAGGTTGAGCACCTGCGCCTGGATCGAGACGTCGAGCGCGGAGACCGGCTCGTCGGCGATCAGCAGCTTCGGTTTGAGCGCCAGCGCGCGCGCGACGCCGATCCGCTGGCGCTGCCCGCCGGAGAACTCGTGCGGGTAGCGGTTGTAGTGCTCCGGGTTCAGCCCGACCATCTCCATCAGCTCCTGCACGGCGCGCTTGCGCTCGTGCCTTGCCCTCGGCGAGGCCGTGGATCGCGAACGGCTCGCCGATCATCGCGCCGATCGTTTTGCGCGGGTTCAGCGACGAGTAGGGGTCCTGGAAGATCATCTGCATGTCGCGCCGCAGCGCCTTCAGGCGCGCTCCCTTCAGGCGCGTGATGTCCTCGCCGTCGAAGCGAATCGCGCCGCTGGTCGCATCGAGCAGGCGCATGATCAGCCGCGCCGTGGTGCTCTTGCCGCAGCCGGTCTCACCGACGATCCCGAGCGTCTCGCCGCGGCGCACGTCGAAGCTGACGCCGTCGACCGCCTGCACGGCGCCGATCTTGCGCTGGAAGACGATGCCGCGCGTGATCGGGAAGTGCTTGACGAGGTCGCGCACCTGCACGAGCGGCTCGCCGGCGGCGGCGCTCACAGGCCCACCTCGGGAACGTCGCCGACCGTCTCGGCCGCGCTCGCGAGCTGCGTCGGCGGCGCCGGAAGGCCGGCGCTCGCGCGCGCCTCCTCAGGCGTGCGCCCGGCGCTCAGCTCGGCCCACAGCCGCCGCCGCGTCTCGCTCTCGAGCAGGCACGCGACGTGGTGCGTGGGCTCGCCGGGAACCGGCTCCAGCCGGGGGTCGATCCGCGCGTGGTCCGGCTGCGCGTAGGGGCAGCGCGGGTGGAAGTGACAGCCGGATGGGCGGTTGATGAGGCTCGGCGGCGCCCCTTGGATCGGCACGAGCTGCTCCTTGCGCGTGCTGTGCAGCGACGGGATCGAGTTGAGCAGACCCCACGTGTACGGGTGCTCTGGGCCGGCGAACAGCAGTTTGGCCGACGCCGTCTCGACGATCCGCCCGGCGTACATGACGGCGATGTCGTCGGCCATCTCGGCGACCACGCCGAGATCGTGCGTGATGATCACGATCGCCATCCCGAGCTCGCGCTGCAGGCGCTCCAGCAGCGCGAGGATCTGCGCCTGCACTGTCACGTCGAGCGCCGTCGTCGGCTCGTCGGCGATCAGCAGCTTCGGCTCGTTGGCGAGCGCCATCGCGATCATCGCGCGCTGACGCATGCCGCCGGAGAACTCGTGCGGGTACTCCTCCACGCGCCGCGCCGGGTCGGGGATGCCGACGAGCCCGAGCAGCTCGATCGCGCGCGCTCGCGCCTGCGCCTTGGAGACGTCCTGATGCACGCGCACCGCCTCGATCAGCTGCGCGCCGACCTTGAAGAACGGGTGCAGCGAGGACAGCGGGTCCTGGAAGATCATCGCGATGTCGTTGCCGCGGATCGAGCGCAGCTCGCGGTCAGAGAGCGCCACGAGGTCTCTGCCCTCGAACAGGATCCGCCCGGACACGTGCGCTCCCTGCGCGCGTGTCAGCCCGAGCGTCGTCAGCGAGGAGACGGTCTTGCCGGAGCCCGACTCGCCCACGATCCCGAGCGTCTGTCCGGCGCAGACCTCGTAGGTGATGCCGTCGACAGCGTGCACGACGCCGTCCTCGGTCCGGAACTCCACGCACAGATCCTCCACGCGCAGCAGCGGCTCGGCGACGGGCGCGCTCATGAGTAGCGCACGCGTGGGTCGAGGTATGCGTAGGCGATGTCGACGACGATGTTCGCGACGATGATGAACATCGACGCGAACAGCACCGTGCCCTGCACGATCGGAAAGTCCGATCGCAGCGATCGCCTCGTAGTTCAGGCGGCCGATCCCCGGGATGTCGAAGACCGTTTCGACGAGCACCGAACTGCCGAGCAGCACGCCGATGTCGACGCCGAGCATCGTGACGATCGGGTTGATCGCCGCGCGCAGCCCGTGGCGCAGGACGACGCGCCGCTCGGACAGACCCTTGGCGCGCGCCGTCCGGATGTAGTCCTCGCCCATCGTCTCGATCAGGCTGCCGCGGATCATGCGCGCGTAGATCGCGGCGGTGCCGGCGGCGACGACGAGCCATGGCATGATCAGCGACGTGAACCATTTACGGGGTTCGCTCGTCAGGCCGACGTAGCTTCCGGCGCCGGGAAAGACGTGGATTTTGCCGATGTCCGAGGCGAAGAAGTACAGCACGAGCAGCCCAAGCCAGAATTCGGGCGCCGAGACGAGCACGAGCGCGGTGCCCATGCTCGCGCGGTCCAGCTTCGAGCCGGCACGGCGGGCCGAGACGATGCCGACGCCGAGGCCCATCAACAGCCAGACCACGGCGCCGCCGAGCACGAGCGAGATCGTCGCCGGCAGACGGTTGAAGATCAGTTCCTTGACGGGCGCGTTCGTGTAGTAGCTGTAGCCGAGTTCGAAGTGCAGGAAGATGCCCTTCAGGTAGATCCAGAACTGCTCGGGCAGCGACTTGTCCAGTCCGAAGTTGTGACGGATCTCAGCGATGATCTTCGGGCTCTGCAGGCGCCCGGCCCTCAGCTTCGCGGGGTCGGCCGTGGGCAGGATCCGGAACATCACGAACAACAGCGCGAGGACGAGGATCAGCAGCACGACGCCCCATAGCAGCCTGCGGATGATGTAGCGGGTCATCGTCTGTCGGTCGGCATCGCTGGATTCCTGTTTCGGTGCGGCTCGATGAGCGTGCTGCTACGCGGCGCCGAGCGACGCCGAGGGGGCGGGCACGTGACCCGCCCCCTCGGCAGCCGTCGAGCCGCGGTTTACTTCAGGGACGTGAACGCGTAGTCCCAGGTACCCGAGTTCCAGTACTGATCGACGCCTTCGACGTTTTTGGACTCGATGTACGGTTGCTTCTCCCACTCGTAGGGGACCACGACGGCTTCTTCGACGAGTTCGCGGTCGATCTTCGCCCACGCTTCGCCGCGCGCCTTCGTGCCCACGACCTTCGCCGCGGCTTCCATCGCCGCGTTGATCTTCGGGTGGTTTACGAGACCCCAGTTGGAGTTGGTGCCGTTCTTGACGATCAGGTTGCCGTTGAACGGAACGTCCAGCACCGCCTGCGGGTCGCCGAAGTCGGCGATCCAGCCGACGTTCGGGCAGACGTCGATCTTTTCGGAGACGACGCCGCAGTATTTCGAGTACATGACCGTGTGCTCGACGAGGTTGAGCTTCGTTTTGAAGCCCAGGCTCGTCAGCGTCTGGTTGACGACTTCGGCGACGTTGTTCGCCGGGGAGGAGGAGTCGCCGACGACCTGCACCGTTTCCGATCCGGTGTATTTGCCGCTCGGATAGCCGGCGAGCTTCATGTACTTTTCGGCGACCGCCATGTCGCCGTTCGGGTGTTCGTTGTAGTCGAACTTCGGACCCGGGAACCCGCCGGATTCTTGGAAGCCGGGGATGCCGTTCCAGAGGAAGTGGGTCATCACGTCCGTGACGAGTCTTGCCACCGCGCAAACTGTTGAGCGCTTCGCGGTCGGTCGCCGCCCAGACCGCCTTGCGCAGGTTGACGTTCTTGAACGGCCCGTAGCTGTTGTTGAGCGCGATGTAGCGGTCGCCGGCGCCACCGCCCGCTGAGATCACGAGCTGGCTCGGGTAGTGCTGGACGGCGAGCTTGACGTATCGGCGCGGCCGGCGCGTCGGTCTGCACCATGTCGCTGCCTTCGAGCACCTGGCGTCCGATCACGTTCGTGTCGCCGCCGATCGTGATGTTGATCTGATCCAGGTAGGCCGGGCGGAAGTCCGTGCTCGCGCTCCAGTTGGGGTTGCGCACGAGCGTCGCCGACTTGCCGGGCTGGTAGCCGATCCCGAGCACCTTGCCCGCGGTGTTGTTCTTGAGCATGTACGGGCCCGTCGCGACCTGGTAGTTGACGTATTCGCTCGGTTTCTTGGCGTCGAACTTCTCGGCGTATTCCTTCGGCACCGGCGCGCTCCACGGCAGCACCATCGAGGCCACGACGATCGGCGCTTCGGTTCGCGTCAATTTGACTGCGATCGTGTACTTGCCGGTCGCTTTGATGCCCGCGATCGGACCGCCGCTGGCGGTCTTCATGCCTTCGATCGAGCTCAAGTAGCCGAGGAAGTACGGGTTGGCGACGTTCGGGTTGGCGACGCGTTCGAACGCGTAGACGACGTCTGCCGCCGTCACTTCACGGTTGACCGGCGGGCTGAAGTGAACGCCCTTGCGGATGTCGATCGTGATCAGCTTGTTGTCATCGCTGAGCTTCGCCGGGCCTTCGGCCATGTCGGGGGTCGATTCGGAGAACGTGTTCGGCTTGTAGGAGTAGAGCGAGCGCTGCGTGGCGCACGCGATCTCGTAGTCGAGCGAGAAGTAGGCCTGCCCGGGATCGAGGTGTTCGAAGTCCTCGTTCTGGGCCTCGTTCAGGACCCCGCCTCGCTTGCCGCCCGTCAGCGACTCGTTCACCGGGTCTTTCACGCCCGCGGGAAGCGAGCTCGAGGTCGGGCTGGCGCTCGAGCTGCCGTTGTTGCTGCTCGACGAACCGCATGCGGCGAGCGCAACAGCCAGCGCCAGCGCTACAGCCGCCAGCAGAATCGTTCTCAGCGACCTCATTGAGGCGCCTCCTTTGTTTGTCGTGTGTGTCGTGTGTCAGTCAAGGGGTCACTGCGTCACCCGCGGGTTGAGCGCGTCGCGCAGCCCGTCGCCGAGCAGGTTGAAGGCCAGCACGGTCAACAGCAGCGCGACGCCGGGGAAGACCATGTACCACCAGGCCGTGTTGAAGATCGGCGTGGCCGCGGCGATCATCTGGCCCCAGCTGGCCGTCGGCGGGCGGACGCCGACGCCCAGGAACGAGAGCGAGGCCTCGATCAGGATGTTCAGGGGGATCTGCAGCGTCGCGTAGACGATGATCGGCGCGGTGAGGTTGGGCAGGATCTCGCGGAACATGATCCGCGCGTTCGACGCGCCCAGCGCGCGCGAGGCGTCGACGAACTCGCGCTCGCGCAGCGACAGCACGAGCCCGCGCACGATCCGGGCGATGTACGTCCAGTTGCCGAGCGCGATCAGGAAGATGATCACGCCGAGGCCCGGCTGGATCGCGCCGCCGAGGCAGCCGCGCACCGAGCAGGCGGCGCCGATGCCCGAGGCCGAGCAGCAGGATCGGGATCGACAGCACGACGTCGATCAGGCGCGAGAGCAGCGTGTCGACCCAGCCGCGGTAGAAGCCCGCGAGCAGGCCGAGCGCGACGCCGATGACGGTCGCGATCGCCGTGCCGACGATGCCCACCTCGAGCGAGACGCGCGTGCCGTAGATCACGCGCGACATCACGTCCTGGCCGAGCTGGTCGACGCCGAACGGGTGCGCGCCGCTCGGGCCGAGCGGGCTGCCGAATGAGTCGCGTCAGGTTGGGGTTCTGCGCGTACGGGCCGGGCAGGCCGAGGAGTTTGACGACCAGCGGCGCGAGCGATCGCGATGAGGATCAGGAGGACGATGAACGCGCCGCGACGCCAGCGCGACGCGGTCCTGGCGAAACCGCCGCCAGAACAGCTGCAGCGGCGAGCGCGCCGCGATGTCTCCGCCCGAGATCGAGGAACTCGAGCCCTCCGCCGCCCCCGGCGGCGGGCAGGGCGTCGAGTCCACCGATGCTCATCGTGACGTCCTGGCCCGTCCGGGACGCGACGTTGTGGGCGCGGGACGCGCCGTGATGGACTTGGCAACTTCGTTCACGAGGATCTATAGATTCGACAACCCCAGCGGTGCGACCTCCCCGGGCAAGCGGTGGTGAGCCTCACTCGTATTGGGCGATACTCAAGCGCATGGATACCCTGTTCGGCGAGGATCCAGCCACGAATTCGACAAGATCGAACCGCGGGCGACGACCGAGCCGCCGCGGGTCGCCCGCTGGCCGCGCGCGTGCGCCCGCGCACGCTGGAGGAGTTCGTCGGCCAGGCGCACCTGCTCGGCGGACGGCTCGGCGCTGCGCACCGCGATCGAGCAGGGCCGGCCCCACTCGATGGTCCTCTACGGGCCGCCCGGCTCGGGCAAGACGACGCTCGCGCGGATCGTCGCCGAGCGCTCGCGGGCGGCCTTCGAGGAGCTGAGCGCGGTCGCAGGCGGGCCGCGCGGAGGTGCGCGCGGTGATCGAGCGCGCCGCGCACCGCCGCGACACCGGCGGCCGGGCAGACGGTGCTGTTCCTCGACGAGATCCACCGCTTCAACAAGGCCCAGCAGGACGCGCTGCTGCCGGCCGTCGAGGAGGGGCTGCTGACGCTGATCGGCGCGACCACCGAGAACCCCGCGTTCGAGGTCAACGGCGCGCTGCTCTCGCGCCTGCGCGTGTACGCGCTGCAGGCGCTCACCGCCGAGGAGCGTGGCGCTGATGCTGCGCCGCGCGGCGCACGGCGCGTCGGCGGCCGTCGACGAGGACGCGCTCGAGTTCCTCGCCGCGCGCAGCGAAGGCGACGCGCGCACGGCGCTGAACGCGCTCGAGCTGGCCGCCGCGACGGCGCGCCGAGCTGGGCGAGGAGCGCGTCGTCGCTGGCGCGCGTCGAGGACGCGCTGCAGCGCCGCGCGGTCCTCTACGACAAAGGCGGCGACCGCCACTACGACTACATCTCGGCGTGGATCAAGGCGACGCGCGGCTCGGACCCGGACGCCTCGCTCTACTACCTGGCGGTGATGCTCGAGGGCGGCGAGGACCCGCGCTTCATCGTGCGGCGGATGGTGATCCTCGCCTCCGAGGACATCGGCAACGCCGACCCGGCGCGCGCTGTCGGTGGCGACCGCCGCGGCGGCGGCCGCGGTCGAGCACGTCGGCCTGCCCGAGGCGCGCTACGCGCTCGCGCAGGCCGCGATCTACCTGTCGCTGGCGCCCAAGTCCGACGCCGCCGGGCGCGCGCTGTCGGCGGCCGCAGCGCCACGTGCGCGAGCACGGCGCGGCGCCGGTGCCGGCTGGCTGCGCTCGGGCGCGCGTCGGACTGCGCTCGGGGGCAGGAGCGCAGCGACTACGAGAACCCGCACCGCCGGCCCGGGCACGTCTGCCTCGCAGGAGCTGCTGCCGCGAGGGCGTGGCGGGCGAGCGCTTCTACGAGCCCGACGAGGCGGAGGCGGAGCTGGCGAGCGGCTGGCGGATCCGCCGGGCCCGCGGGCTCGAGCAGCGATAATCGCTGCCGATGAGCCAGCTCGGCGAGCGACCCGCGACCGAGCAGCTGCGGCGCGACCCGGCCACCGGCGCGATCCTCGGCAGCGTGCACGACCGCGCCCGAGCGCGTGGACGAGGTGGTCGCGGCGGTCGCCAAGGTGCAGCCGCTGTGGGCGCTGCTGCGCGTGCAGGACCGCGCGCGCTACATGCGCCGGATGGCGCAGGCGGTGATCGACGACTTCGACGAGCTGCGCGAGACGCTCGCGCGCGAGCAGGGCCGCCCGCGCGCGGAGATCGCGGCGCTCGAGCTGCTCGCCGCGATCGACGCGCTGATCTGGATCGCCGACGACGGCGCCGACGGTGCTCGGCGGGCGCGCGCGTGGGCATCGACCGCTCGATGGCGATCGCCAAGCGCGCGCGGATCGCGTACGAGCCGTACGGCGTGGTCGGCGTGATCGGCGCCGGCAGCGCGCCGTTCGCGCAGCCGCTCGGGCAGATCGCGGGCGCGCTGCTGGCGGGCAACGGCGTGGTCTTCAAGCCCGCCGCGCGCGCGTGCCTGGCGGGCGAGCGGATCGCGCCGGGTGCTCGCGCGCGCCGGGCTGCCCGAGGGGCTCGTGCGGGTCGTCGCACGGCGGCGCCGAGGTCGGCGTCGCGCTCGCGCAGGCGCCGGTCGACAAGGTCCTGTTCACCGGCTCGCCGGCGGTCGGGCGCGTGGTCGCGCGCGCGTGCGTCTCGCGCGAGAAGGAGGTCACGGTCGAGCTGGGCGGCAAGGACGCGATGCTCGTGCTCGCCGACGCGCACCTGCCGCGCGCGGTCGCGGGCGCGCTGTGGGCGGGCTGCGCGGGCGCGGGCCAGGCGCGCGGCTCGGTCGAGCGCGTCTACGTGGCGCGCGAGCTGCTACGAGCGCTTCCTCGCGGGCCTCGTCGCGCGGCGCGCAGGCGCTCGCGCGTCGGCGACCCCGCGGACCCGCGCATGCAGGTCGGGCCGCTCGCCTCGCGCTCGGCGCGCCGAGCACGTGCGACGAGCTCGTCGAGGACGCGGTCGCGCAGGGCGCGCAGCTGCACTGCGGCGGGCCCGTCACCCCGCCGGGCTGCGACGCGGGCGCGTTCTACGCGCCGGCGGTGCTGACGGACGTGACGCACGAGATGCGGCTGATGCGCGAGCCGATCGACGGGCCGGTGCTCGCGGTCGTGCCGGTGGACACCGTCGACGAGGCGATCGCGCTGGCCAACGACAGCGACTACGGGCTCGGCGCGTCGGTGTGGACGGCCGACCGCTACCAGGGCGTGCGGATCGCGCGCGAGCTGCGCGCGGGCATGGTCTGGCTCAACGACCACCTGCCCGGGCCCGACCGTCTCGCGCGGGCCGTGGGGCGCGGCGGCCGGCGGCGGGCTCGGGCGCACGCTCGGGCAGGCGGGGCTGCGTGCGTGCGCGCAGGAGAAGCTGATCACGTGGGACCCGCCGGCGCACGCGCGGCCTGTGGTGGGGGCCCTACGACGCGACGAGCGCGCAGCGCGGCGCGCGCGGTGGCGAAGATGCGCTCCGGGCGCGAGGCCGACCGCGAGCGCGCGTGGCGCGACGGCGCCGCTGGCGCTCGCGCGGATGGGCGCGCGCGCGTTCGGGCGCGGCCTGCCGAAGTAGCCGCTAGCCGCGCAGTGCCGCCGCTGCGGGCGGTTGCGGCTACGCTTGAGGCATGCCCGCCCAGGCCTACGCAGGCAAGGAGTGCGTCTGTCAGCTGCGCAGGGGGATCTGCGACCAGAGCTGCGTGCAGGGGATGCTCGACACGCCCTTCTACATCGCCTGCCTGAAGCTGAGCGGGCGGCGCTGCGTGGTCGTCGGCGGCGGCGAGATCGGCCTCGAGAAGGTCGAGGGGCTGCTCGCCTGCGACGGCGAGGTGACGCTGATCGCGCCCGAGGCCGAGCCGGCGCTCGCAGGAGTACGCGCGCGAGGGCTCGATCCGCTGGGAGCAGCGCGCCGTACGCGGGCGCGAGCGACCTCGAGGGCGCGTTCATGGCGATCGCCGCGACGAACGACACCGACGTGAACATCGCGGTCTTCGACGACGCCGAGCGGCGCGCGATGCTCGTGAACGTCGTCGACGTGCCGCCGCTGTGCAACTTCATCCTGCCGGCGATCGTGCGCACCGGCCCGCTCGCGATCGCGATCTCCACCGCGGGCGCCTCACCGGCGCTGGCCAAGCGCATGAAGCGCGAGATCGAAGGCCAGTTCGGCGAGCCCTACGCGCGCCTGGCGGTGCTGCTCAACGAGGTGCGCGGCTGGGCCAAGGGCACGCTGCCGACCTACCAGGACCGCAAGGAGTTCTTCGAGGGGATCGTCAACGGCGAGCCCGACCCGGTGGCGCTGCTGCGCGACGGCGACGAGCAGGCCGTGCGCGAGCTGATCGCGCGGGCGCAGAGCGCGCACGCGTTGCAGGTGTCGAGAGCTCCGAGCGTGGCCGCGCTCGAGGTCGAGGGGCTGGCTCGGCACTACGGCGAACGCGAGGCGCTGAGCGGCGTCTCGCTGTCGCTCGCAGGAGGGCCAGACGCTCGTCGTGTTCGGCCCCAACGGCGCCGGCAAGACGACGCTGCTGCGCGTGCTCGCGACGCTGCTGCGCCCGCACGCGGGCATCGTGCGCGTGCTCGGCGCGAGCCTGCCGGACGAGGCGTGGGCGGTGCGCGGGCGCGTCGGGCCTGCTCGGACACGAGCCGCTGCTCTACCGCGAGCTGACGCGCGCGCGAGAACCTGCGCTTCCACGCCCGCCTGCACGGCGTGCGAGGAGCGCGCGTCGAGGAGCTGCTCGAGGCGCGTGGCGCATGTCGCGCGCGCGGCGACGAGCCGCTGCGCACGCTCTCGCGCGGGATGGTCCAGCGCGTGGCGGTCGCGCGCGCGGTGCTGCACGACCCCGAGCTGCTGCTGCTCGACGAGCCGTACTCCAACCTCGACCCCGCCGCCGTCGAGCTCGTCGCGCCGCTGATCGGCGCCGGCGTCCGGCGCGCACGCGCGTGATCTGCAGCCACGACCCCGGCGGGGGGCTGGCCGAGGCCGACCTCGTGCTCGGCCTGCGCGCCGGGCGCCCGGCGCTGCTGCGCGACGCCGCGGACGTGGCCGCGGACGAGATCGCGGAGCTCTACCGATGAGCACGCCGAGACCCATCGATCGAGGAGCCTGTGGCTCCCCGACGCAGGCGGCCGGCGACCGGCGCAGGCCGGGGCCTGCGAACGCGTCGCGCGCTGCTGCGCAAGGAGCTGCTGGTCGAGCTGCGCACGCTGGAGTCGGTGCCCGGCATGTCGCTGTTCGCGGTGACGCACGTTCGTGGTGTTCCACTTCGCGCTGAACCGCAACAGCGTCGAAGGCGACCTCGCCGCGGGCATCCTGTGGGTGACGCTGCTGTTCGCCGCGATCCTCGGCGTCAACCGCCTGTTCGTCGCCGACGCCGAGCAGGGCGGCTTCGACGGCTTCCTGCTCGCGCCGGTCGACCGCAGCGCGATGCTCGTCGCCAAGGCGCTCACGCTGCTCGCCTACCTCGTGGTGCTCGAGCTGGTGGCGGTGCCCGCGTTCGCGCTGCTGCTGCTCGGCCCGCCGCTCGGCCCGGCGCTGCCGGACCTGCTCGTCGACGCTCGCGCTGGGCGACGTCGGCGTCGCGGTGATCGGCACGCTCGTCGCGCGCGCTCGCCGTGCAGACCCGCGCGCGCGACCTGCTCGGGCCGCTGCTGGCGCTGCCGCTGCTCGTGCCGATCGTGATCGGCGGCGCCCGCGCGAGCGCGCCGCTGCTGCGCGCTCGGCGCACGCCCGGGCGCCGCCGGCGCGCTGGCTGCTGACGCTCGGGCTCTATGATCTGATCTTCGGGCTGATCGCCTACGCCCTGTTCGATTTCCTCCTGGAGGACTAGAACACCCATGTACGGCAAGGGTCTGCGCGCTCTGAGCATCTCCACCGTCGTCGCGATGGCGCTCGCGCTCGGCCTCGTGTTCTTCTACGCGCCGCTGGAAGCCGAACAGGGCTTCCTGCAGAAGATCTTCTACGTGCACGTGCCGCTGGCGATCGTCGCGCTGTGCGGCTTCGTGCTCGGCGGGCTGTTCGCGATCCAGCACCTGCGCACGCGCGACTCGCGCTGGGACATGCGCTCCTACGTGGCGATCCACATGAGCCTGATCTTCGGCGTGGCGACGCTGATCACCGGCTCGATCTGGGCGAAGGGCTCGTGGGGGCACTGGTGGGTGTGGAACGAGCCGACGCTCGTCTCGTTCCTGATCGTGTTCCTGCTCTACGCCACCTACCAGCCGCTGCGCTTCGCGATCGAGGACCCCGAGCGCCAGTCGCGCTACGCGTCGGTGTTCGCGGTCACCGCGGGCGCGTTCGTGCCGATGAACTTCATCGCCGTGCGCCTCTCCACCGCCTACCTGCACCCGCGCGTGCTCGGCAGCCACGTCCAACCTGCCCGGCCCGATGCGGCTGACGTTCCTCGTCTCGCTCGTCGGCGATGGCGCTGCTGTTCGCGACGCTCTGCAAGTACGAGCTGACCGCCAAGCACACGCGCGCCAGCAGGTGCGCGCGCTGCGCCGCCGGCTCTCCGGCGAAGGCGCCCCGATCGCACGCCAGGGCCGCAGCGCCGCCCCGAGCCTGCAACCCGCGGGCGCCCTGGGCGCGCCGTCGAGCGCGGGGCCTGCCGTCTGATGTTCGCTCTCGTGCTCGCCGAGTCGCCCGCGCTGCCGCTGCACACGGCGGGCAAGTACGTCGCCGCGCGCCTACATGGTGCTGTTCGCGCTGGTGCTGATCTACGTCGCGATCATGGCGATCCGCCTCAGCCGCATCGAGCGCGACCTCGGCGAGCTGCTCGCGCTGTCCGAGCGCTCGGACCCGCGCGCGCAGGAGCCTGCGATGCCCGTGGACCCCGACCCCGAGCGGGAGTCGACGCACGCATGAGCGAGCTGCTGGCGCTCGGCATCTCGCACAAGACGGCGCCGGTGGCGCTGCGCGAGCGCCTCGCGTTCACCGAGTCCGAGGCGGCGCGAGTTCGCCGTCGAGGCGACCGCCACGCCGGAGGTGCGCGAGGCGGTCGTGATCTCGACGTGCAACCGCACCGAGGTCTACCTCGTGGTCGGCGGGCGGACCCGGTCCAGGCGGAGTCCGACGTGCTCGGGCTGCTCGCGCGCCGCGCGCGACATCCGCCCCACCGAGCTCGCCGACGCGATCTACTCGCCGCGCAACTGCGACGCCGCGCGCCACCTCTACCGCGTGACCGCGGGCCTGGAGTCGATGATCGTCGGCGAGGCCGAGATCCAGGGCCAGGTCAGGCGCGCGCACGAAGCGGCGATGCGCGCCGGCTGCACCGGCCCGCTGACCAACCGCCTGTTCGCGGCGGCGCTCACGACGGGCAAGCGCGTGCGCTCGGAGACGAGCATCGGCTCCAGCCGCGTGAGCGTGCCGTCGGTCGCGGTCGACCTCGCGCTGAGCGTGCTCGGCGATCTCGAGCGGAGCGCCACGTCGTCATCCTCGGCGCGGGCGAGACGAGCGAGCTGACCGCGCGCGCGCTCGCCGAGCAGGGCGCCGGCACGATCTTCGTCGCCAACCGCCACGCCGACCGCGCGCTCAGCCTCGCGCAGCGCTTCGGCGGGTCAGTGGTGGGCCTGGACAAACTCCCCGAGCAGCTGCTGCACGCCGACATCGTGCTGTCCTCGACGTCCTCGCCGCACCCGATCGTCGGGCGCGAGGAGCTCGAGCTGGTGATGGCCGAGCGCGAGGGGCGCCCGCTGCTGTTGATCGACATCGCGGTGCCGCGCGACATCGACCCGGGCTGCGCCGACATCGAGGGCGTGACGCTGTATGACATCGACGACCTGCAGGCGGTCGTCGCGCGCAACCTCAGCTCGCGCGAGGAGGAGGCGCCGCGCGCGCAGGAGATCGTCGAGGAGGAGATCCACCGCTTCGCGCGCTGGCTCGGCCAGCTCGACACGCTGCCGACGGTGAGCGCGCTGCGCGAGCACGGCAACGCGATCGTCGAGCAGGTTCTCGCCGAGAACGCCGGGCCGCTGGGAGACCGCCTCGGCGCGCGACATCGCGCGCGTCGAGGCGGTCGCGCGCGCGCGTCATGAGCCGCCTGCTGCACGAGCCGACGATCCGTCTGCGCAGCCTCGGCGGCGAGCGCGGCCACGCGAGCCTGGAGCTGGTGCGCGAGCTGTTCGGGCTGCAGGAGGACGCGCCCGGCGCCGAAACGCAGGGCACGGAGCTCGCGGAGGTCCACGACCTGCCTGTCCCCGAGAGGGCCGCGCGCGCTGGCGAGGACGCACCCCGCAGAGCACGCCGCCACCGAGAGCGTTGATGCGGATCGGAACCCGGCGCAGCGCGCTCGCGCTCGCGCAGGCCAAGCTCGTAGCGGAGGAACTGGAAGCCCAGGGGCAGGGCGAGTGCGAACTGGTGCCCATGGCCACCAGCGGCGACTCGGACGCCGGTGCACCCACGCCCGCCCGCAGGCCCACGCCCGCCGGCGCAACCACGCCCGCCGTCGCGAGCGCGCCAGCCCGCGCGCCCGACAGGGACAAGTCGCGCTGGGTCGTCGAGCTCGAGGACGCGCTGTCGGGCGGCGAGATCGACCTCGCGGTGCACTCCGCCAAGGACGTGCCCGGCGAGCTGGCGGAGGGCCTCGCGCTGCTCGGCGCCCCCGCGCGCGCCGCCGCCGAGGACGTGCTGTGCGGCGTGGCCGCGCTGGAACAGCTCGCGCAGCGGCGCGCGCGTGGGCACGAGCAGCATCCGCCGCGTCGCGCAGCTGCGCGCGGCGCGCGAGGACCTCGACGTGGTGGCGGTGCGCGGCAACGTGGACACACGCTTGCGCAAGCTCGCGGACGCCGAGGAGGGGCTGGACGCGATCGTGCTCGCGCGCGCGGGGCTGCAGCGACTGGGCCTGGAGTCGCAGATCGGCGGCGTGCTCGACGCGGCACGCTTCGTGCCCGCGCCCGGACAGGGCACGCTCGCGCTGGAGGGGCGCGCGGAGGACGGGCGCATCGAGGAGGCCGTTCGAGCGATCACCGACGCGGACACGTTCGCGTGCCTGCTCGCCGAGCGAGCGCTCGCGCGCGAGCTCGACGCGAACTGCCACACGCCGCTCGGCGCGCACGCCGCCCCCGCGGGCTGCGGCTGCCTGAGCCTGCGCGCGTGGGTGGGGCTGCCCGACGGCTCGGCGTGGGTGACGGACGAGCTGGTGGGCGGCTTCTACGACCCCGAGGCGCTGGGCGCGCGCGTGGCGGAGCGCATGCGGGCGGCGGGAGCGGGCGAGCTGCTGATCCAGGCGGAGTCGATGGCGGGCGCGGACAATGCGTGACGAGCGCCCCGCGAATGGTGCGCCCGAGCCCGGGGACACGTCGGCACCCGGCGACGCGCCCGAGCCGGGCGTCGTGTACCTCGTCGGCGCGGGTCCCGGCGACCCCGGCCTGCTGACGGCGCGCGCGCTCGAGCTGATCGCCGGCGCGGACGTGATCTTGTACGACCGCCTGATCCCAAGCTCGGCGCTGGACGGCGCGCGCGCGGACGCGGAGCTGCTGTTCGTGGGCAAGGAGGGCGGCGGCCCGTCGGTGGCGCAGGAGCAGACCGAGGAGCTGATCGTCGCGCGGGCGCGCGAGGGCAAGTCCGTGGTGCGCCTGAAGGGCGGCGACCCGTTCGTGTTCGGGCGCGGCGGCGAGGAGGCGCTGACGCTGCGCGCCGCGGGCATCCCGTTCGAGGTCGTGCCGGGCGTGACGGCAGGCGTCGCGGCGAGCGCCTACGCGGGCATCCCCGTGACGCACCGCGGCCTGGCGCGCGCGGTCGCGCTCGTCACCGGCCACACGCGCGAGGACGCGAGCGAGGAGACGACGCTCGACTGGGACGCGCTGGCGGCGTTCCCCGGCACGCTGGTGCTGTACATGGGCGTGCGCCGCCTCCCGCAGATCGCCGCATCGCTGATCGCCGCGGGACGCTCGCCGTCGGAGCCCGCGGCGGTGGTCGAAAAAGGCACGCTCCCGGATCAGCGCACGGTGAGCGCGACGCTCGCGACGATCGCCGAGGCGGTCGAGCGAGAGGGCGTCCGCGCGCCGTCGATCACGGTCGTCGGCGCCGTGGCGGCGCTCGCGGACGAGATCTCCTGGCTCGGACCACGGCCTTTGCAGGGGCGCACCGTGGCGGTCACTCGCGCGCGCGCGCAGGCGAGCGGGCTGGCGCGCCGCCTGGAGGCGCTGGGCGCGAACGTCGTGCAGACGCCGGTGATCCGCGTTGAGACCCTCGACGGACCGCCGCTCGATCCCTCGCCGTATGACCTGATCTGCGTGACGAGCCCCAACGGCGTGGACGCGCTGTTCGAGCGCCTCGCCGACAGCGGCCTGGACGCGCGCTCGCTCGCGGGCGCGACGGTCGCGGCGATCGGCCCCGGCACCGCGAGGGCGCTGGCCGCGCACGGGATCGCGGCGGACGTGGTGCCGGAGCGTTTCGTGGCCGAGTCGCTCGTGGAGGCGCTCGCGGACACGCCCGTAAAGCGCGCGCTCGTCGCGCGGGCGAAGGACGCGCGCGACGTGCTGCCCGACGCGCTGCGCGCGCGCGGCGCGGAGGTGGACGTGCTCGCGCTGTATGAGACGCGCCCGGAGCCGCTCACGCCGCAGGCGCTCGAGGCGGCGCGTGAGGCTGACTACGTCACGTTCACGTCCTCCTCGACGGTGCGCTTCCTGCTGCAGGCGGCCGGCGGCGAGGCGGCGTTCTCGCCGCACACGCGCGTCGTCTCGATCGGGCCGGTCACGAGCGAGACGCTGCGCGCACACGGAATCCAGCCCCACGTGGAAGCCGAGCGCCACGACATCGACGGTATGATCGCCGCGCTTTTGGCGGACGCGACCTCCTGACTGAGCAAGATGGCAAACGGCAGCGCCATTCCACCGGTAATCACGTTCCTATCCGACTACGGCCACGACGACGAGTTCGTGGGCGTGTGCCATGGAGTGATCGTCAGGCGCTGCCCCGACGCGCGCGTGATCGACCTGACGCACGTGGTGCCGCGCCACGACGTGCGCAGTGGCGCGATCGTGCTGCGCGCGGCGCTTCCGTACCTGCCGCCGCGCGTGCACCTCGCGGTGGTGGATCCCGGCGTGAGCGCGACCGGCCCGAGCGCGCGGCGCTCGGTGGCGCTGCGCACCGTCGAGCAGGATCGGCTGCTGGTGGGACCGGACAACGGCCTGTTGATGCCGGCGGCGGAGCGGCTGGGGGGAGTGGCGGAGGCGGTGGACATCGGCGAATCCCCTGAGTGCCTGCACCCCATCTCGCGCACGTTCCACGGCCGCGACATCTTCGCGCCCGTCGCCGCGGCGCTGGCGGCCGGCGAGCCGCTGTCCGCGGTCGGCGAGCCGCTCGACGTCGGCGATCTGCGCCGCATGGGCATCCCCTCGGCGGAGCTGAGCGACACGGCGCTGACGGCGCACGTGCTGCGCAGCGACACGTTCGGCAACCTGATCCTGAACGCGTCCAACGAGCAGCTGGTGGAGCTGGGCGCGTCGCTCGGCGACACGCTCACGGTGCGTCACGAGGGCGCGCGCCACACGGCGGTGTACGTGGCGACGTTCGCTGACGTGACGCCGGGCGAACTGCTGATCTACGAGGACGCTCAGCGGATGGTCTCGCTCGCCGTCAACCGCGGCTCGGCCGCCCAGCTGCTGGGCGCCGACCAGGACGACGAGCTGCTGATCCTGCCGGCGTGAGCGTCGACGCGGTGCCCTCCGCCCCGGAGGAGCAGGCGCCGCTCGGTCGCCCGCGGCTGCACCTGCGCCGCACCGACTCCACGAACGAGCGCGCCCGGGAGCTGGCGATCACGGGCGCGCCGCATGGCACGCTCGTCACTGCGGCGGAGCAGAGCGCCGGGCGGGGGCGCCAGGGTCGCGTGTGGTCGGCGCCGCCGGGCAGCTCGATCCTGATGTCGCTGCTACTACGCGATCCGCCTGCGCTGCTGCCGCTGATGGCGGCGGTGGCGGTGTGCGACGTGGTGGGCGAGCGAGCGCGTACCAAGTGGCCGAACGACATCGTCGTCGCAGCCGCTGCGTCCACCGAGCCCGGCGCGCTCGCGAAGCTCGCGGGCATCCTCGTGGAGGGTCGCCCGCAGGAAGGCTGGGCGGTGTTGGGCATAGGCCTGAACGTGGCCGTGCGCCTCGAGGATCTGCCGGAGGAGCTCCAGCCGGGGCAGGAGGCCGGCACCCGCATCGCCGCGACGATGGGCCGCTCCCGGGATGAGATCGAGCCGCTGCTGGCGCGGCTGCTCGATGCCCTGCAGCGGCATCTTTCGGAGCCAGCGGATGAGACCCTGCGGGCTTGGCGCGCCCTCGACGCGCTGCGCGGGCGCAGAATCGCATGGAACGCCGGGCAGGGCGTCGCCGAAGGGATCGACGGCGAGGGGCGCCTCGTGGTGGCGCTCGATGGAGGTGGACACACCGCGCTGGGTGCGGGCGAGGTCCACCTCCAGTGTTTCCTACGCCGTGAAGATCCCCCATTTGTTCCCGCTGACGAGGTCGATTAATGCTTCGCCTTCGAGTGACGTAGAGGAGCCAAGGAATGCGGTCAGCCCACTTTTGAAGCTTTTCAACGTTCCTTTTTCTTCGATTAAGATCGATTTGTTTCCGACGGTGAACCTGACCTGCCCTGAAAGTTCTTCGGCTGGTTCACTACCGACCTCGATGCCTTTGCCGTTGACACGCGCTTCCCCGATGATCGATCCGACTAGGGCGGTTTCAGCAGCGAAGCAGTTCGTGCCTTCGAATACGATCGTCGTGAATGTAGAACCAACAGATGGTTTGAATAGGACTAAGATTAATGAGCCGACCTTGGCGTCGCGCGAGTATCCCAAAGTGTTGGTAACTAATGTCGTCTTGACTTTACCGCCTACGGGTTTGCAGTTCGCTGTTCCTTCGGCTGGCTCGCCACCTACGCATCCACTGTATTCGATGACCTCTTTGCTCGTTCCGGCGTTGGCTCCACTTGAGCCGTTGAGTGTAGAATGCTCATTGAGTTTGAGCACGGAACATTCGATCTTCACCCCAGCGGTAGGGTTTCGTAGCGTAAACGGTTGCTTTGCGCTCGCTAAGATTAACGCAAGTTGCCCGGCTGCAAGCCGCGCGCCGTTGACCTTCCAGAACGGACCTTCAGTGCCTTGTGCTGCGACCGCTAGCACAGTACTCATGGCGAATAGCGCGACCAGCGCTACGCCTATCGATTTCATGCTTCTCATGATTTCAATGCTCCTTGCTTGCGGAGCATGACACGATGCGCGTGCAGAGATTGGACGATCGACAACCGCACGTGACAAACTCTTATGCGATGCTGCTACGTTGGATCTTGATGCGCATCTTGCATACCCCTAGTTGAGAGCCCCGAGCACATGCCCGAAGCATAGTGCTATCCATCTCAGCGACATTGGCCGCTGACTAGCCTCTACGTTTGGCTGTGATGTGATGTTTGGGTTTCTTCGGACAGCCCACAACCCCGATCCTCGTGGTCTGCCTGACCACCACGCCGTTCTGTCCCGTGATTGCGGTTGGCATGTTCAGCGGCTTGGCGCACAGATCTCCATATCCCGTGAGGAGCGAGTGCGGGCCTTTGGGGAGCACCAGTTCGAACGTGGAGATCGGTGCGTCAGGGAGCGCCCTGAACGCGCTGGATGTGATCCCTTTCTTGATATTGGTGATCCCATCCAGCACGAGCGTGACGCCTTCGCCCTGAAGGACTATCTCGAGGTCCGGAAACGCTGCCCCTCCGTGTGAAACCACGTACGCCGGCCCACTGAGAGCGCTCTTCAGGATCGGCGTCACAACCCGCGCGGTGCCCACCACCGATGCGGACGGGCACGACGATGGGTTGGCGTCGAACACCGCAGCGAGACACGCCTTGTTGAGCGTGGAGAGCCGCGAGGGCAACTGCAGCGGCAGGTTCGTCTTAACCTGACCAATATTTGCCTGCTGCGGGCTGGAGCTGACTTTCACGCGTAGAGACTCACCGGTCGCTTTGTGCGTCTTGGCCTGGGTCGAGACCGTGAACTTGGGCTTGAACGGCAGCGCCTTACAGCCGGTGATCCCAAACGGGCTCGACAGGTTCGCGGTGGCTCCGCCGGATCCAGACGCGATCCCGGTCACCTGCTTGGGCGTACAACTGGTCGGGTTGAGCGTGAACCCTGACCGGTCGACTTCCACGTGGATCGCGCGCAGCCGGAATGGCACACCATCTCTGGACTGGGGGATCGAGCCAGAGACGATCGCCACCGCAGCGGTGCGTCGATCGATGTGGATCGCCGACCGCACCACGACATCACCGAGGTGGAAGGGGCC
Source organism: uncultured Solirubrobacteraceae bacterium (assembly GCA_963716355.1). Taxonomy (GTDB): domain Bacteria; phylum Actinomycetota; class Thermoleophilia; order Solirubrobacterales; family Solirubrobacteraceae; genus Palsa-744. Next base: position 1,561,169 of record OY970308.1, read on the forward strand.
AGCGACCGCTGGCACCACCACCGAGAGGCCGAACGGCTGACCTTCATATGGGCCTGTGAGATACACCCGGCCGCCCGAAACCGAAAGGGGATGTTCTCCGGCGCCGGCGAGCGCACTCGCCGAGCCGATCTCGCTTTCGGCACCGCAGCTCCCGGCGTTGGCTTGCGCTTCACCGCACAGAGGGATGCCGGCGATCTTGGCCAGCAGCCCTTTCGGGAGCGTGACGCTCAGCTTCGTCGGATCCTGTTCGCGATCCTGGCGCGTCAGCGTGAGGACGAAGGGGCTGAACGCCTTCGCGACTGGCCCCGTGGTGCCCGCCGCGAACCCGGGCGCGAACGGAGCGCTGGCGGGGCAGGCACCGCCAGCGCCGTCCCAGTCGACGGCGAACGCCGCTGATGACGGAGTCGCGGTCGGCGTGAACGGCGCGCTCCACGGCTCGAGGCTCGACATGGTGGTGAATGAACCGCAGGACTGTGGGTTCGCGAGGGGCGCGCGTGAGCCTCCGTTCACCTTGACCTTCAATTCGCTGAACGGTAGCTGGGGCAGCTGACTCGCATGGAGGGTCACCTGGCCTGTCACCGGGTCGACTGACAGCGTGCCGCGTTCCTTGATCAGCACGCCAGAGCCTTCGGCTTCCAGGTAGCCGGAGTACAGCACGCCATTCGTGGCGTCTGCTTCCGTGCATACCGGCTGAGATGCTCCTCCGCATCGCGGTTCGGCTAGATACACATGACCATGAAGCGGTGCGGCAATCACGGGGGAGACGACTTCCACGCTGCCAACGATCGACGCTTCGGGGCAGTGCCCGCGCGCTATGTGGTACGCGCCGTCGTCGTAGCGGCTTCCGTTTCCGCCGGCGTGCCCAGCCCCCAATTCCGTCGCTTCCGGGTTTCCTTCGTCGTGTCCGTCCGGGGCGATCTGTTCGGTACCGAGATTGATGCCATTCGGCCCAGTCGCCTTGCAGCCCACGAGGCCCTGCGCCGCAGACGCCGAGAGGGAAACCCCCGCTGGCAGGCTGACGGCGAGGTTCTTAATCTCAGGCGCCGCGAGTTCCGTGAAGAGAGACGTCTGCGGCACACCGAGCCTCGCGGCATAGGCCGAGGGCTCATCCGCTTGGGTTGTGCTTCCGGTCCCGCCCGGATGTACGTCGAGAGACGGGTTGAATACGGGCGCGAGCAGGCCACATCCCGCCAGAGGGGGGAACACCGTGGTTTCTCTGGACACGGAATGGCCGGGGTTCTCCCACGATTCTGCTTCTACTCGGGCTTTTCCACTGCCGCCGGTGCAGCTACTAGGTGCTGAGATAAACGCTGTCTGCACTCCCGTTCCGTTCAGTGCCCCTGGATCGCCCCAAAGCGTCAATGCCACTGCCGCCGCGCCCACAACTGAAGGTACCGCGGGAGTGATGACCCGCAGATGGTCCCCAGCAGCGGAGTGGATTACGCTGGCGTACAGGTAGACGTCCTGGCTCGCGAACACAAACGCAAGCTCCGCAGGATATCCGGCCTCTGGTGTCATGTTGTAGACCGCGGATGCCGAGTTGTATGACGTTTCCGTGCCGGTAAAGCGGAAGGCCCCGTTGACAAACAGCGCGCCTGCAAACGCGATCGTGCCGACGCGGCTCCCGTCCGGGCATGCCTGGCTGCTCAGCTGCGTCTCCGTGCACTGTTCAGTTGTGGCAAGTGGATTTCCAGAAAGTCCGAGTGGCAATTCCACAGTAACTTTCTTCAGGTTCTCAACAGGGGCGAAGATGTGTTCCCCAGCCGACACTCCTGGAGGTGATGCGGTGATCGGAAAGCTGATGCTCGTCGTAATTTGCCACGGGTGCCCGCCGGCCTGCACGGTTGGTTCGCCTGTCGCTTCGGCTGCTTCCATAGTGAAGTCGGTAACTTCGAACGGCTGCGGCGCCAGGCTAATGGGAGTACGCACGGTCGTCGCCCCTGCAAGCGACGCGCCTCCTTCGGCGACTGTTACTTCGTTCTTCAGCAAGCCCGAGGTTTCAGCCGGCGCGGACACCAGAATTTCGAGATGGGGCGCATACGCACCCGCTGGTATGGCTTCCGCGAACGAGCACGTCGCAACCCATTCTTCCGGCGCTTCTTCCTGTACAGCACAAGCCCATTCCGCGCCCCCTTCTTCCTTTGGGATTTCTGTGCCGTTACGGTTTGCGCCGCTTTCGATTCCCTGAGGCACCAAGCCCTTGGGGAGCTTGTCGCGCAGGGTGGCGACCCCACTCGAGACTTCGTCACCGGAATTCAACACGGCCAGTTGATAGCGAGCGCACTTTTCTTCCGTTCCGCATGCGGTGGCATCATTAGGCGAGAATTGACTTGGCTCGGCGACAGATCTCACGGTCCAGGCAACCGAGCCTGACGCCATGCAGAGCGCAGGCAGGCATAGCGCGACGAAAAGCGTCGCTCCAATCGAGAATATTCCCCTAACTGCAGTCGAGCGCACCGCGATCACCCCTTAGCCTTACGCTTGGTAGTAGCGCCATACTTCCTATGGGCGCGCTTGTAGCACTTCGCTCGCTGACGTTTTGGGCCACGGTTACATGAGCGCAACGCTTTGGCGAGCTTTTGTTTGCGAGTAATATGCTTAGGCTCTGGGTGCCCCGATATGTTGCCCTCGGCGGGCATAAAGATGCTGCCGGCGAGGACAGTTGACGGAAGGATGCCTGGCGGCCCCTGGCAGGATTCTCGGCTCTCACATTGGGTTTGTGGAGCAGCCGGGAAGCCGCCGTGTGCCCGAGTGGCATATACGTCAACCTGCGTATCCCCATCGCCAGACACCAGCGGCTCGGTGGTTGTGAAGAAGCTCGTGTAGCCCGCCGCGTCGATGCCGTTTGCTGTCGCGCTCAAGGCGCTCGCTCCATCAGACATCAGATAGAGGATCCCGTTCGCGAGAGAGCCCGCGCTACGGTACTCGTACAAGCTGGTGGCACCTGCGGCCGCGGCGCCTTCGGCCGATCTCGTCAACCCGCCGCCGCTTGAGAACACGACATCCGAGCCGCTGTCCGATACCGCAAGGTTCGTTGTAGACGCGGGGGGATTGCTCTGGCTCGCGAACCCCTGTGAGGTGATCCCTGACGAGTGGCTATCCGCGCCTTCGATACCCAGTGAATAGCCGGCTTCCCCGACGGACACGCGGACCAGTTCTTCGGTGGTGGCATCGTACTCGAACACCTGCACCTGCGTGCTTTGATTGCCCGGAGTCAGAGCCGCCAAGCTCTGGAACACAAGATACCTGCCGTCGGGCGTCGTCTGGACGGGGCGGTCGTCTTCCCTTCGCCAGTCCGCAGCGTCTTCTGCAGATAGCGTTGCGACGAACGTCAGGCGGCCAGTCGGATGGACGGAGTCGCGCTCGAATACGTAGAGATTCTTGCCTTCGGCGCGCGGGCTCTGCCCTTCCCGGTTTTCACCCGAAAGGACTCCTTCGGCGACGAAGTACACGTGCGAGCCATCCTCGGATACCCGCGCGACCCCTAGGACCTCTGGCATTTCAGCGCCGACCGAAACGCGGATGATCTTTTGACCAGCCGGAGCGTTGACGTCGAACTCGTACAAATTGTTCGTCCTAGCGCCGACGAAGAGTTCTTGTTCTGTCAAGAAGAACGCTTTCGACCCATCCTGCGACGCCCCTTGGAATTCTGCGTTGCTCTCCGTGATCGCGGGGTGCAGGCTCGTGGCGGTCCCTGTCTGGCATGCTTCACAGTCCGCAAAGGTGGGCTCAGATATCGCAGTAGGTTCACCCGGATGTAGATCGGTGCTGGCATATATTTCGTTCACGGCCGGGAACCGACCTTCTTCACCAGCGCAACCGGCCTGACCCTGTGCAGTAAAGAACACCGTACTGCCGTCGGTCGAGATGGCGTTGTACATCTCGGCGTTGTACCCTTCGGTGCGTTCGATACCACCAAGGATCGTTCCGCACTCGCTAAGCAGGTGCCCTTCGCTGTCGAGTCCCACGAGCTGCGGCTGTGCATTCCCGGCTCCACTGTACTCGTACAACGCCTGCGAATGCGAGTTATGAACGGTGGTATCGGCGGGCCAAGGCGTCCTGCTGCTTTTGATTTGGAAGAGCACGTGGGATAGGTCGGGAGAGACTCCTGCGCGGACCACGGGATGGGCGAAGCTTTCAGACGTCCTGTCCGGCGGACCTGCGCTCGGGGGCACTGCGGGCCCGATCTTTACAAACGCTCCGCTTGGTTCGCGCACGTAGAGATCCTCGGCTTCTGCCGATTGCGAGGGTTCGCGCAGTGCCCACAACGTCCGGGTTAGATCGGCACTGGTTCCGAGTAGCTGTTTCGCCGGGAACCGCGAGGCCGGTGGACTGATGGCCTTTGTTGACCATCCCGATCCGGACCGCCCAGACTCGTAATATGCGCCCGTCGGATCGGCCAGGGTACCCGCGTAGCCGCCCAACGAGCTGGCGAGTATTCGGTTCCCGTCGCTTGAGATCGCCTCCAGGTGAAGCGACGCCCCGCCGTCCTTGAACGCGGGGGTAACGAGCTCGTATGCACCACATTCGGGCAGCGCTTCGGTAAAGCCGACGAAGGTGGCGTTAGGACACATTTGTGCGGCGGTGGCGTGAGCGGGGGGGGCCAACATCATGACCATGACAGTGCCAAGTGCCCTAGTGCACCATCGTACTCGCAGTCTTGTACTCACCACTGACCTCCTCAGTTGCTCTGCTGGGCCGTTGACTCTCGTCAACGGCCCAGCACGCGGATGCGGGGAATCGATGGGCGAAGTGACCCGACCGACCCAACGCTTTCAATTTGCTTGCTATCGGGTTAAAATTGCCCACGGCACTAAGCCGTGTAGAAATACTAAAGCTTCGCCTTCGAGAGTAGATGCAGTCCCGAACGCGGTCAGGCCACTTGTCGTCGTGGTCAATTTACCGCCAGTTTCTACTAAAATCGTCCGTTTCGCCGGCGTGAAAACGAGGACGCCATGTGCGGTCGGCGCCGGTTCGTGGTCAACCTCGATCGGTTGCCCGTTGACTTGGGGTTCGCCGATGACGGTACCCGTCACCGCCGTACTTGAAGCGAAGCAGTTTTTGCCTGTGAAATTGATTGTGACGAACGTTCCCCCTGTGACTGGTTTGAAGAGGACTAACACTAAGGACGTTAACTTTTCATCCTTGGAGTAGCCGAGCGTATTGGTGACCGGTTCAGTAGTAATTTTGTTGCCTACCGGTTCACATTCAGTCAGACTTTCTTCTTTTCCACCACCTTTGCATTCCGAGTATTCGATGACCTCTTTGCTTGTGCCGGCGTTCGCGCCGCTAGAGCCGTTGAGCGTGGATCCTGCGCCGAGTTTCAACGCTTTGCATTCAATCTTTACTTTTGCGACAGGGTTGAAGAGCGTAAAGGCTTTCTTTGCTTCGCTTAAGACTCCTGTGGTCTGGCCAGCTGCGAGCCGCGCGCCGCCGACTTTCCAGTAGGGGCCTTCGGTGCCCTGTGCTGCGACCGCCACAACAGCGCTCAAGGCGAATACCGCCAGCAGCGCTACGCCTATCGATTTCATGCTCCTCATGATTTCAATGCTCCTTGCTTGCGGAGCATGGCGTGATACGCATACGGAGATTGAACGATCGATAATCGCACGCAGAGAAACCTATGTGAGATGTCGAGCCATTGGATCTTGATGCGCATCGTGCATGCCCCTAGTTAGAGCTTCGAGCCCAATACCCGAAGCCATAGTTAGACATGGCTCATGAGCGCCCAATACCCAGGCATCTAGACAGCTAGATGTCTACGCAAGGACAAGCTGGGGACCACACTTCATGTTGGTCGCCCCGTCGCCCCCGATACTTGCCTAGACGAAGGAACAAGTGTTGTATAACACCGTCAGATGGGATTGGCAAGACTTGTCAATAGAGAGACGGAGTTCCGCCCTTGGGGATTAGCGGATAAACCGTGGGCCTGAGCCAGATTTTGATGCTTGCCAGATAGGAACAGAGTTTCAAGGATCCGCCAAACCATCGCGTGGAGGGCTTGAGAAGACAGGCCAAACGCGGCGATCTTTGTCCTGCCGACTCAGCCATCCGGCCCTAAAGGCCCTCGCGCTAAGCCTGCTCCCCGACCTGATCGAGGTCGCGGTGCTCGAGCGCGTCCTGGACTTCGTGACGCAGGTCCTCCTGCGAGTCGGGCCTTGGCTCCTCGGGCCGGCCGCGCGAGAGCGAGGTCTCCAGCGGCGCGTCCGCCGTGTTGTTGTTCGCGCCGGGCGCGCCCGGTTTGGTGCCGCCTTTGCGCCTGCGGCGAGCGTTGCGCGCGCGGCGTTTGGGGAAGTTTCGCAGCAGCTCGCGCGCCAACGCGGGGGGCTTGCGCGCCATGCGCGTGCGCGCGCCGCGCAACGCCTCCTCCGCCTCGGGCGTGTGCGCCAGCGCCGCCGCCAGCAGCGCCGCCGCGAGGCGGCGGTCCTGCTTGCGCGCCGCGTGGATCAGGCGCCGCGCGTTGCGCGCGTGCGCGCCGCCGGCTGAGTTGACGAGCAGGCCCAGCAGGCGCTTCGTCTCCGGCCAGCGCTGCACGGCGTACTCCTCGTGCACGTCGCGCGTGTACTCCGCCAGGCGCCAGATCCATGCGTTCGCCTGGTCGCGGCGGCCGATGCGCCGCTCCACCATGGCGCGCAGCATGATCTTCGTCGCCTCCTTGCGCTCCTCGCGCGGCCAGCCGCCGATGATGTCGATCGCCTCGTCGAACGCGTCCGGGTCGCGCAGCGCGGCGATGTCCGTGAGCGCGCGCAGGCGCAGCGCGGCGCTCTTGTTGCGCTTCACCGCGGTGATGAGGAAGCGGCTCTTCAGCTCGCCCGTGCGGTCGAAGTGCAGCATCGCACGCGCCCTGCGCCAGCCGTTCGGCGCCACGCGCGCGCCCGCCAGCGCCGCCCACAGGTGCTGCTCGCCGTAGTCCAGGTGCTCCACCGCGATGCGCCACAGCTCGCGCTCGAACACTTCGAAGCGACGCTCCTCCTCCGCGCACACGGGCAGCACGCGACGCTCCACGCGCATCCTCCGGCCCCGTCCGCGGCGGACGGGTCCCACCACGATCGCCCCTCCCCTATAAACATCTCTGTCGAGCAGCGAATGCAACGTGACGACCGGGTCGTCGTGCTTGGTCGCGGGATGGACGAAGTCCACCACCAGCCCCGCCTCCTTGCCCGGGTGGCGACGGGTTACGCGGCCCACGCGCTGCTGGTAGATGCGCTTGGACGCGGTGGGCGCGAGGTGCACGCACACGGTCGCGCGCGGGCTGTTCCAGCCCTCGGCGAGCAGTTGCGCGTTGATCAGCACGTCGATGTCGCCCGCCTCGTAGCGCGCGAGGATCTCCGCCAGCTCGCGCTTGGGCGTCTCGCCGGAGACGGCCTGCGCCTTCATGTTCTCCGCGCGGAACGACTCCGCGAGGTTGTACGCGTGGCGCACGCCCGCGGCGTACACCACGCCGGGCACGCCGTTGAAGCGCGTCTTGTACAGGTTCGCCACCGCCATGTTGAACGGCTGCTGGTCGAGCAGTTTCGCGAGCTCGTCCTGGTCGAACTCCGTGTCCACCTCGCCGCGCCGCAGCGGCACCTTCGCGATCGTGCGCACGCCCACCCCGGGCGATATGCGCACGCAGCGCAGCGGCGCGATCACGCCGCGCCTGGCCGCCTGCGCGAGGTCGAAACGCGAAGTCTGCGTGGGGAACAGGTCCGTCACGTGGCGCGCTATCAGCGCCCCCGTGGCGGTCATGCCGATGAAGATCGGGCCCGTCCAGTTGCGGATCGCGCCGCTCGTCTTCTCGCCCAGCGCCGTGTGCGCCTCGTCGCAGATCACGATCGTGTACGCGCTGGAGATCCTGCCCGCGTTGCGCACAAACCACTGGTAGGTCTCGACCGTGACGGGGCCTTTGACTGAGTCCTCGCCCTGCAGCAGCGGCCTGCTGATGCGCTTGGAGTAGCCGCGATCGCGCAGCTCGCCGTGGAACTGGTCCACCAGGTTGCGCCTGTGCGTGAGGATCAGCACGCCGCCCGTCTGCGTCGCCTCCACGAAGCCCAACGCCGCCACCGTCTTGCCCGCGCCGGTCGCGTGCTCGAACCAGAAGCGCTTCGCCGCGTTGGGATCCTCGGGCTGCTCGCCGAGGGACTCCTCCTCGCCGTCGTCCTCCTCCACCCAGTCGCGCGGCTCCTCCTCCGATTCGGCCTCCTGCTCCGGCTCCTCCTCGTCCTCGTCGTCCTCCTCCGGCTCGTCCTCTTCGTCCTCGTCCTCGTCGTCGTCCTCGTCGGGCGCCGCGCGCTGGACGGGGCCGAGATCCTCGTCGTCCTCGTCGTCCTCCTCCGGCTCGTCGTCCTCGTCCTCGGGCTCGTCGTCCTCCTCGGCGTCCTCTGAGGCGACCGCGCGCGCAGACGGGGCGTCCGATCCGTTGGGCGGCGCGATGTCGTCCGGGCCGAGGATGTCCGCCGAGGCGAGCAGCTCGGGCGAGGCGGACGCGGCGGCACCCCGCCCGTCGCCGTCGGCGGCGGTCCGCTGCGCCTCTGCCAGCAGCGCGGTGAGCGTGCCCGACAGCGCGTCCACCTGGTGCGCGGAGAGCACCGTGCCGTCGACGAGCTTCGGCTCCTCATCGGACAACAGCCGCTCCAGGCCGAGCAGCAACGAGAACTCGCGGCGCCAGCTCGGTCGAGGGATGCTTGGTCTTCGGGTCGGCCTTCAACTCCGCCAGCGCCATGTCGAGCGCGCGCCTGCGCGGCGAGCCGGGCGCGAGCGCGACCGCCGCGTCCTCGCCCTCGTGCAGGAAGCGCTCGCGCACGAGCTTCTCCGCACGTTTGATGTCGGCGGAGCTTGGAATGGTCGCGGCCGCGAGGGCCACTGAGGTGGACTCGGCCATGGAGGCTCTGGACTTCGAGACAGAGCCGCTGTCGAAAGTGGCTTCGGCGCGGCTCAAAAGGATTGGCGCCCGGATGGCGCCGTTAGCCGGATGCTGCTCTGCACGCCCCCGGCACTGACTCGCTCAGGATATAGCACGTGCGGCGATGATTGAAGTGGCGCCCATCTGCGACCCTTTGCGCAGATGACGCCCAAGCGCCTGTCGATCGCGCTCCTCACGCTCGTCGTGGTCGCGCTGCTCGCGGTGGGCCTGCTGCAGATGGGCGGCGATCCGTCCCCCGCGAGCGCCCCGTCTGGACTGACGCTCGCGCAGATGCGCGCCCGCCTGGCCGGCTCTCCCACGGCGCTTGCGGGCCTTCACGCGCAGGCAGGCGAGATTCTCTCCGGCGGCCTGCCGGCCCTGCGCGCGCGCTTGGCCGAGCTGCGCGGCCGGCCGGTGGTGGTCAACAAGTGGGCCTCGTGGTGCGCGCCCTGTCGCGCCGAGTTCGGCGTCTTTCAGCGTGTCTCCCTCTCACAGGGTCGCCGCGTGGCGTTCATCGGCATCGACACCGCCGACAGCCGCGCGAACGCGCTGAAATTCCTACGCTCCTTCCCTGTGAGCTACCCGAGCTACTTCGACCCGAGCGGCCAGCTCGGCGAGGCGATCACCGACTCCACGTTCACGCCCGTGACGGTCTTCTACGACCGCCGCGGCGCCAGGTTCATCCGCCAGGGCCCCTACCCGAGCACCGCGAAGCTCGAAGAGGACGTCAGGCGCTACGCGCTGGACGGCTGAGCGTTGCCCGAACTGCGCATCGACCCGCTGAGCGGCCACCGCACGATCGTCGCGGGCGAGCGCTCGCGACGGCCGGGCGGCGAGCCGACGTGCGCCCCGCCCGAGGCGATCGACGCCGAGCGCGACCCGTTCGCGGAGGGCCACGAGGACCGCACGCCGCCGGAGCTCTACGCGGTGCGCCCCGACGGCGGCGCGCCCGACTCGCCGGGCTGGACGGTGCGCGTGGTGCCGAACCTGTACCCGGCGCTCAGCCCTGCCGAGGCCAACGGCGACGCGGGCGGCCATCGTAAGGACGAGGGACTGGAGCCGCCGGAGCCGGCGCGCGGGCAGCCTGAGCTGTTCTCATCGCGGCCCGCCACGGGCGCGCACGAGGTGATCGTCAACGGCCCGCAGTCGGTGCTGTCGCTGGCCGAGCTGCCCGTCGCGCAGGTCGTGGCCGCGGTGGAGGCGTGGCGCGAGCGCATGCGTGCGCACGTGGGCAGCGCCTATCTGCAGCTGATCGTCAACGAGCGGCGCGAGGCGGGCGCGTCGCTGCCGCACACGCACGCGCAGCTGTACGCGCTGGACTTCGTGCCCGCGACGGTCGCGCGCGAGCGCGAGCGCGCAGCTGCCTACACGACGCGCACGATGGGCCAGAGCCTGCTCGGCGACCTCGTCGCGGAGGAGGTGCGCAGGCGCGAGCGGATCGTGGCGATCGACGATGAGGCGGTGCTGATGGCGCCATACGCCTCGCGGCTGCCGTTCCAGCTGATGCTCGCGCCGCGCACGCCACGCGCGCGCTTCGAGGACGCCGGCGCGTCGGGCGCGGCGCTGCTGCACGACGGGCTGTGCCGCCTGGCGCGCCACCTCGGCTCGAGCCCGCCGCTGAACCTGTGGGTGCGCACCGCGCCGCGCGGTGCGGATGACTTCTGCTGGCGGATCGACGTGATGCCGCGCCTGACGCACCTGGCGGGCCTCGAGCTGTCGACCGACCTGAACCTGAACATCGTCGCTCCGGAGCACGCGGCCGCCGCGCTGCGCGACGCCTAGCGACTCGTCCCTTCCGCGGGCCGGTTAGGCTGGCGCGCAGCGATGCCGCCCGAGGAACGCTTCCTCCCCCGCTTCGCCGCCGAGCCGCCGCAGGAGGAGCTGCCCTACGGGCGCTGGGAGGAGCGCCTGCGCGAGGCGTTCCTCCGAGCCGCCGCGAGCCTGCAGGACGAGCCCGAGGAGCTCGGCGAGCCGGGCGCGATCGCGTGGTACCCGGACCGCACGTGGCACGGCCACACCTACGTGCCCGCGACGTCGCGTACCGCGGGCGGCTATGAGCTGTTCGGCTACGTGCGCTTCCTGTCCGCCGCAGACGACGGCGAGCCGAGCGAGCTCACGGCGCATGTGGACTTCACCGACGAGATCGCCGAGCGCAACCCCGACTGGCAGCTTGACCTGTGCGAGGAGGTGATCGGCTCTTGGCGCGGCGAGTCCGGCGCGGTCGCGGCGATGACGCTCGTGTGGGGGCGCCCGCTGATCTCCGGCGGCAGGATCGTCACCGCCGAGCTAGCCGATCTGGCGGTCGACCAGTGCGAGCTGATCGACGAGCGCTTCACGCTGATCGCGCCCGACGACTACCGCCACGACCTGCTGGACATCAAGCTGTTCGACGGGCGCGGGCGCGAGCTGGCGCGGGAGTCGTTGTATGCGGGCGAGGAGGAGGCCCCGGCGCCTTAGCGCCGCCGACCTCCTCCCGCTCAGATCCATCGCGCTCGAGGCGGCGCTACTTTTTGGCTTCGCAGCTGGCTCTTGCGCGCTGCTTGACCGAGGAGCTGCCGGGCATCGCGTCGATCGCTTCGAGACACGCGTTCCTTGCCACTTCGCGCGCCTTGGCTTCGTCGCCGTGTTCGTAGGCGTGGCAGATTTCGTCGATTCTGGTCTTCATCTTCCCTCGCAGGCCGGCCCGTGCGGAGGTCGATTCGCAGACGGCCAGGGCGAGGCGCTTGGTCGCCGCGGTCGATTTGGGCGATTTGGCGGTCTGGCTGGAGGTCCGGGTGCGCGTCGTCGGAGCGGTCGTGCTCGGCGTGGTCGCCGCAGAGGTGGACGTGGACGTGGCCGTGGAGGCCGGCTGCGTGGCGGCGGGAGTGGAGCTCGTCGTGGTGGTGGCGGAGCTGCCGCAGCCGGCGAGCAGCGCGGCGCAGAGCAGGGCCATGGAGAGCCACACGGATCGCGTTCGGTTCATTGATTCCCCTTGGAGTCGGAGTGCGATGACGTGGGCGGGGCCGACGTCGGACTCGCGTGAGGCTACAGCGTCGAAGGTCGTGCGTGCGCGGCCTCGACACCGGGGCGCCAGACCTTCGGCGCCTCCGGCGTCGAGCGCTTCATGCCTACGGAAGCACCGCCTCGACCTGCGTGGTGAAGTCCGCTTGGCCGGAGACGTTCGGGTGGTAGCTTTCCGACAGGGGGTTGGACTGTCCGTTGAGCCACTCCGAGGACGAGCACACCTCATGCGGCAGGAACGCCGTCCTCGGGTCCACAAACGTGAAGCCGTGCGCCGCGGCGCGAGCGGAGATGGCGCTGTCGAGTTTGTCGCCCGTTTCGTTCAGTTTCTTCTCGTTGGATGACGTGAGGAAGTTGACGTTGCACGTTTTCCCGTCGCTGGTGAACAGGTGCGGATAGCCCAGCACGACGACGTGCGCGGTGGTCGCTTTGGCTCTGATGTTGTTGTAGGTCGTGTCGAGCAGCGCGGGAAGTTGGTTTGCGATGAAGCTGTTGGCTTCGCTGATCGCGCTGCTGCAGGTGAAGTAATACAGCGCGCAGTTGAGAATCACGTTGCTGAAGCCCGCGTCGTTGCCGCCGATGGTGATCGTCACCAGCGCGGTGGAGCTGCTCAACGTGCCCAACTGTTTGCTGTTCACGTCCGTCGTCTTGGCCCCGCTGCAGGCCTGGAAGCTCAGCGTGTAACCGCGCGCAGCGGCGATCTTCGGCCCATACGCTTCGGGGCTGCGCTGGCAGCCGCCTTCTTCGTTGTAGAAGACCCGCGTTCCAACGCCCGACGAATACGAATCGCCGAGCGCCACGTACTGCGATGCTGCCGCCACACCTGCCGGCACGAGCATGCCGGCGCACAGCGCTACCCCACCGATGATTCGGCGCCAATTCCCCATCGTCTCTTCCCCTTTTATCGATTCACCCAGGCCGCGCTCGAGGCGGGACATCCCTCGTGGCGCCCATGAGCGCTGTTTCGGCGAAGCTAGCTTGCGGCGTGACGGCCAGTCAACGGATCAGGAGAATCCCGCAGCTCAGAGAGGCGCAAGACGCCTGTTGCGTCTCTCACTCCAGCTCGGCCGCCCCCACGGAGCTCACGGACCGGCCGATCACCGCGACGAGCGCATCCACGACGCGAGGGTCGAACTGTGTGCCCGCGTGCGCCACCAACTCATCGAGCGCGGTATCGGTAACCATCGCCTTGCGGTATGGCCTCGTGGTGGTCATGGCGTTGAACGCGTCGCAGCAGGAGATGATCCGCGCCGCGAGGGGAATCGCCTCTCCGCTGAGGCCGTCGGGATAACCGCCGCCGTCCCAGCGCTCGTGATGGGAGCGCACGATCCGTCCGACGTTCCCCATGAAGCCGCCCACCCGCTCGAGCATCTTCTGACCCTCGACGGTGTGGGTCTTGATGATCTCCCACTCGTGCGGGTCGAGCTTGCCTGGCTTGTTGACGATCGCCTTCGGCACGGCGATCTTGCCGATGTCATGCAGCAGCGCGCCGAACTCCACCGTGCGCAGCTCATCCGGGTCGAGATCCAGCTCGCCGGCGACATCGAGGGCGAGGTGCACGACGTCCTTGCAGTGGGCGCCCGTGTAGGAGTCGTCGGCCTCGACGACGTCCCCCAGCAGCAGCGCGGTGCCGCGATACGCGTCGTTCAGCTCGATCAGCTGCTCCAGCCTCGCGCGGCGCTCCTTGGAGAACCACCTCAGCACGCCGAACAGCGGCACGATCAGCAGCACCGCCCACTGGCGATCGACGGCGGCGAACGCCACGGCCAGGCCGAGCGGAGCGAGCGCGAGGTCGATCAGGTAGACCTGCCGAACCTCCGTCGCCAGCTCCCTCACGGTGAGACCTCCGCACAGCCGTTCACGCGCGGCGTTGGCGGCGAAGTCGCAGCCGAATTGGGCGGCGAGCGCGAGTGCGAGCACGCCCCAGTGGGCGTCGGGACGCAGATCGTGTGCAAGCGCCAGCACGAACGACGGGCCAACCGCGAACCAACTGTTCCCCGGAACGGTCAGCAGCCGGCTGACGGGCACGCGCCCGAGCAGGACGGCGGGCGCTGTGCCGAGGGCGAGGGCGAGCGCGACGAGCAGCGGAGCGATCGACAGCGGCACGGCGAACAGCATCGGCACGAACAGCGCCTGCGTGGGGACGGTGAAGCCCGCGCCGATGTCGAAGCGCACCGCACCGATGGCGGCGATGCCCACGACGTACAACGCCGCGACGGGCACGGACATGCTCCGCGACCCACCGCCGAGGAGCGCGAGAGCGAGCGCGGCGAGCACGAACGCCGCGCCGACGGTCAGCTCGGCGGCGCGTTCGGCGTCGACCATGCGCTGCGCGCGCCCGACGAAGGACGCGCGCAGACGCTCCGATTCGGTGAAGGCGTAGGCGGACATGAACCTCTGGCCACACGTATCGTCACAAATGGACTTCGCACCAAGACGTTCTGCGCGAATTGTCAACTTTAAGGCCGCGAATTCGGGTGTGTGGAATCTATGACGCTTTATTTGCGGATTGGCTCAAACAAATGTCCGTATACCTTGCCTCCCGACGCCGCCCGCTGCATGCTGCGCTGGCTCGAACAAACCACACACTGAAAAGGGCAAACCCACCGCGAGGTGGGGACGCAAAGCCAGAGGTCTCGTCCACGAGACGGCTCAGCCACCAGCACATGTTTGGAGGCTCCTGTGTTCCCACTCCCCGCCCTTTCAACTCCCCACCTGCTCGGCTCGCCACAGCGGCGGACCTTCTCGCTGTCCTTGGCGCTCGCGCTCGCGAGCATCGTGTTCTGCGCTGGCCTGGCCAGCTCTGCGCGGGCCGCGCTCATCAGCTCCGGCGCTTGCAACGAATCCTCGCTGTCGCACCCGTTCGCACAGTGGGGTGACTCGAACTCCTACGAGCTGGCGCCTGGCGGCGACTTCGAGAGCGGCGCGTCGGGGTGGACGTTGAGCGGCGGCGCGAAGCTCGTCACTGGCAGCGAGCCGTACGGCGCGCGCGGCGCCGTCGGCTCGCACTCGCTCGCGCTCCCGTCGGGAGCCTCGGCGCAGTCGCCGTTCACATGCGTGAACGCCTCATACCCAACCTTCCGCTTCTTCGCGCGCAACAACGGGCTGCTGTCGACGGTGCTGGCGCAGGTCGTCTACAAGACGCCGCTCGGCACTGTCACGCTGCCGCTGGGCGTGGTCGCGCTGAGCAGCGAATGGAAGCCCACGCTGCCGATGCTCACCGGCTCGGTCGTGGCGGGCGTGCTGTCGGGAGGCACGGCGCACGTGGCGCTGCGGTTCACCGCGGTGACGGGGGCGTCGGATGTGGATGACGTTTTTGTCGATCCGCGGATGAAGTAGGGCACAAACCCATGCCCCCGCCAGGTTACTGGAGATTCGGGCCTTCGGGCCGATCTGGGATCGGGCCGGATTGGGGGCGATTTAGGGGGGTTTGGGCAGCGGAATGGGGTGGATTCATCCGGTCGGCGCAACACGATCGTTTTCTCGTGTTGCGTGATTGGAGGATCAGATGGCCAAGAGAAGGGGTAGGCGTGGGCGTTATCGGGTGTTGACGCCGACGGAGCGCGTGTCGATTGAGGCGCGATTTCGCGCTGGTGTGCGGGTCCGGGAGGTGATGGCCGAGTTCGGCTTGCCGCACACGTCCGCGTGTCGCATTCAGAACGAAGTGGCACTCATGCGTCGGCGAGTGGTTTGTTCGCCTCATCGGTTGTCGTTTGAAGAGCGGGAGCGAATTTTCGTTGGGGTTTGTCGGGGAGAGAGTGACAGCGAGATCGCGAGGGCGCTCGGGCGAGATCGCTCGACGGTCGGGCGCGAGATCCGCAGGTGCGGAGAGCGCCGGCAGTATCGGCCGCTGCAGGCCGATCGCGCGGCGCGGCGGCTCGCACGGCGGCCGAAGCCGACGAAGCTCGCGAGCTGCCCGCGGCTCGTGGTGGCGGTCCAGGAGGGGCTAGAGCGGTGCTGGTCGCCGCAGCAGATCTCGTTCAGACTGAAGCTCGACCATCCTGACGATGAGGGGATGCGGATCAGCCACGAGACGATTTACCGATCGCTGTATGTGCAGTCGCGTGGCGAGCTGCGCCGGCAGCTGACCGCAAACCTGAGGACGGGTCGCTCGACGCGCCGCTCCCGGGGCCGGATCGACGCGCGCGGTGGAATCGCGGAGATGGTCCCGATCGCCGAGCGCCCGGCCGAGGTCGACGAGCGGCGCGTCCCTGGCCACTGGGAGGGAGACCTGTTGATCGGTGCCGAAAACAAGTCGGCGATCGCGACACTCGTTGAGCGACAGACCCGCTATGTGCTCCTCGCCCGTCTCGGCCACGATCGCACGACCGCACACGTCGTCGAGGCGCTCAAAGCACGCATCGCCGGGCTGCCCGGGCATTTGTTGAGGTCACTGACCTGGGACCAGGGGGTGGAGCTCGCCGCCCACAAACGGTTCACCAGTGCCACTGGCATCCAGGTCTACTTCTGCGACCCCCGCTCCCCGTGGCAGCGCGGCTCGAACGAGAACACCAACGGGCTGCTGCGTCAGTACCTGCCGCGCAAGCTCGACTTGGCTACGCGTAGCCAAGTCGAGCTTGACCAGATCGCAGCCGAACTCAACAGCCGCCCCAGACAAACACTCGAGTGGCGCACCCCATCTGAGAAGATGGAGGCCCTGTTGCGCTGACCACTTGAGGCCACCTGGGCCTGCTGCCCAAACATAAGCGCTGATCGAGCCTGCTGCGCTAGCCGGTGACGATGGGATCAAGAGGCGGCGGGGCCATGCTGCTGCCATCGGAATGATCTGCCGAAAGGCTGTCGCCGACCCATGCCGGGACGATGGCCAGCTCAGTACTCACTGTCTCGGCACTGCTCGACTCGGAGCGTAGTTTTGGCGCTGGCGCGGTCCAGGGCTTTAGATGCTGTAGGAGGTCGCGATAGAACTCGACCGCCTGGGCGCTCGTCTCGCGCACGAATGATCCCTCGACGCGTCCCTTCTTCTGGCCCATTGGTCGGGAGCGTGCGAGAACGAAGGCGCGAGGCTCACGTCGTGGGTCAGGTGGGTAGTAGAGGACCGTCGGGTCTTCGCGGACGCTACCGAGTGAGGCGGCCGTCGTGACCCGAGCGTTTGGGAATGCCGCTTCTACGCGAAGGTCGTCCGGGGCATCGGAGAGCTGTTTGATGATCCAGTTGAAGCGCGCTCGCTGCTTTCCTTCGCGCGGGGCGTCGATGGTGACGCTTGTGGTGGTCTGCCGCGACCGTAGGTCGGTGTGTATCTCGAGCGCTCCAACTGCGTCGGGGATGCGCAGCGTGGAGTGCATCCGGCCTGTCTCGCCGAGCGACTTGGCTGTTTCCTCGATACGGGCTGCCATGCTCTGTGTGCGAGGTCGGTGGGCCACTACCGATGCGCCTAGCTCCTGGGAGAGGCTGAGGGCCAGGTAGCTCGCGAACTGCTCCCAGCGCTCGGCCACGTCATGTGCGGCTGGGTTACCGGGACGCAGCGTCCCGTCATGGGCAGACTTCCTGACTGTCACCCAGTTCTCACCCATGTCCTCGAAGCCAACCGCGCCCGACGCCTCGCTGCTCAGATAGTGGATCAGCTCACGCAGGACCCACTCTTGATCGGGATCAGAGATGCCGTGGTAGCGCTGCTGCACAACGGCCTCGGTAAGGATTCTCCACCACGAGAAGTGCCACAGGCACGTAGACCGAAGCTTGCGGCGGTCAACAGAGACTGGCGATTCGTCAGATGAGGCAGTGATCTCGGTCGAGATCGTAAGCACGCCATCGAAGCCGTTTTCGCGAGCCACGTCGAGATAGCTCGCGACCTGCTCATCCTTCAGACGAGCGGAGCCGGTCTTGACCTCAACCAGGCATGTCCAAGTCTTCTTACCTCGACGGCAAACGATCGCGCCATCGGGGATCACGGTCTTACCAGCAGCATCCTTGAAACGGACCTCCGCGAAGGTCTCGATAGATGGAGCCTTCGGCGCGCCTAGCTCTTTCAGAAGCGCGTGCCCAAACTCAGGGACTCCATGCATGACAGCGAGCAGGCACGACGTAGCGCGCTTCTCCCGCTCTTGCTCATTCCGCGTGCCATACGTGGGGATCAGACGCGCATGACGCCATCCCTCGGGCTCAGAGCCGACTGGAACTGATTCAACCCCCGTTGCCACGGCAGCGAGCCTACACAAGATTCAAGATGATGCACAAGAATCGCTCTTTCGATCTCGATGTGTGGTGCGGCAAACTGGGTCGAGAGTCTGGTCCGCAGCAAGGACCGGGAGGGCGGATATATGGATCAGGCTGCGGCCAGTACCTCCGCAAGCGTGTCCGGGCTGACGGCGACGTGCTCAGGGACCATGACGTTGATGACGTGATCTCGTTCGAGCAGCCACTTGGCGTTGATGATCGTGAGGCCGATAACGTCGCCCTTGGCGTTGTAGCGCAGGACATGCCCCTCGGGCGTCTCGTCGCTCACGGCCGCTGGTTGGCGATCTCCGACGTGCAGGTAGAGCACGTCTCTGAGCCGCCCTGGGTTTGACGGAGACGGTTTTTGTAGGTTCCCTATCTTCTTCTTGTGGGTGTGGTTGGCCTGGTTTTCACAGCGTAGAGTTCCTCGATCTCTCGGGGTGGCCGGTCGCCGAGTGATTCGTGCAGGCGGGTGTTGTTGAACCACGCGACGTAGCTGACGATCGCGAGCTCGAGCTGGCTGCGACTGGTCCAGGTTCGGTCGGTGATCAGCTCGGTCTTGAAGGTGTCGACGAAGCTCTCAGCGGCCGCGTTGTCATAGGCATCCCCGACGGACCCGATCGAGGCGAGAACGTCGTGGTCGTCCAGGAGTTGCGTGTAGTCAAACGACGTGTATTGGCTCCCGGCGTCGGAGTGCGCCACGAGCGAGACGTCTGCTCCGCAGGCCCGCCGGCGCAGAGCCATCCTGAGAGCGTCAAGGACGAGGTCGGTGCGCATGTGGCTGGCGAACTGCCAGCCCACGATCATGCGGCTGTAGGCGTCAATCACGAAGCTGAAGAACACCAGCCCCTCCCAGCAGCGCAGGTAGGTGAAGTCCGCGAACCACTTCTCATCCGGCCGGGACGCCGTGAAATCACGCTTGATGAGGTCAGGGCTGCGCAGCGCTGCCGGGTCGGATTTCGTAGTGCGCCATGGCTTGCCGCGCCGCTTGGCGCCCTGGAGGCCGTTCTGGCGCATCAACCGTTCGACACGGCTGCGCCCGACATGCTCCCCCGAGCGCAGGAGCGCCTTCCACATCCGCCTGGACCCGTAGGCGCAGTAGTTGGCGGCGTGTAGCTCGCCGATCACGCCGAGCAGCCTCTCGTCCTCCACGGCCCTCGCCGAGCGTTGGCCGGTCGCGCGCTGGTAGTAGGCGGACGCCGACACGCCCAAGGTCTCGCAGATCGACTCGACCCCGAAGCGCTCACGATGCGCGTCGATGAACGCGCTCACTTCGGACGGTGTGGATCGAGCTCGCCCGCGAAAAACACGGACGCGGCCTTCAAAATCTCGTTCGCGCGACGCAGCTGCGCGACCTCCCGGCGCAGGGATTTGATCTCCTCGCGCTCCTGGCTGCTCAACACGTCTTTGCGGCGCCCCTCATCAGCTTCGACCTGCCGGACGTGTTTGCGAAGCGTCTCGCTCTCGATCCCGAGATCCTTCGCGACGTGCGCGATCGGACGCCCGGACTCGAACACCAAACGCGTCCCACGATCCAGCAACTCCTTCGAATACTTCCTCGCATGTGCCATGAGCCGAGACTTCTCCCTCCGCCAGGCAAACCCTGGCCTCGAAGTCTCCGCCAAACACAGGATGGCTCACTCCCCGGTCGTCGTAGGAGGCGTGGTCGAAGGTCAGGCTGCCGATGGTCACTGTCATTGCGTAGTCAATCCCGGCGGATCTTTGCGGTTGGCGTAGGCGATCACGATACGCGCTCGTGGAGAATGTGCTCTCAGCCCTCCTCATCCATCGAAGTTACGTCTGCCCGAGCTATGCAGGTGGCGT
Organism: uncultured Solirubrobacteraceae bacterium; assembly: GCA_963716355.1. Classification (GTDB taxonomy): domain Bacteria; phylum Actinomycetota; class Thermoleophilia; order Solirubrobacterales; family Solirubrobacteraceae; genus Palsa-744. The sequence goes on from OY970308.1 coordinate 1,581,048, forward strand.
CCGAGCTTGCTGGCAGGCTCGGAGTCATGTCCGAGATCGCGTTCGCAGACGCAACAAACCGAAGCCCAGGCAGGCGGACCCGACGTGAGCGAGCGCGAGCATGAACCATCGCTATCGCGACGTGCTGGACTACGAGATCGGGGCGCGCCTCGTTGTTGAGTTCGTGACCGACCGAAGCAACGTCGTGGACTATGCCGTGGTCCTAACGGTCGATGAGGATGTTGGCGCAGCGACCGTGCGCGTATACGACGGCGCGCACGGCGTCAACGACATGCACCGGCACAACCGTCGCGGCGAGAAGGCACCCGCAACGACGTTCCATGCCGGTACTCTTGGGGAAGGGATGCGAGCTGCGATCGCTGCGGTTCGCACCGACTACAAGGAGATGATCGCCGGATGGCGCACAACATGAACCCCTCCGAGTCGCCCACCGCGAAGGCTATGGATCGTGCTATCGACCTAGCGATCGAGGGCAAGTCGCCTTATCCCGAACACGCCGCTTTCATCGATGCCGACTCGCCCCACGCTGGCCACGAGATCACCCGCGCGTTCGACGAGGGTTACGCCGTCGTCCTCGTGTCAGCCGACGGGCGCGAGCGCGTCATCACGTCGAAAATGCTTGCCGCTAGCGCCTGAAGTCACCGCCCGTCCGGCCATAAGACCGGCTCTTGACGAGGAGGCGTAGCCGACGCCTCCGGTGAACGTAGCTGCGGCCACCCGGCCGCAACATCCCTCGGCGTTGGTGATGCCCGTGGGTCTCGCGCGCCCTCGACATGACTTCGTGCGTCTCCCTTAGCGCCTCCACTCCTCGGGTGCGGGTCCGGGGGCCCAGGCTTGGGTGACGCCGCCGCCTTCTTTACGGAGCGTTTGGCCGTAGTCGATCAGGGTGTACTGGAAGGCGATCTCGTCACGTGGGTCACGGCCAGCGTCATCGAGTTCTTGGCGCCACGTGACGAGCGCGCAGAGAGTCTCGACGTGCGTCTCGCTTTTCCACCGCCCTCCGGAGCCTCCAAACCCTACCGGAGGGTCTGACGCCGCACAAGCTGCGCCATACCTTCGCGTCGATTCTCGTCGCCCTCGGAGTCGATCCTGGCAGCGTCATGGATCAGATCGGACACACGGACCCAGGCTTCACCCTGCGCGTCTATCGCCACGGGATGCGCCGCGACGGTGCCGCCAAGGAGCGCCTGAAAGCGCTCGTTGGAGGGGCTGAATGGGCTGCTATGGGCGGCGGCGAGGGACAGGCGCCTTGGACAGAGCTGGCGGCGAGCAAAGGGCAGCGCCTCAAAGCCGCTTGAAGACGTTGCGCCCGTGTATCTGCGCGTATGCCTGCGTCCATTCGCCCGGTGTAATACCCACGTAGCGTCGTCCACGCCCAACGCCTCGGCCCGTCTCACGCAGAACGCCGCGGGCCTGCGTCGCAAGGGTACGCGGTGTAGATCGGTGCGCCGTCCTAACAAGTTCCGCCATGCTCGGGTACTGCCTGTCCTTTGGTAGCGCAGCTATGCGCACGGCCAACTGCGGAAGCGATGTCGGCGTGTCGGTCGCCATCAAACAAGGGTAGCTCGCGTGCCATAAGCGCGCAGGTGCCCGCCAACGCGTCGTCGAGATGAAAACCCGAGTCTCGGACGAGGGCCGGGCCGACGTTTGCCTTAAGGCCGCGTCCGTCGGCACCCAGCAATCCGCGAAAAGGCAGCGAAAAGGCAGCAGGAACGCTCAGACGCCTTGGACAGGGCTCGTGGCGAGCAACGGGCGGAGCCGAAAAACCGCATGAACACAGGGCTTTCAGGACAGTGCCCCCGCCAGGAGTCGAACCTGGATCTACCGCTTAGGAGGAACGATCAGGAGATGTGCTCACGGCCCGGAAACGTTGGCCCGTCCAGTAGATCAGAGGGGCCGCGACACGAGCAAGTCCCCCCGAGACACCCCAAAGGGACCGCTATCCGGCAGTGGCGAGCGCTCCACTGGCAGATGTAGCCCACGCCGCTGGCGGTGTGTCAAGGCAGCTACGCCGCGAGGGCTTCTGCTCGTAGACGACGATCTGGCCGGAGAGGCGCCCACCGCGAGCGCCTGAGCCAGCTTGGCCGCTACCACGCCACGGCGACGACTTTACGACACACTCGGGCATCGCCTTATTGGCTCCTGCCTTTAGCCGCCACCTGATGCGACGATCACCACATAATCACCGCGATGATCAACACATACGGGGTAAAGAACGAGGCGACCACGACGCAAAACACCGTCAGGAGTGAGCGGCCGACGCTGCGGCCTGACCTGCGAGCAATCCAGAACGCAACGGCGCCCGCGAGGAGAAGCCCACCGAATAGAACGACGTAATAGCCGAACGGGAGAGCCCTGTTGCTCTCGCCTGACGCGCCGAAGCCCACAGCGAACATAAAGGCGGTCCAAATACTGGCGAATATGATCAGGCTCAAGAGATAAGGCCACGGCTTACCGCTTCGGAGCCCGACGCGTCCTTCCTGACTCATCACAACAAGTACATCGGCTCGAGCAGGAGGTTTCATGGGGACTGGAGCCTCAATGGAGCGACGGCGGAGTTCGGGACGCCAGGGCGCCCCCCGTTACGACACAAGTCGAGGGAGGCCAGTTCTCACCCAGCACCACACCCACGCGCACGGCAGACTTGCTTCCCGGAGAGCGTGAGTGCTGGTCGGTCGTCGGGTACGCGATTACACGACGCACTACGCCAGGATGACACGAGTGAGAGACCGGGAGTGTCTCTTGACGCTTGTATCCACGTACCGTCGTCGTGCACAGTGTCTCGTGCGATGCCCGCAGGGGTATAGACCGCCGAAGAGGATTTCAATGCTCGCTAAACCGCTTACCTATGCCTCACAGAGCCCGTACTCGTGCACCCAACCTTGACGTCACCCTACACCGAGGCGGACACGCAGAAGCAGCGCGATCGGTTCTCCGCGACGATTCTGCACGCCGTCGAATAGTGGGGTTATGGGCAGACTCCTCGGAGAGGCGGCGATGCTAGGTGCCGAACGTATTCCCCGCTGTGATGCCGATTATTGGGGCTCGCGCAATCGACGCCCAGGAAATCGGGCGCAGCATCCCATGCTTGAACGCCCGCAACGTCGCCGTTGCAAACGTTCAGGGCACCGTCCGAAAGGGGCGCTAAAAAGCGGGCCGACCATGAAATGCAGACTCGATGGTGGAGACAGTGTCCGAACACTTGGTTGACCAGTTGGGTGCGTTTTCCGAGAACCCTTTCACCATCTTGATTGGCGAGGAGGGGGAGGTCGGCTGGGGCATACGCCTCGACGCAGCGGCAGACCTTCCCTCACTCGATGCGGTGGTTGAGCCTCCGCCGACACCCGCTGGCGGATGGCCGGAGGGCACCGTCATGATGGATCAGCGCCCCGTGCTGCCGTTGGACCGGGTGGTCCAGGCAGCACGCCCGAGTAGACAGAGTGGAGTCGCGCCAGGCCATCACCCCGTCACAGTTCGGGGGCCTCGACGTGGCTCGTCGCGCGCGCGGCGCTCAGGGCCATCGCGCCGGACCCGCGCAGCGAGCCGCGACGGTCCATCTGACTCTACGGAGGGTGACGGGGAAGGTCCACCGTCGCCCGGTGACAGTGACCTAGCATCTGCCCTCGCGTTGGGCGTAGCGCAGCGCCCAGGCTTCCCCTCCGGCTCGCCGAGCCTTTTGAACGGGGGGCCGTGAGGTGAGCACCGCGGCTAACCCTGGCGCCTGCGACGCCGCGGCGGCGCTCACGCCGCGCGAGCTACTTCTGGCAGACGCCATCGCCGAGCGCGTGGCGGAACAGCTACGCGCCAGCGATGACACCCCGCGGCTGGTAGACGCCCGCGCCGTCGCTCAAGCACTCGACGTGGATCTCAAGAGCATCTACAGGCACGCCGACAGGTTGGGCGGTGTGAGGATCGGCCGGCGACTGCGCTTCGACCTCGATCGAGCGCTGCGCGGCTGGTCGTCTGCCGAGGATGACCGCTGCCCAAGCGAGAGGTCGCAACCTCTACAAACACCAGCACCGAAGCGGGCTTTGGATACCGGCCAGCGGTCGTCTGACACCGCCCACTGCCAGCTACTGCCGGTTGGGCGTCGAACGGGGGCGCTGTGAGCGACGGGACCGTGCCCCGTCGCGGCGGCTCAGTCGTCGGCGCGCTCGATCGCGTCAGCGAGCTGGTGCAGGTCGGCGTCGAGCGCGGTCAGGAAGCGCAGCAGCAGGTGCCAGCGGATGCCGCGATGGCCGTTCTCCACCTGCGAGATATAGGTCGCGCCGGCATCGACACGGGCCGCGAGCTGCTCTTGCGTCAGGCCGGCTTCATCGCGCAGCGCGCGGAGCGCACGGCCAAGCGTCTTGTAGGCAGCAGCGGAGTCGTCTGTGGGTTGAACCATCCTGGACCTTTACAGATAGGCTAAGGTGAGCTACTCTCGACAGACCATACAAGTGCCCCCGCGCCGTTGTAGCGGCCGGGGGCGTGGCACCAGGAGCCTTCACTCCCGGCGCGCTAGACACCCTACCGAGACGGTCAGGGCGTCTCTCTCGCTAGAAGCCGTCTCCCGGAGCCTCCAACGACAGGAGGAACCGATGATGACCAGCACCGTGACAATCCCAGCAGCAGGGATCGCGGACACGCGCGAAGCGCTGTTGTGCCTGCTCAACCGGCCGGTGGAAGCGATCGGGGGCACGCTCACGTTGCCAGAGCGCGAGCTTCACCCGGAGTGGTTCGAGGACGATCGCCGCTACTTCGAGGAGGTCTGCCGGCTGCTCGACACGATGGGCTGGGACGCCGCCGCGCCAGCGCGGAAGGTGGAGGTCACGGGCGAGGACGCGAGCACGATCCGTGGCGCGATCGAGGAGTACCTGCCGCTGGTCGAGCAATGGCTCCACGAAGCCACGAAGCTGCGCGAGCGCCGTGAGTTCCGCGACAGCGTGCAAGCGATGTGGAAGCTACTCGACGCGCTCCCGCAGTTCCCCGCCGATCACGCGCAGGCGGCGTGACGGATGACCAGGACACGCATATCTGCGGATGTCGTGGTGCTGCTGCGCGGGGGGCTCTACACGGCGCTTGCCCGCGCGTGCGAGGACGCGCCCGGCGTGATGCCGGAGGCATACACGCGCTCGGGCTGGGGTGACGTGCTCGCGCGCCTCGACAGTGCGCGCAAGGCGTTGGACATGATCGGGTGGGACGCGCCCGCTCAGCAGCAGAGCGTGGAGGTCGAGCTGGGCCGGGCGATGATCGACGCCCTGGAGGCCGACATGGACTTGTGGGAATGGGTGGCCGAGCAGGACAGAACCGAAACGCCAGAGGGCCGCAGGCGAGCTGCCGCCAAGGCCACGACGATCAAGCGCTTCCTGGCAAGAGTCCTTCCCGAGGAAACGCCGGCTCAGGAGACGGAGCGGTGAGCGCGACAACAGCGGCCAGGGCGCCAAAGGGCGAAGTCGTCCGCAACCCAACGCGCGACGGGTTCACATTCGCGCTCCGCTTCACCGCCTACGGAAAGCGCCGCTACCTCACGCTCGGTCGCCCGGAGGACGGCTGGACGGAGGCGAAGGCGAGCACGGAGCTGGAGAACATCCTCGCCGACGTGCGGCGCGGCATCTGGCAGCCGCACACGGTCGAGGCGCCGCCAGAGGCGCCACAGGACCCCGGATTTCACGAGTTCGCCTCCGCATGGTTCGAGGCGATCTGCGGCGAACTGCGGCCAAACACCGTCCTTGACTACGAGTGGCAGCTACGGGTCCACCTGCTGCCGTTCTTCAAGGACCACCGGCTGTCACAGATCACTGTGGCGGAGGTTGACCGCTACCGCGAGGCCAAGGTCGCCGAAGTGCGAGCGGTTGAAGCAGCCGCCGCGCGCGGCAAGCCGATCATGGACGACTACGTGGACCGGCGCGGGTACAAGCGCCGCCGGCCACGCCGCCCGCTGTCGGCTGTGTCGATCAACAAGACGATCACCCGTCTCGGTCAGATTCTCGAGGTCGCGGTCGAGCGGGAGCTGATCCCCCGCAACGCTGCGAAGGTCGGCGGCAAGCGCCGCCGGTTGAAGGCCGCGAAGCCCACCCGCGTCTATCTCGACCGCGCGGAGCAGATCGCCGCCCTGCTCGACGCAGCGAGCGAACTGGACCGCGAGGCACGCTCCAACGGGAGGATCGCGCGTCGTGCGCTGCTCGCCACACTCACCTTCGCGGGCCTGCGGATCAGCGAGCTATTGGACCTGGAGTGGCGCGACGTAGACCTCGCCGCCGGCAGGCTGCGCGTGCGCCACTCAAAGACCGACGCTGGCACCCGGTACGTGGACCTCCTGCCGGTGCTCAGGGACGAACTGAGCGCACACAAGGCGGGCAGCGCGAACACCGCCCCGAACGCTTACGTGTTCCCGTCCGCTGCCAACACACGGCAGGACGGCGGGCGTGTCCGCGGCCGAGTGCTCGGGAAGGCGGTCAAGCGCGCCAACGCGCGGCTCGCCGCCGATGGACTGACGCCGCTACCGGAGGGCCTGACACTCCACGCCCTGCGTCGCACCTGCGCGTCCGTGCTGGTCGCGCTCGGCAAGGACCCGCGCTACGTGATGGCGCAGCTCGGACACACCGATCCGACAGTCACGCTCGGCATCTACGCGCAAGCGATGACCTCCAGCGACGACGACCGCGAGCGCCTGCGACTGCTTGTCGAGGGCGCCGATCTGGCAGTAGATGGCAGTGAGAGCGATATCGGCGCGTCCACGTCCACCACAGCGGCCAGTACCGCAAGCGCAGAATCCGCTTGATTACAGGCGATTCGCGCCAGTGCCCCCGCCAGGAGTCGAACCTGGATCTACCGCTTAGGAGGCGGTCGTCTTATCCATTGGACTACGAGGGCGTCTTATTCGGGTCTCGCGAGAGCCCGCGACGACAAGGCTACCTGCGTCAGCCGGCAACGGCCTCGGGGGCTTCGCCGCCCAGCCGCGCGAGCTCCTCGCCGATCAGGCGGTGGGTGATCCACTCGTCCATCGGCTGTGCGCCGAGGCGCGGTAGAAGCCGAGCGCCAGCTCGTTCCAGTCGAGCGCCGACCATTCCAGGCGCTTGCCGCCGCGGTCGTGCAGTCGCGCTGCGACCGTCGCGAGCAGCGCCTTGCCCACGCCGCCCTGCGGTGCTGCGGGCGCACGAACAGGTCCTCCAGCCAGATGCCCTGGGTCGCGAGGAACGTGGAGAAGGTGGGGAAGAACAGCGCGTAGCCGGCCTCCTGCGCGCCGACCTGCGCGATCAGCGCCTCCGCAGCGGGACGCTCGCCGAACAGGGCCTCGTGCAGCAGCTCCTCGGTGGCGTGCAGCTCGCTCGCAGATGCTCGTAGTCGGCCAGCTCGCTGAACATCTCGAGCAGCAGCGGCACGTCCGCGGGCTGGGCGTCGCGGATGACCAGCCCTCCGCCGGGGCCTGCGACCCGTGCCCATCGGCCGCCATCAGCCGGTGGGGCGATCGGGCCGGTCGGGGTAGATGTCGTCGATCGTGCTCAGCGCCACGTACGGCGCGCCCGCCGCTCGCTCGATCGCAGCGCCGCCGCCGGCGAGCCGGTCGAGCACGCTGATCACTCCGCAGATCTCGTGTCCCGCGTCGTGCAGCGCCGCGATCGCCGCGAGCGTCGAGCCGCCCGTCGTGACCACGTCCTCGACCACCACGCAGCGGTCCTCCGGCCCCAGCGGCGGGCCCTCGATGCGCCGCTGCAGCCCGTGCGCCTTGGCGTCCTTGCGCACGAAGAACGCCTTCGCGCGCGCGCCTCCGGCGAGCGCCGCGCACGCGACCGGGTCGGCGCCCATCGTCATGCCGCCCACCGCCGTGCCGTCCCACTCGGCGACCTGTGCGGCGACCAGCGCGGCGAGCGCGGCGAAGCCCTCCGGGCGCAGGATCGCGCGCTTGGCGTCGACGTAGTACTGCGCCACCGCGCCGCTCGTCAGCGTCACCTCGCCGATCACCAGCGCGTGCTCGCGCAGCGCCTCTGCGAGTCGCCGGCGGGCGTGGGCGAGGTCGTTCGTATCTTCGTCCGCGCTGTCCACCGAGCAACCTAATCTAGCGCTGTGGCCAATCGTCGTCGTACGCGCTGCTCAGGTTCGCATCGATCGTCATCTGTCTGATCGTGATCGCCTCGTTCGTGATCGTTCGCGGTCGAGCAGACGAAAAGCGCCTCCGGCCAGCAGCAGGAATCCGCTCAACGGGGCGCTCTGGTCAGCGCGTCCGCGCGCGCACGCCACCGCGAAGAGCGAGCGTTGCACAGGGCGATCGACGAAGCCTCCCGCGAACTCACCTCGCCGTTCTCGGGCATCGTGTCGAGCTCCAGCAGCGAATGGGCCGACGCGCAGCGTGACGCTCGCGATCGCGCTGCTCGTCTACGGCTTCGGGCTCGGCTACCTCGCGCGCGTGCTGCGCGTCCGGGTTTAGCCGGCGGGCTCACGGCCCCGCGTTCTCGCGCGCGTGCGAGCTGCCGCCGCCGTTCTCGTTGTAGACGTCCACCGGCGTGCCGTACTGCACCCACGCGTAGATCGCCGGCGCGTCGGGGACCGGCACCCGCAGGCAGCCGTGGCTGGCCGCGTAGGTGGGCACTTCGGCGTAGCCGTGGATCGCGTAGCCGCGGATGAAGTAGTTGGAGTCGACCATGCCCTTCGCGTTCGTGCCGGGGGTCTTGCTGTAGACGCGGAAGCGCCCGATCACGGTCGGCGTGGAGGGCTTGCCGGAGCTCATCGTGTAGATCGCGTGCACCCTGCCGCCCGGTTCGATCTCGGCGAGCACCTGTCTCGTGAGGTTCGCCTCGACGTGGCGCCCGTCGCCGCGGTAGCGCACGTGGAAGCTCGCCGCGTGATGTGCCGAGCCGCTGGAAGACCTCGCGTGCCGGCGTAGGGATCCGCTCGAGGCCCGTCATCTTGCGGTAGGCGATCAGCGCGCGGCCCGGTGCCTTCGTCGAAGACACCCGTCAGCGGCACCACGTAGTGCAGCGCGTTCAGCTCGGACTGCAGCAGGCGCACCGACTGGCCGGTCGCGCCCGGGCCGAGGTTCGGGTTGACGAACCGCACGCTCGGCGAGCGCGCGCTGAAGGCGCCCTGCTGCGCGGTCGCGTAGTGCGCGGCGCGTGCCTGCACGAGACCCGCGTAGGCGACTCGTGAAGCCGATGTGGAACTGGCCCGCGCCGTTGCCCACCGCAAGCACGCTCACGGTCTTCACCGTCGACCTTGCGCCCGTCGCGGTAGAAGCTCACCTTGACGCTCTGCCCACCCACGTAGGGGGTGACGATGCCGCGCACCACGATCCGCGCGCCGACGAGCGCGAACAGCGGACTGCCGCCGACCTTCTGCAGCACCAGCGCCAGCTTCCCCGTCACCGGCGCAGGCGCCACGGGCACCGTGCTCGGGGGCGTCGGGGGGTTTGGCTGGGGGGCGGGCGTTTCGGCGGCGGCCGCTGCGGGAGCGCTCGTGAGGCAGAGCAGCGCCACGCCAGCGGCGCACGCGTGGAGGGTGCGTTTCATGGGCACGATCCTACGCACCCGCGCGGGCGAACGGAATCACAGGCGGCGCGGAGATCAACCCCACGCGCGTGCACAGTCGCACGACCGCGGCGATCCCCAACAGCGCCGTCACGATCAGCACGGGCGCCTGCCAGCTCCAGTTCTCGAGGCTCGAGAACGCGATCGAGTTGTTGAGCGAGTGCGCCACGATCGACGGGTACAGCGAGCCGGTGTAGCGGTAGAGCAGGCACAGGCCGAAGCCGAGCGCCGCGAGCGGGACCAGGTCGAGCGCCGGCGCCGAGCCGACGTGAACGCCGCCGAACAGCAGTCCCGTGATCGACCGCCGCCGGCAGCGTGCCCTTGCCAGTTGCGAAGCGCCGTGAAGATGTAGCCGCGGAACAGGATCTCCTCGCAGATCGGCGCCACCACGCACGTGAGCGCCGGCGCTCAGCAGCAGCAGCGCCGTGCTTTCGTTGGAGCCGAGCTGTTCGAGCAGCTTCTCCTTCGCTCGGGTTGAAGACTTCCGACCAGATCACGCTGAGCACCACGAACGCGACCAGCAGCAGCACGATCAGCGCCGCTCGCCGAGCGCCAGCCCACGGCCGGGGGGCGCAGGCCGAACTGCCACGAGCGCACCGGCGCGCCCGCCGAGCTGCGCGCAGTACACCGCCGCGAGCGACGAACGCGAGTCCTGCACGAACGTGTCGGCGATCGCCAGCCCGGGCGGCGTGTGCTTCGCTCGAGCTGCACGCCGAGCGCGAGCGCCGGCAGGTCGACGATCAGCCCGCCGACCGCCGCGAGCACGAGACCCGCCGAGCAGCGCGACCGGCGCCGTCCACGGCGGCCAGCGGTCCGGCGAGCGGTCGGTCGCCCTCGACGAGCTCGCTAGCGGGCTGCCGCTCGAGCGCGCTCCTCGGATGGGCTCGCCGTCGCTATGCCTCGTCATCGCTAGGCCACCCAGTGCCAGGTCGCGAACTGCGCGCCGAAGAACGCCATCGAGCACCGCTGAGACAGCCAGTGCGGGCCGCTGCACGCGCGGGATGCTCGGCCAGCCACGCCGCGAGCCAGATGCCCAGCGGGAACAGGACCACCAGGAAGCGCGGCAGCGACATCAGCGGCTGCGCGCGCACGGGGTAGGACAGCGGCAGCGCGAGCGCCGCGATCACGTAGGCGCCGTAGGCGAGCGGCAGCCTGCGCAGGACGCCCACCACTGCCACCAGCGCCGCGAGCAGGAAGGCCAGCAGCATCAGGTTGTGCCCGGCTGCGACGAACGGGCTGCCCGGCCGACGGGGAAGTAGACGTGCTGGCGCTGGAAGGACAGCAGCTGGCGTGCGCCCTCGAACGCCGCCTTCACGCCGTCCCACGCGCCCACGATAGGGCCCCGCGAAGTGCCGCCCCACACGTCCTGGGCGTGCGAACGGCGCGAGCGCGTCGCCGCCGGCGAGCGCGAGGCACGCCCGCGTAGACGACCACCCCGAGCGGCAGCAGCGCGAGCCACAGCACGTCGCGACGCAGGCGGTAGCGCGGGAGCAGGCGCCGCCGGGCGTCCCGCGCGAAGTCCGGCGCGCGGTCCTCGCGCGGCCCGTAGAGGTAGATCATCAGCGCCGGCAGCAGCAGCACGAGCCCGGTGCTGCGCGTCGCCGCCGCGAGCGCGCCGAGCACCCCCACGAGAGCCCAGCGCCCCTGGCGCGCGCTCCAGAACAGCCCCACCGACAGCGCCAGGTAGAGCGACTCGGAGTAGACCGCCGAGAAGAAGAACGCCATCGGCGCGAACGCCGTCACCAGCACCGCCAGGCGCGCCGCGTCCGCCACCGGCTCGCCGTCCGCCGAGACGGCGCCGAGCGCTCAGCTCGAGCGTCGTCAGACGGTGGATGCCGTACAGCGCGAGCGCGAACGCGCACAGCGACAGCAGCACGCCCGCCAGCACCGGCGGCGGGCCGAGCGCGGAGACCGCGCGCAGCCCGAGCGGGTAGAGCGGGAAGAACGCGTCGCGCGAGGCGGTGAAAGCGCCGAGGTCGGGGCGGTAGCCGTAGTGCGCGATCACCAGGTACCAGGCCGAGTCCCAGCGCGCGACGGGCGCCGCCAGCAGGTCGCCGAGCCAGCCGAAGCCGCGCGTGATGCCCGGCGGGTCGAACGCTCCGCGCACGGGCCCGAAGCCGAGCGTCGCGACCGTCGCCACGCCCGTCGCCCACACCAGCAGCCGCGAGACATCCACAGCGCGCGCCAGCTGTCGCGCACGGCGGTCATCCGCGCGGGGTCGGCGCGCAGGCGCTGCGCCCACCAAAGCCACACGGCGCCGCGAAGACGCGCGCGCACGGGCGACCGTGTCGCGCGGTCTGGATCGTCGGGCTCGGCGGCGTCGGAATTCATGGCGGCTGCGACCGAGCCTAGATGGTCGATCCACGGTGAGAGCGGCGGGAAACCACAACGCGGCACGGTAATCTCGATCTCCCGAGATGTCTCGACAAGCACGAAAGCGCCGGGAACGGCACAGCCGCTCCGGGGGCACACGGCTGTTCCTACTGGGCGGCGGACTGCTCGCCGGCGTGCTCATCGTCGGCGCGATCGCCGCGATCGCCTACGTGCTGCACGTCGCGCAGAGCGCCCCCGCGCTCGACAAGCTGCGCCCGCTGCTCAGCGGCGGCTCCTCGCAGGTGTTCGCCTCCGACGGCACGCGCCTGGGCTTCATCCAGTCCGACGAGCTGCGCACCCCCGTCGGCTGGAGTCGAGATCCCCCAGAACCTCAAGGACGCGACGGTGGCGATCGAGGATCAGCGCTTCTACAAGCACAACGGCGTCGACCTCACGGGCATCTTCCGCGCGGCGGTCAAGGACGTCACCCACGGCGCCGCGCTGCAGGGCGGCTCGACGATCACGATGCAGCTGATGCGCAACCTCTACCTCGGAGGCGACCAGCACACGCTCAAGCAGAAGATCATCGAGGCCAAGCTCGCGCTCGACTACGAGAAAGTACACAGCAAGCACTCGATCCTCACCAGCTACCTCAACAGCGTCCCCTACGGCACCGTCGGCGGCCAGACGGCGGTCGGCGTGCAGGCGGCCGCGCGGATCTTCTTCGACAAGCCCGCCTCGCAGCTCAACCTCCAGCAGTCGGCGCTGCTCGCCGGGCTGCCGCAGGCGCCGTCGCAGTACAACCCGTTCCTCGACCCCGCCGCGGCGAAGGCGCGGCGCAACGAGGTGCTCGCGAAGATGGCCGAGCTGCACTACATCACGCCCGAGCAGGCCGCCGCGACCGAGGCCAAGGGCGCTGGAGACGCACCCGGGTCACTTCTACTCGCAGCGCCGCGAGGACTTCTTCTTCGAATACGTGCGCGAGCTGCTGGTGCACCGCTACGGCACGAAGACCGTGAAGCAGGGCGGCCTGAAGGTCTACACGACGATCGACCTGAACATGCAGCGCCTGGCGCGCAAAGCGATCGCCGAAGTGCTCAACGAGCCCGAAGACCCGGCCTCGGCGATCGTCACGATCAACCCGCACAACGGCGACATCGAGGCGATGGCCGAGTCCGAGAGCTACGAGAAGTCGCAGTACAACCTCGCCGCCGACGGGCACCGCCAGCCGGGCTCGACGTTCAAGGCGATCGACCTCGCCGACGCGCTCTCGCGCGGCGTCGACCCGAACAGCACGATCTACGACTCGCACACGCTCGCAGCCCGGCTGGCTGGCCGCCGAACCGAACGTACGAAGTGAAGACGTTCGAGGGGACCTCGCAGAACAGGTCGATCAACCTCGTGCAGGCGACGCTCAAATCCGACAACACCGTCTACGCGCAGCTGGCAGCCGACCTGGGCGAGGAAACGATCACCCAGATGGCCTACAAGATGGGCGTCAAAACCCATCTGCTCGAGCTACCCCGCGGAGGCGCTGGGCGGGTCTCACGCTCGGCGTGACGCCGCTGGAAATGGCGGACGTGTACGCGACGCTCGCCGACGGCGGCTGGCGCAACACGCCGATCGCGATCACCAAGGTGGTGTTCCCCGACGGCCACGTCGACACGCACCTGGGGCACGCCGCACCGGGTGAAGGTCCTCAGCGAAGGCGTCACCGCCGAGGAGACGAAAATCCTGCACCAGAACGTGCTCGGCGGCACCGCCGGGCGCTCGGCGATCAACTGCCCCACGGCCGCCAAGACGGGCACCACGAGCGAACTGATCGACGCGTGGCTCGACGGCTACACGCCGAACTACTCGACGGTCGTGTGGATGGGCTACCCGAACAAGCGCGTCTCGATGACCGACGTGCACGGCGAGCCCCAGCAGGGCGGCTACCTGCCCGCGGAAATCTGGCACGCGTACATGTCGGCCGTCACCGAAGGGCAGCCGTGCACCGAATTCCCGCAGCCCAAAGAAGCGATCTCCTACAAGCCGTTCTACGGCAAATACGCCTCCACCGGACGCACGCAGGCTGGACAGGAAGCCCAGAGCGAAGAAAACAAGAACAAGAAGCAGCCGAAGAAGCCCGCAGAACACTCCAGGAAGGTCACGAACCGGGCACGGATCACGGAAAGGGCAAGGGCACCTCCGGCGAACCGGTCACCCCCAGCCGCCCGTGAAGGTGCAGGCCGAGCACCCTCCCCACCGGCCGCACGGGAACCTGGAATCAAGAAACCGGCGGCGCAGCGCCCGGCTGAGAGCGCTGCCACGGTCGCGCCCAAGCCCCCTCGCGTGCCGCGCGCTGGTAGTTTGAGTGCCGATACACACAACGAGCGGTCGCCGTCACGTTGACGCGTGCGACCAGATGGGATGCGGCGTGGCCAAGGAGGACAAGGTTGAATTCGAGGGCGAGGTGATCGAGGCCCTGCCGAACGCGATGTTTCGCGTGAAGCTCGACAACGACCACGTCGTGCTCGGGCACGTCGCCGGCAAGATGCGGCGCTTCCGGATCCGCATCCTGCCCGGCGATCGCGTGCGCTGCGAGCTCTCCCCCTACGACCTCGACCGCGCGCGGATCGTCTACCGGCACCGCTGAGCGCACGCCGGCATCGCCTCGAGCGCTCCCTGATCGACTCGATCGCCGCCGAGTCTCCGGCGGCCAGACGCGGAGCGCGACTCGCGGCTCGTGCGCGGGATCGGCGACGACGCCGCTGTCGTGCGCGCTCGGCCCGTCTGCGTGACCTCGGTCGACGCGATGGTCGAGGGCGTTCACTTCCGCCTCGACGACGGGCTGGGCCAGCCCGGCCGAGGTCGGACACCGCGCGCTCGCGGGCGCGCTGTCGGATCTCGCCGCGATGGGCGCCGACGCCCGGCGAGGCCTACCTCGTCCTGGGCCTGCCCGACGGGCTTCGGCGAGCACGCGCGCTCGAGCTGGTGCGCGCCGCGGCGCGCGCTCGCGGAGCTGACGGGCACAGCGATCGCCGGCGGCGACGTGGTCGCCGCGCCCGCGCTGACGGTGTCGGTGACCGCCGTCGGCTGGGCCGAGCGCGCCGAGGAGCTGGTGGGGCGCGACGGCGCGCAGCGCGGCGACATCGTCGGCGTGACCGGCGCGCTCGGCGGCGCGGGCGCGGCGCTCGCGGTGCTGTCCGGCAACGCACACGGCGACCCAGGCAACGCTCGAGCGCAGCTGGCCCGCGCGCGGCGCCCCCTGCCGCGACTGGCGGCGGGCGCGCGCTGGCCGCGGCGGGCGTGCACGCGATGATCGACCTGTCCGACGGGCTCGCCACCGACGCCGCCCACATCGGGCGCAGCGAGCGGCGTGTGCCTGCGCATCGAGCTCGCCGCCCTGCCGCTCGCCGATGGCGTGCGCGGAGGTCGCCGCCGGAGCTCGGCGTGCCCGCGTGGCGCCTCGCGGCCGCGCGGCGGCGAAGACTACGAGCTGTGCTTCTGCGCGCGCCCGCGGCGACCGCGCGGCGGTCGAGCGCGCCGTTCGCGCGCTCGGCGAGACGCGAGGTCACTGGGTCGGCGAGGTGACCGCCGGGGCCGCCCGGCGCGTCGCTCTCAGACGAGCGGGGCGAGCGAGGTGCGGATCGAGGGGTTCGAGCATCGGTGGTAGCTCGCGCGCTCCGCCATCCGCGCGGGCGCGTCGATCGCGCGTGGGCGCGGCCGTGCGGCAGGCGTCCGGGCGCGTCGATCGCGCGCGGGCGCAGGCCGTCCGGCAGGCGTCGCGCGGCGCCCTCGGGCACCGTGCGCGTCAGCCGCGCGTAGACGAGCAGCCGTTTGGCCGCGCTGAACAGCGGCGTGCACGCGGACAGCACGAGCCGGGTGTAGCCGACGTTGCCGACCGCCGCCTCGCACGTCGGTCGGCGCGACCACGCGCTGGCCGATGACGGTGTAGGTGAAGCGCGCGTAGGGCATCTCCAGCGCGATCCGGCTGCCGCGCGCGCAGCGCGTCGATGTGGCGGAAGGGCGCGAGGTAGGTCGTGCGGTGCCCGGCGATCGCCGTCGTGCCCGCGATGCCCGGGAAGCGTCGTTTCCGGGTAGATCCCCGGCCCGCTCTCGAGGTCTGTCGGTGCTCGTGCCCTTGACGACCACGAAGCTCACGCCGATGCGCGGGATCACGATGCGCCCGACCGGGCTGCCGTCGGCCGCGTGGCGCTCGCAGCTCCCGCGCCAGGAAGGCGATCCGCCGACGCTCGTCGGCGAGGCTCGCGAGCGTCGCGCCGCTCGGCGGGCGTCGGCGGCGGCGCGTTCCACCCTGCGCAGCTCGCCGCTCAGGTGATCCTGGCGCAGCTTCGCGTAGCAGCGCCGAGATCGGCTCCTGCCAGAGGAGCGTCACGCCCGCGTCGAGCAGCGCCAGCGCGCCCAGCGACGATCAGCACGCACGGCGAGCACGCGCACGGCGCGCGCGAGCGCGTGCGCGCGGCTTCGCCGCGGCCGATCCCGTCCCGGTGGAGCATCGAGCTGAGGGAGAGATCGGCCACGAGCGCCTCCTATCGTCGCAGAGCCGACTCCGTTCCACCGAGCGATCCCGGGCCCGCGTAGGACATGGGCCCGCGGATCGTGACGTCGATCCTCGTTCGGGCGCACCGCCCGGCCGCGGCGCCACCGCGCGCGGGCCGCATCGCCACGACAGCGCCGCCGCGGCCACGCAGCCGAGCGCGACACTCCACAGCAGCGCCGCCGAGCGAGCCCGACGTGGCCGCCGGCGATCAGCAGCACGCGCCGTCCACGCCACGCCGCCCGGGCCGAGCCCGAGCTGGTGGGCGTAGAAGGCGACCAGCAGCACCAGCGGCAGCAGCGCCGAGCGCTACCAGCCCGAGCGCGCCGATCCGGCCGCGGACGCAGCTCGGGCGAGGCGAGCAGCAGCCACAGGTGCAGGGCCGGGAGCAGCAGCAGCGCCGTGAAGGGGTTGCCGAGCCACACGAGCACGCCGAGCGAGGCGGCGACCAGCAGCATCGACAGGCCGCCACGTCTCGGGATCCGGGCGCGCCCCCCAGCCGAGCCGGCGCAGCGAGCGTCGCCCACAGCAGCCAGCGCGAGCGCGAACGTCAGCAGCGACCGCCACCACCGCCGTCGCGGCGGCCCCGTCGAACGGCAGCGCGCTCGGCAGGACCGGCACCGACGGGGCCGCGCCGATGATGCCCGAGCCAGCCGAGCAGGTAGGCGAACAGCGCGCAGGCGAGGAACGGCAGCGCGCAGCTGAGCGTCCACAGCGTCCAGCGCCCGACCGGCAGCCGCGGCGGCGGCGCAGCGCGCGAGTCCGTCGGCGACGGCGACCAGCGGCGGCAGCAGCAGCGTGCCCGACGAGCAGCCGCAGCGTCCACGCGGGCATCGTCTTGCGCTGCAGCACGAGCCCGCTCTGCATCGCCTGGGAGACGTCGGGGGCGGTGTCGAGCGCGTCGACCGCGCTGAGCACGGCGCGGCCGAGCCCTTCGAGCCGTTCCGCGCTGACCGCCTCGCGCGGCGCAGGGCCGCGTTCGCCGGAGACCTGCACCAGCACCGCCGGCAGCCCGTCGCGCGTCGAGCACGCCCTGTTCGCCGACCGCGAGCGGGAAGGCGAGGTGGGCGAGCTGGCCGAGCAGCGCTCGGCGCGCCGCGGGTCGCCGGCCGGCCTCGTGCTTGATCGCGTCGGCGACCGTGCGCTGCAGCTGCAGCGGGCGCGGAGCCGAAGCCGTCGGAGTAGGGCACCACGAACGGCCTGCGCGCGTCGCGCCGGCGAGGTCGCCGAGCACGATCGCCGCGTCGAGCGGCCCGTGCAGGCTGCGCCGAGTCGAGCTCCGCGGCGCCCGGCGTCGCCGCCGCTGCCGCCGCTGGTGGAGACGAGCACGATCGTGCGCTTGGTCTCGCGCGCGGCGAACACGCGCGCGAGCTCGAGCAGCGCGGCCGTGCCCGACAGCTCCGCGCGCGCGCCGCGGCGCCGCCGCGTCGCGGTGGGCGACGATCACGATCGGCGTCGCGTTCGTCGAGCCGGGCCGCTCGGCGATGACGGTCGTCGAGCGTGCGCTCGCCGTCGATCGTCTGCGCCTTCGAAGTGCTGCGACGTGCACCGAGAAGCCGCCGCCGGCGGTGCCGCCGAGGCCGCGCAGCGTGCGCGCGACATGCTCGCGCGAGCGCTTCGTCGCCGGCGCTGCCCGGGCCGCCGTGTCGGGGAAGCGCGCGGCGAGGCTGCTGCAGTTCGGCGAACGCGCGCGGCCTTCGAAGGCGTCGGGCGCGAGCGTCGAGGTGAGCGGCAGCGGGCCGCGGGCCCAGCGAGAACGCGGCGATCGCCGAGCGCGAGCAGGAACGGCACGAAGGCCGCGCGGTAGAGGCGCCCGTTGAGCATCCGCCTAGACCATAGTTCGCGAGCGCGGCTCCTCGCGCGGCAGCAGCGGTCGCATCTGCGCCGAGCAGGAGCACGGATCCGGCCGCGCGGTTAGGTATCGTGCCGCCGCGTGCTCCAGCCCGTCGCCGTAGGCAACAAGACGCTCGCCGACTACACGCACATCTGCGGGCGCGGAGCTGATCGCCGAAATCCGCGAGCTGGCCGAGCCGCTGCAGGGCCAGCGGGTCGTGCACATCTCCGCCACCGCCTTCGGCGGCGGCGTCTCGGAGATCCTCTACACGCTCGTGCCGCTGATGCGCGACGTCGGCCTGGACTGCGAGTGGCAGGTGATCTACGGCCGCGAAGAGTTCTTCAACGCGACGAAGCTGATGCACAACGCGCTGCAGGGCGCGCCGCAGGACCTCGACGAGGAGCAGTGGGCGACCTGGCGGCGCTACAACGAGATCAACGCCGCGCGAGCTCTCCGACGGCTGGGACGTGTGCCTCGTCCACGACCCGCAGCCGGCGGCGCTCTACCAGCTCGTGCCCGGAGAAGGCCAAGGGCTGGGTCTGGCGCTGCCACATCGACCTCTCGACGCCCAACCCGGACACGATCGCCCAGCTGCTGCCCTACATCGAGGACTATCCGCAGTCGCTGTTCCACATGCGCGAGTACGTGCCGGCGGGGATGAACGGCAACGTCAACGTGGTGCCGCCCGCGATCGACCCGCTGACGCCGAAGAACATGGCGCTCTCGCCCGAGGACGCCGCGTTCGTGTGCGGGCAGTTCGGGATCGACGTCGACCGGCCGCTGATCTGCCAGGTCTCGCGCTTCGACCCGTGGAAGGACCCGCTCGGCGTGATCGACGCCTACCGCGCCGGTCAAGGAGACGATGCCCGACGTGCAGCTCGCGCTCGTCGGCTCGATGGCCAGCGACGACCCCGAGGGCTGGGACTTCTTCAACGCCACGATCGCGCACGCCGACGGCGACCCGGACATCCACATCCTCAACAACTTCAACAACGTCGGCGCGATCGAGGTCAACGCGTTCCAGTCGCACGCCGACGTGCTGATCCAGAAGTCCACGCGCGAGGGCTTCGGGCTGACGGTCTCGGAGGCGATCTGGAAGGCGCGCCCGTTCATCGGCGGCAACGTCGGCGGCATCCCGCTGCAGATCGAGGACGGCGTCACCGGCTTCCTCGTCTCGAGCGTCGAGCAGTGCGCCGAGCGCACGCTCGAGATCCTGCGCGACCCGGAGCTCGGCCGCTCGCTCGGGCGCGCGCGGCAAGGAGCACGTCCGCACGCACTTCCTGACGCCGCGCTACCTGCGCGACTACCTGCGGATCTTCAACGAGCTGCGCGAGGCATGAGCGACGGGCCGGCACAGCGGACTCCGCTGGTGCTGGTCAGCAACCGCGGGCCGGTCACCTTCCAGCGCCGGCGGCGAGGTCCAGCGCGGCTCCGGCGGCCTGGTCACGGCGCTGACCGGGCCTCGCCTCCCACCGCGAAGCGATCTGGATCGCCTCGGCGATGAACGAGTACGACGCGGAGGTCTCGCGCGAGCACGGCGGCCGCGCCTTCCCGGTGCGCTCGCCCGGCGGGCGGCGAGTACCAGGTGCGCCTGGTCGTCAGCGACCCGGACGCCTACGACCGCTTCTACAACGTCGTTCGCCAACCCGATGCTGTGGTTCATCCAGCACTACCTGTGGGATCTCTCGAACGCGCCGGACATCCGCCGCGAGGAGATCGAGGCGTTCGAGTTCGGCTACAACGTCGTCAACGAGGACCTCGCGCGCGCCGTCGTCGAGGAGCTCGAGGGCGCCGAGGAGCCGGTCGTGATGGTCCACGACTACCACCTCTACACGCTGCCCGGACCTCGTGCGCCGGGCGCGCCCGGACGTGTTCCTGCACCACTTCGTCCACATCCCGTGGACGCAGCCGGACGCCTGGCGGGTGCTGCCGACGCGGATCCGCGAGGAGATCTTCACGGGCCTGCTCGCGAACGACATCATCGGCTTCCACACGCGCTCCTACCGGCGCAACTTCCTGCAGTGCTGCCGCGACCTGATGGACCTCGAGGTCGACTTCGAGCGCGGGCGTCGTGCAGCTTCGGCGAGCGCGAGGTGTGGGTGCGCGCCTACCCGCTGCCGATCGACCACCAGGCCACGCGCCAGATCGCCCAGCGCGCGCGGGTCGCGCGAGTTCGAGGAGGAGCTGCTGCGCCGCCGGCGCGACTTCCTGATCCTGCGCGTCGACCGCGCCGACCTCGAGCAAGAACGTGCTGCGCGGCTTCTCCGCGTTCGACCTGTTCCTCGAGCAGCACCCGGAGTTCACCGAGCGGGTCACGTTCATCGCGCAGCTGATGCCCTCGCGAACCGACGTGCCGCAGTACGCCGAGTACCTCGAGCGGATCGAGGCGCTCGTGGCGGTCGTCAACCACCGCCACGGCACGCCCGACTGGATGCCGATCCAGCTGAAGCTGCGCGACGACCTCGACGAGGCGATGGCCGCCTACAAGCACTACGACGTGCTGCTCGTCAACGCGATGTTCGACGGCATGAACCTCGTCGCCAAGGAGGGGCCGATCGTCAACGAGCGCGAGGGCGTCTCGATCCTGTCGGAGAACACCGGCGCGCACGAGGAGCTCGGCGAGTTCGCGCTGTCGGTCAACCCGTTCGACATCCAGGAGCTCGCCGACTCGATCTACGCGGCGCTGACGATGGAGCCGCGCGGAGCGCCGCCGCCGCGCGCGAGGGCCTCGTCGCAGATCGTCACCTCGCGCGACCCGGGCGACTGGATCGACGAGCAGCTCGCCGACATCCGCGCGAAGGGCCGCTCGCGCTAGCGAGCGCGCGTCCTGCGGCGCGCGGGGCCGGGCAGTCGCGCGACCCGCTACTCTTTCGCGCAGCGACCGCATGACCCTGCCCGCACCCACATACGACCTCGTCCTGCTGCTCGACCCGCAGGCCGAGGACGACGACGCGCGCGAAGATCGTCGCCGACACGCGCGCGGCGATCGAGGCGCCAGGGCGAGCTGCTGCGCCACGACGAGTGGGGCGAGCGCCCGCTGACCTACCCGATCGAGCAAGCAGCCGAGCGCCGAGTACCACCTGCTGCAGTTCCACGTCGGCGACGCCGAGCTGCTCGACGGGCTCGACCGCACGCTGCGGATCACCGACGGCGTGCTGCGCTTCCGGATCATCAAGCTGAAGCCCGGCGTGCCCGGACGCCCCGGACATGCGCTCCGGCGCCGCCGCCGCGCCGGCCGACGCGGCAGCAGGCGAGGCGCCCGCCGCGCGCCCGAGGCCGACGTCCCGCCGCCGCGGACGCGCCGCCGAGGCCGGCCGCGCCGAGCCGATGCGCCGGCTCCCGCAGCCGAGGCGCCGGCGCCGAGCCGCGCCGAGGCAGCCGGCGGCCGCCGAGGCGCCCGGCGCCGACCGCGCCTGCGTCGCCGGCAGCGTTCGCATGTCGACGCGTCCGGCCACGAGGGTAATAAGATCGCGCCTATGGGCTGGGCCGAAGACATGAGCGACGGCGCGGTGAAGCGCACCGACGTGCTGCGCGCGTCGCCGCCGATGTTCGAGTCGCGCGTGCTCGACGCGCTCTCGCGCGTGCACCCGGTCGTGCCGGTGATGATCTTCGTGCCCGGCGATCGTCGCTGCTGGCCGCGTGGAGCCTGTCGCGACCTGAGCCTGCCCGCGCGCGATCGGCCTGCGCGCTGGCCGGCTACGCGCTGTGGACGCTGTTCGAGTACTGGCTGCACCGGCTCGTCTTCCACTTCGAGCCCGAGGACGGGCTCGGCGCGCGCCTGCACTGGATCATCCACGGCGTCCACCACGACCACCCGAACGACCCGCTGCGGCTCGTGATGCCGCCCGCCGTGAGCGTCCCGCTGGCGCGCCATCGTGTTCGGCGTGCTGTACCTGGTCGTTCGGCGCCGCGCTACGCGCCCGGCGCTCGGCGCGGGCTTCTTCACGGGCTATCTGATCTACGACATGATGCACTACTACCTGCACCACTTCCGCCCGCACGGCCGGCTCGGGCAGGATGCTGCGCGAGCGGCACATGCGCCACCACTTCCAGGACGACACGCGCGGCTTCGGGATCAGCGCGCCCTACTGGGACGAGGTGTTCCGCACCTCCCCGCGCGACAAGCGATCCTCGCAATAAGCGGGGTCGCCTGGCGCGGCGGACTGCGCATGCGCCCGCGGGCCGGTCTAGACTCGGAGATCGACCTTGACGCAGACACAGGTCCGAGGACCGCACGAGCAACAAGCCGAAAGGAAGAGGAGCCGTGGCCGCCACCAACATCAACAGGGTCGTGCTGACCGGAAACCTGACCGCCGACCCGGAGCTGCGCTCGCTGCCGAGCGGCACGTCGGTGTGCGAGCTGCGCGTCGCCTGCAACACGCGCCGCAAGAACGGGAGCACCGGCGAATGGGAGGACAAGCCCAACTACTTCAACGTCACGGTGTGGGGCGCGCAGGGCGAGAACGCCGCGCGCTACCTCTCCAAGGGCCGGCCCGTCGCGATCGACGGACGCCTCGAGTGGCGCGAGTGGGAGGCGCAGGACGGCGCCAAAGCGCCAGGCAATCGATATCATTGCCGACTCGGTGCAGTTCCTGGGCTCGCGCGATGATGCCTCCGGCGGGGGCGGATTCGCCGGCAACGGAGGCTCCAAGGGCAGCGACATCCCCGTCGACGAAGGGGATTTCCAGCCCGCACCGGTCGCCGGCGGCGCCGGCGACGACGACATTCCGTTCTAGCCAGACAGCGAGGTCTTAGTGTTTTCCACCGTAACCATGCCCGATCGTCACCGCGCCAGCGGCGGAGGCATCTGATGGCCAAGGCACGCGGTCGCGGCAAGCCGGTTCGCCGGCGCGACAAGAAGGGCGGGCCCGGCAGCGGCCGGCGCAAGCCCTGCCAGCACTGCCGCGACAAGGTCGAGCAGGTCGACTACAAGGACGTCGCCTCGCTGCGCAAGTTCATCTCCGAGAAGGGCAAGATCCGCTCGCGGCGGATCACGGGCTCCTGCCGGCGCCACCAGGTGCAGATCGCGCGCGCCGTCAAGCGCGCCCGCGAGCTGGCGCTGCTGCCCTACGTCAACGAGGGCGGCCGCGAGGACGGCCCCCGTCGCGAGCGCGGCGACCGCGGCGACCGCTAGGACGTAGCCGATGCCTGAAGCGATTCTCCTCAAGGACGTCGAGACGCTCGGCGAGCAGGGCAACGTGGTCGACGTCTCCAAGGGCTACCTGCGCAACTACCTGATGCCGCGCAAGCTGGCCCAGCCGGCGACGAAGGGCGCGATCGAGACGATCCGCCAGCGCCAGGCGGCGGCCGAGCGGGCGGCCCGCGAGGCGGTCGAGAAAGCCCAGGAGAACGTCAACCTGCTCAACCGCACGGTGCTGACGATCCCGCAGCAGGCGGGCGCCGACGGGCGGCTGTTCGGCTCGGTCACCGCGCAGGACATCGCGACCGCGATCCGCGAAGCGCGCGGTCTGCGGATCGACAAACGCAACGTGCACCTGCCCGAGCCGATCAAGAACGTCGGCACCTACATGGTCGTGGTCGAGGTCGTCGACGGCGTGACCGGCGACGATCAAGACGATGGTCGTCGCCAAGAAATAGCGCTCGGCCCGCGCCGCCGCGACGTTCGGCCGATCCGTCGCCGGCGCCTGCGAACATCCGTTCGTGCGAGCCGAATTCTTCCGTGATAGCGGGAAGCGCCGCCGGGCGCCGGCGAGCGCGATCTAGACTCGGCCAGCCATGGCATGAGCGCCGTCTCGACAGCCAACGGCGCCAACGGCGCGCCCGCGGGCGCGATCACGCCGCCGCACAACCTCGACGCCGAGCAGTCGGTGCTCGGCGCGATCCTGCTCTCGGACCGCTCGCTGTACGCGCTGGTGATCGAAGAGGGCCTGCGCGCGGAGGACTTCTACCGCGAGCGCCACGCGCTGATCTACGAGGCGATGCTCGCGCTCTACAACGAGAGCGAGCCGGTCGACGTGCTGACGGTCACCGACCGCCTGCGCCAGATGGGCAAGCTCGAGGACGTCGGCGGCGCAGGCGACGGTCGACGAGCTGACGGGCGTCGTGCCGGCGGCCGGGCACGCGCGCCGCTACGCGCAGATCGTGCGCGAGAACGCGCTGCTGCGGCGGCTGCTGAAGACCTCCTACGAGATCCAGGAGAGCGTGCTCGGCCACGAGGCGCCGCCGCGCGAGCTCGTCGAGCAGGCCGAGAAGGCGATGCTCGAGGTCGCGCGCGACGATCGCCAGCAGGACTTCCGCGCGATCGAGGAGGTGCTGCACGAGGAGCTCGACAAGCTGCACCGGCTCTCGCTCGAGGGCACCTCGCTGACGGGCACGCCCGTCCGGCTTCAAGGACCTCGACGAGATCACCGGCGGCTTCCAGCCGGGCAACCTGATCATCATCGCCGCGCGCCCCGCGATGGGCAAGAGCGCGCTCGTCTGCAACATCGCCGAGAACGCGGCGGTCGAGCACGGCAAGCCCGTGGCGCTGTTCTCGCTGGAGATGGCGGAGGCCGAGCTCGCGCAGCGCTTCGTCGCCTCGCAGGCGCGCATCAAGGGCGAGGAGCTGCGCAAGGGCCGCGTCGCCGAGCAGCGCTGGCCGAAGATCCTCAAGGCCAGCCAGCGGCTCGCGGCCGCGCCGCTGTGGGTGGACGACTCCAGCGACGTCGGCATGCTCGAGATCCGCGCGAAGGCGCGGCGGCTGCACAGCCAGTGCGAGGGCGGGCTCGGGCTGATCATCATCGACTACCTGCAGCTGATGCGCACCGACAGCCGCTACGACAGCCGCGTCACGGCGGTCGGCGAGCTGAGCCGCGGGCTGAAGATCCTCGCGCGCGAGCTGGGCGTGCCGGTGATCGCGCTGTCGCAGCTGAGCCGCGCGGTCGAGACGCGCCCGGACAAGAAGCCGCAGCTCTCGGACCTGCGCGAGAGTCGGGAACCTCGAGCAGGACTCCGACCTCGTGATGTTCATCTACCGCGACGAGTACTACAACGAGGACTCCGAGCGCCCCGGCGAGGCCGACCTGATCATCGCCAAGCATCGCAACGGGGCCGTCGGCAAAGTGACGCTGACCTTCCAGAAGGAGTACCCGAAGTTCATGAACTACGCCGGCGAGCGCTACGCCCAGTGAATGAGCGAGCCGTTCACGGCTGCGCGTCGACGCGGCGAGCGCGGCGAGCTCGAGGAACGCTGCCCGCTCGGCATCTGCGACGGCAGCGGCTTCCTGATCGACGAGGAGACGAACACGGCGAGCGACTGCGCGTGCCGCGCGGCGCGGATCGCGGGCGCGCGCACGCAGAGCCTCGAGGGTCGCATCCCTCGCCGCTACCGGGGCGTCTCCTTCGACCGGCCGCCGGTGAGCGACATCGCGCGGACGGCGCCCGACCAGATCCGCTCGGTGCGCCGCTACGTCGGCGTCGATCGAGGCGAACCTGGACGCGGGCAAGGGACTGTGGATCCAGGGCGACGTCGGCACGGGCAAGACGACGCTCGCGATGCTCGTCTCCAAGGCGGCGCTCGACGCGGGGCGCTCGGTCGCGATCTACTCGCTGCCGCGCCTGCTGAACCTGCTGCGCGAATCGATGGACTCCGAAGCGGGCATGGTCGACTTCATGGACCGCCTGACCGCCGTCGACCTGCTGCACATCGACGACCTCGGCGCGGAGAACCAGACCGACTGGGTGCTCGAGCAGCTGTACTCGATCGTCAACGCGCGCTACGAGGCCGAGCGGGCGATCGTCGCGACGACCAACCTGATGCCGGACGAGCTGTCCGAGCGGCTGGGCGCGCGCACGGTCTCGCGGCTGGTGGAGATCTGCGGCGACCTGATCCCGCTCTACGGCGAGGACAAGCGCCGCGAGTTCCGCGCCGAGGCGACGGAGCCCGCCGGGCGCGTCCTCTGAGCGAGCCGATCGTCGAGCGTCCGTAAACTCCACTGAGCGATGCCAGGCATAGTGATAGTCGGCGCCCAGTGGGGCGATGAGGGAAAGGGCAAGATCACCGATCTGCTCGCCGAGCACGGCGACGCGGTCGTGCGCTTCCAGGGCGGCAACAACGCGGGCCACACGATCGTGCGCGGCGAGACGAGGAGTGGAAGCTGCACCTGATCCCCTCGGGGATCCTCTACCCGGGCAAGCGCTGCGTGATCGGCAACGGCGTGGTGATCGACCCGAAGGTGCTGATCGACGAGCTCGACGGCCTGCGCGCGCGCGGCGTCGACGTCGGCGGCCTGCGCATCTCCGCCAACGCGCACCTGATCATGCCCTACCACCTGCTGCTCGACTCGGCCGGCGAGGCGAAGCTCGGCAGCCTGCAGATCGGCACCACGCGCCGCGGCATCGGCCCCTGCTACGCGGACAAGGCGGCGCGCCTGGGGATCCGCGTGCAGGACCTGCTCGACGAGAAGATCCTGAAGAAGAAGATCGTCGCCGCGATGGAGCCGAAGCGCCTGTCGCTGCGCCCGTTCGAGAAGGACCCCGCGCTCGACCTGCACACGATGACCGAGGAATACCTCACGTTCGGCCACCGCCTCGAGCAGCACATCGCGGACACGTCGAAGCTGATGTGGCAGATGCTCGACGAGCGGACAGATGGTGATCCTCGAGGGCGCGCAGGGCGCGATGCTCGACATCGACCACGGCACCTATCCGTTCGTCACCTCCTCCAACCCGCTCGCGGGCGCCGCGTGCGTCGGCAGCGGCATCGGGCCGAAGGCGATCGACGAGGTGTGGGGCATCTCCAAGGCCTACACCACGCGCGTGGGCGCGGGCCCGTTCCCGAGCGAGCTGCACGACGAGATGGGCGAGACGATCCGCGCGCGCGGCGGCGAGTTCGGCACGACCACCGGCCGCCCGCGGCGCACCGGCTGGCTCGACCTCGTGGCGCTGCGCTACGCGGCGCGCCTGAACACGATGACCTCGCTGGTGATCACCAAGCTCGACGTGCTCTCGGGCCTCGACCGCATCCAGGTGTGCACGAGCTACCTGCGGCAGCGACGGCGCGGAGTTCGAGGACTTCCCCTACCACCAGACGGTGCTGCACCACACCACCGCCAAGCTCACCGAGCTGCCCGGCTGGAAGGAGGACCTCGGCGAGTGCCGCACGCTCTCCGACCTGCCCCACGGCGCGCGCGAGTACCTCGACTTCATCGCCGAGCACATCGGCGTCGGAGATCGCGCTGATCGGCGTCGGCCCGGGACGCGAGCAGGTCGTCTGGACCGAGGCAGGGAAGCGGACGATCATCGCGGGGAACGCCGCGACGACGCAAGCCTGAGCCGAGTCGCCTCGCACTCGAGGCGACCGTAGAAAGTCAGCACCGTACCGCCGGCGGCTCCGCCGATCCTCGGTCGGAAACAGAGATTCGATCTATTGGACTTTCGCGGGAGGTTGTGGTACAACCGCAATTTTCATGCACACTCATCGAATGGAGTAACAAATGAAACGATTAGCCACTATTCGCAACGGCGTAGCGGTAGTACTGGTGCTTGGCATCGTCGTCGCGGTCGCCTCCAGCGCCGACGCGAGCCCGTCGGGTCAACTCGGGGTGTACGTGCGCCAAGGCCTGTCGCTCAAGCGCGCCCAGGTCGCCCTCGCAACCCAGGCTCAGGTCGAAGACGGCGAACTCCCACTGAGGCTGGAAAAGGCTCTTGGGGCGAGCTTCGCCGGTATGTGGTTCGAACCAACCACAGGGAAGTTCTGCATCGGCGTGGCGTCGAGCGCGAGCCGACACGCCGCCGAACAGGTCGTTGCTCAGGCAGGCCTGGCCGGCGTCGTCAGCTACGTCTCGGTCCGTTCGACGTGGACGCAGCTCATCAACGCCCAGGGCGAATGGAACCTCAAACTCGCGCACCTCGGAGGGCAGCAGTTCTCTACCGACCTCACAGCGTCGCACAACGCTGTCTCCGTGACACTCAGCTCGTCCGTTCCGGGGCGCGAACGTGCGCTCCTCCAACGCGAGGCCGCCGGCTATGACGCGAACGTGTCGATCACGATCGCTCCCCCAGAGGCTCTTGTCTTGTACGCGAGAAACTCGCTATGCGAATTCAAAAGCGCAGAAGCGTACTGCAGCAAACCAATCACCGCGGGGGTCCTGATAACCACCTTAAACAACCCTAAACCCACCAATGATTACTGCACAGCAGGGCCGCTGGCGATCTTATCCAATCCGTTAACTTTAGCGGCGGGATTAGAGACGTTTCTCATCACCGCGGGGCACTGCCTGCGAGAAGCAGTGAAATGGTTTTCCTCGACTCACCCTGGCAAAGAACCCAAAGAAGTGGGCTCGCGCGTCAGATTTGAAAACGGCTTACCGGGTGACTACGGAGACCTCTTGGTCAGTCCGAACTGGTTGGAAGCTGGAACGACACCGGCGCTTGCCCAAATCACGCACTATCAGGACAACGGCTTACGCGAAGCTCGGAGTGTGATCGGTGAAGAAGCCAGCGTTGAATTAGCCTCGTTTTGCAAACAGGGCGCTACGTCTGCCGAACAGTGCGGGACAATCACGGGCCTCAATAAGTTAGGAGTCTTCTCTGGAGTACATGTTCAAGGTCTGATTAAGACCAACGCCTGCGGCGAAGGAGGCGACAGCGGCGGCCCCTACGCGACGTTACCGATAGGTAATTCGGTACGTATTCTGGGTACTGAAGTGGGCGGCCCAGAAGAAGAATGCTCAGGATTATTCTGCAAACTCAGCTGTGAAAGCTCGTACGAGCCGATCAAAACCTCTCTCACAGGACTTGGATTGACCCTCCTGACAACCACAAACCAAACACGACACAAAGGCCCGTGACAGCGCTAAGGCAAACTACCTAGGACGCTTGGATAAGGTCGTCCCGGGTGCGTCCCGGGACGACCTTACGGTCGTGTGCGTATCCCTGACGAGCGGGCCAGGGCTGATTTGACCGGGCTATGCTGATGGGCCGTGCAGGAATCGAACCTGCAACCTTGGGCTTAAGAGGCCCCTGCTCTGCCGGTTGAGCTAACGGCCCGAGAGCTTGCCGGCGCGAGAATCGCCCGGCTCGCCGTCGATTCTACCCAAGCGGGGCCGTTTCCCGCACCCTCAGAACACGACGGTGCGTCGGCCGTCCACGATCACGCGGTCGTCGAGGTGCAGCGCGACGGCCCGCGCGAGCACCAGCCGCTCGACGTCCCGCCCCACGCGCTCGAGGTCGTGGACGGTCTGCTGGTGGTCCACGCGCACCACGTCCTGGTCGATGATCGGCCCGTCGTCGAGCTCCTCGGTGACGTAGTGGGCGGTCGCGCCGATCAGCTTCACGCCGCGCTCGCGCGCGCGGCGGTAGGGGTCGGCGCCGGCGAACGCGGGCAGGAAGGAGTGGTGGATGTTGATCGCGGGCATGTCCACGCGCGCGAGGAAATCGCCGCTGAGGATCTGCATGTAGCGCGCCAGCACGAGCAGCTCGGCGGCGCCGTCGAGCAGGTCGAGCATCGCCCGCTCCGCCTCCTGTTTGCGCCCCGGCTCGACGGGCACGTGGTGGAAGGCGACGCCTGCGGCGGCGCACTCGGGCTCGAGGTCGGGGTGGTTGGAGATCACGGCGACGATCTCCGCGTCGAGCTCGCCGCGGCGCCAGCGCCACAGCAGATCCTGCAGGCAGTGGTCGCGTCGCGAGACCAGGATCACCATGCGGCGGCGCTCGCCCCACCAGCGGATCTCCCGGTCCATGCCAAACGGCCTCGCGACGTCCTCGTCGAAGCTCGCCAGGAAGGCGTCGCGGTCGCCCGCGCCGTCGAGATGGAACTCCGTGCGCAGGAAGAACCTCCCGCCGGTGGGGTCGGAGGAGTACTGGTGCGAGGAGACGATGTTGGCGCCGCGCTCCAGCAGGAAGCCCGACACCGCCGCGACGATTCCTGGCCGGTCTGCACAGTCGAGCAGCAGGCGGGCTGTGTAGCGGGGGGCGTCCTGGTCCTGCTGCTGCGAGTCGTCGCCGCCTGCCGTGATGGGAGCCTCCATGCGGTCCATACGGCGCCCGGTGGGCTATTTCGTTTTGACGCTCGTGGTGCTCGTGGTTTTCGCCGTGCTCGAGGGCGCCGCCGTCTGCGTTTCGTCCTTCGCCTGCTTCTTCAGTTCGGCGAGCTGTTTCTTCAGGGTTTTGCGCTGGTTTGCGGGCGCAAGGCTCACGGCCTTCGTGGCGGACAGGTCGCCGACGCGATCGTTGTGGGCTTTGTAGGCGTACACGGCCAGCTGGCGCGTAGTAGGACGCGCGTTGGGCGGTCGGTGACGACGATCTGCAGCACTTCGACGGCCTTCGCCGGCTCGTTGAGCCCGCCTTCCCCGTAGACGCTGACCATCAGCTGCGCGAGTTCCGCGCTGGGCTCTTGGGGTTGAGCGCGATGTAGCTGTTCCACGCCTGCGACGCTTCGGATGTAGAGTTCGCGACCCTGGCTGGTAACCGCTCCCTGGGCGTCGTGAATGCTTCGCCGCCGGCTTCGTGCAGGAGCGCCTTCGTGAGGCCTTCCCACGCCGCTCAGGTTGCGCGGCTGCTGTCTGGTGATCTTTCCGTACTTCTTGATCTGGCTCGCGAAGCTCGCGCCGCCCGAGCCTTCGTTGTTGGCTCGCCGCGTTGAGCAGCCCGCCGCCGCCGAAGCCGCCGCCGATGCCGAAGCCGACGAGCCCGACGCCCATCAGCACGCGCGAGGCCGATGTAGATGACGCGCACGACGCGGCGCCGGCCGCGACCTCTGAGGTCGAACAGCATCAGTCGGAGAGCTCGTGGTCTACGTGGTCGATTATCTGCTGCACGGTTGGTTCCGCTGGGTCGTCTGCGCTGACGCCGGCTCTCCGCGGCGGCCCTCGCGCCTGCTCGCTCGCCGCTCGTCTGGCGCCTCTCGCGGTCCGTCACTGGCTTGACGAGCGTTGCCAGCAGGATACTCGCCTCGTAGAGGACGTACAGCGGTACCGTCTCGAGCAGCAGCGTGATCGCGTCGCCGGGCAGGAACGCCGCGACGGTCGGCGCACGCGACGATCGCGTAGCGGCGGCTCGTGGCGCAGCTGCGCCGGCGTGACGAGGCCGAGGCGCGTGGCGCCGAGGATCACGCACGGGCACCTGGAAGACGAGGCCCATCGCCAGCAGGATCGTGGCGGCGAAGCTGTAGAACTGGCTCGCCTGGACGAGCACGTTGAACTCGCTCGAGTTGAAGTTCACGAAGAAGCGCACCGCCGCGGGCAGCACGATGAAGTAGCCGAACAGCGACGCCCGCGACGAACAGGAACGGGACGGCGATCAGCAGCGGCGTCGCGGCGCGTCGCTCGTTCGGCTTGAGCGCGGGCAGGACGAACCCGTAGAGCTCGTACAGGATCACCGGCAGCGAGATGATCAGCGCGAAGTAGCAGCGACACCGTGAGCGTCGTCGTGAACGGCTCGCCGACGCCGAGCGTCACGGGCTTGTCGCCCGGCGGGTTGCGCGGGATCTTCGCCACGTCGCGCTTCAGCGCGGCGATCGAGCGGCGGCGCAGCTGGCGCGCGGGCTGCGGCGAGAGGCCGCTGCTCGGGCTGCGCGAGCAGCGCGCAGCGCGCCGCGGGTGTCTTCGGCGACCTTCAGCACCGCCTGCTGGGCGAGCACCGCCTGCCCGACCGTGCCCTCGCCCTTGGCGACCTGCTTGCTGGGTCTGGGTCTTCAGCGGTTTGTTGATGATCTGCAGCAGCGCGTGGTTCTGCCACAGGCAGAACGCCGAACGCCACGGCGAGCACGACGCCGCTGATGATCAGGCGCGTGCGCAGCTCGTCGAGATGGTCGACGAGGCTCAGCCGGTCCTCGTGGCCGATCGTGCGGATCGCGCGTCACCATGGGCCTCATGAACCTACCACCGAGCCGTGCCGCGATCCGCGCGTGACGCTGCCCGCATGGCGCGAGTGGGTCGAAGGCCGCAGCCACAACGCGTAGAGCGCACGGCCGCGGCGCTAAAGCCCGCTCGTCCGCGCGTCGATGACGAGCTGGAACCGGCATGGACCCCGACAACGACCCCAACATCCAGCACCCGCGCGCAGCCGCCCGGCGGCGAGCAGCTCGACGTCGTCTACGGCGACCACGCGGCGCGCCGCGGAGGGCGCCTGCCCGCCGGACCAGCTGCACGTCTGCTTCCACTGCGCCGGCGAGCTGGTCTACCCGCTCGACTGGTCGGAGGAAGGGCCCGCGCCACTGGCGGATCGTGCTGCGCTGCCCGGAGTGCGAGTCGCGCCGCGAGGGCGTCTTCGACCAGACCGTCCGTGGAACGGCTCGACGACGAGCTCGACCGCGGCTCGAGCGCGCTGCTCGGCGACCTGCGGCGCATGACGCACGCGAACATGTCCGAGGAAATCGAGTTCTTCGTGCGCGCGCTCGACGCCGACCTGATCACTCCCGAGCGACTTCTAGCGCGCTCAGCGGTAGCGCTCGACGACCGCGTCGGCGACCAGCTCGAGCAGCGCCGAGCGACCGTCCGGCAGCGATCGTCCGGCAGCGCCGCCTTGGCCTCGGCGACGACCGCCAGCGCCCGCTCGCGGGCCTCGTCGAGCGCGCCGGTGGCGGCGATCCGCTCGCACAGCGCCTCCGCCTCCTCGGCGCCCGTCCGCAGCGAGCGCCAGGTCGACGCCGGCCAGCTCGGGGTCGCGCTCGCGCGCGAGGATCAGCGGCAGCGTGACGGTGCCGTCGAGCAGGTCGGTGCCGCGCGACTTGCCGGTGCGCTCGACGGGCCCGGAGACGTCGAGCACGTCGTCGAGCATCTGGAAGGCCAGCCCGATCCGCCGCGCGAACGCGCCGAGCGCGTCGGCGAGCTGCGGCGAGCCGTCGGCGCGGCGAGCGCGCCCAGCCGGCAGGCGGCCTCGAACAGCGCCGCCGTCTTCAGCTCGCAGCGGCGCAGGTAGCGCTCGACGGCGACGTGCGCGGCGTAGGCGTCCTCGCGCTGCAGCAGCTCGCCTTCGGCGAGCGCCGAGCTCGCCTCCGAGAGCGCGCTGCAGCTGCGTCGGCGTCGTCGTTGCGCGCGAGCTCGGCGAACGCGCGCGAGAACAGCAGGTCGCCGGTCGCGATCGCGACCTCGCCGCCCGCCGATCGCCGCCACCGTCGGGTGGCCGCGGCGCAGCTGGGCGCCGTCGATCAGGTCGTCGTGGACGAGCGTGGCGGAGTGCACGAGCTCGACCGCGACGGCCGCGCGCACGCAGGCGCTCCTCGCCGTCGGCGGTCGCGCGCGGGCCCGCCGGCGGACTCGGCGGCGAGCAGCACGAGCAGCGGGCGCAGGCGCTTGCCGCCCGCCACGACCGTCGCGTTGGCGTGCGCGGCGAGCGGCGCGCCGGCCTCGCGCGGTGACGCGCTCGAGGTGGCGCTCGGTGCGCGCCATCCGCTCGCGCAGCGCGCTCGCCGCCGCGGCGCATGATCGCGTCGAGCCCGTCGGCCGCCGTCGCCGGGCGCGCTCGCGCGCGGGGCCGCCGAGCGCGCTCATCAGCGCTCCTCGCGCCCGGCACCGTGCCCGCGTGGATCGCGACGATCCCGCCGGCGGTGCAGGAGGTAGCGGATCTCGCCGAGGCCCGCGCGCTCCATCTCGCCGGCGAGCGCCGCGGGGCCGGGGAAGCGCTTGACCGAGTTCGGCAGGTAGGTGTAGGCGTCGGCGATCGTCGGACGTCGGCGTCGCTGCCGCGCATCCGCGCCGCGAGCGCCGCCGGCTCGGCCCGCCAGCGCGGCCGAGCGCGGGCACGATGCGGTCGAACCACAGCGCGGTAGAAGAGCGACAGCGGCGGGCGCGTGCGGCGTGGTGATCTCGAGCACCACGACCCGGCCGCCGGGGCGCACGACGCGCGCCATCTCCGCCAGGCCCGCGCGCGAGGTCGTCGAAGTTGCGCGCGCCGAAGCCGACGGTCGCGGCGTCGAAGGAGTCGTCGTCGTAGGGGAGCGCGAGCGCGTCGCCCCATTCGAAGCGCGGGCGCACGCGCCGCTCGTCCGCCGCGGCCGGCCTTCGCGCGCGCGCGGTCGAGCATCGCCCTCGGCGAAGTCGCTGCCGACGACCTCGCCGCCGGGCCACACGCGGCGGGCCAGCTCGAGCGCGAGGTCGCCGGTGCCGGTGGCCACGTCGAGCACGCGGCTGCCCGGGCCGACGCTGCGCGAGGTCGGCGGCGCGCGCGCGCCAGCGGTGGTGCAGGCCGGCCGTCATCGCCGTGTTCATCAGGTCGTAGACGCCCGCGATGCGGTCGAACATCGCGCGCACCTGGCCCGCTTCCAGCCGTGCCCGGCGCCGGCTCGCCTGACGAGCGGGCATGGCCCGGCTACTTGAGCTGCGCGAGGAAGTTGACGATCGCTGCGAACTTCTGCGGCGGCAGGTTCTTGAACGACGGCATCGGCGCGGTCGGGTTCACGAGCGTGCGCGCGATCGCCTGCCGCGGCAGGCGCGACGCCGATGTGCGTCAGGTTCGGGCCCGGGCCCGGCGTTGCCGTTCTCGCCGATCTTGTGGCAGGCCAGGCAGCCCGACTGCGCGACCACCTGCTTGCCCGCTTCGTATTCGGCGAGCGTCGCTGCCGCCCGCCTGCGACGACCGCCGCGGGCGTCGCCATTTCGATCGCCGTCGGGCGAGCCGGCGTTGGCGCCCTCGTAGGTGAGGTAGGCCATCGCGGCGATCACGACGATGCCCGTGATCGTCGCGATCGGCCGGCGCTCGGGGCGGCGCTCGGGGCCGCGGTCGTAGAACGGCAGCAGGAACAGCAGGATCATGCAGATCGTCGGCACGCCGATCGTCGCCAGCGGCACGAGGCTCGGCGGCTTGATCACGCGCAGGACCTCGAAGAGGAAGAAGAAGTACCACTCCGGCCGCGGCACGTAGGTGGTCGTCGTCGGGTTGGCCTTCGAGCCGAGCTCGGCGCCGAGCACGAGCGACATCGTGATGATGACCGCCATCACGACGCACGCCATCGCCGCGTCCTTGGCGACCGCGTAGGGGAAGAACGGCTTGCCCTGGGCCTTCAGGATCGCGTACTCGCGGAGGTACTCCTCCTTCTCGCGCTGGTTCATCGGGCCTAGACCTCCGCCTCGCGCAGCTCGTCGGGCGCTTCTCGGCTTTCTGCCACGGCGGCGCCGTGGTGCCGAGCTTGGCCACGAGGTAGAGGTGCGCGCCGATCAGCGCGGCGATCAGCGCCCGGGCACGAGCAGCATGTGGATCGCGTAGAAGCGCGACAGCGTCGTGGCGCCGAATTCCGAGCCGCCGCGCAGGAAGTCGCTGAGGTAGGGGCCGAGCAGCGGGCCGGTGCCGTTGATGTTGACGCCCACGATCGTCGCCCAGTAGGCGCGCTGGTCGAACGGCAGCAGGTAGCCGGTGAAGGACATCGTCATCGTCAGGATCAGCAGCACGACGCCGATCACCCAGTTGAGCTCGCGCGGGTACTTGTAGGCGCCGAAGAAGAACGTGCGCCCCATGTGCAGGAAGACGAGGATCACCATCACGCTCGAGCCCCACTTGTGCATGCCGCGCACGAACTGGCCGAGGAACACGTCGTTGGTGACGTAGCGGATCGATTCGTAGGCGCCGCCGGCGGGGTCGGGGCGGTAGTACATCGCCAGGAACACGCCCGTGACGGCCTGCGAGAGGAACGCGAACATCGTCGCCGAGCCGAGCGTGTAGAACCAGTTGGTGCCCTTGGGCACCTTGCGGAACATCAGCCAGCGCGCGGCGCCGCTCAGCGAGGTGCGCTCGTCGACCCAGTCGACGACGGTGATGCCGGCCGCCTTGGCGCGCGCTCGACGGGGCCGACTTGCCGTTGGCCTCGCCCGGGCGCGGCGGCGGCTCCTGCAGGGCGGCGGGCATCGGCGGGGCGGGGAGCTTGGGGAGCTTGGGCATCGGCGGTCGTCCGGCGCTCTAGAGTTTCTGCGCGCCGGGGCGCGACGGGTAGAGGTACTGGCCGATGCCGTCGAGCGGCTCGCCGGGGTCGCGCGGGGAGAAGCGCCGCAGCTCGCTGTTGACGCTGAAGCGCGGGCCGAGCTTCGACGTTGCCGCCCGACCACGCGCGTGTAGAAGCGGTCGAGCGGGCGCACCGGGGGGCCGCCGACGCGGCGGCCCAGGAGGTCGTAGACGCCGCCGTGGCAGGGGCAGATGAAGCGCTCGGCGGCGTCGACCCAGCGCACCGGGCAGCCGAGGTGCGCGCAGCGGCTGGAGATGCGCGATGTACGGCGTGCCGCTGGTCGTAGGGGTCGGTGTCGATCGCGGCGTTGAACTTGCGCACGTAGACGGTCGTCTTGCCGGCCTCGCCGATGCTGGGGGTCGAGCGTGAGCACGACGGGCACGTAGTTGTTGTCGGCGAACTGTCCTCGGTGCCGACCGTTTCCCAGCGGTGGGGCGTGCTTTTGAAGATCGGCCCGATCGCGAAGCCGAGCGCGGGCAGCAGCGAAGGCGCTGGCGGCGATCGATGCCGGCGGTGTGCGCGCCGCCCGTCATGAACCGCCGGCGCGTGACCGTCTCGCCCTCGAAGGCGCCCGGGATCTCCCGGTCGAGCGTGTACTTGGACTTGTGCTTTGCGCGCTTGTCGGCCACCGGGCGCTAACAATATCGAGGCGCGATTCAGGGCGACGCCGGGGCCGCCGCGGCGCTTGTGCGCATCGCCTCGATCGCCCCGGGGGCGCCCGCGAGCAGCGAGCTCCTTGGCGCGGCGGTGGGCCTCGCTCGGACCCCAGCCGACGGCCCGCGCGCCCGCCGCCCACACCGCCTCGGCGAGCTCGCGCGTCGCCGG
Organism: uncultured Solirubrobacteraceae bacterium; assembly: GCA_963716355.1. Classification (GTDB taxonomy): domain Bacteria; phylum Actinomycetota; class Thermoleophilia; order Solirubrobacterales; family Solirubrobacteraceae; genus Palsa-744. The sequence goes on from OY970308.1 coordinate 1,617,938, forward strand.
CGCCCTGGGCGAGCGCGCTGAGCGTGATCGTGTCGGCGAGCTCGGCCACGGCGACGGTGTCGCCGAGCGCGACGAGCCGCGCGAGGCCGAGCGCGTAGAGCCGGTCGCCCGCGAGCAGCCCGCAGGTCGGCCTCGGGCGCGCGCACGACGCGCGGCGTGCCGTAGTGCAGCAGGTAGCCCTCGTAGATCGCCTCGATCAGCAGCTCGTACTCCGTCGCGGCTGCCGTCCGCGCGCGGGCCGCTCGCGGCGAGCTGCGCGGGGCTCGGGCGCGCCTTGCGGGCATGCCTCGCCGCCGGCAGGCGCGAGCAGCGTGGCCATCAGCCCGCCCTCCTCGCGCAGCAGCGCGCGCAGGCGCTCCAGACCGCCCGCGCTCATCGCGCGGCGTCCAGCGGCGCTCATCGCGCGGCGCCCGGCTCGGGCAGGCGCGGCGAAGGCGGCGGCGGCGGCCGCGAGCGTGCGCTCGAGCTGCTCGTCGCGTGTGGGCGAGCGAGGGGAACCACGCCTCGAACTGCGACGGCGGCGGGTAGACGCCGCGCGCGAGCAGCTCGCGGCACCAGGCGGCGTAGGCGTCGAGGTCGCACGCGCGCGCGTCCTCGAAGAGTCGACCGGGCGCTCGGCTGAAGAAGACGGTCAGCAGGCCCGGGCACGCTGACGACCTGCACCGGGTAGCCGCCGCGCGGCCGCGTCGCGCAGGCCCTCGGCGAGGCGCTCGGTGGTGGCCGCCAGGCGCAGGTAGGCGGGCTCGTCGAGCAGCTCGAGCGTGGCGAGGCCGGCGGCGACCGCCAGCGGGTTGCCCGACAGCGTGCCCGCCTGGTAGACGTCGCCGGCGGGCGCGAGCATGCCGCATCAGCTCGGCGCGGCCGCCGACGGCGGCGGCCGGCAGGCCGCCGCCGATGACCTTGCCCATGATCGTGAGGTCGCCGCTGCACGCCCGTGCAGCTCCTGCGCGCCGCCGCGGGCGACGCGGAAGCCGCTGATGACCTCGTCGAGGACGAGCAGCGCGCCGTTGGCGTCGGCGCGCTCGCGCAGCAGCTCGAGGAAGCCCGTCGCGCGGCGGGACGAGGCCCATGTTGGCGGGCAGCGGCTCGGCGATGATCGCCGCGAGCTCGTGCGCGCTCGGTGGCCGCGACGCAGCGCGTCGGGGTCGTTCCAGGGCACGACGATCGTGGCCGCCGCCGGCGCTCGCCGGGCACGCCGGGGCTGGCCGGCAGCGCCTGCGTGGCGAGGCCGGAGCCGGCCTGCGCGAGCAGCCCGTCGACGTGGCCGTGGTAGGCGCCGGCGAACTTGAGGATCGCGCTCGCGGCCGGTGGCGGCGCGCGCGAGGCGGATGCGCGGTCATCGCCGCCTCGGTGCCGGAGGAGGTCATGCGCACCATCTCCACGCCCTCGCATCCGGCGCGCGACCTCGCTCGGCGAGCTCGACCTCGCCCGCGGTCGGCGCGCCGAAGCTCGTGCCCCGCGCGGCCGCCTGCGGCGATCGCCGTCGAGCACGGCGCGGGTGGGCGTGGCCGTGGATCAGCGGCCCCCACGAGCAGACGTAGTCGACGTAGCGGTTGCCGTCGACGTCGATCAGCTCCGCGCCCTCGCCGCGCGCGATGAAGATCGGGTCGCGGCCGATCGCGCGCATCGCGCGCACGGGCGAGTTGACGCCGCCGGGGAGCCGCTCGCAGGGCGCGTCGGTAGCAGCTCGGCCGGAGCGCGTGTCGGTGAGCGACGCGCGTCACGCGAGCGCGCGCTCAGGCGTGCGCGCGCTCCCAGTTCTTGAAGTCCTCGGTGAAGTACAGCAGGCGGATCTTCTTGAACTCGGTCGAGGAGTAGAGCGTGGCGCGCTCGTGGATGCCCGTCTGCTCGGCGATCGCGTCGAGCACCGCGTCGCACTCCTCCTTCGAGCGGCCGTGGGCCATCGTGAAGACCGAGTAGGGCCAGTCCTCGTAGGTCGGGCGCTGGTAGCAGTGGGAGATGCCGCGGACGGCCGCCATCCGGCAGCCGATCTCGGGATCTGCTCGTCGGGCACCTTCCAGACGCCCATGCCGTTGGCCGAGAAGCCGGCGCGGCGGTGGTAGAGGATCGCGGCGACGCGGCGCAGCAGGCCGCGCTCCTGCATCCCGGCGAGGTGGTCGAGGAGGCGCTGCTGCGGTCATGCCCGAGCTCGGCCGCGGCGGGCGCGTAGGGCTCCTGCGACGACCGGCATGTCGCCCTGCAGCGCGCGGATCACGGCGATGTCGAGCTCGTCGTAGGGCTGGGGCTCGAGCTCGATCGGCTCGGTCGCCTCGGCGGCGCTGGCGAGCGCCTCGGTGTCGCCCTCCATCTCGAGGTCCATGCGGATCTTGAACAGCTTGCAGCGTCGGCAGCTGGCGCACCGACTCGGCGCCGGCCTCGCGCGCGAGCACCTCGAGCGTGCCCTCGAGGCCGAGCTTGGAGTCGGGCTCGGTGGCGATCGTGAACCACAGGTTGAAGTCGTGGTTGCGCAGGTAGTTGTGCGAGACGCCGGGGTGCTCGTTGATGACCTGCGCGGCGCGGTGCGGGTGCTCGGGGTCGACCTTGGCGGCGACGAGCATCGAGGAGTAGCCGAGCGCGCGCGTGTCGAAGATCGGCGTGACCTGGCGGATGATGCGCTCGTCGAGCAGGCGCTGGACGCGGCTCATCACCTCCTCCTCGGCGAGACCCCGCCAGCTCGGCGACGTGCCGGTAGGGCCGCGGCGCGATCGGGAAGCTGCCCTGCATCAGGTTGAGGAGCTTGCGGTCGACGTCGTCGAGCGGCGACCGCGGCGCCGTCCTTGCGGCTGCGGATCTTGCGGCGCGCGCGGCGGCCTCGGCGCGCTCGGCGTCGGCGGCTGTTGCCGTCAGCTCTGCTCTGCCAGCCATCGGGCGGCGTCCTTTGCGTGGTAGGTGATGATCGTGTCGGCGCCGGCGCGGCGCAGGGAGGTGAGGATCTCCAGCACCGCGGCGCGCTCGTCGAGGTAGCCGGCGGCGGCGGCGGCCTTGACCATCGCGTACTCGCCGCTGACGTTGTAGGCCGCCACCGGCAGGCGCGTGGCGCCGCTTGACCGCGCTGATCAGGTCGCCGTAGGCGAGCGCGGGCTTGACCATCACCATGTCGGCGCCCTCCTCGACGTCGAGCAGCGCCTCGCGCACGGCCTCCTCGCCGTTGGCCGGATCCATCTGGTAGCCGCGGCGGTCGCCGAACGCCGGGGCGGAGCCGGCGGCCTCGCGGAACGGCCCGTAGAAGGCGGAGGCGAACTTGGCGGAGTAGGCGAGGATCGGCGTGTCGGCGAAGCCCTCGTCGTCGAGCTCCTCGCGGATCGCGCCGACGCGGCCGTCCATCATGTCCGACGGCGCGACGATGTCGGCGCCGGCGCGCGCGTGGCTGACGGCCGTGCGCGCGAGCAGCTCGAGCGTGGCGTCGTTGTCGACCGCGCCGTCCTCGCGCAGCACGCCGCAGTGGCCGTGGTCGGTGTACTCGCACAGGCACACGTCGGTCACCACGAGCAGCTCCGGGCTGCGCGCCTGCTTGATCGCGCGCGTCGCGAGCTGCACGACGCCCTCGTCGTCCCACGCGCCCGAGCCCTGCGTCGTCCTTCTCGGCGGGGACGCCGAACAGCATCACCGCCGGCGATGCCCAGCGCGGCGGCCTCCCGCGCCTCCTCGACGGCGGCGGCGATCGACAGGCGCTCGACGCCGGGCATCGTCGCGATCGGCTCGCGTCCGGCCGCGCCGCCGTCGGCCTCGGCCTCGCGTCGACGAACAGCGGCAGCACCAGCTGGCCGGCGCGCAGGTCCGTCTCGCGCACGAGCCCGCGCAGGCCGGCGCTCGCGCGCAGCCTGCGCATGCGCGTCTGTGGAAAGGCCATCGCCCTCCCAGGTTAGAGCGTCGTCGCTCGGCGCGCTCGGCGGCGCTGCGGGGCTACTCGGCGCGCCGCAGGCCGGCACGCGCGAGCGCGCCGAACAGCGACCGTGAGCCCGGCGAGGTGCGCGAGCGAGCCGCCGAGCGGCGGGCGAGGCGCCGTTGACGGCGGCGTCGAGCGCCTGCAGCGCGGCCTTGAAGGGGAACACGAACGAGATCACGCCGATCACGTCGTAGAAGCGCGCCGGACACCGCGCCGCGCGGGCACGAGCGCGAGGAAGGCGAGCGGCAGCGAGAGCAGGAACGCGAGCAGCGAGGCGGCGCGCACCTCGCGCGCGAGCGCGCCGATCGCGACGCCGAGCGCGCCGAAGGCGACGGCGCCGAAGGCGAGCGCGAGCAGCCACAGCCCGCGCGCGACTCCAGTCGAGCGCGACGAACGCGCCGACCCCGGCGAGCATCGCGAAGGCGACGACGAACGCGCAGCCGGCGGCGAGCAGGCCCTTCTCGGCGAGCAGCGCCTCGCGCGAGACGAGGCCGCGCACGCAGCCGCGCCGAGCGCGTGCTCTTCGCGCTCGAGCGCGACGCCGCCGGCGGCGAGCAGCACGCAGACGAACATCAGCGAGACGGTCACCGCGACGACGACGGCGAACGTGTTCAGCGGCGTGCGCCGGCCGTGGATGCAGCTTGCTGTCGACGCGGATCGGCTGACCGACCGTGGAGAGCACGTTCTTGCTGAGCGGCGAGGTTCTGCGCGGCGAAGCCGGCGAACGCCTCGATCCGCTCGAGTTCGGTGCGCGTCGTGGCCGCGGCGGCTGGCGCGCGATGATGCGCGTGCAGCTGCGTGCGGGATCCGGTCGAGCCCGATCAGGTCTGGGCGGCGCGCCGAGGACCGCCGAGGTTGCCGCCCGCGCAGCAGCGCGTCGATCGCCTTCGCGGCGGCCTGCTGGATCTGTTCGGAGAAGCCGAGGTTGGCCTGCGCGAGCGCCGAGTCGAGCGTGGACTGCACGAGCGACTGCTCGAGCGCGTCGCCGTTGTAGAGCACTTCGAGGCCGGCCTGGTTGAGCCCGAGGAGAGCTTCGCGGCGATGTTCGGCGGGATCACGACCGCGGCGAGCACCTCGCCGGACTTGACCTTGTCGATCGCCTGCGCGCGCGATGAGACGCGGCACCGACTGAACCTGGCCGAAGAGCTGCTTCGGCGTAGCTGGCTGACGCTCGACGCGCTGGCTGCCCACCTGCACCGTCTCGCCGGGCGGCGTCTCGTCGACGATCGCGACGCGCGGGCGCGACGGGCTGCGCGAGATCGCGAAGCCGATCAGCAGCGCGATCGCGACCGGGTAGACGACCAGCAGCGCGACCAGCAGCCGCGAGCGGCGCAGGATCAGGAGGTCCTTGCGCGAGCAGCCGATCCTCACGCGCGCCGGCTCGCCGTCGCGAGCGGCCGGTCGCTCGCAGCGCGCCAGGAACGCCACGAACGCGCGCTCGAGGTCGCCGCCCTCGGCCTCGCCGCTGGCGTCACGAGCAGCTCGGCGGGCGGCCCGTCGAACAGCAGCCGCCCGTCGGCGAGCACGAGCAGCGCGGGTCGGCGTAGCGCTGCACCTCGCCGACGTTGTGGGTGGAGAACACGACCGTGGTGCCCGCGCGCGGCGAGGCCCGCGATGAACTCCCACAGGCGCTCGCGCTGGGCGGGGTCGAGCGAGGCCGAGGGCTCGTCGAGCGCGAGCACGGGCGGGTCGGCGATCAGGCCGAGCGGCGACGTTGACGCGCTGGCGGTTGCCGCCGGAGAGGCGCCCGACGCGCTCGTCGGCGCGCGCGCGCAGCCCCGTCTGCTCGAGCATCCGCTCGACCGCGGCGGCGGGGTCGGCGACCTTCTCCAGGCGCGCGAACAGCTCGCAGGTTCTCGGCGACCGAGAGCTTGGAGTAGAGCGCCGGCTGCTGCGGCGCCCAGCCGACCTCGCCGGGCGCGCGGCTGACGGTGCCCGCGCTCGGGCGGCTGCGCGCCCGCGATGATCGACAGCAGCGTCGTCTTGCCGGCGCCGTTGGGGCCGACGACGGCGACCAGCTCGCCGGCGTCGGCCTCGAAGCTGACGTCGCGCGAGCGCCTGGAGCTCGCCGTAGCGCTTGGCGAGCCCGCTGACGTCGAGGACGGCGCTCACAGCAGTCCGCGCGGCGCGCTGCCCCAGGGCTCGAACGCGACGTGGCGGCTCAGGTAGACGGCCGTCTCGCGCAGGATCGAGAGGATCGGCAGCGCGATCAGCGCGCCGATGACCCCGTGCAGCTGCAGGCCGAGCAGCAGCGCGAAGATCACGAGCAGCGGGTTGATGCGCAGCGTGTGGCCGAAGATCTGCGGCGCGACGACGTGGCCCTCGAGCTGCTGCAGGCCGACGAACAGCAGCGCCACCCACAGCGCGGAGATCGGGTCGCTGAACAGCGCGACGAGGATCGCGGGCAGCGCGCCGAGGATCGGCCCGATGTAGGGAACGAGCTCCATCAGCGCCGTAGAAGACGCCGAACACGACCGCGTACTTGCGCCCGTCGGGGAAGATCGCCGAGCACGCCGAAGATGTACAGGGCGATGCCCGCGGTGGCGCCCATGATGAGGCTGAACAGCAGCTGGCCGCCGACGTAGCGCGCGACGCGCGCTGCTGGACGAGCGTCGGGTAGTCATCGGCCGGCGTGCCGTCGCCGTCGGGCATGTACCGGCGCATGAGCCGCCCGATGCGTCTGCCCGTAGAGCAGCATGTAGACCGACAGCACGAACACGAGCAGCAGGTCGAAGCTCGGCGCTGACGACTTCCGTCAGCAGCCCGCCGCCGAAGGAGACGATCGAGCTCGAGCCCTTGACGACTTTGTCCTGCAGCGTCTGCAGCGCGGTCTCGCCCTGCTTGATGAACTTGCACGTGGACGCCGTCGTTGTTGAGCGTGTTCTGGAGGTTCGGCGAGCGATTTGTTGGCCTGCTCGATGAGGTGCGGCACGTTGCGGCTGAACGCGGCCACCTGATTGGAGATAGGGTTGGCGAGCAGGAGGCCGATCCCGGTGAGCGATGAGGAAGAACGCGAGGTACACGGCCAGCACCGCCAGGCCGCGCGGCAGCCGGCCGCGCTGGAGGAACGCGACGGCCGGGTTGAGGATCAGCGCGATGAGCGCCGCGACGATGAAGATGACGAGCACTTTCCCAGCCGCTTTCGCGAGCGCCCACAGCGCGAGCAGCGCGAGCGGCAGCAGCACGAGCTGGACCCAGCGCGGCGACGACGACGCGCGGCGGCTGGCTCCGGGGCCGGCTGCTCGGTCGGTCAGCCGCTGCTCCTCGCGGGTTGGGCGGCGCCGCGTCGGCGTCCGTGTCCTCGGTGGGCGCCTCAGGGCTCTCCTCGGAGACGCCCGTCACTCTCCTCCCACCATCGCCAGAGTATGGCTGAGTCCGGCAGGCGGTCCGCCGGGCGACGGCGCGGCATCCTGTTCGTCGGCGACGTGGTCGGCGGGATCGGCCGCCACACGCTGCTGGACTGCCTGCCGGTCCTGCGCGAGCGCCACGCGCCGACGTTCGTCGTCGTCAACGGCGAGAACGCCGCGGGCGGGCTCGGCATCACGCCGAAGATCGCCGACCAGATGTTCGCCGCGGGCGTCGACGCGATCACGCTCGGCAACCACACCTACCACCGCCGCGAGATCTACCCCTATCTGGAAAGCGCACGAGCCGGATCGTGCGCCCGGCCAACTTCCTGCGCAGCCAGCCCGGCCGCGGCGCGTGCGTGGTGGAGCGCGACGGCGTGCGCCTCGGCGTGGTCAACCTGAGCGGCAACCTCTATCTGCGCGCCGGGCCGCTCGGCGTTCACCGAGATCGAGGTGGCGCTGGGCGAGCTCGGCGGACGTCGACCACATGCTCGTCGACATGCACGCCGAGGCGACCTCGGAGAAGGTGGCGATGGGCTGGCACCTCGACGGACGCGTGACGGCGGTCGTGGGCACGCACACGCACGTGCCGACCGCCGACGCGCGCGTGCTGCCGGGCGGCACGGCCTACATCACCGACGTCGGCATGACCGGCCCGCGCGGCGGGCGTGATCGGCGTCAAGCGCGAGCAGGCGATCGAGTCGCTGCTGACGCAGATGCCGGTCCGCTTCGAGACCTCCGAGGAGGACCCGTGGCTGATGGGCGTGCTGATCAGCTGCTCGCGACCGCTGCGGGCAGACTCGATCGAGCAGATTCTGATGCCGCGTCCGCCGGGTGGCCGGTCGGCGACGCTGAAGCGGCCGAGCAGCGCGAGCATCACGAGCGGGAAGAACCACGGGATGTAGAGGTAGAACCAGTGTTCGATCCCGAGCTGCACGGCGATCAGCACGGCGCGCGCAGGCCGCTGCGAGGCCGACGAGGTCGGCGCGGCGGGGGACGACGGCGAGCAGCAGCGCGAGCGCCACCGCGGCCAGCTCCACGGCCTGCTCGACGCCGTGCAGGCCGTAGAGGCCCCAGACCGAGAACGGCGAGCCGCGGTCGTCCTGGTAGGCGATCGTGCGCTCGTAGATCGTGTGCAGCGAGTCGTGCGTGAGCGCCGGGATGAACGCGAGCGCCGCCGAGCGCGGCGAAGGCGAGCAGGAACAGCGCAAAGGCGCGCGGACGGCTGCGCGCGCCGAGCGGGCGCAGGCCGTCGGTGGCGAGCAGCGGCACGAGCGCCAGCGGCGCGAACTTCGTCAGCCCCGCGAGCGCGGTCAGGGCGCCACGCGCGGCGGGCGCGAGCGTGGAGCGGTAGGCTGGCGGCGAGCAGCGCCGCGAGCACGAGCACGGCGACGAGCGTGTCGTTGGTGTTGCTCTCGAGCGCGAACAGCGTGAACGGGTAGGAGACCCACGCGTAGGCGAGCGCGATGCCGAGCGTCGGCCCGCGCATGCGCCTGCCGAGCAGGAACAGCAGCGCGACGGCGAGCAGGTCGAAGCACGATCGCGGCCGCGTGCGCGGCGGGCAGGTCGTCCCATTTGCCGCTCCAGCCGAAGATCTGCTGGAAGGGGACGTAGGCCTCGTAGTTGACCGGGCCGTAGGTGTCGCCGTGTTCGTTGTCCGTGGGCCAGCCGCCGTACAGCGGCTTGCCGTGCGACGATGCGCTGCGCGCCGATCACGCCCGCGTAGCCGACGTCGATGACGTTGGAGTCGGTGACGTTCAGGCCGATGCGAAAGCCGATCAGGAAGACGACGCCGATCGCGAGCCACGGCGCTGGGATCGAGCAGCCGCAGCGGGCGCTGCGCGCTCGCGCTGCCGCGCTGCGCCGTCGCAGCAGCGCGAGCATGCGCGCGAGCAGGTACAGCAGCGGCGGGTAGACGAGCGGGACGGACGCGTAGATGTGCGCGTGGTTGAAGAACGCGAGCGACACCGAGAACGACAGCAGCACGAGCAGGTCGAGGTGCAGCAGCGAGAACGGCCGGCGGAAGTCGAAGAACGGCAGCGAGGAACAGGACGCACAGCGGCAGCCAGACGTAGAGGGCGTTGACGTGCCGCCCGAACGCGCCCGGGTAGCCGCGCGCCATCGTCCACGGCGACCTGGAAGCCGGTCCACTGTTCGAGCACGCGGCCGGAGGCGTCGTCGATCGTCACCTGGCCGATCTCCTTCTTGCCGCCGCGCGAGAAGTAGCTCACCTGCCAGTGGAACGGACCCTTCAGATACGCGCCGCCGTAGGAGCCGCGGTATTGCCTGCGCAGCGACGCGCATCTTCGGCAGCGCGGCGGCGATCGCGAGCACCGGTTGGAGGACAGCCTGCGCCCCTTGGGGGGCGTGTTGGAGGCGATGACGGAGATCGGCGCGTCGGAGATGCTCGCCGTGGAGGCGGTGGAGCGCGACGTGGAGCTGTGCGTCGCCGTGGAGGGTTTGGACGTGCCGGCGGGGGCAGCGCGAGCGCTCGTCCCGGCCGTGGCCGAGGCCGACCCGGCGCCTGCGACAGGTGTGCTGGCGAGCGCACAGGCCAGCACGCAGGCGAGGGTTACCGGCGATCGTCGCACCGGGCGAGGTTAAACCCCGAAGTGCGCGAGCACGAGCGGCGCGACGTCGCGGATCGCCCACTGCGCGGGCTCGGGCTGCGGGCAGCTCGCACGCCGCTGAGGACGAGCGCGCCGAGCGAGTCGCTGGCGTGCAGCGAGCCGTGGCTGCCGCCGCCGACGTGGGCCTGGCGGCCCCAGTCGATGAACTCGTAGCCGGGCGCGGCGGACAGCAGCACCTCGCCGGAGGTGGGGCACGTGAGCGCCGACCACACGCGCGCGAGCGCGTCGGGGTAGTCGGGGCTGAGCAGCCGGCCGTCGTCGATGTCGCGCGTCGATCGCCGCGAGCGCGCCGTCGACGCTCCAGCGACGCGCCGCGCGCGTCGCTCGACGCGGCCCGCCGGGGGCGAAGCGCAGCTCGCCGTGGCGGGGGCTCGCGATGACGCCCTCGCGGGGGCGTTCGTGGGCGTCGCGCTCGAGCCAGATGACGAGGTCGACGCCCTCGATCGCGAGCGCGCGGGCGACGACGGAGGCGCGCATCGCGTCGCGCTCGGACTCGTGCAGCGCGTAGACCATCGCCGCGCGCTGGGAGGGGCACACGGCGATCCGCGCGCCGTCGCCGTCGCCGGTCTCGGCGGAGCGCGCGGGCCCGAGCACGCCGAGCTCGGCGAGCTCGTCCTGCAGGGCGATCGACGCGGTGACGGGCGCCTGGGAGTGGTCGGCCATCACGATCATGGCGTGCTCGGCGAGGAACTCCTCGACGCCGCCGGCGGCGTTCATGACGCGCGCGAGCTGCAGGTCGGCCTGCGGCGAGCGACTGCACCTGCGCGTCGGGGCCGCGCTTGTGCGAGTACCAGTCGTTGTCGGGCAGCGACAGCAGCAGGAAGTCGAACAGGTCGTGCTCGACCATGTACGCGGAGACGCAGCCGGAGTGGCGGTCGCGCACGCCGGGCATCCCGAGGCCCGAGCGGCAGCCGGTGCGCCGCGAGGCGAAGATGTCGGCGTAGAACAGCTCGCGCGGGCCCATCACCGGGTGGCGCATGAGCGTCGCGAGGCGACGCGCGTGAGCGCGGTGTCGCGCTGGGGCTCGTGGCGGTGGCGGCCGCGGTACATCAGGTAGGTCGTGCCCGCCGTGCGCACGTCGGCGTCGTCGAGCGACTCGAACACGGTCAGCGTCTCGCCGGCGAGAGGTGCGCGCGGTTCATGTTGTAGACCGTGTCGGTCAGCTGCCGCGCGATGCCGAAGCGCTGCGCGGCGCGGAAGCTCGAGCCGTACTCGACGTAGCGGCTCTCCTCGCGGTGGAACCAGTTCATGCCGGGATCAGGTGGGCGTCCTGCGCGCACGCCGGTGACGATCGACGCGGCGCACACGGGCGTGACCGACGGGAACGCGGCGACGCAGTCGGGCACGTAGCGCCCGCTCGCGCACGAGCCGCTCGAGCGTGGGCGCGACGCCCGCCTCGATCGCCCGCTCGAGCATCGCCGGCGCCATCGCGTCGATCACGCAGAGGACGAGCTTGGGCGGGCGGGAGCTCACTTGGCGGCGACCATCAGCGGCGCAGGATGCGCAGGCCGGCGTACTTCGTCCGTCGGCGCGCCCGCGTCCGCGCCAGCGCGAACCACGCGAGCAGCGCCACGCGCGACGTAGCCGAGCGGGTGCAGCAGCGCGACGAGCGCCGCGACCAGCAGCGAGGCGGCGTCGAGGTAGATCGTGAGCGCCTCGCGCGCGGCGCGGTCGGCGAGGCGGGCGCGAGCGCGGGCGATCACCGGCCCCGCCGCGCGCTGCGCGAGGCCGACGACGGCGAAGCCGCACGAGCACCCCCGGCCACGGCGGCGTCGCCGTGCGCGTCGAGCGTGCCCGCGAACAGCACGCGCCCCGGCGCCGTAGGCCGAGGCCGACGATCGCCGCCGCGAGCGGGCTGACGGCGGCCGCTCCGCGGGCGCGACGCGGGGGTCGAGCGTGGGCGCCAGCGCCGAGCAGGAGCTGCAGCGCGTAGGCGAGCACGAGCGCGACCGACGACGACGAGCAGCCACCAGCCCTCCTGCAGGAAACGAAAGTGCCCGTGCGCGAAGCTCACGCCGAGCGCGTTCGAGGAGGCGAGCGCGCCGGCGAGCAGCAGCGGCAGGAACGGCCGCAGGCCGCACGCGGCGGCGAGGCCGACGCCGAGTCCTATGTAGAAGAAGAGTGCCGTTCATGGGGCGGAGCGTCGCGGTGCGCTACCGTGCGGTACCGGGCCAGGACGATAGACGACCCGTCCGGCTGCCACGCGCCTCGCGCGAGGTCCGCGGGGGCGGCGGCGAATAGGCTAAGGCAGATGAGACGATCAGCAGCAGCGGCGACGGGCGGGGCCCGGCCGACGGCGCACGAGCTCGCGCGCTACGAGGCGCTGTTCGCGGCGCGCACGCGCGGCATGAAAAGCTCGGCGATGCGCGAGATGATGGCGCTGACCGAGCGCCCCGACGTGATCTCGCTGGCGGGCGGCCTGCCCGACACGACGACGTTCGCGCCCGAGCTCTACGCGAAGCTGATGGCGGAGGTCGCTGCCGAGTCGACGGCGCGCGCGCTGCAGTACGGGCCGACCGAGGGGATGGCGGCGACGGTGGAGTGCATCGTCGAGGTGATGGCCGCGGAGGGCACGCTCGGTCGACCCGGCCGAGGTGATCGTGACGACCGGCGGCCAGCAGGTGATCGACCTCGTCTGCAAGACGCTGATCGACCCGGGCGACGTGATCGTCGCCGAGGCGCCCACGTACCCGGGCGCGGTGCCGACGTTCAGCGCCTACCAGGCGCACGTCGAGCAGATCGAGATGGACGCCGACGGGATGCCGATCGACGCGCTCGAGAGCACGCTCGACCGCCTGCAGGCGAAGGTCGCACGCCGAAGTTCATCTACACGATCCCCAACTTCCAGAACCCGGGCGGCGTGACGATGTCGCTGGCCGCGCCGGCGGCGCCTGGTCGAGGTGGCGCGCGAGCGCGAGCTGCTGATCCTCGAGGACAACCCGTACGGCCTGCTGCGCTACGAGGGCGAGCCGCTGCCGACGCTCTACTCGCTCGACGCGGAGCGCCGTCGGCAACGGCGGCGCGTCGGATCTGGTGATCTACCTCGGCACGTTCTCGAAGATCCTCTCGCCCGGCCTGCGGCTCGGCTGGGCGGTGGCGCCGCGGCCGGTGCTCGAGAAGCTGAACCTCGGCAAACAGGGCGCAGACCTGTGCTCCTCGCCGGTGACGCAGATGTTCGTGGCGAGCTACTTCCAGGAACGCGCCGCCGATGGCGGCCCGCGCTGGCATCGAGTACGTGCGAGCGCCTGCGGGACCTCTACCGCCGCCGGCGCGACGTGATGCTCGAGGCGCTCGAGGAGCACTTCGGCGAGGCGCGCGAGCTGGACGCGCCCGCAGGGCGGCCTGTTCATCTGGGCGACGCTGGACGAGCGGACATCGACACGACCGACCTGCTGCGCTCGCGCGAAGAGCGAGGGCGTGGCGTTCGTGCCGGGCCGCGCCGCTTACGTGGACGGACGCAGCGGCTCTCCTCGATGCGGCTGAACTTCGCGGGCGTTCCGGACGAGGACATCCGCGAGGGCATCCGGCGCATCGGCAAGATCGATCCGCGAGCAGCTCGGCCTGCTCGGGTCACTCTGACCGGGGCGAGCCCGCCGCCTCGCCCCGGCATCGAGCGAGGTCGCGCCCAAGGACGATGAGCCGGAGGAGAAGACGGGCTCGCCGACGTGGTGGCGCTGCCTCGCCGCGAGCAGGGGGACCACGCGCCCCGCCGGCAGCGGGACATATGAGCGGCCCGACGAGCGCCGCCCCGCCGCGGATCGATGAGCCGGCGGCGCTAAGAGGTCGCCGTCCTGAAGGGGGGCCGCTCGCTCGAGCGCGACGGTGTCGCTGCGCTCGGGCGCGCAGGTGCAGGACGCGCTGCTGCGACTCGGCCACGAGGTGGTGGCGATCGACGTGGGTCCGAGCTCGTGGCGCAGCTGCTCGCGGCCGGCCCGACGTGGCGTTCGTCGCGCTGCACGGCCGCGACGGCGAGGACGGCACGATCCAGGGGCTGCTGGAGGCGATCGGCGTCCCCTACACGGGCTCGGGACCGGCGGCGTGCATGCGCTGCACCGACAAGGTGCTCGCCAAGCACCTGATGCGCGAGGCGGGCATCCCCACGCCGGACTTCCACGCGTTCAAGGAGAGCGCGATCAAGGAGCTCGGCGCGGCGGCGGCGCTGGCGGGACGTGGAGCGCAGGCTCGGCTTCCCGATGGTCGTCAAGCCCGCGAGCCAGGGCTCGGCGCTGGGCGTGAAGTTCGCGCGCACGAGCGAGGAGCTGCCGCCGGCGCTCGTGGGGGCGTTCTCCTACGACCGCACGGTGCTGATCGAGCGCTACGTGAAGGGTCGCGACCTGGCGGTGTCGGTCCTCGACCGACGATCGGACCGGCGGCCCCGTGGCGCTGCCGGTCGTCGAGGCGGTCCCGCGCGAGGAGGACTTCTACGACTACGAGTCGCGCTACGAGATCGGCATGACCACGTTCGTGTGCCCGGCCGAGCTGCCGGCGCGAGACGACCGCGCAGGCGCAGGAGCTGGCGCTGCAGATGTACGGGCTGCTCGGCTGCCACGGCGTGGCGCGCGTCGACCTGATGCTCGACGAGGAGACTGGCGAGCTGTGGGTGCTCGAGACGAACGTCGTCCCCGGCATGACCGAGACGAGCCTGCTGCCGCAGGCGGCCGACGCCGCGGGAATCGGCTTCGACGAGCTCGTGGGCCGGATTCTCGGCCAGCGCCTTCACGCGCTGAGCGCGAGCCGCTCTAGGAGTCGCCGGCGGCGAAGTCCTCGGGCGAGACCTGGTCGAGGAACTCCTTGAACTTCTCGACGACGTCCTCGGACTCCTCGACGTCGTGCTCGAACTCGATGGCGGACTCGGAGATGACCTCCTCGGCGGCGTAGATCGGCGCGCCGGAGCGGACGGCGAGGGCGATCGCGTCGCTGGGGCGTGAGTCGATCTCGAGCTCGCGGCCGTCGACGCTGAGCGTGATCGAGGCGAAGAACGTGTTCTCGCGCAGCTCGGTGACCGACACCTGCGTGCACTTGACGTCGAGCTCGCCGAGGATGTCGCAGAGCAGGTCGTGGGTCATCGGGCGCGGGGTGCCGGCGCCCTGGAGCTTCATGAGGATCGACGCGGCCTCGGGGTGGCCGATCCAGATCGGCAGGAACTTGTTGCCGTCGACGGTCTTCAGGAGCACGATCGGCTGCTTGCCGACCATGTCGAAGCTGACGCCGTAGATCACCATCTCCTGCACAAAGATCCTCCGAGAGGGGGAAGTCAGAGTATAGGTCCCGACTGGCCCGCCGACCAGCCGCGCAGCGGCTCGCCGTGGGCCTGGCGGACCGTGGAACTCAGGCCCGCGCGCGGAAGCTCCAGAGCTTGTTGCCGAGGAAGTTGAGCGGCGTCGAGGCCGCCACGGCGAGCGCCTGGGCGGGGATCTTGCGTCAGGCCGACGCCCTCGACGAGCAGCGGTCAGCAGGAGCAGGCTGAAGCCGAACGCGACGAGGCTGACGACGAGGAAGCGGGGGGCCTGGAAGCGCGCCTGCCCGTCGCGCGCGTCGAACGTCCAGTGGCGGTTGAGGACGAAGTTGTTGAGCACCGCGACGAGCCACGCGACGACGGCGGCGACGCGGTAGTCGACGCCCGACGGCGTGGACGCAGCAGCGCGTAGACGGCGAGGTTGACGACGAAGCCGATCGCCGCCGACGAGCCCGAAGCGCACCAGCTGCAGCCAGTTGGCGGGGCTGGCGCATGCCGTGGAGCAGGCGTACGTGCGGCCGGATCTCCACGGCCGTGGCGTCCTCGCGCATCGCACCAGGGTAGCGACACTTCCAGGCGGACGCGGGCGCTAGCCTAGGTGTGTGAGCATCGCAACCAAGCTGCTCGGCGCGTGCGCTGCCCGCTGGCCGCCGTGGCGCTCTCCGCGTGCGGCGAAGCGACCGCGGGTGGAGCGAGCGGACGCGCCGCGGGGAGCGCCAAGCACACGGCCAGCGGCGTGACGCCGGTCCGCCCGGTCGCGGAGGTGGGCGCGCAGGGCACGTCAAGGAGGTCGCCGACCCGACGGAAGCGAGCGCGCACCCGGTCGTCGGTGCGATCCACCATGCGGCCGCGACGACACCCGACAAGGCGGGAGCGGAGGTCGCGGCGGGGGCGCCCTCGGACGCGGAAGTGAAGCGCGAGCTGCAGCAGATGCAGGCGGTGGAGCGCAGCGCGCGGGCGAGCCAGCAGCATCGGCTGATCCCGGTCGCGGGCGGCCAGTCGATCGGCGGCGACGGCACGCTCCCGATTCCGACGAACGTGCCGGAAGTGATCCAGAAGGTGGTCGCGGGAGCGAACGAGATCGCGGACTTCCCGTACGTGTTCGGCGGCGGGCACGCGTCGTTCGTGGACAACGCCTACGACTGCTCGGGCTCGGTCAGCTACGCGCTCGCGGCGGGCGGCCTGCTCAGCGCGCCGGAGACCTCCGGGGAACTGGAGAGCTGGGGCGCGCCGGGGCCGGGCCGCTACATCACGGTGTACGCGAACGCGGGCCACACGTACATGTACGTGGACGGCGTCCTGTACGACACGGCCGGGCGCAGCGGCGTGTACGCGTCGCGCTGGCAGGTGGGCGGCACCGACAACACCGGCTACGTGGTGCGCCACTACCCCGGCCTGTAGAGGCCTCGCGCGAGCATGAACCTCGCAGGCCTGATACTCGCCCTGGACGGCGAATCGGTGAACGCGAGCAACACGGGCCTGGCGGTGATCGCGGTGGTGTCGATGGCGGCGGGTTATCTGCTGCTGGCGGGGCTGTGGTACTTCGTGTTCAGCAGCAAAGCGCGCGCGAGGCGCGGCAAGGACCCCGAGTGACTCACTGCCTGTAGCCCGCCCCACACCCGCCGTGCGACGAGTGTTTGGATCAGTGAGCGAGGGTGAAGCTGCTGATCACCGTCGTGCTGGCGGGGCTGGTCGGCGAGGCGTTGCGCACGACCAGTCGCAGCACGAGGTTGACCTTGTGCGCGTGCGCGAGTCGCGCGGCGGTGCGCTTGGAGAACTTGATGTGCACAGAGCTGCGCCCGCCCTTGGTCGTGACGAGGATCGCTTTGGCGATCACCACCTCGGGCGGCGATCCAGCGGCGAGGTTCGTGGCCGGAGGTCCAGAGATTTTCAGCCTGCGCGCTGTGGCGCGGTCGAGCAGCACCTCGAAGCGTCCGGCGACCTGCTCGTTGACGGAGTAGCGAACCACGAGGCCTTTGCGGAGCACCGACTTGAGCGAGTGGGAGACGACGGACGCTACGGCGACGGGGTTGGGGACCGTCACGACGCCGGGTGTCCCGCTGCCGGATCCAGCGCCACCCGGACCAGAGCCGCCTGGGGTGCCCGGTCCGGGCACGACGACGGGAGGTGGAGGCGGAGGTCCTTCGACAGTGATGAAGTGTGAGATGGTGGCGATGTTGCCGCCGACGTCGGTCACCGTCAGCTTCACTTCATACGTTCCACCATAGGTGTATGCGTGAAACTCGCTCGCGGCACAGGGGCTCAGCCATGGCGCTTCGCAGGCGGGGGCGCCGGGAGCGAACCCTGACACTTCAGGGCTGCCGTCGCCAAAGTTCCACGCGTAGGTCGCGTAGGTGGGTTCTGGTTCGCCGGCGGAGGAGTAACGAACCCCGGCGTTCAGATCGATGTCCGACTCCATGCCGTCAAAGCCGACGGTTTCACCCGATTTGACAGTGTTGGGAGCCGTGAATTCTGGAGCTAGGCTTACTGCACCCAAGCACCCGTGACCGGGGTAGGAAAGCCTGAGGCCTGCGAGGTTGAAGGCGGTGTTGAGGTAATATTTGCCGCCGCCGATAGGCTCGTTTGAGAGCGTGCCGGCAAATGACTTTTCTCCGGCGGAAACGCCGCCTTCGAGCATGCCCGTCTCAAAGAAGTTTCGGCACTCATCTGTCAGCTCGTGATTCGACGCATCGCTCCAGGCGTTGAGCAACGGATTGGTGACGATGTTTTGTTGCTCAGACGCGATTTGGCCAATGATCAGGTCGGCGAGGCCGCGGTCGCAGTAGCCGTCGATGCTCGGGCATTCCCCTTGGTTGGGCTCCTCCTCGTGCGGACCTTCGCGAAGCCGGGCTTCCAGGATGAGTAGTTGTTCGGCTTTTGTCTTTTTCGCGAATTCTTCTTCTTCCTTTTCGGTTACTTCCTTTGCTTTCTCCTTCTTCTCGATCGGGTTGCTCGTGGGATCGAATCCGCCGTCCTGGCAGTCATATGCAGGTCTCTGGTCTGCGTTGTTGAACTGACCATCACCCAGGCCGCCGGCGGTCCAGGGAACAGCCGCATAGAGGATCGTGTTTCCGTCGCCGGTGGTGGTTTCACCGGGGTTGATCGCCGCGTGGTAACTGCAGAAGCTGTTTTCGTAGCCTTCGACCGAAGATTCTTCGTAGTCTGAGCAATGCGTCGCGGCGCCATCCAGACAGACGGTCACGCCTGGAGGGGTGAGCAGGTAGAAGATCGAACGCATGCCCTTGGGCAGGTTGTGCTGGGAGACGAACGTCTGCAGATGTTCGCGGATCTGCTGATCGGTCAAGCACGTGATCGCTTTGGTTTTGTACGGTTTGTATTCTTTCAGCGGTTCGGGGTCAACACAACCAGCGGTCGGATATTTTTCGGTGTCCGTATAGGCCGCACGATAGGTGGAGCGGTAGTACGCAGGTGCGTTCGACTTATCCGTGTACTGCGCATCGACCGCGAAGACGTTTTCGAGGGTACCGCTGTCGCTGCCGACGTTGTGGAGAAATTCGTCGATCAACTGCTGCCAGTCACCGTGATAGCGATCGGCCGGGTCCCAGTAGATGGCGAACGTTTCGGTCTTGTGCAACACGGGGTTACCGGCGCCGTTGGCGAACGTTTCGGGCGCGGCGAAGTACAGCCAGCTTCCCGCTCCGTTCCCCACGAGGTGGCCATCGAAGATCGATTCCGCTTCGCGTGGCTGGAGCCCCACAGAAGTGCCTCCCACAGTCGTGACTACAGCCGTAGCGGGCGCGGCCACGCTGAGCAGCCCTGTGGACAAGACCAGCGCCGAGACTGCGGCGAGCGCGATGCGCCGGGTGGCGGGTCGAAGTGCAGGCGAGAGGGAGAACCGGCGCAGGGAGATAGTCACGCCCAACTAATCGGCAGAAGGTGCCGCTTTCCTTAGCCGCCGTGGACGCGGGCGGGCGCGTCAGGCGGTGGTGGGCTGATCTTCGCCGCCGCGGCCGTCGATCTGGCTGATGAAGCCCTGGGCGGCGGCTTCGCGCTCCATGCGACGGTCAGCGAGGGGGTTGATGATTCCGCGGCCCACGGACATGATCGTCCACCGTCGCGGGCGGATGATGCGCGGGCTGCGACGTTCGATGCCGCGCACGATCGCCTCGCCGGCGACCGCGGGTGCCAGGCGCTTGTGCAACGGCTTGGGCAGCGCGGTGAGCATCGACACCGCGACGGGGTCTTTGTCGATTGCGCTCTGGACCATCTCGGTGTCGATGAAGCCGAAGTAGGCCACGCTGGCGCTCGCTCCGTGTGGTACGAGCTCCACGCGCAGCGCGCGTCCGAACTGCTCCACCGCGGCCTTGCTCATCGCATACGGCGTGGTGCCGACGCCGTTGGTGAACGCGTAGATCGAGGAGATCACCACGACGTGCCCACGGCGGCGGATGATCTCTGGCAGCGCCGCGTCCACGGTGCGGCACACGCCCATCAGGTTGACGTCCAGCACGCGCTCGAACGTCTCCGGCGCCATCGCACGGAAGGTGGCCACGCGCGAGGCGATGCCCGCGTTGGCGACGACCACGTCGAGCCCCCCGAAGCGCTCGACCGTCTCTGCGACCGCGCGCTGCATCGCGCCGCGGTCAGTCACGTCCGCCGCGATCCCGATCGCCTTCGTGTCGTGCACCTGGCTGACAGCCGCAGTGGCCGCGTCGTGGTCGAGGTCGACGATCGCCACCGACGCGCCTCGCGACGCCAGCGCGCGCGCCGTCGCGAAGCCGATGCCCCTGGCGGCCCCCGTCACGAGCGCCACCTTGCCGTTCAAGTCGTAATGCGCCATAGCGGGAACAGTATGGGATACGGCCAGAGGGGCTACATGAGCGCCGCGGTTGTCACATGAGAGTGAGGTTGCATCGCACGGTCCGACCTGCAGTGAGGCCAGGGGCGTGACTGGTACGCTCGTGGCAACGCTGCAGCAACCCCACAAGCGTGATCGTAATGGCAAGTCCGAACGCAAGCGAGCCAGAGAGCAGGACCCGAGCGCTTCGGCAGGAGCTGTGCTGTCGAGCGGAAGCCGTGGCCAAGTTCGCCTACGCCCCGTACTCGCGATACAGGGTCGGAGCGGCAGTCAGGACGGGTGACGGAAGCACTTTCGTCGGCGTGAATGTCGAGAATGCGACGTTCGGCGCAACCGTATGTGCCGAGAGGGTGGCCCTAGGAGCAGCGATAGCGAGTGGTCACCGCGAGGTCCAAGCGCTCGCGCTCTTCTCCGAAGCTGATGGATCTTCCTTTCAATCTTCGGAACTAGTACCTTGTGGCATATGCTTGCAATGGCTCGCAGAGCTCGCCCCGCAAGCCGAGATCATCGTCTGTCAATCTCCCGAGCCCCTGATCTATTCGGTTGGCGATTTGCTCGTTCGGCCATTCTCGCCGCGGCATCCCTGAGCACCTCGACGCCGGATCAACTGGCCACCCCCGCAGGCTGACCGCGATGCGTCGCGGCGTGAAGCGCTACGAGGACGTGATCATGGCTGCGCTGGTGGCGGTGGAGGTGGTCTCGGCAGCGGTTTACGTCCATGCCATTGAGAACAGCACGGCTCGTCGTGGCGTATCTGGTCTTCTCAGCACCCTGGAAGCGACCGGATGGTCGAATGCATTCGTAGTGGCGCTTTTCGTTGCGCTCGTCGTGCATGGCCTAGCCGTCCGCACGGCCCGCACCTTGCGCCGTGATGATCAGATGTTCGCGGTTGGCCAACTCCTCGAGGTCGCTGCAAGAGCGCTGGTCTTCCCGGAAAGCTGGGATGCCGTCGAGGTGCGGGCGTTCTGCCACCGCCTCGATCGGAAGGGCAAGTGGCTTCAATACGCGGTCGGTCGCTCAAGCCACGCTCACGACGACGTGTGGGATCCGGTTCCCGTGGACGAGCTTCGTCCGGACGGCCAGCCCGTCTTCGTGATAGCCGAGGCGGCAAAGACCCATAACACGGTTTTGCGGGAGCTGTCGTCGGAGCGGAGCCCTGTCGAGAAAGGGTTGAATGTTTGGAAAGACATCAGGGTCGTCCTCGCCGCGCCTATCCGAGATCCGGATGACAGGGTTCATGGGCGCTGCCTCGGTACCGTGAGTTTCGACACGTCCGAGTCGGGACGAGGCATCCTCGTCGACAACGAGCAGCGCTCACGAGACATCATCGCCGAGGTTGCGCGCGGCATCGCCCATTTGTGGTGCTAGACGGCTCGCGCCGATCAGTCGCCGCAGCCCACGGGCGATTTGGCGGGTTGGGCAGCAAGATGGCTGCTGCCCAACCGCTGCCCTCGATGTGCGGCTATGTCTCGCCTTCTTGCGTATCTTCCCTGCCTGCGAGTAGCTCGTCGATCCACGCGCGCAGCTTCGAGACGGTCTCGTGGCCTGCGATCCGGTCGAGTCGTTCGTCCGGGCCGTCGTCGTAGCGGAACTCGACAGCCCACGGGACCAGTGGCCCGTACCTCACTGAGCGAAGGAGGAGGAGACAGACCCTCGTCGCGTAGCAACGCAAGCAGCTCGCCGAGATCGTGAATCCGGGGTGGCGCAACGCCAGAGTCGGCAAGAGCAGCCTTCAGGAGCTTCTCAATCGCTTGCTGTAGGTGGAAGCCGATGGGTCATCGGGTACGTCGGGATCGTCGGCGAGCTTGTCGAGCGCGATCTCATCGCTACGAGCCTTGCGTGCGAAGCGCTCCGCGAGATCGTGCAGATCACGTCTCTGCGAGGACACGTCCCTCCACAAGCGCATCGTGAAGCATCGTCCCCGGAACCTCGCCCCATTCCTCCACGTACTCCTGCGACATAACGATCACGTCCGCAGCAACCCTAAGTGGGTCCAACGCCTCCCGCAGCCGAACCATCTCCTTCGCCTTACTCACGACCTCCGGCTCGATCACGAGAAAATCGAAGTCGCTGCCCTCCCTGGCATCGCCACGGCTATGCGACCCAAAGAGCAGCACCTTCGACCGAGCGGGCGCCGCGTCGGCCAGCAAACGCCCAGCCCGCTCGATGATCTCTGGGGTGGTCATGGGTTGAAGCTAGCGCAGTCGGCGGCAGAGAGCCAGCCCAGCAGGATCACTTCGCTATGCGTGGACAGGAGGCGTAGCCGACGCCTCCGTTGCCCGCCTGTCCGGGTCCTCCGTTGGTGATGACGTGGTGATCGAGGCGTGGTCCTGGCGTGGGTCTGTTCTGTCCGTGATCCCGGCGCTGGGCAGCGGCTGATGATCGACCGGCTCTTTGAGTGGTACTACGATGCGACAGCTCTCGGAGGCGATGCGCGATTGCTGCCGCCCACGTATCAGGAGCGCCTTTCGCCTGATGCCACTCCCGCAGATCGGATGCGGCTCGTCGCTGATGCAAGCTGCCATAGAACTCCACAGACGACTGGGCGGCACTGGCCCTGGCTCCGCTATGGATGCCACCGCTCGCGTCCACTAGCAAGGACTGTCGAGAATGAACGATCGGGCAGCAATCACGCTACCCGGTGCCTCCTAAGTCACCGCCAAGATCAGCACCTAGCATCGAAAACGGCCTCTACAAAGCCAGGTGCAAGCGATGGGCGATCCAGGATTCGAACCTGGGACCTCTTCCTTATCAGACAGCCCCGGATACGGCCGGCACCAAGGCGAATCCCGCATGGATACTGAGGATTCGCCCGCGTCGCCAGCTTGATCCATTCGTGTCTAATGCTAGCTGATTACGGCCGATTGCGGCCAGTTGTGGCAGGGCTGCCAATTCGCAGCGGGCCACCCCACGGATCGCGCCCACGATGGCGCGGCCATCCCGCCAGCGTCAGGAAAACGACCCCCCGGCACCCCCTCGAAGCCGTTGGAGTCCCACGGACGATTGGAGTCTCGGGTACCTCTGCACGCTGTCAGTGCTCAGCGGGCACTCTGGGTCGTCGTGAAGGCGATCAGCCCGAGCAGCACGGTCAGCACTTCGAGGATCAAATGGTCTACGCTCGCAGCATGGAGGACGCAGGGGAGTGGGGTCCAGAGGAGTGGGGAACCGACGCGCCCGTGCGCCGTGGCATCGCCGTGTTCCTTTGCTGGCTTGGCAAGGCGCTCGTGAGCGTGCTGGCGGTTCTGAGCGGGCTCGGCCTGACAGTTGCAATCATCGTGGGCACAATCAAAGGCTCGATCAGCGTCATCGGAGCGATCTTGCTGGGTGTGTTCGGGGTGCCGATAGTAGGAACCTTGGCTTACTGGCTGGCGCTTTTGCTTGGTATGCCGCTGCTCGGCATCGCAACACTGATCCATCGCAATGCCGTGTCGGAATGGCTCGACCGCCAGCCCCTCACCGACGACGAGCTGTATTAGCCGACGAGGGCCGTCGTCTGGCTCGGGGGCGTGTGCTGCTGACCTCCCCCGAACAGCGAGTTTCGATAGAGCCCAAGAGGCCAAGGGACACCCTAGTCGAGCCTATGGGTACGATTGTCCGCATGTTAGCCCGTAGTCGGAAAGAACCAACAGGAAGAACGCTGATGGAGCACGCGCTCGCGGGCAGCGCTCGCGTTTATGCGGGGGCGTTCGCCGTCACAGCGGGAATCGCCGCGTTCATCGAGGCGCACAGCCATCGGCCGCGATGGGCCTACGCGGGGGAAACAGTCCAGCAGGCTCAGTCAGAAGCCGAACTCAACGCGCCACAGGTCCATCTCGGGCTCACGGACGCCGCCTATGATCTCGTCCGCATCGGCGCGTGGGCGCTCGTGATCCTCGGGGCGCTTACCGTGATCCTCGGGGCGCTTACCGTGACCCTCGGGCTGATCCGCTACTGGACCGCCGCCAAGGCTGCGACCAACGCCTACGCTCCAGAGCGGCGATAGCTGCCCCTGGCGCCGAGCATCGTCTGTCACGGTAGGCAACCTGCTCTGCGTGGCTGTGCTCGTCTCTCGATACACGCGCTGGCAGCGCGACGCGCTTGCGACGGCCTACATGCTGACGGACGCGACCGCAGGGCGAGTCGCTCAGCTAGCAGCGTCGGGCGAGCTTGAGCATCCAGCGGGAGCGCGTCTCGGGCCGTTTGAGGTGCCGGAGAACACCGTGCGCTCGATCGCTCGCCGCGAGCGCATCAGACGGGCGGCGGCGCAGGCAGCCGTGCCGCTTGTCGATCGGTCGCCACGCGATGCCGTCGAGCGCTTGCGGCAGCGGTTGATCGTCGGCGTTGGGGCTGAGCTGACTCGTATCGAGATCGAGCACAGCGAAGGCCGGTTCGTGACCGGCGAGGCGCTGCGCCAGGTCGCGCGAGCGGTCCGCGAGATGGCAGCGATTCCGGGGCCGGCTGATCCCCGTCCACCAGCACCAGGGGCCAAGCGGAACGGCGTTCGGTATGGCTCCGAGACACGGGGCGGGCTTGCGGGGAGGATCATGGCGGCGTCCAGAGAAGCGGAGTAGCGCTCGGTCGGTGGCGCGCCGTCGTACTCCCCTGCGCGCGCCGTGGCGCTCCCCTATGGAATCACGGCCGTGGTCAGTTCAATGCGATGCACTGGACATACGCCTGAGCTTGCGATGCGCAGTGGAGCGCCGTTCGACAGCGCCCGCGTTCTCGGGCGTTTGTGGCTCGACGGGTTGCGTTAGCACGGCCTGTCTCCATGCGCGCGCGCCGCGTGGAGTCCTACGGCCGTCGGCAGCGGCCCGCTGGTATCTCCCACCGATGGGCGTCGGGGCGGCGTGGCAGACTTGCTTTGTCGCACCTACGCTCGGCTTCGCGCCGATTTCACCCTCTGACGACCCTCGAAGATGTGCGTTTCGGGGGTCGTGGAGGTTCCGGGCTCGTCTGTCCGGCTGGCGCGGGAGACTTGGAGCGTGAAAATAGGGCGTAGGAGAAGCGATGGAGCACGACGAGAGTCCGTGCGGTAGTCCGAACGCGACGGCTTCCGGACCGCCTGCCGTCGAAGGCGTGCGCCGAGAGCGTCAAGGGGCTGCGCTCATGGCGTCTATGCGGAGGCCAACGGGCGGCGAACCAGACCCCGCGTATGCGCGGAAGGTGGAGCAGGGTGGGCAGATTTTGCTCGCGCGCATGGCGCGTCTAGCCGGGCACCATAAGCTCGCGCGTGCTTGCCGCAGCGGGCAGGTACGCGGGCCGCAGGTGCTCTTGCTGATCCTTGACCTTGATCGGCGGACCGGATATGCCTCGCGGGCGCTGCGGATGATCGGACGGGGTAGGTCACGGTGCGGCCGGAACGTGCCGCGTGCGCGGAGTTCAAGGCGTGGCGCTCGGCGGCGCTCCAGCCGACGCGGCACCCGATCGAGTCGCGCTGGCCCTGGCGATGCCGAAGGCGAAGGCGAATCTGCTCTAGCTAAGCGTCACACGCCCGCTCTTTGGTGGTGGGGTCTGTGACGCTTTGGGATGGTTTCCCGGACGCAGGAAGCCCACGGGACGTAGAAAGACCACGGGACGTAGAAAGCCCGGTAGGTAACTCAACGCCTTATCGCAGTCTTTCTGCGTCCGGCTTGGCGACATGGGCCACAGAACGCGATCTGGTCGAGCGCGCTCTCCCTGTCATCGGCGAGGGGATGGCTCTTGGCTCGCGGTTTCCGTGCGTGGTGGCAGCACACGACGCAGGGTGTACGGCGAGCGTGCGGTTCGACGGCGGCGAGCACGGCAGCGGCACATGGCGCTACTGCTGCGGCAAGGACTGGCGGTCGCTCGCGGAGGTTCGAGCGTCGGTCATCGCCAAAGCCGATATCCGGGGACTCAGCTCAGCGACTCAGCGCCTCTGGTTTGACCGCTGCGCCTTGGAGGCCGGGCTCATCGAGAGCACCGTGCTTGTTCTGCGCCCAGCACTGCCGGCCAGCGTCGCCGAGCTAGCGAAAGCTGCCCGTGTAGCCCCGGCAGCCGTTGAGCGCCTATACGAGGGGCTTGTTCTCGCCCTGCGCGTCAGGGGTCTGCGGAACCCACACGAGCGCGCGGCGATGTTCACACCCGAGTTCGCCGGCCCGTGGTGCGGGCTCAGTGCCCCGATAGCTAAGAAGGCGCGTGTCGTGCTTGCGCAAGCCGGCGCTATTCACGCGGCCGGCACCTACCAGCTCGCCGATCATCCCCACCCCGCCAAGCTGTGGGCGCTCGGGAAAGCGGAGAGCGCGCGATGACCGGCGCTCGCTTGTGCGAGGCGTGCGGCCGTTCGCTCGATGGAACCCGAGCGGGCAAAACAACCTGCGGCGACAAGTGTCGGACAGCGGCGTGGCGGAAAAGAACGAAGCTCAGGCAAGGCGATGTGCCAGCGAGCCCATGCGTGACGGTTACAGGCCCGCCTGTGACGGTTACAGGGGTCACTGCCAGCCCGCGCCCGAACGCGAACCACGGCGAGTGTGACCGGGACACCCTCTACGCCGAGGCCGAACACGCTCGTGTGCGTGAGAAGTTCGGCGAGGAGTTCCGGTGAACACCACGCCGGCACTCACCCCACGAGAGCTACTGCTCGTAGACGCCATCGCAGGGCGCGTCGCCGAGATGCTGAGTGCCGACCTACCGGCCGACCCTTGCCTCGTCAGCGCTGCTGAGGTTGCACGCGAGCTGAACGTCGGGCGCCAATGGGTCTACGAACACGCCGAGCAGCTCGGAGCCCGTCGTCTCGGAGACGGTCCACGCGCAAGGCTGAGGTTCGACCTGGAGACGGTGCGCGCTGCGAGCGTCTGCTTGGCAAGCAACAAGTCACACGGCAGAAAACCGAGTCGTGTAGCCAAATCTGAGAGCGCGCCCAAGTCGAGCCGGCGCCGTCTGCCAAATGGTCTGCCGGAACCGGGCTCAATCCTGGCCGTCAAGCCACGGAAGGCGTGATGGCGGACACCGACTCAAAGACGATGAGTGCTAGTCAGTCAGCGCGTTCGGCGCGCTCGATTGCCTCACCAAGGTCAGCGAGGGACACGTCGAGCGCACGTAGAAGCCGCATCACGGTATGCCAGCGGGCTCCGCGATGCCCGTTTTCCAGACGCGAGACGTACGCAACGCCGATTCCAACGCGGTCAGCGAGTTCTTGCTGCGTGAGGTCGGCGCGGATACGTAGATCGCGCAGCGCTCGACCGAAGGCGCGGTGGTCGCGGGTGTCGTCGTGCGGATGTCCCAGCATTGTAATTCTGGCGGTGTTGCGGTACGCTCGCACCTCGACAATACAAGTGCCCCCGCGCCGTTGGACCGGCCGGGGGCGTGGCTCCGAGAGAACAAGCTCCCGGCGCGTTGACAGCCTATCGAGCATCGAGGGGCTGCCTCTCTCGTCAAGAGCGTTCTCTCGGGCCTCCAACAAGGGAGGTACCGAGATGAGCCCTACCGCCGATGCAGTGCCCGACTCGCTTGTGTTGGCCGCGATTGAGCGTGCGGCCCTGCACCGCGCCAGAGACACCCCGGACGTGCCGACGTGGGCGATCATCGAACATCTCGCGCTACCGAGACGCGCACGCCGCGTTCGCGGGCAACTCGCGGCCCTGGAGGTGTCGGGGTTGCTGGTGCGCTCGCGTCGTTACGGCGTCCCGTCGTGGGTGCTCACGAGCGCGGGGCGTCGTCGCCTTCAACGCGCGCGACGCGCGGGCACAGTCCCGGTGCTGCCCGAGTCACCGCAACACCAGGCATGGCGCAACGCACGCACGCTCGCAGCACAGGAGATAGAGCGGTTCCGCGACGGCGTTCGCGGCTGCTTGGACGACGCCACCGGCCTGCTGCGCGCTGACCCGCCCGCGCCGTCAGATGCTTGGTTTGCGGTCGGGGAGCGCCTGCAACGCCACTGCTGGCGTTTGGCGTCCGCGACCTACTGCCTGCGCGAGTGGGCAGAGCCCGACGACGCACACCCCGACATAGACGAGCGCCTCACACCCGCCGAGAAACGCCTCGACCGGGCACAGCGCGTGATGCTCCGCGCTCGACGCGCAGGCCGACGCAACACCCGCCTATGGAGCGATGAGCGCGTCGCCGTGGAACACAACTGATGGGCGAGCAGAGCCGCGAGCCGATCACGCTCGGACGCACCACCCACCAGCTACGCAAGGCGAGGACGCGCGTACCTGCGGATGTCGTGGTACTGCTGCGCGGAGCGCTCTACACGGAGCTAAACCGCGCGTGCGAGGACGCACCCTGCGGGATGCCGGACGCACACACGCGTTCGGGTTGGGCTGACGTGCTCGCTCGCATTGACGGCGCGCGCATGGCGTTGGACGTGCTCGGCTGGGACGCGCCCGCCCGCCAGCAAGACATGGAAGTCGAGCTAGACCCGGCGATGATCGACGCCCTGGAAGCCGACATAGACCTGTGGGAATGGCTGGCCGAGCAGGACAGAACCGAAACGCCAGAGGGCCGCGCACTTGCTGCCGCCAAGGCCAACACGAGCAAACGTTTCCTCGCCAGCGTGAAGCCTCCCGAAGGAGCAGGACGCACCGATGCTGAGGCGAAGGACGGCGACGCCTGATGGCTCGCCCAGCGACAGGCAAAGTCATCGAACACCAGGGCAGTGACGGGCGCACCTATCGCTCTCTACGGTTCACCGCCTACGGCAAACGCCGGTTCGTGTCACTCGGCACCGTTACGGCCGGCGAGGCCGAGCGGGAGTTGCGCCACGTCCTCGCCGATGTGGAGCGCGGCGCATGGACACCACGAGCGGGCGTAGACGCACCGCCAGAGGCCGAGCCGATACCGACCTTCCACCAATACGCCGAGGAATGGTGGGTGCGCTACGAGCGCCAAATCGCCGAGACGACGCGCGCTAACTACCGCTGGCGGTTGCAATCGCACCTGCTGCCGTACTTCGCCGATCTGCGGCTCGATGCGATCACGTTCGACACAGTGGAGCGCTACATCGCCGCGAAGCTCGCCGAGCCCGAGCCACTGTCGGCACGGACGATCAACATGACCGTGACCCTGCTCAGCGCGATCCTAGAGGGCGCAGTCGAGCGGGAGCTGATCCCACGGAACCCCGCGAAGGGCAAAGGGCGCAGAGTCCGCGAACGAGCGCCCCGCCGGAGCTACTTGGAGACGGCCGCGCAGATCGAGGCCCTACTGAATGCGGCTGGCGAGCTGGACAGCGACGCCCGAGAGAACCGCCAGCACGTTGCGCGGAAGGCGATGCTCGCAACGCTGACGTTCGCCGGTCTACGGATCAGCGAGCTATGCGCGCTGCGGTGGCGAGACGTAGACCTCGCCGCTGGTTGGCTCACTGTCGGAGAGTCCAAGACTGACGCCGGCAGGCGTCGCGTGAAGGTCCGGGGCGCGCTGCGCGACGTGCTGCTTGACCTGCGCGGACGCCACCAGGACACGGATCAGAACGCCTATGTGTTCGGAACCTCGCGCGGTGGACGGCAGAGCCCGGACAACTTCCGCTCTCGCGTGCTCAGAGCTGCCGTCACGCGGGCCAATGAGAACCTCGCGGCGGATGACCTGCCACCGCTGCCGGAGCGCCTCACACCGCACTCGCTGAGGCGCACGTTCTGCTCGCTGCTGTACGCGCTCGGAGAGGACCCCGGCGTGGTTATGGACGAAATGGGGCACACCAACCCGGCGCTCGCGCTCAGGGTCTACCGGCAGGCAATGAGGCGCGGCGAGGACGAGAAGGCGCAGCTTCGAGCGCTCGTGGAGGGCGTTCAATTGGCAGTTATTGGCAGACGAGCCACAGAGACGGGCTCAGCGGCGACGGAGCGAATCGCCGCTTAAGAGCGAAAAGCCTGCGTTTGCAGGCCATTCGTGAGTGGGCGATCCAGGATTCGAACCTGGGACCTCTTCCTTATCAGAGAAGCGCTCTAACCAACTGAGCTAATCGCCCGCGGCCGCCGATTCTAGCGGCAGTCCAAGGGTGGGGTCTTCTATGCGGCCGGGCTGCCGCGCAGGCGCCCGACGAGCTCGTTCGCCTCCTCTGGGCTGGCGAATGTCATCTCCGCCCGATACCCGCCGTCGCGCGTGGGCTTCACCTGCACATCGGCTCCGAGCGCGTCCGCGAGCGCGTCCGCGATGTCCTTCGCCGCCTGCTCCTGGTCGGGGTGCGCGCGCGAGGAGATCCTCTCCCTGCCGGCGGTCCGGCCCGTGTTCGCCGTTCCGTTCCCAATCTCTCGGGCGCGCTCTTCGGTGACCCGCACCGACCAGCCCTGCTCCACCGCGATACGCGCAAGCGATCGGCGATCGGCGTGATCTTCCGCGAGCAGCAGCGCGCGGCCGTGGCCCTCGCTGAGCGCGCCCTGTTCCAGCAGCTCGATCACCTCGTCGGGCAGGTCCGAGCAGCCGCACCAGGTTGCTCACGGCCACGCGGCTGCGGCCCACGCGCAGGCCCACCTCCTCGCGCGTCAGCCCCAGCTCCTCGACGAGCGCCGCGCAAGCGCGCGCCTCCTCGATCGGGCTGAGGTCCTCGCGCGCCATGTTCTCGATCAGCGCCACTTCCAAAGCCGCTGCGTCCTCGCGCTCGCGCACGAGCGCGGGGATCGTCTTCAGACCGGCGATCTGCGCCGCCCGCCAGCGCCGCTCGCCAGCCACCAGCTCGTACGTGCCGCCCGGCTTGGGCCGCACGAGCACCGGCTGCAGCACGCCGCGCTCGCCGAGCGAGCCCGCCAGTCGCCTGCAGCGCCTCCTCGTCGAACGCTCGTCGCGGCTGGTTCGGGTTGGGCGCGATCAGCTCGATCGGCAGCTCGCGCAGCTCCTCCTCCGCCGCTGCCGCGCCCTCGCTCGACACCGACAGGATCGCGCTCAGGCCCCTTCCCATGCCCGGCTTCGGCTTAGCCACGCGCCGCCACCTCCTTTGCCAGCTCGAAGTACGCCTCAGCGCCCGCGCTGTGCGGGTCGTGATGGGTCACCGGCAGGCCGTAGCTCGGCGCCTCGCCGACGCGCACGTTGCGCGGGATCACCGTGTCGAACACCAGGTCCGGGAAGTGCGCTCGCACCTCTCGCTCGACGTCCTGGCCCAGCCGCGTGCGCGCGTCGTGCATCGTCAGGAGCATGCCCGCCACGGTCAGGCGCGGGTTCAGCTCGCGGCGCACCAGCGCGAGCGTCTCCAGCAGCCCCGCCAGACCCTCCAGCGCGAAGTACTCCGTCTGCACCGGCACGATCACCCGGTCCGCCGCCACCAGCGCGCACACCGTCAGCGGGCCGAGCGACGGCGGGCAGTCGAGCAGGATGTACTCGAAGGTCTCGCGCACGGGCGCCAGGCAGTCGCGCAGACGGTACTCGAAGCCCTCCATGCGCGGGAGCTCGACGTTTGCGCCCGCCAGCCCCGCCCCCGCCGGCAAGAGACTCAGGCCCTCCACGGCCGAATCGGTGATCGCCTCCTCCGCGCCCACCTCGCCCGTCAGCACCTCGTATAGCCCCGGCGCCTGCGTTCGCGCCACGCCCAGCCCCACCGTCGCGTTCGCCTGCGGGTCCACGTCCACCAGTAGCGTCGTGTAGCCGGCCTCGGCGATGCACGCCGCGACGTTCACCGCCGTCGTCGTCTTGCCGACGCCGCCCTTCTGGTTGGCAACCGCGTAGATCGTGCCCATTCGCTGCAAGCTAGCGACGATCGTGCGTGCGTGGCTCCTCCTCATCGCCAAATTGGGGGAACCACCGGCCCCCGCAGCGTCCATCACCCCTCGAGCGGGCGCTTGCGCGCCATTCCAGCACGCCGCGGGAAGCGCTCAGGCGTAGGCGCCACCTTCCTGAACACATGCAGGTGACGATCCGTGGCGCCCTCGAACGGCTCCACCCGGCGAATCTCACCCAGCTCGAGGCCCAGCAGGGCCGCCACCCGCAGCGCAACCACCTCCTCGTCGTGGTCGCGCCGCCCGCGCCAGTCCACCAACGAACCGCCCATGCGCAGCAGCGGGGCCGCGTACTCCAGCACCACCGGCTGGCTCGCGAGCGCCCGCGCCACCACCGCGTCGTTGGATCCCAAGCCGTCGCGCCAATCCTCCGCGCGAGCGCACACCACCGTCGCGTTGTCGATCTCCGCGGCGCCCGATACCCGCTCCAGGAACGCGCACTTGCGGCTCTGGCTCTCCACCAGCGCCACGGTCGCGGTCGGGATCGCCACGGCGAGCGCAAGCCCCGGAAAGCCCGCTCCGGCCCCGAGGTCGGCGATCGCGCCCGCCGATGCGATCGCCTCCAGCTCCAGCGCCACAAGCGAGTCCGCCAGATGGATGTCGAGCGCCCGTGCAGCCTCGCGCACCGTCGTCGGAGCATGCTCGTCCTCCTCCAACACGCGCAGAATCGCCTCCAGTTGCGCGATCTGTACGTCGCCCAGGTCGTAGCGCTCCGCGAGCTTGGCCAGCCTGGCGTTCTTCATCGCTCGTAGCGGTGGAAGAAGTCCGCGTACTTCTCGCGCATGTCGCGAACCCTGCCCGCCACATGGCTGTCCACTTCGTCGCTCAGCACCTCCTCCACCACCGGGAGCACGTCTTCCACCAGTGCCGCGCCGCGCGCCATCCACTGGTAGTAGTGGCGCCCGCCGTGGTTGTAGGGGCCGTACAGACGCGCGCGGGGGAAGCGCGCCTCGAGCCAGCGAAACAGCGTCTCGTGGCGGGTGTGCATACGCAGCGTCACCTGGGGAGTCTTGCCATCGCCCCCGAAGTGCCCCTCGCCGATGAGTATCCCCACCAGCAGGCCCCGCTCCACGTCGCTCAAATCGGGCTGGCCGTCCTCGCTCACGCCCATAAGTGTTTCACCGTCAAGAAAAACGTGAAACGCCCATGGCCAAGACGGACCCTGAGCTAGGGCTGGAGCGGTGAGACCACGAGGTAGCGCTCCGGCTCGTTGCCCTCGCTGTGCGTCTCGACATCTCCACGCTCGCGCAGATACTCGTGCACGATCCGCCGCTCGAACGGCGGCAGGGGGCTCAGATCAACGGGCTTACCCGTCCGGACCGCCTCCTCGGCAGCGTCGTCGGCCTCGCCGCGCAGCGCCTCAGCGCGACGCTCGCGGTAGCCGTTCGCGTCGATCACGACACGCATCGTGGACGGACCCTCGGGAAACACGATCCGCTGCGCCAGGTGCTGAACGGCATCGATCGTCTGTCCGTGACGGCCGATGAACAGCCCCACGTCCTCTCCTTCGACACGGCCCGTGAGCACTCCGTCGCGCTCGTCGACCTCGACCTCCGCGTCGAGGCCGAGGCTCGCGACGATCTCCTCGAGCAGCTCCTCCAGCGCCTCGGGCGGGTCGAGATCATCCACGTCCGTGTCGCGATCCTCGCTCATCTGCGCCTCCCTGAGCGCTTCTTCTTCTTGCGCGACGATGGGGGCGGGCCGGAGGCGACCGGCTTCGGATCCGGCTCGCTGGAGCTCGGCATCCCCACGGCACCGGCGAGCGCCTCTCGCAGCGGACGGCTGGTCTTCCCATTGGCTGCGGTACCAGCCGTTACGGCGGGCTTGGGAGGCGGCGGCATGTTGCGGCGGATCAGGTACTGCTGGCCGATCGTCCACGTGTTCGTGGTGATCCAGTAGACCAGCAGTCCGGCGGGATAGCGATACAGGATCACCACGAACACCACCGGCAGCAGCAGCATCAGCCGCCGCTGGTTCGGGTCCGCCGAGGCGGTGGCGATCAGCGTCGAGGCCAGCTGCGAGCCGACGTAGAGGACGATCAGAACGATCAGCGCAGCCCCGGTGGCCTTGTTCGTGATGTCCGGCAGGAACAGGAACTTCGCCGAGTGAGGCTTGACGGTCTCGCATGACGTCGATTCGATGAACTTCGCTGGCAGGTGAGCGACGGCGCCGATGTGCCCCGTGACCTTGTACTTCAGCGCCTCCGCGGGATGGCTGTTGAAGTACGAGACCAGCTGATCGCCGCAGATGTGCTTCTTGAGGTCCGTCCTCAGCATGTAGAACAGCGAGACGAACACCGGCAGCTGCAGCAGGAGCGGAAGGCAGGACGCCAGCGGGTTGATTTTGTTCTCTTGGTAGAACTTCATCATCTCCTGCTGCTGGCGCTGTTTGTCCTCCTTGTACTTCTCTTTGAGGGCGTTGATCTGCGGCGCCAGTCGCTGCATCTCCTGCATCGACTTCAGCTGCTTGAACGTCAGCGGGACCAGCAGCGCTCGGATCAGCACCGTCAGTCCGACGATCGCAAGGCCCCAGCTGCCACCCACGAGGTTGTCGTGGATGAACACCATGATCGATTCGAAGAGACGGATCAGCGGCGAGAACGCGTCCTCGATGACGTTGGCGGGAATGGGCATGATGTGGTGGCTCGGCGGGCTTGATCGTCGCGATTACTGTGTGTGAGCTGCGCTCTTTGCCGGCTGCGGGCCGCTCCAACGCCCCCGCTCAGCTTCCGGATCGGGGACTGACCTTGAACACTCGCTGGGCCTCCACCGGATCGTATCCGCCGTGGCTCCACGGGTTGCACCTCAGCAGCCGCCACCCCGCGAGCACAGCTCCTCTAAGTATGCCGTACTCCCGGATCGCGTCGACCGCGTAGCGAGAGCACGTCGGCTCGTACTTGCAGCGCCGCGGAATCGCCGGCGAGACGAAGCGCTGGTAGGCGACGATCGGAGCGCTGACGAGCGCCCTGACGATCCTCGATCCCGACGGCGCGGTTCCCTGGGACTCCATCGAGCTCATGTCTCGTCCTTCGCCGCCGGCTCTCATCGGGCGCGGACGCGGCCCACAGGCCCGCCTTCTCGATCAACTCAGTCAGCGACGCCTGAATCCCGACGAGACCCTCGCGCTCGGCCAGCTCGCCCGCCGGCGGACGTGCGACGACGACGACGTCGTGGCCCGCGCGTAGACCGCCCTCGGCGGTCGCGAACGCCTCGCGCAGCAGCCGCTTGACGCGGTTGCGCTCCACCGCGCCGCCGACCTTGCGCGACACCGACAGGCCGAGCCGCGGACGATCCGCGTCGCCGGTTGGGAACGCGTACAGCACCAGGTGCCGGTTGGCCGTCGAGCGACCGTGGCGGTACACGCGCTCGAACTCCGCGCTGCGCGACAGGCGCCCGCCCCGGCTGGACGTTCGCGGTCTCATCGCGTGTCCCTCGCCCACAGCAGCTCCTGGCAATCGACGGCCTTCAGGTGGAGAGGCGCTTGCGACCCTTGTCGCGCCGGCGCTTCAGCAGTCAGGCGCCCGGCGCGCGTGCTCATGCGCGCACGAAACCCGTGTGCACGGGCTCGCTTGCGCTTCTTCGGCTGGTAGGTGCGCTTCATGGTCAGTTCTCCGCTTCGGGTTTCGCTGCTCCGAAGGGCGCCCGCAAGGATCCGCGGCGCTCGACGTGTCGCTGCGTCAAGTATAGGACCGCGGATCGCGCTCGGTGATTTTTTCCGCCAATTGCGACCACCCACAACGAGCGTCTCGGGACGTTGGGTATAGTCGCCCGACCGGGCTCCCAGCGGGCCCCCCTCTGAATAGTCCTTCGCACCTTCTTCCGGGAGAGAAGCCGATCAGACGCTGCCGTGAGCGTCGAGCTCGAGCACATATGGTCACGGGTGCAGACTCAGTTCGCACTCGTCGTCGACGAGCCCACGTACCGCATCTGGCTCGCCGCTGCGGGCACGTCGACCTCCAGGACGAGCGCCTGCTGATCCTCGAGGCCCCGACCCACGCGTGCAGATGGATCCACGACCGCTTCGGGCAGGTCATCCAGGCCAGCGTCGAGCTCGTGCTCGGACCCGACGCGCAGTTCGAGCTGCTGACCGACGACGGATCCGTCCCCGACCGACAGCAGAGCCGGCCCGACATCCGCCACGGAGCGTACGAGCGCCCGTGGTGCTCACCGGCGCCTCTCGAGCGAAGGACGCCAAGCCGCCCGATCGACGAGCGCGCCGATGCAAGCCGGGCCACTCGGGAACCCCAAGCTCACGTTCGACCAGTTCGTCATCGGCGACTGCAACCGCCTCGCCCACGCGGCCGCGCTGACCGTCGCCGAGATGCCCGCGCAGGCCTACAACCCGCTGTTCATCTGCGGACCGCCGGGCGTCGGCAAGACCCACCTGCTGAGCGCGATCGCGAACCTGCTGCTCGCACACAACCCCGGCCTGACCGTCCGCTGCACGACCGGCGAGGCGTTCACGAACGAGTTCCTCGGCGCGCTCGCCGACGGCGACACCGATCCCTTCAAGGCCCGCTTCCGCGACGTCGACGTCCTGCTGATGGACGACGTCCAGTTCCTCGAGCGCAAGACCAAGACCGAGGAGGAGTTCTTCCACACGTTCAACGCGCTGCACGACGGCGGGCGCCAGATGGTGCTCACCTCCGACCGCCCGCCACACGACCTGCAGGCGCTCGAGGACCGACTGCGCGAGCGCTTCGAGGCCGGGCTCGTCGCCGACATCGCGCCCCCCGACCTCACCACGCGCCTGGCGATCCTGCGCAAGCGCGCCCACCACGACGGGATACAGCTCGCCGACGAGCAGCGCGCTGGAGATCATCGCCGAGCACGTCGCACAGCAACGTACGCGCGCTCGAGGGCGCGCTCATCCGCGTCGTGGCCTTCAGCTCGCTGACGGGACGCGCGCTGACGCCGAGCTCGCGCGCGAGGTCCTGGCGAGCCTCTACCCGCAGGTCCGCCTCTCCAGGACAGCGCAAGCGCACGGTCGAGGAGATCCAGGCGCGCGACCTGCGACCAGTTCGGTCTCTCTCCCGAGGAGCTCCTCTCCACGCACACGCGCCAGCCGCATCGCCTGGCCGCGCCAGCTCGCGATGTACCTCGCACGCGAGCTCACCGGCGAGTCGCTGCCGGCGATCGGCCGGCAGTTCGGCGGACGCGACCACACGACCGTGCTGCACGCCTGCCGGCGCGCGGCAGCCCGCATCGCCTCCGACGAGACCTCACGCGAGGCTGTGGAGAAGCTGTGCCAGAGCCTCGACTGCGACGGCTCCTGAGCGCCCGCGCCGCGCCCGACCGGCGCGCCTGAGAGACTTCTACGGTCTCTGTCCACAGCGCTGTCCACCGCCGCAGCACCAGAACACCCCAGCGACGAAGCCGACATCCACATGTCCACAGCCCCTACTGACCTTCTATCTATTCCTCGATAGCTAAGTCATGAAGCTCTCCCTCTCCTCAGCCATCTCCTTGACGCAGCTGCAGACCGCCACGCGCGTCGCCTCGACCCGCAGCGCCGTGCAGGCGCTCTCCGGCGTGATGATCTCCGCCCAGGCCGACGGCAGCCCGGAGCTGCTCGCGACCGACATGGAGATCGGGCTGCGCGTGCCGCTCGACGCCGAGGTCGCGCGTCCCGGCGCCGCCGTGCTGCCGGCCCGACTGCTGCTCGACGTCGTCCGCTCGCTGTCCGGCGAGCAGCTGACGATGGAGCTGCGCAGCGCCGAGCAGGACGTCGAGCTGATCTGCGGAGCGACGACCTTCCACCTGCGCACGCTTCGCGCCGAGGACTTCCCGACGCTTCCCTCGCCGTCGCCGGACACACGCGTCACGCTGCCGACGGAGGCGTTCGTCGAGACGATCTCTCGCGTCGCCCGCTCGGCCTCGCGCGATGAGACGCGCCCCGTTCTCACCGGCATCCTCATGTCGGCCTCCGGGCAGGAGCTGCGCATGGTCGCCACCGACTCCTACCGACTGAGCGTCAAGGAGACCGCGCTCGAGTCCGCTGCAGGATGGGCTCGAGGCCAACGTGCCGGCGCGAGCGCTGCAGGAGCTGGTGCGCATCGCTCAGCAGGCGCCCGCCGAGACGGTCTGCCGTCAGCGTCGGGCAGAACCAGGTCGTCTTCGAGCTCGGGGACGTCGTCCTCTCCTCGCGCCTGATCGACGGCCAGTTCCCGAACTACCGCCAGCTGCTGCCCGAGACCGTCGAGCACGAGCTGCGCCTCGCGAGCGCCGAGCTCACCGACGTGGTGCGCCGGATCAGCCTGCTCGCGCAGAAGAACGCGCCGCTGCGCCTCAGCTTCAGCGAGGGCACGCTCACGGTCTCCGCCCAGACCCCCGACGTCGGCGAGGCCAGCGAGGCGATCCCCGTGCCGTTCCACGGCGAGCCGTTCGAGATCGGCTTCAACCCCGAGTTCCTGCGCGACGGCCTCGAGAGCATCGACTCCGACGAGC
This sequence comes from uncultured Solirubrobacteraceae bacterium, assembly GCA_963716355.1. Classification (GTDB taxonomy): domain Bacteria; phylum Actinomycetota; class Thermoleophilia; order Solirubrobacterales; family Solirubrobacteraceae; genus Palsa-744. Next base: position 1,655,938 of record OY970308.1, read on the forward strand.
TGGTCCTCAAGCTGATCAGCCCGCTGCGCCCCGGCCTGATCGAATCTCCCGACACCGGCGACTTCGTCTACCTCATCATGCCGATCCGCCTGAACGTCTAAGAGCGATCGCTCGTGCGCGTGGTCAGCGTGTCGATGCGCGACTTCCGCACCTACGCGCGCGCCGAGGCGCGGCTCGGCGAGGGGCTCACGGTCGTTCACGGTCCCAACGGCGCCGGCAAGTCGAACCTGCTCGAGGCGCTCTACTTCGGCTGCACCGGGCGCTCGCCCCGCACGCGCAACGACCGCGAGCTCGTGCGCTTCGGCGCCAAGGTCGCCCGAGTCGTCGTGAACCTCCTCGACGAGGGCGAGCCGCACGAGCTGACGGTCGGCTACGGAACGCTCGACGCAAGCCCGCCAGCCCGTCAAGCGGATGACGGCCGACGGAGCCGCCGTCGAGCGCCTGCTCGACATCCCGCCAGCCGCCCGCTCGTGAGCGTGTTCCTGCCCGAGCGCCTCGAGCTCGTCAAGGGTGCCGCCGGCGGTGCGCCGTGCGCACCTCGACCAGTTCGTCGCCGCGCTCTGGCCGCCTGCGTGCGGAGACCCGCCGCGAGTACTCGCGCGTGCTCGCACAGCGCAACGCGCTGCTCGCCCGCATCCGCGCCGGGCGAGCCTCGCAGGCGACGCTGGCCAGCTGGGACCGTGAGCTCGCGAGCAAGGCGCTCGCCGCTGCGCGACCATCGCGACGGAGGCTGTGGCGCTGCTCGCCGAGCCGTTCGCCAAGCGCGCCGAGGCAGCTCGGCTGCAGCGGGCGAGGCCACGCTCGAGTACCGGCCGCGCTCGCGCGCCGGGACGAGGACGAGTTCGTCGCCGAGCTGCAGGAGCGCCTCGCCGGCGACCTGGAGCGCGGCTTCACCGGCCACGGCCCGCACCGCGACGAGCTCGCGCTGCTGCGCGACGGACGCGAGCTGCGCGTCTACGGCTCCCAGGGCGAGCAGCGCCTGGCGCTGCTCGTCGCTGCTGCTCGCCGAGCGCGCCGTGCTCGCGCGCGAGCGCGGCCGCACGCCGCTGATGCTCCTCGACGACGTCATGAGCGAGCTCGACGGCGAGCGCCGCGAGCTGCTCGCCGGCGAGCTCTCGACGGCCGGGCAGAGCGTGATCGCCACGACCGACCTCGCCCACGTGCCGGGCGCCTGCGGAGCGCGTCGGTCACGCGGCTGCGCATCTCCCCCGGCGCGATCCTGCAGGAGGCGATCGCCGCATGAGCAGAGCCGCTCCGCGCAGCTCTCCGCCGCGCTCGAGGAGCTCGACCTCGACGCTCGCGCCGGCGACCACGCTCGCGCGCGTCCAGGAGGTCTGGGAGCCACGCGGCCGGCGCCGCGATCGCCGCGTCCGCCCGTCCGACGGCCGAGCGCGACGGCGTGCTGACGGTCACCTGCGACGCCGCGGTGTGGGCTCAGGAGCTCGACCTGATGGCCGGCGAGCTGATCCCCCGCCTCAACGCCGCGCTCGGCGGTGAGCAGATCCGCGAGCTGCGCTGTCGCACCGGCTGACGCGTCGCCCGGCGGCGCTCCGGCCTGAGCTTTCCAGCATTTTGCAGGGGATTTAGCCGGGTTTGAGAGATCGGTTCGACGGGCGACCCTCCGTGCTATCCTTCTCAGGCACAGCCAAACCGCCCCGGCCGTGGTCCTAGCGCCCCGGAATCCGGGGCGTTCTCACGTCATCGGAGGGCCATTGGCAACAGGCAGCAACAGCTCTGAAGAGAGCGCAAGCAAGCAACGGCGTCGGCGATCGCGTCGATGACGGGCGGCTCCGCAAGCTACGACGCCCAGGACATCACCGTCCTCGAGGGCCTCGAGGCCGTCCGCAAGCGCCCCGGCATGTACATCGGCTCGACCGGTGTCATGGGTCTGCACCACCTCGTCTACGAGGTCGTCGACAACTCCGTCGACGAGGCCCTCGCGGGCTTCTGCACCGAGGTGTCGGTCACGATCCACCCCGACAACTCCGTGACCGTCATCGACAACGGCCGCGGCATCCCCGTCGCGATGATGGAGAAGGAGGGTCTGCCCGCCGTCGAGGTCGTCCTCACCGTGCTGCACTCCGGCGGCAAGTTCGGCGAGGGTGGCGGCTACAAGGTCTCCGGCGGGCTGCACGGCGTCGGCGTGTCGGTCGTCAACGCGCTGTCGGAGCAGCCTCGTCGTCGAGATCCGCCGCGACGGACACGTCTTCTCCCAGGAGTACGCCCGCGGCGCGCCGCAGACCGACGCTGGCGCAGGGCGAGAAGCTCGCCGCGGGCGCCCCGACCGGCACGTCCGTCACGTTCCTGCCCGACGCCGACATCTTCGAGACGCTCGAGTTCGACTTCCACACGCTCGAGGAGCGCCTGCGCGAGACGGCCTTCCTCACGCGCGGCCTGAAGATCTCGATCGTCGACGAGCGCGGCGAGGGCCACTCCGCGGAGTTCCAGTACGAGGGCGGCATCGAGGACTTCGTCTCCTACCTCAACGAGAACAAGGACACCGTCCACCGCAAGGTGATCTTCTTCGCCGGCGAGTCCGAGGAGGGCGCCGCCGAGGTCGCGATGCAGTGGAACTCCTCCTACCAGGAGTCGATCCACTCCTTCGCCAACAACATCAACACCCGCGAGGGCGGCTCGCACCTGAGCGGCTTCCGCTCGGCGCTGACGCGAACGCTCAACAAGTACGCGCGCGACCACGGCCTGCTGAAGGAGAAAGAGGACAACCTCTCCGGCGAGGACGTGCGCGAGGGCCTGACGGCGGTCGTCTCGGTCAAGCTGCGCGACCCGCAGTTCGAGGGCCAGACCAAGACCAAGCTCGGCAACCCCGGGATGGCCGGGTTCGTCGAGTCGATCGTCAACACGGGCCTCGGCGAGTTCCTCGAGGAGAACCCGAGCGAGGCGCGCGCGGTGATCTGCAAGGCCGTGCAGGCGCAGCGCGCCCGCGAGGCGGCCCGCAAGGCGCGCGACCTCACGCGCCGCAAGTCGGCGCTGGAGAACTCCACGCTCCCGGGCAAGCTCGCCGACTGCTCGGTCAAGGACCCCTCGCTCGCCGAGCTGTTCGTGGTCGAGGGCGACTCCGCCGGCGGCTCGGCCAAGCAGGGGCGCGACCGCAACACGCAGGCGGTGCTGCCGCTGCGCGGCAAGATCCTCAACGTCGAGAAGTCGCGCATCGACAAGGTGCTGCAGAACACCGAGGTCCAGGCGCTGATCACGGCGATCGGCACGGGCGTGCGCGACGAGTTCAACATCGAGAACGCCCGCTACCACAAGGTCGTGCTGATGACCGACGCCGACGTCGACGGCGCGCACATCCGCACGCTCGTGCTGACGCTCCTGTTCCGCGAGATGCAGGAGCTGATCGAGGCCGGCTACGTCTACATCGCCAAGCCGCCGCTCTACAAGCTCAAGCAGGGCTCGCGCGAGCGCTACATCGAGAAGGACTCCGAACTCGAGGAGATCCTGCTGTCGGACAAGTGGGAGAAGATCGACGTCTTCGACCGCCACGGCACGCAGTTCAAGCTCACCGAGGCGCGCTGGCAGCGCTTCACGCGGCTGCTCAAGCAGTACGAGGGCTGGTCCTCCTCGCTGCGCGCCGCGCACGGCCACGACGATGGTGCAGTTCCTCGAGGAGTCCTCGCTGCTCGGCGAGCAGGCGATGAGCGCCGACGCCGCCGATCGAGCTGCTCGAAGCGCGGCGAGCGTCGAGGGCGACACGCACGCCACCGAGCTGCTCGACGTCGGACCCGCTCGAGCTCCGCGTCAAGGCGGTCGAAGCCAAGACCGGCTTCGCGCGCATCCACCGCATCAAGCGCAGCCTGTTCGACTCGCAGGAGTACCGCCAGCTGGCGCGCGTCCACGCGCAGCTCATCGAGCTCGCCGGCACGCCCGCCGTTCGACGTGCGCCTCGGCGACGCCACGAGACGCGCCGCCTCGTTCGAGGCGCTGCACCCGGCGGTGATGGCGCGTCGCGCAGAAGGGCATCAAACTCCAGCGCTTCAAGGGACTCGGCGAGATGAACGCCGAGCAGCTCGGCGAAACGACGATGGCGCCCGCGACGCGCACGCTCGCGCAGGTCACGCTCGAGGACGCCTTCGCCGCCGACCGCATCTTCTCGATGCTGATGGGCGACCAGGTCGAGCCGCGCCGCGCGTTCATCGAGGACAACGCCCGCGCCGTGGCCAACCTCGATGTGCTAGGCAGGAGGTGAGTCAGCATGGCTAGCAGCTGACGTGATCGGCGGCGGCAACATCGAACCGCGCGCGCTCGAGGAGGAGATGCGCACCGCGTACCTCGACTACGCGATGTCGGTGATCGTCGGGCGCGCGCTGCCCGACGTGCGCGACGGCCTCAAGCCCGTCCACCGCCGCGTGCTCTACGCGATGAACGAGCTCGGCCTCGGGCCCGACCCGCTCCTACGCCAAGTGCGCCAAGATCGTCGGCGAGGTGATGGGCAACTATCACCCGCACGGCGACTCCGCGATCTACGACACGCTCGTGCGCATGGCGCAGGAGTTCTCGATGCGCAACGAGCTCGTCGACGGCCAGGGCAACTTCGGCTCGGTCGACGACGACCCGGCGGCCGCCATGCGCTACACGGAGGCGCGCCTCGCGCGGATCGCCACCGAGATGCTGCGCGACCTCGACATGGACACGGTCGACTTCGCGCCCAACTACGACGGCTCGCGCCGCGAACCGCTCGTCCTGCCCGCGCGCTTCCCGAACCTGCTCGTCAACGGCTCCTCGGGCATCGCCGTCGGGATGGCGACGAACATCCCGCCGCACAACCTGCGCGAGGTGATCGACGCCACGATCGCCTACATCGACGACCCCGACGATCGACGTCGAGGGCCTGATGCGCCACGTCAAGGGGCCCGACTTCCCGACCGGCGGCATCATCCTCGGCCGCGCCGGCATCAGGGACGCCTACGAGACCGGCCGCGGCCGCGTGCGCGTGCAGGCGCGCGCGCACATCGAGCCGCTCACGCACGGCAAGGAGGCGATCGTCGTCACCGAGCTGCCGTTCATGGTCAAGAAGGGCGGCGAGGGCAACCTCATGACGAAGATCGCCGAACTCGTCAACGACAAGACGCATCCCCGAGATCTCCGACCTGCGCGACCAGTCCGACAAGCGCGGCATGCGCCTCGTGATCGAGCTCAAGCGCGACGCGATCCCGAAGGTGGTGCTCAACAAGCTCTACAAGCACACGCCGATGCAGACCACGTTCGGCGTGAACATGGTCGCGCTCGTCGACAACGTCCCGCGCACGCTCAACCTGCGCGCGGTGATCCACAACTACGTCGCCCACCAGCGCGAGGTGATCGTGCGCCGCACCAAGCACGAGCTCTCCGAGAAGGAGGCGCGCGCGCACATCCTCGAGGGGCTGCTCACCGCGCTCGAGCACCTCGACGCGATCATCGAACTGATCCGCGCCTCGCGCGACCGCGACGCCGCCCGCGAGCAGCTCGATCGAGCGCTTCGAGCTCAGCGCCATCCAGGCCACCGCGATCCTCGACCTGCGCCTCTCCCAGCTGACCGCGCTCGAGGCCGACGGCGATCAAACAGGAGCACGCCGACGTGACCGAGCGGATCGCCGAGCTGCGCGCGATCCTCGGCGACGAGACGCGCGTGCTCGGCGTGATCAAGGAGGAGCTCACCGAGATCGCCGAGCGCTTCGGCGACGAGCGCCGCACCGAGATCAGCGCACTCCGAGGACGAGATCGACATCGAGGACCTGATCGCCGACCAGCAGATGGTGATCACGATCACCCAGACCGGCTACATCAAGTCGCTGCCGCTCGCCACCTACCGCCAGCAGCAGCGCGGCGGACGCGGCGTCACCGGCATGGACATGAAGGACGGCGACTTCATCGAGCACCTGTTCGTGTGCTCCTCGCACGACTACCTGCTGTTCTTCTCCAACCGCGGCAAGGTCTACCGCTCGAAGGTCTACGAGCTGCCCGAGGCGCAGCGCACCGCCAAGGGCCGCGCGCTCGTGAACATCCTGCCGCTGCGCGAGGGCGAGCGGATCCAGGCGGTCGTCTCCACGCGCGACTTCACCGAGACGCGAGTACCTCGTGTTCGCGACCCGCAACGGCACCGTCAAGAAGACCGAGCTGCAGGCCTACAACACGCCGATCAAAGCCGACGGCATCATCGCGATCAACATCCGCGACGACGACGAGCTGCTCGCCGTGCGCGCGGTCGACCCGGACGACGAGATCATCATGGTCTCCCGCGCCGGGCTGACGGTGCGCTTCGCCGAGTCCGACGCGCGCTCGATGGGCCGCGACACGACCGGCGTGCGCGGCATGGACGTCGGCAAGGACGGGCAGCGTGATCGCGATGGACGTCGCGCGCGACGACATGGACCTGCTCGTCGTGACCGAGAACGGCTACGGCAAGCGCACCCAGATCGCGCAGTACCGCAAGACCAATCGCGGCGCCAAAGGCGTCAAGACGATCGGCCTGACCGAGAAGAAGGGCGGCCTCGCCGGCGCGCTCGTCGTGCGCGAGCACCAGGAGCTCGTGTTCATCAGCGTCGGCGGCATGGTCCAGCGCACCGCCGCCGGCGGCATCTCCCAGCAGGGCCGCTCGGCGACCGGCGTGCGCGTGATGAACCTCAAGGACGACGACGTCGTCAGCGCGGTCGCGCTCGTCGTCGACACCGGCGAGGACGGGTCCGCTGCGGCGCCGGCCGACGGTGACCACGCCTCCTCCGACGAGGCCGCCGCCGCGGGCGACGCCCCGCCGCAGGGCTGAGTCTCGAGCCGCGCGCAACAGCGCGCCCGGAACTCACGCAGGCGCTTCCACTCGTCCAGATTCGACGCATGCCGCTCAGATAGGCCCACGCACGGGTCCGACAGCTGGGTGTGTACCTCCCCAGCAAACGTCTCCTCCTAGCTCTCGCCACGCTCGCCTCATCGTGCTCCCTGGCCCTGGCTCCCCTCGCCACAGCCACCCCGTCGCACCGCTCGCACCGCGCGCGGCGCGAGCGCCCACCACGCGCGCCTCGCCTGCGCCGCGCGGAGCGCCACGCGTCCGTCACCACCGCGCGCACGCCGCGACGCCTGCCGCGCCCAGGCCCACAGGGCACGTCGCGTCAAGCTGCGCAAGCACAGCCCCAAGGCGCCCGTCAGGACCACGCCCGCAGCCCACGCCCGTCGCGGACACAGCACCGAGCCTGGCCGCGCGGATCGCCGCCGTGCTCGCGACGCCCTGCGAAAACACCGAACTGACGCCCGAACCGCGGAAACATCGCTCTCGCTCCGCGCCGCCATCCTGTGCCTGATCAACCACGAGCGCGCCCAGAACGGCCGAGCCCCGCTGATCGTCAACGCCAGCCTCGAACGGGCCGCCGAAGAACACTGCGCCGAACTGATCGCCAAGGACTACTTCGCGCACGTCTCCCCCAGCGGCGAGACGCCCGTCGAGCGCATCCGCGCCACCGGCTACATCCCCGGCCCGAGCGTCGGCTACGTGATCGGCGAGAACCTCGCGTGGGGAACCCTCAGCCTCGTCCACCCCCAGGCCATCGTCGCTGCCTGGATCGCCTCGCCCGGGCACCTCGCCAACATCCTCGAAGGCCAGTACACGCGAAACCGGGATCGGCGTCATCCCCGCCGTGCCCGCCTCGCTCGGCGACGGCCAGCCCGGCGCGACCTACGCCCAGGAGTTCGGCGTCATCATCCACTGAGCAGCTCCTCATGCGAAAAGTCGCCCCCTCGTCATCTCCGTTCGCTACTCTGGCCAGACCAGAGAAAGGAGGTGGTCCAAACGTTGAGTGACAGTTCTTGCGGGACCCTGGAGGTGACCGGCCGCTAGGTCGGTAGGCTGGTCCGCCTAGCGGAATCCAACCCGGGACACCCCGAGACGACCGCCGGTTCTGGTCCCTCCGGCTGCTGTTGCGTCGCTCTCGGTCTTTCCAGTCAGAGCAGCACGCGAAGGGCGTCGTAGGGCAGGCGCCCTTCGCTCGTTTGCCGGCGCCGGCTGCGCTCAGGCCGCCTGCGGCAGGTACTGCAGCCAGGCCGCCGGGATCGTCGGGCTCGCGACGTGGATGAAGATCTCCGCCCGCGGCGTGCGCGGCGCGTGGCGCGGGTGCATCCCCGCCTGGCGCGGCAGCCGGTCGCCCTTGCGCCGGTTGCACGGCGCGCACGAGGCGACGATGTTCTCCCAGCTCGAGGAGCCGCCCTTCGAGCGCGGGATCACGTGGTCGACCGTCAGGTTGGAGCGCGAGCCGCAGTACTGGCAGGTCCAGCTGTCGCGGGCGAACACCGCCCGCCGCGTGATCTTGCGCCGGTGCGCGTCGCGGGGCACGTTCACGTAGCGTCATGAGCCGGATCACGACCGGCCGCGCGAGCGTGGAGCTCTCGGAGTGCAGCTCCCAGCGGCCGCGCTCGAGCAGCTCGGCCTTCTCCTTCAGCAGCAGCACCACCGCGCGCCTGACCGTGCAGACGTTGATCGGCTCGATACGTCGCGTTCAGGACAAGCACCCGGCCACCCATCGCCCGTCGCGGGCGATGTCTCAGGTCCGTGCCGCTGGTGCTCTGAAGGCGACACGGACCCCACCGGCTCTGGTGGGACTGTGCTCTCCATGTTCGCCGGGAGTCTAGCGGGGGCGCTGCGCCGACAGCGCGCTCTGCGGCGCGCCAGGCGTCAGCGCCGAGGGTGGCGCGGACGCGCCGCCGGCGGTAGGAGCCGAGCACCCGCACCTCCTCGCACAGCCCTCGCGCAGGCCGGCGATCGCATCCGCGACGCGCGCCTGCTCCCGACTGCCGGCGAGGTCGACGAAGAACATGTAGCGTGCCCATCCGCTCACGCCGCGGGCGCGACTCGATCTTCGTCAGGTTGATCTCGCGGCTCGCGAACTCCTCCAGGCAGCGCAGCAGCCAGCCCGGGCTGCTCCGCGCCCAGGCCCCAGAAGACGAGCGAGGTCTTCCACTCGCCCCCAGCGCTCGCCTCGCGCAGCGGCGGCTCGCCGCGTCTGCTCCGCACCTGCGCCAGCCACACGAAGCGCGTTTCGTTGTCCTCGCGGTCCTCGACGCCCTCGCGCAGGACCGTTCCGCCGTAGATCTCGCCGCGAGCGTCGTCCCCAGCGCCGCCCGGCCGCGGCGCCCTCGTCGACGACCATCCGCACCGCCTCGGCGGTGGAGCTCGCCGGGAGGACCCGCGCGTGCGCCAGCTCGCCGCGCAGGAAGCGCGTGCACTGCCCCGGCACCTGCGGGTGGGTCAGCACCGTCTCGATCTGCGCCAGCTCCAGCGGCCCGCGCGCGATCAGCGAGTGGCGCACGCGCAGCGAGCGCCTCGCCCACGATCTCCACGTCCCCCGCCTCGTCGGCGAGCAGGTCGAGCGTCACGCTGATCGAGCCCTCCAGCGAGTTCTCGATCGGCACGATCGCCCAGTCGACGTCGCCCGCTGCGCAGCGCCGTCACCGTCTCGTAGATGCTCGCGAGCGGCACCGGCTCGACCGCGTCCGCCGAGGCGCTGCTCAGCAGCGCCTCCTCGCTGAAGGTCCCCTCCGGCCCGAGGTAGCCGACCCGCGCCCGCCTCGGGCGCATGCTCAGGCGGGGCGCTCATCCGCGCGCCGCGCCGCCGCGCCGGCGAGCGCCAGGCGCACCGCCTCGGCCTCCTCGGGCGAGAGCTCCAGTTCGCCCTGCCCGCCCTGCACCTGCTTGCCGTAGACGCGCGCCTGGTCGCGGTGGTGGATGCACGACAGCACGATCCCCGAGCGTTCCTCGTCGAGCAGCGCGATCGACATCGACTGCTGCCCGGACAGCTCGTTGTAGGCGTCGTAGCGCACGAGCGCGCGGTGCGCGATCGTCCCCCGCAGCGCCGTCTCGGCGCCCGCCAGGCGCCCGTCCAGGCGCAGCGCCGTCTCCTCGACGTACTCGCGCAGCGCCTCGAAGGCCTCCTGCATCGTCGCCGCGTGGGCCACCAGATCCTGCTCTCCGCGCTCGCCCAGCACGAGCTCGCTGCGCGCGGCGCAGCCGCCGCACGCGACAGGCTCAGCAGCCGCGCAGCCGACCAGCGCGACGACGCGCGACCGCGCGCCGCCGCGATCGCGATGATGCCCTGCGTGTCCGTGATCGATGCGGCCATCGCCACAAGTTAGCCGCTGCCGCGACCGCGGCGCGCCGCGGCTACTGCGCCGAAGATCGCCAGGTAGGTGTTCTTGTTGTTTTCGCGTTCGTCTCGCCCGGCACGGGCTCGACGTTCACTTCGATCTTCGACGCCACGCCCAGCGGGATGCCCGTGACGGGGATTTCCACGTTGACCTTGCTGCCCGGCTGCGTCGAGTTGATCACGTGCGAGGCCTTGAACTGCTTGCCGCCCGCCGTGACCGTCACGTCGACCTTGACGTTCGTCTCCGCGTTGGAGCCCGTGTTTTCGACCGTCACCGTGAACGTCGGGCTGCCGCCGCCGCTGATGTGGTTGAGCGTCGGTTCCGGCGCGAGCGTGTTCGTGCCGACGCTCACGCCCGACGAGCGCGCTGCCGTGGTTGCCGGGGGCGACCCCCGTCTGCGAGCCCGAGGGCCCTGGCCGGTGATGCGCGACTGCGACCGTGTTCGGGTTCGAGCCAGCCGAGGTTCGGCAGGAAGCGGTCCGGCGCCGGCGTCAGGCCGTGGATCCCGTCGCCGTCCAGCGTTTGCTGGATCAGCGGCACGACGCGCTGCGAGTAGATCACGTCCGAGGCCAGGAAGATCTCCATGTCGCCGGCGATCTGCGCGCTCGCCTGCTTGCTCTGGCCGCCGAGCGCCGCCGGCAGCAGCGCGGCGATCTTCGTCATCCCTTCGACGCGCAAGTCAAGCGTCGTCATCAGCAGGTTGCGCTGCGCGCCGACCATTTCGCCCGGCACGCTCAGGCTCTCGCGCGCGGGCCGCGAGTTCTGCGCCTGGATGCGCAGCTGGTCGATCTGCACCTCGACGTCGAGCGCGGACTTGCCCGCCGCGCCGTCGAGCGCCGCGAACAGCGGCGTGCGACACCTGCGAGCTCGATTCCTGCGCCGAGCTGCGCTCACCGCGTGGTTGTAGTCCTTCAGCGACTGCTGCTTCTGGCCTTTCAGGCAGCCGTTGATGACCAGCACGATCACGATCAGCAGCACGACGCGCGACGCCCGCGGCGATGCGCCGGCGGACCATCAGCGTGTGCTGGTCGACGTCCCCGGATGCCCCGCCGCCCTGCGGGCGCCGCGGCCGCGGGCGCTGCGCGGTGCGCCGCGCGGCGCGATCGCCGACCGCTCGTGGTCGCGGCGCTCGGGCTGACGGCCGAGGCGCCGTCTCCTCGCCATCGTCAAAGAACGACAAAAGCCAACCGCTCCTTTGCAGGGACTTCGGGAAGGGCCCCAGTATGACTGCAGCGCCACCCCCCTGACGAGCCTGCAAGTTCTCGGTCAGTGCGGGTTTTCCTGCCACGGGCGGCAGGGAGCGGCGCCCGCGGCGGCGAACGCGGGAGCCGGTGGAGTCGCCGACACCCTCCTCCAAGCGCACGCCGCGCGCGAGTCTCCCGCGCAGCGCCCGCGCGGGCGCATCTCCGCGCGCCCGTCGCCGCGACCGCCGGAGCCCCGGCGACGGGCTCGTGCTCGAGCCGCTACCGCCTGCTCGAGCGCCTCGGCGCGGGCGGCTTCGGCGTCGTCTGGCGCGCCCACGACGAGCTGCTGCACCGCGAGGTCGCGCGTCAAGCGGATCTGGCTCGGCCCCGACGGCGACGGCGAGCGCGCCGCGCGCGAGGCGCACGCCGCGCGCGCGCCTCTCGCACCCCGCGATCGTGCGCGCTGTACGAGGCCTGCCGCCGGCGAGGACGCCTTCTACCTGATCTCCGAGCTCGTCGACGGCGACACGCTCGCGCGGCTGATCGCCGACGACGAGCTCGACGACGAGGAGATCCTCGAGATCGGCCTCGCGCTGCCGACGCGCTCGCGCACGCCCACGCGCGCGGCGTGATCCACCGGGACATCAAGCCGCAGAACGTGCTCGTCCCCGACCGCGACGAGGACGGCGCGGGAGTCGCCGCCAAGCTGACCGACTTCGGCGGCGCCAGCCTCGCCGGCGAGGACGCCCTCACGCGCACCGGCGACGTGCTCGGCACGCTCGCCTACATGGCGCCCGAGCAGAGCGAGGGCGCGCGAGGTCGGCGAGCAGGCCGACCTGTACTCGCTCGCGCTCGTCCTCTACGAGGCGCTCTGCGGCGTCAACCCGGTGCGTGGCGCCACGCCCGCCGCGACCGCGCGGCGCATCGGGCGCCCGACTCGAGCCGCTCGCGCGCCGGCGCCGCGACCTGCCGCGCGCGCTCACGCGCGCGCTCGACACCGCGCTCGCGCCCGACCCCGCCGACCGCGGCACGCTCGACGGAGCTGCGCGGCGTGCTCGCACGACGCGCTCGAGCGCGGCGCTCGCGGCAGCCGCGTCGCGGGCACGCCTACGCGCCGCCGACGCGCTCCGGCGCCGACGCGCTCCGACCCGAGCGATGCCACGCGTCGCGCCCGCGCCGCGAGCCTCCGCCGCGTCCCTCGCGTGCGCGCTCGCCGCGCCTGCCCCGAGCAGCACGAGCGCTCGACGAGCACGAGCGATCCGTCGCAGGACGCCGCCCCGGTGCGCTCGCGCTCGCGCTGCCGCGCGCGCTGTGGCTCGCCTGCGCGCTCGCCGCTCGTCGGCTGGCAGGCTGCTCGCGGGGCGCTCCGGCGTGGCGCTGCTGCCGCTGCCGCGGCGCTGCTGCCGCTGCTGCGCTCGCCGCGCGAGCGCCGCTCCCGGCGCGTCGGCGCCGTGTGGCTCGCCGCCGTGCTCGCGCCGCTCGCTCGGCTGCGTCGGTCTCGCCGGCGCCTTCCCCGCGATCGCCGGGCAGGCGTCGCGCTGGCGCTGCGCGCCGGCGCTCGGCGCGCTCGGCTACTGGTGGCTGCTGCTCGCCGAGCCGCTGCTCGCCCGCCGCCTGTGGCTCGGCGTCGCCCGCCGGCACGCCCGCCGCGCGCCGCCTGGGAGGGCTCGACTCGCCACGACCGCCTCGCACGTCGTCGCGCCGACTGCTCAGCGCTCGGCGTGCTGCTCGGCGCGCTGCTGTGGGCCGCTGGCGCGCTGCGTGCTGCCGTGGATCGTGCGCGGGCGCAGCGCCGCGCTCGACGTCGTCGCCGCCACCGTGTGGTCGGCCGCGATCGTCGCTGCCGCGCCGGCGCTCGACGCCGGGCTGCCCGCCCAGCTCACGCATGCCCCGCTCCCGCGCGGCGCGATCCTCGGCGCCGTCGTCGGCGGGCCTGTTCGCGGTCGCCGCCCGCGCCCTGCGCGGCCCCGTCTGACCTGTCCCGCCCCGGGTGCGTAGCATGGCTGACGGCTCGGCCGGCCGATCTGCGACCGGACGGCCGAGCCGTCACGCGATGAACCTGCTCAAGAGCGTCGAGACCACGATCGCCAACCTCGTCGAGGGCGCCTTCGGACGCGCCTTCCGCTCGGAGGTGCGCCCGATGGAACTCGCGCGCAAGCTCGCCCGCGAGATGGACGCGCACCGCACCGTGTCGGTCTCGCGCGTGTACGTGCCCAACGAGTACTCGGTGTGGCTCTCGCCGGAGGACCGCGAGCGCTACGAGGGGGTCGAGCACGAGGTGATCGACGAGCTGTGCGGCTATCTGCTCGAGCACGCCCGCCGCGAGGACCTGATCCTCGCCTCGCAGCGCTGCAGATCTCCTTCCACACCGACGAGCGCCTGCGCGCTCGGCGAGTTCGGGATCCAGGCGCGCTTGGTCCGCCCCGACGATCACAGTGATGAGCATCGCCAACGCGCCGCCGCCGAGCCCGAACAGCACGGCCAGACGATGATCTACAGCACCTCCGCGCGCGTCCGCGGACCGCTCGACGACGCGCGCGGCCAGCGCAGCGACCACGCGCGCGCTGCTGGTCGTCGGCGGCGCGCCGGCTGCTCGTGCCGCCCACGGGCGGGGTCGATCGGGCGCAGCCGCGACTGCGAGATCGTGCTCGACGACGCCGGCATCTCGCGCCATCACGCGGAGATCCGCCCGGCGGCGGAGGGCTGGACGATCGAGGACCTCGGCTCGACCAACGGCGTGCTCGTCAACGGGCACCCGATCGCGCGGCGCCCAGCCGCTGCACCCCGGCGATCGCATCGAGCTCGGCTCGACCGAGCTCGCTCTTCGAAGTCTGCATGAACACGCTCGAGCCCGTATCGGTCGCGCTGAAGTTCGGCTTCCTCGCCGTGCTCTACCTGTTCCTGCTGTGGGTCGCCCGCAGCGCCCGCCGCGACCTGCGCGCCGACGCCACCGCGCTCGCGCCCGAGCGCGGCGGGCAGCCGCACGCGATCCCACCCGACGCCACCGGCCTGCACTCGGCCTCCACGCTCGGCAGCGTCGACGCCGCCCAGCGCGTCGCCGCGGCTCGTCGTCGAGCGCGCGCCCGGCCACGACGCGGGGATGATCTACGACCTCGACGGCGACCTCGTGCTCGGCCGCGGCGACCGCGCGGAGATCCGGCTCGAGGATCCCTTCGCCTCCTCGCGCCACGCGCGCATCTACGAGCAGGGCAACATCGTCGTGATCGAAGACCTCGACTCCACCAACGGCACCTATCTCAACGAGGAGCTGCTGCAGACGCCCAGGCCGCTGCACCCCGGCGACCGGGTGCGCATCGGCGACAGCGAATTCACCTTCGAGGTCGACTGAGATGCTGCGCGTGGCCGAGCAGTACGCCGGGAGCGACACCGGCCGCCAGCGGCGCGCCAACGAGGACTCGCTGCTCGCGCGCTCGCCGCTGTTCGTCGTCGCCGACGGGATGGGCGGCGCGCAGGCCGGCGAGGTCGCCTCGCGCATCGCCGTCGAGTCCTTCCAGCCCGGCCTGCCCGACGCCGCCGAGCCCGAGCCCGCGCTCGCCGAGCTCGCGCAGAGCGCCAACGCGCGCATCCACGAGCTCTCGCACGCGAACGCCGAGCAGGCCGGCATGGGCACGACGCTCACCGCCGTCTACGTCGGCGAGGAGGACGTCGCGATCGCCCACGTCGGCGACAGCCGCGCCTACTGCCTGCGCGACGGCGAGCTGCTGCGCCTCACCGACGACCACTCGCTCGTCGACGAGCTGATGCGCCAGGGCCAGCTCACGCCCGAGGAGGCCGTCGAGCACCCGCAGCGCTCGGTGATCACGCGCGCGCTCGGGCCCGAGGGCACGGTGGAGGTCGACACGCGCTCCTTTCACGCGCGCGCCGGCGACGTCTACCTGCTCTGCAGCGACGGCCTCACCACGATGATCTCCGAGCAGGCGCATCGCCGAGATCCTGCTCGCCAACCCGCGCCTGCACGACGCCGGCGAGGCGCTGATCGCGGCCGCCAACGACGCGGGCGGGCGCGACAACATCACCGTCGTGCTGCTCCGCCTCGAGGAGGTGAAGCGCCGAGCAGCTCGCCGCCGCGCACGAGCAGGACACGCATGACCGACCTGCCCGCGATCGTGTCGCAGCGCCGCGCCGGAGGCTCGCGCGTCGCAGTCTGCGCCGGACGTCCGCGCGGCCGCGCGGCCGCGACGCCCGCGCGCCGCCGCGCTCCGCTCAGGCGCCCACCGCGCCCGGCGGCCGCGCCCGCCGGCGCATGCGCAGGCCGGCGCATGCTCGCGGCGCTGCTCGCCGTGCTCGGCGCTGCTCGGCGCGCCGCGCTACCTCGCGCTGCAGTCGGTCTACTTCATCGGCACCAACGACCGCGGGCTCGTGACGCTCTACCAGGGCGTGCCCTTCGCGGCTCCCCGGCGACCTCGCGCTCTACAGCAGCCAGCTACGTCTCCGGCGTCAGCGCCTCGACGCTCACGCCCCAGCGCCGCAACACGCTGCTCGACCACTCGCTGCGCTCGGAAGCCAACGCCGCGTCGCTGATCCGCAGCCTCGAACTGGGCCAGCTCGAATGAGGCGCGGCATGAACCGCCCGATCATCCGTCTCTACGGCCTCGTCGTGCTGCTGTTCGCGCTGCTGTCGCGTTCACCTCGCGCTGGACGATCTTCGAAGCGTCCTCGCTGCGCGAAAACACGCTCAACGCGCGCCTGCTGCTCGAGCAGCAGCGCATCGACCGCGGGCCGATCCTCGCGGCGGACGGCACCGTGCTCGCGCGCAGCGTGCCGCGCGGCGAAGGCATCTACCAGCGCACCTACCCGACGGGCGAAGAGTTCGCCCACGCGATCGGCTACTACTCAACACCGACCTCGGCAGCACCGGCCTCGAGCGCTACCGCAACGCCGCGCTCAACGGCAAATCCGGCACGCGACCTGCAGCGCATCCTCGACCAGCTGCAGGGCAAGGAACCGCGCGGCGACAAGGTCATCACCACGCTCGACCCGACCGCGCAGCAGGTCGCGAACGCCGCGCTCGCGGGCCACCAGCGGCGCGATCGTCGCGCTCGAACCGCGCAGCGGCGCGGTCACCGTGATGGCCTCCTCGCCGAGCTACGACCCCAACGCGCTGCGCTCCGAACGCGCCTACGAAGGCGCTCACCAACGACACCACCGGCAAACCGCTCGTCAACCGCGCCACCCAGTTCGGCTACGCGCCCGGCTCGACGTTCAAGGTCGTGACCGCCACCGCCGCGATCGACACCGGCCAGTTCACGCCGGACTCCGCGGTCAGCGGCCGCAACGACATCCTCATCTCCGGCGTCGCCGCTGCAGAACGACGAAAACGAGAGCTTCGGCGCAGATCACGCTCACCGAGGCGCTCGCGCACTCGGTCAACACCGTCTGGGCGCAGGTCGCCGAACAGCCTCGGCAAGCCGACGATGGCGCGCTACATGAACCGCTTCGGCTTCGACCGCAAGCCCCAGCTCGACTACCCCGCCGAACGAGATGTCCAGCAGCGGCGAGTACGCCGGGCGAAGCGGCTCGATCGCGCCCACCAGCCCGCACGTCGACGTCGGGCGCATGGGCATCGGCCAGGACAAACTCGAGGTCACCCCGCTGCAGATGGCCGAGGTCGCCGCCGCCGTCGCCAACCACGGGCACGCTGATGGTGCCGCACATGACCGACCGCATCGTCGACTCCGAAGGGCAGACCGTGCAGAGGATCTCGCCCACGCGTGCAGTCGGTCGTGATGAAGCCGTCGACCGCCACCGCCGTCACGTCGATGATGGAAGCGGTCGTCAACGAAGGCACCGGCACCGCCGCGCAGATCCCCGGCGTGCAGGTCGCGGGCAAGACCGGCACGGCGGAGACGCAGATCGGCAACAGCCATCAACAACGTCTGGTTCATCGCGTTCGCGCCCGCCGCCAACCCCAGGGTCGCGATCGCGGTGACGCTCCAGGGCGTCCCCGGCCAGGGCGCGTCGTTCGCCGCCCCCGTCGCCCGAGAGGTGATGGAAAGCCTGCTCCATGATTGACCCCGACACGATCATCGACGGCCGCTACCGGGTGATCTCGCGCCTCGGCTCGGGCGGCATGGCCGACGTGTACCTCGCCCAGGACCAGCTGCTCGGGCGCGAGGTCGCCGTCAAGATCCTGCACCACCACTTCGCCGAAGACCAGGAGTTCGTCGAGCGCTTCCGCCGCGAGGCCTCCAGCGCCGCCGCGCTGTCGCACCCCAACATCGTCGCGATCTTCGACCGCGGCGAGTGGAACGGCACCTACTACATCGCCATGGAGTACGTCGCCGGACGCTCGCTGAAGGCGATCGTGCGCGAGGACGGCGCCGCTCGAGCCGGCAGACCGCGCTATCGACATCGTCGTGCAGATCCTGCGCGCCGCACGCTTCGCGCACCGCCGCGGCGTCATCCACCGCGACCTCAAGCCGCACAACGTGATCCTCGACGAGGAGGGACGCGCGCGCGTCACCGACTTCGGCATCGCCCGCGCGGGCGCCTCCGACATGACGCTCACGGGCTCGATCATGGGCACCGCCCAGTACCTCTCGCCCGAGCAGGCGCAGGGCTACACCGTCAGCGCCGCGTCCGACCTCTACTCGGTCGGCGTGATCCTCTACGAGCTGCTCACCGGCGTCGTGCCGTTCGAGGGCGAGACGGCCGTCGCGATCGCCTTCAAGCAGGTCTCCGCCGCGCCGCGTCCGCCGAGCGAGCTGAACCCCGCCGTGCCGCCGTCGCTCGACGCCGTGGTGCTGCGCGCGCTCGCCAAGGACCCGGCCGCGCGCTACGCCGACGCCGACGAGCTGATCGCCGCGCTCGAGCACGAGCGCGAGCTGCTGCCGCACGTTCTCCGACGCTGCGGCCGCGACCGTGGTCGAGGACCACGTCCACCACGTCCAGCCGCACCCCGCGCTGCCCGCCACGGGCTCGCTGCTCGTGGCCCCCGCCGGCTTCGACCCCGGATACGGGCCACCGCCGCCCGACGAGCGGGCTCGCCGGCGCCGAGCGCTGTGGTGGGGGCTCGCCGCAGCCGTCCTCGTCGCCGCGGCCATCCTCGCCGTGCTGCTGCTGCAGTCCAAGCAGATGGTCACCGTGCCGAACGTCGCCGGCGCAGAGCGAACAGGCCGCCGGCGCGAGCCTGCGCCGAGCGGGGCTCAACCCCGTGCCCTCGCTCGCCGCGAGCACGACCGTCCCGATCGGCCTCGTCATCAGCCAGTCGCCCGCCGCCGGAGCGCGCGTCGAAAAGGGCAGCCGCGTGAGCATCGTCGTCTCCGGCGGGCCGGCCAGCGCGGCGCTCGTCGACGTCGCCGGGCTGACCGCCGCGCGCGCCGCCGCGCAGTTGCGCAAAGCCGGCTTCAAGCCGACGAGCAAGGCGCAGGCGGACCCCACGGTGAAGTCCGGCGTCGTGATCGGCACCGAACCGCCGGCCGGCACCGAGGTGCAGCTCGGCAGCGCCGTCACCGTGCTCGTCTCCAGCGGCCCCGCGCCCGTGACCGTCCCAGACGTCAGCGGCGAGACGCTCACCGCCGCCGAAGCGACGCTCGAAGAAGCGAAACTCGCACTCGGCAGCGTCACGGAAAAGGTCTCCACCACGCAACCCGCCGGCACCGTGATGTCGCAGGACCCCAACGGCGGCAGATCGGTGCGCGCGGGCAGCAAGGTCAACCTGACGGTGGCCAAGGAACCAAGGGAAGTGGCCGTGCCCAGCGTCGTCGGCCAGAGCGAAGTGCAGGCCGTGGGCACGCTCGAAAAGGCCGGCTTCACGGTCAAAACCGTCAACGAAGCGACGAGCGACGCGACACAGGTGGGAATCGTTCTGAAACAGAGCCCTGCGCCCGCGGCCAAGGCGCACAAGGGCTCCACCGTCACGATCGCGATCGGCTCGCTCAGCCAGCAGACCACGCCGACCACCTCCACCACGACCACCACCCCGTCCCCAACGCCGCCGCCCGCCGGGGCCGGATGATCGGAAAGACACGTATGAGCTCCACTTCACACACACTCGGAGCGCTCACCGTCGCGGTGCTGGCCGGCGGGCGCTCCTCCGAGCACGACGTCTCGCTCTCCTCGGCCGCCGCGGTCCGCGACGGACTGCTCGCGGCCGGCCACGACGCGATCTGGGTCGAGATCGGGCGCGACGGCGTCTGGCGCCTCGACGGCGAGACGCTCAGCGTGACGCCGGGCGGCGGGCTGCTCGACGCGGACGTCGTCTTCCCGGTCCTGCACGGCCCCTTCGGCGAGGACGGCACGGTGCAGGGCCTGCTCGAGACGCTCGACGTCCCCTACGTGGGCGCCGGCGTGGCAGCCTCGGCGGTGTGCCTCGACAAGGTCCTGTTCAAGCGAGCTGATGTCGGCCGTGGGCATCCCCCAGGTGGACTACGTCGGCGTGCGCGCCGAGCGCTTGCGCTCCGAACGCGATCGCGTGCTCACGGAGATCGCCGCGCTCGGAGCTGCCGGTGTTCGTCAAGCCCGCGCACCTCGGCTCCTCGGTCGGGATCGTCAAGGTGACCCAGCGCCACGACCTCGCCGACGCGCTGGAGCAGGCGTTCGCCCACGACGGGCTCGTGATCGTCGAGGCGCTGGCGGGCGGCGTCGAGGTCGAGTGCGGCGTGCTCGGAGCGCCCGCGATCGACACGTCCGGCGACGCGCAGCCGGGGTTCGTCTCCGAGCCGGGCGAGATCGTGTTCGCCGGCGAGTGGTACGACTACGACGGCCAAGTACACGCCCGGCGGGATGGAGCTGAGGATTCCCGCGCGGATCTCCGCCGGCGCGCCGCGAGCGGGTCAGACGAGCTCGCGCTGGAGGCGTTCCTCGCCAGCGGCTGCGACGGCCTCGCGCGCGTGGACTTCTTCGTCGACGGCGAGACGGTGCTCGTCAACGAGCTGAACACGATGCCGGGCTTCACGCCCACGAGCGTCTACGCAAAGCTGCTCGACGCCTCCGGCGTTCCCTACCCGCAGCTGGTCGACCGCCTCTGCCGTCTCGCGCTCGAGCGCCACGAGCAGCTGCGCTCCTACGTCCACTGACTCGGCGGCCTGGCATCCGCGCGCCCGGCGCGCATCACCGTCACCTGAACAGCGTCAGGTCGGCGATCGTCGCCGACTGCGCGCCCAGGCGGCAGCGCGGTCATCCACACCAGGTAGTAGCGGTGGGACTGTCCCAGCAGTTTCAGGCGGATGCGTTCGCCGCTGCTGCACGCGCGGGCTCGCCCCCACTGGCCCCTGCCAGCCCCGCGTCGCTCAGCGGCTCCGAGCTGCCGTACGGCAGTTTCAGGTCGATGTGGTCGGCCACGTAGATCTGCACCGCGAAGCCGGGCGTCGGCGTCTGGATTTCGATCGCCCTCGCCGCCACGCCGGGCGCGGCGTCGAGGTAGACGCCCAGCCCGACTCCGCCCGCCTTCTTCAGCGTGCCTTCGTAGTACTGCTCGGTGCTCCACGTGGTGTTCGGGTCGTTGTCGACGACGTTCTCCACCTGGTCGCGGTTTTCCGGCCCCGTGCCGAACGGGTTGTAGCCGTGCGCGGCGGTCTCCGCGAGCTGCACCTGCACGAGCCCCGCGTGGGTCGGCGCCGCCCGCGACGCCCGTGCCGCGGTGCGTCTGGTGCGCGGCGAGCACCAGCGCGATCGCCACGACCGCCCGCGAGCACCACCAGCGACAGCAGCCAGCGCGCCGGGTGGCGCATCCGCCACGGCAGCCGCCGTCGCGCCCTGCCCGGCAGCGTCCGCAGCACGGTCGTCACCTCGCCCGTCGCCTGTCCCGAGCGCGACGCCTCGACCGCGAGCACCTCCTCGAGGTCGGCGACCATGCTCGCCGCGTCCGGGTAGCGCAGCGCGAGGTCCTTGGCCACGGCGCGGTCGACGACCGCGGCGGTCGCGGCGGAGATTTCCGGCCGCCGCAGCTGCACGTCGGGGATGTCCTCGCGCACGTGCTTCATCGCCACCGCCACCGGCGAGTCGCCGTGGAAGGGCACGTCGCCCGGTGAGCATCTCGTACAGCACGATGCCCAGCGAGTAGAGGTCCGACTGTCCCGTCACGGGCTGCCCGAGCGCCTGCTCGGGCGAGACGTAGTCGGTCGTGCCGAGCACGCGCCCCGCCATCGTCAGGCCCTCCTCGGTGAGCGTGCGCGCGATCCCGAAGTCGGTGATCTTCGCGCCGCCCTCGGCGCTGATCAGGACGTTGTGCGGCTTGACGTCGCGGTGCACGATCTGACGCTCGTGCGCCGCGCCGAGCGCGCGCGCGATCTCGATCGCGTAGGCGATCGCCTGCGGGATCTCCAGCGGACCTTCGCGGCGGATCACGTCCTTGAGCGTCTCGCCTTCGACGTACTCGAGCACGATGTAGGGGGTTCCACCTCCGTCGCCGTGCCACGCCGCCCTCGCCGTGCGCCTCGCCGGAGGGCTCCTCGCCGGCGTCGATCACGGTGACCACGTGCGGATGGTTGAGCTGCGCCACCGAGCGCGCCTCGCGCCGGAAGCGCTCGAGCTGGTCGGAGTCGGTGGCGATCTCGCGGTGCATCAGCTTGATCGCCACCGGCCGCTCGAGCACCGTGTCGAACGCGCGGTACACCGTCGACATGCCGCCGCGCCCGATCTCCGCGTCGAGCCGGTAGCGCCCGCCGATCAGCGTGCCGAGCGGGGTCACGCGGGGGCCCTCCGCTCGCGGCGCACGCGCGCCAGCACCAGGCCGCGCCAGCAGGCACCGGTAGAGCGAGTAGGGAAGCAGCGGACCGGCGCCTCGCGCTCGCGCAGGACGCGCAGCGCTGGCGAGCGTCGAGACGAACGCGCTCGCGGCCGCCCAGCGCCAGCCCCCCGCGCGCCTGCCGGGGAACGCCGTCGGACAGCAGCCGCGCGCCCTTCAGCGCGCTCGCCCCGAGGATCACCGGCAGCGCGACGCTCCACGAGAGCGCGTGCGCGCCCTCGCGGTCGAACCCGCGCGCGCGGGCCGCCGTGAGCGTCGCGCCGTTGCGCGAGACCCCCGGGATCAG
This sequence comes from uncultured Solirubrobacteraceae bacterium, assembly GCA_963716355.1. GTDB lineage: Bacteria > Actinomycetota > Thermoleophilia > Solirubrobacterales > Solirubrobacteraceae > Palsa-744. The sequence continues at coordinate 1,678,238 of OY970308.1, forward strand.
CGCGCTCGCCTGCGCGAGGCCGAGCGCGAGGCCGTCGGCCGGCCCCGCGTCCACCGCCGCGCGCGTCTGCTCGCTGCTTCCCCGTGCCTCGCGCGTGTCCGCGATCGCCATCGCGATCGCCCCCACGGTCAGGCCCACGGCGATCGAGCGGGGCCCGCCGAGCTGCCGCTCGATGCGACCGCGCAGCGTGAAGCCCGGCGACACCGGCGGCGCGAGCGACAGCGCGAGCATGCACGCGCGGCGCAGCGTCCATGCGCGAGGCCTCGCGCCAGCAGCTGCGCCGCGCATGTCGATCGCCAGCGCCACGCCCGCGCCGGCGTGCAGCGCGACCTCGAACGACTTGCGCAGCTCCCCGTCCAGCTCCGCGTATGGCCAACCCGCCAGCCACGGGATCAGCGCTGTGTGCCCCGAGGAGGAGATCGGCAGCAGCTCGACGGGGCCCTGCAGCAGGCCGAGCGCCACGGCGTGGCGAAGCGCGAGCGTCCGCTCAGCCGGCGGCATCGCCCGCCGGCTCGCGGCGTTCGCCGCCGCCGGCGCACGACGACGTAGGCGATGCCCCACGACGACCAGCGCGACGATCGCGTAGTCGACGTACTCGAAGCTCTTGCGCACGCTCTTCCAGTCGCTGCCGACCGCGTGACCCGCGATCGCCAGCCCGAGCACCCACGGCAGGCAGCCGATCAGCGAGAACACCGTGAAGCGCCAGAACGGCATCTTCGGCGACGCCCGCCGGCAGCGAGATGAACGTCCTGCACGATCGGCAGCATGCGGCTGAAGAAGCACCGATCGGCCTCGCCGTAGCGCTGGAACCAGCGGTCCGCCCATTCGATGTGGCTGGGCTTCATGTGCAGCCACGCGCCGTGGCGTTCGATCAGCTCCAGGCGCCCGCCGCGCCCGACGCCGTAGGCGATCCACGAGCCGACGAGGTTGCCCAGCCAGCCCCGCGAGCACGATCCCCGACGATCGTCAGGTGGTGGTGGGCGGCGCTCTGGCCGGGGTCGGCGACGGCGAAGCCCGCGAACAGCATCGTCGCCTCGGAGGGGATCGGGATGCAGGCGCTCTCGGACGCCATCAGCAGCGAAGATCGCCGGCAGCCCCGCTTCGCGCACGAAGTGCGAGGTTTCGTTGACCAGCGTTTCGGAGATCGAGGCGAGGACGAGCATCGCGGGCAACGATACCTGCGACGTCCCCGTCGCGCCGAAGGCCTCGCCGCGCCGGAGCGTTACCGTCCCTCGCGGATGCGCGTCTGGATCGACCTGACCAACAGCCCCCACGTGCTCGTCATGCGCCCGCTGATCGAGCGGCTGCAGGCGGACGGGCACGAGGTGCGCGTGACCGCGCGCGACTTCGCGCAGACGCTCGAGCTGTGCGACCGCCTCGAGATCGACCACACCGCCATCGGCCATCACCGCGGCGGGCGCCTCGCCGCCAAGGCCGGCGGCCTGGCCTCGCGCTCGACCGCGCTCGTGCGCTGGGCGCGGCGCAGGCGAGCTCGCGCTGCAGGCGGGCGCTTCGACATCGCGCTCGGCCACGGCTCCAACGACGTCACCGTCGCGGCCGCGCTGCTGCGGATCCCCAGCTCGACGATGTTCGACTACGAGTGGGCGACCGTCCAGCACAACGTCAACTGCCGCCTCGCGCGCGCGGTGGTCGTGCCCGACGCGATCCCGCCCGAGCGCCTCGCGCGCTACGGCGCGCGCGGCAAGCTGCGCTCCTATGAGGGACTCAAGGAGGAGTACTACCTCGCGGACTTCGAGCCCGAGCACGGCCGTGCTGGACGAGCTCGGGCTCGATCGCGGCGCGCCCGATCGTGGTCGTGCGCACGCCTCCCGAGGTCTCGCTCTACCACCGCTTCGAGAACGACCTGTTCGCCGGCGTGCTGCGAGCGCCTGCGCGCGGCGGCGCGCGAGGGGGTGCAGCCGGTGGTGCTGCCGCGCGTGGACTCCCAGCGCGAGGAGCTGCGCGCGTCGCGGCGGCTTCGTCGTGCCCGAGCGACGCGATCGACGCCCAGTCGCTGATCGCCCACGCCGACCTCGTGATCTCCGCCGGCGGCACGATGAACCGCGAGGCGGTGGCGCTCGGCACGCCCGTCTACACGACCTTCCAGGGCCGCCTCGGCGCGGTCGACGAGCGCCTGATCGCGGAAGGCCGCCTGCGCACGCTCGAGCAGCGCCGACGAGCTCGATCTGGCCAGCGCGAGCGCACCGGCGCGCGACCGCGCGCGTCCGCCGCGACCCGCGCCTGCTGCTCGAGCTGCTGCTCTCCCCGCTCGCAGCGCGCGTCCTGACGGCCTCGCCGGGACGCTCCGTGTCTGGCAGGGCCCTTACAATCTCGCGCAATGCGCCGACGGATCCGCTCGGCGGCCCTTCCGCTCCACCGTCACTCGCTGCCGCAGCTCGCAGTGGACGGGGCGCTGGTCGCGCTCGCGTACTACCTCGCCTTCCAGCTGCGCTTCGACAGCGGCCCGCCGACTCAGTACGCGCACCTGCGCGAAGCCACCATCTGGTGGGTGCGCGCTCGGGAGCCTGCCGGTGCTCGTGCTCGCGCGCGTCTACCAGCGCCGCTGGCGCTACGCCGGCCAGCGCGACTACGAGGCGGTCGTGCGCGCCGTGGTGCTCGTGATCGTGCTGCTCACGGTCGTCGGCGATCGACGTGCTCCGCCCCGTCCACAGCTACCGCGGTGTCGTCAACGGCGACCACCACCACCACAGCACCGTCGCCGTCGTGCTGCCGAACGGCGTGATCGTGCTGTTCGCGCTGCTCGCGCTCGTGTTCCTCGTCGGCGTCCGCGCGCTCGCGCGCAGCGCTCTACGAGCGCCGCCCGCTCGCGGCCTTCCGCTGCGGCGCGCAAGGGCCAGCGCACGGTCCTGATCGCCGGCGCCGGCGAGGGCGGGCGGATGGTCGCTGCGCGAGATCATGCGCAACCGCGAGCTCGGCCTGATCCCGGTCGGGCTTCCTCGACGACGACCCGCGCAAGCGCGGCTGCGCATCGACGGCGTGCGCGTGCGCGGCAACACCGAAGCCGACCTGCCGCGCATCCTCGACGACGCCGAGCCCGACGAAGTGATCATCGCGATTCCCTCGGCGCCCGGCTCGACGCGCGCGCGCATCGTGCGCGAGTGCCGCGCCGCGCGGCGATCCCCGTGCGCACGCTGCCGACGGTGTTCGAGCTGCTGCAGACCCGCGGCGCGCTCGCGCGCCAGATGCGCGAGGTGCGCGTCGAGGACGTGCTCGGCCGCGAGCCCGTGCACATGGAGCTCGAGCGCGTCGGCGCCTACCTCGCCGGCGCAGACCGTGCTCGTCACGGGCGCGGGCGGCTCGATCGGCTCGGAGCTGTGCCGCCAGATCGCGCGCGTCGAGCCGCACCGGATCGTGCTGCTCGACCACGCCGAGGACAACCTCTTCTCGATCCAGCGCGAGCTGCGAGGACGAGCGCCACGTGCCGTCCTCGATGCTCGCGGCGGTGCTCGCCGACTGCAAGGAGGAGGAGCGCATGCGCGAGGTCTTCGCCGAGCACCGCCCGACCGTCGTCTTCCACGCCGCCGCCTACAAGCACGTCGGCCTGATGGAGGCCAACCCCGTCGAGGCGGTTCGCAACAACGCGATCGCCACGCGCGTCGTCGCGCACGTCGCGGGCGAGCTCGGGCGTCGCGCGCTTCGTGCTCGTCTCCACCGACAAGGCCGTCGCGCCCGCGACCGTGATGGGCGCGTCGAAGGCGCTCGCCGAGTTCGCGCTGGAGGCCGCCACGGCCCGCTTCCCCGAGCACCGCGCTACGCGGCGGTGCGCTTCGGCAACGTGCTCGGCTCCTCCGGCAGCGTCGTGCCGATCTTCCGCCGCCAGATCGAGCGCGGCGGGCCGGTGACGGTCACCGACGAGCGCATGACCCGCTACTTCATGACGATCCCCGAGGCCGTCCAGCTGATCATCCGCTCCGGCTCGCTCGCCTCGACCGACCCGCGCCGCCGAGTCGTGGTGCAACGGCGACGGACGCGGCGATGGACGCGCGCGCGGCGATGGCCGGGCGCGGCGAAGGTGTTCGTGCTCGACATGGGCGAGCCCGTCAGGATCGTCGACCTCGCGCGCGCGATGATCGATCTCTCGGGCCTCGATCCCGACCGCGACATCGACATCGAGATCGTCGGCGCGCGGCCCGGCGAGAAGCTCCACGAGGAGCTGTTCAACAGCTACGAGCGCGCGCGTCCCGACCGAGGCCGAGAAGATCCTGCTGCGCCGAGCGCGAGCCGCTGGCGGTCGAGGCGGTCGAGTCGATGTTCGCCGAGATCGGCCTGCTCGTGCTCGAGGGCGACGCCGCCGGCCTGGCGGCGAAGGTCTCCGAGCTGTCCGCCGAGCGCCGCGAGCCGCCGAGCGCCGCAGCAGGGCGAGCCGCGCCCGGCCGCCCCGGGCGCACGGCCGCGGGACGGCGGCCCCGGACGGCAGCGCGATGCGCCTGCGCCCCTCGTACACTCCCCCAATTCATGACGTCTCTGCCGCTCGCGCTCTCGCTTTCGAGCACCTTCACCCAGATCGGCGCGATCGCCGCGTTCGCCGCGCTGCGTCGGGATCGCCGTGCTCTCGCTGCTCGTCTTCTCGCAGGCGCGCGAGATCAAGCGCCTGCGCGAGTGGGCCGGCCGCGCGCCCGAGCGCGCCGCCGAAATCGAGCAGCGCGTCATCGCCGCGGCCGCGCCGCGCGCGCAGCAGCCCCAGGCCGTGCAGGCCGCAGGCCGGTGCCGCGCGCGCCAGCCGATCCACACGCGCGCCGCCGCTGCCACGGGCGCAGGCCGCCGCCACGCGTGTGGTCGGCACGCCGATCGGCCAGCCCGTACCTGCGGCCCAGCCGCTGACCGCCGCGGGCGCTCCCGCGCTTCCCGGCCAGCCGCAGCCCTCAGCGCCCGCCTCACCGGCCGGCGCGCCGCAGGCCCGCCCAGGCCAGCCGCCACTCGGCCAGTCACAGCCCACGGCGCGCCGTCGCCCGGATCGCCTGTGCCCCCGGCCGACCGCCCGCGCCCGGGGCCAGCCCGCCGTCTCCGGCCAACCGCCGACGCCCGCGTCGCGCCCGCCGGCCGCCCGGCCAGCCACCGTCGCCGCCGGCCCGGCCCCCCGTCCCAGGGCACACGCCCGCCACCGGTCAGACGCCCACCGCCCGGTCGCCCGCTCACGCCGGGCTCGCCGCTGCCGGCGCCACCCGCGACGGCGGCGCCGCCGCGCCTGGCCAGGCTCCGCTGCCGCGCCCCGCCTCAGCGGCCGCCGCCGCGCAGCGGCGCCCGCGGCCTCGCCAGACCAGTCTCGCCGTCCGCCAACGGTCCGGGCGCGCCGGCCCCGCCGGCGCGCCGGCTGCCCGCCGCGGCGCCGCGTCCTGCGGCGCCGCTGCCGCCGCCTCGCCGCGAGCCGCCAGCCCGCCGCCGACCCAGGCGCCCCGCCGCCCGCCACCGCCGACCGCCCGCGCCCGGGCGAGCGCCGGCGCAGCCCCACCGCCGGCCTCCGCGGCGGCCGCGTCTGGCGTGCCGCCGCGCGCGCCGGCGGGTAGCGCGTGCAGCGCCGGGCTCGCCCCAGGCTCGCCACGCGCCCGGCGCCGATGCGCGGCTCACCTCGTCGCACCACGGTGCTGATCGCTCGGCGGCGTGCTGGTCGTCGTCGTGGTGGTGATCCTCGCCGTGACGGTCGCTCGGCGGAGGCTCCTCGTCCGACAAAGGCACGCAGTCCACGCCGTCGAGCGACCGTCGTGAGCACGGAACGAAACCCACCAACGCGCACGCGAAGAAAACCAGCACCAGCTCCAAGACGCGCCCCCGGCGAACGCCGCGGAAACGACCGTCACGGTGCTCAACGGCACCGAAACGACGGGCCTCGCGCACCGCGTCGTCGAGCGCGCTGCAGCAGCGCGGCTACTCGCAGGCGACCGCGCTCAACGGGCGCCCGCCCGGCGCCGAGCCAGGTGACGGTGGTCGAGTACGCCAGCGGCCACCAGGCCGACGCCGAAGGCGTCGCGCGCTCGCTGTCGGTCACCCAGGTGCAGCCGATGGAATCGGCCGTCGCCGCGCTCGCCGGCTCGGCGAAGGTGGTGGTGATCGTCGGCGCCGACAAGGCCACGACGCCATAGCCGGCTTCCTCGACATCCCCGCGCGCTCGGCCAAGCCGCGCGAGCACGGGCATCACCCACGTGATCGACCGCGGCCTGTCGGTCGCCGAGGTCGACGGCCTGCTCGAGGTCGCCGGCGCCAGCGTCGACATCGTCAAGCTCGGCTGGGGCACGGCGCTGGTGAGCGCCAACCTGCAGCCGAAGCTCGAGCGCTACGCGCGCGCACGGCATCCCGGTCGTGCTCGGCGGCACGCTGACCGAGATCGCGATCCGCCAGGGCCGGGTCGACGGGCTGATCGCGTGGCTGCGCGAGCTCGGGCTCGCGCCACGTCGAGATCTCCGACGGCACGATCGACGCTCGACGCCGGAGGTCAAGCGCGAGCTGATCGAACGGCTCTCGCAGCGAGTTCATCGTGTTCGCCGAGGTCGGCAGCAAGGACGCGGACTTCATCATGGCGCCGTACGTCTGGGTCGAACAGATCGAACGCGACCTCGAGGCGGGCGCGTGGAAGGTGATCGCCGAGGCGCGCGAGTCCGGCACCGCCGGCATCTACCGCGCCAACGGCGAGCTGCGCACCGGGCTGATCGACGAGATCGCCCACGCGATCGACCCCGACGCGCCTGATCTTCGACGCGCCGCAGCAGCGCGCAGCAGGTGTGGCTGCTCAAGCACTTCGGCACCGAGTGCAACCTCGGCAACATCGCCCCCGCCGACGTGCTCTCGCTGGAGACGCTGCGCCTCGGGCCTGCGCTCGGACACCGTCGAGCGCTTCGCGCTGGGCGGCGGCGGATTGAGCGAGCGGCCGCGGGGGCGGGGCAGCGCGGCGCGCGCCGGGCCGCGCCGCGCAGCGAGCGCCGATCCGCTCGCGCAGGTCGTCTTCGCGCTGCTCGTGCTCGCCTGCTTCGCCGCGTTCTTCGTGACGCAGCGCCTCAAGCACACGCCGACGGTCGTGCAGAACGTTCAAGCTGACGCCCTACTTCTCGCCGACCCCGGCCGGCCACGTCAACGCAGGAGGCGATCTCCTTCAAGCTCGCCAGCGCCGACGCGCGTCACCGTCACGATCATCGACTCCGCGGGCGACATCGTCGCGACGCTGTGCGCGACTACCCGGTGCCCCGCTACAAACAGTTCTCGCTGCGCTGGAACGGGCGCCGCGGCAGCGCCGCACGGCTACACGCGATGCTCGACGAGCCCGACGCGGCACGCTCGATCCTGCTGCCCGACAACACGGGCCCGCTCGCGCCCGCCGGCGAATACCGCGTGCGCGTGAGCTCTGCGCCAGCAGGGCCGCGCGGTGCTCTCGCCGCGGAGCTTCACGCTGGTGCGGCCGGTGAGCGGCGCTGAGCGCGCGCTCGGCGACGAGCCTGCCGAGCGCCGGGACGATCGCCGCGGCGCTGCTCGGCGGCGGCGCGTCGTGATCGCGGCTGCTCGTGCGTCGCTGATGCGCCGCGCACGCGGAGGCGTTCCCGCTGCTGGCGATCCTCGCGCTGCCGTTCAGGCTGCCGATCTCCGCCGACGGGCGGACCGTCAACCTGCTGATCCCGCTGTACCTGGTGGTCGCGGCCGGCACGATCGCGCTACCTGCTCCCGCGCCTGCGGCTGCGCGCGCGGCGCGTCGCGGCGGCGCCGCGCGGCAGGAGCCGGGCGCGCTCGCCGCGCGAGCTCGCCTGCTGGACCTCGCCGCGCGGCTGCAGTGGCTGCTGTTCGCGGCGGTCGGCGCTGTACGCGCTGCAGGCGATCTACTCCGCCGACCACGCGCAAGGCGCGCGGAGAACATCGCGTTCTTCTACGTGCCGTTCGCGCTGCTGTTCGTGCTGCTGCGCGACGTGCGCTGGACGCGCGAGCTGCTGCTGCGCTGCCTCGCGCGTGGCGGTCGCGCTGGCGGTCGCTCTTCGCCGGGATCGGCTTCGTCGAGTACGCGCGCAAGGCGCTGTTCCTGAACCCGAAGGTCGTCGCGGCCAACCAGTACGACAACTACTTCCGCGTCAACTCGCTGTTCTTCGACCCGAACATCTACGGGCGCTTCCTCGCGCTCGTGATGATCGCCGTCACGACGGTCGTGCTGTGGAGCGCGCGCCGGCGCGACATGCTGATCGGCGCGGCGCGTGCTCGCGTGGCTGCTCGCGGGCCTCGTGACGAGCTTCTCGCAGTCGAGCATCGCCGCGCTGCTGCTCGGCCTCGCGGTGCTCGCGGCGTGGCGCTGGGACGTGCGCCGGACGCTCTACGTGTCGCGGCCGCGCTCGTGGCGCTCGCGCGGCGGCGGTCGTGCTGCTCGCGCCCGACGAGCCTGCACTTCGGCCTGAAGGGCTCGGGCGGCTCGACCAGCAACGCGACCAGCGGGCGCACGAAGCTGATCTCCGGCGGGCTCGAACTGTTCGCCGAACGCCCGCTGCAGGGCTACGGCTCGGGCTCGTTCGAAACGGAGTACAAGCGCCACGCGGGGCGGACCGCCGAGAACGCCACCTCGGCGTCGCACACGATCCCCGTGACGGTCGCCGCCGAGCAGGGGATCGTCGGGCTGGCGCTCTACGTCGCGCTGCTCGTCTCGGCGCGTTCTTCGTGCTGTTCCGCGGCGCCGGCCGCTCGCCGCCGCGGATCGCCCTCGCGGCGTGCTTCGCGGCGCTCGTGCTGCACACGTGGACGTACGCGGACTTCCTCGAGGACCCGTTCACGTGGGCGCTGCTCGCGTATCGGCGTGGCGCTCGCGCGCCAGGACGGGCGCTGGGCGTCGGCCGGCGCCCGGCCGAGTAGCTTCTGAGCCGTGCTCGGCTACCTCAAGCGCCTGGTCACGACCGGCGCGGCGTACCAGTTCGGGGACATCCTCGCGAAGGCGCTCGCGCTGCTGACGCTGCCGCTGTACACGCACCACCTCGGCACGCGGGCGTACGGGGCCGCCGAAACGCTGCTGACGGCGGTGATCCTCTCGAGCATCCTGCTGCGCGTCGGGCGTGGGCGAGGCGTTCGTCCGCTTCTACTTCGACGACGAGGACGAGCAGCGCCGCGCGCGGATCGCGCGCACCGCGACGGCGACGGTCGCGTGGACGACGACGCTCGCGGCGCTGCTCGCGCTCCTCTTCGCTGGGCCGCTCTCGCAGCTGCTGCTGAGCTTCCGCGACCCGCTGCTGCTCGACTGCGCGGTGCTCGGCCTGTGGGCGTTCACGAACCTCGAGATGGCCTACGCGCAGCTGCGCGTGGACGAACGCGCGCGCGCGTACGTCTACGCGTCCGGCACGAACGTGGCGATGACGGTCGCGTTCACGGTCTCGCTCGTCGTGTTCGCGGACGAGGGCGCGCGCGGACTGCTGCTCGGCAACTTCGGCGCCTCGGCGCTCGTCGTGCTCGGCCTGTGGTGGGTGCTGCGCGGGCGCGTCTCGCTGCGCGTGAGGCTCTCCGACCTGCGCGCGATGCTGCGCTTCGGGCTGCCGACGGTGCCGGCGGACGCGAGCGTGTACGCGCTGCAGGTGGCCGACCGCTTCTACCTGTTCCGCGTCTTCTCGCAGACCGCCGCGGGGCAGTACGCGGTGGCGATCAAGCTCGCGACGGTCGTGTTCGTGGCGGTGCGCGGCTTCCAGTACGCGTGGCCGCCGCTGGCGTACTCGGTCGAGAGCGACGAGGAGGCCGCGCGGCTGTACTCGCTCGTGACGACCTACTACGCGCTCGCGACGGGCGTGGTCGTGTGCGCGGTGGCGCTGCTCGCGCGCTGGATGGTGCGGCTGCTGGCGGCGCCGGAGTACTTCGGCGCCTATCGCGCGCTGCCGTGGCTCGCGCTCGGCTGGGCGCTGTACGGGCTGTACCTGGTGTTCGTCGCGATCTCAGGGCGCGCGCGGCGGACCTCGCGCAACCTCCCCGCCGCGGTCGCTGGTCTGGCGATCAACGTGGCGCTGCTGCTCGCGCTCGTCCCCCACGGGGGCGCCGGTCTCGGGATCGCGGGCGCGGGGATCGCGCTGTGCGGCGCGTACGCGGCGATGCTGCTCGTGATGTACGCGTTCACACGCGACCTGTTTCGCGTCGGCTTCGAATGGGCGCGCCTGGCGCAGCTCGCGGCGATCCTGATCGGCGTTGCCGTCTCCGGCGAGCTGCTGCTCCCGACCGACGGCCTGGGGGGCCTGCTCGCGCGCCTGGCGTGGCTTGCGCTCGTGCCCGTGACGCTGCTGCTCACACGCTTCTTCCACCTGCACGAGTGGGACGCAGCGCGCTCGCTCGCTCGTGACGGCCGCCGCCGCGTCGCCGTCTTCCGGGCGCGTCACGGCGAGGTCGAGGCGTACGCGGAGGATCCGCTGCGCGACGTCTGAGCCGTCGTCGTGGGCGCCCGCGTTGTGGCGCACACGGGTAAGGGTGTCGATAGGCGGCTTGTGTAGCTCAAGTCATCCCCCCGTTTGGCCGAAGCCGCCCCCATGCGCGAGCCTTCCGCGACCTCTGAGATATCCGTAACCGCCCGCCGGCCGGTGGGCGCGCGCGAGCGCCGCCGTCGCGAGGAGGCGCTGCGCCGACACCACGAGGACCGCCAGTCGCGGCGTGGGGCGCCCACCGGAAAGGTCACCTACCTGCGCGCCCAGCTGCGGCTCGCCGCGAGGCTGACGGGGCGCCTGGCGGCGACGAACGACGTGGAGGAGATGGTCACGCTCGTGGTCGACGAGCTGCAGGGAACGTTCGCTTTCTACCTCGCGGCGATCCAGCGCCTGGACGAGGACGGCGTGCTGCGGCTGGTCGCGGGACGGGGCGCGCTGGCGGATGTGATGACTGAGTTCCTGCTCGTGGAGCAGTCGCTGCAGGACGGCATCAACGGCCGCGTGGCGCGCACCGGTGTGACGGCGCTGGTGACGGACACGCGCGAGGACGAGGACTACATCGTGCGCGACCCCGAGACGGACCCGCGCTCGGAGCTGAGCGTGCCGATCGTGCTGGACGGCGCCGTGTGGGGCGTGCTGAACCTCGAGGCGCCCGAGCCGGAAGCTTTCAGCGAGGCCGACGCGGTGCTGGTGGAGGCGATCGCCTCGAGCCTCGGCTCCTCGCTGCACCGCGCCGCGCTGGTGCGCGACCTGGAGCGGACGTTCACCACCACGCTGAGCGCGCTGATGAGCGCGGTGGAGGCGAAGGACAGCTACACCGCCTCGCACGAGGAGGAGGTCGCCGCGCTAGCGGAACGCGTGGCGGTGCGCCTCGGCAGCTCATCCACGCGCGCGCACGACGTGCGCTACGCGGCGCTGCTGCACGACGTGGGAAAGGTGGCCGTGCCGAGCGAGATCCTGCTCAAGCCGGGCCCGCTCACCGACGAGGAGTGGGTGGTGATGAAGCGCCACGCCGCCGTGGGCGGCGAGCTGGTGGCGCGCATCGACGCGTTCGCGCACCTGGCGCCCGCGGTGCGCGCGAGCCACGAGCGCTGGGACGGCGGCGGCTACCCCGACGGCCTCGCCGGCGAGGACATCCCGCTGGCCGCGCGCATCATCTCCGCGTGCGACACCTACGAGGCGATCATCACCGACCGCCCGTACCGTCCCGCCGCCACGCCCGCGCAGGCGTGCGAGGAGCTGCGCCGCGTGGCCGGCTCACAGCTCGACCCGTGTGTGGTCGAGGCGCTGCTCGAGGAGCTCGCCGGCCAGTAGTGCCGGCCCTGCGGGGCCGGCTCGCCAGTCGACGGCGACTGTCCTCGTCGCCGGCCGCAGCCGTGGCGCCGCTTGGCGTTTACCGGCCGGTCGTGCGGTGCATGGCCGCGCGCGTGTGCCCGGCGCTGCGCCCCGCGCCCGTGCGCCCGTTGGCGGTCGTGCCGACGGGGGAGGGCGTGCGGCGGATGAGCAGTCGCAGCGGCCGGTCCGCGGGGCTCTCCTCGGCGCGCTCGGAAAGCGTGCTGGGATGCACCGTGCGGAACACGGGACCGCGGCTGGGGTCCACCACGGCGACCACGACCTTCGAGCGGCTCGGAGTGTCGAACACGATCCCGTCGAGCGCAGGCCCGCCGTCGTCCACCTTCACCAGCTCGCCCGCGCTCGTCGAATCCATGGGCACAGCGTAACGGCACGCCCGCGTAACGCCCGCGGCACGGCGGCGTGCGTCGTGGCGGCCACGAACGTGGCGTGCGTTCTACCGCGGCTCGGCGTCGGCGCGGGCGGCGCGGTTGTACTCCGCGGCCGCCTCGCGCAGCCCCTCGCCGCGCCCGGGCGCGAGCGTGGCTGTGACGTGGCGCCAGTAGCGCCGGGGGGAGTGCCCGGGCAGCGCCAGCGCGCCCAGTGCGCGCAGCGCGTACGCCCACGCGGTCAGCCAGCGCACCGCGCGAGCGGCCGACGCGGAGTGGTGCTTGCGCATGTACAGGTCGCGCCCGCGCGACATTTCGACGATCCGCCGCTCGGGCACCGCGTCGGTGGAGAGCTGCTCGTGGTGGACGGCCAGCGCGGTGGGCACGTACACCGAGCTCCAGCCCGCGTCGCGCAACCGCCGCGCGAAGTCCACCTCGTCGGAGTACACGAAGAAGTCGGGGTCCAGGTAGCCGACCTCCGCGGCGGCGTCGCGACGCACGAGCAGCGCCGCGGACTGGCACCAGTCGACCTCGCGTGCGCGCGTGCCGGTGCTCTGCACGGTGCAGCGGCGGTGCAGCATCAGGGCCCCCGCGAGCGCGCTCCACACCGTGGGAAAGCGCCACGCGCACGCCTGCCGCGTCCCGTCCGGCCGCAGCAACTGAGCGCCCGCGCACGCCGCGCGGGGCCGCTCCTGCAACGCGTGCCACAGCGCGAGCGTCGCGCCGGGTCGCAGCTCGGAGTCCTCGTTCAGCAGCAGCGCGTAGCGCCCGCGCGCCCGCTCGAGCAGCTGCGAGTCGTTCGCGCCCTTGCCGCGGCGCTCGTCGAGCGCGATCACCTCGTCCACGGCGGGGTGCTCGCGCGCCGCCTGCGCGGAGCCGTCGCGCGAGCCGTTGTCGAGCACGAGCACCTCGGTGGCGAACGGCAGGCTCGCGCGCTCCAGCGCGATCGCGTCGAGCCCGCGCAGCAGCAGCTCGCGCTGTGAGGTGTTGACCACGCAGTAGCTCAGCTCGATCGGCCCGCCCCGCGGGCGGCTCTCCCCGGGCGTGTCAGCGGCGCTCATGCGGGCATTCTCGCCCCATCCGCGCCTATTGTCCGTTGCGGTGCGCGTCCACGTCGTCGATCCCTCCGCCTTCACGCCGCCGTACGACCACGCGCTGTGCGCTGCGCTCGCGGCGGAGGGAGCGGACGTGGAGCTGTTCACGAGCCGCTTCGCGTACGGCCCCGTGGCGCCCGCGGACGGCTACGCGCGCCGCGAGAGCTTCTACCGCGTCGCGTCGCGAGTCGCTGACCCGCGCGCGCGCCGCACGGTGAAGCTGGCGGAGCACGTGCCGGACATGCTGCGCTACCGCCGCGCGGCGCGCGCCGCAGACGTGGTGCACTTCCAGTGGCTCACCGTGCAGCATCTCGACGGGCGGCTGCTGCCCGCGGGGCGCCCGCTGGTGCTGACGGCGCACGACGTGCTCCCGCGCGAGCCGCGCCCCGGTCAGCGCGCCGCGCAGCGGCGGCTGTACGACCGCTTCGACGCGGTGATCGTGCACTCCGAGCACGGCCGCGCGCGCCTGATCGACGAGCTGGGCATCGACGGTGCGCGCGTGCACGTGATCGCGCACGGCGCGTTCGAGCACCTCGCCGCGGACCGGCCGGCGGTGAGCGACCGCCCGCCGCCGTTCGACACGGACAAGCCCGTGGCGCTGTGCTTCGGGCTGATGCGCCCGTACAAGGGCATCGACGTGCTGCTGGAGGCGTGGCGCGGCATCGAGGACGCGGAGCTGTGGGTGGCGGGCATGCCGCGCATGGACATCTCCGCGCTGCGGGCGAGCGCGCCGCCGGGCGTGCGCTTCGTTCCGCGCTTCATCGGCGACGACGAGCTCGGAGCGTACTTCCGCCGCGCGGATCTCGTTGTGCTGCCGTATCGCGAGATCGACCAGTCGGGCGTGTTGTTCACGGCGCTCGCGTTCGGCAAGCCGCTGCTGCTGAGCGACGTGGGCGGCTTCCCCGAGGTGGCCGCAACGGGCGCCGCGCGCACGTTCCCCGCGGGCGACGCCGCCGCGCTTCACCGCGAGCTGCGCGCGCTGCTCGCCGACCCCGCGGCGCTCGACGCGCTCGCGAAGAGCTCCTGCGCGGCCGTCGACGGGCCGTACTCGTGGCGCTCGATCGCGCGCCGCACCCTCGCGTTGTACGACGCGCTGCTCGCCGAGAGGCGACACGGATGACAGTTGCTCTGGAGATGGTTTTTATATTGGCGTGCGCGCTGATGATCTGGACGCAGCTCGGGTACGCGGCCGCTCTGTACCTGATCGCCCGTGCGCGGGCGCCAGCCGTCCTCTCGCCGCGCGCACGCCAGCGGCGGAGCCTCGTCAGAGGCGGAGCCCCTAAAGAGTTCTCGCCCCCGTCTCTGTCGCTGATCGTCGCCGCGCACGACGAGCAGTCGGTGATCGCGCAGAAGGTCGCGAACGCGCTCGCGCTGGACTACCCGCGCGAGCTGCTGGAGGTGATCGTCACGTGCGACGGCTGCACCGACGCGACCGCAGCGCGCGCGAGAGAAGCCGGCGCGGACCTCGTGCTGGAGCAGCCGCGCGGCGGGAAGATCCGCGCGCAGGACGCCGCAGTGGAGCGCGCGAGGGGCGAGATCGTGGCGTTCTCCGACGCGAACTCGCTGTGGGAGGCGGACGCCGCGCGCACGCTCGTGGCCGCGTTCGAGGATCCGCGCGTGGGCTACGCGTGCGGGCAGGTGCGCTTCGTACAGGCCGGCGCCGGTGGCGCGGCGGACAACCAGGAGGGCGTGTACTGGCGCTATGAGATGGCCGTGCGCGCGCTGGAGTCGCGCCTGTCCTCGATCACCGCCGGCAACGGCGCCATCTACGCCACCCGCCGCGACTCCTACATCGTCGTCGACCCGATCATGGGCCACGACCTGTCGCTGCCGTTCAACATGGTCAAGCGCGGCCTGCGCGCCGTGTACGTGCCCGCGGCGCGCGCCAGCGAGAAGATGGTCCCGTCGATCGGCGGCGAGTTCGCGCGCAAGCGGCGCATGATGAGCCACACGTGGCCGATCCTCCTGCGCGGAGGCCTGCTGTCCCTGCGCGGCTACCCCCCCGGCTACGCGCTCATGATCCTCTCCCACCGCGTGCTGCGCTACGCCACGCCGTTCCTGCACGCACTCGCGCTCGCCGCCAACGTGGCGCTCGTGGCGCTCGGCGCGGGCCCGCTCTACACGGTCACGCTCGCGCTGCAGCTCGCGCTGCTCGCCGCCGCCGCGCTCGCGGGCGTGGCGCGTCTGCGCCCACTGCTGATCGCCCGCTACTACGTGCTCACCACCGCCTCGCCCGCCGCCGGGCTGTGGGACTGGCTGCGCCACGGCACCGAGGCATCGTGGGAGGCCGCGGAGGGCACGCGCTGAGCGCCCTGCGCGGTTAAAATCCCCCGGGCTGGTTTCTACGCCGCGATCGCGCGCTCGACGTACACGCCGGGACCCGAAGGCTCGGGAAGTGCTTCGTCGTGCTCGCTCATCAGGCTCAGATGTGCCGACAACGCGGTGCGCATCTCCTGGACGCATGCGTCCACCGTGGCCCCCGTCGCAACACAGCCCGGAACATCCGGCGACCACGCGGAGAAGTTCGAGGGCGGGCCTCCTTCGATGAGAATCAGATAACGGTCGATATCGGTCATCGTCTCAATCCTGCCTGCCACATGATGCTCGCCTTCGTCTTGGGGTGCAACTCGTCGCGCAGATGCCCGGCCACGGTCACCGTCCCGCGCTTCGTCGGGTGTCGAAAGTGACGGTGGCTGCCGGTCTGGCGAACCTGTCGCCAGCCGTCGGCTTCGATGAGCATGATGATGGCACGAACCTTCATGGCGTCCGACCATAGGTTGGGCTTGAGACGTTTCTCTCGCCCGCTGCGAGAATCCGCCGCGTGATCCGCCGTGCCGTCGACATCGTCGTCTCCTCGCTCGCCCTGCTCGTCAGCTCCCCCACGCTCGCGCTGGCGGCGTTGGCGATCCGGCTGGAGAGCCCTGGCGCGGTCATCTACCGCCAGCGACGCGTCGGCTTGAACGGCCACGAGTTCGACGTGCTCAAGCTGCGCACCATGGTTGCGGGCGCGGAGCACATCGGCGCGGGCCTCGCGGTCAACGAGAACGACTCCCGCATCACGCGCGTGGGTGCACTGCTGCGCCGGACCTCGCTCGACGAGCTGCCGAACCTGGTCAACGTGCTGCGCGGGGAGATGTCGCTGATCGGCCCGCGTCCCACGCTGCCGGCGCAGGTGGAGCAGTACAACGAGCGCCAGCGCGGGCGGCTCGCGATCAAGCCCGGCATCACCGGCTGGGCGCAGGTCAACGGTCGCGCCGCGCTGCCGTGGTCGGAGCGGATCGAGCTCGACCTCTACTACATCGAGCACCGCTCGCTCGCGCTCGATCTGCGGATCCTGTGGCGCACGGTCGCGATGGTGCTCGGCGGCTCCGGCCTCTACAAGGGCGCCGCCGGCGGCTGGGAGGGAAGGCTGTGAGCCGGCCCGCGGCCACGCGGCCCGCGGTGCTGCTCACCGGGGTCGGCAAGCGCTACGACATCGTGTCGTGCTTCGCGCAGCTCACGAAGACGATCGTCGCCGACCCCTCGCCGCTCGCGCCCGCGCAGTACGCCGCGCACGTCCGCGCCGCCGTGCCGCTGATCGACGACCCCGACTACGTCCCCGCGCTCGAGCGCCTGTGCGAGCAGCACGGCGTCGGCGCGGTGCTGCCGCTGACCGACCTCGACATCGAGGTGCTCGCGCGCGCCCGCGAGGAGGGCCGGCTGCCCGCGCTCGTGCCCCTCCTCGGAGATCGCGCGCGCCACGTACGACAAGTACGAGACCCACCTGCTGCTGCAGCGCCACGGCGCTGCCCTCGCCGCCGACGGTGCTGCCCGACGAGGATCTCGACGCGCTCGACTACCCCGTCATGGTCAAGCCGCGCCGCGGCTCGGGCGCGCGCTCGATCCACCTCGCGCACGACCCCGCGCAGGCGCGCTTCTTCGTCGACTACGTCCAGGGGCGGGGCGGGGGCCGGAGCCGACGATGGTACAGCGCGCGATGGGCGGACCGGAGATCTCGATCGACTGCCTCGGCGACCGCGACGGCCGCTGCCTCAACGCGATCCCGCGCACGATGCTCGAGTCGCGCGGCGGCGAGTCGATCAAGGGCCAGGTGATCCGCGACGAGGAGCTGATCGAGCTCGGCCGGCGCACCATGGAGACGCTGCGCGTACGCGGCCCCGCCACGATCCAGGTGTTCCGCGACCCCGACGTCGGCCTCGGCATCACCGACGTCAACACGCGCTTCGGCGGCGCCTTCCCGGCGCCCGTGTACGCCGCGCTGCCCGGGCGCACCTACCCCGAGCTGATCGTGCGCATGGCCGCCGGCGAGACCGTCGAGCCGCACGTCGGCGAGTTCCGCCACGGCGCTGACGTTCACCCGCTACTACTGGCAGCTCGAGCTCGACGCGCACCTGCAGCCCACCGGCCGCGACATCGTGCCCGGCGGCCCGCCCGCACCCAGCTGATCGGCGTCGCGGCCGCCGAAGCCGCGCGCTCGCCCGCTGTAAAGCTAGAATTGGAGCCAGTGGCAACGCTGCTAGCCGATTCGCCGACCGCGCCGTCCGACGAGCCGAAGGCACCGGACGCGTCTCAGGGCGCGCCGCAGGCGCCGCCCAACGGCGCCGCGCCCGCTCCGGCGGGCACCCCTGACTCGCCCGTCGCGCCCGCTCCCGTCGCGCACGCGTGCGCCCGATGCGGCGCCGCGATGGCGCCGGGCAGGACTGGTGCCTGCAGTGCGGCGCCGGCGCTCCCGGCAGCCATCGGCTCGCCCAGCTGGCGCTCCGCCGCGACGATCCTCGCTCGCCACCGCCGCGCTCGCGCTGGGCGCCGCCGCCGCCGCGTACGCCGCGCTCAGCAAGACACGCGCCCGCCGCGCACGTGGTCACCGCCACCGTCGCGCAGGCCACCACGCCCACCGTCACCGTGCCCGCGCAGACCACGCCCAACCCGTTCGGCGGCACCAGCACCGATCCCCACGCTGCCCGAAACGACAATTCAAAACCCCCGAAGATCCCGCTCAGCGCGCCCAAACTGCCGCGCACCAAAAACAACAACGACCCGTTCTTCAACGCCGGCGCCTTCAAAACGAAATCAAAAGCCAACGCCAACACGGCCAAAACCACCACCGGCGGGGCGCAACGAACCGAAGCCCGTCGCGATCGTGCTCGACACCAACGCCGCCGCCACGTACAACCCCTACGACTACCCCGCAGGCGGCTTCGGCGACCCGAGCCTCACGATCGACGGCGACACCTCCACCGGCGTGGACCGCGCAGGTCGACCCCGCCACCGCGCCCAAAATGGCCGAGGGCGTGCTGATCGACCTGAAGGCGCAGCAGAAGCTCTCCGCGCTCGCGCTCATCACCTCGACGCCCGGCATGACCGTGCAGGTCTACGGCGCCCAGGGCCAGACCGCGCCCACCTCGATCACCGACCCCGCGTGGGTGTCGCTCAGCCACTCGCTGCGTGGCCAAGAAGAAGCACGTGCGCATCACGCTCGAAGACTCCAACAAGGCGTTCAACTTCATCGCGCTGTGGATCAGCCAGGCCCCCGCCTCCCGTCGGCACCGCGCAGGCGCCCGGCCACGTGAGCGTCAACGAACTCGAACTGTTCCCCGCCGAATAGGCGCTCGGCGGCCCCGTCGGGCCGTCGAATTCTCCGCAGGTGCGCTCGAGCGACGCGCTATCCGGCGCGCTTGCTCGTGCGTTTCTGCGCTGGGGCGCGTTTCGCGCGCGCTTCGCGCGGCGGCGCCCACATCTCGTCCAGGAACGACGCGATCTCGCTCCGTCAGGCGCTTCGGGCTGCATGCGCAGCTCGACCAGCGAGTCGGCTTCGAGCAGCCGCGCGTTGGGCATCTCCTGCGCGAGCATTCCCGCGTCGGAGAACGGGTGGACGGGGTCGCGCGGGTGGCCGAGCACGAGCGCTGGCGTCTGGAACGTCGCGCGCTCGTCGCGCGGCGGGGCGATGCGCCCGAAGAACAGGCCCTGCAGCAGCGCGCCGCCCGGCCCGGGTTCCTGGCGCAAGACGTCGAGCATCACGTTGCCGTAGTGGGGCAGGATCCGCCGCGGCACCGCCCGCGTGACGCGCGCGACGAGCTTCATCACCGGCTCGCCGAACGTCAGCGCCACCAGCAGCGGCGTGAACGCCAGCGCGCTGCCGAGCAGGCCGTTGTCGAGCACCGGCATCTCGATCACCAGGCCGCGCAGGCGCTCGGGGTGCGCGGAGGCGACCTCGAGCGCGGCGTTGGCGCCCAGCGAGGTGCCCATCACGACCGCCTGCTCGATGCTCCAGGTGGTCCATCAGCGCGACGATCTGCTCGCCGTAGGTGGCCATCGAGTAGCGCCACATGTCGCGCGGGCGGTCCGAGGCGCCGTGGCCGAGCAGGTCGAGCGTGATCACGCGGTTGCCCCGCGCCGCCAGGTCTTCGGCCAGCGGCCGGTGCATCTCCTGCGAGAGCAGCAGCCCGTGCAGCAGGATCAGCGGGCGCGAGCCGCGCCGGCGCGCTCTTCGCGGTGCGCCCGCGCACGCCCGTCGCTCGTCACCGCCGCGGGTCCGCCGCCGAACTCGGTGTAGGCGAGGCGCTGCCCCTCGTACTTGAAGAACGGCATGCTGTCACCCTACTACCCGCCGGCGCGCCGTGCGCAGCCGCGTGCGCGCTAGCTTTGCTGGCGACTGACTCGCACCGCAGCCACCCAGGAGGAGACCGATGGCCAAGCAGCCCCGCATCCTCGCCGGAGAGACCGCCGCGATCACCGGCGCAGCGCGCGGGATCGGCCGCGCCACCGCCGAAGCCTTCCTGCGCCAGGGCATGAAGGTCGCGATCGGCGACGTCGACCTCGACGGCCGCGCGGCAGACCGCCGCCGAGCTCGGCGCGAGCACCGTCGCGCTGCCGCTCGACGTGACCGACCGCGACTCCTTCGCGGCGCTTCCTCGACGCCGCCGAGGAGCAGCTCGGCCCGCTCGACGTGCTCGTCAACAACGCCGGGCATCATGCAGGTCGGGCCGCTTCATCGACGAGGACGACCTCACCGCGCGGCGGATGGTCGACATCAACCTCCACGGCGTCATCCTCGGCACGAAGCTCGCGCTCGACGCGGATGATCCCCCGCGACCGCGGCCACATCGTCAACATCTCCTCGCAGGCCGGCAAGTTCGGCGCGCCGGGCGGCGCCACCTACTCGGCCACCAAGCACGCCGTCGTCGGGCTCACCGAGGCGGTGCGCGGCGAGCTGCGCCTGATGGGCGCCCACATCGACGTCAGCTACGTGATGCCGTTCGTCGTCAACACCGAACTCGGCTCCGGGCTCGGCGACGGCGCGCGGGATGAGCAACCTCGAGCCGACCGACGTCGCCGACGCGATCGTCGAGGCGCTGCAGCACCGGCATCGTCGACGTGTGGGTGCCCAAGTCGCGCCAAGCGCACGAACGCGCTCGGCGCGCTGCTGCCGCGCTCGCTCTCGGAGGGCATGGCGCGGGCGATGAAGGCCGACCGCGTGCTCGCGGGCGCCGACTTGAACCGCCGTCGCGAGTACGAGCTGCGCGCCGCGCGCTCGGAGCCGGGCCTGGAGCCCGCGCCCGAGCAGCCGCAGCTCGTGCAGGCCGCCGCGAGCGAGACCGACGAGGGGTAGGCGGAGTCGTCGGCGGGCGCGGACGGGAGTCCGGTCGCGCTCAGCCGGCCGTCAGCCAGTCGGCGATCAGGTGCGCCGATCAGCGGGCCCTGATCCTCCTGCAGGAAGTGGCTCGCGTCCGCGATCGTGCGCGGCGTCTCGCGCCCGATCGCCTCCGCGAAGCGCTCGCCCGTCGGCCAGCGGCAGGACCGGGTCGGAGTCGGCCCACAGCATCAGCGTCGGGCGCGGTCGTCCCCGCGCAGCGCGTCGATGGACGCGCTGCCCCTCGCGCGCGCCGGGCGCGTCCGGCGTCTGCGGGATCAGCAGCGGAAAGGCGCGCGCGCCGGCCTTCGACGCCGCGTCGGGGTATGGCGCGTCGTAGGCGGCGATCACCTCATCGCCGGGGTCGTTCTTGCAGCGCGCCGCGCACCAGGAAGCCCGACCGGCAGGTCCTCCGTGCGCTCGACGAAGTCGCGGAACGCGATCCAGGCGTCGCTCATCTTCTGGTGGCCGGTGAACAGGCCCGTGTCCATGATCACGATCCGCTCGATCCGCTCGCGCGTGCTCGACCGCCAGGCGCAGGCCGATCGGCCCGCCCCAGTCGTGCACGACGATCGTCGCGCCGCGCACGTCGAGGTCCTCCAGCAGCGATCCAGCCAGCGCGGTGTGCCGGTCGTAGGTGTAGAAGTCGATGTCCGTGGGCTTGTCCGAGCGCCCGAAGCCCACCAGGTCCGGCGCGATGCAGCGAAAGCCCGCGTCGCGCACCGGCGGGATCACCTTGCGCCACAGAAACGACCACGTCGGCTCGCCGTGCAGGAAGACCACCGGCGCTCCCTCGCCCTCGTCGAGGTGCGCCAGGCGCAGGCCCGTCGACCTCGCGATATTGCGGACTGCGAACGGAAAGTCCGGCAGTCCCTCGAGCGCCTCCTCGGGCGTGCGCACCACGTCGGCCATCGCGCTCGCGGCAGCATACCCGGCGCCTCATCGGCTAGGCTCGCGCCCGATGCACACCTTCGCCGTCCAGCTCGGCGCCGATCCTCGCGGCCGAGAAGAGCAAGACCCCGTTCTACATCGCGGGCGGTCTGCTCGTGGCCTGGGCGCTGTTGCTCTCGCTCGTGATCGGCATGCGCCACCCCGAGTTTCCGCGCAACGCCGGGCAGCAGCGCGCGGTGATGGCGATCACCGCGGTGCTCGTGCTCGCCGCGCTCGTAACCGCCATCGCCACCTCCGGCGGATCGACCGAGAAGAGCTCCGTCGCGGAGACGACCACGGCCGCCCCCGAAAGCACCTCGCCCAGCACGCCCACCACGGCTACGGCCACGGCGCCCAAAACCACCACGCCCACGGCCACCACCGGCACGCCGAACCCGCCGTCCTCGCCCGCGACCGCCACCTCGCTGAGCCTCGCGGCCGACCCCGGCGGCACGCTCTCCTACACCCCCAAGCAGCTCAGCGCCAAGGCGGGCAAGGTCACGATCACGATGACCAACGCCTCTCCCGTGGGGCACGACGTGGCGCTCGCCGAAGGCACCAAGGTGCTCGGCTCCGTGCCCGTGTTCACCGGCGGATCGAAGACGTTCACCGTCACGCTGAAGCCAGGCAAGTACAGCTTCTACTGCACCGTCCCCGGCCACCGCGCCGCGGGCATGGAAGGCACCCTGACGGTCTCTTGAAGCTGTCCCTCTCTCAACACCCACAGAAGGAGCGCGCGATGGACATCCTTGCAAGGCTCGACGAGACGCGAGCGGCGAACAACGTGCTCGAGCACCCGTTCTACGAGCGCTGGAGCGCCGGCGATCTGAGTGCGGAGGAGCTGCGCTTCTACGCCGGCGAGTACCGCCACGCGGTGATCGCGCTCGCGGAAGCCTCCACCAAGGCGGCCGCGTCTGCCGATGAGCCCCACCGCTCGGGCCTGCGCCGCCACGCGCAGGAGGAGACCACGCACATAAAGCTGTGGGAAGAGTTCGAGCGCGCGCTCGGCACGCCGTCGGAGCCCAGCGAGCGCGAGCAGCAGCCCGTGGAGAGCGCGCACGCGCCGCTCCCGCAGACGCAGGCTTGCGCGCAGGCGTGGAACGCGGGCGAGGACCTGCTGGAGCACCTCGCGGTGCTGTACGCGATCGAGGCCAGCCAGCCGGAGATCTCCAAGACCAAGCTCGAAGGTCTCGCCGCCCACTACGGCTACCGCGACGAAGGCCCCGCGACGGAGTACTTCGCGGTGCACGAGCTGCTCGATGTCGAGCACGCGCGCCAGGCGGGCGAGCTGATCGAGCGTCTGCTCGCCGAGGCGGAGGACCCCGACGAGCAGGCCGAGCGCATGGTGAGCCGCGCGCGCGCGGCGCTGCGCGGCAACTGGCTGCTGCTCGACGGCGTCGAAGCCGCCTCGGGCTCCTCAGCCGCCTGAGGACAAGGCTAGGCGCGCAGGCGCCACGCGAACAGCACCGCCGCGACGGACGTCGCGAGGTTCAGGCTGGAGACGCCCGCGCGCATCGGGATGCTGATGCGCGCGTCGGCCATCTCGAGCAGCTCGTCGCTCAGGCCGTGGCGCTCAGTGCCGAACGCCAGGATCGCACGCGGGTCGAGCGCGCCGGGGTCGAGCGTCTCGCCGTCGGGGTCGAGCGCCAGCAGCGGCCGGTCGCGTGCCGCGAGCGTTCGCCAGCCCCTCCAGCCTGCTCACTGGCAGCGCGAAGTGCAGCCCCGCCGCGCCGCGCAGCGCGTCGGGGTGCCACGGGTCGTGGCTGCCGCTGCTCAGCACCGCCGCCGCATCCGCCGCCGCGGCCACGCGCACGCACGCGCCCATGTTGCCCAGATCGCGCGGGTCCTCCAGCAGCACCACCGGCGCGCCGCGCGCTTGCGCGAGCGCCTCCGCGGCGTCGATCGCGGGTCGCTGCGCGAGCGCCATCACGCCCGTGGTGGGCGTGAGCGGCGCGAGCTGCTCGAACACCTCGCGCGCCACCGGACGCGCGAGCGCGAGCATGCGCTCGCCCACGTCGGGCGCGAGCTCGCGTGGCCAGGCGTTCGAGCTGCGCGGCGTCGCTCGTCACCACCTCCAGCGGCGTCGGCGCCGAAGCGCAGCGCGTGCTTGAGCGGGTGGAAGCCTTCGAGCACCGCCAGCGACGGGTCGCGGCGGGCGCGCCCGAAGCGCGGGATGAGCGATCCGTCTTGCACGCCGCGATGATCGCACGGAGCCGCCGGGAGCCACCGCTGCGCCCCCGCTCGCATTAGAGTGGCGTCCTTGAGATGAAGCTCGAGGGGATCCACCACATCACCGCCATCACCGGCGACGCCCAGGGCAACGTCGAGTTCTACGCGGGCGTGCTCGGTCTGCGGATGGTCAAGCGCACCGTCAATCAGGACGAACCGCGCGTGTACCACCTCTTCTACGGCGACGAGCACGGCTCGCCCGGCATGGACCTCACGTTCTTCGAGTACCCCGGCGCCGCGCGCGGCATCGCGGGCGCGGGCATGGTCCACCGCATCGTCTGGCGCGTCGCCTCGCGCGCGTCGCTCGATTTCTGGCGCGAGCGGCTCGCCGCGAGCTCCGTCGGGGTGGAGCTGATCGACGACAGTCTGCTGTTCACAGACCCCGAGGGCCTCGAACATGAGCTCGTGCCCTCCTCCGCCGAGGATGAGCCGTTGTACGCCGTCTCCCCCGAGATACCCGCCGAGCACGCGCTGCAGGGCTTCGAGGGCGTGCGCGCATACAGCAACTCGCCCGTGCGCAGCGAGCGGCTGCTCGGGGAGACGCTGGGCTTCAGCAGGGGCGCGGGCGAGCACTGGGACGTGCGCGGCGAGCGTCGCAGCGGCTTCTACGCCTACGACCCTGCGCCGCCGGAGATCAACCGCCGGCAGGGCGCCGGCAGCGTGCACCACGTCGCGTTCGCCTCGCGTATGGAGGATCTCGACGCCTGGCGTGAGGCGGTCGCCGCGACGGGCGCCACGCCGACCGAGGTGGTGGAACGCTTTTACTTCAAATCGGTGTACTTCCGCGAGCCCAGCGGAGTGCTGTTCGAGCTCGCCACGATCGGCCCCGGCTTCGCGGTCGACGAGGATCCCGAGCACCTCGGCGAGCGGCTGTCGCTGCCGCCGCCGTTCGAGCCGCTGCGCGAAGAGCTCGAAGGCACGCTCGCGCCGCTGCCCTACCCGCCGTCGTGGCGGGTGCAGGGCAGCGACTGACGAGCTGGGTCGGCGCCGTCGGCGCGACAGCATGTCTGGTCTGGGGCGCGCGCTCATCGCTACGGTCTGGGTTCGCCCCAGAGTCTCACGTTGCGGCGCCCAGCCCGGAGCGCTCTCAGCCGAACGCGCTCCTCCCGCTCGAGGCGCTGCTCATCCGGAGCCAGGCGCTCGTCGATGTCGGCGCGCGCCTCGTCCGGCTCGCCCCACTCGCGCAGGCAGTACGTCGCGGACCCCAGGCGCTTGCACTCCCATTGCAGGCTCTCCGCGAACTCGAACCACACATCCGAGCCCACCGGCGCATCTGCGGCGAGCAGGCTCATCGCCTCCTCCAGGCGCGCGCGCAGGCTGCTGCGGAAGCGATCGATCTCGTGCGCGGCGGTCGTGTGGGCGCTGCGCCACGCGCGGTGCTGGGGCGACTCGGGTAGCGCCGGCACGCGCCCGGCGCGCCGCTCGCGTCGCAGATGGCCAGCGCCTGAGTTCGTGAGCTCCCACGACTGGATCCCGTGCTGGCGCGAGAGCGCGATCCAGCCGGCCGCGTGCATCACGTCCAGGCGGATGCGCACCTTGCGCGCCGCCGCCGAGCGCCGGGAGATGTCCAGGTGCTCGAAGATCGCCCACACGGGAACCGCCGCCGTGTCGCGAGCGCGGTGGCGGGCGCAGCGCTCGAGCGCCGCGAGCACGAGCTCGTCTGATGGCTGATCCGCGCGGGTGGCGCCGGAGTCTGGATCGGGGTTGAGCATCGCCGTCTCCTCTCGGTCGGGCCCGAGCTGCGCGTGCACGACTCCACCGAGCGTCAGCCTCAGTCCGCATCCGATGCGCGGCTGAGGGACAATCGACGGGCATCGAGGCTGAGCAACTCGGTGCCGGGCCCGGGGTGTTCGTGCACCGCCGGGCCACTATTTTCGGGGTGCAGCGAGACTAGGTCGAGTGGCGGCGTTGGACGCGAATGGAGCGAGAATTGACACAGATGGTCCTCTTCCCGCCGATTTGGCACGCGAGGAGATGAGCTGCTGTGGGCACGGCGCCGCGCCGGGCGGTGCAGCGCCTGCGGCGCGCCGAAGGTCGAGCCAGGCGCCGTGCTGGTTCGACCTTCGGGCCGTCCGATGGAGCTAGGGGGACTCGAACCCCCGACCTCCTGGGTGCGATCCAGGCGCTCTCCCATCTGAGCTATAGCCCCGTGCCTGCGGGGATCTGCACTGCTAAGGCAGGTCTGGGAAGTGTAGTGATCGCGCGACCGCCAGTCCGGCCGGTATGGTTTAGGAGCGGCATGGGATTGCTTGACGAAGCCATACGCGAACATCTGGAGCTCCAGCGCCAGCAGGGCGCGGACCCGGGCGAGATCGCACGGAAGGAGCGAGAGGCTCTCGAGCCTGTCCTTCCGGACGAGCCTGCGACGTGGGGCGGAGATCCATCCCCTGTTCTCGACGGTGCGGAGACGCAGCCGCACTTGGAGCCGGTGGCGGAGGGGTCGCTGGCGGATGGTCCGGTTGCAGCGCTCGACACCCAGAGCGAGATCGACCTCTCGACCGTTGGGCAGGAGACCGTGGAGATCGACATGCGCGAGGTGCTCGCGGAAACCGGCGACGGCCTCACGAGCGCCTACCCGCCCGGCCACGCGGCGACGGCGCCCGTGCGCGCGGGCCGGATCACGAACCGCGTGGAGCAGGACGATCTGGAGCTGGAGTGGGAGGTCGCGGGGCACGCGGCGCGCGAGATCGAGGCAAGCATCCCGGGGCAGGAGCGGCTTTCGTTCGAGTAGGCCGACCCGTCCCCTGGTGCGGATGCGGCTGGATCAGCGCGAGTTGGCGGGGCTTGGACAGCGGAATGGGGTGGATTCATCCGGTCGGCGCAACACGATCGTTTTCTCGTGTTGCGTGATTGGAGGATCAGATGGCCAAGAGAAGGGGTAGGCGTGGGCGTTATCGGGTGTTGACGCCGACGGAGCGCGCGTCGATTGAGGCGCGATTTCGCGCTGGTGTGCGGGTCCGGGAGGTGATGGCCGAGTTCGGCTTGCCGCACACGTCCGCGTGTCGCATTCAGAACGAAGTGGCACTCATGCGTCGGCGAGTGGTTTGTTCGCCTCATCGGTTGTCGTTTGAAGAGCGGGAGCGAATTTTCGTTGGGGTTTGTCGGGGAGAGAGTGACAGCGAGATCGCGAGGGCGCTCGGGCGAGATCGCTCGACGGTCGGGCGCGAGATCCGCAGGTGCGGAGAGCGCCGGCAGTATCGGCCGCTGCAGGCCGATCGCGCGGCGCGGCGGCTCGCACGGCGGCCGAAGCCGACGAAGCTCGCGAGCTGCCCGCGGCTCGTGGTGGCGGTCCAGGAGGGGCTAGAGCGGTGCTGGTCGCCGCAGCAGATCTCGTTCAGACTGAAGCTCGACCATCCTGACGATGAGGGGATGCGGATCAGCCACGAGACGATTTACCGATCGCTGTATGTGCAGTCGCGTGGCGAGCTGCGCCGGCAGCTGACCGCAAACCTGAGGACGGGTCGCTCGACGCGCCGCTCCCGGGGCCGGATCGACGCGCGCGGTGGAATCGCGGAGATGGTCCCGATCGCCGAGCGCCCGGCCGAGGTCGACGAGCGGCGCGTCCCTGGCCACTGGGAGGGAGACCTGTTGATCGGTGCCGAAAACAAGTCGGCGATCGCGACACTCGTTGAGCGACAGACCCGCTATGTGCTCCTCGCCCGTCTCGGCCACGATCGCACGACCGCACACGTCGTCGAGGCGCTCAAAGCACGCATCGCCGGGCTGCCCGGGCATTTGTTGAGGTCACTGACCTGGGACCAGGGGGTGGAGCTCGCCGCCCACAAACGGTTCACCAGTGCCACTGGCATCCAGGTCTACTTCTGCGACCCCCGCTCCCCGTGGCAGCGCGGCTCGAACGAGAACACCAACGGGCTGCTGCGTCAGTACCTGCCGCGCAAGCTCGACTTGGCTACGCGTAGCCAAGTCGAGCTTGACCAGATCGCAGCCGAACTCAACAGCCGCCCCAGACAAACACTCGAGTGGCGCACCCCATCTGAGAAGATGGAGGCCCTGTTGCGCTGACCACTTGAGGCCACCTGGGCCTGCTGCCCAATCGGTCTACGCGAGCGCGAGCTTCAGGTCTGCCCGGCGCGCCTTCGCAGGCAACTCCAGTAGACGCTCGCCACCCTGGGCTTCGTCGAGCAGCTTGCGGATGTCGATCAACGTGAGGCCGACCAGGTCGCCGTTCTCATCGAAGCTAACGGCATGTCCGCCGGGCGTCTCGTCAAAATCGACGGCGCGCGCGGGGTCGCCCTGGGAGAGGTAGAGCACGTCGGCGTCGTGGTCGTACCGGACGCGATCGAAGATGTAGGGGCCGATGTGGACGGTCATGGTTTGCTTCTCCGTGGGCACGGAAGGGCGCCATGTAGGGGTGTCCGTCGATTATGTGTGTCCATCGCTCCTCGGTCAGCTGGACCGTGCGGCCGAGGGGGTCTGTCATAAGCTCCATCGGCGGGATACTTCTCGACGGTGCGGACCCCAGAGAGCGGATCGGTAGGGCGTATAGTTGGGTCTCCAGGGGCCATAGCTCAGCTGGGAGAGCGCCTGCTTTGCAAGCAGGAGGTCACCGGTTCGATCCCGGTTGGCTCCATCGGAGGACCTGCCTGGAAACCGGGTTTTGGATCGCGGACGGTACTCAGTTGGTACTCGCTTCTGCCATAGGCAACGCGTCGCATCTTATGGCAGGACGACTTAGTACGTACTAAAACGGTGCCGCCACGACTAAAAGCCTGGCGCTGAATCCTCGCGCATCGCCTCCACGGTGGCGTCGTAGGCAGCTTGATACTTGGCCTGAAAGCCCCCGTCGTTGCCAGTACTCATGCCGTCCTCGACAGTTGCTTTCAGCGCAATGAGCGGCGCGAATACGCCTTGGGAACAAAACAGGGATACGCCGTTGAAATGCTGCTCAAGCCGCTGGAACCAAAGGGTCTGCTGCGGAATGGTGGCGATGCCGCCAGCCGTGAACTCACGATGCCACGCCGAAACGTTCGTAAGTAGGTCGTGATAGGTGGTCTGGCGATGCCGAACGTGCTCCTCGTCGTATTGGATTCGCATGCGATCGGCCTCTGCATTGATGCGCTCGCGCTCGGTTTCCGCCTGCCTATCCGCCTGACGCTTGGTCGCCAAATACGTGACGCTTGAGCCGAGCACCGCCGTACCGCCAGTGATGAGTGAGCCATCCTGTGTTTGGCGGAGACTTCGAGGCCAGGGTTTGCCTGGCGGAGGGAGAAGTCTCGGCTCATGGCACATGCGAGGAAGTATTCGAAGGAGTTGCTGGATCGTGGGACGCGTTTGGTGTTCGAGTCCGGGCGTCCGATCGCGCACGTCGCGAAGGATCTCGGGATCGAGAGCGAGACGCTTCGCAAACACGTCCGGCAGGTCGAAGCTGATGAGGGGCGCCGCAAAGACGTGTTGAGCAGCCAGGAGCGCGAGGAGATCAAATCCCTGCGCCGGGAGGTCGCGCAGCTGCGTCGCGCGAACGAGATTTTGAAGGCCGCGTCCGTGTTTTTCGCGGGCGAGCTCGATCCACACCGTCCGAAGTGAGCGCGTTCATCGACGCGCATCGTGAGCGCTTCGGGGTCGAGTCGATCTGCGAGACCTTGGGCGTGTCGGCGTCCGCCTACTACCAGCGCGCGACCGGCCAACGCTCGGCGAGGGCCGTGGAGGACGAGAGGCTGCTCGGCGTGATCGGCGAGCTACACGCCGCCAACTACTGCGCCTACGGGTCCAGGCGGATGTGGAAGGCGCTCCTGCGCTCGGGGGAGCATGTCGGGCGCAGCCGTGTCGAACGGTTGATGCGCCAGAACGGCCTCCAGGGCGCCAAGCGGCGCGGCAAGCCATGGCGCACTACGAAATCCGACCCGGCAGCGCTGCGCAGCCCTGACCTCATCAAGCGTGATTTCACGGCGTCCCGGCCGGATGAGAAGTGGTTCGCGGACTTCACCTACCTGCGCTGCTGGGAGGGGCTGGTGTTCTTCAGCTTCGTGATTGACGCCTACAGCCGCATGATCGTGGGCTGGCAGTTCGCCAGCCACATGCGCACCGACCTCGTCCTTGACGCTCTCAGGATGGCTCTGCGCCGGCGGGCCTGCGGAGCAGACGTCTCGCTCGTGGCGCACTCCGACGCCGGGAGCCAATACACGTCGTTTGACTACACGCAACTCCTGGACGACCACGACGTTCTCGCCTCGATCGGGTCCGTCGGGGATGCCTATGACAACGCGGCCGCTGAGAGCTTCGTCGACACCTTCAAGACCGAGCTGATCACCGACCGAACCTGGACCAGTCGCAGCCAGCTCGAGCTCGCGATCGTCAGCTACGTCGCGTGGTTCAACAACACCCGCCTGCACGAATCACTCGGCGACCGGCCACCCCGAGAGATCGAGGAACTCTACGCTGTGAAAACCAGGCCAACCACACCCACAAGAAGAAGATAGGGAACCTACAAAAACCGTCTCCGTCAAACCCAGGGCGGCTCAGAGCGCTACAGCGACAACATCGTGCATGACACGAGGCTAGCCACGGGTACGGCCGGAACCGGACTGCGAGACGCGGCGGCCCATAGCGCGCTCGCTGATACACGCCAATGACGGGCGCGCGCCTTGCAGCTGGACGCGGAGACTCAGGCGACTAGGACCCCCCATATCCGCTCGATGGTTTCGCGCCGTCGTCTTGTGCCGACGGCTGGTGGCTGGCAGTTACGAGCCGAGCGCAGATCGCACGAGATGGTCCCACGATCCAATATGTAGGCGGTTTCTGAAAGGAGTAGCCTACCGTCGGACTGGCGTGTGCACCTGGCTCCGCGGCAGCGGCGTAGAGCTGGGAGCGGTTCCTAGACTCCGTACCCGAGACATGGACATCATCCCTGACAAGCGTAAGGTCGTCGGCCTGATCGAGCATGCGCACGACGGGAAGATATGCCTTCCCAACTTCCAGCGAGACTTTGTTTGGACGCGCGAGGAAGTCGCTGATCTTGTCCGCTCGATCGTCCGCGGCTACTTCATTGGCTCGCTCCTGCTGCTGCGTTGTGATCCCAACAATCCGCCCTTCGCGCCCGAGTTTTTGCGTGGCGCACAGCCGTCGTACAAAGAGCCGAGACCTGAGCATCTTGTGCTTGACGGTCAGCAGCGCCTGTCGTCGCTGATGTACGCGCTCACCGCGCCCGACCTATCTCTCAAGGACTCCAGCGCCCGCCGCTGGTACTTCGTGAACCTCGATGTTCTCCTTGATGAACCCGACAGCGACGAAGTCGTCTTTGATCGCTCGAAACGCGATTTGCGTGGCCTCAACGATTTCGCGACGCAGTATTCGCAGCGGATGCTCCCTTGCACGGCCCTGCTCACCCAGCAAGGCTTCTACCAGTGGCGAGATGGCTTCGAGGATTGGCTTCGTGCGAATGCACCTGACGAACTGGACCGTTACCGATCAGAATGGCGCGACGGATGGACGAAAGCCGTAGCGGACTTCCAGACATTCGAGGTCCCGCTCGTGGAGCTGCCTCGCGTCGATGAAGGCGACGGCGATGCCATCGGTCGGGTGTGCGCCATCTTCGAGAAGCTGAACTCGACCGGCGTGGACCTCTCGGTGTATGACCTTTTGACGGCACGCCTGTACCGCTATGGCATCCGCCTTCACGATCTCTGGGAGGAAGCGGTCGCCTCGCACGGGCGACTACGCGCGTGGTCGAACGGCAAGGCTGACCAGCACAAGTTTGGCGTGCTCGTGCTTCGTGCGCTAGCGCTGTCGCGCGCGGCCTCGACCCTAAGCCACGCATCCTCATCGACCTTCAACCAGAGAACTTTGAGGCGGACTGGCGGCGTGCGACTGCCGCGATGGAGCGGGCGCTGGAGCTGGTAGAGCTTGTCGGCCCGGACGGCTTCGGTGTCTTCGATGAGAAGTGGCTGCCCGGCTATGGACTCGTGCCGATCCTCGCCGCGCTTCGCGCGGAGATTGACGAGAAGAAACTCGGGCAGGCGGAGCGCGACGAGCTCCGCCGTTGGTACTGGTGCAACGTCTTCCTGGAGCGCTACTCCAGCGCTGTGGAGAGCAAGTCACGCAAGGACTACCAGGAGATGACACGACACTGGTTCGAGAGAGGACCCGAGCCAGAAGTCTTCCGCGAAGCACAGGCATGGATCGGCTCACCGGGCTTCCGAGTCCGCGACTCGGCGAGCTACGCGAGCGCGGTCTACAGCGGCATCTTCTGTCTGCTCGCACTCCGCAGCGCACGCGATTGGCGCCGCGGTGAGGACATCCGCCTACAGGAACTGCACGACCATCACATGGTCCCGCAGGCGTATCTTAAGCGTCACGGAATTACGAAACGGGTCGATGTGAACACGATCGCCAACCGCACGCTCATTTCCAACGAGACGAACGGCAGAATCAGGGACAAGGCTCCAGCGGAGTACCTCGCCGACCGGGAGATCTTTCCCAACGGCCCGCTACCTGATCTGCTGGCTCCGCACTTCCTCGACGAGACAACAACAAAGCTGCTCGCCGAAGCCGCTGAGACGCTCGCTGACGAGCCAGCCGCTCAGCTCTACGAGCGCTTCCTACAGGCACGGCAAGCCGCTCTCATCGCAGAGATACGTCGCGCGTGTGGCATCACGGCGGGCACCGAGCCAATTGAGCACCAGGAGCCCGACGAGCTAGCGGCCGATGTCGAGGCGGGCACCGCACCGTTGTTCGATTTCGATCCCGGGACAAGAGAAGGTTCGTCGCCTGAGCCACTACAGGCAATTGCCGGGGACATATGACTTCCTCATCGTATGAAACGCAACTCGGTGTGATTGTGGCCGCCGCATCAGTGCAGAAACTCGCTATCGAGGGTGGGCCACCTCTCATACGCGAAGCGGCTGCCAATCTCTCGGCGGCCGTTCGAGCGAGCCCGCGCGACACAACGGCGGGTGCGTGAGCGAGTATTAGAGCTTGCCGATAGCGCCCTCCGAGTCGTGCGCACGCTTGGCGAAGCTGAACTACCTCCGGGTTTCGTCAACCCAACCGAGGCGCTCCTCGCCAGCATGATCCTCGACTACGCGCCCAATATCGCCAATACATTCATCGCCGACGACGATCCGGTCGCACGCTTCGCGGACGAGATGATCGGTGCCGCACTGCGCTATGTCAACGTCGACCCGCAGACCGTGCAGGGCTCGGTAAGCGAGCGCTTTGGTGAGCTGTTCCGAGTGGTCGGCTTGGCCGCCCACGAGCTGTGCGTATCGCCGTAGGCGCGGCCGGCGAGTCGAATCCCACCGCCAATCACCGCCAGCGGGCTCGTAGCTGGTCACTGCTCCAGCGCCGCGGCGAACGTATCCCATTCCTCTTCTGTCAGGTCGGGGATGTCAAATGCTCGCGGGGGTCGAGCGGCGCAACGTCGGCCATCAGCTCCTCAAGTGGCAGCGGATGCAAAACAGCGAGTTCGCTTGCTCGATCAGGTCGTGGTTGGCGGCAGGCTTTGGCATGAGGTCCTCGCTTGACGTATTGCCGGTCAGTCAGACTTCGTGTGGCCGCAAGGCAATGCCGAGTCGGGCGACTCCTCGGAGCATCCGCTCGTCGATCGTCAGGAGTCGGCATTTTGTGAGCTGCGCCAAGGCGACGTAGTGAGCGTCGTAGGTCTTTGCCCAGCCGAACTGATCGGCCACGTCCCATGCTGCCTGGGCCAGTTCGTTGGGCGTGTTGATTTCCACGGGGGCATCGAGGAGGCGCATCAGCAACGTTTTCGCGCGCGGCTTTGTGATGTCTCCTCTCCAGGCGAGCTCATGCATCACCGAACTTGCCTCGGTGATCATTAGGTGAGGTGCGATAAGCGTGTATTTGCGCAGCCGGGCGAACCCCATCGGCGTATGGCACGCAGCCACCGCCACCGACGCGTCGACGACGAGCGTCTCGCTCAATGGCCGCTGCGAGAGCGGTGGAGCGCGGCAACCCAGTTAGGCGCCAGGGTGCCGTCATCGCCGACTCTCCACTCCTCGGGCAACTCAGACATGGGGTGCAACTCGTCCTCGATCACACGCAGATCACGGTCGTCGATCGCATGCCTGGCGCCGACGCGACGTGCCGGGAGGCGCCCGGAACGAATCCAGCGGCGGACAGTCTCAGGGTTCCTGCCCAGGCGATCAGCAGCTTCCGCGACACTCAGCACACCTCGAATGCTACTCAACCCCGCGGATCTCCTTGGAGGCGAACGCGAGGTTGACCCGTTCGAGATCCTCGGGCCGTGTCTTGGCATGCATGTAGCGCTCGGTGGTCGTGATGCGCGAGTCTCCGAGGAACTCTTGGACGAAGCGCGCGTCTGCGTGTCAGGCGATGAGGCTGCCGGCGGCGTCGCGTGCTGCCTTGTAGCGGCGGCGCACGGCCGATGGGTCGAGTCGGGAGCAGAATACGTAGTCATCGCGCTCGGTGTAGTCGCCGCGAGCCTGTAGACGCTCAAGCGCTTCGGCTGCTGGGTCGGCGAGAGGAAGGAAGCGCGCTTGCCAGCTCTTGGTCGGCCCCTCGATGCCCGCAGACACGGCGCGGTGGACGACCACGCGCCGTGTGTCGAAGTCGACATCCTCCCAGCGCAGCGCCACCAGCTCGCCGAGACGCAGCCCGGTGTACGCCGCGAGGCGGAACAGCTAGCCGTCTTGTGCGTCCTCGCGCGCCCAAGTTACGCTTAGACTTGACAATAAACACGAACCTGTCTAAAGTGGGCCGTCCAGTGTGTCTCTCTGTCAAGGGCGCCTGGGTTTATGAGGGAGGGTCGCTGCGTTCTGCATGGGGTAGACGGCAGGCGTTTTGCGCGTGCCGTCGAGCGGCGATCCACCCACGAGGCAATCGCGGCAACCTGGAGGAGACCAAACGCATGAACGCTCGCAGGCTCAGATCGACCACGCTGGCTGTCCTGGGTGCGCTCGTGGGCGTGCTTGCGCTGTACAGCTCCGCCGCCGAGGCGGAAGTGATCCACTCCTACCTGTCGCAGATCGGCGGAGTCTTTCCGAGCGCGATGACCGTCGATTCGGGCGAACTCTACGTCGCCGAATCTTCCGGAAGGCTCGCGAAGTTCGATGACTCCACCGGAGCGTTCATCTCCCAGTTTCCCTCCGTCACCCCACCACCCGAAAACCTCACCCAGGGGTTCGCGGTGAACCACGCGACCGGCGAATCCTATGTCGGCGGGCTCGAATTCGTGGAAGGCTTCCCCTACGGCGTCCTGGGGTCGTTCGACGCGGCGGGCAAACTCCAGGCCGTGTGGAACGGATCCGACACCCCCAACCTCAACTTCGGCTGCTCCGTCTACTGCAATGGATCCGTAAGGGTGGCCGTCGACAACTCCACCAGCGTGACCGACTGGGCCGCCGGCGATGTGTACGTCTCCTCGCCCCGCCTCGGCGTCGTGGATGTCTTCAAGCCCAAAGCCGGCGGTGGTGAGGAATATGTGACTCAGCTCACCGGCACCGAACCGGGTGCCCCGTTCGTCGAACCGCTGGGCGTGGCTGTCGACCAAGCGGGTCGCGTGCTGGTCCTCGACGGTCAGAGCGGCGTGGACATCTTCGAACCCACGGCACTAAACGAATACACCTTCGTGACACGCATCAGCGAATCGCCGCTGGGTCCGCTCGAAAACATGCGCAGCCTTGCCGTCGACGGCGGCAACGGCGACATCTACATCTCGGCCACGCCGTCAGCACAGCCGCCGAGACCAGCCATCTACCAGTTCAACTCCGCCGGCGTCTATCTGGGCAAAGTCGGACTTGAATCGGTGAGTGGGATCTATGATGTCGGCAGCAGCGTGGCGATCGACCCGAGCACTCACGATCTCTATGCCACCGTCCAAACCGCCGCTGAATTTGTGGTCGCTCACTTTGGGCCATCACTCGTAATACCGGACGCGACAACCATCTCGCCCTCCGGTCTGAAACCGACGAGCGCCACTCTCAACGGCACCGTCAACCCTGACAACGCAGGCGAAGCCACGTGTCAGTTCGAATACGGCACGAGCTCGAAAAACCTTGGCTCCATTGCGCCCTGCTCGGCTTCCGTTCCTGACGGGGAAAGCCCGGTGGCGGTGCAGGCGCAGATCGAAGTCCAGTCCGACACGACCTACTACTACCGCCTGCGCGCGACCAACGCCAACGGCACAACCCTTCGTGAATCGGCGCCGATCCAGGAATTCAAGACTCCGGGCCAGGCGATCCACCAGGAGTCGGCCTCGGTGGTGACATCGGTGTCGAGCACGCTGAACGCGAGCATCGACCCCAACAACAGCGCCACGACCTACTACTTCCAGTACGGCACCAGCTCCTCCTATGGCACCGACGTGCCGAGCGCCCCCGGGGTCGCATTGGGCTCGGGTTCGGGCGACCTGTCCGTACACGTCCATCTGCAGGGCCTCGCCTCGGGCACCACCTACCACTACCGTGTCGTCGCCGTCGCAGAACCGGGCGGCGAACTCTTCACGGTCTACGGTCCAGACAAGACCTTTACCACCCAGACAAGCCGGACGACGCTGACGCCGCCCGACGGACGCGCGTGGGAAATGGTCACGCCTCCCAACAAGCAGGGCTCCACGATCGACGTCATCGGATTCGAAGCCGGCGACGACATCCAGGCGGCCGCCGACGGTCACGGCATCACGTTTGGGGCGAGCGCTCCGTTCGTCGAAAATCCGGCCGGCAACGACGCCTTGGAATTGTCGCAGGTCATCTCGACCCGCAAGGCGCCCGGTGTCTGGGAATCGCAGGACATAACGACGCCGCATCCTGGCCAGCAGGACTCGGAATTCGCGCTTTCGCACTCAAATGAATACAAGCTCTTCTCGACGGACCTGTCGCTGGGATTCGTCGAACCAAAGGGCCACTACCCGCTGCCGCCACTTCCCGCGGGCTCGGAAAAGACGGTCTATCTGCGCGACGCCAGCGGCGGATACACCGCGCTCGTTACGGCCGCCAACACTGCGCCCGGGGCGCACTTCGGAGGAAACGAAGGCAATTACGGTGGGGTCCAGTTCGACACCGCCACACCTGATCTGAGCCACATCGTGCTCGCTGAGGTGGCTCAGCTGACGTCGACTCCTGTCAACGAATGCGGATCGGTGATCTGGGAGGCGGGCACCCTTTCATGCGCTGAAGGAAACGTGACCAGTTCCAGGCATGGGATATCTGACGACGGCTCACGCGTGATCGGCAGCGAATTTCAAGGTCACACCGGTCTCGACCTACATGACCTGGTCAAAAAAGAAACCGTTCAGGTGGATGCCGCTCAGGGGAGCCCCGAACCGGAACTGAACGAAACGACTTACAACACGGCGAGCACCGATGCGTCCAGAGTGTTCTTCGAGAGTCCCCAGCGTCTGACGGCGGATTCGACAGCGACGCCGCAGCATGCCAACGACCTCTACGTTTACGAAGTCACAAGCGCAGCCGGTGCTCCGCTCGCAGGGCAGTTGACCGACCTGACGGTCGATGCCAATGAAGGCGAAACCGCAAAAGTACGCGGCGTGATCGGGGCTAGCAACGACGGCTCCTACGTCTACTTCGTGGCTGCTGGGTTGCTCGGTGACGCTGCCGAACGAGGCGCGGTCAACGGAACCAACCTGTATGTCGTGCACTACGACGGTGCGGCGCACAGCTGGGACGCGCCCCACTTCATCACCGAACTGACCGATGGTGCTCCGCTCTCGAGCGGAGCACCCTCAAGCGGAGATTCCCCGGACTGGGAAGCCGTCACCAACAATCTCGTACAGATGACTGCGCGTGTCTCGCCAAATGGCAGCTACCTCAGTTTCATGTCACAGAAAAGCCTCACCGGGTACGACAACACCGACGCCAACAGCGGCGCCGCCGACGAGGAGGTCTATCTCTACGACGCTCAAGCGGATCGGCTGGTGTGCGCTTCGTGCAACCCGACCGGCGCACGACCCACGGGAGTCCTCATCAGGGGCGGATTTGCCGAACATCTGGTGGATTGGACGGCTGGTCTGTGGGCCGGGCGTTATATCTCTGGAAACGTCCCGGGTTACATCACGAACACGCACTCCCCAACCTTTCAGTCTCGCTACCTCTCCGACACCGGCCGGATGTTCTTCAACAGCTCCGATGCGCTCGTGCCAGCAGATGTGAACGGCAAAGAGGACGTGTATGAGTATGAGCCCGCCGGGCTGGCGAGCTGCCAGGCACCCGACTACGGGCAGAGCGCGAGCGTCGTCTTCAGCGAAACCTTGGACGGCTGTGTTGCCCTGATATCCGCCGGTACCTCAGAAGAAGAATCGGCGTTCATGGATGCCAGCGAAACCGGTGGGGACGTCTTCTTCTTGACGCTTTCCCAGCTCTCGCCCAACGACCTCGACACCAACCTCGACATCTACGACGCGCACGAATGCACGGCGTCCGCGCCGTGTGCGCCACCGACAGCGACCACCCCGCCGCCGTGCTCGAGCGGGGATGCGTGCAAGCCGGCGCCCACGCCGCAGCCGGGGATATTCGGAGCGCCTCCCAGCGAGACGTTCTCTGGCGCGGGCAATGTGGTCTCGTCTGGCTCGAAGCCGACCGTCAAGCCCAAGCTCACGACGAAGCAGAAGCTGGTCAAGGCGCTGAAGGTATGTCGCAAGAAGCCTCGGCCCAAACGGGCAGCGTGCGAACGGCAGGCCAGGAAGCGGTACGCAGCCAAGCGCGCGCGTACCGGAAAGAGCTTGTCCACCAGGACCAGGCGCTAAGAGCGGGAGGATACGATGATCAAGGACAAGCTGAGTACCTATAAGCGCCTGGTAGCTATCGCAGTGTCAGGCGGTCTGTTGGGCGCCGTGATGTTTTCCAGCGTCGCATCGGGTGAAGTGTCGTGTGAAGGCTGCAAGCCCCGGTGGTACCTGACCACACAGTCGCTGCCTTCGATTCTCGTTCCAGGCGAACAGGGTGAGCTCATGACGACGGCCGAGAACCTGGGGACCGCGGCTCTACATGGCTCGGGGGTCGTGGTCGTCTACAAGCTGCCGCCTGGGCTGACGGCCGAAGGTACCGAGGTAGGCCGTGGCGAGTTCTCCCTCATCGGCAACTATGAAGGCTATTGCTCGGTGGAACCGAGCGAAGTCACCTGCACCTTCTCGCAAGAAAGCATTGAAGAATATCAGGACTTCCCGTACTACAACCTCAACGTCGGTGTCAAGTTCAAAGTAAACGCTGGCGCCACAACAGGCGAAGTCGCCGAAGTGCAGGTTTCCGGTGGAGGTGCCACCGCGGCATCCCTCAAGAAGCCGATCACGGTCGGGAACGGCCCCACGCCGTTCGGGATCGAACAGTACGAAATGCGGGCGGAAAACGCAGATGGCTCAACCGACACGCAAGCCGGATCGCATCCATTCCAGCTCACGACCACCATCCACCTGAACCAAAACTTCAGTCCGTTCAAACCGCCCGCGGCCGTGAAGGATCTGCGCATCAACCTGCCCCCTGGTCTGATCGGCAACCCAACACCGTTTCCGCGCTGCTCATTGGTTAAGTTCCTCGGCAGCGCTGGAGAAGGGCAGAACTTCTGTCCAGACGACACGGTCGTGGGAGTAGCGTCGGTGACCCACACCTTCCCGGTCTTTGGTGCACTGTCCTCCAACTCTATCCCGCTGTACTCGCTCGACCCCTCTAGGGGCGAACCGGCCCGGTTCGGCTTCATCGACAAAAACGTCCCGATCGTTCTGAACACATCGGTGCGCACAGGCAGCGACTACGGCATCACCGTCACTGTCCCCAACATCACCGAGATAGTCGGCTTCATGTCGAGCAGGGTCACGTTCTGGGGTGTGCCCGGCGACCCTCGCCACGACGCGGCGCGAGGATGGCATTGCCTGCAGCCCAAAGGTGGGCAACCGCCGTGCGGGCCGACCGAAGAGGTCAACCCGCCGCCGCTGTTGACGCTGCCGACGAACTGCCAGGGGCCTGTCAGGACCACGGTCGACACCGACTCGTGGGAGCAGGCGGGCAGCTTCACGCCCCCAACCGGATACAACTTCAAAGACAACATAGGCCGCACCGTGGGGATGGACGGCTGCAATCAGCTGCCGTTCACGCCCAGCATCAAGGTGACGCCGGACGGACAGGCGGGTAGCACCCCGACAGGGCTGACTGTAGATCAGCACGTGCCGCAGGACGTGAGCCTGAACGCCACCGGCTTGGCGGAGTCCGCGGTCAAGGGGCTCACGGTGACGCTGCCCAAGGGCGTGGTCCTGAATCCTTCCTCCGCGGACGGCCTTGAGTCGTGCTCAATGGAACAGATCGCCCTGCGCAGTCGCGCAGTGGCGCAGTGCCCGAATGCGTCGAAGGTCGCGACGGTGAAGATCAAGACGCCGCTGCTGCCCGACCCGTTGGAAGGCGCCGCCTATCTGGCCGCCCAGGCCGCGAACCCCTTCGGGTCGCTGGTCGCGATGTACATCTATGTCGAAGATCCCGTGTCGGGCGTGCGGGTCAAGGCGGCCGGTGAAGTGGTGCCGGACCCGGTCACGGGCCAGCTCGTGGCGCACTTCGAAAAGGACCCCTACTTCGCAGGGAATGAAAACGAAGAATCCCTGCCGCAGTTGGCGTTCGAAGACCTCGAACTGCACTTCTTCGGGGGCGATCGTGCGCCGTTGGGAACGCCTGCGCAATGTGGCACCTACACCACAACGGCGTCGTTCAAGCCTTGGTCTGGCAACGCGCCGGTCGAATCGTCCTCGGAATTCCAGATCGTCTCGGGCCCGAACGGGAAGCCGTGCGCGAACCCGCTGCCGTTCGAACCCACTCTGACGGGTGGTACGACGAGCATCCAGGCGGGAGGGTTCAGTCCGTTCGTGACGACCTTCTCCCGCGAGGATGGCAACCAGAACCTGCAGTCCCTCACGCTGAAAATGCCGCCAGGGCTGCTCGGGACGCTGTCCACGGTGAAGCTGTGCGGTGAAGCACAGGCCAACGCCGGCGCCTGCGGTCAGGACAGCCTGATCGGGCACACCACGGTCAGCGTGGGGCTCGGCGGAGATCCGTACTCGGTGACGGGCGGGCAGGTGTTCATCACGGGGCCCTACAAGGGCGCTCCATATGGTCTGTCGATAGTGACCCCGGCTAAGGCGGGACCGTTTGACCTCGGGACGGTCGTGGTGAGAGCGAAGATCGAAGTCGACAAGAGCACGGCCGCCCTCACGATCACGACCGACGATTCGGGGCCGTACAAGATCCCCACGATCCTCGACGGGATCCCGCTCCAGATCAAGCACATCAATGTCAGCATCGACCGACCCGGGTTCATCTTCAACCCGACCAACTGCAGCCCTCAGGCGATCACGGGGACCCTCAACAGCGCTGAAGGATCCTCCAAGGCGCTGTCGGTGCCGATGCAGGTGACCAACTGCGCGGTGCTGGCGTTCAAGCCGAAGTTGACCGCGAGCACGTCGGGCAAACCGACCCGCAAGACGGGCGCGAGCCTGTCGGTGAAGCTGACCTACCCTGCGGGGGCCTACGACGCGAACATCGCCAAGGTCAAGGTCGACCTGCCCAAGCAGCTGCCCTCGCGACTCACGACGCTGCAGAAGGCGTGCACGGCCGCGCAGTTCGAAGCCAACCCCGCGGGTTGTCCGGCGGCGTCGATCGTCGGGCACGCCAAGGCCACGACGCCGGTACTTCCGGTGCCGCTGGAAGGCCCGGCGTACTTCGTCTCGCACGGAGGGGAACAGTTCCCGAGCCTGATCGTGGTGCTGCAGGGCTACGGCGTCACCGTCGACCTGGTCGGCTCGACGTTCATCAGCAAAGCGGGAATCACGAGCAGCACGTTCAAGACGGTCCCCGACGTGCCGGTCGGCACGTTTGAACTGAACCTCCCGCAGGGCCCGTTCTCGGCCCTCGCGGCTTACGGCAACATCTGCAGGGAAAAACTCGCAATGCCCACGTCGTTCGTCGGTCAGAACGGCGCGACCATCAAAACCACCACCGCGATCAAGACGACCGGCTGCGCGAAGGCCAAGAAGCACGCCCACAAGGCGAAGAAGGCCGCCAAGCGGCACCGGAAGAACAAGAAGTAAGCGGCTCTAAACGGCTCGGCCCTGTCGCACGAGATCGTGCGGGGTCGAGCCGTTGAGGCCTCGCTGCGCTGACTACGCGCGGCTCGCTCGTACGGCGCTGCGCACGAGGGCGAGCGCCACCTGCCGGTGGATGAGCGACACGGGAGGCCACACGAGCGCCGCGAGTTTCCGGTCGTAGCGGATGAAGGAGGCGAACGACAGTCGTCCTTCGTCGACGTGCAGCACCACATGGCCGGTCAGGAACCACGAGGCGGCCTCGATCCTCACCCAGTTCTCACCGCGATCGACGATCTGCCACCCGAGCAGACGATCGGGCGCGGGCCGCAGCTTCAGGCGCAGGCCGAGGAACACACGCTGGGCAAGTGGGGTGAGCAGGAGCACGCCACGCGGCACGCCCTTCAACGCCGCGTCGATCAACTGCTCCGGCTCCACTGGCGCTCGGTCGATCGTCGCGGTGACGATGTCGGCGTAGTCGGCGTCCGCGAGCGCGCCAAGCGAGCGGATCTCCTCCGGAACCTCACGCCGCCAGCGGACGCTCGAGGTGTCCGCGCGTCCGTCGCGACGCGGAGAGGCGGGGTTGGGGTGCTGTGACGGGGCCGTGGGCATCTGTTACGACCGTCAGTCCTGCATGGCGAGCGTCGCGGGAACCGAAGCGGCGAGGTAGCCGGGGACGGTGAGGATCGCAAGCGCGGTGGCGATCACCAGCGAGAGGCTGCCCAGCGCCGTCAACGGCGCGAGGGAGTGCACGACGGGGAAGTCGATCACGTTCGCGAGCGCGCGATCGGCCAGCTGCTGGCCGTACATGCCGAAGATCGCGCCGCTCACACAGCCCACGCCCAGCAGCAGCATGCTCTCCAGCAGGATCATGCGCCACAGTTCCGCTCGCGCGAGCCCCTCCAGCTTGAGCTTCGCGAGACGCGGTCGCCGCTGCCAGACCATCGCTCCCATCGCGGCCGCCATCGCCAGCGCGGCGAAGATCGAGATCAAGCTCGCCATCTGGCTCAGCCGGTCGAGCGCGCCGCGGTCGAGCGCCCGCTGCTGAGCGACGTGCTGAGCGGCCGTTTGAACCGTCAGTCCCGAGTTGGGCCCCAGCGCGTGTTCGATCTCGCGGAGGACTCCGGCGGGCGACACCCCGCGCTCCAGCAGGACGCTGTAAGCGCTCGCGTCCCTGCTCCCCCACGCATGCGCGTAGTCATCGGCGTTCATCACGATCGCCCCCGGCGCCCAGCCCACGTTGGTGGACAGCGCCGCCACGCGGAAGCCCGTGGGCACGGGGGAGGGCAGCGTGAAGGCCTGACCGACGCGCAGGTGCTGTTCGGCGGCGAGCGCCTTCGACAGCACGAGCCAGCCGCCGGCGCGTACGCGTGCTTCCGCGCGGCGCGCGTCGCCCCGCACGATCTGCCCGGCGGGCAGCAGCGGGGCGGATCGACGCGCGGGGGCGATCACGAGCGTGCGACGCGTGCCGTAGTCGAGCAGGCCGCTGCGGTAGAGCGAGACCGCTCGAACGCCACGCACACGTTCGAGCTTCGCCCGCTGCGTCGCCGCGAACGGGGTCGTGTGCAGGAGGTTGTAGGAGCCGGTGGGCGCCACCCACACATCGCTGCCGGCGTTAGCGGCGCTCGCCGCGTTCTCCAGGCCGGCGAGCAGGTCGCCGTGCGCCCCTTGGATGGCGACGCCGCCGAACACCGCGATCGCCCCGGTCGCAGTGATCGCGACGGCGCGCGCACGGGCGGCGCTCAACTCCATCACAGCCACGTGTGGGATCGGGCTCACGATCGTGCCGGCCAGCCGTTTCACGAGCGCGAGCGTCGCCGAGAGCACGATCGGCAACTCCAAGAGCAGGGCTGCGACCAGCAGGACCATGCCGGGGATCGCGGCGTCGGGCTCGACCACGAGCAGCGCCGTGGCCGCGGCGAGGCTGAGCAGGCCCGCGAGCGCCTGACGCCCTGTCGAGCGGGCCCTCACGGACGTCTCGCTCTCCGCGATCGCCGCGAGCGGATCGCGCGAGAGGATGGCCCGCAACGGGCTCAACACCGCCACCACCGCCGCGAGCATCCCTCCCCCCGCGGCGATCGCGATGCTCTGCGCGCTCACCACCCGCTGCGAGCCGACTGTGAAGGCCAGCGAG
The DNA here is from genome assembly GCA_963716355.1 of uncultured Solirubrobacteraceae bacterium. Classification (GTDB taxonomy): domain Bacteria; phylum Actinomycetota; class Thermoleophilia; order Solirubrobacterales; family Solirubrobacteraceae; genus Palsa-744. The sequence continues at coordinate 1,722,347 of OY970308.1, forward strand.
AAGAACGCGGGTTCGGAGCGGAAGACGTGGATGGACAGCTCCTCGCCCAGCGCCAAGCCGAGCACGCACGCGATCGCACCCAGCGCGAGACCATCCATGAGCAGCAGCGCGATCACCGTGCGCGGGGGGTAGCCGTCGCGACGGAAATCGGCGATCAGCCGCCGACGCTGCGGCACGGTGAGCAGCGTTGCGTTGAACGCGAACAGGAACCCAACCAGCGCGCTGATCGTCGAGAAGAGCGCCGTCGACTGGTTGCTGACCTGCGCGGCCTTCTCGAACAGCCTTTCGTCGTAGTCGGTGCCCTCGACGTTGAGGCGACCGGCGGCGATGGTCCTCAACGCGCTTCGCACACGCGCTTCGAAGCCCGCGGCGGGCGCCACGAGGATGCGGCTCACGCGGCCGCGCAGGCCGCTCGCTTCCTGGGCAAACGACAGCGGCGCGAGCGCGATCGGGCTCGCGACCAGGGACCCGATCTGCCGCCTGCTGAGCTGTGCGTAGAGGGGGGCGTACTCGGTGCGCCCGGCGATCTGGAGCTCGACTTCCTCGCCGAAGGCGGTGACGCCGAGCTTCTGCGCCAGCGGCGCGGGGAGCACGACGGCGCCGATGTCGCCGAACGGGGAGAGGTCCTTGCGCTGTACGAGCGAACCGCCCAACGCGGACAGGCTTTCATCGGCGCCGAGCAGCTCCACCGACTCGCTGCCCTTGGGTCCGACCGCGTGCGCGGCGGCCTCCAGGATCGGCGCTGCGGCCCGCACGCCGGAGATCCGACGCACACGCTCGAGCATCCCCTCCGGGAATCCGTGCGGGTCGCGCGCCGTGAGCTGCAGCGTCGCGCTGCCCACGATCCCGCCCGACAGCTGCCCCACCGAGCTCTGAAGGCTGGTGCTGGCGACCTGCGATGCGAACAGCAGCGCAACCCCCGCGGCGATCCCCGCGATCGCCAGGCACTCCTGCACGATCCGCGAGCGCAGTCGCACGCGGTATAGGCGCAGGGCGTTGGACAGCCTCATGTCCAGGGCTCCGCTCAGCAGCTGCCGACGGTCGTCCGTGCGCGCGCGGGGTCGATCTCGTGCTCGGAGAGCTTCCCGTCGCTCAGGCCGAGAACGCGGTCGGCGTACTGCGCCGCCATCGGGTCGTGGCTGACCAGCACGATCGCCACCCCGCGCTCGCGGCACAGCTCTCGCAGCAGCTCGAGCACTTCGCGCCCACGCTGGGTGTCGAGGCTGCCGGTCGGCTCGTCGGCGAGCAGCAGGCGCGGCTTGGTGGAGAGCGCCCGCGCGATCATCACGCGCTGGCGCTCCCCCATCGAGAGCGTCTCAGCGCGGTGGCGCACGCGTTCCCCCAGGCCCAGGCGTTCGAGCAGGGGCGTCGTCTCGCGCTGTGCGTCGCGCCAGCGCATCGTCCTCAACAGCTTCAGCAGTGAGTTGTCGATCGCGCTGACCCCCGGCAGCAGATCGAAGTTCTGACGGATGAAGCCCAGCTGGGAGAGCCTGAAGTGCGACGCCTCCCGCTCTGAGAGCGAGGAGGTGTCCCGTCCGCCGATCAGCACAGCTCCCGACGTCGGCTGAAGCAGCGTGGCGACCATCAGCAGCAGCGTCGTCTTGCCCGACCCGCTGGGTCCGTACAACGCCACCATCTCGCCCGCGGACACCGTCAGCGACACGCCGTCGACCGCTCGCACGGGCTCCCCGCCGACGGTGGGGTAGTGCTTCACCAGCTCGCGCAGCTCCAGCATGGGTCAGTACGACAGCCGGCCGCTCACGTGCACCGTGATGGCGTCGTTCGACTTGGCGATCGTGCCGCTGAACTTCAGTCCCGAGCCCTGGGCATGGGAATAGATTCCCGATCGACGGCTGATCGACAGCCCCCCGGAGAAGCTCGCGCTGGTGGCGCCCCTGTGGTAGCTCGCCGTCCCCGAGCCGGACAGCGACCCCCCGCTCGGTGTGATGGTGACTTCGGCGCTCACGCGGCTGGAGGAGACGATCTTCAGGTGCACGGTGATGGTGCCTTTGATCGAGCCCGACGCGGCGCCCACCTCGTTGAGCGTGAAGCCGTGTTTGCTCACCAGGTGCAGGCGTCCGGTCTCGTTCAGCGAGATCGTCCTCGTGGCGTCCGCCGAGGTGGCCATCGCGCCGAGGCAGACCGTCGTCGCCGTCAGGATGCTCGCGAGTCTCATCGAGTGACGTCTTTGATTGTGCATCGGTGGTCCCACTTTCGTTCGTTTTCTCACGTTGGACAGAGAGCCGTCGCCGAGGAGCTGCCGGTGGAGCCGTCGCCGTAGGTGAATTCAGCCGCAAAGGGGAAGCCGCCCAATGGGCAGCTCGCCGGAAGCACGACGGCGTTCGCGTCGTGCTTCGGTCGGTGCCTGCTCGTGCCGACGGTGAGGGTCAGCGCGGCGATCGACGCGTCGGGCTCCAGCGGCAGCGTGGGAACCGGAGGGATGCTCATCTGGAGCCCTTCGCCATATGGGGCTTGGTCGGGGATGACGGTTCCGCTGAGAACGATCCGCTTGCGCAGCGGCGTTTCACCTGCGCCGAGCACCTCGAAGGTGGGCGTGAAGTTGTGCAGCGGTCCGAGGAAGATCCACAGGCCGATGTCCTCGGTTATGAGCTGCGACCCAGCGTGGGCCTCCACGAGCGCGTGTCCGCTGCCGATCCTCGACTGCGCCGGGCAGCCGCGCGGCCCGCGGGCACGTAGACGCGCGGCGCTGCAGCTGCGCAGTGTGGGAATGTCCAGGCCCAGGCCGGCGGGAAGCTTCACGAGCAGCCGGCGCACCGGGGAGGGGACGCCGAATTCACCTCCCCCGAAGCGCACGGTGAGCGTGAGGGCGCCCTTGGCGTGCAGGCGATTTGGAGACAGCGACGGCGTGAGAGTCGCGGAGGTCGGCGACGCCGCGGCGACGCTCGAGGCTGCGCAGATGGCGGGCGTCGACAGCGCGAGCGCAATCGCGATTGTCAGTGCGCTGCGCATGGCTAGCGGTGCGGGCATGGGATGGCTCGGTTGACGGTGAGCGCGGTGCCGTCGGCGAAGTCGACCCTTCCCCCGGTGGGGAATCCCCCCCGAGGGCACTTCCTGGGCACCACGAGACCCTTGAGGGGCACCAGCGTCCTCTTGCCGTGCACCGACTCGTAGTAGGCGACGTGGGGGCCGCCCACCGTCACGAAGGCGCTTTCGATCGACGCGTTGGGGGCTCCGGGGAACGTGGTTATGGGGGGCACTTCCACGCTGAATCCCAGCCCGTAGGGCCTGTGCGCGGGAACTTCTCTCGCCGTGAGGACGAATTCGATGCCGGCCGGCGCGACGGCGCGGGCGTAGATCAGAAACCTCAGGTGCCCGTGCTCCTTGGGGGCGAAGAAGAAGTCGAGCGTGTAGGGCGCGTGGATGGTTTCGCTGGGCAGTGCGAGCACCCCCACGCCGCCGCCGAAGCCGGCGCGGGAGTTCGCCGGGCAGCCGTCCGGCCCCTTCCGTTCGAGGGTGTCCGCCGTGCACGTGCCTGCGCCGCGCGTATCGATCCCCATGCCCGCGGGGGCGTAGAGCGTGAACCTGGTGATCGGCGCCGGCACGCCTCCAGTGCTCGACGCGAGTTGCGCCTCGAGCGAGAGGTTCGTCGAGGCGCCGAGCTCGTCAGGGGTGAATCGCGCCTGCAGCGACACCGTCTCATCTGCCCGCACGAGGGCTGGGCAGATCATGGATGCGCACGCCAGGAGCGCCGCGGCGAGGACGGGTAGGGGGCGCCGTTCAGGCAAGGCTGATCGCCGCCTCACGGTCGGCGAAGAACGCCTGGTCGAGCTTGCCCATCGTGGTGAACGCAGGCGCGCCGGTAAAGAACTCGGCGACGATCGACCTCCAGTGGTTGCTGGCGCGCAGCTCAGCGACCAGCGCGGCCCCGCCCAGCTCGATCCGGCCCATGATCGCGTACTCAGGCGGGAAGGTGAGGTAACGGAACGCCCTCGCCGAGGGCCCCGTGGGCGAGAATCGACGTTCGACCCATTTGGCCAGGTGCTCCGGGGTGAGTGTGAACGGCTCCTCGCCCCACCACAGTTCCCACGGCTCGCGCCAGAAGTTGAACGCTTCCTCGGCGCTGACGGGGTCGGTCGATCGCCAGAACCCGCCCTCCACGCTCGCGCGCCACGTCCCGAGCACGTCCTCCTGCAGGCAGGCGCGCCCGATCGCGTTCATCATCTGGACCTGCTCGCGCGTGAAGCGCTTCGCGCAGCCGAAGTCCAGGAAGCTCACGCTTCCGTCGTCGTGAAACAGGTAGTTGCCGGGGTGCGGGTCGGCGTGAAACAGGCAGAAGCGGTGGCTGGTGCCGTAGAGGAAGCGGTAGATCGCCTCTGCCCAGCTGTCGCGCAGCTCCTGCGTGGAGTCGAGCGCTTCGCTCCATGACCTTCCTCGCACGAGCTCCTGCGTGAGCACCCGCTCGGTGGACAGCTCGGCGATCACCTCCGGGATGCGGATGAACGGGTGCCCGCGATAGATGTCCGCGAACGTCCTCTGGTTGGCGGCCTCCAGCCGGTAGTCGAGCTCCTCGCTGATGCGGATGCTCAGCTCGCGCGCTGCGCCGCGGAGGTCGAGGCTGACACGCTTGGGGAACAGGCTGAGGATCAACGCGAGGAGCGTGTACAGCAACTCGTTGTTCTTCAGGTCCGAGCGGATCGCCGCGGCGACCCCCGGGTACTGGATCTTCACCGCAACCTCTCGACCGTCGTGCAGCCGCGCGACGTGCACCTGCCCGATCGACGCCGCCGCGAGGGGACTCCAGTCGAACTCCGCGAACACGCTCTCGGTCCGCTGGGCGAGCTCGCGCTCGAGCACCTCCCGCGCCAGCTCGGGCGCCATCGGCGGCGCTTCGTCACGCAGCCGCGCCAGCGCCGCGTGGTAGATCTGCTGGTACTCGGCCGGCACCGCGGGACCGGTCGACACGAGCGACAGCATCTGCCCGGCCTTCATCAGAGCGCCCTTGGAGCGCCCGAGCAGCTCGGCGTAACGCTCCGCGGTGCGGATGTGGAACTCGGTGCTGTCGGCGCCCGTCAGCTTGCTGCGCAACCCGGCGACCACCGCCTCGCCCGCGGTGCGAGCGCTCAGCGCCACCAGCGGGGCGGCCCGCCGCAGGCGCCCACGGTCGATGCCGTCGCCCTTTGGCGTCCCGTCACCCGCTTCTGGGGGCACTCCGACATTGGACACCAGAAACATCTCCCTCTTTATATACTGACTTCAGCTAAGTGTATACTTAGCAGAGGCCATGTCAACCACGACCCGTGAGCGAATCGTCGACGAGGCGATGCGCCTGTTCAGCCAGAACGGTTATGCCGCGACGAGCATCACCAAGATCGAGGCCGCGGCCGGGCTCACGCCCGGGGCGGGGGGCATCTACCACCACTTCGCAAGCAAGGAAGCCGTGCTCGCCGCCGGCATCGAGCGCCAGCTGGGGCGACTGAGCGCGCTCCGCGACATCCGGCGCGTGCTCGGATCGCTGGGTGACCTGAAAGCCGAACTGACGCTCACCGCTCGCTACGTGCTCGCTGAGCTGGACAGCGAGTCCGAACTGCTGCGCATCCTCGCCTCCGACGCGCGCAGTCGACCTCAGCTGCTCACCTCCGCGGTGGAGCAGCTCGTGAGCTCCACGTTCGCGGGCTTCGCCACGTGGATAGCCGAGCGCGCCGAGCGCGACATGTCGGCCGAGCAGGCGTCTGCGATCGCGGTCTTCGGGCTCGGGTCGCTGCTCTCCTCGCGCCTGCTGCGCGACGTCCTCGGCATCCCTGCCCAGGTGGACGACGACGCGTTGGTCGACACCTGGGTGCAGATGATGGCCGCGGCCCTGTGCGATCGGCCCCTCGTCTGATCGGCGCCATGGGACTGCTACAGCACTGAAGTCTCCAGGCGCCTGGTAGCTGCCGCTCTTGACTCTTCCACGGCATCCCGCGAGGATCTCCGCCATGGCTCTGCTTCGGAGGCTCGGCGCGGCGATAGTCATGAGTCTTCTGCCGTTCGCGAGCGGCGTTGCGAATGCTACGGCGGTCACAGTTAGCAAAAACTTCACCTACACCGGTGGCGAGCAGACCTACACCGTGCCTGCGGGCGTCACCAGCATCCAGGTCCTCGCTGTCGGAGGACGGGGAGGCAATGGAAATGGGCCGCTCGGCGGTGCTGCGGAGCAGATCACCGGGCAACTCAGCGTCACCCCGGGAGAGATGCTCTACGTCGAGGTGGGCGGCAGCGGCGGAGAAGGGGTCGAATTCGCCCGCAGTGTCAGCGCCTTCAACGGCGGTGGCGCTGGCGGTGTCCGCGCAGGAGGCGGTGGTGGTGCCTCAGACGTACGCACGGAACCGCGCTCCGTCGGGCTGTTGCCAGACTCAAGACTCCTAGTGGCTGCCGGGGGTGGTGGCGGTGGCGCCACAGGGGGCAGCGCGGGCGGGAAAGGCGGTGCAGCCGGCGAAGCGGGCGAACAATCCGAAACAGAAAACCAGGGCGGTGGCGCGGGCCAGCTCGAAGCCGGAGGCAAAGGCGGGTCCGGCTGTGGCGAAAACGGCTTTGCGGGTTTGCTGGGCATCGGAGGGAATGGCGGCTACGGTGCCGGTACCACCAACAGCCCGGGTGGCGGTGGGGGTGGCGGCGGTCTCTTCGGCGGCGGTGGAGGCGCGGGATCTTGCGGTGGGTCAGGTGGCGGAGGAGGAGGCGGTGCGTCACTGGTCCCGTCTGGCGGCAGCTCGACGCATTCCTCTGAATCGCCTCACGTCCAAGTCTCCTACGTGGTCCCCGTCCGTGGACTGGAAGTCCTCACGGGTGGCGCCACAGGCATCGGTCGTACGGTCGCGACGCTGAACGGGACGGTGCGACCCGGAGGGCGTCCCGTGACCAACTGCCACTTCCAGTACGGCCCCACCCTCGCTTATGGCTCGGAGTTGCCGTGTACGCCATCCCCTGGAACAGGCGACTCCCCGGTGGCGGTGTCTGCGCTCGCGTCGGGCTTGACTCCAGGCACCGTCTACCACTTCCGCATCGTCGCTAGTAGCTCGCTCGGCACGAGCTACGGTGGCGCACGTGACTTCAAAACACTCCCCTGAGGGATCGTCGGCTCCCGATTGACGTGCTGGCGACAGCCCGGCGCTAGTCACGGACACGTCGCTACCGTACCCCCGTGCGCGTAGCCACCTGGAACGTGAACTCCGCCAAGCAGCGGGTGCCGCGGCTGCTGCCGTGGCTGGACGAGCGCAAGCCCGACGTGGCGTGCCTGCAGGAGACGAAGCTGACCGACGAGGCGTTCGAGAAGCTGCTCGGCGGCGAGCTCGCCGACCGCGGCTACGAGTTCGCCCACCACGGCCAGGGGCAGTGGAACGGCGTGGCGATCCTCTCGCGCGTGGGGCTCGAGGACGTGGTGGCGGGGGTCGCGGGCGCGCCGGGCTTCCCCGACCCGGAGGCGCGCGCGGTGGCGGCCACGTGCGGCGGGGTGCGCGTGCACTGCGTGTACGTGCCCAACGGCCGCGAGCCCGACTCCGATCACTACCGCTACAAGCTCGCCTGGCTCACAGCGCTGCGCGAGATCGTCGCCGCGGGCCCGAGCGACGCGATGGTGTGCGGCGACATGAACATCGCGCCCGCCGACGCGGACGTGTTCGACCTCGACGCGTACGTCGGCCAGACGCACGTCACGCCGCCCGAGCGGGCGGCGCTGGCGGCGCTCCACGAGTTGGGGCTGCGCGACGTGGTGCGCGAGCGCTGGCCGCAGGAGCGCGTGTTCACCTACTGGGACTACCGCGCGGGCATGTTCCACCAGGACCTCGGCATGCGCATCGACCTGATCCTCGCCACGGCGACAGTCGCCGACAGGGCGCGCGCCGCGTGGGTCGACCGGCAGGCGCGCAAGGGCGCCGGCCCGAGCGACCACGCCCCCGTGATCGTGGATCTCGACGAGGCGCCCGACGGCGACATCGGGCCGATGGTGCCGCCGCCGTCCGCCCCCGCGGCCAGGCGCGGCAAGGCGAAGCTTCCGCAGGCGCGCTGACGACGAGCGTCAGCCGGCGCCCTCGACAACGCGCTTCAGCTCTCCGGGCCGTCCGTTGACGAAGATCGCGCGTGTGGCGGCCTCGACGGGTCCACGGATGAGCACGCCGAGGACGCGCCCGGGGTCGGCGTCGAGGCTGAACGTCGCGCGCGTGCGCCCGCCGCCGAGGTCCTCCAGCTCCCACGAGCCCTCCACGGACTTCATGTCGCCCTTCTCCTGAGTCCAAGCCAGGCGCGTGGGCCCGTCGTAGCGGAAGCGCACGCGCGCCTTCACGCGCCTGACCTTGATGTCGCTCTCGGTCTCCACCAGCGTGGGGCGCCCGGCGTCGTCGTGCTCGAGCGCGGTCATGCCGTCGAGGCCGCCCTGCCAGTCGGGCGCTGTGAGGACGTCCTCCACGACCGCCCACACGTCCGCCAGGGGCGCGTCGATGTCCTCGCTTGCGGTGCCGCCAAGGTGTCCCATCCGGAGCCCTCGATGCTACCGCTCCCCAACCCGCGCGCCGCCCAAAACAAGAAACTGGCCGCGGAGCCAATTTTTCCCGTTGCGCCCCCTCTGCTCCTGTATCGTGGATTTCACGGACGGTGAGCCGCGCGAGCGAGGGAGCGGAGACGGGTGTTTGACTACGTGATCGTCGGAGCTGGGTCGGCCGGGTGCGTGCTCGCGAGCCGCCTCAGCGAGGATCCGGACGTGCGCGTGCTGCTGCTGGAGGCGGGGCCGCCGGACACGAACGAGAACATCCACGTGCCGCTCGGCTACCTCAAGCTGGGCGCGACGGAGATCGACTGGGACTACCACTCCGCGCCCGAGCAGGAGTGCCTGGGCCGGCGCATCACGCTGCCACGCGGCAGGGTGCTGGGCGGCTCCTCCTCGATCAACGCGATGGTCTACATCCGCGGCAACCGCCTCGACTACGACGACTGGGGCGTGCCGGGCTGGTCGTGGGCGGATCTGCTGCCGTACTTCGTCAAGGCGGAGGACAACGAGCGCGGCGCGGACGAGCTGGCACGGCGTGGGTGGCCCGCTGCCGGTGAGCGACGAGCGCTCGCACAACCGCATCTCGCACGCGTTCGTCGATGCGGGCGAGCAGGCGGCCTGGCGCGCAACGAGGACTTCAACGGCGCCCAGCAGGACGGGCGTCGGGCCTCTACCAGGTGACGCAGCGCGGCGGGATGCGCGCGAGCGCGGCGGTCGCGTACCTGCACCCGGCGATGGAGCGCCCCAACCTGACGGTGATGCCGTACATGCACGTGCAACGGGTGCTGTTCGAGGGCACGCGCGCGGTGGGCGTGCAGGCGAGCCGGCTGGGCGAGGCGCAGGAGCTGCGCGCGGAGCGCGAGGTGATCCTGTGCGGCGGCGCCTACAACTCGCCGCAGCTGCTGATGCTCTCGGGCGTGGGGCCGGCCGAGCACCTGACGATGCGCGAGATCGACGTGCTGGCTCGATCGCCCGCGGTGGGGGAGAACCTGTCGGATCACGCGGCGACGCAGCTGGTGTGGACGACGCCCGAGCCGGAGAGCCTGCTGCTGGCGCTCGAGCCGGCGGCGCTGGAGGAGTTCGAAGCGACGCAGACGGGGCCGTTCGCGTCGAACCTCGCGGAGGCGGGCGGCTTCGCGCGCGTCGGAGCCGGACGCGCCGGCGCCGGACGTGCAGTTCCACGTCGCGCCGGTGCACATCGTCGAGGAGGGGCATGCGCGACCCGGAGGCGCACGGCGTGTGGGTGTCGCCGTGCCTGCTCACGCCGCACAGCCGCGGCTCGGTGCGCCTCGCGTCGAACGACCCGACGGCGAAGCCGATCGTGCACAACGCGTTCTACTCCGCGGGCGATGACATGCAGCGCATGATCGCGGCGCTGCGCCTGACGCAGGACATCTGCGCGCAGCCCGCCATGGCCCCCTACTGCGCGGAGCCGTTCAACACGCCAGCGGGCGACACCGACGAGGCGCTCCGGGCGCACGCGGCGCGCACGACGTTCGCGATCTACCACCCGGTCGGCACGTGCCGCATGGGCACCGATGCCGACGCGGTCGTGGACGAGCAGCTGCGCGTGAACGGCGTGCGACGGCCTGCGCGTGGTGGACGCGTCGGTGATGCCGGTGGTGCCGCGCGGCAACACGAACGCCCCCACGATCGCGATCGCCGAGCGCGCCGCCGATCTGATCCTCCACGGCCGCGCGCTTGAGCAGCCGCGCGCCGACGCGGCGCACGCGCCTGACCCGGCGCCTGCGCAGGCCGCGGCGCACGAGCAAACTGCAACGGCATGAAGTCGACGAAAGGCGGGCTGAAGTGAACGTATCGCCGCGCGCGATCCACCATCTGAACTGCGGCACGCTGTGCCCGCACGGCGCGAAGCTGCTGACGGGCACGGGCGGCCTGCTGGCAGACGCGCGCCTGGTGTGCCACTGCCTGCTGATCGAGGGCGCTGAGGGCCTCGTGCTGGTGGACACGGGATTCGGCCTCGACGACACGCGCAATCGGCGCCAGCTGGGGCGTGTGTTCAACGCGTTCGTGCGCCCGCAGCTGCACGCGTCGGAGACCGCGATCGAGCGCATCCGCGCGCTGGGCTTCGACCCGGGCGACGTGCGTCACATCCTCACCACGCACCTGGACCTCGACCACGCGGGCGGCCTGCCGGACTTCCCCGACGCGGAGGTTCACCTGCTCGGGCGCGAGCTCGACGAGGCGCATTCACCCGGGCCTGCGCGACCGCCTGCGCTACGTCTCCGCGCACTGGTCGCACGGCCCCACATGGGTGCGCCACGAACGTGGAGGGCGAGGAGTGGTTCGGCTTCGACAGCGTGCGCGTCCTGCCGGGCAGCGACGCGGAGATCCTGCTCGTGCCGCTGCCGGGTCACACGCTGCGGGCACGCGGGCGTGGCGATCAGGCGCGGGGATGGCTGGCTGCTGCACTGCGGAGATGCCTACTTCCACCACGACGAGGTGAAGACGCCGCCGCGCCGTCCGCCTGGTCTGGCGCTGTTCGAGTCGATAAATGAGGTCGACGGCGCCAAGCGCCGCGCCGAATCAGGAGCGCCTGTGCGAGCTCGCGCAGCGCCATGGCGAGGAGGTGGAGCTGATCTGCTCACACGACGCGCCGACGTTCGACCGTTGCTCAGCCGCCGCCGCCAGCGCTCTCGCCGGCGGCTGACGCGCGCCTCGCGCACGAGTCCGGCGCATGCCCCTTCAGCCAGCGCTCGGGGTCGGAGCCCTTCAGCGCGAGGAAGCCCGCGACGTTCTCGTGCGGCAGGATCAGCAGCCGCTCCGCGCGGATGCCCTCGACGACCGCGTCGGCGACGTCCTCCGGTTCGATCAGCCCGCCGGCCATCAGCGCCGCGGCGCCGGCGGGCTCGTCCATCGCGAGGTCGAGCATCGGCGTGCGCACCCCCTGCGGGCAGATGCACGACACGCGCACGCCCGCTTCGGCGTATTCGATCGACATCCACTCGGCGAGCGACACGGCGGCGTGCTTGGTGACGCTGTAGACGAGCGATGAGACCTGCGTGAGCAGGCCCGCGGCCGAGGCCGTGTTGATGAGGTAGCCCTCGCCGCGCTCGAGCATCTCGGGCAGCAGCGAGCGCGAGGCCCACACGTGCGCCATGACGTTGACGCGCCACGCTTCGTCCCATGCCTCGTCGGCCGTCTCCGGCCCGCCCATGCCGCCGGGCACGCCCGCGTTGGAGATGAAGACGTCGATCGGCCCGTTCGGCCGCGGAGGCCTCGTCGATCAGCGCGCGCACGCTGCTCTTCGCGCCCGCGTCGAGCTCGACCGCCAGGCCGCCCACCTCAGCGGCGATCGCGCGCGCGCCGTCCAGGTCGCGGTCGGCGACCACGATCGCCGCGCGGGCCCTCGGCCGCGAAGCGGCGGATCAGCGCCCGGCCGATGCCGCCCGCGCCGCCGGTGACGACCACGTGCCTGTCCGCGAGCTCCACGTCCCGTACTCTAGGGCCCCGTGACGCACGCCGACGAGATGTTGAGGGTCGCCAGGGAGCGCGCCGAGCAGCTCGCCGCACGGGGGCTCAGCCCGCGTCCGCGCCGTCGCGTGGCCGTGCTCGCGTGCATGGACACGCGGCTGGATCTGTTTCCCATGCTCGGGCTCGAGCGCGGCGACGCGCACATCATCCGCAACGCCGGCGGCCTCGCCACCGACGACGCGCTGCGCTCGCTCAGCGCCTCCCAGCGTCTGCTCGGCACCGAGGAGGTCGTCGTTGTGATGCACGAGAACTGCGGGCTGCACGGCGCCTCCGAGGACGAGTTCGCCCAGGCGCTCGCCGCCGACGGCGTGCTGCCCGACTGGCGCCTCGGCGCGTTCGAGGACGTCGACGCGACGCTTCGCCACAGCCTCGCGCGGCTGCGCTCCAGCCCCGAGCTGATCGCTCGCGATCGCATCCGCGGGTTCGTGTTCGACCCCGAGACGGGGAGCCTGCGCGAGGTGGAGCAGCCGCCCGCCTGACCGACGTGGGGAGCGTCAGGGGTTGGGGCGCTTGGGGTACTCGTGCACCGACACCAGCCGCACCGGGCCCTCGATCACCCTGTAGGTGTGGGGGCGGTCGGTGCGGAAGCTGATCAGATCGCCCTGGCTGATCTGCTCGCAGAATGTGTCCGTCGAGACCTCCACCGTCCCCACCGCGACGGTGACGTGCTCGAACATGCCGCTCACGTGCGCGCCCGCGTGACGCACGGCGCCTTCTTCGAGCACCAGCGTGTAGATCTCGAACAGGTCGCCGTCGGTGCGCGTGAGCAGATGGCGCACGATCAGTCCATCCGTCTCCAACCCGGCCTGATCCACCGCCACGACCGCCGCGTCGCACTCGCGCACCACCGACATGTCGTCCGCGGGCGAGTCCTCGTGGAAGAGGCTCGAAAACGGCACGTTCAGCGCGGAGGCGAGCGCCCACACCGTCTCGATCGACGGGTTGCCGTGGCCGCGCTCGATAAGCGACACGGTCGACTTCGCGATGCCCGCCTCCGCGGCGAGAGCCGTAAGGGTGATCCCGCGGGTCAGCCTCAAGCGGCGCAGGTTGCGCGCGATCGGAAGAACGGCCGCTTTCACCAGTCAAGTTCTATCGCATTGACGCGTGCGTCTAGATAGAACTTCTGCGGGTTTTTACCGGTGTTGACGACCGCGACGGGGAACCGGGCAAGTAGTAGGCTGGCGCCGCGATGCGCGCGGTCACCTTCCAAGCCCCCGGCATGGTCAGCGTCGAGGAGCGTCCCGAGCCGGAGCTGCTCGACTCCACCGACGCGGTCGTGCGGATCGAGGCGACGGGCGTGTGCGGCTCGGACCTGCACATCTTCCACGGCCGCGTGCAGATCGAACCGGGCTTCACCATCGGCCACGAGTACGTCGGCACCGTCACCGCCGCGGGCGAGGACGTCACGCGCGTGGCGGTCGGCGATCGCGTGCTCGGGTGTTTCCAGACCGCCTGTGGCACGTGCTGGTTCTGCAGGCGCGGCCTCTTCCAGCGCTGCGAGCAGTCGCGCACGTTCGGCCACGGCGCCACGCTCGGTTCGCTGCAGGGCACTCAGGCGGAGATGGCGCTCGTGCCGCACGCCGACCTCGTGCTCAGGCGCGTGCCCGACGGCATGAGCAGCGACGTGGCGCTGTTCGCCGGCGACGTCATGGGCACGGGCTTCCACGCGATCGACGCCAGCGGCATGCGCCCCGGCGACGTCGTCGCGGTGCTCGGCCTGGGCCCCGTTGGGCTGTGCGCGGTGCAGGCCGCGCGCGCATGCGGAGCCGCGCACGTGTTCGCGATCGACTCAGTCCCCGATCGCCTCGGCGTCGCCGAGGCCTTCGGCGCGCAGCCCGTGCACCTCGGCGAGCAGGACGCCCGCGCGCTCGTGCGCGGCGCCACCGAAGGGCGCGGCGTGGACGTGTGCATAGATGCGGTCGGCGACCCCAAGGTGCTCGAGAGCGCCATCCGCCTCACGCGCGCGTGCGGGTCCATCCAGTGCATCGGCGTGTACGCCGAGCGCGCCGAGGTCCACATGGGCCTGCTGTGGCTGAAGGCGATCACGCTGCGCGGCGGTCACGCCAACGTGCTCGGCCACGTCGATCGCGTGCTCGCGATGATGGACGCCGGCGTGCTCGATCCATCGGCGCTCGTCACCCACCACATGAAGCTGGACCAAGCGCCCGACGCCTACGCGATCTACGATCGTCGCGAGGCGCTCAAGATCGTCCTCACGCCCTGACGTCGTAGGCGGCCTCCTCGCCGCGCGGGCGTTGGCCGACCTGGCGAGAAAGTGCGCCCGGAGGGAATCGAACCCTCGGCCTGCGGCTTGAAAGACCGCTGCTCTTTGGCTCCCCGAAGAGAACCGTTGACCACTGAGCTACGGGCGCGCGTTTTGGATTTCTATCGACTCTATCGGCCGAACGCGGACGATATCTAAACCGGCGCCCGGCGGTGACGCGCCTTGCACGCGTCGATGCGCCATTCGCCGCCTGGTGTCTCCCACTCCGCGTCCATTCTGCGGCCTGCGAAACCCCAATGTCCGCGGGCGACTTCAGAAAGTCATCCAAGTCGGTTAAGTTTGACATTCTGCGTAAAACGTGATTTATATGTCTGCAACGGGAACGGCTGTGACCGACTGGAGCGTGTTCTACGACCAGCTGGTGCATCCGTTCAAAGGGGACAGAAAGGCCTGAATGATGGGCGAAAGGTCAAGCAAGAGGCGAGACCGGGGGCACGATCCGCGGGAGCGCGCGCTGCGCAGCGCGGCCCTCGGGCTCATGCCTGGCGCCACTTCATTTGGAACGAACTCGCGCGCTCACGTTGTCCAACTTGGACAAGTGGATGCCCGCGGGTCGATGCCGGGTCACGGAACGAGGATGGGGGACCGATGGAGATGAGATTGCTTGACGGCCACGAGCAGCGGATGCTGCGCGCGCTGCACGGCCGCTGGCCGTACCGCCGCTCGCACTGCCGCCACGACCTGCACTGGCTGGTGCGGGTGCAGGCTCACCAATGCTGGTGCGCGACCCCGCGCACCCACGCGATGTCCGGCCTACGCGCCCACAGCCGCAGGCCGTAGCAGCGCCTGATCGCAGATCGCGTCGATCAGCCGCGGCCAGATCGCGCGCGGCAGGTCGTGGCCCATGCCCTCGATCTTCATCAGCTGCGCGCCCGGGATCGCACGCGCCGTCGCCCGTCCGCCCGACGGGCGCACGAGCGGATCGGCGGTGCCGTGGATGACCAGCGTCGGGTCGGTGATCCGGCGCAGTTCCGCCGTGCGGTCGCCCGAGGCGATGATCGCCGCCAGCTGCCGGCCCGGCGCCGTCCGGGTCGTGGTCGCGGTCGTAGCTGAGCTCTGCCAGCGCGCGGATCTCGTCCAGGTCCCGCGGCAGGCCGGTGCGAGCCGATCGCGCTCGAACAGGCGCTCGGCGTGCTCGATGAACGCCTCGCGCTCCGCGCGGCGCGCGGCGCAGCAGGCCGGGTAGATGCGCAGCGCCGGCTGGCCGCTGCGGCGGCTGCCCGTGTTCGACATGATCGAGACGAGCGAGCGCACGAGCGTCGGGGTGGCGGGCCGCGAGCGTCTGGGCGATCATCCCGCCCATCGACGCGCCGATCACGTGCGCCGGAGCCAGGTCCGAGCTCGCGCAGCAGCCCGGCCGCGTCCTCGGCCATGTCGGCGAGCGTGTAGCTGCGCGGCGCGCTGCGAGCGCAGCAGCAGCTGAGCGATCGTCGGCGGCGCGCCGTCGACGTGCGTCGAGCGGCCGATGTCGCGGTTGTCGAAGCGCACCACGTGCAGGCCGCGGGCGGCGAGCTCGCGGCAGAAGTCCTCGTGCCAGGCGACCATCTGCGTGCCCAGGCCCATCACCAGCAGCGCCGTCGGATCGGCGGGCTCGCCGAACGTCTCGTAGCAGAGGGTGATTCCCCGGCCGACGTCGCAGAACTGCTCTGACACGATCCGCCGACTCTAGCGGCCCGCGTCGGTAGGATCGAGCGATGGCCGCCAGCGACCAGACCAGCAGCGCCGACGCGGCCGGCGCCGATGCCGACCGGCGGCGATCCAGCGGCTCTCGATCGACACGATCCGCGGGCTGTCGATGGACGCGGTGCAGAAGGCCAACTCCGGGCACCCCGGCACGGCGATGGCGCTCGCGCCGCTGGCCTACATGCTCTTCAAGCGCTTCCTGCAGCGCCAACCCGGCGAGCACCGACTGGCCCGACCGCGACCGCTTCGTCCTCAGCGCCGGGCCACGCGTGCGTGCTGCAGTACTCGCTGCTGCACCTCGACCGGCTACGAGCTCGGCGCTCGAGGACCTCGAAGCAGTTCCGCCAGTGGGGCTCGCTCACGCCCGGGCACCCCGAGCGCGGCCACACGCCCGGGATCGAGGTCACGACCGGGCCCGCTCGGGCAGGGCGTCGCCAACGCCGTCGGCATGGCGATGGCCGAGCGCTTCCTCGCCGACCGCTTCAACCGCCCCGGCCGCGAGATCGTCGACCACCACGTGTACGCGATCTGCTCCGACGGCGACCTGATGGAGGGGATCAGCCAGGAAGCCGCCTCGATCGCCGGCCACTTCGCCCTCGGCAAGCTGATCGTCTGCTACGACGACAACCACATCACGATCGACGGCACGCACGTCGATCTCCTTCGACGGCGAGAACCACCCCGACGCGCCTCGCCGCCGACGGCTGGCACGTGCAGCGCGTCGACGGACTCCGAGGACGTGGAGGCGCTCGACGCGGCGATCGCCGCCGCGCGAGGAAACGCGAGCGCCCGTCGTTCATCGCGATCCGCTCGCACATCGCCTACCCCGCGCCGAACGCGATCGACACGGCCAAGTCCCACGGCGCGCCGCTCGGCGAGGACGAGGTCCGCGCGACGAAGGAGGTGATGGGCTTCGACCCCGACCGCGAGCTTCTGGGTCGACGAGCGCGTCTACGAGCACATGTCGCTGCAAGGAGCGCGGCGCCGCCGCCGCAGCGGGAGTGGCAGCGAGCGCTTCGCAGCCTGGCGCGAGGCCTTCCCGGCGATGGCCGAGGACTGGGACCGCGCCTGGGCGGGGCGAGCTGCGCGAGGGCTGGCGCGAGGCGCTGCCGACGTTCGACGCCGGCGAGAAGATCGCCACGCGCTCGGCGGGCAGAAGGTGATGGCGTCGTTCGCCGAGTTCGCGCCCGACGATGATCGGCGGCGCCGCCGATCTCGTCGAGTCGACCAAGACGGTGTTCGAGGGCGCCGGCGAGTTCTCCCGCGTGCACGCCGGGCGCAACGTCCCGTTCGGCATCCGCGAGCACGCGATGGGCGCGATCGTCAACGGCGCCGCCGCGCACGGCGGCATCGTCAAGCCCTACGGCTCGACGTTCCTGATCTTCTCCGACTACATGCGCGCGTCCGTGCGCCTGTCGGCGCTGATGGGCCTGCCGGTGCTGTGGGTGTGGACGCACGACTCCGTCGGCGTCGGCGAGGACGGACCCACCCACCAGCCGATCGAGCACTACGCCTCGCTGCGCGCGATCCCCGCACCTGTGGGTGATCCGCCCGGGCGACGCCAACGAGACGACGGTCGCGTGGCGCGTGGCGCTCGAACGCGACCGACGGCCCCGTCGCGCTGCTGCTCTCGCGCCAGAACATCGCAGCGCTCGACCGCGCGGAGGTCGCCGGCGCCGACGGCCTGGAGCGCGGCGGCTACGTGCTGTGGGACTCCGGCCGCCGACGGCGCGCCCGAGCTGATCCTGATCTCGACCGGCGCGGAGGTCGCCGACGACGCTCGCCGCGGCGCGCACGCTCGCCGAGGAGGGCACGCGCGTGCGCGTCGTCTCGATGCCGTGCATGGAGCTGTTCGAAGCGCAGTCCGCGGAGTACCGCGAGCGAGGTGCTGCCGCGCGCCGGTGCGCGCGCGTCTCGCGGTCGAGCCCGGCGCGAGCATGAGCTGGTGGAAGTGGGTCGGGCAGCGACGGCGACGTGCTCGGACTCGATCGCTTCGGCGCCTCCGCGCCGGGTACTACCGTGCTCGAGAAGCTCGGCTTCACCGCCGAGAACATCGCCGCCCGCGCGCGGGCGCTGCTCGAGCTCGAAGCCACTAAGGAGACCGCATGCCCTCCGACGCACTCTCGCCCCTGCAGCGCCTCTCGGCCCTCGGGCAGAGCGTGTGGGTCGACTTCCTCTCGCGCGACTCAATCCGCGGCGGCCATCTGCAGGAGCTGATCGACGAGCTACTCCGTCGTCGGCGCCACGTCGAACCCGACGATCTTCCAGAAGGCGATGACCGCGGGCGACGCCTACGACGAGCAGATCCACGAGCTGGCAACGCAGGGCAGCGACGTGTCGGAGACGCTTCTGGACGCTCGCCCAGCAGGACATCGACGACGCGTGTGACGTGTTCCGTCCGGTGTGGGACGCGCAGCGGCGGGCGCGACGGCTACGTCTCACTCGAGGTCGACCCGCGCCTGGCCTACGACACGCTCGAGACGTTCCGCGAGGCGATGCGCCTGCACGAGACGGTCGACCGCGCCGAACCTGATGGTGAAGATCCCCGCCACCAAGCCCGGGCTCGCGGCGATCGAGGACGTGATCGCCAAGGGCCGCTCGATCAACGTCACGCTGATCTTCTCGCTGCAGCCGCTACGCGGAGGTCGCCGAGTCCTACGTCCGCGGCCTCGAGCGGCTCGTCGCCGAGGGCGGCGACCCGAGCAAGGTCGCCTCGGTGGCGAGCTTCTTCGTCTCGCGGATCGACACCGAGGCCGACCGCCGCCTGGAGGAGATCGGCGGCGCGGATCAGCTGAAGGGCAAGCTCGCGATCGCCAACGCCAAGCTCGCCTACCGCCACTACCTGCGAGGTGTTCTCCGGGCCGCGCTGGGAGTACCTGGCGGGCAAGGGCGCCACGCCGCAGCGCGTGCTGTGGGCGTCGACGTCGACGAAGAACCCCGCCTACGCGGACACCCTGTACGTCGAGGAGCTGATCGGGCCGGACACGGTCAACACGATGCCCGAGGAGACGATCGACGCCTACCAGGACCACGGCGACCCGCAGCCGCGCCTGACGAGCGGGCTGGACGACGCCGAGCGCGTGCTGCGCGAGCTGGCGCAGGCGGGCGTCGACTACGACGACGTCACCGACACGCTCGAGCGCGAGGGCGTCGAGAAATTCGCCGACTCCTTCGACGAGCTGCTCGCGGCGCTGGATGCCAAGCGCGAGTCGCTCGCGCCGGCCTGAGCGCCCGCCGCGCCGCCACGCCAGCGTTGGTCGGTGCCTCACGCGACAGCCCCCGCTCGCCTGGCGTCAGCCGTAGGGGATCGGCACCAGCACGCGGATCGTCAGCGGCCCCGAGGGGAAGGCGGCGGCATCGACGGTGAACACGCGGAAGCTCGCGCCGCGGTAGGTGTAGGAGCCGCTCGCGGGCACCGTCCCAGGTTCGGGGCCGAGGCTGTTCTTGACGAGCGTGGAGTGGTGGGCGACGTCCATGTACATCAGCACGCGCAAGCCCGCCAGCCGCTTGGCGAGTCGCAGGTAGCCCTCGTCGTCCTGGATCGAGAGCACGACGCTGCCGATCGTGCGCCCACGCAGACGCAGCTCGCCGCGCCCTGGCGCCAGCACGTACGGCCCGCCGACGTCCGCCAGCAGCCGTCCGTGGGCGTCGCTCACGCGCAGGCGCACGACGTGCTGGTGCAGCAGCACGCCGATCGCCGTCCGCGTGGCCACTGGGTCACGTCGCGCGACCGCTTCTAGCAGCGCCCGGCTGTGCTGGATGCGCCGGATCTGTTCATCGCGTCGCGGCCCCGCCTCCGCCGCGTAGATCAGGCTCGCGATGTGACTGCAGCGTGTTGACGAGCGTCGTCCTCGCTCGATCGCCCGCACAGCGAGGCGGTGGAGCGCACCGGCCTGAGCACGTACACGCGCAGTGCGCCAGACGGATAGGACTGCGCGGGAAACGACGTGAAGCGATAGAGGACGTGGCGGTGCGTGAGCGTCCCTTCGCTCGGCAGCGGTCCAGACGGAAGCTGCAGCGATCCGTCGACGCTGCGGTCGTTGGCGCGCAGCGCGAGCAGCCCTTCGGTGACGCCGCGCGCCTCGTCGAGAAAGCCCCGGTCGTCCCACACGCTCGTCGTGTACGTCGCGATCGGAGCGCCGCCCGCGCCGGTGATCGTGCCGGTGAGAGGGGCCAACGCGGGACGACCCACGTCGAGCAGCGTGTGGCCTTCGCGCACCACGCGCAGGTTCGCCAGGTGCCGCGTTCGCAGCAGCGCGTCGGCGGCCACAGTGGCGCTCGCAGCGTCCCCGCGTTCGACAGCTTCGCGCAGCGGCGCGGAGGTCTCGATCAGGTGCTTCGCATCGGCGGCGCGTTCGCTCGATAGGCCCTCGCGGTAGATGCGCTGCAGCACGCTGCCCACGGTCTGAGTCACGGTCGTGGCGCAGTCGGCTGTCGCGAGCGCGCTGTGCGCGGGCGGGTCCGGCTTGGCGTGGGCGCCGCCCGCCCCGCAGCCCGCGAGCGTGATGGCGATGGCGGCGGCGATGGCGGCGGCTGCGGCGACGGCGGCGACTGCGGCTGAGAGGGCGCTCACTCTGGCGACGGAGCTGGCGAGCATCGAGCGGGCAGGCACTGGCGTGGACCGCAGGCGTGCTCGCATGCTCGCAACGATCGACACGCACCCTAAGCGCGCGCTAATCGCGCGGTGAGACTCCTCATAGCCGCGCGCGTTCAGTAACGTGACATGCGTGCCCGTGGCGCTCATCACCGGCGCCTCCACGGGAATCGGACGTGCGACCGCGCTGCGTCTCGCGGGCGCCGGCTGGACCGTCTTCGCCGGCGTGCGCGATGCCGCGGTCGGCGAGAGCCTCGGTCAGGAGGCGAGCGTCGGCAAGGTGATCCCGCTGCGCCTCGACGTGACCGACGGGGCGCAGATCGAGGAGGCCCGCGCGCGCGTCGAGCAGGCGACGGGCGCGGCCGGACTGGACGCGCTCGTCAACAACGCCGGCATCGGCATCGGCGGCCCGCTGGAGCTCGTCAGCGACGAGGATCTGCGCAGGCAGTTCGACGTCAACGTGTTCGCGCAGATCGCCGTCACGCAGGCGCTGCTGCCCGCGTTGCGCCGCGCTCACGGCCGGATCGTGTTCCTGTCATCGATCGGCGGTCGCGTGGCTATGGCGTTCACCGCACCCTATGCCGCCTCTAAGCACGCGCTCGAGGCCTTCGCGGACGCTCTGCGCGTGGAGCTGCGCACCTCCCACGTGCAGGTCGCGCTGATCGAGCCCGGCTCCGTGGCGACGCCGATCTGGGACAAGGGCCGCGCGGAGTCCGACAGGGTCGTCGTGCCGCCGGAGCTTCAGCAGCAGTACGGCCATGTGCCCGCGGCGATGAACAAGGTGCTCGCCGACACCGCCAAGCGCGGCGTGCCCCCCGAGCAGGTCGCGGAGACGATCGACCGCGCGCTCACCGCCAGGCGCATGAAGGCGCGCTATGTGGTTGGACGCGACGCCAGGGCGATGCTCGTCGCCAAGGCGCTCCTGCCGGCTCACGTGTTCGACGCCGTCGCGCGGCGGGCGCTGGGCGTCTGAGCAGCTGGCGCGCCGTCAGCCCGGTGGCGGGTAGACGGCCAGCCACGCGAACAGGCTCGTCGTGGCGGCCTGTGTCTGCAGCATCCCCGGCACGGCGTTGCGGGCGGGCAGCGTCTGGCCGTTCCACGAGCGCAGGTACAGGCCTTCGCCGTTGACCGCGCGCGTCTGCGCTTCGCGCGCGTTGTCCGCCGCGAGCGCGTACAGCGTCGTGTCGCCGTCGAGCGCGTACAGCGCGAGCATCCACTGCAGGTAGATCGCGTCGTACTGCGGCGAGAAAGTCAGCAGGTGGCCGAAGCGCGTCAAGCGCGCGTCTTCAGGCGCTCCGCCAGGGCGCATTCTCCGGGAGCTTGGTGATGCGGCACAGCGTCGCCTGCGCGTAGATCAGCGGTCCCTCGATGTAGTCGACGGGGGTCGCGTTCGCGCTGCTGCCCGCGTACAGCCCGTCCGCGAGACTGAAGCCCGGACCGTTCGCCCACGTCAGGAAGCGCCGCGCCTGGGCGAGGTCGAAGTTCGAGCCCGTCAGCTGGTAGAGCAGCGTCGCCAGCAGCGTGTCCGAGGCGAGCGCCGGGCCGGACTTGTAGGGATGCGCGGTGTTCCACCAGATCCCGCCGGCGCGCGCGTCCCAGCCCGCGCGCGCGATGTAGCGCAGCGCACGCTGCGGCGTCGGCGAGGTAGCGGCGATCGCCGGTCGCGCGAAAGGCGTTCACGAATGCCAGACCCCACCAGCCGTTGTCGTCGAACCACGTCTCCGTGTTCGCCTCGCGGTCGCCCGGGTACGGCGAGTAGCCCGCCACGGGGCGCAGGCCGCGGTTCAGGTAGCGCTCGGCGCCCGCCGCGAAGCGCGCCACCGCGCGGCGGTTGGCGGGAGTGGGGGACGCGATCGCGATCGCGTCGAGCGACTGGAACAGCGGCACGATGTCCCAGATCGTCGCCAGCGGGTAGCGCTCGCGGTCGTTCAGCCGCGCGTCGTACCAGCCGCGATGCTTGTCGCGCCAGCGTCGCTGCGCGCTCGCCACGCCCGCCTGCGCGAGCGGCCAGGTAGCGCTGCTGGGCGGCGCTGAGCGTGGGCGCGCACCGGTACCGCCGCCGCGCGAGCACGCGCCGGGCCTGCGAGGCACAGCGCGAGCGCGAGCGCCGATAGCGCCGGTGTGAGCTTGACCATTGGGTACCGTTCTAGCGGACCATGAACGACACGACTCAGTTCGCACAGCCGCCTGCACCGCCGTCCGAGCGCGGCGCGTGGCTGCTCGCGTGCACGATCGCCGCGGTCGGCGTGGCCGTGCTCGTGGCGGTGCTGAGCGGCGCTGTGGGGCGGACCCACGGCACCCCGAACGTCCCCGCTGCGCACGTGACGCTGGTCCAGCCCGCCGCCCCGCCGGTGGTGAAGGTGGCGGCAGCGACGCCCGCGCCCGGATCCGCGCCGGGGTTAGCCCGTGCGGCGAGCGCGCCCGCGCCGATCCTCTCCAAGCCGTCGCGCGCGCAGCAGAGCGCCGACGCACGGCGCTTCGTCGACGCCACGCAGACGCACATCCCGCGGTCGTGGATGGAAGGCTTCTACCCGATCTACGAAGCGGCGCAGCGCACGTTCGGCGTCAACTGGCTGCTGATCGCCTCGATCCACATGCAGGAGACCGCGTTCTCGACGGCGCCCGAGCACCTACCACGGGCTGAACTTCGCGCACTGCTGCGGCGGGCCGATGCAGTTCAACGTCACCAACGGGCGCGGCATCCCACGACGTGGGACCTCGTCAGCGACTCCTACACGCTACGGCCAAGCGTCCCGCCGCGTACGACCACATGACCGCCAAGCACCCGTCGATCTACGACGACTTCGACTCGATCATGGCCGCCGCGCACCTGCTCTCCGCCGACGGCGCCGGCTACGCGCTCGACGACTCGGCGTGGATCGCGGCGTACGACTACTACGGCCACGACGCGACCGGCGTCTCCTACGCCGACCAGGTGCTCGCGCGCGCGATCGGCTGGTCCCAGCACGGCTTCTGCATCAACTGCGGCGTGCGCCCCGACTGGTGGAAGCCGTCCACGCCGCCTACGGCGCGCCGGTGCTCGCGGCGCTCGAAGAAGCCGAAGCGACGCCCGCGCCCGCCGACGCGAAGACGGCGGCCGCGAAGCGTGCCACGGCCGAAGCGCTAGGCGGCGTCCGCCTGCGCGATCAGCTCGCCGGCGACCCGGTCGGTCGCCGGCCGGTGCCGCCGAGCAGCCGCCGCGAGAGCTGCGCGCGGCGGAAGTACAGCGGCGCGTCGTGCTCCCACGTCGCGCCGATGCCGCCGTGCACGGAGATCATCGTGCGCGCCGCCGTGTCGAGCGCGCGCCCCGCGACCGAGCGCGCCGCGCTCGCCGCGAGCGGGAACTCGCCGGGCGCGCCGCCGCGCGCCCAGCCGGCGTAGTAGAGCAGCGAGCGGCCGTTCTCGAGCTGGCGCAGCACCTCGGTGAGGCGAGTGCTTGACGGCCTGGTAGGAGCCGATCGCGCGGCCGAACGTGAAGCGCTCCTTGGCGTAGGCGACGGACACGTCGAGCGCCGTCTCGACGCTGCCGAGCGACTCGGCGGCGATCAGCGACTGCGCCAGGTACCAGGCGCCCGCGAGCGTCTCCGCGGGCGCGTCGAGCACCGTCGCGGGCGCGTCCTTCAGCGAGACGTGCCCGAGCGAGCGGGTCGAGTCGTAGCGCGTGACCGCCTCGACCGACACGCCGTCCGCGCCCGCCTCGATCGCGACGCCGACGGGCTTGCCGTCGAGCAGCGCCACGCCCACGAGCAGGTCGGCGCCGGGCGCGTCGGGCACGAACGCGAGCTCGCCGCTGACGCGCGCCTGACCGCCGTCGCCGGCCACCGCCGTCGGGGCGCGGGCCGCGGCCCAGGCCGCGCGCCGGGTCGACCGTCCAGCTCGCGCTCGAGGTCGTCGGGCGGGCTCGACGGGCAGGTAGGCCGCGCGCCGCTCGCCGGTGGCGAGCTCCTCGAGCAGCGGCGCGCCGCCCGGCGCGTCGTTGCAGGATCGCCGTCGCCGGGCAGGTGGCCGAGCAGCGCGATGCCGGCGATCACGCGGCCGCACTCGCCGAGCACCAGCATCGCGTCGAACGCGTCGAGCCCGGCGCCGCCGTGCTCCTCGTCGATCAGCAGGCCGGGCCAGCCGGCCTCCTTGGCGGTCGGCCACAGGTCGGGCATCGCGCTCGTCGTCGCCGTCGAGCGCCTCGCGGGCGGCCTCGAGCGTCTTGAAGCGCGAGAGCGCGCCGCGCGCGGCCTCGCGCAGGAACACCTGCTCGTCTGAGAGTGCGAGGTTCATGCCGCCGCTCCTTCCTTGGAGCGCAGCTCGGAGAACGGGATGCCCTTGTCGAGCCGCGGCTCGGGCGGCAGGCCGAGCACGCGCTCGCCGATCGTGTTGCGCAGGATCTCTTCGGTGCCGCCGGCCGACTTCAGGCCCGGGCAGGAACGAGATCATGTAGGCCCACTCGCTGTCCTCGGGTCGAGCGCGTCGGGGCCGAGCACGTCGGCGATCAGATCGCCGGCCTTGATCGCGCCGCTGACGATCGTGACCTTCGCGAGGCCCGCCTCGGGGCCGGGGATCTGGCCCTTCTGCAGCGCCGTCAGCGTGCGGTAGCCGGTGAAGCGGACCGCGAGCAGCTCGCTCGCGATCTCGCCCAGCTGGTGGCGCACCTCGGGGTCGCGCCGCGCGTGCTCGTCGGCGGCGATCGCCGCGGCGAAGCGGGTCGAGTTGTAGCCCATGCCCTCGCTGCCGAGGCCGATCGTGACGCGCTCGAACATCAGCGTGGTCAGCGCCGTGCCCCAGCCGTTGCCGACGCCGCCGACGACCGCGCTCGCGTCGAGCTGCGACGTCGTCGAAGAAGACCTCGTTGAACTCGGCCTCGCCGGAGATCTGGCGCAGGCCGCGCACGGTCACGCCCTCGGCGTCCATCGGCACGATGAACATCGTCAGGCCCTTGTGCTTGGGCACGTCGGCGTCGGTGCGCGCGAGCAGCAGGCCGTAGGAGGCGAACTGCGCGTTGGTCGTCCACACCTTCTGGCCGCGTCAGCCGCCAGCTGCCGTCGTCCTGCTGGCGCGCGCGCGTCTGCACCGCCGCGAGGTCCGAGCCGGCGGCGGGCTCGGAGAACAGCTGGCACCAGACCTCGTCGCCGTGCAGCATCGGGCCGAGGTAGCGCGACTTCTGCTCCTCGGCGCCGTGGGCGATGATCGTCGGCCCGAGCATGCCGACGCCGATCGCGTCGAGGATGCCGGGCACTTTCGCGCGCGCGATCTCCTGGTTGCAGATCACCTGCTCGATCGGGCCGAGGCCCTGGCCGCCGTACTCCTTCGGCCAGGTCACGCCCGGCGAGGCCGCCCTCGGCGAGCTTGCCCTGCCAGGCGCGGCGCGCGGCGAGGATCTCCGCCTCGTCCTCGAGCGCGCCCGGGCCCTGCAGGACGGGCGCTTCGGACTTGTGCTCCTCGAGCCAGGCGCGCACCTGGGCGCGGTACGCGGCCTGCTCGGGTGTGTCGTCGAGATCCACGTCTTCTCCTTTGGCTGACTGGCCAGTCAATCCTCTGCAGAGAACGGTACTCCACGGCGCGCGAGCTTGTCGAACTCGTCCAGCGCGTCGCCGAAGCGTCTACGACGCGGCTCAGGCGCCGGGCGGGATCGGCGGCTCGCGCACGGCGTGCAGGTGGTAGACGTCCTCGAAGCGCGCGGTCGAGCAGCTGGCGCGCCTGCGTGCCGGGGGCGTGGAGTTGCAGCAGCGACGACGCCCAGGCGCACGCCGTCGCGTTCGGCGCGTCGCCACGAGGCAGCGGCCGGCGGCGATCGGTGTAGCCGGTCTTCAGCCCGGTGGTGCCGGGGTAGTGGTAGATCAGCAGCGGGTTGTTGTTGTAGAGGTAGAGCTTGCCGCCCTTGATCGGGAAGGGCAGCACGGCCGAGTAGGTGTGCACGACGCGCGCGATCCGCGGCTGGGCCAGGTCGACGTGCGCGAGCACGGCGAGGTCGGCGGCGCAGGAGAAGTTGCCGGCGTCGTAGAAGCCCGACGGCGAGGAGTAGCGCGTGCAGCCCATGCCCAGCGCTGCGGCTTCGTCGTTCATGCGCGCCACGAACGCCGTTGATGCGTGCCCGCCGACGTGCTGGGCGAGCGCGATCGCGGCGTCGTTGCCGGAGGGCAGCAGCAGCCCGTAGAGCATGCTCTCCAGGCGCACGTGGCTGCCCGAGCGGCAGCACGCCGACCTTCGAGCCGCTCGTAGTCGATCGCCTGCTTGGTGACGAGCACGTGCGCGTTCGGCGGCGCCGACTTGACGCGTCAGCAGCGCGGTCATCATCTTCGTCAGGCTCGCGATGCGCACGCGCATGATGCGGGTTGCGCTGCCACAGCACCTGGCCGGTGTCGAGGTCGAACAGGATGCCCGGCGCGCGGCGGGTGGTGGAAGGCGATGTGCACCGGGTCCCGCGACGGCGTGGCGAGCCCCGCGCAGCGCGAGCGCCGGCTTCGCGAGCGGCAGGCCGCCGGCGGAGAGCGCGGGCGCTGCGGCCGTCGGCCGCGCGCGTTCGCGCTCGCCGGCGAGTCCGCCCCGTGCCCGCCGCGGCGGCTCGGAGCGCTTGCCGAGCGCCGATCGACAGCCGCGATGCGCGCCCGACGATCGCCGCGCCGAGCACGCCGCGCGATGATCATCCGCCGCGCTGCGGCGCCGCTGCGCGGCGAGTTCGCGTCGCCGGCGGCTCTCGTCGGGCGTCAGGAAGGGCGATGGCGTCATCGTTCACCGGGAGGATTGCGCAGCGCGCCGACGATCCCGACGCCCAGCAGCACGAGGATCGAAGACAGACACGAAGGCTGGCGACGGTGACGCCCTGTTCGACGACCGACACGACGGTCAGGAAGGCGAAGCCGGCGATGAACAGGAGCGCGATCGCGAGGACGACAAAGCGTCTCATGTGGGTGGGGGTGCGCTCGATCATGGTCGCCCACGCACCAATTCCCCTGCAAAATCGGCCAATGCTTGAATGACAGGTTGAACCTATCATGGCCGAGATATGGCTAGTACACCGGCCGCGGCGGCGCGGCGCGCCGCCGCCCGGCGAACAGCCGGATCGCGAGCAGGCCGAAGGCGAAGCCGCCGATGTGCGCGAAGTAGGCGACGCCTTCGCCGCCGCCGAGCGGACTGGCGAGGCCGCCGACGCCGAAGTAGAGCTGCTCGAGGAACCAGAAGCCGAGCAGGAACACGCGCGGGCACCTCGACGATCGTGACGAAGAAGACGATGAAGACGAGCGTCAGCACGCGAGCGCGCGGATAGAGCAGGAGGTAGCCGCCGAGCACCGCGGCGATCGCGCCGGAGGCGCCGAGCGTGGGGCCGGTCGAGTCGGGGTCGACGAGCACCTGCGCCGCCAGCGCGACGAGGCCGCCGAGCAGGTAGAAGGCGAGGAAGCGCACGCGCCCGACGCGATCCTCGACGGTCGGGCCGAAGATCGCGAGGAACAGCATGTTGCCGAGGATGTGCAGGAAGCTGCCGTGCAGGAACATCGACGTGAAGGCGGTCTGCCATGTGGCGGGCTGCGACTCCGCGGGGTTCGGCGCAGCCGGTTCGCAGAGAACCGTGTTGACGGCGCTTTCGGGCGCTGTGACCGTGGCCAGACCGCAGTGTCTCCGGGATGCGTCAGCTCGTAGGGGATCGCGCCGTAGCGCACGGCCACCCCGTCGGCGGGGCCGCCGAAGAAGCTGCCGCCGTGGCGGATCTCGAGCAGGTAGGCGATCACGTTGATCGCCACGAGCACCGACCGTGACGAGCGGCAGCCGCGCGAGCGGGATGTTGTCTTTGAGGGGGAAGATCGGGCGAGCCTATCCGCTGGCTGCGAGCGGTCCGACGCCGGCCGCGCCTGCGGCACGTGCTGGTCGGCGTGGTAGGAGGAGCGCACGAGCGGGCCGGCGGCGACGTGGTCGAAGCCGAGCTCGTAGGCGGCGTGCTCGAGCGCCGCGAACTCGTCGGGGTGCCAGTAGCGGACGATCGGCAGGTGGCGCTCGGAGGGGCGCAGGTACTGCCCGACGGTGAGCACGCCGCACGCCGTTCTCGCGCAGCGCGGCGAACGTCTCGACCATCTCCTCGTGGGTCTCGCCGAGCCCGACCATCAGGCCGGACTTCGTCACGACCTCGCCCTCGCCGAGCTCGTCCGGCGAGGCGCAGCACGCGGCAGGAGCGCTCGAACTCCGAGCCGCGGCGCGCGATCGGGTACAGCCGCGGAACGACCTCGACGTTGTGGTTGAACACGTCGGGGCGCTCGGCGATGACCTTCGCGAGCGGCATCTCCTGGCCCTGGAAGTCGGGCGTGAGCACCTCGATCTGGCAGTCGGGCGCCTGGCGTCGCACCTGGCGGATCGACGCCCACGAACGCCGAGGCGCCCTTGTCGGGCAGGTCGTCGCGGTCGACGGAGGTGATGACCGCGTGGCGCAGCCCCATGCGCGCGATCGAGCGCGCCACGCGCGCGGGCTCGAGCGGGTCGTTCCACGTCGGCTTGCCGGTCTTCACGTTGCAGAAGCCGCAGCGGCGCGTGCAGGTGTCGCCGAGGATCATGAACGTGGCGGTGCCGCGCTCCCAGCACTCGCCCACGTTCGGGCAGGCGGCCTCCTGGCAGACGGTGTGCAGGTTCTCCGAGCGGATCAGCTCGGTCAGCTCGCGGTAGCGCTGCGCCGCCGGGCGGCGGGCACCTTGAACCAGGGCGGCTTGCGCTCGCGCAGCGGCCGCACGTCGGAGCCGAGCACCTTCAGCACGTCCATGCCGCCGGGGTTGGATCGCGAGCGGGTGGCACTCACGCCGGAACGGCCTCTGCGATCGGGCTTGGATCTTTAGGGGCACGCTTTGAGGCGTGCCTCTCGGCGTGCGTTGTGGCGATGCCCAGGCGATGCGGCGAGACGAGGCGCTGGCGCCGTGCAGTGGGCGCTACAGAAGCAGTGGGCGATGCGCTTGCGGAAGCACGCGAGCGACTCGCGATCGCCGGAGCTCTCGGCGGCGACCGACGTCATCCGCACGTCGGGCAGCCCGCACGCGACGACCCACGAGAACGGCTCGAGGTCGTTCTCGACGTTGACGGCGAAGCCGTGCGTGGAGATCGCCGCGCGAGACGTGCACGCCGAGCGAGGCGATCTTGCGATCCTCGACCCACACGCCGGTGTAGTCGGGGCCGTCGTGCGGTCGCGCGCGCGCGACGATGCCGACCTCGCCGAGCGCGGCGATGATCGCGTCCTCCATCGTGCGCAGGTGCGCGACGACGTCGGCGACGGCCATGATCGGGTAGCCCACCAGCTGGCCGGGGCCGTGGTAGGTGATGCGCCCGCCGCGGTCGGTGTCGATCACGTCGATGCCTTTGGCGCGGTAGAAGTCCTCGCCGAACGGCAGACTCGCCGTCGGCGGAGCGCCGTCCGCGCGTGTACACGGGCGGGTGCTCGAGCAGCAGCAGCGTGTCGGGGATCTCGCCGGACTGGCGCCGGCCGCGGAGTGTCTCCTGGATGGCCACGCCGTCGGAGTAGGGGACGAGGCCCAGGTGGCAGACCCAGAGCTCATCGGAGGCTTGCTTGCAGCGTTCATCCGCACTTCAGCCTAGCGACACACCATCGAGGCATCATGACAGCAAGCTTGCTGATGTTATGATGCTTCCGATGAGAACGACCGTGACACTCGACGAGGATGTCGCCGCGAAGTTGAAGCAGGCCGCGCGTGAGCGCGGGGTGTCGTTCAAGGCGGTGCTCAACGACGCGGTGCGCGCCGGTCTGAACGGGCAGTCTCCGCCCGCTCGGCCCTATCGGATGAAAACTTTCCCCATGGGTGTGCGGCCGGGGGTCAACCTGGACAAGGCGCTCCAGCTCGCGGGGGAACTGGAGGACGAAGAGATCTTGCGCAAGATGGCCTTGCGCAAGTGAAGCTGCCCGACGTCAACATCTTTCTGTACGCGGCGGACGAGGCTTCACCCCGACACGACGGCGCGTTGGCGTGGGTCGACGAGACGCTCTCGGGCTCCGAGACGGTCGCGCTGGCGTGGGCGACCCTCATCGGCTTCATCCGAATCAGCACCAATCCGGTCGCCTTCGCAGGCGCGCTCGAACCGAACGTCGCGCTCGATCTGGTCGACAGCTGGCTCGCACAGCCGTCCGTCACGATCATCCACCCAACAGATCGGCACGCGGCCGTCTTGCGAGAGATGCTCGCGCCAGTCGGCACGGCCGGCAACCTCACGAGCGACGCGCACCTCGCCGCTCTCGCGATCGAGCACGGCGCGACGCTCTGCTCCTGCGACAACGACTTCTCACGCTTCCCGGGATTGCGCTGGGAAGATCCATTGGCAAACCCCTAGAGGAGGTCGGATGACGTATCGAGCAGTGGCCCGCATGGCGGTATTCACAGGAGTGCTCTGTTGCATGGCGATCGGCCCGGTTACGACCGCGTCGGCGAGTGGCAGGAGCATCGAGGTCGCCATCGCGAGCTATGGCTCGAAGATCCAAACCGCCGAAGAAAACGTCTCGAAGGCCGTCAAGGAATACGAAACGAGCAAAGACCCAACGGGGGTCGAGGCGGCGATCGCCCACTCCGCGGCGGTGCTCGGATCGCTGAGGTCAAAGGTCGTTCACCAGTCGACCGGCACGCGGCGCGTGAAGCGGGCGAAGGCCAAAATCGTGCAGGGACTTCAGGCGGTGATCTCGGGGTACGGCGTGCTGTCGAAGGCCTACGAAGAGAAGGCCGCGAGCCCTGAAGCCGCGAACACGGACGCAGCCAACGCCCTCTCGCTGGTGAAGAAGGGCAAGAAGGAGCTGGACGCGGGCGTGAACCTGCTCAAGTGACGACGCTCACAGCGTCAGCGCGGACGGCGTCTCCAGCAGCTCGCGCACGCGCGCGAGGAGCTGGGCGGCGTCCGCGCCGTAGAGGATGCGGTGGTCGCACACGAGCGTGAGCGTCATCGTGTGGCGGATCGCGACCGGCATCGCCGTCCGCGCCGTCGTCCGCACGACCGCGCGCCGTTCGAGCGCGCCGACAGACAGGATCGCGGCCTGCGGCGGGTTGATGATCGCGGTGAAGCTCCTCACGCCGAACATGCCGAGGTTGGAGACGGTGAACGTGCCGCCGCCGAGCTCCGGCGGCGTGATCGTGCCCGCGCGCACGCGCTGCGGCCAGCGCGCGCGTCTCGCGGGCGATCTCCCCGAGCGACTTCTCGTCCGCGTCGAACACGGTGGGCACGACCAGCGCGTCGTCGGCCGCCACCGCCACGCCGACGTTGACGCGCGAGTGAAGCTGCAGGCGCCCGTCGCGGTAGCTGCCGTTGGCGCGCGGGTGCTCGCGCAGCGCCAGCGCGCACGCCTTCACGACCATGTCGTTGTACGTCGGCACTGCGGCCGGCGCCGCCGAGCCGTGCTGGTCGGGCGCGTCGGGTGCGACAGGCGCTTGAGCTCGGAGCGCAGCTTCACGCACTCCTCCATGTCCACGTCGCATCTGCAGCGAGAAGTCAGGGATCGTGGCCTTCGACTCGGCCATCCGCCGCGCGATCGTCTGCTGCGTGCGCGTCAGCTCGACCGTGGTCGTCTCGCCCTTCGCGGTCGCCACGCTTGCCACTGTTGGGGAGGCATTCTCGACGTCCGCCTTCACGATCCGTCCTCCCGGTCCGCTGCCGGCCACGTCGTGCAGGTCGATTCCCGTCTCTGCGCGATGCGCCGCGCCAGCGGCGAGGCCTTGATCCGCTCGCTGTCGTCCGCTGGCTCATGGGTTGGAGGCGGAGTGGCTCGCGGCGCCGCAGGAGCGTCCTCCACCATGGCTGGCGTCGGTGCCGGGGCACCGTCGCCGACGTGCGCGATCACCTCGCCCACCGCCAGCGTCGTCCCCTCGGCGGCGACGATCGCGAGCGTGCCCTGCTGGTCCGACTCGTAGATCATGGTGGCCTTGTCCGTCTCGATCTCGACCAGCTCCTCGCCGCGCGCCACCTCCTCGCCGTCGGACTTGAGCCAGCGCAGGATCGTGCCCTCCTCCATCGTGTCCGACAGGCGCGGCATCACGATCTCGGCCATCACGCGCCTCCGTCCCGGGCAGCGGTGGCCGACGCGCCCGCGCCCGTGGGCGCGCGGTTGAGCGTGGCGAGCGCCGCGTTGACGATCTGCGGCTCGTGCGGGTAGGCGATGTCCTCGAGCGGCTTGGAGTACGGCATCGGCACGTCCGCGCCGGTGACGCGGCACACGGGCGCGTCGAGGTCGTCGAAGGCCTGTTCGCCGATCAGCGCGGCGAGGTTCGCGCCGACGCCGCCGTGCGGCCAGCCCTCCTCGACGATCACGCAGCGGTTCGTCCTGCGCACGGACGCGAGGATCGTGTCGAGGTCGAGCGGGCGCAGCGTGCGCGGGTCGATCACCTCCGCCTCCACGCCGTGCTCGTCGGCGAGCGTCTCCGCGGCGCGCTCCGCGGTGAGCGCCATCCGCGAGACGCCGACGATCGTCACGTCGGCGCCCTCGCCGCGCGACGCGCGCACGGCCGAAGGGCACCAGCTCCTCCTCGCCGTCGGGAACCTCGCCGCGCACCCCGTAGAGCGACTCGTGCTCGATGAAGATCACGGGGTTCTCGTCGCGGATGGCGCTCTTCAGCAGCCCCTTCGCGTCGGCCGGCGTCGCGGGCACGGCGACGAGCAGGCCGGGCACGTGCAGGAACATCGCCTCCAGGCAGTGCGAGTGCGTGGGGCCCGAGCTGGTGCCCCGCGCCCTGGGGCATCCGCACGACGAGCGGCACGCTCACCTGGCCCCCGAACATGTAGTGGATGTGCGCGGCGTGGTTGACGATCTGGTCGAACGCGAGCAGCGAGAAGTTGATCGTCATCAGCTCCACGACCGGGCGCAGGCCGGTCATCGCCGCGCCGACGCCCACGCCCACGATCGTGTTCTCGGAGATCGGCGTGTCGCGCACGCGGCGCTCGCCGAACTCCTCGAGCAGGCCGTCGGTGACCTTGAAGGCGCCGCCGAAGACGCCGATGTCCTCGCCCATCAGGATCACGCGCTCGTCGCGCGCCATCTCCTCGCGCAGCGCCGCGTTCAGCGCCTCGCGGTAGCGCATCACGGTCATCGCTGGCCCGTCCTCACGGAGTACACGCCGCGGACCTCCTCGTCGAGCACGTACACGTCGTCGTAGAGCGACTCCGGGCCTGGGAACGGCGAGGCGTCGGCGAACGCCGTCGCCGCGTCCACCCGCGCGATCGCCTCCGCGTCGATGCGCTCGCGCTCCTGCGCGTCGAGGACGCCCCGCGCGACGAGCAGCTCGCCGAACGCGGGGAGCGGGTCGCGCTCGCGCCAGCGCGCGACCTCCTCCTTGGTGCGGTACTGCTCCGGGTCGGCCATCGAGTGGCCGCGGAAGCGGTAGGTGACCGCCTCGACGAGCACCGGGCGGCGGTCTTCGCGCACGCGGCGCACCGCCTCGGCGACCACGGCGTAGGTGTCCAGCACGTCCATCCCGTCGCAGCGCATGCCCGGCACGCCGAGGCTCTCGCCCTTGCGCTGCAGGTCGGTCACCGCGGAGTGGCGCTGCAGCGAGGTGCCCATGCCGAACTGGTTGTTGGTGACCATGAACACGACCGGCAGCCTCCACAGCGCGGCGAGGTTGAGCGTCTCGCCGAACGTGCCCTGGTTGGAGGCGCCGTCGCCGAACGTGCACAGCGTCACCTCGTCGGTGCCCGCGTAGTCGCTCGCGAGCGCGATGCCGGCGGCGATCGGCAGGTTGCCGCCGACGATGCCGTAGCCGCCCATGAAGCGGTTCGCCAGGTCGAACATGTGCATCGAGCCGCCGCGTCCGCCCGAGCAGCCGTCGACGCGCCCGAACAGCTCCGCCATCACGTTCTCCGGCGGCGTGCCGCGCACGAGCGCGTGACCGTGCGAGCGGTACGTGGAGATCAGGTAGTCGCTGTCGCGCAGCGCGCGCGCGCTGCCCGACGATCGTCGCCTCCTCGCCGATCGACAGGTGCAGGAAGCCGCCGACTTTGGCGCGCGCGTACATCTCGCCCGCGCGCTCCTCGAAGCGGCGGATCAGCGTCATCGTCGCGAGCCACTCGCGCGCGACATCCGCTGCGGGCAGTGCGGGGGCGGGCGAGCTACCGGCCATCAGAGCTCCACGGTACTCCAGCGCGCGATGAACTCCCCCGCGTCCAGCTGCGCCAGGTCCGCGCGCAGCTCGGCGCGCGAGCTTCGACGCCTCCAGCGGCGCCAGATCCCAGAACAGCACCACTTCGCCGCTGTCGATCTCCACCACCTCGATGTGGTCCACGCGCTCGGGGTCGGCGAGCATCGCCGGCGCGCGCCCGCCGCGGGTGACGATCAGGCGGTAGGCGTGTCTCGCCCTCACGGCCGCGCTCCCGCGGCAGGCGCACCTCGCATGTGCTCCGCGGCGTCCTCCAGCGCCCGCTCGCCCTGGAAGACGCGGGTTCGCTCTCCTGGCGGTCGCCTCGACGGCGATCGCGGGGACGTCGGTGACCCCCAGCGCGCCCGCCGCTGCGGTGCTCGCGCCGCAGCTGCTCGGCCACGGATCGCAGCTCCGCGCCGCGCAGCACGGCCGCGGGGTGCATCTCGCAGGCGGCGGCCGCGATCAGCACGAAGTCGGGCTTCTCCAGCGAGTGCCCGCCGGCGAACGCCTGGCGGAAGGCGGCCTGCGCGAACGGCACGGTGCGCCCGATCGACTTCGCGTAGGTGGCCACGCGCATCGCGAGCGAGCTGTCGAACGGGAACGGCGCGGGCCAGCGCAGCGGCTGCAGGCCGAGCTCCTGCGCGCGGCGCGACACCTCGGCGCGGAAGATCTCCTGCTCCTGCTCGCATCGCCACGCGTCGAGCGGGTCGGCGCCGACAGCTCGCGCGCGAGCACCGGCTGCCACTCGGCCGGCCCCGGCAGCACGTGCAGGACGCGCTCGGCGGCGAGGTACGCGAGCGGGCTCGCTAGGTCGAAGTAGAAGGCGGCTGCGGGCACCCGCCGAGGTTAGTGCGCAGCGACCCAGGCCGTCTCAGCCGTGGATGAGCCAGCCGTCGGCCGCGCGGCCCGCCTCCATCACGGCCTCCGACAGCGTCGGGTGGCCGTGGATGATGCGCGCCAGCTCGGGGTAGCCGCCCTCGAGCGGGCGCACGTTGACGAGCTCCTGGATCAGCTCGGTGGCGCGCGAGCCGACGATGTGCCCGCCGAGCAGCTCGCCGTAGTTGCTCTCGCCGACGATCTTCACCAGCCCGGTGCGGTCGCCGTAGACGGTGCCGCCGCCGACCGCGCCGTAGGGGACCTTGCCGACGACCACGTCGTAGCCCTGCTCGCGCGCCTGCTCCTCGGTGAGCCCGAACGAGCCGACGTTGGGGGTGCAGAACGTCGCGCGGGGGATGTCCACGTAGGAGATCGGGTGCGTCGGGCGCCCCGCGATGTCCTCGGCCGCGATGATGCCCTCGTCAGAGGCCTTGTGCGCCAGCGCGGGGCCGGCGACCAGGTCACCGATCGCGTACACGCCCGCTCGCGAGGTGCGCAGCGCGCCGTCGACCTTGACGAGCCCGCGCTCGTCCAGTTCCACGCCGACCTCCGTCAGCCCGAGTCCGACGACGTCGGCGCCGCGCCCCGCTGCGATCACCACGTAGTCGACCTCCGCCGAGTTGGAGCCGTAGGAGAAGCTCACGCTCGCGTCGGTCGCGTTCACGTCGGCGACCGGTGTGCCGGTGTGCACGTCGATGCCCTGCGCTTCAGGCCGCGCTCGACCAGCCGCGAGATGTCCGCGTCCTCGCTGGGCAGCACGCGGTCGAGCGCCTCGAGCAGCAGCACCTCGCTGCCGAGGCGTGCGAACGCCGAGGCGATCTCCGCGCCGGAGGCGCCCGCGCCGACGACCGCGAGGCGCGCGGGGATCTCCTGCAGCGCCCACGCCTCCTCGGTGCCGATGATCCGGCCACCGAACTCGACGCCCGGGATCGGCTTGGGGACGGAACCTGTGGCGAGGATGACGCTGCCCGCGCCGATCGCCGTGTCGCCGACCGTCACGCCGCCGTCCGCCGTGAGCGCGGCGTCGCCCTCGACCAGATCGATTTTGTTTTTCTTGAATAGACCGCTCACGCCTGAGGTGAGCGTGGAGACGACCTTCTCGCGTCGCGCCTGGATGGCGGCGTAGTCGACCTCCACGCCGCTGATCTTCAGGCCGAACTCCTCGCCGTCTCGAATCTCGCTCAGCAGATCGGCGGAGCGCAGCACCGCCTTGGCGGGGATGCAGGCGTAGTTCAGGCACCGTCCGCCGACCTTGTCGCGCTCGACGACGGCGGTCCTCAGACCGAGTTGCGCGGCGCGGATCGCGGCCACGTAGCCGCCCGGCCCGGAGCCGATGACGATGCAGTCGTAGGAGTCCTCAGCCATCTGCGCCTGAGCCTATCGAAGCGCCCCACGCGCGGACGGGTCGCTAATTGTGGGCGTCCAGCTCCCGGCGTTCGCCGGCCTGGATGCGACCCATGACGCGCACCAGCTTCCAGAACAGCCAGCCGCCGAGTCCGATGCCGAGCAGGCACACGGCCGCGGCGAGCAGCGTGGAGGCGACGACGAGCGCGAGCGAGGAGAACATGATCTGCACCGCGAGCAGCGCCTCGAAGCCGAGCACCGCGTAGTAGCGGCCGCGGTACATGCCCTGGGCGAGCAGCGCGAGGATCGCGGCGATGAACAGGGCGCCGGGCAGCGAGCCGCCCTTGCTGGAGAGGTCGTGGACGGTGAGGGCGCCGATGAGCACGGCGACCGCGAGCAGCGCGCACACCACGATGGCGGTCAGCAGCGCGCGCGGGCGCTCGTGCTCGTTGAGGGGCACGAGCGCCGCACGCGCCTGTGTGTCTCTGCCGGCCGAGGCCGTGTCATCGTCAGGAGTCATGGGTCGAGGTATAGCAACCCCGGCCTCTCAACTCACACCGTCGGGATAGCGGCTATTCCCACTGCAAAGAACCTCCATCCAGGCTGACTAACAGGTTGCCCGTGTATTCTCCTTTGCTTTCTTCGGCGTAGGTGCACACCGCTTCTGTACCGGATGAGGTGATTCCTTTGATTTCCGGCGTAATGACCAGCTCTTTCCCGGTCGTCGCATACCCGAGAACTTTGAGACTCTGGTTTTTCGCGGACGGTATCGTCACGGTGCACAAAGGCGCCGTTACCGTGATGGTGTTTCTCAGACTCAGATAACCACCGGAGTTGATTTCGTACTGCACTAACGAGACTTTGGCTGCGACGCCAAATGCTTTGCAGTTTTCGTACTCCACGGTCACCTGAGCTGTGCTGAAGGTGCCTGCTTTCACGGTGCCATCGGTGAAGCGCAGGGCAGTGCATTCGACTTTGCCCGCGGCCGTGGTGATCACCTGAGTCGCCAGCGCTTTTCCTAACAGTTTTCCCGAGCCGCTCGCCTTGAAGATCCCCAGCTGTGGTCGAACTTCGTTTAACGTCGTCAGCAGTTCCAATTTGAGCGAACCCAGCGAGGTTTCAAGGGGCTCGTAGACAGGATTGTTGGTGGATTCGTTTTTCCCTACGTGTGTCCCTTCCATGTAGACTTCTTTCCCAGTCGTGATGATCAACCACGGACCCCCGCTGTCGCCACTGGCGCTAACCGCTGTTTCGTCTTCTACGAGGTCTTTGGTTGTCAGCGTGCCGAAGCCAATCGTGACAAACGCGCGCCTGATTTTTCCGCATGATTCACCTGTAGTTGCGCCCTCATGGCAATTCGCGGTGCCCACCACCGGTTTGTTGGCTCCCATCACCGGGGCCGATGTGAGCGGTTTCACGGACCAGAGGGCGCTCACCGCTAAGACGGGATCGCTTCCTGGTTGCGTCCATGCACCCGGTTCAATCAGGATCGCTCCGTAGTCGCCGGTTTCATCGTCGACCGCCGCCGACGTCGTTCCGAATTTGCTCGACGCTCCGCTGCGGTTGAACGTGGCCCAGGATGGAACGGATTTGGTGCAGTGTCCAGCAGTGAGCAGATAGGTGTCCGCTTTGTTCGAGCCTGTTGAAACGGCCAGCGGACCCGCGGTGCATTCTTGTGGTTTGCCATTCGTTAAGATGATCGTGACTCCGGAAGTGATCGTCTTGTCACAGTAAGCTTTTCCAGTGGTGAACGCATTGCACGACGTCCCTATCTCTTGTCCGAGATGAGGCTTGTGGCGTGACCCGACGGCCACGATGGTGGCCACCGTGTCGGCGGACGCTAAATGCTCGAACGTAGATCGCAGAGACCCCGACACCAAGGCGTTCAACGTGATCGATACTGCGTTCTTCTGGGGAAGAAGCGCCGAACTCGCATCACCGTCGGCCAGTAGGCTGCCGAGCCTGCGATTCCATCTCGTCTGGGCCGCCTTCAACTGCCTCCAGGTCGACTGAACCGGCGTCTCCACGACGTGGGTCGCGAGGCCCAGGCTCCGGGTTACTGCTTCGGCTGTTCGACGGCTGGCGGCTGACGTGAAGCCTATGTGCACCAGCGCGTTGGCGGCGTCGAACCACACGCCCGCGAATCGGCTGCCCATCGCTGCTTCCACACGGTCCGCGAGGCGTGTCTTCGCGATCAGCCCCTGAACCCCGATAGCCTGCCGCGCGCGTGTCGGAGATATCCCCTCTCGTGTGAGGGCGCGGATCTCACCCTGGAGAAGCGAGTTGGCATCGACAGCCGAAACAGTCGGTTTGGTGGGGCGCGACGACGACCCAGGCACCGGCGGAGACGCCGTGGCGAGCAGCGGGCTCGCGGATCTCCAACCCATGTCGAACGCAACGGAGGATAAGACGGTTACCGCATTGATAATCGACGCCACGGCAAAGCAAGCCACGGCGAGCTTCATTGGTTTCATGATGTTGCTCCTCGTGAAATATGGTCAAATGCCAAGCACCAGCGGCTGCCACCGCTCCAGGCATGGTTCGATGAGCTTTCACGTGAGCCGGTGTGGTTATTCTGCTACGCGCGAGCAGTTCCATCTCTTGCCTCCCGGTCTCGGATGGCTGTGGCCGACCCGACTGCCCCAGTCACTTATAGACCAGCGCTTGGAACCGTACTGATTTACGGTACGGCTGCTATAGCACCCGTCGGGCTGGCCGTCAAGGAAATGAGCAAATTGTCTCTCGCTGTTCGACAACTACGCCAACAAGGCCCGCAGCGTCCGCGCCGCTTGCTGCGGGTCGGCAGCGCCGGCGATCGCACGCAGGACGCACACGCGTGTGGCGCCCGCGTCGAGCACGTCTGCGATGTTGCTCGCGTCGAGTCCGCCGATGGAGAAGAACGGCACAGGTGAATGAGCAGAGGCGTGGCGAACCAGCTCCAAGCCCACAGCCCTGCGACCTGGCTTGGTCGGGGTCGCATGAATCGGACCCACGCCGATGTAGTCCACGAGCGAGGGGTCAACGGCGTCGATCTCCGCGGGTGCGTGCGTGGAGAGCCCGATCAGCATGTCCGGGCCGACGATCTCGCGCACCTCCCCGACGTCCATGTCGTCCTGCCCGACGTGAACCCCGTCCGCGCCGACCTCGCGCGCGACCGTGGGACGGTCGTTGACGATGAGCAGCATGCCCAATCGCTCGCACAGTGCGCGCGTCGCGTTCGCCACAGCCGCCAGCTCGTCGTCCGGCAGATGCTTCTCTCGTAGCTGGAAGATGTCCACTCCTCCCGCCGCCGCTGCTCGGATGAGGTCGGGCAGATCGTGACGCTCAGGGGACGCGCCACACACGAGATACAGGCGCGCAGCTGCCAGGCGCGCGCGCCGTTCCGTGCCTAGATCGCCGGCTGTCATCCCTTGACCAACAATGCAAGACGTTGCGTCGACTGGTCGTCTGCTCCCAGCGCTCTTTCCACCCACGCCAGCGCCTCGGGGATGTCAGCGGCTCCCGCTTCCGCGACCGCCTCGATGTCGGCCCAGTTCTTCGTTCGATCGAGCAGCGTCTTGAATACGACAAGAGCTGTGCACCCGACCACGGGGATCGAGCGCCCGGCAAATGGGACCGTGTGCACGCCGGCTTTGACCTCCGCATGGAAAGGGTGAACGTCGAGGAACAAGTCGATCGGCGTGTCCTCCCACCACACACGCACCTGACCGTCGCGCTCGGCGGCCTCGACGTCGGCGGGGCTCACCGTCGTTCCCGCCGGCAATGACGCGAGGATCTCCGCCGCACGTCCCGGCTCGGCGAACACGTTCACGTCGATGTCGCGTGTGCCGCGCGGCTCTTCCGTGCAGTACGCCAGGGCGATCGCACCTCCGAACGCGTGGGGCAGCTCGGCAGCCGACAGCGCGTCGTGGATCGCCAGCAGCTTCTCAGGGAGGCTCGTCATCCGAGCTCACGGAGCGTCGTGGGGTATTCGAGCTTGCCCGGCTTGCGGTAGGGCAGCTCGGACGCGAGATCCAGCACCTGCTCCAGGATCCGCCCAGCTCTGACCGGGTCGATCGGTTCGGGTGTCACCTGCAGGCGCATGCCCGTCGACTCCGCGATGCGCGCGAGCGCATCCACGCCCGGTTGGCGGCGTCCGTGCTCGTATGCGTTGACGACCGAGCGGGTGAGGCCCGTCGCGCGCGCCAGCTCAGCCTGGGTTAGGCCTCGCTCGGTGCGGATCTCACGGATGAGCCTGCCGGCGACCTGCGCGTCTGTCATAAGAGAATGTTAGCGCATTCGCTAACAGCTCCCTCGGGGGTCGCGGGCGGCTAACCTCGGGGTATGACGCCCACCGACGAGGCCATGGCCGCACGTGCGGCGCACTACACCGCGCTGCTCGAGACGATCGACCACCAGGGCGCCACCAAGCTGCACCCCAAGGAGCGTGAGCAGCTGCTCGAAGCCGCCGACGCGCTGCTGTTCGGCGAGCCCGACGGGCAGGCGCTGCTGCGGCTGGCGGAACGGATGATCGAGTCGCTCGAGACGAGCGAGCGCTGGTCTGCGGAGAGCTGCGATCAGCTGCGCGAGCACCTCTACGGCTGCGAGGCTCCCGCCAACGTCACCTGACCGTCCCGCGACCGGTCCGCGTGACGCACCCGGCTCGCTCGTGCGTGCGCACGTCGCTCCGCAATCGGCCGCGGCTAGCATCATCCGCATGTCTCACAGCCACAGCGCCGATGTGCTCGTCGTCGGCGGCGGCGTCATCGGGCTCGCCGTCGCGTGGCGCGCGCGCCAGCGGGGGATGGCCGTCACCGTGATCGAGCGCGACGTCACCGGACGCGGCACCTCCCATGTCGCCGCCGGCATGCTCGCACCCGTCGCCGAGGTGGAGTTCGGCGACGCCGGGCGCAGGCTGCTCGACCTCGGCCTGCGCTCCGCCGAGATGTGGGCCGGCTTCGCCGCCGAGCTCGAAGCGGGCGCCGACATGGAGCTCGGGCTCACGCGCACCGGCACGCTGCTCGTCGCGCGCGACGACGACGACGCACGCGAACTGGAGCGCCAGTTCGCCTTTCGTCAGTCGCTCGGGCTGGCCGTCGAGCGGCTGCGCCCCAGCGAGGCCCGCGACCGTGAGCCGGCGCTCGCGCCCACCGTGCGGCTCGCGCTCGAAGCGCCCGACGATCACTCCGTCGACCCCAGGCTGGTCATGCAAGCCCTGCGCCGCGCATGCGACGCCTCCGGCGTGGACATACGCGAGCACTCGACCGTCGCGAGTGTCGAGCTGGACGATGGAGCGCTCGGCTGCATTCGCGGCGTCGCGCTCACGAACGGGGAGCGCATCTGCGCACCCAGCGTCGTGCTCGCCGCCGGTCCCTGGACCGCCGACATCGACGGCCTGCCCGCCGCTGCTCGTGTCCCCGTGCGCCCCGTCAAGGGTCAGATCCTGCGCCTGCGCGACCCCGCCGGCCCCGGCCTGCTGCAGCGCGTGCTGCGCTTCGACGGCGGCTACGTCGTGCCGCGCGGCGACGGCCGCTACGTGCTCGGCGCCACCGTCGAGGAGCGCGGCTTCTCGCTGCAGCCCACCGTCGGCCCCATCTACGAGCTGCTGCGCGACGCGCACGAGATCGTCCCCGGCATCAGCGAGCTCGACATCGAGGAGCTCTCCGTCGGCCTGCGGCCCGGCACCCCCGACAACGCGCCCGCCATCGGCCCCGGCGCCGTCCACGGCCTCGTGTGGGCCGCCGGCCACCACCGCAACGGCATCCTCCTCGCGCCGCTCACCGCACAGCTCGTCGCAGCCGCGCTCGCCGGTGAGGAAATGCCAGCCCAGCTCCGGGACGCATGCGCCGCTGAGCGCTTCACGCCCGCCGCACACAACCCTCCAGTGCACGCGATCCATTGATGATCGTCCTCAACGGGCAAGATTCCGACCTGCGCGCCGGCGAAACTGTCGGCGGCGTCCTCGCGCGCATCGGTCTCCCACTCGATGCGCGCGGGGTCGCCGTAGCCGTCGACGGGGAGGTCGTGCCGCGCTCCGTCTGGGCCACGTTCGCGCTCGCCGACGACGCGCGTGTCGAGGTCCTCACCGCGATGCAGGGAGGATGATCCGCCGGTGCTGACCATCGCCGGTAGGACCCTCGCCTCGCGCCTGCTGCTCGGCACCGGCGGCTTCCCCTCGCTGGAGCTGCTCGCCGAGGCGATCGCCGCCAGCGGCACCGAGCTCGTCACCGTCGCGCTGCGCCGCGTCGACCCGCACGCGCGCGGCTCGCTCGTCGACGTGCTCGCCGCAGCGGGCGTGGAGCTGCTGCCGAACACCG
The DNA here is from genome assembly GCA_963716355.1 of uncultured Solirubrobacteraceae bacterium. Lineage (GTDB taxonomy): Bacteria > Actinomycetota > Thermoleophilia > Solirubrobacterales > Solirubrobacteraceae > Palsa-744. The sequence goes on from OY970308.1 coordinate 1,765,479, forward strand.
CCGGCTGCCACACCGCGCGCGACGCCGTGCTCACCGCGCAAGCTCGCCCGCGAGGCGTTCGACACCGACTGGATCAAGCTCGAGGTGATCGGCGACGAGGACACGCTGCTGCCCGACGCCCCCGAGCTGCTGCGCGCCGCCGAGGAGCTCGTCGACGACGGCTTCGTCGTGCTCCCCTACACGACCGACGACCCCGTCCTCGCCCGGCGCCTCGTGGACATCGGCTGCGCCGCCGTCATGCCGCTCGGCTCGCCCATCGGAAGCGGCATGGGCATCCGCAACCCCTACAACATCGCCCTCATCCGCGAGGCCGTCGACGTGCCCGTCGTGCTCGACGCCGGCGTCGGCACCGCGTCCGACGCCGCGCTCGCGATGGAGCTCGGCTGCGACGCGGTGCATGGCCGCCTCGGCGATCGCGCGCGCCCAGGATCCCGTCAGGATGGCCACCGCCATGCGCCACGCCGTCGAGGCAGGCCACCTCGCCCGCGTGTCCGGGCGCATCCCACGCCGCCTGTACGCCACCGCCTCGACGCCCGACGAGGGCCTGCCCGAGTTCGGCTAGGTCCGCGCCGGGCGAGCGCTCACTTCACCACTTCGATCGTCCCGTTCATCGACGCCGGGTGGATCGTGCACTTGTAGTGGATGATGCCCGGCTTCAGCGTCTTCACTTCGAACGTGCCGCCTTCGCCGAAGTCCTTCGACGCGAACTTCTGCGGGCCGCCCTCGCTCGTGACGTTGTGTTCCACCGAGTCGTAGTTCGTCCACTTCGACCGTGCTGCCGACCTTCACCCGCAGCGTGTCCGGGTCGATCGCGATGTTGCGGTAGGCGATCTGCACGACGCCGCTCTGCACCGGCGCGGATGCGCTCGGGGTCGGCGTACTTGGGCGTCGTGTCACGGTTTCAGGCCGCCGCTCGTTGCTCGTCTTCGCTGTCGTCGTCGCGCTCGGCGTGGTCGAGCTGCTCGAGGAGCTGCCCGAGGAGCCGCAGCCCGTCGCGAGCGCCAGCGCCACAGCAGCCCACGCTCAAAGCGGCAATGCCTCGTCTCATCGTTGGCGATCCTTTCTCTGCAAGTTCACGTAAACGGACCATCGCACAACCCCATCTTCGCCGTCGCGTCTCGCCGCTCCTCGCCACAGCGCCTAGACTCACCGCTTCCATGTCACCGCGCCATTTCCTCACCGGAGCCGAGCTGACCGCCGCCGAGCTGGACGCGCTGCTCGACCGCGCGCTCGAGCTCAAGCGCGCGCCGCTCTCCTCGCAGGCGCTCGCCGGCCGCAGCGTCGCGCTGATCTTCCAGAAGCCCTCGACGCGCACGCGCGTCTCCTTCGAGGTCGGCATCGACGAGCTCGGCGGGCACCCGGTCGTGCTGCGCTCCGACGAGATGCAGCTCTCGCGCGGCGAGGCGCTGCGCGACACCGCGCTCGTGCTCTCCCGCCACGTCGCCGCGATCGGCGTGCGCACCGGCCCCGACGACGACGCTCGAGGAGCTCGCCGCGCACAGCACGGTGCCCGTCGATCAACATGCTCACGCGCGCGCCACCACCCCTGCCAGGCGCTCGCCGACCTGCTCACGCTGCGCGAGGCCTACGGCGACGCTCGACGGGCCTGCGCGTCGCCTACGTCGGCGACGGCAACAACGTCGCCCGCTCGCTCGCGGTGCTCGGCACGCTCGCCGGCGTCGCACGTCGCCGTCGCCTCGCCCGCCGGCTACTCGCTCGAGGACGACCTCGCGCTGCCGCCGGGCGCGACGGGCCTCGTCACGCTGCACGACGGATCCGCACGAGGCCGTCGCGGGCGCCTGCGCCGTCTACACCGACGTGTGGGTCAGCATGGGCGACGAGGACGACCGCCGAGCGAGCGCCGCGCGCGCGCTCGCCGGCTACCGCGTCGACGACGCGCTGCTCGACGCCGCCGCGCCCGGCGCCTTCGCGATGCACGACCTGCCGGCGCACCCCGGCGAGGAGATCACCGCCGAGGTCCTCTACGGCGCGCGCCAGCGCATCTGGGACCAGGCCGAGAACCGCCGCCACGCGCAGAAGGCGCTGCTCGAGCTGCTCGTGGCGTGCGCCATGAGCGCGTGCAGCCGCCGAGGCGCCAGCGCCGGCGAGGCCGCCGCGTCGCCGCCGCGCCCGCAGCGCGGCGACGAGCTCGAGCTGCGCGATCGACTCGCTCGCGTTCGGCGGCGAGGGCGTGGCGCGGCTCGGCGACGGCGGCTACGTCGTGTTCGTCGCCGGCGCGATCCCGGGCGACCGCGTGCGCGCGGTCGTCCACAAGCGCAAGCGCAGCTACGCGCACGCGCGCACGCTCGAGGTGCTCGAGCCGAGCCCCGAGCGGATCGCGCCCGACGGCCGACCACCCCGGCGTGCCGTGGCAGGTGATCCCCTACGAGCGCCAGCTGCGAGATCAAGCGCGCGCAGGTCGACGAGGCGCTGCGGCGGATCGGCCACCTCGACGGCTTCGAGCTCGAGGAGATCGTCCCGGCGCTCGAGCAGTGGCGCTACCGCAACAAGCTCGAGTACTCGTTCGGCAGCGACGGCGAGGACGGCGAGCTCGTGTGCGGCTTCCACGCGCCCGCCGGCGGCAACGCGCGTCGCGCCGATCGAGGACTGCCTGCTCGCCTCCGAGCGCGGCAACCCGCGCGCGAGCGTCGCGCTGCGCTGGTGCCGCGCGCAGGGCCTGCACCGCGTGGGATCGCGGGCGCGGCGACGCGGCGAGCGGCGGCGCGCGCGACGAGCGCATCGGCGCCCGCCGCCCGACGGGCGCGCGCGGCTGCGCAACCTCGTCGTGCGCGAGGGCCGCCGCACCGGCAAGCTGCAGGTCCGGATCGTCACCACCGACGGCGAGCTCGAGGCGGGCGCGCTCGCGGCCGCGCTCAGCGAGGCGCTCGGCGAGAGCCTCTCCGGCGTGCTGTGGACGCGCTCGCGGCAGCCTCGCCGAGACGACCACGGGCGGCGAGACCGAGCTCGTGTGGGGCGAGGCCGAGCTGCCCGAGCGCCTCGGCGAGCTCGACCTGCGGATCTCCGCCGAGGCCTTCTTCCAGACCAACACCGAGATGGCCGAGCTGCTCTACGGCGTCGTCGTCGAGTACGCCGCGCTGGAGGGCTGGGAGCGCGTGTACGACCTCTACTGCGGGATCGGCACGATCGCGCTCACGCTCGCCCCGCGCGCCGGCGAGCTGTGGGGCATCGAGCTCGATCGAGCAGGCCGTCGCCGACGCGATCGCCGGCGGCCAAGCGCAACGCGATCACCAACGCCAGCTTCTTCGCCGGCGACACGCGCCTCGCGCTGCGCGAGCTCGTCGAGCGCGCCGGCCGCCCCGACGTCGTCGTCGTCGACCCGCCCCGCGCCGGGCCTCTCCAAGAAGGTCGTCCACCGCATCATCGACGCCTCGCCCAAGCGCATCGTCTACGTCTCCTGCAACCCGACGACGCTCGCCCCCAACGCCGCCGAACTGGTCGAGGCCGGGTGGGCGCTGCGCAAGGTGCGGCCCGTCGACATGTTCCCGCAGACGCATCACATCGAGTGCGTCGCGCTGTTCGAGCGCGCCGCTCCGCGGCCGAGTAGGGTTTCGCCGATGCGCGCCGCCACCATCCGCGAGCAGGAGATCGTGATCGAGGAGCACCCCGACCCCGGCCGGGCGCGGGCGAGGTGCTCGTGCGCGTGCGCGCCGCCGGGCTGAACGGCGCCGACATGATGCAGCGCCGCGGGCTCTACCCGGCGCCGCCCGGCTCGCCGCAGGACATCCCCGGGCATGGAGCTCGCCGGCGAGGTCGCCGCGCTCGGCGACGGGCGCCGAGCGCTTCGCAGCTCGGCGACCGCGTGATGGCGATCGTCGGCGGCGGCGCGCAGGCGGAGCTCGCGGTCGGTGCACGAGCGCCAGCTGATGCCCGTGCCCGACGCGCTCGACTGGGCCGGCCGCGGGCGGGCTGCCGGAGGTCTTCACGACCGCGCACGACGCCGTCTTCGCGCAGGCGGGGCTGCGCGCCGGCGAGCGGCTGCTCGTGCACGGCGGCGCCGGCGGCGTCGGCACCGCCGCGATCCAGCTCGGCGCGCGCCGCCGGCGCGCGCGTCACCGCGACCGTGCGCAGCGAGGAGCTGCGCGACGCAGGTCGCCGAGCTCGGCGCGCAGGCGATCGCGCCCGAGGGCTTCGCCGAGCACGGCCCGTTCGACGTGATCCTCGAGCTCGTCGGCGCGCCCAACCTGGCGGAGAACCTGCAGGCGCTCGCCACCGGCGGGCGCATCGCGGTGATCGGCGTCTCCGCCGGCGCCAAGGCCGAGCTCAACCTGCTCGCGCTGATGGGCAAGCGCGCGCGCATCCACGGCTCGACGCTGCGCGCGCGCCCGCTCGAGGAGAAAGCGCTCGCCGCGCGGCTGCTCGAGCACGAGGTGCTGCCGCTGTTCGACACCGGCGCGCTGCGCGTGCCCGTCGCCGAGACCTTCCCGCTCGAGCGAGGCCGCCGCGGCCTACGAGCGCTTCGCCGCCGGCGGCAAGCTCGGCAAGATCGTGCTCACGGCCTGAGCGCACGCCGGGGCCCGTGCGGCCCTTGCGGTGTCGGGCGGCTGACCGGGACCTCAGTAGGGCGGCTGCGCGGCGTACCAGTCGCCGAGCACGCGGAAGGCGGCCCAGAAGTCGCGCTTGGCGTCCTGCTCGTCGAGCGACTCGTCGATGTTGGGCACGTACAGCGCGTCGATCGTCGGCGTCAGCTGCTGGATCTCGCCGAGCTGCGGCGTCGAGCGGGCGCGCGAGCGGGATGTCCATCTCGTTGAGCGCGGCGAGCGCCTCGGCGCCCATCACGACGACGATCTTCGGCTGCACGATCGCGATCTCCTCGACCACGCGCGCGACGCACGCGAAGTCGGCGAGCGAGGCGTCGCTGAGCGGGCACTTCACGCACAGCGTGCCGTAGACGGCGAGCGGGTCGATCGACAGGCGCTTGAGCGACTTCATCAGCGCGCCGCCCGCGCGGCCGTAGAAGGCGACGCCCTCCTCGATCTCCGAGGGCAGCGGCGCGTGCTTGAGCAGCATGATGTCGGCCTGCGGGTGGCCCGAGCCGAGCACCGGCATGAGGTTGCCGCGCGGGCAGTGCGGGCAGGCCTGCAGCTCGCGCGTGAGCGTGTTCAGCTCGCGGATCGCTCGCTCGAGGTACTTCTCGCGGATCTCGTCGTCGGTCACGGGCATCGACCCCGAGGGATTTGACGGGTGCGTCGTCTTGTCCTTGACGGTGCATCAGTAGTTGCGCCGCGACGCCGCTTCTATCTCCGCCGCCACCGCCGTGGGAGCGCGCCGAGGCGCTTCAGCCGCCGCGCCTTGCTCGCCCGCCTGCGCGGAGGGCGGCGTGGCCCTGGTCTGCAGGAACTTCAGCGCCTGCACGTACAGCAGCGAGGACGGCCGGGTGAGGATGTCGGCGTCGCGCAGCGACTGCAGGAACTCCTCCGGGCCGTCGAAGTCGCGCATGCGGATCCGCACCGAGCCGAGGCCCTGCGCGACGTGCGAGTCCGAGCCGGCGCCCGCCGACGATGCGGTACTTGGCGGCGAAGCGCGCCGCCTCGTCGTTGAACGCGCCGATCGCCACGCGCGGGTTGAACACCTCGATCGCGTCGACGTCGTCGAGGATCGTCAGCAGGTGCTCGTAGTCGGGCACCGAGTGCATGCGGTCGAACGGGTGCGGCACGTAGACGAGCCCGCCCTGGCGCTTGATCTCGGCGACCGTCTCCTCGAGGCTCAGCCCGCGCGGGATCTTCTCCTCGATGAACAGGCCGATCACCTCGCCCTGCGCGGCCGTCTTGACCTCCTCGCCGACGATCACCTTGACGCCGGGCGGCTCGTGCCGGCCTGCGCGCTGCGCCTCCAGCGCGCCGGAGATCTCGTTGTGGTCGGTCACCGCGATCGCGCCGAGACCCTGCTCGCGCGCGGTCGCGAGCAGCACCTCGACGGGCGTGGCGCAGTCGTGGGAGTGGTCGGTGTGCATGTGCAGGTCGACGTCGATCAGCGGCCGCGTCGCGAGCCGCGCGGCGCAGCGCGCGCGTCGCCCTCGCGCGAGTGCCGGCGCGCGGCGAGCTCGCGCGTAGATCCGCTCGAGCTCGTCCGCCGCGCTGCCTCGTCGTCGGGCACGAGCCGGTAGTCGCCGGGGAAGTGGCGCGCCATCAGCTCGGCGGTCGCGGGCGGGCTCGCGGTGCGCGCGTCCAGGCGTCCGAAGAAGCTCTCCACGAAGCGGCGCGCCACGAGCGTCGAGAGCAGCCGCTCGGCTGGAGGAGTGGAACGAGCCGACGTTGAGCGCGCGCGAGTGGCGCAGCGCGGCGTTGGAGGTGCTCGGCGCGAACGGCTCGTGCACGTGCACGAAGTCGAGCTCGACCGTGCCGAGCAGTTCCTCGACCGTGCGCGCGACGTCGATCGGGAGCGCCGGCGGTCGCCGCCGGGCGCCGCTCGGCGACGTCGAGCACCTCGCCGACGGCGATCACGCGCGGGGCTGCCGCCGTCGGTGCCCTCGAGCAGGCTCTGGCGGTCCGCCGCGCGCCGCGCGCAGCGCCCTGCGCGAGGCGCGCACCCGCTCCTGCGAGCGCGACGGCGCGAGCACCAGCACGCGGTGCCCGCGCCGCGAGAGCTCGCTCGGCGACGCGCGCGCACGTGCGCGTTGACCTCGTTCTCGGCCTCCCACGGGTACGGCGTCACGTGGGCGATCGAGAACGAGGCGCTCATCGCCTCCACGATTATCGCGCCTGCCAGGCGTCGCGCGCGGGCTACTTCGCCGCTGCGCCCTGGCCGCCCGTTCGCCGCGCGGCGCCTTGGCGGCGATCGCGGCCGCCTTTCGCGCGCCTTCGCGCGCGCGCCCGCCCTTGCGCGCCCGCTTGCGCGCGCGCCGGGCCGGCCGGCGTAGCTTGGCGATGAACTTCTCGGTGTCCGCCGCGCGCCTGGTCGTCGGGGCGCTGGTTGTGCGGCGACTTCATCAGGTAGGAGGAGGGCCCGTCGAGCTGGCCGCCGACGCCGTGGTTGAGCGCGAGCTTGCAGCAGCGCACGGCGTCGATCACGATGCCGGCGGAGTTCGGCGAGTCCCACACCTCGAGCTTCAGCTCGACGTTCAGCGGCACGTCGCCGAACGCCTGGCCCTCGACGCGGATGTGCGCCCACTTGCGGTCGGTCAGCCACGGCACGTAGTCCGACGGGCCGATGTAGACGTCGCTCGGCCGGCAGCTCGTGGTCCATGATCGAGGTGACGGCGTTGGTCTTGGAGATCTTCTTGGACTCCAGCCGCTCGCGCTCGAGCATGTTGTAGAAGTCCATGTTGCCGCCGACGTTCAGCTGCGAGGTGCGCAGCATCTTCACGCCGCGGTCGGCGAACAGGCGCGCGAGCGTGCGGTGCACGATCGTCGCGCCGACCTGCGACTTGATGTCGTCGCCGACGATCGGCAGGCGCGGCCTTTTTGAAGCGCTTGTCCCAGTAGTCCTCGCGGGCGATGAACACGGGGATGCAGTTGACGAAGCCGCAGCCGGCCTCGAGCACCTGCTCGACGTACCACTTGGTCGCCTGCTCGGAGCCGACCGGCAGGTAGGAGACGACGACGTCGGTGTGCGTGTCCTTGAGGATCTTGACGATGTCGGCGGTCTCGCCGGGCGCCTTCTTGATCTTCTCCTTGAGGTACTTGCCGAGGCCGTCGTGGGTCATGCCGCGGTACACCGGCACGCCGAGCTTCTTCGGCACCTTGGCGAACTTCATCGTGTTGTTCTGGCCCGCCCAGATCGCTTCGCCGAGGTCCTTGCCGACCTTCGTCGGAGTCGATGTCGAACGCGGCGGTGAACTCGATGTCGCGGACGTGGTAGCCGCCGAGGTCGACGTGCATGAGGCCGGGCACGCGCTCGTCGGGGTCGGCGTCGCGGTAGTAGTGGACGCCCTGCACGAACGCGGAGGCGCAGTTGCCGACGCCGACGATCGCGACGCGCACCTTCTCGGACTGGTAGCGCGCGGCGCCGTTGGTTGGAGGCTGCGCCGTTGCTCGTGCGCGGCCGTTGCTGCTGCTTGCTCACGAGTGCGATGTCCTTTGTGAGGGCGCGTAGGCCCGGTCGAGGGAGCCTCGGGGCTGCCCTGCTGTCAGTGGGCGGCCGGAGAGGGACCTGGCCGCCGGGAGAGACTACTCCGCCGGGCGCGCTTAGGTCACACCGACAGCTCGCCGCGCACGTGCCAGATGCGCTGCGCCGACGGTGATCACGCTGAGCACCGCGAGCACGTAGACGGCCGGCTCGAGCAGCTCGAAGTCGCCGAGCGAGGCGCCCGTCGCGAACAGCAGCCCGATCGAGAGGATCACGACGCGCACGGGGCGCGTGGCGATCCCGACCTTGCACTCGACGCCGAGCGCCTCGGCGCGCGCGCGGGTGTAGCTGACCATCAGCGAGGCGAGCACCGCGACGACGACGCGCCGCGGCCGCGACGCGGTTGCCCTGCAGCGCGAAGTAGCCGGCGACGGCGGTCAGCACGATGCCCTCCTCGATGCGGTCGAGCGTCGAGTCGAGGAACGCGCCGAACGGCGTGCCCTTGCCGGACATGCGCGAGTAGCGGCCGTCGAGCGTGTCCATGATCGAGCCGACGATGAACGCGACGCCGCCGAGGAAGAACAGCTGTTCCCACACGAGCACCGCCGCGAGCAGGTTCAGCGCGAGGCCCGTGAGCGAGATCGCGTTGGGCGTCAGGCGCGACTCGATCAGCCGGTTGCGCACGAGCTCGCGCCGCTCGCCCGCGCCGATCGGCGCGCGCGCCGGCGCGTGCGCCCGGCGCGGTGCGCGCCGCGCCGCGCGCGGCGCGAGGGGGCGTGCTGCCTGGGTGCCATCCGCCGCCCGCGCCGTCCGCTAGCCGCTCGCGGTGCAGCCGGGCGGCGAGGGACGGCCGAGAAGCGCCAGCGCGCCGGGCGCGCGCGGGCCAGCCAGCTCGCGCCGTAGCGCGACGCGCCGGCGGTGAGCGCGCCGAGCAGCGCGTCGACGATGAAGTGGTTGGCGGTGACGACGATCACGAACGTCATCAGGAACGGGTAGAGCAGCCACAGCGCCTCGCACGAGCCGCCGGCGGGCACAGGCGCGCGAGCGGCCAGCCGATCATCAGCGCGAACGCGACGTGCATCGAGGGCACCGCCGCGTAGGGGTTGAACAGCGCGCTCATCGAGGCGCTCGCGTGCGAGACGTGCACGCCGGTGAAGTCGGAGACGCTGTCGATGAAGCCCCACTCGGGCATGAAGCGCGGCGGCGCGGTCGGGAACACGATGTAGCCGACGAGCGCGATCGCCATCGCGATCATGAACATGTTGCGCACGAAGTAGAAGCTGCGGTTGTGGCGCAGGTACAGGTAGAGCAGCGCGCCGATCGTGACGACGTCTGCGCGTTGACGTACAGCCAGCTGGCGCGCACCATCACGACGTGGCTGCCCGACGCCCACGCCTGGATCGACGGCTCGACGAACAGGTGCAGCCTGCGCTCGAGCGAGATCAGGTCGCGCGCGTGCGCGAACGCCGCGTTGGCGTCGCCCTCGACCAGGCCCGCGCACGAGCCGGTAGGCGAAGTAGGCGACGGCGAAGAGCGAGATCTGCCGCAGCGCGTCCAGCCAACCGTGCGGCAGGACGCGCGCCTGCAGGAGACGAGCGCGGGCGACCATCGAGCGTGAAGCCTAGACGATGGTCAGGCGCAGCGACGGGCCGCGACTGAAGATCCGCGCCAGCGAGAAGCGGATCACGACGCGCAGCATCGCCGGCGCCGCCGTGCGCGCACCCGTGTCCAGTCGCCCGGCGCCGCGTTCGACGCAGCCGTGCCCGCCGACGAGCGCCCAGTAGGGGGTGAAGTGCACCCGCACGGTGTACGTGCCGGGCGCGCGGCACGCGCAGCGTGAAGGAGTCCGTGTCGAGCGCGCTCAGCAGCGCGGGCGGCTGCGCGAGCGGGCGCGCGCCGAGCGACCGCGAACAGCCGCCAGTGCGCGCGAGCGCCAGACTTCGCGCAGGTACGCGGCGCGCGCCGGCCACGCAGCAGCGCGCCTCGGCCTGCGCGGAGTAGTCGAGCGGCGCGTCGGGGAGGGCGACGTAGGAGACCGCCTGCGCGGTCGAGCCAGGCGCGGTAGTCGGCTGCGGTGAGCGGCTGCGCTTCGTCGTAGAAGAGGCCGTTGCGGTGGCGGTCGAGCTGGCGCTCCCAGCCGCGCGCGAGCATCACGTGCGGCGCCACCCAGCGCGCCTCCCAGTGGTCGGCGGTCGGCGACCACCTCGATCCGCGCCGGGCGCGGCGCCCGTAGCCGACGCCGAGCGCGCGCAGCTCGCCGAGCAGCGGGCGCGTAGTAGGAGGCGTGCACCGCGGGGTCCGACGCGGCGGCGCGAGAGTCGGCGACGGGCGCGTTGGCCTGCCAGTAGAGCAGCAGCGGGGCCAGCACGATCAGCGCGCGCGTGCGCCAGCGCGCGCAGCGCTCCGCCCGCGAGCACGCACGCGGCGATCGGGCCGGCGACGAGCGCGCCGAGCCGGTCGACGTTGCCGCCCACGGCGGTGGGGAGCACGTAGGAGCCGATCAGCGCGAGCGCGTAGAGCAGCGACGCCGATCCGCAGCGCGCGGCTGCTCGGGCGCGGGATCAGCGCGCCGACCAGCGAGCACCCCGGCGAGCGCCGGGTAGAACGCGGAGGCGACGAACGGCTGCGTGCCGCCTTCGGGGAACACGACCGCGAGCAGGCCGATCGGCGCGAGCGCGGCGATCGCGAGCGCGCCGCGGCCACATGCGCGCGCGGTCCCGCGAGCGCCCACGCGAGGAACGCGAGCGCGAGGAACGCGCCCGCGACGGGGCTCGCGAGCGAGGCGAGCACGCCAGCGCGAGCGCCGCCACGCGCCGCCGCGCTGGGCGCCGAGCAGCGCGCCGAGGCCGATCGCCAGGCCGAGGTCGAACGGGACGCGGCTGGAGAGCAGCGCGACGGCGGCGCCGATCGCGAACCAGAGCGGCGGCGATGCGCGTCGGCGCGCTCGGGGAAGCGCCCCGCGATGAGCCGCGGCGAACAGCGCGGTCGCGACGGTCATCGACAGTCGCGGCGAGCAGCTGCGGGCCGAGCAGCGCGCCGAGCGCGGGCGCGAGCAGCGAGTAGGCGGGCAGGTGGTGCCCGCCGTACCAGGAGTTGTCCCACAGCGTGAAGCCCGACGCGCGCAGAACAGGTCGCTGCGGTAGCGTGGCCGCCGCGAGGTCCGGGCTGGGCGGCGCGACGATCAGGTAGACGACGCCGAGCGCGGCGGTGATCGTCCAGGCGGGCGCCCGGCGCGCGAGCGCGCTTCACCCCGCGCTCAGGAACTCCACCAGCCGGTCGATCAGGTCCGGGCGGTCGAGCCACGGCCAGTGGCCCGCGTCGGCGAGCTCGAGCAGCTCGGCGCTCGGCAGCGCGCTCGCGTAGGCCGCGGCCGAAGCGGCGCCGGGATGTAGGGGTCCTTCATGCCCCACGCGACGAGCGCGGGCATCGCCAGGGCGCCGCAGGTGCTCGCCCGCCGCCGCGAGCACGTCGGGCGGCGAGCTGCGGTACAGGCGCAGGATCGCCCGCTGGGTGCCCTGGTCGAAGTGGTCGATCACGCTCGTCGAGCCACTCCTCCGGCATCGGCCCGGGCGTCACGTTTGACTCCCGCGAGAGCAGGCGCAGCGGTGAAGCGGCAGCGTCGATGCCCATCGCCAGCTCGCCGAGCAGCGGCGTGCGCCAGATCCGCGCCGTGCGGTGCCAGCGGTAGCCCGGCAGGAACGGCACCGCGTTGATGATCACGAGGCGCTCGATGCGCTCGGGCAGGCGCTGCGCGAAGGCGAGCCCGACGGCGCCCCAGTCGTGCACGAGCGAGCTGCACGCGCTCGACGCCGAGCTCGTCGAGGAAGCGCTCGATGAAGCGGTCGTACTCGTCGATCGTGTACGTCAGCGTAGCCGGGCTTGCCCGAGCGCCCGAAGCCGGGCAGGTCGGGCGCGAGGCCGCCGCTGCGCTCGAGGAAGCCGGTCCATTCGTCGGAGTTGTTCGGCACGCCGTGCAGGTACAGCGGCACGGCCGCGCCGTCGCTTCCGGCGGGAGCGGGGCGCTGCGCCAGAACACCGGCAGCCCGTCGATCTCGCCGGTGTGTTCTCGCTCACGTCGGGCACGGGGCGAGGATATAGCCGGTCGCGCGCCGGCGGATACGGTGGCGATGCCCGCGCCGCACGCAGCTCGCAGCAGCGCCTGGCAGGGCGCCCCTCGCGCGCGCGTGTGCTGCGGATCCGCGACCGCCTGCGCGAGGTCTACGGCGTCCCGCTGATGCGGCCGCACGGGCATCCGATCGCCGAGCTGATCCTGACGGTGCTGTCGCAGTCGACGAACGACCGCAACCGCGACGTCGCCTACCTGCGCCTGCGCGAGCGCTTCCCGACGTGGGAGCAGGTCCGCGACGCGCCGCTCGCGGAGGTCGAGGAGGCGATCCGCCCGGGCGGGATCTCGAAGGTGAAGTCGGCGCGCATCCAGGCGATCCTGCGCGCGATCACCGACGAACCCGGCGGCCGGAGGCCGGGCGTCCTCGCGGGAGCTCTCGCTCGACTGGCTGCGAGCGCGCGCCGCTCGAGGAGGCGCGCGACTACCTCGTCGCGCTGCCCGGGCGTCGGGCGCAAGACGGCCGCGTGCGTGCTGCTGTTCGCCTACGGCTGCGCGACGTGCCCGTCGACACGCACGTCTCGCGCGTCGGCATGCGCCTGGGGCTGCTGCGCCCGGGCGCGCCGTTCGAGGAGCTGCACGACGAGATGCTCGCGCTGACGCCGCCGGGGCAGGAGCTCGAGCTGCACGTCAACCTGCTGCGCCACGGCCGGCGCACGCTGCCACGCGCGCTCGCCGGCCTGCGGCGAGTGCGCGCTGGCGCGGATGTGCCCGAGCCGCAAGGACTTCGCCTGAGGCTCAGCCGCGCGCCACCGGCGGCAGCACGCGCGAAGCGATCACCGCGTAGTGCAGCGCGGCGGCGGCGATCACGAGCGCGTGGAAGACCTCGTGGTAGCCGAACACCTTCGGCGCAGGGGTTCGGCCGCCCGCTCGCGTAGACGACCGCGCCGACCGTGTACAGCAGCCCGCCGCGCCGCGAGGCCCGCGACGCCGAGCCAGCCGATCGCCGCGGGCAGCTCTCCGAAGACCGCGCGGACGACCCAGCCGAGCGCGACGTAGACGGCCGCGAACACCCACTTCGGCGCGTCGATCCAGACGAGCTTGAAGATCACGCCGCCGAGCGCGCCCGCCCACACGACGATCAGGATCGTGTTCGCCAGCGAGCCCTTCAGCGCGAGCAGCGCGACGGGCGTGTACGTGCCGGCGATCAGCACGAAGATCATCGAGTGGTCCAGCCGCCGCATCCAGCGCCGCGCGCTCGGGGCGCCAGGTGACGCGGTGATAGAGCGCGCTCGTGCCGAGCAGCGCCGAGACGGCGACGCGCGTAGATCGCTCGCCGCGACCCGCGCGCGGCCGTCGGAGGCGGCGAGGATCAGCGCGACCCCGCAGCCGAGCGAGACGAAGAACGCGTACTCGTGCGAGACGCCGCGCAGCCGCGGCTTCACCGGCGGCCCCTGGGGTACCAGGTTCATGCTGATGGACGGTAGCGCGCTCGGGCGATGCGCCGCCCCGTGGACAGTCCCGCGTAGTCCCCGAAGCCACCCGCGCACTTGACACCTGAGGAAATCTGCCACACTCTGACTCAGATTTGTAAAGCGTCTCACGAAGGAGCATTGTTCACATGGCCAAGACCATAGGCATCGACCTCGGCACGACGAACTCGTGCATGGCCGTGCTCGAGGGCGGCGAGCCGACCGTCATCGAGAACTCCGAGGGCGGTCGCACGACACCGTCGGTCGTCGCGTTCACGGCCTCCGGCGAGCGTCTCGTCGGCACGGTCGCCAAGCGCCAGGCCGTCACCAACCCGCAGAACACGATCTTCTCGATCAAGCGCTTCATGGGCCGCAAGGAGGCCGAGGTGCGCGAGGAGGAGTCGATCGTCCCCTACAAGGTCGTCTCCGGCCCCAACGGCGACGCGCGCGTGGAAGCCGGCGGCGAGCAGCACTCTCCGCCGGAGATCTCGCGCGATGATCCTGCAGAAGCTGAAGTCCGACGCGGAAGCGTATCTCGGCGAGGCCGTCGACTCGGCCGTGATCACCGTCCCGGCGTACTTCAACGACGACCAGCGCCAGGCGACGAAGGACGCCGGCAAGATCGCCGGCCTCGACGTCAAGCGGATCATCAACGAGCCGACGGCCGCCTCGCTGGCGTACGGCCTCGACAAGGAGTCCGACCAGACGATCCTCGTGTTCGACCTCGGCGGCGGCACGTTCGACGTGTCCGTGCTCGAGATCGGCGACGGCGTGTTCGAGGTCAAGTCCACCGCCGGCGACAACCACCTCGGCGGCGACAACTTCGACAAGGCGATCGTCGACTGGCTCGTCTCGGAGTTCAAGAAGTCCCAGGGCATCGACCTGACTGCCGACCCGATGGCGCTGCAGCGTCTCTACGAGGCGGCCGAGAAGGCCAAGATCGAGCTCTCCACGACGCAGGAGACGCAGATCAACCTGCCGTTCATCACGGCGGACGCCTCGGGCCCGAAGCACCTCGACACGCGCCTCACGCGCGCGAAGCTCGCCGAGCTGACCTCCGAGCTGCTCGACCGCGTGGTCGCGCCCGTGCGCCAGGCGATCGACGACGCCAAAGACAAGGGCGTCAAGGAGATCGACCACGTCGTGCTCGTCGGCGGCATGACGCGCATGCCCGCGGTGCAGGAGAAGGTCAAAGAGCTGACCGGCAAGGAGCCCCACCGCGGCGTCAACCCGGACGAGGTCGTGGCCGTCGGCGCGGCGATCCAGGCGGGCGTGCTCGCGGGCGACGTCAAGGACGTGCTGCTGCTCGACGTCACGCCGCTGACGCTCGGCATCGAGACCAAGGGCGGCGTGATGACGAAGCTGATCGAGCGCAACACGACGATCCCGACGCGCAAGGGCGAGGTCTTCTCGACGGCCGAGGACAACCAGCCGTCGGTCGAGATCCACGTGCTGCAGGGCGAGCGCGAGATGGCGCAGTACAACAAGTCGCTCGGCAAGTTCCAGCTCACCGGCATCCCGCCGGCGCCGCGCGGCATCCCGCAGATCGAGGTCGCGTTCGACATCGACGCGAACGGCATCCTCAACGTGTCGGCCAAGGACCTCGGCACGGGCAAGGAGCAGAAGATCGAGATCAAGGCCGGCTCGGGCCTCTCCGACGACGAAATCAAGAACATGGTCTCCGACGCCGAGTCGCACGCCGAGGAGGACCGCCGCGCGCGCGAGCTGGCCGAGGCGCGCAACAACGCCGAGAACGCCGCCTACCAGGCCGAGCGCCAGCTGGCCGAGCTGGGCGACCAGGTCGACGCGGACTCCAAGGCGCGCATCGAGGAGGCGATCAAGGAGGTCCGCGAGGTGCTCGAGTCCGAGGACGCGGCCGCGATCAACGCCAAGGCCGAGGCGCTGCAGACGCGCCTTCCACGCGGTCTCCGAGGCGATGTACCAGCGCGCCCAGGAGCAGGCCGCGGCCGCGCGGCAACGGCGCGTCCGCCGACGGCGACGGCGCCTCCTCCGACGAGGAGGACGTCGTCGACGCCGAGGTCGTCGACGAGCCGAAGGCCTAGGCGCGATGAGCGACCGGACGAGCGCGCGCTCGACGAGCGCCAGCGCCGAGCGCTGGCACCCCCGGCGCGCAGGCGCCGGGGGACGCCGGCACGCCGCGTCGGCGAGGCTCAGCAGGCGCTGGCGGGCCGAGCGACGGCGAGACGGCCGCCGAGGCCGACGAGGCCGCGGCGATCGCGGGCGACCTCGACGAGCTGGTGCAGACTGCCGCCCAGCGCGACGAGTACCTGGCGCTCGCGCAGCGCACGCAGGCGGACTTCGAGAACTACCGCAAGCGCGTCGCGCGCGAGGCGGCGGCCGCGCAGGAGCGCGGGACGACGGCCTCGCCAAGGAGCTGCTGCCGGCGCTCGACAACCTCGACCGCGCGCTCGCGGCGGCGGCCGCAGGACGACCCGCTGCTGGAGGGCGTGCGCCTCGTGCGCTCCGAGCTCGCGGCCGCGCTCGCGCGCGCGGGGATCGAGTCCTTCTCGCCCGTCGGCGAGCAGTTCGACCCCTCGCTGCACGAGGCCGTGGCGACCGCCGAGCAGGCCGAGGGCGGCGCGGCGAGCGGCACGGTCGTCGAGGTCTACCAGCCCGGCTACCGGCTGCGGCGACGAGCATCATCCGCCCGGCGCGCGTGGTCGTGGCGGCGTAGCGAGGGGCTCGATGGCAACGCGTCCCGACTACTACAAGACGCTCGGGGTCGACAAGAAGGCGACCGCCGAGGAGATCAAGAAGGCCTACCGCAAGCTCGCGCGCCAGTACCACCCCGACCGCAACCCGGACGACAAGGAGGCCGAGGCGCGCTTCAAGGAGATCTCCCAGGCCCACGACGTGCTCGGCGACCCCGAGAAGCGCAAGCAGTACGACAGCGGCACGCGGGCCGTTCGCCGCGCGGCGCCGGGCCCGGCGGCGGCTTCGGCGGCTTCGGCAACTTCGACTTCGACGCGTCCTCGATGGGCGACATCCTCTCGAACCTGTTCGGCGGCTCGGCCAGCGGCCGGCGCGTGCGCACCAAGCCGCGCTCCGAGCGCGGCGCCGACCTCGAGGCGCAGGTCTCGATCACCTTCGACCAGGCGGTCGCCGGCGCGCAGGTGCCGCTGCAGGTGCCGATGCACGCCACCTGCAACACGTGCCGCGGCACCGGCGCGAAGCCCGGCACGACGCCGTCGGTGTGCCCGCGCTGCGAGGGCCGCGGCATCGAGACGCAGGGCCAGGGGATGTTCTCGATCTCCCAGCCGTGCTCGCGCTGCGGCGGCGCCGGCACCGTCATCGAGGACCCCTGCCCGACCTGCCACGGCAGCGGCGCGGTGCGCACGGTCAAGCGCC
The DNA here is from genome assembly GCA_963716355.1 of uncultured Solirubrobacteraceae bacterium. Taxonomy (GTDB): domain Bacteria; phylum Actinomycetota; class Thermoleophilia; order Solirubrobacterales; family Solirubrobacteraceae; genus Palsa-744. The sequence continues at coordinate 1,782,408 of OY970308.1, forward strand.
TGCGCGTGAACATCCCCGCGGGCGTGCGCGACGGCAGCCGCATCCGCCTGGCCGGCAAGGGCGAGCCCGGGCGCAACGGCGGCCCGCCGGGCGACCTCTACCTGATCACCCACGTCGACGCCCTCGCCGCTGTTCACGCGCAAGGGCGACAACCTCGAGGTCGAGGTGCCGCTGACGATCCCCGAGGCGCTGCGCGGCGCGGAGGTGCAGGTGCCGACGCTGAACGGCACCAAGACGCTGCGCGTGCGCCCGGCACCGCCCACGGCACCGTCCAGCGCCTGCGCGGCGAGGGCCCGCCGAAGCTCGGCAGCGGGCCGGCTCCGGCAAGAGGCGACATCCACTACCGCTTCGTGATCGACGTGCCCGAGCACCTCAGCGAGGAGCAGCAGCAGGCGGTCGAGGCGCTGTCGAGGACGATGGACGGCGACCCGCGCGCGCGGCTGTTCGAGAACGGCGCGGGCGCGCAGGACGCGCCGCGCGACGCGGCGAAGGCGGGTGAGCGATGATGCGCGGCGAGGGCGCGACCGGCGCCGCGCCGGCGACCGGCGATCGCCGCGGTCACCCGCGTCGAGGTCGAGACCGACCGCGGCGTGTTCATGATCTCCGTCGCCGCCGAGCTCGCCAACATGCACCCGCAGACGCTGCGCATGTACGAGGCGCGCGGCCTGATCGAGCCCAAGCGCTCGCCCAAGGGCACGCGCCTGTACTCCCAGGAGGACGTCGAGAGGCTGCGGCGCATCCAGGAGATGACCGCCGAGCTCGGCCTCAACCTCGCCGGCGTCGAGCGGGTGCTGCGCCTCGAGCAGGAGATCGACGAGATGCACGCGCGCATCGAGGAGATCGAGGTCGCAGGCGCTGCAGGCGCAGGTGCGCCTCGCCGAGGAGCTCGAGCAGGTGCGCCGCTCGTTCCGCGCCGAGCTGACCGTCCCCTACCGCGGCGGGCTCGAGCTCGTGCGCGCCGCCGACGCGCGCTCGCCGTTCCGGATCAAGCCGAGGAGAGGAGGACCGATGACGCCGCCTGACGGAGGTACCCCGCGCCGCGCAGGGCGCCGAACCGCAGCAGGAGGAGGAGCAGACGCCCGCTCGAGCGCTTCGGCCGCGACCTGACCGAGACCGCGCGAGCAGGGCAAGCTCGACCCGGTGATCGGCCGCGACGAGGAGATCCGCCGCGTGATCCAGGTGCTCTCGCCGCCGCACGAAGAACAACCCCGTGCTGATCGGCGAGCCCGGCGTCGGCAAGACCGCGATCGTCGAGGGCCTCGCCCAGCGGATCGTCTCCGGCGACGTGCCCGAGTCGCTGCGCGACCGGCGCGTGATCGCGCTCGACATCGGCGCGCTGATCGCCGGCGCCAAGTACCGCGGCGAGTTCGAGGACCGGCTGAAGGCCGTCCTGAAGGAGGTCTCCGAGGCCGAGGGCAGCGATCATCCTGTTCCTCGACGAGCTGCACACGATCGTCGGCGCCGGCGCCGCCGAGGGCGCGGTCGACGCCGCCAACCTGCTCAAGCCGATGCTCGCGCGCGGCGAACTGCGCTGCGTCGGCGCGACGACGCTCGACGAGTACCGCAAGCACATCGAGAAGGACGCCGCGCTCGAGCGCCGCTTCCAGCCGGTGATGGTCGGCGAGCCGTCCGTGCAGGACACGATCGCGATCCTGCGCGGGCTGAAGGAGCGCTACGAGGTGCACCACAGCGTGCGCATCCAGGACAGCGCGCTGATCGCCGCCGCGACCCTCTCGCACCGCTACATCGCCGACCGCTTCCTGCCCGACAAGGCGATCGACCTGATCGACGAGGCCGCCTCGAGGATCCGCATCGAGATCGACTCGCTGCCGACCGAGATCGACGAGGTCGACCGGCGCGTCATGCAGCTGGAGATCGAGCTCACGTCGCTGCGCAAGGAGACGGACGCGGCCTCGCAGGAGCGCCGCGAGGCGATCGAGCGCGAGCTGGCGGAGCTGAAGGAGCGCTCGGCGCGCGATGAAGGCGCAGTGGCAGAAGCGAGAAGGAGGCGATCCAGGGCATCTCCGAGCTCAAGGAGCGCCTCGAGCAGGCGCGCACGGAGGCCGAGCGCGCCGAGCGCGACGCCGACCTGCAGCGCGCCGCGGAGCTGCGCTACGGCGAGATCCCCGAGCTCGAGAAGCAGCTCGCCGAGCACGAATCGGCGGAGCGCGAGCGAGGCCGACGGACGGCGAGGCGCCGGTGTTCCTCAAGGAGGAGGTCGACGCCGACGACGTCGCCGAGGTCGTCGCGCGCTGGACGGGCATCCCCGTCAGCCGCCTGCTCGAGGGCGAGACCGAGAAGCTCATCCACATGGAGGAGCGCCTGCACGAACGCGTCGATCGGCCAGGACGAGGCGATCGAGGCGGTCGCCACGCGCGCTGCGCCGCTCGCGCGCCGGCCTGCAGGACCCCGACCGCCCGATCGGCTCGTTCCTGTTCCTCGGCCCCACCGGCGTCGGCAAGACCGAGCTCGCGCGCGCGCTGGCCGAGTTCATGTTCGACTCCCAGGACGCGATGATCCGGATCGACATGTCCGAGTACATGGAGAAGCACTCCGTCTCGCGGCTGGTCGGCGCGCCGCCCGGCTACGTCGGCTACGAGGAGGGCGGCCAGCTGACCGAGGCGGTCCGCCGCCGCCCCTACTCGGTGGTGCTGCTCGACGAGATCGAGAAGGCCCACCCGCGACGTCTTCAACACGCTGCTGCAGGTGATGGACGACGGCCGCCTGACCGACGGCCAGGGCCGCACGGTCGACTTCAAGAACACGGTGCTGATCATGACCTCGAACATCCCCATCCCCGACGGGTCTGCCCGACACCGCAGGTGCGCAGCGCGCTGCTCGAGCACTTCAAGCCGGAGTTCATCAACCGCCTCGACGACATCGTGCGCTTCGACGTCGCTCACCCGCGAGCAGATCTCCGAGATCGTCGAGCTGCAGGTCGCGCGCGTGATCGAGCGCGTCGCCGAGCGCGGCGTCGACGGTCACGCTCACCGACGACGCCCGCGAGCTGCTCGGCAACATGGGCTACGACCCCACCTACGGCGCCCGCCCGCTGCGCCGCGTGATCCAGAAGCAGCTCATCGACCGGCTGGCGCTCGCGCTGCTGCAGGGCGAGATCCGCAGCGGCGATTCGGTGAAGGTCGATACGCGCGACGGGGAGCTGGTGTTGGAGACGGACGGCGAAGTGGCGGCGAGCTCCACCTGACACGGTGTCCTGGGGGCGCGTACGGCCACCCCCAGGACACACCGGGCTGCTGCGTGCTAGCTGACGCTCCCGACCTGTATGGCCGTGATCGAGGCGGCGATGAAAAAGCCTTCGGTTGAGCTGTTCTGCACACTTCAGCGTCGCCGTTCCGGCGCTGCTGAGGCTGCCGACGCCCGTGGCGACGAACGTCATACGGTCCGCGCCTTTGCCTTCTTCGGTCATACGGATAAAGCCGCTTTCGCCGATTGTTTTGCCACCGAGTTCCAGCAAGCATTCACCCGATGCGATCGCCGCTGCGTTGTTGTTCGCGACCGTCTTGCCAAACACCGCGTAGCTTCCGGCCGGAAGGTTGACCGAGGCAACCGGGATCAGTTCGCCCCCTGAGGCCGGGAATTCAACTTCTTCCACTGCCACGTGGAACGCGTTGCTAGGCCCGCGTTCGCCGGTTTTACCGGCGGCGCCTTCTTTGCCGGTTGCTCCTTCTTTGCCCGGTGCTCCCGGGGCTCCGGCGGCGCCGGTTTTGCCCTTCAGCTTCTTGAGCACCTTGGGGCTGATCTGTTTGGTGGAGTTGATGAGATAGTGGTTCGCGGCGAGTGCTCCCCCGCTCATCGCGAATACGAGCGCGAGTGTCGCTGTGACGTTCGCGTATGTGATGCGTTTGCGCATTTGTGCCTCCTGGGCTTGAGTACGACCGCGCAGCCTACGCACGCAATCGGCGTATCGCAAAGACTCTGGACACAATTCGAACACCGCGGCGCCACGATCGGGTAAAACGGTCCCTGAGGCGCGACAGCGCCACGTCCCGACCCCTTCGGAGGAGACACATGCCCACCTACATCATGCTCTCGACCCTCACCCCGGAGGGCGTGCAGACGGTCAAGAACAACCCGCAGCGGATCCAGGAGGTCAACAAGGAGGTCGAGCAGCTCGGCGCGACGGTGACGGCGCAGTGGGCGACGCTCGGCCACGTCGACTTCATCTCGGTGGTCGAGGCGCCGGACGAGGCGACGATGGCGCGCGTGTCGCTGGAGCTGGGTTCGCGCGGCACGGGCCGCTACGAGACGCTGTCGGCGATCCCGATCGAGGACTTCATCGCGTCGCTGTAGGGACGCCGGCCGGGCGCGCGTGCCAGCCAGAGACGCGCGTGGATGCGTATGCTCCAGTGCGTGACCGGACAAGACAGTGAGCCCCGCAGAGCCCGCCGCCCAGGAGGGGCGTCCGGCGGGAGCGTCGGGCATCTCGCTCGTGCCCGAACCGATGGAGGAGGCCGAAGTACAGGCGCAGCTGGACGACATCGACGTGGATGCCCCGCGTGTGGGCATCGTGATGGGCTCGAAGAGCGACATGGAGACGATGGAGAAGGCCGCGAAGGAGCTGGAAGAGCGCGGCATCCTGCACGAGATGCGCGTGATGTCGGCGCACCGCGAGCCGGACGTGGTGGCGGAATACGCGAAGAACGCGCGCATGCGCGGCCTGCGCGTGATCATCGCGGGCGCGGGCATCTCGGCCGCGCTGCCCGGCGCGGTCGCGGCGCACACCGACCTGCCGGTGATCGGCGTGCCGCTGTCGGGCCGCCTGACGGCGGCGGGCGGTCTCGACGCGATCCTCTCGATCGTGCAGATGCCGCCGGGCGTGCCGGTTGCGTGCGTCGGCCTGGACAACCCGCGCAACGCGGCGATCCTCGCCGCGCAGATCCTCGGCGCTGACGCGAGTGATCGCCCGCTACAGCCGCGCCCGAGCTCGCCGGCCCTGTGGACGGACGAGGCGCGCATGGAGAGCTGGCGGCGGGTGGAGGTGGCGGCGTGCGAGGAGCTGCCGGCGCTGCTGGGCGACGGCGGGCCGGGCGAGCCGGAGCTGGAGGCGATCCGCGCGGCGAGCTTCACGGTGGAGGCGGTGAACGAGCGCGAGCGCACGACCGACCACGACGTGGCGGCGTTCGTGGACGTGCTCGCTTCCAGCGCGGGCGACGCGGGCCGCTGGATCCACTTCGGCCTGACCTCCTCGGACGTGCTGGACACGGCGCTGGCGCTGCAGCTGCACGCAGCGGGGCGAGGCGATCGTGGCGGGCGCGCACGAGCTGGTGGCGGCGCTGCGCGAACCGCGCGCGCGAGCACGCGGACACGCTGTGCGTCGGGCGCACGCACGGCGTGCATGCCGAGCCGACGACGTTCGGCGTCAAGCTCGCGGGCTTCGCGTTCGAGGCGCACCGCAACGCTGTGCGCCTGGAGCGCGCGTTCGAGCAGGTGGCGGTCGGGGCGCTCTCGGGCGCGGTCGGGCACGTACGCGGCGACGAGCCCGGAGTTCGAGGCGCGGGTGCTGGACGCGCCTTGGCCTCGAGCGCGAGGACGTCTCGACGCAGGTGGTGCCGCGCGACCGCCACGCGGAGCTGCTGAGCGCGATCGCGCTCGCGGGCGCTGGCCTGGAGCGCTTCGCGACAGAGCTGCGCCACCTGCAGCGCACGGAGGTGCGCGAGGCGCAGGAGCCGTTCCGCGCTGGGCAGAAGGGCTCCTCGGCGATGCCGCACAAGCGCAACCCGATCAAGAGCGAGCAGATCTCGGGCTCGGCGCGGGTGCTGCGCGGCAACGCGCAGGCGGCGCTGGAGAACGTGGCGCTGTGGCACGAGCGCGACATCTCGCACTCCTCGGTGGAGCGCGTCGATCCTGCCTGACTCGACGATCCTGCTCGACTACCTGCAGCACCGCACGATCGCGCTGGTGCGTGACATGACGGTGGACGCGGAGCGGATGCGCGCGAACCTCGAGCTGACGCACGGCGCGCTGTTCTCCCAGCGCGTGCTGCTGGCGCTCGTGGAGGGCGGATCCTCGCGCGACGACGCCTACCGCGTGACGCAGGAGCTGGCGCAGCGCGCGTGGGACGAGGGCATCGCCGCTGCGCGAGCTGCTCGCGGCGGACGAGCGCGCGCAGCGCGCTGGACCTGGACGCGATCTTCGATTACTCGCACTACACGCGCCACGCCGCGGAGATCCTCGCGCGCCTCGACGAGATCGCCTGACCTGAGCGGTCGTCCGCGCCGGGGGCCGGCATCCGGCCGTCGGGCCCCGCTGCTAGCATCGCGCCACGTGACCACCCTGCTCGCCGACCTGCCCCTCATCGCCAGCGGCAAGGTGCGCGAGATGTACGGACTGGCCGCCGACGGCGATCAGCGTCGCCTGCTGATGGTGGCGAGCGATCGCATCTCCACGTACGACGCGGTCCACCCGACGCCGATCCCGGACAAGGGCAAGGTGCTGACGGGCCTGTCGGTGTTCTGGTTCGAGAAGACGGGCCACATCGTGGCCAACCACCTGCTGTCGGCCACCGACGGGGTGCCGGACTCCGAGCGCGGCCGCGCGCTGGCTCGTGCAAGGCGCTTGCGATGCTGCCGGTGGAGTGCGTGGTGCGCGGCTACATCACGGGCTCCGGCTGGAAGGACTACCAGGCGACGGGCAGCGTGTCGGGGATCGAGCTGCCGCCGGGCCTGCGCGAGTCGGAGCAGCTGCCGCAGCCGATCTTCACGCCGTCGACAAAGGCGGAGACGGGCCACGACGAGGCGATCGACTTCGACCGCGCGGCGGAGCTGGTGGGCGACCGCGAGCTGATGCAGCGCGTGGCGGACGTGTCGATCGAGCTGTACTCGTTCGCGGCGGAGCACGCACGCGCGAACGGCGTGATCCTGGCGGACACGAAGTTCGAGTTCGGGATCGACGAGAGCGATCCGGCGAGACCGCTGGTGATCGGCGATGAGGTGCTCACTCCCGACTCCTCGCGCTACTGGCCCGCGGACGGGTATGAGCCCGGCAGAGGGCAGCCGAGCTTCGACAAGCAGTACGTGCGCGACTGGGCCTCGGGCAGCGGCTGGGACAAGAAGCCGCCCGCGCCGGCGATCCCGGACGACGTGGTGGCGGGCACCCGCGCGCGCTACGTGGAGGCGTACGAGCGCATCACCGGCCAGCCGTTCCAGGCGTGGCTCGACCGCTCCGGCGCGACCTCCGCAGCCGGCACCGGCGACGCCGCGTGAGAGCACGCGTGCTGATCCGCCCGAAGGCGGGCATCCTCGATCCGCAGGGCGTCGCCGTGGAGCGCGCGCTTCCCGCGCTGGGCTTCGGCGGCGTGGCGAACGTGCACATCGGCCGCCTGGTGGAGCTGGACGTGGAGGACCCCTCCCAACTGGAGTCGATGTGCGAGAAGCTGCTCGCCAACCCGCTCGTGGAGGACTACGAGATCCAGCTGCTAGACGGCAGCGGCTGAACGCGCGGTGAAGTTCGGCGTCCTCCAGTTTCCTGGCTCCTGCGACGAGGTCGACGCGCTGAACGCGGCGCGGCGAGTGGCCGACGCGGAGCTGATCTGGCACGGGGACCGCGACCTGAAAGGCGCGGATGCGGTGGTCGTGCCGGGTGGCTTCTCCTACGGCGACTATCTGCGCGCGGGGGCGATCGCTCGCTTCAGCCCGGCGATGGAGTCGGTGATCGCGTTCGCGAACGACGGCGGGCTGGTGCTGGGGATCTGCAACGGCTTTCAGGTGCTGTGCGAGGCGCGGCTGTTGCCGGGGGCGCTGCTGGGCAACGCGAACCTGCGCTTCACCTCGCGCCAGGTGCAGTTGGAGGTGATCAACAGCGGCGGCTCGTTCACGCACGGGTGCGCCCTGGGGGAGCGGCTGTCGATCCCCGCGAAGCACGCGTGGGGGCGCTACCACGCGGACCCCGACACGCTCGCGGCGATGGATCGTGCGGGGCAGTTCGTGCTGCGCTACGCGCCGGGGGAGAACTTCAACGGCTCCGTGCACGACATCGCGGGCGTGTGCAACGAGCGCGGCAACGTGTTCGGCATGATGCCCCACCCGGAGCACGCGGTGGACGCGCTGACGGGCGGCTCCGCGGACGGGCTGAAGATCTTCCAGTCGATGCGCCTCGCCGTGGAGGGCGCTCGTGTCTGAGACCGAGCAGCTGCCGGGCCTGCAGGACGCGCTCGCGCTGGGCCTGACCGCGAGCGAGTACGAGCTCGTGTGCGAGAAGCAGGGAGGGCGTGTGCCGAACCAGGTGGAGCTGGCGATGTACTCGCTGCTCTGGAGCGAGCACTGCGCTTACAAGCACTCTAAGAAGCTGCTTCGCAGCCTGCCGACTGAGGGCGAGGCCGTGGTCATGGGTCCGGGGGAGAACGCCGGCGCGGTGGACGTGGGCGACGGTCTCGTGTGCGCGTTCAAGGTCGAGTCGCACAACCACCCCAGCGCGGTGGAGCCGTTCCAGGGAGCCGCCACGGGCGTGGGGGGCATCCTGCGCGACATCTTCGCCATCGGCGCGCGCCCCATCGCGGTGCTCGACTCGCTGCGCTTCGGCGAGCCGGGCTGCGGCGCGGCCGGCTCCCGAGCGCGCTACCTGCTCGACGGCGCGGTGTCCGGCATCGGCCACTACGGCAACTCGATTGGCGTGCCCACCGTGGGCGGCGAGGTGTACTTCGAGGGGCCGTACGAGCAGAACTGCCTCGTGAACGCGATGGCGCTCGGCCTGGCGCCGCGCGAGCAGCTGATCCGCAGCGCCGCCGCCGGCCCCGGCAACGTGCTGATCCTGTTCGGCGCGTCCACCGGGCGCGACGGCATCGGCGGCGCGTCGGTGCTCGCCTCCGCGGAGCTTGGCGACGCGGACGCGGACAAGCGCCCCACGGTGCAGGTGGGCGACCCGTTCGAGGAGAAGAAGCTGATGGAGTGCTCGCTGGAGCTGCTCGCGCGAGGGCTGATCGTCTCGCTGCAGGACCTCGGCGCGGCGGGCCTCACGTCCTCCGCGTCGGAGATGGCGTCGAAGGGCGAGGTGGGCATCGACATCGACGTCGCCAAGGTGCCGCTGCGCGAGCCCGGCATGGAGCCGTTCGAGGTGATGGTGAGCGAGTCCCAGGAGCGGATGCTGTGCGTGGTGGAGCCCGCGAACGTGGGCGCGGTGATGGCGCTGTGCGAGAAGTGGGAGGTGAACGGCGCTGCGATCGGGGTCGTCACGGAAAGCGGGCGCATGCGCGTGCTGGACGACGGCGCGCTCGTGGGCGACATGCCCGTGCGCGCGCTGGTGGACGACTGCCCGCTGTACGACCTCGCGCCGGCCAAGCCCAGCGAGCCCGTCTACCCGCCGCCCGCCGCCACGCCCGGCGTGTCGCTCGACGCGCCGCCGCGCGACACGCTGCTCGCGCTGCTCGCGAGCCCCAACATCGCCTCGCGACGCCCGCTGTTCGAGCAGTACGACTCGATCGTCCAGTCGCGCACCGTGCGCCGCCCCGAGCAGGCCGACGCCGCCGTGCTCGTGCTCTCAGGCGACGAGCCTGACGCCCGCGCCAGTGGCGCCGCCGGCGCCCCCGCGGCGCTCGCGCCCGACGGCGCTCGCGCGGCCCTAGCCGTGTCGATCGACTGCAACGGCCGGCGCGTCGCCGCGGACCCCTACCGCGGCGCGATCGAGGCGGTGCTGGAGTGCGCGGCGAACCTCGCGTGCGTGGGCGCGCAGCCGCTCGGCACCACCAACAACCTCAACTTCGGCAACCCCGAGAAGCCGCACATCGCGTGGCAGCTCACCGAAGCGGTGCGCGGCCTGGGCGAGGCGTGCCGCGCGCTCGACGCGCCGATCGTGGGCGGCAACGTGTCGCTGTACAACGAGGGCGCCACCGCGGGCCCCATCTACCCAACTCCCGTGATCGGCATGGTCGGCCGCCTACCCGACGCGCGCCGCGCGGGGCGGCTGGGATTCGCAAGCGAGGGCGACCGGATCGCGCTCGTGGGCCCGTTCTCCCCCGCGCTCCCGGCGAGCGAGCTGGCGAAGCTGCTCGGCCACGCGCTCCCCGACGGCCTGCCCGACATCGACATCGACGCGATCCGCGCCACGCACGCCGCAGTGCGCGACGCCGTGCGCGCTGGGCGCCTCTCCAGCGTCCACGACATCGCCGAGGGCGGCCTCGCGGTGGCGCTCGCCGAGTGCTGCCTCGCGGGCGACCTCGGCGCGCGGGTCGAGCTGACGGATGAGATCTGGGAGACATCGCCCGTCGACTCGTCCGGCGCTCTCGCCGCGACCGTCGCGCTCTTCGGCGAGGCCCCCGGCGGCTTCGTCGTCAGCGGCCCCGCCGACGCGCTGCGCGAGCTGGGCGCCCACACGTCCGTGCGCACGCTCGGCGCGGTGGGCGGCCGGGCGCTCGAGATCACCCACTCGGGCGCCAATGTGAACATCAACGCAACGCTCGCCGAGCTGACCGACGCCCACAGCGCGCTCGCCGAGCTCTTCTAAATAAATGATCTCCCCAACGCGCCCTGCTAGCTTGTTGGGAATGCGTGACGGACCGCGCGATGAGTGCGGAGTCTTCGGTTTGTACGCCCCCGGTCACGAGGTGTCCAGGTTGTCGTACTTCGCCCTGTACGCGCTCCAGCACCGCGGCCAGGAGTCAGCCGGAATAGCAGCCGCCGACCGCGGCGCTCACATCATCACCCGTCGCGAGCTGGGGCTTGTCAACCAGGTGTTCACCGAGAACGACCTGCGCACGCTCGCCGGCGAGCTCGCGATCGGCCACGTGCGCTACTCCACCACCGGTTCCAACGCGTGGGAGAACTCCCAGCCCGTGCAGCGCTCCGAGGGCACCAACGGCTCCAAGCGCGAGGTCGCGCTCGCGCACAACGGCAACCTCATCAACGCCGTGGAGCTGCAGGAGGAGCTGCTCGAGCGGGGCGTCACGTTCAGCTCCACCTCCGACTCGGAGATCGTCGCCGCGATGATCGCCACGCACCCCGCCGAGCACGTCGAGGACGCCATCGCCGAGGTGCTGCCGAGGCTGCGCGGAGCGTTCTCCATCGTCGTCATGACCAAGGACCGCGTCGTCGCGTTCCGCGACCCGCACGGCCTGCGCCCGCTTGCCATCGGCGTGCTCCCCCACACAGCCGCCGGCGACCCCGGCGGCGACGCGTCGCATGGCGAGGGCGGCGAGCATGGCGAGAGCCACTACTGCGTCGCGAGCGAGTCGTGCGCGTTCGACATCATCGGCGCCAAATACCTCCGCGACGTGGAGCCCGGCGAGATCGTCACGCTCGGCGCCGACGGCCTGCAGAGCCGCATGGTCATGCCGGGCGAGCGGCGTGCGTTCTGCGTGTTCGAGTACATCTACTTCGCCCGCCCCGACTCGCGCATGAACGAGCAGGTGCTGCAGGTCGCGCGCGGGCGCATGGGCGAGATCCTGTGGCGCGAGTCGCCCGTCGACGCGGACCTCGTCATCGCCGTGCCCGACTCCGGCAACCCCGCCGCGCGCGGGCTCGCACGCGCCGCCGGGTTGCCGCAGGACGACGGCTTCGTCAAGAATCGATACGTCGCGCGCACGTTCATCCAGCCTGGGCAGGAGCTGCGCAAGCACGGGCTGCGGCTCAAGTTCAACCCGCTGCCCGAGGTGATCGAGGGCAAGCGGCTGATCGTCGTGGACGACTCCATCGTGCGGGGCAACACCACCCGCCAGATCGTGCAGATGCTGCGCGACGCGGGCGCCAAGGAGATCCACATGCGCATCTCCGCGCCGCCCATCAAGCACCCCTGCCACTACGGCATCGACATGTCCACGCGCGAGGAGATGATCGCCCACGGGCGCACCACCGAGCAGATAGCCGCGGAGCTCGGCTGCGACTCGCTGCACTACCTCTCGCTGGAGGGCGTGTACGAGGCTGTCCGCGGCAAGCCCGCCACGCACTGCGACGCGTGCTTCAGCGGCAACTACCCGCTCGCAGGCAGCGACGGGGCAGCGGGGAAGTACTCGCTGGAGGACGGCCCCGTCCTGCCGCTCGTCAACGCCTGACGAGCGCTAGGTGAAGTGGTAGTCGCGCGCGCCTGACGCGTCGTTGTGGCGGTTGTTGTACGGCGTGTGCGAGATCAGCGTGTCGTTCTTGTCCGACCGCAGCGCCGCGCCGAGCGCAGCCACGATGATGAGGGTTACGAGGATTGCTGTAAGCATGGGCTTGTCCTGTGTTTCGATGATCGAGGGAACGTGCTCCCCCAAGCATCGGAGGCGCGCGCCCCCCCGCTGACAGTAGTTTCGCGCAGCCCAGCGGCGGGCTATGTGAGTTGGGTCACAGCTATCGTGCGAGCCGCGTGAGCGAGCCACTCCCCATCGCAGTGCTCGTGTCCGGAACGGGCACCAACCTGCAGGCGCTGCTCGACTCGGTGCATGGCGCGGAGGCGCGCATCGTCGCGGTGGGGTCGAGCGTCGCGGGCGTGCCCGCGCTTGGGCGAGCCGAGGACGCCGGCGTGCCCACGGCCGTGTTCCCGCGTGGCGACTACCCCGACCGCGCCGCGCGCGACGACGCTCTCGCCGACTGGATCGAGGAGCGCGGCGCGCGGGTCGTAGTGCTCGCCGGCTACATGGAGCTGCTCGGCGCGCGCTTCCTCGAACGCTTCCCCGGCGGCGTCGTCAACGTGCACCCCTCGCTGCTGCCCGCCTTTCCCGGCCTCGCCGCCATCGAGCAGGCGCTCGCATACGGCGTGAAGGTGTTCGGCGTGACCGTGCACTTCGTCGACGCGGGCGTCGACTCCGGGCCCGTGATCCTGCAGCGCGCCGTCGAGCTGCCCGACGCGCGCGCGCCGGAGCAGGTGCTCGCCGCGCTGCGCCCGCTCGAGCACGCGCTGCTGCCGCAGGCCGTGCGGATGCTTGCCGCGGGCGCGCTGCGCCCCGATCCGGAGAACCCGCGCCGGCAGATCGCCGATCAGGGCGTGGATGAAGCCACATCCCCCGCCCGCGAAGCCGCGCCCGCGGCGGGCGACGGATAGGCTCCGCGCCCATGGCCCCAGACGGCGAGAACACAGCCGGTATCGAGCGCGCCGAGCCCGGCGAGGTGCGGCTGCGCAGGGCGCTGCTGTCGGTATCCGACAAGCGCGGCGTCGTCGATTTCGCCCGCGGACTGGCCGAGCTGGGCGTGGAGATCGTCTCCACCGGCGGCACATCGCGCGAGCTTGAGGGCGCCGGCATCGCGGTGCGCTCGATCGAGGACTTCACCGGCTTTCCCGAGATCATGGACGGGCGCGTCAAGACGCTCCACCCGCGCCTGTACGCGGGGCTGCTCGCGCGGCGCGACGAGGACTCGCACCTGAGCGCCGCCGAGGCGCAGGGGATCGAGCAGGTGGACCTCGTGTGCGTGAACCTGTACCCGTTCGAGCAGACCGTCGCGCGCGGTGACGCGAGCGAGGAGGAGATCGTGGAGAACATCGACATCGGCGGGCCCACCATGATCCGTGCCGCCGCCAAGAACGCGCCCTTCTCCGCCGTCGTCGTGGACCCCGAGGACTACGAGCGCGTGCTCGGCGAGCTGCGCTCCTGCGACGGCAGGCTGTCGCTCGGCACGCGCAGGGGGCTCGCGGCGAAGGCGTTCGCGTGCACCGCGCGCTACGACGCCGCCATCTCCACGTGGTTCGCCGCGCGCACGCACGAGGGCTTCCCTCCCACGTGGACGGACGCGTACGAGAAGGTCTCAGACCTGCGCTACGGCGAGAACCCCCACCAGCAGGCCGCGTACTACGCGCGCGTGGGCGCGCCCACGCACCTGCTCGCCGGCGTGGAGCAGCTGCACGGCAAGGAGCTGTCGTTCAACAACCTGCTCGACCTGTCGTCCGCGCGCGAGCTCGTCGAGGGGCTGGACGGCGCGGCGTGCGCGATCGTCAAGCACAACAACCCCTGCGGCTGCGCCGCCGGCGCCACCGGCCAGGCGGCCTACGAACGCGCCTTCGCGTGCGACCCGCAGAGCGCCTACGGCGGCGTCATCGCCGTCAACCGCCCCGTCGACGCCGCGTTCGCCACGGAGCTCGCGAAGCAGTTCATCGAGGTGCTGCTCGCGCCCGCCTACGACGCCGACGCGCTGGAGCTGCTGCAGGTGAAGAAGAACGTGCGGCTGTTGCAGCTGAAGGAGTGGCCCCAGCCGAGCACCGAGGTCGAAGGCAAGGGCGTGCTCGGCGGCATGCTCGTGCAGACGCGCGACGTCGTCTCCGAGACGCGCGGGGAGATGCGCGCCGCCGGCGCGCGCGAGCCGAGCGAGTCGCAGTGGCAGGCGCTCGAGTTCGCCTGGCGCGTGTGTCGCCACGTGCGCTCCAACGCGATCGTCATCGCAGCGGGCGACGGGGCGGGCGGCTGCGCCACGATCGGCATCGGCGCGGGGCAGATGAGCCGCGTCGACGCGGTGCGCATCGCCATCGAGAAGGCGCAGGCGTTCCAGCCGGAGCTGCTGTCCGGCGCGGTGCTCGCCTCCGACGCGTTCTTCCCCTTCGCCGACGGGCCGCAGCTCGCCATCGACGCGGGCGTCGCCGCGATCGTCCAGCCCGGCGGCTCAGTGCGCGACGAGGAAGTCATCGCCGCCGTCGACGCCGCGGGCGTCGCCATGGTCTTCACCGACCGCCGCCACTTCCGCCACTAGCCCTCGCCGCTCGCTCGCCGTTTGCGCCCCGCCCGCGGGTGCCTGCTCTCGTCGTCCCGCCGCCGCCCTGCGGGCGGCTGTTCCCGCCCTCCTGCCGCCGCCCGCGGGAGGGGACTTGAAGAAAACGCTTTAACGATATATCGTGATGTTCTCCAGATAGCTCAAGATATGGAGTAGACATGTTTTCTCATCACATTCACTCAACAGGCGCAAAGCCCGGCTGCAGGCCCGGACGCCACGGCGACCTGGGCGAGCACGCGCGCCACTTCGCGCCCGGCCCGCGCGGCGAGTTCGGTCCGTTCGGCGGCCACCGCGGCGGGCCGCGCGGCCGCGGACGCAAGGCGCGCCGCGGCGACATCCGCACCGCGGCGCTGCTGCTGCTCGCGGAGGAGCCGCGCAACGGCTACCAGATCATGCAGGAGGTCCAGGAGCGCAGCGGCGACGTGTGGAGCCCCAGCCCCGGCTCGGTGTATCCCGCGCTCGCACAGCTCGAGGACGAGGGCCTGATCCGCTCGGTCGAGCAGGACGGACGCAAGCTGTTCGCGCTCACCGACGGCGGGCGCGAGGTCGTGGACGCGCGTGGCGCCGACCGTCCAGCCCCGTGGGATGAGATGGGCGAGGAGTACAGCAACGACGCGCACGCGCTCGGCAAGCTCATGCGCGAGGTCGCGTTCGCGTTCGCTCAGGTCATGCGCACCGGCAGCGAGAGCCAGATCAAGCGCGCGCGCGACGTGCTCGCATCCACCCGCCGCGACCTCTACCGCATCCTCGCGGATGGAGACGCCGCCGAGGACGAGGGCACCACGAAGGCCTGAGGTCATGGGGACGGCGCGCCCGGCGCTCGCCGCGGGCGCGCCATCCTGTTAGGGTCGCGCCATGGCTGCGCTCGGCCCTGACACGCCAGCACTGGAGCTCGCCGCGGCGCTGCGCGCCCGCGAGCTCTCAGCGGTCGAGCTGCTCGACTCCTGCCTCGCGGCCGTGGACGCGCTCAACCCGCAGCTGAACGCGGTCATCTGGCGCAACGACGGGGACGCGCGCGCCGCCGCGGCGGACGCCGACCGGCGTCTCGCGGCGGGCGAGGACGCGCCGTTCTTGGGCGTGCCGCTGCCGGTCAAGGACCTCACGCCCGTCGCCGGCTGGCCCGTGACGTATGGATCGAACGGCGCCCCCGAGGGTCCCAGCGATGAGAGCGAGCTGGTCGTGGACGCGCTCGCGCGCGCGGGCTTCGTGCTGTGTGGGCGCACCAACACGCCGGAGTTCGGCGTGATCACCGTCGCGGAGAACAGCCGCTACGGCATCTCGCGCAACCCCTGGGACCTCGATCGCTCGCCGGGTGGCTCCAGCGGCGGGGCCGCTGCGGCGGTCGCCGGGGGCATGTTCCCGATCGCGCACGCCAACGACGGCGGCGGCTCGATCCGCATCCCCTCCTCCTACTGCGGCCTCGTCGGCCTGAAGACCAGCCGCGGACGCATCCCGCGCCTCGCGCAGAGCTGGCTCGGCGCGGTCGTGGAGGGCGTCGTGGCGCGCACCATCGCCGACTCCGCCGCGGTGCTCGACGCGGTCGCCCACTTCGACCCGTGCGCGTGGTACAACGCGCCCGCCCCCAGCCGGCCGTTCGCCCAGGAGGTCGGCGCCGCCGTGGCTCCGCTGCGGATCGGCCTGATGGCGCAGGCGCCGCTCGGCATCCCCACCGCGGAGGATTGCGTCGCGGCCGCGCGCTCTGCCGCGGCGCTGCTGGAGGAGCTGGGCCACACGGTGGAGGAGGTGGAGGTGCCGACGATCTCTGAAGAGATGGTGCCGCCGTTCATCGCCCTCACGCAGGGCGGCCTGGCGGACTACGAGGGCGTGGACTGGTCGAAGGTGGAGCCGCACATCGTCCACCAGCGCGCGCTCGCGGGCGAGACGGGCGCGTATGACTACGTGCTCGCGGGGCGCACGCTGGAGCTGCTCAGCCGCCGCGAGGTGGCGCGCTGGGGCAGGGACTTCGACGTGCTGCTCACGCCCACCTCCGCCATCCTGCCGCCCGCCGCAGGCTCGGTGATGGCGGCCCAGCACGCGGCGCCGGACCAGCCCGTGTTCGACGTCGTGGCGAGCGTGTCGATGACCGCGTTCTGCAACGTCAGCGGTCTGCCCGCGGTGAGCCTGCCGCTGCACTCGACCGACGACGGCGTGCCGGTCGGGGTGCAGCTGACGGCCGGCCCGTGGCAGGAGGCGAGCCTGATCGCGCTCTCCGCACAGCTCGAAGAGGCGCGGCCATGGGCCGATCGTCGCCCGCAGCTGAGCGTAAACGCCTAGACATTCCACATTTCTCGCCAAATGCAGTGAGTTGTCTGTAGAACAAAACGCTGCCAGACAGCAGGCTGCTCTACGATGGGCGCCTACACCGCCGAGCGAGTCGCGCTACTGGAGCAGTTCGCCGCGCGCCTGCGCGAGCTGCGCAAGGCCAACTACCCATCCCAGGAAGGCCTCGCCGACGCCGCCAAACTGCACCGCACGCAGATCGGCTCGCTCGAGCAGGGCAAGCGCGAGCCCGGCCTGCTCACGCTCATGATCCTCGCCAAGACGTTCGGCATCACCATCGACGAGCTCGTCAAGGGCGTGCCCGTGCCGAAGGAGCGCCGGCCACCGCCGAGCAAGCGGGGCGGGACGCGGGGATGAGGCCGTGGCTCGCGCTGGGCGCGGGCCGGGGAGCATGCCCCGTGCGGGACTCGAACCCGCCCCACCGGATTAAAAGTCCGGCGCTCTACCAGATGAGCTAACGGGGCCTTGCGCGCGACAGTCTGGCAGACCAGGGCCGCTCGTGGCGGCCCTGGCCCGCTCAAACCCGCGGGATCTGGCAGAACGCGTGTCTCTAGCCGAACGCCACGGTGGTGCGCGCGCTGTATGTGCGCCCGCCGACCGCCGCGAACAGCACCCTGAGCGCGAACCGCCGGAGCCGACCGTGCGCGCGCAGCGACGCGACAGCGGCCTTCGTGAGCGAGGTCCGCAACGTCACGCGCTCGGCCCTCGACGCCTGCCTCCTGAGCGACCTCAGCGCCGCGACCGCTCACCGCGAGCGTCCCCGCGCCGGAGACCTGCACGAGCAGCGTGACCACGTGCCCGTGCACGTGGCGGCTGAGGATCCTGACCTTGGCCAGGCTCGCCAGCGACGCGTTCGTCGAGGCGGTCGGGCTCGGCGGGGCGAGCGCGTTGACAACGACCGTCGTACCGCCGCTCGTCCCGGGAGTGCCTCCACCACTGCCTCCCGAGCTGCCACCTGCCCCTCCGGAGCCGCCCGCGCCCCCAGAGCCCCCGCCCGATCCGCCCGCGGGTTCTTCTTCTGGCGTGGGTGTGATGACACCGAGCGTCAGACCTTCGACGCCTTTGAGCATGCCCAGGGTCTTGCCGTTGCTGAGCGGCGCGGTCAGCGCTAGCGCGCCCGCGGGCAGCTGTGTGGCGGTCTTGCCGAACGCTTCCACCAGACCTTCGGGGGTGGTGCCGAGTTGGCCGGCGAGTTCTTCGACGGTGCCCATGCCGACCGGTTCGCCCGTGAGCGTGGTGCCGAGCAGCGCGTCGAGCTGTTCGCCGTTCACCGCGGTGAGGATCTGTTCGATCAGCTGTTTGGGGTCGGGCGAGGAGCCCAGCAGTTCACCGAGCAGCTGGGTGGCTTCGGGACTGCCGAGCCCGCCGCTCAGCAGCGTGGTGAGGTTTTCGCCTTTGAGCAGGCCCAGCAGTTCCAGCGGCGAGAGGACTTCCTGCAGCTGGCCTTCCAGGCCGGCGACGAGTTCGGTCGGGTTGCTCACCTGGGCGAGCGTGCGTTCTTCGCCGGCGAGAGTTTCGATCGCTTTGGTCAGCGCTTCCTGGAGCTGGCCCTGCGGAAGCGTGGACAGGCCCGGCAGCTGCGCCAGCAGTTCGCTCAGCTGCGCGGCGTTGAGGTCTTCCAACGGCACGCCGGACAGGACTTCCTGCACTTGAGCCGGTGGCAGCGTCACCACTTCGGCCGCGTTGGCTGTTGGCGCATGCAGACCGATCACGAGTGTTGCGAACAAGACGACTATGGCGATTCCGCAAGTGCGCGAGAGCGCCCTCTTGGAAATCCACACAGGTGACACACACATGGAATGCTCTCCTCTGTTAGGACGATCCTGCCGTGATTCGTCCCCGTATACGAAGAAGTTCAATCCAATAGAACGAACATCGTATGAACGGCTAGTCCGTCCGTCCAAGGCTAAATGAGGGTACGACAGCCGCTACGGCTGTTCGGCGGCAGCCGCGCGCAGCAGCTCGTCGATGCGCGTGAGCTTCACGCGCGGCCTGCCTGCCGGTTCGCCCAGCGCGCGCTCGTGGCGGTCGATCGACTGCCAGCCGGCGTACGTGACGAGCTTGGGCTGACGCGCGCGCAGGAGCGCCTCGACCGACTGCGCGTCCGGTTCGCCGGGCTTGTGCGTGGCATTTGCGCCCGGGGCAGAGCCGTTGGCGCCCGCGAGCGAGAGGTCGGCGAGCATCGCGTCGACCGTCTCCTGCGCGTCGCGCTTGTTCGTGCCGATCACGCCCGAGGGGCCGCGCTTGATCCAGCCCACCACGTACTCGCCCGGGAGCGGCTTCCCGTCCTGGGCGTCGAGCACGCGGCCGGCGTCGTTGGGGATCACCGCGGAGCGCTCGTCGAATGGCACACCCGGCAGCGCGATGCCGCGGTAGCCGATCGCACGGAACGCGAGGCCCGCGGCGATCGTCTCGCGCTCCTGCGTGGGCTGAGCGCGCAGCCCGCCGGTTGCGCCGGGCACGAGCTCGTTGCGCACGAACTCCACGGCGCCGAGTCGTCCGTGCTCGTCGGCGTGAAGCGCGACGGGCGAGAGCAGGAAGCGCAGCACGACCCGCTTGCTGTGGCCGGCCGGAGTGCGGGCGGCGTAGGAGCGCAGGATCTCCACGTTGCGCCGCGCGGTCGCATCTTCCTCGGCGCCCGCGTCGTGGACGGAAAGCGCTCGCTCCAGCTCGTCAGGATCGACGATCACGTCCGCGTCCGCGAGCTCTCCCAGCTCGAGCAGCTCGGGGTTCGTGAACGCCGCCTGCGCGGGGCCGCGGCGCCCGACCACGACCACCTCGCGCACGCGGCTGTCCGCGAGCACCTCCAGCGCGTGGTCGGCGGTGTCAGTGGGTGCGAGCTCGGCGGGCGCGAGCACGAGCATGCGCGCGACGTCGATCGCGACGTTGCCGTTGCCGATCACCACCGCGCGCTCCGCCGACAGGAGGTCCACCTCGAGGTCGGTGTGGTCGGGGTGGCCGTTGTACCAGCCCACGAACTCCGTCGCAGCGTGCGAGCCGGGGATCTCTTCGCCGGGGATGCCGAGCGGTCGGTCGGAGGGCGATCCGGTGGCGTACACGATCGCGTGGTAGCGCTCCAGCAGCTCCTCGCGCGAGACGTGCTCGCCGAAGGTGATGTTTCCGAAGTAGCGAAAGCGCGGGTGCGCGGCCGTCTTCTCGTACACGCGCGTGACGGACTTGATCTTCGGATGGTCCGGCGCGACCCCCGAGCGCACGAGCCCCCACGGCGTGGGCAGCCGCTCGAGCATGTCCACCTCGATCCGTTCGGCGGGGTCCTTCAGCAGGTGCCCCGCGGCGTAGAAGCCAGCGGGGCCCGAGCCGATCACGGCAATGCGGATGGGGTTCTCGTCGGTCATTCGGCGGCGGCGAAAATTAGTGGAAGGCGATCCTGGGCGGTCGATGGGCGCGGCCCGACTCGAACGGGCGACCCCCTCGGTGTAAACGAGGTGCTCTAGCCAACTGAGCTACGCGCCCCCGTTGGGGACCACAAGGCTAGCGTGACTGGGACTGACTGCCGGGGTGAGCCGCGCGTGCAAAGCTTTGGAGCATGGGGCGAGCGGGGCGGATCGCAGCATGGTCGGGTGGGGCGGTCGTGCTGCTGCTGGTGCTCGCGCAGCTGCTGCTCCCGCGGATCGCCGCCAGCGTGGTCTCCTCGCGCGTGGGGCGCTACGGCAAGGTGGAGAGCGTGAGCGTGCACGCATGGCCGGCCGTGAAGCTGGCGTGGGGGAGCGTCGACTCGATTCGCGTGCGCGCGAAGAGCCTCACGATGAGCTCCGCGCAGGCGGCGAAGCTGCTGTGGGAAGCGCATGGGGTGGCGCGCATGGACCTGTCCGCGCAGCGCGTCCACGTGGGGCGGTTGCGGCTGAGCGACGCCACGATGAGCAAGCGCGGCGATCAGCTCTCCGCGAGCGGCAACGCGAGCGAAGCGAACGCCAAAGCGGCGCTGCCGGTGAACATGGACATGCGGCTGCTGCGCAGCGAACACGGCGAGGTGGAAGTGCTCGCCAGCGGCGGGCTGTTCGGCGTGGGAGCTTCCGTGAACGCGGTCGCGCAGGCGAGCAACGGCAAGCTCGTGGTGCACCCGCTGGGGTTCCTCGTGAGCGGCTTCCGCCTGACGCTGTTCGCCGACCCGCACGTGTACGTGGAGGGCGTGGCCGCGACCGTGCAGAGCAGCGAACCGCGAAGCTACCGGCTGAGCATGACCGCGCGGCTGCGCTGACTCCGGCGCCACTGCCGCGACGGACGTGCTTTCTGCCAGCGGCGCTCAGGCAGCTGCAGACAGGTCCGCCACGGGAGCTGCGATGCGCGGCATGACGACCGCGGGCAGGCCCTCCCTGGGGCTGATGGTGGGCATCTGGCGGATGCTCATGCGGAAGTCCTCGGGTACGGCGAGCGTGCAGCGCGAGAGGATCAGCGTGGCGATGGCGCGCACCTCGAGCTGACCGAAGCGCATCCCGATGCACGTGCGCGAGCCGCCGCCGAAGGGGACGTACGCGCCCTTGGGCAGCGCCGCGCGCGCCTCGGGCGTGAAGCGCTCGGGGCGAAACTCCTCCGGCTCGGGGAACACCTCGGGGAGGTGGTGCGAGGCCCACGAGCAGTAGTTCACGAACGCGCGCCCCGGCACGGTGCGGCCTTCGAACTCGAACGCCTCCACGGAGCGCCGCGGGCCGATCCACGCGGGCGGGTACTTGCGCAGCGTCTCATCCAGCACCAGCTCCAGCTCCGTCAGCTCGCCGGACATCAGCTGCGCGGCGCTCGGCCGCCCGTCCTGCAGCTTCGCGTCCTGCTCGGCGATCAGCCGCGCGACGATCTGCGGCTGGCGGGAGAGCTCGTAGAACATGAACGACACGGTCGAGGTGGTGGTGTCGTGCCCGGCGAACAGCAGCGTCATGACCTCGTCGCGGATCTGCAGGTCCGACAGCGTGTTGCCGTCCTCGTCGTGCGCGTCGAGCAGCAGGCTGAGGATGTCGTGCCCGCGCTCGCCGGTGGCGCGGCGGGTGGAGATCTCGGAGTAGATCAGCGTGTCGAGCTTGCGCGCGGCCTGCTGCAGTTTGGCCCACGGCGTGAACGGTCCGCGCAGGATGCGCATGAAGTACTCGGTGGAGTAGAACGACAGCGCCTCCTCGAACAGCTCCGCGGCGTCGATCGCGCGGGCCTGGGAGCCGTCGGGGTCGAGGCCGAACAGCGCGCGCATCGCCACCCGCAGCGCCAGGCGGCGCGTCCACGCGTAGATGTCGACCGTCGCGCCGGGCGTGAACTGCTCCAGCGCGCGGTCGATCTCCTCGATCATCGTGTCCGCCGAGGCGGCGATGTGCTCGCGGTGGAACGCCGGCAGCATGATCAGCCGCGAGCGGCGGTGGAACTCGCCGTCGATCGTCAGCAGCCCGTCGCCCATCAGCCCGATCAGGTCGCGGAAGTGCGATTCGCGCCACGTGAAGTTGGACGCGTGCGAGACCGTGATGTAGTGGTTCGCGGCGGGTCCGAGCATGAACACCACGTTGCCGTGGAACAGCCTCAGCGTGAACACCGGCCCGTAGCGCTCGTAGGATTCGAGCAGCAGCGGCAGCGGATCGTCCGCGAAGCGCTTGGTGCGCGCGAGCGAGAAGTTGGTGTCGCCCGGCGGGAACGGCACCGTCGCGGAGCGCTCCTCGCGCAGGTCCGTGAGCAGAGCCCCCAGCGGGCTGGATTTCAGCAGCGGTTCAGGACCGACGAGAGCCATGGCTGCACCCTAGACGAAAAGTTGGCTGACTGGCCAGTTGGGGTCGGGAAGGGGGCAGAGCGCAAGCCTTGCCATACTGGGGGAGCACGGAAGGTCTCAAGAGGTCCTTGCGAGCATTCGCGGGGGCGTAGCTCAGTAGGTTAGAGCGCTGCCCTGTCACGGCAGAGGTCGCGGGTTCGAGTCCCGTCGCTCCCGCCATACGACCTATGTACGAACCCCGGCCCCGAAAATCGGGGTCGCGGTCGTTTTGGGGGCGTCCGGCCTTATTCCCTGGTGTCGTGGGTTTCTGGCGGGTTTGGGGGCGTTCCTTGGTCTCGCGCAGCTCTTGGATGAGCTGCTTGATGGTCTCAAACAGCGGCGTGAGCTGTGCCTGAACGTTGTCGGGGTCTGAGACGACGATGGCGAGGAACACGGCCTGGTTGACGAGGCGGCGGGCACTCTCTGGAAGGGCCTCGTATATGACGTGCTCGTTGAGGATTGCGAGCGCGTCATCGAGTGCGGCGTTGACGTCCTCTACCTCGCGGGTGGCGGCGTCGGCCCATTGCTGTGCCTTTGTGCGCTCTGTCTCGATACGTTCTTGCTCGGCTTTCAAGACCTCCTCGGAGACGCCGCCTTTGTAGTAGAGCTGCACGAGCTTTTGCTGCTCTCCGGTGAGGTCTTGGAGCCTGCGGGTGTGGCGGGCTGACTCGCGGCGGGCGATCTCGGTCTTGGACTGCACATAGGAGTGGAGCGCTTCGCGGACTATGGTTTGCTCGTCGTCTTTGTAGGTCTCGCGCTTGTAGCGCCGCACGATGGCGTGTTCGGTGCGCTCCACCGGGAAGTACGGTGCTGCACATTTTTCGTCGCGTTGTACGCGGCTGAGACAGGAGAAGTATTCGTACTGCCCGCCGCATTTGCCTCGGTGGCGTCCGTAGCCGAGACGCTTGCCACAGACACAGAAGATCGTGCCCTTTAGGTAGTGGTGGTGTTTGGAGGAGCGGTCGCCGCTGATGCGGTGGCTGTCGAGCACCTTCTGCACCTGGTCGAAAGTGGCGCGGTCGATGATCGCTTCGTGGCGTCCCTGACCCTTGACGCCGTTGTGGGTGACAACACCTATGTAGTAGTCATCACGAAGCATTCGATGCACCATGCTGCGCGTCATCGGTTTGCTTGGTCGCTTGTAGCTGCCGCGCGTGCGAAGCCCGATGTCCTCAAGGATGTTGGTGACGGTCGTGATGGTGTGGTCGCCGGTGGCGGCGAGATCGAACGCGAGCTGCACGTATGAGACACGGTCATCATCGACGGCGATCGCTGCAACCTCCCGGCCATCCACGTTTTCACGGATGTTCAGGTAGCCCATACGGGCGACACCTACGGTGCCACCGTCGAGGAACTTGCGTTCGAGGCCAACCTTGACCTTCTGCCCGTCGTCACGCGAGCGGAAGGCGTTGACCCCGGCCATGATCGCGAACAACAGGAGCCCTTGAGGGCTGTCATCGACCGGCTCGCGGGTGGAGGTGAGCTTCGCGCCGTAGCTCTTGACCTGAGCCAGCAACCAAAAGGCGTCTGACTCCTCGCGGGCGACCCGCGAGAGGTCGTAGAAAATGACATAGGTGGGGCGCACCTCGTCAAGCTCCGAGAGCATCTGCTGGAGCGCCCGACGGCGGGTATTCGTCCCACTCCGCCCCGGCTCGACGTACTCCCGGACAATGTGCGCACCCAGCGAAGCGGCGTAGCGTTCACACGCCTCGCGCTGTGCCTCGATGGAATACCCCTCCGGGTTATGGCCGGTGAGCTGGCCGGTGCTTGAAACGCGCAGGTAGATGACTGCGGTAATTTCAAGTTCGGACTCAAGAGTATTAGCTGGCTTTTCTAGTAGGTTGACGGTCATATATCCTCCTTTCCTGGTTAATATGGCTTAACGATTTTCCCGTTAAGTCGTGATTTAAGCAACGTGTTAATTGGTAATGCGAGCCGGTCAAGGTGTGAAACCCCGACCGGCCCGCTATGGCTCAGTTCAACGCCTCCAAGCGCTCAGTGATGGCCTGCTTTCTCTCGGCGGCGCTGCCTTTGAGCGCCTCGTACTCGGCCTTGGCCTCGTCGGCCCTGGACTTGGCTGCGTCGACCTCTCGGTCGATTGCGGCAATCGCCCGCTCCAAGGCGGCGCGGGCATCTGCCAGCGCGTCATCGGGTGTCGTCTCGCGACGGCGTGTCCGCGAGGGTTTGGCGCTCTCACCACCCTCCAGCTTCTTCTTGTGGGAGTAATACGACCCGCGAACCGAATCGAACGGCCTGCCGGTCTCCTCGGCGATCTGCCGGAAGGCGTCGGCCTTGTCGGTGCCGGAGGCGATCATCGCCTCGACCCGGTCGTATATCTCTTGGGCCTTGGTCACTGCCATGCGTTTTCTCCTTTGGGTTGAATGGCCTTGGCGGCAGGCAGAAAGACCGGAGTCCTTCCGCCCGCCGTGTGGCCACCCAGCCCTCACGAGCGCTCCGGTTCGCGCGACCAATGGGTAAGACGAGCGCAGGCAATGTCGATGTACCTGGCCTCCCGTTCGATACCGAGGAATGGCCGGTTCTCCATGACGGCGGCGATGCCGGTGGTGGCGCTCCCGGCAAACGGATCAAGTACCACTCCGCCCGGTGGTGTCACCAGTGCCACCAACCAGCGCATCAGCGCGAGCGGCTTGACGGTCGGGTGGATGTTGCGCCGCAGGCGCACCGCTGGGCGGCTGTAGAGCAGATCGGATTGCAGCGGCAGCGCCTCGCACCCGGTCTCGCGCTCGGCCTTGGATGCTTTGGCGCAGAAGAACAATCGGCTTGGGCGAAGCGCTGGGTGGGTCGCATCGAGCAGCCCAGCCGGACAGTCGCTCGTGCAGTTGGCCTCGGCGCAATCGTGGGCGTGGGAGAGCGCCAGATGCGCGGGCCAGTAGCCATTCACGCGCGACGCCTCGATGTTCAGCGCTCCCGTGCCCCATGCCTCCAGGTTGCGCGGCGTGGTTCCGTCCAGGGGTTTGCGCGCGAGCAGGATCGGCTCATACGCTGGTTTGAGCATCGCGGCGAGCCCGCCGGGGAGCTTGCGGGTCTTGGGTGCGCCTTGGGCGTAGACCCACATCAGCACGTCGCGGATCTGGAGCCCTGACTCCTCGACGCCGCTTGTGAGGCGATGGAAGGTGCGCGGAGAGCCGAAGGCCACCAGATGCCCGCCGGGTTTGAGCACGCGCTGGCACTCGGCCGCCCAGACTTTCGCCCATGCCGCGAAGGCTTCACCATCCGCGAGCTGCCTTCCGGCCTTGCCCGCTCCGTCCCAGGACTCACCGTGGAAGGCGATCCCGTAGGGCGGGTCGGTCACAACGCAATCGATGCAGGAGTCGGGCAGCTTCGCGAGTGCCGCGAGCATGTCCGCCTCAAGCAACTGCCAGCGCTCGGTGCTGTCGGAGTAGAGGGAGAGCTTGGGTCTACTCACGAGCGGGCCTCGCTCGTCAGCAGCGCCAGCGCCTCGGCGGTGGTGGCGACCACGAACAGGCGGTGCGCGGCGGCTGGTAGCTGCGTCAGCGTCTCGCGGACGGCCTCGGCGCGGTCCTCGCCTGGGACGATCCAGAGCACGCGAGGGAACACGCCCCGCGCGGCCTGCTCGGTGCCGGTACGGAAATACTCGTGGTATCTGGCGGCTTTGGATCTGACGGTCGAGAGCGACTCGGTCGCCATGTCCTGCTCGATGAACCACGAGAACTCGTAGTCGCCACGGGCGAGCTTGAGGAAGGCGTCGGGCTTGCATACCTGCCGCGCCCCGAACCCGACCATGTGGGGACGCCAGCACTCCGGCTCCGGCTCGAAGCGGATCAGCTCGGCGTGTTCCTGGCGCTCGGCGGCGATCAGGTCGACGTAGAGTTGGGCGACCGCCAGCGTGTGCGCGAGATAGCGCGCCCCTGGTGTGTATGCCGCTCGAACCCGCTTTGAGGCTGCCTTGGATTGCAGGAGGTACTGTCCGGCCCGTCCCATCGCATACGTCGTGCTGGCGCTGCCTGAGCGCTCCCCACCTACGCGGCGCGTGAGTGGCTGAAGCACACCGAGACGCACGAGGCGAGCGAGTCCTCGCCGCGCTACCCGTGCCCTGGCGTTCGGGGAGACCTCATCCCACAACAGCTCCCGCAGTTGGGCTCCACTCATCACCCGGAAGCGACCGACCGTCTGGAGGGCTTTGAGGTCACGAGGGGAGAGCCGATCAGAGATAGCGGCAAGCTGGCGGGGAGACAAGCGCTTGCGAGGACGCAGGTCTTTCGTTGGCGTAAACCCGCGAGAACTCGCACCGTTAGGCGTGTTTCGAGCCGCCGCGCTCGACGCGAGCGGACCAGCGACCGGACTCACGCCTGCCTCCTTCGAGCACCCACCAGATCGCCATAGGAATTGTTGTCGGCCCGCTCTCGGGGCGGGGTAGGAGCGCTGCCATACAAGCGAGCTGAGCGGTCACGGATCGAGCTGGCCTGGCCGGTCACCGGCGGCAGCGGAGTGGTGCGTCCGGTCACGACCGAGACTGCGCTACCCGCCCCGGTCCCGACCCTGGCGGCGACCTCGAAGCGCCCGAGCGCCATCAGATCATCCGGGGTGATGCCGGGAAGCTCCCGCGCGATCACGGCGGCTTCGATGGCTCCCGCCCGGAAGCTGATGAGCGTCGCCAGGTTCCCAAGGAGCGCCGAGCGCGTCGGCTCAGGCACGCGACCCAAGGTCTGCACCGCGATGGTCAGGCTCGCACCGAGCCCGCGTGCCCGCTCCGCGATCAACTCGAGATTGTTTGGTAGTCCGCTCGCGATGGTCGCGGTCTCGTCGATGTAGATGTTGACCAGATGCCGCCGCTCAGGCGGGAGCGTTATCCGCGCCTCGACCGCGCTCCAGATCGCGTACATCACCGCCGCACCAATCAAGGTCGCTGCTTCCCCGAGCGCCCCCGGCGCCAGCGACACCAGCAAGAACCGCTTTTCAGCGAGCAACCGGGCGACGTCGATCTTCGGGTCGGCGCTGGCGATGACCGCGCGAACACGGGGACGCGCCAGTAGCGCCATCACGCGAGCCATCGGAGCTTGGACGACATCGACTTTCGCCGCCGGTGATAGTGCCTCGTAGTTCTGCCACGAGTCGCGCAGGAACCCATCACTGAGCCGCGCTACCGCCGCATGGCGGTAGCCCTCATCCGCGAACAGCCGACCGAGGTCCATCAAGGTCGCGCCGGGAACCTCGCTCAAGGTCCTCAGTCCGAGTCGCCCGAAGGTCTCCGAGCGGATGCCCCACTCCGGCACGAGCGACTTCAACGTCCGAACGAGAACATCAGCGCGGGCGTCCGGGTCACCACCATGCAGAACGTCCATACCGGGAACAGGCCGAGCATCATCACCAGCGTCTATAGCCACGACCCGCTCAGCGTGCGCGCGTGGAACACGGTCGAGGACCGTGTCGATGAGGTCGCCCTTCGGGTCGATCACCACGCCGCCGTTACCGGCTGCAATGTCGCTGAGAATGGAGTTAGCGAGCAGCACGCTCTTGCCCACGCCGCTCGGGCCGATCACAGCTATGTGGTGCCGTGCCGCCTCCGGCGATAGCGCCAGCGGACGCTCGCCGCGTGAATCCTGGCCGATGAACAGATGCCGACCGGCACGCGGAGCGCCCGTGGGGGTCAGCAGCTCGCGTGAGCCGACCTCCACCCCTGGCACCGCATCACCGAGTGGCAGGCCGAGCAGCGGCGTGATCTCCGCCACCGACAGCCAGCCGGAGGACCACCTGACCTTCGGCAGCGCTGCCAAGCTGCGCACACTCCGATCCGAGGTGACTCGAACGCCACCGAGCAGGCCGCGACGACTGCGCAGCAGGTTCTCGATGTGCGCGGCTAGCTCCCGCGCCCGGCTAATGGTGGCGGCGCGGATGAGCACCAATCCAGCGACGCGAAATCCGGGGGTAGCGGCCTTGGCCTGCCACGCCCGCGCGATCTCTCGCTGTCGTGGTGTTGGCTCCTCCACCTGCCGCCTGGTGGGAGCACTGCCGGGCGAGAGCGCCCAACGGATAACGACGGTCTCATCTGTGCGCAGTCCAGACAGGCCGGTCAGCAGTGAGCGCGAAGCCGAGATGACGTTGTCGGTAGAGAGAATGCTCGTCGGGACGAACAGCCGCAGGCTCAAGCTGGCAGGTTCGCTCGGTGACGATGGGCCGTCTGCCGTGCGCAGGCTCGGGATGACGCCGGTCAGGGTCGAGCGCACCGATTCGCGCGCTGTCTCGGGTACGAGCAGGTTATGGGTAATCGCACCCTCGATTGCCACCAGCTCGGTGACGAGCTCGGTGGTGTACGGCAAGCCGGCCAGCCCGTCCCAAGCGGCAGATACCTGAGTCGCCTCCAAGTTCATCGGGTAGCGGGTCGCCAGTCGAACCCGACTGGCTCGCATCCGCTCCGCTCGCCCATGCTCATGGACGCCGATCCCGGCCAGCAGCGCGGAGCCGGTGCCGCCGATGGCAGCGAGGGAAAGTAGCTCAGTGTTCACGCGCGTCCCTCGCTCTCGCGGCGCAGTTGCTTACTCGGAGCGGGAGTGGGACGTTTGGGCTTGTCCTCTGCGGCCCGTTCGCGACGCTGCTGAACGAGCCGTTTTCCTTGCAAAAAATAGACATAGGCGAGCAGATCAGTGTCGATCTCCGTGCGCCTAATCCCCTTGATATGAATTCTCCGTGCCATAAATGAATGCACCTCCTTTCTGTTGAGTTGTTGTTACATAATTTCCCTCCTTGTTCGTGTTTTGTTCGGTATTGAACCTCCTGAGTATTGATCGGGATATAGAAATCTGTCAACACTTTTTTTGCGTCAACGGGTGTAGAACCACACGGCGCGGCCGATAAGGACGAGGACGCCGAGCACGGCCAGCGATGGCGTGATTCGTGGTAGCACCGAGGCCAGCACGTTCAAGAGCACCACCACAACAACGGTGAGGCCGACAATGCGCTCAAGCGCTTTCGAGGGTGATGACGGCTGCATGGCTCCAGTGTCCACACCACTACTGCGCTACAGCACCGACGCAGCCACTACGATTTCGCGTCCAATGTCGAAGCAGTTGCGCAGCGCGATCACCACCGCGATCCGGGCACTCGCCGAAGGCCACGGAGCCACGATCAGTGCCGTCGCCTCTCAGGCCGATCTGATGGCGCTTGGCTGCGTCGTGGCTGAGGCCAGCGACCACGGACGCACCGCACCCTCGCTTGATGTGGCTGCTGGCGTCGTCGTTGTGTTCCTCGAGGAGGCAGCCGACTCGCTGGAGGAGCACCCCCAAGCTGGCACCACGCCAAACCGAGCGGCAGCAGCACGAGCAGCCCTCGGCCTGGAGCCCGGCACACAGGGCAAACCACTCCGAGGGCGCCGAGGGCAGCCAGGCAGAGCGGGAACGATCGCGCGCTGGCTCAGCTATGAGCCAGCCAGCCTCTTCAAGGCACGCCAAGACGGCAACAGCCCCTTTGACGCACTCATCACGGATATGGCCGAGCATCTGCTTCGCCGCGAGGTCGCCTTCCAGATTGGCGAGCAGCGTCGCGCACAGCAGGCCCGCCGCCCACCACTGGAGTCCGCCATGCGCGTCGACTGGCTGGCGCGGTTCGAGCGCTACTACGCCATCTGGTCCTACATCGCCGGACTACGTAACGACATAGAGATGGCCCTGCGCAACCAGCGCGCAGGGGAGACAGCGGACACCGACTACTTCGTCCGCAAGTCGCTCTACTACCACGCCTGTTTCCTAGCTGAGCTTGAGGCGTTCACTCGTGAGCGCGGGGGTCTGTGGGTGCTGCCCGACCCCAAGGCCGAGCAACTCGTCGCTGACTCCGTGTGGATGATCCGCAAGCCAACGACGCTCATCGAGATAGACGAGTCGATCCTGCGCATCGCCGTCGGCGGATGGAGCGAGATCGCCACCTTCGTTCAGGCCACCCACACGGACGCCGCCTTGAGCGGTCTTGCGGAGACGTGGCGGGTGTGGATCACATCATGTGCGTGCAAGAACACGGAAGTGCCAGAGCCAGACTGTCCAGTGCACCAGACTGTGAGTTGGGCTGCGTCTTTCATGTCCGCGCTGGACGAGCAGTGGGATCTACTGGCAGACTGGTATGACGTACCGCGACCGGTGTCGGCCGTGACGCCCGCATCGGCCGAATAGCTGCTCTATCCTCCACCCGGTCTCTGTTGACGCAGTTCGTGATTTCTGACGTTGCGAGCGCGCACAAATGCGTCCCATGCGTCTTTGCACTCCATTGTGTAAACGTAGAAAATCCATGGGCCAATGATCCAGGTCGGCGCCAAACCGAGCCCTACAAAATGGTATCCAGCGCCGGCGAGCAGGAGTAGAATCGTGGTGATAATAACGATGCCGGCTACGGTGCCGAGCGCTGAATATGCTGTGCTCCGTACTCGCTGGCGTAGCTCCTCAAGGTTAGGTCTGGATGGTGCCTGATTACTGACCCAGGGTGAGGGAGGCGGATTCGGCTGCGGTGCAGGCCCGCGTTGAGCCGGAGCTGTTTGCTGTGGTCTGGAAGGCGGCGGCCCAACCGCGCACGATTGACAGTTTGAACGCCTTGGACCTGGCCGAGCGGCCATTTCGTGTCGGTTCAGTACGTACACCTGCGGGAGGCCGTCGGTTCCAGGTTCCTCAGCGAGCAGGCGAGCATATGTAGAATCACCGTCCAGCACACCAAAAACCAGTTCGGCCGCGAGGCCAATTACGCCCAATGTATCGGCGCTCGAGGCGATCACTCCACGCGGGCTCTCATCCGCTGGGCGGAATGCATCCCAGCAGAGGAAGCACGGGCTCTCTGAATTATATTGCACGAAGACCTCACCGCCACCATTTCTGTATAGCGACGGAAATATCGCAGGAATATCAAGCGAAAGAGCCCTGCGCCCTAGTCGTCTTTGAACGACTCGATCGTCGGTGGCAGCTACGACCAGATCGGCCCATGAAATCAGCACATCCAGGCTAGAGTCCTGCAGGTGGTCATCGATCATCCAGGGCAGTCCGCCAGCCTGTAGACTCGGTATCTGTTCGTTCAAGTGCTCTGCCAATGCCTCTGCCTTGTTCATGCCTACATGCTCAGATAGCAAGGCATGTCGTACTACATTGTGCGGCTCCAGCATGTCTCCATCAATGAGGAGCAGACAGCCGACACCGCTGTATGCCAGTTGCTCCACGATCTGTGAACCAACGGTGCCTATACCAAAGATGACGACACGCTGAGTCAGCAAGAGTCGATAGAGGCGGCCCTCGACACGGGCGAACTCTGCAGGTATTTCGGGTTCGTTAGCCATGACCGCGAGCGCATCGGAAGTGCGATGCACCAACCTCAGTCTTGACATTTGCGCAGGCCATCTCAGATACTGAAAGCAAGAGGATAATCGTTTTTCCTGCTGGTCTGCACGGACGAAGCTGGAGAAAGGAGACTATGAGTGAACGAGGCATGGGCCAAGAGCCCACAGGAAAAGCATCACGACTTGTTGAGCGCATACGAGAGCAGGGTCCGCTTCAACCGGGGGAACGCTACCCAGAAAGGCCACAATTGCGACTGCGAGCGGATGCGCCAACGGTAGAAATCAGCGACATCACCCAAGCTCGAGAGATCTTGGACGGGCTAGCCACAGGCGCCAGCATTGTTGCGCTGCGTGACGCTGACACTAGGATGACAACCGCAGTGGTGGTACCGGTGGAGCGATATGTGCAGTTAGCAGGAGCAGCGATAGAAGGCGATGATCGGTTTGAAGCCACACTCGAACACACCCTTACACCTATGCCGGACGCGCTGGCTACCTCATATATCGAACAAGTCGACCCCGAGGTACAGTGGGAAAGAGGGTCCAGAGTGTGGCCCGGACAACCTAGCGGGGCATGACCTTTTATTGAGCATTCGCTAAGCCCAGGGAGCGCCCAAGCTCAGTCCCAGGGTTCCCTGTCAGCCTGAACCCACGCTCGCGGGCTTGCGGATTCGGCAGTGTCTTCTACTAGCGTTCCATCGAGTGTGGCTCGCACGTTGGCACCGCCGATCGCCCGTTCCGCGACACGGGCCTCCATCTCGGCTGGCAATAGCGGATGAGCTTTGAGTCTGTCCGAGATCATCGTTGCCTTACCCATCATCTACCTCCGATTGGGTTGTGGTCGAATCAGAACACCGCCCCGATTCTACCGTATGGACTGTTTCCTACCGAATGACCAAGGCTGCTTGCGTCGTCTGCGCGGCGCTCACCGTGGGCGTATAGCTCACGCGTGCCACGAGCCGCAGCACCCGTCGTCTCCTGAGCAGTATTCGCCCCACGGCGGTCAGGCGTAGCTCGATTGCAGCTTGTCCAGTTGCGTTGAAGCTCTTTCGGCCGCTCGCGACGATCACTGGACGCTCCTTGTGAGGACTGCGACGGCTCGGGATTGCCCACTGGATGGCAAGGGTGCCGGGGGTCGGTGCGTTGAAGCTGAGGCGGCATGTGCCGCTCTTGAGCAGTGCGGCGGTCATGCGTTGAAGCCCCCGAGGGCGCACGATGGTCGCCAGCGCAGCCTTGATCGCGTCCGCGTCGACTCGGCGCGTGCGTTGACCGATTGTTTGAGCCGTACCGTCTCCGCTTCCTGCGCTGGCTTCGCTGCTCACTGATCCGGCGCTCTGTTCTGTTTTGGGCTGGGGTATCGGGGTGAACGGGCCTTCGCCGAGTGGCGGTGGAGTGGAGGCGAAGCCGCCGTCAGCTTGAAAGAGTGTAAGAGCCGTCTGCGGGTAGGGGTAGCTGCTGGGGACTGCGGCTCCACCGACCACCAAGGGCTGCCCGTTCAAGATGAGCAGCCGATTGACGGTGTCGGCTTCGGCGTTGGCTACGGGCGTAGGCTTGATCCATGCGTAGCCATCGCCGCCGAAGGACGTATCTGCCGTTCCATCCGCGAGGTATCGCCTCACGCCAACCTGTCCGTAAATGAGACCAGCGACCAGAATGAGGCCGTCGGGCGAGATGGCCATGCAGCCGGGTCCGAATTCGCAGGCCATTGACAGTATCGAGACACGTCCTGCTGTGCCGAACGACGATATGGGCACGCCTTCTGTGGTGAACTCGGCCACGACCTCATGGCCGTCGACTCCCGGATACAGATAGTGGGTGGCGAGCACAAGAGCCTGACCGCCCAACATCGCTACTTGCATCGGGATATCTCCTTCGGCTGGGGTCTGAGCTTCGGAGAGCGTGCCGGGGGATGAGTAGGTACGAAATCGCCAAGTGTCATCTTCGGGATGACCGGCGAGCGCCAGCACCGATCCTGGAGCTGGTTGCGCGAGGCCCCCGAAGTATTCCGGTCCTGCGCCCGGTTCTCCTTTGCAGCGGCTATGGGTGCTGACGATGCCGGATGAGCCGAACTGGCTGTCGGGCGACCCATTGGCATTCAGACGGGCGACGAAGGTGCCGTACTCTTCCTGCCATTCCGCAAATTCAGGAATGGAGTACCAGACACAGATCGACCTGACCGCACCGCCGACCGTGATGCTGCGATCCGATGCGACCAGGATCGCCAAGGAGGCACTCGACGCCGAGCCTGGGGTTAGCCCTTCGGGCGGAGGCACGTAGATGGTCGCCTTGCCGCCTGCGCCGAAGCTCGGATCAAGCGCGCCGTCGGCCAGGTAGCGATAGACCACTCCTTGTATTCGTTCAAGGGCTAGCGTCCCGTCTGGCGCCTGCCATTCCGAGGTCGGCTCGGAGCCAGCGACAAGGATGTGGCCCTGGGCGTCCTGGGTGACGGCGCTGTAGCCGCCTCGGTTGTATGGCGGAAGGGCGACGCTCCCACCCGCCCCGAACGAGACGTCCGCTTCGCCGTCTGGCAGATAGCGGCTGAGGAAGCTGGCGTATCCAGCGGTTGTCGTGGCGTTCGTCAACACGACGATCTTGCCGTCTGATTGGATCACGGCGTCGCGTCCTTCTTGCGGGCCTGAGGAGGTTGCAAACGATGCCGTGAGTACTCCGCCCGAGGCGAAGCTGGGATCAACCGCGCCAGCTGGATCTTCTGTCGCAGGCGCGGCAGCACTTGCAGATCCACACGGCCCGCCGCAAGCCAATCCAAGAACCATCGCCAGAGCCAGCCGCGCGCTCCTTCGCCAAGTACCGGAGCACCGAGAGCGTCCCCGTGCTTCTATCACCGCCGCTCCTTCGCAGGTTGGAAAGGGTCATGCGGCGGCGAGCACCGTGCCGCAAGTCCTCTCTACTGGAATGTCATGGGTCGTGACCGTAGCGCATTATCTGCAGACGTGTCTACTCGGATGTTATTGAGCTAGGCGGTCCGGCCCGTGAGGCTGGCTGAGTGCCTGCCACCCCAGCCTTCCAAGCGGCGCTCGGCCTGGCCGCGAAGGCCCGCCGTGAGGAGCTGGAACTCACGCAGGAGCAGGTCTATCTACGCACCGAGTTGCACCAGCGCTGGATCTCCAACGTCGAGACCGGCAAGCGCAACCCCAGCTACGCCAGCCTCAGACGCCTCGCTGCCGGACTCGATCTCACAGCCTCCGAGCTGATCGCCCGTGCTGAGCAGATCGAGGCTATGAACGCCCCCGTAGCCGCCCGGCGCTGAGTCTTACGCGCCGTGTGGCGCGGCGTCACACGTTGACCTATCACGGGCCTCAGACTTAGTTTGGCGGCTCCAATAACCAAGTGGCCTCGGCACGGGTGATGACCGCGCCGAGGCCCGGACACGAAGGAGCGTCTACTCCCCCATGCCCGATGAGCAGCCTATCTTTCTCGGAAAAGACCACGAGGCGATCGAACTCAACATCATCTATCTTCTCACCGACCCCGATGACAACCAGTCGTTGTGGGCGCTCGAGGACTTGGCCCGCGAGCTGGGCGAGCCCGAAACCAACATCTACGTTCGCCGCTTGCAAGAGGCAGGGCTTCTCCACCGCACCTCAGACGGCCACGTCTTCGCCAGCCGCGCAGCCGTACGCCAGGTCCAGCTCGTCGGCCACAACGTCAGCTGAGCGGGCCCGCAATGGACATCAGCGAGCTGGGCCTCAGCCCAGCCACTCAAAGCTGCCTACGCCGGGCCGGCATCCGCACCATGTATGAGCTGCTTGATCGTTCCTGCCGTGAGTTGCTCTGGCACTCCGAGGTTGGAGCAGGAGCCCTCTACGAGATCATCTGCAAGCTCAACCAGCACGATCTGATGCTGCCACCCGCCCCGAGAGGGACGATCCGCGTGCCCGAGGAGCGCAACCGCGAGGTCTTTCGCCTCCGCGCGGTCGAGGGACTCTCCCTCACTGACGCTGGTAAGGAGCTCGAAATCTCCCGAGAGCGCGTACGCCAAGTACTCAACGTCTACTTCGGCGTCAGCGGCACGCCACCAGCCGCCAAAGCCCGCCGCAATCGTTGATCCTCGCCGCACGACGACGCCCCCATCATCAGTCCCACGTTGCGGGAGACAAGATGTCGACCTCTGTGGGCTCGTAGCCACGACGACGACGCCTTGCTTTGTCCGTCCAGCGCTCTCCTGCGGCAAAGGCAAGCAGGCGGGCTCTGTCGATGTTGCGAATGCGCGCCTCAGTATGTGGGTCGTTGAGCACCATCGACACGCCTTCATCTGGCGTGTTATCAGCGACGGCTTTTGCACGGGCGTTTGCGATCTGCCGCACGCTGATGAAAGCCACCTGGATGATATGAAAGTCCATAGCTCCAATAGCGCTTGCGAGAGCGACGCGATTCTCTTCCCAGGTGGCGAAGTAGCCCTGAAAAAGATCTGGCCCGCCGACACCCCACGTTCCAGTCTGCTTGGCTCCAAGTAGGCTCGCGCTCATGTCGCCGAGAGCGCTATAGACAATTCGGGCACTCGCGATGGCATTGGTACGGCGACTTCTCGCCGCGACCCAGGATTGCGCACCGACCGACGCTAGCGATCCAGCCATGACGCCCAATATCCCAAACAGTGCGTTATCCATCGCCGGAACCGTATGCCGACCCGCGGACGTGCTAACCGCGCTTCAGCGCCCGCCCCGGACTAAACGCAAACCCCGCCCAAGAGCAGTCCAACTGTTCTCATCATCCCTCTATCGCGCACTAGACGCAACGACCGAGCTGTCCAATATTCTAGAACTAGGTGTTGGCCGTCATCGTGAGAGAGGGGATTTCACGCACCACGGGTGTCATTGCCGGCTGCCCTCATGCCAATTTCAATATCACAACGACGGCTGGCTTCTACTCCGCCTTGGTGGGCGTGCTCGCTGGGTTCGCCTTTACCGCACTCATCACGATTCTCACCGTGCATCAAGATGGCGCAAGGTTTGCCGACGCCACTAAGGCACTTGTCGTTGCATTCGTCGGGCTTGTCATCACAAGCGTAAGCTACGCTGTCCTCGCGGGAGAACATGCTGATCAAGGGCGCGTCGTTATGGAGGAGGTGCTCGTTGGTATAGCTTTCGCAACTTGCGCCGTGCAACTCATTTATGCTGTTGCGCTCACATTCAAGGGGGCAGGTACAGCTCAAAACGCTTCCCCAGACGTCTACTCTGATGTGGCACGCCGCCTGATGGCAATTGCCGCGATAATTCTGTGTCCCCTAGTCGTTGAGTACATCACCGTCGCCATGCAAGACTACAAAGCAGTACACCCAGATCGGGCTGGATACGTACTCTCAGTAGGGCATACGCTGGTTGGAGTTACCTTCCTTGCCAGCTGCACAATTTGGGCTATCCGCGGAAAGCTAAGAAAGTTCGGTCACAGTAGGTGGCGTGATTTGTCATATGCGGTAACTCTCGTCATGGTTATCGCTCCGCTATTCGCCAGTGCGTTGATCGTGGATATGCTAGGCTCGTGTACTGTGCCTCCTCCCAGCGTTATGGAGGCGTCGCTTGTCTTTACGTTTCTCGCTATGTTGATGGCGACCGCAAACTTTGCTGTCACATCACCACCCTAAACCAAGTGACATCTATGGAAAAGGCGATGTCATATAGTTGCGGCACAACGCGGCGCTTTGCTCTTGCGGTCTTGGCGATCTCTTCGGTGGGATATCCTACGTCGGTCAGTCATGTCTAGAGTTGACCGGCTTGTCCGAGAGCGCAAGAAGAACGCAGAAAAGGAGGCACGCGGGCTCATCGAGCGCGACAGGCTGCGAAGAGCAAACGAGCGCGCCCAGCTTGAATCTCAGATCCGGCCTCTCATCCCGCGAATATTGTATCTCCTTGAGCGTCGCGCTTTGGCGGAGGTGGAAGACATCACATACACGGTCCTGCGCGTTCCAGTCCTCGGAGACCTATTTGGCTGGCGGCAGGTCACAAGGGCAGCCTGGAAGATCGGCGAATGGGTACCCTATTGGGACAGTGAGTTGCATGCCGAAGAGATGCAACCCATCTGGCTCGTTTCCAACGGCCACATAGGCACGCCAGGTCGAGGTGGCGACATCGTCGAGCCCGTCGAAGAGTTTGGGAAACGATGGCCTGATCTGCTCCCTACAATTCTCGCTGGTTTGCGCAAGCGCGAGGATGAGCTGGAGTAGCCCCGAGTCCAATACCGGTTGTGCGACGCGCAGAGTTCGCCCCAACCACCGGCAAGGTGCCGCGACCCTGATGCGCGGCCGTAGTTTCTAGGACTTACTTACTGCGTCTATGATCATGTCGGCTCCACCCCAAACCGATGCGACACGAAGGATTACGGTCGGGGCTGGAGCTACGATATCGGCAGCCACGAGCAGTCCTCCCCCGACAGCCTTAAACACCCGCCGTAGCACTTTTCCAGCGCGCCACGTGCGGCGTCGCGAAGGGGGCTCAGAGAGAAGTTCGTAGCATTGGTTTTGCAAGATCACGACGGTACGACGCCCACGCTGAGGACGAGGCCCCTGGGCGTTAAGGGGAGCTTCGAGTAGGACAAGGCCGGCTAGCCGGTAGTCGCCGCCCAGGGCACCTGCGAGTAGCTCCCGCTCTTGGTCGAGGCTATCTTCGAGAGGAACGGCAGGCGGCACCTCGGGAAGATGCTCGGCCAAGGTCCTCCAGAAGTTATCGTCGCAGGCCCAAGCCTTGAGAACCTCGTGGACCTGGGCGATCCCGAGTGCCTCTGCGTCGTCGGTCGCGAGAGCCTCTTGAACACGCTCCGGGTCAGCGATGCGGATACCATCCAATAGGTATTGCGGAACCCCTTCGAACGCCACGAGCCGATAATACCGCTTTCACGGCTGATTCGCTTGACCGGAACGCTCGCTGCGTGAACCGGCCTCAGCCTGGCTCGAACGGCTGTGCCGGCTCGCGTGAGAAGCTATTAGATCCGCGGCAACTCGAGGCCACTAGCAGACGCCCAACGCCGATTGTGCGACATACGCGGGTCGTGACCGTTTCACTTCGCCGGCTTGGCCGGTCCAGCAACCGCATGGCAGCGTTTGCGATGCTCAAGCGCCTGGATAACGTATGCGAGGCGATACGGTCCCGCGCACTGGAAGTGCTGACCTCCACGGATCACGTAAGTGCATACTTGCCTCATCTTTCCCGCATCGGCACTCGTCCGGCATGAGACCGATATCACCCGATCGGATCGTGATATCCCTTCGCTAGGACCCTTACCGCCATGGGCTGGGACCAGCGAAAGGCCATAATAGATGCCGCAAATAGAGAGAATCACCCCGGCCACGAGCAAGCCGACCCCGATGCTCGCCCAGCGCTTACGGCGCGTAAGCGTCGCCGTTCGCACGGCTTCAATCTCATCTGGTAAGTCCAGTGAAAACGTGGTGCCGCTCGGGAAGTAACCGAAGGTGAATGCTCCTGTCGCGAGCAAAAATGCTCCCGGCGCCAGAGTCAACACGACACCCTGGTGCAGATTCGGCCTAAATTCCTTACCGACCACAAGCCCTATCAGTGCTAGGTAGATCGGGATCGCGCCGGTTGCTACAGGAATCATGGACTTACAGAAGTCGCGTCCGACGTCAACTGAGCCGATGAGCAGCGCCTTGCCAGCCTCATAAAGCGCTTCATTGTGAGGACTCAGAGGCTCAGCCGAAACCACCTCAATGTCGTTGCTCAACCGGCCTGGCCTCTCCAACGGTGACGCTGTCTATCTTGTTATTAGCGGTCTCGCTCAACTTCAGGGTCACCTGGAATCGCTCGTGCTTGGTTGGACAGGTCACCAGGCGCACGAAGGTGCGGTTCTGCGAAGCCTCGGCGCGCGCCATGGAGAGGGTCATCACATAGGACCGCGCGACGGTCACGGGGTATTTGTGACGCTCATTGCAAAGCGGGCAGGAGACCTCAAGTTCGCTTGCGTCGTCCACCAGGCCAACGTAATCGAACTATATGGCGCTGTCAAGATGCCATGGGGCGGCAAGATGCCGCATGGTCCTACCGCAAGACGGACGTCCGAATGCGTCGCCCCATGCCGCTTGTACGACAAGATCGCGCCTTGCCGTCACCCATAGGCGTCCAGTAGAATGGGACCAGAAGGAAGCCTACGCTATGACCACGACTCAACATCCACAATTCGATGTCATTTTCGAGCCCCAGGACGAGGGCGGCTACACCGCGTACGTCCCGGATCTGCCTGGCTGCGTCAGCGAGGGCGAGACCCTCGAGGAAGCCACCGCCATGATTCAGGAGGCTATGGCGCTCTACCTTGAGTCCCGCGAGGAGCGCGGCTGGGCGCTGCCGAAGATCGAGCACCGCAAACTAGCGCCGGCTGCGTGAGCGAGAAGCTCCCTCGGCTTACCGCCAAGGAACTCATCCGCGTTCTGGAGCGCAAGGGCTGGGAGCATGACCGTAGCCGCGGCAGCCACCACACTACGTACATCCAGCCACCCGCCGGACGCTGAGCGTGCCGGTCGCGAAGCGGCCGATGTCGATCGGAACCTCGGCCGCTTGCTCAAGGACGCCGAAATCAGACGCGAGGAGCTCCGCAAGCTGCTGTGAGCAGCCGGAGCGTGCTCCGCGTTCTCGGAGCTAGCCCTTGCTGCGCTGGATCGCCTCTACCGCCCGGCGGCGGACTTTCCGCCCGATCGGGTCCAACAGGGCCTCAAGCAGATGCTCTAGGATGCTGTCCAGGTTCGGGGGCGGGACGGGTTCCAGGTTCGCAGCTGGTCCCGAAGCTCCCGCTTTCCCCCGCATTTGCAGGATTCAGACCCTTTGGGAAGGTGCCATGGTTGACGAGGCGACAATCAGCGAGGCGGGTAGGCGCCTGGTCGATGCCTCTCCGCCGGGCACGCGAGTGATCCTGTTCGGCTCTCACGCCAGAGGCGAAGCTGGCAAGCACAGCGACCTCGACCTCTTGGTGATCGAGCCGGAGGTTGAGCACCCCGGGTTCGAGTCGGTCAGGTTGCGCAGAGCGCTCGGCGAGCTGGTTGTCTCGGCCGACATCATCGTGGTCAGCGAGCGGCGGGCTGGCGAGTGGCGTGATGTACGTGGAAGCCTGATCCACGCAGCACTCGCCGAGGGCCGCGAGCTGGCAGCCTGATGGCCAGTCAGCAGGACCTCGCCAAGCAGCTGCTGCAACGTGCGCGAGACGACGAGGCGGCGGCACGGGCAATGCTGCCCATCGAGTCGGTCACAGACATGATCGTCGGAACGCTCGCTCAGCAGGCGGTCGAGAAGTCGATCAAGGCTGTCCTTGCTGCCCGTGGCGTGGACTTTCCCTTTACTCACGACATTGGAGGTCTGGCGAGACTCTGCAACGAATCCGGGGCCTCCCTACCGGATGAGCTGGATGAGGCCGACCAGCTCACACCGTACGCGGGCGCTTTGCGCTACGACGCCGAGGACCCGAAGTTGGTCGATCGCGAAACGGCGCTGCGCTGGGCTACAGTGGCCATCATCTGGGCACGCGTTCATGTCGAAGATGATTGAGACGCAAGAGGCAGAGGCCGATCAGGAGAGAGACAGAAGACGTGGCGCGCTACGCATATGACATCGAGCGACATGCTCTGGTCGCCACTTGGGCCAGCGGCGCTGGCGACCGAGCCATCACGGTCACATGCACGGAGGCGACCCTGATGGAGGATCTCGCAGGACGGCTGGCTGACAGGCTTACCCACCTATCCGCCGCGCTGTGGCGCACGTACACCCATCCGGCGTCAGGCGCACAGGATGATTTGTCGCCTAACACGGAGGGATGGCGTCGGGTGCATGATCGTGAGGCGTTTGCCAAGGTGCCTGTTGCGCTGCGCACCCCCAATCTGCCTGAAAGTGGCGGACTGCTGCAGTCTTATGTTCCGGTTGAGGAGGCCGCGCATCGCGTTGGTCGAATTCTGCATGAAATCAGCTCGCCGGCGATAACGGATGCTGCTGTGGCTGATGTCGAAGCCGAAATCATCGCCGTCGAACGCGCCGAACGCGGTGACTTCTCAGGACGTGCGGTTCAAGCCGTCGTGCTGACGCGCGCCGATGCATCGCCTGTACAAGTCGCCGCTGCCGATGCCCTGCTGGAGGCCAACCCGCTCGGATCCCCACAGCTTTTCTGTGAAGTCGATCCCACTAGCGCTGCGGTGGCTGCTGCACACTGGCTGGCTGCTGCCGCTTCGGTTGCTGCGGGTGTAAGCGGGGAGGATCCCGAGACTGTCGTTGAATCTGCGGACGATATTGAGGCCATCCCCACAGAAACCGCGACTGAGGTGCTGACGCGGATCGGCGGAGGCGAAAGTCCGCTGGATGTCGTATTGGACATGGTCGGCGCAGCAATGACCGTCGCTAAAGGAGAGATCCCAGACCTCTCCGACTTGGCGGCCATTCTTGAGGAAGCTGGGGAACTCGTGTCGCAGTATGGCGTGAAGGAAGCTGAGCTAGGTATCCGGCTCGTCTTGCTTGACCCGGCTCGTCCCGCCCCAGACATGCTCGAGGACTTGGTCACAGGGATCCATGGTTGCTTCTTGATCTGGAATGAATCTGCCCCTGAAGACGATGGCGACCAAGAAGCAGAGGAAACCGAGGCAGAGGTGGAAGCTAGGTGGGAGCACAGGCAGGCGGCGTTCGTTGAGGCCGTGCAGACTGTGGCGAGAGCCGAGCGGCGGCGCATCGGGCCTTAGGTCAACAGCCACCGTCACAGCTCTTTGTTCGTTCAGCTCGACAAGACACTGGGTCGATCTGACCCACGACTTCAGGAGCGACGGTGACCCGCTCTTCTACCCAGGAAACCAACACCGTGCCGCATCCCCGTGTCGGAGAGCCGATGACAATGGCCACGAAGACGAACACGCGCCCGCCCGTGCCACCCCTCGCCGACAGCCACGATCTGCTCCGCGTGCACGGTGCGCGCGTGAACAACCTCAAGGACGTCAGCGTGGAGATCCCGAAGCGCCGCCTGACGGTGTTCACGGGCGTTTCCGGCTCGGGCAAGAGCTCGCTCGTGTTCGGCACGATCGCCGCCGAGTCGCAGCGGCTGATCAACGAGACCTACAGCGCGTTCGTGCAGGGATTCATGCCGACGCTTGCGCGGCCCGACGTCGACGTGCTCGAGGGGCTCACCACGGCGATCCTCGTCGACCAGGAGCGGATGGGG
The DNA here is from genome assembly GCA_963716355.1 of uncultured Solirubrobacteraceae bacterium. Taxonomy (GTDB): domain Bacteria; phylum Actinomycetota; class Thermoleophilia; order Solirubrobacterales; family Solirubrobacteraceae; genus Palsa-744. The sequence continues at coordinate 1,825,477 of OY970308.1, forward strand.
TCCAACCCCCGCTCGACGGTCGGCACCGCAACAGACGCGGACGCGATCTTGCGCATCCTCTTCAGCCGGCTCGCCAAGCCGCACATCGGCTCGCCCGGCGCGTACTCCTTCAACGTAGCCTCCGTACACGGCAGTGGCGGCATCACGGTGGAGCGCGGCGAGAAGACGAGGACCAAGAGGGCGAGCTTCAGCCGCACCGGCGGCATGTGCACGCGCTGCGAAGGCCGCGGCTCGGTCACCGACGTCGACCTGTCGGCGCTGTACGACGACGGCAGGTCTCTGAACGAGGGCGCGCTGACGATCCCCGGCTACAGCATGGACGGCTGGTATGGCCGGATCTTCCGCGGCTGTGGCTTCTTCGACCCGGACAAGCCGATCAAGAAGTTCAACAAGAACGAGCGCCACGATCTGCTCTACAAGGAGCCGACCAGGATCAAGGTCGAGGGTGTCAACCTGACCTACACAGGCCTGATCCCCGCGATCCAGAAGTCGATGCTGTCCAAGGACATCGGCGCTCTGCAGCCGCACGTGCGCGCCTTCGTGGAGCGCGCGGTCACGTTCACCACCTGCCCCGAGTGCGACGGCACCCGGCTCAGCGAGGCGGCTCGCTCGTCGAAGATCGACGGCGCCAGCATCGCGGACGTCTCCGCGATGCAGATCACCGACCTCGCCGAGTGGGTGGCTCACCTGAACGAGCCATCCGTCGCGCCGCTGCTGCAGACGCTGCGACACACGCTCGACTCGTTCGTGGAGATCGGGCTCGGCTATCTCAGCCTCGCCCGCCCGTCGGGCACGCTCTCGGGAGGCGAGGCGCAGCGCACGAAGATGATCCGCCACCTGGGGTCCTCGCTCACCGACGTCACATACGTGTTCGACGAGCCCACCATCGGGCTGCATCCGCACGACGTCCAGCGCATGAACGAGCTGCTGCTGCGGCTGCGCGACAAGGGCAACACCGTGCTGGTGGTGGAGCACAAGCCGGAGGTGATCGCGATCGCCGACCACGTCGTCGACCTCGGCCCCGGCGCCGGGGCCGCCGGGGGCGAGGTGGTGTTCGAGGGCACTGTCGACGCGCTGCGTGCGGGCGGCACGCTCACCGGCCGGCACCTGGACGACCGGGCCTCCCTGAAGCCGACGGTGCGGGCGTCGTCGGGGGCGCTCGAGGTGCGTGGCGCCAGCACTCACAACCTGCGGGACGTCGATGTGGACATCCCGCTCGGTGTGCTGGTGGCGGTCACCGGTGTGGCGGGCTCGGGCAAGAGCTCTCTCATCCAGGGTTCGGTCGCGGGGCGCGACGGGGTGGTGTCCATCGACCAGGCGGCGATCAAGGGCTCGCGCCGGAGCAACCCCGCTACGTACACCGGGCTGCTCGACCCGATCCGCAAGGCTTTTGCCAGGGCCAACGGCGTGAAGCCCGCGCTGTTCAGCGCCAACTCCGAGGGCGCGTGCCCCAGCTGCAACGGCGCGGGCGTCGTGTACACGGACCTCGCGATGATGGCCGGCGTGGCCACCGTGTGCGAGGAGTGCGAGGGGAAGCGCTTCGAGGCATCCGTGCTGACCCACCATCTCGGCGGGCGCGACATCAGCGAGGTGCTCGCCATGTCGGTGACCGAGGCGGAGCAGTTCTTCGGCGACGGCGAGGCGCACACGCCCGCCGCGCACCGCATCCTCGAGCGGCTCGCCGACGTGGGGCTCGGCTACCTCACGATCGGCCAGCCGCTAACCACGCTCTCGGGCGGCGAGCGCCAACGGCTGAAGCTCGCCACGCGCATGGCGGAGAAGGGCGAGGTCTACATCCTCGACGAGCCGACCTCTGGCCTGCACCTCGCCGACGTGGAGCAGCTGCTCGGCCTGCTCGACGGGCTCGTCGACTCCGGCAAGTCGGTCGTCGTCATCGAGCACCACCAGGCGGTGATGGCGCACGCCGACTGGATCATCGACCTCGGCCCCGGCGCCGGCCACGACGGCGGCAGGATCGTCTTCGAGGGCACGCCCGTCGATCTCATCGCCGCTCGCTCCACTCTCACCGGCGAGCACCTGGAGGAGTACGTCGGGGGCTGATTGCCCTCGCGGGCATCGTCAGGGAGAAGCCCCACGGTGCGACCATCGGATGTCTCCCGAGATATGGGATCTGGTACCTTTCGGCCAGCTGACTGGCGGGAGGGGATAGGTAGGCGGTGCGGGGCGCCGGCAAGCACTTTCGCGGCTTCATTGAGGAGCAGCGAGTGCTTGACGATTCCGCGACAGATGTTCACCTCTGCCGCGAGTGCTGCGATAGAGCCGCTCGATGCAGGCGCGCGGGCGTCGAGCGTGGGAAAGCGTACAGACCGGACAGGAGAGTGAAATGGGTGAGAAAGCTGTCGAGTTCAAGACTTCGTTGAGCGTGAAAGATTGCGGGCGAGGGTTTCAGTCAGGTATCGTGAATGGCCGCGGGCTGAGTTCGATGATCGGCGGCATTACGGCGAAGCTGTTGGGGGGCGAAAGCCTGAATTTCTACACCCCGGAAGACGACTCCCCGTTTGCGGCGCTGAACGACGACCCTCCTGCGTTCACCGTGGGCGTGGCTGTGCCGAAGGCTCAGGGGGCCCATCAGAACGGGACCAACGTACACATGTACGTGTGGGATCGGGGAAGCCATCGCGACGTGGTATTGGCTGCGCATCACTCTCTGACGGGCGGGTCTCACGCGACAAAGCTCATCGAGGCCGTCCGATCGCAGGTAGAGGCGTAGACAAGCTCACCTCTGCCGGAATGCCTAACTGGGCGGGCATGGCTCCGTCTGCAATGTCCGATCTTGCAGTCACTCGCGGACGTTCCTCCTAACACCCATTCGGTAGAGTTCGCTTGAATGGGACTGTGGGGTCGATTTCGGGGCGGGGCGACCTCAATGGTCAGTGGCGAGCGTGGGGCGCACCCCCGTCTGCCGGCGAACATCGTCTCGATCATGGAGCGCTCGGGCAGGCATAAGATCGCACCGCACAGCTCCGGCGAGCCTGGCCCGCTCGACGTCGGATGGAGGCCGATCGTTCCCTTCGACGTCGAGCAGGATGCGCGGGCGGATCCTCAGGCGTACGTCGATGCGCTGGCCGAGGTCGTCCTGCCGGCCGGCGGATGGGCCGTGTACGGGGCCGCCGAGCTGGCACTGGATGTCATGAACCACGATCTCGACAATCCGTCGTATCGCGCTCTGTTCGTCGGCGGCCTCGACGTTAGGCGAAAAGCTGAGGTGCCCTGGGTGATGCTCAACTCGTTCGACCACAGCTACTGGACGGAGGCGCATCCGGATGAGCCCTGGTTGCCTGAGCGGGTTCCGCCGGGGCGCGAGACCGCGAGGATCGCCCCCCTCGAAGTTCGAGAAGAGCGCTGCGTTGCGCAGGTCTCACCGAGGGACGATTCGAAATTGATGATCGTCACCCGGCCGGCGCACGATAGGTACGTGATGGTGCTCGAGCATCCGCAAGACGACGGCAGTCGTGCCCGGAGTGAGATGTACGAAGCCGGCACGCTTTACGACGTATATGCGGAGGTTGGCCAGCGGGTGATCGCTCACTTTTGGAACGCTCCAGAGTTCGAGCCCTTCTGCAGGTATGTGGCTCCCACGCTCTGAGATATCGGACTGCGCACTTGTGTCGCGGTCACGGCCACGGTGGGGTAATGCAGCTACGGATTGGGGGCGACTGTGAGCGACGCGACGGCTGGGCATGCAATGGAGACGGCTGTGAAATGGGCGCAGCTCTACGCGGCGGCATGTGCGGACGTGTCGAGTACGGCCAACGAATGTCTCGAGGTGGCCAATCGGGCCGTGGGCGCGAGACACAAGATCGCTGAGTGTCAAAACGGTCCTCAGCTGGCGGGCACCCACATCGCGATCAGAAACTTCACGCAGTTCGCTGAACGCGCGGAGCAGGAGTTCGTTCCCCTCTACGAGGCGTTCGTAGAGGCCTGCGCCAAGGCGCGCGACACCGCCGCCGGCTTCCTGTCGGCTCAAACGAGCCACGATCCAGAGATCGTCTTCCTCCTCAATGTCCCCGAGGATGCGGCTGACACCGTCGCGGTCGTAAAGGAGATCCTGCGCTCCGACTATGGGCACACTCCTGCGGGCTTCATCAAAGGCGTCCAACAAACGAACGAACTCCTGGAAAGTCCGCCGGAATATGGAAACATCTACACGCCTCCGCCTCCAGCCCAGCCAGATGAGCGCACCTGCCCCTGGTGCGCAGAGACCATCAAGGCAGCGGCGATCATTTGCCGGTTCTGTAACCGCGACGTGCAGCCCCAGCCGAGTGCCGACCAGGGACCCCAGCTCCCATGATCCCAGCACGACCTCGCCGCCTCCTCTCGCCCGGCCACGCTTTCCGGGGCCGGGCGATCATGCGCCCTTGACGAACCGCGCGATCTGCTCGTTGGTCGCCGCCGCGCGCTCGAGCATCATCATGTGGCCGCAGTCCTCCAGCAGCGCGCTCCGAGCCGTGGGGGCGATGCGCGCGAACGCTTCGAGGTCGGCGAGCGGCGCGATGCTGTCGTACTCCGCGCCGATCGACAGGATCGGGCATTCGACGTCGGCGAGTCCCTCATACGGGTCGCTCCTGCCGATCGCGCGTGCGGTCGGCCGCGCACCTGGCGCTCCCGCTCCGTGGAGGATGTTGGCGGCCGTCTCCGGCGGCAGGTCGTTGGGGCGATGCACGTATGGCCACAGCGCCGCTGTGCGCAACGGGCCGCGTCTGGCGATGGCGCGCTTCGCCGATCCCGGCAGCGGCAGGCCGCACGTGAGAGCCTCCGTATAGATCGCCGCGGTGTCCTTCGGCCGCTCGAGCGCCGTGCGCAGCACGTTGCGCCGTCCGAGCAGCGCGCTGAACATCCGCACGGTCCCCGCCAGCAGGATCAGCCGGTCGGCCAACTGCGGGTGGCGCGCGGCGAAGCGCAACGCGATCGGCCCGCCCATCGAGTGGCCCACGAACGCCACCCGCTCCAGTCCCGCCGCGCGCGCGAGCCCCGCCACCGCGTCGGCGAGCCCGTCCAGCGTGATCGGCGCAGCGGGCATGTGCGAGCGTCCGAAGCCGGGCAGATCGAGCGCGATCGCGCGACCATGCCCCGCCAGCGAGGGGAGCGTCTGCGACCAGTGCTGCCAGCAGCCGCCCAGGCCGTGCACGCACACGAACCCCGACGTGCCCTCGCCCATGTCCACGTAACGCACCCGGCGTCCGTCTATGAGCGCGTCGCGTTCGTGTGCGCTCCAGGCGATCGCCGCGGCGCCATCGGCCGCGCGCCCGTAGTCGCCGTCCGCGGCGATCCGGATCACGACTGCTCGCCGGCCCGCTCCCCGGGCTGCGATATGGCGAGCAGGCCCAGCGCGAAGAATTCCCGTGCCCTGTTGAGCACCGCCTCGAACTCCTCGTCGGTGAGCCCCATGTTGCTGGGCCCCACGTGGCAGGAGATCACCCCGTCCCACGCGGCCCACAAAAACCGCGCGGCGCTCTGCGCGTCCACAACCCTCCCCGCGCCTTCGTCGATCGCCAGCTGGATCTGGCCGGCCATGCGCTCGGTCTCGTCGTTGATGCGCTGCGCCACCCTGGCGCTCGCGGTGGGCGTCAGCTCCGCGCCGGGGCGGTCGGGCGGGGGGAAACGAAACAGCTGGAAGTAGCCGGGGTGCTCGCGCGCGAAGCGCAGGTAGCCCTCCGCGAGGCCGAACAGCCGTTCCGCGGGGAGCTCACCCGCGTTGAAGCCCTCGTCGCAGTAGCGCTCGTCGAGCTCCAGCGCACGCTCGATCAGCGCGCCGTACACGCCCTCCTTGCTGCCGAAGTGCGCGTAGATCGAGCCGACCGCCACGTCGGCCTCCTCCGCGAGGTCCTCCATCGTGGTCGCCGAGTATCCGCGGCCGATGAACAGACGCTCCGCCGCGTCTCGGATTGCGGCGGCGGTGCGCGCCCTGCGCCGATCCGAGCGCGACCCCTCGCGATCCTGGCGCTGGCCTGCTGCGCTGTCCACAACGCTCATTGCAATATCCTAGCAGTAGTGTAATTTTACTACAGTAATAGAAGTTCATTTTAGAAAGAGGAGGTGAGGACTTGGGGCTGCTGGTGAAGCTCGGGATCTGCGAGCTTGCGCTCGCCGCGCTGTCGGGCTGGGCGATGGTCGCGATCGTCGAATGGCCCGACGCGCTCAAGCGCGCCGGGTTCCGTCACCTCGGCCGCATCCGCCAGGCGCATCTCGATCTGATCTTCATGGGCACGATCGTCACCGTGGTGGGGCTCGCCGTGAGGCCCGTCCCCACGTGGGTGGGCTCGCTGCTGGTTTTCGGCGCGTTCCTGCAGCCGCTGATGTTCCTGCCGCTCGCGGTGCGCCCCGAGCTGGCGCACAGGCTCGCCTACAGGGGGTTCACCGCTCTGCTGTTCACCGCTTCTTCGGTCGCGTGGGTCTCGCTGGCGGCGATCGCGCTGTCGCGGTGACTGCCCCGCCGGTCACTACCCTGCGGAAGCATGGTCAACATCAACGATCCCCTCTACGACGAGCCGCGCGAACACCCCGGCTTCCTCTGCTCGCGCGCCCGTCTCAGCCGCCAGGCGGGCAGCGAGCGGCTGGGGCTGAGCATGTGGGAGGTGCCGCCCGGCGAAGCGGCGTACCCATACCACTACCACCTCGCGGAGGAGGAGCTGGTGCTGGTGCTGCACGGCACCCCCAGCCTGAGAACGCCCGACGGCTGGCGCGAGCTGGCGGAGGGCGAGGTGGTGGCGTTCCCGCGTGGCGAGCGCGGCGGGCATCAACTGGTGAATCGCAGCGCCGACACGGTGCGCTTCCTCGCGTTCAGCCCCAGCGGCGAACCGGATGTGGTGATGTACCCCGACTCGGGCAAGCTGGGCGCGTTCGAGCGGCTGCCCGACGGCGGCGGCCTGCGCGCGATGTTTCGCATGAGCGACACGGTCGACTACCACCACGGCGAGCAGCCACCGCAGCGATAGGGCGGGGTGAGCCCACCTTCGGCGTGGTCGGACCGAGCGCCGGAAAGTGCCCGAAAAATGAGACAAACGCGCTAAAATGGGGGCATGCTCACGCAGGCAGATCGCGCGGCGGAGAAGCGCCGAGTGAAACTCGAGGATGTGCAGCGCCAGCTGAAAGAAGGCTCGCTCACGATCCGCAAGATGACGGCGGAGGAGCGCAAACGCTACCCGCCCAAGCCCGCCCAGGCGCGTCGCGGCAAGTAGCGACGTTTGCGCAACACGGTCGTGGGTAATGCACACCCATGGCCGTCAACTCGACTCCCGCTCGGTTCTCATGAGGCTTTTCGCTCGCCGCGAACGCGAAGCGCCCGCCGAAACAGGCGCGGATGGAGCGCCGGCCGGGCGTGAACGGGTCGGGCGGCCAGTGCGCCGCGAACGCGAAGCGCCCGCCGAAGGCAGGCCGCGCTCGGGGCGTGCCGGCGAAGCGGGTGCGGCGGTGGTGGGGGCGGCCGGAGCGGGCGTGCTGATGATCGCCCGCCTCGTGCGGACGGTGGCGGGACTGATCGCGCTGTTGATAGTGCTCGCGATCGTGCTGCGCGACGTGGACGCGAATGCGCACAACACGATCGTCAAAGGGCTGCACGAAGGCGCGAACTTCTTCGCCGGCGCGTTCACCGGCCTGATCGAATTCAACGGCCACCCCAAGCGCGCGATCACGATCAACTGGGGCATAGCTGCGATCGTGTACCTGATCGTCGGCGCCGTCATAGCCGGCTTCATCGCCCGCATCGGGCGCGGCTGGCGGGGCGGTGGCGTCGAACGCGCGCCTCGCGTCGCGCCGCGTTGAGCTGGCGCGGGTCAGGCTCCGGCGCGGCGGGTCAGGCTCGCGGGTCAGGCTGAGGCGCGCCGATCAACCCGCGGCGCAGCGCGTAGGCGACCAGCTCCGCGCGGGTGGTGAGCCCGAGCTTGGTGTGGATGTGCGCGCGGTGCGTCTCGATGGTGCGCGGAGAGAGGTGCAGTTTCTGCGCGACCTCCACGCTGGTGTGGCCGAGTGAGATCAGGCGCAGCACTTCGACCTCGCGCTGGCTCAGCTTGTTGTCCTCCAGCGCGCGGTGCAGCGCGTTCAGGCGCGAAGCCATGCGCATGCTGACGTAGCGCTGGCCGTCCGCGGCGGCGCGAATCGCCTGCGGCAGCTCCTCGTCGGCCATCTCCTTGGCGACGAAGCCGAGCGCGCCCGCGTCGAGCGCGTGCTGGGCGAACACGGGGCTGTCTTCCATGGACGTCACCACGATGCCCGTCTCCGGCGACTGCTCGCTCAGCTCGCGGATCGTCTCGATGCTCGACTCGCCGGCCATGCGCAGGTCGAGCACGAGCACGTTCGGGCGATGCTCGTCGACCATGCTCGTCACCGACACGTGATCGTCGGCCTCGCCCACCACTTCCACGTCGTGCTCGCCCTTCGAGCAGCTGACGCAGGTTGCGGCGGTTGAGGAGGTGGTCGTCGGCGAGCACCACGCGAATCACCTGTGTGGCCGTGGCGAGCGTCGTGGTGCGGGTCTCGCTGGGTCCTGCTGAGTGAAGGTCGAAGTCCATGCGTTCAAACTAGACCCACGGCGGGGCTCCTGCGACCGGGTTAACTCGCCGATCGACACCGGGGAAAACACGGATACTGTGGCCGTGGGCTTCGGAACGCTCGTGGTGATCGTGCTCGCTGGGCTCGGCGGGCCGCTGCTGGGCTCGGTGCAGCGTCGCTTCGTGCCCGTCGTCGTGGGCGAGATCCTCGCGGGCATCCTGGTCGGCCCCGCGGTGGCAGACGGCTTCGACCCCACCGACCCCACGATCGCGTTCCTCGGCGAGGTGGGCTTCGCGATGCTGATGCTCACCGTCGGCATGCACCTGCCGCTGCGCGACCCGCGTCTGGCCGCGTCGGTTCGCGACGGCGCGCTGCTGGCGGCGCTCGTGTGCGTGCTCGCGGTGCCCGCGGGTCTGCTCGCGGCGGCGATCGCGGGCGGCGGACACGCGGCGGTCTACGCGGTGGTGCTCGCGTCGGGGTCGGCCGCGGTGCTGCTGCCGGCGATCGAGGAGCTCGACCTGCGCGGCCGCGGTGATGACGGTGATGGCGCAGGTGACGATCGCCGACGTGGTCACGATCGTGCTCGGTGCCGATCGTGCTGCAGCCCCACCGCGTCGGGCACGCCGCGCTGGGCGCGCTGCTCGTGGCGCTCGCCGCCGCAGCGCTGCTGCTCGCCGCGCGCGATCGTGGCGCTCGGCGATTGGGTGCACCGCGTGCGCCACCTGTCGAAGCGGCGCCACTGGGCGCTCGATCTGCGCCTGTCGCTGCTGGTGCTGTTCGCGCTCGCCTGGGTCGCGCAGAGGGGCGGCACGAGCGTCCTCATCGCGGGCTTCGGCGCCGGTCTGATGGTCGCCATCATCGGCGGTCCAAAACGCCTCTCCACGCAGATGCGCGGTGTCGCAGACGGATTCTTCATCCCTCTGTTCTTCGTCGTGCTCGGCGCGCGGCTCGATCTCGGCGCTCGTCAATGAACCCGCGATGCTCGCGCTCGCCGGCGGCGCTCGCGGCGCTGAACGTCGCGATCCACGCTGCTCGCGGCGCTGCTCGTGCGCAAACCGCTCCGCGGTGCGCTCGCCGCCACCGCGCAGCTCGGCGTGCCCGCGGCCGTGGCCTCGCTCGGGCTCTCCGAGCACGTGCTCTCGCCCGTCACCGCCACCGCGATCGTCGTCGCGGCGCTCGTCAGCCTCGCGGTGTGCACGCTCGGCGTTGAGCTGCTCGCGCGCCCTCAGACGGCTGCGGGCGAGGGCTCCTCCGAGGGGAGGTGGGCACGCCCGCGGCCGCGTAGGCGTCGGGGGCGTCGAGCGTCTCCGCCTCGAGCAGCGCCTGCGCGAGGCTCTCGAGCTGCTCGCGGTGCTCCTCGAGCAGCTGCGTGACCTCGCGGTGCGCGCTCTCGACGAGGCGACGCACCTCCTCGTCGACCGTGCGCTGCGTGTGCTCGGAGGTCTCGCTGACGCCCGGCAGCAGCGGGCCCTGGCCCTCGGCGGGGAGCACCGCGATCGGGCCCGACCGCGGCGCTCATGCCCCAGCGTCCCACCATCTGGCGCGCGATCTGCGTCAGCTGCTGGATGTCGGACTCGGCGCCGGTGGTGATCGTGCCGTACACGACCTCCTCCGCCACGCGCCCGCCGAGCGCCACGTGGATCTTCGCCTCCAGCTCCTGCAGCGAGTAGGACACGCGGTCGCTGTCGGGCGTCGAGAGCGTCACGCCGAGCGCCATGCCGCGCGGGATGATCGACACCTTGCGCACCGGGTCCGCGCCCGGCGTGAGCATGCCCACGAGCGCGTGGCCCGGACTCGTGGTAGGCGGTGCGCTCGCGGTCGGCCGGGCGACAGCAGGATGCCGCGCGGGGAGCCGAGCATGATCTTCTCCAGCGAGTCGGTGAAGTCGCTCATCTGCACCTTCTCGTGCCCGCGTCGCGCCGCCAGCAGCGCGGCCTCGTTGGCGAGGTTGGCGAGGTCCGCGCCGACCATCCCCGGCGTGCTCGCCGCGATCGCCTCGAGGTCGACGTCGTCGGCGAGCGGGATCGAGCGCGTGTGCACCTTCAGGATCTCGACGCCGCCCGTCGCGGTCGGGCGCCTGCACGGTCACGCGCCGGTCGAAGCGCCCGGCGCGCAGCAGCGCCGGGTCGAGCACGTCGGGGCGGTTGGTCGCGGCGAGCACGACGACCGCCTCGGAGGAGTCGAAGCCGTCGATCTCGGTGAGGATCTGGTCGAGCGTCTGCTCGCGCTCGTCGTTGGCGCCGGTCACCGACACCGAGCCCTGGCGCGAGCGCCCGATCGCGTCGAGCTCGTCGATGAAGATGATCGCCGGCGCCGCCTCCTTCGCCTTCGCGAACAGGTCGCGCACGCGCGAGGCGCCGACGCCGACGATCGCCTCGATGAACTCGGAGGCGGAGATCGAGAAGAACGCCGCGTGCGCCTCGCCGGCGACCGCGCGCGCGAGCAGCGTCTTGCCCGTGCCCGGCGCGCCGGACAGCAGCACGCCGTGCGGCATGCGCCCGCCGAGGCTGCCGTAGCGGTCGGGGTTGCGCAGGAAGTCGACGATCTCCGACAGCTCCGCCTTGGCCTCGTCGATCCCGGCGACGTCGTCGAACGTGACGCGGATCGTCTCCGGGTCCACCCGCCGCGCCTGCGAGCGGCCGAAGTTGCCGAGCGCGCCCATCCCGCCGCCCGCCTTCGCCGCGCGGCGCGCGAGCAGCACGAACAGCCCGACGATCAGCAGCGTCGGGCCGAAGCCGAGCAGCAGCTCCGCCAGCAGCGACTGCGACTGTGCTCGTCGACTTGGCGTTGATCTGCACGCCCTTTTCCTGCAGCAGCGCCGACAGCTGGCTGCCGTTCCAGAAGCGTCGGCACCTCGGTCGCGAACAGCTTCGTCGGCGTCGCCTTCTTGTCGCTCGGCGGGTAGCGCAGCTTCGCCTTGAACTGTGCCCTTCGATCGTGTTGCCCTTGGAGGAGATCGAGCTCGACCTGCGCCGGCCTTCACCTGTTCGAGGAAGTACGGGCTGAACGGCACCGTCACGCGCGGTTCGCCCGCGCGCGGGCTGGAAGAAGCAGCACCGACAGCCAGTTGAGCGCGATCAGCAGCAGCACGAACCACAGGAAGCCCGGCCGGCGGTGCGGCGGCGGGCCGCTCGGCGCCTGCTCGGGCATGCCGCGCCCGTCGGGCGCCGGCGAGACCTGCCAGCCGCGCTTGTCGCGCGGCATCGGCGGGTGCGCGTCCGAGCGTTCGGCGCTGGAAGACGCGTCCGGCATGCGTCCATGCTAGGCGGTCTCTGCGGGGCGCCGCGCGTCCGTAGAAAGCCGCAACAGCTCGCGTGTGCTAATCCCGGACGCCCGTTCGCTCCGCACGACCTAGCATCGCGTGCACCGATCCAAGGGAGACGAGATGTTCGAGAACGTGCTCGTCGGAGTGGACGGCAGACGCGGCGGCCGCGACGCGATCGCGCTCGCCACGCGCCTCGCCGATCCCGGCGGCGAAGCTGACGCTCGCCCACGTGCACACCGGCGAGCTGCACCCGCTGCACGCCGATCACCCCCGGCCTGCTCGCCGAGGAGCGCGCCGCCTCCAGCGAAGCTGCTCGAGGACGAGCGCGCCGCCGCCGGGGTCGACGCGGAGCTCGTCAGCGTGATCGCCTCCTCGCCCGGCGCGGGCCTGCACCGCGCAGGCCGAGGAGCAGGACGCGGACCTGCTCGTGGTCGGCTCCTGCAGCCGCGGCGCGCTCGGCCGCGCGATGCTCGGCGACGACACGCGCGCCGCGCTCAACGGCGCCCCCTGCGCCGTCGCGATCGCCGCGCGCGGCTACGCCGAGCACCCGACGCCGCTCGCGCAAGGTCGGCGTCGCGCTACAACGACTCGCCCGAGAGCGACGCCGCGCTCGCCGCCACGCGCGAGCTCGCCGCGTCGACGCGGCGCGCGGATCAACGCGCTCGAAGTCGTCGCGATCCCGACGTACGCGTTCACCGGGCTCGATGCCGCCGACGATCGGCGAGAGCGTCGACGTGATGCTCAAGGAGGCCAACGAGCGCATGGCGAAGCTCGACGGCGTCGAGCGGCCGCGCCGTGTACGGCCTCACCGGCGAGGAGCTCGCCGCGTTCGGCGACGAGGTCGACCTGCTCGTCGTCGGCTCGCGCAGCTACGGCCCGCTGCGCAGCGCCTCGTGCTCGGCAGCACCTCCGACTATCTCGAGCGCCACGCGCGCTGCTCGCTGCTCGTGCTCCCACGTGCCGCTGGCGCAGCCGACGAGCAGAGCGTCGCACCGGCCGCCTGAGCCTCCGCCAACGCAGAGCTGTAGGCGTCCTTGCCGCGTGAGCGTCGCATGAGCGCCGCAGGATCCGACAGCGCCGCTGGCGAGGCCCGCTTCGGAGCCGATCGGATCGTCCTCGCCGACGACCACGCCGTCGTGCGCAGCGGCCTGCGAATGCTGCTCGACAACGAGAGCGATTTCGAGGTCGTCGCCGAGGCGGGCGACGTGGAGAGCGCCCGGCGCTACGTGCGCGGCCACCACCCGCGACGTGCTCGTGCTCGACCTCAACATGCCCGGCGGCTCGAGCCTCGAGGCGATCCCCGTGATCCGCGAGGAGTCGCCCGACACGCAGATCGTCGTGCTGACGATGCAGCAGGAGCCCGCGTTCGCGCGCGAGGCGCTCGGCGCGGGCGCGCTCGGCTACGTGCTCAAGGAGGCCGCCGACGACGAGCTCGTCGAGGCCGTGCGCCGCGCGGCCGCCGGCGAGAGCTACCTCAACCCGCGCCTCGGCGCGCGCATCGCCTCCGAGCCCCCGCCCGGCCCGCCCGACGACCTCTCCGAGCGCGAGGTGGACGTGCTGCGGCTGATCGCGCTCGGCCACACCAACGCCGAGATCGCCGAGCAGCTCTACCTCTCCGTGCGCACCGTCGAGACCCACCGCTCGCACATCCAGCAGAAGCTGCGCCTCTCCACGCGCGCCGAGCTGGTCGGCTACGCGCTCGAGCGCGGGCTGCTCACGCAGTAGCGGGCAGCGCCGCGCGCCTTCGGATCCCCGCGGGGATCCGCGCCCAGCGCGAGTGCTGCGCACATTTCGTCCGGTGGAACGACTCAAATTTCCGAGTCGAAAACATGGAGCGCTTACCGGATCTCAATGTTACAAAAGTCACAAGGTCAAACCGCGCATGGTCAAGCCCCCGCAATCACGGTCTCCCGGCCCAGTTCTCTGACAGCGTTTCCAGCCGCCATTACTAATAGTTCTGCTTATGTGTATTACTAGATAGCGTTTGTAAGAACCACGCTTATGGGGACTCTAAGTTCGTAGCTTCGAATAATGCAGCACCCTTGACCTCTTGACATGGCCGTGTAGATCTGGTTCAGTAGGTAGCTCTTGGCGCGTCATAGCCCAGGAGCCGGGAGTTGCTTGAGGGGAATTCCATCGTGGGTCAGTGGGCGGTGGCCCTTGGGCGACACCTGAGGTAAGCAATGCACAGGAGCACTATTCCGATTTATCCCATCAACAGAAACCACCGGTCGGAGGTACCCACCAGTGTGGACGCCGCTGGCAGGTGTGTTCAATGACGCAACAAAGGAGAAATTCAATGCGACGTATTACTACAGCGGCTATGGCCCTCGGGGCCATTCTCGCCCTCGGCGTACTGTCTGCCGGGGCTGCGCAGGCGCACACGTTCTTATGGACCGGGGCGACGCCTGCGTTACTCTTAATATTAGCCGAGGGAGCGCAAAAGTTCACACCGTTCGCCGGTGGAACTCAAGTTACCTGCAAACATGCACGGTTCCACGGCAAAATCACGCTCAAAGAATCGGAAAAGCAAACAGTAGTGGGTATCTACACGAATTGCGAAGCGTTCGGTGTCAAAAATGTCACCGTCTCTCCTGCGGAATATGAACTCAACGCCAACGGAAGTGTTTCCGTCATAAACAAAACAATCACTATTGAAGCAACCGCGCTATGTAGAATCGAAGTCCGGCCTACTGGCAACGCAAATCTCAAAACACTCAGGTACTTAGTCGACCCGAACACCGGAGAATCCCGGCTCTTAGCGCATGCAGAAGTCGAAAAAATCTTAGACTTCGTCACCAACCTTGGCGGTGGCGAAGGGCTGTGTGGTGCAGAAGGTGAACATAAAGATGGTACGTATCGGGGGCTGCTGTTAGCATGGGTGGACGCTGCCTCTGGCAGCCTCAAGTGGGACTAGCTTGACCGGGGATAGTCATCGGTAGCTGATCCATGTAGTAGTGAGGGCTGGGCTGCGTCTGGTCCAGCCCTCACATGATGGCTTTGGATGGCAATAAGAGAGGGCGGAGGTTGATCTGGATGGATTCTCGATGGCGTATTTTGGTGAGCTGCGCGTTGGCGTCACTCGTGACGGGGATCGTGCTCGCCCTTGCTGGATCGGCTATTGCCGCTCTCCCCGACAATCGCGCGTACGAGATGGTCAGCCCGGTCGAAAAGGGTGGTTACAGCGTCTTGCCAGGGCTCGCGGTAACGGACGCCAGTGGTGACCACGTCATTGTCGATGGCGGTGCTCGTAACGCGTTGCTGTCGAACAACGCCTCCTGGATGCTCGAGACCCGCACCCCGACTGGCTGGAGCGGGGTCCAGATCGGGCCTCCACCTACTGCAGAAGCGTCTTTCATCGATCAAAGAACAGTTTCGCTGAACGCGGTGAGTGAGGACTTCTCGAGCTTTGCCTTCGGCGTGAAAATGCCGCTGGATCCACGGGATACGCTCCATGGAATGTCTGAGTACCTGCGCCCCGGGCCGACTGGGCCACTGACGTGGGTGACAGGGCCTCCCGCCCCCAATCTGCCTGTCATCGAACCCGGGGAATGCGAAGGCGGGGTCGAACCCAATTTCTGTACTACGAATCGCGCCGTATTCGCGGGTGCGTCGGGTAACCTACAGGATGTTGTCTGGAGCGAGGCCCATCCGTTGCTCGCACCGCCCGCTTCGTTGCCCGAATATCCATCCGATACGCATGAACATGGGTTTGAGGTCTATGAGTCGGCGGCCGGGCAGGACCAGCTCGTCGGCCTTGTTCCCTCTGTCGCCTCAGAATCCGAATGTGGTCTCGACAAAGGGAGCTGTCGGGTGCCGGCGTGCGGTGCGGCGATGGGCAACTACGGTGGCTCTGAATTCTGGTTTCTGGCGCTGCGTGGTTTTGCTCCTATCGCGGGCTCGGTCTCCGGCGACGGGAGTCAGGTCGTCTTCACGAGCCCGGATCCCTTTCCGTACCGGGAAGGGGCGCCCGGCTGCGCACCGCCTGAGCTGTATGTCCGTGAGAATGGCACAAAGACCATGCAGGTGTCCTTCTCCCGGCGGGCAGGCGGTGACCCGAGTGGTCCTCAGGAAAAGCTGTACGCCGGTTCCTCTGAAGAGGGCGGTCGTCTCAATACGGTGTTCTTCGTCTCCAAAGAGGAGCTGACCGAAGACGCGAACACCGGGGGCTCAGACGAAGGAAAGGATCTGTATGCGTACACGATACCCATGGGCTCACAGCCCGGCGGATTGAAAGATCTCACGCCGGAAAACAACACCGCGGGCCCAAGCGGGGCGGCTGAAGTCACGTTTCTTGGCGCCTCGAGAGATGGAAGGTTCGTCTATTTCACGGCGTCAAGTGTGCTCACCGCGGAACCCAACCGTCGCGGACAGAGTGCGAAACCCGGTGTCAGCAACCTGTACGTGTACGACGCGTCGAACAGCGGCACGCGTTTCATCGCGCCCGGAGCAGGACTTGCGCCCTTGCACACGGGTCTGCAGTACGCCAACTCGGCGACCGAAGCCAGGCTCACCTCAGAGCTGACGCCAGATGGCCAGCATTTCCTCTTTGTCTCCAAGGAACGCGTCACCGAATACGACAACTTCGGTCCGGAATGCAGCAATCGAAACACCGAACAGGGACCCGTGCATGAACCTGGACCATGCGCCGAGATCTACCTTTACACGCCCGCGACCGGCGCTCTCAACTGTGTCTCGTGCGACCCGTCGGGGGCCCCGCCGGCGGGCGGTGGCCGGCTGCCGGAACGAATGATCGAAGGATTCTTCGACAGCGCAAAAGAACCTGGCACGTTGCCGCTGCCGCGTGCGATTAGCGACGACGGGAGTCGTGTGTTCTTCAGCTCGCCGGATCAGTTGACCGCGGACGCTCCACCGACGAAAGCGCATCAACCGGGAGGCAACACAGCGCTCACATCGGAATTCGAACCGAACGTATACGAGTATGAGCACGGTGCGCTTCATCTGATCGCGTCGGGCGCCGTGTTGTTGACGAGCACGCCGAGCGGTGACGACGTGTTCATCAACACGCTTAGACAGTTGACCCCGCAGGACGACGACAACTCGGCTGATGTCTTCGACGCGCGAGTGGACGGAGGGTTTCCCGCGTTGGCCCCGCCGGCATGCTCGGGCACCTCGTGTCAGGGCGCGCCCGCGCCTCCGACGCTTTTCGCAACGCCGCCGACGACGACCTTCACGGGTGTCGGCAATGTTCCCCCGCCTAACCCGCGAGCCACTGTCAAGCCCAGCCGGGCACAGTTGCTCGCCAAGGCGTTGAAGCGGTGTCGCGCCAAGCATTCGCAGAAGAAGAAAGCTCGTACGTCATGCGAAAAGCGTGCGGAGAGGCGGTACGGGGCTGTGAAGAAGAAGCCAAGGGCGGGGAAGTCGGCGAGGAGGAGAGGATGACCATGTTGAAGCGCGCGATCACCCTTCTAACGGCGGCGTTGCTGGCCGCGCTTGCGTTTGGGTCCGACGCGGCGCTTGCGGCGGATGCGCCGGGGTGGAATATCACTGCGGAAGCGTGGCCAACGAACTTCACTCCCAACGGCACGGGGATCCCGATCAGCAACGGCGACAGCACAGGAGGAAATACGTTCAGAGTGAAGGTCCGTGATCTCGGCGAAACCATGCTCAGCGGCCAGGTGACCCCTATTCTTGTGACGGTAGATCTCAAAGGCGTGACGCCCGTGCAGATCGTGGGACCTGGCGAATGCGTGCAGCCTGCGGGACCATGTATCTATACGGGTGTTCTCGAACCTGGTGGCGTGTTGCAGTTCGACGTTACGGTGAGGGCGGGTGCTGCTGGCACGAGCGGAACGGGGAGCGCGACGATCTCGGGCGGCGAAACCGTTGGGCGGCCCCTGGCGCCCGCGACGGCCAGCCAGCCGTTGACGGTGAGTTCCGCGCCTGCGCCGTTCGGGATCGAGCCGGGAAGCATCGTGGCCCAGTTCTCGAACTCCTACGGTGGTCCTGAGACACAGGCCGATGCACACCCATACAGCCTGACGGTCGGCTTCGCCGTCAACTCGTTGATAGTGAATGGCGAACGGTACAACCCGATCCAGGACATCAAGGACATCGTGAGCGAGATTCCAAGCGGGGTGTCTGGCAACGAGCTCGCTGTGGAGCAGTGCTCCTCCGCGGTCCTGGAAGCACACCGGTGTCAGGGCGCCAGTCAGGTGGGAAGCGCGCACATAAAGATATCGGGAGGTGTGGAACTGACTGGGCGGTACGCGGTGTTCAATATGAAGCCGGACAACGGCCACACCAATGAACTTGGGTTCACCACCGCCACCGGGTTCTCCGTGCATCAGCCCACGAGCGTGAGGACGGACAGCGACTATGGCATCACCAATGCGGTACCGAACGTGATAAACAGCTATGGCGCGCTGACGAGTGCCGAAGAGCAGGTGTGGGGCGTTCCAGCCGACCACAGCCACGACAGTCAGCGGGTGCTCGCCGGATACGGTGCGCAGGAAGAACACACCGGGTCCCCGCGGGTCGAAGAAGAATTTGGTGGTCACTCCTCCCCGTTGACGCCGGAAGCATTTTTGACGATGCCGAGCCAGTGCGGCAGGCCGCTGGTGTTCAAATTCGCGTTCGATTCGTATGTTGCGCCCGGACGGTTTTTGGCGGACGGGAGCCCCGATTTGAGCGATCCGAACTGGAAGCAGTACACGGTGTCGCAGCCGGCGATGACGGGTTGCGACAAACTGCAGTCCTTCACGCCGCACATCACAGTTGCGCCCGACACGACGTATGCGGATACCCCCGCGGGGACGACCGTTGAAGTGAGCGTGCCCCAGGGCAACGGCCTGACGGGCCCCGGAGAACTGGCGTCCCCCACGTTGCAGGACACGACCGTGACGTTGCCGGCGGGGATGGTGGTCAACCCCGGTCAGGCCAACGGCTTGGCCGCTTGCCAGCCCTATCAGGATGGGGTTGGAACGACGGGTCCGCCGTCGTGTCCGGGCGCCTCGAAGGTGGGGACGGTCGAACTCGAAACGCCTTTGCTCCCAGACAAGCTCGTCGGGAACGTGTACGTGTTGCAGTCGAACCCGCCGAACCTCAAACTGTTGGTGGCGGCCTCCGGGGACGGCGTGAACCTGAAGCTGGTCGGAGACGTGAGCTTGAACGAAGCAACCGGCCGGCTGACGAGCACGTTCTCGGGCACCCCGGCGCTGCCGTTTAGCCATTTCCGGTTGATCTTCAGCGGCGGCGCTCAGGCGGCGTTGACGACTCCTCCATCGTGTGGGGTGTACGCGACGACAGCTGACTTCACGCCGTGGAGCAGCCCCTTCACTCCCGATTTCCTGTCCGCGAACGGTTTCGCGCTGACCGCCGGCCCAGGCGGCAGCGCATGCGCCTCGCCGTTGCCGTTCGCACCGTCGTTGAGCGCAGGCGCGACCACCGATCAGGCTGGTGGCTACACGGGTTTCTCGATGTTGTTGTCGCGTGGTGACGGTGAACAGCGAATCGAGGCGCTGCAGTTCACGGCGCCGCCCGGCCTCTCGGGCGTGCTTTCGAGCGTCCCGTTGTGCGGGGAGTCTCAGGCTGCGGCCGGCACCTGCCCGTCCAGTTCGCAGATTGGGCACACGATCGTCGGCGCGGGTGCGGGTCCAGCGCCGCTGTACATACCCGAGGCGGGGCAGCCACCGGCGCCGATCTACCTCACCGGTCCCTACAAGGGGGCTCCGTTCGGCCTGTCGATCGTCGTGCCGGTGATCGCTGGGCCGTTCAACCTCGGTGTCGTGGTGGTACGCGCGGCGATCAGCATCGATCCGCACACGGCGCAGATCGTGGTCACGACCGACCCGCTGCCGCAGATCCTCGCCGGCGTCCCGACGAATCTGCGTCAGATCAACGCAGTGATCGACCGGGCGAAGTTCATGATCAACCCGACGAACTGCTCGCCTCTGGCGTTCTCGGGGACTGCGCAGAGCGCGCAGGGGATAAGGGCTCCGATCTCAACTCCGTTCGAGGTGGGGTCGTGCCGGCAACTTCAGTTCGCTCCGAAAATCAAAGTCTCGACGTCAGGGAGGGTTTCCAAAGCACGCGGTGCGAGTCTGCGCTTCAAGATCGCCTATCCGTCCGGCGCGATCGGCGCACAGTCGTGGTTTCAAGAGGCGAAGTTCAGCTTGCCAAAGCAGCTCCCCGCGCGTCTGACCACGCTGCAGAAGGCGTGCCTGCAGGAAGTGTTCGAATCGAACCCGGCCGCCTGCCCGTCGGCGTCGCTGATCGGTCACGCGATCGTCCATACGCCTGTGTTGCCCGTGCCGCTCGCGGGGCCGGTGTACTTCGTCTCTCACGGCGGCGCGAAATTCCCGGACGCGGTCGTGGTGCTTCAGGGCGACGGGGTCACCGTCAAGCTGACCGGCGAAACGTTCATCGACCACAAGACCGGGATCACGAGCGCGACGTTCCCCAACACCCCCGACGTGCCGTTCGAATCGATCGAAGTGCTCCTCCCGCAGGGGCCGTTCTCCGAGTTCGCCGTGAATCTCCCGAAGCACGCCAAGTACACCTTCTGCGGGCAGAAGCTCGTGATGCCGACCTTCTTCAAGGCGCAGAACGGGCTCGAAATCCACCGCAACACCACGGTCGCGGTCACAGGATGCTCCAACGCGAAGACGAGCAAAGCCAAAGCCAAGAAGGCCAGGGAAGCGCGAACGTCGAACACCGAGCAGAAGGGGGCACGCCGATGAGCGCTCAGAGGTCGGCCCCGAGGTCAATACGCACGGCGATCGCGTCCCTGGCGGTGTTCGCGGGGGCGCTCGCACTCACAGGTGGCTCTGCGGTGGCCGCTGCGCCCGAACAGCCCGAAACGATCAGCCCCGCCACGGCGATCACCGCCTCCAGCGCGACGGCTAACGGCGTGCTGAACCCCGGCGGTCCCAGCGAAGGCGGCGGCTACCGCTTCAGCTACAGGCAGTCATCCTCCGAATGCGAACCCGAAGGAACGTTCCGCCCGGAACTCCCCGCGCTGGCGCTCGGCAAAGCCAAAGAAGAAGTATCGGTGAGCCTCACCGGCCTGGAACCGAACAGGGAATACACGTTCTGCGTCATCGCTAGCAACCTCCTCGCGGAATCCACGTCGGGTCTGCCTGTGACGTTCAAGACGCTCGGCGAGGCGCCATCCGTCGATGAAGAGACCGCGTCCGTCGGCTCAACCGGGGCGAGCCTTGGAGCCCAGATCAACCCGAACAACGAGGCGACGAACTACGTGTTCGAATATGCGACGAAAGCCACGGGTGAAACCCTCGAAGGCACAATCGTCGAAGTCCCCGGTGCCGAACCGCTGTCGGCAGAACTTGGCGACCGAGGCGCGAGCGTCCCGCGGGTCGAAGGTCTCACCCCCGGTACTACCTACTTCTATCGTGTCGTCGCGGAAAACGAACAGAGCAAAGAAGAAGGGGCGCCGATCAAGGGCAAAGTGCAAAGCTTCACGACGGTCCCCGTTCCCTCGACGGAAGCGGCCACCGCCGTGACAGCCACGACCGCCACGTTCCACGGACAGCTGGCACCACTCAACTCGGTTGACACGACCTATTCGTTCGACTACCGCGTCGGGGGGGAATGCGTGGGCGAAGGGAGCACGGCTCCAGAAGACGCCGGCACCGGCTCGGGGTCGACGGAAGTCTCCTCCGAAGCGACGGGTTTGCAGCCGAGCATGAGCTACTCCGTCTGCCTGGTCTCCTCCAACGTGTTCGGCTCTGAAGTCGACCCTGCCTTGCCACCCGTGAGTTTCACCACGCTGGCCGCGCCGCCGAGTATCGACAGCGAGACCGCGACGGTGACGCCCTTCGAAGCGACGCTCGAAGCGCTGCTGAACGCGAACAACCAGGAAACGACGTACAAGTTCGAATACGCGACGAACGCAGCGATGAGCGAACACCTGGGGACGCTCTCCCCGCCCGAAGGCACTCCCCCTCTTCAGGGCTACGGCGACCAGGGCGTTGCCGCTCAGACCGGCCAGGTGCTCGTCCCGGGGACGACGTACTTCTATCGTGTGGTCGCAGAAAACGCGGCTCACGAAAAGACCGAAGGCGAAGTCAAGGAACTGATGGCGCCTGCGCTCGAAAAGCCCGTAATCGAACCGGGCAGCGCCACGGTCAGCGCGATCGGCTCGCGAAGCGCGCGGTTCGAAGCGCTCGTCAACCCCGACTATCAGGAAACGAGCTGGGTCTTTGAATACGCCACCGATGAAGCCATGACCGAAAACGTCGGCACGGTCTCGGGGTTGGCGATCCCCGCGGTCGGGGGCGCCCAGGGTGTCAGCGTGCTGGCCACGGGCCTGCTCCCTGCGCGGGAATACTTCTTCCGCATCACCGCCACCAACAGCACCGGCACGACGCAGGGCCCGGTCGTGACTCCGCCGTTCACGACCCTCGCGGTGCCGCTCGTGGAAGAAACAGAACCGGAAGCGAGCGAAGTCACCCAGCACACCGCGCTCATCGGCGACATCACGATCAACCCGCAGATCGAAGAACCCCAGGAAGAAGCGAGCTACTACGTCCTCTACGGGGCAACCGAATCCTACGGCCACGCCCTACCGGCGCCCACCCACGCGAGCGCCGGGTACGGCCTCACCGGCAGGGAAGTCGCGCCGGTACAGCTCTACGGCCTCACGCCCGGCACGACCTACCACTTCGCGATCGTCGCGCACAACGCCAACGGCACCAACACCAGCCACGACTACCAGTTCACGACCCTCCCCGCGGAACCCCTCACGGCGCCCCCCGCGATCGGGTCCGCGTCCGCGCAGTTCGTGAACGAAAACAGCGCGATCATCGAAAGCGAAGTGAACCCCGAAGGCCTGCAGGCCTCCTACGAGGTGCAGTACGGCACCAACACCGCCTACGGGTCGAGCACGCCACCCGCCGGGCTCGCGCCGTTCACCAGCGCACAGGGCACGATCACAGCCCTCACCGGCCTCAAGTCCGACACCACCTACCACTACCGCCTGGTCGCGAGCAGCCAGGCCGGCACCACCGACGGGCCCGATCACACGTTCAAGACGACAGGCGCCGCCCAGGGCGTGTTCACGCCCTTCACCGTCCCAACCGTCCCGCAGTTCGCGATCGCCCCCTTCACCTTCCCACCCGAAGAAGGCGGAGTGAGGAAACCGCTCACGAACAAGCAGAAGCTCGCAGCGGCACTGAAAGCATGCGCGAAGAAGCCGAAGGCCAAGCGTGCGGCCTGTAGAAGCAAGGCACACAGGAGGTATGACGCGCGACACAAGACGGGCCACCGCTGACGCACTAGCGTGGTCCGCTCGAGCGCGGTCTGTTCACGTAGTAGCTGTCAGGCGCCGCGCGCCTTCGCGCCCCGCAGGGTCCGTGCCCGTGCAAGTGCTCCGGCGCGGCCCGTAGGCTGCCCCGCATGGAGTCGATCGAACCGACTGAACCGAACGACATCGAGCGACCGCGCTCAGTCGCGCAGATCATCGGCGAGGCGCTCGACGTCTACCAGCGTTTCCCGCTGCTGTTCTTCACGCTCGCACTCGGCGTGATCGCGCCGTTCGACCTTGGGGTGCTGGCCGCCACCGGACAGGGTCCGCTCGTTCACGGCTCGCACCAGAGCGCCGTCACCTCCTTCGTGTTGATGCTGTTCGACACAGTGATCGTCGGCCCGCTGATCTCGGCGCTGCACATACACGCGGTCCTGCTCGTCGCGCGGCGCGAGACCCCGCGCATCGGGCAGGTCGTCCTCAGCGCCCTGCGCGTGCTGCCGGTTGTCGTCGCGGCAGTCATCGTGTCGGCCGGTGGGATCGCGCTCGGGTTCCTCGCGCTCGTAATCCCCGGAATCGTGCTCGCGCTGCGCTGGGCCGTCGTGGCGCAGGTGGCCGCTGTCGAGCACGAGGGCTGGATCCCTTCACTGCGGCGCAGCCACGAACTCACGAGCGGTCACTACTGGCACATATTCGTTCTGCTGGTCATCACCGGTCTGCTCTCTGCGGGGATAACGGTTGGGGCCGAGGTCATCCCGCTCGGAAGCACCGCAGGCGCCGCGTCGGTGGCGGTCGGGATCGTCGCAAAGACGCTCACCGCGTCGTTCGCCGCGCTCACCCTCGCGATTCTCTACTTCGATCTGCGGGCGCGGCTCGGAGGGCTTCCCGCGGACCGTCCGACCGCCGAGCGCGAGCACCCACGCGATCTCGACTGAAGTCGCGGTGTGGCTTGAGCGAGTGGCCACTCCTCAAGCCAGTCGGAGACACGCTTGCTCGGCTGGTGGAGGACCATGGGAGCCGAAGCCAACGGCAAAGCGTCTCAACTCGAGCCACCCGAGCCAAAACCGAGCATCCAACCAGCCTTTCTTGCGGCGTTCGGGAGCTTGGGCTCTCGTCGTCTGTCGGCGAGGTGAAAAAGCGACACAATAGTTCTGTGGTACCAAACGCGTCGAGCTACTCGGATTGTACCTGCGTGCGACGGTGGAGGAGCTGCCGACTGGCGTGCAGCCCGCAGCGGGGCTATCCGGCCAGTCCTTGTCCCTGGATGCTGGACCACGACGAAAGTGTCGCTATCGAACGATGAGCTAACCGCGCTTGGTCGCGGACCGAAGGGGGAAACATGAGACGTATAGGCATCGCGGGGGCGGCTGTCATCGCCCTCGCATCGGCTTCCAGTGCAGTCGTCCCACAGACGGCATCAGCCCTCTGCAGGGATGCAGCCGCGAGTGAAACAAGCAACTACAACAACAGGACGATCGGACTCTTCCTGTGGACTTGCGTCGGACAGCAGGTTGGCGGCAACCTGGGCGGCTACTCCAAAATCCGGGAGTTGGACAACGAAGGCCGAAAAGTCGGCACGCTATTCTGCTACAGGGTCCAAACGAGCGAAGAAGCAAGTAAATGGGGGACCAACCATTGTTCTGGAGCAACGGACTCCAGCAATGGATATTTCCTAAGCAACGAGAGGCCGTGGTTCGCGTTCAGAGAGAACGCGGGAAAAGGCAAACCGGTCGACAAAGCGGCAGCGAGTGGCGGCGAACAGATCTTCAAAACGACAGCCGGCACGATTGGCTGCAAAGCATTGAGCCTCACAGAAGGCGAGGAACCGTTAGAAACCGCGTCGGCGGGGCTGGGCTTCACTGTGCAGTACGAAAACTGCACAATGTTCGGTCTGGCGGCAACAGCCAAACCGGTGGAGTTGGAGTTCGACTCTGCTGGAACTCTCAGTCTCGCGACTTCCTTGGAAGTGGCAGCAACTAATTGCACCGTGACGTTCCCCGCCAGCGAAAACAACACATTGGGAACTGTGAAATACATCAACGTGAGTGGGGAAGTGGAGATCGAACCGAGCGTTACGGGGCTCACGTCGGAAGGCGTGGGGGCGGCCTGCGCATACGCGCGCGAAAGCAAAGGCACATACTCCGGCAAATCGTTAGTGGGATGGGCAGGTGGCGGAACACTTGAATGGTCGGACACGGAAAAAGAACACCTGGAACACGAAGCGAAAGAAGAGGAAGAAGAATTCACTGGCACCAGCGGGGCAAGTACGCTCAAAGCGGGTCCTAACGTCATTTCTTGCAAGAAAGGCACCAGCACTGGAGAATTGACCGCACCGATGTTACTCGGTTCGGTGTATCTCCAATTCGCAGAATGCACTTCATCGGGCTCGAGTAAATCCAATTGCACCGTAAAAAGCACTAATGCCGCAGGCGAAGGATTAGTGGTGACAGACATGCTGATCGGGCGAATTGGGTTAGTGTTACCTGGCAGAGATGCTGGACTGTTGTTGTTACCGAGCTCGGGAACGACAGTGGCAACGCTGGCTGGAAATTCGTGTACCGCCGAAACAAAAGTGGTAGGTACCGTTGCGGGGTTAGTATCACCGAGCGGCAAATCGGTGACAACGAGCAAAGTTATATTTGCCACGACCAGCAGCAAAAACATCGAACAGATTGATACGTTAACCGGGTTAGTCAAACCGAGCCTCACCGCCTTTGGTGAACCGGCTACGCTCCAGACCAAAGAGGAAATCACGTGGGGCAGAGCGATCGAAGTGCCGTGACCGGCCCATAGCGTGAAGCGCAAAACGGTGTGGGGCCCGATCGTGGGCCCCACACCGTCGCCCGCCGTCGCCGTCCCAGTGGACCAGCGGCACGTCCGCTCGCTCCGCCTGCCGCTCCGATCAAGAGGTCATCGGATTGAAGAGCCGCTCAGGCCCCCGTGAACCGCGCCGCCTCCTCCGAGCCGCCGGTGGCGTTGCCCTCGCTGTAGGAGTGCGCGCCGGCGCCGGCCAGGCGGCCGCCGTCGACGATCAGGTACTCCTCGCGGATCGGGCGCCCGTCGAACCAGCACTCGAGGATCTCGCGCGTGCCCGCCGCGTAGCGCGCCTGCGCCGAGAGGCTCGTGCCGGAGGTGTGCGGGGTCATGCCGTGGTGGGGCATCGTGCGCCAGGGGTGGTCCTTGGGCGCCGGCTGCGGGAACCAGACGTCGCCCGCGTAGCCGGCGAGCTGCCCGCTCTCGCACGCGCGCGCGACCGCGTCGCGGTCGCAGATCTTGCCGCGCGCGGTGTTGATCAGGTAGGCGCCGCGCTTCATCTTCGCGAGCAGCTCGTCGTCGAACAGGTTCTCGGTCTCGGGGTGCAGCGGGGCGTTGATCGTCACCACGTCGCAGACCTCGACCAGCGACTCGACGCTCGTCGTGGAACGTGACGCCCAGCTCCTGCCTCGACCTCCGCCGGGCAGGCGGTGGCGGTCGGTGTAGTGCAGGCCGACGTCGAACGGCTTCAGCCGGCGCAGCACCGCCGAGCCGATGCGCCCGGCGGCGACCGTGCCGACCTGCATGCCCTCGAGGTCGTAGGAGCGCGACGACGCAGTCGGCGATGTTCCAGCCGCCGTCGAGCACCCACTGGTAGGAGGGGATGTAGTTGCGCACCAGCGCGAGGATCATCATCACCACGTGCTCGGCGACGCTGATGCTGTTGGAGTAGGTCACCTCGGCGACCGTGAGGCCGCGCTCGATCGCCGCCTGCAGGTCGACGTGGTCGGAGCCGATCCCGGCGGTGAGCGCCAGCTTCAGCTTCGGCGCCTTGGCGATCCGCTCGGCCGTCAGGTAGGCCGGCCAGAAGGGCTGGGAGATGACGACCTCGGCGTCCGGCAGCTCGCGCTCGAACACCGAGTCCGGGCCGTCCTTGTCGGAGGTGACGACCAGCTCGTGCCCGAGCTCCTCGAGGAAGCCGCGCAGCCCGAGCTCGCCCGAGACGCAGCCGAGCAGCTCGCCCGGCGTGAAGTCGATGCCGCTGCGGGCGTCGGCGCGCTCTGCCCGTCGTGGTAGCGCTCGATCTGCGGGACGCCGTCGCGCGCGTAGGCCGGCGGGTAGCCGTCGACCGGATCGTCGTAGAGCACGCACAGCACCTTCGCCATGGCCTGATCCCTTCCTCGATCGGTTGCCGCCGCCGCCGATGCGGCGCTCGCTCGCGGCACTGCCGCGATGCTCGGCGATCGCTCGGACATAATGCCCGCGATGAGAGCGATCCAGATCGTCGAGGAGTCCGGCCCCGACAGCGCGCTCGCGATCGTCGAGCTGCCCGAGCCCGAGCCCTCGCACATGCTCACGCCCGGGCGAGGGCGTGCTCGTCGACGTGCACGTCGCCGGCGTCTCCTTCCCCGAGCTGCTGCAGACGCGCGGCGCAGTACCAGATGAAACCGCCGCTCCCGTTCGTGCCCGGCAGCGAGGTCGGCGGCATCGTGCGCAGCGCCCCCGCGGGCGCGGCGGTCGAAGCCGGGCGACCGCGTGGCCGCGTTCTGCGCGCTCGGCGGCTTCGCCGAGACGGCCGTCGCGCCCGAGTTCTTCACCTTCCCGCTCTCGCCCGAGCTCGACTTCGCGCAGGGCGCGGGGCTGATCCTCAACTACCACACCGCCTACTTCTGCGCTCGTCATGCGCGGGCGGCTGCAGGCGGGCGAGACGGTGCTCGTCCACGGCGCCGCCGGCGGCGTCGGCACGGCCTCGCTGCAGGTCGCCAAGGGCGCTCGGCGCGCGCACGATCGCGATCGTCTCCAGCGAGGAGAAGCGCAAGGTCGCCGAGCAGGCCGGCGCCGATGAGGTGGTGCTGCTCGGCGACAGCTGGAAGGACGAGGTCATCGAGGCGCTCCGGCGGCGGCGTCGACGTGGTGCTCGACCCAGTCGGCGGCGATCGCTTCACCGACAGCCTGCGCTCGCTGCGCGAGGACGGCCGGCTGCGTCGTCGTCGGCTTCACCGGCGGCTCGATCCCGCGAGGTGAAGGTCAACCGGCTGCTGCTGCGCAACACCGAGGTCATCGGCGCCGGCTGGGGCGCCTACGTGATGGGCAAGCCCGACCTCAACCGCGAGATCGGCGCGGCGGTCAACGCGATGGTCGACGAGGGCTTCATCCGGCCGATCGTCGGCGAGCGCTTCCCGTTCGAGCGCGCCGCCGACGCGCTCAAGACGCTCGACGAGCGCCGCGCGACCGGCAAGGTCGTGCTCGACGTCCGCCCCGCCTGAGCGCCACGCGAGTCGAACCGGGGGTTATCCCCACCATCGGAACGGGGGGAGAGCCGCCCTCTGTTCGGTGGTCGTCTCTATCGACAGCGCCCACGCGCTTGTCCGAACATCGCTTACAGCGATGAGCACCGCCACGCAAGAGCCGGTCGGGCTTGGACTTCCTCCCGTGCCGCCCGGGCCCACGCCCGAGGAGATCCAGGTCCCCGTGCTGGAGACCCTCGATCGGGTCGCCACGGGCATCATCACCGTCGTCCCGCCGCTGCTGCTCCTGGTCGGCGGTCGTGGCAGCTGTGGAACCGCGAGCTGCACTGGCGCGACGTGGCGATCTTCCTGGTCATGTACGTGCCCACCGGGCTCGGCATCACCGTCGGCTTCCACCGCCTGTTCACGCACCGCAGCTTCAAGACCACAGCCGTGGATGCGTGGCCTGCTGGCGGTCCTCGGCACGATGGCGGTCGAGGGCCCCGTGATCTCGTGGGTGGCCGACCACCGCAAGCACCACGCCTACTCCGACCGCCTCGGCGATCCGCACAGCCCCCACGTCGACACCACGGCGGCGGCTGGCGCGGAGCGCTGCGCGGGCTCGGCACACGCGCACGTCGGCTGGCTGTTCGACCACACCCAGCGCGGCGCGCGCGAGCGCTTCGCACCGGATCTGCTCGCCGACCCGGTGGTCGTCGTTCGTCGATCGCACGTTCATCGTGTGGTCGCTGCTCGGGCTGGCGATCCCGTTCGGGCTCGGCGTGCTGATCGGCGGCCGCACCGCGGGCGCGGCCTCGAGGCGATGCTGTGGGGCGGCGCGGTGCGCATGCTTCGTGCTGCACCACGTCACCTACAGCATCAACTCGCTCTGCCACTTCTTCGGCCGCCGACGGTTCGCCACCGAGCGATCACTCGCGCAACCTGTCGTGGCTGGCGCCGTTCTCGCTTCGGCGAGGCGTGGCACAACAACCACCACGCCTTCCCCACGTCCGCGTTCCATGGCATGGGCCGCGCGCGAGTTCGACGTCTCGGGTCTCGTGATCTCCGGCCTGGAGCGCGCGGGTCTGGCCTGGGACGTGCAGCGCATCGCGCCCGAGCGCAGGCCGCCAAGGCTCTCTGAACCTCGCACGGCGCCGCGCCGCGGCGTCGCCGTGCGACCATAGGCGCGATGGACGAACGCGCTCGCGCTCTCCGTCGACCTGCTCCGCGCGAGCGGAGTCACGCCCCGGCGCCGCTGGATGCCGACGCTCGCCGCCGGGCTGTCGATCGGCGAGTACGCGCGCTCGCTGGAGCGCCGCCTGGCGTTCCTGACCGCGGTGCTGCTCGCGGCGATCTGGGCGCTGAGCGGGCAGGGCTACTTCTGGCCCGCGTGGGCATGGCTGGGCCTGGGCGTGGTCGTGCTGCTCGACTACGCCGCCGGCTGGGCCTGGCGCCGCCGCGCGGAGCCGTGCGACGCGTCGCCTGCGTGTGGACGCTGGTGGGCGTCGCCGCGGTGATCCTGCTCGTCGACCTGGCTGCTCACGTGGCTGCTCGCGGGAGTCCACACCTTCTGGCCCGCGTGGGCGCTGCTCGGGCTCGCCACCGCCGGCAGCGGCTACTCGCTGTTCGCGCTGCACGACCGCGTGCTCGTCGCCCGCGGGCGTCGCGCGCTGCGCGCGCGGATCGACATGCTCACCCACACGCGCCGCCAGGCGGTGGACGCCCAGGCCGCGGAGCTGCGGCGGATCGAGCGCGACCTGCACGACGGCGCGCAGGCGCGCCTCGTGGCGCTCACGCTGCAGCTCGGGCGCGCGGAGATGCGCGTCGAGGACCAGCCCGAGGTCCGCCAGCTGATCGCCGACGCCCAGCGCGAGGCGCGCCACGCGATCGCCGAGCTGCGCGACCTCGCGCGCGGGATCGTCCCGCCGCTGCTCGCCGACCGCGGCCTCGTGGCGGCGGTGCGAGTCGCTCGCCGCGCGCTACGGCCTCGGCACGTCGATCGAGGTCGGACACGCACCGCGCGCTCGCGCCCGGCGGTCGAGAGCGCCGCCTACTTCGTCGATCGCCGAGGCGCTCACCAACACCGCCAAGCACGCCCACGCGCAGCGCAGCTGGGTGCGTGCTGCGCGAGCAGCAGCGCGCGCTCGTGGTGCTCGTCGGCGACGACGGCCGCGGCGGCGCCGACCCGAGGGGCTCCGGCCTCGCGGGTCTGCGCGCGCGGGTGCGAGGCGCTCGACGGCAGCCTGTACGTGGAGAGCCCAGCGGGCGGCGGCACGCTCGTCGAGGTGAGGCTGCCATGCGCGTAGTCATCGCCGAGGACCTCGCACTGCTGCGCGAGGGCCTAGTGGCGCTGCTGCGCGAGAACGACATCGAGGTCGTCGCGCAGGTCGAGGACGGGCCGGGTCTGCTGCGCGCGATCGCCGGGCACAAGCCCGGACCTGGCGATCGTCGACGTGCGCCTGCCGCCGACGTTCAGCGACGAGGGGCTGCAGGCCGCGATCGAGGCGCGCCGTCGCCAGCCGCAGCTAGGCGTGCTGGTGCTCTCCCAGTACGTGGAGACGGCCTACGCGAGCGAGCTGATCGGCGAGGACACGGCCGGGATCGGCTACCTGCTCAAGGAGCGTGTGGGCGACGTGCGGGCGTTCATCGATGCGCTGCACCGTGTCGCCGAAGGCGGCACCGTGCTCGACCGGCAGGTCGTCACCGAGCTGCTCGCGCCGAGCAACGGCGGGGGGCGACGCGCTCTCGGGACTGACCGCGCGCGAGCGCGAGGTGCTCGCGCTGATGGCCGAGGGACGCTCCAACACGGCCATCGCCGAGAGCCTCGTCGTGACGCCGGGCGCGGTCGAGAAGCACATCACCAACATCTTCGCCAAGCTCGAGTCTGCCGGCCTGCGGTGACGATCACCGGCGCGTGCTCGCCGTGCTCGCCTACCTGCGCGTGGCGCGGTAGGCGCAGCGTGTCAGGGGCTCGGCATGATAAAAACCCCTCATCAGCGATGAAAAGCCCCTCATGAAGGTCATCGGCGCCGGACTCCCGCGCACCGCGACCACCACCCAGATGTTCGCCCTCGAACAGCTCGGACGCGGACGCTGCTACCACATGCGCGATCTGCTCGCGGATCTCGAGTCGGGTCTGCCGCTGTGGGAAGCCGCGGCCGAGGGCAACCCCGACTGGGAGCGCATCTTCGGTGATGCGCACTCCACCGTCGACTGGCCCTCCGCGCGCTACTACCGCGAGTTGATGGATCACTACCCCGACGCGAAGGTGCTGCTGAGCGTGCGCGGTGGCGAGGAATGGGCGCGCAGCATGGTCAAGACCGTGTGGGGGGTGTTCCACGGCGACGCCGTCATCCACCACGTCTCCGAGGCGCGCGCGGTCCTCGACCCACTGTGGCGCCGCTACATGACGCTGATGCGGCACATGACCTGGAACGACGGGACCGGCGCGCTCGCAGGCGACACCTCCACCGAGGAGGGGCTGATCGCGGCGATGGAGCGCTGGAACCAGAGCGTGAAGGACACGGTGCCCGCCGAGCGGCTGCTCGTGTGGAACCCGAACGAAGGCTGGGAGCCGCTGTGCGAGTTCCTCGAGGTCGACGTTCCGCCCGAGCCGCTGCCGCGCCTGAACGACACCACCTCCTTCCGGGAGGGCATCATCGGCGGCGCCCTCGACGTGGTCAACGAGTGGTGGGACGCGCGTGAGCGGCCCACCAGCGGTTTGCACGGCGCAGCCCTGAGCTGAGCGTCACGATGCCCGGAGTACGAGGAGGCGTGAAGCCCGCCGACCTGCTCGCGACCATACGCGCGGAAATCGAAGCGCGCCGCGATGAGCTACACGCCGCGGTGGAGGAGTACGAGCAGTTGCTGTCCGCGGCCGACGCGCTCGAGCGGGAAGCACGCAGCACGCCTGCCCCAGTTGCGCCGAAAGCGCCGCTCGTGCGCAGGATGCGCATCACCTCCAAAGCCTCCGTCGTCCGCAAAGCGGCCCCGCTTCCGAAAGCGAAGACCGTGGTGCGCACCGTCACCAAGACGCCCTCCAAACCGAAGCAGGCTCCCACGAAGGCGCCCCCCGCACCAGAGCCGGCACCTGCGAAGGCGATCCGCACGGAGAAGAAGGCGCCCGCGACACGCGCCTCGCGCGAGGAGTCTCAGCAGGCGATCGTCGCAGCGCTGGAGCACGGCTCGCACACCGTCGCGGAGCTCGCCATCGTGACCGCGATGACGGGACCCGCCATCCGCGAGGTGATTCGCGCCCTGCAGAAGGCCCGCAAGGTCACGAAGACCAAGCGCGTGGACGGCAAGGCCGCCTACGCGCTGTCGAGCTGAGCCGCTTCGCGGCCCACCCTCGCGGCCTCCTCGGGCCCCACGAACGGCGTCAGCGCCATGTAGGTGAGCTGCGGCGCTGCGCCCGGCAGCTCGGCGAGGCAGTCGTTTTCGATGCAGTGATGGAAGACCTGCCAGATGCCGCCCGTGATCGCCTCCGCCGCGATCGACGGCGCCGTAGACGCGCCCGCCAGCTCGTAGCCGGGCTGGAAGTAGGAGGCGAACCCGCTCATGCTCGCGCCGCGGATCTCGATCGTCTCGGGGCTCGCGGCGAACGTGTCCACCACGCTCAGGTGTGCGTGAGTGGGCTCGGAGGCGAGGTATTCCGTCAGCGCCGAGAGGCCCGCGGCGATCGCCCTCGGCCAGTCGTCCTGTGCCTCGTAGGCCTCCATCGTGATCCGAAGCGCCTGGTGCATGCCCACCTTCTGCGCTCCCAGGAAAGCGTCGTGCTTGGAGGGATAGATGTCGTAGAACGTCTGGTAGGACACGTTCGCGCGCTTGGCGATCTCGGGGATCGTCACGGCCGCGAGGCCCTTCTCCGCGGCGATCGCCGCGGTCGCGTCCACGATCCGCTCGCGCTGGCTTTTGACGATGAACTGCCGCGGCATGTCGCTGCGCCCGCTCGGCAGTCGACCCTCCGCGCGCTGGGCGCGCTCGGAGATCGGGACGGGGGTCTCTCGGCCGGTGCTCGACGGGGCGATCGTGGGCGCCGTCAGCCCGCTTGGCAGTCGCCGCGGATACGAGCCCGCCCATGAGGCGAGCTCGGCCGCGATCTCCGGCAGCTCGCCCTGGCGCCCGTCGCGCAGGCGCGAAGCCGTCACCTCACGGATGCCGCCGAGGATGAACTTCACGGTCAAATCGCCGCCCGCCCCAGCGCCGTCGCCGTCACGGCTCGCGAGGATGCGCGACTCGAACTCCTGGAGCGTCTCCCTGCGGCGCTCCAGCGCCCGCGTGCCTGCGCCGAACGCGCCCAGCACGAACAGCGAGATCGACTCCGGTTCAGACTGCGCGATCTCCGCGAACGCGCGCATCGCGACGCGCAGCCGGCGCTCGTCGTGCGGATCATCCGTCGCGTACGCGCGCAGCACCGACTGCGCCGTGCGGGCGGCGATCTCGTCGTAGGCGCTCAGGAACAGGTCTTCCTTGTCCGCGTACAGGCCATAGAACGTCGGCGGCGAGACGTGCGCCAGCCGGGCCAGGTCCACGATCCGCACGCCCGGGTAGCCCTTCTTCGCGATCAGCTCCACCAGGGCGTCCTGCAGGCGCTTGCGCTGGTCGCTCTTGACGACGTCCGGAGCGAGACCGTGCGTGCCCGTGGGCAGCGGACGGTAGCGCTTGGGCTTGTCAGCGTCAGTTGACAACAAGTAAAATCGAGACTATCAACCAGCGCGTATCGGTCAAGCCAGTCGAAACGCAGCCGCCTCAGCCATGGATCGTGGGCGAGGTGCCCAACACCGCGCCGGTGGCCGAGAGCGCCTGAACCGCCGCATAGCGCTGCGCGCTCGGCGTGGCGATGGCCGTCTCGAAGCCCGTTCGCGGCGCGCTCGACACCGGCGTGAGCTGCTGCGGCGATGGACCGGCCAGCACGCGCCAGCTCGCCGTCTGCGTGTCTCCGTTCCAGCTCGCGTAGATCGTGACCGGCGCTTTGCCCAGCGCAGCCGAGGCGGCGATCGCGGGCGCGCTGTGCGGCTGCCCCGCCCACACGGCGCGGTAGGCGCGATAGGACTGGTAGGTGCCGTGCATGTGCGCATCGAACAGCAGCTGGCCCTGGGCGTTGAATTCCGTGAAGTACGGCTGCGCGCCCCAGCCGAGGAACACGTTGCCGCCTTCGAGCACCTGCATGCTGCCCTGGCTGCCCGCTGTCAGCGGCGAGGGGTGCACGTACTGGGCGAGCACCGTGTCGGTCCCGCGCTGCGGGTCGACCGACAGGATCAGGCCGCGCGACTGCGAGTGCACCTTCGGCACGCCGCCGTTGTCGAACACGCTGATCGTGCCGTTCGCGAGCACCTGCGCGTCGTGCTGGTAAGCGGTGGAGGCGCCGCCGCCGAGGCGCACCGTCGAGCGCTTGCCCCCGATGCGCCTGGCGATCTGCCCGCTCGTCGAGCCCAGCACATACAGCGCCGAGGTGTTGCGCGCGGAGATCAGCGTCGTCCCGTTGCCCAGCGGTTCGATCGAGTTGACGTGGAAGTAGTCGAACGGCCAGCGGCCATCGGAATGGGCGGGCGAGCTGTATGAATCGGATGGCGCGACGTGGTCGAGGCTGTGCCACTCACGTCGCACGAGGCCCGTCTTCAGGTCCAGTTCCTGGACGATGCCGTCGGTGATCGCCGCGCCTGACTGCCCGCCGTAAGCGCTGAGATCGCACGCGATCGGGTTGAACACCGTCATCAGGGCCGTGCCCTGCGCGGTGAGGCGGAAATCATGTAGATCGGCCTTCAGGCCGTTGCCCGCGTGCACCTTGCCGATCTGGTCGTAGGAGGCGCTGTCGATCACCACTTCGCCCTGGCCGAACCCCTGCACGAGGACCGACCCCTGCCACCACGTGAGCACCGGCGCGGAGCCGAGCTGCTGCACCTGCAGGTTCGTCGCCACGGCGCCCGACAGCGGGTGAAACCACACCAGGTTCCCCGCCGCGTCGAGGATCATCGGCCCGCTCGGCCCGGCGCCGGAATACGGAGTCGCGAGGATGTCCGCCTGCGAGGCCTGCGGAGCTCGCGCGTTGACCACGATCGACGGGGCCAGCAGCGACGGCGCGGAGTGGAAGTGCTGCATCTGCTTGTAGTTGTGCGAGGAGCTGCCGGCTGCCGCCGCGGAGTAGATCTGGTTGTCCTCGTGTGCCACCACGAAGCGGTACGCGAACGACCGCGCGCGCCCGGACACGGTCACCCTGCCGCGCACCGTGACCGTCTCGCCCGAGCTGAACGGTCTGGATGGCACGAAGCTCGCGCCGTCGCCCTGTGAGTAGCCTCGCAGGCGACCGCTGTGCGAGCCGCTGAGCGAGCCGCTCACGTGCACGCCGTGGATCGCGCCCGACGGCGCTCCCACCATGCTGATCTGCGTGCGCCACGACGCGTCGTAGGAGTCCGGCAGAGGTGAGACCGCGATGCCCGTGCCGGGCAGCAGCGCCGAGCGGTTCACGTGCGCGGGCACGCAGCGCGGGTTCGGCGCGGAGAACGCGGCGTCCTTCGCCGTCACGCGGTGGGGAGACAGCGCCGGCGCGGCGGTGCTCCCCAGCGCCACGAGCAGCATCGCGCCGATCAGGACGCTACGAATTCGCATGATGTCTGTGAATACCCAAGCACCGCCAGAAGTTGCCCATCGGGGCGAAGAAGTTGTGAAGAGCGCGCCGGGTGCTCAGAAGACGGGCGACTCGGTGTAGCTGCCGAACACTTGCTGCAGCGACTCCACGATCTCGCCCTCGCTGGCGTGCGCGCGGGCGCACACCAGCAGCGGCTCCATCAGATTGCGATCCGCGTGCGCCGCGTCCTCGCGCAGCGCCGCCAGCGAGCGCTCCACCTCCGCGCCGTCGCGCGCCGCGCGCGCCGTCTGCAGGCGCCCGATCTGCTTGCGCTCCAGCGCAGGGTCCACGCGCAGCGTGGGGATCGGCTGTTCGTTCTCCTCCACGAAGCTGTTCACACCCACCACGATACGTTCGCCGCCGTCGATCTCCTGCTGCAGCGAGAACGAAGCGTCCGCGATCTCGCGCTGCGGGTAGTTGAGCTTCACCGCCTCCACCATCCCGCCCAGCTCGTCGATCTTGGCGAAGTATTCGTACGCGCGGCGCTCCATCTCATCCGTCAGAGACTCCACGAAGTAGGAGCCGCCGAGCGGGTCCACCGTGTTCGTCACGCCCGTCTCGTGCGCGATCATCTGCTGCGTTCGCAGCGCGATCGTCACCGCCTCCTCCGTCGGCAGCGCGAGCGCCTCGTCGTAGGAGTTCGTGTGCAGCGACTGCGTGCCGCCCAGCACGCCCGCGAGCGCCTCGATCGTGGTGCGCACGATGTTGTTCAGCGGCTGCTGCGCCGTCAGGCTCACGCCCGCGGTCTGCGTGTGGAAGCGCAGCTGCCACGAGCGCGGGTTCTTCGCGCCGAACGTCTCGCGCAGCTCGCGCGCCCAGATGCGCCGCGCCGCGCGGTACTTGGCGATCTCCTCGAAGAAGTCGATCTGCGCGTTGAAGAAGAACGACAGCCGCGGCGCGAAATCGTCCACGTCCAGGCCCCGTTCGATCGCCTGCTCGACGTACGTGAGGCCGTCCTTCAGGGTGAACGCCAGCTCCTGCTGGGCGGTCGAGCCCGCCTCGCGGATGTGGTAGCCGGAGATCGAGATCGGGTGCCAGCGCGGCATCCGCCGCGTGCACCACTCGATCATGTCGCCGCACAGGCGCATCGCGGGGTCGATCGGAAAGCACCACTCCTTCTGCGCGATGTACTCCTTCAGGATGTCCGCCTGGATCGTTCCCGACAGGCGCTCCGCGGGCGCCGGATTGACCGGGTCCGCCTCCGCGGCGGCGACGTAGAACGCCAGCATGATCGCCGCAGGCGCGTTGATCGTCATCGACACCGACACATCGCCCAGGTCGATCCCCGAGAACAGCGTCTGCATGTCGTCGAGCGTGTCCACCGCCACCCCCTCGCGCCCCACCTCGCCCAGCGAGCGCGCGTGGTCGGAGTCGTGCCCCATCAGCGAAGGCATGTCGAACGCCGTCGACAGACCCGTCTGGCCGTGGTCGAGCAGGTAGTGGAAACGCTCGTTCGTCTCCTCGCTCGTGCCAAACCCCGCGAACTGGCGCATCGTCCACATCCGACCGCGGTACATCGAAGCGTGGATGCCGCGCGTGTACGGATACTCCCCCGGCCGCCCTATCGGGTCCTCGGCGGGCTCGCCTGCGCCGATCCCGGACGGCAGGTCCGCCTCGGTGTACAGCTCGCGCACGGGCTCGCCGGAGAGGGTTCTGAAGGAATTCCCCTCCTCCGTGTCGCTCGCCCGCGCCGCGGGCTTCTCGCTGACCGCCATTGCAAAGGCCATGCTACCGGGGGATGGCGGACCCCTTCGATAGTCGCAATAGCTCAGCGACGCAGTACGAACCTATCGATGACGCGTGTGGGCCGCATTCCCGTAGGCCGAAGGACGGCGACGCCGGTCAGCACGAGACGCTTCGCATGCCGCAGGATCTTTGTGCCCTGCGCGGTTAGGGTGAGTTGAACCGTCGTTGGCGCCCCCACTTCGAGTGAAGCGTGCACGGTTGCTACGACCTCGGGCTTGCGCCTGTGCGTTTTGCCGCCGCGGTTGGATTTCCCAGGCAGTATCCAGCTGAGGCTGAGGGTGCCTGTGGTGGGCGCTCTGAAGGATGTGGTGAAGCCGTCGCTGTGCAGCAGCGCTCGAATTCTGGCCCGTGCATGGGGTGGCCGTATTCGCTCACGCAGGAGCGCGTCGACCGCGCTGCCACCGACGCCCACGATGGCATCTCCGTAACGGGACAGCGCCAGGCAGAAGGATGCGGAAGCGCACGACACGGTGGGGAGCGTGGACGGAGCGTTGATGCTTGGTTCGGTGATCACCCGCGTGCTCGTCCACCTGGCCGCTGGACTCCAGGGGGCTGTCGATGAAATCGCGTTGCCGTCATAGTCAACAGCGGTGCAAAGGGAGGCCGAAGGGCATGACAGGGCGCTCGCGTACCCGATACGGGCGTCACGCCACCCGCTCGCTGGGCCGGCTGGCTGGGTGGAGGTGACCACCTCGCCGTCGGTCGCGATCCCAGCGCACAGATGCGTCGTGGCGCAGGATACGTCGAGGATATGAGCTTCGACTACGCCGAAGCGCTCGCCGATGGGCGGCAGCTGCAATTTCCTTGAAGTCCACGCGCCGCGCCGAGGCACGGTGGAGACGAGCAGATTCCCCGCGTTGTCGGCAGCGAGGCAGAAGGATGAGGACGGGCAGGAGATCGCCAGCAGCGCGTTGCCGGTGTCGATCGGCGCTGGTTGCCACGACGGCGACGCGGAGCCTGGGTCATTGGATGCGAGCGCGTCGCCCGCGTCGTCGACGGCCATGCACAGCGACAACGACGGACACGAGACGCCGGTGAGGGAGTGCCCGCGATCGATCGTGGCGCTGCGCCATTGGGCTGCTGCTGCTGTTGGTGCGGATGTGCTGAACGCGTTGCCCACGTCGTCAACGGCCACGCACAGCGACATGCGCACGCAGGAGATCCCGTTCAGCGAGTGGCCGCTGTCGATTGGCGTGAGGAGCCACGTCGGATTTGCGCTCGCCGGGTTGGAGCTCAGCGCGACGTTGCCGGCGACGTCGGCGATGGCGCACAAAGATGTCGAAGCGCACGCCGCGTCGGTGGGGGCGTTCGAGCCGTCCACCAGGCTCGAGGACCAGCTTTCCGGTGCTTTGCCAGGCGCGGTCGAGGTCAAGGCTTGTCCGGACTCGTTGACTGCGATGCAGAGGGTCGAAGACGGACATGCGACCGACGTCACCGGCTGGGAGCCAGCCGCTGTGGAGACCGCCCAAGCATGGCCTCCATCGGTGGGATCGGATGAGGCCAGCAGCTTCTCTTCGTCGCTCCCCGCTACGCAGAGAGCGCTTGAGGTGCACGCCAGGCCCCTGACCTCTCGTGGGGGCGACGGGTCTGAGACAGACCAGGCCGTTGAGTCGCCCGTCGGGTCGGTCGTGGTGTAGATGGGACCGTTGCCGGCGACCGCGCAGAACGACGTCGACGGGCACGACACGGCGTTCAGTGTGGAAGGCGAGCTCGGAGGGATCGCGATCGGCGTGACCCTCGTGCTCTTCCAGGCGCTCCTCGGGCCGGTCGGGTTGGTGGAGGTGAACGCATTCCCTGCGAAGTCGACGGCCACGCATAGGCTGGACGTGGGGCAGGAGATGCCGGAGAATCCGCGCGGCGCGATGGCGGTGGACTGTTCGTCGACATGCACCGCCTTCCAGGCGGGCGCTCCGCCGGTTGGGTCGGTGGAACTCAGAACGTTGCCTTCTTGATCCGCCGCTACGCACAGCGTCGCAGCCGGGCACGAGACAGTCCTGAGGGCGTTGTAGGAGGCATTGTCCACCTTTGCGATCTTCCATCGAGGGGTGCTGGACGTGGGGTCGGTCGAGGTGATCACATCTCCGCTGTCATCAGTTGCCACGCATAGCGACAGCGCTGCGCAGGAGCTTGCATGGATCGAGCCGTGTGCCGGGCCGATGGTCGTTGGCGTCCACGCCGCGGGGCCAGCGGTCGGATCGGCCGAGGTCAACACGTGACCGTTGGAGTCGATGGCGATGCACGTGCGCGTCGAGATGCACGTGATGGTGCTGATCGCATCCGAAGAGCTGAACGGCGGCGCTCGGTCGATCAGCCGCGGGGGCTGCCACAGCGGTGGAGATGAGGCGTTCGCCACTGCTGGCAGTGCAGGGCCCGCGAAGGTCATAGCCATTGCGCTCAGGCGCAACGCGATCCGCAGAAGTGGGCCTCCTCGACCAGTCACCAGTCGTTCGAACCTTTGGTCGTCTCCGTAGTTGCGGTCGACGACTGCCTGACGCGAGGTTCGATCGCTAGCGTGGATGTGATCATGCGCAAGGAGTTGAGCCGACTGGTCGGCGCTGAGCACGTGCTGGAGGCGCCGCCGTCCTCGCCCTACAACCGCGACTGCTCGCGCCGCCGCGGCGTGGACGGGCGCGCGGAGGCGGTTGTGCTCCCCGGCAGCGCCGATGAGGTGGAGGCGGTGGTGCGCTGGTGCTACGCGCACGACGTGCCGATCGTCGCGCGCGGCGGCGGGACTGGCCTCGTGGGCGGCGCTGTGGCGCTGGAGGGCGGCGTGGTGTGCTCACTGGAGCGGCTGCGCGCCGTGCGCGAGCTCGAGCCGGCGCTGTGGCGGATGCTCCCCGAGGCGGGCGTGAGCACAGGCCACGTGCAGCGCCTCGCGCGCGAGAACGGACTCATGTTCGCCCCCGACCCGGGAGCGGCGGAGCAGTCGCAGATCGGCGGCAACGTCGCCACCAACGCAGGCGGTCCGCACGCGCTCAAGTACGGCGTCACCGGCGCGTGGGTGTCGGGGCTGGAGGCGGTGCTCGCGCCGGGCGAGCTCGTGCAGCTCGGCGGCTGGGCGAGTAAGGACGTGGCGGGGTATGACCTGAAGAGCCTGCTCGTCGGCTCGGAGGGCACGTTGGGGGTGATCACCGCGGTCAACCTGCGGCTGCTGCCGGCGCCCGAGATGGCGATCGCGCTGATGGTGTTCCTGCGCACGCGCGCCGACGGCTGCGCGGCGATCGGCGCGCTGCTCGCCGCGGGCGTGCGCCCGTCGGTGCTGGACTTCATCGATGGCGACACGCTGGCGCTGATCGCCGGTGGGTATCCGGGCAAGCTCCCGCTTGAGGCGGGCTTCGCGCTGATGGTGGAGGTCGACGGCGCGCGCGCCGAGGCTGCCGCTCAGCGCGGGAGCGTGCTGGAGGCGCTCGCCGACGTGGCGATCGCGGTGCACGAGCCGAGCGACGCTCAGGCGCTGTGGCGCTGGCGCGACGGCGTCAACGAAGTGGTCACGGGCGCGCGCGGCGCGAAGGTCAGCGAGGACGTGGTGTTCCCCGTGGAGCGGCTGTGCGAGGGCCTCGAGCGCTTCGCCGAGATCGCCGCGCGCCACGGTCTGCGCTCGTGCGCGTGGGGCCACGGGGGCGATGGCAACGTGCACGCCACGGTGCTCGTGGACTCATCCGAGGAGAGCGAGCTGGACGCGGCGGACGCGGTCGGCGAGGAGCTGTTCGAGCTCGTCGTATCGCTCGGCGGATCGGTCGCGGGCGAGCACGGCGTGGGCTGGCTGAAGCGCGGTCGACTGGAGTCTCAATGGGGTCCGCGGGCGCTCGATCTGCACGAGCAGATCAAGCGCGCGTTCGACCCCAAGGGTCTTCTCAAC
Source organism: uncultured Solirubrobacteraceae bacterium (assembly GCA_963716355.1). GTDB lineage: Bacteria > Actinomycetota > Thermoleophilia > Solirubrobacterales > Solirubrobacteraceae > Palsa-744. The sequence continues at coordinate 1,866,907 of OY970308.1, forward strand.
CCAGGGAAGAAGCTGGCACGGTACCCTGCCCGGTCGCCGGTGACATCGAACTGAAATACAACGAAAGCACTGAAAGGAAGCTCCACATGAACAAGTCCCAGCTGGTCGAGGCGGTCGCGTCCGACAGCGGTCTCTCCAAGGCAGACTCCGCCCGCGCGATCGAGTCGCTGCTCGACACGGTCACCAAGACGCTCAAAAAAGGCGACGAGGTGAGCATCACGGGCTTCGGCAAGTTCTCCGTCGTCAAAAGGGCCGCCCGCCAGGGCGTCAACCCCCGCACGGGCGAGCGCGTGAAAATCAAAGCGTCCAAGGCGCCGAAGTTCTCCGCGGGCGCGACCCTCAAGCAGGCGGTGAGCCCGAAGAAGAAATAAGAGCACCCGTCATGGCGCTCGTCACCGAGCTGGAGCTCCCCGCGTTCGACTACATGGACGCGTCGATGCGCGGGGACCGCTTCCACGAGGCGATGAGCGACATACGCTCGCAGGGATGGCTCGCGCAGGGGCCGTTCGGCTACATCGTGCTCGACCGCGAGTCGGCGGAGTTCTTCCTGCGCACCCGGGCCGCGATCTTCCCGGGGATGAAGATCGCAGAGATTTTCGGCGTGACCGAGGGGCCGCTGTTCGAGCAGATGAAGCGCAACATCCTGCACGTCAACGGTCCCGACCATTCGCGGCTGCGCAGCCTCGTCAACCCCGCGCTCTCACCGCGCGCGGTGGAGCGCTACCGGCCGGCGATGCGGGCGTTCCTAGAGGGTCTGCTAGAGCAGACCCTCGCGGGCGCCGACGCGGGGGAGGGGGTCGTGAGGTGCGAGTTCGTGGAGGCGTTCGCCAAGCCGTACCCCTCGCAGGTGATCGCCGAGGTGATGGGCGCGCCGCTAAAGGACGCGCCGAGGCTCCACCACTGGTCCAACTGGATCCAGCGGCAGTTCGACGCCGTGAGCATGGCCACCGAGCGCGAGCTGATCGACGAGGCGGTGGAGGAGTTCTACGAGTACGCCGACGCGCTCGTGCGCTCGCGCCGCGACACTCCCGGCGACGATCTGATCTCCAAGCTGATCGCCGCCGAAGAGGAGGGCGATCGCCTCTCCGACGTTGAGTGCATCAACCTCGTGTTCAACATCCTCGTGGGCGGCGTGGACACCAGCCAGAGCCAGCTCGCGCACGCGATCAGGCTGCTCGCCGAACATCCCGAGCAGTGGGAGATGCTCGCGAACGACCCCTCGCTCGCGGACCAGGCGGTGGAGGAGGCGCTGCGCTACGAGCCGATCACGCCGTTCACCGCGCGCATCACCACGGAGGAGGTGACGTTCCGCGACGTGACGTTCCCTGCGGACACGGTCGTGATGGTGTGCGCGTTCACCGGCAACCGCGACCTCGGCGAGGAGGGCGATGAAGACGGCGGCGTGGACCGCTTCGACATCGCGGTCGACCGCGGACGCGCACGCGCGCTCACGTTCGGCGCGGGCGTGCACTACTGCCTCGGCGCGAACCTCGCGCGCGCCGAGCTGCAGGAGGGCCTCACGTTCCTCGCGCAACGCATGCGCGGCCTCAAACTGGCCGGTGAGCCCGTGTTCGAAAGCGTCAACGGCATCTACGGCCTCGCCGAGCTGCCCATCGGCTTTGAAATTGGAGGGGGGGCCTAAAGGCCCTGCCTTACGACAACAGTTAAGAGATGGCGGTTTTCGAACGGATATCGAAGCTTGCGCTGGCGACCCTGTGGCTCGCCCTCGTCATCGCCGGGAGCGCCCGGGGCGGGCAGTACCACGTCTATTCGTGTCGGCTGCCGGATGGGAAGGCAGCGGGCACGGAAGGGTGGGTCGGGTCAATAGGGGTGGGGAGCACGTATGCGACAGACACGACAGACGCCTGTGGGTCAGGTGGTGCACTTGTTGCCTCGCTTGGAGAAGCAACGACCCATCTCCCAGACGTCGACAGGGCAACCTGGACGTTTGCTTCGTCCTCGGCAAACAAGCTGATCGCTGCGAAGCTATGGCGGGCGGGTTATCTGCATGGTCCGTCAGGTGAATCGACGACGTATCGATTCTGGCTGGCTGGTCCCAGCGGAAGCTTTGAAGCCTGTGTTTATACGGAAAAATGCGGTGGTCAGGGGAATCTCGCTGTCCCCTTGTCGGAAACCAATTTCGTATCCGTCCCGCCTAGCGCCATCGGCAGCTCCCTGAGTGTCAACGTTGCATGCTCGTATCGCAGTCCGGGAAGCAAATGCGCTACTGGGTTCGGCGACCCCAACTCCTACGCCGCCGTCGTCTACCTCTACGCAGCCGACCTGACCTTGGAACAGACGGCGGGACCGAGCGCCAGCGACGTGAGTGGGGAACTGGCGAGCGCTGCGGCGGTGCGCGGGACGAGCGATGTGGCGTTCAGCGCGACGGACCCGGGAGCGGGCGTGTACGAGGCGGTGTTCACGGTGGACGGCCAGGTCGTGCAACGCACGCCGCTGGACGACAACGGCGGCAAGTGCCGGGACGTGGGCGAGACCACGGACGGTCTGCCGGCGTTCACCTCGCCGCAGCCCTGCGAACGCTCGTTGAGCGCCGACGTGGGCTTCGACACGACGCGGGTGAGCAACGGCGCCCACCACCTGATCGTGAGCGTGACGGATGCGGCAGGCAACTCCGTGGCGGTGCTTGACCGCACGATCGCGGTCGCGAACCCGCTCGCGCCAGGGACGCCGGGGCCGCCGAACGGCGCCAACGCGTCGACCCAGGCGGCGCTGGCGGTGGCGTGGAGGGGCAGCAGGAGGGAGCGCATCGTCGTGGGCTACGGCCATGCGGAGTCGATCGTCGGCCAGCTCACCGCGCCCGGCGGCGCGCCGATCACGGGCGCGCAGGTCGATGTGGTGGCGACGCCGGCCTACACGGGCGCGAAGCCAGTAAAGATGGCGAGCCCGACGACCGGATCGGACGGCCGCTTCTCCCTGCGCCTGCCCGCCGGCTCCTCCTCACGCACGCTGCGCTTCGCGTACCGCAGCCACCAGGGCGACGCGCTGCCGGCGGTCACCCGCACGCTCACGCTGGGCGTGCGCGCGGACATCGCGCTGACGATCGCGCCGCGCACGTCGAGCGTCGGACACAGCGTCCGCTTCCGTGGGCGCCTGCGCGGAGGCACGATTCCGCGCGGCGGCAAGCAGCTCGTGCTCGAGGCGCGCTCGCCCGGCGGGCGGTGGCTTGAGTTTCGTGTGATCCGCACCGACTCCCACGGCCACTACCGCTCGAGCTACCGCTTCAAGTTCCCCGGCCCCGCCACCTACGAGTTCCGCGTCCGCTCCGAACCCGAGGCCGACTACCCGTTCGCCGCGGGTGCGTCAGAGGCTATTCGCGTTAGGGAGCGATAGCTTGAGCGGCATGCACATGAAACGGATCACGTTCATGCTTCCAGACGATCTCGACGCTCGTTTGCGGTTTGAGGCCAGACGGCGTGGCCTCTCGATTGCCGATGTCGTCCGCGAGGCCATCGACAGGGGGTTGCCGCACCCCACACCCCCAGGACCTTTGCGGTTCTTTTCGATAGGGGAGGGCTCGCCCGCTGACGTATCGGAGCGCGTCGAGCATTTCGTCGCGAAAGCCATCGGCGGAGCAAGGCACGGATGATGAAGCCGAAGCAGTAGCCGGCTTCACCCTGGTGCCGTAAGCACGAGGCCAATAACCTGCTCGCCATGAAGGCGGTGATCTTGGCTGGAGGGTTCGGCTCGCGGCTCAGCGAGGAGACCTCCGTGCGGCCGAAGCCGATGGTGGAGATCGGCGGCAAACCGATCCTCTGGCACATCATGAAGATCTACGCCGCGCACGGGATCGAGGAGTTCGTGATCTGCCTCGGCTACAAGGGCTATCTGATCAAGGAGTACTTCGCCAACTACTACCTGCACACGTGCGACGTGTCGTTCGACCTCGGCAGGGGCGACATGCAGATCCACCGCTCGGAGACCGAGCCGTGGAACGTGACGCTCGTCGACACCGGCGAGGACACGATGACCGGCGGGCGCCTGCAGCGCGTGCTGCCCTATCTCGACGACGAGGACTTCTGCTTCACCTACGGCGACGGCGTGGCCGACGTCGACATCGCCGCCCTGATCGCCTTCCACCGCGAGCAGGGCGCGACCGCGACCGTCACCGCCGTGCAGCCCCCGGGCCGCTTCGGCGCGCTCGACGTCGACGGCGACGCGCGTTCGTCAGTTCGAGGAGAAGCCGCGCGGCGACGGCGGCTGGACCAACGGCGGCTTCTTCGTGCTCACACCCGAGCGTCGGCGCACTACCTCGCAGGCGACCGCAGACCGTGTGGGAGCAGGAGCCGATGCGCGCGCTCGCGCGCGAGGGCCAGCTCGCGTGCTACCGCCACGACGGCTTCTGGCAGGCGATGGACACGCTGCGCGACCGCAACCACCTCGAGGAGCTGTGGGCTTCCGGCGCCGCGCCCTGGCGGACGTGGGCGTGACACGCGCATGAGCGCGCAGGAGCAGGCGCCCATCGCGACGGTCGACCCCGCCTTCTGGCGCGAGCGCCGCGTGCTGCTCACCGGCCACACGGGCTTCAAGGGGGCGTGGCTCGCGCTGTGGCTGCAGTCGCTCGGCGCCCGCGTCACGGGCTTCTCGAACGGCGTGCCGACCGAGCCGTCGCTGTACGAGCTCGCGCGCGTGGGCGAGGGCATGGAGAGCGTCCACGGCGACGTGCGCGATCACGACGCCGTCGCGCGCGGCGCTCGCCGACGCGGAGCCCGAGATCGTCATCCACATGGCCGCCCAGTCGCTCGTGCGCCGCTCCTTCGCCGAACCCGCGCGACACGTACGCGACGAACGTGATGGGCACCGTCAACGTGCTCGACGCGGTCCGCGCTCGACGCCGACGGCGTGCGCGCGGTCGTGAACGTCACCTCGACAAGTGCTACGAGAATCGCGAGTGGGAGTGGGGCTACCGCGAGGACGAGCCGATGGGCGGCCACGACCCCTACTCGAGCTCCAAGGGCGCCGCGGAGCTCGTCACGACCGCCTACCGCCGCTCGTTCTTCTCCGACGCCCGACGGGCCACGGCTCGCCTCCGCGCGCGCCGGCAACGTGATCGGCGGCGGCGACTGGGGCGAGGACCGGCTCATCCCCGACATCATGCGCGCCGCGCTCGCCGGCGAGACGCGTGCGCGTCCGCAACCCCAACTCGATCCGTCCCTGGCAGCACGTGCTCAACCCGCTCAGCGGCTATCTCGTGCTCGCGCAGGCGCTGTGGGACTCGCCCGAGCACGCGCACGCGGCTGGAACTTCGGCCCGGCCGAGCGAGGACGCCCGCCCGGTCGGCTGGATCGTGCGAGCGCATGGCCGAGCTGTGGCCCGGAGGGCTCGCGCTGGACGCTCGACGACGGCCCGCACCCGCACGAGGCGCGCTACCTCAAGCTCGACTCCTCGCGCGCGCGCGCGCGCCTCGGCTGGCGTCCGCTGATGGGTCTCGACGCGACGCTGCAGAGCATCGTCGAGTGGTACCGCGCGCTGCGCGAGGGCGCGGACATGCGCGCGGTCACCCTGGGGCAGATCGAGACCTTCGGGTACGCTGCCGCCTCGTCATGAGCCACACCGCCTGCCGATTCTGCGGCGCACCCGTCGAGGCCGTGTTCGCCGATCTCGGCATGTCGCCGCTCGCCAACTCCTACCTGCCGCCCGAGCGCGCCAACGCATGGAGCCGTTCTACCCGCTGCGCGCGCTCGTCTGCGAGAAGTGCTTCCTCGTGCAGCTCGAGGAGTTCGAGACGCCCGAGGCAGATCTTCTCCGACTACGCGTACTTCTCCTCGTACTCCTCCAGCTGGCTCGAGCACAGCCGCCGCTACGCCGAGCAGATGATCGAGCGCCTCGGCCTCGGACGCGACGAGCCACGTCGTGGAGATCGCCTCCAACGACGGCTACCTGCTGCAGTTCTTCCACGAGCGCCAGATCCCCGTGCTCGGCATCGAGCCGGCCGCCAACGTCGCGAAGGTGGCGCTGCAGAAGGGCATCCCGACGCTCGTGGAGTTCTTCGGCGCGCGAGACCGCCAGCTCGCTCGCGGGCGAGTCCGCCGCCGACCTGCTGCTCGGCAACAACGTGCTCGCGCACGTCCCCGACCTCAACGACTTCGTCGCCGGCATGAAGATCCTGCTCAAGCCCGGCGGGCGTGATCACGATGGAGTTCCCGCACCTGATGCGCCTGATCGAGGAGAACCAGTGGGACACGATCTACCACGAGCACTTCTCCTACTTCTCCTTCCTCACCGTCAGCCGCGTGTTCGAGGCCCACGGGCTGCGGCTGTTCGACGTCGAGGAGCTGCCGACGCACGGCGGCTCGCTGCGGATCTACGGCGCGCCACGCCGACGACGCCGAGCAAGCCCGAGAGCGACGCCGCGCGCGAGCTGCGCGAGCGCGAGCGCGGCGGCCGGCTACGAGCGAGCTCGACACCTACCTCGGCTACGGGCGGCGCGTGCGAGGCGGACAAGCGCCAGATCCTGCGGCTTCCTGATCGACCTGAAGGAGCAGGGCCTGCGCATCGTCGGCTACGGCGCGCCGGCCAAGGGCAACACGCTGCTGAACTACTGCGGCGTGCGGCGCGACTTCATCGACTACACCTGCGACCTCAATCCGCACAAGCAGGGACACCTGCTGCCCGGCAGCCACATCCCGATCCGCTCGCCCGAGGCGATCCGCGAGGACCAGCCCGACGTCGTGCTGATCCTGCCGTGGAACCTCAAGGACGAGATCGTGCGAGCAGCTGAGCTTCATCCGCGAGTGGGGCGGACGGTTCGCGGCGCGCACGCCGGAGCTCAAGCTGCTCTGGATGCGCTTCGTCGCAGACGCCGCTGCCCGGCGCCTGGGTGATCGAGCTCGAGCCGCTCGGCGACGAGCGCGGCTGGTTCGCGCGCACGTTCGACGCCGAGGAGTTCGCGAGCCCGCGGCATGAACCCCGACGTGGTGCAGTGCAACGCGTCGTTCAACGCCAGCGCGCGACACGCTGCGCGGCATGCACTACCAGGCCGATCCGCACGGCGAGTCGAAGCTCGTGCGCTGCGTGCGCGGCGCCATCTTCGACGTCGCCGTCGACCTGCGCGCCGACTCGCCCACGCTACCGCTCGCTGGCACGGCGTCGAGCTGAGCGCGGAGAACCGGCGCGCGTTCTACATCCCCGCGGGGCTCGCGCACGGCTTCCAGACGCTCACCGACGACTGCGAGGTGCTCTACCAGATGGGCCAGCGCCTACGTGCCCGACGCGGCGCGCGGCGTGCGCTGGGACGACCCCGCGTTCGCGATCGAGTGGCCGCCAGCCGCACGGCGAGCGGACGATCTCCGAGCGCGACCGCGCCTATCCCGGACTACCCGACGTGAGCCGTGTTCTGCTCACCGGCGCGAGCGGGTTCATAGGGAGTCACGCCCTGGACGTTCTCACGAGCGCTGGTCACGAGGTTCACGCCGTCGCGCGAACGCCCGGCCCAGACAGGCCCAACGTGACGTGGCATGAGGTCGACCTGCTGCAGGCGGGCGCGGCGGAGCTACTCGCCTCTGCGGTGTCAGCCGAGCGCCTGCTTCACCTCGCTTGGTACGCCACGCCCGGAAGCTTCTGGGCCTCGCCCGAGAACGAGCGCTGGATCGACTCCACCCTGCGTCTGCTGCGCGCCTTCGGCGAGGCCGGCGGTACGCGCGCGACGATCGCCGGAACCTGCGCTGAGTACGCCTGGGGCGATGAGATCCTGCGCGAGCGCGACGCGCAGCAGGGGCCGGCCACCGAGCTGGAGCCGGCGACCCTGTACGGCGCCTGCAAGCACGCCGCCCACATCGCTGCGACCGCCGTCGCACGAGAGCTCGACGTCTCGCTCGCGTGGGGGCGAGTGTTCTTCCTCTACGGCCCCGGAGAGGAGCCTCGCAGGCTCGTCTCGAGCGTCGCACGCGGCCTGCTCGCCGGCGAGGAGGTCGCCACGACCGACGGGCTCCAGCGACGCGACTTCATGCACGTGCGCGACGTTGCAGGTGCGCTCGTCGCGTTGCTCGCGAGCGATGTGAACGGCGCGGTCAACATCGCCTCGGGCAAGGCCGTGGCGGTGCGCGACATCGTCGGCCTGATCGCCGCTGAGGCGGGCGGCGCCGAGCGCGTGCGCTGGGGTGCGCTGCCGTCGCGCCCCGACGAGCCGCCGACGATTGTGGGCGACGCGCAGCGCCTGCGCAGCGAGGTGGGCTACGTGCCGACGATCACGCTCGAGCAGGGAATCCGTGAAACGGTGGAGTCGCTGCGCAGGGAGGAGCGGTGAAGCGCGACTCCCACGCCGAGCTCGGCGTGGTGCATTTGGTGCGCAGGACGAACGACATCGACGTGTTCCGGCGCTTCCTCGATTCATACCGTCGTCACGCCGCTGGAGCACCGCACGAGCTGGTGCTCGTGTTCAAAGGCTTCGACGACGAGCGCTCGAGCGAGTCCCACCGCCAACTCGCGGCAGACGTCTGCAGCCGCTGGCTGACCGTCCCGGACGACGGCTTCGATCTCGGCGCGTACAGCCGCGCAGCACGAGCGTTGCCTCACCGCCGGCTCGTGTTCTTGAATTCGTTCAGCGTGATACTCGTGGAGAACTGGCTCGAGCTGCTGGCCGAGCCCGCGCACGACCCGCGCGTCGGTGCGGTGTCTGCGAGCGGTTCGTGGGGTAGTCAGGCATCGCACCTGCGCTACGGCCTCGGCCTGGGCGGGCCATACGCACGGGTGTTCGGCGATCGCGCGTCCACCGAGGGTGTGTTCGCCGATCTGACGGCGGCGGGCGAGGAGTCCGAGCGCCAGGCGAGCGGTGCTCGACGCAGGCTCGACTTCGCAACCACGCTCGCGCGGCAGGCGGTCGGCTTCCCCCCGTTCCCGGCTGTGCATCTGCGCACGAACGGTCTGCTGATCGGACGCGAGACGTGGCTGCGCGCGTGCCGCACGGTGCCGAGGGACAAGCTGTCCGCCCACCGGCTGGAGAGCGGGCGCGGTGGCGTCACCGCGCGGCTGCGCGCGAGCGGCCTCGATGTGGTGGTCGTGGGGCGCGACGCGCGCGCCTACGGGCATGCGGAGTGGCCGGCGAGTCGCACGTTCTGGCAGGGCGATCAGGAGAACCTGCTCGTGGGCGACAACCAGACTTGGTCCTATCGAGTGGGCGACGACCTCAGGCGGCGGGTTCTGTCCGGCTACGCCTGGGGCCCGGAGGCGACCGCCTCGGTGCGGGCGTCATCGGAGGCGAGTTGACGGGTCGTGAGCCGGACAGCAGTCTCGGTGTGCCGCTGCTCGAGCTCACGCACATGGGCGGCGCGGCGCCCGCGTCGGAGGGTTTGGTCGACGACGAGGTCGCGGCGGTCCTGGAGAGCCGTGACGCCGGGGGTGCGGCGGTGCGCGGTGGCGCGCTGCGTGTCGTCGGCTACGCGCTCAACGCGCTGCTCGGCGCGCTCGCCGCGGCCTTCCTGTTTCGCCATCTCGGGGTGGCGGGCGCCGGGACCTACGTGACGGCGATGTCGATCGCGGCGGTCATCGGCGGGCTCTCCGACCTCGGCCTGACGGCGCTCGGCGTGCGTGAGCTGTCGGTTCGCGACCCGCGCGGTCGTTCGCTGTTGATGAGCAACCTGCTCGGGCTGCGCGTCGTCATGACGCTCGTCGGGATCGCCGGCTCGCTGCTCTTCTGCGTGATCGTCGGCTACCGGCCGATCCTGCTCGCCGGTGTCGCGCTGGCGGGGACGGGCCTGCTGCTTCAGAACATCCAGTCGACGCTGTCGCTGTCCCTGATCAGCCGCTTGCGTCTGGGGCTGTTGACCGTCACCGACATCGGTCGCCAGGCGCTGATGACCGGCCTGACGATCGTGCTCGTCGCGCTCGGGGCGAGCCTGCTGTGGTTCGTCGGGCTGGCGCTTCCGGTCGGTCTGGTGTTCCTCGCGCTCGTCGCGTGGCTGGTGCGCCGCGAGGTGCCGCTGCTTCCCCGGTTCGATCGCGCCGAATGGCGCGTGCTGGTGCGCGAAGTGCTGCCCTATTCGGTCGCGGTCGCGCTCGCGGTGATCTACTTCCGCCTGTCGGTGATCGTGGTGTCGTTGACCTCCAGCGCGACTCAGCTCGGCTATTTCGCGACGTCCTTCCGGATCCTCGAAGTGCTGATCGTGATTCCGGGCCTGATGATCACGGGGGTCTTTCCGATCTTTGCGCGCTCCGCGCTCGATGACCACGAGCGCTTCGCCTTCGCCGTCTCGCGCGTGTTCGACTCGTCCCTGATCGTCGGCGTCTGGTTCGTCCTCGCGCTCGCCCTCGGCGCTCCGCTTGCGATCCACGCGATCGGAGCGGACGAGTTCTCGAAGGCGATCGGTGTGCTGCGCATCCAGGCCTTCGGGCTCGGGGGCAGCTTCGTGGGGGCCGTGTGGGGGATGGCGCTGTTGAGCCTCAGGCGCAGCCGCGAGCTGATGCTGGTGAATCTCGGCGGGCTGGCGATGGGTACGGTCCTGGTGGTGGTGCTCGCGTCGGCGTATGGCGCAGAAGGAGCGGCGGCCGGCACCGCGATCACCGAGATCTTCCTCGCGGTGACGGTTCCGTTCATCCTGCTGCGCACCGACCGCCATCTCGTGCCTTCGATGCGCTGCGTCCCGCGGGTCGCGCTCGCGGGGGCGCTCGCGGGTGCGGTCGCGCTGCTTCCCAACCAGTCGTCGGCGGTGCTCGTGGCGGTGGCCAGCATCGTGTACGTGGGCACGCTGCTGGCCACCCGCGCGGTTCCACCGGAGCTGATCGCCGAGCTGCGTAACGTCTCGACACGGGCGCGGGGAGGCGCTCACGCATCATGAGGCATCCGCTTGCGGCGTTGCGCGGTCTGCTCGGCGCGAGGTGGTCCGAGCAGGCGTACGCGCGCCGCGATCGGCGCGAGCGCATAGCGGCTCTGCGCCTGCGTGACGAAGCGTTCACGACCGAGCGGCTGACGATGGGGCGGCACTCCTACGGCGAGCCGCTGATCCCCACCTACCCCGGCGACAGCGCCCATGTGCGAGTCGGCGCGTTCGTGTCCATAGCGCTTGACGTCGTTCTGCTCGACGGGGGCAATCACCGCACGGACTGGGTGTCCACGTATCCGTTCCGGGCGCGTTTCAGCCTGCCCGGCGCTTACGCGGACGGCCATCCGCAGTCCAAGGGCGACGTGGTGATCGGCAACGACGTTTGGATCGGCAGGGGAGCGCGCGTCCTGTCGGGCGTGACCGTCGGCGACGGGGCTGTGATCGCGGGCTACAGCGTCGTCACCAGGGACGTGAGGCCGTACGCGATCGTGGCGGGCAACCCGGCGAGGGAGATCCGGCGGCGCTTCGGCGACGAGCAGGTGCAGGCGCTGCTGGCGATTGCGTGGTGGAACTGGCCGCTGGAGGAGATTCTGAGGGCCGTGCCGCAGCTCTGCAACGAGAACGTGGACGAGTTCATCGCGGCGCACCTGCCTTCCTCGAACCGTCCGTCGTCGAGGTGAGCTCCGCCGCCTCGCCCACCGTGACGGCGGTCGTGCTCACCTACGACGGGCGCGGACTGCTCGAGGTGGTGCTCCCGTCGCTGGCGGCGCAGACGCGACCCGCGGACGAGGTGCTCGTCGTCGACAACGGCTCCAGCGACGGCACAGTGGCCTGGCTGCGCGAGGAATGGCCGGCGGTGAGGGTCGTCGCGATCCCGCGCAACATCGGCGTCGCGGCGGCGCTGAACCGCGGCGTGCGGGCGGCGAGCGGCGACTACGTGGCGCTTCTCAACAACGACCTGGAGCTCGAGCCGGACTGCCTCGCGGAGCTCGTCTCCGAGCTCGACGAGCACCCGCAGGCCGGCTGCTCGTGCGCGAAGCTGCTGGATTTCCACGACCGGGCGCTGCTGGACGGCGCGGGCGACACGTACACGTGGGGCGGGGAGGCGAACCGCCGCGGGCAGGGGCAGCGCGACGTGGGGCAGTACGACACGCCGCAGGAGATGTTCAGCGCGTGCGGGGCCGTGGCCGTGTACCGCCGCTCCGCGCTCGACGCGGTGGGCCTGTTCGACGAGCGGCTGTTCGCGCTGTACGAGGACGTGGACTGGTGCTACCGCGCGCAGCTCGCGGGCTGGTCGTGTCGTTATGCGCCCACCGCGGTGGCCTACCACATGGGCAGCGCGACGTTGGGCAAAGGCGCGAGCGACTTCGCGCTGTTTCACAACTGGCGCAACCAGATCTGGGTGGTGGCGAAGAACCATCCCGCCGCTGCGCTGGTGCGCCACGCGCCGCAGCTCGCGCTGGTGCAGGCGCGCAACCTGGGGATCGCATTGCGCCGCGGCAAGGGCCTCCTGTGGTTGAAGGTGTGGCGCTCGGCGCTCGCGGGGATGCCCGCTGTTCTGCGTGAGCGCAGGCGCGTGCAACGGGCGCGTGTGCGCTCCACGACGGAGCTCGACGCGTTGATCGGTGAGGACAGGTGAGTGACGCCGAGCGGGGCGGCCGATCGCCGCGCGTGACAGTGGCGATCGCTAACTACAACGGGCGCGAGTTGCTTCGCGGCGCACTCCAATCACTGGATTTTCAGACGTTTAACGATTTCGGCGTGCTCGTGGTTGACGACGGCTCCACCGATGGGAGCGTCGAGTGGCTGCGATCCAGCCGCGCCGCCGTAGAGGTGATCGCTCAACCGAATCGCGGCGTCACCGCGGCGCTGAACGTCTGCCTGAGCGCTGCCGAGACGGAGTTGGTGATGTTGTTGAACAACGACGTGGAGCTGCACCCGGACTGCATCGGGGAGCTGGTGGCTGCCATCGACGCGCACCCGCAGGCGGGGTCCGCGGCGGCGAAGCTGCTGGACTTCGAGCGCCGCGACGTGCTCGACGGCGCGGGCGACGTGCTGACGTGGGCTGGCAACGGCCATCGTCGGGGGCACGGCGAGTGCGATCGTGGGCAGTACGACGAGCCGCGCGCGATCTTCGGAGCGTGTGCGGCCGCGGCCATGTACACGCGCTCCGCCATCGACGTGGTGGGCTTGTTCGACGAGGACTTCGGCGCGTTCTGCGAGGACACCGACTGGGCGCTGCGCGCGCAGCTGGCGGGCCTCGAATGCCGCTACGCGCCCAGCGCGGTGGTGTTCCACATGGGCAGCGCCACGCTGGGAGCGGGCTTGACCGACTTCACCCGCTACCAGCTGTGGCGCAACGTGGTGTGGATGCTCGTCAAGGGCCTGCCCACGTCGGTCGCGCTGCGCCACGCCCACCAACTGCTCGCCGCGCAGCTGATCAACCTCGCCGTGGCGATCCGCGACCGCAAGCTGAACATCTGGCTGCGCGCATGGCGCGACGCGCTGCGGGGTATGCCGAGAATGTGGGCGCGCAGACGCGCGATTCAGGGTGCGCGGCGGGTCGCTCCGCGCGAGCTGGAAGCGCGCCTCGGCCCGGATGGCTGAGCGCCTGCGCCATCAGGTGCGATGAGTTTTCGGACCCGCGACCGCCTTACCCCTACACCGCAATCGCCAGAGGAGGATCGAGATGGGACGCATAGTGGTAACCGAGTTCATCACCCTGGACGGGGTCATCGAGGCGCCGGGAGGCGGCGAGGGCTTCGAGCACGAGGGCTGGTCGTTCAAGTTTGACCGCGGCGCCGACGGCGACAGGTTCAAGTTCGAGGAGCTGATGGCGGCCGACGCGCAGCTGCTCGGCCGCGTCACCTACGAGGGCTTCGCCAGGGCGTGGCCGTCGATGGGCGGCGACGAGTTCGGCGACAAGATGAACGCCATGCCCAAGTACGTCGCCTCGAGGACGCTCACCGCGCAGGACGCCGGCTGGAACAACTCGACCGTCATCGGCGCGGATCTCCCCGGCGAGCTCGCGCAGGCCAAGCGGGACGTGGCGGGCGACATCCTCGTGGCGGGCAGCGCGCGGCTCGTGCGCAGCCTCGCCGAGCACGACCTCGTGGACGAGTACAGGCTGATGGTCTTCCCCGTGGTGCTCGGCGGCGGCAAGCGCCTGTTCGGCGACGGCACGCCCCACGCGACGCTGCGGTTGGTCGACCACAAGCCGCTCGGTCCCGACGGGGTCGTGCTGCTCACCTACGCGCCCGCGAACCGCACGCAGGCGGCGACTGCCGACTAACCGAGCTGCGTCGGCAGCCCGAAGCGCGCGAACACGTCGTCCACCTTCGCCTCGTCCACGGGCTCGTCGGGGTAGCGCTCGAACACCTCGCGGTCCCGTGGCGCAGCCGAGCGGGCGATGAACGCCGTCACGTTACTCACGAGATCTCCCTTCAACGTCAACACGTTCAGCGCGAACGGGCGGAACGCGCCGTCCTCCTCGCTCCACGCGTAGAAGCCGAGCGCGGGCTGGCCGTTGGCGCTGGCGCGCACCGTGCGCCAGCGCCACGCGCCCGACAGCGGCCACCCGGCCGCCCACTGCGCGATCGCCTCCCGGCCCTGGAACCAGCTCGAAAGCGGCGGCATCGCGAACGCCGCGTCCTGCGTGAGCATCGACGTGAACGCGTCGATGTCGCACCGCTCCCACGCGTCCACGTAGCGCTCCACCATCTCGCGCACGGAGTCCTCGCCGAGCGCGCGCAGCGTCGCCTGCTGGCTGCGCTCGGGCACGCGCTCCTCCACCGCGGCGCGGGCGCGCTGCAGCGAGCTGTTGACCGACGCGACGGTCGTCTGCAGCGACTCGGCGACCTCCTTCGCGGAGAAGCCCAGCACCTGGCGCTGGATCAGCACAGCGCGCTGCGTGGCGGGCAGGTGCTGCAGCGCCGCCACGAACGCCAGCTCCACGCTCTCGCGCCGCTCGTAGCTCGCCTCCGGCGCCGTGTAGCCGTCCTCCACGCCGAGCAGCTCGTCGGGGTAGGGCTCGATCCACACCGACTCCACCACCGGCTCGCCAGGTCCGACGCTCGGGTCCGTCGCCGGGCCGTAGTCGATCGGCAGCACGCGCTTGGGGCGCTTTGAGATCTGGTCCAGGCAGGCGTTCGTGGCGATCGTGTACAGCCATGAGCGCAGCGAGCTGCGCCGCTGGAACTTCGACAGGCCGCGCCACGCGCGCAGCATCGCGTCCTGCAGCGCGTCTTCGGCGTCGTGCACCGACGCGAGCATGCGGTAGCAGTGGGCGTGCAGCTCGCCACGGTAGGGGTCCACGAGCTCCCCGAACGCCCTCTCCTCGCCCGCGCTCGCGCGCTCGAGCAGGCCCCCCTCGTCGGCGGTCCCACCTGTTGGAGGTGCTGTCATGCTCGACGAGGGTAGAGCGATACCGATGAGTTTGCCCGCGCCCGACGGTCTCAGCTGGTGCAGGCCATCGACAGAACGACAGAGGAGCGAAAATGACCGACGCGAGCACAGCCACGAAGACCACCATCAGCCAGGTCGGGACGGTGATGGTCCCCGTCAGCGACCAGGACCGCGCGATCGCGTTCTACACCGACAAGGTCGGGTTCGAGCAGCGCGCGGACATCCCCTTCGGCAACGGCGACCGCTGGGTCGAAGTGGCGCCCGTCGGCGCCGCCACGACGATCGCGCTGGTGCCGCCGCGCGAAGGCGACGCGGTCGGAATCGAGATGCGCACCGCCTTCACCTCCGAGGACATCGACGCCGACCACGCCAGCCTGAAAGCCAGCGGCGTGGACGTCGACGAGGAGGTCATGCGCATGGGTGACCCCGTACCGCCGATGTTCTTCTTCCGCGACCCGGACGGCAACAAATTCCTGCTCGTGCAGCGGGGGTAGAGCGGCAGATCGGGAATCTGCGGGTGGCAGATCGGGAATGAGGGGCCGACAGATCGGGAATCACAGGCCGCGCAGAGGTGTCACGACCTACCGCCGGCGGGCTAGCAGCGCCCGCCCGCCGGCCAGGTAGGCGGCCTCGCGCGCGCGCTGGGCCAGCGGTGGGCGCAGCGCCCCCGGCGCCTCGCCCGGCCGTGCGGGCGGCGGCGTGGGGTCGGCGACCCAGCGCGCGAGCGGCTCGGATACGCGCTGCCACGTCTGGCCGTGCGCGGCAGCGCGCAGAGCCGGCGCGTAGGAGTCGCGCCCGCGGTCCAGCACGCGCTCGAGCGCCGCGCCCAGCGCGCCCGCGTCGCCGGGCGGGGCGAGCGCGCCGAGGTCCTCGCGCTCGATGCGCTCGGCGAGGTCGTCGCCGCTGGTGCACACCGCGGGCACGCCCGCCCAGAAGCAGTCGAGCAGTCGCGTGCGGTAGGCGAAGCGGGTCTCCAGGTGCTCCGCGTGCGCGGAGATCACGCACGCGGCCTGCGTCAGCCACGCGCCGCGCTCGGCGTACGGGGTCCAGCGCGCGTGGAAGTGCACGACCGAGTCCAGCACGCCCAGCTCGCCCGCCAGCCGCCGCGCCGCCTCCGTGCTGGCCTTCGCGGCGGGGTGATCGGCGGCGCCGCCCATGAACACGAGGCGCACGTTCGGCCGCCGCTGCGCGAGCGCGGCCACCGCGCGGATCGCGGTCTCCGCGTCGAGCCACCGCCAGATGCCGCCGTTCCACAGCACGATCTCGCTGTCTGAGCCCAGCGCGGGGATCGCCTCGCGGGGCCCAGAGCCGTCCCCCCGAGGCGGCTCCGCGGGCACGCCGAACGGCACCAGGTCGATCGTCTCGCGCAGGCTGGGATCGCGGTCGTAGGCGTCCGGCGCGATCATGCGCAGCGCGAGCATCGCGCCGAGCCACAGATCGCGCTGCGTGTCGCTGGCGCACATGAAGTGGTGGCCGGTGCGCAGCGCCGCGTGCAGGCGATCCAACGTCGTGGCGGTGTGCTGACGGCGCGACAGCGACGCCCGTCCGTTGCCCGCCGCGTCGGCGCGGCCGTCGCCATCGGCGAGCAGCTCGAGCGTCTCGAGCGTCTCGGGGCAGTACAGGTCGATCACGACCCGTGCTGAGGAGCGCCGCAGCCAGCGGTTGACGAGCGGCCACTGCGGATGGGCGACGACCGTGTCCGCGGCGGCTATCTCGCCTCGCAACGCAGCGGGCGCGTGCGGACGGAAGGCGATCGTGCGCACGCCGTCGCGGACGGCCTCCTCGCTGCCGCCGTGCGCGACGGTCACCGCAGCGCGGTCGGACAGCGTGCGCGCGAGCTCCCAGCAGCGGATGCCGAGCCCGGCCATGCGCTCGCCGACGGGGTCGGCGCAGACGAACAGCACCCTGGGCCGGTGCGCCGCGCCGGGCGCGGCGTGGCCCGTGGGGGAAGCATGGCCGGCGGCGTGAGCGGGCGATTCAGGCAGCGCGCCGCCCATACACCCCTCGCCTGAGCGCGCCGGAGTCGCGAAAGGTGATGGTGTGGTCGACCGCGTCGCGCGGCGGCGGCAGCAGCCTCGGCGCGGGCGACCCGGCGCGCCAGCCGGACAGCCGTCCGCGCAGCGCGGCGAGGTCGCGCGAGATGGCGATGTCGGCGAGCACGACGCTCGCCTCGGTGGCGATGGTGCGCATGGCGGTGCGTCCCCGCAGCAGCCCGTAGCGGCGCAGCATGTAGCCGCGCCCGAACCCGCCGTGGCGGCGCTGCCACGCGGAGCGGTGCCCGTGCGTGGCCGATCCGAGGTGCACGCCCACGGCGTCGCTGGCGAGCACCGAGCGCCAGCCGGCGCAGCGCAGGCGCAGCGCGAGGTCGAAGTCCTCCATGTAGGCGAAGATCGCTTCGTCGAGGCCGCCGACCTCTTCCCACGCGGCGCGCCGGTAGGCGGCGGCGGTGCCCGCGGGGCCGGCTAACACGGGATCTTCGCGTTCGGCCTGCCACGCCTGCAGGCCCTGCAGGCGCGGGAACCCAGCGAGGGTGACGTCGGCGGCGAGCCCCGCGCTGTCGATCAGCTCCTCGCCGGGTTGCAGCATGAGCGCGGCGACGGAGCCGACGCCGGCGTCCTCTTCCAGCGGCGCTGTCACCTTTTCGAGGAAGTCGCTGTGCACGTCGACGTCGTTGTTCAACAGCACCACCACCTCGCTGGTGCCGGCGGCGACGCCGCGGTTGCACGCTTCGGCGAAGCCGCGGTTCTCTGCGAAGCGCTCGAGGTGGACGTCGGGCCACTCGGCTGCGACGCGCGCGGCGCTGTCGTCGGTCGATCCGTTGTCCACGAGGATCACCCGATGCTCCAGCCGCTGCGCGCGCAGGTGGCGCAGACAGCTGTCGGTCAGCTCGTAGCGCCCGAAGGCCACTATCACCACGTCGATAGTCGGAGACATCGATCCCATCGTAGCCCTCGACGGCTGGGAAACGCTCCGCTGCAACTAGCCTTCAACGCTTGAGCACGAGGGCCACTCACGTGGGGCTGAACCTGATCTTCCTCGTACCCGGCGAGACCGGCGGGATGGAGGTGGTCGCGCGCGAGTTGATCCCCGCGCTGCTCGCGGCGGCGCCCGAGGGGATGCGCTTCACGGCGTTCGTCAACCGCGAGGCCGCGAGCGCAGGCGGCGGGCCGTGGGGAGAGCTGCTGCCGGCGGTCACCGTGCCGGTGAACGCGCGCGACCGCAAGCAGTGGGTGCTGGGCGAGCAGACGCTGCTGGCGCCGCTGGCGGCGCGCGCGGGCGTGAAGCTGATGCACAGCCTCGCGAGCACCGCGCCCGCATGGGGGCCGTTCCGTCGCGTGGTGACTGTGCACGACCTGATCTACGCGCGCTTCCCAGACGCGCACGCGGGCATCCGCGACAAGGGCATGCGCCTGCTGGTGCCGCTGGGCGTGCGCCGCTCGCACCGCGTGATCGCCGACTCGCAGAGCACGCGCGAGGACCTGCTCGAGCTGGCGGGCGCGCGCCCGGAGCTGGTGGACGTGGTCCCGCTCGGCCTCGGCACCGTCCAGCGCGAGCAGCCGCTGGGCGAGCGCGAGCTGCGCGCGAAGTTCGACCTGGGCGAGCGGCGGGTGCTGCTGAGCCTTTCAGCGAAGCGCCCACACAAGAATCTGCTCGCGTTGATCGGCGCGCTGGCGCGCGTCCCAGCGCCGGAGCGCCCGGTGCTGGTGCTGCCGGGCTACGCCACCGATCACGAGGCGCAGCTGCGCGAGCGGGCGCGCGCGCTCGGCGTGCAGGGCGACGTGCGCTTCCCCGCGTGGGTGTCCGCGGCGGAGCTGGAGGGGCTGTGGAAGATCACGCGCGCGTTTCTGTTCCCGTCGCTTTACGAGGGCTTCGGGCTGCCGGTGCTCGAGGCGATGGCGCGCGGCGTGCCGGTGGCGTGCGCGGATGCGTCCTCGCTGCCGGAGGTGGCGGGCGAGGCCGCGCTGCTGTTCGACCCGCGCTCCGAGCAGGCGATCGCGGACGCGCTGCTGCGCCTGCTGCGCGATGAGGAGCTGTGCGAGCGGCTGCGCCACCTCGGCCTGGAGCAGGCCGCGCGCTTCACCTGGGAGCGCACCGCCGAGGGCACGCTGGCGAGCTACGCGCGTGCGCTCGGAGAGGCCGCGCCCGTTCCGCCCGGGTCGGCATCGCCCGAGAGGCCCGCGTCGTCCGCGCGCCCTTCGCCGCCGGCGTAGCTGTCGAGCACCGTCTGCAGCGACGCGTCGAGCGACAGCATGCGCGCGTTCTCCGCGTACCAGCGCGCGGTGCTCTCGCGCAGCGCGAATCCCGCCTCGTGCACGCGCACGATCGCATCGGCGATCGTCTGCGGGTCGGAGCGCTCGGCGATCGTGCCGTTGACGCCCTCCTCGATCAGCTCGCTGGCGGCGTTGTCCTCGCCCGCGACCACCACGCTGGGGGTGGCGCGCGCGGAGGCCTCCACGACGACCATGCCGTAGCCCTCGCGGCGCGAGGGCAGCAGCATGCACAGAGCACGGCGCATCTCCGCGTCGAGCGTGCTCGCCTCGGTGAAGCCGCGCGCCGTGACGACGCCCTCGAGTCCATGCTCGGCGATCGCCTCGTCGAGGGCCGCGCGCTCGGGGCCGTCGCCGAGGAACTCTCCGCGCAGCCCGTCGATCCGCTTCGCGGCGAGCGCCATCGCGGCGACGCCCAGCGTGACCTGCTTCTCGGGGATCAACCGCGCGGCGAACAACACCATCGGGTCGGCCTCGCGCGGCTGCGCGGGCGCGTCCTTCGCGACGTACAGCCCCCGCAGCACGGTCACCGGCCCGCGCAGTCCCTCGGCGCGAAGGCGCTGGGCGTGCAGCTGGGAGAAGCAGAACGCGCGCTGGGGCACGAGCGCGCACAGCCGCTGCACCAGCTCGCCCACGCGCCCGCCGAGGCCGCCGAGGTAGTCGCGCCAGTAGGAGCGGCTCCAGACCTCGAACCAGTCCACCACCAGCCCGTAGCGCGCGAGCGGACGCAGCAGCGCGGCGGCGAGCAGCGAGAAGAACGGGAACGCACACGTGTGCACCACGTCGTAGCGACGCGGATGGGTGAGCAGGTGCGCGAACACGCCGAGGCCGAACACGAGCGGCGGCACGATCCGCCGTCGGCCGTCGGCGGTGTAGAGGCCGAGCCGCGGGCCGACCGCGAGGACCCGCACGCGCGGGTCGATCTGCGGGCGCTCCCCCCGGTCCCACTGGCGCAGCGTGAGGTAGGTGACGTCGTGCCCCTCCTGTGCGAGGCGCTCGGCGAGGTTCGCGTACCAGCGCTCCGCGCCGCCGACGGTGTGCGGGAACAGGCAGTCGTAGACGAGGCAGATGCGCATGGTCGCTCAGAGACTGCCAGACCGTGCGATAGGATCGCCAATCCCTGCGCGCGACCTTGCGCCATTCGACGGGTTATGACGGCATGACGACGAGCACAGCCGCCCATACGAGCCTCCCCGCTCTCGCGGACCCAGAGGATCAGGACACGCCGCTCGTGTCCGTCGTGATCCCCTGTCTGAACGAGGCTGAGAACATCGAGGCGTGCGTGATGGCCGCGCGCACCGCGCTGCGTGAGATGGGCGTGCGCGGCGAGGTGGTGGTGGCGGACAACGGCTCCGAGGACGACTCCGCGGCGCTCGCCGAGCGCGCGGGCGCGCGTGTCGTGCACGAGCCGCGGCGCGGCTACGGCAGCGCCTACCTAGCCGGCTTCGCGGGCTCCAGCGGCCGCTACATAGTGATGGCGGACGCCGATCTGACGTACGACTTCAACGACATACCGCGCTTCGTCGCGGCCCTCGAGGACGGCGCGGAGATGGTGATCGGCGACCGCATGGACAACATCCGGCCGGGCGCGATGCCGTGGCTGCACCGCTACGTGGGCAACCCGATCCTCACGGGGCTTCTGAACCTGTTCTTCCGCACCGGCGTGAAGGACGCGCACTGCGGCATGCGCGCCGTGCGCCGCGACGTGCTCCCGCGCCTGGATCTGCGCACCACGGGCATGGAGTTCGCCTCGGAGATGGTGATCAGGGCGGCGAAGGAGAAGCTCACGATCGCGGAGTTCCCGATCGAGTACCACCCACGCGGCGGCGAGAGCAAGCTGTCGAGCTTCCGCGACGGTTGGCGCCATCTGCGCTTCCTGCTCGTGCACAGCCCCAACCACCTGTTCATCGTGCCCGGCGCGGCGCTTGCGGGTGTGGGCACGCTGATCGTGATCCTGGTCGGCGCGGGCCTGCACTTCTTCGGGCGCGACTGGGGGCTGCACACGCTGATCGGTGGGGCGCTGTTGATGATCGTCGGCACGCAGGTGCTCGCGTTGGGGCTGTGCGCGCACGCTTACGGCACGTACTTCATGGGCGAGCGCGACCCGTGGTTCGATCGCATGCGCGCGCGCTTCCGCCTGGAGCACGGCCTGCTGCTGGGCGGAGCGTTCGCGCTGGTGGGCTTCGCGATGGGTGTCGTGGTCGTCGTCACGTGGATCTCGCATGGGTTTGGATCGCTCGCCGACGAACGGCTCGCGCTCGTGTCCGCGTCGCTCGTGATCGTGGGCATCCAGATCTTCTTCTCCTCCTTCTTGCTGTCGATTCTCGGTCTGCGTCGGCGCTGACGGTGGGAGCTGTCCGCGGGATGCTGGCGGCAGTCTTCGCCGGCGACCGTCGCGTGTGGCGTGTGGCCACGATCGCGGCCGTACCGTTGGTGCTGCTGAGCGCGTACTACTGCCTGCGCCCGCGCTTCTACGAGACGGGCACCAACAGCGTGGAGGACGTTGGCTTCACCGTGAGCACCCACGCCGGGACGCCGCTGTGCGTGCCCGACCTGCAAGTGCCGTCGGGGACCGCGCTCGTGCGCCTGAGGACGCTCGCCGCCAGAGGGCGTGAGCTCCCCGCGCTGCAGATGACGCTGACCCTCGCCGGTCGGACGGTCGCATCCCAGCTGCCCGCGGGGCCGCCGTCGACGGCGCGCGTGCGCAACGTCGACTTCCCGATCGCGCAGACGCCTGCCGGCCCCGCCTCGGCGCCCGCGTCTCTGTGCGTGAGCTCCCAGGTGCCCGTCTCGTGGGGCGGGACCCCGCTGCCGACCCCCGGCGTCGGCGCGCCGACGCTGGGCGGCCGACCGCTGGCGGAGCGGATCGCGGTCTGGTATCTGCCCAAGGCGGGCGCCCGCAAGAGCTACGTGCAGCAGGCGGGCGCGATCTTCCGCCGCGCGGCGCTGTTCAGGCCGGGGATCGTGGGCGCGTGGACCTACCCGCTGCTGCTTTTCGTGGTGCTGCCCGCGCTCGTCCTGCTGGCGCTGCGCTGCCTCGCGCTCGCGGTGGCTGGACAGGGGCGGCGCGTGGGGGCGTGGCTGTTTGCGATCGCGGCGGTCAACGCCTGCTGCTGGGCGCTGATCACGCCCGCGTTCCAGGCCCCCGACGAGATCGACCACTTCGCCTACGTGCAGTCGCTCGTGGAGCGCGGCCAGGGTCCCAGCCACGACCCCTTCTCGCCGCGGCAGCGCTGGTCCGGGGCGGAGGGGCAGGCTCTGGAGGGGGTCGACTTCCTCACCGACCACCAGCTCGGCGACACGGCGCCGCCGTGGCTGGCGAGCGCGGAGAGCGAATACCGCCACGAGGTGAAGCGGCTGAAGCCGCTGGCCGGCAACGGCGGCGGATACAGCACCTCGGCGGTGCACGGGCCGCTGTATTACCTGGCGCTGTCGCCCGCGTATCTGCTCACGCGCCACTCCTCGGTCTTCTCGCAGTTGACGCTCATGCGGATCGCCTCGGCGCTGTTGGGGGCGCTCGTGGCGCTGTTCACGTTCCTGCTCGCGCGCGAGCTCGCGCCGCGACGGCCGTGGCTGGCGGTGCTGGCGGCGCTGCTGGTCGCTTACGAGCCGATGTACGGGTTCATCTCCGGCATCGTCAACAACGACGTCGGCGTGAACGCCGCCGCGGCCGCGCTGGCGCTGCTGATGCTGCGCATGCTGCGTCGCGGGATCACGATCCCATGGGGGCTGTGCACCGGCGCGCTGCTGATCGCGCTGCCGATCGTGAAGGGAACGGGGCTGTCGCTGTATCCCGTCGCGGCGCTCGTGTTCATCGCCACGCTCTGGCGCCACCACAGCCGCAGGGACCTGCTCGCGTGGGGCGCGCTCGCGCTCGGCGCGCTGGCGATGGCGGAGATCTCCGCGCACGTGCTCGGCGGCCTGCAACCGGCCGCCGCCGCGACCGGCTCGGCGGCGATCGGCTCCAACGCGAGCGCGGTCCACGAAGCGCTGCACCACATTCCCGACTACCTGTCCTACCTGTGGCAGGCGCTGCTGCCGCGGTTGCCGTTCATGACGGCGCACTTCCCGCCGCCTCGTTCCACCGGCTTCTCGCTGTTCGCCTATCCGGGCTTCGTGATCTTCGTCGAACGCGGCTGGGCGGCGTTCGGCTGGTACGACGTGCTGTTCCCGCACAAGCTGTACATCGTGATCTTCCTCGCGATGGTGCTCACCGTCCCGCTCGGCGTCTGGGCGGCGCGCCGAGAGTGGCGGTGGCTGCGCCGCCACCTGCTCGAGGCGCTGCTGCTCGCGGCGATCCCCGTGGCGGTGGTGATGGGCTTCGAGGCCGCCTACTACACGAGCACCACGCGGGTGCTGATCGCGGAGTTCGGCCGCTACGCGTTCCCCGCGATCGGGCCGCTGGCGGTGCTCGTGGTGGGGGCGCTGCACGCGTTCGGGCGCCGGCGGATGCTCGCGGCCGGCGTCGTGCTGATCGTCGCCGTGATGTCGCTCAGCTACGCCTCGCAGCTGCTGACCCTGACCCACTTCTATGCCTGACGTCACCGTCGCCATCCCCGTACGCGACGGCGGCGAGCTGCTCACGGGCGTGCTGCGCGCGCTCGCCTCGCAGACGGTCGAGCACGAATTGCTCGTGTGCGACTCCGGCTCGAGCGACGGCTCGGCGGCGCTCGCGCGCGAGCGCGGGGCGCGCGTGCTGGAGATCCCCGCTCAGAGCTTCAGCCACGGCGGCACGCGCAACCTGCTGATGGACGCGGCGCGCGGCGCGCACGTGGCGCTGCTGACACAGGACTCGCAGCCGGCGGACGAGCGCTGGCTGGAGCGGCTGCTGGAGGGGTTTGAAGCGGCGGGCGACGTGGCGCTCGCCTACGGCCCCTACCGCGCGCGCGCCGACGCGCCCGCCGCGGTGCGGATCGAGCTGGAGCGCTGGTTCGCCTCGCTCTCTCCCGACGGCGCCACGCGCGTCGAGCGGCTCTCCGACCGCGAGCGCGCCCTGCCCGCGGTCGAGCTGGTCGGCAGGCGTGGTTTCTTCACCGACGCCAACGCGTGCATCTCGCGCGCCGCGTGGCAGCGCGTGCCGTTTCGCGAGGTCCCCTACGCGGAGGATCGCGTGCTGGCGATCGACATGCTGCGCGCCGGCTACGCCAAGGCGTTCGTCCCCGCCGCGGGCACGATCCACTCCCACCACTACACCGCCGCGCAGCAGCTGCGCCGCAGCTTCGACGAGTGGCGCGGCCTGCGCGAGGTGTACGGCTGGCGCGAGCCGGCCTCGCCCGCGCACCTGCTCTCCCAGCTGCGGGGCGAGCTGTCGCGTACACGCGACGAGCTCGCAGAGCAGGGCGAGCCCGCCTCGCGTCGCCGCGCCGCGCTGCTCGCCGTGGCTCGCCATCATGTGGTCTCTCGTACGGGGGCGCTGCTCGGCTCCCGCGCCGATCTGCTGCCCGCGCGTGCGCGGCGCATGCTGTCGCTGGAGGGCCGCGCGGGCTTCGCGCCGCTGCGCCTCGACGACGAGCTTCCCATCCAACCAACGGACCCCACCGCACCGATGCCATGAGCGACAGCCCCATCGAGGGGCGCCCACTGGGCCCCCTGTCCAACCTCAGACGCCGGATCTACCTCACCTACCAGTACTTCGGCCTGCGCACGATCCTGTTCCGCGCGATCACGTTCCCGCTGCGCTTCACGCCGCTGGAGCGCCGCCTGCGGCTGCGCTCGCACGCCCGCGACCAGGAACTGCGCCGCGCGGTGCGCTGGTATCGCGAGCACGGCCGGCCCGTGGACATCGTCATCCCCAGCTACCGCGACGCCGAGCGCGTGCGCGCACTCGTGCGCTCGATCGCAAAGACCGTCCCGTCCGGCATGGCGCGCGTGATCGTGACCGACGACTGCAGCGGCCCCGACCACCTCGCGGCGCTCGCGCGGATCAAGGGGATCGACGAGCTCGTCACCTCCGAGCGCAACGACGGCTTCGCCGCGAACGCCAACCGCGGCCTGCGCGTGAGCGACCCCAAGCGCGACGTGGTGCTGCTGAACTCCGACACCGAGGCGCTGCCCAGCTGGCTGCAGTGCCTGCAGTACGCGGCGCACCACCACGAGGACGTGGGCATCGTGGGCGCGCAGCTGCAGTACCCCGACGGGCGCATCCAGTTCGGCGGCACGGTGCGCAACCGCGACGAGCCGCAGTGGTTCGACCACCGCTACCGCTTCAAGCCCGCCGGCTGGGGCCCCGCCGACCAGAGCAGCCCCGCGATCGCGGTGACGGGCGCGTGCATGTACGTGCGCCGCGAGACGATCGAGCGGATCGGCCTGCTGGACGAGCGCTACGCGATGGCCTACGAGGACGTGGACTGGTGTCTGCGCGCGTGGCAGGCTGGCCTGCGCGTGCTGTACTTCCCCGCCGCGCAGATGGTGCACCACGAGTCGGTCACGCGCGGCACCGACGTGGGCGAGCGCGAGCGGAGCTCACAGGAGCTGTTCTGGGAGCGCTGGGGCGAGTTCTTCGACGACCGGTCGGTGGCCGCGGACGCGAGCGGCGAGCGGCTGCGGATCGTGTACGTGACCGAGGACACCGGCGTGGGCGGCGGGCACCGCGACATCTTCGAGCACCTCAACCGCCTCGCCGCGCGCGGGCACGACGTGGCGCTGTACACGCTCGGGCAGTCCCCTGAGTGGTTCCCGCTGAACGCGCCGGTGCACAGCTTCGCCGACTACCACGAGCTCTCGCGCGCGCTCGCGCAGATCGACGCGATCAAGGTCGCCACGTGGTGGATGACCGCGGTGCCGGTGTGGCGCGCGAGCGTGGCGCGCGGCATTCCCGTGTACTTCGTGCAGGACATCGAGACCTCCTACTACCCCGACCACGAGCGTGCCCGCCACGCGGTGCTCGACTCCTACCGCCCGGAGTTCCGCTACATGACGATCTCCGCGTGGAACCGCGAGCGGCTGCGCGAGCTGGACCTCGACGCGGAGCTGATCCCCCCGGGGATCGACCTCGACACGTTCCGCCCGCGCCCAGAGGTGAAGCGGCGCGAGGACATGGTGCTCGCGCTGGGGCGCACCAACCCGCTGAAGAACCTGCCGCTCACGCTCGCCGCATGGCGGGCGTTGAAGGAGCCGCGCCCGGAGCTGTGCATGTTCGGCATCGAGCCGGAGCTGGCGGACGGCGAGGGCATGACCTACGTGGAGGCGCCCGACGACGAGCGCGTGGGGGAGCTGTTCAGCGAAGCGACCGTGTTCGTGCAGACCTCCGTGCACGAGGGCTTCGCGCTGCCGCCGCTGGAGGCGATGGCCACGGGCGCGGCGGTCGTGTGCACCGACGCGCACGGCAACCGCGACTTCTGCGTGGACGGCGAGAACTGCCTCATGCCCGAGCCTGAGGCCTCTGCGGTGAGCGCGGCGATCGCACGCCTGCTCGCCGACCCCGAGCTGCGCGCGCGGCTGGGCGCGGCGGGCGTGCGCACCGCGCAGGACTACGCGTGGGAGCGGCGCATCGACGAGCTGGAGGGGTTCTACCGGCGCGTCGCGGCGGCGCGGCGGATGGCGGTCGGGGGGGAGGTGGCGGCGGAGGTCCCGGCTGCTGGCGTCCATCCGGACGCGATCTGAGCGCACCACTCGTGCAGCTGCGCAACGTTGGCTGCGCCGTCGAAGCGCGTGCGCGCTCGAGCCGCGGCCTCGATGCCCATACGCTCGCGCGTTGGCTCATCGTCGAGCAACGAGCGTAGGGCTCTCGCCAGCTCGTCAGGGCGCCCCGGTGTCACGTGCAACCCGGTCCGTTGCTGCTCGACCACCTCGCGGATCCCACCTTCACACGCGGCCACCACCGGGAGGCCGCAGGCGAGCGACTCGGCGGCCGCGTTGCAGAACGTCTCCTCGGGTGCAGCGTGGACGTAGAGATCGGCCGCTCGATAGAGTTCCACGAGGGCCTCCGAGGCACAGCGCGCCAAATGGTGGATGCGCACGGTGTCGCCGAGGATCTCGAGCGGTCCCTCACGGCCCACGACGAGCAGCTCGACACGCTCAGCATCGGATCCGGTGCTCCTCAGGATCTCCATCGCCCCGCGCAACGTGGCGAAGTCCTTGAAGGGGTTGGCGCGACCTTCGTGTGCCACGAAGAGCAGGATCCGGGCGTCGGGGTCCAATCCTCTGAGACGTCTGGCGTCACCGCGTGGGCCAGGGCTGAAGAGCTCGAGATCGAGGCCATTCGGGACCACCTTTGCGTGCTCGATCGCAGGTGCGAGGATCGATCGTCGAGCGCGCTCCATCAGCCACTGCGACGGTGCTGTCACCGCGAGTCGGGACGCGCCCAGGATACGTCGCTTGCGATGCCAGTTCAGCCGTGTCGCGTCTCGTGTGACCGCGGGCGGGATCGCGAGATCGGGGCACGCTCCACAGCCGCTCTCCCAACGAGCGCATTCCGGTGGCGAGGCGCAAT
Source organism: uncultured Solirubrobacteraceae bacterium (assembly GCA_963716355.1). Classification (GTDB taxonomy): domain Bacteria; phylum Actinomycetota; class Thermoleophilia; order Solirubrobacterales; family Solirubrobacteraceae; genus Palsa-744. Next base: position 1,894,785 of record OY970308.1, read on the forward strand.
GCCCGGTGAACAGCCACGAGTCGCACAGCCGGAGGACCACTGGCAGTCGGCGCGAGAGGCTGGGCAGGGTGCGCAGATCGAAGTAGTCGCCATGCAGGTTCATGAGCAGCAGCAGATCCGGCGGATCCCCCGCGGACTCGAGGAGCACCCGGCTGTGGGGATGGGCAAAGCCCTCCAGTCCGAGCCATCGTTCGCCGCGACTGTACGCTCTGGCGCTTGCACGTGCGAGCGCATTGCCGCCGAGTCGATGATCGACGTGCGGGCTCGTCGACATCTGGATCACACGAGCATCCCCGGTCAGCTTGGTGCGGACGAGCATACGTACCTCGGTGCCCATCTCCTCGAACTCGTCCATGATCGAACGCGCGGTGCGCTCCGCGCCTCCCGCTTCGTCTGTCGTGTTGACCAGCAGCACCCGGCGCAGCTCACGCCGTGAGGAGGTCCTCTTGCCGTTGCTCATGCGGCGGGGCACAGCTCGATCGAGAAGATCGGCATTCCCAGCCGCCGCTGGTCGGGTGAGCCGTCCTTGCGCGGTTCGTAGGGGCGGCACAGCAACACGATCCCCTCGCAGGAGCGGCCCATCCTCCCTGGGAGATCGACGATCAGCTCCACGCCGTCGCCGTGGATTGCGCTCGAGGGAATTGGATGCCCGGCGACGTGTACCCCGGCCAGGTAGTCGAGCGGCGCCCCACGCATACCGTGAGTGTCGATGCGCAGCTGGTGGCGGCCCGGGGGCGCCGCGAGTCGCAGCACGGCCGCGGGCTTGGTCCACCGAAACCATCCGTCCTCGAGGTGCTCGGGCGTGTGGGCGCCGATGAGGATCTCCTGATCGAGCTCCCGCGCATTCCATCGGCCCGTGGCGGGCGCCAACGATGGCTCCGTGGCGAGGTGCTCGTGGATCCAGCGAAAGCGCGTGGCTCTCACCACCCGCTCCTGGGCGCGTAGGTAGCCTTTCCAACGCATCTCGCTCGGCAGCGGCAGGCGCTCGGTGGCCCATGCGCTCACCCAGAAGTCGAGTCGCTCCCAGCTCGCACGCGGCAGGGCGCCGTTCACGCTGCTCGGCAGCCACGTGAACAGCTCACGAGCGATCCACGCAAGTTCTGAGGCCATCGGCGCAGCACGACGCGTGGCTGCGATCGAACGGCGGCCCTGGGACAGAAGCGCTCGAGTCACGTGGCGTGCCAGCGCGGGTCTGTAGCGCAGTCGGTCCGACCAGGCATCGAGCCGCCCGAAGTAGCGCTCGCAGAAGTCATCGTCGAGCACGCGCCGGGCTTCGCATTCGCCGCGAGCGCTGTCGGCGGAGTGCGCGTGGTGCTCGCTCAGGGTGTCGTGGTAGACGTGGCTCACCACGGCGTCGGCCACTGCGCCGACCTTCGCTCCGCGCTCGTGCAGTCGGGCGGAGAGCAGATGAGCGCTGAACAGGCCGTAACGGGGGTGGAACGCGTCGATCTCGTTGAACAGATCGCGCCTCACCGCGAGGCCCACCGGGTTGAGGTGCGCCCACTCCGATTGTGACCACTGCGAGTACATCAGCTCGAACCAGCGCGCCGTCAGCTCGGCGGGCATGCTCGCGGTCACGTGTCCATGTGTGAACATCGCAGCATCCAGCGAGGGTTCCGCGACGAGGGCCGTCGCGGTGGCCGACAGGCAGCGGTGGTCGGCATGGCAGTGCGCCTCGGTGAGAACAAGCCACGGAGCCCGTGCGTGCGCAGCAGCCTCACGCCACAGCGCGACCACGTGGCTGGAGTCCGCCCGCACCAGTGCGTCCTGCGGCTCGAGCAGACTCGCCAGCTGGCGCTCGCTCTCCGGATCGCCGCCGTCGGATGCGACCACGAGCTGGAAGCGCTCTCGAGGAAAGGTCTGCTCGTGTGTCCACGACCCCAGATGCGCTGCGATGTCCCCGCGCACGTCCTCGAGCGGTATGAGCACCGAGAACAGGAGGCCATTCGACACGAGCTGATCATACGGTCGTGGACTGCGTTCAGGGGCAATCCGAGCCGTCGGGCCTCGTCGTCCGGTGGCCCTTCGAGTCGAGCGTCTACAATCGCCTCGCATCAGCCCAGGGGTGACACGTATGACGGCGTTTTTCACGGCCACGGCAGGCGCCTGATGCTGGTCATCTGCGACGGTATGCCCAGGAGCGCATCCACTTGGTCGTACAACGTGGCGATCGGGCTGCTCCGTCGCTCACAGCCCACGGTTGAAACGCATGGCGGCTACGACGAGGACATCGCGTGCTTCCTCGCTGCGTTACCGCCGACGGCGACTCACGCCGTTGCCAAGTGCCACCAGCTGGATCCCTGCGGGCGGGCGCTCGCCCGGACCGGCGCGGCGAAGCTGATCTACACGTGGCGCGATCCCGCGGACGCGGCCGTCTCGTGCATGCAAATGTTCGGCTACGACTTCGACGGCGCGCTCGAGATCGTTGACTCCTCGCTGGAGCTTTACCACTTTCATCGTCTGTCGGGCAACGCGTTGATTCTCGACTACGAGCAGATCGCGACGGCGTCGATCGATGCTGTCCGACGCATTGCCACTCACCTCGGCCTCGCCGACAGCGAAGACGCAATCCAGGCGGTGGCGAAGCTGACATCTCTGCAGCGCTTCAAGCAGCACGTGGAGTCGCTCGACGGCAGCCCGCATCTGGTCAACGACGGCACCCACGAGTACGACCCGGAGACGCTCCTACACCGCCGGCACATTCGCGACGGACGGGTCGGCTACGGACGTGGGGTCCTCACCAAGGAGCAGGCGAAAAGGGTGGACGAGCTGCTGCGAAAGCACGGCCTCGAATCTGGAAGCGAGACGTTGACGAGCGCCGCGCGGCTGACGCGGACCGTGCGCACCCTGTTCCGCGCATGATGCGCTCAGCCCATCTGCTCTTCGAGGTCGGCCAGGTCATTGCTCCCACAGCCGCGCGGGGAAGTAGTCGAGCACGATCTCCTCGAGCAGCGCAAAGCGGACTCCCGCGCGCAGCATGCGCTCGAGCATGTACATGTCGCCGGGAAGTTCCAGATGGGCCGCGACGAGCTCGCGCTCGAAGAAGCGTAGCCCGCCATGCACGAGGGCTCCAGCCCAGCTGAAGGCGCCAGGGCGCGGCGGGAAGCCGATGCTCGTTGAGCTCCGCTCGTCGGGACGGTGCTGCTCGAACCCGCCGTAGGCGACCTCCGCGCGTCGCTCGCGCGCCACGGTCAGCAGTGACGCGATCGCGTCGGGGCGCAGGTGGTCGTCGTCGTCGAAGTGGAGCAGCCACAGCCCTCGAGCGCGTCGCGTGGCCTCGTTGCGAGCCATGGTGCTGCCGACAGGCCAGTGGCGCTCGGGGTCGGGATGCGCGGCGATCCGCTGACTCAGATTCGCGTAGCGGACCCGCGGGTCACCCAGCGCGGCTACGGTCTCCTCGATGGAGTCCGCGGCGGCGTCGCCGACCACCAGCACCTCGATCTTCGTGTGGGTCTGAGCCAGCAGCGACGGCAGCGCTCTCTCCAGCAGCGCGGATCTCTGTCCTATGGTCGCCACCGTGATCGAGACGAGCGGTTCGGGGTGCGAATAGGCCAACTCGTAGTCCGCGGCGGCTCGCAGCTCGTGCAGTCGGCGTCGGTTGCCAGCCTCCTCGGCCACGATCGTCTGCAGCACCGGTTGGATCCGCTGCTCGAGCATCGTGTGCATCTGCGCGAGCGAGTCGCTCATCTCGGTGAGCTGTGTGTCGAGATCGTCGATGCGGGCGTCGAGGTGTGCGGCGCTGCCGGCCAGCGCGTCCTGCCGATCCACGACGGCCTTGAAGCGCCAGTCGAACGCTCGCCTGAGCCGACGGATCATGCCGTGTACTCGCGAGCCGGTACGCCCTGCACGCGCGTGTACGCACGGGTGTCGCGCACCACGACCGCTCCGGCGGCCACGGTGGTGTCCGGGGCCACGTTGATGTTGTTGACAACGACGGCTCCCATGCCGAGGATGCAGCGGTCGCCGATCGCGGCATGGCCGCCCACGTTCGTGCCCGGCATCAGAGATACGAATGCGCCGATATGGCTGTGATGGCCGATCAACGCGCCGCGCGAGAGGAGCGTGTGCGCGTCGATAGAGGTTTCGGCGCCGATCACCGCCCCGGGGCCCACGATGCATCCTGATCCAAGTCTGGCCGTGGGCGAGACGTGAGCAGTCGGATGCACGACGGTGGCAGCCTCCCATCCGTGCGCCTCCATCCGTGACCACAGCTCGTGTCGAGGACCGCCGATCGCCAGGACCGAGAGACCTCCCGGTGGCGCATCGTCTGGGGAGATCACGGGCAGACCCCCGCGCCGCGTGCCGGCGCGAGCGCTGTCGAGAAGCTCGACCAGTCCCACCACGTCCCAGCCGCCGTCTCGTGCCCACTCGGCCACCTCGACGGCGAAGGAGCCGCTCCCGGCGAGGTAGAGCGCACGGCTCTCACCACTCCTCACCCGATCTTCCCCTCAGCCGCGTCGCTGCGTGGCATCTTACGGCCTAGAGGTTCTCTGCGATGTGCGGCGAGTCGCGATTGAACACCCAGAAGCCGAGCACGAAGATCGCTGCCACGAGCGCCGTCGGCTCGAGCAGTGCCGGCCAGCTCCCATATACCTGCCCTGCGCTGAGCGCTCCTCTGTTAATCATCGCGTGGCGGAACTGCTGGAAGACGGCGACGAGCGGGTTGAGAAGGTAGAGGTGATAGAGGAAGTGGTCGAGCGCGACGTGCTTGTAGAAAACGTGTGTGACGTGGTCTCGGACGATCACGTGACGTTGGCCGTGAGCCAGCGCTTCCTTCACTTTTTCCACCGGCACGATCACCGGCGAGGAGTAGAAGAGGATCTGGGCGAACACTTCCCAGATCGGCTGGACGTCGCGGAAACGCACGAACAGGGCCGAGAGCAGCATCGCAACGCCCGTGGCGAGAACCGAGACCATCGCGATGATCAGTGGCAGCTCGAGCCAGCTCAGCATCGGGCGCACGCCCGAGAGCAGCGCGAAGATCATCACCACGACCAGGTTCAATCCGAGGTTGAAGGAGGCGAGCAGCACGATCGAGATCGGGATCGCCAGGCGGGGAAATTGGATCTTGCGAACCAGGTTCTCGCGCTCGACGACGCTGCGCACCGCGCCGGTGGCGGCTTCGTTGAAAAAGGTGAACAGCACTATCGAGCCAAGCAGCTGCGCGCCGTAGAACTTCGCCGCGGGGCCGGTGGCCTTGTCCACGTGGAAGATCTTCACGAAGAACACGTACAGCACGCCGAACAGGAGCAGCGGCCGCATCACCTGCCACAGGTAGCCAAGCGCCGAGCCGAAGAACTTCAGCTTGAACTCTGTGCGTGCAATGGTCAGCGCCAGCGCCCAGAACCGTCGCGAGTCGCCCGCGAGCGCCGACGGTCCCTTGATCTCATAGCTCGCGTCGCGGATGTCGACGGACGCCAGCTCCGCGTGTGCGCTCACACGTTCACCTGCTCGTCGAGCGGCGGTCCCTGCGTGCGACGCACCGTCTGAAAGGAGGTGTGAAAGGGCACGTCGACCAGTCCACCGACCGCCCTCGATCCGGTTACCACGAACGAGTACTCGCGGGCGAAGCGATCGATCAAATCGAGGCCAGTGCCACGGTGGGCGATGGTGATCGTGGCGAAGTAACGCTTCGGGGCGAGCACGTTGTGAAACCAAAACGCGAACACCGCTTCCTCCCCGGCCCTGTAGAGCCCGGTGCGCTCGTGCTCGTTCATCGTCGTGACCACAACGACGGCGTTGTGTTGCTCGTCCTCGATCGCGAGAGTCGCAGTGGGATCCTCGACATCGCGCTCGAAGCGCACCAGGCACTTGAGCGCCAGCTCCCTCCCCTGTTGCACGGAGTTGCTCGGGGTGCCGAGCTCGTCCTCCAGCCACGCCGAATCGACTCTCGCGCTGCCGTCGCCCGAGCGCTCGGAGCGACGCTGCTCGGCGAGCTGCAGGGCGATCGGGGATGGGGCGGGCGCGTCGGCCGCCTCGCGCTCGAAGTTCAACTCGAGATAGCGGTTGGCGACCTCCTCCGGGTCGCCCAGCGCGACCGTCTCGCCGCGCTCGAGCAGCATCGCGCGGTGGCAGAAGCGATTCACCGCGCCCATGTCGTGCGTGACGAACACGATCGTCCGGCCCGCGTCGCGCATCTCGTTGAAAACGTCGAAGCACTTCTGTTGGAAGGACGCATCGCCGACGGCGAGGACCTCGTCGATCAGCAGCACGTCCGCGTCGACCTGTATCGCCACCGAGAAGGCGAGGCGCACGTGCATGCCCGAGGAGTAGTTCTTGAGCTTGAGATCCTGGAACTCCTGCAGCTCGGCGAACTCGATCACCTGCTCGTAGCGGGCGCGGGCTTCGCGCGGAGTCAACCCCATCATGATTCCGTTGAGCACGACGTTGTCGCGGGCGGCCAGGTCGGGGTTGAAGCCGACGCCCAACTCGATGAAGGTCGAGAGGCGACCACGACACCAGATGCGCCCGCTGTCAACTCCATAGATCCCCGCCATGCACTTCAGCAGGGTGCTCTTGCCGCTGCCGTTGCGCCCAACCACTCCGAAGAACTCTCCCTCGCGAACTTCGAAGTTGACGTCCTTCAGCGCCTCGAAGGTGTGATGTCTAGAGCGGCGAAGCGGGTGCAGCGCCCGCTCCTTGAGCGTGTGCGCGGTCTCCTCGGGTACGCGAAAGCGCTTGTTCACTCCATCCACCGCGAGCGCCGTTCTGGGCTCGCCCGTTAGCTCCACCGCCATGGGCCAAGGGTATCGGGCAAGAGGGCGCCTCTATGCTGCAGCGATCGTGAGCGTGCGGACGCTGAATGTCTCAGATGCCCTGTCCGCTGGGCGGGTGCCTCCTGTGTGCCTGCTCTACGAGGGCGTGGCTGGCGAGACGGCGGAAGCGAACGCGATCCTCGCCGCGGCGAAGGATGCCGATGTGGTCCTGCTCGCCGATGGCGCGCGTATGGGCGCGAGTTGGCTGGAGCGCATGTGCGCCGCGGCGCATTGCGACTCGACGGTCGTCAGCGCAAGCGCGCTGTGTGACGCTGGCGGCGCGCTCGCGGTCGCCGTGTCGCCCGCGGCGGCTCTCGCAGGTCCAGACCGACGGGCGGACCCGCAGACGGCGGCTGCTGCGGTGGCCGACGCGGCGAGACGCTCATATCCGCGTATCGACCGTCCCGAAGGCCCATGCGTGTACGTGCGCCGCAAGGCGCTCGGACTGCTGGGCGCGCTGGATGAGGATCTCGACGTGGCGCACGCGCTCGGCGATCTGGGGGCGCGGGCGCTGGAGCGCGGAATGCTCCACGTGGCGGCAGACGACGTGTTCGTGACGGCCTCTCCGCGCCTCACGAATGAAATGGCGCTCGAGCCGACCGCGGCACGGGTGAGCGAGGAGCAGGGGGCGCTGTGGCGCTGCTTGGACACGGCACAGGTTGCGCTGGACGGCCTGTGGGTGACGATCGACGCGCGTGCGCTGGGGCCGGTCCTCGCCGGCACCCAGGTCTACACGATCGAGCTGGTGTTGGCGCTCGCGCGACTCGAGGACGTGGCGCTGCGCGTCGTGGTCCCGCCGGACCTCTCTCCGGAGGCCGCTGCGGCCTTTGCGAGCGTGCCGGCGGTGGAGCTCGTCACATACGCGGAGGCAGCGCGCGGTGAGCTGGAGCTCTCCCACATCGTCCACCGTCCGCAGCAGGTCTTCAGCGAGGACGACCTGGCGCTGCTGCGGATGCTCGGCCGGCGGATCGTCATCGGCCAGCAGGATCTGATCGCGTACCGCAACCCGGCATACCATCGCGATGCCGTGGCGTGGCGCGACTATCGACGCGTCACCAGGCTCGCCCTCGCCGTGGCCGACCGCGCGGTCTTCTTCTCCCAGCACGCGCTGCTGGACACGGTGGGGGAGGACCTGATCGAGCGCTCGCGGGCGCTGGAGGCGGGAATCGGGGGTGATGAGCTGCTGCGCCGCGACGCCGCGACGCCGCTGCGCCCCCCCGAGCTGGACTCCGACGAGCCGTTCTTGCTCTGCCTCGGCACGGACTACCGACACAAGAACCGGCCGTTCGCGATCGAGCTGCTGGCGGCGCTGCGCGCGTCGGGCGAGTGGCATGGACGACTGGTCCTCGCCGGCGGACATGCCGAGCGCGGCTCTTCCGCGGAGGAAGAGCGCGAGCTGCTGGCCGCGCGCCCGGGGCTGTTCGACGCGGTGGTCGATCTCGGCGCGGTGAGCGAGGCGGCCCGGTCGTGGCTGATGGCTCACGCGCGCGCGGTGCTCTACCCCAGCCTGTACGAGGGCTTCGGGTTGCTGCCGCTGGAGGCCGCGCGCGCCGGCCTCCCATGCCTGTTCGCGCCCCAGGCCTCGCTCGGCGATGGTCGGGTTGCCGACGCGGCGACGCTGGTGGCGTGGGACGCGAGCGCCAGCGCCAGCGCAATCCTTCCGCTCCTGGTCGATGGTCCCGCCCGCGCCGCTCACGTGGCATTGCTGGGCGAACTGGCCGCGAGTCGCAGTTGGGCCGATGTCGCCGCCGATCTGCGGGCTGCTTACGGAGATCTGATCGCCTCGCCCCACCGCGCGAGCTCCCCGCGGATCTGGAGAGAGCAGGAGCGCGAGCGCGAGATCGGCGAACTGCACCTGCAGCTGCGAGAGCTGCGCGACAGCGTGGGCGTGCTCGCGGGACCCAGCCACGGCGGGCTGCTGAGCGACGCCGAGCGCCAGGGGCTGGTGCGGGTCGCTGCGCGACCGCTGTTGCGGCGGCTGCTGTTCGCACCGGTTCGTCTGCTCGGACGCCGCTGGTAGCGTGCCGTCCCCGTGAACGCCTGCACGATCATCGCCAAGAACTACGTGGCCCAGGCGCGCGTGCTGGCACGCTCGTTCGCAGAGCACCATCCCGGCGGGCGCTTCTGGACGCTAGTCATCGACGACTTCGCCGGGCACATAGACCCAGTGGCCGAGCCCTTCGAGCTGCTCACGCCGAGCGACATCGGCTGCGAGCCGTTCGCGGACATGGCGATTCGCTACAACGTGCTGGAGTTGTCCACCGCGGTCAAGCCTTGGCTGTTGCGGCACCTGATGCGCGAGAGCTCGGGACCGATCACCTACCTGGACCCCGACATACAGGTGTTCGGGTCGCTGAAGAAGCTCGATGAGCTTGCCCAGGCGCACGGCGTCGTGCTGACCCCGCACAACACCGAGCCGATCCCCGCCGACGGCAAACGCCCCACGCAGATCGACATCATGATCGCGGGTGTCTACAACCTCGGCTACATCTCGCTCGCGCCCAGCGAGGAGATCGACACGCTGCTCGACTGGTGGTCTGACCGCCTGCGACGCGACTGCCGCGTGGACCCCGTATACGGGTACTTCGTCGACCAGCGCTGGTTCGACCTGGCGCCGGGCTTCGTAAGCGACTACGCCATCGTGCGCGAGCCGCAGTACAACGTCGCTTACTGGAATCTCCACAGTCGCAAGCTCGAGCACGACGGCGAGCGCTACACCGTCGACGGCCGACCGTTGGCGTTCTTCCACTTCAGCGGCTTCGACCCCGAACAGCCTTCGCTCGTCAGCCGCCATCAGGACCGGGTCGCGGTAGAGGAGAGCCCCGTGCTGCAGCGGATCCTCGGAGAGTATGCGGCGGCGGCCAAGCGCGAGGGCTTCTCCGTCGCTCACAAGTGGCCCTACACGTTCGACACGCTTGGGGACGGTACGCGTATGGACCCGGTACTGCGCGAGCTGTTCGTCACGGCGTACGCGCGCGATGGGCTCGCAGAGTCGCCCTTCGACCCAGGGGGGGCGCAGACGTTCCTCGACTGGCTGGGCACGCAGGCTCCGGGTGCCCCCGCCGGGGTCAATCGCCTGCTCGCGCATCTCTACGGCACGCGCGGCGATCTCAAACAGGCGTTCCCCGATCTGAGTGGTCCCGACCTCGCACGGCTGCTGAGCTGGACGCAGGCGGATGGCCGCGTGGAAGTCCCGGCGCTCGGACGGTTGGCGCTGCCCGAGGGCGGCGAGGAGGTGCTCGCGACCGCTCCGCCGCCACCGCACTCGGAGGTGTGGGGCGTGAACGTGGTCGGCTACCTCAGCGCCGAGCTCGGGGTGGGGGAGGCCGCCAGACAGGTCGTCTCGGCTCTCGACGCGGGGGGCGTGCCGGTGTTGCCGGTGCACAGCGCGCTGCCGTCGCTCAGCCGACAGGAGCACCAGTTCACCCATGTCGATCAACGCGACGCGCGCTTCCCGGTCAACCTGATCTGCGTCAACGCCGACATGCTCCCCGACTTCGCCGCTCGCGCCGGCCGTCACTTCTTCGCCGGGCGCTACTCGATCGGGCTGTGGTTCTGGGAGGTGTCGCGCTTCCGCGAGGAGTGGCAGGGCTCGTTTGGGCTGGTGGACGAGATCTGGGCGCCGACGGCGCACGTGGCGGAGGCGCTCACTCCGGTCTCGCCGATCCCAGTTGTGACGATGCGCATCCCCGTTGCGATGGAGCCCGTCGCGCCCCGTTCGCGAGCCGATCTGGGGCTCCCCGAGGGCTTCCTGTTCCTATTCGCGTTCGACTACCTGAGCGTGTTCGAGCGCAAGAACCCGCTCGCCCTCGTCGAGGCGTTCTCCCGTGCGTTCGCGCCGGGCGAGGGGCCGAGCCTGGTGCTGAAGTGCATCAACGGCGAGCACGACCCCGCCGCCCACGAGCGTCTGCTGGATGCCGCCGCCGAGCGCGAGGACATCCACGTCGTCGACCGCTACCTCAGCCCGGGCGAGAAGGACGCGCTGACGAACGCATGCGACTGCTACGTGTCGCTGCACCGCTCCGAGGGGTTCGGCCTGGGTATGGCAGAGGCGATGTACCTGGGCAAGCCGGTTATCGCCACCGGCTACTCCGGCAACCTCGACTTCATGACCGACGAGAACAGCCTGCTCGTGGACTTCAGCCTGAAGCCGATCGGCTCGGGCTCGCCCCCCTATCCCGCCGAGGCGGAGTGGGCCGAGCCGAGCGTGGAGCACGCCGCGGCGCTGATGCGACTGGTGGTCGACGATCCCGACGCGGCGGCCGCACTGGGCGCGCGCGCCGCCGCTGACATTCGGCGTACGCACTCGCCGCTTATGGTGGGCGAGCTGATGAACGAGCGGCTGGAGCACCTGCGTGTGCATCCGGCGCTTAGGAACGCGGGCGGGAGCGCAGACAGGTGGGCGCCACTGGTGGTGAGCACGCTCGCGGGGCGCGTTCAGCGCGGCCCGGCGCCCGGCTCCGCGACGACCGCGGGACCGGCGGGGCGCTTTGCGCGGCGTGGGCTGCTGCGCATGCTGCGTCCCTTCACCGCCTACCAGGAGGTCGTGAACGCCGAGGTGACACGTTCGCTCGGCGCAGTCGGGGACGAGGTGGAAGGTCTGCGCGAAAACCTGGTGCGCGGCAACGCGCGGATACTGGGGGAGCTGCGGGCGCGTGAGCGGCGAGGCCTGCTCGAAGCCCACGCCCGCATGATCGACCAGACGAAGGTCACGCTCACGGAGCTGGGCGGGCGGGTCGACCGCCTGGACGAAGGCCTGCAGACGGACCGCTCGTTGTACCTCGCTCTGAGCGAGCTGGACCGACGCCACCGCGCGATCGCCGCTACGCCCAGCGGCGAGGCCGCCGGAACGCTCTCGCCGTGTGAGCTGCGTGTCTTCAGTCAGAACGGCGAGGACGGCGTGATCGCGGAGATCCTCACGCGCATCGGGGTCGGCGAGCAGCGCTACTTCGTCGAGTTCGGGGTCGAGTCGGGACGCGAGGGCAACTGCGTGTACCTGGCGGACGTGGCTGACTGGCAAGGGCTGTTCATGGACGGCGATGAGCGCTTCTTCGCGGACCTGCAGCGCAAGTACCGGGCCACGGAGCGCGTGCGGACGACGCTCGCGATGGTCACCCCGGAGAACGTCCAGGAGCTGTTCGCCGCCGCCGGCGTGCCGTCCGAGCCGGCGGTCGTGTCGATCGACGTGGATGGCGGCGACTACTGGATCTGGGAGGCGATCGAGGACCATAGGCCGCGCTTGGTGATCGTGGAGTACAACAGCACGCTCGATCCTCGCAGGCGACTGGTCCAGCCGGCCGACCATCGCGACGGTTGGGACGGCAGCGACTACTTCGGCGCCTCGCTCGGGGCTATGTGCGCGCTGGGTGAGCGCAAGGGCTACCGTCTGGTGCACGCCGAGCTCTCGGGCGTGAACGCGTTCTTCGTGCGCGAGGATTTGGCCGAGGGGCGCCTGCCCGAGGCGCGGGAGGTGGCGCTGCGCGGGAAGCCCAACTACTTCCAGCGAGGCATCTCGCATCCCCCCGACCAGCACGGGCGGCTCTATCTGGACCTGGACTCGGGGGAGTTGGTGAGCCCCGACGCCGGGACATAGCCGCTCGCGCCCACGACGGGGACCTCGAAGCGGCGCATCGGCAGTCGCCAGCGAGCACGGTTGAGGTTGTGCAGCAGTACATGCCGCCCTAGGAAAGCCTGCAGCCGCGCATGCGCCACGTACGGGGACATCGCGTGGCCGTTGGCTCTGTGGCGTAGCTTCGCCGACTCCTCCTCGCCCGCGTCGAGCAGCACGCTGTGCTTCTGGTCTGTGTGCAGGCGGAACGCGCCGAGGAAGCGAGGCAGCCGCTTCATCCGGGCGCCCGATTCGCGCAGTCGCAGCAGCAGATCCCAGTCGAGGGCGAACCTGAAGCTCTCGTCCATCTGCGCGCCCGCCGCGTCCCACGCGCGTCTGCGCCAGAACAGCGTCTCCTGAGGTATGCAGTCGGCCCACTGCAGGACCCGCTCGGCGCGTGCGGGGATCAGCCACGCGCCGACCTGGCGGTCGCGCTCGTCGACGAGCACACGATGCCCATAGACGACATCCACCCCGGGGTGGCGCTCGAAGTAGCGCGCGACATACGCGAGCGAGCCCGGAAGCAGCAGATCGTCGGAGTTGAGGAAGGCCATGATCTCTCCATCGGTGCCGGCGAACCCGCGGTTGATGGCATTCGCCTGGCCTCCGTCCGGCTCGGACTCCCAGCGCGCAAGCGCGTCGGAGTGACGTCGCAGCACGTCCAGCGTCCCGTCGGTCGAACCCCCATCCTGCACCACGTACTCGAGGGCTGGGTAGCCCTGGTCGAGCACGCTGAGGAGGGTGCGCTCGAGAAACTGGCCCTGTTGGAACGACGGAGTGACCACCGTCATGCGAGGAGCGGGGCGCGGCGGGGACGTACGCAGGTAGCTGCGAGGCACGACCAGGGGCTTGGCCGGATGGTGCGCAACGGCTGTGAGGCGCGATGCGCACAGCTCTCGAGCCAGGCCAGCGGGGCTCCGGGGACGGTCGCGCTTCGCATCGACGCTGAGCGCCGCCTCGACGTCCACCAGGCGAGCATGGATCGCATCCAGCCGAGCCTGCGCGTCGAAATAGCTCCGCTGCGATCGCAGCTCGTGAAGCTGCTCGTGGCAGTCGCGCACCACACGGGCGATGTGCATCTGCTGCTCCGGCTGCATCGGTGGATGATGCCAGTGACGGTCTGCGTCAGGTATGCCCGGTCGATGCTGCGGCATCCGCCGGCATCAGCGTCTAGACTGGCGGCCAGTGAGCGAGCCGAGCAAGCAGTTCTGGTCGGGACGTCGAGTTGTGGTGACAGGCGGCTCCGGGTTCGTGGGCAGCGCGCTGGTACGTGACCTCGAGGCGCTCGGAGCGACCGTCCAAGTCATACGCTCCGTCGAACACGATCTTCGTGATCCCGCTGCCACCCGTGCCGCGGTCGATGGCGCCCAGATCGTGGTGCATCTCGCCGCGAACGTCGGCGGGATCGGCTTCAACAGGCGCAACCCTGCGCCGCTCGTCTACGACAACATGATGATGGCGGGCAACGTCTTCGAGCAGTCGCGTCTCGCTGGGGTCGAAAAGCTCGTGTCCGCATGCACGGTCTGCGCGTACCCGAAGTTCACCCCCACGCCGTTCTCCGAGGAGGAGCTGTGGAACGGCTACCCGGAGGAGACCAACGCTCCATACGGCCTCGCCAAGAAGATGATGCTGGTCCTCTCCGATGCCTATCGACGCCAGTACGGCTTCGATTCGTGCGTGCCGATGGTGGTCAACCTCTACGGACCGGGCGACCACTTCTCCCTCGAGGACTCGCACGTGATTCCCGCGATGGTGCGCAAGTTCCACGAGGCGCGCGAGAACAGCGACCCCGAGGTGGTGATGTGGGGCAGTGGCAGCCCGTCGCGCGAGTTCCTGTACGTAGACGACGCGGCGCGCGCTCTGATGCTCGCGGCTGAGCATCTCGACACGTCTATCCCCGTGAACATCGGAACGGGCGTCGAGACACGTATTAGAGATCTCGCAGCGACGATTGCACGTTTAAGCGGATACGAGGGCGAGATCGTGTGGGACACGTCCAAGCCCGACGGGCAGCCGACACGCTGTCTGGACGTGACACGCGCTCGTGAGCTGATGGGCTTCGAATCCCGGGTCGGCCTGGAGCAGGGTTTGGCGCAGACGGTGGGTTGGTTCCGCGCAGAGGCCTCCGAAGGCGGCGCGCTGGTTGCCGCTCGCGGTAGCTCCGACGCTGCGGAGTAGCCCAACCTTCCACCCTCGTATCAGCTGAGGACCTCTTCGAACACCGACTCGTAGCGCGCGACGATGTCCTCCCAGCGGTGGCTGGATTCCCAAGCTGCGCGACCCTCCGATCCCAACTCGGGGTGAGCGCCGTCGAGGATCTCCTCGGCGAGCTTCAGCAGCGCGTGAAAGTCTCGCGCCACCAGCCCGCCCGGCAGCTCCGAGACGTTGCCCACGTCGTAGCTGACCCAGGGCGTGCCCGCGGCCATCGCCTCCAAGATCACCAGCGGCGCGCACTCCACACGTGAGGTGAAGAGGAACAGGTCCGCCGCCGCGACGGCTTCGGCGACGGTCCCGGGTTCGGTGCCGTCCACGACACGTAGGCCCTCGCCGCGCAAACGCGCGCGAGAGTGGCACGCGAGTTGGCATCCGCGCAGCGCGTCCGTGCCGTGCCGCTCTGGCGCGACGATCACTCCGGCGAGGGACCTCCTACGGCTCAGCGAGCGAGTCGCGCGCGCGAAGTCGCGGTGGCCCTTGCTGAACACGTGGCTACCGACCGTCACGGCGATCGGTCGATCGGTTGTCCGCGCCCGAAATCTCGCTCCGTCGGCTGGGGGGTCGGCGCCGTTCGCCACCACGAACATACGCTCCACGCCCGAGGTCTCCGCGAAGGCCCAGTCCTGGTAGACGGTCGAGTGCAGGACCAGACCGTCGTAGCTGCGCAGGCGTGCGGGCATATCCGCGAAGTAGCTCGCATAGCTGCGCTTGCGAAGGCCGGAGAAGCCGCAAGGAGCCAGGAGCATCCGGGGTCGTGACGGGCGCTCGAGCAGCGGACGGCAGCAGTCGGTGGCCCACGTCTGCGCGGCGTAGTTGAACACGAGATCGGGCCTTATGCGGTCGATCGTCTCGACCACAGCCGCACCGTTCCCACTGATGCCACGCACATCGTTGCCGGCGACATCCAGTCGATGCACCTGGACGTCGTTGAGCTCGTCGGGTCCGAGCGTAGCGCCGGTGAGGACATGGACCTCGTGGGAGCGCGCGGCGAGGCCCTCGGCGACGCGCTGCGCGACTCGCTCGGCCCCGCCGATCGCCGGCGCGTAGCGCTCGACGGTGACCACTATCCGCATCTCACGCAGGCTACACGCGCGTTCGCTGGAACCTCGGGCCGATCGTTGGGCGATCAAGCTAACCTGCGACGGGCGATGGGCCAGCGCATCGTCCACTTCCACGTGGGGCGCTCGACCCACGCGTTCTACCGCGAGCAACTGCAGGCGACACCGGACGGGTTCGCCTATGACGCGCCCTCCCAAGCATCGGGGCAGAGTGCGCCCACACGCAGGCTGGCGACGCAGGGACGGCGCCTCCAGACGGTGCACGAGCGTGCCGAATGGGCAGCGATTCGCTCGCTTTCCCATGCGGGGCACGTCCGTCGTGCTCGTGTCACCCCGGGTCCGGGCGCCGCGATGGTGCACAGCGCGCAGTTCCTCCTGCGCGATTGCGCGCTTCCCTACGTGGTGGACTTCGAGTGCGTGGAAGCGTTCACGCTCTACCAGCGCGTCGCGCTGCGGCGCCCGTGGGCGCGCGCACGGTTGGAGCGCGCGCTGAGCGAGGAGCATCTGCGCTTCCTGCTGCCGTGGAGCGAAGCGTCGAGGCGCGGCTTGAGGGCTGCCCTGGGAGACGAGGCGGCGGCCAAGCTGGCCGACCGCACGGTCACCGTCCTGCCGGCGATCAGGGCGGCGGCTCAGCGGCCCAGCACACGAGAGCCGGGGCCGCTGCGCGTGCTGTTCATCGGCACGGCATTTCTTGCCAAGGGCGGCGTCGAGGCGGTGAGAGCGATCCAGCGCGTGCGCGCAACGCACGAGGTCGTCCTGGACATGGTCAGCGATGTGGGCGGGCAGTGGCGGCGGACGCTCGAAGAAGCGGACGGTGTGACGTTGCACAGCTGGCCAGCGGGAGCGGATGTCGTGCGGGCATTGTTCGAGCGATCGGATGTCCTGCTGTTCCCCTCCCACATGGACACGCTCGGATTCGTCATGCTGGAGGCGATGGCGCACGGCATGCCCGTGCTCGGCGCACATCACTTCGCGGTCCCCGAGATCGTCGAGCACGATGTGAGCGGCCTGGTGTTCGCGGGCGAGAATCCCCTCTACGGCGACGACGGGCTCTGTCGCTTCGAGCGCACCCTTCCGGCTCCGCGTTCGTTCCGGCGAGCGCTGGGAAATCCCTCGGAGAGGTACGTGGAGAGGATCGCCACGGCGTTGGCGGGCTTGGCCGAAGATCGCGAACTGCACGCGCGGCTGGCGGCGGGCGCGCTCGAGCGCGTGCGCGACGGCGCGCTGTCGATAGGGCGACGCCGCGAGGAGCTGGGACGCGTGTACCGGCTGGCCCTGTCGGGCTGAGCGTCTGGAGACCCGCTATCGCGGGCGTTTACGGTTGCGCATGTCGATGTAAGAGATCCCGGACACGAGGCGTGTCGGGCGCCCGACGGTGACGAGAACCTTCAGTTTGGCGCTGTTGGCCGTTCCGGTCTGCCGTGCCGCCAGCCAGGTGAAGGACGCGTCTGTCCACGTGGATGCTGACGTCGGCACACCAAACTCGTCGCGGACGCCGTATCGGGTGGTGGCCGATCCTTCATCGAAGGTGGGGGCGAGGAAGCCTATGACGCCCGGATGTCCGCGTACGCGAGCGACCTGGCTGAGGGCGGTGTGCCATTCCCTGCTTAGGGGCAGCGCGATGAGCGTTCGCAGATGATCGAACCCCAGCACGAAGCCGACGGCTGTGAGCGCGAGCACGCCGCCGCGCCCCGCAAGTCGTTGCCACGCTCGAGGTCCGTGTTCGATCGATACGAAGAGGAGCGCCGCGAGCAGCGCGAAGGTCGCTGTCAGTGGCCCGACCGTTCGGAACGTCGCATAGCTTTCCTGGCTGAGGAGGCTCGGAGCAAAACTCAGCGGAACCGTGAGTGCGACGATCAGCAGGATCGTCGTGCGCGTGCGTCCTGTGCAGTCACGGCAGAACAGCACCACGCCGGCGGATACCGCTAGCGCGACCGCCACAGCGAAAACCGTCGCCTGGGGCATGTTGAAGAGATTGAGGGCAAGCCCGATTGGCTCCGGAACCCAGCGGAGCTTGGCGGGTATGTCGCCGAGGAGTCCCGAACGTTGAGGACTGGCCGCGCCGAGCGTCCAAACGCCGATCTTCAGCATCAGGTAGGCGCCGATCATCGCCGGGACCCCGATCGCGACGACGCAACGGATCAGCCGAGCGAGGGACTCTGCCGAATGACGTCGGCTGAGCGCGAGGATCAAAGCGATGAGCCAGAAGGACATGGCTGTCGGCTGGTACATGGCCAACGAGAGCAGCAGCAGGATCTCGCCGGCGATCAGCCAGCGCAGCCGCTCACGTCGTGTCGCGTCGCTCGACCGCGCGGCCGCGAGCGCGGCGAGCGCTCCAAGTGCAGCTGAGTATGGAGCGCAGAAGAGGGTCGCCCACCCCACATAGACCTGGAATGGGGGCATGCTGCAGATGAACACCGCGATGAGCGCCGCGGCCGTCGTCTGGAGGAGACGGCCGAGCGCGCGGTAGAGAATCACGGCGAAGAGGGCCATGCCCACGATCGCGAGGGCCCGCGCGATCCACAACGATTCGACGTCCGGAAGCGCCGTGTAGAGGGCGCTGGTGACCAGCCCGAAAAGCGGACGGCCAAGACGTGTGCTGGAGGCTGGCTCGGCCAGGCCTCCGTATGCATACCCGTGCGCGCTCGCCAAGAACGTGTAGTCGTCCTTGAGGCCGTAGGCGAGAGTCACCGCCGGCGTGTACAGCGCCAGCAGCGATAGGCAGATGATCAGTTCAGGCCATCTACGTGGGGCACGTCGCATCGTGGGCGCGAGCGCTAGGCGGTTGATCCGAGGCAAAGTAGCCGCAGACTACCGAGATGGTTCCGATTAATGCCTCAGTTCATCGGGACGGATCTCGATCCCGTGAAGCGAATGTTGTTAGACGCGGTCTCTGACGCGACGCAGCAGGACCCTAATGCCACGGCGACGTGCGAGGTGGCACGCCGCTCCGGCGAGCACCCTGCGGCGGTGCGCCCCGATCGGCAGCGCGAAGATCGCGGGTATCGCAAGCTTCAACGCGAGCGGGGCGTCCGAGTTGCGCCACGAGCGCTTGCGGCCCGCGAACAGCCCCGGGTGGCGAGCCCGGAGGGCGGAGTAGATCTCAGCGTGGCGCGCGGCGGAATCGCCGAGCATCCTGCGGCCGTGCTGGCGGTATTCATATGCGACGATCGGCACCCGACGGCCCCGCGCGCCGCGCTCGGCCAACGCCATCAACAGGTCCCAGTCCTCGTAGCCTCCACGGAGCTGCCACCCGCCGGCACCCAGCAACGCACCGCGCCGGACCAGCACAGACGCGGGAATGTCGTTCTGGTAGCTGATCTGCCAGGGATCGAGGGTGGGCGCGGTCGACTGTCGCCATTCGCGCTCGCCGAAGAGGCGGTAGTCCCCCCACGCGATCGCCACGTCCGGATCGTCGTCGAGCGCCTCGCCGAGCGCAGACAGCGCGCCCGGGCAGAGCCGGTCGTCGGCGTCCAGGCAGAACACGTACTCGGCGCTCGTCTCGCGCACCCCGGTCATGCGTGCGACGCCGAGGCCGCCGTTGACGCGATGGACGACCCGTACACCCTCTGCCTCGAGCGCTCCGAACACCTCGATCGTCTGCGCATCGGTCGATCCGTCGTCCACCACCACCAGCTCGTCGATCCGATCCTGAGCCTGCGCGGAGCGCACGGCCTCCCTTAGCGTCGCGCCGTCGTTGAAGCATGGAATGACGACCACGATCGCTCGAGCTGGGGCATCGATCGCTGGCACGGGCGCGATGCTCGCAGATCGACGGCCCGTATCATGCCGCGGATGCTCGAGACCTATGGGGGCGCCGTGCTGCTGTTCTGTGCCTCCGCAATCGTTGGGCAGGCGGTGTTCGTGCTCGCGGGCCGAACGCGCTGGACTTGGTTCAGCGCGGCGGTCGGCCTGGCGACGCTCGTCGTCCTGAGCTCAGTCGCGATTCGCCTTCCCGGTCGCGGGACGACGGCGGCGGTCGTCTGCGTCGTCGCGCTGCTGGCCGCCCTCCTCGTGGTGGGAAGCCGCTCGCCGCTGGGCTGGCCCTGGCGAGCGGCCCTCGTCGCGGTCTGCGCTGTGCTGGGCGCGTCGATTCCATTCCTGGCTAACGGTCGGGTCGGCATCCTGGGCCCGGGGTTGGACAACGACATGTCGGTGCATCTGCTGTGGGCGGAAGGCCTGCGGTCGTCGTCTGTCGAAGCGATGTACGCGATCCAGAACGGCTATCCCCTGGGCCCGCACAGTCTGGCTGCGACGCTTGTCTGTGCCACCGGCATTCGCCTCGACCACGCGTTCCTTGCGCTGCTGGTGGTTGTGATCCCAATCACCGCGCTCGCCGCCGCGGGTGCCGTGCCGCGTGCGGGCGCATGGCGCAAGGCGCTTGTCGGACTGCTGGCCTCGCTCGCATATCTGGCTTCTGCCTACTACGCGCAGGGCTCCTTCAAGGAGACGATGATGGGCCTGTTCCTGCTCGCGTTCGTGCTCGTCCTGCGCGAGCTTCGGGGTGAGGAGGGCGGCTCCCGCTCGGGGTGGGGCTGGGCGCGCGCGGGCATCCCGGCCGGCCTGCTCGCTGCGGCGTCGTTCTACACCTACAGCTACCTCGCGCTCGCCTGGCTCGTGGGATTTCTCGGCATCTGGCTGGCGGCTGAGACGTTGGCCGTGCCGACCCTCTGGTTGAGCCGTACCCGGCGGCGAAGGGCGGTCGAGAGTGTCGGCGCAGTTGCGTGTGGAGGCGCGGCCATGTGCGCTGTGGCGGTCCTGCCGTCGATCGGGCGACTGCTCAACTATCTGCAGGCTGTCGGCGCCAGCGCGGGCGGTGGAGGGATCCCCGCATCCAATCTCGGCAACCTCGCGGGACCGTTGTCGCCCTACGAGGGGCTCGGAGCGTGGATGACGCCCGACTACCGCTTCCCTCCGGCCGATGCCTTTCACGCGGGCGAGCTGGGGGCCTTCGCGCTGGCGGTGCTGGTGTTCGGGGGAGCGTGGGCGCTGCGTCGCCGTGATCTCGCGCTCCCCTCCGCCGTCGTCATCTGCGCCGCCATCTACTTCTACTCTCACGGGCACCAATCCCCCTACGTGACCGCCAAGGCGCTCGTGGTCGCGGCGCCCTTGGTGATGGTTCTCGGCGCCAGAGCGTTGCTCAGCGGTCGCGAAGATCGCCACTCGGCAGGATCGAGCGCGATCCTGCGGCTGCTCGTTGGGCTCGCGTTCGTCTACGTGGCGTTGCACTCGAGTGCCCTGGTGCTGCGCGGGGAGCCGGTTGCGGCCACTGCGTCCACCAACCAGCTCGACCAGCTGCGGAGGATCGTCAGCGGCTCGCCCACGCTGTTCCTCGGCAACGACGACTTCGCCGGCTGGGAGTTACGCGACGCTCGGCTTGCGTACCCGTCGATCACGGCGTTTCCCTCGCCGCTTCACGTCGCGCTGTCGAACAAGCCCTACGAATACGGCGATCCGTTCGACTTCGACTCGATCGCGAACGACCAGCTCGACGACTTCGCGTACGTAGTCACCACCAGCACGCCTTACGCGAGTCAACCGCCGGCGAACTTCCAGCTGGTGAGGAGGCTTGCTCAATTCGAGCTTTGGAGGCGCCTGGGCCCAACTTCCCCGCGTCTCAACATCGATTCTGGAGGCGGCCCCGGTGCGGTGCTCGACTGCAAGACGCGGCAGGGGAAGCGCATCAGTCGCTCCAGGGGCGTGGCCGCCGTGATGAGCGCCCCGGTCCTGTCAGGCGGGCTCCCCGCTCTGGGTCCGAACTCGCACACGACCGCTTCGCTGAGCCTGCCGCGCGGCAGCTGGGATCTATCGCTGGAGTACACGAGCGCTGAGATGCTGAAGCTCTCGGCAGGTGGAGGGAACTGGGAGCTACCCGCCAATACGGCAAGGCCCGGGCCGTACTTCTATTTTGGGACCGTCCACAGCGACGGTTCGAAGAAGCCGTTCCAGGTGCAGATCTACGAGGCGCATCCCTCGCGGCTCACCTCACCGGCCGACACCGCGAGCATCAGCAACGTGGCCGCGACGAAGAGCCCCGACGCGCGCACGTTGGTTCCGCTGTCGAAGGCGTGTGGGCGCTACGTCGACTGGTACCGGCTCGGGCGGAGCTAGCGGCAGCCAGGCCGTGAGGCTGCTCGTCTTCAGTCCGTTCTTCGCACCTCACGTCGGGGGGCTGGAGGGCTACGCTCGCGATCTCGACGACGAGCTCATCCGTCTCGGCCTGGTCGACGCTATCACCGTGTTCACCCCGCGCATTCCGCCAGACGGTCTCGCGCGCGAGCATCTCGCCCCGGGCCATCGCGTGGTGCGCCACCCGGCGGTCGAGCTGATCCCCAACTTCCCTATTCCGAGCGTCTGGCGTCCCGCGTTCTGGAGAGCGGCGCGAGCCGCACTGCGCCCGCGCGAACACGACGTGGTCGTATCTCACACGCGCTTCTTTCTCAGCTCCGCGGCGGCGCTCATCTACAGTCGCATCGCCCGTGTCCCCTTGATCCACATCGAGCACGGCTCGGACTACGTGCAGCTCAGCTCCCCCCTGCACAGCCGCGCCGCGCGCGTGTATGACCTGACCCTCGGGCGCATGGTCCTGCGCCACGCGACGGCGGTCGTGGCGATCTCGCAGGCCGCCAGGGAGTTCGTACGGCACCTCTCCGGGCGCGACGCACAGGTGATCTACCGAGGCGTGGATCACGATCGCTACGACCGCGTCGAGCCCTCGCCGGAGCTCGCAGCACTGGCGGCTGGACGATCGGTCGTGACGTACATCGGTCGCCTGATCGACGGCAAGGGGGTGGCCGATCTGGTCGAGGCGTTCGCTGGCCTGCCGCGGGCGGACGCTCTTCTGTGCGTCGTAGGGGACGGTCCACGCCGCGCGGATTTGGAAGCCCTCGCGCACGAGCGTGGTCTCGACGACCGCAGCGTGTTCCTCGGTTTTCGGGAGGAAGCCGATGCGCTGGCGCTGATTCGAGCCTCGGATGTGGTTGTGAGCCCAAGCTACACAGAGGGACTTCCCACCTCGGTGCTGGAGGCTGCGCTGCTCGGACGGACAGTTCTGGCGAGCGATGTGGGCGGGACCCCCGAGGTGGTGAGCAACGGCGAGAGCGCGCTGCTCGTCGCGCCCCGCGACGTTGGCGGTCTGAGGGATGGCCTGGCTTCGCTGCTCGGTGATCCTGACTTGCGAGCACGCCTGGGGGGACGGGCTCACACGGACGTCGTCCGCCGCTTCGATCGCAGCGCGAGCGCACGCAGCTTCGCGGCCCTCGCTCGTCAGCTGATCGACTGACCGACGCGCTCGCGATTGGCGCTGGACACGTCGAGGTTCGCCGAATCGTCCGAACCGAGGTGCTCCTCGAGCCGCTGCTGAAGCAGGCCGACGCGCTGCGCGAGCACCTTGTTCTGATCGGAGAGGCGCGACACGGCCAGCGAGAAGTGCACCAGTAGCACGAGCACCACCCCGAAGGCGACCGCGAACAGCGCCGAGGGAGGATAGGAGACCCCGAGCGCGTGTGCCAGCGAGTTGAGCAGCCCGCTCCACACCGACAGCACGAGCAGCAGGAACGTTGAGAACAGCCACAGCAGCGCATAGCGCTCCATCAAGCGCTTGCGGCGCACCAGCTCGAGTATCACCAGCAGCAGCCCGCCGCTGATGATGATCGACATGATCCGCTGGGTGGCCATGATCAGATCGTGTGCTCGGCGCTGACGGCCGTATCGCCCTGCTCGACGACAGGGCTGGCGCGGCACAGGCCGATGAACACCGCCAGAAGGACCTTGATCATGTAGTAGACGGGCTGAGTGGAGGAGATCGCCGAGACCCCGCTCGTGCGTGGCCGCATCAGAACGGGCACCTCGCAGCTGTTGAGGCGGTGCGCGTGCATCATAAGGATCGCCTCCACCTCCGGGTAGTCGTGCGGGTAGTCGCGCGCAAACAGCTCGATGCCGACGCGGTTGGTCATTCGCAACCCGGATGTCGGATCGGTGACGCGCCGGCCGGTGATCATCGATACGAGGCGGGCGAAGATCGCAATCCCCACACGCCGCGACGCGGATGAGCGGTGACCGTCCCCGTCAGCCTCCAGGAAGCGCGATCCAGTGACCATGTTCAGCGTCGGATCCTGGCGCAGGCGGTGCAGCAGGGCGTGGACGTGGCGTGGGTCGTGCTGCCCGTCGCCATCGACCTGCACGGCGACCTCATAGCCGTGCTCGCGGGCATACAGGTAGCCAGTTTGGACCGCGCCACCGATACCGAGGTTGAAGGGCAGGCGCACGACTTTCGCTCCCGCTGACTCGGCTCGGCGGGCAGTGTCGTCGGTCGATCCGTCGTCGATCACGAGCACGTCGAAGTCCGGCGCGAAGTCGTGGAGCTCCTCGATCGTGGAGGTGATCGCGCCCGCCTCGTTGTGGGCGGGAACGATGGCGAGTTGGCGGCTCATGCGGTCGAGGATCATGTCTGTGGTGGAAGGCGCGGTACTGGCAGGAACGGTTCGCACCCGGCACAGTTGCGGCGCGCGAGCGCCGACGGCCGCTAAAACGGTAGCGGCTCGCCAGGTTGTCAGCCCGCTTACGTGATACTGGTGGCCGCCGATGACCGAGCCCAGCAGCCGCGCAGCACGAGCGCCGGAGCCGGTGGGCGAGAGGCCCACCGACGTTCTCGACACAGGACGCGCGGGGGGGTTGGTGATGCGCGGAGCCATTCTCAGGCTCGGAGGCTTTGGGCTCGGGGGGCTCCTCACCGCAGGCTCGGCGATTCTGCTCACCCGACACCTGGGCGAGGTGCGCTTCGGTCAGTACGCGACGATCGTTGCGCTCGCGGCGCTCGTGACGCAGCTCGCGGAGGGGGGGCTGACGGGCCTGGTGACGCGCGATTTCTCCCTGGCTGATCCCGAACGCAGGGCGAAGCTGCTCGCCGATCGCCTGGGCCTGCAGCTCGTGACGACGCTGGTGGCCGTCGCGGTCTGCCTCGTGTTCGCGCTCGCGGCGGGCTATGGCGCGACTCGCACGTGGGGCGCCCTCGTGGCCGCGCTCGGGTTGGGTCTGGCGATGGTCCAGGGAACGGTCGCGGTGCCGCTCGTGGCAAGTCTGCGACTGGGTGCGACGAGCGGGTTGGAGCTGATGCGCCAGGCGATCCTGGTGGCGTTGTCGGTGACGCTCGTGCTCGTGGGCGCGGGCTTGCTGCCGCTGCTCGCCGCGATCGTTCCGTCGAGCTTGATCGTCCTTGGCGCGACGTGGGTGCTTGCGGAGCAGGAGGTCCGCGTCCGACCGGCGTTCGACGGGCGTGCCTGGGTCGCGTTGGCGCGACCGGCGTTGGTGCTGTCGCTGTCGAGCGGGGTGGCGACGCTGTACGTGTTCACCACGCAGATCCTCACGTCCCTGTCGGCGAGCCCCACGCAGACGGGCCTGTTCGCTGCGTCTCTCCGCGTCTTCGCGGTGGTCGCCTCGATCCCCGGCCTGATGGTCACAGCGGCTCTGCCGTTGCTTTCGCGAGCGGCCCGTGACGACGCCGATCGCCTCGAGTTCGCGCTTCAGCGGCTGTTCGAGGTGGCTCTGATCGCAGGCGTGGGCGTAGGCGTGATCTTGATCGTGGGTGCGGAGCCCATCACGGGGGTGATCTCCGGCTATTCAGGGGCAGTTGCGCCACTTCGCATCGAGGGCGCTGCCGTTCTGGGGACGTGCCTCACGCCGGTGTGGAGCACAGGTCTACTCGCGCTGCACCGTCACTCGGCGCAGCTGATCTGCAACGTCGTCAGCCTGGCTGTCACGGCGGGTCTCACGCTCGCGCTTGCTCCCGCGATCGGCGCGCGCGGAGCCGCGCTGGCGACGGTCGCCGGCGAGTGGACCGTCGCGCTCAGTCTGCTCGTCGCCCTGGCGCGCTCAAATCGAAGGCTGGTGCCCACCCTGTGGACGACGACGCCTCGGGTCGGGCTGGCCGGCGTCGGTGCGTTTGCGACGATGCTCATCCCCGTCTCGAGCATCGTTCAGCTCGCGCTCGCGCTCGTCGTCTTTGCCGGTTTGATCGTCGCTCTGCGCGCGTTTCCCCGCGAGCTGCTCGAGCTGCTGCCGGCACGCCCCCTGCGTGCGAAGCGCAGCTAGCTGTAGTTCCTGAGTAGGTTGTTCATCCGGGTCTCCTTGGAGGCTGGTTGGTGTCGAAGCCACCAGTCCCAAGGAGGACACCGGATGAAGCTGCACGCTAACGCTGGGCTCAGTCTGAAGGGCCGTCGTTTGCTCGTTGATCGTGTGTTGGTCGATCGCTGGCTGGTGGCAGAGGCTGCCGATGCTGCTGGGGTCAGCGAACGCACGGCCTGCAAGTGGCTCGCTCGCTTCCGTTGTGAGGGCGAGCAGGGCTTGTTCGATCGCTCCTGCGCGCCCAAGGGTTCTCCGTCTCGCACTCCCGAGGAGCGCGTCCAGGTGATCGCGGCGCTACGTCGTCTACGAATGACCGGTGCTGAGATCGCAGAGTGCCTGGATATGGCGCTCTCGACCGTGTCTGGGATCTTGACCAAGATCGGTATGGGCAAACTCGGCCGGATTGGGCTGGAGCCTGCTGTTCGCTATGAACGCTCAAGGCCGGGCGAGCTGCTGCATATCGATGTCAAGAAGCTCGGGCGCATCCACGATGGCGCTGGGCATCGCATCACCGGCAAGCGCGGTCGCTACACCGGGCGACGAACAGACGCTGAGGGCAAGCGCCGCGGCACGGTCGGCTGGGAGTACGTGCACATAGCTATCGATGACGCGACCCGGCTTGCCTACGTCGAGGTGCTCGAGAACGAGCAGGCATCCACAGCGATCGGCTTCCTGCGTCGAGCTATCGCGCACTACGCCAGCTATGGGATCACCACGCAAGCACTGCTCACCGATAACGGCTCGGCTTACCGCTCAACCGTTCACGCGATCGCGTGCCGAGCGCTGCGGATCCGCCATCTACGCACACGCCCTTACCGCCCGCAGACCAACGGCAAGGCAGAGCGGTTCATCCGAACCCTCCTCGGCGGCTGGGCCTACGGCGCCATCTACCGCAACAGCCAACAGCGCAACGCAGCCCTCGCCGGATGGCTCGACTTCTACAATCACCGAAGACCACACGGCGCCCTCAGCCACAGGACACCCCTCGCTCGCCTCAACGAGCTGAACAACCTCCTCAGGTCCTACAGCTAGCGCAGCTGAGGCACGACTTTGGACAGTCGGCGCACGGCCCGGAACGCCGCGTGCTTGGCCTGCTCACGTCGTCGGGTGTGGCGAAAGTGGGCCACGTCGGCGCGGAATGCCCCCGCGATCACCAGCTCGAAGAAGCGGTCCCTCGGTCCAAGCTCGCAGATGAGCTCACGCAGGTCGGGCGGGAGGTTGTCCGCCTCGTTGCGCAGCGCTCGAATCGCATTGACGTCGTTTGTCCCGAGACGCTCTTCTCGCGTCCAGTAGCTGTCGCGGTTTGGCCGGTTGAGGCGGTGCAGGTAGTACGAGCGCTTGTCGATCCCGACGTCGAAGCCTCTTGCCAGGTGCTTCAGCCCAAAAGTCCAAGCATCCATGGCGCCCGCGTCTTCGGTATAGCCATCGACGGCGTCGAAGAGCCGTCGGCTGTAGAGGTAGTTGCCGTGCGAGGCCGCCACCTTGGGCGTCTGGAACAGCTCTCGAACAGTGGATCGGCCGCCGTCGTTCGGCAGCACCCAGCCCTCGACGACGTTGCTCGGGGAGCCTTCGAAGTAGTGAAGCTGGCCGACTGACACGGCGTCGAGCCCGGTCTCGCGCATCACGGCTAGTTGGCTCGCAACGCAGCCGTCGGTCAGTAGGTTGTCCGAGTCGAGCATGTACAGCAGCTCGCCGCTGGCGAGCGTCGCCGCGGTGTTGCGTGCGGCGCTGCCGCCTCTGTTGCTCTCGTGGAAACCGAGTCGCACACGCTGCGGATATCGAGTCTGCCAAGCACGCAAGTGCTCCGCCGTCGCATCCGTCGAGGCGTCGTCCACGATCACCAACTCGGCGTTCAGCCGCTCGAGATCCTGGCTCATGACCGAGGCGACCGCTTCGTCGATTACGTCCTCGCAGTTGTAGGCAGGGATCAGGAAGCTCAGCATCGGCCGCGGCCGGACACTATCCGAACGCCTCTCGGCGAGCGGCTGCCCATGGCGAGATGCCGATCCAGCCCGGCGCATAGAGTGCAGCGCGATGCACGTCCTCTACATCGCGATGCGCAACGAATACGGCGACGCCAGCCGGGGCCTGTCGTTCGAGGAGATGAACTTCCGCAGCTCGCTCGAGGGCATGGGCCACGAGCTGACGACGTTCGACTTCATGGAGCGCACGCAACGCGAGGGTACCGCGCACATGCGCAGCGAGCTGATCTCGCTCGCGGCCGAGCTCAGGCCCGATCTCGCGTTCTTCATCCTCTTCACCGACCAGCTCGACACGAAGACGATCGAAGCCGTCGGGCGAGAGGGTGGCTGTCCGACGGTCAACTGGTTCGCGGACGATCATTGGCGCTTCGACGACTTCACCCGTCACCTGGCGCCCGCGTTCGACCTCGCGGTCACGACGGACGAGGACTCGCTGCCGAAGTATCGCCAGCTCGCCGACACGCGCGTGCACCTCTCGCAATGGGCGTGCAACCGCTACGCGTACAGCAGGGTCACGAGCGAGCTTCGGCACGGGGTCACGTTCATCGGTCAGCCGCACGGCGATCGTCGCCAGACCGTGGCGATGCTCACCGACGGCGGCCTGGGGGTCGAGTGCTGGGGCTTCGGTTGGCCGTCAGGGCCGATTGAGCACGCACAGATGGTGGAGGTGTTCGCCTCAAGCCGCGTCAATCTCAATCTCTCCAACTCCTCCGAGGTGCCCGGGCTGAAGGCGCGCCTGCGTCGTGTCCTGCACTTCAACCCGCCCGCGCCGCGCCCGCCGCAGATCAAGGGACGCAACTTCGAGGTCCCGGGTTGCGGCGGCTTTCTGCTCACTGAGCGTGTTCCACATCTCGAGCGGTACTTCGATCTGGACCGCGAGGTGGCGGTGTTCGACGGGGCCGGCGATCTGGCGGAGAAGATCCGCTACTGGCTCGAGCACGAGCGCGAGCGCCAGCAGGTGGCCGACGCGGGGTACCGTCGAGTCCTGGCGGAGCACACCTACGACCATCGGTTCGCCGCGATCTTCGAAGAGCTGGGACTGGGGCAGGTCTAGAGAACGCGACGTGGTCTTCTCCTCGATCGAATTCCTGTGGTTCTTCTTCCCAGCCGTGCTGGCGCTCTACGCGCTGGTGCCTCCGCAGGGGCGCAACTTGATGCTGGCACTGGTGAGCCTCGTGTTCTATGCGTGGGGTGCGCACGCGATCGTGTTCGTGTTCGTGTTGAGCATCGCGGTCAACTACCTCGCCGGTCGCACGATCGGGTCACTGCGGCGGCAGGCTCGCGAGCGGGCCGTGCGACGAGTGATGTGGATTGCGGTGACGTTCGACCTTGCGCTGCTGTTCACCTGGAAGTACACGGTGTTCGCGACATACCAGCTGGATCGGGTGCTCGGATGGTTCGGCGACGCTCGTGCGCTGCCGTTGCCGGCGATCACGCTTCCGATCGGAATCTCGTTCTTTACTTTTCACGCAATCAGCTATGTGGTGGACGTGGCGCGCGGAGAGGCGATGCCGATGCGTCGGATCCACGACTTCGCGCAGTACATGGCGTTCTTCCCCCAGCTGATCGCCGGTCCAATAGTGCGCTACCACCAGATCGACGATCAGATTCGCCACCCGCCGCCGCGCAGCCAGCGGGTGAGCGATCTCGCCGATGGATTTCCGCGCTTCGCTCTCGGCCTGTCCAAGAAGGTCTTGATCGCCGACGAGGTTGGTCACATCGCCGACGCGGTCTTCGCCAATACCCACGGGCTGAGTTCGCCGGCGGCGTGGCTGGGCGCGCTGGCGTACACGGTCCAGATCTACTTCGACTTCTCGGGTTACAGCGACATGGCGATCGGGATGGCGCGGATGTTCGGCTTCCGCTTCCCCGAGAACTTCAACCGCCCCTACTCGTCAGTATCGCTGACCGACTTCTGGCGCCGCTGGCACATGACGCTCTCGCGCTGGTTTCGCGACTACGTGTACATCCCGATCGGTGGCAATCGCGGAACCCGCGCCCGCACCTCGGCGAACCTCCTGTTCGTGTTCCTGCTGACCGGCCTGTGGCACGGAGCAGCGTGGACGTTCGTGCTTTGGGGGGTCTACCACGGCGTGGTGCTCGTGATAGAGCGCGTCAGCGGCGTGGCGCGCTGGCCCGACGAGCGTCTCGCGCTCGCACGTCGCGCGGTGGCGATGCTGCTCGTGATCGTCGGCTGGGTTCTGTTCCGGGCTAGTTCGCTGGGTGACGCCGCGCGTGTGTACGAGGCGATGCTTCCGCTGCACTTCCACGCTCTGAGCCCCGCTGTGCATGCCGCCCTCACGCGCGAGACCGTGGGCGCGCTGACGATCGGGCTACTCACGGCCCTTCTTCCGCGCGACCTCGTCTTCGGGCGAGTGGTGCTCGACGGCCGCTGGGAGGGTCGCGCGCTCGGTGCGCGCCTGATCGCTGTCGCGCTCCTTCCGCTGGCGGCGATCAGCGTTGCTGCGGGCAGTTTCAGTCCCTTCCTGTACTTCCGCTTCTGAGATGTCGAGCACAAGGGTCCTACGGGTGTGCTTCGCGATGCTCGCGGTTGCGTTCTTCGCCACCCCGATCGCGCTGCGGGCTGTTGGCGTGAAAGCGCCCGCGTTCGAGAACCGACGCTTCGCCCCCCGGCCGCAGATCTCCGCGGGCTGGGACATGTTCGACGAGACGTCTCGTTTTCTGATCGATCGGATGCCACTTCGTGCGCAGGCGGTGCGCGCCAACACGTGGATTGATCTGCACGTGTTCCACGTCACGCCGCAATATGGCCGCAACGGTCTCAGTGGCGTGCAGAACGATCTGGCCCTCCCGTTTACCGGACGCCCGGAACAGGACAAGGCTGCGCTGACGACGGCGACCACGCCCAAGGGCGCCCCCCAGACCGCGCAGCCGCCCCCCACGGCGTCGCAGGTCGTGGTCGGGCGCGACGGCTGGTTGTTCCTGCAGGGGGTCTTCGATCGTGCATGTGCGCCATTCGTGGCGTTCTCGGCGGCGGCGCAGCGTTGGCAGGATCTGCTCGCGGTGATTCGCTCCAGCGGCCGACGCGCGGAGCTGCTCGTGGCGCCCGACAAGTCGACGATCTACCCCGAGTACGTGTCGCCCTCGACCCCCAACCTCGCCTGCGGGAAGCGGGGGACGACAGCGCTGTGGCAGCAGATTGAAAACCCCGCGGCGGAGCGTGCGGGAATCATCGGTCTGCGCGGACCGCTGCTGGCATCCAAGCGCGCGACGAGCGACCTGCTCTACTACCGCACCGATTCACACTGGGACACCGTCGGCGCGCTTTCGCTCGTGCAGGCCGCGCTCGTGCCTCTCAGCCAAACGGTACGGATGCTCCCGAACGAGGTGCTGGACACCGGCCGCGTGCACTTCGGCGGGGACCTGCTGTCGCTGATTGGCGAGTCGGGAAGCGAGCTGGCGCCGACGCGATCGATCCGGCGCTCCCCGGGTGCGCCCACGCTGCGAGTTCCCACCGCGCTGATTGGCGACTCCTACAGCGACTCTCCGGTCGAGTTCCTGCGCGATTACATCAACCAGATCGACGTGCTCAACTGGAACGACAACTCACTCCAGGAAATCGCCCGCGCGATCGCCGCGTCGCCGGACGTGATCCTCGAGACGGTCGAGCGCGAGTTCGACTACCGCGCCAGCGGGGCCGGCTATGTGACGCCTGCGTTCATCGCGCTCGTGCGCCGAACGCTCGCTGCGCACCCGCTCGCCGGCGCGCACTGAGCTGATGGGCACAGGTTCAACTAGCTCTAACTGGCCCGCTGGATGGTCTATCTGGGTGCCCGGGTAAGTTGCCCGAATGCGAGGCGAGTCGACGGGTCGCGCTCGACGTGGTGACGTGGCCGTGGTGGGCGTCGCCGTGTTGGCGCTCAATGCGCTGATCTTCGTCAAGCAGATCCGTCACGGAGGCTTTGCGGAGGATGATTGGTACTTCCAGGCCGTCGTTCATTACGGGTATCAAGGCGTCACCAAGTCGGTCGTCGCTCCCGTCCACCATGGCCTGATCGGCGCGATGCGCGAACTGTGGCCGCTCTTCGAGGATCGCCCCTTGGGCGATGCGCTCTACGGTCTGTCGCACTGGTTGTTCGGCCTCCACCTATCGGCCTATATGGCGCTCAGCGAGGGGGCATGGATGCTGGCGTGCGCGCTCGCATATGTGCTGCTGCGCCGGTTGCATCTCGACGCTATCCCAGCAGCGCTCGTCGCTTTGCTGTCGTCTCTATTCCCATACGGAGACGCGGTCAGGTTCTGGGCCGAGGGAGCGCAGTCCGAGCTGGCCTTGTGTCTGTTTCTGCTCGGGGCGATCTTCGCTTTGGGACAGGAGGGCAGACGGGGTTATCTCGCGACGCTGCGCAGTCATTCACCGGTCACGCTGCTGTTCTTGCTCAGCGTGTTCCTCTATCAGCAGACCATCGGTCTGGTGTTGGCAATGGTTGTCGTGTATCTCTGGAGGGGTCGATCGTGGCGCGACGCGCTGGTGCGCTGGATCCCCGCGGCTGTCCTGTGTACGCTCGCTGTCGGGCTGCTCTCTCGCTATTCGATTCACCCGCGAGGAGCTATCACGCTCGAGCGCATCGAATTCATCTACAGCCATGCGCTCGGGGTTCTCGCAGCGACCGTATTCCCGTACGGGAATCCGGGCAGCCGCCTGCCCGCGATTGTGATGCTGGCGATCGCGGGTGTATCGCTTGTGGTGTGGTTGGCGCAACCTCGTGAGGCGACGCTGCGCGACGCGCTCGGGCCGTGGCTTCTGTTGGCGCTCGGTGGGCTGGTGTGGATGATCGGTGCCTACGCCGCCCTAGTGCCTGCCGTGGGATACGACCCACTCCTCGGCGGAGGTGAGAACCGTGTCAATTTCATCCCACAATTCGGCGACGTCGCGTTTGTCCTGGCTGTGGCTGCTCTGACGGTTACGCTAGCGGCAGCCGCTGCCCGCGCTCGTGTCTCGGCCATCTCGATGGTGCTGGTCTTCGCCGGGCTGCTGACCGGAAGCTATCTGGGCGTGACGCTGAACGATCGCGGTCGCTGGATTTCTGCTTTCCAGGCACAGCGCGAAATCATCGCCGCCGTCAATGCCCAGCTGGTGGCGCCAACCCGGCATCCACTGCATTCCACGGTCTTCGTCGGTGGGGTTCCCAGTGACTACGCGGGCGTTCCTGTGTTCAACGGGCCTTATCAGCTGCAGGCTGGGCTGATTCTCTATTCGCACGATCCCACGATCAAGGGTGTCCCGGTGCTGCCAGGGGGGGCGTTGACGTGCGGTCCCGGCGACGTTTCCTATGGTGTCTACGGTGTGAACGCTCCCTTCGGCCATGCGATCGCATTGAGCGTCGACATCGCCTCCCATCGCTTGATCGCCATCGCGGGAGCCGCGAGCTGCGCAGCGGCGAGCCAGATCATGGGCGAATCTCGAGAACTGCCCGTTCCCGTGCTCTAGAAATACATGCCAGCCCGCCACTTGCGGATGCGCATGCAGCCCCATCGCAGGGTAGTCACGGTCGGCCTCGGCGCCTGTCTCGCACAGCCGCCACGCCGTCGCTGCTGGCGACGTGAAGCGCTCCCGTGGTGCGCCTGAGCGCCGCTCTGACCTTGGCGCGCTCGAATGG
Organism: uncultured Solirubrobacteraceae bacterium; assembly: GCA_963716355.1. Lineage (GTDB taxonomy): Bacteria > Actinomycetota > Thermoleophilia > Solirubrobacterales > Solirubrobacteraceae > Palsa-744. Next base: position 1,928,142 of record OY970308.1, read on the forward strand.
ACGCGAGCACGCGCGCTGCCACGACAGTCGAGCAACTGCCAGCTCGCGGCTTGCCCGCGCCGTGCTGAGCCGATCGCTCGCGCAGTCCTGGTATCGCACCAGCGGCTCGCCCAGCACCAGGAAACGCGAGCCGCGATCAGCCAGTGACAACCATGCGGCGTAGTCCTCGATCCCCCTCATCCAACGAGCCTCCGGAAAGTTGGCGAGGGAACGCCTGACCAGCGCCGAGGAGGTTATGACCGGGTTGGCTGCGAGCAGCTCATCTCGCGTTGGCGACGTCTGCGCCGGAGCGTCCTGGAAGTAGGCGCTGCCATCGCTGCGGAGAGCGTTGGTGGCGAGGACGTCCACCGCCGCCTGCTGCGCGATGGCTGCCCGCTGGCGCGCGAGCTTCTCAGGTAGCCATTCGTCGTCGTCGTCCAGGAACGCGACCCAGTCTGCCTGCGCGTGCGCGATCCCGAGGTTACGAGCAGCCGCGGGTGTGCCCGTGTTGCGTTCGAGCCGCAGATAGCGAACCTGGCGATGCTCCTGCTCCCACTCACGCAGGCGCGAAGGCGTGTCGTCAGACGAGCCGTCGTCGCAGATGAGGATCTCCAACGCGGGCGCGGACTGCTCGAGCGCGGAGCGAAGCGCGCGTTCGCACGCGTCGGGACGCTGGAAGGTGGAGATGATGACGCTGATCGTCGCATCGGCGGCCTCGGTCACGGCCCGAGTGTAGGCGCGCCCGGTCCCCCGGGGTCGGCGCGTCGGGGCGCGGGTCCAATCCGTCGATTGACCGGCGCGCGACTCAAGTAGCCGGCGGTAGCTTCCGAGGTCAAGGCCATGACCGCTCTATCGCGACGCCCACACCTCCTCCGCCGCGCCTCTCCGCCGCTCACACGCCTGCTCCCCGCTTTCGGAGCCCTGGTGTGTTGCCTGTCAGCGATGGTCCTGGCGAGCGCCGCGAGCGCGGACGTGATCACGATCGGCAGCCCGCTGTCGGTCCCCGCGACGCTGAACACGGCTGAAAACCTCAACTACGACGGCACGAACACGCCTGTGCCGCCCGCGCCGGACGCGCCCAACGGGATCTTCCACACGTTCCACTACGGCTCCGACACGGCGATCTGGAACGCTGCGCAGGCGAGCGGCTCGCCGGTGGTGCCGGTGAGCGGAGCGGTCCAGAAGATCAGCCTCGAGGGTTGCGCCGAACCGGCGAGCGGCGGCCCGGCCCCGCTGACGGAGATCCACTTCCAGGATCTCAGCCCGCAGCCGGGCGGCGGGTGGAAGATCAACCTCAGCTCCGCGGCCTTCCAGCTCCCTGTGTGCGAGCAGGGCGGCGCGAGCGGCTCGACGGTGAGCTCCTACGAACCGTCTGGCCTGTGCGTGAGCCAGGGCGACTACGTGGACTTCAACGATGAGGGCGGCTACGTGCCGAACTTCTACCGCGCGGGCGTCCCCTACCGGGTGCTGGGATCGGTGCCCGGCTCGACGGTGAACTCCTACATGCGCGACAACGGCACCAACAACGGCACGGTGATCTCGCCGAGCGACCGCACGCCGAACGACGGCTTCGCGGCCACGCGCGATGAGGAACTGATGATGCAGGTGACGATCGCCACGGGCGCGGACGCGACCCACATCTGCGGCGGCACGGCCGGGCTGCCCCCGGCGCTGCCGCCGATCCGGGTCGGTCCGCAGACCGACGGCGTCAACCACCAGCGCATCGTCGCGATCGCGATCTACTGCAGGCTGCTGCCGGAATGCAAAGGAACGGCCGTGCTGGCTCTGGCGGGCAAGGCGAAGGCGGGGCGCGCGGCGGACAAGGCGGTCGTCGGCCACAGCAACTTCAGCCTCCCCGGCAACAAGACCTCGCACCTGCCGATCCGCATCTCGCCGAACGTGCTCAAGATGCTGCGCAAGCGCCACAGCGTCTCCGCGACGCTCACCGCGGTGGTGAACGGCAAGACGATCGCGCAGACCATCACCGTGAAGCTCTACTAGCGTTTCGCGCCGTAGCGTCCCGTCTCAAGCGCTGCGTAGCGTTCTCCGTGTGAATCTGACCAGAGACCTCAAGAGGCAGTCGCGCGCCCGTATTCCAAGGGTGGCGGGCGCTAAAATCGAACATATGACCGCCAAGGAGAGGCTGCTGGAGCAAGCGCCTACTTGGAGCGAGGAGCAGGCTCGGCGTGCATTGCTGGCGGCGGAGGGCGAGCCGGCCTCGACCGTTGACGCTTGGGGAGATCTCAGCGAGATGAACGACGCGGTCGCCGCGGAGACGATGCGGCGCCTCGAGGAAGAGGAGCGGGCTGCAGGACATGGGTCGTGGCGAGGCTGAGTCCCGCGCGAGGCGAGGTCTGGTGGTACGAGCGGCCAGAGCAGAAGCCGCGTCCGGTGCTAGTAATCACCCGTGACGAAGCCATCGAGAAGCTCCACGAGGTCCTGGTGGTGCCGGCCACGAGCACCGTTCGGGGTCTTGCGAGCGAGGTGGCAGTCGATCGCGATGACGGCATGCCCGCTGCGTGCGCACTCAGCCTCGACAACATCTTCACGGCTCGTAGAGCGTTGCTCACCGAGAGGATCACCAAGCTGGGGCCCGCACGGATGGATGAAGTCTGTCGTGCGTTGAGCTCGGCGACCAGTTGTTGAGCGAGTCCGAGATGGGCACGCCGCGTCCATCTGATCAACCCCGCCGCTACGCTTCTGCGCGTGAAAGTCATCCAGACTCGCCTCAGCGGCGTGGTGGTGATCGAGCCGGCGGTCCACGGCGACGAGCGCGGCTTCTTCATCGAGACCTACCGCGCGCAGTGGCACGAGCAGGCTGGGATCCCTCCGGAGCAGGCGTTCGTGCAGGACAACCACTCGCGCTCCACGCGCGGGGTGGTGCGCGGCATGCACTTCCAGGTCGGCGACGGGGTGGCGAAGCTCGTGCGCTGCGCGCGCGGGCGCATCCTCGACGTGGCGGTGGACCTGCGCCGCGGCTCGCCCACGTACGGGCAGTGGGAGGGCGTGGAGCTCGACGACGAGAACATGCGCGAGCTGTACGTGCCGGTGGGCTTCGCGCACGGCTTCTGCGTGCTCAGCGACGTGGCCGACGTGCTCTACAAGCAGACCGCCTACTACGACGCGGCGGTCGAACGCGGCGATCGCGTGGGACGACCCGGACGTCGCGGATCGAGTGGCCGCTGCCGCGCGGACGAGCTGACGGTGTCCGAGCGCGACGCCGCGGCTCCGCGCCTCAGCGAGATCGCCGACGAGCTGCCGTTCGAGTGGCATCCTTAGACGCGATGCACGCCCGTCTAGAGCGCCTGCGCGAGCGCACCAACGGCTACACGGTCACGCCCCGGCAGTACGTGCCGCTTCGCCTACGCAGCGCTGGTCGCGCTGACGCTGATCGTGCTGACGCGGCGCGGCCGTGCGGCTGACCGGCTCGGGCCTGGGCTGCCCGACCTGGCCCAAGTGCTACGGCAACGTCTACCCGCCGCTGAACACGCACGCGGTGATCGAGTTCACCAACCGCATGCTCACGTTCCCCGTGTCGTTGGCCGCCGGCGGGGCTTGGCTTGCGGCGCGCTGCGCAGGCGCCCCTACCGCCGCGACCTGGTGTGGCTCGGCGCGCTGCTGCCGCTCGGGCGTGCTCGGCCAGGCGGTGCTGGGCGGCTTCACGGTCAAAGGGGCGCTCGACTACGGCTGGGTGATGGGCCACTTCGCGCTGTCGATGCTGATCCTGCTGGCGGCGGTGCTGCTCGTGTGGCGCGCCACGCACGAGCCCGACGCACGCTCCCAGTACGGCGAAGCGCTGGGCGCCAGCACCGCCGATGCGGCCCCCGACAGCGACCGCACGCTCGTGCTGTGGCTGCGCGGCCTCGTGGCGCTCGGAGCGCTGACGATCTTCGCGGGCACGGCCGCCACCGCCGCGGGGCCGCACGCTGGCGGCTCGCCGGGGCAGAAGATCAACCGCCTGAGCTTCGACGGGCGCGGCACGATGGACTTCGTGATCCACCGCCACGCGGAGATCGCGCTCGTGTTCAGCCTGGCCTGCGCGTCGCGGCCTGGTGGCTGGCCCGGCGCGACGAAGCGGCCCCGGCGGTGCAGCGGCCGCTGACGGTGCTGTGCGTGCTGCTGGCGCTGCAGGGGGTGGTGGGGCTCGATCAGTACGAGACGCACCTGCCGACGCAGCTCGTGTGGGTGCACGTGGGACTGGCCTGCGGAGCCTGGATCGCCGTGCTGTGGGCGGCCTGCGCGGCGGGCTCGCTGCTGCCCAGCAGAGCGCAGAAGGCACGCCGAGCGGGCGGCTGAGAGGCCCTCGCGGCGCGGTCGCGCCGCTGAAGTTCCCCGGAAATTAGGGGCTGTTCGCGGGTCCTCGGAGCCAATTTTTCGCGTCTCGTCGTCCTCACCAGCGGTTAGCCTGCGCGCAGCAACGACACTCGAGAAGGGAGTGGCATGACCAAGAACGAGCTAGCCGAGCAGGTCGCAGAGCGCACTGGACTGGCCGCCAGCCAGGCACGGCAGGTAGTTGAGGCGGCGATCGAGGTGGTCTCCGACGAGCTGTCCGCCGGGGGTGAGGTCGCTCTTGCCGGCTTCGGCAAGTTCAGCGTCAGCCACCGGGCAGCTCGCGCAGGGGCGCAACCCCTCGACGGGCGAGACGATCAAGATCGCTGCCTCCAAGGCGGCGAAGTTCTCGGCTGCGAGCGCGCTGAAGAAGCGTCTGAACGGCTGACAGCAGAGCCTGCGTGACCACGGTGTCACCGGCCCGAGCGGGCCGGTGACAGCCGGCGGGCAGCTCCGGGCAATCCTTACAACGCGGTAACCCCCTGTTTAGGGATGGGGTTCAGGCTTGAACGCGGAACCTTCCTCCCTCGACAGTCGGGTGGTACCGCATGAGACGACAGGACCCAAGGCCGGCAATCTCCAGACAGGGCCGTCGCTACGGCTCGCTGGCGAGCTTCTATACCTCCGACGAGCGCCGCATCCACTCGCGCGAGCTGGACGTGGGGCTGTGGTGGCGCGAGGGACCGGAGGATCCGCTGCACAGGGCGGCGTGGATCAACGACACCGGCGAGCTGTATCTGGTGCGCCTCGGACCCGAGGCTGACGGCGGTGGGCGCGTGGAGGTGCTCGCGACGGTCACCGAGCGCGAGCGCATGGAAGATCTGCTGCAGGGCTGGCGCGAGCGCTGCGGCGAGCTGCGCTCGCTGTCGTGGCTGCGCAGGCGCGTGGCCCGCGGCTCTGCGGCGGCTCGCGCGCGGATGACGCGCCAGGGCGCGCTCCACGCTCGAGGACATTTCGCGTAGCGGCGTGATCTTTGCCCACGGGCGTTGTCTTAGTCGTGCACCCCACAACACGGCCGCCCGGATGGGTGGCCGAGGAGGTACGACGATGAAAAGACTGCTTCTCATGACGACCGCATCCGCGATGCTCGCTGCGGCGGCTCCCGGTGTGGCTTCGGCTCACCACGGCGCACAGCGCGCGAACGCCCATCGCCACCACCATCACCACCACGCAACTCCGGCGAGGGTGCGCATCTTCGGGACGCCGGTCGCGCCGGTCTCCACGCCCCCGGGCACGCCGCCCGTCACGCCGCCGAGCCACAACGACGAACCGGCCGGCACCGTGGCCTCGTTCACGGGTGGCGTGCTGACGATCGCGCTCAAAGACGGCTCCACGGTCAGCGGCAAGGTCACCGACCAGACGGAGATCCACTGCCAGTCCGCGACCGTGCCGCCGCCGAGCGAAGAAGGCGAGCATGGCGCAGGACGCTCCCACGGCGAGGACGGCAACTCCTCTGGCGGAGACGATGGCAACGATGAAGGCTCCCGCGACGACAACGGCGGCGGCGACGACGCCAACGAGCAGAGCTGCACGACCGCCGCGCTCGTGGCGGGCGCGGTTGTGCGCGAGGCGAAGCTGATCGTCACGTCCTCGGGCGCGACCTGGGCGAACGTCGATCTGGTCGGGTGACGCACACGCATGTTTCGCGGATGCGGGGGGCCGGTTCTCGGCCTCCCGCGCCCGCGCGGATCATCCGTCCACCGCTCGGAAGTTTCCGGCTCCGATGCGGTCATAATTGGGTATGAGCCCAAACATCTCAACGCGCCTGCTCGCGGCCCAGTCCGACCGGCGGCTGCTGGAGTTGGTCGGCAACGGCCACGAGCGCGCTTTCGAGGTGCTCGTGCGCCGCTACCGCGGCGAGCTGTTGCGTTACTGCCGCCGCCTGGGGCTGTCGGATTCGCGCGCGGAGGATGCGCTGCAGCACGCTCTGCTGCAGGCGTGGCTTGCGATCGAGCGGGGCGTGGAGGTGCGCCAGCTGCGGCCGTGGCTTTACAGGATCGTGCACAACACCGCCGTCAACCACGTGCGCCGCTTCCCCGAAGATCACCGGCCGCTGGCGGAGGTCTCGAGCGTCGAAGCCTCGACGGGCGTGGAGGGCGAGCTGGAACGCGCGATGGCGGTGCGCGACACGCTCACCGACGTGGCGGCGCTGCCGCCGATGCAGCGTGAGGCGATCCTGCTGAGCGCGGTGGACGGGCGCTCCCACGAGGAGGTCGCCACCGTGCTCGGCGTCACCGACGGCGCGGTTCGCGGGCTGCTGTATCGCGCGCGGGCGAGCCTGCGCACGGCGGCCGCGGCGCTCACCCCGCAACCGCTGATCGGCTGGTTGTATGGCAATGCCGCGCGGGTCGCCCCGAGCGCCGAAAGGCTCGCGGAGATCTCCGCGAGCGGCGGTGCGGCGGGCGCGAGCGCGGGCGGCTTCGCGTTCAGAGGCGTCGCGGTGGCGCTGACCGCGGTGATGCTGGCGGGCGGCGCGGCGGTCGCACCGCTGCACGGAGGAGCCCCCCATCACGGCAAGGTCCGCTCGCACAGCGCCACAGCGCTCGCGCGCGTCGGTGGCGCATCGGCGTTGGCGCCCGTCGGCGTGGGTGAGGATCGTTTGGCGCTCTCGCGCCTGGCTCCCACGTCGACGAGCAGGAGCACCGGGGGACGCCGCGGGTCGGGAGGGCGCTCGCGCCACGACGACGCACGCGCCCGCCGGCGGAACGGGCTTGCCGTGCAGCGGGGGACGAGCGCGCCCTCGAGCGGCGGGCACTCCGGCGAGGGCTCCTCTGGCAGGACGCTCTCCGGCAGCACCCCCACCTCAGGACCTGGACGCACCCGGGACCGCACGCGCGCAGACGGCGGCGGCGGGGATGGCTCCCAGAGCGGATCGGATGGATCCTCGGGCTCCCCAGGCGGCCCGTCGACGCCTCAGCCCGTATCGGCTCCCACCGAAGGCGGCTCAACGGAAGGCAGCATCGCCACCACCGCCGGCTCCGGCAGCGACGGCTCGTCCCACTCCGGCTCGAGCGGCCGCGACCCCTCCGACGACCGCGGAGCAAGCGGTGAAGACACAAGCTCCGCGGCCACGGAAAAGGACGACGGCTAGCTGGCCATTGGCTCCGCAGAGAGCTGAGGGCCGAGGGCCAAGCAGATCACGACCGGGCCGGCGCCGCAGGACGCAGGTCGCGTGGCGTGCTTTGCACGCGAGCGACCGAGGACGCAGAGATGCGCCGGCCCTCGACCCTCAGCCGCAGCCGGTGTTGTTGCCGCAGGATGAGCACGTGTAGCACGAGCCCGTCCGCTGCATCATGCCTCCGCACTGGCTGCACGCGGGCCCGAGGTCGAGGCCCTGCAGTCGGGCGGGGACGACGGGCGGGGATTCGGTGAAGGACGCCGCCGCGGGGCTGCTCGTCGCCGCCCATCGACGCCTGGGGTCCGTCCTCGGCGTCGGCGGTGGGACCGGCTGTGTCGGAGGCGCTGACCGCGAGCGTCGCGTCCTGTGCGGCTTTGCGGGCGCGGACCTCCGGGGTGAGGATGCCGAGTTCCTCCTGCGCGTCGGTGTCGAGGAAGCGCGAGGCGAGCCAGCGCATGATGTAGTCGGGCATCGACTTGGCGAACGGGATCTCCGGGTTGCCGGTGATCCCCTCGGGCTCGAAGCGCATGTAGCTGAACTTCTGCACGAGCGTTTCGAGCGGCACGCCGTACTGCAGCGCGATCGAGATGGCGGTCGCGAAGGAGTTCATCATCCCGCGCAGCGTCGAGCCCTCCTTGCCGATGTCGGTGAGGAAGATCTCCCCGACCGAGCCGTCCTCGTACATGCCCGCGGTGATGTAGCCCTCGTGGCCGGCGATCGAGAACTTGTGCGTGATCGACTGGCGCTCGCGCGGCATGCGCTTGCGCCGCGGTCCGGCCTCGGCGGCCTCGCGCGCCCTGCTCACGAGCCTCCGCGACGAGCGCCTCGACGTCCACGTCGGCGGGGACGTCCGCGGTCTGCTGCGCGTCGGTGCGCAGCGCCTGCGCGGTCTTGGAGCCGTCGCGGTAGATCGCGAGCGCCTTGATGCCGAGGCGCCAGGCCTGGGTGTAGGCGTCGGCGATGTCCTCGACGGTGGCCTCCTGGGGCAGGTTGACGGTCTTTGAGATCGCGCCGGAGATGAACGGCTGGACGGCGCCCATCATCTTCAGGTGGCCCATGTGCGAGATCGCGCGCTCGCCGACGGCGACGTCGAACACGGGCAGGTGCTCCTCGTTCAGGCCGGGCGCGCCGATGATCGTGCCGTGCTCGGCGAGGTGCGCCTCGATCTGCTCGATCTGCTGCTCGGAGTAGCCGAGCGTCTGCAGCGCGAGCGGCACGGTGCGGTTGACGATCGTCATCTGCCCGCCGCCGACGAGCTCCTTGAACTTGACCAGCGAGAAGTCGGGCTCGACGCCGGTCGTGTCGCAGTCCATCAGGAAGGAGATCGTGCCGGTGGGCGCGAGCACGGTGGCCTGCGCGTTGCGGTAGCCGAGCTGCTCGCCGAGCTGCGACCGCCTCGTCCCACGAGCGCCGCGCGGCGGCGAGCAGCTCGCCGTCGACGCACACGCTGTCGGGGATCGCGTAGGAGGCGTCGCGGTGCATGCGCATCACGTTCGTTGTGCGCGTCGCGGTTCTCCTCGTAGCGCTCGTACGGCCCGAGCGCCCCGGCGACCTCGGCCGAGCGGCGGTACGCGCGGCCGGTCATCAGCGCGGTGATCGCGGCGGCGGCTGCCGCGGCCCTCGTCGGAGTCGTAGGGCATGCCGTTGCTCATCAGGTAGGCGCCGAGGTTGGCGTAGCCGAGGCCGAGCTGGCGGAACGCGCGCGCGTTGACGCCGATCTCCTCGGTCGGGTAGCTGGACGGGCCGACGACGATCTCCTGCGCGAGCAGCATCGACGTCGACGGCGTGCTCGAAGGACTCCACGTCGAGCGTGCCGTCGGCGCGGCGGAACTTCATCAGGTTGAGCGACGCGAGGTTGCAGGCCGAGTTGTCGACGTGCATGTACTCGCTGCACGGGTTCGACGCGTTGATGCGCCCGCTGTTGGGCGAGGTGTGCCAGTGGTTGATCGTGGTGTCGTACTGCACGCCCGGGTCCGCGCAGCGCCAGGCCGCCTCGGCGATCTCGCGCATCAGCTCGCGCGCGGGGATCGGCTCGCCGACCGGCTCGCCGGTCGAGCGCGACGATCAGGCGCCACTCGCCGTCCTCCTCGACGGCACGCATGAACTCGTCGGTGACGCGCACCGAGTTGTTGGCGTTCTGGTACTGGATCGACTTGAAGCCGTCGCCGTCGATCGACATGTCGAAGCCGGCGTCGCGCAGCGCCGCGGCCTTGTCCTCCTCCTTGGCCTTGCACCAGATGAACTCGCGGATGTCGGGGTGGTCGACGTCGAGCACGACCATCTTCGCCGCGCGGCGCGTCTTGCCGCCGGACTTGATCGTGCCGGCCCACGAGTCGGCGCCGCGCATGAACGACACGGGGCCCGAGGCGGTGCCGCCCTTGGCGAGCGGCTCCATCGAGCCGCGGATGTTCGACAGGTTGATGCCCGAGCCGGAGCCGCCGCGGAAGATCATGCCCTCCTTGGTGTTCCAGTCGAGGATCGACTCCATCGTGTCCTCGACGCTGAGGATGAAGCAGGCGCTGCACTGCGGGCTCTCCTCGAAGCCGACGTTGAACCACACCGGCGAGTTGAACGCCGCCATCTGGTGCAGCAGGATGTGGGTCAGCTCGTGGTTGAACGCGCGCGCGTCGTCTTCGCTGGCGAAGTAGCCGCCCGCGCGGCCCCAGCCGGTGATCGTGCCGGCGACGCGGCTGATCATCTCCTTGACCGAGCTGCTCGCGCTCGGGCGAGCCGAGCTGCCCGCGGAAGTACTTCTGCGCGACGATGTTGGTCGCGTTCTGCGACCAGGTCTTGGGGAACTCGACGTCCTTCTGCTCGAACGCGACGCGGTCGCCGTGGCCGATGCGCGCGTCGCGCAGCTCCCACTCGACGGATTCGAAGGGATGGACGCCGGGCGTGGTGAAGAAGCGCCTGATGGACAGCGCCCGATCGGCCGTCGTGTCCTGGGGAATCGTGGGGTCTGTGACTGGGTTCATCGACCTTCCTCCTCTGCTGCGCCGGCGTGTGGACGCTCACTTGAAAGCTGTTCGTAGGGTCGACAATGCTCCCGCGTTCACCGGACGGAAGCGGCGCGTCCGCCAGGCTTCCCACCACCACTCATTTTAGGTGGTTCGAGGCCCGTTTCGGGCCTATCGACCGAGGCGAGCCCAGTCGCTGAATTCGGCCCACGTGGCCGACGCGCGGAAGCCCGCCTCGGCGATCGTGTGACGCAGCGACAGCGTCCAGCGGGGCTCGAAAGCCTGCATCCTGGCGACGCCCCAGATGGCGCAGGCGAGAGCCACCAGCGCGGCGAGCACGGCGAGCAGGAGCGCGGGCGTGGAGATCCGGCTCGAGCCCTGCTTCGAGGCGGCGGCGGGTTTGGACGTGCCGGCTCGCGTGGCCTCAAAAGGCGTGGAGGTGGCGGCGGGCGGCGGCGTGGTGGCGGTGAACGTGGGTGTTGTAGCGGTCGTCCGTGGCACGGTGCTCGTGGCGGTGGGCAGCACGCCGCCCGTTGCGGTGGCCCCGGCGGGCGTTGTGGCTTTCCCGGTCCCGAAGGGCACTCCGGCGGTTCCACCGGTGCTGGGGTGCACGCGCGCGGAGGCGGGCACGGGGAACTTCGGCGCGGTGTAGGTCTGGCGCGCGGCGAGCGCGGCGCCGGGCGTGAGGAGCGCGCTGAGCAGCGCGGCGGCGAGCGTGCGGTGGAGGTACTTGTGCGAGATGGTCATGGCGTACGCCAATGCTAATGGCCGCGCGGTGCGGCGAGGGCGTCTACGCGACGTCGGCGAGCGCGGCGAGCGCTCCGGCGAGCACCCGCTCGGGCGGCTGGGTGGCGTCGATCGGGTGGATGCGCTCGGGCTCGTCGCGCGCGAGCTGGTCGTAGGCGGCGGCGATGGTGGCGAAGAAGTGCTCGCCTTCGCGCTCCAGCCGGTCGGTCTCGAGCGCACGCGTGTGCTGGCGCGAGCGCGCGACGGCCGGCGGGATGCGCAGCAGCAGCGTGCGGTGGGGCGTCAGCGCGCCGGTGGCGAAGCGGTTGATCGCGCGCACGTCGTCGACGCCGAGCGAGCGCCCCGCGCCCTGGTAGGCGAGCGAGGAGTCGACGAACCGGTCCAGCAGCACGATCGCGCCTTCGCGCAGCAGCGGCGAAAGCCGCTCCTCGACGAGCTGCGCGCGCGCGGCGGCGTACAGCAGCGCCTCGGCGCGCGCGCCGACCGACAGCGCGGGATCCTTCACGAGCGCGCGGATCCGCTCGGAGGCGTCCACGCCGCCGGGCTCGCGCAGCAGCTCCACGCGCAGACCCCGCGCGGCGAGCGCGTCGCGCAGGCTCCCCGCGAGCGTGGACTTGCCCGCGCCGTCGAGCCCCTCGATGGTGATGAGCGTGCCGCGGGCCACGGGGCGCACCGTACAAGGCTTATCGACAGCACGCGACAAGCCTTGCCAGAAATATTCAACGTAACATACTGTATGATTCGTTGAATGCTCCAGGGGCGTCCCCTCTACGACACTACCGCCGATGCGAAGTACAACGTCCCGCCCGCTGGGTGGGATGTGATCGTGCGCTCGCTCGATCGCGGCAACAACACCCTGATCTATGGGGCTCGGGGTATCGGCAAGACGACGTTGCTGCGTCAGTTGCAACTGACGTTGCGCAGTAGAGGTGAGCGAGTCGTGTTCGTAGACGCGGCGGCCGTAGCCGAGCCGCTAGAGCTCGCAGTTCGCGTGCGCGACGCCGTGAAGGGCAGACTTGGCATACCGCAGAACAGCATGGGATCGGTGACGGTCGCACAACAGCTGGCCGGAGACCCATACATGCCGCGTGGAGGTGGCTCGCGGCAGCTCTATGACATGCTGACCAGCCTCGGCGAAGACGCCGAGCCCACTACTGTGCTGCTCGATGCCTCAGCTTCAGCGCACGCGATCTACGGAATCTTCGGTCGGATGCGTGACACGATCTGGCAGCTTCCGCACACCTGGCTCGTGGCGGTCGACGACAGCGATCGTGCTACTGCGCTCAAGCCTCCAGCGGACGCGTTCTTCGATGCGGTCATCGCGCTCGAGCCGCTCTCGATCGAGCGGCTACTGCTGATTCTGCACAAGCGCACCGATGAGCTGTCCTCAGAGGTGTTGGCACGGATTGCCGCCGACGCGCGAGGCAACCCACGCGCAGCGATCCGTGCGGCGAACGATGCGCTCGTGCACGGCGTTAATCCGTCTGAAGGGCTCTCTGCTCGCGCTCATCTGCTCGATGTGGCCGCTCAACTCGGTCGTCCTCAGGGCATGCTGATGGCAGAGCTGCTCGACATTGGTCAAGCCAGTCCGTCCGATGAGGTGCTGCTCGAGCGATTGGGGATCAAGCGAGCCCGTGTGAGCACGCTGCTGCAGCAGTTGCACGACGCTGGACTCGTCGAATCCGCGGTGGAGCGCTCGGATGGACCGGGTCGGCCTCGGACGATCTACCGGCCGGCGTTGCGTGGGACGCCATGAGCGCGGAGCAAATCTCTCTGATTGGCGAAAGGGCGATCTTCCGCCCGCGCAGTCGGCTGTGGGAGTTCCACGACGTGCACGTGCCCTTCGATGAGCTGGCCCGCAGCGCGGTCTACGAGCAACGAGCGATAACTCGTATCGCCGAGGGAATGTGTGTCGCCGTGATCGGGCCGAGCGGCGCGGGGAAGTCGAGCGTGATCTCGTGGCTCTGCTACCAGCTGCCGCCCAGTCACGTTGCGCTACGTATACCCATCACCGCCGTCAACGATCCCGGGAACGTGGGCGAGGTCGCGCGCCTCACGCTGTCGATCACGCTCGATGAGATCGTGCTCGACGCTGAAGGCGAGGATGAGCTGAGGAGGGCGGGCGCGCAATCCACGACGACCGTGCGTACGCCGACGCTCGTAGCTGTACAAACACATTTGATCGAGGGGTCCCGCGCGTTTGGTCGACTGGCGCCAGCGCTCGAGCGTCTCACCATCCCGGTGCTCGCCGACCTTGCGAGGTCTGTCGTGGATGCGATCCTCGCGCGTCGCCTGATGCTCGCCGGCCTAAACGGTCAAATAACGGACGTCGTCGAAAGCTCGGCCCTCGACGAGCTGGCCGAGTTCTACCGACAGTCCAGCGGCGACTTGCGCCGAGTGCTTGCTGCTGCGCACGAGGCCGCCGAACACGCGGCGGCTGAGGGAGCCGGGCTGATCGCGCTGCCCCACGTACGCTTTGGGATCGCACAATGGCTATGACGGAGGACATGCCCGGCATCGACGCGCACCCGCACGCGCGGGCGGTGCTCGGCCCGGTGCTGCAAGGCACGGTCGGCCCGTCGCACGCGTACCTGTTCCACGGCCCGGCGGGGACGGGCAAGCGGGCGGTGGCGCGGGCGTTCGCGGCGGCGCTGCTGGCGGACGGGGCGCGCACGCCGGGGACGGTGGCGGAGCGGGTGGCGCGCGACAGCCACCCGGATCTGACGTGGGTGACGCCGTCGGGCGCGGCGGAGATGCTGGTGGCGGACATCGAGGAGCCGGTGGTGGCGGCGGCGACGCGCACGCCGTTCGAGTCGGCGCGGCGGGTGTTCGTGATCGAGTCGGCGGACGCGATGAACGACCAGGCGGCGAACCGCATGCTGAAGACGCTCGAGGAGCCGCCCGCGTTCGCGCACCTGCTGCTGCTGACCGACCGCCGCGAGGACGTGCTGGCGACGATCGCCTCGCGCTGCCAGCTGGTGCGCTTCGACCCGCTGCCGTCGGACGCGCATCGCGCAGGGCCTGGACGGCGGCGCTCAGGACGAGCGCGCGCAGGCGTGCGCGCGGCTGGCGCTGGGCGACGCGGGTCGCGCGGCGCGGCTGGCGAGCGAGCCCGGCGCGGAGCTGCGGGCGCGCGCGGAGCGGTTCGTGCGCGCGACGCTCGCCGGCACGACGGAGGGGCGCCCGTGGATCGCTCTGCTGGAGCTTGCGAAGGCGGCGGGCGTTGAGGCCGGCGAGCTGGCGCACGGAGCGCCTGGCGGCGGAGCTCGAGATGGTGCCGAGCAAGGAGCGCAAACGATATGAACGCGAAGGACTCGATGCACGCCGGCGCGGCGAGCGGCGGGCGCGCACTCGCACGCTCGATCTGGTGCTGAGCCTGGCGGAGCTGTGGCTGCGCGACGTGCTGTGCGTGAGCGAGGGCGCGGGCGAGCTGGTGCTACGCGGTGGACCGCCGCGCGGAGCTGGAAGAGGACGCGCGGGGGCGCGCGGCGCGGCGCGGCTGCGCGAGGGGATCGAGCTGGTGGGCGAGACGCGGTTGAGCCTGGCGCTGAACGTCGTCGGAGGAGCTGGCGCTGGAGGCGCTCGCCTACCGGCTGGAAGCTCTCCTGACGGTCTGAGACGACCCGGCGACGCCTGCGCCGTCTCTTAGCCGATCGGCCCGAGGTTCGGCTCGAGGCCGTACGTGTCGAACGCCATGAAGCGTGGAGAACAGGCGGTTCTCGGGTCCGTGGAAGTCGGCGGAGCCGGTGCTGAGCAGGCCCAGCTCGGCGCAGCGGTCGGCGAGCAGCTCGGTCTGCTCGCTGGTGTGGGTGACGTAGAAGGCCTCGACGCCGTCGATGCCGAGCGCGTGGAAGCGGTCGATGCTGGCGAGCACTTCCTCGGGGTCCTCGATGTCCCAGAAGGGGTGCGCCCAGATGGCGACGCCGCCGGCCTCGTGGATCGCCTCGACGGCCTGCGCGACGGTGGGCGTCTCGCGCAGGCGGAAGGCGGGCGGCCCTCGATCAGGTAGCCGCGGATCAGCGAGCCGATGTCGTCGATGTCCTCCTCGGCGAGCCGCTCGGCGTTGGCGGGGCGCCGCAGCACGGCTTCGGCGAGGTGCGGGCGGCCGATCGGTTTGCCGGCGGCGATGCGCTCGTCGATCTCGGCTTCGTCGAGCTCGAAGCCGACCTCGCGCAGCGCCGTCGCGCATGCGCAGCGTGCGGTGCTCGCGGTCGGCGAGGAACTCGGCGAGTTGCGCGGTGAGCAGTGCGGCCGGTGTGGTCGATGTTGTAGCCGAGGATGTGCAGTTCGCGGGGGACCGGCGAGCCGTCGTCGACGGCGGAGATCTCGACGGCGGAGACGACGCGCACGCCGAAGCGCTCACCGGCGGCGATCGCCTCGGAGACGCCGCTGACGGTGTCGTGGTCGGACAGCGCGAGCAGCTCGACGCCGGCGTCGGCGGCGCGCGTGACGACCTCCTCGGCGGACAGCGCGCCGTCGGAGTGGGTGGAGTGTGACTGCAGGTCGAAGCGCGGCGCCAGCGCGCGCAGCGTATGCGATCGGCTCAGAGGCCGCGTGCTCGAGGAGCGTCGGCGTGCGTCGCGCGAGCGCGTCGAGCGTGGCGATGCGCTCGCGATCGGCGCTCGCGCTGGCGGCGCACGGCGGCGTGGTAGCGGCGCGCCTTCTCGTGCAGCAGGCGGTCGCCGCTGGGGTGCGGTCGCCTGGAGCTTGGCGTACGCGGCGTCGGTCTCGGCGGCGCGCATGCGCGCGTCGATCCACAGCACCTCGAGGTAGGCGAGCGCGGCGCCGAGCTGGTCCTCGGGGATGGCGCCGGGCTGCTCGAGCTGGCGCAGCACGGGCACCACCTCGGAGGTCAGCCAGCGCTGCTCGCCGTGCGCGCGCAGCAGCAGGCAGATGTCGGGGGGGTGGGATCGGGTGTCGGTCATCGTGGGCGTGCGTCATGGTCCGCTGGGGCTCGGGTGGCTTCCTGGTGCTTCGGCTTCGGCCGAGTGTGGCTGCTTTAGGAGCAGCGCGCGCACTCCACGCTTCTCCGTGCGCGTGGACCTGCTGAACGCGGTTCTCCGGCAGTGCTTACGGGCACGGCTCAAGGAGCGTGCGGTGCGCGGCCGATGAGATGTGTAGGAATGCCCACGAGGGAAAGCGACGATGTACGTAGTCGACTCCGATCCGACCCGCCGCACGGCCGGACAGTACGCGCGCGCGACCGTGCAGCGGCTGCGCATGCGCACGCTCGTGGCGCTGGGCGTGCTGGCGGTCGCCACGGCGCTGCTGGGCAGGGCATTCGGCCTGCACGACGCGCGCTTCCTGGTGTCGGAGGTGGCGCTGCTGGTGAGCATGTTCGTGATCTCGCGCTACGTGCTGCCGCTGGTGGAGCGCCGCGACCGCGGCGCGCGCGGCGAGGAGCATGTGGGCGCGCTGCTGGACGAGCTCTCGCAGGAGCGGCTGGCGCGTGATCCACGACGCGAGCCTCGGCCACGGCAACGTCGACCACATCCTGATCGGCCCCGCGGGGGTGTTCACGATCGAGACGAAGAGCCACCCCGGGCCCGGTGCGCGTGCGGCGCGTGCACGGCGCGACGCTCAGCCAGGCGCAGGCGCAGAGCAGGGCGATCGAGACGGTGACGGGCTCGAGGTGCGAGCCGCTGATCGTCTTCAGCCGCGCGTGGGTGGACCGCCCGCTGGCGCGCGGCAAGGGCGTGCGGGTGGTGCCGGCGCGGATGCTGCTGGGCTACCTGGGCAAGCAGCCCACGACGCTCACGCGCGCGCAGGTGCGAGAGGCGCACGGAGCTGTTGGCGCAGCGCGCTGTCAGCGAGCAGCGCGATCGAGCGCGCGGCGCGCGAGCGCTGGCGGTTGCTGCGCAGTTACGAACGTCGGGCGGTCGGCGCGCTAGCTTGTGGGGATGGCCATCGTCCCCGCCGAGGCCGTCCGATGAGCTGGACGTGGCGAGCGCGCCGCGGCTGATCTCGAGTGCGGAGCTGCCGCCGCGGCCCGCGCGCGCCGGCGCTGGTGCAGACGCTGGCGTGGGCGCTCGCGCCGACGTGGGCTGATGGACCGCTGCGCGCGCAGCGCTCGGCGAGACGTTCACGATGACGTTCTGCGCCGAGCGGGCATGAAACTGGTGATGGTCAGCGACCCCGAGGCGGTCAAGACGGTGTTCACGGCACCGCCGGAGGTCGCGCCGTCGGCGGCGGGCAACTCGCCGGTGGCGCCGGTGATGGGGCGCAACTCGGTGGTCGTGCTGACGGGCCCGGAGCACATGCGCCAGCGCAAGCTGCTGCTGCCGCCGTTCCACGGCGAGCGGATGCGCGAGTACGAGGACGTGATCGTGCGAGGCGACGCGCAGCGACATGGCGGGCTGGCCGCTGGGGCGGCCGATGCGCCTGCAGGAGCGCACGCGGCAGATCACGCTGGAGGTGATCCTGCGCGCGGTGTTCGGCGTGGAGGCCGAGCGGATGGATCCGCTGAGCGCGGCGATCGCGGAGCTGCTCGAGCCGATGAACACGCTGCGGCGGTGCTGCGCGTCGCGCTGAGCCGCCCGACGCGCGAGCGCCCGCACGGGCGCGATCGGCGAGGCGCTCGACCGGCTGGACGCGCTGATCTACGAGGAGATCGCGACGCAGGCGCGCGCAGAGCGACCTGGCGGAGCGCACGGACATCCTCTCGCTGCTGATGCTGGCGCGCGACGAGGACGGGCGAGGCGATGACCGACGAGGAGCTGCGCGACGAGCTCGTGACGCTGCTGCTGGCGGGCCACGAGACGACGGCGACGTCGGTGGCGTGGGCGGTCGAGCGGCTGGTGCGCCACCCGCAGAAGCTCGCGCGGCTGGTGGCGGAGATCGACGCGGGCGAGAGCGAGGAGTACCTGACGGCGGTGGTCAACGAGACGCTGCGCGTGCGCCCGGTGGTGCCGCTCGTGGTGCGGATGCTGACCGAGGAGCTGCGAGGTGGGCGGCCACCGCTGCCGGCGGGCACGCGCGTGGTGCCGTCGATCTATCTGACCAACCGCAACCCGCGCGTGTACGAGCGCCCGCGGAGTTCCGCCCGAGCGCTTCCTCGGCAGACGCGCCGGAGACGTTCTCGTGGATCCCGTTCGGCGGCGGCATCCGCCGCTGCATCGGCGCGTCGTTCGCGCTGCTGGAGATGAAGCTGATGCTGCGCACGATGCTCGCGCGAGCTCGAGCCCCGCGTTGCCGCGAGGGCCGGCGCTGGCGCGCGGGCGAGTGGATCCGCCGACGCGCGATCACGCTCGTGCCCGCGGCGGGCGCGAGCGTCGTGTGGGAGCGCAGGCGCGCGTAGGGGTTGTTATGGGGCCGCCTTGCGGCGGCTGCTCGGCGTGCGCTGCGCGGTGGCGACGGTCGGCGGTGGACCGGCGCGCGAGTCCCGGCCGCAGCGAGGGGTAGCGTGGTGCGATGGAGATGAGCACGCTGGTCGCCCGAGGTGAGCACACGCGCGCGGACGCGGGCACGCCGACGCCGGAGGAGCTGCTGGCGCGCTTCGGCCTGGCGCGCGTTCAGGCCGGGGCAGCGCGAGGCGGTGCAGGCGGCGCTGGACGGGCGCGACAGCCTGGTGGTGATGCCGACGGGCGGCGGCAAGTCGCTCTGCTACCAGCTGCCGGCGCTGGCGGCGGAGCAGCGGCCTGGTGGTGGTGGTGAGCCCGCTGATCGCGCTGATGGCCGACCAGTTGCGCCGGCTGAGCGAGGCGGGTGTGCGCGGCGACGATGCTCGCGTCGGGGATGGAGGACGGCCACAACGCGCGCGCGCTGCGGGAGATCGCGACGGGCGAGACGCAGCTGGTGCTGGCGGCGCCGGAGCGGTTCGCCTCGGGCGCGTTCAGGGAGGCGCTGCGCGCGCGGCGGGTGGCGCTGTTCGTGGTGGACGAGGCGCACTGCGTGGCGGAGTGGGGCCACGACTTCAGGCCGGACTACCTGCGCCTGCACGAGGCGATCGAGTCGGGGCGGCGAGGCGGCGGCGCCCGGCGGTGATGGCGGCGACGGCGACGGCGACGCCGCGGGTGGCGGAGGAGATCGCGGCGCGGCTGGGGCTGCGCGACTGGGTGTCGGTCCGCTCGGGCTTCGACCGCCCGAACCTGGCCTTCGACGTGGTGAGCGTCGAGGGCAAGGGCGCGGTGGCGCGCAAGCGGGCGGCGCTGATGCACGTGCTCGGCGACGCGCAGGCGCGCCCGGCGATCGTGTACTGCGGCACGCGCAAGGACACGGAGCTGGTCGCGGGACCTGATCGCGGATGCGGGGATCGCGACGGTGACCTACCACGCGGGCATGACCCCGGACGCGCGTCGCGAGAGCCAGGCGCGCGTTCATGGACGGCCGCGCGGAGGTGGTGGTGGCGACGAACGCGTTCGGCATGGGCGTGGACAAGGCGGACGTGCGCACGGTGGCGCACTGGGCGCTGCCGACGAGCCTCGAGGCCTACTACCAGGAGGCGGGCAGGGGCGGGCGCGACGGCGAGCCGGCGCGGGCGCTGCTGCTGGCGTCGCGCATGGACCTGGGACGGCTGATCCGCTTCATCAAAGAGCGCGAGACGAGCGTGGAGGACGTGCAAGCGCTACGTGGGCTCGCTGCGGCGAGACGCGCATGGGGAGGAGCTGACGATCGGCCACGGCGAGCTCGGCGAGCGCGAGCGGGTGCTGCTGTCGATCGCGGAGCGCGCAGGCGCGGTTGAGCTGCGCCCGGGCGGCCGCGACGGGCTGCTGGTACGGCTGACGGGCAGGGGCAGCCCGCGCGCGGCGCACGCGGCGATCCAGGGCGCGCGCAGGACCGCAGCTGGGAGTCCTACCGCTCGATCGAGCGCTACACCGCTGACGGGCAGGTATGCAGGCGCCGGCAGATCCTCGACCACTTCGGCGACCGCGAGCAGGGCCGCCCGACGGGCCGCTGCTGCGACGTGTGCGACCCGGACGAGGCGCTGGCGCGAGCGATGGCGGACGCGCCTACGAAGGCGCAGCGCGGGGGGCGCCGCGGCGGCGGGGGCGCTGGCGGCTCCGGAGCGGGCGCGGGCGGCGCGGGCCGTGCGCGGCCGGCGGACGAAGGCCCGCCGGTGGACGAGCGCGAGTTCGACCACATGCGCGCGTGGCGCCTGGAGCAGGCGGAGGGCAAGCCCGCGTACACAGTCGTGTCCGACGCGGTGCTGCGCGAACTGCTGCGCAAGCGCCCGCGCAGCACGAGCGAGCTGCTTGAGATCAAGGGCATCGGCGCGGCGAAGTGCGACAAATACGGCGAGTCGATGCTGGCGGCGCTGGGGGAGTTGTAGCGCGGAGGAGGAGCCGAGTCAGCGGACCAGGACCTCGGCGCTGAAATCAACGAGGGCTCTGGCCTGACGAAGCGCGGTCTTCAGATCGGCGCTGCTGACATCGAAGAGGCCGTAGTGAGCCTCGTCCTTGAGGGCGAACAGCCGGCGAAGAGCCTTGCTCGCATCTGCGCCTCCCGGCTCGACCTGTGCGATCAGCTCGAGTGCCGCCCGGTGGTCTTGGCCTCTCGAGCGACGTCCGAGCGCCTTGCAGCACGCCGCGTCCGATGCTGCAATCCCGGCCAGCACCGCCAACCCAGCCGCTGCGCTGCTGTATTCCACGTCGTCGCCTTCGTCGGCCACGAGCTCGGCCACCTCGAGGAACTTGCGCGCATGAGCCAGGCGCGTCTTGGCGTCCTGGGCAGAGCAAGTCTGCGTTCGCGCTGATGCGCGCGCCATCATCGGCCGCGCAGCAGCGTTGAGATGTCTGGGCCGTCGATCCCGATCGCGTCTGCTCGCAGCTCCGCGACGATCGGCCGATCCTCGGCGAGGAGATTCTCAATCTCAGTCTCAGCCGCCTCCGCGATGTTCGCTCGATTGCCTGTCCATCGCTCGATGTTCTGCGCGAGGTCATCGAGCTGCTTACGCCACTGAGGGTCGTCGTCGGATATGGAGTCGGGGCGGACCGCGAACACGTCGATGTCGCTCTGAGCGTCTCCCTCGCCGCGAGCTGCCGACCCGAAGATCGAAACATGGGCGGCTGGTGTCTTCCAGGTACCCACCAGATCGCGGATGCGATGCAGCAGCTCGGCACGCAGGCCCGCGAGGACCTCGACCGCGGGGGCTGCGAGATGCTCACGGTTGAGCGTGAACATGAGTGCGCGTCCTGCCTCCTGGCGTTCAACGAGTCCATGCTCGACCAGTCGAGCTAGAACCTCCGCCACGCCGCGGTGCGAGGACCTTCCAGTCAGCCGAGCCACCTCGCGCCCGGTGAGTGGCCGAGTCGTACCGGCGAGGACCGCGAGAACCTCGCCGTCGAGCGTGGGACAGATCGTCGCGTAGGGTTTGGA
Organism: uncultured Solirubrobacteraceae bacterium; assembly: GCA_963716355.1. GTDB lineage: Bacteria > Actinomycetota > Thermoleophilia > Solirubrobacterales > Solirubrobacteraceae > Palsa-744. The sequence continues at coordinate 1,949,586 of OY970308.1, forward strand.
GACGTCCATCTATGGCTACTATACCACTCATATGGCTATAATTTGAGCCGTATGGCGTTTGAGGTTGCCCATCGTGAGCGGGGGTGCCTGTGCGGTCTTCGGGCGCTACGATGACGCAGCGATACAGCGTGGTCGCCCGTATCCTGGACAGACGCACATCGCAAAAGCAAATGCCGACGTAGCTCAGCTGGTAGAGCACTTCACTCGTAATGAAGGGGTCCGGGGTTCGAGTCCCCGCGTCGGCTTCGAGAAAAAGCGGTCATTTGCAGGCACGTTCTCAGTTTAGCGCGCGGACAAGCGCGGGCAAGTCAGGGCAAAAAGCCTCGCGATCTGCGGTGCCGTTGCGGTGACGAATGGCCCTGGCGGCAGGCTGTCGTCGCCGGGGGAGGGCAAGGGGCTTCGAGGGTGCTGAGGACTCGCAGCCGGCAGCGACGAGGCGACAGTAGAGCGCGATTGTCTCGGGCCCGGTGTGAAAACAGACTCATCAGTGCTCTGAGAGGTCGAGGCGGTGATCGCTAGCCGCTGCAACTCGGGTGGATCGTGGCCTTGGGTGTCCAGACACCTCGGTGCTTGGAGGGGGCGAGAGCCTTGACCTCACAGTCTCACGGCGATCGTCCTCGGCTGAAGATCTGAACTTTGCGATCGACCCGGTATGCGATACTTGTCGCCTTATGCCAGGCAAAAATGCGTCCAAACGGGCTTGGTTTCGAGTGCGCGTGGCGGTAGTCGCGGCTTTCGGTGTAGTGATGGGCTTTGCGATGTTGCCTTCGGCTTCGTTCGCGTTTTCGGTACCGCTCATCGGATCAGCGTCAGCTGAAGTTAGTCAGAACGTCGCGACGCTCAAGGCGCCGATTAAGCCCGGCGGGCTTGAAACGACATACGAACTTTGGCTGGAATACCCGGCATGCCCACCAGGCACTACCTGCGAACCGTCAACGAGCGAACGGGTTGGCGAGGGCACAATCCAAGGCGGCCAGCTGGAACAGGTGGTGAGTGTCGAACTGACTTCCCTGAAATGGAACTACTCCTACAACTTTGTGGTTACCGCGTCCAACGCGGACGGCACGAGATGGAGCGACCCCCTGATGTTCACGACGGGCTCGCCTCCTCCCGTTGGCGACCCCGAAGGCAGTGGGGCTGGCGCTCCGTACGAAAACAAACAGGAACAGTGGGTCATTGAAGGCGCGGAACGCGCTGCCAAAGAAGCTCCGAAGCTCGAAGCAGAACGCGAAGCTAAAAAGAAGGAAGAAGAAGAACGCCCGGCCAAGGAAGCCGCCGCGCGCGCCGCGAAGGAACGTGAAGTTCGTGAAGCGGGCGAACGAGCGGGTCATGAAGCGGCAGAGCGCGAACTCAAGAAGATCGCTTGCGTTGTACCGCGATTGAGAGGTGATTCTCTCACGGCCGCGCGACGCGCACTGACGAAAGGCCACTGCAGCCTGGGCAAGGTCAGCGCACCACGCAAGCATCGCGGCGCGCTTGTGGTCACCGCGCAAAGCGCGAAAGCTGGCCGTAAGCTCGCTCCCGGCGCGCATGTTGCCGTGAAGCTCAAGCCGGCAGCATGATCTTTGGTGGGCTCCTCGCTGGCCATCTTCACGCCTGCCGTACAAGCCCGATCCCGCAACTAAGACCATCGAAGTTCCCCGTCCTGCCCGTCGGGGCGTGCGTCTCGGGTGCGTAGAGGCAGCGCCGGAACTCCTCTTCGGTGGCGCCTTGACGCGTTTTGCGGCGTCGAGGATCTCGGCGCAGCCACCGTAGTTGATGGCGATGAAGAGGGCCAGACGTTGGCTATCGGCGGTGAGCGATTCCGCCCTAACCCCACGGCTGGGCGCCCGGCCGTGGCTATGTCAAGCAGGCACCGAGATGGCAGCGTTGATCGGGACCGCCGCGCGCGCCGAGCGCCTTGCAGACCCCGTGATGTGGTCCATTTCTCGGGGTCATTTCGAGAACTCGGCGTTAGGGGACGCCTGTCTGTATCTTGGTGGCGTGCTGAGGGCCATCGCCGAACGCGGGTTGACCGTCGCGCTTGTGTGCTCTGGGGTGGCGTTGGGGGCGGCTTCTTCGGCCGGCGCTGCACCTGCGTTGCTCGCGCCTGTCGGTAAGCAGGGTGATGTGGCCGCCACGCGGGCGTATCTGCGTGCGAGCGCTGTGTTCGCGCGTGAGGCGTCTGCTGAGTTGGGCGCGCGAGTCGCAGCGCTCGAAGCGCGCGCGAGCGCGATTGCCGGGGAGTGTCCGTCTGTGTTGACGTTTGCTCCTCGTGACGAAGCGTTTGGGGAGCTCAGCGGCGAGGTTGTCATTGGGGTGGGGTACGCGAGCGCGGTGCCTGTGCGGTCGCTGCTCTTGCGCGAGTCGCGGGAGATTGGGCATCTCAGGTGGAGCAATGCCAGGCTCACGCGGCTTGTGCGTTTTCAGGCTGCTGAAGAACGGGGTGTCTCGACGCTCGCCCTGCCTGATGTGTGCGCTGATATCGCGGCATGGAAGGCGAGCGCGTATGCCGTGTTGCCCAAGAGCGTGGGGGCGTTCCTCGCGCGCTCGGAAGCGATCGAAGCGGAATTGTTCGTGGGGTCTTCGGAAGAGTTGCGAGAAACAGTGATCCTGCGTCTGCTCAAGCCTTATGAGAGCCCTGCGGAGAGAAGGATGGCGACGCGTGTGGAGCGGGTTGAAAAGCGGGCCGGCGATCGCGTCTCCTCGGCGGTTTCCGCTGCGCGGGTGAAGCTCGAGGGTGCGCTGGGAGCGTCGGTTCTGTGAGGGCAACGGTCCCGCTCGTTGGAGTGTTCGCGCTCGTCTGCGCTGGGCTGTCGCTTGCTATGCCTTCGGGCGCTGGCGCTCAGCCAGGACCGCTCGCATTCGGGGCGTGCGCGGAGACGCAGGTCGTCGTTCGTGCCGCTGGGGTTCAGTGCGCCACGCTGCAGGTGCCCTTCGATCGCTCCGATCCGGCAGTGGGCAGCATCGCTCTTGCTGTGCAGCGGGTGCCCGCCAGCGCGCCGCGCATCGGGACGATCGTGCTGCTGGCCGGCGGCCCTGGCCAGCCGGCCATACCGGCCTTCGAGCGGTTCCTCGCTCCGCTGGCCGGGGACCCGGCGCTACGAGGCTTTGAACTGGTGGCGTTCGACCAACGCGGCACGGGCCAGTCGGAGGAGCTGCAGTGCCCGGAAGCAAACGAACGGTTCACGCGACACCCCGGGTCCTTCTTCGGGGAATGCGGTGTGGCGCTCGGGCCGACACGCGCGTTTTATACGAGCCAGGAATCGGTCGAAGATTTAGACGCTTTGCGAGAAGGGCTCGGCGGAACGCCGCTGTCGTTGTTCGCGGTCTCCTACGGCGGGCGCGTAGCCGGCATGTATGCGCGCGAGCACCCGCAGGGCGTCGCGCGGATGGTGCTCGACTCACCCACGCCGCTCACCGGGACCAATCCGCTTCCGTTCGCTCGTTTGCGTGCGCTGCGGCGAGTATTCGACGAAGGCATCTGCGGCGCTGGCGCGTGCCGCTCGTTCTCCACAGACGTCTACGCGGATCTTACGCACCTCGTGTCGAAGCTTCACCACCGCGCGATGCGTACGAGGATCTACGACGCTCGCGGCAAGCTGCGACGGGCGAGTGTGACCGAAGCGGGTGTCCTCGGCCTGCTCTCAGGACTCGATCTCGCCAAGGGGGCGCGAGAGCTAGCGCCCGCGGCCATCGCAGCGGCTGCTCATGGAGACGCTGAGCCACTCGCCCGGCTGACGTCCGGGCTTACTGGGGAAAGCCACACCAGCCACCTCGCAGACGCTCCGCCAGCCTCGTCTCCTACGGCGGGTTCTCTTGGAGGAGAATGGGCCACGACGCGGGCGCCCTTGAGTGACTCGGCTCTGTCTGTGGCGCTGTTCGTGACTACCTACTGCGACGAGAGCGAACTGCCGTGGTCGTCGAACTCGCCGCCCGCAGGGCGAGCCGCGGCCCTGCGCGGGTGGCTCGCGGCACAGCCCGCGCAGGCGTTCGCACCGTTCTCCTATTCCACCGTGGTCGCCGGGTCCTCACTCCAGCTGTGCATGGACTGGCCCGTCACGCCGCCTGCGCCGCCGTCGCCTACCGGCGTCTCAGCCGTCCCCACGCTGCTCCTCTCCGGCGATGACGATCTACGCACGCCGTATGAACAGACGCTTACCGTCGCCTCCGGCTACAGCGATGGGCAGATCCTCCGGGTACCCGACACCGGGCATTCGACTGTCACTACCGACCTCACGGGCTGCGCCAAGACGGCGATGATCGAGTTCCTCACGGCCGGACAGGCACCCACATCGTGCCCAGGCTCAAGCGAACCGCAGGCCCTCCCGCTACCACCCGCCTCCCTCGCCCGGCTACCAGCAGCGGCATCCAGCTCGCACGTAGCCGGGCAAGTCACGACCGCGGCAGCGATGACGATCGAGGACCTCTTCGGCCAGACGAGTTTCCTGGGCGGCGGCCTGCGCGGCGGCTACTGGATACCGAAGACAACCGGGCTCGTGCTGCACGACATGACCGACGTTCCCGGCGTCGCTCTCAGCGGCACCATCCTCCTCGACGAAACCCCGACCGGTCTCCCCGCGATCTCAGGACACCTGACCGTTCGCGGACACCTGACCGGCACACTCACTCTGCACGGGTTCGCACTCACAGGACGCGTCGGCGGAGCGTCGGTACACGCACGCCTTGCCGCGTTGTAGATGTGTGCTTGTGGTCGAGCGGTGCGGACGGACCTGCGGCGAGGGCTCCGTGGTCCGGACGGAGCTTCGCCGAGCAATTCGCGCCACGGTGCTAGTGATGCGAGCTATGCCGTATTTTGACGAGGCTGCGCGGAGTGAATTCAGGTTTCGCGCGCTGCTTGGCGGTGAGCAGGCACTCGCGCCAGTGTGGCACGACGACACGGCCGGCTCTGCGGCCGTAGCCGTCTCGTTCGATTTGGCGCAGGATCTCTCGGTAGAGGATGGCGCAGAGTTCCATGCCGCGTTGGCCGCGGGCGAGTAGTGAGGTGGCGTTGGTTGCTTGTTCGTAGAGGTGATCGGCGCGGGCTATTTGCTCGCGGATGAGTTCAGATCGTGCGCCTGGTGTTGGGGGTCCGAAGCGCTTGATGGTGGTGCGGGCGATGTAGATGCGGCCGTGGGTGAGGTCGTCGTCGATGTCGCGGATGATGTTTGTGCGCTGTACGGCTCGGCCTAGCGTGGCCATCTGTGTCGCTGCGTCGGGTCGCGTTGTTCCTAGGATGTGTGCGAGCATGATTCCGACGGTCCCGCCGGCTTGCTGGCAGTAGAGTTCGAGGTCGTCTTCTGTGTAGATGACCGCGTGTTCGATGTCGTGCCGCATGCCTTGGCAGAAGTCGAGAAATGCTTGCGCGGGCAGGGGGTAGCGCTTTGAGAGGTCGGTCAGCGTGTGGCTCTCGGGTGTGTCGGCGTGCTCGTTGCGCGCCCAGCACTCGACGGCGTGTACTCGTTGCTCTGCGTCGGGTTGATCCTCGTCTACGAGGTCATCTAGGGTGCGCAGCACTTGATACAGGCGGTAGATGTCTGACCTGACATCCTTGGGTAGTAGTCGCAGGCCGGGCGCTAGCGTGCTCGCGTCCGGCGCGGAGGAGCCGCGGCTTCCGCCAAGTCCGGTGGGTAGGGGCGCATTGGATGCGCTTTGCTCGCGCACGAAAACTCGTGCGCGAGAATAACCGCTTTACTCTGTAGAGAAGGCAGATTTCGGCTGAACTCCGACAGTGCGAAGAACCGCGATTATCGCGGTTGTGGCGGAGATGGCGGTCGCTAGAGCGATCGTGCGAAGCCCGAGTTGCCACGCTGCCGCGAACTGGATGGGGGAGCCGGTGCTGTGTTGCAGCCAGCTATCGACGAGGTATTGGCCCAGGATGCCGCTGGCCATGCCGATTAGGCATCCGCCGAGCAGTACGCACCCGCTCTCGTAGAACATGAGCCGTGCCAGTTGGCTGGTGTTCATCCCGATCGACATCAGTGCGTCCAGTCGTCCTCGGCGTTGCCATACGGCGGAGATCATCATCGCGATGACGGTCGCGATTGCCGCGATCAGTACGGCGGCCGATGTCTCTGTTAGGCGGGATAGTGTGCTCCCGAGGACGGCGCTGACCTGTGTTCGTCGTTCTTCGTCGGTTTGTACCGTCAGCGCGGAGCCCCTGGGTAGCGCCTGTTGCACAGCAAGTTTGCCCTGGGCGAGCGAGACCCCAGGCTTGAGTGTTACGGCTAGCTGTGTCGCGCTGCTGGTATGCCACAGCGTGCTGTACTCGTCGGCGTTGATGATCACGGTGCCGGGTAGCCAGCCGTAGTTTGAGATCGTCGCGGCCAGCTTGAAGCTCGCCGAGCCAGACGGAGTTGGCAGGGTGAAGCGCTCGCTGAGATGCAGGTGACGTTCACGTGCGATCGTCTGGCTTATGACGGCCCAGCCACCTTCTCGAAGGTGTCGGCTTGCTGTAGCCGCAGGGCCTTCAGTGATCTGACTGGTGGCGATCGGGTTCGGAGTTTGTGGTGGAACTCCGATGACCCACACCCGGCGGTTAGGCAGATCCAGGAACGACTGCCGATAGGCCAGCACGGATCCTACGACGCTGAGCCGTTGCAGTTGACGCTGGGTGTCGGCGGACGCGAAAAGCTGAGTGTCGTACACGTTGGAGGTGCCTCCTGTCCTGACCCAGAGGTCGCCGCTGGCGAGGGTGTCTGCCGCTCCGGCGCTGACCGCGCGTTTGACATCAGCGACCGAGCCGCTGATAGTCAGCATCAAGAACACCGCGATCGTGCCGGTGGCGACCAGCGCGATCGAGCGGGATGGAGAGCTCCGAAGCTCAGCGGTCGATAGGCGTGCCGCGGGGTCACTCGAGTGTCTAGATGCGGCGCGTGCGAGGCGCAGGATGTAGCGCACGGCCAGGGGGATGCATAACACCAGCCCACCCACGAGCGCAACAAGCGCGAGTGCGCTGAGACGCGGACTCAACAACGCCAAGCACAGCGCAGCGAGAACGAGCATGCCCCCCGCGAGGAACCCCGCCACGTCCGCCCACCGCAGGTTCGCGGCAAGTGAGAGCCAGCGTCGTTCGTTGCCCGCGTCTGTCGCGCTACTGCGCAGCACTCCGATGGCCGGCAGTGCCGCGGCGGCGAATGCCGCGAGCATCCCTGCGCCTAGCGCAATGAGAACGGTCTCAATGCCAACGACGCGCTGGTTGCCGATCGCAAACGCCGCCGCTAGATACCCTGGGACCGCACGGTAAGCGTATAGCGAGATCACGTTGCCAAGCAGCAGCCCCACCGCGCAGCCGGCTAGCCCCAGGATGAAAGCGTCAAACAGGAGCGATGCGACGATCGCCGCATCTGGTGTGCCTAGCTGTATCAGGTAGCCAATGAACGCTCGTCTCTCTCCGCTTGCGAGCAGCAGTGCGTTATAGGCAAGGATCATCCCGACCAGCAGAGCGATCACGCTGAACAGAGCCGTCAGTTGCCCCTCCGGCCGTGCTGCATCCGACAGCAGCCTTCCTTCGGTGTTGACCGGGCGAACGTTCAGCGTGCTACCGAAGCGCTCAGTAAGGGCTGCCCTGGCCTGCGCTTCTCCTCCGGGCTGGGGCACGATCAGGATTCGTGTGATCCGCCTGGGCATCTTCGCGATGATCTGGACCACTTGCAGCGGGGCCGCTGCGATCGGGCTTTCGGCGAGCGAGCCGATCTCCTCGCTCGGGATCGCCCCCGCGAGCGGGAGCCGCTGGGTGCGTCCGCCGATCTGTAGCGATATCACGCTGCCCGCGTGGGCGCCGATTGCGTCGGCTGTCGGTTCCGTGACGACTAGGAGCCCCCGTCGTGAGGCTGCGGCAAAGCTCGCGAACCGCGAGATCAGCTTGCTGCCCAGGGCAACCAGTCGGTCATCCGCACCGACCAGTGTGAGCGCCCGCCGGCCGGTACGGCCGACCACGACAACCCGCTGCTCCAACATCGGGGCAGCCGATTGGACGCCGGCCGTCTGCGCGACCTGGCGGAAGATGCTCTCATTGACACCGTCAGGTCCCCTCGCGGCCACTTCGAGCGTCGCGCGGCCAGCGACACCGCGAACGATCTCTTCAAAGGAGCCCGTGACGCTGTGGTTAGCGATTTGGACGGTGAAGAGAAGGGCTACGCCCGCAGCCACGCCCATAACGGCCATCAGCTCGCGCAATGGCTGCACGCGCAAATGGCGCATGTAGAAGAGAAGTAGAGTTCTCGGCCTGATCATCAACCAGCCCTCGGGGTTGCCTGTGGGTCGCTACCGGTGAGTTTGCCGTCGCGCATGGCGAGCACCCGGTCGGCGTAGCCGGCCATCCGAGCATCGTGGGTCACGAGGATCACGGCGACCCCGCGCTCGCGTGCCAGAGCGCTCAGCTGGCCAAGCACCGCATCGCCGGTTTCGGTATCTAGGTTGCCGGTCGGCTCGTCCGCGAGGATGAGGCTCGGCTCTCCGACGAGCGCCCGCGCGATCGAGGCTCGCTGCTGCTCACCGCCGGAGAGCTGTGCGGAGGTATGCCGCGCTCGCCGCAACAAGCCAACGTCATCCAACGCGGCCAGGGCACGCTTCAAAGCCGCGCTGTGATGAACGCCCCGCAGGAGCAGAGGTAGCGCAACGTTCTCTTCCGCGCTGAGGCCAGGCACCAGATTGAAGTTCTGAAAGACGATGCCGAGCTTCGTGCGGCGGAACTTGAGCAGCTCGTGCTTCGAGAGCGCGCCGAGATCTCGTCCCTCAAAACGTACGCTCCCCGAGTCGCAGCGCATTAGTCCACCGGCTAGCAGCAGCAGCGTGGTCTTTCCCGAGCCACTCGGCCCATAGATCGCCACGAGTTCTGCGGCGCCAACGGCGAGGCTCACCCCATCGACGGCTCGGATGTCGCTGGCGACCTCGGCTTCCGGCGTGCGGTAGTGCTTGTGAGCGTCATCGAACTCAATCATTGGCTGCGGAGCGAGACGACACCGTCGTGGGAAGACGGTAGAGCTTGCCAGCCTCTCCCGCGGGACCGCCATTGATGAGTTTCCCGTCACGCATGTAGATCATCGGGCTCGCTCGCAGCATAGAAATCGCGTCCAGGCTTGTCACGATGACCGCGAGCTTCGCGTCTCTCGCGAGAGAGTCGAGCAGCGACATGATTCTCTCCCGCTCGATGATCGATAGGTTCGCCATCAACGCATCCACAAGCAAAAGCCGCGGCTCGATCACGAGCGCTTGCGCGATCCTCACACGCTGACGCTCGCCATCAGAGAGCTCCTCAAGTTCGGCCTCGGCGCAGTGGTCGACCTCACAGGCGATCAGCCACTTTCGTGCGAGACGATGAGCAACGCGGTGCTCGCCACCGTCGATCAGCAAAGGCAGTGCAACGTGTTCCAACACGCTGAGCCCCGAGGTACTCGGCTGCCCAGCCCACGCAAATCCCACCTCTTGCCGGCGATAGCGCGTTCGCTGCGCCCGCGACATCTGATCGATGCGTTCGCCCTTGTAGCTGACCGTGCCACTGTCAGCCACCTCCAACCCGGCGATCACTCGCAAAAGCGTCGTCTTGCCCGACCCACTCGGGCCAAAGACCCCCATGATCTGGCCACGGCACAGCTCAAGCGACACATCATCGAGTGCAACAGCATGCCCGTCACGCCTCGTATAGCGCATGCTTACCTGATCAAGCCGGAGAATCATCTCAGCCCCCGCCACCGACGACCCTGGGCTTCCGCTTGTTCGCCGCTCCCTCGTCAGAGTCTGCGAGCTTCGCGAACAGCTCTCGCCGGACCCCGCGTGCGCTGTCCGTCTCATCCGACTCACCTGGGCGCTCCCGAACAGAGGGCCAGACCACACGACGCTCCAAGAGCCAAGCGAGCATCTCACGTGCCTGCTTGGCCCACATCAGCTCCCCTTCCAGCTGGATGATGTCAGCGCTGAGATTCAGGCGAAGCAGCACGTGATCGGCGCGCACCAGCGGCTCGCCGATGTCGATTGCCGCATGTGTCTGAGAAAGATCCTCCAAGTGCGCTGCGCGAGCGGCCTCGTAGGCATCGATCTGCTTCAGGGCGCCTTCGAGGCGCTCAGCGCCCGCGAAAGTTATCTTGACCAGCAGCGGGCGACGAGGCAGCCGCACGCTCCCAACGTCCTCATCGAACCAGCGCTCGAACTCCGCCACGCCGTCGTCGGTGATCGCGAACACGTGCCGGTCGGCCCGACGGCCCACAGGCCCCTCAATGCGCTCGATCAGCCCGTCCTCCTCGAGCTTCCCGATGATCTGCGACAGCTGCCCAGAGTTGACCGCCCACGATGGACCCAAACGCCGCTCCAGGCGATCTGCAAGCTCATACGGATACGCCGGACGGTGGAACAGCATGCCCAGCACCGCATGCTTCGCCGCCATGCAACCTCCTCTCGACACGCCTCGCCTGGAACCCCCATCTCCGTGGATGGAGCCGTACGAACCTTCCGCATCGTGGAGCCTACATGCTGAACCCGGCCGCTCGTTCCATCTAGCCAACGAATACCTACCTTAAAGGTCGGTGGACTAGCGCAGATCGATCGGCGCTGCCATCCCTCACAAAGCCAAGCACTCAGACCGGGCGCGATCCCGCGCTGTGCCTCACGAATGGTCGCACCCGCCCGACGAGATCACGACGGCTCACCAGGCACCTTGCCTGACCTGCAGCCGGAGTTCTCCGATCGAGGCGAGCACAAACGCCTAACTTAAAGGTATTGACCCGGGGCGTGACGACACGCATCCTGTCGCGCCGTGACGCAGACATCCATGACGCAAGACAGACGCGACGATGGATGCTTCGACGGTCAGCTACGGGCGCCTCGATGAAAAGCGGGACGCCGGAGCGTTGCGATGGCTGGTAGCGGAGAATCTCGTGACGATGCGCAGGCCACAGGTGCACGGCTTCTTGGGCGTGTGGTGCCGGACGTGCGTCTTGGTGGTGGTGAGCGATCTCCGGTGAGGCTGGCGGAGTACGCGAGCAGCCACCCGCTCATCATGTATTTCTGATATGTCGTGGTGTTTGTCAAGTGGGCAGGGGTGATCGTGCCTGGTTGGTGGGCGGGTGGTGGTGGTCGGGAGGCCGGGGCGCCGGGCTCGGTGTCGGCGTTGCCAGTCTGATGATGCGGGGGTTGGGTACCCCAGGGCCCGGTTTCGTGCTGCCAGCGTGCGCTGTCTAGGAACGGGCGTGGCACTCCGGTTGGGGTGCTGCCCATAGAAAAATCGCGCGTGCCGGCTGCTGATGGCCCGGCGCCCCGGCCTCCCGACCGTGGGGCTGTCGGCTGGGGTTAGTCGGCTGTGGCTGCTGCCCAGAGAAAGCAAGCGAGCTCGCGTGCGCACGCGACGACGATCACGTTGTGTGCCTTGCCGCGGGCGCGCATGCGGTGGTGAACCCTGTGCAGCCGGTGCTGGGCACGGTTAGCGATTTGCAGGACGTGGTCGGGCTGGCCTTGCTGTCGGTTTTCGAGGGTCACCCCGATCCGTGGGGCGCGTCCGTAGTGCCAGGCCGACTCGACGAGCAGCCGCCGCGCGAGTGCTGAGCCCGTCTTCGTGATCGAACCTTGATGGGATGACTCGCCGGACTGGTGAAGTGATGGGGTCAGCCCGAGCCACGCGCTCAGCGCGTTGGCCCGCTGAAAGCGCTGCCAGTCCCCGCCGAGCTCGAGGTGAAGCGCGAACGCGGTCAGTGTGTCAACGCCCCGGAAACAGCGGAGCCTCGCAACGGTCGGCCACCACTGCTCGTCTTCTGCCAGGCGCGAGAGTCGCTCCGCGATCGCGCTCTTGCGAGCAGTCAGCCCGTCGGCTGCCGCGACGAGATCGGCGAATACCAGCTCTGAGGCTGTCTCATCGAACTGCTGAGCCGCGAGCCAGCGTCGGTGAGCCACAGTCCAGGTCGAGGACTCTGGGTAGACCTGGCCATGGCGCAACAGCATCTTCGAGACCCGGTGACGAGCCGTCATCAGATCCCGCCGGCACGCATCGTGGGCGCGCATCAGCTCGCGGGCGGCCTCCACCTCGACGGGCGGGACCACGACCGTGGTTAGCGAGCCCGCTAGCAACAGACGCGCCAACAGCTCCGCGTCCTTGCGGTCCGTCTTCACCCTGTCCGAGGGGCCCCGCGGTGTCTTGCCCGGAGCGATCACCTCAACCTCCACTCCGGCCACGCTCGCGGCGCGATAAAGCCCGAACCCGGTCGGCCCAGCCTCATAGCAAGCACGCACCGGGCCCGGCAAAGCCTGGAGCCACGCGACTGGCTCCTCGACGCCCGGCCCGAACCGCGCACGCAACACCTCACCCGTGGAGACATCAATCGCTGCAGCATGCGTCGAGCGGGCATGGACATCAAGCCCCACATAAGTCACCATTCCGGTCATGGCCGGACCTCCTCATTGAATTGGGGTCAGCCGGAGCCGTTCTCCGGCCAGACAAACCCCCGCGAGGAGTGTCCGGCCTACCTCCGACAGTCACCCCAACAGGGCGACCTACGCCATAGGGTCTATCCGGGTGCCGCGTCTCCGGGTGATCGAGCGGATGCTCCCGATGCGGCTCAGCACCGCGCGTTCCGTGACCTCCAGCCCGAGCTGGAAGCTCGCGGCTATCGGGTGGTGGGGATCAGTAGCCAGTTCGAGGGTGCGCAGCGTGAGAGCACTGGCCTGGATCGTCTTCCGCATCAGCTTCTATCGGACCCAGCGCTGTGGGTCGCGCAGGCGCTTGAGCTGCCGACGTTCGACCTGGATGGCAGGCGCTGCTATCAGCGCTTGATGCTCGTCACAGGCGCCAGGGGCCAGATCGAGAAGGCGTTTTACCCGGTCCAGAGCCCGGAGCGCAGCGCTGCGCAGGTCATCGCGTGGATGCAGGTTCAGGGCATCTAGCCATGCGCCAACGAACGACGCTCCCCGTCCCTGGCGAGGTGGCCGTCGAGCTACGCCAAGCACTCCTCACCGCTCGACGGTCCCGGCTGGAAATCCTCCTCGAGCGCATCCCGTTAAGGGTCCTCGCGTTCCTGAACCGTGACATCGTGGGGCATCTGGCTCGCGTTACGGCTCGCCGAAAGCTTCTGCAGACCGTCGGAGTAGGAGACCAAGCACCACCGGAGTTCAGTATCACCGACGTGGCGTGTCGGCTGCTAACGATCAAACTCCTTGCCGAACGCCGAGACGCCACCACCCGCCGCATCGCAAACCCAGCAGTCTCCCCACGCGATCGGTGGGAAGCGAGCAGTAGGGCGCATCTACTCAGCGACTACCTCCGCGCAACGATCGCAACCTCGGGAGCATACCTAGAGTCATCAGCACAGGAACGAGCCTCGTACACACAGCCAACCATGAAAAGATGAGCAGCAAAAGTTCCGCGGACGCCGTCGTCGATCGTGAGATGACCAGGGCCGGGCGGATCTCGTGCGCCGACACCACCAAAGCTGAACTCGAACACACAAAGCGACGGCTAAAGGCAGCACCTGGGCTGGTGGCGCTCGGACAGACATTGGGGTGTTTGCGTTTGGCCTCGACGCGACGGAAAAGGCCACCGTCATGAACTCACTTGCCGAGAACCTGAACTTGTTGCGGGCAAGAGCGGGTCTGACGCAGCAGGAACTCGCCGCGCGGAGCTTCCTCACCTCTGACTACATCGCAGCTCTCGGGGACGGCACACGCCTCCCAGGTTTTCCTTGCTCTACTGAGTATCGCCCGTGGGCTGGAGGAATCGGTCGACGATCTCACAAGCGGCTTAGCATCACCTACGCAAGAAAGCACGAGGGCAGAGTTACGCGAGCTGCTTGCCGAAAGGCCGAGACAGCGAGGAAGGACCGCGCAACTCGTCAAGTCATCGCGACTACCACCTGCCTACGTGACCAGGACCCTTCGATACATGAGGCCACATGGCGAGATCGTCAGCCCAAAACGCGACGAATGGGCACTGCCCCACGACCAAGCGAGCGGCGGCGGGACACCCAGGCCAACCCGCGCACGTCGCCCTCATCTTCCTAAAAACGGCAAGGCGTAAGCTGAGATGCGCGATTCTACTCCGGGACGCTCCAACACTTCCACCGCCTCGCCTGATGAGACCTCCAGCGTTACGGTAGCTGTAGGGCGTTTCGATCCGCTTGTGAGCCGGGGGCTTATTGATGTGTTGCGGGGCGACGACAAGCTCGCGCTGAGTATCCGCGAAGATGGCTCGGGTCCCAAGCGCGTGGCGAGGTTGCCACAAGGCGCGGTTGTCGTTCTCGACGAGGCAGCAGAGCGCCAAGATGCCGCAGGACTTCGCTCAGCTCGCCCAGATGTTGGGGTCGTCGTGCTAGCACATCAGCCTCCCCACAGCTACGGGATGCTGTTGCTCGCGGCGGGGATAACGTGTATCCCTTGGAGCGCGTCCGCCGCAACGATTCGCTCTGGTGTCCACCTCTCAGCGCAGGGTGGATGCCTCTTTCAGGCTGCGAGCGGCGAGCTGGTCGAACGGGCCGATCGTCGTAAAAAGCCCGTCCTGACCAAACGCGAGACGGACATCCTCGAACGCTCGAACAGCGGCATGTCGCCGATCGAGATCGCCACGGAGCTGCGCATCAGTGTCACGACGGTCCGAGACTATACAGCGCGCCTACGACGCAAGCTAAAGGTCTCTAGCACTCGAGAGCTAGCAGAACTCTATATCCCGCCCGCCCTGCTAGAGCACTGTAGACATTTCTGACTACACATGGCATACCTTCAAACGTGCGAAATTGAGGATAGACAGACTCGTTCGAGCACGCTACGGTCCCGCGACACTGTTCGACTAAGTTCGATACCTGGCGGGGGGATTACATGCCGATTGCTGCGCGAAGCCTAATCAGATGCCTGCTGCTCTCGCTGGGGGTGGCATGTGCGCTCGCGGGCGTAACACCCCCCGCTACGTTGGCCGTTGAATCGGAATCGAGCGTGTTGACTGCCCCGTTGGCTGGAGATCCGCTGCTGGATGAAGGTGGGCTGCAGGCAGCTGCGGAAGCCGAAAGGAACAATCCGGAAGCTGTCGCGGCGCGCGAAGCGTCGCGCACGGAATTCGACAGCCTGAATGCTGAACAGGCAGCGACGACCGCCGCAGAAGCGATTCCAGATGTCATCAACGTAGCCGCTGGTGGGCTCCCGCCGCTTCCGTCGGGGCAGACCGTGACGGGATATGTGAGCGAAAGTGCGGCGTCGGTCGAACTCGAAGGTGGCGAACACGGAGTCGTTGAATCGGTGCAGCCGATCGCGGTCGAATCGTCTGCGGGACAGTTGACTCCGGTCGATCTCGGTTTGGAATCTACGGGGAATGGGTTTGCTCCGCGTACGCCGGTTGTCGAAGTGCTGCTTCCCAAGCAGCTCGACAAGGGCGTGTCGTTGAAGGATGCTGGTGTGTCCTTGACGCCTGTGGATGGTTCGGGGGCGCCGTTGGGCGGCTCTGATGGGGTCGTTGATGGTTCGGTGGTTTTGTACGCAAACACGCAGACGGATATGGATTCGGTGATGAAGCCGACGACGGCCGGGTTGCGGGCGGATACGTTGCTGCGTTCCCCGGAAAGCCCGCAGCAGCTCTTCCTGCGGGTCGGCGTGCCGGCAGGTGGGAGGGTCGTCCCGGCTCAGGATGGCTCTGGTGGCGTGGAAGTCGTAGCTGGTGGTACGGCGATCGCAACGATCTCTGCCCCGGCGGCGACGGACGCCGCGGGCTGGCCTGTCCCCGTGTCCATGTCTCTGTCCGGGGACACGCTGGCGTTGACGGTCGATCATCGCTCCGGGGAATACCAGTATCCGATCGAGGTGGACCCGGAACTGACGGATAGTCAGCTGACTACCACGGCGGCTGGTAAGCGCACGAATTGGGAATTTTATACGACGAACTCGTCTCGGTTTGCGTCTAAACCGAAAAATGAAGAAGTGGGCGAAGGGTACCTCGAGACTTACGGAACGGCGTCTTATTCTGCCAGTGAATGGGCGTATTGGGGATACCAGACGAAAGGCAAATCCAAAATCTGGGAGTACACGGGGGAAACCGAAGGTAAAAACGTTGGCGATCACATCGAAAGCTTCCTCGAACTCCAGAGCAAAGGCGCGGTTCAGGAAAACAAGAAACAGCTCTCCACGAACACGGTCGAACCGGAATATCCCCGCAGACCGACCGGGCCTATCTGCCCGTTGAACGCGGCGAAAACCGAACAGGAATGCCTACCCACGGCCGGCGGGGAAGGGAACGTTATTCGTTTCCAGCAGTCGGTCGGTACCCCGGAAGCAGGCAAATTCGCGTTCATCGACTACATGTACCAGGGTGTGGTTTCGATCTCTGAGCCCACGGGTACGCGGTCCACGACGAAGTTCAACACGACCTCAGCAGAAATCGAAGACCCGAAAACGAAAGTCAAACGAGCGAACGCGTTGTTCGGGTCGGGTGGCTGGCTGAGTAACTTTCAGGACGCGATCGAACCGATTGCCGAAGACAAAGGCATAGGCGTCGCGGACACCAAACTCGAATTTGAAAACACGCCGGCGCATTGGGAACAGATCGCCGAACACAACTATCTCGAAACCGAAAATGGTTGCAAGGGCGTGCAGTGCTATGAAGTGCACGGGGAATACTGGACGGTCCCAGCAAGTCTGCCGAACGGTGAAGACACTTTGCGCTACCGGGCGCAAGAGGCGATCGGCTCATCGACTGAGTCTCTGGAAACCGAACCATCGAGCAAGGTGAAAATCAAAGTCGACAAGGCGGCGCCGCACAGCATCGCGCTAGTCGGCCTGCCGTATGGCAACGAACTGAGCGAACGCACCTACGCATTGACCGTGAAGGCTACCGATGGCGAAGGCCCTGGGATTGCGAGCTCTGGAGTGAAATCCATCGCTCTGTCTATCGATGGCACTGCGATTGGTACGTCGTTGGGGTCGTGTACGACTGCGAAAGGCGAATGTACCGCGAGCGGCACGTGGCAAGTCAAAGGCAGTGAACTCGGTGCTGGGCATCACGCGATTGAAGTCTTGACGTTCGATAACGCCAAAAATGAAGCGAGGCGCCAGTTTGAAATCACGATCCGCCACTCGGCGCCTGTCGCGGTCGGGCCGGGGTCAGTCGATCTCCAATCCGGAGACTTCAGTTTCAGTGCCGGTAATGTATCGATGGGCTCGGGGCTTTCGGTGTCGCAGAGCTATAGCTCGCGTGCGGTTGAGCAGGGCGTCGAAGGCGGGCTAGGCCCGCAGTGGACGCTGGGGTTGAGTAGCACGGAGTCGCTTGAAGAACTCGTGGACGGCGCGGTGCTGATGACCGATGGGAAGGGTCGCCAGTCGGTATTCGCGCCAACCGAAGAACACAACGCCGCCGGGGAACTCGTGTTCGAAGCGCCGGTCGGGGACTCGAACCTCGCGATCACGCTCTCAGAAAACAAAGCGACGAAACAGAAGCTCGCCTACTTCTTGAGGAACGCGGCGAATAAAACGTCAGTGCAGTTCACGCTCCCGACGGGCGGGAGCAAGCTGTGGATGCCAACGCGCCAGGAAGGCGCGGTCGCGAGCGACACCGTGATCTACACCTACCAGACCGTCCCACAGATGAACGAATACCCGGTCCCGGCGGGCAGTACACCGTGGGGAATGGCCACGGGCTCAGACGGGAACCTGTGGTTCGTAGAGACCGGCTCGCACAAGATCGCCCGGAGCACGACCGCGGGGGCAGTCATCGAATACCCGCTGCCGTCAGGGCTGGCCCCGCACGCCATCACCGCCGGCCCCGACGGAGCCCTCTGGTTCACGGCCTGGACTGGTGCGACGAGCAAGGTCGGGAAGATCACGACCCAGGGTGTGATCAACGAATACGCGCTGCCTGCGAACAGCAACCCGTCGGGGATCGTCGCGGGGCCGGATGGGGAGTTGTGGTTCACGAACGCTGGGACGGGCAAGATCGCCAAGATCACAACCGCGGGAGCTTCCCTGACCGAATACGCGTTGCCGGCAGGGAGCGCCCCGAACGGGATCACAGCAGGCCCGGACGGAAAGCTGTGGTACACGGAGTGGATCGCTGCGGGCGGCGTGAGCAAGATCGGCAAGATCACAACCGCAGGCGTGAAGGAAGAATTCGCGCTGCCAGCGGGGAGCGAGCCGTTCCAGATCACGCCTGGCCCGAACCAAGAAAACGCTCTCTGGTTCACGGATCTCCTGACGGACAAGGTCGGGAAGATCACCACGAGTGGCACGCCGACGGAATACTCGCTGCTGGCTGGCAGCTCCTCGCCCGAGGGGATCACCGCTGGCCCGGACGGGAACGTCTGGTTTGCCGATGAGGGCGCCAGCAAGATCGGGAAGATCACAACCGCCGGGACCGTAAGCGAATACGCCTTGCCCACCGGGGCTAACCCGGATGCGATCACAACTGGCCCGGACGGGTACCTATGGTTCGCGAACCAGAGCCGCGGGATCGGGATGATGACCCCCACGGGGACTGTGACTCGCCCCACGGAAGCCCTCGCCCCTGTTCCGGCCGAAGTCACGTGCGCGGCGGGAGCGCTGCAGGCGGGCTGCCGGGTGCTGACGTTCAAATACGCGACCGCTACGACCGCTACCGGGGAAAACGAAAGCCAGTGGGGCGACTACAACGGCCGCCTAAAGCAGGTGCTGTTCGAGGCGTACAACCCGGCAACGAAAAAAATGGAAGAACCGGGGATACCCGTAGCTGAATACCGTTACGACCAGCTGGGCCGGCTGCGCGCTGAGTGGGACCCACGCCTCTCAACTCCCTTGAAGACCACCTACGGCTACGACGAATACGGACACGTCACTGCCATCAGCCCACCCGGCCAGGAGCCTTGGACCCTGACCTACGGCACAGCGAACAACGACGCGGGCACAGGTCGACTGATGAAGGTCGCACGCGCCGCAGCCTCCGAAGCGCTCTGGGGCGGAGAAGCGATCAAAAACACCGAAGCCCCCAAAGTTACCGGGCCGCCGGTCCCGTACTATGCGGGCACCCAACTGTCGGTAACTAACGGTAAATGGTCGCCCGCTGCGCTCACCTACAGCTACCAGTGGAAGGACTGCAACAGCGCTGGCGGCGCGTGCACCCCGATCATCGGTGCGACAAACCTAAACTACACCGTCGCTCCAACGGACTCGGGGCACACTCTCAGGGTCGAAGTGACGGCCACCAATGGTGGCGGGTCCGCGACGTCGACGGCCGCGTGGACAAGCGAAGTAAAGCTAGCGCAAGAATACGCGGCTGGAGGAGGCGTGCCATACGACATTACGGCGGGTCCGACCGGCGAAAACACGCTATGGTATACAACTCACAGCAGTCTTATCAGCAAGATCACAACATCCGCCGGAACCATCACCAACTTCACTATTCCTTCAGGGGCAATCCCCAACGGTGTAGCTCTCGGTGCCGACGGCAATATCTGGTTCGCGGCTCAGGAACCACAGACGATCGGCAAGGTCACTCCAGCAGGCGTCATTACCGAATACCCGCTCCCAGAAGGAACAAGCAACATAAAAGACATAACGGCTGGTCCCGGAACCGAAAAAGCGCTGTGGTTCACAGAGGGAATCAACGGGAAAGTCGGGAAGATCACTACAGCGGGCGTGATCACTCATTACACAATAGGCTTCCCGGTAGAATCGATCACGGCTGGTCCAGACGGAAATCTATGGATCACTGTCTATGCCAACGAAGTCGCAAAGCTCACCCCTGCAGGTGTCGTCACCAAATACGCCACCGCACCTGAAAGCCACCCACGTGCAATCACGGCAGGGCCGGACGGCAATCTATGGGTCACGGAGAGCGGGACAGCCTCCGTTGCCCCGAAAATCGCGAAGATCAACACCTCCGGCGTCACGCTTGCGGAATACCCCATACCGGCAGGTGTAGGCAGCGAACCGCTTGGCATCACCCACGGCAAAACAGGCGAAAACGCGCTCTGGTTCACTGAGGAAGGCAGCGGTAGTCCAAACACCGGCAGGGTCGGAAAAATAACCACATCGGGTGAAATCACCGAAGGTGTCATGCCAGTCAACTGGACCAGGGGAATCACCGTAGGGCCGGATAACAACATATGGCTCACCTCACGGAACGTCACAACGGCCGAGATCGGGAAGATCAACCCGAGCACGACCTTCAGCCCGTCGAGCCCTCAGCCGGGCTGGACGATCAACTACAACGTCTCGCTCGAGGGCACCGGCGCCCCAGCACAGATGGGCATCAACGAAACGACCCACAAACCCGAGCCAGAAGCCTGGGGACAGATTGACGACCCGGTCGAAGCGACCTCGATCATTCAACCGGACTCCCCGCAAGGTTGGCCAGCGGCGAGCTACAAACGCGCCACGACCTACTACCTCGATGAACAGGGCCGGAACGTCAACGTGGCCCAGCCAAGCACTGCCACCACTGGCTCCGTCTCTACGACTGAATTCAACGAAGAGAACGATGTCGTCCGAACCCTGAGTGCGAACAACCGGGCGGCTGCGCTCGCAGCGGGTGCATCTAAATCTGTGGAAACGTCACATCTTCTCGACACGATAAACCAGTACAACGAACCGGAATGCCGTAAAGAAAGTGCCTCCAAAGAAATCGAAACTGCTCCGTGGGGTACCCGGCTGTGTGAAAGCTGGGGGCCACAGCATCTCGTGAAGTACGTCCCGAACGGGTTCCATGAACAGCACGAATCGCTCGCGCGGATTCACACGAAGTACTTCTATGAAGATGCAGCGCATGGCGCACCGGCAGGCGAACAGTTCAACCTCGTGACTGAAACGAGCGAGCTCGCGCTACTGGCGAATGAAGAAGAAGTTGAAGTCCGCAAAACAAATACCTCCTACTCCGGGCAAGAAAAATTGGGATGGACGCTGCGTGCGCCTACATCGGTCACGGAATCAGCCGAGCCCGAAGGACTCAACGTCACGCACACGACTCTGTACAACAAAAACACCGGGCAGATCACCGAAACGAGGACGCCAAAAGGCGGGAGCGGAAACTCCCCTCACGACGCAAGGATCATCTACTACACCTCCGTCCCGAACACTGAAGGGTTCTCCAATTGCGGCAAACACGCTGAATGGGCGGAACTCGTCTGCGAGACCCTACCCGGCAAACAACCCACAGGCACCACAGCCCCGAAGCTGCCGGTCTCGACCGACAAATACAACATCTGGAACGAGCCAGAAGAAGTCCTAGAAACCACCGAAGCGAACGGTACGTTCCCGGAAACCACTCGCACCAAAAAAAGCACCTACGACGCCGCGGGGCGCCTGGAACTCAGCGAAACGACCTCCACGGCCGACATCGCTCTCCCGAAAGTCAAAAACAAATACAGCTCAACGACCGGGGTGCTCGAATCGCAAAGCACGACCGTCGGAGAAACAACAACGACCGTAACAGGCGTCTTCGACAAGCTTGGGCAGATGGAAAGCTACACCGACGCCGACGGGAACACCGCGAAATACAAATACGGGACGCCGGCAAGCGATGGGCTTCTCGAAGAAATGAGCGACAGCAGCAACGCTGGAGCGAGCAACCAGAAATACACCTACGACACCACCACCAAGACCCTCACAAAACTTGTAGACGCCGCGGCGGGAACATTCACCGCGACCTATGACGTGGAAGGCAACCTCGCAACCGAGGTGTACCCGAACGCGATGTGCGCAAAGTACACCCATGGCTCCACGGGCGAAGTGACACAGCTCGAATACCTTAAGACCAGCAACTGTGGGGAAAGCAAACCCGTTGTGTGGTTCAGCGAAACCAACATCCCGTCCGTGCGCGGCGAAACAATGAGCCGAACGAGCACCCTCGCGAACGAGACCTACACCTACGACCGGATTGGGCGCCTAACCGAAACGCAAGAAACCCCGTCCGGGGAAGGCTGCACCACCCGCCTTTACTCCTACGACGAAGAATCCAACCGCGAAACCGCGACTACACGCACGCCGGGCGCGGAAGGCAAATGCGCCACGACGGGCGGGACTGTCGAAACGCACACCTACGACGAAGCTAACCGCCTCACCGACACCGGGATCAAATATGACCCGCTCGGCAACATCACTGAACTTCCTGCCGCGGATGCTGAAGGTCACATCCTCAAAACCAGCTTCTATGTCGATGGGGCAGTCGCCACCCAAGAACAGAACGGGATCAAAAACGAATACGTGCTCGACCCCGCCGGTCGTACACGCCAAACCACGACCGGCATTAAAACCGTCACCAGCCACTACGACGCACCGGGCGACGCCGTCGCATGGACAAGCGAAGGCGCAAACTGGACCCGCAATATTGCGGGCATTGACGGCGCCCTCACTGCGATCCAAACGAACGGCGGAACACCTGTTCTACAGCTACATGACCTCAAGGGCAACATCACCGCCACCGCAGCACTCAGCCCGGCCGAAACCAAACTCCTAACCACCTACAACAGCACCGAATTCGGGGTACCGAACGCCGGGAACACGCCTCCCCCGTACTCCTGGCTCGGCGCGACCGATATCGCCAACACGCTCCCCTCCGGAGTCATCACCTACGGCGCGACTTCCTACATCCCACAAACGGGACGCCCACTACAAGCCGCAGAGATCGAACCCCCAGGAGCCCCAGGCGGCACAGGAGTAGGTGCTCCGGTCGACTTCAAAGAGGAACCCTGGGTGATGCAAGGAGCCGCAGCCGAGGCCGCAGCAACCCCCGGCATTGAAGCGGCAGAACAACGCGAAGCGATGGAAGCGGCATGTAGGGCTGGAAAGTCGGAATGTCCCTCACAGATCATCGATCCCGAAGGACTCGCCTCATACGCCACCACGTTGAAACGTGCAGCGAAGCTCAGAAGCGACGCAGTGAATGGAAAAATTCTCGCTCTTGCGGCGGCCTGGATTCCAGGCGGTGAGCTACTTGCACTCGGATTCGATTCGTATTCAGAGGCTCTCGACGCCTCAGCTCATAACCTCGAAGTGTGCGTAGCATTCGGCCAGGCACACAGCGGACGAGCCTGGCGCTGGGGTACGTGCTTCATCAACGAATGGCGAGTCTACCCGCCTCTCGGGCTACCGTCATTCCCACTGTTTGCAGTTGCGGAACCATGCTCGTATTCGACGACGAGAAAAATTGACGGGCGCTCCACAAATGTCTATAGCTGTCCCGCGGCCGGAAACGTCCGCTGGGGGCCGTGGTTTCCGTCGTAGGATGTTTCCGGTGTCAGGATTCGCGACGAAACGGGAGGGTGCATGATCCGTATCCAGCGGTGTAGGACGGGCCATGCGCGGCGGGCGCTGGCCGGATGCGCAGTGTTGGCGCTTGGAGCCTCTGGATGCGGGAGCGGCGCGCGCCACGCCGCTTACGCGCGCCACGCCGCTTACAGCCCCAAGGCGCCGGTGCTGATTGGCTCGGGCACGACTGCCGCAGGAAACGCTTTTCGGCTGTATCCCAGCACCCGTTCCATCGCGAAAACGGCAGGCGGATGTCCGCTGAACGTGGACGTCAGCGAAGGTGCTCATGGAGTGTCCACGACCATATGCTACGCGCGACTCGAAAGCCCGGTGGAGGCGCACGTCGAATGCATCGCGGGGACACTGGCGGTGCACGCCGCGTTGCAGAACACGACGCATTGGGTCCGGCTAAATCTCAGCAACCACAGACAGGTGACATCGTCTGCGATCCGGGTGCCCCGCGAGCTTGGCGGGCCATCGACGATCTACTACCAGGCCCTTCATGGTCCGAGACCCATTCCGATATCACTCACGGAACTGGATCGCGATGGACGTGCTGTCGGCACGATGCGGGTACCTCGGGTGATCGAATGTACTCAGCCGCTAATCCGCAATAGCGCGCACGCGCCGATCTTGGCGAAGATACCGGCTCCAGACGGCGACACTCTGGTCGTCAGGTACCAGCCGTATCGCGCACTCGGAACCCAAGGCTACGGGCTAACAGTCGTCACGATGGGCCGTCATTCCAGGGTCGTTGGGTCGGGTGCGCTTCGGATAGCATCATCGCTCGAATGGGAAGTAAGGCGTATCTGCGGCTCCGTCCCTTATACGTTCATATACGGCATTCTCGCGCTTGCAAGCGATCATGTATTCGTGAGCGCAGAAGGTGTGCGCGGATTGCATACCGTCGCGCTTCCACCAGGTATCCAGCCACATGGCGTGTTCGTCTACGGCTTCGCGAAGACACGGCCTAGTGCTTTGATTGTGCGCAAGGCAGGCGGCTCGAAGCTCATCGATCGGAACGTGGGGCCGATCGTCGCGGAAACTCCCTGCTCGTAAGCGAACAAAGGACCGACGCAGCCAATGGGAGGCAGACGCGCCAGGCTCGGCGATTGACGTTGAGACGGCGTATGCTCGGGCGTACGTTTCGAGAGCCTGAACATGCACACCGGATCTGGAGACATCGACAGTATCGAGGGCTTGCGCCGCGAACTCTCGGTGCACATGCTTGCACGTGGCTGGGCCGTTCGGGGACACCTGCCCACGAGCAGGTCTTCCCCTTTCGCGGCCGGCGTAGTGGGAAGTTTCAGCACGCCGCTTGAGGACCAGTTCGCGGCCGTCGTGATGTACGGATGGATTCGGGAGGACGAGTCTCGTGCGATATCCGTGGCCGCTCAGATCGGCATCGACTACCTGCCCGCACGAGACATGCTTTTCGCTCTCGCGGGGTCGGAGGTGTCGGGGGTGATGATGCAGCAGGTAAGTTGCCGGGCGAGTATCTCAAGCCCTGAGGAGGTCGGTCGAGTAGCGGACCAGCTGGTCGCGTTCGCTGCCGAGCAGACCGGCACGCAGCAGGAAATGGCCGACGTCGACACGCTTGTGAGAGCACTCACAGCACACCGCGCGGTACCGGCCACACGAACTTCAGAAGCTGGTCTTGCCCTGGACGCTTTCCACCCGCCGGAGTCGAGTGTTCCGGACATGAGCGTGGAGGTCGCTACTGCGGAACTGATTCCAGCTCTGTTCGCCGGAGCTGGACGGCGCGATGAGGCACGTCGGGCACTCCACACGTATGCGTTGCAGGCCGGGGATGAGGACATTCTGCGGCAGTACCACCGTACGAGGCGTCAGCTCGCGCGCTGGCTTGAGACTGGTAGCGAAGCGCTGCCAGTAAGCCCGCCGAGTTGGCCGGCGGATTCCGCCGTGCGCGAGCCTTCAGCGGGCTTCGCCGAGAGCGTCGCGGGGGCAATCCCCAATGCGCGAGCGAGACGGCGCGCGCTAGATGCTGTACGTCGACGGAGTGGGCACAAGACACGCGATCAGCTACGCCTGCTACTCGAGCGCGAGCTCGATCGGCACGGCGCCACAATGGACGCACAAGCGACGGAGACCGCTCTCGACCTCCTTGCCGCCGAGCGCCAGTCGTTCGGCAAAGCCCGCGTTGCCTTCCACGTGATGTCTGCGCTCAGGACTTCTATGCGCGATAGTCGGGAAGCACAGTCACGCGCAACGCCCTTCCTAGATATCAACACGTTGTCTCGTGGAGAGCTGGATTGGTGCAGGCCGCCTGAGCGAGCGGCCTACCCGATATTCAGTGTGAGGGGGCGCTCGGTCGCGGTGGCTCTCGATCAGGAGGCGTTTGGTTTCCTAGAGCGCGTCAAGGGCAGCGGAGACATCCGACAGGTCGAGGTGTGGCTCGTGCCCCACGAGCCGTCAGAGCCAGGCTCGGGGCTAGACGTGCATATAGGAGCGCAGCGGGTCGGGAAACTGGATGCAGCTACGTCGGCCAGCCTAGCTCCAGCCATCGAAGCAGCTGCCGATCGTGACGAGGACCCCTGGACGATCGCGAGTCTAACGTCCGCGAAAGGCGAGATGCAATACGTCCTGGAGATCACGGTGCCGGATCGGAACTAGGGCGAAGATCATACCCGTGTGATGTCTCCTCGGTAGGCGCCTCATTTGATCGAGCCCTTGGAGTTTGCGGCCCTCGATCGTCTGCATAGTTCCTCCGGCCGGACGGGATCGCGTGCCCGGTGTCTGCTTCTTGCTCGTCGCGAGGCTGAGCGCAGAGCTACCGAGGAGGTTGGATCGGCCGGTGTTTTGGCAACGGTTTCAGCAGCCATGTCTGGCCGGGGTTCGCCTATCGCTCGCTTCACGCGCGGGCGTGTCTTGCGGGCGCGTTGGGGTGCAGTGATCGACGGCTGTTTGAGGTGGCCGCGACGAGGAACTTCGAGAGTGTCCTCGGCGCCCTGGCGGTGTCGATCAGGACGCTCGACACGCTCGGGGAGCCTGCCGTGGATCGGCTGCGGGCGCGCTACGTGAGCATCCAGAGACCACTCGGCGCGTCGGTCAGAGGGGTGCATGTCCCGTTGCGCGCGCTACCGGCGAACACGCGCAGAGTGGTCCGTTTGGCGTTGCGTGATTACGGTGGGTGTTCACCACCAGTTATGACCTCGTGCTCTACTGGTGCGCTGGCTACGGTGAGACCTTCGACGGGTTTGCCGATTTCTTCTTCTGCGGCGATCGCCTCGAGTTCAACCCCGCGAAAACCCTGGTCGAGCGAGACGCGACACGCCTCGTCTACCTGCACGGAGCGCTTCACCTACTCGTTGATGGGAGCGGTGTGGCGCGTAAGCGGCGCAGCTGTGATGCGACGCTTCTGGAGCAGTTCGGCGAACCAGACGACGCCGGCGTGTTGACGCGGCCGCTGCTCGTCGCGGAGGGCTCCGCCCAGGAGAAGTCCCGCATCATCCACGAGAACGCGTACCTCTCATTCGGGCTGAACCAGCTCCGCCACAGCCGGGACGGGCTCGTGATCTTCGGCCTGGGCCTTCGCGATGAGGACGCGCATCTCGTCAGTGCATTGAACGCTCGCTGCGGACCGGTCGCTGTCGGGATGCGCCCGCGCACGGTAAGTGAGAACCGGCGTGGCCAGGCACGCATCCGACAACTCCTCGACAGCGACGAAGTGTTCTTCTTCGACTCGACAACCCACCCGCTCGGTGATCCAGCACTCACGATCCCCACACGAGGGTCAACGCGATCTCTTCGGGTCCTGCAGTGATGACGAGACTGCACATACTTCTGGCGCGATCAATGCCCAACCGTGCCAACTCGGCAGCTCGCTCCCGACGCCACCTGCCCTGTGACAGCGGCGTCCGTCTTGTACCGGCGGCCGGACGGCGACCTTCCTCACCAGCCGTCGAGACGCGCGGGCCGCATCGAGAGCGACCGGGGCCGGGCTGATGGCGCTCACGCTCGCAGACCGATTGACGCTGGGTGCTATCGAGGCCGCGCTGGAAACGCACGCGACAGAGAGGACCAGCGCCCAGCGCTGGACGTGGTAGCCGGATCACTCGCGGACCTCCACGCACAGGGGATCGCATCAGACCCTGCGCAGCTGATCCTTCGCGACCGTGAGGCATGGATAGCCGAGCTGGAAGAAAGGCGGCGAGCGAACGTCACGATCCGCGCGTACCGTTGCGCGATTGAGGATCTGCTCGCGTGGGCGCATCGACGCCAGCGCACCGCGGATCTCTTCGAGGAGCACGCGATCCTCGACTACCTCGAGGACTACCAGCAGCGGTGCCAGCCCGCTCCGGCGACCTACCTGCACCGGTTCGTTCTCCTTCGATCGTTCATGAGCTGGGTCAGCCACCGGCACGGGACACCGGACCCGTTCCTCGCCATCAAGCCACCACGCGCAAGGCGAGAACGCAACTGGCTCACTCGGGACGAGTTCCTCCAGATGCTCAAGGCAGCTGAGCACCCGACGCGGAACCTGGCGGGCCTGGTCGAGCGCGACCGGCTCGTCCTGCTCGCGATCGTCATGGCTGGCCTGGGCCGTTACGAGTTGATGGCCGCGCGCTGGGCAGACATCAACCTCAACACGCGACCCGCCACCCTCCAAATCCATGCCGGCCCCGGCCGAGCACCCCGAACCCAGCCACTACCCGCCCAGCTACGCGCAGAGCTCCAACGCTGGCACGAACTCCGCCAACCCCACAACACGGGGCATGTGTTCTGCGGACTGAAGGGCGGCAGGCTGCAAACGGACACCCTCGAGCAGATCATCGCGCGCGCCGCCAGCCGCGGCGGCCTCGAGAAAAACGTGTCAGCCGCGATGCTGCGCCAAACAGGAGCGGTCTGGCTACGAGAACGCGGAGCCGCCGCGTGGCTCACCTCCGAGTACCTCGCGCATACAGACTCACCCACCACCCGCTACGGCCACAGATCCGAAGATATGCGGGTCGCGCTGCAGGGCCTGGCCGACTACATCACCAAGAAACCAACCACTCGCCGTCGAGAGCGACCACCGGCCAGCAAATGACCGGTACACCTACGACACCACGTGACCCGCTTGGATCACGATTCCCGGCCATTTACCCGCCGCTGAGACGATCAGGGAGGGCTTGCTATGCCTGCGGTCTGGGCGAGAAGAGGTAGATTGCTCGTCCTGCTGCGCCCATGCCACATGGCTTCGGCGCCCACTCGGCTCTCAGGCTATCTGGAACGCCGCGGATCTCTCCTTGGTTGTCAACATCGAAGTTCTGTCGAAGACATCGAGCGAGCTGGGACAGGTAGGTGTCATATGCAATCTGAGCAACTCTGTCGAGATCATCGGGAACGAAGCCAAGTCTCGCGCGGGGTGGGGGCACGGCGCTCGGTGGTCCGATCGTCACGCTTTCACTTGCATCCCCATCCATATCGACCGCAACTAGCAGTGCGTGGGTGTGAAGCTGGGGTGGTGGCTGATCGGTCTGCGGCAGGCGCGCGAATGAGTGAATAAATTGGGCAGCAATTGGAACGGCCCCGATCGCGACGCCGAGGTGAGCGAGTGCCATATCGACCGCCATCTGGTGCGCTTCGTCGATCGAGCTTTCGGACTCGGGATTGAGCACTCGTACGCTAGAGACGCTTACTGGCGCCGTGAATTGCAGCTCGACTACTGGGCCTAGCAGCTCATTGGCTGCAACCAGATCGCCGATCCCGATCGGGCCATCGATCTTGAGTCCCAGCTCTGATGCGGCGACCTGCGTCCCGAACCATCTTGATGGCGGCTCGACTGCGTGTTCATCAATCTCCACGAGTTCAAAGAGATACGAAGAGTCGACCGCACTCGCTGCGCGCTGGCTGGATTTGCGGAAAGGGTTGAGCCTCAAGGCCACAACATCATAATGAGGCTCGGTTCAGCGAGGGTGGCGCCGACATTAGGCAACAGCGCGTAGCCGTGAGCGCTTTGCCTTGTTGCCTTGCCGTTCCGCTCGTGCCGCGCGCCACTCGATATCGACCGGCCGTGGTCCGAAGCGGCGCAGATCGTCGATTGCGAATGCGTAGTGCGCGTCGAGCATCTGCAGGCTCGTCCCGCACTCCTTCGCCACCGTCTGTGCGTCCTCTGCTCGAAGCCTGACGGAGATGCCGCCGCGTCGAAGCGCGTAGGGGGTCGCGCCGAGTATGTCGCGGAACTCAGGCTGCTCGGCGACCTTCGTGACGGCCGGGTTGAAGTAGTTCGGTCCCCACTTCTTCGCCTGGTTGCCGCTGAAGTGGCAAGCGCCCGTGCGGGCGTCCTGGACCCCATAGCCAGCGCCGCCGAGATCGCCAGGAAAGATGAAATCCACATCGCGAGCAGGATGTCCCCAACTGCGAAGCGCCTCGCGCCACTCCTCGAGATCTTCGATCGCGATGCTTGGGACGGGGTTCGACGTTCGGTGCTGTGTTCGGTCTTGCCCCATTCATCGAGCGCGCCCCAGGAGACGACCTCGACCACTTCCGCGTAGGACGCGTGGAGCGACATCCATCGCATCCCCCACACCTCCTGATTGCGCGCTCCAAGCCCGTACTGCAGGCTCACGACCGCCGCGTCGCGCTGGGCGAAGATCGGGTCTCTGTCCTTGGATCGCAGGAGCATCTGTGCCCGGATCGCCTCGACCGCCTGCGGGGAGAGCGCCCAGCTGGTATCTGCGATCCGTGTCTGCGGCCGGCTGCCGCCGCGCCGGTGCCGCCTCTTCGGGCGGAGCGGCGTCTGCTGACGGTGCGCTCGTTGGCAAGGATGCACCCGTTGGTCTGGATCTCGGGCACGACGTGCGAGCTGGGGGCCCAGCTCAACGCCGAGGACAGAACGCTCCACGCCTGCCGGCGCCTGGGCTGGGGTAGGTTCGCCTGGATCATCTGTTCGCGCCACGTCCGCGGCGCCTGTGGCTCGTTGAACATGACGGCCGGCTGCGATGCGAGCGCGACGGCGTATCGGGCTGGCGGAAGAGGCTTGCCCTTTGGGAGCGAGCCTGACGTGCGGTATCGAGCGCGCAGCTCCTCCAGGCGCTCCGGCGAGAGGTCGTAGACGACCGCCTCGCTCTTCAACGGAGGACGACGGGCCTCTCCCGCGCGCCTCGCGTATGACGCTGGGTGTGTCCCGAGAGCCGTTCGGCGACCGTCGAGACCGGCGGTGTCGTTCGTGGCCCAGAACTCGTCGATCGCCTCCAGCGGTATGCGGTAGTGCCCTCCCGGCAGGCGCCGATACCGGAGCTTGCCGATGGCGATGTAGCGACGCAGCGTGCGCTCGTGAACGCCGAGCGCGGCCGCCGCCTCGCCGGTGCTCAACACACGACGAGTGCCAAGACGCGAACGTGGGGTGGAGGGCTTGCCCATACCCCATCCGTCTCTACAACGGGCCGCTCTCCCCCAAGCAAATGTGCTGAATGTCTGTTCGGCCCACATGGGCCCCAGAGGCCGCGTTATCGTGCTCTGACGCTTCTCAAAACAGCGCGAATCTGCGGTGCCGTTGCGGTGCCGTTCGCGATCTCCACACGCAGAAGTGCCTATTTGCAGGCAAAAAACCCCCAAATGCCCCGTCTCTCGTAATGAAGGGGTCCGGGGTTCGAGTCCCCGCGTCGGCTTGGAGTGTGACATCTGGGCCACTACCCGCGGCTCTTGGATGGGAGCCGACCTGCTCCCTGATGCCGCTACCGTCAGGGCATGGCAACCTGGGATGACGTTCGGCGGATAGCGCTTGCGCTTCCCGACACAGATGAGCGGCTCTCGCGCGACCAGCGCCACTGGCGCGTGCACGAGAAGCTGTTCGTGTGGGAGCGGCCATTGCGCCCGAAGGAAGTAGACGTGCTCGGCGACGACGCTCCCGATGGCCCGATCGTGGCGGCGCGCGTCGAGCACATGGTTGCCAAGGAGGCGCTGCTGGCGGACGATCCGAACGTGTACTTCACCACCCCTCACTTCGATCGCTCCGCGACGGTGCTTGCGCGGCTCGACGTGATCGCGATGACGGATCTGGAGGAGCTGATCACCGAGGCATGGCTCGTGCGTGCTCCGCCGCGGCTGAGGGAGGCATATCTCGGCTGAGGGGGCGCATGGGGGTGGGACGGTGCACGGCACGGCGGTCTGCGAATCTGATCGGATGAGCGGAATAGCGATCGTCGATGTCCCCGAGGAGCGCTTCGAGGATCTCGCGCTCTTGTGGCGTGCGCTCTACGACCATCACAACGAGGTCACGCCGCACCTGCGCGAGCGGGCGCGTTCGTTCGAGCAGGCGTGGGCGTTGCGTCGTCGCACCGAGGAGCAGTGGTTCGAATCGGAGCCCGACTCGTTCGTGCTGGCGGCGCAAGCGAGCGATCGCTACGTCGGCTACGCGTTTGTGCGCGTGCGCTCGGGCGCGGACTATGCGATGTCGTGGAACGTGTCGGATCCCATGGCGGATCTCGTCACGCTGGTGGTGCTCCCCGAGCTGCGCGGGCAGGGGGTTGGCGCACAGTTGATGGACGCGGTGGAGAGGAGGCTCTCCGAGATGGGAGTCGAGGACATGACGATCGCCGTGATCACCACGAACACCGACGCCATGCCCTTCTACGAACGGCGCGGCGCAGTGCCGTTCGTGACCCAGTTCGTCAAACGCGTCACTGGATAAGACGCGTCACGGGATGGAACGACCCCCCGCCGGTCGCACGGATCGCTATCGCGCGGCTGGTCCGCTAACCACGTTGATCAGCGGCGCGCGATTCGCGTAGCGGCGGAGCTGGTCGCCGATCAGGCGGTACACGCGTTCCTCCGCCTGCGGAGAGTCGCCCGCCAGGTGCGGCGTGAGCATCACGCCCGGCGCATCCCACAGCGGATGATCCGCGGGCAGCGGCTCGGGGTCGGTCACGTCGAGGGCCGCGCGCACCCGGCCGCAGTGGAGCTGCTCCAGCAGCGCGTCGGTGTCGAGCACGGGTCCGCGCGCCGCGTTCACCAGCAACGCGCCCGGGCGCATGCGCGCGAGCATGTGCCCGTCGAACAGCCCCTCTGTGCGCGGGGTGAGCGGCACGAGCACGATCACGATGTCCGCCGCGGGCAGCAGTTCGGGGAGGTCCTCCACGCCGCGGACATCCCCGCGGGCCGTCGAAGTCACGCCCTGCGTCTGCACCCCGAGCGCGCTGAGCATCTCGACCACCCGCTGGCCGATCGACCCGAAGCCGACGATCAACGCGCGCTTGCCCGCGAGCTCCTCCAGCAACTCCGGCTGCCAAACGTGCTCGGCCGCGCGGCGCGCGAGGTCGGGGAGACGCTTTTCCATCACGAGGGTCGCCGCGAGCACCCACTCGGCCACCGCCGTGTCGCGCGCTCCGCGCGCGCTGCACAGCGTCACGCCGTCGGGGACCCACCGCTCCAGCCACTCCACGCCCGCGGAAGCCGCCTGAACCACCGCCAGGTTCGGCATGTCCGCCATGCGTTCGAGCAGCGCGTCATCGCCATACGGCGGGACGACGAACTCGGCCTCCACGATCCCCGCGGGGAGCTCGCCGTCGGAGGTGATCGGGTGGATCTCGACGTCCTTCGGCAACACGCCTAGGCAGCGCAGCTGAGGGCGATCGCGGACCCATGCCTGGATGCTCACGATCGCGACTCTACATGCGGCGGGTATGCTCCTCAGGATGATTCGCGTGTCACGACTCGTGCGGTTCGCCGCGTTGCTCGCGGGCATGGGAGGCGTTCTCGTCCTCGCCGGCTGCGGTGGGAGTGGTGGAGCATCTGGTGGTCGGGCGAGCGTCACTCCGGTTCTCAACGCGGCGTATACGACTTCGGTGGCGCCCGGATACAAGTTCGATCTGGCGATGACCACCACAATCGGCGAACACAAGCTGACCATGCAGGGGACCGGCGCGCTCGAGGAGAAAGGGGCCCGAGGCTCCGTGCACATGACCGTGGCGGGGAAGAGCCTCGACGAGGTCGTCGCCAATCCCTTTGTCTACGTGAAGCTGCCCGGCAAGACGGGCGCGGGCAGCTGGGCGAAGGTGAACATCAACGTGTTCGGCGAAGCGCTCGGAGCGGGCGGCAATCCACTCGGCGGAAACTCCACCAGCCCGACTCAGATGCTGAAGTTCTTGAAAGCCGTCGGCAAGGTGGCCGACCTTGGTTCAGAGAACGTCAAAGGGCTCGCCACGACTCACTATCGCGCGATGGTCGACTTCGACCGCTACGCGTCGCAGGTCGCGCCGAGCAAGCGCGCCAGCACCACGAGCTACGTGGCGGCCGTGGAGCGCCTGCTGGGAGGCAGGGTGCTGCCCATGGACGTCTGGGTGGACGCCCACAGGCGCCTTCGCCGTATGGCGTTCGCGATGCACATCTGCACTCGGGAAGGACAGCTGACCGAGGCGATGACGATGGACCTCTACGACTATGCCCGCCAGCCCGGGATACAGATTCCTCCCGCCTCGGAGGTCACCGACGTCACGAATAAGACCAAGGCGAGCGTGGCGGAGGGTTTGAAGCAGCTGCAGTGCTAACGGTGGGGACCACTGCAAAGGTCCCCACCGCCAGCTCGCCGCTCAGCCCCCAACCACCGCCAGCACCGGATAGCAAGCCGGGTGCTGCGGGTGTTCGGGGTCGAGCGCCGTCAGCACGTCCGCGTCCGCGATGTGGTCATACGGCATCGACAGGTGCTCGCCTCCGTCCAGGAAGCACTGGCTCTGGAGGTTCACGTTGTTCACTTTCGCACCCGACAGCCACGCCGAGGTGTACGGGGTGACGACCTCGTCGTAGATCGACTCGATCACCGTGTAGTTCACTCCCGCCACAGTGTCGCCGCCCGTGTTCAGGCCGGTGATGAACGACGAGCCCGCCGTCTGCTGTTCGCACGCCGGGCACAGGATCCCCAGGAACGCGTCCGCGCCGGGGAAGTAGCCCGCGAGCGTCGCCAGCCCCAGCAGCGTCGTGCCGTGGTTCGACGGCGCGAGGCCCACCAGCGTGTGCACCTTCGACGCGCCACCCAGGTTCTTCATGTAGTAGCGCGGCATCATCCCGCCCTGGGAGTGGCCCACGATGTCCACCTGGCTCGCCCCCGTCGCCGTGAGCACGCTGTTCACGAACGTCCTCAGTTCTTCCGCCGATTTCGCGATGTCGCCCGTCGCGTAGATCCCCAGCGAGCCAGCGCCAGCGTAGGAGCCGTAGTTGAACGCGAACACGCAGTAGCCGTGGTTGTACAGAAGTGGCGAGAGCGCCTGCCAGCTGTCGGACATGTCCGCGAACGTGCCGTGCACGAGCACCACCGGGCGCGGGTGCGCGCTCGACGGTTTGCACGCGAAGTTGTTCGCGCCCGGCGGGCTCGCCGTGGCGCTGATGTGGGCATAGCCCAGCGTTCCGTTGTAGATCACTGGCAGTTCTGAGGCCTGTGCTGCGCCAGCCGCCACCGCCATGGCCGCCACAGCCGCCGCGACTGTTGCAAGGATGCGATTCAGCATGAGTTCCTCCCTCGTTGGTGAGATGAAGCCGTCGCGGCCCGCGGCCGAAGCGACCGCATTCACTATGCCTCGACGGCGCGCCTCGGCGGGGCTGTGTTTCCAGCTCCCACCCGCGAGCGCTCGCTAGCGATGTCCGCACTCGACCGCGTCCTGCACCGCGCGCCCGACCGCTCCGGTTCGGCCTCGCACCTGCAGCTGACGATCTTCACCAAACGCATCCTCCTGCTCGCGCTCGGCATCGCCACGCTGCTCGTGATCGCCGCCGTCGGCCTGGAGATCAGCGAGGGCGTCGGGCTCTGGTACGGGTTCCGCTGGGCGCTCGACACCGCCGCAACCGTCGGCGGCTTTCCGCAGCCGCACACCGTCGCCGGCCAGATCGTGCAGGTCGTGCTCACCGTCCTCGGCGTCGGTACGCTCTTCTACGCGCTCGCAACAGTCACCGAGTTCTTCGTCGCGGGGCACCTCGGCGACCTGCTCGGCGTCCGGCGCATGCAGAGGATGATCGACTCGCTCACCGACCACCACATCGTCTGCGGCTTCGGCCGCGTCGGGCGCCAGGTCGCCCGCGACCTGCAGGCCGCGGGCGTCGACTTCGTGGTCGTCGACACCGAGCGACCGAGCAACCGCCACCTCGCCGAGGGGCTCGACATCTGCTTCATCGACGGCGACGCCTCCGAGGACACCGTGCTGATCGAGGCCGGCATCGAGCGCGCCCGCTCGATCATCGCGTGCGCCGACTCCGACGCCAACAACGTGTTCATCACGCTCACCGCGCGCGAGCTGCGCGCCGACATACCCATCGTCGCGCGCGCGGCGATCGAGGACACCGAGAAGAAGCTCAAGCGCGCCGGCGCCGACCGCGTCATCTCCCCCTACAAGGCCAGCGGCACCGAGATGGCGCGCCTCGCCCTGCACCCGCAGCTCAGCGGGGTCGTGCGACGTCGACGACGAGTACCGCATGGAGGAGATCGTCGTCGGCGACGGCGCCGCCGAGTCCGGGCAGACGGTCGGCGACATCCGCGGCGGCTCGATGATCGTCGGGCTGCGCCGCGGCGCGGAGTTCCAGCCGCAGCCGCCCGCCGAGACTCCGCTGCACAGCGGCGACATCGTGATTGCCATGGGGACGCCCGCAGCGCTCGAACGCCTCGAGGCCTCCATGGGCGTCTGACGCCGAGCTGGCCCGAGCGGCCTGAGCGCTCCACGCTGGCCAGCGGAAGTCGAGTCCGCGCCCGGCGCTCAGGCATCCCCGTGGGCGCCTATCGTGGGAGGCCCGTGTCCCACGTGCCCATCTCCGCCTCCCTCGCGCGCGACGAGGCCGTGCTGCGTTTTCCCTACGACGACCGTCTGCGGATGCTGCTGCGCGCGATCCCCGGCCGCCGCTGGGACCCCGTCGAACGCGCGTGGTGCGTTCCGCTGGAGCCCGACCAGGCGCAGGCGCTCGCGCTGCTGTTCGACGGGCTGCCCAACGCGCCCGAAGTAAGCCCCGAGCTCGACCGCGCCATCGCGCGCCGCCGCGCCAAACGCCAGCGCCGCGAGCTGCTGCTCGACGTCGCGCGCCCCGACAGCGACTGGTGGCTCAGCTTCGCCACCGACGCCGCGCCCGAGTCCGTGTCCGCGCTGCTCGAACACCCGCACGCGCGCGAGGTGCCCGAGATCGGCCGCGCGCTCGTGCCGATCGACGACCACGCCGCCGAGCTGCTCGACGGACTCGACCAGCAGGGCGCGGGCGTGCGCTTCAGCGACCTCGCGCGCCGCGCGCTGTTCACCCACGCCGAGCAGGCGCGTCGGGGACCCGGCGACGGTGGCGCCACGAGCGCGCACACCGGCGGCGCCACGGACGGCGCCGCGTACACCCGCCACGACATCGAGTTCCGCCGCGACCGCCGCGGCGAGCACTGGATTCTGATCGCCGGACGCCACGCCGCCATCGCCCGCGTGTTCGCCACCGCCGCCGGCCTGCGCGCCGCCGAGGGGCCCGGCGGGTCGGTGGGGCTCGCGGCGGTCGAGGACGACGCCGAGCAGATCACCGAGCTGCTCGACCACCTCGAGGACGCCGACGTCGACCCGCGCGTCAGGGCGTGGCTCAAGCGCGCGACCACCTGGCGCGGCAACATCGAGGTGCAGGGTCCCGGCGAGGAGCCCGTGTTCGTGCTGCTCGGCGACATGCGCGCGCCTGCCGCGCGCGCTGCGCGAGCGCGCCGTCAGCGCGCCCGGCGGCGCGACCGTGCCGCTCACACTCGACTCCTGGCGCATGATCGACGGGCAGCTCGACGGCTGGATGAGCCGCGCCGCGCGGCGCTGCGTCGACGCGCTGCTCGACGGGCGCCCCGCGCCCCCCGCGGTGCTCGAGCGCTCCAGCGTCCACGAGGACCCCACGTTCGTGCTCGCGCCCGGCCACGACGACTCGCGCGCGAGCGCGTTCGCCGCGCTGCGCGGCGCGCTGCCTCCCGCAGCGCCGACGCCGCTGCGAGCACGAGCACGCGCTGCTCCCCGCGATCCGCGCCGACCCGTTCTGCGTCCCCGAGCTCGACGAGTTCCTCGCCGACGGCGCCGTCTGGGTCGAGCCCGACGCGCTCGAGCTGCTGCAGGAGATCCGCGAGGAGCACGCCCGTCGCGGCGGGCCTCGTCGCGCTCTCCGGCGCCGCCGACGCCGAGCTGCGACGTGCCCGGCCTCGGCGGCGAGCTGAAGCCGTTCCAGCGCGCCGGGGTCAGCTACCTGCTCGCCCAGCGGCGCGCGTTCCTCGCCGACGAGCAGGGACTCGGCAAGACGATCGAGGCGCTCGCGACGCTCGAGGCCGCCGAGGCGTACCCGGCGGTCGTCGTGTGTCCCGGCGAGCCTCAAGCTCAACTGGCTGCGCGAGCTCGCGCCACTGGCTGCCGGGACGCACCGTGCAGCGCTCTCCGGGCTGGCGGCTCGCCGGCGAGCGCGCAGCCGCGGACGCGCCCCGTGACGCCGCCGATGCGCCACGCGGGCGCCGACGCGTCCCGACGCGGCCGCGGACATCACGGTCGTCAACTACGACATCCTCGCCGCGCGCCTGCACGCAGCTGCGCGCCGCTCGCGCCGCAGGCGCTCGTGCTCGACGAGTCCCACTACTGCAAGAACGCCGCAGCCAAGCGCACCCAGGCCGTGCAGCGGCTCGCCGCCGAGGTGCCGCGCGACGGGCTCGTGCTCGCGCTCACCGGCACGCCCGTCGTCAACCGCCCCGCCGAGCTCGATCTCCCAGCTGCGGATCCTCGGGCGCCTGGAGGACTTCGGCTCGGGCGTCAAGTTCGGCGAGCGCTTCCGCGGCCCCGACGCGCACCTGCGCCTGCACTGGCACCTGCGCGCGCGCTGCTTCGTGCGGCGCCTGAAGGCGGACGTGCTGCCGCAGCTGCCGGCCAAGACGCGCGCCGTCGTGCCGGTCGAGCTCGACAACGAGTCCGAGTACCGCCTCGCCGAGCGCGACCTGGTCGCGTGGCTGCGCAGCCAGCCGCTCGACCTGCGCGAGCTCGACGCGAAGGTCGCGGCGGCGCTGCGCGCCGAACGGCTCGTGCGCCTGAACGCGCTGAAGCTGCTCGCCGCGCGCGGCAAGCTCGCACGCCGCGCTGCGCTGGATCCACGACTTCTGCTCCTCCGGCGAGCGGCTCGTCGTGTTCGCCCACCACCGCGAGATCCAGCGCGCGGTCCTGGAGCACTTCCCGCACGCGCTGCACATCCTCGGCGAGGACAGTCACGCTGCGCGCGATCAGGCGCTGCAGCGCGTTCCAGGCGCCCGACGACGGCGCCAGAATCAGCTGATCGTCTGCTCGATCGAG
The DNA here is from genome assembly GCA_963716355.1 of uncultured Solirubrobacteraceae bacterium. Taxonomy (GTDB): domain Bacteria; phylum Actinomycetota; class Thermoleophilia; order Solirubrobacterales; family Solirubrobacteraceae; genus Palsa-744. The sequence continues at coordinate 1,987,976 of OY970308.1, forward strand.
GTCGCCGGGCAGGGCCTCACGCTCACGCGCTCCTCGAACGTCGTCTTCCTCGAGCTCGACTGGACGCCCGCCAAGCACGACCAGGCCGAGGACCGCTGTCACCGGATCGGACAGCAGGACGCCGTCAACGCCTACTACCTGCTCGCCGCGGAGACCGTCGACGAGACGATCGCCACGCTGCTCGAGCGCAAGCGCGCCGTCATCGGCGCGGTCACCGACGGGCGCGAGGAGGACGAGGAGGGGCGTGGTCGACGCGCTCGTGCGCGAGCTGCGCGGCGAGCCCTACCGGCACCTGCGCGCCGTCGCCTGAGCGCGCCGGGTCCGCGCCCAGCCTAGGGGTGAATCCCGAGCGCGTCCATGATCGCGCCCCACGATTCCACTTCGCGCGCTTCGAATTCCGACCATTTTTCTTCCAGCTTCGTCGCCTTTCGCGCCAACGCGCGATCGCCGGGCGACTCATACCGCGCGAGCGCAGCGGGCATCTCGCCCGCGCCCACCCACGCGGGCACGAACACCCGGTCGAACGCCGACGTGGCCGTCGGCAGCGTCTTGAAGCCGCTCGCCGCCCACGCCCTCACGTCGGCGCAAAGGTGCGGCGCCGCCAGCCCCATCAACACCTTCACGTGCGTCGCGTAGCCCTGGATCGTGCGCGTCAGCGAACGGTTGCTCCAGCGCAGCGGCGTCACCGCGCGCACGAACGAGCGCGCGGTGTGCAGCGAGGTCCCCACCACGTTCGTCACGATCGTGCCGATCACCTCGTTGCTCATCTGCGTCGAGTCCGCGTTCTGAGGGGATTCGCCCGCCGCCTGCGGGCATTCCCCGCTGGTCCTGTGCACGACCTTCGAAATGACCCTTTCCGCCTGCGGAATATGTGAGGCGGCGTACTGCATCAACGCCAGATCCGCGCGCACGTACGCGTGCGTGCTCGCCGCGTCATCCGCCGCCGCCGACGAGGGCACGGCGAGCGCTGCGAGCGCAGCTGACACGACGATGAGCTTCCCCAGGTTCATCGCTTCACACCCTACGGCATTCTCTCTTATGTCACGCCGCTATCCTCTCGTCGCTTGTCGCTCAGCGAAAACAACAGGCGGCGTGGATACGCCGTCCTCGCGGCCGTGCTCCTAGCGTGGGCGGTGGCCGCGGTCGCAACCGGCTCGCCCAGCCTCGGCGTGTTCGACTCCAGCGCCACCGCCAGCGCCGCCTCGCCCGCGTGCCTGCCCGCGACGCTCGATCGCAGCGCAAGCCTCCCCGGCGCCCCTGGCGTCGCCGTCTCGCCCGCGCCCGACACCGCCACCGCCAACCCCAACACCCAGATCAGCTTCCTCGGCACGAGCGCCGCCAACCTCCGCCAGGTCTCCGCCGTCGGCTCGCGCTCCGGCCAGCATCCCGGTCACGTGCGCGCATACACCCAGGGCGACGGCGCCAGCTTCGTACCCGACGAGCCATTCGACCCCGGCGAGAGCGTGAGCGTGCGCGCCGCCATCGGGCCGCCCAGCGCAGGCAAGCCGGTCGCATTCGGCTTTCGCGTCGACACGCCCTACTCCACGCGCACCGTCTCGCAGTTCCCCAACCCGCGCGCCGCGCCCCCCGACTATCAGAGCTTCCACACCCTGCCCGGCGTCCAGGCACCCGTCATGACCGTCACCGTGCCCGACCGCGACCCCGCGGCCGGCGACGTATTCATCAGCAACGGCCCCGGGCCGGGGCAGTACGGGCCGCTGATCTACGCGCCCGACGGGCGGCTCGTGTGGTTCGACAGGCTCGCCGGCGGGGAAGCCGCGGAGAACCTCAACGAGCAGACATACGAAGGCCGGCGCGTGCTCACGTGGTGGAAGGGCCGCGTGCTCTCGCTCGGCTTCGGTCAGGGCGAAGACATCGTCATGGACTCCCACTACCGGCCGATCGCGCGGGTCGCCGGCGGCAACGGCCTGCAGGCCGACCTGCACGACTTCCAGATCGCGCCCCACCGCGTCGCCTACATCACCGCCTACAACCCGATCCGCTGCGACCTCGCCTCCGTCCACGGCTCGCGCGGCGGCGCGATCGTCGACACCGCGATCCAGCAGATCGACATCGCCACCGGCCTCGTGCGCTGGGAATGGCACAGCCTCGACCACGTCGGCGCCGCGGAGTCCGAAGTCGAAACCCCCAGTGGCGCCGCGCCGTGGGACTACTTCCACCTCAACTCGATCGACCTGCAGCCCGACGGCGACCTCCTCATCTCGGCCCGCAGCACCTGGGCCGGCTATGACCTACAGCACGGCAGCGGCAGGATCCTGTGGCGCCTGGGCGGCAACAGCAGCTCGTTCAAGATGGGGCCCGGAACGGAGATGGCCTGGCAGCACGACGGTCGCGTGCAGCCCGACGGCGAGGTCACGTTCTTCGACGACGGCTCCAACCCGCCCATCCACAGCCAGTCGCGCGCCATGCGGATCGCGCTCGACCTCAAGACCCACCGTGCGCGCCTGGTGCGCGCCTACACGCACCGCGACCCGCCGCTGCTCGCCGCCAGCCAGGGCAACGCGCAGACGCTCCCCAACGGCAACACGCTCGTCGGCTACGGCGGGGTGCCCGCGATCAGCGAGTTCGCCAAGGACGGCTCGCTGCTCTTCGACGCCCACCAGCCTTACGACATGTCCTTCTACCGCGCCTTCCGCTTCCCCTGGAGCGGGCGCCCGCTGACCCCGCCCGCGGTGCTCGCCAGCCGCAACAACACCGGCGAAGAGACGATCGTGCACGCCAGCTGGAACGGCGCCACCGACGTGTCCTCCTGGCGCGTGCTCGCCGGCAAGCAGCCGGGAGCGCTCACCGCGCGCGCCACGATCCGCGCGAACGACTTCGAGAGCTCGACCACGCTGCCGGCCGGCTACGCCTACGTGGCGGTGCAGGCGCTCGACGCCGCCGGCCGCGTGCTCGGCAGCTCGCGCACGGTCAAGACCGTCGCCTACGACGCCGCGCTGCCGTGAGTCGATTCGCGCCCATCGAGCGCGTCGCTCGGACGGCCCCTCCCGCGCGGGTGCGGCGCCGGCTCAGTAGGCCGGTTTGGACTTGTGCTTGTGCGTCGTCGACGTGGTCGTCGGCGTCGTCGTGGGCGCGCCGCTCGTCGAGGACTTCGTGCTCGAGCCACCCGATTTGCCGCCGCAGCCGGCCACCGCCACGGTGCTCGCCAGGACCGCCGCGAGCGTTAGCATGGCGGTCAGTGTCGTTCTCTTCATGGGCCGGGCTCCAATCGTCGCTCGAGGGCTCGGGCGCCCACCCTACCAGGGGCTCACGCCGCCGACGCCGGCCGAACAGGGCCTCGTGAGCGTCCAGACACAGAGCAGCTCCGGGGCCGACACGCCCCCGGCAGAGACCGTTCAGAGCTCGCCGTCGCGGTGGCTGCTGGTCGTCTGCTGCGTGGCGCAGTTCATGGTCATCCTCGACCTGAGCATCGTCAACGTCGCGCTGCCCACGATCCAGTCGAGCCTCGGCTTCTCCTCGCCCGATCTGCAGTGGGTCGTCGACGCGTACGCGATCACGTTCGCCGGCTTCCTGATGCTCGGCGGTCGCGCCGCCGACCACTTCGGGCAGCGCCGCACGTTCGTCGGCGCGCTGGCTGCTGTTCGCGCTCACCTCGCTCGCCGGCGGCGCCGCGCCCGACCAGGAGGTGCTGATCGGCGCGCGCGCGCTGCAGGGCCTCGCCGGCGCGCTGATGGCCGCCACGCTCGCTGGCGATCATCACCGCGTCGTTCCCGCCCGGCCCGAAGCTCCACCGCGCGATCGGCACGTGGGCGGCGATGAACGGGCTCGGCGGCGCCGCGGGCGTGCTGTTCGGCGGGATCATCACCGAAGTGCTCAGCTGGCGCTGGGTGCTGCTGATCAACCCGCCGATCGCGCTCGGCACCGCGCTCGTGGCCTACGCGGTCGTCAGCGAGCGCCGCAGGGTGCGCGAGCGAGCTTCGACCTCGCCGGCGCGCTGACGCTCACGATCGGCCAGATGGTGCTCGTGTACGGCGTCGTCGAAGCGGGCCTGAAGGGCTGGGACACGTTCGCCGCGCTCGGGCCCGATCGTCATCGGCATCGTGCTGCTCGTCGCGTTCGGCGTGATCGAGTCGCGCGTCGCATCCGCGCCGCTGATCCCGTTCAAGGAGCTGACCAAGCCGCTGCGCGACGCCAACACGATCGTGCTGCTGTTCAGCGCAGCGCTGTTCCCGATGTGGTTCGTCAGCTCGCTCTACCTGCAGCAGGTGCTCGGCCTCTCGCCTCTGCACACGGGGCTGATGTTCCTGCCGATGACGCTGACGATCATGCTCGTCGCCTCGCGCGCCGGCAAGCTCGTGGGCCACTTCGGCGTGCGCCCGGTGCTCGGCGGCGGGCTGATCATGCTGACGGCCGGGCTGCTGCTGTTCACGCGGATCGGATCCAGCGGCAGCGCGATCGTGTACGTGATGATCCCCGGCATCCTCACCGCGGCGGGGATCGCGATGTCGATCGTCCCCTCGACGATCGCCGCCACGCAGGGCGCCAAGGAGGGGCAGGCGGGGCTCGCCTCGGGCCTCGTCAACACCTCGCGCCAGGTCGGCGGCGGCCTCGGCCTCGCGGTGCTGATCACGCTCGCCACGCAGCGCACCACCCACCTGATCGGCACCGGCCAGCAGGTCGCCGCAGGCGCTCACGCACGGCTTTCGCCTCGCGTACCTGATCGGCGCCGGCCTCGCCGCGGCCGCCGCGCTGCTCACGTTCGTCACGCTGCCCAAGCCCGCCGGCGCGATCGCCGGCGCGGCGCGCCGGCTTCGCGCTCGCGATCGGCGTCGTGCTCGCCGTGCTTCGTCGGGCTCGACGGCCGCGTTCGCCGGCTCGCACGGCGCCCCGATCGGCCAGTACACCACGCGACGGCGCCTACAGCTTCGTGACGCGCGCCGTCGCTTCACCCGCCGATCATCACCAGCCGCCAAGCGCGCCTCCGGCGGGCAGCTCGCGCCGGGCTACATCTTCACGACCAACTTCTACGACCTCAACGAACCGCCGATCGTCGGCCAGAGCGGGCCGCTGATCCTCGACCGCAGACTGCAGCCGGTGTGGTTCCAGCCGGTGCCCGAAAAGGTCGTCGCCGCGAACCTCAGCCTGCAGACGCTATCGACGGCAAGCCGGCGCTCGCCTGGTGGCAGGGCGTCGTCACGAACACCGGCGCGACCGAAAGCGGCGAATACGTCGTCGTCGATCAGCACTACCGCACGGTCGCGCGACTGAAAGCGACGCGGCGGCTGGGTGCTGACCGCTGCACGAGTTCGTGATCGACGGTGAAAACGCGTGGGTGACGGCGAACAAGAACATCCCCATGGACCTCTCCAAGTACGGCGGCGCCTACAACGGCGCGCTGATCGACTCCGCGGTGCAGGAGTACAACCTCAAGACCGGCAAGCTGGTGCGCAACTGGGACGCCCTCAGCACATCCCGCTGAGCGAGTCCCAGGCGTCGCTGCCGACGAACGGGTTCCCCTGGGACGCCTACCACGTCAACTCGATCGACCTGCCCGGCCAGCGGCAAGTTCCTCGTCTCGATGCGCGACACCTGGGCCGCCTATCTCGTCGACATCGCGAGCGGCAGGATCGAATGGACGCTCGGCGGACGGCACTCGAGCTTCAAGTTCGGCCCTGGCGCGGCGTTCCAGTGGCAGCACGACGTCGCGGCTGCAGCCCGGCTCGCACGGTCAGCCTGTTCGACGACCACTGCTGCCAGCTGACCGGCGGCGGCACCTCCGTCCCAGCCACCGGCCCATCGCGCGGGCTGGTGCTGAAGCTCGACCAGCGGCGCGCGCACCGCGACGCTCGTCGCCCAGTACGGCCGGCGCGGGCGACTTCGAGTCCGAATACATGGGCGACACGCAGCCGCTGCCCAACGGCAACGTGTTCGTCGGCTGGGGCTCGGAACCGTACTTCTCCGAGTACAGCCGCTCGGGCAAGCTGCTGTTCGAAGGCGAACTCCCCGGGCCCGACCTCAGCTACCGCGCGACGCTCGAGCAGTGGGTCGGCAAGCCGCTGACCCCGCCCGCGGGCGCGGCCGCGCGCGGACGGCGGCAAGACCACCGTCTACGCGAGCTGGAACGGCGCCACCGAGCTCGCCTCCTGGCGGGTCCTCGCCGGGCCGAGCGCCGACCGACTGACGCCCGTCGTGGCGAACGCGCCGAAGACCGGCTTCGAGACGCGCGATCCCAATGCCGCAGAGCTACGCGAGCTTCGAGGTCCAGGCGCTCGACGCCAAGGGCCACGTGATCGGCGCATCGCAGCCGTTCGCGACGAGGCGCACGCCATGAGCGCCCACGGCGCGCGCAACCAAGCGCGACCGGCGGTGTTGTAGTGCGCGTGCGAACGCGCCCCGTGCACGCCCTCGGCTGCTCCCTGGCCTGCCTGTCCGGCGCAGTCGCGCTCGCCGCGTGCGGCGACGGCTCGTCGGTCAGCTCCGCGGTGGTGACGGGCGACGCGTGGGTCAAGGCGGCTGCGGCCAACCCCGTGGCGGTCTCGCCCACGCCCGGCACGCCCGACGCGTCCGCGAGCACGCAGATCAGCTTCCTCGGCGACGCGGGCACGAGCGTGTCGAACGTACGCGCGCTGGGCTCACGCAGCGGCGCGCACACAGGCGTGCTGCGCGCGTACTCGACGGGAACCGGCGAGAGCTTCCTGCCGCGTCACCCCTTCACCCCGGGCGAGCGCGTGACGGTCAGCGCGCTCATCACCACCTCGGGTGGCACGACGGGCACCGCGCGCACCACGTTCACGATCGCCCACCCGTACACGCCGCTCAGCCCGAAGCGGATTCCCAACCAACCCGGGCGACGCGCACGCGATCCAGCACTACACCACCGCGCCCTCGCTCACGCCGTCGACCGTGCGCATCACCACGCCCGCCAAGCCCGGCGCGGCCCCCGGCGACCTGTTCCTCGCCCCCTACCAGGGCAGGGGCACGCCCGGGCCGATGATCACCGACCAGGCCGGCAACCTGGTCTGGTTCCACCCGCTGCCCGCCGGCGAGGCGGCGACCAACTTCGAGGTCCAGCAGCTACGACGGCAAGCCCGTGCTGACGTGGTGGCAGGGCACGGGTCCTTCGAGGTCGGCTTCGGCCAGGGCGAAGACGTGATCTACGACACCGCCTACCAGCAGGTGCGAGCGATCCGCGCGGGCAACGGCTACCGCGCCGACCTGCACGAGATCCGGCTGACGCCCGAGGGCACCGCCTGGATCGACGCGTTCGACCCGATCCACATGAACCTGTCCTCCGCGCACGGCGTCTCCGACGGCGTCCTGACCGACTCGATCGTGCAGGAGATCGACGTCAAGACTGGCCTGGTGATGTGGGAGTGGCACGCGCTCGGACACGTGCCGATCTCGCGAATCGCACAACGCCGCGCCCAAATCGAGCTACCCGTGGGACTACGTCCACGTCAACTCGTCGACCCTGGCCCGTCGGGCGACGTGCTGCTGTCCTCGCGCAACACGTGGGCGCTGTACGACGTGGACATCCACAGCGGCGGCGTCCGCTGGCGCCTCGGCGGCGCGCACAGCAGCTTCAAGGCCGGCGCGGGCACGCACTTCTACTGGCAGCACGACGCCGAGTTCCAGCCCGGCGGGCTGATCTCGCTGTTCGACAACGGCTCGGACCCGCCGAAGGAGAAGCAGTCGCGCGGCCTGCTGCTCGACGCCCGAACACCGCCACGCACACGGTCAGCGCTCGTGAAGGCAGTTCACCAACCCGTCGCAGGACGCTGCTCGCGACGAGCCAGGGCAACACGCTCGGCCTGCCCGGCGGCAACTGGCTGATGGGCTACGGCGGGCTGCCGAACTTCACCGAGTACGACTCCTCCGGCCAGCGTGCTGCTCGACGGCACGCTCGGCAAGAACGTGCAGGACTTCCGGACCTACCTCGCGCCGTGGAGCGCGCACGCGCCCGGGCGCCCCGTCGGTCGTCGGCCGAAGCGGCGCCGGGCGGCACGCTGACGGTGTCGGTGAGCTGGAACGGCGCCACCGAGCGTCGCCTCCTGGCGCGTGCTCGCCGGCGCCTCGCTCGGCGCTCGCTGGCGCCGGTCGCGACGCGCCGCCAAGAGCGGGCTTTCAGACGACGATCGCCGCGCCCACGGCGGGCCCGTACGTCGCGGTGCAGGCGCTCGACGCCGCCGGGCAACGTGATCGGCACGTCGGCGACGGTCAAAGGTTGAGCGCGCCGCCGCGTCTCGCCATGCGCGCCGCTGCTCGCGGGGCTCGCGCTGCTGCTGGCGCTGAGCGCGCGGTGATCGTCGCCGTCGCGCCACGCGCTCGGGCCCTGCCGGCGCCGATTCCGCGGCGCCTCGCGCGAGCGCGCTCGAGGGACCCGGCCGCATCGCCGAGCTGCGTGCCGCCGCAGCTGAACCTCTCGGCCGCGCTGGCGCGGCGGAGCGCGTGACGGTCTCACCGGCGCCGCGACACGCGCGACGCGTCGGCCACGACGCAGATCAGCATGCTCGGCGTGCCCGCGGGCGAGCTTTCGCGCGTGCGCGTGCAGCGGATCGCGCAGCGCGGCGCGCACGCCGGTCGTCTGAAGGCCTACTCGCAGGGCGACGGCGCGAGCTTCGTGCCGGCGAGGCCGTTCGCCCGGGCGAGCGCGTCAGCGTGCACGCCGAGCTCTGGCGACGGGCACGCCGGATCCCGCTCGCGTGGAGCTTCACGGCGGCCGTGCAGCGACCACGGCGGTCACGCCGGCGGCAGCCCGCGCCCGGCGCCGCAGAAGGCGACGAACTACCAGAGCTTCCACTCGCGCCCCGACCTGCAGCCGCCGACGGTCGACGGTCACGGCGCACGCGCGCCGGCGCGTCGCCGGCGAGCTCTTCCTCGCCCCCTACTCCGGGGCCGGGGCAGTACGGGCCGATGATCCTCGACGAACACGGCGCCTGCGTGTGGTTCGAGCCGCTCTCGCCGACGGGCACGCGCGCGGCGGACCTCCGCGTGCAGCAGTACGAGGGCAAGCCGGTGCTGACGTGGTGGCAGGACCCGCTCAGTCACGGACGGTCGACCGCAAGGCGGGCGACGTGATCGCCGACAGCTCCTATCAGGACCAGTCGCAGTCGTGCGCGCGGGCAACGGCTACCAGCCGGACCTGCACGAATTCCAGATCACGCCGCAGGGCACCGGCCTGATCACCGTCTACGACGGCGATCGACTGCGACCTGTCGCGCCGTCGGCGGCCCGCGCGACGGCGCGGTGGCGGACACGCTGATGCAGGAACTCGACCTGAAGACGGGTCTCGTGCGCTACGAGTGGCACAGCCTCGACCACGTGCCGCTGAGCGAGCTCCTACGCGTCCGCCAAGCCCGCGAGCCGCACGACACCGTTCGACTACTTCCACATCAACTCGATCGACGTCCAGCCCGAACGGCGACCTGCTGGTCGACGCGCGCAACACGTGGGCTGCCTATGACGTCGACGCGCACAGCCGGGCAGATGCGCTGGCGGCTCGGCGGCAAGCACAGCGAGCTTCACGATGGGGCCGGGCACGCGCACGGCCTGGCAGCACGACGCGCGCCGCCAGGCCGACGGCACGATCACGTTCTTCGACAACGGCGCCACGCCCGCGGTGCATCCCGCAGTCGCGCGCGATCGCCGTGCAGCTCGACATCGGCGCGCGAGACGGCGACGCTGCGTGCGCGAGCCGCGTGCACCCGCAAGCCGCTCGTGGCGGGCAGCCAGGGCAACCTGCAGGCGCTGCCCAACGGCGACTGGATGGTCGGCTGGGGCCAGGCGCCCTACGTGTCGCGAGATTCACGCCGACGGGCGACGCTGCTGTTCGACGCGCACCTGCCCTCGACGCTATGAGTCCTACCGCGCTTACCGCCTGCCGTGGAGCGGGCAGCCGGCGACCCCGCCCGCCTGGCGCTCGCCCGTGCGCTCGCGGCCGGCGGGCGCGAGTCGTCTACGCGAGCTGGAACGGCGCCACGCGACGTGGCCTCCTGGCGCGTGCTCGCGGGGACCTCGCCCGACTCGCTCGCGCCGGTGGCGAGCGCGCGCGAGGACCGGCTTCGAGACGGCGATCAGCCGCTGCCGCCAGCTGGGCCGTCCGCGCCGCGCCCTTCTACGTCGCGGTGCAGGCGCTCGACGCCTCCGGCGCGGTCATCGGTGTCTCGTCGCGGCGAAGCGCCTGAGCCGCCGCGCAGGCTCGTTCGCGGTCGGCCGGTCCGGCGTGCCTCGCGCCTTCGGACGGATCTTCCCGACGTCGCGTTCGAGCGCAGCCTGCGGCGCGCGGTCGCCGCGTTGGAGGCGCGCCGCGCGGTCGAGAAGTAGTCCGCGAAGCCGCGGTCGTGCGCCGCGCTCAGGCGGTGCGGCAGCGGGCTCGCGCAGCTCCTCGTCGAACGCGCGCTCGTAGGTCGGCGCGCAGCGCTGTCCTCGAGCGCGCTGTGCCCGGCGCTGTTGTGCAGCTCCAGGCGGCCGCTCGTGGGTGCGAGTAGTCGTACAGCTCCGCTTCCTCGCCGCGGCGACTGCGGCGTCGATCGTGCCGTCGGCGCCAGTGCGAGTAGGTCGCGTACTTCGCCGCCGGCGTGCGCAGCGCGACGACGTGCAGCGGCGCGTCGGCGGCGTAGGGCTCGATCGCGAACTCGGTGACGATCTCGTCGGTGGCGTGCAGCGACGAACGGGCGCCCGGGGGCCGCCGGGTCGGCGAGGATCGCGCGCGAGGTCGAGCCGGTCGGCGATGTGCGCGTAGTGCGGCTCGCTGGCGCCAGTCGTTCGAGCCGGTCGCGATCGTCAGCAGCAGCGGCGCGATGTCGACGCTCGAGGTGAGCTGCGTGCGCGGCGTCTCGGGCGCGCGCGGTCAGCTCGCCGCGCGGGTCCTTGACGATCAGCGGCACGCGGATCGCCTCCTCGTAGGCGCTCGCGCCCTTGCCGCGCAGCCCGTGCGAGGCGCCGTACTCGCCGTGGTCGGAGGTGAACACGACGACGGTGTTGGCGGCCACGTGCGGGCTGGCTCTCGAGCGTGCGCAGCACGCGGCCGACGTGGCGGTCGACCTCGCGCTGGAGCTTCGTGTAGAGGTCGAGGAACTGCGAGCCACTTGGCGCGCGCATTCGGGGCCGTCGAACGGCACCGGCGCCGAAGGACGCGGCGGCGGTTTCCTGCAGCGAGCGCTGCAGGCGCGGCTTGTCGCGCGCGGCGAGCAGCTCGGGCGTCTCGAAGTTGGGCGGCAGGCGCGCGACGGTCGCGGCGCGCGCTCGCCTCGGCGGGCGACGCGGTCGCTCCACACGTACCACCAGGCGATGTCGTGCGGGTTGACGAACGACACGGTCGTGCACCACGGCCCGGCGCCGCCCTCGTGCGCGGAACCAGTCGGCGAACTGCGCGCGCGATGTGCGGGTCGCAGTGCCAGCCCTGCCCGGGCCCGCCGTCGGGCGAGGGGAACATGCCGCCGGCGAAGCCGTAGCGCTCCAGCGCCGCGTTCGCCGCTGCGACGCGTTCCAGCGGTTGTCGTGGTGGGTGAGATGCCACTTGCCGTAACCAGCGCGTGTGGTAGCCGTGCTCGCGCAGCATCGTGCCCCACGTGGGGAAGCCCGGGTCGAGCGTGCTGCCGCCGGTGATCATGCAGCCCGTCTGGTGGGTGTAGAGGCCGGTGAGCATCGTCGAGCGCGCGGGGCGTGCAGTCGTTCGACGCCGTGTAGTGGCGCGCGAAGGAGACGCCGCCGCTCGCGCAGCCGCTGCGAGGTTCGGCGGCAGGCCCGACCGCGGCGGGCGTCGGGGCCGAACCACTGCGGGAAGCGCAGCTGGTCGACGACGATCACGAGGATGTTCGGGCTGCGCGGCCGCCGCCGCTGCCGGCGGGGCGCGAAACCCGCGCGGCGGAGCCGCTGCGGGACGGTGGAGACGGCGTCGTCGCTCGTGTCCGCCACCGCGCGGATACGCCGCACCGGCGCCGAGCAGGACGCCCCGCCCGCGAGCGCCGCCCTTGAGGAAGGTCCGACGATCGACTCTCCTATGCTGCTTGCGCGTCGATGCGGTCCATGCGTGCTCCTCATCCTAGGGCCGGTCCTCGCCCTGGGCTTGGGGCTCGCGGCGGCGAGCGCCGCGGCGGCGCGCACCGCTCCAACGTGCGGTCCCGCGACATTGAACAACTCAGCGCGCTGCAGGCCGGCGCGGTGACCGTCTCGCCGCTGCCCGGCAGCCGCGACGCCTCGCCGCAGCACGCAGATCAGCTTCCTCGGCGTGCCGGCGCATGACCTGAGCGCGATCACGCGTGGTGGGCTCGCGCACGGGTGCCCACGCGGACAGCTGCGCGCCTACTCGCAGGGCGACGGGGCGAGCTTCCTGCCGGCGCGGCCGTTCGCGGAAGGCGAGCGCGTGACGCGTGCATGCGCGCGTGCGCATCGGCGGCTCGACGCGGGCGCTGCGCGACCAGTTCGCCGTGGCGAGCGAGGACGCGATCACCTCCACGCCCGAGGCGATCCATCCGGGCGACGCCCGCGGACGTGCAGGGCTTTCGCTCGCGTCCCGACCTGCGCCCGCCGACCGTCGCGGTGACGACGAGCACGCCCGCGATGGCGCCGGGGGATGAGTTCGTCGCGCCGTACACCGGCCCGGGACAGGCGGGGCCGATGATCGTCGACCACAGCGGCGCGCTGGTGTGGTTCAAGCCGCTGCCGGCGCAACACCTCGGCGACGAACTTCAGGGTGCAGGAATACGCGCGGCAAACCGGTGCTGACGTGGTGGCAGGGCGACATCTCGGTGCACGGCTTCGGCCTCGGCGAAGACGTGATCGACAGCAGCTCCTACACCGACGCTCGCGCACGTGCGGGCGGGCAACGGGCACATGGCGGACCTGCACGACTTCCAGCTCACGCCCGCGGGCACGGCGCTGTGACGGCGTATGACCCGATCCGCTGCGACCTCTCCTCGGCGGGCGGCCCCGCGGACGGCGCGGTGACGGACGGCGCGCTGCAGGAGATCGACGTGAGGACGGGCCTGGTGATGTACGAATGGACGAGCCTCGACCACGTGGGGCTGAGCGAGTCCTACGAATCCGCCGCGCGCAGCTCGCGCGCGTGGCCGTACGACTACTTCCACATCAACTCGATCAACCTCGACCGCGACGGCAGCCTGCTGATCTCAGCGCGCAACACGTGGACCGTGTACGACATCGACGGCGCCACGGGCCAGATCCAGTGGCGCCTGGGGGGCAAGCATTCGCAGCTTCGGCGAGAGCGCGCAGACGCGCACCGCCTACCAGCACGACCCGCGCGAACTGCCGGACGGGTCGATCAGCATCTTCGACAACGGCTCCTCGCCAAAGGTCCACCAGCAGTCGCGCGGCGATCGTGGTGGAGCATCGACGCGCAGGCGGGCACGGCGACGCTCGTCGGGCCAGCTGACGCACGCCCCGGGCCTGGTGGCGAACAGCCAGGGCAACATGCAGGCGCTCGCGAGCGGCGACTGGTTCGTCGGCTGGGGGCAGCTGCCGGACTTCTCGGAGTTCGGGCCCGACGGGACGCTGCTGTTCGACGCGCACTTCCCCGGCCGCACGCAGTCCTACCGCTCCCTGAGCTTCCCCTGGACCGGCACGCCCTTGCAGCCGCCCGCATACACGCTCCAAGGAGGCTCGGCGGGAAGGCGGGGACGGTGTATGCGAGCTGGAACGGCGCCACGCAGGTGAGCGCATGGCGCGTGCTCGCCGGCGCGAGCCCGCACGGGCTGAAGGCGGTCGCGGAAGGCCCGCGCACGGGCTTCGAGACGGCGATCGGTGTGCCGGCGGGCACGGCTGGACCATACGTGGCGGTGCAGGCGCTCGACGCGTCCGGGCGGGTGCTTCGCACCTCGGCGGCGACCGCGCAGCGCTCGCTGCGGAACTGAGACGGAGAGGGCGGGATTCGAACCCGCGATGGAGTTTAACCCCCATACTCGCTTAGCAGGCGAGTGCCTTCAGCCTCTCGGCCACCTCTCCTATGAGTCGTGCCAGCAGTTTAGAGCCTGGGGAGCGCATGGCATGCCGCCACACCGCCCGCATCGCATTGTCAAATAGTTGACGATATGTTTCTATTCTGTTAGGTTCGCCCTCGCCCTCGATCAGGCCTCGACGTAAGCACCGAGTCGCGTCGCCAACGCGTCTGACCAGGGGACAGTGAACAGCAAATGGTGAACTGTGGGGGGTTCGGAATGCGGTCGAGGCTGCAGTCTTCGCTGGTGTCTGTCCTGGTGTTGGTGCTCGCGGGTGTGCTGTCTCTCGCTGCGCCCGCTGCCGCGCAGCCGCGGCAGGCTCGCGCTGAGCTTGCCGACCTCGCCATCTTGGGTCCGCCGATGGCGTCGTCTGTTCTGTTCGGCGAGGAGGGCGCGCGTCTCGCGCGCGAAACGCGGCGCACCGACCCCCGCGCCGTCGCAGCGCGCGCGGCCTCGCGCTCGAGCTTCGCCGGCCTGAGCAGCAGCCGTGCGGCGAGCCTGGTGAAGGCCGCTTTCCCAGAACTCGTGGAGCACCCCGCGGGCGGCGCGCCGTCGCTGCCGGTCGGCGCGCGGATCGCTCGCTACCCGACCGATCACGCGGCCGAGGTGTCGCTGCCCGGCGCGAAAGGCGTGGTCGAATCGATCGCGCCGATCGCCCGCTATTCGCACGGGCGACACCTCCCACTCGACCTGCGCCTGACACGAGCGGGTGGGGGCTTCGCGCCGGTGCGCTCCGACGTCGGCGTCGCGGTGCCGGCGAACGTGGCCGACGGCGTATCGCTGCCGGCGCTCGGCGTGTCCCTGACCCCGGTGGACGGGCGCGGAACGCCGCTGCGGACGTCCGTCGGCAAGCTCGACGGCGCCGCGGTGCTGTGGCGCGACCGCGACCGCGGGGCAGCCGCGGCCGGGAACGACGATCTGATGAGCCTCGCCAAGGCGCTGCCCGCGGGTTTCGAGCTTACGACGATGCTGCTCTCAGAGCGCAGTCCCGGGAAGCTCCACTTTCGCGTCGGCATGCCCTCCGGCGCGCATCTGCGCAGGGCGGCGGACGGGTCGGTGAGCGTGGTCGATCGGGGCGCGGCGCTGGCGGTCGTCTCGCCCGTGAGCGCGCAGGACGCCGAAGGCGCCGACGTGCCCGTCTCGATGGCCGTGCGGGGGGACACGCTCGACGTGAGCGTCGACCTGGCGGGCGACTATCTGTATCCGATCGCGGTGGACCCGGAAGTGAACGACTCACAGCTCGCGCTGAACCCCGGCGGCAAGCGCTCGAACTGGGAATTCTTCACCAGCAACAGCGGTCGCTTCGCGGGGACCGCGACGTACGAAGGGCCCGGGGTGGAACGCCTGGAAGCGAAAGGCACGGCCGAATACGCCCCCGCAGAATGGGCGTACTGGGGCTATGAAACCCACGGCGTATCGAAAATCTACGAAATCAAAACGGAAACCTCCGCGCACAACAAACTCGCGAAAATCGAAAGCTTCCTGGAATTCCTCGAACCTGGCGGAGTGCGGGAAACCAAGAAGATGTTGTCGAATGAATTTGAAAACCCCGAATACGAAAACAAAGCCGCGACGCTGTGCGCCGCCAACGCGTCCAAAGTCGAAGAATGCCTGCCCGGCTCGGGCAAACCGAAAAACGCTATCCACTTCCAGCAGTCAGCGACGGGCTCCCCGGGTGGGAACTGGCACTTCTCCGACACGCTGAAGCAGGGCATCGTGTCGATCTCCGAGCCGGCGGGCACGCACTCGACAACCAGCTACAACACCACCTCCCCGACGCTCGAATTCGAAGTGACGGTCGAAGGCAAAAAACAAAAACTCACGCGCCAGAACGTCCTCTACGGCTCCGGCGGCTGGCTGTCGAACCTCGGCGGCGCCTTCGAGGCGATCGCCAAAGACACGGGCGTGGGCGTTGCGGTCACGAAGCTCGAATACGAAACGTCGCCCGAAAGTTGGGCCCAGCTCTACGAACACAACTACCTGAACGTGGAAAACGCGTGCAAGGGCGTGCAGTGCTACGAAACGCACGCCGAAGACGCGACCCTCCCAGCGCTGCTGCCCGACGGGGAACAGAAAATCCGCTACAAAGCCGAAGAGGCGATCTCCGGGACGCAGTCGCTTACCACCGAAGGCAAGGCGACCGTCAAAGTCGACACCAAGCCACCGCACGAACTGCAGCTCGAAGGGCTGCCCGACGGCAACGAACTCAGCGAAAAACCGTACGTCCTGACCGGCCGCGCGACCGACGGCGAAGGCTCGATCGTCGCCAGCTCCGGCATGAAATCCGTCGCGCTGTTCATCGACGGGCATGAATTCGGGACGGCCTCGCCAGGGTGCACGGTCGCGAAAGGGCAGTGCACAGCGAGCACCACCTGGACGGTCAACGGCTCGGAACTCGGCGCCGGACGGCACGACATCGAGCTGCTCGCGCTCGACAAAGCCGGCAACGAAGCACGCCTGTACGAACCGATCTCGATCCGTCACTCCACGCCCGTGACGATCGGCCCTGGATCCGTCGACCTCGAGTCGGGCGACTTCGCGCTCGGAGCCGGCGACGTGTCGTTCGGCTCCGGGCTGTCGGTCGCACGCAGCGACAGCTCGCGCGCGCCAACAGGCGCGATCGGCGCGTTCGGGCCGGAGTGGAGCATCGGTCTGAGCAGCACCGAGTCGCTCGTGGAAGTGGTCAACGGAAGCGTGATCCTGACCGCGGCGAACGGAAGCAAATCGATCTTCGCGGCGCTCGGCGAAGGCAAATTCGAATCGCCCAACGGCGACTCCAACCTCGAACTGAGCCTCGAAGAAAACAAAGTCACCAAACAGAAGCTCGCCTACTACCTGAAGGACGTCGCAAACCACACCTCGGTGAAGTTCACCCAGCTCGCGGGCGCCGCCGAATGGGTGCCGACGCTGCAGGAAGGAACGGTCGCGAGCCAGACCGTCAGCTACACCTACCAGACGGCCGAAGCGATCGACGAATACGCGACGACGCCCGCAGCGAGCAAACCCAGCGGGATCACGCTCGGGCCGGAGGGCAACGTGTGGTTCTCGGACTCCGGCGACGGCAAGCTCGGCAAGGTCACTCCCTCGGGCGGCATCACCGAATACGCGACCGGGGCCGGCTCGTGGGCGACGAGCGTCGCGAAGGGTCCGGACGGCAACATGTGGTTCACGAGCGCAAACGCCCTCAAGGTCGGCAAGATGACGCCGACCGGCACCGTCACGGAATACGCGGATCCTCCCGGTGGCGGCAACCCGAACGGAATGATCGCCGGGCCCGACGGAAACATGTGGTTCACGACCTTCTCCAAGGTCTACAAGGTCACCACCTCGGGTGTCTTCACCGAATACGTGCTCCCGTCTCAAACAGAGGCAAGAAGGCTGGTCGCGGGCCCCGACGGGAACATCTGGTTCACGAACTCCTACTGCGGGGGTCACTCTCCCGGCAAATGCGGCATCGTCAAGATGACGACGTCCGGGGCGATCATCGCCGAATACGTTCTTCCGGAAAACGTGCCCGAGGGAATCACGGTGGGACCCGACGGCAACCTGTGGTACGTGGGCCTGTACTTCACGAAAGCGACGGTCAGCAAGATCACCACCTCGGGAGTCGTCACCGACTATCCACTCCCGGCGAGCAGCTCGCCACGCGGCATCACCGTGGGGGCCGACGGCAACATGTGGTTCACGGAGTTCGCCGGCAACCGGATCGGGAGAGTCACGCGAACGGGCGTAATCTCGGAATTCTCGGTCCCGGCAGGTAGCTCTCCCAACGAAATCGTGGCGGGAGCCAACGGCAACCTGTGGTTCACAGAGGAAGGCTCGAAAAAAATCGCGACGATCAGTCCGGCCGGACGGATCAGCGAGCCGACGCTGGAGCTCGCGCCGAAGCCGGCCGGCGTCTCTTGCACGCCCACTCTGACCCGCGGCTGCCGCGCGCTGAAGTTCCAGTACGCGACTGCCACGACCGCGACCGGCGAAGGTCGCGCCGAATGGGGCGAATTCAACCGCCGGCTGATCAAAGTCATCCTCGACGCCTACGACCCGGTTGGCAAAAAAATGCAGGAAACGGTCGTCGCCGAATACCAGTACGACAAGCGCGGGAGGCTGCGCGCGGAGTGGGATCCACGCATCAGCCCAAGCCTGAAGACGACATACGGCTACGACGAGGAAGGCCACCTCACGGCGCTCTCGCCGCCAGGTCAGGAGCCGTGGCTGCTCTCCTACGGAACGAGCAGCAACGACGCTGGGACGGGACGGCTGGTGAAGGTGCTGCGCGTCGCCCCGAACATCGCGCTGTGGAGCGAACCGCTCACGAACGCCCTGATTCCGACGATCATGGGCCCCGCTGCGGAAGGCACCCAGCTCACCGTCAACGCCGGAGCTTGGACGGGGGCCCCCGCCAGCTTCTCCTTCCGCTGGAGCCGATGCAACTCGCTCGGCGCGTCGTGCGTGCCGATTCTCGGCGCGACGAACGGCAACTACACGCCCGTGTCCGCCGACGTCGGCAAAGCGCTGACGGTGACCGTCACCGCCACGAACGGCGGCGGGTCGGCTACCGCCACGAGCGCCCCGACCGCCGTGGTCCAGTCTGCCGCCGCGGTGTGGTCCGAGTTCTCGCTGCCGGCCAGCAGCGGCCCGCAATGGGTCGCGAAAAACCTCGACAACAACATCTGGTACACGAACGCCACAAGCAACAAGATCGGCAAGATCTCCACGACCGGCGTGAAGACCGAATACTCGCTGCCGGCTGGCAGCGGCCCGAACCACATCGCCGCGGGCTCGGAAGCGAACATGTGGTACACGAACTTCACGAGCAACAAGGTCGGGAAGATCACCATCGTCGGCGGGATAACCGAATACGCGCTGCCCGCGGGCAGCGGGCCGAAGGGCATCGTCCAGGGGCCGGACGGGAACTTCTGGTACGTGAACTACACGAGCAGCAAGGTCGGGAAGATCACGACCGCGGGCGTCATAACCGAATACGCGCTGCCTGCCGGCAGCAAGCCGGAAGGCATCGCCGTCGGACCTGACAACAACCTGTGGTTCACCGAGCGTGAAACGAGCAAGATCGGGAGGATCACCACGGCCGGCGTGAAGACTGAATTTGCGCTCGTGCCCGGCAGTCTCCCCCGCAACATCGCGGCCGGTCCCGACGGGAACATGTGGTTCACCGAGCTCGGGAAAGTCGCGAAGATCACGATGGCGGGCGTGGTGAGCACCTACACGGTGCCATCGGGTTGCACGTGCGAAGGGATCGTCGCCGGCTCCGACGGAAACCTGTGGGCGACCGACGCCGCAAGCAGCAAACTGTTCAAGGTCACGACCGCCGGGGTCATCACCGGGTACACGCATTCTGGCGCCGGCGTCAACTACGGCGGGATCGCGAACGGCGCGGACGGACACCTCTGGTTCGCGGAGACGGGGAGCAGCAGGATCGGCGACGTCAACCCCACGCTCGTGGGCGAAGGCGCGACGGCGCCCGCACAGCTCGGCGAGACGCTGAACTACAACGTCCCCGTCACCGGTGCGGGCGCGCCGTATGCGATGGGCGCGAGCGACGTGGCGAAATGGGGACAGAAAGACGTCCCCGACGAAGCGACGGCGATCACGCCGGCGGACGAACCGCAGAAGTGGCCCGCGTCGAGCTACAAACGCGCCACCGTCTACTACCTCGACGAACAGGGACGGCAGGTCAACATCGCGAACCCGAGCAGCTCGCCCAACGGCGCGATCGCGACGAGCGAATACAACGAATACAACGACGTGATCCGCACGCTCACACCCGCCAACCGTGCCACCGCGCTGGCTGCGGGAGCGAGCTCTGCGGAAGTGTCGAAACTGCTGGACACGCAGAGCACGTTCAACGGCGAAGGCGCCAAAGAAGGCGAAGTCAGCGAACCCGGCACGCGCTTGGTCGAAACCCTCGGCCCGCAGCACCAGATCAAGTACGTGGCGGGCAAAGAACAGAAAGAATCGCTCGCGCGCGAGCACAAGCTGTACTACTACGACCAGGGCGCGCCGGGCGGGGAAACCTACCGGCTGCTCACCGAAACCGCGGACCTCGCTCAGCTCACCAACCACGAAGAGGTCGAAGTGCGCGCCACCAGGCTCAACTACTCAGGGCAGAGCAACCTGGGCTGGAAACTGCGCGCCCCGACATCGGTCACGGTCGATCCGGAAGGGCTGAAGCTCACGACCACCACCGAATACAACCCCACGACCGGTCAGGTCACCGAAACGCGCGGCGCGGCGGCGGGCAAGACCCTCAGCTACACGACCAAGTTCGGCGAAGCGGGCACCGAAGCGGGCAAGCTGAAAAACCCGTGGGGCGTGGCGGTGAACTCCGAAGGCAAGCTGTGGGTGGTGGACACCGCCAACAACCGCGTGCAGAAGTTCGGGCCCGAAGGCGCCTATGTGTCGACGTTCGGCGAAGCGGGCTCGGGGCCGGGGCAGCTCAAAGAACCGCAGGGCATCGCGCTCGACGCCGCCGGCCACATCTGGGTGGCGGACACGGGGAACAACCGCATCGAGGAGTTCAGCTCGGCGGGGGCCTACATGGCCACGGTCGGATCCGTGGGCTCGGGAGCGGGCCAGTTCAAAGCTCCCGCCGCGCTGGCGTTCGATCCGAAAGGCAACATGTGGGTGGCCGACACGGGCAACAGCCGCGTGCAGAAGTTCGACAAAGAAGCCAAATACTCATCGCAGTTCGGCTCGCTGGGGAGCGCGCCGGGCCAGCTCAAAGAACCGCAGGGCATCGCGCTGGACGGCGCGGAAAACGTGTGGGTCGCCGACACGGGGAACAACCGCATCGAGGCCTTCGCGAACACCGGCAGCTTCTTGCGCGGCTTCGGCGCGGCGGGAACGGGCGAGGGCCAGCTGAATGCGCCACTGGGGCTGAGCATCGACGCCACGGGCAACCTCTGGGTCATCGACTCCCTCAACGCGCGCGCCGAGAGCTTCACGCCCACGGGCGGCTACGTCACACAGGTTGGTTGGAGCGGCACAGAAGCGGGCCAGCTGACGGGACCGCGCGCGCTCGCGTTCGACGCGACCGGCAAGCTGTGGGTGACTGACAGCTCGAACAACCGGCTCGAGCAGTGGTCGAAGGGCCTCAACGCTCACGATCAGAAGCTCGTGTACTACAGCGCGGAAGCGAACACCGAAGGCTACCCATCGTGCGGCGGCCACGCCGAGTGGGCGGGACTGCTGTGCGAGGCCCTGCCGGCGAAGCAGCCGGAACTGATGAACCTTCCGAAGCTGCCGGTGACGACGTACACGTACAACATGTACAACGAGCCGGAAACGACGACGGAAGCCTTCGGCGCGACGACGCGCACGAGCAAAGTCGCCTACGACGCCGCGGGGCGGCGCCAGACGAGCGAAACGACGGCCTCCACGGGCACGCCGCTGCCGAAGATCGCCTTCGAATACGACAAAGAAATGGGCAAGCTGGAAAAGCAGACGGCCGAAGGCGAAGGGCGCACGTTGAAATACGAATTCAACCGCCTGGGACAGCTCATCAAATACACCGATGGAGATGAAAACACCGCCCTGTACAAATACTTCGGCGCGGAAAACGACTTCCAGCTCGAAGAAGCATCCGACTCGAGCAACGCGGGCACGAGCCACCAGACCTACAGCTACGACGCGACGACGAAGCTGCGAACCAAACTCGTGGACTCCGCCGCGGGCACGTTCACCGCCAGCTACGACGCCGACGGCAGGATCACGAGCGTGGCCTACCCGTACATGTGCAAGAACTACACCTACAACTCCACGGGCGAAACCACGAACCTGCGCTACATCAAGACCACGAACTGCGCGGAAGCCGCACCGGCCGAGTGGTACAGCAACAGCAGCATCGCCTCGATCCACGGCGAGATGCTCGCCCAGACGAGCTCGCTGGCCAGCGAGAGCTACACCTACGACGCGGCGGGACGCCTGCTCGAAGCCCAGGAAACCCCCGTGGGCGAAGGCTGCACGACGCGCAGCTACGCCTATGACGAAGAATCCGGCCGCGCCAGCTCGACCACGCGCGCTCCGGGGATCGCAGGCGTGTGCCAGACCGAAGGAGGCACTGGCGAAGGGCACAATTACGACGAGGGCAACCGCTTGGCGGACGGCGGCATGGCCTACGACGGTCTCGGCAACGTCACCAAACTGCCCGCGGCGGACGCCGAAGGCCACGAACTGACGAGCAGCTTCTACGTGGACAACGCCGCCGCCACGCAGAGTCAGAACGGCGTGACGAACAGCTACTTCCTCGACCCCGAAGGCCGCGTTCGCGAAACGGTCACGGGAGCCACGAAAGTGGTCTCCCACTACGACGCTCGAGGGGAATCGGTCGCGTGGACGACCGACGGCACAAGCTGGACGCGCGACATCGTCGGTATCGACGGCGCGCTGGTGGCCACGCAGACGAACGGCGAAACACCGATCCTGCAGCTGCATGACATCCAGGGCAACGTCGCGGCCACGATCGGCGACAAAGCCGGAGAAACGGCCCTCATCTCCACCTACAACAACACCGAATTCGGAGTGCCCAACGCGGGCAAAGCACCGCCCAAGCTCGGCTGGCTGGGGGCCGCGGGCGTGGAAAGCTCTCTTTCCAGCGGCGTGATCACCTACGGCTCCACCTCCTACGTGCCTCAGACCGCCCGCGCGTTGCAAAGCGAACAGGTCCGCCCGCCGGGACTACCGGGAGGCTCAGGGGCGGGCGCCGCCTACACGGCACAGCAGGAACCGTGGAACATGCAGGGGGCCGCCGCCGCGGGCGCGGAAGCTCCGGGGCTCGAAGCCGCGCGCGAACAGGCGGCGATGGAAGCGGCGATCGCAGCGGCCGAAGCGGCCGACCCAGCTGCGGTCGAGTGGTACAGCCTGGCGGACGCTCGGTCGCGGGGCGACAAGCTGTTGAGCATCGCCACGGCCGCCGAAGTCATCGACGTGATCGGGTCGATCCCCGGGAGCATCGCGGACAAAGTCATAGGCTTGATCTGGGACAAATTCACCGTTGAGTTCGCCCTGGACTGGTACCACAAAGCCGGCGCCAAACTGAGGAAGTGCTCCTTCCTCTACGGCCAGGGCATCCGCAAATGCAAGTTCAACTACGACCAGCTGTTCATCGGCTTCAGCCTGCCCGTCGTGGGAGACGTCGGCGTCACGATCGTCAACCTGTACTCGCCGCCCAGCGTGGAAAAGTGCTACCACAGCCCGTCGTTCATCGGGCCACGTCCGCCGTTGGTATGCGTCGGGCTGCAGGCCACCGTGCGGTGAGTCGAAGGGGATCCATGGTTAGCTGAGGCTGCGTCCTGCCGTTCGGGATGCTTCGCAGACGATCCGCGACGAGTTCTGGTTCATCGCGCAGCCTGGACGGGTATCACTCGTCTACTCAACGGAAGGATGGCTCCCGATGGCCAGCGTTCTTGCAGGGATCACCACGTCGATCGACGGGTACATCGCCAGACCCAACGACGGCCCAGGGGTGGGCCTGGGTGAGAACGGCGAGCGCCTGCACTACTGGGTCTTCGGCGGCCCGTGGACCTATGCCGAGGAGGAGCGCCGCGCGCCGGCCGACGAGGATGCAGCCTGGTTGACCGACACCAGGTCGAGGATCGGGGCGGTCGTCGGTGGGCGGGCGACGTATGAGGCGGCTCGGCATTGGGGCGGGGAGAATCCGTGGGGGCTGCCGTTCTTCATCGTGACGCACCGCCCAGAGGAGGAGCCGGCCGATGGAGCGTTCACGTTCGTCTCAGGTGTTGAGGTGGCGGTCGAGCGTGCCCTGCGGGCGGCGTCCGGCAAGGACGTCCATGTGATGGGCGGCGCCGAGACCATCCGCCAAGCTCTCGCGGCCGGGATCGTCGACGAGCTGACGATCATCGTCGCACCGGTCGTCATGGGCGCGGGAAAGCGGCTCTTCGACGGGTTCTCGCAGTCGCTCGATCTCGAGCATCTCGGGGTGCGCCAGTCGCAGTACGCGACCTTCATCCAGTACCGCGTGCGGTCGCAGGCTGTGTAGCCGATGCCGAGACGCTCTGGCAACCGTCGGGCGGCGGGCGAGATCACGTCTACAGGCGCTCGCGTGCCGCGAACGCTCGTCCGAGTACGCGTCGTGCGTTGCCGTACATGATCGCCTCGACATCTGCCTGCTCGCGCACGTTGGCTCCGATCCACTGCTCGAGCAACGGAAAGTCGCTTGCCTGATCGAAACCCTTGAGCGTGGGCTTGATGAAGCCGTCGAGGTCGCTGCCAATGGCGGTCGCCACATGACCGTTGCCGAGCGCGGCTATCGCGTCGAGGTGACGGCCGAGGACCGCCTGGGAGCTCGCCGCATCCGCGGTCTTGCCCAGCTGATGCTGTGCGGTGATGAGTCCGATCAACCCGCCACGTTCCTGGATTCGCCTCGCCGTCTGCGCGCTCAGGTTGTAAGTCTGTCCATCCGGCCCCGCGTCGCGCATGCCGACATGGGTCGCGATCAGCGGGAAGTCACACGGGTCATTGTCGCCTTCCTCATCTAGCTGATCGACCAGCGTAAACGTCTCGTCGAGTGCGTCCTCGCGCATGTGGGAAACGTCGATCAGTACCTTGTGCTTGTACATCGCCCTCACCGTTGCGCGGCCGAGCTCCGTCAAGCCGATACCGGGCGCCTGGGGGAAGACGCGTTCGTAGACGCGGTCGGGCAGCATCGGGATCGCCGGCGCGTTGCTCGCCACCTGGCGATAGAAGAGGTGGGCAAGCGTGATGTAAATGACGCCCTGCTCGGCGAGCCAGCGGACCTTCTCCTCGATTGAGTCCGGGTCCGGACCTAGGTGGAAACCGCCCTCGACGCAGTGGACGAACACGATGCGCTTGTCGTCGAGGTCGGCTTCTCTTCTAGCGATCACGTGCCGCCTGCCGCCAGGGTCCTGCCGGCTCAGCTCGTTCTCAACGTAGGCGAGCTGATGCTTGAGGTCTTCGTAATATTCGGCCAGCGGCGGCGTGGCGTATTTGACCGCGAAGTCAAACTCCGCAGGCGGCCAGTAGAGCACCGAGCAGACCATGCGCGCGCCGCCCTGTTCGAGCTTGTCGAGGTCTACGCGCCAGCCTTCATGCCAGCTCGCGTCGTTCAGGAACTCGGCGAGCAGGCCCTCGAGATCGGCCTGTAGCTCGTCGCGGAGATGGCTCAGCCACCCTTTCGTTCTGCCGTGCGGATGCTTGTCCTCCGGCAATAGGTGCATCGGGTAGTGACAGTGCAGATCGGCGATCACCAGCTTCCTCCTGGATGGCGGCGTTTGCTGCTGTTGCTGCGGCACGCTAGCGCTACAACATTTAAACATCGGCAATGCTTGACTATCGGTACTATTCGGATGGTACCATTTTAGGTGGCACGGTAGTCGCAGCCCGAGCGAAGTTGAGTGCGGGTGGCCAGATTGACGCTACGTGAAAGGAGGCCCCTGTGGCTGGCTTGGAGTCGATCGATCATGTCGTCTACGTCATGCTCGAGAACCGTTCCTTCGATCACCTACTCGGATTCCTCTATCCCAAGTCCGCGGACTTCGAAGGTCTAGACGGCACGGAGTCGAACGTCGACGCCCAAGGGAATGAGGCGAAGGTGTTCAAGGTCACCCCCGGGATGCAGAACGCTTGCTATTACCCACTCGCCAATCCATCCGAGGGCTTTCCGGCGACGAACGAGCAGCTGTTCGGCTCGGCCGCGCCGCCCGTCGGCGCGAAGGCCACAAACAGCGGATTCGTTACGAGCTTCGCGCGAGAGCTCGAAAAACCCAAGCATCCGCTGGATCCAAAACTCGTAGGCGCGAGTCCAGCCTCCATCATGGGCATGTATGCACCGGAGACGCTGCCGGTGCTATCGGCCTTGGCGAGGAGCTACGCGGTGTGCGACCAGTGGTTCGCATCAGTGCCGACACAGACGTTTCCCAACCGCGCGTTTGCGGTCGCCGGCACATCTCTCGGCTACACCGACAACTCTGCCCATGGGCATCCTGCATTCGACACCCCGTCGATCTTCGGAAAGCTCGCCGACGCCGGGTGCAGCTGGAAGATCTACGGCTACTCAGGCATCCCTCTAACTGCCGGAGACTTCCCCGACACGGTCCGTCCGGGTCCGAAAGGGGAGGTCGTATCGGGGTTTGCACGATTCCAAGACGATGCAGCGAAAGGGCAGCTCGCGACCTTCTCGTACATCGAGCCTGAGTGGGCGACGTACCCGAAGAAAAAAGCCCCGCCGGAACAGGCGCACAAAGAAGCGGAGGAAAACTTTCATGTTCAGAACGACCAGCACCCAGTCTCGAACATGGCGGCCGGCGAGAACCTGCTCTACGACATCTACGAGGCCCTGCGAACGGGTCCCGCTTGGCCAAAGACGCTACTGATCATCACCTACGACGAGCACGGCGGCACCTACGATCACGTGTCACCACCGACGGGAGCGACCCCGCCCGACAACAAGGTGGGCGCCTCCGGCTTCGACTTCAAGCGATTCGGAGTCCGGGTGCCCGCGGTGATCGTCTCCCCGCTGATCCCGAAAGGCACAATCCTTCGGCCGCCGGCGGATGGGCCCCCCTTCGACCACACGTCTCTGATTGCGACTCTCCGTGCGCGATTCGGTATTGGAGCGCTCGGAGAGCGCGACGCCGAGGCGCCGCATGTGGGCCCGATCCTGTCCCTGGATGAGGCACGAACGGATAATCCGCTCGCCGCCGTCGAGCCGCTGGAGGTGGAAGACGCGGTCCTTGAAGAGGGGTCGGCCCCGATCGGCGCCGAGCCGAGTTCGTTCCTTGAAGCAAAGGCGCTCGCTGCCGCGGCTCTGCCCGTTCCCGGAGCCAGCATCGCGGATCCCAAAACTAAGGTCAAGATGCTCGTCACTGCGGCCGAGCAGTACAAGTTCGCGCAAGGGCGCCTCGCGGCGTGGCACGCCGCCGGCCGCCCCCTCGAGTAGGGACTAGCGAGCCAGATACTTCAAAGCCACTCACTATTAACAGTCACCGAATTCCCCGTAGTCTTTTTCGACCGAGCGATCATCGCCACAGAGATCCCCGTCGCCGCAACCGCCGTAACCGCCGGAAATGATCGCTATATCCGGCTACGAACAGCCAGCACCTCCGCACACCGATAGCCCAAACATCCGGGTCGCAACACCGCAGCGAATCGAATAGCCTTTGCGATTGACGCGGAAGGGTGGCAGAGCGGTTGAATGCAGCGGTCTTGAAAACCGCCAGGCGGGTCAACCCCGCCTCGGGGGTTCGAATCCCCCCCCTTCCGTGCTGTCGCCGGCGGCTCCGGCCGCTAGATCGGGTGGACACCGATGCTGCGCATATCCGCTTTTGCCTGGCGAAGCAGTAGTCGTAATGTTGCTGGCCTTAGCGATCGGGTTTCGTGCAAAGCGATCGTCACAAGGGATGCGCGAGGTGCGTCCAAGGCGTCAGCAAATGGAGTTCGGCTAGACGCCGTTGAGCGTGAGCAGCAATACCCGACCGAGAGACGGGACGCTGCGGGCTCGATCAGCTGCTTGGCGAGCCTTCGCCGGCCGAGCCTTCGCCAGCCGGAGGGGCTTCGCCGCTCGGGGGACCTCCAGGGGGTCCACCTTCTGCACTGCCGGGCGGCCGACCAGCCGCGAAGGCTCCTTTCAAGTCGCCTTGACACTTCTGCTGCGCTTTCTTGAACGCCGGGCTCGAGGTATCGATGCCTTTGGTGTTGAAGACCGGGCCGTTGCCGCTCGTGTTAGGCGTTGGCAGGTTCACGCCATTTTCGCCCATGCACGATGCGTATTTCGTGAGCGCGGCGCGAGCCGTTGAGGAGTTGAAGCCGCGGCGCGCGGCGCCTGGGAAGCCGCCGCCGCACTTCTTCATCGCTTCCTGGAGCTTCGATTGCGAGACTCCCTGTGGGAGTTTGAAGCCCCCGCCCGGGCCTGGCGGTCTTCCGTTGCCGGGCTGTCCGCCTGAGGGCGCCGGGGGGAGGTTGATGCCTTCCTTCTGGAGGCACGCTCGGAGTGAGGCGAAACGATCGGCGCGCGACGCACCGTGTTTCGCGCTCGAGCTGTCGGTCGCCGAGGTGGAGGTGGATTTGCCGGAGCTGCCGCAGCCCGCGATCGCAACGACGACGGCCGACGCGATCGCAACTGCCGCGAGGAGTCGGTGCAATCGATGCCGCGGAGAGTGTGCGTGTCGCTCGGCTTTATTAGTTGACATCGTTCTCGTTCCTTGTCGTTCGGGGTTGGGTCGGTCCTAGCCGGATCCGAAGAGCTGGGGCGTGGCGCCTGCGCCGCTCGATCCGTTCGAGCTGCTTGTGCCGGTGCTGGAGTCCGCAGAGCTGATGCTGATCGAGCTGGCGGTGACGCTGCCGTTGCGGCTCTGGCTTCCCCGGACTACGATGGTGTCGCCGGGATGGATGCTGTGGACACCCGTGGAGACGGTCTTGCTGACTTTGGTTCCTGCGGGAGCGCTGACCTTGACCGTGTTCTCGCCGCTGTTGACGTAGAGCGTGCTGCCGCTCACGTAGGAGACTTCACCGGTGGTGAGCCCACCCGAGAGCCCTCCCGCACCGGGGAAGCTGCCGCCCGCTGGGAAGCGCGCCGCCTGCGCCTGACCGGTCGTCCGTGCGCCGCTCGACGAGCCGCTGCCGGCGTTTCTCAGCGCGGCGAGGCCCGGCCGGGAAGCCGCTGCTCGTCGAGGGCGAGCTCTGCCCCTTCTCGATCTCGACACCGGCGAAGAAGGCGCCCGCGACGAGCAGCACCACGAAGCAGAGCGCACGGGAACCGGCGCGAGCAGCTTGCGGCGTGGCCGCCGCGGCAGCTCGCTCGGGCTCCTCGAGCCAGTCCTCCTCGGCCTCGTGGCCGTAATCGAGCTGGGCTTCCTCGTCGGACTGAGAGGTCTCGGGTTGTCATCTGCTGCTCCTGGTCTGGGGGAAGTGGATTACTCAAAGCGGAGCGCCTCGATCGGCCGAAGGCAGGCAGCGCGGGCGGCGGGATAGGTGCCGAAGAAGAGCCCGGAGAGCGCCGCGGCACCGAAGGCGAGGAAGATCGAGTAGGTGGCGATCATCGGGTGCACGCCTGCGATTTCGAACTGGCTGCCGATCACGCCGACGGCGACGCCGGTGAGCCCGCCGATCAGCGAGACGAGCACCGCCTCGGTGAGGAACTGGGTGAGGATGTCGCTGCGCCGAGCGCCGATCGCCTTGCGGATGCCGATCTCGCGGGTGCGCTCGGTGACGCTGACGAGCATGATGTTCATCACGCCGATGCCGCCGACCAGCAGCGAGATCGCGGCGACCTCGCCGAGCAGCGTGGTGAAGACGCTGCTCGTGGAGCTCGACGTTTCCAGCAGCGAGCCCTGGTTGAGCACGTTGAAGCCGGGTTCTTCGGTGTTCTTGATCTTGTGGCGTTCCTCGATGATCTGCTTGACCTCTGCTTCGGCGGCGTTCAGCGACGATTCGGACTTCGCCTGCACGGTGATCGAGTCGATCGGGCCCACTCCGGTGAGCGAGTCCTGAACGGTCGTGATCGGCGCCATCACCACGTCGTCCTGGTTGGTCGTGCCGTTGGTGCCCTTTTTCGCGAGCACGCCGACGACTTCGTAGTTGCTGCCGTTGACCTTCATCGTCTGACCGACTGCGCTGGCGCCGCCGAACAGTTCCTGCACGACTTCCTGGCCGATCACGGCCACGCGGCGGTGCTGGGCGACGTCTTCGGAGGTGAACGAGTGGCCTTCGGCGAGTCTGTAGCTGTGCGCGGTCAGGTAGGACGGCGTGGTGCCGATGAACGAGGATGGTTCGAAGCTCGTGCCGCCGGAGACGAGCGTCACGCTGCTCGCGTTCACGACCGGCGAGGCGCTCTTGACGTCCGGCGCGAGGCCCGGGTCTTGCAGCGCTTGCGCGTCGGCCTTCGTCAGCGAGATGCTGCTCGCGGTGCTCGCACCCGCGAAGCGCCGCAGGCCGCCGCCGCCCTGCACGATCAGCACGTTCGTACCGAGGCTCTGGATGCGTGACTGGACGGCCTTGGAGGAGCCGTTGCCGACCGCGATCAGCACGATCACCGAGGCCACGCCGATCGTCATGCCGAGGATCGTCAGGCCGGAGCGCAGCTTGTTGGCGGTGACTCCGCCCCACGCGATGCGCAGCGTTTCCAGGCCGATCATCGGCGGCGCCTCGCCGTAGCGTGGTGCTCTGACTTCTGGCCGTGCAGCAGCCGGCGGCGGCGCCTCGAGATGCGGTCGTGCGACGATCCTCGATCACGCGCCCGTCGCTGAGGTGGATCACGCGCTTGGCCTGCTCGGCGACGTCCGGCTCGTGCGTGATGAGCACGACGGTGCGGCCTTCTTCGTTGAGTCCCGCGAAGATGCGCAGCACGTCCTCGGTCGAGCGCGAGTCGAGGTTGCCGGTGGGCTCGTCGGCGAGGATCATCGTCGGGTTGGTGACCAGCGCGCGCGCGACCGCGACGCGCTGCTGCTGGCCGCCGGAGAGCTCGGAGGGCTGATGGTGGACGCGCTTTGCCATCCCGACCGCGGCGAGCGCCTGCTGCGCGCGCCGGCGGCGCGTGTGGCGGTCGACGCCGGCGTAGGCGAGCGGCAGTTCGACGTTCGCGAGGGCGGTCGTGCGCGGGACGAGGTTGAAGCTCTGAAAGACGAACCCGATCTTGCGGTTGCGCAGGTCGGAGAGGTCGTCCTCGTCCATGTCGCGCACGTCGACGCCGTCGATCAGGTAGCTGCCGCTGGTCGGCAGGTCGAGGCAGCCGAGGATGTTCATCAGCGTGCTCTTGCCGCTGCCCGAGCTGCCCATGATGGCGACGAAGTCGCCACGCTCGATCCGCAGCGAGACGTCGCGCAGGGCGCGGACTTTGACGACGCCGAGGTCGTATGTCTTGGACACGTCGACGACGACGATCGCCGGCGGCCGGCGGCTGGTCTTTCGTTGAGGTGCAGCGGTGCGGTCGACCAATGGGCGCTCGCGCACCGGGCGCGCGCGAGCTCGCGTATGCCTTGCTGGTCTCGGCATGCTCATCAGCCGCCCGGGGGCCCTCCGGCCGGGAATCCGCCGCCTCCCGGGAAGCCCCCTGCCGCCGAGCCCGCCGCCGCGCGAGCTCCGCGACCCGAGCTCCCGAGCCGAGCGAAGATCCAGAGCTGGCCGTTGTCGGCAGGAGCACCTCTTCCCCGACCTTCAGGCCGCTGAGGATGATCGTCGAGCTGTCTCCTGCGAGCCCGGTGGTGACGGCCCGCGTTTCCTGTTTGCCATTGTGCACGACCGTGACCGAACCGCCTTTGATGGCGCTCGTCGGGACGTTCAACCCTTCGGCCTGTTTGACGACGACTTCCGCTGTTGCGCTCATCCCGACTTTCAGCCCTTCCGCTGTCTTGGTCGAGCTGGAATGTGACGTCGTAGCTGACCGCGCCACTGCTGCTCGTCGGCACCTGGCCGACGCTCACGACATGTGCCGCGACCTTGCGGCCGTTCAGTGCTTCGATCGTCACAGTCGCGATCTGCCCCTCATGGACGTTGCCGATTTCGGACTCGCTCAGCGCCACGACGAGCTGCAGCGATTCGAGGTCGCTCAGCACCGCGAAGGACGATGAGCTCGAAGATGCCTGCGAGGAGCTCGATGATCCGGCTGCCTGTCGAGCTACCGGTCGGCCCGGCACCTCCCCCGCCGCCGCTGGCGGACGAGTTGCTGGAGCTGTTCGTGGCCGATGCTCGTGTCGTGCCGGTGCCCGACACGGTTTCGCCGACTTCTCCCGAGAGTGAGACGATCGTACCGCCGCTCGGCGCGTAGAGCTTGGTGTTCTGCACTGCCTGTTCGTCGTTTTGCACGGCCAGTTTGTCGCTCTTGACGGCCGCTTTGGCAGAGGCGAGGTTCGCTTCGCGCGTCGCCGCGCTCTGTTTGGTCGTGGACGAGCCGGTGCCCTGGCTCCCGCGGGGTCGTGCGAGCTGATTCCGTCACTTCGCGGCGCTTCGAGCTCCGGCTCGTCGGCGTGGTCGTGGATGGTTGTCGTAGCTCGCTCGGGGTGTCCTGGCTGGACGTGGGGTCGGGCTCGTCGGTGTGGTTTCGGGTGAGCTGCGGGCGCGCGTCGGGTGGCGTAGGCTTGCTCGTCGAGGCGCCTGTCGCGGTCGCGGCGGCGGCGTTCGACGGAGACCTGGCTGGAGGTCGTTTCGCCTTCGCTTTCTTCCTCCCTTCGCGAGGTTCGCTTCGGCCGACTGAAGCGTCGCCTTGGTCTGTTCCAGCGCTACTTCGGCGCTTTGGGGTCGAGCGTCGCCAGCAGCTGCCCTTGCGTGACGTGCTGTCCCGCTTTCACGTAGATGTGCGTGACGGTGCCGCTCGTCTTGAAGCCGAGGTTGAGCTGGTCAGCCGACTGGATGTTGCCGCTGCCGGACACCGTCGACTGGACGACGCCCTGTTTGACGGTCGTGGTGCGGGTGCTCTGCCCGCTCGACAGCGACGCCGGACCGATCGCCGTGCCGCGAGCACGATCGCGGCGATGCACAGCACGAGCAAGCAGTGTGTTGAGCACCGGCTGTTCTTTGAATTTGCCGGCGATACCACTCCGTGGCTCTGGGCGGGAGTCGTGCCAGGCAGACGTGCTCGTCGCGACCCGTGACCGTCGGCGCGGACATCGGCCGGTCTTCTGCGAGTGTGTCTTGGGGTGGCTTCATACTGAGGCTGTCTGGTGAACCTGACCGCGGTCAGGTTCACCGCGGCGCGACCGATGAGCCGCGACCGCCGGATCTCCAGCGTGGCGGTACTCGGTTAGGGTCTGGTTAGAAGAGCTAAAGCCCCGGTATGAAAGCGGCCGGGCGGCTCAGGAGTGCGCGCCGACGGCATGCCTGGGCGCCGTCCTCGCCGGGCACCTCGAGTGTCGGAAACGCAACCGAGACGATCGCTCCGCCGTCGCTCGCGTTCTCTGCAAACGCTGCCCCGCCGTGTTCCTCGGCGACCTTGCGCACGATCGACAGCCCGAGGCCCGAGCCGGGGACGGTACGCGCCGTCGCCGCACGATAGAAACGGTCGAAGACGTATGGCAGATCGTCGGTGCCGAAGCCTGGCCCGTGGTCGCGGATCGAGAGCGTGCCGCCGTCCAGCGTCACCTCGATCGTGCCGCCGGGCGGGCTCCACTTGATCGCGTTGTCGAGCAGGTTGCCGAGCGCCCGCCGCAGCCGGCTCTCCCTGCCGAGGATCACCGTGGGCTGGATCTGCGGCACGATCGCAGCGCCGGGATGCCGCCTGCTCCAGCGCTCGAGCTCGGAGATGATCACCTCGTCGAGCGGCGACCGCGTCGACGGTCTCTTCGTCGTCGCTCTCGCGGGCCGACTCGAGCAGGTCCTCTACCAGCGCGCCGAGCTCCGCGCTCTCGCCGATCAGGTCGCGCAGCAGCGGAGCGCGCTCCTCGGCGGGCAGGTCGGGGTTGCGCGCCAGCACTTCGAGGTTCGTGCGGATCGTCGCCACCGGCGTGCGCAGCTCGTGTGAGGCGTCGGCGACCAGCTGGCGCTGTGCTCGCTGCGAGTCCTCGAGCGCGCCGAGCATGTCGTTGAACGAGCGTCCGAGCCCCCCGAGGTCGTCGTTGCCCGTCACGTTGATGCGGCGGCTGAGGTCGCCCGTAGAGCGGACGTGCTCAGCCGCCCGCCTGAGCAGATGCACGGGCGCGACGGCGGCGCGTGCGACGAACAGGCCGAGCAGACCCGCGATCGCGACGCCCGCCACGGCGATCGCGATCAGGATCACGGCGAGATCGTGCAGCGTGCTGTTCAGGTCGGTCAGCGCCTGCGCGACCATGACCGCGCGGCCCTTGCCCGCGGGCACGACATAGACGCGGACCGCGTGCCGCCGGCGTGGCCGTCGCGGAAGTACGCCTTCGCCTGGCCGCGTGCGACGGCGAGGTCGTGCGCGGTCACGGTGAAGTGCGTCGGGTCGCCGGGCCTCTGTGTGACACCGTCCCGGACGCCGACAGCAGCGCCAGGTCGCCCTGGTTCTGCAGGCTCGGCCGCGGGAAGCGCACGTCGCCGGGTTTGCAGGCTCGGACGCGGGCGCGGATCGGGAAGCCGCTCGTGCTCGACGCTGCCACGATCAGCGAGGCCTGCGCATGGAGCTGGTGGTCGAGCCGGCCTCGGATGCTGCTCCGCACCGCCAGGTAGCACGCCACGGCGCTCAGCACGACCGCGAACGCCACCGCGGCCGCCGTGAAGCACGACCATGCGACTGCCGCAGGCTCATCGTCGGGCTCGCGCAGGACGTAGCCGACCGAGCGCACGGTGTGGATCAGCCGCGGCTCGCCGCCGGCCTCGAGCTTGCGACGCAGGTAGGACACGTACACGTCGAGCGACCTTCGAGCTCGCGGCGAGGTCGTATCCCCACACGCGCTCGAAGATCATGCTGCGCGACAGGACCCTGCGCGGGTTCGTGAGGAGGTATTCGAGCAGCAGGTACTCGGTTCGCGTCAGGTCGAGCTTGCGCTCGCCGCGAAACGCCATGCACGCGGCGAGGCTCGATGCGCACGTCGGCGAAGCTGAGCTCCTCCGATCTGCTCGTGACCCGGCGACGCGGCGGCCCGCGACCGTCGCACGCCGGCCCGCACCCTCGCGAGCAGCTCGTCGAGCGCGAACGGCTTTACGAGGTAGTCGTCCGCGCCGGCGTCGAGGCCCTGCACGCGGTCGCGGATCGTGTCCTTCGCCGTCAGCATCAGCACCGACGTGCCGCGCGCCGCTGGCGCGCATCCGCCGGCACACCTCCACGCCGCTCATCGACGGCATCGCTACGTCCAGCACGACGATGTCGGGCGGGCTCCTTGCTGCCAGCTCCAGCGCCTCCGGGCCGTCGGTGGCCAGCGTCACCTCGAAACCCTCGAGCCTCAGCGCGCGACCGACCGCGTCACGCAGAGCGCGGTCGTCATCGACGAGCAATACCTGACCGGCGGCCATCATCATCGAGTATCGGTATCGGGCGTAAGAACTCGGCAAGACCCGTGTGAAGCTCGTCGTGTAGCGATGTTGGCGCGGCCGGAGCGCTGGCGACCAGCTTGTCGAGCTACGAAGGCCCACCACCTTCCTCAGCGCTGTGCTCCGCGCTGTGCAACGGGCGCCTAGCCTCGCCGCATGCCGGTGCACCTGGGACGCGCGATGAGCAGGCGTCTGCCACCGGCGGCGCCGGAGACGACCGCATCGGACGACCAGCAGGCGCACGGATGCCGGATCGCGATGCGAACGCCTTGGAGTTGGGCGAAGC
This sequence comes from uncultured Solirubrobacteraceae bacterium, assembly GCA_963716355.1. Taxonomy (GTDB): domain Bacteria; phylum Actinomycetota; class Thermoleophilia; order Solirubrobacterales; family Solirubrobacteraceae; genus Palsa-744. The sequence goes on from OY970308.1 coordinate 2,023,088, forward strand.
AGGAGCGCTTCTGACCCCAACCCTTAAGCAGGTCTTGGCGAGGACTGGCGCGAGCCGTGGCGCGAGCAGTCAATTTTCCGCTCCACAGGGCCAGTTGTTAACGGTCTTGAAAACCGCCACGCGGGTCAACTTCGCCTCGGTGGTTCGAATCCCCCTTCCGTACAGGCTTCGCTCCGATCTACACCTCGGGAGGTGTATCCTAGGGTGTATGAGGACGAACATCGAGATCGATGACCGGGTACTCCATGAAGCTCAGGAGCTGATCGGGGCGCGTACGAAGCGCGAGGCGGTCGATGTGGCGTTGCGAGAGTTGGTTGCCCGTCATCGACGTATAGGCGTGCTTGATCTGAGGGGCCGCGTTCGGTGGGAGGGCGACCTTGACGAGAGCCGCCTCGGACGCTCGTGATCGTCGTCGACACGAGCGTCTGGATTGACGTTCTGAACGAGCGGGACTCGCCGCAGGCAGTGCGGTGCGTCGAGCTGATCGAGGGAGGAGAGCCGATCGCGCTCACCGACGTCGTGTTCACCGAGATCCTCCAGGGCTTTCGCTCTGACAGAGAAGCACGCCTCGTCGAAAGTCATCTGAGGGTATTTCCAGTGCTGCGTCTCGATGGTCTGGACGACTTCGCCCTGGCAGCGGAGCTGTACCGCCGCGCTCGTCGCGCGGGGGTGACGATCCGCAAGACGCTCGATTGTCTGATCGCCGCGCCCTGCGTGCGCACAGGAGCGCCCATCCTGCACGCCGATGCCGACTTCGACAGGCTCGCAGAGTGCACGCCGCTACGGCTCTACACATAGCCGAACCTCGCTAAACCACATCGAGTGCGCTCAGCGAGCGGGGCCGGCACGGAAGTCAGTGCGCGCTCGCTTGCCGCTCGCGCGCCACGTCGAGCAGTGCGGCCTCGGTGACGTTGACGAGGTCATAGCCTTCGACGGTGAGGCTGACGGCCTGGTCGGGGCCGTCGTGTCCGTCCAGCTCGACGTAGCCGCGCTCCTCGAGCTCTTCGAGGAGCCGCTGCACGGTGTCGGTGTCGCATTGGGCTCGGCTCGCGAGCTGCGCAACCGTCATGTCGTCGGGGCCGGGCGGATAGAGGACGGGCAGACAGCTGGCGCTGAGGTCACCGTGCCGGTTCTGAGCCCAACGGGCTTGCACCAGCGCGACTGTGCGCCCGTCGAGCATCTCCTGCGCGTCGGGCAGCAGCTCCAGCTCTCCGCGGCGGCGGCGTTCTTTGCGCCATATGGCGACGACGAGCGCGACGATCGGGACGAGAAACGGCAGCGACTCCTGGACGGGGATCTTGCCGATGTGTGCGATCACGATCTGGTGCATGTGCGCGCTCCGACGGCCCCCGCTAGGTGTTCACCGCTGAGAGCAGCCACAGCCCGAGGCTCGTGAAGCCGACCATCACGACGAGCATCCAGTACTGCGATCGTACGGCCTGCTGCGGGGAGCGGTAGTCGGCGAGCGCGCGGTCGTGCGCGAGCGTGAGGCCGCGCGACGTGGCCCGCTGACGAGCGCGAGCACCTGCACGTACCAGATGGCGGTCGAGCCGATGAAGTCGTAGTTGACGTGCCAGTGGGCGGTGCCGAAGTAGTCGCGTGCCGTGGCCGAGCGGGTTGGAGGCGAGGTAGCCGATCGCCTGGCCCTGCCAGACGAGCAGCGAGAAGTAGTGCGCGAGCACGTACGCGAAGGCGATCGGCACGAGCGTGTGCGCGAACAGCGCGCGAGAGCTGCGTCGCGCGTGAAGCGCCGCGATACCGAGCGCATGCCCGAGGACGCCGACGCGATAGAAGCCGACGACGACGGCGATCGCGAGCAGCATCCCGAGGCTGTCGGCGAGCTCGTCCGGACGGCGTGTCGCCGAGCCCGAGGCCGGAGAACGACGCTCTGGACGTGGGGTTGCAGCGTGTTCCACACGACGCCGTTGGAGGCTCCGTCGAACGTGGTGATGCCGATGATCGACGAGCACGAGCGCGACGGTGCCCGACTCCTGCGCGAGCGACGGGCACGCCCGAGAGCGGCCGGCGCAGCCACAGCGCGCGGTCGTGCGCGTCGAACGACACGACAGCCGCGAGAACGAGGTCGAAGTAGCCGCCGAACGCGTCGCCGCGCTCGCTCCACTGTCTCGATGCCGAACAGCGCCATGCCGAGCGAGCATCAGCGCGAAGTAGGCCAGCGACGAGCGAGGCGAGCGTCGACGGGGTTGTCGTGGTCGTGGTAGACCAGCTCGAGCCAGCCGAACGCCGACCAGCCCCGCCACGACCGGCCAGCGACCCAGCCAGTCGGGGTAGCGCAGCGGCGCTCGCCAGCCCATGCCGAGCCGCGCCGATGCAGCCAGCGCACGGCGCGCGCGAACGCCCGCCACGGACTGAACGCGCGGAACCAGTCGCCGAGCAGCAGCGCTCGACACGGGCACCGCGACCCAGAAGATCACGAAGATGAACGTCGGGTCGATGTTCGCGGTGGAGTATCGCACGCCGTCGTAGCCGGCGTAGACGACGAGCGCGAACAGCGCCAGGCCGATCGCGCCGGCCGGAACGGCGAGCGCACTCCGGCAAGCGGCATAGCGCGGCGCTCGCGCGCGCTCCTGCAGGCGCGGGCTCGACCACATCGCGGACAGCACCACGAACGAGACCACCAGCACGATCGCGGCGGCCCACGCGAACAGCCAGGCCGGGACGGGCAGACTCGCGCGGCCGGAGATGCCGTGCGCGCTGGCAGTCGCGGGCGCGAGCGCTCCGACGACGATTAAGGCCGCGGCGAGAGGCGCGGTGCGGCGCGGCGCGGATTGGAACGCCGACCCCTTGGTCGGCACAGGGTCATGCGACACGGGTGGCGGGCCGGGTCATCGCTGGCCGGACGATATCGCGGGCCGCCGCACGCGACCCCACATGGCACGCTCTCAGCGGCGGTGGTGCGCCTGTAGCGTCGATGACGTCGTGGTTTGCGCCACGTTGTACTCCCCGTCGTATGCGCCATTGCCGATCTCGACTCGGACGTGTCGTTGCCGGCGTAGGAGCGACCGGAGCACGTGTCCGTTTCTCGTGACGTGCACGGTCACCCAGGTCGGCTTCACGGCGGGGATCACAAACGGCGCGTCGCCGAGAAACCGACGCGTCGCGCGGCGTTTGCCGCTCGCATGGGCGGGTGGGACGAGGAGCGTGAGCGCCACGTGCCCGACGCAGTGCACGGACGCCGTGTTCGGACATTCCTCCAGCAGTCGGACCGCGCCATGTGCCGTGAGCGTCAGACGATGCCTGCGTGACGTCGTGACCCCGGAGAACTGCGAGGCGCCGTGCGTCGTGGCGGTGCACCTGGGTGGGCCCGGGGTGAAGATTTCGGCGCTCGCGACGCTCGGCAGGCTGCTTGGAGCGCTGGCGTCGTAGCCGCCGAACACCAATCCCCTGCCGTCCCGCAGGGCGACCACGGTGCCCCCTCCGCGCTGCTCCAGTGGCGGCGCGGTCTTCGACCAGCAGCGCTGCTTTGCGTCGAGCATGTAGGGGCTCGTGAGCGTGGCTCCGGACTGCGAGTAGTTCAGCACGCTGCTGAGCAGGACCTGCCCTCCCGTCAGCACGGCGCCTTCGGGGCAGTAGGTGTCGCCGGCCGGCTCGGTCAGCGAGATCGTCCACGCGTCGTTCGCGCCTTCGAAGAGCTCCGAGGTGGGATTGCATTTCGGCGGCGGCTTCGCAGCGGCGCCGCCCAGCGAGCCGAAGAAGCCGTCCGCTCCCCCCATCGCCAATGCCCGATCGCCCGGCAGGGAGAACAGGTGCGATCCGCCGCCCGCCGAAGCGGGTGCCCCGGCCGTGGTCCAACGGCCGACTCGCGGTAGATAGCGAAGAGCCTTTCCGTCGCCCGCGACGAGCACTGTCCCGTCGGATAGGAGGGTCGCGCTCGTTGCGCCGGGCTGTCTGGGCATGGGGCTGGTCATCGACCACACGCCACTCGCTGGGTCGAAGACTTCTGCGCTCGTGAGCGGATGACACGAGTATCCGCCGGCGAACGCGTCCGGGCAATTGTCGCCGAACCCGCCCGCGACCAGTACCCGGTCGTCCGGCAGGCGTACCGCCGCGGGGTTCGCGCGAGCCTCGTGCATGGCCGTCGAAGAAGTCCACGCCGAGTGGCTCGGGTTCAGACGGGCGGTGAACGCGACCGGGACGCATCTGCGCAGCAGACCACTGCACGCGGAGCCACCGACGAGCAGCGCCCCGCCATCGGCCAGCGCCACCGGTGTGGCTGATGTCGCCAAAGCTGGAAGCGCAGGCAGTTCGCTCCACCTCCCTGATAGCGGGTCATACAGGACGGGCGTGATGCTCTGGTCATCTCCTGTTGGCCCGGGCAGCGCAAGGACGTCTCCGCCGCGGAGTCTCACCGCCGAGGAGGTGGAGGTCCACGCGCTGGGCAGCGACCCCGTCGAGCGCCATGAGCCGACGTGCGGCGGAGAGGACGGCGCTGAGAGCGTGGTGAAAGTCTGATCCAGGCTCACGCCGCCGCCGCCGCCTTCTTCGCCGTTCGACGCCATCACGCGGTAGTGGTAGGTGGTTTCAGGTCTCAGTGTCGCTCCGATACTCGCCATCTCGACACCGACCGTCTGATCGCCGAAGACACCTGCTGGGATGGATTCCGGTTTGGGCTCCACCAGGCCGGGCGGCAGCGGCTTTCCCACGACGATGAGCTGACACGACGCACGCCCGGGGATGGACAGCGGACAGCCGTGCTGGGTGTAGTCGTAGCGAGCGTTGGTGTCGATCTGGAACTCGTACGCCGTGTACAGACCGTTGGGGTCGATCTTCGCGTTAAGCGTCGCGTCCGTCTCGGTGACGTTGCTCACCCACACGCTGTCGATCGAGGCGGGGGAGGCGAGGGCGGTGCCGTTCGCGACGAACAGACACGCGAGCGCAAGGATGGGAACCTTCCAACATGCGGCCATCGCCAGTGAGCGTACCTGGCGGCGCGTCAGCGGTGGGCAGTCACACGCACTCCAACGGCGTATCGTTCACCAACACATTCGCCCTGCGAACGATTGGGAGAGAGCCGTGAGCACGACCGCGTCCGAGCCGTCCACAACCGCCAACGACGAGGCGATCCGCGCGTGGGACGGGCCGCTGTACGACCGCTTCGTGCGCTTTCGCGAGGTCGTCACCGGGGGGCTGGGCGCGCACGGCGAGGAGGCTCTGCGCCTGCACCCGCCCAAGCCGGGGCAGCGCGTGCTGGACGTGGGCTGCGGCTTTGGAGACACCACGCAGCGGATCGCGGGGCTCGTGGGCCCGACGGGCGAGGCGGTGGGCGTGGACGCGGCGCCGCGCTTCATCGTGGACGCGATCCGCGAGACGCGCGAGCTGGGGATCGAGAACGCACGCTTCCTCGTCGCGGACGTGCAGGAAACGCTCGCCGAGGAGGAGCTCTTCGACGTGGCGTTCTCGCGCTTCGGCACGATGTTCTTCGCCAACCCCGTCGCCGCGCTTCGCAACGTGCGCCGCGCGCTCGTGCCGGGCGGGAAGCTCACGATGGTGGTGTGGCGGCGACGGATCGACAACGACTGGCTGTATCGCGCGCAGCAGATCGTCGAGCAGATCGTCACGCGGCCGGAGGAATACGACGAGCCCACGTGCGGCCCGGGGCCGTTCTCGATGGCCGACGCGGACACCACCAGCGACGTGCTCTCGCACGCCGGCTTCACAGACATCGCGCTGCGCCGCTGCGACATTCCCATCCTGATCGGCAAGGATCTCGACGAAGCGCTCGAGCTCGTCATGGCGCTCGGTCCCGCGGGGGAGATCCTGCGTCTGGCGGGCGAGCGCGCGGCGCACCTGCACGGGCAGGTGGAGGCGGCCCTGCGCGAGGGCCTTGCGGAGTTCGCCGCCGGTACGGGGGCGGACGGCGCGCTGCGCGCGCCCGCGTCCACGTGGATCGTGACCGCGAGCGCGCCCAGCTAGCCGAGACCGAGGGCTACTGCGCTTGCGGCAGCCCCGGATCGGGCGCGCCGAGCTTCGTCACCTCGGGCGCCTCGTACGCCTGGCCGGGGCAGCCGCCGATCGCGAGCAGGCGCATGCCGTCCGCGCCGGGCCACACCTTGCGTTTGGGCTCCGGGCCCACGCGCACCATCGTGTCCGGGTCGAGCGCCACGCGCTGGCCGTCGATCTCGATCTCGCCGGACCCGCGCAGCGCTATGAACACCTCCTCCTGGCCGCTCTCGGAGTGGTCGTGGTCGGGGTACTGCGTGGCGTTGGGCGGCAGGTCGATGACCTGCATGCCGAACGACTCGACGCCAAGCGACGCGCGTGCGCGCTTGAACGAGCCGAACACCACTGCCTCCATGTCGTCGATCGGCTTGACGGTGAAGTCGGGCATTGGGGGGCCTCCTGTTTGAGAGTGGAGCGACTTACGAGGCGCGCATTAATAGCACGAACGTTCGTTCGTTACAATACGGGGCGTGAGCTCGGTGGAGACGAAGGCGGCGAGGACGAGGTCGGTGATCCTGGAGTGCGCGGTTGACCTCGCCTCGACGGAGGGGCTGGAAGGGCTGACGATCGGCCGTCTGGCGGGCGAGCTGGGGATGAGCAAGAGCGGCCTGTTCGCGCACTTCGGCTCGAAGGAGGAGCTGCAGCTGGCGACGATCGACGCGGCGGCTGGGCGTTTCTACGCGGCGGTGGTGGAGCCGGGGCTGGACGTGGAGGAGGGGGCCGCGAGGCTTGCGGCGTACTGTGAGCGCTACCTGGAGTACCTCGAGCGGGAGGTGTTCGCGGGCGGGTGCTTCTGGGCGGCCGCGGCGGCGGAGTTCGACGATCGGCCGGGCGTGGTGCGCGACGCGGTGCGCGCGGGCGTGGCGGGCTGGTTGGGGGAGATCGAGCGCCAGGCGAGGATCGCGGGCGTAGAAGGGGCGGCGGAGCTGGCGTTCGAGATCTACTCGTTGGGACTGGGCGCGAACGTGTACTCGCGGCTGCTGGGAGACGAGCGCGCGTTCGAGCGCGCCAGGGCCGCTGTCGTGCGTCGTATGGCTGAGGCGTCCCAATAGTTTGACGCCCCGCGTGAGGGCCCCCGGTGAGTCGTTCCGGGGGCCCTCAGCGAGCAGACGGTGCGCTGAAGTGGGGCCGGCGCCCCGCCTGATTGGTGCCCGGGCAATCTGTGGGGATGTGCCGTGGGCAGTCAGAACCCTACAAGGATTTTAGTCCTAGGACTATAAACCCTGGACTTTGAACCTAGGAGTACGCAATGTTTCTCATGTGGGCGAGCGTCCGGATCTGTCTCTTGCGGCACTGCTGAAACGACTGCGCGAGGAGCGCAGGGTGACGCAGGAACAGCTCGCGTCGGAAGCCGAAATCACATCCTCGGCGCTGTCGCGGATCGAACGAGGGCTGAACAACCCACGCTGGACGACGCTGAAGCGAATCGCGGGCGCGCTGGAGGTGAGCCTGGTGGAGCTGGCCGCGAAGATCGAAGGCGGCGAGGACTGACCGCGTGGCGTGCCGCGGCGGCCAGCGGCTACGCGCCGGGCTGCTCGGGCGCGGCGACGGCGAAGACGATGTGCCGACGCGCGACGCTGAGGTAGGGGTGCAGTTCGATCGGGCCGCCTTCGCGCGGCGCGACGGTGACGTCGGTGAGCGTGATGAAGTCGCGCTCGGAGGCGTTGAGCACGTCTGACACGCGACTGCGAAAGCCGTCGCGCGCGAGCGTGAGCACGCCCTCGATGCGGTGGCGATCGGTTTCGATGCGCACGCGCTCTTTGCGGCGGTCCGTTCCGTGCGTCTCGTCCTCGACGTTCGGCTCCTCGACGCTCATGCGCTCATTATCGGGCCTCGCGCAAGGGCGGTGCGCGCCGGTGCGTTCCGCGAGCGGCTCGCCCCGCGGCAGGCGGGTCGCTCAGCGCGTGACGGTGTACGTCCTGACGACGGTCGTGCGCAGCCCCGTGGGGCCGGCGGCGACGATGCTCACGCGCGCTCGCATCGCGCGGTGGCGGCCGAGCGCGCGGCGCAGTCGGCGCAGCGACCGCGGTCCCACGCGCAGGCGCACGTGGCCGGCGTGCGCCGCGGGCAGGGCGCGCGCGGCGGCGATCAGCGGCACGCCCGCCGCGCGGCGGCGCGCGCCGAGCGGCGTGAGCGTGGCGGTGGCGAGGACCTTGCAGCCGCGCTCGCAGCTGACGGTGAGCGCGAGCGCGCGTCGTGCGAGCACCGCGCGCGAACGCGTGAGCTCGACGCGCAGCACGGGCGCGACGTTCAGCGGCGGCGGCCACGCGCCGGGGGCGAGGCAGCCGCCGGGCGCGGGGGAGGCGAGGTTGAAGCGCTGCACGCGGTTGTTGTTCGTGTCGGCGACGTACACCGCGCCGTCGCAGCCCACGGCGATGGCGCTCGGCTGGGAGAGGTAGCCGGGCGCGATCCCGCGCAGCCCCCATTTGGCGAGCACGCGTCCCTCGGCGTCGAGCACCTGCACGCGGTTGTTCTTCGCGTCGAGCGCGTATCTGCGCCCCGCGCTGTCGGTGGCGACCGTGCCCGAGGCTTGGGCCGGTGGCGCGCCGGCGGGCGGCGCGGGGTTGGCGAGCGCGCCGAGGAACGTGCCGTCGCCCCACATGCGCACGACCCGCGCGCCGCCCTCATCGGAGACGTACACGGAGCCGCTGGGGTCGACGTCGATGGCGGTGGGCGCGCTGAAGCCGGTGAAGGCAGCGCCGTCGCCGGCCCACTGTTCGACGAACGGGCCGCCGCCGGGCGCGAACAGCTCGACGCGATTGCCGACGGTGTCGGACACGAGCAGCCTGCCGCTGGGGTCCACCGCGAGGCCGCGCGGCCCGGTCATCTGCCCCGGCCCGCGCGCGGAGGCGCCGAGCGTGCGCAGGTAGGCGCCGGCCGGGTCGAACACCTGCACGCGGTCGTTGGCGGTGTCGGTGACGTAGGTGTCGCCCGCTGGGTCGCTGGCGAGCGCGCGCGGGAACGCGAGCTGCCCGGGCCTGGAGCCGTAGCCGCCCCACGCGCCGAGGAACGCGAGCTGCGGCGAGAGCTTGACGACGCGCGCGTTGATGTTGTCCGCGACGTAGGAGTTGCCGGCGGCGTCGAGCGCGACGCCGTAGGGGAAGCTGAACTGGCCGGGCGCGGCGCCCTGCGAGCCAGTTTCCGCTTCGTAGGCGCCGTCGGGGCTGAATTTCTGGATGCGGTGGTTGTCGTCGTCGGCGACGAGCACCTCGGTGGCGTTGGCGGCGAGCCCGCGCGGGTAGGCGAGCTGACCGGGCAGCGATCCGTGCGTGCCCCACTGCAGCGGTTCGCCGCCGCTGAGGTCGAAGCGCTCGATGCGGTGGTTGCCAGTGTCGGCGACGTACACGTGGCTGCCCGCCACCGCGATGCCGCCGCCGGGGGGCTGGGTGAAGTTCTGCGAGGAGCCGAAGTTGAAGCGGCCCAGGCCGGTGCCGCGCCCGCCCCAGGAGGCGAGGAAGTTGCCATTGGGGTCGAACTTCTGGATGCGGTTGTGGCTGGAGTCGACCACGTACACCTCGCCCGCGGCGTCCGTGGCGAGGCCGCCGATGGGGCCGAACTGCCCGTGCCCGCCGCCGAAGGAGCCCCACTGCGTCTCGAACGCGCCCGCGGCGGTGAACTTCTGCACCACGTAGCTCAGCTGGTCGGCGACGTACACGTCGCCCGCGGGGCCCACGGCGATGGCCTCGGGGAAGCGCAGCACCGATTCGCCGCGCTGGCCGATGCTCTGCACGGACACGTACGGGCAGTAGGGGGCGTGGCCGGAGCCGGGGCACGCTTCGGCGCGCGCGACGGGAGCGCCGGCGGCGAGCGCGATGGCGACGAGCGCGCACGCGAGCGCGGCGCACGGGATGCTCGCGAGGAGACGGGGTGGGGACGAGTGGCTCATCGTGACCCCAGAACACGGCGGGTGCGCCGGTGTTGCGCACGCCCGGGCCGGCCGCCGGAACCCCCGCGTGCCGCGTGACTGCTTCAGGATCCGCTCGGGCGTGCGCGCCGGCAGGCCCGCGCGTGTGGCGGACACGAGCGTGGGCTCGCTGCCGGGCGCGTCTGGCGCGTTGCGCTCGTCGCTGACGATGTACAGCGGGCGGTGCTTGACCTCGTCGTAGATACGGCCGACGTACTCGCCGATCACGCCCAGCGCGATCAGCTGGATGCCGCCGAGCAGCAGGATCGCGATCGTGATGGAGCCGAAGCCGGGCAGGTAGGAGTCGGCGATGCGCAGGCCGATGACCACGGGGATGGCGATGAACGCGACGCCCGCGGAGAGCATGCCCACGTACGTGGCGAGCTGCAGCGGCAGGTGCGAGAACGACGCGATTGCGTCGAGCGAGAAGCGCAGCATCTTGCGCAGCGTGTACTTCGTCTCGCCCGCGTGGCGCGCGTCGCGCTGGTAGGACACGGCGGTCTGGTTGAAGCCCACCCACACGGTCATGCCGCGCAAAAAGCGCGAGCGCTCGGTCATCGCCAGCAGCGCGTCCAGCGCGCGGCGGTCGAGCAGGCGGAAGTCGCCCGAGTTGGGCTCCAGGTCGACCTGCGCGAGCTTGTCGAACAGCTTGTAGAACCACGACGCGGTGGCGAGCTTGAACTTCGTCTCGCCCTCGCGCTGCCTGCGCACCGCGTACACCACGTCCGCGCCCTGGCTCCACTGCGCGATCATGTCCGGGATCAGCTCCGGCGGGTCCTGCAGGTCGGCGTCGATCATCGCCACAACGTCGCCCACCGCGTGCTCCAGGCCCGCCGTGAGCGCGGCCTGGTGGCCGAAGTTGCGCGACAGGTGCACCACGCGCACGCGCGCGTCCTCGGCCGCGAGACGGTCCAGTAACTCGGGCGTTTTGTCGGAGCTGCCGTCGTTGACGAGCACCAGCTCGAACTCGTAGTCCGCGATCGCGTCGGTCGCGCGGCGCACGAACTCCTCGATCAGCTCCTCCTCGTCGTACACCGGCGCCACGAGGCTCAGCAGGGTGGGGGTGCGAAGTGGTTTGCTCAAGCGATCGTCATCCTGTGTGGGGATGCCTTCCCAGCAGCCGCCCACCAGCGTAGCGGGAGCGCCGCGCTCCACGCGCGCTGCGACGCTCGTGCAGTTCGTGAAGTTCGGGCTCGTGGGGGTGTCCAACACGGCGATCACGTTCACCGTGTTCACGCTGCTGCTGAAGGTGTTCGGCGTGTGGTACCTCGCCGCGTCGGCGATCGGCTTCGCGATGGGCGCCACGAACGGCTTCCTGCTCAACCGCCGCTGGACGTTCCGCGAGCACGTCGGCGACTCGTTCACGCCCGTGCGCTGGGCGATCGTGCAGAGCAGCGGCCTGGCCGTCAACGAGGCGCTCCTGTACGCGCTCGTGGATCGCGTCGGCCTCGACGAGCTCGTCAGCCAGGCGTTCGCCATGGTCGTGGTGACCGTCAGCACGTTCCTCGTCAACCGCGCGTGGACGTTCCGCGCGCAACCCGAGGCCCCGTAGGGGCTATATGAAAAAGATTCAACGAAAGACCGCGAGCAGCGACAGGCCCGCGGGGATGCGCCCGCCGCGTGCGATCATCGCCGCCTCGAGGTTGAGCGGCTGTTCGAGCACCGTGTTGAGCGGCTCGGGCGGAACCCACAGATCGAGGCTCGACTCGGTCGTCTTGCGGCTGAAGCGGTCCAGCACGCGCAGCACGATCGCCACCGGCAGCAGCAGCGAGTTGAAGTACGTCGTGCGCGCCTGGCGCCAGCCGGCCTGCTCGGCGACGCGCTGTAGCGTTCGCCGCGTGTAGCGGCGGTGGTGGTGGTTGATCACGTCGTGCCCGCTCCACAGCCACTGATACGCGGGCACCGTCACCAGCAACAGGCCGCCCGGCGCGACCGTGCGGCGCAGCTCGCGCAGCGCTGTCAGGTCGTCCTCCAGGTGCTCGATCACGTCCAGGCTCACCGCCAGGTCGAAGCTGTCGTCCGCGAACGGCATCTCCAGCACCGAGCCTTCCACCACCTCGCCCGATTCACGGCCGCGCGCGACGTCCACGCTCGTGCCGGACAGCTCCACGCCCGTCACCGTGCCGAAGCGCGCCAGCTCGACCATGTTGCGCCCGCTGCCGCAGCCCGCGTCGAGGATGCGCGCGCCCGCGGGCAGATCGAGCGCCGCGATCGCGCCGTCCAGCACCGTGCGTCGGCCCCGATACCACCAGTGGCGGTCCTCCGCCTGGTGGGTTTGAAGCTCGTAGTCCCTATCCATCCGCGCCCATCTTTTCCTATCCGAGCCTCTCCGCGCGGTGCGGCTGCGCCGCCGCGTGCGTCACGGTGCGCCCGAAAGCGCTTCGGCGCGCGTCACGAGGCGCCCGACAGCGCCCCGCGGACGGCGTAGCGGACCGCGCCGCCCGCGCCGCGCCACGCCGCCACCGCGCGGTCGTCGCTCGGGTCGAGCGCCACCGTCGCGTCTCCGTTCGGCCCCGGCGGCGCCACCTGCTCGGGCGCGTCCACGCGCGTGCGTCCGCTCGCGAGCGCGGTGATGCGCGCGGAGACGATCGCCTCGCTGTGCGTGTCCGGGCGCCCGTCCGCGTCCGGCTGCGGCTCGCTCCACAGCGCCAGCGCCTCGCCGTTCGGGCCCGGCGCGAGCGCCGCCAGCAGCGCGTCGCCGCCCGGCGCGGCGGTGGTGGTTGCGTCTCCAGCTCCGCTCGCGCCCACCATCGCGGTGCGTATCGCCCAGCGGCCGTTCGCCGCGCCCGCCCACGCGAGCAGCGCGCCCTCGGTGCTCAGGCGCACGAGGCTCGGCGAGCCGGGCGGCGAGGGCAGCCCGTCCGGGTCGCGCACGCGCTCCAGCAGGCGCGGCGGCGCCGCGAAGCGCACGCCCGCAACCGAACGGTTCAGGTACACGCTCGTGCGGCCCGCGCGGTCATCCGCCCACGCGACCGTCGCGCGGCCCGCGTCGCTCAGCAATGCCGAGATACGTACGTGTGCGCCCACGCGCGCGAGGCTCTGCGGCGTGCGGGGCGCGCCACGGGCGGGGAGGTACCGCGCGTACAGCGTCCCCGCTGCGACCCACAGCGCGAGCGCGTCGCTGCGGTAGTCCAGCGCGAGGGTTGTCGCGGTCGTACTCGACGCGGTGGCGCCGGCGCCTGTGCTGGTGACGGCGGACGCTCGCGGCGCGAGCACGTTCGAGAAGTAGCGCTCCACGCGCACCACGGATCCGTCGAATGCGGCCACGTCGCCCAGATAGCCGGTGGCGAGGGCGAGCGGAATCGCGGCTCCGGCATCGCTCCACAGCTGCGAGAACGGCCCGCCCGCGTGGCCCTGGACCAGCAGTGCGCGTGCCGCGGACGCTCGCGCCTCGCCGGGCGCAGGCGGCGAGCCGCCGGCGAATGCCCCCGCGATGGCGATCTGGCCGTGCGGGGCGGCGGCGACGGCGAGCGGTCCGTGCGGCGCGATCGGCCGACCGGCGCTGGTGCGGGGGATGGCGGGCGCGCCGGGCGTCTCGCCCGCGCCGATGCTCGCCACGCGCGCGCCCGCGCCGCCTGCGCAGCTGGGCGAGGCGTCCCACACGATCGCGCCCGCGCCGGTGGCGTGGCTCGGAGAGCTGCTGGGGAAGACGATGCGCGGCGGGCCGGCCGCGGGGCACGGTTCGAGCGGCGCCGCCGCCGGCGACCACGGCCCGGCGCCGGCGGCTAGGGCGAGCAGCGGCGTCGCCAGGTTCAAGAGGCGAGCGCCGCGCGCAGGAAGTCCACCGTGCGCGCCCACGAGGCCTGCGCGTCGGGCTCGCTGTAGGTGCCGAGACGGTTGGTGTCGTTGAAGAACGCGTGCCCCGCGCCGTCGTAGTAGTGGAACGTCGTCTCCACGCCCGCGTCGCGCAGCTCCGACTCGAGCTGCTGCGCGTGCTCCAGCGGGATGAATTCGTCAGCGGTGCCGAAGTGCCCCAGCACGGGACCCTCGATGGTGCTGAAGTCGGGCTTGCCGTGCGGCATCACGTAGTAGTAGGAAACCGCCGCCGCGATGTTGGGGCAGCTGGCGGCCGCCCACACCGACAGCCCGCCGCCGAGGCAGAAGCCGAGCGAGCCCACGCCTGGGCCGGTGACGCCGGGCTGTGAGCGCAGGAACTCCGCCGCGCCGCACATGTCCTTCTCCACGCGGTCCATCGACAGCGCCATCATCTTCTGTTCCGCCTCACTCGGCTGCGCCGTGGTCTCGCCCCTGTACAGGTCGGGCGCGAGCGCGTAGAAGCCCTCCGCGGCGAGGCGGTCGCACACGGAGCGGATGTGCTCGTCCAGGCCCCACCACTCCTGCAGCACGATCGTCGCGGGGCCGCTCTCGCCGGCGGGAACGGCGAGATAGCCGGGGGCGGATCCGTCGCTGGTTGGGAAGTCGATGTCGGGCATGTGGTTGGTCTCCTGTTCTCGGCGTTTCTGTTGGCGGGGCCGTGACGGCGCAATACTCTCGCGAGAACTTATCCGTCGGCTCGTGAAAGGCAAACATCGTGGATGGCGTGAACCACCAGTTCCAGCTCGCAGCGAGGCCCGTCGGCCTGCCGAAGCCCAGCGACTGGCTGTATGCCGAGCAGCCGATCCCCCAGCCGGGCGACGGCGAGGTGCTGGTGAAGGTGCAGTACGTGTCGCTCGACCCGGCGATGCGCGGCTGGATGAACGACTCGCGCTCCTACATCAAGCCGGTGGGGATCGGCGAGGTGATGCGCGCGTTCGCGGCGGGCGAGGTGGTCGAGTCCAACGATCCCGACCTCGCGGTGGGGGATCACGTGGGTGGGCTGCTGGGCGTGCAGGAGTACGCGGCGGTGCACGGCAAAGGCGTGTTCAAGCTCGACACGTCGCTCGCGCCGCTGCCCGTTTACCTGGGCACGCTCGGCATGCCCGGCGTGACCGCGTACTTCGGCCTGCTCGACATCGGCCGGCCCGACGAGGGCGACACGGTCGTCGTCTCCGGCGCCGCGGGCGCGGTGGGCGGCCTAGTGGGCCAGATCGCGAAGCTGAAGGGCGCCCGCGCTGTCGGCATCGCGGGCGGGCCGCAGAAGTGCGCATCGCTGGTGGAGGACCTGGGTTTCGACGCGGCGATCGACTACAAGTCCGAGGACGTTGCGGAGGCGCTGCGCGAGCACTGCCCCAAGGGGATCGACGTGTACTTCGACAACGTCGGCGGCGAGATCCTCGACGCCGCGCTCGCCCGCCTGGCGCGCCACGCGCGCGTGGTCATCTGCGGCGCGATCTCGCAGTACAACGGCTCCGTCGATGAGGTGTACGGCCCGAAGAACTACATGTCGCTGCTCGTCAACCACGCCACCATGACGGGCTTCGTCATGTCCGACTACCTCGACCGCTGGGGCGAGGCGGTCGCCGAGATGGGCAAATGGCTCGCAAGCGGCGAGCTGATCTCACGCGAGGACGTCGCCGAGGGCCTGGAGAACTTCCCCGACGTGCTGCTGCGGCTGTTCAGCGGGGAGAACATGGGGAAGCTGGTGCTGAAGATCGCGTGAGTCGCTCCAGCATGCGCGTCTGGCGCGGCGCCAGCCCGAGCACGAACGCGACGAACGCCAGCGCGGAGCCGGCGATCACCACGGTCACAGCGCCCAGCCGCTCCGCGAGCGGTCCCGCGGCGATGTAGCCGATCGGAAGCAGCGCGTAGGAGACCATCCAGTCGAAGGAGCTCACGCGCGAGAGGGCGCCGGGCGGGATGCGCTCGGCGAGCGCGGTCAGCCACCACACGTTGAACAGCGCGATGCCCACGCCCGCGAGCACCGTCGCGGGCACCACGATCACGAGCGTCACGCCCGTGGCGTACAGGATCGCATCGAGCGGCCACACGAGCATGGCGAGCATCGCCATGCGCATGGGGTGGCGCGGGCGCCAGCCGATGCCCGCGAGCGAGCCGACGATAGTGCCGAACCCGATCGACCCCTCGATCACGCCGTACACGAACAGGTGCCCGTACTGCTGGCGCGCGATCGACGGCCCCAGCACGAACCACGGCGCGAGGCCGGCGAACAGCGCGACGCTGAACGACGCGAGCGTCGCCCACACCCACACGCGGGCGCGCACCTCGCGCGAGCCCGCGCGGATCTCCGCCCACACGCTCCTGCGCGGGGGCGGCATTGGGAGCGGTGTCGCCGCGGCCTGTGTCGGTGGGGCAGCTGCGGTCGCACCCGCGGCGGCGCCCATGAGCGCGACTGCCGGCTGCGCGCCACGCGCCCGCGGCCGCACGCGCGTGAGGAACGCGGCGCTGAGCAGGAACGTGGCGGAGTCGAGCGCGAACGCCCAGCCGGCCCCGGCGCCGAGCACGAGCGCGGTGGCGAGCGTGGGGCCGGCGAATTCGGCGAAGTTGTTGGACATGGTGGTGATGGCTGTCGCCTGCTGGATGTCAGGCTCAGCGACCGTCTGCGGCAGCACGCCGTCCGCGGCGGGACGGAAGAACGCCTCGGCGGCGCCGAAGACGACCTCGATGGCGACGAGCTGGGCGATGCGCACGGATCCGAGGAAGATGAGCACGGCGAGCAGCGCGTGCAGCGCGAAGCGCACGAGATCGGTGGCGATCATCACGCGGTGGCGCGGCAGGCGGTCGGCCCACACGCCGCCGATGCAGCAGGAACGCGACGAGCGACAGCGCGTGCGCGGCGAGCACCAGCCCGAGGTCGGTGGCGCTGCCGGTGAGCTGGATCACGTACAGCGCGAGCGCGACCAGCACGATGTAGTCGCCGATCACGCTCGTGGACTGCGCGAGCCACAGGAAGCGGAAGTCGCGCTGCGCGAGCACGCGTCGTATCTCGCCGAGGCTGGACACGCGTCCAGCTTTACGCACGCGGGCGCACGATCCCGCGGGCACGAATTGCGCCGCCGAGCGCCAGGCCGGGCCGCTCGGCGGCGGAGCGGCTCACTCAGGCGGGGACGGGCACCTCCGCGCCGCGTCGCTGCGCGAGGCGCTTCTCCGCGTAGGCGCGTCCGCGCTCGGCGTCGCCGGTGGCGAACGTGGCGATGTCGGCGAGCGTGACGACGCGTCCGAGCGCGCCCCAGGTGCCGTCGGGGATCTCGGGCGTGAACACCCACACGCGCGCGGGGTCGCGGTCGTGCGCGCCGTGCTCGGCGTCGAGTACCGCGTCGGTGATGCTCGCGACCATCGCCTGGCGGCGCTCGGGGTCGTACTGCCCTTCGGGCACGGACGCGACGAAGCGGTAGCGGGGCGCGTCGGCGGGCGCGCCGGCGACGTACACGGCCTCGGGACGGTGCAGGAACACCCACGCGATGGAGCGGACCTGCGGGTTGGTGGGATCGGCGCCCTCGTGCGTGATGAGCAGGTCGGTCAGCGTCGAGAGCAGCTGCTGCTCGGCGTCGGGCGTAAGCGCTCCTGCGGGGATGTATGCGTCGAGCAATGGCATCGGTTTGCCTCCTGCCGGCCGCTTGGCCGGATCGAATCGGTAGAAACTCTTTTTATGAGAGTGACCTCGAGTGGCGACCATAGCTGAGTAACTCCTCTTATGCAAGCGATACACTTGTGCGCGTGAAGCGAACGTCCCTCGCCAACCAGCCGTGCTCGATCGCGCGAACGCTCGACGTGGTGGGCGAGTGGTGGGCGCCGCTGATCCTGCGCGACGTGGCCTACGGCGTGCGGCGCTTCGGCGAGATCCAAGAGGACCTCGGCATCTCCGCGAACGTGCTCGCCGACCGCCTCGACGCGCTCGTGGCGGCGGGCGTGCTCGAGACGCACGTCTACCAGCAGCGCCCCGAACGCCACGAGTACCGGCTGACGGAGAAGGGCGCGGACGCGATCCCCGCGCTGCTGGCGCTGATGCGCTGGGGCGACCGCTGGACGTGGCCCGACGGCCG
Source organism: uncultured Solirubrobacteraceae bacterium (assembly GCA_963716355.1). Taxonomy (GTDB): domain Bacteria; phylum Actinomycetota; class Thermoleophilia; order Solirubrobacterales; family Solirubrobacteraceae; genus Palsa-744. The sequence continues at coordinate 2,040,833 of OY970308.1, forward strand.
CGGCCCCGTGCGCGTGGTGCACCACGACTGCGGGCGCGACGTGAGCGTGGAGGTGCGTTGCGAGAGCTGCGACCGCGAGGTGGAGCTGAGCGAGCTGCGCGCGAAGCCCCGCCGCGGCGTGGTCGACCCGCCGGGCGAGCGCGAGCCGGGGCGGCTCACGGGGCAGCGGCTGCAGGCCAGCCGCGAGGGCGCGCGGCTGGACGCCTGAGCCAACGCGCTCCGGGTCAGTCGCCCAGCGGCCAGGGGTTTGGGGTTGGGGTCCTCGGCTCCTGTCGCCAATCGGCGTAGGCCTCGGCGGGCTCGTCCGTTGCGGTCTTCACAGACGCGCCGTACTTCGCGGCGACCTCGTTGACCGGATAGTGGGCCTCGTCCTTGCGACGGGAGCCGATCATGAGAACGGCGCACGGGCCATCGCCCGCTCCCACGAAGACGTGCTCGACGCCGGCCGGACAGTGCAGGAAATCCCATTGCCGGAGGGGCCGCTCCTCGCCGTCGAGGATCACGATGCACTCCCCGTGGAGCACCAGGAAGTCCTCCTGCACGGGCTCGGAGTGGTAGCGACAGTTGGGTTGCCCCGGCTGCATGATCTGCACGTTCACGCCGGTATCGGGCCACGGGGCGCTCTCGTCCTCGAAGTCGAGGACCGTGGCTTGGTGCGGATGGCTGAGCGCCGGTGCGTCAGCCAGGTTCATCACGAAGGGTTCGTCCACGGAGGCGAACGCTAGCGCGCCAGCTCGAACGCCAGCCCCTCGGCGGCGACGACTACGCTCGGGGCCTCGCCTCCGCCGAGCCGGCGCGCGAGCCCGTCGAGGGCGTCGTCGGTGCGGTCGTGGCGGTGGTGGAAGAGCACGACCTCGCGGCTGCCCGCGCGCTTGGCGAGCTCGACGGCGTATTCGCCCACGGCGTGGCCGAATTCGGCTTCCGCGGCGAGCTCCTCGGGGAACAGCAGGGCGTCGTGGATGAGCAGGTCGGCGTCGCGCGCGAGCTCGAGCGCGGCGGGGTGGTACTCGCCGAAGCCGTCCTCGCCCGGGCCGAGCACGGTGGGGCAGTGGTCTGGCATGTACGCGAGCGTGCTGTGCCCGTCGCTGATGCGGTAGCCGAGCATGCGCCCGCCCTTGTGCGGTATCTCTCGCGCGAGCACCTCGAAGCCCTCGATCTCGCACACGCCGGGCGCGATGCAGTCGAACGTCCAGTGGCCGCGGAGTTCGGTCGGTCCGATGGGGAAGTACGGCGGCGACATCATCCCCGCGAGCGCGCACACCGGGTCGGTCCCGTCCTCCTGCTGGGGCAGCACGACCGCGACGCTCGCGTCGGGGCGGTCGGCGGCGGCGAAGAAGGGTAGCCCGAGCGTGTGGTCCCAGTGCAGGTGGGTGAGCAGCAGCGTGCCGGCGAACGGCGCGCCGTCGAGCAGGCGCGTCACGGCGCCGAGGCCGCCGCCCGCGTCGAGTACGAGGTGCGGCGCGGTGGCGTCGTCGCGTTCGATCGCCACGCACGAGGTGTGTCCGCCGTAGCGGACGAAGTCGGCGCCCGGAGCGGGGGTGGAGCCTCGCACGCCGCAGAGATGGACCCGCAAGGCCGGCTCAGCTCCGCTCGGTACGGGAGGCCATCGACCTCCATGCTACAGCGGCGGCGCGGCGTACTACTTGCGCTTGGCCTGGTGCTCGAGCACCTTGCCGAACGCGTCCTCGAGCTGCGTGGTCATGCGCTGCTTGAACAGCGCAAGCAGCGCCTCGGAGGCGAGCGGGCGCAGCGAGTTGACGGCCTCGGTCAGCTCGTCCCAGCGCTCGTCCGGCCGGCCTGCCGCCTCGAACGGCTCCCACAGCTCGCGGATGAACAGCTTCGTGAACGCGCGCGAGATCGACTCGCAGTCGCGGCTCATACGTTCGACGAGCGCCAGCGCCGCGCGCAGAGGGATGCCGAGCGCGGTGACCTCTTCGGCGGCGCTCAGCAGCGCGGGGCTGGGGACTTCGAAGCGGTCGTCGCCGAGCGGCACGAGCAGTTTCATCTTGATCACCCGCTGGGTGTCCTTGACGGCGACGGGGCCGAAGCGCTGCTCGAGTTCCTCCGCGGTGATGAACTCCGGCGTCTCGGGCTCATACGGCGCGGTGACCGCCGCGCGCAGGCCCAGCAGGCGTCCGGCGAGGCCGTCGGAGCCGCTCAGCAGTCGCTCGATCGCGGCGAGGTTGAAGCCGTCGGCCTGCAGGTCGAGGATCAGCTTCAGCCGTGCGACGTGGTCGGCGTTGTAGTAGCCGACGCGTGCGCGCACCTCGGGAGCGGGTAGTAGACCGCGTGTGTGGTGGTTACGGATGTTGCGCACCGACATCCCCACCTCGGCCGCGAGCTGCTCGACGGTGAGGTCGTTGCCCGCGGGCGCGGGGGCGGCGTTCTGCTTGCGAGCGGTCGGCTCTTTGGTTGTGGTCGCTGTGTTTGTCATCGGAATTACAGGGTACCATGTTTGATGTAACCTCGTTTGAGGTATCATCAGTTCACGTCATGGTCATCATGGTCTTCCACAACGAGCCACCGAGCGATAACCGCGGGCCGCGAGGCGCCCGTGGCTGAACGTGGCGCCGTCCCCCAGGTCCCGGCCGCGCGCCGCCGCGCGCTGGGGCTGATCCGCTCGTTCACCTCGCCGCTGCTGCCGGACGACTATCTCGAGCTGATCAACCCGCTGTGGTCCACGCGCGAGCTGCGCGGACGCATCGAACGTATCGAGCGCGAGACGCCCGAGGCGGTCACAGTGCTGATCAAGCCCGGATGGGAGTGGCCGGGCCATCGCCCGGGGCAGTACCTGCGCCTGGGCATCCAGGTCGACGGCATCCACCACTGGCGCGCGTACTCGCTGACGTCCGACCCCGCCCGCGCGGACGGATGCATCGCGATCACGCCGAAGCTCGTGGAGGGCGGTCAGGTGACGCCGTTTCTGTGCTCGGGCGTGCGCCCCGGCACGATCGTGCGCCTGGGCGGGGTGGAAGGGTCGTTCGTGCTGCCCGACCCGCTGCCCGAGCGGCTGTTGTTCATAAGCGCCGGCTCCGGGATCACGCCGATCATGAGCATGCTGCGAAGCCTCGACCGCGCGGGCGATCTGCGCGACGTGGCGCACGTGCACAGCTCGCGCACCGCCTACACCACGATCTTCGGTCGCGAGCTGCGCGAGCTCGACGCGCGCCGGTCCGGCTACCGGCTGCACGAGCAGATCACCGGCCAGGAGGGGCGTCTGGACGCGGACAGCCTCGACGTCCTGTGCCCCGACTGGCGCGAGCGCGAGACGTTCCTGTGCGGCCCCGCGGGCCTGCTCGAGACGATGAGCGAGCGCTGGAAGCGCGACGGCGACCCCGCGCGACTGCACGTGGAGCACTTCCAGCCCCACACGGAGGTCGGCGAGGGCGAGCGCGGCGCGGGCGGCCCGATCCGCTTCTGCTCCAGCGGCTTGGACGCCGTGAGCGACGGCTCCCAGCCGATCCTGGTGGCGGGCGAGAACGCCGGCGCGACGCTTCCGTTCGGCTGCCGCATGGGCATCTGCCACAGCTGCGTGGGCAGGCTGCGCGCGGGGCAGGTGCGCGATCTGCGCACGGGCCGCGTGCACGGCGCGCCCGGAGAGCTGCTTCGAACCTGCATCAACGCGCCCGAGGGCGCGATCGAGATCGACCTTTGACCATCCGCGAGGAAGGAACCTGAATGTCAGCCACCATGTCCGACAGCCCGCCCGCCTGGGCGACCGAGGAGCCGGAGAACCCGCTCGCGCACCTGACGCCCAGAGCAGATCGAGCGAGCTGGGCCGCGAGTTCGACGCGATCCACGACGAGGTGTACGCCGACCTGGGCGATCGCGACGCGCGCTACATCCGCAGCACGATCAAGCTCCACCGCCACCTCGTGCTCGCCTCGCGCGCGCTGCTGATGGGCTCTCGCAAGCGGCCGCTGTGGCTGGCCGGCACGGCGGCGCTGTCGCTGGCGAAGATCCTGGAGAACATGGAGATCGGCCACAACGTGATGCACGGGCAGTGGGACTGGATGAACGACCCGGACATCAACTCCCAGAACTGGGACTGGGACACGGCCTCGCCGGCGGACGCGTGGCGCCACTCGCACAACTACGAGCACCACACGTTCACGAACGTCCGCGGCAAGGACCGCGACCTGGGCTACGAGATCATGCGCATCGACCCGAACCAGAAGTGGCATCCGGTGTACCTCGCGCAGCCGTTCTACAACCTGCTGCTGATGGGCTTCTTCGAGTGGGGCGTGGCGATGCACGACCTCAACGGCGGCGCGATCCACTCGGGCGAGAAGAGCAAGGAGCAGGTGCTCGAGGAGCTGAAGGCGATCGGCGCGAAGGCGCGCGCGCAGATCGTCAAGGACTACGTCGCGTTCCCCGCGCTCGCGGCGCTGGCGGCGCTCGCGACGAGCCGCGGATCGCTGGAGTCGGGCCGCAGCACTTTCAAGTCGACGCCAAGGCGAACTTCACGGCCAACATCGTGCGCAACGTGTGGGCTTACTCGATCATCTTCTGCGGTCACTTCCCCGACCAGACGTACACGTTCAGCCAGAGGACGGTTGGCGAACGAGACGCGTGGTGGCTTCTACGTGCGCCAGCTGCTCGGCTCCGCGAACATCGACGGCGGCCCGCTGTTCCACCTGCTGGCGGGCAACCTGAGCTTCCAGGTCGAGCACCACCTGTTCCCCGACATGCCCTCCAGCCGCTACGCGGAGATCGCGCCGCGCGTGCGCGACGATCTGCCGCCGCTACGGCCTGCCCTACAACACCGGGCCCGCTGCAGCAAGCAGCTGGGCACCGTCCACCGCACGATCCTGCGCCTGGCGTTCCCCGGCGGCAAGCCGCGGCCGAAGCCGGGACCGTACGAGCCGGTTCAGGTTTAGTCGCGCGCGCCGCTCTCGCCCCTCGCGCCGATAGGCGGTCAGGCCGCGGGCCGGGCGCTCAGCCGCAGCCGGTGATGCCGCCGTCGAGCGGGATGACGGTCCCGGTGAGGTAGGCGCCCGCGCGTGAGGCGAGGAACTGCACAAGTCCTGCGACGTCGTCGGGGCGCCCGATGCGTCCCAGCGGCACGCTCTGCTCGACCGCGGCGCGCGTGTCGGGGTTGTCGAGGACGAACGCCATCATCTTGCTCTCGAACGGGCCGGGCGCGATCGCGTTGACGGTGATGTGCTCGGAGGCGAGGCGCTTGGCGAGGTGACGCGTGAGCATGTGCACAGCGGCCTTCGAGGCGCTGTAGCTGTAGTTCTCCACCGACGGCGTGCGCAGGCCGTCGATCGAGCCGATGTTGATCACGCGCGCGGGGTCCTCGGCGCTGGCGGCCGCGCGCAGCGCATCGAGCAGTGCGACCGTGAGGTGGAACACGCCCTCGACGTTCGTGTGTGCGACCTTGTCCCAGCCGCTCACGGGGAACTCCTCCAGCGGCGCGCCCCAGCTGGCGCCGGCGTTGTTGACGAGGATGTCGAGCGTGGGGAACACCTCGCGCGTGGCGGCCGCCAGCTCGCGCGCGCCCTCGGGCGTGGACACGTCCGCGGGGATCGCCTGGCACGCGCCCAACTCGGAGAGCCGTCGCGCGGTCTCGTTGACCTCCTCGCTCTTGCGCGATGACACGATCACGCTCGCGCCCGCCTGCACTAGCCCGCGCGCGATCATCAGACCGATGCCGCGCGAGCCGCCCGTCACGAGCGCGGTCTTGCCGGAGACGTCGAAGAGGGCGTTGGGCGGGGTCATGTGGCGCGGATATTACGCGGCGGCGTGTGTGAGACTGGCGCGCGTGCGCGGCGGCGGAGCGAAGGTGGCGGTGGTGGGCCACGTGGAGTGGGTGCAGTTCGCGCGCGTGGAGCACGTGCCGGCGTCGGGCGAGGTGGTTCACGCGGCCGATCCCATGGAGGAGCCGGCGGGCGGCGGGGCGGTCGCGGCGGTGCAGCTCGCGCGGCTGGCCGGCAGCGCGATCCTGTTCACGGCGCTGGGCGATGACGAGTACGGCCACAGATCGGTGGCGCGCCTGCGCGAGCTTGGCGTGGAGGTGCGGGCCTCGTTCGTGGCGAGCCCCACACGTCGCGCGGTCACACTGGTGGACGACGCGGGCGAGCGCACGATCACGACATTCGGCCCACGGCTCGATCCGCTGGGCGGCGCGGGCGAGGAGCAGTGGGAGGGCCTGACGGATCTCGATGCGGTGTATTTCACCGCGGGCGATGTGAGCGCGCTGCGCAGAGTCCGCGCGGCGACGCGAGTGCTCGTCGCGAGCCCGCGCGCGCGGCATGCGCTCGGCCACGGAGTGCCGCTCGACGTGCTGGTGTCGAGCCGCGACGATGCGATCGAGGCCCGCGAGGCGGAGCGCGTGGGAGGCGAGGCCGCCGTGGCCGTCCGCACAGAAGGCGCGCAAGGCGGCAGCTACAGCGAACTCTCGGGCACGACTGGCAGATGGTCGGCCGCCGAGCTGCCAGGCCCGGCGGTGGACTCCTACGGCTGCGGCGACTCCTTCGCGGCGGGCCTCACGTACGGGCTCGGCACCGGTCTGCCGCTGCAGAATGCGCTCAATATCGCTGCGCGCTGCGGCGCAGCGTGTCTCACGGGACGTGGGCCGTATGGACAGCAGCTGGGGCGGAGCTAGCAGGCGGGGAAGGTTGGTGCACCACGACTGCTGGGGCGCTTTCTGCCTCGCGGATTGGGACTAGGTGGAACTCAAGCGCGAAACCCAGGCTCTCGGCATAGCGATCCACCGTTGAGAGCTTCGCGTCAGCCGCCGTCGTCTCAAGGCGCGCGACAAACGACTGAGAGGTCTGCATGGCTGCGGCAACTGCCGTCTGTGAGAGCTGTTGCTCCTGTCGCTGGGCTGCCAGTGCGCGCATGAACTCTCGGCGTCTGCGAGCTGCGTTCAGAAAGCCCGGGAACTCCGGGCTTTGCGCAGTGCGCTTGTCGATCATCTTCTCGAGGAAGTCAGGTTCGGGCATCGTTGTCACTGGTAGCAGGTTGATACTTGTAGCGATATCTCTTATCAGAGATAGAGTACCACCATCTACCCAGCGCTTGGGACCCTCCCGGCTTCGCCGCTCTCCGAATATGCTTTTGCCACCCATGGCCTTCGAACAGATCGCATCCGACACGCCGCAGATCGCGACGGACGTCGCGGAGAACGTGCTCACGATCACGCTCAACCGGCCCGAGCGGCTGAACGCGTGGACGGGGCAGATGGGGGCGGAACTGATGGCGGCGTTCGACAGCGCGGATGCGGACGACGAGGTGCGCGCGGTGATCGTGACGGGCGCCGGGCGGGGGTTCTGCGCGGGCGCGGATCTGGCGGGCGGCGGTGAGACGTTCGACTACAAGACCCGCGACAGCGGCGGCGCGGCGGCGCCGCGCGACAACGGCGGGCAGTTCACGCTGCGCGTGTTCCAGTGCACCAAGCCGGTGATCGCCGCGATCAACGGGCCGGCGGTGGGCGTGGGGGCGACGATGACGCTGCCGATGGACGTGCGCCTCGCGTCGGAGGACGCGCGCATGGGCTTCGTGTTCGCCCGCCGCGGCATCATCCCCGAGGCGTGCTCCAGCTGGTTCCTGCCGCGCGTGGTGGGCATCAGCCGCGCGATGGAGTGGGTCTCCACCGGGCGCGTGTTCACCGCGCAGGAGGGACTCGAGGCTGGGCTGCTGCGCAGCGTGCACCCCGCGGGCGAGCTGCTCGACGCGGCGCACGCGCTCGCACGCGAGATCGTCGAGAACACCGCGCCCGTATCGGTGGCGCTCGCGCGTCAGCTGATGTGGAGGATGCTCGGCGCGGAGCACCCGATGGTGGCCCACCGCGCCGACTCGCGCGGCATGTTCTCCCGCGGGCAGTCCGCGGACGCCGTTGAGGGCATCACCGCGTTCCTAGAGAAGCGCCCCGCGAGCTTCCCCGATCGCGTAAGCGACGGCCTGCCCGAGATCATGCCTTGGTGGAGCGAGCCGGAGTACAAGTAGAAGGCGAGATGACCCGCGCGAGTCGGCTTGGCTGGGTACATTTCTTCGCCAGAAAGGAACAGTGCACCACGAACTATGCGCTGTCTCAAGTTGTGGGCTGAACACGCCGTTACAGGCCTTGCACCGCAGGCGGGACCCGGTATACCTATCATTGGATCGCTCGCACCCAACTTAGGAGGACATCTCGTGCCCAATCGACCCATCTTGCAGCCGGCAAAGCCGGCGTATTCGCCGCCATCCAAGTCGCAGAGCCAGCCGCTGTTCGCTCGCTATGCGACGACGACGGCGCGTGCAAAGACCTCGCCATAGTGATCGTAGTGTCCTGTTGGGTCACCGTCGGCTGAGCTCCCGCTCGGCCGCGCCCGTCGTTCTCGTCCTGGCAGACGCCGACGACGTTGGTGTCGGGCGTCTCGTGTCTATCTTGGCAAAGCGCCTCGGCGTCGTGTGGTGGCGCTTCGGGCTGCCGGAGAGCGCGGTGTCGGTGCAACTCGATGATCGCGGCTTCCAGCTCGACCAACCCGAAGCGAGCTTGTGTGCGTCCGACTTTCAAAGCGCCGAGATCGTCATCTACCGGCGCAGGCTGTTGGAGCCGCGCCCGCTGGTTGTGTCGGACCTGTCCACAAATGAGAATCGAGGCTTCTCAGAGCGGGAGTGGGGGTCCCTAATCGGAGGTCTGCTTCTGAGCGAGGAGCACCGCAGTCGCTCGACGTGGCTCAATCGACCGTCAGCCACGCTCGTTGCCGAAAACAAGCTTGCCCTGCTCCTTGAGGCCGTGCGAACGGGGCTTCCCGTGCCAGCGTTTTCTGTGTCCGCGCCAGTGTGCTTCCCACTGGTCCGCGGGAACGACCTGATCACCAAGGCAATCTCGGCAGACGAGCGAATTGACGCGACCAGGCTTTTCTCCACAGCGTTGCTCTCAGAGGAAGATCTTCGCGATCTACCCGGTACGCGCCTCCCCGCGCCGTCTCTGCTGCAGGAATATGTCGAGCCGGTATTCGAGGTGCGAGTATTCTATTTGCTCGGAGAGTTCCTGTCGCTAGCATTGACGCCCTCTCGCGACCATGTGGACATCAGGCACGCGCCGCGATCGACGCTATCGCCTCGCGTATATGACCTTCCCATAGAACTCCGTGCAGCGCTGGCCGAGCTAGCCCAAACGTTTGCGCTTGGCTACTGCACGTTTGATCTCGTGGTTCCCGCTTCCGGCTTGCCGATGCTCATCGACATCACTCCCAACGGCGACTGGGATCACTTCGAGTCCGACGCCGCACCGACTGTGACCGAGTTTGTCGCAGACACGATCATGGCCCACGAGCCTCGCCTGCCGCCCCAGCGGTGAGTATTGTCCGCATTCTTTAGGGCCTTGCGCAAGGGCTCGTTTGCATCCCGCGCTCGTCAGAAGGGAGCATCGGTTGTCCAAGCCAGTCATGTTCGTCGGTTCCTCTTCAGAGGCCAAGAAGCTGATCCAAGGGCTGAGCCTCAATCTCGATGGTGAAGACGTAGAGGTTCGTAACTGGGACACAAGTCCTTGGCCGCTGTCTTACGACACATTGCATGGTATTGAAAACAAACTCAAAGAGGCGGACTTCGCCGCTTTCATCCTTTCGGCGGATGACGTGGCGAGTATTCGAGGCAAGCAGATGAAGGTTGCGCGAGATAATGTGCTGTTCGAGCTCGGCCTGTCATTTGGAAAGCTCGGCCGGGACCGCACGTTCATCATCGCTCCCAAGGAAGCCATGCACAAGGCGAGCGACATCGCCGGTCTCACTGCGGTTCTCTACGAGTCTGATCCGGACGGCGACAAAGCGATGAAAAACCCTGCTCTTAGGATCATAAAAGAGATCAAAAAGCATGGCAAGAAGGAGAGCACGGACACGGACGGTAATGCACAAAGAGGTTCCACGGAGCGCATAGACATGATCGCCGACGGTGCCCTCGAAGTCTCTGTGTCGCGGGACACCCATTTCGATGAATTGAGAAAGGCCGTGCTGGAAGGGGGGAAGGTTCCCGCGAAGTTTCAGTTTGCGGCGGCTGATGGAGGCCGTCGCTGGCTGCAGCTCTGTCGCAGCGGTAACTACCACTACTTCGAACGCGCAAAGCAGCACCTCGAAGCCAACGGTACGCACTTGGCCGAGCGTGTGCGCGAGGCGACTGGGACCGCCGCGATTGACCTGGTCAGCCTCGGGAGTGGGGACGGCAGCAAGGACGACATCATCTTGCGTGAGCTTGCCGAGAAGTTGGGCGACAATGAGCGTCTCTACTACTACCCGATCGACATCAGCGACATCCTACTTGTCGAGGCCATACGGCACGTTTCACGACATGGGCTCAGCAGAGAGCGCTTCCGCTGTAAGGCGGTGCTCGGAGACTTTACTAACCTGCCGTCGATTAGCGAGGTCATCTATCAGCGCTCCAACCCAAAGCTGTTCTCGGCACTGGGCAACGTGATCGGGAGCTTTGACGAGTCCGAGATCTTCACGGGTATCGCGGGGATGATGCGGAAAGGCGACCTAGTACTAATCGAGGCCAACGTCGGTAAGCCAGACGACTCGATAGCGATGCTGAAGGACGACGCTGCGAACAAATGGGACCTCAGCACGCTCGCCGCTCTTGGCATCGCGCCCGCATCGTACGTGTTGACCCAGGAGCTGAAGACCAGGCAGAGCGTTGTGCCTGGGACAAAAACGCTCGTTAGCTACGCGGTGCCCCGCAGGAAGAAATCTGCGACCGCGAAATACACGCTTTCGGCAATGCACCACTACAACCTCGGAAGGCTCAAGGAACACGTAGAGAAACAACTCCGCGTCAAGCTGTTCCCCGAGATTTCCGACAGAGGCGTCTGTCTTTTGCTGGGGCAGCGCAAGAGTTGACGCGCTCATCACCCCCGGCGTAGTCTCGAATGCGGGCTATGCCTATCTCGGCAGTCGCTGAACCAGCGATAACACCGGCGCGAACAGGTCTCCTCGCTCGGCCACGCGCTCCACCACGTCGCGCGCCTCGAACACGAGCTTCGCGGGGTCTCCCGAGTCGAGGGCGGCGCGCACCTCGTCCCATTCCAGTGGCGTGGACACCGTGGGGCGCTCGCCCGCGCGCAGGGAGTACACGCACACGGTCGTCTTGCGGCGGTCGTTCTGGCTCCAGTCGATCAGCACCTTGCCCGCGCGCTTGGCCTTCGTCATGCGCGAGACCACCAGGTCGGGCTGCTCCTGCTCGAGCAGCTCCGCGACCGCTTTGGCGAACGGCTTCGTGTGCTCGAACGTCACGTCGGGCCGGTTCAGCGGGATGTACACCTGCAGGCCCTTCGAGCCCGAGGTCTTCACGAAGCTCCGCAGGCCCAGGTTGTCGAACATGCCGTGCAACTGCAGCGCCACGCGGCAGCACTCGATCGCCGTCGCGGGCGCGCCTGGGTCGAGGTCGAACACGAGCGCCGTGGGACGCTCGATCGCGCTCGCCAGCGCCAGCGGCACGTGCAGCTCGATCGCCGCCAGGTTCGCCAGCCACACGAGCGTCGGCAGGTCGTCCGCGAGCGTGTATTCGATCGGCTTCTCACGGCTCGCGATCATCGCCGTGCGCACCCACTCGGGCCGGTGCGCGGGCGCGTGCTTCTGGAAGAACGACTTGCCCTCCACGCCATCCGGCCAGCGGGTCACCGTCAGCGCCCGCCCGCTGAGGTGAGCGAGGATCACCGGAGCGATATCCATATAAAAATCGATTACGTCGCCCTTGGTGAAACCCACCTTCGGGTAGAGCACCTTGTCGAGGTTTGACAGTTTCAACTCGCGCCCCTCCACCGTCGGGCGCGTCGCGTCCTCGCGCGTCACCTCCTGAGCGCCCTTGTCGTCGCGCAGACCCACGTACACCGGGTGGCGCAGGCTGCCGCCCGCGGTCCAGTGCGCGAAGCGCACCTCCACCACCACGCGCGGCTCGCAGAACACTGCCTCACGCGGCGGCTGCTCGCCCGCGGTGAACGGCGAGTCCTCGCGCTCCAGCGGCGCCAGCATCTCCGACAGGCGCGACAGATCCTCGTCGCGCAGGCCGCTGCCCACGCGGCCCACGTAGCGCAGCTCGCCGCCCGCCTCGTGCACGCCCAGCAGCAGCGCGCCGATCGTGCTCGCGCGCTTGCCCTTGCCCGGTAGCCACCCGCCCACCACCAGCTCCTGGCGCTGCACGCCCTTCACCTTCACCCACTCGCCCGAGCGCGAGCCGGGGGCGTAGGTGGAGTCAAGGCGCTTTGCCACCACACCCTCCAGGCCCTGCTCCGTGGCCGCCGCCAGCAGCGCCGCGCCGTCGCCCACCGTGTGCTCCGGCGTCTGCCAGCGCTCGCCGCTCAGCTCCATCGCCTCCAGCAGATCGCGCCGCGCCTCATACGGCTGGTCCATCAGCGAGTGCCCGTCCAGCCACAGCACGTCGAAGATCATGTACGTCACCGGCGTGTCCTTCGCCTGGCGCTTCGCCCGCGCGCGTGTGGGGGTGTGGATCCGCTGCGAGAGCGCCGCGAAGCTCGGCCGCCCCGCGTCGTCGAACGCCACGATCTCGCCGTCGAGGACGGCGCTGTGGGACCCCAGCGCGTCGCCCAGACGGTAGAGCTCCGGGTAGGAGTCGGTTATGTCTTTCAGGGAGCGGCTTTCCAGCCGCAGCTCGCCCGGTCGGCTGTACGCGAGCGCGCGCACGCCGTCCCACTTCACCTCATACGCCCAGCGGCCGTCGTCTGTGGGGAGTTCGCCCGCGCGCGCGAGCATCGGCGCGATCCTGCTCGGCATCGGCTCGCGCGCGGGGTCCGCGGGCGGGTCCATGCGGTGGATCATCCAGTCCTTCGGCTCCTCGTCCTTGTCGATCGCGAACAGCGCGTAGCGCGCGTCAACGCGCTCGCCGTGCAGCGCCACCTCCACCTTGCGCGGCTCCCACTTCAGCGTCTCGTACGTTCCGCCGTCCCAGATCGTCATCTTCCCCGCGCCGTACTGGCCCTTGGGGATCTCGCCATGGAAGTCCACGTACTCCAGCGGATGGTCCTCCGTCTTCGCCGCGAAGCGGTTCTCGCCCGGCGCGTCCGGCAAGCCCTTCGGTATCGCCCACGACGCGAGCGCGCCGTCGCGCTCTAGGCGCAGGTCCCAGTGCAGGCGCGACGCGTGGTGCTCATGGATCACGAAGCGATGTTGCTCGGGCGCGCTTGCGTGCTCGCTCGGCGTGGCGGCCGGCTCAGGCTCGGGCTCTGGCGTGGCGCTGAAGTCGCGTTTGCCGCGGTAGCTCTTCAGGCGCTCGCCCGCCGCGTCCCCCTCGGTGATGCGTGGGCGGCGGCTGGGCACCTACCGTTTGGCGGCGGCGGGTTTCTTCGCGGCTGCCTTCTTCGCCGCGGGCTTTTTCGCCGCTGCTTTCTTGGCGGGCGCTTTGCGTCCCTTGCTCGCGCCTGCGCCGCCTTCGCGCGCGCGCACCGCGTCGAGGCTCGCCTTCAGCGCGCTCATCAGGTCGGGCGCCGGCGCGGCGACCTCCTCCGCCTCGGGCTGCACCGCGATCTGCTTGCCCTCCGCCTTGCGCTCGATCAGCGCGAGCACTTCCTCGCGGTAGGTGTCGCTGTACTTGCTCGGTTCGAAGTCGCCCGCGAGCGAGTCCACCAACTGCTTGGCGATGTCCAACTCGCGCATCGTGGTCTTCACGTCCGCCGCCTCCGCGATCTCGTCCACGCGGTCGGCGGGCAGGATTTCATCGGCGAAGATCATCGTCGCCATCCCCAGCGCGTCGCCCATCGGGCGAATCGCCACGAGCTGCTCCTTGGAGCGGATAACCACGCGCGCGATCGCCACCTTGCCCGTCTTGCGCATCGCCTCCAGCAGCAGCCGGTAGGGCTTTGAGCCACCGGGGCCGGGCGCGAGGTAGTAGGGGTGGTCGTAATAAACGGGGTCGATCTGGGAGAGCTCCACGAAGTCCTCGATCTCGATCGTCTTCGTCTTCTTCGGCTGCAACGTCTCCAGCTCGCCCGGCTCGATCACCACGTAGCGGTCGGGCGCGATCTCATAGCCCTTGACGATCTCCGCGTACGGGACCTCCTCCCCGGTCGTGGGGTCGACCCGCTTCTGCGCCACGCGCACGCCCGTTTTGCCCGACAGCTGGTGGAAGCGAACGCTCTTGCGGTCGAGCGCGCTGTACAGCTTCACGGGTACGGTGACCATGCCGAAGCTGATCGCTCCGGTCCACATCGCGCGGGGCATCTGTCAAGTGTTACCACGTAGGAACCCGCAGAGGCAGCGCTGCAATCAGGCCTGCTGCGGCGCCTGCGGCATCGAGGTGGGGAGCAGGTCGCTCGGCGCGTCCATGTTCTCCTCGCCCGCGGTGAGGCGAGCGGAGTAGATCGACGGCGCGCCGAGTACGCGCGCGAGCACCGTCGCCTCGACCACCGCCAGCAGGACCGGCACCATCAGCGAGTCAGCGCGATGGGTCAGCTCGAGCAGCAGCACCACCGCCGCGAGCGGGCCCTGCATCGCCGCGCCCAGCACGGCCGCGCCGCCGACGATCGCGTATGCGCCCAGCGGCGCGCCCGGCCAGAGCTGCGTCCACGCCTCGCCGAGCAGGCCGCCCAGCAGCACGCCGTAGGCGAGCGTCGGCGTGAACAGGCCGCCCGGCGCGCCGCTGCCGAGGCACGCGGCGGTGGCGAGCGGCTTCAGCACCAGAAGGACTGCGAGCAGCCCCACGCCGAGGCGCGCGGTGAGCGACAGCTGCACGATGTTCTTGCCGTTGCCGAGGATCTGCGGGTAGGCGATCGACACGAGCCCCAGCGCAGCGAACACCGCGATCGGCGCCGCCACGCGCAGCCAGCCGGACGGGCGCAGCGCGTGCGCGCGGGCTATGAGGCGGATGTAGCCGATCGCCGCGAGGCCCGCGAGCGGTCCCACGATCACCGCCCACACGACCAGCGATGCGTGGATCGGATACGCGGGGATCGAGTACGTGGGTGCTGTGGGCAGCACGATCCACGCGACCGCCGTCGCGATCAGCGACGTGGCGAGCGCGGGCAGTACGAGCGGCAGCGTGAGCGTGCCCAGCAGCACCTCCAGCGCGAACAGCGCGCCGCCGAGCGGCACGTTGTACACGGCCGCCATGCCAGCGCCCGCGCCGCACGCCACCAGCAGCCGCCGCTGCCAGTCGGGCAGCTTCGCCCACTGGCTCAGCGCGCTCGCCACCGCTGCGCCCGTCTGCTGCGGCGCGGCCTCGCGCCCCAGCGACGCGCCCAGGCCCACGATCACGATCGAGTGCACCGCCCGCGCGAGGCTTCCCAGCAGCGGCAGGCGCGCGTCGCGCAGCCAGATCGCCTCGGAGATCTCGCCACCGCCGCGGCCCGCGAGCAGCAGCGCGCCAGCGCCCGCGACGACGCCGCCGATCGTCAACACCACCACACGACGCGTCGCCGAGGCGCCCTGCACGCCTTCCAGGAAGCTGCCCAGGTGGTAGGACCAAGCGAGGTGCTGCACGCCTTTGAGCAGCTCCATCAGCGCCGCGCCGCCGAGGCCCGAGCCGAGTCCCACGAGCACCACCAGCATCCAGAACCTGGCGCTGTAGGACGCCACGATTCCCCGGCCCGGAACGTTCGGTTGAAGGGATCGCGGCCTCATGCGGTGAACAGTCTGACGAGCGCCGCGGCTGCGGCCGTGGCGGGGCGATCACGATTGCGCGGAAAAACTGGCCAGCTAGCCAGGTAGTATCCGCGTAGGCATCCCTTGCGGCGATTACGGAGGTTTTGGCATGGCGACGGTTGGACGCGACATCGAGAGCTTGGAACTCACCCAACGCGAGCTGTGGCTCGACGGCCCGCCGCTGGAGGCGTTCAAGGAGATGCGCAGCAGGTGCCCCATCCACTGGACGGAGAGCTTCGAACTGTTCCCCGAAGAGGAGGGCTTCTGGTCGGTCACCACCGCCGAGGACGTGCACACGGTGAGCCGCGACTGGAAAACGTATTCCTCAGAACGCGGCGGCGTGCTGGTCGCCCGCGCGGGCTTCCCGCTGGAGCTCGCGCAGGCGATGTTCATCGGCATGGACCCGCCCAAGCACGACCGCCTGAAGGCGCTGTTCCAGGCGGGCTTCACGCCCAAGCGCATCGCCGCGCACGAGGACTCGATCCGCGCGATCGCCGTGCGCGTGCTCGACCGCCTGGAGGGACGCGAGGAGTGCGACCTCGTCTCGGACGTCGCCCAGCCGGTGGTGGCGCGCGTGATCGGCAGCTTCATGGGCATCGAGGAGAAGGACGACGCGGTGTGGGCGCGGCTGATGAACGCCACGCTCGGGGCTGCTGACGAAGACCTCAACCCCGGCGGCTTCGAGGGCGCGCTGGAGAAAGACCTGCCCGAGATCTTCGAGCGCTGCCGCGCGCTGATCGCCGACCGTCAGGCGAACCCCACGGACGACCTCACGAGCGTGCTCGTGCACGCGGAGGTGGAAGGGCAGAAACTGGAGGAACACGAGATCGTGATGGGCTTCTTCCTGCTGATGGCCGCGGGCAACGACTCCACCAAGGCCACTTACTGCAGCGGCATGCGCGCGCTGATGGAAGACCGCGAGCAGATGCAGCTGCTGCTCGACGACCCGTCGCTGATCCCCGACGCGGTGGAGGAGTCGCTGCGCATGTTTCCCGCGTTCGCGCACTTCCGCCGCACCGCCACGTGCGACACGGAACTGCACGGCCAGAAGATCAAAGAGGGCGAGAAGGTGGTCATGTGGTACGTGTCCTCCAACCGTGACGAGACGCGTTTTGAGGACTCAGAACGGTTCGACCTGCGCCGCAAAGCGGAGCACCAGGCGTTCGGCGCGGGCGGGCGTCACTTCTGCCTCGGCACCGCGCTCGCGCGTCTGGAGCTGCGGATCATGATGGAGGAGACGCTCAGGCGCTACCCCAACATCGCGCTCGCGGGGCGCCCCGCGGCGGTGGAGTCGCTGTTCATCAACCAGCTGAAGACGCTGCCGGTGCGGCTCCTTCCCTGAGCCGCTCACGGGCCGACCGGCGCAGCCCGGCGCGCCGGTGGCGCTCGCTGGCGGGAGACCCCACAGGAGAGGGGACATACGACTGTATGTGATAACGTACAGTCCATGCCAAGCTCCTATCGCGACGGCGCGACATACGACCGCATATCAGCGCCGCTGGAGCGAATCGGGCGCGAGGTGCTGGAGCGCCTGGAGCTGGCGGGGGACGAGACGGTGCTCGACGCTGGCTGTGGGTCGGGGCGCGTTACGGAGGCGCTGCTCGAGCGTTTGCCGCGCGGCCACGTGATCGGCGTCGACGGCTCGCCGCAGATGCTCGCCGCCGCGCGCGAGCGATTGAACGGGCGTGTGGAACTGCTGGAGCAGGACCTGGAAGAGCTCGACCTCGACGGTCGTCGCGTGGACGCGATCCTCTCCACGGCGACGTTCCACTGGGTTGCGGATCACGAGCGCCTGTTCGCGCGCCTGCGCGGCGCGCTGCGATCGGGCGGGCAGCTGGTTGCGCAGTGCGGCGGTGTGGGCAATACTCCCGAGCTGCTCGCGGCGACGCGTGCGGTGGGCGAGGGCGAGCCGTTCGCCGCTCACCTCGCGGGCTGGGAGGGGCCGTGGAACTACTCAACGCCCGCAGAGACAGCGGCGCGCCTCGGGGCGGCGGGCTTCGCCGACGTGCGCACGTGGGTCGTGGAGCGACCCGCGCCGTACGACGATCTGCGCGAGTGGCTGCGCACGAACGCGCTCACCGCGCACACCGCGCGCTTGCCGGAGGGGCTGCGCGAGCAGTACATCGACGCGGTGGTCCAGGCGCTTGGGCCTGGGGGTGAGGTTACGTATGTGCGGCTGAACCTGGATGGGGTTGCGTGCGACATTGGCTAAAGAGAAATAGCTATATAGCCACTATACATATAGTAAAATAGCTTCAAATGAAGCGGGTGCGCACATACTCTCCCGTGACGGTCGAGGCAGCCCGGCTGTTGGGATCTCGCGTCCGACTCGCGCGCCGCGAGCGTCGCTGGACCCTCCAGGAGCTGGCTGACAGGGTGGGCGTGACGCACGTGACGATGCAGAAGGTCGAGCGTGGAGACCTGACGGTGGCGCTCGGCACCGCGTTCGAGGCCGCGGCCCTTCTCGGTGTTCCGCTGTTCCACGAGGATCACGCTCGTCGCTCGCTCGAGGCAGGGCGCATCGAGGACCGCCTCGCGGTGCTGCCGCAGGCCGTGCGCAAGCCGGTCGAGGTGGACGATGACTTCTGAGCCGCAGCGGGCGTTCGTGTGGGTGTGGCTCCCGGGCGCGGCTAAACCAGTCGTCGCTGGGCGCCTCGACCGCGTCGGGGAGATTGTTACGTTCACGTACGGGCAGAGCTATCTCGCGCGCGAGGAGCGGATCGCGCTCTACCTGCCCGAGCTGCCGCTGGAGCGCGGCCGGATCGCGCCACTGGTCGGGGATGTGGCCGGCTGCATCGCGGACGCGGCCCCGGATGGGTGGGGCCGGCGGGTGATCCTGAACCACCGGGTCGGTCGCAGCGCTCTCGACACGACGGACCTGAACCTCCTGACCTACCTGCTGGAGTCGGGCTCGGATCGGATCGGCGCTTTGGACTTCCAGGTGTCCTCGTCGGAGTACATCGCTCGGCGCACCGATAACGCCACGCTCGCAGAGCTAGCAGGGTCCGCCGAGCGGGTCGAGCAGGGCATACCGCTCTCGCCGGCGCTCGACCAGGCGCTGCTCCACGGAAGCTCGGTTGGAGGAGCAAGGCCAAAGGCTCTACTGAGCGATGGCGAGCGCCGTGTGATCGCCAAGTTCAGCTCCACGACCGACGTCTACCCGGTCGTGAAGGGCGAGTTCGTGGCGATGGAGCTGGCGCGCCGCGCGGGACTGAACGTGGCCGCCGTGGAGCTCACGCGCGTCCTGGGCAGAGACGCGCTGCTGATCGAGCGCTTCGATCGCCCCAAGGCCGGCGGTCGTCGTGCGATGGTGTCGGCGCTGACGATCCTCGGGCTCGACGAGGTGGCTGCACGGTATGCCAGCTACGCCGAGCTCGCACAGGCGATTCGCTCGCGCTTCACCGACCCGCTACCAACGCTGCGCGAGCTGTTCTCGCGCATCACGTTCAACATCCTCACAGGCAACAACGACGACCACGCCCGCAACCACGCTGCGTTCTGGGACGGCGCGGCGCTCACGCTCACGCCCGCCTATGACATCTGCCCGCAGCCGCGGGCTGGCGGCGAGACGGCGCAGGTCATGGGGATCGGTGAGGACGGGTACCGGATGAGCCAGGTGGCCGGGTGCGTCGCTCGCGCGTCGACTTACCTGCTGTCGGAACCCGAGGCCCGCGAGATCGTGGACCACCAGATCGACGTGATCGAGACGCAGTGGGAAGAGGTGTGCGACCTGGCCGCGCTGAGCGAGGTCGATCGCGCGGGGTTCTGGGGGCGGCAGTTCTTGAACCCATATGCGAGGGAGGGGTACTGAGTCAGGAGCGTTCAGCGCGTAGTCATGGCATCGAAGTTGTGCGTTCGGCGCCACCGTCCGACCAGCTCAACGTGTGGCCGGAGAGCTTCAGCGACACGGGGTCGATTGTGATGCCCTCGTCAGCGATGGTGGCGATGCCAGCCGGTCCAACCACCCGCACCGTGCGTTCTTCGGGCGGTCCTTTCATTCCTCCTTTCTTGCGTTCCGTGATCCACGCAACGGAGCCACGAGCGCTGACCACGAAGTCTGTAACTGCTTCCGAGAAGACAAGTCCGCCGTCGACGTAATGTCCTGCAGCGATCTCGTGGAGTGTGCGTCTGGAGGCCGCGTCAACCACGATCAGGGCGGTTGTTCCCGAGTCCACGCCGAACTGCGTTTCGATGTACCCAACAACATTGCCCGCGAGCACGAACTGCCCGATCGAATGGTGTCGGGGGAAATGCAGTTGGGATCTTGCGGGCAGCAGCGTCAGTGACGCGCTGGTGCTCCGACGGCACACGCGCACCGCGTACTCGGACGATGATCGCGGACCGATCGAGTAGACGCGCAAGGCGCGATCCCGTGCGATCACGTGGGCGCCAGGTGGCGGGCACCTGGGACGAGGTGCGCGGTTCTCATTCGCTGCGCTGGACACGCCGGTTGCGTAAGTCGAGAGTCCTGCGACCGCAACGACGAGCGCCCATCTTCGAACTGTGCTCATAGAGGTCAGCCTACCGGAGCGCTGTCTCATTGATTCGAATTGATGGGCGCGGCGGGTTTCGAACCTGCGACCTCTCGCGTGTGAAGCGAGCGCTCTCCCACTGAGCTACGCGCCCTGAAGGGCTGAGTGTATTGGGCTGGCGCTCAGGACCCCAGCTTGACGCCCACGTGCGGGTGGAGACGGTAGCTCGCTTCGGAGTACGCGCCCGCCACCGCGTTGACTTCCCGCTGGGAGAGCGCCGCGCCAAACGCCTCCGCGCCGCCGAGCTTGGCGTACGCGGCGAGCAGCTGCTTGCCGACCTGGGAGAGGCTGTAGTGGGCGTCGTAGACGCTCTCTATGTACAGGTTGACGTTCGCACGGGCGAAGCGCGCGGCCGTGGGGGCGCCGTGTTCGATCTGCTCCACGGCTGCGTCGATCATCTGCCAGGCGCGCGCATTGAGCGCGATGGAGTTGCGCAGCACCCCGGCGAGCTGTGCGCCCGGCCCGGTGATGGACGCGGCGGCGCGCACCTCGAACAGCGCTGGGGTCTTCACCTTCCCTGCCGCTGCGGCGGCAGCGCGCAACGCAGGTCGCGACGGCATGCGCCCGCCGGCGGGCAGGCCGTTGGCGATGAGCGGCCACGCCCCCTTCGTGGCGGCCGCCTCGGCGCGGACGCCGGGCTCGGCGGCGGCGAGCGTGCGCGTGACCGCGGCGAGGTCGCCGCGCTGGAGTCGCAGGAGCGCCGGATTGGTGCTGGCCTTGCCCGAGCAGCCGCCCAGCGCGAGCGCGGCTGCGGCCAGGACGAGCAACGCCGCGCGGTTGCCCGCGCGGCGCCTGGTGCTCATACGGCTCTTGAAGTGCTTTGGCGTGGCGTTGCGCCTGACGGGCTCTACGTGCCGAGCAGGTCCACGACGAACACGAGCGGCGCGTTCGGGGGGATGCCGCCGGGCGAGCCTTTGGCTCCGTAGGCGAGTTCGGCGGGGATGATCAGCTCGCGCCGTCCGCCGACCTTCATGCCCGCGACGCCCTGGTCCCAGCCAGCGATGACCTGGCCCTTGCCGAGGGCGAAGCTGAACGGTTCTTTGCGCTTCCACGACGCGTCGAACTCCTTGCCGCCTTTGTAGAGCACGCCGACGTAGTTGACGCTCACGGTGTCGCCGGATTTGGCTTCGGCGCCGGTGCCCTTGATGAGGTCTTTCGTGACGAGCTTCGTCGGTGCGGGTCCGGTGGGGACGGTCACCTTGGGTTCTTTGGAGAGCGGACCGCTGGTGGGCGTCTTCGCTGCCGCGGTCGGCGCGGTGCTGGTTTTGCTGCTGCCCGTGCTGCTGGATTCGGTCTGCTTGATGAGCGCGTTGTCCGCGGTGTTCTCGTTGCCGACGGTGATGGTGCTCGAGCCGCCGGAGCTGCCGCAGCCGGCGAAGAGCGCCGCGACGGTGGCGAGGATCGCGAGCGCGAGGCCGGCGCGGGATTTGGAGGAGAAGCCGTTGAAGTAGGTCACGGTCGCGCAGCCTACCTGAACTGGGCGAAGCGGTGGGTACGTTACGATCGGTGGCGGACCGTGCTAGGCGGGGAGGTAGCGGTGCCCTGAATCCGCAATCCGCTCTAGCGGGGCTGAATTCCCCTTCGAGGGGCTTTGGCTCCGGTCGCTCCGTCGCTCGGGGCGTCGATGGTTCGGGTCCCGCGCGGTGTCGGCTTGCGAACCAGGTCAGGTCCGGAAGGAAGCAGCCTTAAGCGATCACCGACAGGCGCAGCGGGAGCTCCCGGACCGGAGTCGTGGGCGTCGGCAGGCGCCGGAACCAGGAGTCTCGACAGGGGGTGCACGGTCCATACGCTTCGCCTGCGCTGGAAGCGCGGCCGCCCGCACGCCCTGCGCCCACGCAGGGCAGGGCCCGCGCCTACAGGCAGCGCTGGAAGATCAGCCACGAGCGGTTGGCGCCCTTCTCGGTGAAGCCCGGCGGGACGCTGACCGTCTGGTGGGGGTCGCGCGGGTCGAGCACGTAGTCCGCTTCGACGCTCTTGCTGGCGGGGTCGACGTAGACGCCGCGTTCGATGTGCCCGCTCTGCAGGCTGACGATGTTGCGCGGGCTGGTCTTGAGATACAGCGACAGCAGCGGGATGGGCGCGTGGTTGGGGACGCCGACGGGGCCGCAGCGCAGGTCGATGGTGTGGCTGCGAACGAGCGCCACGAGATCGCGTTCGATGTGCTGCTGGCGCGCGAGTTTGCCGAATTCGCGGTCGGCGGAGCGGTACTGCGAGGGGGCGTACGCGACGAGCGCGACGAGCACGACCGCGCCGACGGCCATCCACCACGCGCGCCGCGAGTCTCCGCGCGGCAGGCGCGTCCAGCCGAACACGCCGGCGCCGCAGAACAGGCACAGGATGGCGGCGGCGAGAAACGCGTAGCGGGTGTTGATGGGCAGGCCCGCGGCGGCGAAGGCGGCGAACACGAGCACGGCGAGCACGCCCGCGGCGGCGCCGAGCAGCGCGCGCGTGCGCAACCACAGCAGCGACAGCGCCCCGCCGATGGCGGCGCCGGCGAGCACGGGCGGGCGCAGGATCTCGCCGATGCGCCTGGGTATGTACTGGGGCGCGTTGGCGATGCCTGTGAAGCGGTGCAGCGTGTCGACGGTGTGCTGGGTGTTGGTGAGCGACCACAGTGGCTGGCCGGTGATGAGCAGGTCGCTGAGGATCCACACGAGCGGCGCGGCGAGGGCGAGCAGCGTGAGCTTCGAACGAGCGACCTCTCGCGTGTGAAGCGAGCGCTCTCCCGCTGAGCTGCGCAGGCGCGTGGGCACGAGATCCATGAGATACAGCCAGTACAGCCCGGCGAACGCCCACGCCTCGGGGCGCAGCAGCCCGGCGAGCGCGAGCAGCGCGAGCACGGGCGCGCCGGCGCGCCGTTTGCGGGTCTCGACGAGCAGCGCGCCGAGCACGAGCAGCAGGTAGGGGATGTCGACGTACGCGCGCACGCCGTAGGAGAGCACGGGCACGCGCGTGAGGAACACGAGCGCGGCGAGCGCGCCGGCGGCGCGGCCGAACCACTGCGCGCCGAGCCGGTAGACGACCCATCCGCAGGCGGACAGCGCGAGGAAGCCGAGCGCTACGGCGAGGCCGGCGACGGCGTGCGGGCCGAGGGGCGCGAGCACGAGCCCGACGAGCTCCGCGAGCGGGTGCGGGGTGGGGGCGATGGGCACGTCGTAGGCGGGGATGGAGCCGCGCGAGAGCTGACCGCCCCAGGCGAGCGCGTAGAGCGTGTCGTAGTTGGCGAACCCCACGCCGGCGATCAAGCGCAGCGCGACCGCGCCGGCGGCGATCCCGAGCGGCGCCCCGAGGCGCGGCGCGAGACGCTTTGCGGTGGTGCTCATGAGCGCGGACGCTACCCGCTCGCGAGCCTGTTCGAGCCCGCTGAGCGGCGTGGGTAGACTCAGGCGAACGGTGTCGACGGAGGAGCAGCCACTACAGCAGCAGCGGTCGCTGTACCGCAGGCACCGCCCCCGCACGTTCGCGGATGTGGTGGGCCAGGAGCCGGTGGTGAGGACGCTGCGCAACGCGGTGGAGCGCGAAAAGGTCCACCACGCGTACCTGTTCGTGGGTTCGCGCGGGACGGGCAAGACGTCGATGGCGAAGATCCTGGCGGCGTGCTTGAACTGCGAGCGCGGCCCGACTATCGAGCCGTGCGGCGTGTGCGACTCGTGCGTGTCGATCGCGAGCGCGACGTCGCTGGACGTGATCGAGATGGACGCGGCGTCGAACAACTCGGTGGACGACATCCGCGAGCTGCGCGAGAGCGTGGCGTACGCGCCGGTGAGCGGTAGACGCAAGGTGTACATCCTGGACGAGGCGCACATGCTGTCGACGGCGGCGTGGAACGCGTTCCTGAAGACGCTGGAGGAGCCGCCGCCGAACACGGTGTTCGTGCTGGCGACGACGGAGGCGAACAAGGTGCCGGCGACGGTGGTGGATCGCTGCCACCGCTTCGACTTCCACCGCCCCACGGTGGAGCAGATCGCGAGCGTGATCCGCCGCGCGGCGGACGCGGAGTCGATCGCGATCCCGCCGCCGGCGGTGGCGGCGCTGGCGCGCTCGGCGACGGGCAGCTTCCGCGACGCGCTGGGAACGCTGGAGCAGTTGGTGACCTACAGCGGCAGCGACGTGGCGCTGGAGGACGTGCTGGCGGTGCTGGGCGTGGCGGACGCGCGGCTGCTGGAAGCGACGGTGGACGCGGTGGCGCGCAGCGACGCGGCGGCTGCGCTGCGGGCGCTGGAGGAGTGCGTGGAGCAGGGGCGCGACGCGGCGTCGTTCGCGTCGGACCTGGAGGTGCGCGCGCGCGAGCTGTTGATCGTTCAGACGCTGGGCGCGGTGCCGGATGAGCTGTCGCTGACGCCCGAGGCGGACGCGGCGCTGGGCGCGCAGGCGGAGCGCGTGGATCACGCGGCGGTGGTGCGCCTGCTGGAACTGCTGGGCGAGGCGATGGAGGCGGTGCGCGCGGGAGCGGACGCGCGCACGCGTCTGGAGCTGGCGCTGGTGAAGGCGGCGAAGCCCGAGGTGGACGGCTCGATGCGCGCGCTGCTTGCGCGGATCGAGCGGCTGGAGGGCGGTCGCGGGCCGGTGGTCGCGCCGGTTGCGGCGGGCATAGACGACACCGACGATTCAAAGGGGCCGCCACAGGCGGCCGCTCGGGTCGCTGAGCGCCAGGACGAGACGACCGTCCAGCCCGAAGGTCCCTCCGAGTCGCAGTCGGCTCCCGTGTCGCGCTCCGCACCCGAGCCCGCCGCGCCTGCGGCGCACACCCCAGCTCCCGATCCGCCGCCCGCGTCGCCGCCCGCGCCCGCCGAGCCGAACGATCCGGCAGCGCGGGACCTGGAGTCGGTGCGCTCGTTGTGGCAGGTGGTGGTGGATCTGGTGCGCTCGGAGAACGCGCTGATCGGCGCGCTGATCGCGGAAGCGCAGCCGGTGGCGGTGGACGGGGAGGACCTGACGTTGGCGTTCGCGTCGACGGCGCAATTCCTGAAGAAGAAGGCGGAGGATCCGGCGAACCGCGCGACTGTGGGCGAGGCGCTGAGCACGATCGCGGGCGGGCGCTGGCGGCTGTCGTACGAGCTGCGCGAGGAGCTCTCCGCGGAGGATCGACCGCAGGCGAGCGAGCGGACGGAGGAGGAGTGGGTGAGGCGCTTCATGGAGGAGTTCGACGCGGAGGAGATCGCCGACTCGTCGGCGTCCGCGACGGAGCGCGACGTAGAGGTGGCGACGAGCACGACGAGCGACGAGAAAGGCGCGTGATGGCAAAGCAGCCGCGGATGCCGAACATGCAGGCGATGATGCAGCAGGTTCAGAAGATGCAGAAGGACATGGAGCTGGCGCAGGAGGAGCTGAAGAACGAGGTGGTGGAGGCCTCGGCGGGCGGCGGCATGGTGACGGTGAAGATCAGCGGAGACCTTTCCGTGAGGGAGGTCAGGATCGACCCCGCGGCGGTGGACCCGGAGGACGTGGAGATGCTGTCGGACATGGTGCTGGCGGCGATGAACGAGGCGCTGCGGATGGCGCAGGAGGTGGCGGAGCGCAAGATGGGCGGCGCGACCGCGGGCCTCGACCTGGGTGGCCTCGGCGGCTTTGGGCTGCCGGGCCTGTGAGCGCGTGGGCCTATGAGCGTGCGCGGGCCTGTGAGCGTGTGAACGCGTGAGCGACGGGACCTCATACGCGCCGCCGGTGCAGCGGCTGGTGAGCGAGCTGTCGAAGCTGCCGGGCATCGGCAACCGCACTGCGCAGCGCCTGGCGTTCCACATCCTGCGCTCCTCAGGCGAGGATGCGAGCGCGCTGGCGGACGCGATTCGCGAGGTGAAGGAGAAGATCGGGCTGTGCGAGGTGTGCTTCAACCTGACGGACGAGACGCGCTGTCGCATCTGCCAGGACGCGCGCCGCGACGAGCGGGTGATTTGCGTGGTGGAGGAGCCGAGCGACGTGATCCCGATGGAGCGCACGCACGAGTACCACGGCGTCTACCACGTGCTCGGCGGCGCGCTGTCGCCGATCGACGGCGTCGATCCGGAGGACCTGAAGATCGCGGAGCTGTTCGCACGCGTGGCCGACCTGGACGCGCGCGGCGCGACGGTGCGCGAGGTGGTGTTGGCGACGAACCCCACGACGACGGGCGAGGCGACGGCGCTGCACATCGCGGAGGAGCTGCGCACGCGCGCGCCCGAGGTGAAGGTGACGCGCCTGGCGAGCGGGCTGCCGGTGGGCTCGGACCTGGAGTACGCGGACGAGGTGACGCTCGGCAAGGCCTTCGCGGGCCGCCGCGCGGTCTGACATATCCTGCGGCCCATGCCCGAAACGATCGTGATGAAGTTCGGCGGCACCTCGGTGGCGGACGCGGAGCGGATCAAGCGCGCCGCGGCGCGGATCGTGCGCAAGCGCGAAGAGGGCCACTCGGTGGTGGCGGTGCTGTCGGCGCGCGGCAAGACCACGGACGAGTTGATCGCGATGGCGGATGAGGTCTCGGCCTCGCCGGACCCGCGCGAGATGGACATGCTGCTGTCCTCGGGCGAGCGCATCTCGTGCGCGCTGTGCGCGATGGCGATCAACGACCTGGGTCACCGGGCGATCTCGCTGACGGGATCGCAGGCGGGGATCGTGACGGACGAGTCGCACACCAAGGCGCTGATCCTGGACGTGCGCGCGGATCGCATCCGCGCGGCGCTGGAGGAGGACCACATCGTGCTGGTGGCGGGCTTCCAGGGCGTGTCGCGGACGGCCAAGAACGTCACGACGCTCGGCCGCGGCGGCTCGGACACGAGCGCGGTGGCGGTGGCGGCGGCGCTGGGGGCGCAGGTGTGTGAGATCTACACGGACGTCGCGGGCGTGTACTCGGCGGACCCGCGGATCGTGCCGAACGCGCGGAAGTTGGAAACGGTGTCGTTCGAGGAGATGCTCGAGATGGCGGCGTCGGGCGCGGGCGTGCTGCAGCTTCGCTCGGTCGAGTACGCGCGCAACCACGGCGTGCGCATCCACTGCCGCTCATCATTCGACGAGGAGCCGGGCACCGTGGTGCTGGCGGAAGGAGAGACGATGGAGCAGCCCCTGATCACAGCGGTGACCCACTCCGACGCGGAGGCGCGCGTGACGCTCACGGGCGTGCCGGACACGCCGGGCGCGGCGGCGCGCATCTTCGAGGCGATGGCGCAGGCGAACGTGAACGTGGACATGATCGTGCAGAACGAGCCGGTCGCCGCGGGTGGGCTGGCGGAGATCTCGTTCACCGTTCCGCGCGAGGATCTGCGCACGGCCTCGGCGGCGCTGGAGCCGCTGACGGGCGAGGCGTTCGCGCAGCTGACTACGCACGAGGAGATGGGCAAGGTGTCGATCGTGGGCGCGGGCATGCGCTCGCATCCGGGCGTGGCTGCGAAGGTGTTCGGCGTGCTGGCTCGCGAAGGTGTGAACATCGACATGATCTCCACCTCGCCGATCAAGATCTCGTGCGTGATCGACCGCGCGAGCGTGCAACTTGCCGTGCAGGCCCTGCACAGCGCGTTCGAGCTGGCGGGCGAGGGGACGGTCAGCGTGGAGGAGTCGTTCTAGCGAGAGTCGTCTCTCCGTAGAGCGCAGGATTTGTAACAATCCCTACTCAACGCTTCACGTTGCTGCACTTCGAGGACCACTGGACATGCGCACAATCAGACGACCGCGTAGGTACGTGGCAAGACATTGGCTGATGCTGATGCGCCCTTTTCTGCGCTACAGCGCAGCTAGAGACGCGTACGTGCTTCGCGCGATCGGACGTCACATGGGGCCGGTTCTGCGTCTCGACAGACGCCCCCGCCGTCCCCAGCCGTTCGACGGCGTCGAGCGTCGCCGCGCCAGCGTGGCGTAGCGAAAAGGGCTATTTAGAGCGGATTGCGCCTCTGGGGCGCAGCGGCCGTCGGCGTCCGCCCCGCGGCCGGTTCCACATAAACACGAGCGGTCGTCTGATCGCACGCGTTTGGGCAAAACATTCGTCCAGATGAGAACGAACATGTGTCCAAGCGGGTTTTTACACCTGGAGCCTTGACCTCAAGCGCAAAATGCGCTGATATATGGCCGGACAAGGCGCACAGACAAAGGTCGCGTCTGGACAAGTATTCGATCACCGGCCGGATGGCTGGAGTCGGTCATGGGGGCAGGGAGCTATGGATAGCAAAATTGCGGACCCGGGCGTAGCGGTACTTCCGAGCCGCGGACTGACCGTCGCACATCGCTTGGGCACGCTCGGCACACTCGGCACGGGCCTGTCGCTCGCCGACACTCGGGGGCCGGCGGCGAGCCAGCTGCGAGACGCGATCTTCCGTCGCTCGCTGCTGGTGGCGGATGTGTTCGCGATCAGCGGCGCGTTTCTGCTGACGATCGCGCTCGCGACCAGGTCGCTGCAGCTGACGTGGGTTGGCATCGCGGCGCTGCCGATCCTGCTGGTTTGCGCGAAGGTGTTCGGTCTCTACGATCGAGACGAGACGCTGGTGCACAAGACGACGCTCGACGAGGCTCCGAAGCTGTTCCACGTGGCCACGCTGTGCGCGCTGGTCGCGTGGCTGGCGGGCGGACTGATCGTCGAGGGCACGCTCAACCGCCGCGAGGCGCTGTTTCTGTGGCTGGCCCTGGCGGTGCTGTTGATGCTGATGCGCACCGGCGCGCGCGCGATCGCGCTGCGCGCGGCGCCCGTGGAGCGCTGTCTGTTCATCGGCGACGCGGATGCCGCGCAGACGATTCGCTCGAAGTTCGCCGATCACGGCGGGATCAGGGCGAGCCTGGTGGCGCACATCGACCTCGACAAGATCGCGCCGTGGTCCACCGACACGCGCTCGGCGAAAAAGCTGGCGGAGGTCCGCGAGCTGGCCCGCGATCTGGACATCCACCGCGCGATCGTCGCGCCGAGCAGCGCCGATGCGGGCGAGGTGCTCAACCTCGTGCGCACGCTGAAGGCGGTCGGAGTGCGTGTGAGCGTGCTGCCGCGCCTGCTCGAGGTGGTCGGGTCCTCGGTCGAGTTCGACAACCTCCACGGCGTCACCGTGATGGGGGTGAGGCGCTTCGAGCTGACGCGCTCCTCCTCGGCGGTGAAGCGCGTGTTCGATCTCGTGTGCGCGTCGATCGGCGTACTCGCGGTCTCGCCGCTGATGCTCGCGGCGGCAGTCGCGATCAAGCTCGACAGCCGGGGCCCGGTCTTCTTCCGCCAGCTGCGCGTGGGACGCCACGGCGAGCGCTTCCACATCCTGAAGTTCCGCACGATGGTCGACAACGCCGAGGCGTTGAAGGACTCGCTGCGCGACCGCAACGAAGCCGACGGCCTGTTCAAGATCGCGGACGACCCGCGGGTGACGAGGGTGGGGCGGTTCCTGCGCAAGACCGCGCTGGATGAGATGCCTCAGCTGCTGAACATCCTCAAAGGCGACATGAGCATGGTCGGTCCGCGGCCGCTGGTGGTGGACGAGGACATTCGCGTCGAGGGCTGGCACCGTCGGCGCCTGGAGCTTACGCCGGGCATGACCGGGCACTGGCAGATCCTCGGTCCCACGCGCGTGCCGCTGGCGGAGATGGTCGCGATCGACTATCTGTACGTGGCCAACTGGTCGCTGTGGACGGACGTGAAGATCCTGCTGCGCACAGTCCCCTACGTGATGGGCCGTCATGGGCTGTGAGGCGCTGACCCGACCGGTGGGTTCGCACGCCTCCACCGAGCAGGCGATGAGCGAGCGGGTGTCGCAGGCGATCCGGCGCGCTCAGCAGGGAGATCGTGAGGCGCTGGGGTTCCTCTACACGCGTTACGCGGACGACATCCACCGCTACGTGCGCAGCATCGTGCTCAACCAGCACGAGGCCGAAGACGTTACGCAGCAGGTGTTCGCCAAGCTCATCCGCGTGATCGGCAAATACGAGGAGCGCCAGGTCCCATTCCTGGCGTGGATGTTGCGCGTTGCGCGCAACCTCGCGATCGACCACATGCGTCGCCAGCGGATGATCCCCGTTGAGGAGATCCGGATGACGGACGAGGGCAGTGGCGATCCTGCCGGCGGCAGGCCGATGAGCGATCTGCAGGAAGCGCTCTTCGAGCTGCCGATCGACCAGCGCGAGGTGCTCGTCCTACGCCACTTCGCGGGGCTCTCTCCGACGGAGATCGCCACTCGAACGGGCCGCTCGGAGGGTTCGATCCACGGGCTTCACCACCGCGGGCGCAGGGCGCTGAGGGCCGAGCTGACGAGTCGCGGCATGGCGCCCGCGACGATGGCGCTCCCGCGTCCGTAGTAGACGCCCGCGTCTAATCGCTTCCCCCCGCGTTTACGCGCAAATCGGCTGAGATACCCGCTAAGGCGTCCAGGGTTGGACCTCGCGCGTCAACCTCCCATGGGTTGGCCCCGATGAAGCCCCACGGTTGACGTAGTTCATCGCACGGCGAGCAGCTACATGCACGCCAGTGCGCGAAAGGGGTCTTATGACGGTGCCTGCTCGGCTCTCATCGGTGGCGCGTGGCCGCAACTTGACAGCTGGTGTTCGTTTTTCTTGCGTGCTCGCGCTCGTGCTGCTCGCCAGCATGGCGATCTCCAGCGTGGCGCTGGGCTCTGGCGCACGCTTCGCACGTGGAGGAGCATGCAAGCCCAGGGTTGCGCAGGCTGCGAAAAAGCGGTGCAAGGCGGTTAAGGCCAAGGCGCCCAAGCGCCTCGTCAAACGCAGGCACCAGCCGACCTCGGGGAAAGGCTCGAAAGGCACCGGCGGTGTCACCGGCACGCCCACGCCACCTCAGGGAGGGGTTCTTGCAGGCGTGCCAGAACAGCCCCTACTGACGGGCGTCGTGCCGCCGCCGGTCCTCACACCGCCGGTTTCGACACCCCCGGTGGAGAAAAAACCCGTCAAAAAGCCGCCCGTGGCGCCTCCGCCCGTGGAACAGCCGCCGGTTGAAAAACCGCCTGTAGAAAAACCGCCTGTGGAACAGCCCCCGGTTGAACAGCCCCCGGTTGAAAAACCGCCTGTGGAACAGCCCCCGGTTGAACAGCCCCCGGTTGAAAAACCGCCTGTGGAACAGCCCCCGGTTGAACAGCCCCCGGTTGAAAAACCGCCTGTGGAACAGCCGCCTGTGGAACAGCCTCCGGCTGAAAAACCGCCTGTGGAACAACCACCGGCCGAAAAACCGCCTGTGGAACCGCCCCCGGCTGAACCGCCGGTGGAAATCACGCCGGTGGAACCGCCTCATCCGTTCCGCTTCTTTGCTCCTACGGGCATTTGGAACGAACGGCTTCTCCCGAGCTCGCCGCTGGACCCGAACTCCGCGGCCATCGTCGGCGCGTTCAACCAGGTCGTCGCGCTGGAGGGCCCGAAAAACAGCCTCAACATCAACACCACGGGGTACTCCGTCCCGATCTACACGGTGCCGGCGAACCAGCCGACTGTGAAGGTCGTGGTGAACAAACCCAACTCCTCTGGTTATGCGATCCAGGCTGCGTGGTCTGCGGTGCCGTTGCCGGCCAACGCTCAGCCGGCGAACGGCACGGACAAAACCCTCGCGGTGTGGCAGCCCAGCACCGACAAGCTGTGGGAATTCTGGAACTTCGAACGAACCCTCACGGGCCCCATGGCGAAGTGGGGCGGGGCGATGGAAAAAGTCTCCTCGAGCCCCGGTGTCTACAGCGCCACGTCGTGGCCCGGCGCGAAACCGCAGTGGGGCTCGAGCGCGTCTTCGCTGGCGATCGTCGGCGGCCTGATCACGCTCGAAGACCTCGCGATGGGTCAGATCAACCACGCGCTGGCTATGGCGGTCCCCAATCCTCGCGCTGTGACTTGGTCTTCGCCCGCGCAGCGCACCGACGGGACATCCACCTCACCGACCTCGCTGCCGGAGGGCGCGCATCTGCGCTTGGACCCGAACCTGGATCTGTCCACGCTTCACCTGCCTCACCTGATGCTGATGATGGCCGAAGCGGCACAGAAGTACGGCATCTACGTGCGTGACAAATCCAACAACATCACGTTCTACGCGCAGGACCCGACGCCGACCGGTTCGAACCCGTACACGGGAGCGAACGGCTACTTCGAAGGAAGGTGTCAGTGCAAACTGCTGACCGAATTCCCCTGGAGCCACCTGCAGTTGCTGAAAATGGAACTCCACTAGCTCCGCCGGCGCCTCCTGGGCGATTGCCAGGAGGCGCCGGTCCTTGCGTGGCTAGGCCTGCGCGGACTTGGTGGCGATGAGCTGAGAGATGCGCTCGATGGAGCCGAAGTTGCTCGGCACGACGTCAGCGTCGCCGATCTCTATCCCGTACTCGTCTTCCAGCCACGCCACCATACGCAGCAGCAGCATCGAATCGACGATGTGGTTTTCGATCAGCGGCAGCTCGTCGGTGAGCTCCTCACGGGATCCGTCCCAGTTGGCCTCGTCGATCAGAAAGTCGCGAATTCGCTCCGCTTGCGTCATACGTAACTGCCCCTTTGGTTGAAGCTACTGCTGCAAAGCCATCCGGTCGATCTTGCCGGTCGACGATTTCGGCAGCTCCGGGCGGAGCTCGATCTCGTCGGGGATCATATGGCTCGGCAGACGCTCGCGGCACATGCGGGTCAGCTGGGTCTCGGTGACGGGCGCGTCGGTCGCGACGAACGCCTTGAGGCGGTTGGTGATGGTGTCGTCGGGCACGGCGATCACGACCGCCTCGAGCACGACATCGATGGCGTTGAGCGCAGCTTCGATCTCCCCCAGCTCGACGCGGTAGCCACGCGTCTTGATCTGGGCGTCGCGGCGGCCCGCGAACAGCAGCTCGCCGTCGGCTCGCTCCCGCACGAGGTCGCCGGTCCGGTAGCGCCGCTCCTCGCCGTCGACGCTGAGGGTTCGAGCCGTGCGCTGCGGATCGCCCCAGTAGCCGTGCATCACGGTCGGTCCCCCGATCACCAGCTCGCCCAACTCGCCCGCGCGGTACGGGAGCGCCGTTCTCGTCCTCGATCGTCGCGCTCACCCCGGGCAGCGGCCTGCCGATCGGCAGATCGCTCGTCGAGCGGCTCCGCGCGCGAGCACCTCGTACCACGTGCAGACGTTCGTCTCGGTGGGGCCGTAGAAGTTGAGGTAGCGCGCGTCGGGCACGAGCTCCATCAGACGCTGGAGGTACTTGATCGGGAACACCTCGCCGGCGAAGATCACGACTCGCAGCTTCGGAAGCGGCGTGCTGTCGAGCTCTGCCGCGCAGCACGAGCGCGGTCAGCGCGGAGGGAACCGAGTACCAGATGGTGATGCCGCGTTCGGCGATGAAGCGCGCGAGCATCACCGGGAAGATCGACAGATCGCGCGGCACGAGCACGACCGGGCGGCGCCGGCGCACGCGCGCGAACAGGTCGAAGGTGGAGAGGTCGAAGTGAAATGGCGCGTGGCTCGAGAGGCGATCCTCGGGCCCGACGCCGATCTCCGCGGCGGCCCACTCGACGAACGCGAGGCAGTTGGCGTGGGAGAGCATCACGCCCTTGGGCTCGCCCGTGGAGCCGGAGGTGTAGAGGATGTAGGCGAGCGCGTCCGGGTCTGAGGCTACAGGCGGCGCCACGGGCGCGAATTCCTCCACGGCGCTCCACTCGAGCCACTCCGGCCGACTGCGCAGCTTGCTGCTCGCCTGCGCCCGCGGTGCCGATCACGCACTCGAGGGCGACGCCCTCCGCGAGCAACCCTCGGCAGACCTTCACGTTCGCGTCCGAGCTGACGAGGCAGCGGATGGCGGCGTCGCGCGCGATGTAGGCCAAGCGGCGCACCGGCGCCTGGTCGTCGAACGGCACGTAGGTGGCGCCCGCCTTCAGCGTGGCGTAGATCGCGACCACCGCCTCGAGCGACTTCTCGAGCAGCAGGCCGACGCGATCCCCGGGCCGCACGCCGCGGTCGGCCATCGCCGCGGCGAGACGGCTGGAGCGCGCGTCGAGCTCGGCGTAGGAGAGCTCGCGATCGCCGTCGACGCACCGCGATCGCGCTCGCCGTGGCGCTCCGCGGCGGCGGACAGGAGGTCGTGGATCATCGCGCTCACAGACCGAGGTGGCGCGCGATGACGTTGCGTTGCATCTCCGGCCGTACCCGAGTAGATCCTGCTGCCGAGCGCGTCGCGGACTTCGCGCTCGAGCCCGCTCTCGGTCACGTAGCCCGAGCCGCCGTGGATCTGCATCGCGTCGAGGCTCGACTGCACGAGCGCCTCGCTGAGGTGCAGCTTCGTCATCGCCGCGTCGAGATCCGTCGCGGTGCCGGCGTCGAGCAGCGCTGCGATTCGGTACAGCATCAGGTGCGAGGTCTGCAGGCGCAGGCGCATATCGGCCAGCGGGTGCGAGACGGCCTGAAAGGAGCCGATCGGCGTGCTGAACTGCTCGCGTTCGCGCGCGTAGGCGACGCAGCGCTCGAGCTGGCGGCGCATCGTGCCGACGGCTCCGGCGAGGATCAGACTGCGCTCCCAGCGCATGGAGCTGTTGAAGATCGCCATGCCGCCGCCGACCTCGCCCAGCAGCGCGTCGGCGCCGACGTGGCAGTCGTTGAAGAACATCTCGCTCAGGTGCGAGGTGCGCAGGCCCATCTTCGAGAACGGCGCGCCGACCTCGAGCCCCGGCGCTGCCGCGCTCGAGCACGAACGCGCACAGGCCCACGAACCCGAGCTTCCTGTCGGTGGTGGCGAACACGATGAACAGGTCGCTGTCGGGCGCGTTGGTGACGAACGTCTTGGAGCCGTTCAGGACCCAGCCTCCGTCCGCGGGCGTCGCGGTCGTTCGCAGCGAGAACGCGTCCGATCCGGATTCCGGCTCGGTCATGCCGTGCGCTGCGATCAACGAGCCGTCGCACAGTCCCCGGCAGCCAGCGTTGCTTCTGCTGCTCGGTGCCGAAGTGCACGATCGGCATCTCACACGCCCACATGTGGGCGTTCAGCGAGAAGATCAGCCCGTTGTCGGCGCAGCCGTAGCCGAGCCCTTCCAGGGCCGCGGCGATCGTCGTGGCCGACGCGCCCAGCCCGCCGTACTCCGTCGGTACGGGCATCCCCAGCAGCCCCAGCTGCGCGCACTTGCGCCACTCCTCCCGCGGGAAGATCCCCTCGTGATCGTGGCGGTCGAGGTCCTGGCCGAGTTGCGTCTGGGCGAACTCGACGATGGAACGCTGCAGCGAGCGCTGCTCCTCCCCCAGCGGGTCGGGCAGCAGCTTGATTGAGGTATTCCTCGCCCGCGGGCTCATCGTGCTGACGGCGTCCCGCCGGCTGGCCGAATGGGGACGAGGTAGCGCGCGTATGTGGTGAACGGGCGGTAGCCGAGCCCGAGCCAAACGGGGGCGCCGCTGCCTGAGGTCTGACACAGCGACAGCCGCGCGCCCATCTCCCCGTAGCTGAGCTCGAGCGCCGCCCACAGGCAGCTCTGGGCGAGGCCGCGACGCTCTCCAGGACGGCCCGAGCGGGGGAGTCGCTGCCCCGGCTTGGGGCGGCGGATGGTGGCCGCCTGGCAGCCGAGCGCCACCTCGTGCGCTGACGAGCGTCATCGCTGCCGACAGCGGCATGTCGTCGTAGTAGGCGACGAACGCCGCGACGTTCGGCACGTCGAGGCTGTCCGGGTCGAAGAACACCTTCGCCGCTACCTCACGCGGCATCGACGCCATTCCCCACGCGTCGGCGACCAGGTCGAGGTAGTCCTCGCGTGTGCGGGCGTCGCTGGCGCGCCTGATCTCCACGCCGTCCGGCGGCGGGACGTATTCAGGCAGCGCTTCGAGCACGAGCTCCGGGAGACGCTCGAGCTCGTGCAGACCTGCCTGGGTGGCCGAGCGCTCCAGGTCGCCGTCACCGTGCTCGCGCGCCCACAGCGCGTATCCGCTCTTGCGCGCCGAGAAGAAGCAGTCGGCGACGCGCACGACCTCCTCGGGCCCCAGGGCGTCGCTGAGGCGCAGCGCACCGTTGCGGTAGGGGTTGGGCTGCCGGTGCGCGCCCGCGAACAGCAGCAGCCCGTCCTCCTCGGCGATTGCGCCGCCATAGCGCGCGAGATACCGGAGGTATTCCGCCAGGGTCAGATCGGCGAGAGCAAGCAGATCGTTGCGATCGCGCGGCTCGTCCGTGGCCGACGTGTGCACTGCAGCTGCCCTTGTTTCCACCGCCCGTGATCGTAGTCGATACCTCAACCGACGAGCAAATCTCGCATCCCCGCGTGCAAGACACCCGCTGCGCGGATCGTCCACTACCATGTGCGCTGTGCTAGAGGGAACTAGCCCCGACTTGTCGGTCGCGGGGGGGCCGAACGATGATGCGCGACCGGCTGTGTCTGTGCGTCCAAAGGAACCCCGCAAGGAGATCTGGTTTCGCCGGCGGGTGAGCCTCGTCTCGGCGTTGAGGGAGCTGTGGGCGTTCCGCGAGCTGACCGCCACGATCGCCGAGCGGGACCTGCGCGTCCGCTACAAGCAGGCGGCGCTCGGCATCGCATGGGCGGTGATCGCCCCGGTGGCGATGACGGTCGCCTTCACGTTCGTCTTTCACCGTTTCGCCAAGGTCAACACGGGCGGAGCGCCACCCGTCCTGTTCTACTACCTGGGCCTGCTGCCGTGGACGTTCTTCTCCGGCTCGCTCTCCAATGGCGGGATGAGTCTCGTGACGAACAACGCGCTGCTCAACAAGCTCTACTGCCCGCGTGAGGTCTTCCCGATCGCCGCGATCATCGACGCCGCCGTCGACGCGGTGATCGCCGTCGTCGTGGTCCTGGCTCTGCTGTTCCCGATCACCGGCTATGCGCCCAAGGTGCAGGCGTACTACCTGCCGCTGCTCCTGATCGTGCTTCTCATGTTCACGCTCGGCGTGACGCTCGCGGTATCCGCCGTGGTCGTCTACGCGCGCGATCTGCGCCTCGTGCTGCCTTTGGCGATCCAGTTCGGGCTGTTCGTCACGCCCGATCGTGTACCCCTCCAGCTCGATCTCTCATTCGAAAGTGTTTCTGCTGATCTACTCCGCGCTCAACCCGCTCGTGCCCGTGATCGACGGCGTGCGCGACACGGTGCTGCACGGCCTGGCGCCCAACTGGGCTTCGCTGGGGGTCGGGCGCGGCCAGCGCGCTGCTGCTGCTTCTGGGCGGTTTCATGCTGTTCAAGCGGCTCGAGACGGGGATGGCCGACATTGCGTGACGGGACGATCCTCGGCGAGGAGATCTGGAAGCGCTTCCGTCTGGACGAGCGACCCACCTACCTGCAGGACCGCATCGCCTCGGTCAAAGACCGCCTGCGCTCTCAGGAGGTGGAGAGCTGGCGCTGGGCTCTGAGCGATATCGAGCCTGCGCGTGGAGCCGGGCGAATCGTGGGCGTTGGTCGGAGCGCCAACGGCGCCGGCAAGTCCACGATGCTGAAGATCATCTCTCGCGTGATGTACCAGACCGCCGGCAACCTCGAGATGGCCGGCCGCGTCGGCGCCCTGATCGAAGTCCGCGCTGGTCTCACGCCGCTGCTGACCGGCCGTGAGAACATCTTCCTGACGGGTTCGATCATGGGCCTGAAACGCCGCGATGTCGCACGCCGCTTCGATGAGATCGTGGCCTTCGCCGAACTCGAGAACGCCGTCGACCGTCAGGTGAAGTACTACTCCTCCGGCATGCAGATGCGGCTGGGCTTCTCCGTCGCCGCCCACCTGCAGCCCGACATCCTGCTCGTCGACGAGGTGCTGGCCGTCGGTGACGCGAGCTTCCAGCAGCGCTGCCTGGACCGCATCCGCGCGGTCCTGAGCGAGGGGACGACGCTGCTGTTCGTCTCGCATGACCTCGCTGCCGTCGAGGCGACCTGCACGAACGGCATCTGGCTGCACAACGGCGAAGCCAGGACCCGTGGCCCGATCCGCGATGTGCTCGCCGCCTACCGCGGCGCGGTGGAGGGCGACGCGAAGGCGCGCGCGACGATCGAGGGCCGCATCAAGGTCACGGATGTGGAGGCCGTCTCGCCCGACGAGGGCTTGGCGAAGACTGGCCAGCAGCTCGACGTGAACCTCACGCTGCACAGCGACGAGCCCTATCGGGCGTGGATCTACCTCGGCGTCACCGAGGGGGCTGCCACGCCGATCTTCCTGCTTAACCCGGGGCGCGAGACGATGCTCGAGCCGGGCGAGACGCGCGTGAAATGCACGATTCCCTCGCTGCCGCTGCCGAGCGGCAAGT
This sequence comes from uncultured Solirubrobacteraceae bacterium, assembly GCA_963716355.1. Lineage (GTDB taxonomy): Bacteria > Actinomycetota > Thermoleophilia > Solirubrobacterales > Solirubrobacteraceae > Palsa-744. The sequence goes on from OY970308.1 coordinate 2,079,015, forward strand.
ACTACCTGTGGGGCGGCATCTACCGCAACTGGACTCAGGGCGAGGAGCTGATCGGTTGGCAGCCGTTGACGGAGTTCGACGTCTACGGTCCCGAGCTCGACGCCGCTCCGCGCGCGGTCGTACGTCTCTCGCCGTTGCACGTCGACTCCGAATGGGAGATCGACAAAGACTAGGTGGGCAGGCCTGGCGGCCTAGCGGTAGGCCAGCGGACTCGAGTCCGCCGCGGGGCCCGCGCCTTGGGCTGGATTCGAGACGGTCGTCTCCGGCTCGAGGCTCTCCTCCAACACGCTCTGCACCTCTCGCGCGAGCACCCGCACGTGGGGCTCGCGCATCATGCTCGCGTGGTCGATCTCGGGCACGACGACCTGGCGCAGGCGCACGCCGCCGCGTGCGATGCCCTCCCACGGCGTGGGCCGCTCGTCGATCTCGTGCTGGGCGCGGAAGAAGTCGATCTGGATGTCGGCGGGGCGCGGCGCGTAGGCTTGGCGCGCGCGGCTGCTGACCACGAGCACGAACCGCCAGGGACCGCGCGGACGCCAGCCGCGCTTGGACAGCAGGTCGTAGGCGAGCAGGCCGCTCTTGAGGTAGGCGCCTTCGCGAATGCGCGTGCGCAGGCCGCGCGCGCGACCCCTCACCCAGGCAGCTTTGCCGCGTATCCCGGTGTCCATGAACGCCCGCATCTTCTCGCGCTCCAGCTCCAGCCGACCGGGTCGCCGCGAGGACCCGTAGAAGTAGGCGTCGATGAGCGCGAGCAGCTCCACCTGCTCGCCCTGTTCCTGCAGCTGCAGGCCGGTCTCGTAGGCGACCACGCCCGCGAAGCAGTAGCCGCCGAGACGGTATGGACCGTGTGGCTGTGTGCGGCGAATCTCGCTCACGTAGTGGGAGGCCATCTCCTCGATGCTCGCCAGCGGCAGCCGGTTGCCGTCGACGCCCGGAGCGCGCAGGCCGACGATCGGAGCGTCCGAGTCGACGTGCTCGACCATCTCCCTGTACCCCAGCACCTCCCCGCCGGCCCAGCCGACGAGGAACAGGGGGCGATCGCCGCCGCGGCCCGCGCGCATCGGCACGAGCGAGGACCACTCCTGCGACCGCTCGTCCGGAGCGGGCTCGTCGATCAGCTCCGCCAGCCCGGCGATCGTGGCGGTCTGGAACAGCGCCGCGAGCGGGATCTTGACGCCCAGCTCGCGCTCGATCTCCGAGAACAGCCGCACCGCGAGCAGCGAGTGGCCGCCGAGCGCGAAGAAGTCGTCGTAGACGCCGATCTCCTCGACGTCGAGCACCTCGCTCCAGATCTCCGCCAGGCGCGCGCTCGGCGTCGGTGCGTGGCGCGACGAACTCATCGGAGGCGGCGGCGCGGTCGAACGTCGGGCTCGGGCAGGGCGTCGAGGTCGACCTTGCCGTTTGGCGTCACGGGCAGCTCCTCGAGCTGGACCCACGCCGCGCGGGATCATGTAGGCGGGCAGGTGCTCGGCGATCAGCTCGCGCAGCTCGTCCGGCGCGGGCGGGCGCGCGGGATCGTCGGGCACGAGGTAGGCGACGAGCCGCGGTTGCCGGCGTCGTCTTCGCGGTCGGTGACCGCGGCGCCGCTTGACGTACGGGTCGGCGCTCGAGCACCGACTCGATCTCGCCGGGCTCGATCCGGAAGCCGCGGATCTTGATCTGGCGGTCGGTGCGGCCGAGGAAGTCGATCGTGCCGTCCGCCAGCCACCGCGCGAGGTCGCCGGTGCGGTAGAGCAGCGCGTCGGGCTCGTCGCTGAACGGGTCCGCGCACGAACCGCTCGGCGGTCAGCTCGGGCCGGTTGAGGTAGCCGCGCGCGACCGCGACGCCGCCGACGCACAGCTCGCCCGGGACGCCGATCGGCTGCGGCTCGAGGTTGGCGTCGAGCACGTAGACGCGCGTGTTCGCCAGCGGCCGCCCGATCGGCACGAAGCGTCCGGGGATCAGCTCCGCGTCGGAGTCGGGCTCGAACCAGGTGCTGTCGATCGTCGCCTCGGTCAGCCCGTAGGAGTTGATCAGGCGGGTGTCGGGCCCGCACAGGCTCTTGAAGAAGGCGTACTTCTCGTTGCGCCACGCCTCGCTGGAGACGACGACGAGTCGCATGAAGTCGAGCCGCTTGCCCTCGCGCTCGGCCCACTCGAACAGCATCGTGGCGGTGGCGGGGACGAACTCGGCCATGTCGATGCTGCTCGCGCAGCATCAGCTCGTACAGCGCCGCGGGGTCGACGACGATCTCGATCGGGCACAGCACGAGCTTCGCGCCGGCCAGCAGCGAGCGGATCATGTCGCCGGTGAACACGTCGAAGGAGAAGCTCGCCATCTGCGCGTGCGCGGTCAGCTCGCGCAGCCGGTAGGCGTCCTCGTAGGCGTAGAACGCGCTCGCGAGGCTGCGGTTGGCGATCATCGCGCCCTTCGGCTGGCCCGGTCGAGCCGCTCGTGTAGATGATGTAGGCGAGATCGTCGCCGACCGGCGCTCGTGGCCGGGTTCTCCCGCGCGGCGCCGTCGAGCAGCACCCGGCGCGTCGAGCGACCATCCGCTCGCCCGCGTCGGGCGGCAGCGCGTCGAGGTGCTTGGCGTGCGTGAGCAGCATCCCGGGCTGCGCGTCGGCGATCATGAACTCGATGCGGTCCGACGGGTACATCGGGTCGAGCGGGATGTAGGCGCCGCCGGCCTTGACGACGCCGAGCACCGCCGGGAGCGAGGTCGATCGACTTCTCCATCAGCACGCCCGACGAGCGTGCCGGGGCCGACGCCGCGCTCGCGCAGCAGTCGCGCGATCCGGTTGGCGCGCGCGGTTCAGCTCGTCGAAGCGTGAGCCGCTCGCTCGCCGAACACGACGGCGGGCGCGTCGGGCGTGCGCTCGACCTGCTCCTCGAACAGCTCCTTGATCGACTCGCGCTCGGGCAGCGTCGCGGTCCTGCGCGTTCCACGACACGAGCACCTTCGCGCGCTCGCTCTCGGAGAGCATCGACAGCTGCGAGAGGCGGCCGCTCGGGCTCGCTCGCCGGCGCTCTCGGCCAGCGCCCGGAAGTGCTCCATCATCCGCGCGACCGTCGTCGGGCTGGAACAGCTCGGTGCTGTACTCCCAGGTCGTGTTCAGGCCGGTGGTGCGCTCGCTCATGCCGAGCAGCACGTCGAACTTCGACCAGCCCTTCTCGTGCGTGATCTCCGCGCAGCGGATGCCCTCGGGCTCGAACTTCGGTCGCTCGCGTCTGCCAGGCGGGGTTGTGCAGGACGATCATCGCCTGGAACACCGGCGTCTGGCTGAGGTCGCGCTCCGGGTTGGTCGCGCGCACGACCGTCTCGTACGGCACGTCGGCGTGCGCGAACGCCTCGAGCGTGGTGCTCGCGGGCGCGCTCGATCAGCTCGTCGAACGTCGGGTCGCCCGAGAGGTCGATCCGCAGCGCCAGCGGGTTGATGAAGTAGCCGACCATCGATTCGAGCTCGGTGCGGTTGCGCCCCGCGAACGGCGTGCCGATGACGACGTCGTCCTGGCCCGGAGTAGCGTCCGAGCAGCGTCGCGAACACGGCCAGCAGCGCGACGAACAGCGTCGCGTCGTTGCGCCGCGCGGTCGCGCGCAGCCCCTCGCGCGTGGCGATGTCGATCATCGAGCTCATGTTGTCGCCGACGTAGGAGCGCACGGGCGGGCGCGGGAAAGTCGGTCGGGAGGTCCAGGCGCGAGGGCGCGCGCGTGCAGCCTGCTGCTTCCAGTACTCGAGCTGGCTGTCGGCGACGCCGCCGTCGAGCCATCGCGCTGCCAGACGGCGTAGTCGGCGTACTGGATCGGAAGCGGATCGAGCGGCGCGGGGCGGCCCGTCGGCGAACGCCTCGTACAGCACCGTCAGGTCGTGGTAGATCGCGCGTGCGCGAGTAGCCGTCGGTGGCGACGTGGTGCATGTTCGAGCATCAGGATGTGCTCGTCGTCGGTCGAGGCGGATCACGGTCGGGCGCATCACCGGCCCGTTGACCAGGTCGAAGCGGAAGCGCGACTCCTCCTTGAGGATCCGCTGCGCCTCGGCGTCGCGCTCGTCCGCCGAGCGTGCGCGCAGGTCGACCACGTTGAGCTCGACGGGCACGACCGGTCCGACGATCTGCATCGGTTTGCCGTCGATCACCGCGTAGGTCGTGCGCAGGATCTCGTGGCGCTCGGTCAGCGCCTCGAACGCACGCGCCAGGACGTCGAGGTCGAGCGGGCCCTCGAGCTGGAAGGCGCCCGGCGCGTTGTAGGCGATGCCGTCGTCGAACACCTGGCTCGAGCAGCCACAGGAGCTCCTGCGCGTACGAGAGCGGCGCCGGCCCGTCGCCCTCGCGCGCGCGCGATCGCGCTCGTCGCGCGCGGCCGCCGTGCTGCGCGCCATCAGGCGCTGTTCGAGCAGTGCCCGCTGAGCCGGGCTGAGCTTGGCCGAGCCGATCCTCGACGCTGTCTTTGGAGCCCTCGTCGCTCATCCGCGGTGCGCCTCCAGGCTCGGCCAGCAGATCGTCGCAGGTCGCTCGTCGCTGACCTCCCCGAGCAGCTGTCCGGTGAGCGACGCCGGCGAGCTCGCGGATCGTCGGGCGCTCGAAGACGCTGTCCCAGGTACGAGCTCGAGGCCGAGCGTCGTCGCTGCACGCGCGCGAGCATCTTCACGGCCAGCAGCGAGTGGCCGCCGAGGTCGAAGAAGTCGTCGTCGATGCCGACGCGCTCGACGCCGCAGCACCTCGCACCAGATCGCCGCGAGCGACTCCTCGACGCGGGGTTCTCGGGCGGCGGCGTAGGAGCGGGCGAGGTCGGGCCGGGCGCCGTCGGGCGCCGGCAGCGCCACGCGGTCGAGCTTGCCGTTCGGGGTCACCGGGAGCTCCTCGAGCGTCACGAACGTCGATGGGACCATGAACGGCGGCAGGTTGCTCTTGAGCAGGCGGCGCAGCTGCTCGCTCCTCGGGCGTCGCGCCCGTTGGCGGCGACGACGTAGGCCACCAGCCGCCGGTCGCCGGGCGCGTCCTCGCGCACGAGCGACCACCGCGGCGCCGACGTCGCGCGTGGCGTGCCGAGCACGGCCTCGATCTCGCCGAGCTCGATCCGGAAGCCGCGCAGCTTGACCTGGTGGTCGATGCGGCCGAGGAACTCGAGCGTGCCGTCCTCGCGCCAGCGGACCAGATCGCCGGTGCGGTAAAGCGCGCGCCGTGCTGCCGAACGCGAACGGGTCGTCGACGAACTTCTCGGCCGTCAGCTCGGGGCGGTCGCGGTAGCCGACGCGCGACGCCGGTCGCCGCCGATGTACAGCTCGCCCGGCACGCCGATCGGCACCGGCTGCCGCGCTGCGTCGAGCACGTAGAAGGTGCGTGTTGGCGATCGGGCCGCCGAGCGGCGGCGGCGCCCTCGCCGGGCTCGAGCTCGAGGATCGAGGACCAGACCGTCGTCTCGGTCGGCCCGTACATGTGCCACAGCGCGCGCACCGCGCGTCAGCAGCTCCTCCGCGAGCGCGCGCGGCAGCGCCTCGCCGCCGCAGACGATCTTCAGCGTCCGCGCTGCCCTTCCAGCCGGCGTCGACGAGCATCTGCCACGTCGTCGGGCGTCGCCTGCACGAACGTCGCGCCGGTCCGCGCGAGCCAGTCGGCGAGCTCGACGCCGTCGAGCGTCGCCTCGCGCGGGACGATCACCAGACGCGCGCCCGTGGTGAGCGGCAGGTACCAGTCCGGCACGGACAGGTCGAAGGCCGGCGTGGTGAGGTTCGCGAGCGACGTCGTCCTCGCCCAGCCCGGGCCGCTCGCGCATGTGGGCGATCAGGTTCGCGACCGAGCGGTGCGTGATCTCGACGCCCTTCGGCTCGCCGGTCGAGCCGGAGGTGTAGATCACGTAGGCGAGCGCGCTCGGGGTCGACGGCGATGTCGAGCGGGCCGTCTCGCGGTGCGCGTCGATCTGCGCGCAGTCGCGGTCGACGCACAGCACGCTCGCGCCGCGCGGGTCGATCGACGCCGAGAAGCGCTCCTGCGGTGATCAGCACGCGGCGCCTCGCGTCGGCGAGCATGAACTCCTGGCGCTGCGGCGGGTACGTCGGGTCGATCGGCACGTAGGCGGCGCCGGCCTTGAGCACGCCGAGCATCGCGACGAGCAGCTCGACGGAGCGCTCGAGGCAGATCCCGACGAGCGCGCCCGCGCTCGACGCCGCGCGTCGAGCAGCTCGCGCGCGAGCTGGTTCGAGCGCGCGTCGAGCTCGCCGTAGGTGATCCGCTCGTGCTCGGTCGTGCGACCGCGATCGCGTCCGGCGCTGCGCGCCGCCTGCTCGGCGAACTGCTCGTGCAGGCAGCGGCGGTCGTAGTCGGCGATCGGTCGCGTTCCAGTCGACGAGCATCAGCGCGCGCTCGGCGCTCGTGAGGAGCGGCAGCTCCGAGAGGCGCTGCTCGGGTCCGCGACCCGACCGCCGCGAGCAGCGTCGTGTAGTGGCCGATCAGCCGCTCGATCGTGCTCGCGTCGAACAGGTCGGTCGAGTACTCGAGCTGCGGCGTGCAGCGAGCCGTCCTCGACGCTCGCGCAGGACGATCGAGAGGTCGAAGCGCGCCCACTGCCCAGCCCGGGACCGGCAGCTGCTCGAGCGCGCGCGCCCGCGAGCGTCGGCGCCTCGCGGGGCCGATGTCGTAGCCGAGCAGCACCTGGAAGATCGGCGAGTGGCTCTGGTCGCGCTCCGGGTTGAGCACCTCGACGAGCTTCTCGAACGGCAGCTCCTGGTGCGATCGCGCCTCGAGCGTCGCCGCCTTCACGCGCTCCAGCAGCTCGGCGAACGTCGGGTCGCCCGACGAGGTCGGTGCGCAGCGCGAGCGTGTTGGAGAAGAAGCCCATCAGCGACGCGGTCTCCTCGTGGTGGCGGCCGGAGACCGGGGCGCCGACGACGATGTCCTCGACGCCGGTGTAGCGGTGCAGCAGCGTCTTGAACGCCGCCGAGCAGGACCATGAACAGCGACGACGCCCTGGCTGCGCGCCAGGTCGCGCAGCGGCTCGGCAGCTCGGCGGCGATCAGCTCGAACTCGCGCAGCTCCCCGCGGTAGCTCTGCACGCTCGGGCGCGGCCGGTCCGCCGGCAGCTCGAGGCGCTCGGGCGCGCCGGCGAGCGGCTCGCTCCAGTACGCGAGGAGCTCGTCCAGGTGGCTCGCCGCTCAGCTGCTCGCGCTGCCACGCGCGCGAAGTCGGCGTACTGGATCGGCAGCTCCGGCAGCGACGGCTCGGCGCCGTCACCGTCGCTCAGAGCGCGCGTAGAGCTCGTCGAGCTCGGCGAACAGCAACGCGCTCGAGACGTGGTCGGAGGCGATGTGGTGGAAGACGACCAGCAGCAGGTCCTCGTTCTCGCTCGACGTGCACGAGCGCGACCCGCAGCAGCACGTCGCCTCGCGAGGTCGAACGGCCGGCAGGCGAGCTCGCCGAGCAGCGCGCTCGGCCTCGCTCGTCGCGCTCTGACGCCGGACGCGAGCGCAGGTCGGCGACGGTCGAGCTCGACCTCCGCGCTCGGCGCCGACCTCCTGGACCGGCGTCGCCGTCGATCAGGCGGATGCGTCGTGCGCAGGATCTCGTGGCGGGCGACGATCGCGTCGAGCGCGCGCCCGCAGCAGCTCGTCGTCGAGCGTCGTGCGCACGCGCACCAGCGTCGGGACGTTGTAGGCCGCCAGCCCGGGCATGATCCGGTCGAGCAGGAACAGGCGCTCCTGCGGGCAACGACAGCGGCGCCGGGCCGGCGTCGAGCCGGCTGCGGGATCATCGGGCTTCGAAGCCCGCCGCACGCATCAGCGCTGCGCCGGTCTCGGGCGGCAGAGTCCTCTGCGAGCAGCCGCTGCTGCGCCTCCTCGTCGGAGAGGCCCTCGAGCTCGGCCATCAGCTTCGCCGTCTCATCCCTCTCGGAGTCGCCCATCATGCGCACGATCTCCGCGGAGAGGCGTCGCGACCGTCGGGCAGGTGAACAGGCTGTGCAGCGGCAGGTCGACCGCGAAGTCGCTGCGCACCTGCGCGACGACCTGCGTCGCCAGCAGCGAGTGGCCGCCGAGCGCGAAGAAGTCGTCCTCGACGCCGATCCGCTCGACGCCGAGCACCTGCGCCCAGATCGCCGCGACCGCCTCCTCCAGCGGCGTGCGCGGCGCGACGTACTCCGCGCTCTGCGCGCTCGCGAGCGTCCGGGTCGGGCAGCGCCAGCCGGTCGATCTTGCCGCTCGGCGTGCGCGGCAGCGCGTCGAGCGACGCACGATCGCGCCGGGCATCATGAACTCGGGAAGCCAGCTCCGCGAGGTGCGCTCGCAGCTGCTCGTCTCCGGTGGCGCGCCGCCGTCGAGCGGCAGTAGGCGACGAGCCGCAGCTCGCCGCTGGCGCTCGCCTGCGTGACGACGACCGCCTCGCGGACCTGCGGCGTGCGAGCGCAGCGCCGCTCTCGACCTCGGCCGGCTCGACGCGGTAGCCGCGGATCTTGACCTGCTCGTCGACGCGGCCGAGGAACTCGAGCGTGCCGTCGGGCAGCCAGCGTACGAGGTCGCCCGTGTCGTACATGCGCGCCTGGTCGTCGGCCGCGAACGGGTCCGCGAGAGAACCGCTCCGCGGTCAGCTCCGGCTCGCCGACGTACCCGCGCGCGACGCCCGCGCCGCCGATGAACAGCCTGCCCGCGACGCCGACCGGCGACGGGCGCGGCGCGCGTCGTCGAGCACGTAGCAGCGGGTGTTGGCGATCGGGCGTCCGATCGGGACGCGTCGCGGGCTGCGAACTCGCCCGGGCCATCGCCGACGGCGAACGTGCACGAGCCGATCGTCGTCTCGGTCGGGCCGTAGTGGTTGAGGATCGCGCAGCTCCGACAGGCCGCGCACGCGGTCGACCAGGTCCCAGCCGGGCGCGCTCGCCGCCGACGACGAGCCAGCGCTCGCGGCAGCACGCGCGCGTCGCGCGCGGCGAGCAGCGCGCCGAGGTGCGACGGGGTGATCTTCAGCACGTCGATCGGCGTCGCGTCCAGTCAGCGCGCGCGAGCGCGCCGGGGTCGGCCGCGGCGCCGGGCTCGACGAGCACGAGCGTGCCCCCCGAGCACAGCGCTCCGAACACCGAGGTGTTGCCGAGATCGGTCGAGATCGACGTCACCATCCCGAACGACAGCGGCTCCTGATCGGCGCCCGAGGCGCCGGGCGATGTCAGCGGCGTAGTTGGCGAGGTTGCCGTGCGTGACGCGACGCCCTTCGGCGTGCCGGTCGAGCCGGAGGTGTAGATCACGTAGGCGAGATGCTCGTGCGAGGCGCCGCTCTCGGGCGCGCTCGTCGGCTCGCCGTCGAGCGCCGCACGGTCGCGGTCGAGGCAGACGACCTCTCCGTCGAACCTCGGGCAGCCGCGCCGAGCAGCGGCTCCTGGGTCACGATCACCGGGCGCCCGTCGTCGCGAGCTGGTGGCACCAGTCGCGCGGGCGGATGCTCGTAGTGCAGCGGCACGTACGCGCCGCCGGCCTTGAGGATGCCCGAGCAGGCCGACGACCATCTCGATCGAGCGGTCGGTGCACAGGCCGACGGCCACGTCGGGGCCGACGCCGGCCCGGCGCAGGCGGTGCGCGAGCTGGTTGGCGCGCGCGTCGAGCTCGGCGTAGGTGATCGAGCTCGTCGCCGTCGATCACGGCGCCGCCGCTCGGGCGCCTCGAGCGCCGCAGCGTGCGAACAGCTCGTGCGCGCACTCCTGCGCCAGTCGGCGCGGCGGTGTCGTTGAATTCGCGCAGCACCCGTACGCGCTCCCCGTCGCTGAGCAGCTCGACGTCGCCGAGCGCTACGCCGGGGTCGGCCGCGACGGCTGCCAGCATCCGCACGAGGCCGTCGGCGAGGCCGCGACCGTCTCGCGCCCGTAGCGGCTCGGGTCGAAGGACAGGCCCAGCCTCACGCGCTCGCCGTCGGTCGCGCACACGAGCGCGAGGCGCAGGTGCGGGCTGGTGGTGAGCGACCTGCTCGACCGTTGCGCCGGACCCGCCGGCTGCTCGATCGCGCCGGGCTCGACGAACCCGATCTCCACGCCCTGGCGGCCGCCGCGGAAGCGTAGTCCTGCCAGTACCAGCGCGTCGCCGCGTGCCGCGGTCGAGCTCGCTCGAGGACCTCGGCGAAGGAGCGCGCCCCGATCGACTGCGGTCCGGATCGGCACCGGGCGCGCGAACGCGCCGATCGCGCCCTCGAGGTCGGCGTGGCGCGCTCGCCGGCGATGAACGCGACCACGGTGGCCTCCGTCGCCGCTGAGCACGCCCGAGCACCGCGTGCCAGGCCGCCTGCGCGAGCGTCGCGGGCGAGCGCTCCGTAGCGTCGCCGCCTGCTCGGAGAGCGCCGCGCGAGAGCGTCGTCGAGCGCGATCGGGCACGCCCTCCACCGTCGCGGGGCCGGTTCGCCGAACGGGCGAACGGCAGCGTGGGCGAGGAGAGCTCCTCGAGCTCCTCCCAGACGCGCGCGCGGCGCGCGCCTCGTCGTCGTCGGAGTCGCTCAGCTCGTGCTGCCAGGCGGAGAAGTCCGCGTACTGGAGCGGATCCTCCACGAGCGCGCTCGAGCGCCGAGCTGGCTGCGCGAGCTCTCCGAGCAGCAGCGAAGTCGAGGTCGCGTCGGCGCACAGCGCCGAGAGCGTCAGGACGAGCTCGTTCGCGGTTCTCCTCCGTCGTAACGAGCATCGCGCGCACGAGCGGCCCCTGCTCGAGGTCGAATGGCGCCTGCAGCTCCGAGCGGCGAACCTCCGCCACTCGCTCGGCGCGCTCCTGCGGGCTCATGGCGGTGAGATCGAGTGTCTCCAGATGCGGCTCAAGCGACCCATGAACGGCCTGCAAAGGAAATGTCAATCCGGCTTGCCGCACGAACGTCGTGCGCAGGCTCTCGTGCCTGTCCACCGTCGCGCGCAGGGCGTCGAGCAGCGCGGACGCGTCGAGCGCGCCGACGATCGCAAGCACGGCTTGAGTGCGCGCGGTTGGGGCCTCGGTCTCCGCCGCCCACACGTGCTCCTGCTGCGGCGAGACCTGAAAGCTGTCTACGGTCCTATCTGACATTCCGTTGTCCATAACGCACGTTTTTTCTCCCAGAGTTCTTTCACGGAGCGACCGTGCGTAACTACATCCGTGGTCGAACTGTATCGCACTTGATCCGCTTTTCACACTCGATCAGGCTGTCGCAACCGGTGCTGCAAGTCCTGGTGCTTCAGGACGTCTGACGCCGCCGGATCGAACGTCCCGCGGCTTTGCGCGAACTGTGCGCGAGCGCGAGAATCGGAGCGTCAGGTTGCGATACCACCTGCTCCAGGAGTGTCCGCAGATTTGCCTCGAACCCTTCGATCGAGGCAATGTCGAACAGGTCGCGGTCGTACTCGAAGTAGCCTCCCAGGGCCCGTCGGCGCCCAGCTCCAGCTCGAGCGCGAGGTCAAAGCGCGAGAAGCCGATGTCGACCGCGAGCGGCTCGACCTCGAGCCCGGCGAGCGCGAGCACGGGACGCTCGGTTGCCTGGGCGCGAAAGTTGACCTGGAACAGCGGGTTGTAGCCCGGGTCGCGCTTGGGCGCGACGAGCCTCGACGACCTTCTCGAACGGCAGGTCCTGGTGCGCGTAGGCGCCCAGCGCCGTCTCCGCGAGCGCGCGCGATGACTTCGCGGAAGGAGGGATTGCCGCCCAGCTGCGTGCGCAGCGCGAGCGTGTTGGTGAAGAATCCGATCAGCCCCTGCAGCTCGAGGTTGTTGCGGTTCGCGATCGGGCTGCCGATGACGATGTCCTGCTCGCCGCTCGATGCGGTAGAGCAGCGTCGAGAACGCGGCGAGCATCGTCATGAACAGCGTCGCGCCCTGCTCGCGTCCGAGCGCCACCACGCCGTCGGCCAGCTCCCGGTTGAGCGCGATGCGGTGATGGGACCCCTCGTGGCGCTGCACCGGCAGACGCGGCCGGTCGGTCGGCAGGCGCAGCAGCTCGGGCGCGCCCTCGAGCGCGCGCGCCCAGTAGGAGCGCAGCTCGTCGAGCGTCTCGTCCCTGCAGCCGCTCGCGCTGCCACACCGCGTAGTCCGCGTACTGGATCGGCAGCGCTGCGCAGGTTCGGCGCGCGGCCGTCGCGGAGGGCCTCGTAGCACTCCGCGAGCTCCGCGAACAGGACCGTGTCGGAGTGCGCGTCGGCGGCGATGTGGTGCATCCCCAGCAGCAGCACGTGATCCTCGCCCGCCGAGCTCGCACGAGCGTCGCGCGCAGCATCAGATCGCGCGTCAGGTCGAACGGCCTGCGCGAGAGTTCGCGCAGACTGCGCGTCGAGTTCCGCCTCGGCTCCCGCCGGACCACTGGCAGCTCGAACGACCACTCCTCCACGCACCGCTGCAGCGGCTCCGCGCCCGGCACGATCACCGTGCGCAGGCTCTCGTGACGCTCGATCACCGTGCGCAGCGAGCGCTCGAGCGCGTCATGATCGAGCACTCCGCGCAGCCGCAGCGCGCGCGCGCCGTTGAACGTGGGCGCGCCGGGCTCCCACTGGTCGAGGAACCACATCCGCTGCTGGGCGAACGACAGCGGCGCGGGGCCGGGCGTCGGGGCGTCGCGCGATCGTGACCTGCGACGCGCTCGACTCGCGGCGGCGCAGCAGCGCGCGCTCGAGCAGCGCGCGCTTTGCCGGCGAGAGCGGCTCGGCGCCGGTCACTGACCCCCGCCGCCGGCCGCGCCGGGCGCTGCGGTGGCGCGAATCACCTCGGCCAGAGCGGCGACGGTCGGCGCTGCGAGCAGCGCTCGCAGCGGAACGTCGCCGTAGATCCGGCGGATCCGCATGGTCGCCTGCGTCGCGAGCAGCGAGTGGCCGCCGAGCGCGAAGAAGTCGTCCAGCGCGCCCACCCGCTCGACGCCCGAGCAGCTCGCCCCAGATCTCGGCGATCGCCTCTCTCCACCTCGTCGCGCGGCGCGACGTACTCCGCCTCGCGCCTGGCCTGCACCTCCGGCGAGGCCCGCCAGCGCGCGACGGTCGATCTTGCCGCTGGCGCGTCAGCGGCAGCGCCTCGACGGTCCTGAAGGCCGACGGGATCATGTAGTCGGGCAGCGTCTCGCCGAGGAACGCCCGCAGCTCCTCGACCGCGGGGGCGTCGGGGGCGACGATGTAGGCCACGAGGCGCAGCCCGCCGCGTTCGTCGTCCTCGCGCGCTGACCGCAACCTGGCGGATCGCGGGGTGGGCGCCGAGCGCAGCCTCGATCTCGCCCGGTTCGATGCGAAAGCCACGGATCTTGACCTGATCGTCGAGGCGGCCGAGGAACTCGATCGCGCCGTCACGCAGCCGCCGCACGCGGTCGCCCGTGCGGTACATCCTGCCCGCCTCGCTGACGGCCGCGAACGGGTCGGCGATGAACTGCTCGCCGTTCTCGCCGACGGCTCCGAGGTAGCCCGCGGCGACCCCCGCGCCGGCGATGCACAGCTCGCCTGGCACACCCGCTGGCACGGGCTCCAGGCGCGAGTCGAGCACATAGGCGCGCGCGCCCGCGAGCGGGAAGCCGATCGGCACGGTCAGGGAGTCGGTGCGCGCGGACGCCTCCTCGAGGAGGTAGGTGGCGCAGCCGACGGTCGTCTCGGTGGGGCCGTAGTGGTTGAGGATCTGACAGGTCGGGGCCTTTGCTCTCGACCTGCTCCACGAGCTCCCAACGCAGGGCCTCGCCGCCCACCACGAGCCAGCGCCGCGGCAGCACGCCGTCCCCGTTCGCGGCGAGCAGCGCGCGCAGATGCGAGGGGGCGATCTTCAGCACGTCGAGCGGCTCGCCGTCGAGCTCTGCAGCGAGCAGGCCGCCGTCGGTCGCGGCCTCCGCGCCGATCAGCCGGATGCAGCCGCCGGACACCAGCGGCGTGAAGATCGACGTGTTGCCGAGGTCGGTGCTGATCGCGGAGACGACGCCGAACACGAGCCCGTCAGGGTCCTCAGTGGCCGACAGGCGCGCGGCGATCGCCGCCGCGTAGCCGGCGAGGTTGGCGTGCGTGACCGCCACGCCCTTGGGCGTGCCGGTCGAGCCGGAGGTGTACATGACGTAGGCGAGGTCATCGAGGGCCGCGACCGAGTCTGGGCTCTCGGTGGGGCGCTCGGCGATCGCCGCGGCATCGCGGTCGACGCACACCACGGTCGCATCGAGCTGCGGCAGCGAGGCGAGCAGGTGCTGCTCGGTGACGAGCACGCGCACGCCGGCGTCGCTCAGCTGGTGGGCGATGCGCGCGGGCGGGTGCTCGTAGTTGAGCGGAACGTACGCGCCGCCCGCCTTGAGGATCGCCAACAGGGCGGCGATCATCGACGGCGTGCGCTCCATGCACAGCCCCACCTGTTGTTGGCGCACCGGCCCGAGCTGCTGCAGATGGTGCGCGAGCCGGTTGGCGGCCGCGTCCAGCTCCGCATACGTCAACGAGCCCGAGGGGCCGACCACGGCGAGCCGATCGGGCGTCGAGCGAGCCTGCTCCTCAAAGCGCTCGTGGACGGGCTTCTCGGCGCCCGCGGCGGGAGCGTCTGCGGCGGAGGACTCGAGCAGCCGATCGCGCTCGCCAGCGTCGAGGATCTCGAGCTGCGCGACGGGCAGCGAGGGGTCGGCGATCGCGCTGCTGAGGAGCGTCGCGAAACGCCTTGCGATCTCGCGCGCATCCTCCTGAGCGAGCGCATGCGGGTCATAGACGACCTCGCCCTCGAGAGTGCCGTCGGTGCTGCGCAGCGCGAGCACGAGCGGCACGGAGCCGGGAGCGAGGCGAAGAGCGAGGACGCTGCGCGCCGGCGCGGCCAGTTGGCCGACCGCGCTGAACGTCCATCCGGCCGCGGCCTGCTCGGCGACCGCGGCGAGATCCTCGGCGGCGCCGCAGTCCTGCCAGCGCACGGCCTGCGCGCGCGAACGGCGAACCTGGTCGACGATCTCCGCGAACGTGGTCGTGTCCTGAAAGCGAGAGCGGATCGGCACGGGCTGCTCGTAGGCGCCGATCGCCTGTGCGAGGTCGGGCTGCGCGCGACCGTCCGCCCAGCCCGCGAGCAGCAGCTCGGAAGCCCCCGACATGCGCGCCACGAGCGCGTGCCAAGCCGCCTCGAGGAACACCGCCACGGGCACGCCCGCGCCGACGGCCGCGCGCTGCAGCGCGTTCAGCTCGATGCCGCCAAGCTCCAGCGGCGCCGCTCGTCGCGTCGCGCCGGTCGCGTCGCGCAGCGCGAACAGGATCCGCGGCGGGGCGGGGCGGTCGGCTGCGTCCTCGCGCCAGAACGCGAGCCCGTCCTGCACCTGGGACTCCTCGTCCGCGATCAGCTCGTGGCGCCACTCCGCATAGTCGGCGTACTGAACGGGCTCCTCCGCGGGTGTGGCGCCGCCGTAGGACTCGCACAGCTCCGTGAGCGCCAACAGCAGCGACGCGCTGTCCGCGCACGCGGCGCATGCCGTGAGCACCAGCGTTGGCGACTCCTGCTCGCCGCCGAGGAGCAGCGCCCTCAACAGCGGTCCGCGCTCGAGATCGAACCCGCGCTCGGCCTCCCGCGCCATCAGCTCCTCGAGCGCCGCGTCGTTCGCGATCGGCTCTGCGTCGCTCGGCCGCTCCTCCAGCGACCATGCGGACGCGGACTGCTCGCCGATGATCTGCTGCGGCGCGCGCATGCCGGCGGGCTGCACGAACGTGGTGCGCAGGATCTCGTGCCGCGCGACCACGGAGTCGAGCGCCGCCCGGAGCGCGTCCACATCCACCGGTCCGTGGAGCAGCGCAGCGCACTGCGTCGCCCCCGGCGCTCCGTCTACTGCGAGCAGTTGCTGCTGCTGAGGCGACAGCCTGAATCCGGCTGTCTCGGTCTTGGTCTCCTGCATGGAAACTGTCTCCCTGACACGCGTGTACGTCCTCGAGCCGCTCGTCCTGTCGGCTCCCGAAGGGTCAGATGCTACCCACGTCGAGTGCCGATGGGAATGCCTGGGCGGCCGCTCGCTCGCGCTCGGCGAGGTCCTCGAGCGTGTGGGGAACGCTCTCGGAGGCTGCGCGTCCGGAGGCGAGCGACAGCGTGGCCTGCATGATCAGCGGCGCCATGTGGCCCCAGCGCTTGGCCAGCGTCTCGCCGTGCTCCTGCACCCAAGCGGCGAGCGACGCGTCGGATGTGCGCTCCGCGACGGCCTGCGCGTGGCGGGCGAGGAACGCGCGGTGGCGCGCGATCGACCAGATGTCATCGGCCTGTGAGTACGCGCCCGGGTCCTGCCCGCGTTCGCGGAAATGACGGGCCAGCGCGAGCACGCCGTCCGGCCCATGAGCGCCCTGCGGCGCGTGCGAGTCGCCGACCTCGCCCCGCGCGTACCACTGGCACTCGCCATGCGGCGGCTCGCAATCGTCGCCCAGCGCGAGCCGCTCGCGCAGTGCCAGCACGGGGTCGCCGCCGGGGAGCCCGACGAGCAGCTCCGTCAGCCGATCGCGCGCGATCGGGACGCGCACGGCCTCCTGCACGCCGAGCTCGTTGCGACACGCGAACGGGTCGATCGCCTCCAGCTCGTCGGGCGTTCCAGTCAGAACGAACCAGTGCGGGACGTGGCGTCGCTCGTGGGCCACGTGCCACGGCAGCCGAAACCCGTCGCCCGCGACGATCACGCGCCCGCTGCGCTCCAGCTCCGCGAGCACGCCGTCGAGGGCTCGAGTCTCAGACCCCTCGACGCCCACGCGGACCAGCCCGAGCTCCGCTCGCAGCTCGGGCGGGAAGTGGGCGAACCCGAACAGGCCTCCGCCGGCGTCCAGCACCGTCAGCGCGAGCCCCGGGTTCACCGCCGACGGCCAGTCCTCGCGCTCGTGGGCTCTCCACGTGGCGACCGCGGAGCTGTAGCACGTGTAGGTGTCGCTGAACGCGGTGAGGCTCGACCATTCGGAGCTGGCGCTCATGTCCTCGCCTCCTCGCGCGTACCCGGCTCCAGCGTGGTCAGACCCGGCTCCAGTTCCCCGTCCGCGAGCTGCTCGACGGTCCACAACGCGATGGCGTCGGCCGACTCTGCTCCTATGCGTCCGCTGGGCGTTCCCGTCATGGCGGTCGTCATCTTCGGCGGTCGCACGACCACGGTGCGAAGTCGCGGCTTGGTGGCTGCGACCCAGCCGGCGAGCCCCTCTACGGCGCCCTTCGCGGCGACGTAGTGCGGCCAGTCGCGCGGCGGAGCGGAGATGGCCGCGGAGGAGCAGACCAGCACCCACCCGCTCTGCTCTTCGATCGATCCGAGCAGCGAGCCGAGCGGGACGGCCACCAGCCGCAGGCTCGCGGCGACGTACCCCGCGAGGTCCGTGGCGGACTCGGGCGTGAGGCTCATCGCCAGCGGCGGCAGGGCGGCGTTGAGGACGAGGCCCACCAGCGGGCGTCCTTCGTCTGCGACCGCGTCGGCGAGCGAGCGCATCGCGACGGGATCGCGCACGTCCGCCTGCGTCAGGTGCAAGCGCGGCGCGTGGGGGCCGGCGAGGCGCTCGAGCTCCGCCGCGCGCCGCCGCGAGGTTGCGTACGCGACGTGGACCTCGTAGCCGAGCGCGAGCAGCGCGAGCGTGAGTGACGCGCCGAAGCCGCGGCTGCCGCCCGCCACGACCACGGCGCCGCGGTCCTGCTGGGGCGCACGGTCGAACCCGAGCATGGCCGGGTTGGGGGCTGTGTCGCCCGGGAGCGCG
The DNA here is from genome assembly GCA_963716355.1 of uncultured Solirubrobacteraceae bacterium. Taxonomy (GTDB): domain Bacteria; phylum Actinomycetota; class Thermoleophilia; order Solirubrobacterales; family Solirubrobacteraceae; genus Palsa-744. The sequence goes on from OY970308.1 coordinate 2,096,576, forward strand.
AAGCACTGGATCGTGGCGAGCGCGCGACCGGCGCCCGAGCGCAGGGCGAGCGTCGCTTTGATCGTCAGCTGCCCCGTGCGCTCGTCGTGTTCGCGAACCACGAGCCTTCCGTCACCCTGGTCGTCGGCATCGTGGTCGCCTGGGGCGTCGCCGTCGGCGCCTCGTGGCCCGTCGTCGGCTCCAAGCGTGAGCCCGGCGAACAGCGAGTGCAGGCCCGGGATCTCCATCCCGACGACGTAGCTGGCCCACGCGAGACCATCCAGCAGACGCGGGTCGAGCGCGCCGGCGCCGAGACGTCGTGCGAGCGCACCCAGCTGGGGACCGGCGGCGTACTCGACGCGCACCGTGTGCCCGGCGCTCAGGTCTGAGGCGCTCGGCTCGGCGGGGGCCGCGAGCATCGGCCTCAGCTGAGCGTCGGCCCCGGCGGCGAGCGACGACGGGATCTCGAGCGGCTCGGCGCCAGGGCGGGCGAGCACCCGTGCGAGCGTCTTGCCGCGGGCGGTGAGCTTGATCTCCCAGGTTCCCGCCTCGCGCTCGGAGGCGCTCGCGCTGAGCGTCGCCGTGTCGTCGCGCAGCAGCGCGCCGGAGAACGACACGCGCAGCGAGCGGATCTCTGACAGCTGCTGCTCGGGAATCGCGCCGAGCATCGCGATCGCGATCAGCGAGCCGTGCACGATCGGCGCGCCGAACGCCGTGCCGGCGGCGAATTCGGCGTCGAGGTGAAGCGGGTTGCGATCGCCGCTGGCGGCGGCGAACTGCTGCAGGTCGTCCTCGGCGAAGCGCAGCTGGCGCTCAGCCGGCATGCTCGAGCACCAGCGCCTTCAGCGACCCCACCGTCTGCTCCTCCAGCAGCGCCGCGTCGGGCAGGCGCACGCCGAAGCGGGTCTCGAGTTCGTGCACGAGGCGGATCTGGGCGAGCGAGTCCCATCCCTCGATCGTCGCGGGGCCATCGTCGTCGGCGATCTCCACGCCCCAGCCGAAGATGTCTTCGAACACGGCCTGAAAATCCTGTTCGAAACTGATCGTCGGCGATCATCGCTTCTCGGTGATGTAGACGCTCTCGATCGGCCCGTTGGCCGCGAGGTCGTACTCCCAGCATCCATCGGCCGCGCAGGCGGCGAACCCAAGCCGCGGGTAGACGTCTGCAACGAGCGCGTTGCGCGGCCCCGACACGTACAGGCCGCGCATGCGCTTGAAGCCTCGCTCGAGCGAGGCGGCGCTCAGGTGGGCGAGCATGTGTGTCTCGGCGGTGCGGCCGATCACGCGGCAGCTGAGCAGCAGCGTGTCGATCACCGCAGTCTCGTGGTCCTCCGCGTCAGGCAGCACGATCGCGAGCCCGATCAGGCCATGGCTGGCGAAGCGATCCTCGAGCTCCAGCGTGCGGCAGATCGCCGATCCATCCGCGACGAAGCGCTCGATCTGCTCGCGCGAGTGCCGGCGCAGCGTGAGGTTGAACTGGTTGGTCTTCTGCGTCAGCTGCGCCGCGCGGTCGAGTGTGGTCGCGTCGATCGCGCGCACCTGTGCGCGCATCTCCAGCGAGCGCCAGAAGTCCTCGAGGCTGCTCGCCCCCGCCTTCAGCTCGGCGGCGCCGGCGCGCGCCGCGTAGGAGCGCTGGCGCTGCTCGTCCTCGCTGGAGAGCGCTGAGATCTCGAAGCGCACGCTCGCGGCGAGCTTGCGCACGCGCTCGGATGGCGGAACGTCGAGGCAGATCGTGGTCACGTCGGGGAGCGCCGCGGCGACCTCGGCGCACTCGGCGGGGTTGTCGTCGACGAACACGAGCGTGTCGAGCCCGAGCCCGAGCGTCTCGGCGATCTCGGCGATCTGCTCGGGCTTGCGCCGCCAGTCGGCGACGAACATCGCGAAGTCGTCGAGCTTCAGGCGCATGCCGGGCCTGTCGGCGAACGGCTGGCGGGCGGCCTGCTGGTCGTTCTTGGAGGCGACCGCGAGGACGATGCCGCGGGCTCGCAGCGCGGCGACGTACTCCTGGAACGCCGCGTAGGCCTCGCCGTCCGGCCCTTCGCCGATCGCGATTCCGTCGAGCCCGTCCTCGCCGACGACGCCGCCCCAGAGCGTGTTGTCGAGGTCGAGCACGAGGCAGCGCGCGGCCAGGCCGAGGTCGGCGGCTAGCACCGCTGCGGTCTCGCGCGCGAGCACGGGCATCGCCTCGTGGGCGACCGGCTGGCGCGTGCCGTACCAAAGCCGCTCGTCGATCCAGCGGCGCTTGCCCACGCGGGCTGCGAGCCGCTCGCAGTCAACCAGCAGCGCGTCGTTGCCGGCGGCCTGCGCGAGGCGGCGATTGAGCTCGCGCACGAGCGAGACGCGGCTCGAGGGGAGCCGCATCGAGAGGTGCCCAAGCGGCGTCTCGTCGGGCACCACGAACGCGTGCTGGATCACGCGCGCGTCGTGGTCGCGGCGGATTGACTCCCAAAGCGCGCGCCAGCGCTCGAGCGCCCCGCCCGAGCAGCTCCTCCTCCTCGCCGGCCAGCTCGGGGAAGGCGAGATCGGCGCTCGTGGCGGCGATCAGCACGTGCGTGGGGCCGAACGCGGACAGCCCGGAGGAGCTGTCGAGCAGCTCCTGCTCGAGTTGCCCGTAGGGCGCCACGTACAGCTCCGCGTCGATCCCCAGCGCGAGGCACGCGATGCCGCAGCTGCTCGCCCATCTCGCCGAATTCGTAGGTGCTGAGCACCGCGAGGCGGATCTCGCGCCTGCTCGCGGGAGTCCAGCCGGCGGCGGCTCCGGCGCGCAGCACGTTGCGCGCGACGCTCCACGGGGCCGCCTGCTCGCCTGCGAGCAGCTCGGGTTGCAGCTGGCGCCACGCCTCGTCGAAGCGCCCATCGGCGACCAGCGCGCGGATCGGAGCCCGCCCGGCGTCATCTCGATCATTTCCCGTCATCTGTTTGCCCTGGTGGCGCGAGCGGTCCCCGATTTGGCGAGGATAGCGACGACGCGCTAGCATCGAATTCGTGGGCGAGCATCGAGCAGGATGGGGGTGGCGTGCTCGTCCCGTCGGAGGATTCCCTCGCGTCCGCGATCGCGGACATCTGGAGCGAGCTGCTCGAGGTGCAGGACGTGGGCCCCGAGACGGACTTCTTCGAGCTGGGCGGCAACTCGCTTGCGGCGGTGCGCATGCTGGCGGCTGTCGAAGAGCGGATGGCCGTGCAGGTGGACTTCGTCGACTTCCTCGACGGGCCGACCGTGGGGGCGCTCGCGAGCGCCGTGGCGCGCGAGCTCGCGAACCGGCCCGACGCGCCCGTGGCATCCGCACCCACGCCATCCGCTCCCGCGCACGACGGGGGCACGCACGAGCAGGGCGCCGACGGTGACGCTCGCCTGAGCTTCGCCCAGGAGCGGCTGTGGTTCCTGGAGCAGCTGGGGGGCATCGAGCGCCGCGTACAACATGCCGATCGGCGCTCGCCTGCGCGGGACCGTCGACGTGGACGCCATGAAACGGGCGTTGCAGGATGTCGTCAACCGTCACGAGGCCCTGCGGACGACGTTCGCCACGCGCGACGGACGCGCCGTGGCGATGCGCCGCGGCGGACGGCACGGTGGAACTGGAGCTGCTCGACGTGCGCGGCGAGCAGGACTCCGAGGGCGAGGCGCAGCGGGTCGTCGACGGAGCTCGCGAGCCGTCCGTTCGACCTCGAGCGCGGCCCGCTGCTGCGCGCGGTGCTGCTGCGCGTCGCAGACGACGAGCACGTGCTGGAGCTGGTCTTCCACCACATCGTCTGCGACGGCTGCTCGCAGACGGTCGTGATGCGCGAGCTGGGGACGCTGTACGAGGCGTACCGCCGCGGCGAGCAGATCGCAGCTGGCCGAGCCGAGGATACAGTACGGGGAGTTCGCGCGCTGCCAGCGCGCGCGCGCTCGAAGCGCAGGGGCTCGACGCGGTCGACGGCGCCGTGGCTGGAGCGCCTGGCGGGCGCGCCCGAGGCGCTGGAGCTGCCGAGCGACCGTCCGCGCCCGGCGACCCCCAGCTACGGGGCGCGACGTACCGCGTGCCGCTCGCGTCGGACACGACCGCTTCGGTCCGTCGCTTCGCACGCGAGCGCGAGGGCGACGCCGTTCGCGACGCTGCTGGCGGCGTACTACGCGCTGCTGTACCGCCACGGCGGCCAGGAAGACATCGTGATCGGGGCGACCACGGCCGGGCGGGACCGCCCGGAGCTGGAGGACGGCGTGGGCCTGTTCGCCAACACGGTGGCGCTGCGCGGCGATCTCTCAGGCGAGCCGAGCTTCGGCGAGCTGGTCGCGCGCGTGCGCGAGACGGTGCTGTGGGCGATGGCGCACGAGCAGGCGCCGCTTCAGGAGATCGTCGCGCGGCTCGCCATCGGAGCGCGACCTCAGCCGCCACCCGCTGTTCCAGGTGTTCTGCGCGCACGTGCCGCTCGCGGCGCTGCTCGATCGAGGGCGCGGAGCCTTACGACGCGCGCCCCACGACGTCGCGCTTCGATCTGACGCTGTTCGTCGAGGAGGAGCCGGGGGAGGAGCTGGAACTGGCGTGGGAGTACAGCACCGACCTGTTCGACGCGGCGACGATCGAACGGCTGTCGCGCCGCTACGTGCGGCTGCTCGAGGGCGCGCTCGCGCGACCCGACGCGCTCGATCGACGAGCTGGCATCTGCTCGACGGCGAGGAACGCGAGCAGGCGCTGCGCGGCCGGACGCGAGCGCGGGCGCGAGTACCCGGTGTGCGTGCATGCACGAGGTGTTCGAGCGCCGCGCTGCGGAGGCCCCCGACGCGGTGGCCGTGAGCTACGAGGGCGAGTCGCTCACCTACGGCGAGCTGAACGAGCGCGCCAACCGGCTCGCGCACCGGCTGATCGAGCTGCGGCGCGGGCCCGGAGAAGCTCGTGGCGCTGTTCCTCGAGCCCTCGCTGGAGCTGCTCGCGGCGATCCTCGCTGTGCTGAAGGCGGGCGCCGCTTACCTGCCGCTCGACCCGGAGCACCCGCGCGAGCGCCTGGACTTCGTGCTCGCCGACGCCGGCGCTGAGCTGATCGTCACCGACGCGAGCGTCTGCTGGAGCGCCTGCGGCGAGATCGACGCCAGGGCCGTGTGCCTCGACGGCGACGCCGCGGAGCTCGCCGCGCTGAGCGCCGTCGAACCCGGTCAGCGGGGGTCGTGCCCGAGACACCTCGCCTACGTGATCTACACGTCCGGCTCGACGGGGCGCCCGAAGGGCGTGCTGGTCGAGCACCGCCAGGTCGCCCGTCTGTTCAGCGCCACGGAGGAGTGGTTCGGCTTCGGGCGCGCGAGACGTGTGGATGCTGCTGCACTCCTACGCGTTCGACTTCAGCGTGTGGGAGCTGTGGGGCGCGCTGGCCCACGGCGGGCAGCTGGTCATCTCGCCGGTGTGGACGACGCGCTCGCCGCAGGCGCTCGCGGCGCTCGTGGCGGAGCGCGGCGTGACGCGTGCTGAACGCCACCCCGAGCCTGTTCGCGGCCGTGCAGGACGAGCTGCTGCGGCGGGCGGGCGAGCTGGCGCTGCGCTTCGTGATCTTCGGCGGCGAGGCGTTGCGCCCGCCGGCGCTGCGCCCGTGGTTCGAGCAGCATCGGCGACGGCGGCGCCGACGCTGGTGAACATGTACGGGATCACCGAGACGACTGTGCACGTCACCTACCGTCCGCTGAGCGCGGCGGACTGCGAGCGCGACACGAGCCCGATCGGGCGTGCCGATCCCCGACCTGAGCGTGTACGTGCTCGATCGCAACGGGCGTGCCGGTTCCGGGCGGCGTGGCCGGCGAGCTGTACGTCGGCGGCGCGGGCGTGGCCCGCGGCTACCTGAACCGGCCGGAGCTGACTGCCGAGCGGTTCATCGAGAACCCGTTCGGGCCGGGACGGCTCTACCGGACCGGCGATGTAGCTGCGCGCCTGCCCGACGGCGAGCTCGACTTCCGCGGCAGGGCCGACGACCAGGTCAAGATCCGCGGCTTCCGGATCGAGCTCGGCGAGATCGAGAGCACGATCCGCGAGCACGCGCGGCGTCGAGCGACTGCGCGGTCGTGGCGATCGAGGTGGCGCCCGGCGACACGCGCCTCGCGGCCTACGTGGTCGCGGACGACGCGCACGCCGATGCGTCGGCGAGCGCGGAGCTGCGCGACGGGCTGCTCGCTCACATGCAGACAAGGCTTCCCGGCTACATGGTCCCCGCGTCGATCGATCGCTGCTCGAGCGCATCCCGCTGACGCGCAACGGCAAGATCGACCGCCGCGCCCTGCCGGCGCCGAGCTGGGAGGCGGAGGTGGCCGCCGACTTCGCTGGAGCCCGAGACGGAGACCGAGAAGACGGTCGCGGAGGTCTGGCAGAAGGTCCTCGGCGATCGAGCGTGTCGGGGCGGATGACAACTTCTTCAACCTCGGCGGCCATTCGCTGCTCGCGGCGCGCGTGGTCACGCAGGTGCGCAAGCGCTGCGAGGTCGACATCTCGGTGCGGGCGCTGTTCGAGCAGCCCACGCTGAGGGAGTTCGCGGCGGCGGTCGACGCCGCTCGCGGCGATGGCGCTGTGGCTAACGGCTCGCCTGTCTCGCCCTCGCCCGCGCCGCCGAAGATCGCCGCCGAGGTGAACGGCGCATCGGACGCGGCGAGCTCCGTGCAGGCCGCTGCGCCGGCCTCGGGGGGCTACCCGCTGTCGTTCCCGCAGCAGCAGCTGCTGTTCTTCGACCAGCTGACGCCGGGGAGCGTGACGTACAACGCGGCGCTCGCGTGGCGCGTCGACGGGCCCGCTCGACGTCGACGCGCTGCACGGTGCGCTGCGCACGGTGTTCGAGCGCCAGGAGGCGCTGCGCACGGTGCTGGTGTGGGGCGAGCAGGCCACGCCCAGCCAGGTGGTGCTCGAGGAGTGGGACGTCGATCTGCCCGTCGTCGATCTCTCGAGCGCTCTGTTGAGGAGCAGGCGGCGGAGCTGGCGCGTCTGATGCGCGAGCGCGCGCTCACGCCGTTCGACCTCGCGGCGGAGCTGATGCTGCGCACGACGCTGTTCCGGCTCGCCCCCGAGGAGCACGCGATCCTGTTCGCGCCCCACCACGTGGCGTTCGACGCGTGGGCGGTTGAGGTCCTCTACCGCGAGGTCGGCGAGCTGCTACGCGGCGAACCTCGCGCAGCGCGATCCGCAGCTGCCACAGCTGCCGCTCCAGTACCGCGACTTCGCCGCGTGGCAGCGCGGCCACCTGCAGGGCGAGCGCCTGCACGGCGAGCTCGACTTCTGGCGCACACACCTGGCCGGCGCGCCCACCGTGACGGAGCTCCCCGCGGATCGCCCGCGGGTGGAGGGGGAGACGTTCGAGGGGGCGACGCACCACTTCACGCTCGACGCGCAGATCGCCGAGGCGGTGCGCGCGCTGAGCAGCGCGACGGGCGTGACGCCCTACATGCTGCTGCTGGCGAGCTTCGCGACGCTGTTGTATCGCTCCAGCGGCCAGGACGACATCCTCTTCGGCGGCCCGATGGCCAACCGCGAGCAGCCGGGGCTCGAGCACCTGATCGGGTTCTTCGCGAACACGATCGTGGTGAGGGTGCGCATGGACGGCAATCCCACGTTCGCGGAGCTGCTGAGCCGCGTGCGCGACTCGGTGCTGGCCTCCTACGAGCACCAGGAGGTGCCGCTGGAGCTGGTCGTGGAAGCGGTACGGCCCGAGCGCGTGCCGGGCGTCAACCCGCTGTTCCAGGTCAACTTCCGCGTGCGCGTGGGTGACGCCCCTGCGCTCGACCTTCAGGGCACGAGCGCCCGCCCGCTGCCGGTCGACCTCGGCCTCGCGCGCTTCGAGCTGGCGCTCGAACTGCACGTGCGCGAGGACGGCATCGACGCCGAACTGAACTACGACGTCGCGCGCTTCGAGGAGCCGACGATCGCACGGCTGGCGAAGGACTTCGAGGCGCTGCTGCGAACGCTCGTCACCGAGCCCGACACGCGGCTGCTGGGCGTGACGCTCGCGTCGGAGAGCGCGACGAACGCGGACACGAACGGCCAGGGCGCGCCAGCCGGCGCGGGCGGCGGGATCCGCAGCTTCCGCCGAGGCGGCTCGCGCGGCTAGACAGGCCGGAGAACTCGGGGCCAGCCGTCCGCTGGACGTGATCACTCGCCGGATGGCGGGGCGGCGAGCACCGCCGCGCGTGAGCGCTCGCGCCACTCCCCGTAGCTCGGCAGCGCAGGGATCTCCGGAAAGGCGTGCGCGATCTCCCCCCAGGCCCCGACGAGATACGCGACGATCATCGCCTTCTGATCCTCTCCAGGCAGGTTGTGCTCGGCCTGGAGTTGACTCACCAGGTGTTCGGCGGCGATTTTGAGTGGCCCGACGACGAGGCCGTCCCCAGGCTGCGCCTCGTGGATGTGCGCCCGCATCCTGCGGTTGAGCTCTTGTACGGCCTGCTCGGTGGCGTCGGGTTGGAGAAAGCGCTGCTTTTGCTCCTGGCGGCGTACGTGTCGCGGCTTTCTTGCTGGATGGCCCTGCTGTTTGCTCTTGCTTTTGCTCACAGTTTGCATTCTTGCCAGGTGCCGGGGGTACCGGCGGTGATGCACATCCAAAAGGCTGGGCTCGTGGTGGTGGTCGGTTTGGTGTTCCAGCACTTGTCGCCTTCGGTCCAACTGCCCGTGGTTGGCGCTGCGGTGCCCCAGGTTTCGCGCCTGCGCCCCGTCCAGATGACGCCGGTTTCGTCGATCACGTCGTTGAGCTGCGTGGTGATCGTGCCGTTCCACGGCGCGGTTTTCGTGTAGCCGAGGAACACGTTGTTGAGCGAGTAGACGACGCCGCCGGTTTCGGGACTTTCGTTCGAGAGCCCATATGTCATCGTCGCGCTGCCGCCGCGATCGTCGCGTACGTGTGCGCCTCGCACCCATACGGGGCCGACGACTTTGGTCGTCTGAATGCCGGCGGTCGCGGTCTGGCTCGCGGGGTTGTACACACGGGTGCCGGGGTTGATCAGGATGTTCCCGCCGCCTTCCACGAGGATGCCCTGGCGCGGGGCGAAGCTGACCCTCGCGTTGAGATCCACGCGCGTGCAGTTCTTCAGGAACACGCCTTTGCTTTCGCCTTCGGCTCCGTTGGCGTAGAACACGTCGGTGTCGATGGAGCTGTCGGTGACGAGGTTGAAGAACACGCCGGCGGTGCCGCCCGCCCCCGCCCCTTTCATGCGGATGCTGCCGCCTTTGACGTGGACGTGAGTCGCGGCGTTGATCGGAGGGCCGGTGGTGCCGCCGCCTTCGCTGCCGACACCCCGGCAGAAGATGCCGTGGTTCGCGGCGGTGATCGTGTTGTTCTCGATCGTGATCCGGCTGCCTTCGGTGGTGATCCCGTTGCGTCCGGATTCGACGATGTTGTTCGCGATCTTGATGTCCGCGAACAATGTCGCGCTCGTTAGCCGTTCGGGAGAGCTGTCGTTGTTGACGAAGATGCCAGCGCCGCTGCCGCTGCTGCCGGTCATGGTGCAGACGTTGTTGGTGATGATGATCTGTTCGAGCGAGCTTTTGGGGTATTCGCTGCCCGCCCCTCCGCCGATCTCGATCGCGATCGCCGCAAACGAGGTGGTGGTTTCGCAGATGTTGTTGGCGATGACGATCCGGTCTGGGACGGTGTTGACATACTGGTTGGAGAGCTGCAGCTGCACGCAGATCGGCGCGGCGCCGCCACCGGTGACGATGTTGTTGGTGATGAGGATTTCCGTGTACGGCGTGGTCGCTTCGCCGAAGGTCTGGGCGCTGAAGTTGATCGCGTTCTGTCCGCCGCCGCCGCAGCATCCGACGAGCGTGTTGCCTTCGACCCTGATGCGATGGGAGTCGGCGAAGAAGATCGGACCGGCGAGGTTGGTTTTTCCCCAGTTCGTCACTTTCATGTCGCGGATCACGAAATCTTCGGCTCGCCATGCGGCAAAGCAGCCCTGGTTGGGTTTCTCGAGCCCGGTCCCGTTGAAGATGCCGCCATAGAGACGAAAGTTTTTGTGCTGGATTTTGCCTTTTTCGCCGCCGTTGTTTTTGTCGCCGAACAGGGCGCCTTCTTCTTCTCCGGTGACGGAGAAGTTCGCTCCATACGCCGAGATCGTGACGTTGTCGGCGATCACGACATGTTTCAGCTTCCATGAGGCGGGTTCGCCTTTTGGATTCAGAGGGGTGACGACGAGCGTCCCGCCGCCCGCCGTGCCCACCGCGGTGACGGCGGCCTGGAAGATCGCAGTGTCGTCGCTGGAGCCGTTTCCGCTGCTCGCTTCGGCGAAGTCGAGGATGCTGACGACGTCACGCAGGACGGGAGCCACGATCGTCGAGGTGCGCCCAAGGTTGCCGGTGGTGGCGCCTCCCGCGGTCAGCGACGAGGACAGTTCGCCCGCTGTGTTGAGCGCCGGCAGCGATACTGCGCCGGTTTTAGTGTTGACGCTGGTGACCGATTCGACGGCCTTTGCGCGGTCTGGCGAGAGGGCTTGGTCGGCGACGAACCCAGCGGTCGCGGCTGCGACCACGCCCAGGGCGGCGCGGCGGGTGCTGAATTGGGATGCAACCGCATCCTCCGTCCTGGCTCCGTCGTCACTGTGTGTCGCGCTCTCGTCGATCTCCGACATCTGATCCTCCAAGCAGAGTTTGAGCCAGGTGGCTGGGACGCTGAATTGCAGCGTGAAGTATGCATAGCGGGAAGGACGACGCTCCACGTGTGCGTCACCGCCGGCTGTCGATTTCCCCGTAGGGAATTCTGAAGGTTGCCCCGAGGTCTCGCGAGCCGCGGTGAAACATGTGACTAGGGGATAGTCGGCAGCGGGCTGTCAACTGCCGAGGGGGCGTCAGTCATGTTTCTGACTGCCGATGGCGCCCCACGAAACGTTGCTCAGCGCGCGGTGAAGCCAGCGTCGACGGGGATCACCGCGCCCGTCACGCGCCCGGCGCCCTCCGAGCACAGCCACACGATCGCCGCGGCGACGTCGGCGCCGCTGACGAGCGAGCCGAGCGGGTGGTGCGGAAGCGACAGCGCCTCGTAGTCCTCCGCGTCGACGCCCAGCATCGACGCGACCCCGCCGAGCATGGCGGAGTCGAGCTCCGGCTCGTCGCGCACGGAGGTCGGGACAGATCGCGTTGACGCGGATCGAGTGTGGCGCGTAGTCGAGCGCGAGCGCGCGCGTGAGCCCGATCACGCCGTGCTTGGCGGCGACGTAGTTGGCGAAGAACGGGAACGCGACCAGGCCGGCGGTGGAGGCGACGTTGACGATCGCGCCGCCGCGACGGGCGAGCATGTCGGGCAGGACGGCCTTTGCGCAGCGCCACGGCCCGTTGAGGTCGACGTCGACCATCGTCGTCCACTCGTCCTCCTCCAGTTCGTGTGCGGGCGCGCCCGCGGGGCCGACGAGCCCGGCGTTGTTGACGAGCACGTCGATCGGGCCGAGCTCGGAGTGGCACAGCTCGACGGCCGCGTCGATCTGCGCCTGCTCGCGAACGTCGACGACGGCCGTCGCGACGCGCGCGCCCAGCGTGCGGCATTTGCCGGCACTCTCCTCGAGCTGCTCGGAGGTCCCGAGCGGGTAGGGGCACTCATCGATCGGAGCGCAGATGTCGCTCAGCAGCAGGTTCGCGCCCCCGGCCGCGAACGCCAGCGCGGTCGCGCGCCCCACGCCGCGGGCGGCGCCGGTGATGAAGACGGTGCTCGGCATGGCTCGATCCTATGGCGAGGAACGCGGCGGCGCCTTCCCCGTCAGCGCTCCCAGCCGAAGTCGCTGCCCACGAGCTCGTACAGGCGCTCGTTGTGCGGGCGAAAGTACGCCGCGAGCTGCTCGCGCGCGTCCGCGCCGATCGAGTCGTACTGCGCGCTGTGCAGACGCGGGAGCGCGGCGTAGTCGTGGGCGGGGATCTCCAGGAACTCGTGCACGCCTTCGAGCGCCCGCTGTGGGTCATCGGCGAGCTGCTCGAGCGTGACGAAGTGGAACTGCTTGCGCGGGAAGAACGCCATCCAATGCTCGATCTGCTCGGCGTAGCGGCCCCGCATCAGATACGACCAGCAGCCGATCGGCCAGCTATTGTACGTCTCCTCGGCGAGCATCCGCGCGCGCTCCGGCGCGAGCCGCTCCTCCTCGGCGGCGATCGCGTCCATGAAGGACTCCAGCGGCTCCTCCTGCTCGCGCCTGGACATCTGAAACTGCGAGTACGCGCGATCGACGGGGTTGCGCATCGCGACCAGCAGCTTCGCGTTCGGCACGAGCTGCGCGAGTCGCTGCGGCGCCCACTGGTGGGAGAGGTAGGACGGGCTCGCCTCGCCGGTGATGAACGGGCGGCCGTGCTCGGCGGCGAAGCGATCGCGATCGGCCTGCAGCGGGAAAGTGCTGGCGGTACCAGTCCTCGCCGCGAAAGTGGTTGTAGTCGAAGTAGTGCACCTCCTTCTTGCACGCGGGCTCCACGAACGGGTGCTCGCTCAGCCAGCCGAACAGGCTCGTGGTGCCGGCCTTGGCCGCTCCGATGATGACGAAGTCCGGAAGCAGCCGTCCTCTGCCGGGGCCCCGGCCGCTGCGCGCGCGCAGGCCGTTGTAGCCGCCGACGATCGAGCGGTATACGGGCTTGGGGAGACGCCGGCGGGCGTGGGTGTCCAGGTCGCCGAGTCGCCGCTTCAGGCGCGCCGTGCGGGGATCGCTCACGTCGCGCTCGCGGCCTCGGCGCGCGGGGTGGCCTCGAGATCTCCCAGATAATCCTCGATCCACTCCGCTACGTACTGCACGGCGGGCTCTTTCATCGCTTCACGGTTGTTGTTGTGCTCGCCCGGCACTGCGAACGTCCGCACGCCGCCCGTCGCGAACGCGCCCCAGCCGAGCTCCGGGTCTTCGTAGAGGCCCTCGCCGTAGAACACCAGCAACTCCCTCGGATAGGGGGTCGGCTCGTAGGCGCGCTCGGCGCGGGCGTGAAGATCGAAGAAGAACTCCTCGCGCAGCCGCTCGGGGATCGGACGCCCGCGCGCCATTGCGAGCTTCACGCGCAGCTTGCCGATCCGCTGCCCCGCGTGCCAGGAGAACCACGTGAACAGCCGCCAGGGCTGGCGCGCCGCGCGCAGCAGACGCTGTTTGCGCGTGATGCGCACGGGCCGCGGCTTGGACCTGCGATGCGAGGGCTGATTGCCGTACCAGCCCCACTCGTGGATCCACGCCGGGCTGGGGCCGTTGAACAGCGCGAGCATCTGCACGTCCTCGCCCTCGGCGAGCAGCCGCTGCGCGATCTCGAACGCGACGATCGTGCCGAAGCAGTAGCCGGCGATCAGCCACGGCCCGCCCGTGTGCACCTGGCGCATCTCGGAGAGGTAGTGCGAGGCCATCTCCTCGACCGCCGCGAAGCGGGGAGCTGCCGCCGTAGAGCCCGCTCGACTGCAGGCCGTAGAACGGCTGCTCGGAGCCGAGCCGGCGCGCGAGCGGCTGCAGGTGCAGGATCGTGCCGGCGCCGCCGTGCACGCAGAAGATCGGCGGGCGCGAGCCGAGCGGCTGGATCGGAACGAGCGAGGTCCAGCGCGAGGTGTCCTCGCTCGCCCTCGATCAGCGCAGCGAGCTTCTCGATCGTGGGGGCCCGGAAGATCGCTCCCAGCGGCAGGCTGTCGCCGAGCTCGTGCTCGATCGCGGCGAACAGCGTCGCGGCGACGATCGAGGTCACGCCGAGGTCGAAGAAGTCGTCCGTCACCCCGATCGGCTGGATGTCGAGCTCGCGTTCCCAGATCGCGGCGAGCTTGCTCTCGAGTGCCGTGCGGGGCGCCACGAGCTCGTGCGCGTCGGAGCGTTCGCGGACGGGCTCCGGCAGCGCCTTGCGGTCGATCTTGCCGTTGGGCGTCAGCGGGAACTCCTCGAGCGTGGTGACGGTCGAGGGGACCATGTAGTCGGGCAGCGACTTGCCGCAGTGCGCGCGCAGCTCGTGCGCGGCGAACGGGCTCCCGGCGGGCGGTCACGTACGCGGCGAGCTCAGCCTCCGCGCCGCTGCCGCGCGCGACGACGATCGCTTCGACGATCTCCGGGTGGCGGCCGAGGATCGTCTCGATCTCGCCCAGCTCGATGCGAAAGCCGCGCACCTTCACCTGGTGGTCGATGCGGCCGAGGAACTCGACGGTGCCGTCGGCGCGGTAGCGCGCGAGGTCGCCGGTGCGGTAGATCCGCGCGCCGGGCGTGGAGTCGAACGGGTGCGCCACGAACCGCTCCTCGGTCAGGTCGGGCCGTCCGCGGTAGCCGCGCGCGAGACCGTCGCCGCCGATCCACAGCTCGCCCGCCACCCCCACCGGAACGGGCGCCATCGCCGCGTCGAGGATGTAGAGGGTCGTGTTGGCGATCGGGCGACCGATCGTCAGCGTCTCGCCCTGCGTGTCGATCCGCGCGCACGTCGACCAGATCGTCGTCTCGGTCGGCCCGTACATGTTCCACAGCTCCAGGCCCGCCGCGACCAGGCGGTCGGCGAGCGCGACCGGCAGCGCCTCGCCGCCGCACAGCGCCTTCAGCCCCTGCCGCCCCGGCCAGCCGCCGTCGATCAGCATCCGCCACGTGGTCGGCGTCGCCTGCATGACGCTCGCCTGCGTGCGCTCCAGCAGCGCCGCCAGCGCGCGCGGGTCTTCGCTGGTCTCCGCCGGGGAGAGCACGATGCGCGCGCCCGTCGTCAACGGCAGATACAGCTCCAGGCCCGCGATGTCGAACGACAGCGTGGTCACCGCCACGAGCACGTCCTCGCGCGGTCAGGCCCGGCTTCTCGCGCATCGTGCTGAGGAAGTTCACGAGCGCGCGGTGGGGGATCTGGACGCCCTTCGGCTTGCCCGTGGAGCCCGGACGTGTAGATCACGTACGCGAGCTGCTCGGGGTCGGCCTCCACAGCGGGAGGCTCGGTCGGATGGCGCGCGATCGTCGGCCAGTCCGTGTCGAGGCACACGACCTGAGCGTGGCCCGGCGGCAGCGAGGCGCGCAGGCTCTCCTGCGTCACGATCACCGGCGCTTCGGAGTTGGTGAGCATGTACTCCTGGCGGTCGGCCGGGTAGGTCGGGTCGACCGGCACGTACGCGCCGCCCGCTTTCAGGATCCCCAGCAGCCCCACGACCATCTCCAGCGAGCGCACCGTGCAGATGCCGACCAGGACGTCGGGGCCCACGCCGAGGCCCACGAGGTGGTGCGCCAGTTGGCTCGCGCGCTGCTCGAGCTCCGCGTAGGTGAGCCGCTCGTCCCCAAACTCGACGGCCACCGCCTCGGGCACGGTGCTCGCCTGCGCTGCGATCAACTCGTGAATGCACCGCCGCGGGTAGTCGGCGGCGGTGTCGTTGAAGTCGACCAACAGGCGTTGGCGCTCTGTCTCGGTGAGCATCGGCTCCTCTTCCTGATGAGCTGGACGCGTCATGTTGTCCTCTGTCGGAATAGCCTCTGGCTCCACGTGCGATGGTGATGTTGAAGGCGTCCGATCGCCCGTTCCAGTCGCATTCATCCGCTGCGACCGACCCAAACGTGGTGTCGATGGTAGCGGATGTCCCTACCATTGTTGACGTGCTGTCGGCCATCGAAAGGGGCGACGAGGCCGCTCGGGCGCTGACGTTCGACGATCGAGGCATCGGCTGGGATCTGCCGCCCGGGGAGGTCCACGTGTGGCGCGCCTCGCTTGCGCGCCCTGCCGAGACGGTCGCGCGGATGCGCTCGCTGCTCGCCGCCGACGAGCTCGCGCGCGCGGAGCGCTTCCGCTTCGAGAGTGACCGCTCGCGCTACGTCGTCGGCCGCGCCCTGCTGCGGGGCCTGCTCGGCAGCTATTGCCAAGCCGCTGCCGAAGAGTTGACGTTCGAGTACGGGCAGTTCGACAAGCCGGCGCTGAGCGGCGGTCCGTGGTTCAACCTCTCCCACTCCGGCTCGGTGGCTCTATACGCCTTCAGCAGCACGGGCGAGATCGGCGTCGACGTCGAGCTGGAGCGGCCAGGCCGCAGCCGCGGGCGTGTCGCGGAGCGGTTCTTCTCACCGGCGGAGGTGAGCGTCCTGCGAGCGTTGCCGGTGGAGGCTCAGCCGCGCGCGTTCCTGACCTGCTGGACCCGCAAGGAGGCGTTCATCAAGGCGCGCGGCGATGGGCTGAATTTGGCTTTGGACAGTTTCGATGTCACACTTGCACCTGACGCCCCCGCCGCGCTCCTGCGCACCGCCTGGTGCGAGCAGGAGCCGGGGCAGTGGCAGATGGAGGATTTGAGCGACCATCGGGCTGGATATATCGCGGCAGTGGCTCTACGCGCCCAGGGATGGCGTGTCGTGGAGCGACGGATAGTGGACACGAACGAGGGCAGCATGCCCGGACAGGAGTAGGTGGAATGAGCGCACAACAAGGACCGTCTGGCGCCGCTGGTGGCCTGAGAGGAATGCGTCGCAAGGCGGTGCAGACGACGGAGCTGGTGAGGACCGGCTTTCTGCCCGGCAAGGAGAACCACATGCCGCTGGTCATCGAACCGGCGGTCGACAACGTCGACCTGGCGGCCTGGTGCTCCAGCAACTCCGAGGAGTTCGAGGGCTACATGGACCGCTACGGCGCGATCATCTTCCGGGGCTTCCCGCTCGCCGGCGCGCCCGAATTCGAGGCCGTCGCCTCGACGATCGCGGGCGAGCTGTTCGGCGAGTACGGCGACCTGCCGCCCGAGGAGAGCGGCGAGCGGATCTACCACTCCACGCCCTACCCGCCGGACAAGATGATCCTGTTCCACAACGAGAGCTCGCACTTCTCCAGCTGGCCCACGCGGCAGTTCTTCTTCTGCGTCACCCCCTCCGAGCAGCAGGGCGAGACCCCGCTGCTGGACTGTCGCGAGGTCTACGAGAAGCTCGACAAAGAGATCGTGGAAGCGTTCGAGAGCAAAGACCTGATGTACGTGCGCAACTTCTCCGAGGGCGTGGACGTGCCATGGCAGGACTTCTTCCACACCGACGACAAGGCCGCGGTCGAGCGCACGTGCGCGAAAGCGGGCATGACGTGCGAATGGACCGATCTGGGCCTGCGCGTCAAGCAGCTCGCGAAGGGCGTGCGCACGCACCCCCGCACGGGCGAGAAGCTGTTCTTCAACCAGGTGCAGCTGCACCACGTGGCGTGCCTGGACGAGGAGACGCGCACCGCTCTGCGCCAGCTGTTCGCCGACGAGGATCTGCCGCGCAACGTGTACTACGGCGACGGCACGCCCATCCCCGACGAGGTGATGAACCGGATCGGCGAGGTCTACGAGGAGCTGTGCGTGGAAGCGCCGTGGCAGACGAGCGACCTGATCGCGCTGGACAACATGATCGTGGCGCACGCGCGTCGCCCGTTCGTGGGCAAGCGCAAGATCATCGTCGCGATGGGCAAGATGGAGCACGCGGACGACGTGACGCCGGCCGCGGCGTAGGGAACGAGTCGCTTCGCATCGCCACCGGTCGCGGGCTCAGCCGCGCGACCGGTGGGCGGCGAAGAAGGCCCACACGGCCTCGCTCGCCTTGTACTGCGCGTCCGGTTCGGATGGAGCCAGCCCCGGCGATCCCGGGTACACGTGGCGCCCACCGGCGATCACGTAGAAGCCGACCGCGGTGCCTTCGGCGCACGACGACCAGACACGCTCCCTCGCCGGCCCCACGACCGTGACGTGGACGGGTCTGCTCGAGCAGCGGTCGAGCCGCCGCCACAGGGCGGTCACCCTGGCGGGAGACGGGAACTTCGCGGTGCCGGAGAGGGGAACGATGTCGTGCGTGCCGACGATCGTGAGCTCTGAGATCGGACGCGTGAGGTTGCAGCGCTGGGGCAGCATTCCGCCCGATACGGGGGCGATCGCCGCCACGGTGGCGCTGAGCCTGCAGCCGACGAAATAGGAGATGTACGCGCCCGCGGAGAAGCCCGTCACGTACACGCGGTGACGGTCGATGTTGTAGCGCGCCTCGATAGACGCGATCTGCGCCTTGATGTAGGCGACGTTGGAGGGGGACTTCCATGCCGGTGGCCCCGACCCCAGATATGCGACGACGAAGCCATGCTCGTCGGCGACCCGGTCCCAGCCGGACTTGGCCTCGAATTTCGCGGGATCTCCGCCGCTTGGGTGCAGCGCGATCACGAGCGGCACACGGCTGCTGTGGCTCCACCGTGGCGGGAGGTGGATGACCGGCGGGGGCCTCCTGCCGAACGCGGACTGCCCGACAGCGCCCGCCGAAGCGTCGACGCTGCCATGCGGACGGCCGGATACTGACCGCGTGGCAAGCCGGGTTGACGGTAAGCTTGCGCCAGCGCCACAGCCGCCCCCGAGCAGCGCGACAGCACCCAGAGCGACGACGAGACTCCATCTCCGTGCGCTTGCGGGGCCTTCGTTCACGCTCATCCTGACGTTGGGGTACGGAACAGCTCTCAGACGTGCGCTAAGGAAATACACGCGCACAGCCGACATCTTGGCAGAGGCCGATGTCGGCCGGCCATCAAAAAAGGAAATTGCGTGCGTTACAATTCTTCTATCGAGTCGACCGGAGTGCAGTCAAGCGGGGGGTTGTCTTCCAACGGGCTGAACGGGGCTCAGAAGACACTCCAGCAAGAACCGTCGGTAAGGACACCGGTGCCAGGGCCCCTGTCCGCTCGGCTGCTGGAGCGCCAGGCGCAGAACGAGTCGAGCGTGCGCACGTATCCGCGCGGCTTGCCCATCGCGATCAAGCGAGGCGCCGGCTCCTACGTGGAAGACCTCGACGGAAACGTCTTCATCGACTTCCTCACCGGCGCCGGCGCGCTGCCGCTGGGCCACAGCCACCCCGAGCTGGTGGACGCTATCGCCCACCAGCTTCCGCTGCTCACGCACGGGCTGGACTTCCCCACGGAGATCCGCGACGAGTTCATCTCCACGCAGCTCTCGCTGCTGCCGGAGGGCATGCGCTCGAGCATGCGCATCGAGTTCTGCGGCCCCAGCGGGGCGGACGCCGTCGATGCGGCGCTGAAGCTGTGCAAGACGGCCACCGGCCGCTCGGAGATCGTCGCCTTTCAGGGCGCGTTCCATGGCTCCTCGCACGCCGCGATGACGATCTCGGGGCTCGTGAAGCAGAAGGAGCGGGTCGCCGGGCGTGTCCCCGGCGTGCACTTCTTCCCGTACCCATATCCGCTCAGGTGCTCGCTGGGCGCAGGCGAGCAGAGCGGGCAGCGGTGCCTGGAATATCTGGAGCGCTCGCTGCGCGACCCGCTCGGCGGCATCCCGCTGCCGGCGGCGGTGATCGTCGAGATGATCCAGGGCGAGGGGGGCGTGATCCCCGCGTCGAGCGACTTCGTGCAGGGTCTGCGGCGTGTGACGCGAGAGCTCGGGATCCCGTTGATCGCTGACGAGGTGCAGACCGGCGGCGGGCGCACGGGGACGTGGTTCGCGTTCGAGCAGCACGGCATCGAGCCCGATGCGATCGTGGCCTCCAAGGCGATCGGCGGGATGGGGATGCCGGTGGCGATCCTGCTGCACCACGAGAGCCTGGACGAGTTCGCGCCCGGAGCCCACACGGGCACGTTCCGCGGCAACCAGCTCGCGTTCGCCGCCAGCGTGGCGGCGGCGCGGATCATGCAACGCGATGGGATTCTCGAGCACGTCCGCGAGCTCGGCGCCCACGCGATGGAGGTTCTGAAGGGATTCGAGCGCGACCACGCGATCGTGGGCGACGTGCGCGGAGGCGGGCTGATGCTCGGCATCGAGCTCGTCGACGCGGCCACGGGCGCCCCCAACGGCGAGGCCGCAACCGCCGTGCAGCGCGGCGCGATCGAGCGTGGGCTGGTCATCGAGCTCGGCGGGCGCGGCGACTGCGTGGTGAGGCTGCTGCCGCCGCTGAACGTCTCGCGCGAGACACTCGATCAGGCGCTCGGGATCCTCGCCTCGGCGTTGAGCGAAGCGGGCGCCGACGCCGGGTCGCGCAACGGGCGCTCCCAGCTTCACGCCAAGGGCTGACGCGAGCTGGACGCCCGACGGGTCGACCGGTGGGCGCCGGCGGTCATTCGAGCGCGCGTAGGAGCAGCGCCGCCAGCGCGGTCTGGCCGAGCCGGTTGGGATCGAACGACTCGCTCAGATACGGACGCCTAGTGCACAGCTCATGCCCGGCGAACGCCCCGTTGGAGCCGGAGATGTAGGTGATGTGGGCAGCGTCCGCCGCGTCCCGGATCGTGCTGTCGAGCCGCGCGACCTCGCGATCGACCCAGCGCATGGCCGCTCGTGTGAATGTCAGCCGCCCGGAACGGATGCGACAGGAGGACGGCGGGTGCGCGGGGAACGGCTGCGGGTAGCCGAGCGCGACCACCACCGCAACCGGCGCCTTCGAGGCGATCGCTTCGTACAGATGCCGCAGGGAGCGCGGGTGGCGCGACGAGGCGCCCAGCGTGGCGAGCGCGGCACTGAACGCCCGGCCCCATACCGCCCTGCAGTGCGTGGGTGCGCGGCCGCAGTGCTCGATCGCGGCGGGCATCGACGCGTCGTTCCAGCCGACTGCGAGCGTTATCACGTCGCTGTCGGAGCTGACCCAGCTGAGTTGGCTCGGTTCCCGATCCCGTCCGGTGGCGCTGAAGAACTGGGGTACGCCAGAGCCGTAGCAGGCGTGAACCGACACTGTCGAGGGCGCGATCCCGAGCCGCCCGGCTGCGATCGAGGGAAACGGGGTCTGGGAGCGGCGGCAGCGGTCGGCTCGTGGGTCCCCGGTCAGGTAGGGAGGAGCACCGGTTCCCGCCGCATACTGATCGCCGAGCGCGATCCACGCTTGCGGGGGTTCGCCGACGGGCGTATTTGCGATGTGCGTCCCCCCAACACCAGCGGCGCTGGGCAGCGGCGAGCCGCCGCCACCAGGCGGGACGCCGGCCGGCGGGACGCTCACGGGCGGTTCTTCGGTGGGTGGTTCTTCACCTGCCGGCGGCGCCGCTTCGGAGGATGATTCTCCCTGGGCCACGAAGTTCCAAAACTGTTCCTCCACGAACAGGCCGTTCGTCTGCGGCAGCCCGTTCGGGTCGAGCCCCGGAGGGTTGGGCAGCGTCGGGCACAGAAACGGCGTTGCGAGCGGGTCGGAGTCCTGACAGCCCCAGCCATGGGCGCCGTTCTGCACGCCCAGTGACATCACCGCCGCCGACCCCTGGCTGACATACGCGCACGGGCCGTCGGAGGTGTAGGTGAGAGTGGTTGCTTTCGGAAGGCCGATCGCTCCGGGCACCGGTCCGCCAGAGCAGCCGAGCTTGCGCCCGGCCCAGTCCGCGAACGCGGGCACGTCGAGATGCGGACTGTTGGGGTCGGTGTCGTAGTAGAGGCCCGCGTCGAGGCCGAGGTTGCTGAGTGCGAGCATCGCGAAGAAGCTGCGGTTGGTGCTCGGACAGTGCGGTTCGCCGTTGAACAGCGGCAGGCTCGAGCTGTCGATCATGTAGCCGCGGAAGAGGGTGGAGTTGGTGGGGTCGCACATGACGTCGGCGACCATGTTGCCGCCGCTGCTCATCCCGGCGGCGTAGAGACGCTGCGGATCGGCGCACGCGCCCGGGCAGCGGGTGATGTCGGCGACCACCGCGTTCACGTAGGGCTCGTCGTCCGGGGTGGTCGTGGTGGTCGAGTCGACGTTGCGCTTGTCCCAGTTGTTGTCCCTACCGCATGGAACGGCCATGTACACGACCATGAACCTGTTCGCCGCCGACAGCTGACGGAACCTCGTGGACGAGGAGACGTCGCATTCGCCGGACCCATAGAACACGAGCACGGCGGGCGCTCGGCCTGAGAGGTGCTGCGGCCGTTCGATCGCGTAGTTGCGCGTGGAGGTGGTCCCGTCGTCGTTGCTGACGTTCGCCAGTTCCACCGTTTCGACGCCCGCTGCCAGCAGGCAAGGACCCGGTTCGCAGGTGGCGAGACTGGCTCCGGTGATCGTGCTCGCCGCGGCCGGCGCCGCGCCGGTGGCGATCGCGCAGAGCAGCACGGCGACTGCGAGCAGCGGCGCCGGCGCCCGCCGCCGAGCTGTGGTGGACGTTCCTCCCCGTTGGACGAACCACATGCTCCAGACTCTACGTCAAGGCAGCGTTCCTCCGCCGAAGTTCGTCATCCGGACCGCGCCGTTACGGGCGGTGAGGTTGAGATAGCCGGCGCTCGGGAAGGTGCTGTCGGTCGCGGTGAGCAGCCTCGTCCACGTGCCCGTGTGCAGCCTCCACAGCTCCAGCGTCGTGCCGATCGCCCGGAACAGAAGCTGATCGCCCGCCGAGAGCGTTGGGCCGTTGACGCTGGAGAGAGTCGTGCTCGTGGTCCCGTTGGTGCGGGAGATGATCTTGTATTGATCCGCCTGGCCGGTGCGGAAGATGTAGTACGCCTGATAGCCGCTCGCATTGGAGGCTGCGGGGTTCTGGAAGCGAAGGCCCAGCACCACCGGGTCGAGATCCACGTTCGGCTTGACCGCGATCGTCACCCACACCTCGCTGTTGGGCCCGAATGCCTGCGGGTTCCAGAAGTCGGCGTTGCTGCCGGAGCGACCGGTGATCTGCTGGTTGGTGATGAAGAGGTCGTTGCTTGCGCTGGTGCTGGAGACGGCCATGTGTGTCCAACTCGGGCCGGGAGGGCCGGTGTTGTCGGGGCGCGCGAAGTTGTCCAGCAGCGCCGTCAGCGGTCCCGGTGCGGATGCCACCACGGCCGTCGCGTTCGAGCTCGACTGCGCCGAGCCGACGCTGTTGCTCGCCGTCACCGTCACGATCAGCTTGCCGCCGACGTCAGCGGAGAGCGCGGTGTAGGTGGAGGCGGTTGCGCCCGCGATCGCGGAGCAGCTCTGTCCGAGGCTGTTGCAGCGCTGCCATTGGTATGTGTACGTGGGCGCCGGGTAGCCCGACCACGAGCCGGTCGAGGCGCTGAGTAGCTGACCCTCGGTCGCGGTGCCGGTGATCGTGGGTGCGGATGTGTTGACGGGTGCGGCCGTGACGATCGCGCTGGCTGCGGAGCTGCTCTGCGCAGAGCCCACCGTGTTGGTGGCGGTGACCGTGACGATGAGCGTCGAGCCGACGTCAGCGGAGAGCGCGGTGTAGGTGGAGGCGGTTGCGCCCGCGATCGCGGAGCAGCTCTGTCCGAGGCTGTTGCAGCGTTGCCATTGGTAGGCGTACGTGGGTGCTGGGTAGCCGGACCATGCGCCGGTGGACGCGGAGAGTGTTTGTCCTTGCGTCGCGGTGCCGGTGATCGCGGGTGGGGAGGTGTTGACTGGTGCGGCCGTGACGATTGCGCTGGCGGTCGAGCTTGCCTGCGCGGAGCCCGCCGGGTTGGTGGCGGTGACCGTGACCGTGACCGTCGTGCCGACGTCGGCTTCCTGGAGGGCGTACGTGGAGGAGGTGGCGCCGCTCACTGCGTTGCAGTTCGCGCCGCTCTGGTTGCAGCGTTGCCATTGGTAGGCGTACGTGGGCGCTGGGTAGCCGGACCATGCGCCGGTGGACGCGGAGAGTGTTTGTCCTTGCGTCGCGGTGCCGGTGATCGCGGGTGGGGAGGTGTTGACTGGTGCGGCCGTGACGATTGCGCTGGCGGTCGAGCTTGCCTGCGCGGAGCCCGCCGGGTTGGTGGCGGTGACCGTGACGAGCAGCGTCGAGCCGACGTCGGCTTCCTGGAGGGCGTACGTGGAGGACGTGGCGCCGCTCACGGCGCTGCAGTTCGCGCCGCTCTGGTCGCAGCGCTGCCATTGGTAGGCAAACGTGGGTGCTGGGTAGCCGGACCAGGCGCCGGTGGAGGCACTGAGGAGCTGTCCCTGTGTCGTGATCGTGGGGGGTGAGGTGTTGACGGGCGCGCCGGTGATCGTGGCGCTCGCGGTCGAGTTGGCCTGTGCGGAGCCGGCGGTGTTGGTGGCCGTCACGACCACGAGGACGGTCGAGCCCAGGTCTGCCGCTTCGACGGTGTAGGTCGAGTTGCTCGCGCCGCTGATGGCGTGGCAGTTCGCGTCGGTCTGGTCGCAGCGTTCCCATTGGTAGGCGAACGTGGGCGCTGGGTAGCCGGACCACGAGCCGGTGGACGCGGTGAGGGTCTGCCCCTGCGTCGCCGATCCGCTGACCGCGGGCGGTGAGGTGTTGGCGGGCGGCGCGCTCACGGCGGCCGTGGGGCTGGAAGCAAGCGAGGTCGCCCCAGCGCTCGTCGTGGCGGTGACCTGCGCCTCGAGCGTCAGCCCCACGTCGGCGACACCAGGCGTGTAGGTGGAGGAGGTGGCGCCGGCGATCGGCAGGCAGCTGAGCCCGTTCACGTCGCAGCTGAGCCACTGGTAGGCGAACGTGGGCGATCCCGTCCAGGAGCCGGTCGAGGCGCTCAGGACCTGTCCCACGGCGGGCGTTCCGGAGATCGTCGGCGGCGCGGTGTTCGCCGGTGCGGTGACGGTCCAGTTGTAGGTGGCGGTGTTCGTGAGCCCGGCCGCGTCGGTCGCCAGCACGGCGAACGTGTGCGGTCCCGCCGCAAGCGCGCTGTATGTCTGGCTGGTCTGGGTCGTGCAGGGCAGCCAGGTTCCATCGAGCTGGCAGCGCACGGACGCGACTGCGTCGTTGACGGAGAAGCTGAAGTTCGCAGATGTCTGCGCCGTGGGGTCGGTCGGCTCGGAGGCCGGTGAGATCGTCACCGCGATGGGGGCGGGATCCAACGTGATCGCAGAGACGGTCCCGGTCAAGGTCGGGCCGCCGGTCTGCAGCGCATACGGTGGGTAGGTGGGCTGGTTCTGGGTGGAGAGATAGGGGGAGCTGGCCACCACGTAGCTTCCCGACGGGTCGATGTCCAGCCCGGTGGTCTTGCTCAGATGGGTGCCGTCCGTGATCGTCGCGGCTATGCGCGGGATCAGCGGGTTGGAGATGTCCACCACCGCCACGTCAGATGAGGACGATGCGGACACATACGCAAAATCCCCGCGCACGCGGATTCGGTACGCGCCGTTCAGCGCCGAGTTGGCCAGTGACGTGACGATCACCGGATTGGCGGGGTTGCTCACGTCCAGGACCGTCAGGCGTCCGGGTGAGATCTGGTCGACCACATACGCGTACTGGCCGCTCACCGCCACGTCCACCGGGAATTGCAGGGCCACGGTGTCCTTGGGGGACGCGACGATTTTGGGGCTCAGCGGGTTGGCGATGTTCACCACCGTGACGCGATTTTGATAGGCGGCTGTCACGTATGCGTAGTTGCCGGAGATCGCGACGGACGTGGCGTGACCGAGGGCTCCGGTTCCTCCCCACGGCGGCGGCAGGGGCGTGCTGTGAATCGCGGCGACGATCGTCGGCGTGGCGGGGTTGTTGATGTCGATGACCGCGAAGGCGCAGCCCACCGAGTGGTCGAGGCAGGGCTGGCCGCTGAGGCAGCCCTGGGAGGCTACGAACGCGTAGTGACCGGAGATCGCCACGCCGTAGGCGCCGAACAGGGTGTTGGAGTCGTGCACCGATCCCACGATCGTCGGTTCGGCCGGATTGGTGTGGATGTCGAGGATCGTGAAGCTGTTGCCGGTGCCGTCGTCGTTGCTTTCCGAGCCTTTGACGCCATTGCGATTCTTCGCGACGACGTACGCATACCCGCCCGAGACGTTGACGGTGGAGGCGTTGAGCAGGCCGTTGCTCGCCTGGCTGGAGCCGGCGATCGTCGGCGCGGCCGGATTGGAGATGTCGATCGCCGTGAGCCTGCCGGCGTAGTAGTCGGTCACATACGCGTAGTGGCCCGCGACCGCCACCGCGGTGGCGCCGGGCAGAGTGACGGAGTCGCTGGTGAACCCGCTCAACAGGGGATTCACCGCTGCCTGCGCGCCGGTCGGCGCGAGCGCCAGCGAGAGGATCGTCAGGGGGAGCAGCGTCCTTGCCGCCCGCTTGCGTGGATGACGGCCGCCTTGCCGTCGTTTAGTGAGGCTCATCTACTGAACATAAACCATGATGCAAGTGGGTGCGCACAGCGGAGGTCGAGTACGTGGTTCATACCTACGCATACCTCCCGATAGCTGGCCAGGGCCCTCGCTCGACTGTCAGAAGTCCAAGGACGCCGAGCTCCCTCAGGGGGTCGAGCGCTGGTCCGATACGTGCAGCGACGGACTTTCCCTCTTCCTCTCAGGCACAGCCCCAAGCGGGCGCCTGCTCACGACAAGGACTCTCTCATGCTGCTCATCTTTCGCCGTTCGGCGTGCCGAATCTCCATGCTGTTTTTGGGCCTCGTCCTGTGGGGCTCGCTCGCGATTCTGCTCGCCTCCAAACCGGAATCGTCTCGGGCTGCTGTGGTGGCTCCTTTCCGATTCTTCTCCCCTACGAGCTTCTGGAACGAACCACTGCCGTCGAACGCGCCGCTGGACCCCAACTCAGGGCTCATCGTCGGCGCATTCAACAAAGTCGTCGCGCTGGAGGGCCCGAAAAACAGCCTCAACATCAACACGACCGCATACTCCGTCCCGCTCTACACGGTGCCGGCGAGCCAGCCGACGGTGAAGGTCGTGGTCAACAAGCCCAACTCCTCGGGTTGGCCGCTTCAGGCTGCGTGGTCTGCGGTGCCGTTGCCGGCCAACGCTCAGCCGGCGAAAGGCACGGACAAAACCCTCGCGGTGTGGCAGCCCAGCACCGACAAGCTGTGGGAATTCTGGAACTTCGAACGAACCCTCACGGGCCCCATGGCGAAGTGGGGCGGGGCGATGGAAAAGGTGTCCCAGGGGCCGGGCGTGTACACATCGCTGTCGTGGCCCGGCGCGAAACCGCAGTGGGGCTCGAGCGCGTCTTCGCTGGCGATCGTCGGCGGCCTGATCACGCTCGAAGACCTCGCGATGGGCCAGATCAACCACGCGCTCGCGATGGCGGTCCCGGGACCCCGTGCCGCGGTGTGGGCCTCGCCCGCGCAGCGCACAGACGGGACCTCGACGGCGCTGTCCTCACTTCCCGAGGGGGCGCATCTGCGCTTGGATCCGAACCTGGATCTGTCCACGCTTCACCTGTCGCACCTGATGCTGATGATGGCCGAAGCGGCACAGAAGTACGGGATATTCGTAAGGGACAGGTCCGCGAACATCACGTTCTACGCGCAGGACCCGACGCCGACCGGTACTAACCCATACACGGGAGCAAACGGGTATTTCGAAGGAAAGTGTCAGTGCAAACTACTGACTGAATTCCCCTGGACTCATCTGCAGCTACTGAAGATGGAACTGCAATAACGGCCAAGCACGAGCGGTCGCTTCGCGGCCGCTCGTGGACGGTTCGCTGGGCTGAAGTCTGTAGATTGCATGCGAGTGTCAGCTCGGATGACCACTGCCCAAGCCGAACGGCAGTTGATCCTGCTCAGCGCTGGCACGCAGGCCCGCCGAGAAGCGATGCGCGAGCACGCCGAACGATTGATGGCGGAGGTGGATTGGACGCAACTGGCAGAGACGCTGCGGCGTCGCAAGTTGCTGCCGGTTCTCGGTCCGCGCATCGTGGAGCTGGCGCAAGGGTCCGCGAGCGATGAGTTCGTCGCGACGGTCGAGCAGGCACTGGAGGCGGGGCGTCGCCAGGGTGCATTTCTGCAACTCGTCTCCCGACGGCTCACCGCCATGCTCGCCGAGGCCGGGATCCGCTCCGCTCCACTGAAGGGCCCTCTCTTCGGCGAGGCCATATATGGCGATCCGGGGCGGCGCCTATCGAGCGACATCGATCTGCTGGTGGAGCCCGAGCGGCTGCGGGACGCTGTGGAGGTGGTACGCGGGCTCGGATACGACGACCCCACCGATCACGTCCACGCCGACGGCCTGCCGCTGCTGCACTTCGTGCTCGTACATGGACGCGACGAGCTCCCGCCGGTGGAGCTGCACTGGCGCGTGCACTGGTATGAGCGACGCTTCGCGCGCGAGCGATTGCTGCCGCCCGTGGGGCATCCTGGCGGCGACTGGCGTCCGGCGCCCGCGGACGAACTGGTGGCCCTACTGCTCTTCTACGCTCGTGACGGCTTCATCGATCTGCGCCTGGCGGCCGACCTGAGCGGGTGGTGGGACGCGTGTGGGGCGGACCTGTCGCCAGGTGCGGTCGATGAGCTGCTCGATGCATATCCCGAGCTCGCGCGTGCGGTTGCGGTCGCGGCCCGCGTGGCCGAGCACACCGTTGGCTTGCCGGCAGCGGGCATCGTGGGGAGGACCCGCAAGCTCGGTGTGCGTGGACGAATGGCCGTGCGACTCGCCAATCCCAACCCGCGTACCAGCGCCTCGCAGCTGTACGCCGACATGGGGTTGATCGACGGGCTGCTGGCGCCGACGGGGGGGTTTGGCGCATTCGTGCGGCGTCAGCTGCTGCCGCCGACGGAGGTGTTGGACGAGCAGGCTCGCAGTGGGGCAAAACGGCGAGCCCGCTCACCGCTTGCCCGCTGCGCGGGCATGCTGACCCGATATGGCCTCACGGTCGCGCGTCTCGTACGGGCACCGGAAGCGCTGCCCTGAGGGGCTCGGGAGCCGGCGCCTCGGAGGGGGCTGGCTGTTGGCGTATTCGACGCACGCCGCTTGAGGCGCTCAGGCCGGCGATGACGATGAGCGCCGCGGCATAGCACGTGGGGCTGTCCAGGAGGGTGTTGTCGGCGAGGGAGTTGACGAGGCATCCGACGGCGATGACGAGCGCGAGCGTGGGCGCATCCGGGATTCCTGGGGCGCGAACCGGGAGAGCGCGTTTCGTGCCGAGGATGCGAAGGATGAGGATCGCCACTCCCCAGAGCGCCAGCGCCAGGCCAAGCACACCCGTCTCCACGAGCAGGCGTACGTATTCGTTGTGTGGGGGCTCGCCCGCGTACCGGTCGCCGGGCGCGCCCGGTTCGGTGATGGTCGTGCCGAGACCGTGACCCACCACGGGCGCGCGTTCCCAGTCGGGTAGGAGCTGTTCCCACTTGTGAATGCGCCAGGAGAGCGAGCTGCCGTTGGCTTCCGCGAGGTTGGTGGTGGAGGCCCTTGCGATGCGATGCGAGCCCAGCGGGGTCGCGACGAACGCGAACACCGCCACGCCCGCGACCAGCCAGGGGACGGCTTTGGTGCGCAGGGGGCCGGGGCGAAGCGCTCCGAGTGCGACCAGCATGGCCACCAGCGCGGCGAGCCCGTCGATGCTGAACGTCGACAGCACGCTCGCCGCGAAGAGCGCCGTCAGGGCGGCGTCGAGACGGCGCCCGCCGCCGAGATACAGCCACAGCGACGCGGCGGATCCGATCGCGAAGAACATCGCGGCGCTGTTGGGGTGGGCGAAGGTGCCGTTCGCGCGTATGTTGCCCGAGATGTTCATGCCCGTGTCGGTCGCGAGCTGGTAGACGGCGAGCACGGCGGGCGCGAAGCCGATCAGCTGGACGACCCGTGCAGCAGCGGGTGCTGTGACGAGCGTGCGCATGTTCCACACGATCACGGCGAGAGCGATGACCGATCCCTCGCGTACTCCCTCCCGCAGGGTCTCGGCCGATGCGCCGTTGGTGCCCACGGCGATAGCGCTCCACACACACGGCCACGCTGTGGCCAGAGCCGTGGGCCTGAACCCGTGGCGCCTGTGGAGCAGCAGGCCGGCGGCGATGAGGATGAACAACACGGCGATCACCCCCGACAGGTTGAGGCTGCCGCTGTGGTGGCTGTCGGGGGAGGAGCGATCGTCCGTCAGCACCCGCACCATCAGCATCGCCCCGAGGAACGCGAGCAGCGGGAGATCCATTCCGAGTCCGCGCGCCGCGGCGCTTAAGGATCTTTTATCCTGCATTCCAGAAGTTCTCACGCATGGGGACGGTTCTTAGACGCAAGCAACTCGAAGAACTGCAGCGATCTGAGAGGATATACGACGTGCAGCAGGATTCAGAAGCACCGAGCCTCGAGCGGATCCTTGGCGTCGTTCGTCGCCGTCTGCCGTTGATCGTGCTGTGCGTGGTCGTCGCCGCCGGCGCCGCGTTCGTGCTCTCGAAGCGTCAGACCAAGAAGTACACGGCGACCGCGTCGCTCGTCTTCAGCGACAACTCGCTCAACCAGCAGATCGCCGGACTCTCCAGCTCCAGCACCAATAGCGCCAGCCTGGCCGCCAAGCAGGCCAGCGACCTCGAACTCGTCAGAGGTGGCGACATGGCGGCGCAGACGGCGATCGTCCTGCGCCACGGTCTGACTCCGGCGAAGGTCGCGGGCAGCCTCAGCATCGGGTCGCAGGGCGAATCGGGAGTGGTCACCGTCGCGGCGACGACTCCCTCGCCGGTGCTGTCGGCCGCGATCGCCAACACCTACTCCGACCAGTTCGTAAAAGAGCAGAAGAGCGCCAATCGAACCTACTTCAAATCGGCTTTGGCGCTCGTGCGCAAGCAGTTGGCGGCGCTCTCTCCGCAGCAGCGGATCGGGCCGGATGGGCTGCAGCTCCAGAACAGGGTGCAGTCCTTGAGCCTGCTGTCCGAACTGGATCCCAGCAACGTGCAGGTCGCTCAACAAGCGATCGCGCCCGCCGGCCCGTCTTCGCCGAAGACGTCCAGGAACACCGCTCTGGGCCTGTTCCTGGGGCTGCTCATCGGCCTCGTGTTGGCGTTCGTGCTCGAGCGTCTCGACCGTCGTGTGAAGGAGCCCGAGGATCTGGAGGCGATCTACGGCCTGCCCCTGCTCGGTGTCGTCCCGGAGACGGTGGCGCTCGCGTACTCCAAGCGCAATCGCACGCGGAGACGATCGATCCTGCCGCCCGCCGAGGCGGAGGCGTTCAGTCTGATCCGTGCTCACCTGCGGTTCTTCAACGTGGATCGAGAGTTGCGCACGATCGTGGTCGCGTCGGCCGCCCCGGGTGACGGCAAGAGCACCATTGCTCGCCGTCTGGCGGAGGCGGCGGCTGGCCTGGGCTCGCGGGTCCTGCTCCTCGAGGTGGATCTGCGCCATCCGACGCTCGCACGACAGTTCGACATCCAGGGTGGCCCCGGTCTCGCGGAGGTGCTGATCGGCGCCGCGTCGATAGGGGAGGCCACGCAGCACGTGGTCCTGGAGGCGCCGCCCGCGGACGCTGCCAACGGGAGGACTCTGGACGTCCTGACAGCCGGTGCGTTGGCGCCACCGAACCCGGCTGAGCTGCTTGCGAGTCACGCGATGGACGTGGTGCTCGAAAGGGTGAAGTCGAGCTATGACATGGTGGTGGTCGACACTCCGCCGCTCACCGTGGTGTCCGACGCATTTCCCCTGCTGACGAAGGTCGACGGCGTGGTGGTGGTGGGCTGGGTGGGGCGCAGCCGACGTGACGCCGCGGAGCGACTGCATCAGGTTCTCGCCAGCAGCGGGGCACCCATGCTGGGGGTCATCGCCAACGGGTCCCGTGCAGGTCGTCCCAACGCCTACGTCTACGCCAGGGACAGCAAGTCCGCTCCTGCCGCGCCTGCCACTCCGTCGGCAAACGGGGTGCCGCCAGTGGAGGAGTTGGCCCCGGCTGCCAAAGTTTGACGCCCTGCCAAATCGGCTGCGGGATGTCGATAGGGTCGGCGCGATCGGCATGAAAGGGCGACGTGTGGTTGCGGTGCTGGCGGTGATGCTGGTGGCTGCGTGCACGGGGCTGTGGGCTCGATCGGCCGCCACCGTTCGGCATGCGTCGGCGCCGACTTTGAAGATCGACACGAAGCGACCTGGGAGTACGTTCGAACGCGGCGCGGTGGGGCTCTCGACCGAGGCCGGAGAACTGGGCCGCGGCCGGCTCAGCGCGGCGCGTCCGACGCTCGTGCGTTTGATGCGGCTGCTGGGGCCGGGGGTGATTCGCATCGGCGGCAACAGCGTGGACGTCTCATGGTGGACGAGCAGCGGCGAACCGCCCCCCGCGTGGGCCACGAGCACCGTCACGCCGGCTGACCTGTCGGTGTTGCGCGGGCTGCTTCGCGCCACCGGATGGCGGGTGCTGCTGGGCGTCGATCTCGGCCACTTCGAACCCGCGCGCGCGGCCGACGAGGCACGCGTGGCCAGGCAGGTTCTCGGCACGCGTCTGCTCGGCATCGAGCTTGGCAACGAGCCGGATGACTTTGGCCACCAGAAGTTCGGCCTGCGCGCCTCGACATACGGCCTGGGCGAATACCTCAGCGAGGCTGCGAGCTATGCCCAGGCCCTGGCCGCCGCGGCTCCCGGCGTGGCCGTGTTCGGTCCCGCGACGACCCAGAAGTCCACGTGGCTGGCGCAGATGGGCACCTCGGGACGGATGTTCGCCGAGCTGACCCAGCACTTCTATGGCACGAGCACGTGCCCTGGTAAGCCGCCGGCGGTGGCGCCGACACTCAGCGGACTGCTCTCGCCGGCGGAGCGTCAGCTGGAGGGCGAAGTCCTGGGAACGCTCGCCGGCGCAGCCGCTCTGTCGGGATCGCCAACGAGGATCGGCGAGACGAACGACACCGCTTGCATGGCGAGCGCCGCCATCAGCCCGGTGTTTGGGAGTGCGCTCTGGGCCCTCGACTGGACGTTGCGGGCCGCCGACAGCGGTGCGCGGGGCATCGACTTCCACGGCAACCTGGGTGGCGTCTGTGGCGGAAATCCAGAGAGCCCCATCTGCGCCGAAGGACCCCGTGCCGCTCACGACGGCACTTTGACGGCGCAGCCCGAGTACTACGGGATGCTCGCTGCGAGCCGTCTCGAGGGCGGTCGATTCGTGCCGACGAGACTGGTCGCATCGAAGCCGTTGCCGAATCTCACGACCTGGGCGACGATCGCCCCCGACGGCTCCATCAGGATCGCGCTCGACAATCTCGCCCTCTCCGGTGGTGCCCAGCCCGTGTCCATACCGATGTCTGGATACTCGGCCACGGTGCAATCGCTCGTGGCCGCGTCACCGCAGGCGAGGGCACGGCGTGACTCTCGGTAGCGCTCGCATCGGCGCGAGCGGACGTTGGCGGGCGAACCCGGTGAGGGTGTCCCCACGGCGGTCTCTCCGCGTCGTGCTGCCCGCAGCGAGTGCGGCGATCGTGAGTTTGCGCCCCATCCGTCGACGTCGTTGACGCAGAGCGCTCAGCGCTGAAGCTTGCGGGCGAGCGAGAAGCTCGGGAGCCTGTGTCTTCTTGCCGGCGGCTCCGCAGCCACAGCGTTCGCGACCGCCGTGCGCAGCTCGACGCTTCCTTTTCCGATGCGTCTGGCGCTGTTCTGGGCGCGGGGGATGAGCAGCTCCCCGAGGTCGGCCTCAGCTGTGACGCACCGAACCAGGCCACGATCCGCGAATCGCGTTGCGATGTCCATTTGGTGGTCGTCCACGTGCTCGCCGTGCTCGGCTTGGCGAGGGATGACCACAGGGGTGTGTCCAGCCATCAGGGCGGTCATGATCGTGCCCACGCCGGCGTGGCAGATGACGCTGTCGGCTCGTGCCATCGCATCGACGACGCTCTCGTAGGTCATGAACTCGATCCACTCGGCATTCGGCATCTCCGGCCTGGAAGGCGTGCTGCCGTGCTGGATCACGAAGGCTTGGCCGTTCCACGCCAGGGGCTCGACGAGATCGAGCGCCCGCGGGAACGCCTGCTGGTGGGTTCCGAGGCTAAGAAGGATCAAAGACCGCTCCGTAGGACTGGGCTCGCTTGAAGAAGCGCTGCAGGCTGGGCCACTGGACGATGAACGTGTGCGCAAAGGGATAGATCAAGCGCCCGGTGAGCGACGGGGAGGTGACTCTCGCCATCGATTCGATGTAGACGACGTTGACTCCGGCGAGACGGCCGACGATCGCAAAGGGCACCGCGACGCCGGCTCCCGTGGTGACGATCGCCTGGATCTCGCGGCGGCGCACCATGCGCAGCGCCAGGACGAGGTTGCGGATCAGGTTCTGTGGGTTGCGGTTGGTGGGATGGTGCGCCCACGTCGTCTTCTCCCCCGCCAGCAGGGGGGCCGCGTCGGTCGTCTTGAAGGTCACCCAGTGGCGCCTCTGCTGGGGCCACAGATCGGCCAACTGCATGAGCTCCAGCAGGTGGCCGCCACTGGAGGCCACGAGCAGAACCTCGCGCTGGGCAGCGTTGTGGACGTGGGAAGGCATGACAAAACAACGCAGGAGCGGGGCCGAACCTGTCACGGGGATCGTGAGATTTATGCTCGGCGCCCGAGCGTGGCGGTTGTGTGGAGCTATGGCATAGTTTATTGCGTGCATCTCCCCCCACGAGAGGCCGAATGGTAGGCACCCGCACGACCCACCACTTCGGCCCCGATCCGGAGTACGTCGGCGGGATGGGCAGCGTCATTCGTGTGCTCACAGCGCACCAGATGGGTGGTGGGTCGGTCGTCTCCCATCCAACCTGGAGACCGGATTCGAGGCTCGCGAGTCTTCCCCTCGCCCTGCGCGAAGCGAGGCACGTGCTGCGCTCGCGAAAGACGGACATCGTGCACGTGCACGTCGCAGAGGACGGCTCGTTCATCCGCGAGGGGGCCATCGTCCTCCTCGCTTGGCTGCTGCACAGGGCTACCGTCGTGACGATTCACGGCGCCGACTTCCTGCCCTTCGCAGACAGGCATCGCCGGCTGGCGCGGATCGTCCTCGGACGCGCCGATGTGATCACGTGCCTGGATCACGAAGTGTGCAGCTTGGTGAGGACGATCGCGCCACGGGCTCGGGTGGAGCTCCTGCCAAACCCGGTCGCGATGGATGAGGGGTCCGCGGGCGCTGGGGAGACCGAGGAGATCGTTCTGTTCGCGGGGGAGATCGGCCTCAGGAAGGGCGCCGACGTCCTGTGTCGAGCGTGGCAGCTCGTGGCGGCTGCCCGTCCGGACGCACGCTGCATCATGGTGGGTCCCGTGGCCGACTTCGTCGTGCCAGACCTGGACGGTCTCGAATGCCGAGCGCCGGTGGACGCCGCGGCGATGAGAGCCCTGCTGCGCTCGGCGCGGGTGGTCGTGTTGCCGTCACGCGCGGAGGGCATGCCGATGGTGCTGACGGAGGCGATGGGAGCCGGACGTCCCTTTGTGAGCACTCCTGTGGGAGGCATCCCGGATCTCGCTGCTCGGGGAGGCGTCCTCGTTCCGGTCGACGACGACGCCGGTCTCGCTGCGGCTTTGATCGACTTCTTGACGAAGCCCGATCTGGCGCAGAGCATCGGCGAGCAGGGTCGGCGATTCTGCTCGCAGACGCGCAGCGTGGCGGTGATCGCCGCGCAGCTTGGAGAGCTCTACGCGGCGGCTTCTCGCCAGCGGCCGACTTGGCGCTAGACGCTCCAGCTCGCGAAGCGCTTGCCTGTGAGCGCGCGCAGGCGGCTGACGTCCTCGGCGTAGAGCTCCTGCAGGCGCCTCCGTGTGTCGTCGTCCAGCTCGGGTGGCTCCAGGGGTTGAGAGAAGAGCCGCTGGATCGACCTTCGAACAGAGCGTCGCACGCCAGGTGAGAGTCGCTGGAGAACCAGCCGCTGCAGCAGGAGCGATCCCTGCACGCGTCGATGGAGGATGACGAAGTATGAGTAGCTGTTCAGCTCCTTGCCGGTATTCGCTTCTTCGTCGAAGCGCGGGGACACGAACGAGTCATCGACGGAAAGGAAGGCGAATATCTCACTGAGAGTTGCTTGTCGATTGGCGAGGAGGTCAGCCTGGTCGATTATGAGAATGTTCTCATGCGAGAAGTGCTCAAGGTACCGTTCTAGCTGCGCGGCGTAGAAGCCCGGGCATGTGTACAGAGAGTTTGGGTCGCTGAAATCGGTCAGAGCGTCGCGCAATGAACGACGCTCCGCTTCCACGGCGACGCCGAAGTGGTAATGGGAAACCGCGCGATCGACCGGGTCGCGCACGAGATAGATGAGCTTTGCGTCCGGGACCAAGGCCTTGATTCTCTCCGGCACGCCCTTGCGCCTCGGATACAGCGCATAACAGGGAGACGCCTCGCCTCGCACCTCGAACGCGGGATCGAAGAGCTTTTCGTAGTCCTCGAGTCGTTCGATGCGCTTTGAGCCGGGGGGGTAGGGGATGCCTTCCGGTGGGCCCGAGAAGAAGTTGGTCTCCTTCATGGCGGGCAGCTTCTGAATCTGCGGATGCTCTCCCAGATAGTGATGAAGACTGCTCGTACCGCACTTCATGGAGCCGATGATGAGGAATGTTGGAAGGGCCATTGGCTATATCGCTGAAGTCAAGCGTCGGGCGGCGAGTCTATCAACGGGTCGGCGCTCGAATTACTGCCTGATGGCACTGAGGGCGGCGATCAGCGTCGCCGTGCTTTGGGCGCTCGAGAAGCGGTTCAACCATGCGCGGATCTCGATCGGCGAGCCCAGCGTGAGCGGCGCGGCACGCAGTACCGCGCCGGCATATGCCTCGGGACTGTCGCCAAGCGCCAGCTCTCCGGTGATGCCGGGCACGATCGCGTCCGCGACGCCCAGCGCGCGGGAGGAGGCGACCGAGGGTATCCCCGCAGCCGCGGCCTCGACCAGCACGTTCGCGAGTCCCTCCGCGTTGGCCGTCAGAACGAGGCAGTCGACATCTGAGACGGCCTCCCACCAGGGCTCTCGCCACCCCAGGAAGGCGACCTCGAGCCCGAGTTGCGAGGCGTGCTGTTCGATCGCCGCTCGCAGGGGGCCGTCGCCGATGACGCTGCCACGCACCTCCACACCCCGGTGTGCGAGGTCCTGAAGGACTTCCAGGAAGAGGTGGGGGCGCTTCTGCTCGGCGTGGCGACCCACCAGGGCGAGGTGAAGAGCCTTCGGAAGCTCAGGTTCAGCCGTCGCCGGCGTGCTCGAGGAGGAGCGGACGACGGGGTTGGGGACGACGAAGATGCGGTGAGCGGGGACGCCAAACGCCGAGACCAGCTCGGCGGCCACGGGGTGGGAGACCGCGAGTGCGCCGGCTGCATACCTGTACAGGCGACGCGCGAGCCAAATCGTGACCCTGTTACGTCGTCGCACGTTGACCGCCTGCAGGCTCTGCACGTTGTGCTCGGAAACCATCAGCGGCACCGTGCTGCGGCGTCCGAGCCGCAGCGCGCACAAAGCGATCACGTTGCTGAACGTCATCAGCGACAGGACGACGTCGGGGCTGTCGCGGCGGATGCGAGACCCCAGCCAGCGAGGCATGAGCGCGGGACGCAGCGGACCTCCGCCACGCCTCATCCGGTGGACGATCACGCCGCGTGGAAGCTCCACCTCCGGCTGCTCGCGTGCATAGGCGTAGACGGTCGTGGAATGACCCTGAGACTGCAGTTCGGCAATCCACTGTCGCGCGATCGCCTCGGCGCCGCCACCGTGGAGGTTTGGGGTGACGATGGCAACGTGCATCAGGCAGCCCTCGAGGACGTTGTGACTGCTGCGATGGATGCTCTGGAGCGCGGGTACGCACCGGCGCGGGGGGGAGCGGCGGCGCTGCGGATGAGAGACGCTCGCACGACAGCCGCGCTCCGCGCCTTGGCGGCGGCGCGCCGGCCGATCACCGGGAGCGCACTGAGCGCTTTCGCGAGCGTCGATACGGCATCCAGCAGTCGTAGCGTGGTGCGCGCTGCACGCCTGGCCTCGTCGGGTCCTTTCCACTTCGACACGTACTCGAGGAAGCTGAGCAGCGCCCAGCCTTGAATCTGCTCGTGGTCGCCTTGCGAGGAGCCTTGGCCTTCGTGCGTTATCTCGATCGCGCTCGTCGTGCCCAGCACTGCGCCGCGTTCTCGATATCGCCGCGAGAGATCCACATCCTCGCGATACAGAAAGATGTCCTCGTCAAAGCCGCCCATATCCAAGAACTCACTGCGGCCGACGATGAATGCGGCGCCTGAAATCCACATACGCGACTTCTTCATCCGCGTACTGGGACGTCGCACGTCGATCTCCCGGGGCACGAAGAACCACTGCACCATGAGCCAGCACAACTCTCGTCGCCAGCCCCATTCGCCAAATGTCAGATAGCGAGAGCGGCGCTCGTCACGCAGTAAACACCCCCGAATTCCGATGGGTGAAAGGGATGTGACCTCGGAGAGGGGATTGAGATCTGCATGCACGATTGCGGCATCGGGGTTGAGAACGAACAGCAGATCGCCAGTCGCGGCTCTGGCTCCCAGATTCACCCCTGCCCCGAAACCGACATTGCCGTGCCCCTCGAGGAGCATGACCGAGTTCGAGTTGCGCACGATTGAGTAAGTCTGATCTGTGGAACCATTATCGACCACGATGATCTCAGCGTGCGGCAAATGTCTCTCGACAGACTGAATTGCCGCGCCGATCGTCTTCGCGGAGTTATAAGACACAAAGACGACTGAAATCGAGGGAATGGTTGATGAACGCGTGTTGGCTGGCCGCTCGCCGCTCATCTTCCCGAAACAGCATACCCGGTTTGGAGGCCGCTTGGGGATTGTAAACGTTGCATGTGTGGTGCCGCCAAACGGGGCAACGACGTCTTCAGCCGTATAGTAGGCTCCAAGTCTGTCGTGAAGGACGCACTCGACTTCATCATCATTGGCGCCCAGAAGGCGGGGACGACCTCTCTGTTCGAGTATCTGCGACAGCACCCGGAACTCAGTCTCCCCTCCGGTAAGGAGGCTCCGTTCTTCAGCCACGAAGCGATCTACTCCAGAGGCTGGGAGGAGTACATCCGCAAGGCTCTGGGCCTCGCCGAGGAGAGCGACAAGTGGGGTACCGCCACGCCCCAGTACATGGTGGGCGGGTTGTGGGAACAGCCGAACCCCGGGACGGGTGAGCGGAGCTATGACGAGCGCACCGTGCCTCTGCGAATTCGCGAGCGGCTTCCCGACGTGCGCTTGATCGCGATCCTTCGCGACCCGGTCGAGCGTGCCCATTCGCAGCATCGAATGGCATTGATGAATGAAATCGAGCGACGCCCATTCGGGCAGGCGATCGACGAGCTTCTGCGGGCCGACGCCCTCGAGAATGCGCGCCGCGAGCCGCGAGAGCTGACCGGGTATGTGGCCTGGGGTGAGTACGGGCGGATCCTGGCGGGGTATTTCGACGTTTTCCCCAGCGAGCAGATTCTCGTACTTTTCACCGAGGAGCTCGAGCGCGATCCCGAGCAGCTTCTGCGACGCATCTATGAGTTCGTCGACGTACGGAGCGACTTCGTCCCGGACAACCTCGGGGCTCGGTATCGGGTCGGTGGCGCCCAGAGGCGTGTCTCGTGGCTCGGGACCTACTCTCGCCTGAACCCATGGGCGCTGCAGCGGACGCTGACCGGCAACTCGACAGCCAAGGGTCTGTGGCACGCTCTGCCAGAGACCAGGCGCCGCCAGATCGACCGTGTGTTCAGTCGCGCCAGCTACAGGATGGACCTCTGGAATCGCCGCGGCGCAGCCGACGCCGAAGGCTCGGACCTGGAGACGCTCGAGCGGCTCCGCGCGCACTATGAGCCGGATGCTCGAGCGCTTGCCGCTCTACTGGGGACGGATCCTCCGTGGCTGAGCTAGACGAGCCTGTCCAGGGCAGCTCGCAGGCTGTCGTGACGACAGTCGGGTCCGCCGTGTCGATAACGGAGATGGCCGAGCCGGACCCAGCCCACGCGACGCGCCCCTCCATTCGGAGGATGCTCGTCAGCGCGTTCACAACTGCGGTGCTGCAGGGGGGCTCGAGCTTGATGGGCTTCGGGGCCGCCGTGCTGCTCGCTCACTTCCTCGGCCCCGCGGGATATGGACGCTACGCGTTCACGGTCGCGTGCGCGGGCGTGTTGACGATCGTGGCGACGCTCGGGCTCAACCGGTTCGTCGTCCGGGGTGTCGCGGTGTACGAGACCGAGGCCAGGTGGGATCTGATGAAGGGTCTCGTGCTGCGCGCGAGCGAGGTCGTTCTGATCGTGTCGGCCACGATCGTCGTGATCGGCTGCGGGGTGGCTCTGATCTGGCTGACGCCGTCTCTGCGCTGGCCATTCTGCGTTGGCATGTTGCTCGTGCCGCTCACCGCCTTGACACTGCTTCGCCAGGCGGTGATGCAGGCGCTCGGTCGGGTGGTGAGCGGCCAGTTGCCGGAGTACCTCCTACGACCGATTCTGATTCTGCTCGGCATCGGCGTCCTCAGGGTCGTGGGAAAAGGTTCACTCACGTCGACCAGTTCGTTGGCGATCAACGTAGGGGCCGTGGCGGTCGCGTGCGTAATCGGAGGCGTGACGCTGCGCAGGGCCCTGCCGGCGGTTCTGGCGTCGGTGCGGCCCACCTACGTCACACGGGAGTGGATCCGTGCCGCCCTGCCGATGATGTTGATCAGCGGCGTGTGGCTGCTCAATAACAACTTCACCACCGTCGTCGTCGGCTCACTCGGCGGCTCTCACGCCGCGGGTGTGTACAGCGTCGTCGAAAAGGCGGGAGAAATAATCGTCCTGGTGCTCGTGGCGGCGAACATGCCACTGGCTCCGGCGATAGCTCGATTGCACGCTCGCAAAGATCGCGAAGGGCTTGAGGGCGCGACGGTCAGGGTCGCTCAGGCGACGCTTCTCACCTCAGTGCCGATCGCAGCGGCGTTCATCGTCTTCCCGCACGTCTACCTGAGCATCTTCGGCGACGGCTTCCAAAGTGGCGCAACTGCGCTGCGAATCATCGCGGTGGGACAGCTGGTCAACGCGGCAGCCGGGCCGGCGGGCAACGTGCTGATCATGACCGGCCACGAGCGTGCGGCTGTGGTGGGAATGGTGTGTGGGCTGCTGGCCAACGTCGCACTGGGGATAGCGTTGGTGCCGACGCTCGGCGTCACCGGCGGTGCGATCGCATTTGCAGGGAGCCTGGTGCTCTGGAACGGCATTCTCGTCGTGCTTGCGCGCCGACGTGTGGGCATCAATGTGACTGCGTTCCCATGGCCCGTCCGTATGCGACCGGAGTAAAGGCCGGTGTCGGTGCCGGCACTCGCCTGCCGGCGACGAGCGGCTGTGTCAGGACGGTCAGCAGAACGGCTGCCAGCGTCAGGCCGCTGGGGCTGAAAAGTGTGACGAGGGTGATCGACGAGACCAATGTGGCCACCAGCCACATGGCGCCACCGTAGCGCAGCCAGGCGTAGTCGCTCGGGCCGGATGACGGCCGCAGGGACTGGAACAGGATGAGGACGGGGGTGAGGTAGATCAGCGCCGCGCCGACAGCGCCCATCGGCATGATCGCGTTCAGCACTCCCAGGTCGGGGTCCTCGATGGATCCGCTTGGCAAGCCCTGGTAGTAGTGAACGGAGGGCGAGATGAAGCCGAGCCCTTCGAGCCACCGTCCACCCAAATAGGATTTCATGGTTCTGGTGACGGCTTCTCTGACCGCGACGGTCCCTCCGCCGCTTTCGATGTCCGAGAAGATCGACGTGAGACGTTCGACGAACGGGCCGCTCGAGAAGATGCCCGGCAGGATCACGAGCACCGCGACGAGAGTGACGCATATCGTCATGGCGATGACGACCATCCGTCTACGCAGGATCGCCGAGATGGCGCCGTTGCCGCCGTAGAGCATGAGCCACGCGCTGACGATCACAAACGCAGCGATCAGTCCGATCCACCGTGCCCGCGTCAGCTGCACGACGACGCTCGTTGTCAGCAGCAGGGCGACCGGACGCGCGGCGTTTCGCAGAGCAGGCTGGGGCGCGGCGAGGCTCGCGGCGAGGCTGAGGGCGAGCCCCGCGCTGACCAGGTCGGTCATCTGCGAATAAACCCGGGTCAGGCCGTCCTGGTGCAGGGTGTGGCCTACGTGGATCAGTGTGCCAGGGCTGCCGACTCCCAGCGCGATCGCAATCTGAACCACGGCGAAGAAGCAAACGCCGACGGTGAGGGTTATCAGCAGGGCGCTGATGTCGCGGCCTGTGAGTCGCACGCGAGGGAGCACGAGCAGCAGCACGGCGAAATAGATGTAGTCACGCGCGAACGCTACGGCAGCGATCGTGGGAACGTGCTCGACGAGGATCGTCCGCAGGAGGGTGAACACGCACCACATCAGGAGCAGGCCCGCGGATGCGGTGGCAATCCGTCCCGCCCGGCTGAGCGGTTGTGGAGTCGTGTCGAGCAGAGCCCAGCCCGCGGCGACTGCGAGGAGCGTGCAGACGACGAGATCCTGGGCGGTGAAATGCCCGGATACGTAGCGGGCGGTGTTGATCGTTGGGATGCCGTTCATGGCAGCCAACGTGAGTACGCCGATGAACACTCCGCGCTGGGTCGACCCCAGTCTCCACATGCAGATCAGGGCGGCGCCGGCGATGAGCGTGCCGATGCGGCCGTGGACGATCGCCCACCCCGTCGCCAGCAGGAGCGCTGTGAGGACTCCCGTCAGCGCGACCGTCACGGCAAGGTTGTTGGAGAACCCCGCTCGTCTGACGGCCGAGGTTCCTCGCAACGTCGCCGTACGCGCGATCGACGCGATGTCTGGCTTTCGACTGCGCATCTACGCGAGCGTAGCGCGGAGGGTTCTTCCCGTGGCGGGTGACGCGAGGGGGCTCATTGCGATGCAGCGATCGGCGGGCTCACTGGCTCGCCTCCGAGCGCCAGGATGCCCATGCCCAGGCCGCGTTCAGGATCCAGGATGAGATTCACCGCCTCGTTGCGCGAGCGCACGCCGAGCTTGCGAAATGCCGAGGACAGGTGGCTCTTGACGGTGCTTTCGGCGAGGAACAGTTGCTCGGCTATCTGCCCATTCATGTAACCCATCACGACCAGCCCCAGGATCTGCTTCTCGCGTGAGGAGAGCGCGGGTGGCTCGAGCTGACGCCAGTGTGTTCGCGGCACGCATGTCTGACCGGCGAGCACAGCTTGCACACACGGGCCGAGTGCGGACGGGAGATCCTTTGAGAGGACCACTCCGGCGACGCCGGCGGTCAGCACGGCTCGTACTCCCCACGGCTCGATGGCCGTGCACGCGAGCACGATCGGCGTCTCGGCGTACGCTCGAGCGAGCGGCTCGATGCAGCGCGCCATGCCGGAGGCGGTGTCGTCGATCCAGAGCACGATCAGGGCCGGCCTCGACTCTGAGGGTCGTGCGAGCACGGACCGGACGTCCTCGAAGGCGACCTGTTCGCGGCCTTCCAGCCGAAGGATCTCGGCGAGCTTCTCACGGGGCCCGCGCTGGGCGATCAACAGGACGGACTCGCTCGCCGCCTCCGCAGCGCTCGAGGAACGAGCCTTGACGACAGCGCCTGACATACGCCACTAACGGCACGCTCGCACGCGAACTTACGCTCGAGCCAGAACGCACAGCGCGCGACAGTCGTCCCGACTGCCGCGCGCTGCCGCTATCCAGGTGTTACGCCAGCGCCTTACGGCGTTGATTTGCAGCCGGCAGCGGGGTTGCTCGCGCCGACCGTGTAGCCCCCAGCGGTACCTGACGGGTCGAAGGCGTCTCCGCCGGTTCCGCCAAGACAAGCGGCCGTCAGCTCCTGAAGGTCGCCGTAGTCGACGACCTGCGGTGCCTCATAGGCCAGTGTCCTGATCTCATCCATGGATGATCCTTATCTATCGATGTCCGTCTCGCCAACACGAAACGGCCTTACTGCTGCCACTAGGGTAAAGGACGGCGGGGTCCCGTCAAGGTGGAAAAACGTACTAGCCACGCGGGGCGGCCCCAATCGAGGCGCTTGCGCTCTCGACGCGCGGCGCGCTCGCGCGGCGCGCGAGCGCCGAGGTCCCGTCGAGCGCCTGCGATCGTAGCCAACACTCGGCGCTGACGAGGCGCCACACCTGCCACATCCAGCGGAACGAGCGCGCATGCCCGTCGGTCGACGTATCGAACAGCGCGCTCGTCATCGCCTGCACATCCACGTAGGCCCTCAGCTCAGACCGCGTGTCTGACAGCATC
Organism: uncultured Solirubrobacteraceae bacterium; assembly: GCA_963716355.1. Lineage (GTDB taxonomy): Bacteria > Actinomycetota > Thermoleophilia > Solirubrobacterales > Solirubrobacteraceae > Palsa-744. The sequence continues at coordinate 2,140,024 of OY970308.1, forward strand.
TCCTGGGCGAGGCGCCCGTCGGCGCCGGTCAGGCAGTCGATCAGCAGCGAGTCGAACAGCGCCTTCTGCGGCCGCAGCCGCACCGAGTCGGGGAGCAGTCCGGCCATCGCGGCACGCAGTATCGGACGGCTGCGGTAGCGGTCGAACGTGGACTCCGGGGGCAGGCGCAGACACAGCTCCACGAGCTCGAGGTCGAACAGCGGATGGCGCGCCTGCAGGCCGGCCGAAGCGGCGCGCCGGCGCTGGTGCTCGAACACGCCCATCTCCTCGACCCCACGCGTGAGGCCATGCGCGGTCTCAGCCCACCAGCGCGGGCCGTTCAGCCGCTTCCATGCCAGCGGGTCGTCGCTGCGGTGCAGTTCGCGAGCAAGCCCCGGCCGCAGCCAGGCCGGTGTCGTGCGGCGCGCGAGGAGGCGCTGTGTGAAGGCTCGGTGCAGGCGGTACGGCAACGCGCCCGCGAGCGCCGTGTTGGCGAAGATGCGGGCAACCTCGCGCCGAGGCGGATGGTCGCCCGCCCCGGGCAGCTCGCGAACGAGCGCCAGCGCCTGACGTGGGTGTCCGGCGCGCAGGCGATCCGCGGCCAGCTGTGAGCGCGCGCCGAACAGCTCATCGCCGCCGTCGCCGCCCAGTGTGACCCGCACGCCATCGGCGGCCGCGGCGCGCAGCAGCGGCAGCGCCCAGAAGTCGCCCCAGCTGCGCAACGGCAGCTGCCACTCCTCGCTCGACTCGAGCGCGCTCGCCACCAGCCCGCCCGCGCGCACCTCGGCGGTGATGCCGGGCAGGCCGAGCGTGTTCCTGAGCTCGCCGATCAGGTCGGACTCGTCGACCGCTGGATGCTCTGGGAACACGGCCGCCTGGGCGGTGACGCGGCCGGGGGCTCGCGCGACGGCGACCGCTGCCACCGATGAGGAGTCGAGGCCTCCGCTCATCAGCACCCCGGTGAGGCCGTCGGAGCTGATCCTCCTGTCGACGGCGCGGTCGAGCGCTGCGTGCACACGCTGAGCGAGCTGCGGTTCTGACTCCTCGAGAGGCTCTGCGAAGCGGGGCTCCCAATAAGCGACCTCGCGGGCGCCGTGGCGGTCCAGCAGGAGGGCGCTGCCAGGATTCAGTCGGCGCACTCCCTCATACAGAGTCGCGGAGCCCGGCCGGTTGCTCATGGTTATCCAGTGCGCCACGCTCACCGGGTCCGGCGCGGGGCGTCGCGCGAGCAACGCCAGCAGGTGGCGCACCTCGCTGGCGAAGCACAGCGCGCCGGAGCTTTCGTGCAGGAACATCGAACGCACCCCGAGCTGGTCGCGCGCCAGCAGTCCCTCCCCGACGGTCTCATCCCACACCAGCAGCGCGAACTCGCCGCGCAGCCGCGCCGCCAGCTCGCGGCCCCAGCGGCGCCAGGCGGCGCCGAGCAACGTCTCGAGCGGCTGCTCGACGTGCAGGCCGAGTGCTGCGCTGAGCTCCGGGGCGTTGTCCACGTAGCCGTCGAGCAGGCAGAGAGGAGCTTTGGCGTCGCTCCTGGCTCCGGTGTGGGAGACCGTCAGCGGACCATGCTCGACGAGCGTTGCTTCGTGCGGGTCGAGCGCGCGCGCCACGCGCGAGCTGTCGCCACGGCCGCTCGGATCGAACACGCCGGCCAGCCAGCGGGTCATGTCGGGGAGCTCAGCCGTCGCTCGATCGCGTCGGCGAGCTCGGGGGCGCTGATGGCGGGGCCGGCCGTGACGATCTCCACACGCAGCCGCGCGGCGAGCGCGCAGACGTCCAGCAGCCGCTTGAGTCGCTCGGGAGTGGCGAGCACGAAGTTGAATGTCGCCGCCAGCAGCAGCTGCGCGTCGGTGGTCGGCTCGAAGCGCGGGCTGTCGGGGCCATCCGCTCGTCGGTCGAGGAACAGCAGCGTGCGCAGCGGCACCGGCTCGGCGGCGCGCTCGATGCGCACCATTCGCTCTCTCGTGTTCTCGGCCACCACGTGCTCGTGGGAGATGCCGGGGCCGTCGGGCAGCGGCTCTCGCGAGACGCCGGCGAGCGGCGATCCGGGGTTGGCGAGGAGCTCCTGCGCGCGCGTCTCCAGCGCGAGCACGTCGTCTGCGAGGAAGCGCGCGCCGCGGGCGCACAGCTCGAGCGCGAGCGAGGTCTTGCCCGAGCGCGACCGTCCCAGCAGCGCCACCGCCTGATCTTCGTGCACCACCGCGCTGGCGTGCAGGACCTCGAGCCCGTGCAGGAGGGCGGCGAACGGCAGGACCTGCGCGATGAGAAGTCGCTGCCACGCGCTCTCGGGTTGAGCTTCTGGGAAGCAGGCCAGGTTGCGTCCGTCGGGTGAGAGCAAATGCGCGCCGTATGCGGGTCCTGCAATCAGATAGCCGGCGTCGGGGTGCGACTGGATTCGGAAGTTCACCGACCCGTCGGGGTTGACTTCGTCGCAGATGAGCGAGCAGCCGCTCGTCGGCCATCGCCCTGCGGCGGTCTCGTCGGGGCGTACGGACAGCGACAGCTCGCGTCCGGTGGGAGCCGCTGGCGCCCCGCTCAGGAAAGAGATCGGCGTGGCGGAGTCGATGTCGAGCCCAAACGCGGTCGTTCTCGTACCCGTGGCGTTCCCCATCTGGCCGCCTACAGCTCCACGAGCCGGCCGAAGGAGTCCTCGCCCGGGTCGAGCACCGGAGCGCCGCCGTGCTCGACCCACGCGTGCGCGAGGAACTCCGGTTGCGGGCGAGCGCCGATCACGAGCTTCGCCTCGATGCCGCGCCTGGCGAGCAGCCGCGTCAGCACGAGCGAGCGCGCCAGGCAGCGCGTGTCGCCCGGTATGTGCACCAGCAGGCGTGTCACCGCGCGACCCAGACGCAGAGCCTCCGCTAGCGAGTCGGCGCTGCTCGGCTCGGCAGCCGGGGACTGTGAGCGCAAGCCCGACACGACCGAGGCGATCGGCGCGCGCCGTAGAGCGCGGCGCGCCTGTGCGTACGCGGCGATGATCTCCACCGCGAGGCGCGCTCGCTGGGCGTGACTCAACCGCCCTACACGGTGCGAGCCTTGCACGGCCGCGAGAGAGGAAGCTGCGGTGCCGCGTGGGTCAGGGCTGGGGACTGCCATCGGTCTCGATCAACCCTCGCTCGAGCAGCGATGCGCACAGCTCGCAGAGATCGTTCTCGATCAGGCTCTGGGGCTGTTCGTAGCCGGGGGCCAGCTCGGCCGCGGCGTCGCGCACACAGTCCGCGCGCTCGAGCGCATCGAGCATCCGTCCGGCTGTCGCGTTGAGACCGTGGTACTTGCCCGTCTGGAGGTTCAGAACCACCGTCTCCGACGGGAAGCTTCGATACACGACGTGCTGCGGCACCTTGACGTTTGCGGTCAAGAGCGAAGAGGTATCGGTCACGGTTCGGGGGATCATATTCGTCGCTCCTGACTGTCAGTACTCGATGATGGTTCCGCGTCGCTGTCCGAAGCGGATCGCGCAACCGAGGGCGAAGAGGGATACGGGCATCAACACGGCCGCGAAGCCCACGAGCTTCAGCAGCGCCGTCTCGGGAGTCTCTCCGAGCGAGCTGTCCACGAGCAGGTGGCGCAGCAGGTCCGTCGCGGCCGTGAACGGCTGCAGCTTTGCGATCGTCTGCAGCCAGCCCGGCAGCAGCGAGACGGGGAAGTAAAGCCCGCCGACGATCGACAGCATCGCGACGACCCAGCTGGTCCCCACGTTGCCCTGCTTGATGACCACGGTCAGGGCGGCGAACAGCACGCCGAACGGCAGGAACGCGAACAGGACGAGGATCATCACGGGTAGGGCGACGGGTACGGTCGACCAGTGCAGGTGCAGGCCGAAGATCACGCAGCCGAGCCCGAGCGTGATCGCGGCGAGCACGAACGAGTAGATCATCGGGAACAGCGTCATCGCCAGCACGCTGCGGATCGCGCCGAACGGAGACAGCAGCAGTCGGTCGAACGTGCCGGCGATTAGCTCCTGGCGCACCAGTTCGGGAATCGAGAAGCACGAGTACAGGACGCTGATGAGTGAGATGCCGACGACCACGAAGCCGAAGTAGGAGTCGGAGGTGCCGAAGCCTTTGACGTGGACGAGGCGCGAGATGTAATAGAAGAGCGTCAGGCTGAAAAGCGCAGTCAGCACCTGGCTGACGAGGCGGGTGCGGTAGGACAGGTAGACGTGCAGGTCTCGTCGCATGACCGCGAGGAAGGCGCTGCCTGTGGCGAGCGCGCTGTTCATGCGCCCACCAGGCGGCCGTGCTCGAGCATCCAGTGCGCGTCGAAGCTCATGTCCAGGTGTTCGCCGCTGGGCGAGCACCAGAGCACGGCCCCGTCGCGACCCAGCAGCTCTGCGACCGCGGCCTGCAGGAGCTCGCCTCCCTCGGTGTCGAGGCTGGTGAGCGGCTCGTCGAGCAGCACCACCTCGGGGCGTGGCAGGAACGTCATGGCGATGCGCAGACGCTGGCGCTGGCCCATCGACATGCGGTCGACGCGACGCTCGGCGAGCTCGCCGAGGTCGAACGTGTCGATCGCCTGTGCGATCCAGTCGCTGAAGTGCTCGCGGGGGACCATCGCGATCCGGGCCCAGAACTCGAGCTGGCGGCGCACGGTGAGCCGCGCGTACAGCCCTCGGTCGCCCGCCGGCAGAAACGACACGAGCTGCTGGTAGCGCGCGCGATTCTCGAGGCGGACACGCCCCACACATCGGCACGTCCGTCGTCGGCCTCGATCAGGCCCGGCGGCGATACGCAGCATGGTGGTCTTGCCGATGCCGTTGCGTCCGCCGACCCACGTGCTCGTGCCCGGCTCGAGCGTGAGGTCCAGCCCATCGAGCACCAGCGGCAGATCCTTGCGCCAGCGCTTGCTGATCGAGCTGAGGCGCAGCGGCGCGGCGTTGAGGGTCTCCACGCCGCTCGTGTCACGCGGCCACTCGGTCGCGCTTGCCCGGTCGAGCTCTGCGTCGGCCGATTCGAGGGCGCGCGCCATCATCGACCCCCGCTTCCGGCCGGCTCCGGGCTGTGAGTGAGCGCGTCTTCGAGCAGGTCCGCGAGCTGCGCCGGGGAGCGCTCTGGATCGGCCGTCAGCTGTACCAACGCGGTCGACTCCATCAGGTCCGCATACAGGGAGAAACGGCTGCGCTGTCGGGAGGGGTCGGTGGACAGTCCGAGCATGTAGGGCGCGAGGGGGAGCGGGCTGGATGTGAGCGTGCGTGCCTCCGCGGCCAGATCTGAGCTCCGCTGGAGCAGACAGAGCATCCGCACCGGGCGAGGCTGTGAGGTGGTGTTGCGCGCTGCGAGCCAGCGCTCTCCCGCGAGGATACCCAACGTGGAGCCGAGATCCCGGTGGTCGATCTCGCCCGGCAGGGCCTGCGCGAGGTTCATGTGCGGCGTCCCCGGATGAGCGCGCACCTCGCCGTCTGTGTCCTCGAGGATCAGCACGTCGTCGGCGAACAGCGGCCATCCTCGACTCAGCAGCTCGACGGCGAGCGTCGTCTTTCCCGCTCCGCTTGGCGCCATGATCGCGACCACTCCCGCTGGCGAGTCCACCACGGCGCCGTGAAGCGCCTCGTAGCCGACCATCACGCTGATCGCCGGAAGCACCTTCCCGATCAGGGCTCGCTGCCAATCCAGGCCTTCATGCGCGGGTGCGCAGTCCAACTGACGCATCTCGTCGTGAAGACGAAAGCGGGCGCGCTCGCCGTAGGAGAACAGCACCTCTCCGGCGGCTCCCGTCTCGATCGTCAGGTCCAGGCCGTCGCCGAGGCGACCACGCCACTGCGGAGGGCCGTTGCCCCCGCTCCACAGCGCGTCGAGCTCGCCCGGCTCTCGCATCGTGAGCTCCAGCGAGGGCAACGCGTGGTCGACGCGATCGACTGCCTCCATGCCCACGAGCTGGGATGAGCACCTCAGGTGCAGGCCGTAGGCAGCGTAATGCGTATCCATCGCTTTGGATTAACCACACGCCGGCAGGGGTTCTTGCGGCCCCGCGCGCTGCTGTGTGCGTGCGCGCGGGGAGCGCGTCAGTGGAGTTTCTTGGGCTTTGATTTTCTGGGCTTCTGAGCGCACGTGTGGTACGTGCGGCTGCCCGAGACGCGGTGTCCACGAACGGTCGTCGCTTTGATCTTGATCGTGAACGCGCCGTGGGTGAGGCCCTTGAGGTTGATCGTCGCGGTGTACGTGCTCCCGCTGTGCACCACCTTCAGCTTGTGTCCCTTGAGCATCACCACAACGCTCTTGAACGGGTCGTACTTCGCGTCGCGCACGTGGATCTGGAACTTCCTGCCGCTCAGACATTTCTTCGCGCTCGGGAGCGTGACGACCTGTTTGAAGGTTCCCACCTGCGACTTCGCAAGCGGGGCGGTCAGGGAGGAGCTGATGCACCCGTAGCTGGCGCCGACGCCCTGGCTTCCGGCGGGGATCGTCGGTTGCGGGCCTCCGGGCGTGCTCAGGCACACGCGCAGATAGCGCGACCCGTCGGGTTCTTCGACGACCCGCCAGGCGGTCGGTCCGGGCGTGGGGTTCGGTTCGCAGGCCGCGGTTTCGAAAAACCAGCGGTGAAAGCCCTGGAAGGAGCCGTCGGACTGGGCAGTGATCTTCGTCCAGATTTCCTGCCCGACTTCGTGCGTGCAGGTGGCGAACTTGGTGGGCGAGACGACGATGCCCACGAACTGGCCACTACCCGCCTGCTGAATCGCGATCTGGCCCCCGTTGAACGACCACACGCCTTCGATGTTCGACGCGGCGGAGGCGCTGCCGGCGATCAGGAGGAGGGCGGTCGTCGTGATCGCGATCAGCGATGAGCGGCGCCTTGGACGAGTGGAGGTGTGGCTCTTAGTTCTAAGCATTGCCCTATCAACGGCGCTCCGATCGGATTCTTCCACGGCTCATTCTTCGAGCGAGCACTGCAACTTCTCGAGCACCCGCACTACGCGCAGGCCGCTGTGTCCGTCCGAGCGCGGCGGGGAGCCGGTGCGGATGCACTCGACGAAGTGCTCGCACTCGATTCGCAGCGGCTCGACGTTGGCGATCCGGGGCGAGAACGTGTCGCCGGAGCGGGCGATGTACTCGCCCCACGAGCGCGTGTCCTCGTCGAAGCCCTTGTCGTAGATCGTCAGCTTGCCCTCGATCAGCATGTCGTCGAACGTGGCCATCCTGCGTGCGCCGACGACGGTGATGCGCCGCTCCTTGTGTGGATCGAGCCAGGAGAGGTGCAGGTGCGCGACGATCCCCGAGGGGAAGCGCAGGTAGCAGAACACCACGTCCTGAACGCCGTCGCGCACGTACGAGGCGCCGTGCGCGATGCACTCGACGGGCTCCTCGCCGATCAGGTGCAGCGCCACCGATACGTCGTGTGCGCCGAGGCTCCACAGCGCGTTCTCGTCGGCGCGCAGCTTGCCCAGGTTGAGGCGGTTGCCGTAGATGTAGTAGAGGTCGCCCAGCTCCTCGCCGTCGATCAGCTCCTTGAGCCGCGCCACCGCGGGGTGGTACTCGAGCAGGTGGCCAACCATCAGGATTCGATCTGCCTCAGCAGCGGCCGCGACGGCTCGTTCGGCGTCGGCGGCGTTCGTGGCGAGCGGCTTCTCCACGAAGCAGTGCTTGCCCGCTTGCGCCACCGCGATCGCCAGCTCCGCGTGCGTGGGCACGGGCGTCGCGAGGACGATCGCGTCGAGGCCGTCGTCGCCGAGCAGATCCTCCAGGCGGTCGGTGGAGCGCGCGCCCGGGAACGAGCGCTCGAGCTTCCCGCGCGCCTGCTCGGAGGCGTCGCACAGCCACGCGAGCTCACAGCCGGGGATCGAGCCGAAGTTGCGCGCCAGGTTGGGGCCCCAGTAGCCGAGGCCGACCACGCCGACGCGGATCGGTGCTTGCGCGTCGCTCATCGTGCGGCTTGCGGGTTGCGGCTCATCGCCGCGTAGTGTCCCGTTCTGGGCGGCTGGATCACAGTTTGCCGATCGCCTCGACGCAGCGCTCGGCCGCGTGGCCGTCGCCGTAGAGGGCGGGGCGCTCGCTCGGCGGCTCGGCCTCGAGCGCAGCCAGGGCCGCGTTCGTGTCGAGGTCGACCAGCGTGTTCCAGCCGCTGCGCACCGTCTCCACCCACTCGGTGTTCGCTCGGAGCGTCACGCAGGGCACCCCCGCGAGGTACGCCTCCTTCTGCACGCCTCCCGAATCGGTTAGCACCGCGAGCGCCTGGCACACGAGCGCGCTGAACTCGCGCGTAGCCGAGCGGCTCGGTCAGGCGCACGCCGTCGCTGCGCTCGAGCCGCTCGAGCAGGCCGGCGTCGATTAGGCGGGCGCGTGTGCGCGGGTGCAGCGGCAGGAGCACCGGGCCGGGCAGCGCGCCGATCAGGTCCACGAGCGCGCGCAGGCGCTGCGGGTCATCGACGTTGCCCGCGCGGTGGGCGGTCAGCAGCAGGTAGCCGCCCGGGGACAGCCCGTATGCGGCGGGGACGCTCGCGTCGGCGCGCGCGGCCGGCTGCCAGCGCATCGCCACGTCGACCATCACGTCGCCCACCACCTCGACCTTGCCGGCGACCGACTCCGCGCGGAGATTGTCCGCGGCGGTCTGCGAGGGGCAAAGCAGCAGCTCGGCGAGGTGGTCGGAGAGCACGCGGTTGAGCTCCTCGGGCATCGTGCGGTCGAACGAGCGCATGCCCGCCTCCACGTGCACCACGGGAATGCCCGCCTGCGCCGCGGCGAGCCCGCCGGCGAGCGTCGAGTTGGTGTCGCCGTAGACGAGCACCGCGTTCGGGCGCTAGCTCGCTCAGCAGCGGCTCGAGCGCGGCGAGCATCCGCGCGGTCTGCGAGGTGTTGCTGCCACCGCCGATGCCGAGCTCGCGGTCGGGGCGCGCGAGTCCCAGCTCGGTGAAGAACACGCGCGAGAGCGTGTCGTCGTAGTGCTGGCCGGTGTGCACGAGGATCTCCTCGTGGCGCTCGCGCAGCGGCCCTGACACCGCCGCGGCCTTGATGAACTGCGGCCGGTTGCCCACGACGGTGAGGATGCGCACGCGGGTAGCCTAGCCGCGCCGGCCGCAGCGTCTGCCATCCAAGAATCGCGGCACCGTCGAATTTGCCGGCTAGCGGTAGGAGAGCGCGATGCGCACCAGGTAGGTCTTGCGTGGTTCTCCCGCGGACGTGACGTCGATGGCGATCGTTGCGCTCACCCGATGACCCGTGAGCAGCGCTCTGCGCACGGTGGCCTGCGCGGCACGCGACAACGAGAGCCGGATGCGCGCCGGATGCCCGGCTGTCAACGAGGACCGTGCGCTCGACACCCCGAGGTGCCGGCCGTGGCGGAGCAGGCTGAGATGGCCGTGCGCGTACAGCGAGCAGTTCTCGTTGCAGCCGACCGTGAGATACAGCCGCCCGTGATGCAGGCGCAGGTCCTGACGGGAGGCGATCGACGCGACGAGTTGGAGCGTCAGCTTCTTCGCTGACGCCGCGGGCAGCACGCCCGACGCGGGCAGCGGGCCGACAGCCGCAGCCGGCGTCGTGGCGGGCGTGGTGGGCGGTACGTACCCAGGCGGGTTCGAGGCGGGGCCCGGCGCGGGATGCGCCGGGAGGATCAGCGGCGCCAGCGGCTGCTGTTTGAAGTCGAAGTCGCCGAGCAGGTCGCCGATGCCCGGCTGTTCTTCGCGCACGTCTGGACGCGAGTCGGGGCGCCCGTCGGTCGTGGGGTTCAGCCGCTGGCCTTCGAGGAAGTCGTCCTCGATGAACTTCAGATACGCGTCGTGGCTGAGTTGCCGATGGTCGATGTAGCCGGCGCGCGCATAGGGGCTGACGACCATGCCGGGAACGCGAAAGCCGAACCCCTCTTCGTCGATCAGCGGCGGCGCGACGTGATCGTAGAACCCGCCCCAGTCATCCCACGAGAGGAAGATCGCGCTCGAGTCCCAGCAGGGGCTGCGCATGACCGAGTTGATCAGCGTCGTCACGTACGTCTGACCCTTCGAGACGAGCGCGGGCGGATGCTCTGAGGTTTTCCTGTTCGGCACGATCCAGGAGACGTTTGGCAGCTTGCATTCGCTCGTGTTCTTCACGCCCGTGTAGAAGTTGTTCAGCGTCTGCACGTTGCCTCGCTGGCCGTCTTCCTTGACATCGAGGAAGTCGATCAGCGGGTTCCAGATGCCAGGCGTTTTCGGTCTCTGCGGCACTTCAGCGCATTCCATCGCTTCGTCGGACTCGCAGTCCGGCTCGCCGCCTTCGTAGACGTAATAGCCCCAGCTCACTCCGTTCTTGTGCAGCAGGCTCGTGACGTCGGTCCACGGGAGCGAGATCGCGTTCGCACCGATGTACGGGTTGGGGCCGCCATTCAACGGTTCGGGCGTCGGCGGCCCTTCGACGTGGCTGGAGCACGACAGCGGATCGTTCCAGTTCGTGCACAGCGCCGACCATCCGGACGTCAGGTACAGGTGCTCGGGCCAGCTCCACGAGGAGTTGGGCTCGAACATGTCGTCCTGCAGCACGAAGTTCTGCGCGTACGACCAGTAGTTGGGGATCTCGCGCGCATCGTGGTAGCCCATCGGGTCGATGCACCCCGCGCTGGCACCTTCGGTGCAGGGGCTGCATCCGGGTTCGGTGCCCTTGCATTTGCTTCCTTTCTCGGCCTGTCCGACGAACCCGTCCATGCGCCCTGCGTCGAGGTCGCTCGTAAACGCTTCGTAGCCGTGCGGTCCGCCGGAGTTTTCGTCAGCCGGATCGTGGAATGGCGCCACGCATCCGCCGTTGATCGGATCGGGCGCGCATATGTTCCCGGGAATTCCGTTCGCGCCCGGATAGGTGCCGAAGTACGAGTCGAACGAGCGGTTCTCCTGCATGATCACGATCACGTGCTGGATCTCGTGGATGCCTTCCAGCGACGCGGCGCTCGCGCCTGCCACGAGCACGAGCAGGGGGGCGACAGTGGCGAGTGCGCCTGCGATGCCCCTGCGCATCAGTGATGTCATCACTGATGCGAACACGCCGTCTCGCGGCGAGTTGCGTGGAATCTCAGGCCGCCGCGCCCACGACCGACGTCGACCAGTCGATCACCGACGTGGGACGCACGACGTGGCGGCTGAGGCCGAGCTCCTTGGGCTCCAGGCCCAGCGCGAGGCCGACGAGCTGGGGGAGGTGCAGGACGGGCATGTTCAGCTCGCGCCCCACCACGCCCTCGGCGAGCGGCTGCTGCAGGTCGAGGTTGAGGTGGCACAGCGGGCAGGGGGTGACGAGGCAGTCCGCTTCCGCGTCCACGGCGTCGCCGAGGTGGCGGCCGGCCTGCTTGAGCGAGGCCTCCTTGTTCATGGTGATGATCGGGAAGCCGCAGCACTTGCGCATGCCTGCGTACTCGATCACCGTGCCGCCGAGCGCCTCGATGACCTGCTCGAGGTAGTGGTCGCGGGGGTTCTCGTCGTCGATGCCGAGGCGGTTGCGGGGGCGGACGATGTAGCAGCCGTAGAAGGGGCCCACCTTGAGGTTGCTCAGGGGGCGCTTGACCCGGGCGGTGAGGTTCTCCAGGCCGAACTCCTCGACGAGCAGCCACAGGAAGTTCTTGTTGGTGAGGCCGGTCTCGTACGTGAGGCCCTCCGCGGCGAGCGTGGAGTTGACGTGGTCGCGGTACTCCTTGTTGGCGTCCAGGCGCTCCTGGCACTCGCTCTGCGCGCCCTGGCACGTGGAGCAGATGTTCATCATCATCGCCGCGCCGTCCACCTGCTGGGCGAGCGCGAACGTGCGCGCGTTGAGCGTGTCGGCGAGCTCCTGGTTGTGCTCGGCGATCACGCCCGCGCCGGTGCAGCACGCGCGGTCCAGTTCGACCAGCTCGATGTCCAGCAGCGGCGCGACCTTCGCCATCGAGCCGTGCAGCTCGGGAGTGAAGCCGCGGCTCACGCAGCCGGGCCAGTAGGCGACCTTCATCAGTTGGCGCTCCCTTCGGTGCTCGCGGCGACGGGCTCCGCCGATGCGGGCGCCTCGTCCTCGCCGACGATGTACAGGTTCAGCTCGTAGCGCTCCGGGCGGCTCTCGACCTTGTCGTAGATCGCCTTCACCGCCTTCAGGTCGCTGCTGGGGATCTTGTGGCCGAAGATCGCGATCTTCGGGTTGACCTTGCCGCGCAGGAGCGCCTTGACGATCGACCGGAAGCGAGCAGAGCAGCTCTTTGCCGGCGGCGGGCGTGAACTTGGCGAACCAGGAGTTGCCGCCGTAGGAGCGCGGGAGCAGCTCGGCCTCGTGCAGCAGCCCGTAGTCGCTGATCAGCCTCGTGAAGGCCGCCTCGTGACGGTGGCCGTTGTTCTGGTCCACGATGTCGTGGTCGGAGCTCGCGATGCGGCGCAGGCGCATGATCTGGCCCATCGGGTTGACGTCCTTGGGGCACGCCTCCACGCACTTGAAGCAGTGCGTGCAGTCGAAGATGCCCTGCGGGTCCTGGGCGAGGTCGTTGAGGCGCTCGAAGTGCTCGTCGTCGCGCGGGTCGCCCACGAAGCGGTACGCCTTCGCGAGCGCCGCGGGGCCGATGAAGCCGGGGTCGACCTCCATCGCGAGGCAGTCCGACACGCACGCGCCGCACTGGATGCAGCCCATCGTCTGCGTCACGTCGACCATCGACTCTTTGGAGACGATGTACTCGCGCTCGGGCACCGGCTGCTTGGGCAGAAGCCAAGGCGTGACGCGCTGGATCTTCTTCCAGTGCACCGCGTCCATGTCCACCACGAGGTCCTTCAGCACGGGCATGTTGCCCATCGGCTCGATCTCGATCACGCCGTCCTTCGCGCTGCGCTTGGCGGCGTCGAGGTGCGTGTGGCACGCGAGCGCCGGTTCGCCGTTGACGCGGATGCCGCAGGATCCGCAGATCGCCTGGCGGCAGGAGCAACGCACGCCGATCGATCCATCAAAACGGTCTTTCGCCTGCAGGATCGCCTCCAGCACCGAGCGGTGCGGCGCGAGCTCGACCGTGTGCTCGTCCCAGTAGGGAGCCTCGCCGGACTCGGGGTCGTAGCGGCGCAGCCGGAGGGTGAACGGCTCGGGCGGTCTGTCGTGCGCTTCGGCGGTCATCAGTATTTCCTCTCCTCGGGCTGCCACTGGGTGATGGTGACCGGCGAGTAGCTCACCTCTGGTCCATCGGCGCCGAGCGTGATGTCGATGTGCTTGAGCCACTCCTCGTCGTTGCGCTCGGGGTAGTCGGTGCGGAACTGCGCGCCGCGGGACTCCTTGCGCTCGAGCGCCGCCACGACGGTCGCCTCGGCGCAGTCGACCATGTAGCCGAGCTCGATCGCGCCGAGCACGTCCTGGTTGAAGACCGTGCCGCGGTCGTCGATCCAGGCGCTGCCGGCCTCCTCTTTGAGGCGGCCGATCGTCTCCAGGGCGCCCTGGAGGCCGGCCTCGTCGCGGAACACGGCGGCGTGTTTGTTCATCAGCTCGCCCAGCTCGTTCTTGATCTCCGATACGCGCCTGCCGTCGTGGGAGCGCGCGATGATCGAGTCGATCCGCGTGGCGTCCTCGCGCAGCTGCGGGCGCGTGTCCACGTCCGGCATGCCCATCGACGCGGCGCGATCGGCGGCGTGTTCGCCGGCGCGGCGGCCGAAGATGAGCGTGTCGAGCAGCGAGTTCGCGCCGAGGCGGTTGCCGCCGTGCACGGACACGCACGCGACCTCGCCCGCCGCGTACAGCCCCTCGATCGGCGTGCGCCCGTCGACGTCGGTCTTGACGCCGCCCATGATGTAGTGCTGGCCGGGGCGGATCATGATCGGTTCGCGTGTGATGTCCACGCCCGCGAAGTCGCGCCCCAGGTTGACGATCTCGCGCAGCGCCTCCAGCGTGCGCTTGCGCGGCACGACCGTCACGTCGAGGTAGATGCCCTCGCCGTTGGGGCCCACGCCGCGGCCCTCGTTGATCTCGATCTGCTCCGCGCGCGAGACCACGTCGCGCGAGGCGAGCTCCATCTTGTTGGGCGCCGATTTCTCCATGAACCGTTCGCCGTTGGCGTTCAGCAGGTGAGCGCCCTCGCCGCGCGCGCCCTCGGTGATGAGGATGCCCGTCTCGACGAGGCACGTGGGGTGGTACTGGACCATCTCCATGTCCATCAGCGGCGCGCCCGCGCGGTAGGCCATCGCGATGCCGTCGCCCGTCACGATCAACCCGTTGGTCGTGGGCTTGTAAGCCTGTCCGGCGCCGCCACACGCGAGGATCACGTTCTTGGCGGTGAAAGCCTCCATACGCCCGGTGCGGATGTCGCGCGCGAGCACGCCGCAGCAGCGCCCGGCCTCGTCCTTGAGCAGGGAGGTGGTGAACCACTCCTCATACCGTTCGACCGTCTCGTGGTGCTTCATCAACTGCTCGTACAGCACGTGCAGCAGGGCCTGGCCGGTGATGTCGGCGACGTACGCGGTGCGCTTCATCGACGCGCCGCCGAACGCGCGCAGGTCCATCTCGCCCTTGTCGTTGCGGTGGAACGTGACGCCCATGTGCTCGAGGTCCATGACCTCCTTGGGCGCCTCCGAGCACATGATCTCGATCGCGTCCTGGTCGCCGAGGAAGTCCGAGCCCTTGACGGTGTCGTAAGCGTGCGAGCGCCAGTCGTCGTCCACGCTGATCGCCGCGTTGATGCCGCCGGCGGCGGCGACGGAGTGCGAGCGCACCGGATGGACCTTGCTCATGATCGCCACGCTCGCGCCCTTCTGGGCGGCGGCGAGTGCGGCGCGCTGGCCCGCTAGGCCTGCGCCGATGATCAAGACGTCGTTTGCTGGCATGGCTCCCTGAGGTCGATTGGGCTAGGGGTTGTAGGCGGGACTCTATAACGCGCGGGGATTTGGGCTGAGCGTGGCTGCAGGCAGTGCCCGACGGACCGCGCGCTCAGCCGACTCGATGAAGATCGAGGGAACCGTCAGTCGAGCGTGGGCGCGGCGACGCAGCAGCCTTCGATGATGCCCGTGCCGGTGCCGCTGTAGTAGCCGTTGGCCTCGACGACGACGCGGTAGTGCGCACGTCTGCCCGAGCGGTAGCGGATCGTGCACGACCACGGGTTGCGCAGCGTGCCACCAGTGCCGGGACGGCAGCGAACCTGCGCAGGCCTCGTGCGCTTGGCGGGCGCGACGGGCTCGGGGGCGCTCGCCACGACCGCCTCGACGCCGGCCGCGGTCGGCGCCCCCTCCGACCTCAGGCCGAGCGCACGGGACTGTTCTGCGCGAAGCAGTTCCACTCCTCCTCGGCTGTGCAGCGAGAGCACGCCGCCCGCGACTCCCACCGCGAGGACGGACGAGACGACGACCGCGGCGAGCCCCCGCAAGCCGTGCTAGTGGCCTTTGTGCTCTTTGTGCCGGCGTTCCTCCTGCTCTTTGTGCCGGCGTTCTTCACGTTCTTTGTGTTCGCGTTCCTCACGTTCCTTGCGCTTCTTGCGCTCGCGTTCGCGTTCTTCGCGTTCGTGGTCTTTGCAGTGGTGATCGTTGTGCGGTGTGCACCGGTACTCGTGGAAGCTGGCGCTGCCTCCAGAGCTCCCTCCTCCGCCGCCGGACAGCGCCAGCGCACCGCCGGTGCCCGCGACGATGAATGCGGCTGCAAGGAGTGACGTCAGGCGTGACCTCATGAAAGATCCCTTTCTTGGTGAGGTGGAGTGGCGTGCCGCGCTCATCGCCCGCAGCTTGACTCGGTCGAGCTCGAGCGGCGAAAGCGCTGGACGCTCATCACGGAGCACGTCGGCGACCTTTTGGAGGTCGTCCGGGAAGCGTTCCTCGTTGTGTGAACGGCTCATGTGCACTTATATGCACGAGCAGCCCGTTTCCTGACAGCAATTTTTTTTATTCGGCTGACGCGTCGAGATCGGAGATGATGCGCCCGATGCGAGACGACAGGTTCGAGCGGCTCTACGCCGAGCACGGCCAGGCGCTCTTCGGATTCCTCAGCTACCGCACCGGCGATCGCGCGCTGGCCGAGGACCTGCTCGCCGAGACCTTCGAGCGAGCCCTGCGCGCCCGCCGACAGTTCGACCCGCGCAAGGCGAGCGAGAAGACCTGGCTGTACGCGATCGCGCTCAACTGCCTGCGCGAGCACGCTCGGCGACGGAGCACTGAGGCCCGGGCGCTCGAGCGCATCGCGAGCGGACCGAGCCCGGGATCGACCGGCGAGATGGATGAGGTCTCAGACCGAGACCTCATCAGCCGCGGCCTGGCGGTCCTGACGGAGGAGGAGCGGGAGGCGATCGCCCTGCGCTTCGGCGCCGATCTGACCGTCCCGGAGATCGCCAAGCTGACCGGGGAGCGGCTCACGACGATGGAGGGTCGCGTCTACAGGGCCCTGCGCAAGCTTCGCGACGCGATGGACTGACCGCCTATGACGGGACGATCGACAGATCGTTGCTCTCCAGCGCGGCGGCGCGCACGGTGGCCGCGCGGTTGACCCATTCCCTCGGGCTCGAGGTTCGGAACTCCCGGACCTCCTGGCGGGTGAGAGCCTCGAACGGATTCATCCGCAGGGCCCGCGCGGCGGCCGGCCGCGGATCGATGCCCGCGGCGCCCTGGGCGAGCGCGAGCGCGTAGTAGGTCTCCCAGCTTCCCGGGTCGTAGTGCACGGCCCGCTTCATCGCGGCGACCCCCAGCTTGGGCACGCCGCGCTCGATGTCACAGAAACCCAAAACCTCGTACGGTTCGGGGCGGACGTCCAGCCACCCGATCGACGACAGCGACGAAGAGCTGGCCTTCGCGCATTCGGACGCGTAAAGCGCGTGCTCGGCATCGTCGAGGTGGCGCTGGGAGCCGATGATGAGAACTGGCGCGGCGGCGGTGAACAGGCAGAGCAGGCCGAGGACCAGGCGGCTGTTGTGAGACGGCACCCAGCCGGACCCGGAACCCCTGCGGGGGCTGAGAGCCGCGCCCGCGACGGCGAAGAACACGAGTGTCACCACCGGCATCTCCCAGTCCCAGTCCACTCCCGCGCGCAGCACCCACACCACGCCTGCCGCGAGCAGCGCGCCGTAGAGAGAGCGGCGCGAGGCACGCGCCCGCCTGCCCAGCCCGACGAGGACGGCGGCGATCGCGATCAGCAGCAGCGCGAGGCCCGGGATCCCGAGCTCGGCCATCGCCTGCAGGTACAGGCTGTGCGCATTGACGACGTAGCTGAAGTAGGGGCGATTGCGGTCCCAGAGAGTCTGATACGTCCCCGCCCCATGACCGTGGAGCGGGGAGGCTGAGAACCCGTGGAGCGCGACCCGCCAGAGGTCGGTGC
This sequence comes from uncultured Solirubrobacteraceae bacterium, assembly GCA_963716355.1. Taxonomy (GTDB): domain Bacteria; phylum Actinomycetota; class Thermoleophilia; order Solirubrobacterales; family Solirubrobacteraceae; genus Palsa-744. Next base: position 2,157,162 of record OY970308.1, read on the forward strand.
GCCCGTTGTTTGAGGGATCGCTGAGACGCGCCCGCAGGTCGCCTTTGCTGCCGTGGGTCGGCGCTCCGCTGAGAAACCTGTGCCAGTCGCTCTGCACGCTGTGGGGGACACCGAGCGCGATGCCGATCGCCACGGCCACAGCAGCGGCGCCCACGATCGCGACGAGCCTCGTGCTGCGGCTCATCAGCGTCCTGCCCGAGAGTCGGCGCAGATGGGGATCCAGGCCGATGGCGAAGATCGCTCGCAGGCCGACGCACGCGGCCACACAGATCCCGGCGACCGCCGCGACCCGATGACCCTGCGCGACAGCCGCGGGCGTGGTCGGGTCGATCGTGTCCAAGAGGTTGGCGTGGTAGGCGACCACGACCAGCGCCGCTGTGGTCGGCAGCGTCGCGAGCGCGCCGCTCAGCAGCCCGCTGGGGCGAGCCACGAGTATGTAGACGGCCAGACCGATGGTCACCGCGGCCATCGCGCCGCGCGAGAAGGTGAAGAAGAGCGTGGCGGCGAGCAGCGGAACGACGGCCGCGGCGAGGATGCGGGCGAGACGCCGTTCGCCAAGCGTGCACGTGAGGTGAAACGCGAGCACGATGCCCAGCGCGGCGAGCAGTCCGAGCGTGTTCCAGTAGGTGACCGGGTAGCTCAGCCGCTGGTTTGAGACGTCCGGCGCGGTGTGCCAGACATTGGGCAGCACACGGCTGATCAGCCCCGCGACGCACACGATGGAGATACCGATCACGAGTCCGCGGACGAGCCAGCGAAGGTCCTGCGTGCTCACCCGAACGGTCCCGAACAGGACGAGGATCAGCAGGTACAGCCACGCGCGATCGAACTCGATCAGCGCCCGGCTGGTCGAATGAGACCAGCGTGCGGAGGCGAGCGTCAGCAGCGCGTAGCACCCGAGCGCAGCGATCGCCACGAGCGTGGCGGGCGCCAGCCCCTCGAACGGGTGGCGCGACTGCATGATCCTCACCAGCAGGATCTGTGTGAGCACCAGCGCGGCGACGGCGGGCGTGGCCGGAAAGTAGCCACCGGCGTTGAAGCCCATGAAGACGATCAGGGCGCCGGGGAGGAGCATCAGCGCCGTCACGGCGAGCCTCCCCGTCTTCGTGTCGGAGGCGTCGTCCGTCGCAGGGACGTTGCTCATCACCGGTGCGTCCGGCCCTGTCGCAACGCCATAGGCCACACACGGCATGCTAATCGTCGACACCGAAGAGGTGTCTCGACCACGGCAGCTCCGTACGCCACGCCGGTTCGTTGTGTCACAAACTGGCCTTGACGGGGGTGGGGCAGCTCGTTAGGCTCGCCCATCCGAATCGCCCAAAAGATCGGAATCGACCCGCCACACGGAATTAGATGTACGTGTCGAGACGACGACGAACACAAGGATGTCGATATGGCCCGGTTTCGTAGGAGCGAAGGATCGCCGCTGAGTGTGGGAGTCGTCGGGCTGGGGTACTGGGGCCCGAACCTCCTTCGCGGTCTGGTTGAGCAGCCCAGCGTTGACATCAAGTACATCTGCGACACAGATGGACAGCGCCTCGCCTCTTTTGGACGGCGGTATCCAGGGGCCACTCCCACGAGCTGCTACGAGGATCTGCTCGACGATCCGCGGCTCGACGCGGTCGTAATCGCCACACCGGTCTTCACGCACTTCGAGTTGGCGTCGGCGCCCTGCGGGCAGGCAAGCACACATTCGTCGAGAAGCCGCTGGCACCCTCCGTCGCCGAGGCCAGCGAGCTCGTCGAGCTCGCGGAGGACCAAGACGTTCGTCTGATGTGCGGGCAGACGTTCCTCTACAGCCCCCCGGTGAGGGCGGTCAAGCGCCTCATCGACACGGGCGAGCTCGGAGAGATCTACTTCATCTCTTCGAGCCGCGTCAACCTGGGGCTTCATCAGCGCGATGTCAGCGTCATCTGGGATCTCGGGCCTCACGATTTCTCGATCCTGCTCCACTGGTTGGGGGAGATGCCGGACTCGATAACGGCCACCGGACGCGACTCGATCGTCGAGGGCATTTACGACGTCGCCTTCGTGACGATGCGCTTCCCCTCGGGAATCGTGGTGAACGTCGAGCTGAGCTGGCTCGCGCCGAGCAAGCTGCGTCGTACAGCGATCGTCGGGAGCAACAAGATGGTCGTCTACGAGGACGGAACTCCTGAGCCAGTGCGAGTGTTCGATCGCGGTGTCGTCTACAAGGATCCGGAGACGTTCGGCGAGTATCAGCTCTCCTATCGAACAGGTGACATCCTCTCCCTGCAGGTCCCGGCCACCGAGCCGCTCGTCACCGAGCTCGCCGAGTTCGTCCGGCTGATCGGCACGGAGGAGACCTCCGCCGATCTCGAGCTCGCGCGCCAGGTCGTGATGCTGGCCGAAGCCGCGGAAGCCTCGCTGGCCAACGGCGGATCCCCCGTGGATGTATCTAGCCACATGGGCTCGCTGGTCTGACAGTGGCGTAGCCCGTGCCCCCGAACTCGGGGGCAGCGGCTACCTGACACAGCTATGAACGTTCGAGACGGGAAGAGTCGGCAGGTCATGCCGTTCGTGGGCCTGGGTCGCCAGCACGCCACGCTGAGCGGTGAGCTGCAGGCGGCGTTCGAGCGGGTGATGCGGCGCCGACGCGTTCATCCTCGGCGCAGAGGTGGAGGCGTTCGAGCGGGAGTTCGCCGGTTACTGCGAGACGTCGGAGTGCGTGGGGGTGGCCTCCGGCACGGCCGCGCTCGCGCTGACGCTGATCGCCGCCGGGATCGGACCGGGCGATGAGGTGCTGGTGCCCGGACACACCTTCATCGCCTCGGCGCTGGGCGTGCTGCACGCCGGGCGCGACGCCGGTCTTCTGCGACGTGCAGCGGGACACCGGGCTGATCGACCCGGATCCGCCGCGGCCGCGCTCGTGGGCGCCGCGCACGGCGGCGATCGTCGCCGTGCACCTGTACGGACAGGTGTGCGACATGAAGGCCGGATCAACACGCTCGCGGAGCGCCACGGCCTGTTCGTGCTCGAGGACGCCGCGCAGGCACACGGCGCCACCTGCGACGGCAGGCGCGCCGGCTCGCTGGGCGACGCGGCGGCGTTCTCGTTCTACCCGAGCAAGAACCTCGGCGCGCTGGGCGACGGGGGCGCGGTGTGCACGGCGACGCTCGAGCTGGCCGCTCGCGTCAGGGAGCTGCGCCATCTCGGCCAGCGCGGCAAGGGCGAGCACGTCGGTGGTCGGCTACAACGAGCGGCTGGACGGCCTGCAGGCGGCGCTGCTGCGGGTCAAGCTGCCCCACCTCGAGGCCTGGAACGCGGCGCGTCGCGGCCACGCAGCGCGTCTGCGCGACGGGCTCCCGGACGAGCTCGTCCTCCTCGGCGAGCGCCCAGGGACGCCCTGCGTCTACCACCTCTTCCCGGTGCGCCACGCGGCGCGCGACCGGCTGGCAGAGCTGCTGCGCGCCGAGGGGATCCAGGTGGGTCTGCACTACACGCCGGCGGCGCACCGCCATGCCGCCTTCGACGGATCTGCCCGCGAGCTCCCGCCCGCGTCGAGCTGCCCGAGTCCGAGGCGTGGGCGGCCGAGGAGCTGTCGCTGCCGATGTTCGCCGAGCTCAGCGACGCGGAGGTCGATCGGATCGCCGCGGCGTGCCGGACGGCGTGCGCGAGCTTCGGTTCTCGGTTATGATCTTCGGCATCTGCTGATGCCTGACGTCGCTCCTTTGGTCACGGAGGCCCAAGCGGCATCGCTCGATGCTTCCTTTCAGTCGCGCCGTCTCAAGGCCGGTTCGCCGCGGGCGAGGCACGCTCGTAGCTCGCGGGTACGGCCGGCGGGACTGGTTCCTGCGGCGGTTGCTGGCGACCAGCGACGTTGCGTGTCTGGCTGCTTGCAATGGCCGGGGCGATGGCGCTCGTCGGCGGGAGACATGGGCACTCCCTGGCGGAGTATCCTGCTCTACGGGGTGACGACGCTGCCTGCGTGGGTGGTGCTCTTCAAGATGTACGGACTGTATGAGCGGGACGCCAAGCGGCTGAGCCACTCGACGCTCGACGACCTGCCTTCGCTGTTGCATGCCCTGCTGCTGGGATGTCTGTTGATGTGGTGTTGGTTTGTGGTGGTCGCACCCGCGAAGCTGATGTTCACCGCGATACTCGCGTTCGGCGCTCTGGCGATGGTGTTGGTGCTCGCGGGTCGTGTGCTGCGCGCGCGGGCTTCCTGCGACTGGTCTCACCTGAGCGGGTGCTGTTGATCGGGACGGGTCAGGCCAGCGGCGCATTGATCGAGAAGATGCGCGCCAAGGCGAGCCTGCGTTTGGAGCCGATCGGGATGGTCAGCTGCGAGGAGGACGCGGGGGAGAGGCTCGACGCTGCCGCGACTCGGCAGCTCTGGAGGAGGTCGACCTACCGAGTCTGATGGTGGAGCACCGCGTGGGGCGGGTGCTCGTCGCTGACGCCGAGGTCGAGGGCGAGCGGTTGCTGGGTGTGCTGCGAGACTGCAAGACGGTGTCGGTGAAGGTCAGCCTGCTGCCGGCGACGTTCAGTGCGCTGGGACCCTCGGTCGAGGTCGACGACGTGCAGGGGTAACCGTGCTGGGCATCAACCCGTCGGTGCTGCTCGCGCTCCTCGCGTCTGGCCAAGCGCGGCCTCGATCTCGCTCGGCCGCGGCTACTGATGCTCGCGGCGCTCCCGTTGGCTGGCGGTGGTGGCGTTCGCGATCAAGCTCGACTCGCGAGGCCCGGTGTTCTTCCGCCAGGAGCGCATCGGCCAGGAAGGCCGTCGCTTCAGGCTGCTGAAGCTGCGCACGATGGTCGCGGACGCCGAGGCGCAGAAGGGCCGAGCTGCTTGCGCACAGCAAGGACCCGGGCTGGCTGCACCTCGAGCACGATCCGCGCATCACGCGCGTGGGGCAGGCTTCTGCGACTGACGAGCCTCGACGAGCTGCCACAGCTGTGGAACGTGCTGCAAGGGCGACATGAGCCTGGTGGGTCCGCGTCCGCTGTCGCGGAGGAGGACAGGATGGTGGATGGCTGGGCGCGCGGGCGGCTCGATCTGACGCCCGGGATAACGGGGCTGTGGCAGGTGCTCGGTCGCACGAGCATCCCGTTTGAGGAGATGGTCAAGCTCGACTACCTATACGTGACTAACTGGTCGCTGTGGGGGGACGTGCGGCTGATTCTGCGAACGCTGCCCGTGGTGCTGCGGCGCAGCGGGGCCAACTGAGGCTACAGTGTCTCCGCACGCCTCCATGCTGAGCCGGGTCCGTTCGGTGCCAGGAAACACCGCGGCGATGCTCGTCGCGCGCATGCTCACGACGCTCTCCCAGGCTGCCGCCTTCGCGCTGGTGGAGAAAGGCTACGGAACGCAGACCCTCGATCGTTACGCCGTGGCGTTCGCGGCGGCAACCTTCGTCGGCCTCTCGCTCGACTTCGGCACGAGCACCTGGGCCACACGTGAGCTCGCTCTGCGCCAGCCGGTCTATGCCTGCCTGCTGGCCCGCTTGCCGATGCTCGGCCTCGTCGCGATCGGTCTCGCGATCGGCGTCGGCACGCACAACCTCGACACCGCTCAGGCGCTCGAGATCGTCGCGATGGGCGCCGTGCTCGCGGCGAGCTATCTGGCGAAGGGCCTGTTCATGGGACGCAGGATGCACGAGCGCGAGGCGATCTTCGCCGCCTTGGAGAGCTGTCTGATGATCGGTCTACTGGCCGGTGCACATCTGAAGGTCCTGCCCCATCTTCCACCGCTTCTCTATACGTCGATGGCCTATGCGGCCGGCGCACTGGGGAGGTGGCTGACGATGCCCGTGGCGCTGCGACCGTCTCGGGGAATAGGTGGTGTCGGTTGGTGGCTTAGGACGATGACCCCCTACGGAGCGCAGAACATGGTGATGATGGCCTCGACCCAGCTCGATGTGGTGTTGCTCGCAGCGCTGTGGCTGACGCCGATACCGGGAGGGGTAGCCGCGTATGCGCTGGCGATGCGCGTCTACTACGCAGCGCCGATGCCGCTCGACGCCCTGAGCTCGGCGCTGCTGCCGCGGTTCGTGGAGCGCCCGGGGCAGCACCGGCGCACGGCGATCGTCGGTACCTTTGCGGGCACGCTGATCGCCGCATCGAGCGCCGCTCTGTTCGCCTGGCTCGCGCCGCTGTTTGGATACAGCGAGGCGATCGTGCATCAACTGCGGGTCTCACTGTTGATCCTCTCCTTCTCGTTCTTGGCCCGCTGTATGGCATATGTGCTCGGCGCGCTGGTGACCGCCCAGGGCAGACAGCGGACGCGGCTGTTCAGCGCGACGGGCAGCTTGACGGTGATGGTCACGCTCGACCTGATCCTGATCCCGCACGATGGGCTAATCGGCGCCTCATGGGCGATGGTCGCGGCCGACTGGGTGCAGATCGTGGGATACGGGGTGGGGGTCTGGCGGATCAACGTATCCGCTCGTAGCGCGATCCCGCAGGGGCTCTAGGGAAGGCTGTGACGGTTGCGATGCGGATCGCTCTGACTCATATGTCATCGGATTGCAACAAGGGCGACTACGCGATCCTGAGCGCGACCGTCAACGCTCTGCGCGACGCGGTGCCGGGCGCGATCATCACGGCCCTATCGGCTGAACTGCCGTGTACAGCTCTGGATCGTCCGGCAGACACTCGCCTCACCCGGGCGCTCGGGTGCGAGATCGTGGGCACCCCCGTGCCATCGCTGCGCGCATTCGATGGCGCTCACCGGCGGTGGGTGCTGAACCTGATCCGGGCGGAGCTCTTCATCTGGGCCAAGCGGATAATAGGAGATCGAGCGCTGATGCTCGTCTCACACGAGGATCACGAGTTCTTTCGCACGCTCGCCGACGCCGACGTCGTGGTGGCGAAGGGCGGGTCCTACCTGCATTCGCTCGGAGGACTCGGCGAGGTGATCTATCTGTGGCGCATGCTCTACCCCCTCAGGATCGCTCATGCCTATCGTCGTAGAACGGTGCTGCTCGGGGTCTCGTTCGGGGAGCGCTATTCGCTTTTGACCAAGGCGATGCTCCGGACCTCGCTGCGGTCACGGGTACAGATATACGCCCGCGAGCCACTATCGCTCGCGTTCGCGCGCTCTGAGCTGGGCATTGCCGATGAGGATCTCCAGCCGATTCCAGACCTCGCCTTCCTGACCGCCGAGGAGATGTCCGAGCGGCCGGGCGGCGATGAACTGCGGATCGGCGTAACCGTCCGCTACAGTCGTTTCCCGGATGCATCTCCCGCGCTTGCGTGCGAGCGCTACAAGCAAGCGCTTGAGCGTGTTCTGGGAGACATTCTCCAAGTCAATCCGCGCGCACGGGTCAGCTTCATCCCACAGGTCCTCGAGGACATCCCGCTCGCCCGCGATATAGCCGCCGCGCTGAAATGCCCCGATCGAGTCGAGGCACTCGACGCGGACCTGTCCTTGGACGAGCTTCTAGCGTTGTACGCGGGGCTCGACATCCTGATCGGGACGAGGCTGCACTCGATCATCCTTGCCGCCGTCAATGGGATTCCCTTTGTGCATATCGTGGTCGAGCGCTCCAAGAGCAACGGCACACTGGAGATGCTGGGGATGGAGAGCGCCGGTGTGTCTTACGACGGGATCACCGACAGCGACCTGATGCGTGCCGTCCAGCACGCACTCACGAACCGGAATGAAATCTCCAGGCAGCTGCGGGTCCGCGTGGACGAGCATCGCCGCACCCTCAGACAGATCCTGACTACCTATTTGGAGCCGATCGCAATCGCTTCTCGGCCAGACGGTGAGCGCATGGACTTGGCGAGGGCGGCGGGATGAGTACGAACGGTAAGAGCGCCGTGATGAGTACAAATCCAAGGCTCTGCCTGATCACCCATGCTCGCTTTCCAATCGGCGAGCCGCGGGCCGAGCGGGCGGCTCGGGCCGCGGCCGGCGCCGGATATCGGGTCGATGTGATCGCGCTGCGTGGAGAGGGTGAGCCGGCCCACGAGCGCCTCGCCGGAATCACCGTATGGCGTCTACCGATAAGACATCGCCGCGGAGCACCGATCGCCATGATGGCGCTGGAGTACTGCGCATTTACTATGTTGGCAGGCCTCTGGACGCTCATCCTGCGCCTTCGCGGGAAGGTCAGCGTCGTGGAGGTGCACTCACCTCCAGAGTTTCTGATCTTGGCAGGCCTGCTGCCCAAGCTGCTAGGCGCTCGGCTGCTGCTCGACGTGCGCGATCTCTCCTCGCATCTTTGGGAGGCCCGCTTCGGAGCTTCGCGACGTGACGCGATCGTGATCGGCCTGCTGAGAAGGCTCGAGCGGATGGCATGTGCGATGGCGGATGGGGTGCTCACCGTCCATGACCCCTACAAGGCGCAGCTGGTTGCCCGCGGTGCTGAGGAGCGACGGATCACCATCGTCATGAATGCTCCCGAGGAGTCTTTGATCGCGGCGGTGAAGAGTTCACCTGCGCCGCCGGGCGACGGCGAGTTCACCGTGGCCTATCACGGCACGATCACGCGGTGGTATGGGGTCGATCTGCTCGTCCAAGCGATCGGTCTGCTGCACGCACAGGAGCGTCACGTGAGGGCCGTCATCTTAGGTGAGGGGGATCAGCTGGAGGCTGTGCGCAAGCTGGCCGCGGAGTTGGGGTTGGATGACTCGGTCTCCTTCTCCAATCGGTATCTGCCGATTGAAGAGGCCCTCAGGGCCGTGGCCGGGACCGACTGCGGGATCATCTCCAATCAGCAGTCTGAGATCAATCGGTTCATTCTCCCAAACAAGCTGTTTGAGTACGTTGCGCTCGGGATACCGGTCGTCAGCGCCCGTCTGGAGACCGTTGCCGCTTACTTCGACGACGAAAACGTCACGTTCTGTCGGCCCGGAGATCCCGCGTCGCTGGCCAGTGCGATTGCATGGGTGATGGATGAGCGTGCGGCGGCTAAGCAGAAGAGCACCCGGGCCCAGGCCCGAGCCCAGCTGTATCGCTGGGACACCAGCCGCAGCAGATATCTGAACGTCCTTTATGACCTTCAGAGAGGGCGCGTAGGCGACCGGGCATAGAGTGATGTCACAAGCAAAGTCAAATCATGCAGTCACTCTGGGCCCGTCCGCGCCTACTTCGCTCTTTCATCAGCGATCGGTCGCGCTCGCGGCGGCGCTGGCTGCCTTGGCGATCGCGATCGGCGCCGGTGTCGCGGTGGCGCCGCTGCCGACGGTGATTGGAGCGGTGGTGCTGAGCCTGCTGGTGGTGCTCACCCTCGCTGGTGCTCGCCAGCGGCTTGTGCTGAGCGTCGGCCTGCTGGCGATCATCCCGATCGTCAGCGGTCTCGCCTCCTACGGACAGTTGCATCCGCACAATCTGAAGCTGTTGAGCGACGCGGTGTTGTTGACAGGCTTTGTCCCGCTCGTCCAGGTCGTGTCGGGGATGCGCACGGAGGTCAAGGATCTAGCCGTGCTGATCGTCGTGTTGATGGTCGTCGGGGAGCTGGTCGGCGCCGTTTTCTCGCAAGGGGGGTTGGCGCTCGCTGTGCCCGCCGTGTGGCAGGACCTGCGCTGGCCCGGGGCGATCGGCTGGGGTCTGTACCTGGGCAGTCATCTGACGGCTACGCAACGCGTCAAGTGGGCTTACCGCCTATTGGTCGGGTGGAATATCTGTCAGGCCGTCGTCGCAGTGGGCCAGATCGCTCTGGGCGAGGGCACAGAAACACGATTCTCGCTGCCCGTCGTGAGCGGAGCCTTTGGACATCCGACCCTGGGGTCGATCGTCGGCACGATCCTCCTCTGTCTGGTGCTTAGCGACGCGCTGTCACTCACTGGCTTTCTTTCGCGGCGACAGCTGATCTGCGGCGGAGTCCTCGCGCTGTTCGTGGTGGTTATCAGCACGCGGCTGAAGCCTCTGCTCGCCGTGGGCGGGCTGCTCGTGTTCATATTCTCGGTTCGCCTGGTGCGCGGGAGGTGGCTCAGTGCTGCGGTTGCTGTAGCGATCCCAGTGATCTTCTTCTTTAAGCTTCCGTTCACGAGTGGGCTGACCGCGACCAACGCGGAATCGAGCAGCGGCTTGGTCGGCAGCGTCGCCGGGCACGCGGGGCCGCGAACCAGTCTCTTAGGCGGTGCGGAGAAGTTGGCGGATGACAGGTTTCCCTTCGGCTGGGGCCTTGGAACCTTTGGATCGAACATCGATCAGCGCGCGGAAGGCAGCGCCTTCGGCGCCGCTGGCCTGGATACCACCTTTGGGTTCTCCGATGCTCAGCCGGCGTTCAGGTACGACAGCCTGATGGCGCACGTGCTCGGCGAGCGCGGCTGGGCAGGTCTGGCCCTCTGGGTGGCGACGTTCGTCGCGGCCCTGGTGCTGATGGTGATGATCGCGCCCGAGTATCTGTTTCCAGCCGGCGCGATGGCGGCCGCCCTAACGTTGACGCCGATCTCGCCATCGCTGCAGGATCCGACGATCGCACTCTTGACCTTCCTCCCCGTCGGCCTGTGTATCGCGCCGGCGAGTAAGCTCCGGCTGGGGCGACTCAGATGAAGGTTCTGACCGTGACCAATATGTATCCGTTTGCGGGCGAGCGCTACTACGGCAGCTTTGTGCGGGAACACGTCGAGGCGCTCGTGGAGGAGGGTGTCGAGGTCGACATCGTGTTTGTCAATCCGCGGGAGGGAAAGCGAAGGTATCTGACCGAGATGCCCCGGCTTGCGAGGGCCATGCGTGGGGGGCACTACGACGTTTTGCACGCACAGCACAGTTACTGTGCTGTGCAGACCGCCGGGCTTCGCAGCGTCCTTGGGATCCACACACCGCTGCTGTTCACGATCCACGAGGGCGAGGCGTACAGCTCGTCGAGCGTCGGCAGAAGCACGACCCTAACCAAACGATTGGCTTACTGGAAGCGATTGAAGCGGCTGGCCCTAGATGTGAGCGATCATGTCGTCACGGTGGACGAGCGGTTGCTCGCGGTGCTCGGCTACCGGGGCCCGTATAGCGTGATCGCGCCCGCGGTTAACACAGACCTGTTTCGGCCGCTGGATCGAGCGGAGTGCCGCCGCCGATTGGGCCTGCCGCTCGAGGAGGCGATCCTGTTCTTTCCGGCGAGCACCGCTCGACCCGAGAAGGGCGCCGATCTGTTCAAGGCGGCACTCGCGCGTCTGGACCGGAAGGTGCACGTGGTGTACGGCGGCCAGATCGAGCGCGCCGAGATGCCCCTATATATGAACGCCGCCGACGTGGTTGTGCAGACATCTCACTTCGAGGCTTCGCCGATGGTCGTCAAGGAGGCGATGGCTTGCGATACGCCGGTTGTGTCGACGGACGTTGGAGATGTCAGTGCCTTGTTCGGAGGGGCGCCCGGTTGCTTTTGCACCGATCGAGATCCGCACATGATTGCGGCGGCCTCGAGACAGGCGCTGGAGCTCATTGGTCCGGTGGGCGCGCGGGAGCGAGTGCTGGCCGGTGGTTTGTCTCCGACTTCCGTGGCGGGGCGCTATCGAGAGGTCTATCGCGAGATGTCGGCTCACCAATCGGCCAAATATGGCTGAAGAAAGTAACCGTCGTCGCTCGATCGCGTGTGTACCTTGCGCATGGAATGGGCGTGATCTACTATCCAGAACTTGCGATATTCGCCGAGGCTGCAAGCGGGGGGTTGTGTCCATGTGCCCAGGGATGTGGCGAGCAGGAAGTTGAATGGACACTGACCAGACAAACCTAAGTCTTGAGCAGGTGCTGGGCATCCTTCGCCGCCGCGCGCCCTGGAGCCTCATGTTCGTTGTCCTCGTCGCAGGCGCCGCCTACGGCGTCTCCAAGCACCAGACCAAGAAGTACACCGCGACGGCCTCGCTCGTCTTCAACAACAATCAGAGCGGTCAGCAGGTCGCGGGGCTCCAGGCGGTTAACAGCAACAACCAGCTGGCCCAGCAGAACACGAATCTCAAGCTCGTTCAGCTCGGAGACATGGCGGAAAAGACGGCGGCCAGGCTCGGTCGCGGACTCACGGAAGAAGAGGTGGGCGAAGCGCTGAACATCAGCGCACAGGGCGAATCGAACATCGTCGACGTCGTGGCTACGGCGACCTCGCCGGCGCTCGCGGCGAGCATCGCGAACACCTACAGCACCGTGTTCGTCAAAGAGCAGCAGAGCAGCAACCACGCGTACTACGCGTCTGCTCTGAGGCTGGTCAACAAGCAGTTGGCAGCGTTGTCACCGAAGGAACGAGCCGGAGCCGCGGGGCTGTCCTTGCAGGATCGCGCCCAGTCGCTGGCGACCCTCGCTGAACTGCGTAACGGCAACGTTCAAATCGCGAAGGCTGCTAAGGCTCCCAAAGCGCCGTCCTCGCCGAAGGTTTCCAAGAACACCATCATTGGCGGGGTGCTGGGCTTGCTGCTTGGCCTTGGCGTCGCTTTTCTGCTCGAGCGCTTCGACCGGCGGATCCGCGAGCCGAAAGACCTGGAGCGAATCTATGACCTGCCGCTTCTGGGTGTCATCGCTGAGAGCTCCGCGCTTTCTCGGTCCGCCAAGAGCAAGAAGGGCGTCAGGGAGGCGTTGCCGGCGGGCGAGTCGGAGTCCTTCCAGCTGATCCGCGCGCATCTGCGGTACCTGAACGTCGATCGCGATCTGCACACGCTGATGATCGCCTCTGCTGCGCCGGGCGATGGTAAGACGACGATCGCGCGTCATTTGGCCGCGGCCGCGGCGGCGGGGAGGGTCGGCTCGCGGGTGCTGCTCGTGGAGGTCGACCTGCGTCGTCCCACGCTGGCGCAGCAGCTCGATGTCCATCCGGGCCCTGGTCTGGCGGACGTGCTGATCGGCGCGGTGCCCTTGCGCGAGGCGATCCAGACGGTCGAATTGGAGGCGTCCTCTGGCGACAGCGCCACGGGACAGACCTTCGATGTGCTCGTGGCGGGCGCCGTTATCGCACCCAACCCGGGAGCGCTGGTCGACAGCCGTGCGATGGAGACGGTGCTCGCGCGGACGAAGGCCGAGTATGACCTAGTCGTGATCGACACGCCTCCATTGACCGCGGTTTCGGACGCGTTCCCGTTGTTGGGGAAGGTGGACGGTGTCGTGATCGTAGGCCGGGTGGGACGCAACAGGCGTGATGCCGCTGAGCGTCTGCACGAGACGCTCAGCGGTGCGGGCGCACCGCTGTTGGGGGTGGTGGCGAACGGTTTCAAGTCGGGTCGCCGCGACTCCTATGGCTACGCATACGACTACGCGAATGTCGGAGCTGAGCGGCCCTCTCCAGCGGGGGTATCGGCCAACGGCGCCGTCTCGGCCGACAAGCCTGTGTCTACGACCAAGGGCTGAGGCCCAAGGGAGTCACGTAGCAGCCGGCAAGGATGCCCGCCACGGATTCTGGTTGGGCACGCTCGAGGCCGTGGGGGCTATGGAGCCACGGCGTCGCTGCTCGGCCCCTGACCTGGGCGTGCCCGAGAGAGCCATCCCGGCCTGTGCGTAGGCTGTCTAAAGAAGTCTACGCGTATCTAGTGATTGTGACTAGATTACGCTAGATATTCCTAGAGAGGATCGGTAATGGGACGAGGCAGCGGCTCCTACAACCCTTACACGCCGGATTCCGGCGCCCGTCCGCGGGCACTGACCGGCCGCGAGCGGGAGCTCGCTCACCTGCGCAGCATCATCGCCCAACTGAGCACGGGCGGAACCGAGAAGCACGTCCTGATCACCGGGCTGCGAGGAGTGGGCAAGACTGTTCTGCTCAACGAGTTCGAGGGCTTGTGCGAGGAGGCCGGTTGGCCGGCCGAGGCCAAGGAGGTCGGGCGCAACTCGTCGATCGCGACACTCGTCGGCCGGGCCGCTCGGCGTGCAATGTTGCAGATGAGCGTACGCAAGCGCGCTGGCGAGCGACTGCGCCAGGCGCTGCGAGTACTGAAGGCATTCGAGGTCACGCTGCCGGGCGAGGTGTCCTTCAAGCTCGATGTAGACGCTGCAGTCGGCCACGCGGACTCCGGTGACCTCGCCGATGATCTCCGCGACGTGCTCAGCGCCGTCGGCCACGCGGCCGCCGAGACAGGTGTCGGCTTTGCGCTCATCCTCGACGAGGTCCAGAACCTCGACCAAAACGACTACGAAGCGCTCATCATGGCGCTCCACCGCTCCAAGCAGAAGAACCTGCCCGTCTCCTTTGTCGGCGCCGGCCTCCCCCTCATTCCCGCGCTGACCGCCGAAGCGAAGTCCTACGCCGAGCGCATGTTCATCTACCCCACCATTGGTGCACTCACGGATACAGACGCGCGCGACGCGCTCATCCTGCCGGCGCGTAGTCAGGACGTCGAGTGGGAGGAGGAGGCGCTCACGCGAGCGCTTTCCTACACCGAGGGCTACCCCTATTTTCTACAGGAGTACGGGCGGCGCGCATGGGCACAGGGTGACGGCCAGTGGATCACCGCCAAGGACGCTGCGACTGCGCTAGTCCTCGTTGAGGATGACCTCGACGAGAACTTCTTCGAGGGGCGCATCGGGCGGCTGACCGACGCCGAGAAGCTCTACGTGGCAGCGATGGCCGACCTCGGCGACGGACCGCAGCCGAGCGCCGCTGTCGCTGCTCGACTCGGACGCACACCGAAATCGGTCTCTCCCCAGCGCGATGCGCTGATCGGCAACGCCGTCATCTTCGCACCACGCCACGGCCTCATCGACTTCACCGTCCCTCATTGCGGCGCGTTCATCCGCCGTCGCTACCCACTCGCCGAGCGTCGCTGATGAACGCGTCGTCGCTCGGGCTGGAGGCTCGGCCTCAACCCACCGCGCCCGCCCGCCCGGCCGGCCTCAGCGCCTGCCGCACCTGCGCCAACGTGACGACCCCTTGCAGCACGCCCTCGCCGTCGACGGCAACCATCGCACCCAGCCGCGCGATTCCCTCGGCGCGCAGCAGCGATTCGAGCGGCATCTGCTCGCCGATGCGTACGGGCATGTCCTCCTCGAGCACGTCCGTCACCGCGAGCGCCGGCCGGCCGGCGGCGATCTCGCTCTCCACGCGCTGCTGGCGCACGACGCCGAGGAAGTGGCGCGCGGGGTCCACCACGGCGAACCACGGCCAGCGGTAGCGCAGGAAGAACTGCTCCTGGGCGTCCAGCAGCGTGACCTCGCCGGAGATGGTCACGGGCTCGCGGTCCATGATGTCGGCGACGGTGATGTGCTGGATGCGCCTGCCGAGCGCGCCCTGCACGACCGCTGCGCCGGCGGCCTGGTAGAGGATGAACGCGAGCATCATCGTGATCAAGCCGAGGAAGCCGTCGTTGCTGGCGAGGGTCCACGCCCCGAACAGGCCGAGCACGAGCGCGAAGGCCTGCCCCGAGCGTCCGGTGGCGTGCGTGGCGCGGTTGCGGTCGCCGCTGATGCCGCCAGATGACGGCGCGCGCGATCCGTCCGCCGTCGAGCGGGAACGCGGGCACGATGTTGAAGACGAACAGCAGCGCGTTGATGAAGCCGAGCCAGCCGAGCGAGCGCGAGCGCGGGAGTCGGCGATGAAGCCTTCGTTGGCAGAGCGGCCACGTCGCGTGAAGCGTCCGCTGCTCGCGAGCAGCGTGCCGGCCCCGACGCAGAGGCCGAACAGCACGAGCGTGACGAGCGGCCCCGCGGCCGCGACCTTGAACTCCTCGCCCGCGGCTCTCGGGCTCGCGGCGCATCTGTGACAGGCCGCCGAAGAACCACAGGTCGATGCCCGCGATCGGGATGCCGAGCCGTCGGGCGACGAGCGCGTGCCCGAGCTCGTGCAGGATCAGCGAGGCGAAGTAGCCGAGCGCGCCCGCGACGGCGACCAGGTAGGCGGTGGTCTGCGAGCCGCCGAGCAGTTCGTGGAAGTAGTCCGGAGAGGTAGTAGATCAGGAGGAACAGCACGACGAACCAGCTGGCGCTGACGCCGATGCGGATGCCGAAGATGCGGGCGAGCTGGATGTTCGGTGCGCGTGCGCATTGAGTCAATGGTAGGCGCGCGGTGCGGCCGCGCGGCCGGACTACAGAGCTGCGGGCGACCGCGGGCGATGATGCGCCTCGAAGTCGACGCCCGCGGGCAGCGTGCCGTACTCCAGGCCTCCCTCGCCGGCGAGGCGCGAGGCGCAGAAGGCGTCGGCGACGGCGGCCGGCGCGTGGCGCACGAGCAGCGAGCCCTGCAGGCACAGGGCCATCGTTTCGACGACCCGCCGCGCGCGCGTCTCGAGCGTGGCCGGGTCGGAGAACTGGTCCTTGAGCGCTTGCACGCGCGCGTCCAGGCGCGCGTCGGCGCCATGGGCCTGCTCGACCTCCGCGAGGAACACCTCGAGCGAGCGCGGCGAGCGCGTGAGCGCGCGCAGCACGTCGAGGCTCATGACGTTGCCCGAGCCCTCCCAGATCGAGGCGAGCGGCGCCTCGCGGTAGAGGCGCGGCATGCCCGACTCCTCGACGTAGCCCGACGCCGCCGAGGCACTCGAGCGCCTCGAACGCGTGGTTGGGGGCGCGCTTGCACGTCCAGTACTTGCCGACGGCGGTGGCCAGGCGCTTGAACAGCTGCGCGTCGCTTCCGTCCTCGCCGGCCTCGGCGTCGGCGTGCGCCTCGTCGTAGGCGCGCGCGAGGCGCATCGCCAGCGCGGTGCTCGCCTCGGACTCCACGCACAGGTCGGCGAGCACGTTGCGCATCAGCGGCTGGTCGATCAGCCGCTTGCCGAACGCGCTGCGGTGGGCGGCGTGGTGGGTGGCGTTGACGACCGCGGAGCGCATGCCGGCGGCGGCGCCGATCACGCAGTCCAGGCGCGTGTGGCCGACCATCTCGATGATCGTCGGCACGCCGCGGCCGGGCTCGCCGACCATGCGCGCCCACGCGCCGTGCAGCTCGATCTCCGAGGAGGCGTTGGAGTGGTTGCCGAGCTTGTCCTTCAGGCGCTGGATGTGAAATGCGTTGCGGCTGCCGTCGGGCAGGATGCGCGGCAGCAGGAAGCACGACAGGCCGTCGTCGGTCTGGGCGAGCACGAGGAACAGGTCGGACATCGGCGCCGAGCAGAACCACTTGTGCCCGATCAGCTCGTACTCGGCGCCCGCGCCGCCGCCGTTCAGCGGGCGCGCGACGGTGGTGTTGGCGCGCACGTCCGAGCCGCCCTGCTTCTCGGTCATCGCCATGCCCGCGATCGCGGAGCCCTTCTCCGCCGCCGGGATCGAGCGCGGGTCATAGGTGGTGGCCGTCACCAGCGGCTCCCACTCGGCGGCCAGCTCGGGCTGCGCGCGCAGCGCGGGCACGACGGCGAAGGTCATCGTGATCGGGCAGGCGAAGCCGGCCTCGGCCTGCATCGCGGTCATGTACAGGGCGGCGCGCGCGGTGTGGGCGAATGGCTCCTCGCTCGTCCACGGCAGCGAGTGCAGCTCGTGCTCGACGCCCAGTCGCATCAGCTGGTGCCAGGCAGGGTGGAACTCGACCTCGTCGATGCGGTTGCCGTAGCGGTCGTGCGTGCGCAGCACCGGCTTGTTCTCGTTGGCCAGGCGGCCCCACAGCTGCTGCGGCTCGCCGCCGACGACCCGCCCGAGCACCGATGCGCGCTCGGTGACCCAGCCGGCGCCCTCGCGCGCGACGGCCTCGACGAGCGGGAGGTTGCTCGCGAACACGTCCACGCCCTCCAGCGGCGGCGCCTGGTTGAAGACCGTGTGCGTCTGCCACGGCGCAGCCTCGTGCGTGGGTCGTGCGGCTGTGGCCATGGCTGAAGTGAAGCAGATGGGACGGGGCCGATCCGCGCTTTTGCGGGCCTCTCAGTACCGCTTTTGCGCGCCTCGACGGCCACGTCGATAGCATCGGCGGCCCCCGACCTCCCCTGCGAAGGACCGACACACATGGCGAAGATCAAGGTGAAGAACCCCGTCGTCGAGCTCGACGGCGACGAGATGACGCGGATCATCTGGTCGTTCATCAAGGAGCAGCTGATCCTTCCCTACCTGGACGTGGACCTGAAGTACTACGACCTCGGCATCGAGAGCCGCGACGCGAGCGACGACCGCATCACGGTCGAAGCGGCCGAAGCGATCAAGCGGTACGGCGTCGGCGTGAAGTGCGCGACGATCACGCCCGACGAGGCGCGCGTGGAGGAGTTCGGCCTGAAGGAGATGTACCGCTCGCCGAACGGCACGATCCGCAACATCCTCGGCGGCGTGATCTTCCGCGAGCCGATCGTGATCGCGAACATCCCGCGCCTGGTGCCGGGCTGGACGAAGCCGATCGTGATCGGCCGCCACGCCTTCGGCGATCAGTACCGCGCCACCGACCTGGTGGTGCCGGGCGAGGGCAAGCTGACGCTCACCTACACGCCCGCGGATGGCGGCGAGCCGATCGAGCTCGACGTGTACGACTTTCCCGAGCGGCGGCGTCGCGATGGCGATGTACAACCTCGACGACTCGATCCGCGACTTCGCGCGCGCGTCGCTGCGCTACGGCCTCGACCGCGGCTACCCGGTCTACCTGTCGACGAAGAACACGATCCTCAAGCGCTACGACGGGCGCTTCAAAGACATCTTCGCAGGAGGTCTACGAGGCGGAGTTCAAGAGCGACTTCGAGGCGGCCGGGATCACCTATGAACACCGCCTGATCGACGACATGGTGGCCGCGTGCCTGAAGTGGGAGGGCGGCTACGTGTGGGCGTGCAAGAACTACGACGGCGACGTGCAGTCGGACACCGTCGCGCAGGGCTTCGGCTCGCTGGGACTGATGACGAGCGTGCTGATGACCGCCGACGGCAAGACGGTCGAGGCGGAGGCGGCGCACGGCACGGTCACACGCCACTACCGCCTGCACCAGCAGGGCAAGCCGACCTCGACCAACCCGATCGCCTCGATCTTCGCGTGGACGCGCGGCCTCGCGGCGCGCGGGCGGATGGATGACACACCGGAGGTGACGGCCTTCGCGGAGACGCTCGAGCGCGTCTGCGTCGAGACGGTCGAAGGCGGCAAGATGACGAAGGATCTCGCGCTGCTCGTCGGCCCCGACCAGCCGTGGCAGACGACGCAGGAGTTCCTCGCGTCGATCGACGAGAACCTGCGCGCGCAGGCTGAGCGCCTGAGCACCCGACACCTCACCAGACCAGGAGATGAATCTGTGAGCAACCCCGTACGAGTCACCGTCACCGGCGCCGCCGGGCAGATCGGCTACAGCATCGTCTTTCGCATCGCCAGCGGCCAGCTGCTCGGCCCCGACCAGCCCGTCGACCTGCGCCTGCTGGAGATCCCGCAGGCGATGGGCGCGCTCGAGGGCGTGGCGATGGAGCTCATCGACTGCGCGTTCCCGCTGCTCGGCGGACCTCGACCTGCACGACAACCCCGACGACGCCTTCGACGGCGCCAACGTCGCGCTGCTCGTCGGCTCGCGCCCGCGCACGAAGGGCATGGAGCGCGCCGAGCTGCTGTCGGAGAACGGCAAGATCTTCACCGTCCAGGGCAAGGCGCTGAACGAGCACGCGGCCGCCGACGTGAAGGTGCTCGTCGTGGGCAACCCGGCGAACACGAACTGCCTGATCGCGATGAACAACGCGCCCGACATCCCGCGCGAGCGCTTCACCTCGATGATGCGCCTCGACCACAACCGCGCGGTCGCGCAGCTGGCGACCAAGCTGGCGGTCCCGGTCGACGGACTGTCACAGAAATGGGCGTGTGGGGCAACCACTCGCCGACGATGTACCCCGACCTGTTCCACGCGAAGGTCGGCGGCCAGCAGGCCGCGGCGGTCGTCGACGATCAGGCGTGGATCGAAGACGACTTCCTGCCGAACGTCGGCAAACGCGGCGCCGCCATCATCGAGGCGCGCGGCGCGTCCTCGGCCGCGTCGGCGGCGAACGCGGCGATCGACCACGTGCACGACTGGGTTCTCGGCACCGACGGTGGCTGGGTCTCGATGGGCGTGCCCTCCGACGGCTCCTACGGCGTGCCCGAGGGGCTGATCAGCGGCTTCCCCTGCACCTGCGCGGACGGCGAGTACTCGATCGTCCAGGGCCTCGAGCATCGACGACTTCTCGCGCAGCCAAGATCGACGCCATCGGTCGCCGAGCTCGTCAGCGAGCGCGACACGGTTTCGAGCAGGGCCTGATCTAGGAATACAAGAACCTTCAAAGAAGCGAAGAAGGGGGGCGCTGGCCGATGGCCGCGCCCCCCTTTCTGAATGCTCGAGACAGCTACGCGGCTAGCCCTTCGGGTACCAGCCGCGGCCCTTCTTCTCGACCTTGTTTTCCTGCTCCAGGCCGGGCAGGACGCGGTAGAGGTAGTTCTGCTTGATGCCCATCTTCGCGGCGAGCTCGGGGATGGTGATCCCGGGCTGACCCTGGACGAACGACAGCGCCTCGGCTGCGCGTGTGCCGCTGCCTTTGCGCCGGCCGGCGCGACGACCTGCTTTGCGCCGCTTTCGGCGCTTTGGCTGCTTTCGGGCGCCGCTTTGGCGGTTGCGCGGTTCACTGGTCGCGGGCGGCCGAGCCACGCGGGCGGCCCGGTGCCGCGGGAGCGGCCGCAGCGGCGGTGCTGGCGCTCGAGGAAGCCGATGCCGCCGACGCCCGCAAGAGCCGATGCAGCGGCCTCGAGGCGGTTGTACTCGTCCACCAGGGGCTTCAGCTCTTTCAGCCGATCGGTGATCTCCTGGCGCTTCTCGTCAAGAAAGTCGGTCACGGTTCGAGTCCTCTTCACTAGTGTTGATGTGACGGCGTCACATCGTTTGAGGCTTGACCTTACACCAGTTCTCTGTGATCTACCGCTTCCAGGTGAGTGCGCAGGCGATCGAGTGTGCGTTTCGCCTCGCGCTCGGGCATGCCGCCGACGAGCGCTCGGCTGACGATCGCACCCACCGGTCCGAGCGGAGGGCGGAATTCGTTGCGATAGTCAAAGCGGGTGCCGTCCCCCTCCGCTCTGAGGACGTATTCGGTGTGCGCACGCGAGCGGGCCGGGCCGCGTCCCTCCCACACGGCCAGCTCGTCGGGCGAGCACTCGACGAGCTTCCAGTGAACCTCGAGGCTGACGCCGCGCAGGTGGATCTGCTGATCCATCGTGTAGCCGACGCGCAGCGGTCCGCTCGTCGGCGTGCAGCAGCTTGCGGTGAATCGTGACCCACTCGCCCAGCGCAGCGGGGTCCATGACCGTCTTCCACACCTCCTCCGGCGGGGCGGCGATGTGGATCGAGGCGGTGACGAGGCTCATGGGACTTGCGCCAGCGCGACGGCGGGGCAGAACGCTAGCGGGTGCAGGCGATTGCGTCGGTCGACAGATCAGCGTGCGGCCAGCGGCTCGGCGCGCTCCCACTCGGCGAGCGCGTGTTCGACCGCCGAGTCGAAGGAGTGCAGGCGCACGCCGAGCAGCTCGGCGGCGTGGTCGTCGGCGCGGCAGCAGATCGCCGTGCAGGCCCTCCATCAGCGGCAGCACGAGCTCTGGGTCCTCGCCGGCGATCGCCGCCGCGACGCGCGCCGTGACGGGCGTCAGGTTCACCCCGAGCCGGACCGTCGGGCGCCCGACGAGCATCAGCTCGGCGATCCGCGCGAGCATCTCGCCGTAGGTGAGCACGTCGGGTCCGCCGATCTCCAGCGAGCGGCGCGCCGACGTGTCGTCGGCGGCAGCGGCGAGCATCGCGATCACGTCGCGCTGCGTCGATCGGCTGGGTGCGGAACCGCTGCCACGCCGGCAGCGTGAGCACGGGCATGCGCTCGACGAGGTGCACGAGCAGGCGGAACGAGCGCGAGCGCGCGCCGATCACGATCGAGGCTCGCAGCGCGAGCGAGTCGGGGACCGCCGCCAGCAGGATGCGCTCGACCTCCTCGCGGCTCGCCAGATGGCGCGAGGCGAGCTCGCGTCCCGCGCAGGCTCAGGCGAGCTCCAGCGGGGCACGCAGGCCGCCGAGGTAGACGATCCGGCGCACGCCCGCGCGCGCTGGCCGCGGCGGCGAAGTTCTCCGCGCGCGATCCGCTCGCGCTCGGCGAACGCGCGCGAGCCGACGCGCGGAGCGCTCCATCGAATGGATCAGGTAGTAGGCGACCTCGACGCCGGCGAGCGCCCGCTCGAGGCCCTCCCCGTCGAGCGCGTCGCCGCGCGACGATCTCGCACCGGCTCGCCACCCAGTCGCGGATCGCTGCGCGCGAGCGCGTCGCGGACGCGCTGCGGGTCGCGGCCGAAGCGCGGCACGACGTGGCCGTCCGAGCGCAGGCGGGGAACGAGCAGCGAGCCGACGAAGCCGCTCGCGCCGGTGACGAGGATGCGCATCCAGCCCAGATGATGACGCGGCCGCGCCGCGGCAAACCTCCGGAAAGTGCGGCGAGATCGGCCGATTGTCACAGCAAAGTGACCGGTTCGCGGGTATTTCCGGGCTAGGAATCTGTTTTCTCTGCGATTTGCGGAATGGGCCGCCGGCGCGCCCTTGAGCGCCACCGCCAATGCGTGCTTTGATCGCTGCTGTCCCGTCCATCCGACTCTCTCAGTCCGGGGGCAGCAGCAGGTGCAGAGCACACAGAGCAGGGCGTGCGCCCAGGCAGCGCCCAAACGAGCGCGCCCAGAAGGTCAGCTGCGAGCAGTGCTTCTTCCGCGTCAACCTGCTCTGCGCGCTCGAGGTTCCGAGCCGTGCGCCACCTTTCGTCCCAACGAGGCGCAGCTGAGGCCGCCGCAGCAGCTGCGCTTCGTGTTCCGCCAGGAGCGCCGCACGCGGGCCGCGTGGGCGTTCCCCTCCGCGCAGGAGCAGGCCGCGCTGCACGCCTAGACGTCGTGCGACTCGCGCACGCAGCGGGGTATATTGAGGCCTCGACCAGCAAGCTTCTCGGCAGAGGCGGTGGCAACGATGGCAGCGAAGGACAGATTGGGCAAGGCTCGGCGGCAGGCCGCCGCAGGGCAACCAGTACCTGCAGCGCCTGCTCGAGGACGAGGAGCTCCGCGCGAGCCTGCTCTCGGCGTACGGCGCCGGCACGCAGCGCCTACGGGCGCATGAGCAACGGCAAGCCCGCGGCAGGCGCTGTTCGAGGACCGCAAGCTCCAGGAGGAGCTCAAGAGCGCCGCGAACGCGCTGCGCGACGCGTCAGGCGCGCTGCGCGAGCCCTCCAAGCCGACGCGACGGCGGCGCGGCGGGCCCGGCCGCTCGCTGATGCTGCTCACCGTCGGCGCGCGTGCTCGCGCTCGCGCTCAGCGAGGGCCTGCGCTCGAAGGTGCTCGACATGCTGTTCGGCGCCGAGGAGGAGTTCGACTACACCTCGACCACCGCTCCGGCCACGCCCGCGCCGGCCGGCGTGGCCGGCAGCTGAGCTCGAGCACCAGGGGCCAGGGCGATGAGCAGTTGGATGCCACAGTCGTGGCGGCGGAAGTCGCGGCGGATCTCGCCGTCGCGACTGCGCGGCCCGCGAGACGGCGCCGCCCGCTCGCTGTCGGGCGAGAAGGCGCAGCGGATCATCGACGCGATGCGTCGCAGCGTCGCTCGGCGCGGCACGGCCGGCTCGACCTTCGACCACGTCTCGCGCGAGGCGGGCGTCTCGCGGGGTCTGCTGCACTACTACTTCGGCACCAAGGAGCAGCTGCTCGTGGAGGCGGTGCGGCGCGACTGCGAGCTGCGGCTCGAGCGGCTGGAGCGCCAGCTCTCGACGGCCAAGACGGCCGAGGACTTCATCGACCTGATGGCCCAGAACCTGCAGGAGACCGTTCGCGAGGACCCGGACTTCGTCACGCTCGTCTTCGAGCTGTTCACGCTGTCGCGCCGCAACGAGGACATCGCGCGTCGAGTACGCGGGCCTGATGCGGCGCACGCGCGAGCAGGTCGCGGCGATGCTCGCGGCCGCCGCAGAGCGAGGGCGTTCTGCGGCTGCACGCCGAGCCGGAGGCGGTCGCGGAGATCCTGTTCTCGCTCGGCGACGGGTTCGCGCTGCGGATGCTCAGCGAGCCCGACCGCGACTTCACGACGACGATCAGCGCGGGCATCATGTGCGTACGCGCGCTGCTCACCGATTGACGACTCCTATAATCGGCTGCTGATGCCGATCTACGAGTACAGGCGCCCGGACGGCACCACGTTCGAAATGCAGCAGTCCTTCAGCGACGACGCGCTGACGGTCGACCCCGAGACGGGCGTGCCGGTCGAGCGCGTGCTGCACGCACCGGCGGTGCACTTCAAGGGCAAAGGCTTCTACAACACCGACTACGGCACACGCAATCGCCAGCGCGAGACGGCGGCCGCCGCGGAGAAGTCCGCGTCGAGAAGTCCACGTCATCTGAGAAGTCGACCCCGGAGAAGTCCTCAGGGGACAAGAGCGCCTCCTCCGACGGCGCCGGCTCCTCCTCCTCGACCTCCTCTTCCGGGGGCAAGGGCGAGAAGACCGCGACGAAGAACAAGGACGCAAAGCCTGTCGCGGCCAAGGGCTGAGCTCAGGCTCGCCTTCCGCTTCTCAGCCGCTCATGAAGCGCGCGACCGCCGCGCGGCGCGCGCTTTCGGAGACGGTCAGGCCGGCGCCGCCGCCGGGAAGCGTGACGCGTTCCGGTCGGCTTGAGCACCCTGCGTGGGTGGCGTGCCGGACATGGCCAGCGCCGCCGAACAGGCCCAGCAGCGTGGGGCCGCTCATGTCGGAGATGATCGCCGGCGGCGCGTTCCAGGCGATCCAGCGGCAGGCGCACGAAGCTCGACGGCGAGAGCAGGCGGCTCTTCATGCGCGTTGAACAGCGCCTGCTGGTGTTCCTCGCGCTGCAGGTCGTTCTCGTTGGGCGCGCACAGGTTCTCGCGCGTTCGTGCCAGCGCGAGCGCCTGCTTGCCGTTGAGGTGGTGCGTGCCGGCGCGCAGACGCAGCGTGTAGCCGCCGTTGCTGAAGCCGCCGTCGAGCGCGAGATGACGCAGCCGCCGCGTGTAGTCGACGCCGCCCATCGCGTCGATCAGCTGCGGGAAGTTTTCGAAGTTCACTTCGACGAGGTGGTTGATCGGGATGTCCAGCCAGCGCTTGATCACCGAGATCGACAGCGCTGGCCCGCCGAACGCGTGCGCGGCGTTGATCTTCTGCAGGCCGTGGCCGGGGATTTCCACGACCGTGTCGCGCGGGATCGACAGGCGCGCCGCGTGTCCGCCGCCGGTGCGGATCAGCATGATCGTGTCCGAGCGTCCGGGCCCCGACGTTTCCGCGCCGGGTTCCCTGCTGTTCTTCTGCCGGCGGTCGGAGCCCAGCACGAGGATGTTGTTCGCCGACGTCAGCGGGATAGCCCGCCGGGTCGAGCACGCGCGCGACGTTGCTCGGCGCGGAGGTGCGGTTGAACTGCGAGCTGAGCAGGAACAGCACGAGCGAGAGCAGGATCCAGAGGAGGGCCAGCGAGAGCAGGCTGAGGAGGATGCGTTTGGGCGTGCTCCACCGACGCCAGCCGACGTGGCCCAGCCTCGGGCGGCGGCGCAGTCGGCCGATCCGTCCCGGTTCGCCAGGCGGCGCTGGCGCCCTCGGATGCCCCTGAGGGGGAGCTTGCGAGCGGCCCGTGGCGGCGCCCAGCTCGTCCTGCTCGCCGCCCAGGAGCCTCCGGCGCGCGCGGTAGCGGGTGTACTGAGGGGGCTCTTCGCGGTCGGGGGTCATCGGCGGGACCCTATATTTGCGGATGAACGGCACCGAGGCGCCGGTTGGACGTCTGGTCGTGTGCCCCACGCCGATCGGCAACCTCGAGGACGTCACGCTGCGCGTGCTCTCCACGCTCGCCGACGCGGACGTGGTCGCGTGCGAGGACACCCGTCACACGAAGGTGCTGCTCGACCGCCACGCGATCCGCGCGCGGACTAGTGAGCGTGCACGAGCACAACGAACGCGCCCGGGCGCAGGAGCTTGCGACGCGGATCCGCGAAGGCGCTGTGGTGGCGCTGGTGTCCGACGCGGGCACGCCGCTCGTCTCCGATCCCGGTTTCGCGCTCGTGCGCGCCTGCCTGACCGCGGGACTGCCCGTCGAGGTGCTGCCCGGGCCGAGCGCCGCGATGACCGCGCTCGTCGCCTCGGGACTGCCGGCCGAGAGCTGGCGCTTCGTCGGCTTCCTGCCGCGCGCCAAGCGGGGAGCTCGAGGCGCTGCTGGCGAATGCCGCGGAGACGCTCGTGGCGTTTGAGTCGCCGCGGCGCCTGGCGGCCACGCTCGCGCTGCTGGCGGCGCGCGACGGCGAGCGTCCGGTCGCAGTGTGCCGGGAGCTGACCAAGCTGCACGAGGAAGTGCGCCGCGGCAGTGCGGCCGAGCTGGCGGACCACTACCGCGAGAACCCGCCGCGCGGCGAGGTGGTGCTCGTCTGCGGCGCGGGACCAGCCGGCCAGGCAGATCGCGGGCAGGCGCTGGAGGCGCTGCGCGAGCTGATCGACGCCGGCGCCAAGGCGCGCCCCGCGGCCGGCGCGGTCGCGAAGCTCACTGGGCTGAGCGCCAACGAGCTTTACCGGGAGCTCGTGCGCGCGGGACAGTAGCCTGGGGCGAGCATGTCCTTCTACGTCACCACGCCGATCTACTACGTCAACGCGGCGCCCCACCTCGGGCACGCATACACGACGATCGCGGCCGACGTGATGGCCCGCCACCATCGCCAGCGTGGCGAGGAGGTGTTCTTCCTCACCGGCACCGACGAGCACGGCGAGCCGGTGGCCGACGCGGCGCACGCGCTGGGCATCGAGCCGCAGGAGCTCGCCGACCGCAACGCGGAGCGCTTCAAGGCGCTCGCGCCGCAGCTGAACGCGAGCAACGACTTCTTCATCCGCACGACCGACGCCGAGCACGAAGCGAAGGTGCAGGAGGTGCTCTCGCGGGTGCGCGAGAACGGTTACGTGTACGAGGGCACGTACGAGGGCTGGTACTGCCCGCGCTGCGCTGACTTCAAGGCTGACAACGAGGTCGACGAGGGCAACCGCTGCCCGATCCACCACATCGAGCTGACGCGCGAGCAGGAGGACAACTACTTCTTCAAGCTGTCCGCGTTCCAGGAGCGACTCGAAGCGCTGTACGCAGAGCGCGAGGACTTCGTCGCGCCGCGCACGCGCTACAACGAGGCGCTCTCGTTCATCCGCTCGGGCCTGCGCGACGTGCCGCTGACGCGCCACAAGCTGACGCTGGGGTGTGCAGGTTCCGTGGGATTCAGAGCACGTCTTCTACGTGTGGTTCGACGCGCTGCTCAACTACTACTCCGCGCTCTCCTACGCGCGCGATGGCGAGGACCTCACGCAGCGGATGTGGCCGGCGAGCTACCACCTGATCGCGAAGGACATCCTGCGCTTTCACACCGTCTACTGGCCGGCGCTGCTGATGGCCGCGGAGATCGAGCTGCCGGAGCACGTGTTCGTCCACGGCTACCTGCTGATGGAAGGCGAGAAGATGAGCAAGTCGCTCGGCAACGTGCTCGACCCGTTCGCGGTGATCGAGCGCTTCGGCGCGGACGCGCTGCGCTTCTACCTGCTGCGCGACGTGCCCTTCGGCCAGGACGGGTCGGTGTCGACCGCGTCATTCGAGCTGCGCTACGAGAGCGAGCTCGCGAACGAGCTCGGCAACCTGGCGAGCCGCACGATCGGGATGCTCACGCGCTATCGCGACGGCTCGGTATCCGCGGGAGGGCTGGACCCGGCGCTCGCGGAGGACTTCGCGGGGCTGCGCGAGCGCTTCGCGGCGCACGTCGATCGCGCGGAGCTGACGCTCGCGCTCGACGAGATCTGGCAGCGGGTGAAGCGGCTGAACCGTTACGTGGAGGAGCAGGCGCCGTGGCTGCTGGCCAAGGACGACGCGCGCTCGCAGGAGCTCGATCGCGTGCTGCGCACGCTCGCGGAGGGGCTGCGGACGGTGACGGTGCTGCTGTGGCCCTACATCCCCACGAGCGCCGAGCGGCTGCTCGACGCGCTCGGCGCGGGCGAGCTGTCGTTCGTCGCGGCCGAGTTCGGGGCGGGGAGGATCGAGCGCGTACGGGCGCTGGACTCGCTGTTCCCCAAGGACCTGCAGTGATCGCACGCGGATTCGAGCCGCAGGAGCTGGATGATCGACTCGCACACCCACCTCGACCTGTGCGAGCCGCCGAACGCGGAGCTGGTCGCCGCGGCGGAGGCGGCGGGAGTGACGCGGATACTGACCGTCGGGATCGACGGCGCGTCGTGCCGCGCGGCGCTCGCGGCGGCTGAGGCGTTCCCGCAGGTGTACGCCGCGATCGGGCGCCACCCGAACGCCGCGAAGGGCTTCGACGACGCGGACCTGGCGGAGCTGAGCGCGCTGGCCGCGCACGAGCGCTGCGTGGCGATCGGCGAGAGCGGCCTGGACTTCTATCGCGACACCGCGCCGCCGCGCGCCGATCAGCAGCGCGCGTTCGCCGCTCAGATCGCGCTCGCGCGCGAGACTGGCAAGCCGCTCGTGATCCACTCCCGCGCGGCGGAGCGCGAAACGCTCGCGCAGCTCGCCGCGGAAGCGGATGGGGTGAGCGTGGTGATGCACTGCTTCTCGATGCCCCAGCAGCTGGAGGAGTGCGTGGAGCGTGGCTATGCGATCTCGTTTGCGGGCAACGTCACGTACAGGAGCGCCGCCGATCTCGCCGATGCTGCCATGCGCGTTCCCGAGGAGCGCCTGCTGGTGGAGACCGACGCTCCGTATCTGACGCCGCAGCCGGTGCGGAAGGAGCGCAACCAGCCCGCGTTCGTCGCGCACACGCTCGCGTTCGTGGCTGCGCTGCGCGGCGTGAGCACGCAGGCGCTCGGCGCTGCGGTGGAGCGCAACGCGGCGCGCGTGTTCGGCTGGGCACACCCATGACCGGGCGCACGCCGACGTGCGCACGCGGGTGAGCGCCGCGGGCGAGGCGCCGGTGCAGCCGAGCCTGCGCCGGATGCGCCAGTTCGGCGTGCGCCCGGACCGCGATCTGGGACAGAACTTCCTCATCGACTCGAACATCCTCGGCGTGATCGAGCGCGCGGCGGAGCTCGACGGCGAGGACGTGGTGCTGGAGATCGGCGGGGGCCTGGGGGTGCTCTCGGAGCATCTCGCGCAGCGCGCGGCACACGTGCACGTGATCGAGATCGACGAGCGCCTGCGCGACGCGCTGCTCGACGCGACGGGCGCGCACGAGAACGTGACGGTGCATTGGGGAGATGCGATGACGTTCGAGCTGGCCTCGCTCGACCCCCCGCCCACCAAGGTGGTCGCGAACCTTCCGTACGGCATCGCGGCGGGCGTGCTGCTGCGCAGCATCGAGGATCTGCCCAGCGTGCGCCTGTGGGTGGCGATGGCGCAGCGCGAGGTCGGCGAGCGCCTCGCTGCCTCGCCGGGCAGCGGCGCGTACGGAACGCCATCGGTGCTCGCACAGCTGGTGTGCGACGTGCGCGTGCTGCGCGCGGTGCCGCGCACGGTGTTTCACCCCGTTCCGAACGTGGATTCGGTGCTCGTGGGGATGTATCGCAGGCCGCACGAGAGCAGCTCGCGCGTGCTGCGCGCGCTCGTGAGCTGCGGCTTCGCGCACCGGCGCAAGACGCTCGTCGGCTCGCTGGCGCTGTCGCAGGGAGCATCGGGAGCTCTGCCGCTGCGCTCGCGCGAGCAGGTGCGCGACGCGCTCGTGGCGCTGGGCAAGCCCGCGGACGTGCGCGCGGAGCGACTCAGCCCGAAGGACTTCCGCGCGCTGGCGGGCCTGCTGGAGCTATGAGCGTCCACCGCGCGCTGGCGCCCGCGAAGGTCAACCTGGGGCTGTTCGTGGGTCCCACGCGCGAGAGCGACGGCAGGCACGAGCTGGTGACGGTGATGCAGTCGATCTCGCTCGCGGACGAGCTCACGCTGCGCGACGCCCCGGCGGGGGCGGAGCGAGACGAGGTCATCTGTCCGGGCGTGCCGGGACCGGCTGATGAGAACATCGCGGCGGCGGCGCTGCGCGCGTTTCGCGCGAGCACCGGCTGGTCAGCGCCGCCGCAGCGGCTGACGATCGACAAGCGCATACCTGTGGCAGCGGGCCTGGCGGGCGGCTCCGCGGACGCAGCGGCGACGCTGCGTCTGGCGAGCCACGCCTCGGGTCTCGGCGACGAGCAGCTGCTGCGCGAGCTGGGCGCGACGCTGGGCGCGGACGTGCCCGCGCAGGTGACGCCCGGACGCTGGCTGGCCGGCGGCGTGGGCGAGCGGCTGCAGCAGCTGCCCGCGCCGAGGGACGCGTTCGGCGTGCTGGTGCTGGCGGCCGCCACCGGCCTGTCGACCGCGGCCGTATACCGCGAGGCGGATCGCCTCGGTGAGACGCGCGGGCGCGGGGATCTGGAGGAGCTGCACGTGCGGCTTGGCGCCGCGCTCGAGCGGGGGGCGGCGCTTCCAGACGATCAGGAGCTGCTTCACAACGACCTCCAGCGCGCCGCGCTGTCGCTGTGCCCGGAGATCGCCGAGCGGCTGGAGTGGGCTTGGCGCGCGGGCGCCTCTCCTGCGCTCGTGAGCGGATCAGGCCCGACGGTCGTGGGACTGTTCGCCCCCACGCCGACAGACGCTGCGGCGGCGCGAGCAACCGGCGGTGGCGGCTCGGAGCGGGCCCAGCGCGCGGCAGCTGACGCGCAGGGGCTGGAGCGAGCGCCGATCTTTGCGACCCCGGTGGACGCTACGTTCGGGCGGTGCGTCACAATCCCTGACGGAGATCTGAGATGAGCACAGGGCTGACCAATGAGCTTGTAGGTGGCGGTGCGGGCGTGATCGGCCTGGGGCTGTACGCCGGCCTGATCCTGCGTCCGGCCTGGATCTCCTACACGCGCCTGTGGGAGCGGCTGGCGGCGACCGTGCTGACGCTGTACGTGCTGGCTGTGCTGGTCGGCGTCGGGGTGGCGGCTGCGCTCGCGGCCGTCTACTTCTGGGGCTAGCGGCATGTCGGATCTCGCGGCGCTGGACGCGATCACGGAGGCCGTCGAGTCGGGTGCGGGCCTGCCGGAGGTGGTGCGCGCGGCGGCTCGGGCGCTGGACGCGAGCCTCGCCGTGACGGACGCGTGGGGGGCGACGCTGGCGGTCGCGGCGCGCTCGCCCGCTGAGGAGCGCTCGCTGCTGTCGCAGGGGGAGGGCGTGACGAGCGCGCCGCTGCGGGTGGCGGACACGGTCGTGGGTACGTTGCACATGCGCGTGAAGGCCGACCGGCCGGGACCGGACGGGCCGGCGCCGATGCACAGGCTGCTGTTGACGATGATCGCCTCGGAGGTCGAGCGCGTGCGCGCGCCGGAGCGCGTCTCGGAGACCGCCTCGGGCGACTTCCTGCGCGCGATCCTGCGCCGCGAGCTGACGGGGCGCGATGAGCTGCTCGCGCGCGCCAAGGAGCTGTCGCTGGCGATCGAGGAGGGGGCGAGCATGATCGTGGCGCGCGCCAACCCGCAGTCGCCCACCGACGAGGGCTGGCGCGGTCGCGTGCGCGCGGTGGCAGAGCGCGGCGCGCGGGCGGTGACGAGCCGCTCGATCGCGGCGCTGTCCGAGCGCGACGGGGTCGCGGGCGCGGAGGTGCTGGTGCTGGTTCCGGGCGGCGAGGACGCGACGGCTGCGCGCGCGGCGGAGACGGTGCTGCAGGAGATGGAAGCGGGACTTGCGGGCTACACGTTCGCGCTGGGGCGCAGCCGCATCGCGGAGGATCCCGTGGATCTACCGCGCGCGGCGAGCGAGGCGCTGCTGGCGGCGAACGTCGCGCAGGGCTCGCGCGACGGCGCGGCGCTCGCGTTCGAGCAGACCGGCGCTTACCGCCTGCTGCTGTCCGCGATGAGCGAGAACCCGAGCGAGTTGCAGCGCTTCTACGCGGAGACGGTCGAGCCGCTGGTGGCGTACGACGAGCAGTACGAGACGGATCTGGTGCGCACGCTGGAGACGTTCCTGGAGGCGGACGGCAATGTGGCGGGTACAGCTCAGCGGCTGTTCACCCACCGCCACACGATCTATTACCGGCTGGAGCGCGTGCGCGAGCTGTCCGGCCTGGACGTCAGCTCGAGCGACGGGCGCGAGAAGCTCAGCCTGGGCTTGAAGTCGATGCGTGTCCTCGGCATCACCTCCGCCGGCGGCCCCGCTTCGGAGGCCGGCGCAGAAGGCGGCCGCGTGCCGCGCCGTTCCGGCCGGCGCTCCTAGACCCTATGGCGTAGGTCGCCCTGTTGGGGTGACTGTCGGAGGTAGGCCGGACACTCCTCGCGGGGGTTTGTCTGGCCGGAGAACGGCTCCGGCTGACCCCAATTCAATGAGGAGGTCCGGCCATGACCGGAATGGTGACTTATGTGGGGCTTGATGTCCATGCCCGCTCGACGCATGCTGCAGCGATTGATGTCTCCACGGGTGAGGTGTTGCGTGCGCGGTTCGGGCCGGGCGTCGAGGAGCCAGTCGCGTGGCTCCAGGCTTTGCCGGGCCCGGTGCGTGCTTGCTATGAGGCTGGGCCGACCGGGTTCGGGCTTTATCGCGCCGCGAGCGTGGCCGGAGTGGAGGTTGAGGTGATCGCTCCGGGCAAGACACCGCGGGGCCCCTCGGACAGGGTGAAGACGGACCGCAAGGACGCGGAGCTGTTGGCGCGTCTGTTGCTAGCGGGCTCGCTAACCACGGTCGTGGTCCCGCCCGTCGAGGTGGAGGCCGCCCGCGAGCTGATGCGCGCCCACGATGCGTGCCGGCGGGATCTGATGACGGCTCGTCACCGGGTCTCGAAGATGCTGTTGCGCCATGGCCAGGTCTACCCAGAGTCCTCGACCTGGACTGTGGCTCACCGACGCTGGCTCGCGGCTCAGCAGTTCGATGAGACAGCCTCAGAGCTGGTATTCGCCGATCTCGTCGCGGCAGCCGACGGGCTGACTGCTCGCAAGAGCGCGATCGCGGAGCGACTCTCGCGCCTGGCAGAAGACGAGCAGTGGTGGCCGACCGTTGCGAGGCTCCGCTGTTTCCGGGGCGTTGACACACTGACCGCGTTCGCGCTTCACCTCGAGCTCGGCGGGGACTGGCAGCGCTTTCAGCGGGCCAACGCGCTGAGCGCGTGGCTCGGGCTGACCCCATCACTTCACCAGTCCGGCGAGTCATCCCATCAAGGTTCGATCACGAAGACGGGCTCAGCACTCGCGCGGCGGCTGCTCGTCGAGTCGGCCTGGCACTACGGACGCGCCCCACGGATCGGGGTGACCCTCGAAAACCGACAGCAAGGCCAGCCCGACCACGTCCTGCAAATCGCTAACCGTGCCCAGCACCGGCTGCACAGGGTTCACCACCGCATGCGCGCCCGCGGCAAGGCACACAACGTGATCGTCGTCGCGTGCGCACGCGAGCTCGCTTGCTTTCTCTGGGCAGCAGCCACAGCCGACTAACCCCAGCCGACAGCCCCACGGTCGGGAGGCCGGGGCGCCGGGCCATCAGCAGCCGGCACGCGCGATTTTTCTATGGGCAGCACCCCAACCGGAGTGCCACGCCCGTTCCTAGACAGCGCACGCTGGCAGCACGAAACCGGGCCCTGGGGTACCCAACCCCCGCATCATCAGACTGGCAACGCCGACACCGAGCCCGGCGCCCCGGCCTCCCGACCACCACCACCCGCCCACCAACCAGGCACGATCACCCCTGCCCACTTGACAAACACCACGACATATCAGAAACGCCGTACGCCGAACTCGAACGCGTACGTGGCGCCCTGATGGCCCACGCGCAGCACGCTCGGCACGGCCGGCGTGACGCCGACGCCCGCGTCGCGGTATTCGCGGCTGAGGATGTTCGCGCGGTGCGGCGGCGAGGCCATCCACGCTGCGACGATGTGCGCTGGGGTGGCGAGCCCGCCGGTGCCCCAGGCGATGTTCTGGCCCACGACGACCGCTTCGGCGTGTTCGGGATAGCTGGTCACGCCGACGAGCGCGAGCGGCGTCTGCCCGGTGGGGCGGATGTCGGCGAAGTAGTCCGCCTTGACCATCGTCACGGCCTGACTCGCGGCGACCGAGCCGAGCGCGCCGTTGGGGTGCAGCACGGGCAGCCCGTGCGCGCGGCGGATCTGGTCGACCAGGCAGAGGATCGATTTGTCGATCGCGGTGGCGTTCTTCGCCGTGGGGTGCAGGTTCGCGTTGAGGCACCCCCAGCCCTTGGCACGCGCGGCCGGCGATCCGAACGCGAGCACACCAAGGCAGACCAGCGCGCATGCTGCAAGCGCCACCAACCGTCTCAGCCCCGATGTCTGCGTTACCGCCGACAAGTGCAAGGATGGTTGCAGGTCCAGGTGACGTGCGTGTTGCGTCGAAGTTATCGCGCCGGTTTACGGGCCGTCTGCGACTATGTGCGTGCCTTTGGGGAGTGGGGTAATTGGCAGCCCGGAAGACTTTGGCTCTTCAAGTTCTGGTTCAAGTCCAGGCTCCCCAGTCGACAGGATCGGACCGGGAATTCGCCGGGACTTGACTAGCATCCCCCCGGTGAGCGCACCCATCGTTCTGATCCTGGCCGCGGGTCGGGGTACGCGGATGCGCTCGAAGACGCCGAAGGTGCTGCACGAGCTGTGCGGGCGCCCGATGGTGATGTGGCCGGTGACGGCGGCGCTGGAAGCAGGCGCGCGCAAGGTCGTCGTGGTCGACTCGCCGGAGCGGGCGCTCGAGGGCGTGCTGCCTGACGGCGTCGACGTTGCGATCCAGGAGCGCTCGGACGGCACGGGTGGCGCGACGGCGGCGGGCATGGCGAAGCTGGGCGAGGAGCTGGACGGAGACGGCCCGGTGGTGATCCTGAGCGGCGACGTGCCGCTGGTGAGCGCGGAGGCGATCGAGGAGCTGATCGAGGCGCACCGCAGCTCCGGCGCGGCGGCGACGATGGCGAGCACGATCCTGGCGGACCCGACGGGCTACGGGCGCGTGGTGCGCGATCCGAGTGGCGCGGTGGAGCGCGTGGTGGAGACGAAGGAGCAGGGCGACTCGACGCAAGCGGAGCGCGAGATCCGCGAGGTGAACACGGGCATCTTCGCGTTCAGCGCGCGTGCGTTGCGCGCGGCGCTGCCGCGGCTGAGCTCCGACAACGCGCAGGGCGAGCTGTATCTGCCGCAGGTGCTCGACCTGCTGCGCGCAGACGGCGCGAGCGTGGCGGCGCACGTGGTGCGAGGACCGAACGGCTGGTGCTCGGCGTCAACGACCGCGTGGCGCTGGCGCGCGTGCGGGCGCTGGCGCAGGCGGCGATCCACGAGCGCCACATGCGCGCGGGCGTGACGATCGTGGACCCCGCCGCGACGGTGATCGACGTCGACGTGGAGATCGGGCAGGACACGACGATCGAGCCGTTCACGACGATCCGCGGCAGCACGCGGATCGGCGCCGGCTGCACGATCCGCCACTCCTACATCGTGGACAGCGTGCTGGAGGACGGCGTGAGCGTGGGCCCGTTCGCCTACCTGCGCCCGGGCACGGTGCTGCGCGAGGGCTCGAAGGTGGGGACGTTCGTGGAGGTCAAGAACTCGGACATCGGCCCCGGCTGCGAAGGTTCCGCACCTCTCCTACATCGGCGACGCGGACGTGGGCGAGGGGACGAACCTCGGCGCGGCGACGATCACGGCCAACTACGACGGCCGCTCGAAGCACCGCACGACGGTCGGCAGCGGCGTGCGCACGGGCGTGGACACGACGCTCGTGGCGCCGGTGACGGTCGGCGACGACGCGTACACGGGCGCGGGCTCGGTCATCACCGAGGACGTGCCGCCGGGCGCGCTGGGCATCGCGCGCGAGCGCCAGAGGAACATCGAGGGCTACGCGGATCGCAGCGCTGGCGGCTCGACGGGTGCGGCCGGGTCGGACGGTGTCAAGCCCGGATGACCGATTGCGCACCCCATCTCTACACTCCCTGGGGAGATGAGCGCGATCGACACGCGCACGGAGTCGCGGGCGAGCCTGCCGATCGACTACAACAAGCGGCTGATGCTGTTCAGCGGGCGGGCGAACCCGCAGCTGGCGGTCGACATCGCGGACAAGCTCGGCGTCGACCTCGGGCCGGTGACGCTGAAGACGTTCTCCAACGGCGAGGTGTACTGCCGCTACGAGGAGTCGATCCGCGGCGCGGACGTGTTCATCGTGCAGTCCACGTGCGGCAACCCGCAGACGGGCGTGACGGCGAACGACTCGCTGATGGAGCTGCTGTTCATGATCGACGCGGCGGTCGGCGCCTCCGCGCACCGCGTGATCGCGGTGACGCCCTGGTTCGGCTACTCCCGCCAGGACAAGAAGTCGCGCGCCGCGCGAGCCGATCTCGGCGCGTCTGGTGGCGCGCATGCTCGAGGCGGCGGGCGCGGACAGGGTGCTGACGATGGACCTGCACGCGGGCCAGATCCAGGGCTTCTTCCAGAAGCCGGTGGATCACATGACGTCGCTGTTCATGCTGACGCAGTACTTCGACGACCTCGGCCTGGCGGACCTGGTGGTCGTCGCGCCGGACGCGGGCAGGGTGAAGCTGAACAAGAAGTTCGCGTCGAAGATCGGCGCCGAGCTGGCGATCCTCGACAAGGAGCGCCCCGCCCAGCAGGTGGCGGAGATCGGCTACGTGATCGGCGACGTGAAGGGCAAGACGGCGGTGATCGTGGACGACATGATCGACACCGCCGGGCACGCTGAAGGCGGCCGCGAAGACGGTGAAGGAAGAGGGCGCGGAGCGCGTCTACGCGGCGGCGACGCACGCGGTCTTCTCGGGCAACGCGTTCGAGAACCTGCAGCACGGCGGGCCTCGAGGAGATCGTCGTCACCGACACGATCCCCGTCGCGCGCGGACCGCCCGGCGAACGTGCGCGTGCTGCCGTGCGCGGAGCTGCTGACGGACTCGATCCGGCGGATCTTCGTCGACGACTCCGTCAGCGAGGTCTTCGGCGGCGAGAACCAGCTGTTCTGAAACGCGTCGTCCTGATCGCATCGGCGGTGCTGGCGTTCCTCGCGGTCAGCGGCGTGCTGGCGCGCTTCCTGTCGGTCGAGAACGTCGAACGCGACGCCGACCTGGCGCTGATCCAGGCCGCAGGCGAAGGGCGACGTGGCGGGCATGCTCGCGCAGCTGAGCGGCTGCCGCGAGCGCCCTGCGTGCGTGGCGACGGTGACCGCGCGAACGCGCACAACCCGCGCCTGCTGCGCCCGGGCGCGGTGAAGATCCTGCAGCTCGACATCCGCCGACCGCCTACTCGCTGAGCGGCGCGACGGGCAGGACGCGCCTGGCGTGGACGGTGATCGGCACGCTGCCCGTGGTGCAGTGCGTCGACGGTGCGGCGCACGGGCAACTTCCTCACGGGCATCCACGTGACGCTGCTGTCGGTGAGCGCGCCGATCCCGAACGAAGGCGATTGCTAGAGTCTCCACTCCTCCGATGGCCAACGACGACCACCAAGCTCAACGTCAACAGCCGCTCCGCGGAGGGCTCGCGCGCGGCGCGGCGCCTGCGCCGCAGCGGCCGCGTGCCCGGCGTGCTGTACGGCGGCGGCGACGAGCCGGTGGGCTTCGACGCGGACGCGCGCGAGCTGCGCCACGCGCTGGCCGGCTCGGGCGCGGTGCTCGACCTGAGCGATCGACGGCGGCAAGGCGACGCCGGTGGTGCTGAAGGAGGCCCAGCGCGACCCGGTCCGCGGCGAGACGACGCACGTCGACCTGCTGCGCGTGAGCCTCGAACGAGGAGATCAACGCGGTCGTGCCGCTCGAGCTGACGGGCGTCGAGGACGCGCCGGGCGTCAAGGAAGGCGGCGTGCTCGAGCAGATCACGCGCGAGCTGAACGTCGAGGCGCTGCCGACGGCGATCCCCGAGTCGATCGTCCACGACGTCGAGCGAGATGCAGATCGGCGACACGATCCTGCTGTCGGCGCTGACGGCGCCCGAGGGCGTGACGCTGCTCGACGATCTCGAGGAGACGGTCGTGGCGACGCTGTCGCCGCCGCGCCTGCAGAGCCGAAGCCGCGGAGGAAATCGAGGCCGAGACCGAGCTCGTCGGCGAGGCGCGGCGCAGGCGAGGCCGAGAGGGCTCGCGAGGACTCCTCAGGCGAGGAGTAGCGGCCTCTGCGACGCCCCTTCGGTGGCGGTGGCGGAGCCGTCGACTGGCTGATCGTCGGGCTGGGCAACCCCGGTCGCGAGTACGCGCGGCACGCGGCACAACGTCGGCTTCATGGTCGCCGAGGCGCTGGTCGACCGCTGGGGGCTGGGAAGGGCCAAGGACCGCTTCCGCGGTCGCATGGCCGAGGGCCGCGTGCGGGACCGGCGCCGCCGGCCGCACGGCCGGCGCTGCTCCGCGCGTGGCGGTGCTGTGCCCGCAGACCTACATGAACGACGCCGGGCGCTCGGTCGGCCCGGCGCGCGGGTCGCTGCAAGCTGCCGCTCGAGCGCGTGCTGGTGGTGCACGACGAGATCGACCTGCCGTTCGGCGAGGTGCGCACGCGGCTCGGGCGGCGGGCTGGCGGGCCACAACGGGCTGAAGTCGCTCAAGCGCGAGCTGGGCAGCGCGGACTTCATGCGCGTGCGGGTCGGCGTCGGGCGCCCCGACTCGACCGACCCGGAGATCGTCTCCGCGCACGTGCTGGGGCGCTTCCGCGAGAGCGACGAGCAGGTCGCGGCGCTGATCGAGCGACGCGTGCGAGCAGGTCGAGCGCGTCGTGCTCGGCGAAGACGCCGAGCAGGCCGAGGCGGGCGCGCTAGATGGCGGCGAGCACCGGCGCGCTGCGCTCGCTGCTGGGCCTCGTCGCAGGACGACGAGCCGACGCTGCGGCTCGCGCGCGAGGGCGGCCACGCGTTCGTGTCGAGCTCGCTGCGCCCGTACCTGATCGCGGCGCTGGCCGAGATCGACGAGCACGCGCGCTCGCGCCCCACGCTCGTGGTCGTCGGCGACGACCGCGCCGCGCGCGACCTGGCGGCGGACCTGCGCGCCTGGCTCGCGCCGCGGCGCGTCCGCTACTACCCCTCGCGCGGCGTCGCCTACGAGTCGCATCTCGCGCCGCCCGCGCATCTCGTCGGCCTGCGCGTGGCGGCGCTCGACGCGCTGCTGGGCGAGGGCGACCGCGGCCGGTCGAGCGACTCGGGTGGCGGCGGCGTCGACGACGGCCAGCCGGTGGTCGTGGTGAGCGCGGTGGCGCTGTCGGAGAAGGTGCCCGACCCGCAGCTGCGCCCGCACTCGTTCACGCTGCGCGTGGGCGAGCTGCTCGACCTCGAGGAGTGCGCTGCCGAGCTCGTCGGCGCCGGCTACGAGCGCGTCGACCAGGTCGAGGAGCGCGGCCAGTTCGCGCTGCGCGGCGGCCTGCTGGACGTCTTCCCCGCGACCGAGGAGCGCGCGGTGCGGGTCGACATGTTCGACGTCGAGATCGAATCGCTGCGCTGGTTCTCGACGTTCACGCAGCGCTCGCTGGGCGAGGTGGAGGAGGTCGAGATCGCACCCGCCGCGGAGCTCGCGGTCGAGCACCGCGAGCTGGCCGAGATCGCGGCCGCGACGGGCGCGTTCGCCAGCGACCGACGGCGAGGACGCCGAGCGCCCGGACATCGCCGAGCTGCTGCCGGTCGAGCGCTTCGGCGCGCTGCTCGATCTCGTCGGCGCGGACGCGCGAGCTGATCGTCGCCGCCGAGGAGGAGCTCGCGCCGGTGCTGAGCGACCACTGGAGCGACGTGTGCGCGGCGTTCGGCGACGAGGACGCCCACCACCTCTACGTCAACCCGGAGAGCATCGAGGCGACGCTGGGCGAGCGCACGCGCATCTGGCTCTCGGCGCTCGCGAGCGGCCAGGAGATCGAGCTGCGCGCGCAGTCCGCGGACACCGCCGCGCGCTCGCTGGCCGAAGCCGAGCCGGAGCTCGAGAAGCTCGTGCGCTCCGGCTACCGGACCGTGGTTGCGTTCCCGCGCCGCGGCGAGGGCGAGCGCGCCGCCTACAACCTCGGGCGCATGAAAGCCAGGTGGCTCGGCGGAGGACATCGACGCCGGGCATCAGGTGCTCGAGCCGTCGCTGCGCTTCGCCACCGCGTCGCTGCGCGAGGGCTTCGTCGCGCCGCAGCTGAAGCTCGCGGTGTTCCCCGAGCACCGCCTGCTGCGCCGCCGCCGCGCGCAGCAGGACGCCGGGCCCGGCGGGCGGCGCGCTGGGAGGCAGTCCGCCGCGGCGCGCTGCGCTCGTTCACCGAGCTGCGCACGGGCGACATCGTCGTCCACGAGGACCACGGCGTGGCGCGCTTCGCGGGCTTTGAGACGCGCACGGTCGCGGACGTCACGCGCGACTACCTGTATCTCGAATACCAGGGCGATGACCGCGTGTTCGTCCCCACCGACCAGCTGGCGAAGATCTCGCGCTACGTCGGCGCGGGCGGCGAGCACCCGCCGCTGAGCAAGCTCGGCGGCACGCGCTGGGACACGATGAAGGCGCGCGCGCGGCGCGCCGCGCAGGAGCTGGCGGGCGAGCTGCTGAGCCTGTACGCCGAGCGCCGCCGCCGCAGCGGGCACGCGTTCGGGCCGGACTCCGACTGGCAGCGCGAGTTCGAGGAGCGCTTCCCGTTCACCGAGACCGCCCGACCAGCGCGAGGCGATCGAGCTGGTCAAGGCCGACATGGAAGCGCCGCGGCCGATGGACCGGCTGATCTGCGGCGACGTCGGCTACGGCAAGACCGAGGTGGCGCTGCGCGCAGCCTTCAAGGCCGCGGGCGAGGGCAAGCAGGTGCTGATGCTGGTGCCCACGACGATCCTCGCCCAGCAGCACTACGGCACGTTCGCCGAGCGCCTCGCCGACTACCCGTTCACGCTCGAGCACGTCTCGCGCTTTCGCACCGCGGCCGAGCAGAAGGAGGCGATCAAGGGCTTCGCCGAGGGCCGCGTGGACATCCTGATCGGCACCCACCGCGTGCTCTCGCGCGACGTCCGC
This sequence comes from uncultured Solirubrobacteraceae bacterium, assembly GCA_963716355.1. Taxonomy (GTDB): domain Bacteria; phylum Actinomycetota; class Thermoleophilia; order Solirubrobacterales; family Solirubrobacteraceae; genus Palsa-744. The sequence continues at coordinate 2,197,769 of OY970308.1, forward strand.
GCGAAGGACCTGGGCCTGCTGATCGTCGACGAGGAGCAGCGCTTCGGCGTCAAGCAGAAGGAGCTGCTGCGCCAGCTGAAGCTGAAGGTGGACGTGATCTCGATGTCCGCCACGCCGATCCCGCGCACGCTGCAGATGTCGCTCGCGGGGCTGCGCGACATCTCGGTGATCGAGACGCCGCCCGAGGGCCGCCGGCCGGTGAAGACCTACGTCGGCGAGTACGAGGAGGAGCTCGTCAGGCGCGCGATCGAGCGCGAGCGCGAGCGCGACGGGCAGGCGTTCTTCCTGCACAACCGCGTCGAGTCGATCGAGGAGACCGCCGAGCGTCTGCGCGCGCTGTGCCCGGGCGTGCGCTTCGCGGTCGCCCACGGGCAGATGGGCGAGGGCGAGCTGGAGGCGGTGATGATGGACTACCTGCGCGGCGGCGCGGACGTGCTCGTGTGCACGTCGATCATCGAGTCGGGCATCGACATCCCGCAGGCCAACACGCTGATCGTCGAGCACGCCGACGCGTTCGGGCTGGCGCAGCTCTACCAGATCCGCGGGCGCGTGGGACGCAGCCGCGAGCGCGCGTACGCGTACCTGCTGTACGACTCCGCGGCGGCGCTCACGCCCGAGGCCGCGCAGCGGCTGTCGGCGCTCTCGGACTACACCGAGCTGGGCGCGGGCTTCAAGATCGCGATGCGCGACCTCGAGATCCGCGGCGCGGGCAACCTGCTCGGCGACGAGCAGTCCGGGCACGTGGCGGCGCTCGGCTTCGAGCTGTACATGCAGATGCTCGACGAGGCGGTCAAAGCGGCCGAGCCCGAGCAGCGAGGGCGAGGAGCTGCCCGAGCCGGTGCGCCTGGACGTCAACGTCGACGCGTACGTGCCCGCGGACTACGTCCCCTACGAGCAGGCCAAGATCGAGGTCCACCGCCGCGTCGCCGGTGCGCTGGAGGTGGCCGACGTGGAGCGGCTGCGCGAGGAGCTCGAGGACCGCTTCGGCGCCGCTGCCCGAGCCGGTCGAGAACATGCTCGCGCTGCAGCGAGCGCGCATCAAGTTCGGCCAGGCGGGCGCGCGCACGGTGAGCTTCCACGGCGATCGCCTCGCGGTCGTGCCGATCGAGCTGGACTCCAAGCGCGCCAAGCGGCTGCGCGAGGAGCTGCCGGGCGCGCTGTACGAATCGAGCCGCTCGCAGGTGTCGATGCGCGTGCCGAAGGACGGAGCGGAGCGCTTCCCCAGCGTGGTGCGCGGCGGCGGACGCGCTGCTCGCGATCGTGCGCGAGGCCGCTTGAAACGCAAGTCCTGGGCACTTAGGAACTCGTTAAGCACGAGTTCGCGGCTTTCCGCTAGAGTGCCCGCGTCGTGACCAAGACTCTTCGTTTCCTCCCGGCGCTAGGCGCCGTTTTGTTTGCCTTCGTGGGCCTCTCCGCGTGCGGTGGCGGCGGCATTCCGGGCAACGCCGTCGTGCAGGTCGGCGACACCTCGATCACCAAGGCGACGTTCGACGCACTGGATGCAGGTCGCCTCCGCGTCGACCGCGGCGACGCGGCGGCAAGCCGGTCGTGCCGGAACCGCCGAACTACACCGCCTGCATCGCGCACCTCGCCGCGACGGCGCCGAAACCCGCCAAGGGCCAGAAGCCGCCCACCACCGCGCAGCTCAAGACGCAGTGCGCACAGCAGTACAAGTCGCTGCAGCAGGAGGTGCTCGGGCTTCCTGATCTCCTCCGACTGGGTGCTCGGCGAAGCCGACGCGCTCGGCGTGAAGGCTGACCGACGCGGAAGTCAAGAAGCAGTTCCTGAAAATCAAGAACCAGCAGTTCCCCAAGCCCGCGGAATTCGAAAAATTCCTCGACACGTCGGGCCAGACGGTTTCCGATCTGCTGCTGCGCGTGAAGCTGAATCATGCTCTCGCAGAAAATCCAGGCGAAGATCGTCAAGGACAAGGGCAAAGTCACCGACGCGGAGATCAGAAGTACTACAACAAGAACAAGTCGCGCTTCGGCACGCCTGAAAAGCGCAGCGTTCAGATCATCCTCACGAAGACCGAAGCGGCAGCGAACGAGCGCGAAGAAGGAAATCGAATCCGGCAAGAGCTTCGCCGAGCGTCGCCAAGAAGGTGTCGATCGACCCGACGAGCAAGGCCAAGGGCGGCCTGCTGCCGGAAGTGATCAAGGGCCAGGAGGAGAAGTCGCTCGACGCGGCGATCTTCTCCGCCAAGAAGAACGTCCTCAGCGGCCCGATCAAGACCCCGTTCGGCTACTACATCTACGAAGTGAAGGGCGTCACGCGCCGGCCAGCAGCAGCCGCTGTCGAAGGTGAAGGCCTCGATCAAGCAGCAGCTCACGGCGACGCAGCAGCAGAAGGCGCTGACCGAATTCGTGAAGGAACTTCAAAAAGAAGTGGACCGCCAAAACGGACTGCCGCACGGGCTACGTGGTCACGGACTGCAAGCAGTACAAAGCCCCGAAGACGAGCTCGACGAACCGATCTCGCCTTCCCCCGGCACGACCAAAGCAGACGGCGCCCCGCTTGAGCCGGCGTCGGCGAGTGCGAACGGAGTCCGCCGCATGAGCCAGATCGAGCGAGTCCACGCGCGTCAGATCCTCGACAGCCGGGGAAACCCGACGGTCGAGGTGGAGGTCACGCTGCGCTCGGGCGCTCAGGGGCGCGCGGCGGTGCCCTCAGGGGCCTCCACGGGCGAGTTCGAGGCGACGGAGCTTCGCGACGGCGGCGAGCGCTGGCAGGGCAAGGGCGTCACGCGCGCGGTGGCGAACGTGGACGGCGAGATCGCCCGGCGCTGCGGGCGCCGACGCGGCCGATCAGGCGGCGCTCGACCGCGCGCTGATCGCGCTCGACGGCACGCCCAACAAGTCGCGCCTGGGCGCGAACGCGATCCTCGGCGTGTCGCTCGCCGCCGCCCACGCGCAGGCGGCGGAGGAGGGGCTGCCGCTGTGGCGCCACCTCGGCGGGCCGGAGGCGAGCGTGCTGCCGGTGCCGATGATGAACGTGCTCAACGGCGGCGCGCACGCGGACAACAAAGTCGACTTCCAGGAGTTCATGGTCGTGCCGTGCGGCGCGCAGAGCTTCTCCGAGTGCCTGCGGATGGGCGCCGAGGTGTTCCACGCGCTCAAACGCACGCTGCACGAGCGCGGGCTGGCGCACGGCGGTCGGCGACGAGGGCGGCTTCGCGCCCGACCTCAGCTCCAACGAGGAGGCCCTGGAGATGCTCATGGCGGGCATCGAGGCAGCGGGCTACACGCCCGGGGAGGACATCGCGATCGCGCTGGATCCGGCGACGAGCGAGATCTACCGGGACGGCGCCTACGTGCTCGAGCACGAGGGCCGCACGCTGGCTCCGCCGGAGCTCGCGGACTACTGGGCGGACCTCGCGTCGCGCTACCCGATCGTGTCGATCGAGGACGGCATGGACGAGGAGGACTGGGACGGCTGGAAGGCGCTGACGGACCGCCTGGGCGCACAGCGTGCAGCTCGTCGGCGATGACCTGTTCGTGACCAACACCGAGCGGCTCAGCCGCGGCATCGAGGCGGGCGTCGCCAACTCGATCCTGATCAAGGTCAACCAGATCGGCACGCTCACCGAGACGCTCGAGGCGATCGCGATGGCGCGCGACGGCCGGCTACACCGCGGTCATGAGCCACCGCTCGGGCGAGACCGAGGACGTGACGATCGCCGACCTCGCCGTGGCGACGGGCTGCGGGCAGATCAAGACGGGCGCGCCGTCGCGCTCGGATCGCGTCGCGAAGTACAACCAGCTGCTGCGCATCGAGGAGCAGCTGGGCGCCGCCGCGCAGTTCCCCGGACGCGCCGCGTTCGGTGGGCGTTAGCGCCCAGGCGCTCGTATAGCAGTCAACCTGGCAGGAGGTTCGCGCCGGGCGCGAATCGGTCCGTGAGATGCTTGATTTCGCCTCCTCCGTGCGCAGCTAGTGGCCACCGCCTCCGCGTCCGCCGGTGCGGCGCGCAGCAAGCGCCCCACAGCCGCGCGCCGCGCGAAGCGCAAGCCGAGCGGCGCAGCGGGCATCGGCGCGCGCGTGCGCTGGGACCGTCTCGGACGCATCGGCGATGCTGTGCGTGCTCGTGGCGCTCGTCGTACCTGTACCTGAGCGCCGGCGTGCACATGCTCTCCACGTGGCGCCAGTCCAAGCACGACAGCGCCGCCGTGGCGACGCTCGATCACGAACACACGCAGCTCGTGCGCCAGCACCAGACGCTGATCAAGCAGAGCGACGCTCGAAGCGGAGGCGCGCCAGCTGGGGATGATGAAGAAGAACGAGCAGCCCTACCTGGTGGGCTCGCTGCCGAACGACTGACGCAGCGCCCGTTCCGCGGTTTCCTCCCCGCACGATCGACCCCCTTGCTAGCCTCGGCGAGTGTCGTTCGAGAACGCGATCTACCAGTGGCAGCAGGGCGAGCGTCGCCTGCAGCGAGCGCCGCTGGAGCGCACGCCGCTGCTGGAGCGGGTGATCGAAGCGCTCGTGGCGGAGCTGCGCCGTCGTCTCGGCGGCCGCTTCTCAGCCGCGGAGCTGGTGGACCTCTACGACGCCGGCACCGGCTGGTGCCTGCAGGTGGCGATGAAGCTCGCCCCGGACGACCCGTGGGCGTGGGAGGCGGGCGTCGTGGTCGACGCGGCGTTCGCGCGCTATCTGCGTGAGGCCGCTGACTACGCCGGCGGCCGCACTGGAGATCGGCGCTCTAGTCGTCCTCGCCGGTGCGGCGAATGACGATACGGTCCTCCTCGACCGTGACCTCGACGGGCCGGTGCCCGGCCCAGTGCTCGGCGTAGATCGGGTTGTCCTGGATCGCGGGGTCGAGCCACAGCCCGTAGCCCTCCTCGCCGTGATCGAAGGTGCCCTCCAGGGGCGCGGTGTTGGACGCGCCGCTGCGTGACCGTCCGCGCCCGCCACGGCGGCTGCGGCGGCGGGGTTTGGCCTCCTCGCTGGGCTCCTCCTCCACGTCCTCGCCGTCCTCCTCGGCCTCCGTCGCGGCGCGCTCGGCCTCGGCTTCGGCCGCTTCGAGCTCCGCGGCGATCAGCGCGTCGTCCTCGGCGCGCAGGTCGATCTCCTCGGGGTAGTCGTTCCCGTCGGCGCCCTCGGGCGACTCCTCGTCGCTGACGAGCTCGTTCTGGCGCTTGAACTGCTCGATGTCGCGCACGGTGACCTCGAGCTGGTGGGCCACCCAGGCGTCGGTGCGACCCTGGCGCACCCAGGCGCGGATCTGGTTGAGGTGCGGGCGCAGTGATTTCCGGGGCATGAACGGTCCGGGAGACTAGCGTAAAGCGACTCCGCGACGCCGCGGTCCGCCAAAATGGGGCATCTCGACGGGCCGTCGGACCGCGTATGGTGCAGCAGCTGGAATCGACTGGGATCGCGTTCTCCCGGTCCTGTGACTATGCTTGGCAGACCGGCGGCGGGGGGTGGCGCCGGGTCGCCAGTCGGCAACGAGGAAGGTGCACCGAAATGCTGGTTCTGACACGCAAGTCCAACCAGAGCATCATGATCGGGGACGAGATCGAGGTCTCGGTGCTGTCCGTCATGGGCGAGAAGGTGCGGATCGGCATCCAGGCGCCCCAGAAGGTGCCGGTCTTCCGCAAGGAGATCTACCTCGAGATCCATCGCGAAACGGGTGCTGTGAGCGTCAGCGAGGACGGCACACGCGGGCGGAGCACGCGGCGAAGGTGGACGAGTCGCTGCGCGAGCTCGGCGAGGGCGCCTAGCGCTGACGGGCGAGCGACGCTCGCCCTCGTGGAACGCTGCTTGGCGGGCTCTAGCCGAGCAGCAGGTACAGCGTCCGGAACATGACGACGGTCACGACGACCGCGGTCATGATCAGCGTGAGGACGAGCAGTCCGAAGCGAACGGAGCCGCGCTTGTGGCGCTTGTCGACCTCGCGCTTGAGCGCGCGCTGCTCGGCGGTGCGGCGCAGCGAGTCGCGCCGATGACGGTCGAGCGTGATCTCCTTCACGAACGCCCGCTCCCAGTCGGCGAGGCTCTGCCGCATCTTCATGGCGACGGCGTCTCGACGCCCCTGGCGGCGTCCTCGGTCGCTCGCGTGCGAAGCACGCCACGCTTCCTGCGTCCTTGCCAGGAACGACGATCCATCCGTCGATGGCGCATGGCCTTAGAGGCTTTGGCGCGCTCGTAGACGGCGACGAAGCGGAGGTAGTTCTCCGCGATCTTGCGCGCGCCCTCGGCGCGCTCGATCTTGCCGTCGACGTAGGCCTTGAGCGGGTCCCACCAGATCGAGCGGCCGATGGCGAAGCCGACGAAGCCGTCGACGGGGGCGGCCTGGGTGAGCCAGTGGTCGACCTTGGCGTCGTCGGCGCCGCGGCCGAGGACGACGCAGACGACGCCGTCGCGCCCGCCCGCGCGGGTCTGCGCGACGAGCATCTCGCAGTCGGAGCGCTCGTCGACGCCCTCGATCTTCCAGATGTCGACCTCGATGCCCGCGTCCTGGATCTCGGCGATGGCGCGGCGCATCAGCTCGGGGCGCAGCTCGGCGTCGTAGCGGTCGGTGTCGCCGCCGACCGAAGCGAGCTGGGCCTCCTCGGCGGGCACGAGCAGCTCGAAGAGGAACTTGCGCTCGTTCTGCGTGGAGCCAGTCGCTGAGCCGCTTGAGCTTGCCGAGCTGCTCGCGGTTTTCGCTCGGCGTCGCCGTCGGGGTTGTAGCGGACGAGCACCTTGGTGAAGTCGGGGTCGAAGCTGTCGATGTGCTCGCCGAAGTCCTCGCCGTACTGGAAGTCGAACATGTTCTGGCCGGAGCGCTCGGCCGGCATGGCGAGCTTGAGGCCCGCGCTCGCGCGCCTCGGCGGGCACTGTGGAGCCGAACTGCTCGTCGACGAGCACGCCCGTGGACGGATGCGTCGGCGCCGCCGCTGACGGCCTGCAGCATGCCCTCGAAGATGAGGTGCTTGGCGTCGGCGATGATCGCGGTCTGCTCCGCGTCGGGCTCGCCCTCGATCCCGAAGAACTTCTTCTGGAAGGAGCCACGGTGGTCGAACGCGAGTATGTAGAGCTTCTGGTCGTATCCGAGGTTCATGGCCTGAGTATTCCAGAGGGGCGCTGGGGGCGTGGTCGAGAGCCCCTTAGAATGGGTTGACGATGACCTCCGGTGCTGATCTCTTCGTGGTGTGCAAGCAGTGCGGATCGGAGGTGAGCCCGTACGTCACGGAGTGCCCGTACTGCGGCAACCGGCTACGCCGCCGCGCGCCGAAGCTGCCGCGGGTGAACGGCCCGGCGAAGTCCGCGGCTCCTCGCGCGCGCTTCGGCTCGCTGCTGGGCGCTCCCAGGCGGGGAGCGAGCGGAACGCGCGCCCACGCGCGACGCTCGACGCTGGGCGCGAGTCGGTGGGCGTCTACGCGCCCGTACGCGACGATGGCGCTGGTGACGGCCAGCTGCGTGGCGTGGATCGTGTTTCACGCGGCGCCGAAGGTGTTCGGGCAGATGGCGATCTGGGCCCGATAGCGGGCGACTGGTGGAAGCCGTTCACGAGCGAGTTCGCGTACTCTGAACGGCCCGTATACGTTCGTGGCGATCGTGACGCTGGCGATCTTCGGCTGGCTGGTCGAGCGCCGCCACGGGCCGGCGGTGGTGCTGGCGCTGTTCTTCGGCGCGGGCGCGGCGGGCGCGCTGGTGGCGGACGCGGCCTACCCGGTCCCGCTGGCGAACGGCGCGAACGGCTCGGCGCTGGCGCTGCTGGCGGCTGGGCGGCGCCGGACCTCCGCGCGGCGCGCGCTGGGGACTACTACGAGGGCGACCTGCTCGGCGCGGGCGCGCTGGCGGCGCTGCTGCTCGCGATGCCGTTCGCGCGCGGTTCCGGAGGCGAGCTGGCTGGCGGGCGTGGTGGGCGCGACGGTCGGCCTGCTGGCGGGGCTGGGCCTCAGTCGAATGAGCGAGGCTGCGGAGTGATGCGCTGGAGCGATGGACCTGTGATGATCGGGACATGACGATGACCCATGCGGTGGTGCTGATCGAGGCCGAGCGCGACGCGCTGTCGACACTGGGGGAGGCGCTGGCGGACATCGAGGGCGTCGCGGAGGCCTACTCGGTGACGGGCGAGTGGGATTTCGTGGCGATCGTGCGGGTGCCCGACCACGAGCAGCTGGCGGACGTGGTGACGGGCCAGATCGGCGCGCTGCCGGGGGTGCTGCGGACGCAGACGATGGTGGCGTTCGCGGCCTACTCGCGCCACGACCTCGAGGCGCTGTTCTCGATCGGCGAATGACAGTCTGAATCCCGCCCGGTGGAATCGCGAAGCTGGATGTCGGCGGTACCGATGAGGCCCGAGTACGGCCCCACGCTCGGGCGGCTGCTCGCGCCGCGCTGGCGGGCGGCGACGACGCGCGACGCGCGCGATGGTGGTGTTGACGGGGGTGGGCCTGCTGGTGGCGCTGGTGGCGCTGGCGCTGACGCTGGAGAACGCGCATTACTCGCACGGCGGACGCGTGCCGTTTCACTTCAGCTACCGCGGCCTGTATCGCACGACGCCGGACCCGGGCGGCTACGTGAGGGTCGCAGGCGCACGGCGGCGACGGCGCGCTGAAGTACTCCTTCGCGGTGGATCCGCTGCGACTGCCGCCCTACTCGGGCGAGCTGCTGGGCGAGCTGCCGCTGTACGCGACCGACTACATCCGCAGGCTGCAGCGGCGCTATGCCGGACTTCGAGCTGCGGGGCGAGGGCAAGACGCGGGTCAACGGACCTGCCCGCCTACCAGGTGCTGTACACGGCGAGGGTGGACGGCGAGACGGTGTACGGGCGCGACGTGCTGCTGCTGCCGCCGCGCGCGGGCGCGCGCGAGGGCGTGGAGATCGTGATGCTGGAACTCCACCACGGCCACTCCGCGGATCGACTCGCCGCAGGAAGTCGCCGGCACAGGCGTGCTGCTGAGGCCGCTGAAGACCTTCACGTTCGGCTAGCCGCCGCGGCGCCGGCCGGCTACTGCGCCGCGACCGTTTCGGCGGAGGCGCTCGCTTCGCGGAGGCGCTCGCTTCGGCGCCGTCACGGTGCTCGCCCGGGCGGGGTGTGCCGACGGTGGGTCCGCTGTGCTCGCCGGGCGTGCCTTCGCCGACGGGCGTCGGCGGTGGCGTGGGGTTGGGCACGGGCACCGGTTCGGCGCTGGGCGGCGATGCGGGCGGCGCAGGAGCGGGTGAGGTGGTTGTGGCGACGGGCGGCGTTTCGGGCGCTGGGGTGCCGGTGGTGGTCGTGGCGGCGGTGGGGAGCTGCGTGGTCTCGGTGGTGACCTCGGTGACCTGCACCGCGGAGGGGTCCTGGGGTTTGGCGGCTGCCGGGCGCGGCGACGGGGGCGGTGCTCGCGGCGGTGGGCTCGTCAACGTGGGCGGGCGGCGTTGTGCTTGAGCGCGCGAGCGCGGTGGGCTGCACGACGGTGCGCGAGGGCAGCGGCTGCGAGGGGCCTGTGCGGTGGTGGCTCCGGCCGTGTCGGGCTGGGCGAGCTGATGGACGACGACGGGTGCGCTGGCGAGCGTGCGCGGATGCGACGGCACCTGAGTGGGAGTGGTGGTGGGCGGTGACCGCGTGGTCGGCGGCGACGGCGCCGGCGGTGACGATCGCGGCGGCGGCGAGCCCGGCGACGGCCTTCGTGGCGAGCGCGCCGGCGCCGGCGGTCATCGAGTGCCGCCGGCGAGTCCGGCTCCGCCGCCGGCGGCGGCGGCGCCGACCCCGGCGGTGGCGCCGGCGCCGACGGTCGCGCCGGCGCCACCGGCGACGTGCGCGCCGCCGGCGGAGGCGGTCGTGCCGAGCTTGGCGAGCAGGAGCTTCTTGAGCGATCAGCAGCGGCGCGACGGGCAGGATGGCGGCGAGCGCGTGGTTGTTCGGCCTTGAGCTGCTTCTTGAAGCGCGGCGCAGCGTTCGCAGCCGCGCACGTGGCGGCGCGCGGGCGTGGCTGAGCTTGGTCAGGCCCTCGGCGACTTCGCCGAGCTCGAGGCGGACCTCGTCGCAGCTCAGCTTGCGCGCCTCGGCGGCCTCGGCGAGCGAGATGCGGGCGCGCACGAGCAGCGACTTGACCGACGGCACGGTCGTCTCCATCGCCTGGGCGATCTGTTCGTAGGAGAGCGCGTCGATCTCGCGCAGCAGCAGCGCGCGTGCGCTGCGTCTCGGGCAGCGTCGTGGACGTCGGCGATCAGCTCGCGGAAGCTCTCGCGGCGCAGGACCTTGTCGCTGGTGGAGAGGCCGTTGTCGGCGAAGTGGATGTCCATCGAGTCGACGCCGGTGGCGGTGGCGCGGCGCAGGTGGTTGAGCGAGCGGTTGCGCGCGATCCGGTAGAGCCACGGCCGCACGTTGATGGGGCGTTCGTCGGCGAGCACGGCGTTGAAGGCGGCGGCGAAGACCTCCTGCAGGACGTCCTCGGCGTCCTCGCGCGAGCCGAGCATGTGGCGGCAGAAGGAGAGCAGGCGCGACTGGTAGCGCGAGCAGAGCACCTCGAAGGCGGCGTGGTGGCCGCGGCGGGTCAGCGCGATCAGGCGCTCGTCGGACTGCAGGCGCAGCAGCGCGGACGGGCCGCGAAGGCCCGAGATGCTGCTCGGATGTGTTAGAGCGGAGACCTCCATGGATGTCCGATCACTACTCCTGCTGACCTAAATGACACGGTAGCAACGGGAAAGTTGCGCCGATGGGCCTCACGCGGCACCCGCGGCCCCAGATTCTCGCGCGCGAGCGCTTGCATAGACTCACCGCGGCGCGCCGCCCGGGTGGCGGAATGGGCATACGCAATCGACTTAAAATCGATGGCCTGAGAAAGGGCATGTGGGTTCGAATCCCACCCCGGGCATGTGCGCGTGGGCGATGGAAGGGATAGAGTCGCGCGCAATGGCGACGAGAGCGCGCAGGAGACCGAGACCTACCACGGCGGGCGGCTGATCGCGCGGCGCCTGAAGGCGCACGGCGTGAGCAAGCTGTTCACGCTGTCGGGCGGGCATCTGTTCTCGATCTACGACGGCTGCCGCGAGGAGGGCATCGACATCGTCGACGTGCGCCACGAGTCGACGGCGGCGTTCGCGGCGGAGGGCTGGGCGAAGGTGACGCGCGAGCCGGGCGTGTGCGCGCTGACGGCGGGCCCGGGCGTGACGAACGGCATGAGCGCGATGGCCTCGGCGCAGGCGAACCACTCGCCGATGGTCGTGCTCGGCGGCCGCGCGCCGGCGCTGCGCTGGGGGCAGGGCTCGCTGCAGGAGATCGACCACGTGCCGTTCGTGCGCGCCGCTGAGCAAGCTCGCGACGACGCCGACGGCGACGGAGGAGATCCCGGGTCTGGTCGACGACGCGTTCGCGGCGGCGTGCGCGCCGCACGGCGGCCCGACGTTCGTGGACTTCCCGCTGGACTACGTGTTCATGGAGGCGCCGGAGCCGCCGGTCGGCCGCGAGCCGGCGGCGGCCGCGCAGGCGGCGTCGGGGGACGCGATCGAACGCGCGGGAGAGCTGCTGCGCGGCGCGGAGCGGCCGGTGATCATGGCGGGCACGGACCTCTACTGGGGACGCGGCGAGCAGGAGCTGCTGGAGCTGGCGGAGACGCTGCGGATCCCGGTGTTCCTGAACGGGCTGGCGCGCGGCTGCGTGCCGGCCGACCACGAGCTGTTCTTCTCGCGCGCGCGCTCGCAGGCGCTGAAGGGCGCGGACGTGGCGCTGGTGGTCGGCGTGCCGATGGACTTCCGCCTCGGCTTCGGCGGCGCGTTCGGCGAGGACACGGAGATCGTCGTGATCGACTCGACGGAGCCGCGAGCGGCCGCACCCGCGGCCGGTGGCGGTGGAGTGCTACGGCGCGATCGGGCCGACGCTGGCGGGCATGTGCGGGGCGGCGGGCGCGAAGGCGCTGGCGAGCGAGGCGTGGATCTCGGAGCTGCGCGAGCGCTGAGACGGAGCGGCGCGGAGGCCGAGCGCGCCGAGTTCGAGGACGGCCGCTCGCCGCTTCACCCGATGCGGCTGTACGCGGAGCTGGCGAAGGTGCTCGACCGCGACGCGATCGTGATCGGCGACGGCGGCGACTTCGTCTCCTACGCGGGCCGCGTGATCGACAGCTACCAGCCGGGCTGCTGGCTCGACCCAGGGCCGTTCGGCTGTCTGGGCACGGGGCCGGGCTATGCGCTGGCGGCGAAGCTGGCGCACCCGGACCGCCAGGTCGTGCTGATGCTCGGCGACGGCGCGTTCGGCTTCTCGGGCATGGAGTTCGACACGCTGGCGCGTCACGGCGTGAACGTGGTGGGCGTGATGGGCAACAACGGCATCTGGGCGCTGGAGAAGCACCCGATGGAGTTCCTGTACGGATACTCGGTGGCGGCCGACCTGCGCCCGGGCACGCGCTACGACAAGGTCGTGGAGGCGCTGGGCGGCCACGGCGAGCTGGTGGAGCACCCGCTGGAGGTGGCACCGGCGATCGAGCGCGCGTTCTCCTCGGGCAAGCCGGCGCTGGTGAACGTGCTGACGGATCCCACCGTCGTCTATCCGCGCAAGTCGAACCTGGCTTAGGAAGCCTTTTATGGGGCCGCCTACCGGCGGCTGCTCGGGTCGGCCGTGGCGGGTCAGTCGCTCTGCTGGTTGTCGTCGCCGCCGGCGAGGCGCAGGGCGCCGCCGTAGAGGATGTCGTGCTCTGAGACCACGACGTGCTCGAGCTCGAACGCGCGCATGGCCTCGGCGAGCAGGATCATGCCGGCGACGATCGTGGGGGCGCGGTCTGGGTGTAGGCCGACGACGCGCCGGCGGGCGCTTTCGTCCATGTCGGCGAGGCGCGCGAGCAGCAGTTCGACGGTGGCGAGCGTGAGCTCGTAGCCGTGGACGCGCTCGGGGTCGTAGGGGTCGAGCTCTTGGTCGATGGCGGCGGCCGAGGTGGCTGTGCCGGCGACGGCGATGGCGCGCGTGACTGGCGCGCGCTCGTCGGCGGGCAGGCCCTGGAGGAACGTGGCGCGGACGTCTTTGGCGAGGTTCTGCAGCTCGTGCGGGGCGGGCGGGTCGGTGTGGATGTGGCGCTCGCTCATGCGCACGACGCCGGCGTGGAGGGAGACGTGGAAGCCGGCGGTGCGCGCGACGCCGACGACGAACTCGGTGGAGCCGCCGCCGATGTCGATGACGACGGTCGGCTCGGTGGCGGGCGGGCGCCCGGCCATGGCGCCGAGGAACGTGAGCTGGGCCTCTTGCTCGCCGCTGAGCACGCGCGCGTCGAGGTCGAAGTCGTCGCGGACGCGCGCGGCGAACTGCTGACCGTTGGTGGCGTCGCGCACGGCGGAGGTGAGCACGGCGAGGTTGGCCTCGCAGTGGTGCGCGTCGATCTCGGCGCGGTAGCGCTGGAGCGTGGCGAACACGCGCTCGCATGCGTCGGCGGAGAGCGCGCCGGAGGAGTCGACGCCGTGGCCGAGGCGGGTGACGTTGGAGTGCCTGGCGAGCACCTGGACGTCGTTGGTGGTGGCGTCGACGTCGGCGATGAGCAGCCGTGTGGAGTTGGTCCCGATGTCTACGACGGCGACGCGCACGCGCGAGATGCTAGAGGTGTGTGCGTACAACGGCGAACGAGGGGCTGGCAATGAGCGAGCAGGGCGTGGGGCGAGTGGCGCTGGTGACGGGCGCGAACAGGGGCATCGGCAGGGAGGTGGCGCGCCAGCTGGCGGCGCAGGGCTATGAGGTGCTGGCGAGCGCGCGCGACGGCGCGCAGGCGGATGCGACGGCGGCGGAGCTGGCTGCGGAGACGGGCGCGAGCGTGAAGGGGCTGACGCTGGACGTGTCGGATCCGGCGAGCATCGCTGCGGCGGTGGCGAGCGTGACGGCGGACCCGGGCCGGCTGGACGTGCTGGTGAACAACGCGGGCATAGGCAGCGACTTCGGCGTGTCGGGCGTGGACCCGGACTTCGAGGCGATGCAGCGGGCGCTCGAGACGAACTTCTTCGGCGCGTATCGCGTGACGGTGGGCCTGCTGGATCTGCTGCGCGCGAGCGAGCACCCGCGCGTGGTGAACGTGTCGAGCGGCATGGGTGGCATCACGGAGATGGGCGGCTGGTCGCCTGGGTACCGCGTGTCGAAGGCGTCGCTGAACGCGATGACGCGGATCCTGTCGACGGAGCTGAAGGAAGCGGGCTTCCTGGTGAACTCCGCGTGCCCGGGCTTCGTGGCCACCGACATGGGCGCGCCGATGGGCGCGAAGAAGTCGGCGCAGGACGGCGCGGCTGGAATCGTGTGGCTGGCGACGCTGCCGGACGACGGGCCTACAGGCGGCTTCTTCAGGGACGGGCAGCCGATCGCATTTTGAGCGCGGGTGCGACGTGGTGCGAGCGCGGAGGTTCCACGCTCCGCTGCGGCAGCGCGCGATGCAGGAGCCGCCGAGAGGGGGCTCGCGGCGTCTTCTTTGCTAGAACATAGGTAGCGACGCGGGGTGGAGCAGTCTGGTAGCTCGTCGGGCTCATAACCCGAAGGTCGCGGGTTCGAATCCCGCCCCCGCTATGTCACTAACCCGCGACCGTCCTTCGGGGTCGTCTTCGTTGGGCACAAGCTCCGACGTGATCGTGGCGGCGAAGTCGAGAGCTTGGCGGTTCTTGTTGTAGGTGATCCTCACGTCGAACGCCTTGAATATCTCGGCAAGCTCCTCGTCCGTCGCCCTCTCGATGGTCGGGCGAAGGTCAGGCACGGCGTCGAGCATCGCCACGATTTCGTCGGGATGATGGCCGGCCGGGCGCTTCGCCGCGAGCGCGTCGAGCGCGTCCGCGATTGCGGCCTTTTGCGTGCTCAGCTCCACGATGCGTTCGCTGGCGAGGGCGACGACCGGATGGGCAGGGTCGTCGTGCTCCTCTAGTCGCAGCGTTTGCGCCCGTAGCGAGCGATTGACCTTGCTCAGTTCGGCTTCAAGGCGGGAAGCCTCGACGGCGTGCTCCTCCCACGTCGAGGCGGTCGAGGCGGCAAGTTCGTCCCGCAGCAGGCGCAGTCGGTCGGCGCTGAATATGCGGCGGCTCAGGAAGTCGAGGATCGGCTCAAGCAGCCTTTCCTCCTTGATCCCGAGCACCTTCGGGTGGTCGGCGTGCGTCGCGGCGGCGTCGCTGCGACGCCGAACGTACTGGCAGCGATACCAGTTCGATCCCCTCTGATGCGAGCCTTCCATGCTGTGTCCGCACAGTGCGCAGCGGACGCGCCCACGAAGCGGGTAGAGGCGCTGTGCCTGCCGCTTGACCTGTTTGTGGCCCTGGCGGGGCATCCCGACCTTCACCGCTCGTGCTTTGCGCTCTGCCCGCTGCTCGACCATCTCGAATAGCTCTCTCGACACAAGAGGCTCGTGCGTCCGGTTCGCGCTCCATACCCACTCGTCTCGGGGGCGAATCTGTTGCCGGCCGCGCCGCTTGTCGTTGCGTCCCCACACGTTGAATCCCGTGTACTTCGGGTTTCGCAGGATCGCGCCGATGACCGATCGGCTCCACGTATGGCTCAAGTCGGTCGCATCCTTGCGGTTCGGGATCGGCGCCGGAAACTTCTCGATGTTGCGGTTCAGCTTCTCGCAGATTTCCCCGAGCCCGAGAAGGCGCACGCAGTAGTCATCGAAAATCATCACGATCACCGGGCCGCGCAGCGGGTCGATGATGAGCCGGTGCTTGTGCTTGCCTTCGCGGGCCTTGCTCGGGTTCGGATGCGGGTGCTCCTCAAGCATGTAGCCGTAGGGAGGACGCCCGCCCGTGTGCCACCCCTGCCGGACGCTCTCCTCCATGCCCCGGCGGCTCTTTTCCATCAGGTCGCGCACGTACCACTCAGCGATGCCTTGCTTGACTCGCCGAGTGAGAATCGAAGTCGCGTTCGTGTTCAGCGGCTCGTCGGCGGCGAACAGCGTCACGCCCGCCCGTTCAAGCTCCTGCTCGACTCGGGTCGAGTCAGCGGTCATTCGGGACACGCGGTCGATGCTCTCCACGATCACGGCGTCGAAGCGTCCCGTCGTTGCGTCGCGGATCAAATCGTTGATCCCGCCGTCGCGCGGTACGGCGATGTTGAAGCGTGAAGCGTCGGCGCCGTTGCCGCGAACGTCGAGGAACTTCCGGCCGCTCTCTATGTCCCAATAGTGGGCGACGATTGTGTCGCCGAGCGGCTTCACGACCGCCTCGCAACTGAACAACTGGCGCGGGATCGACAGGGAGGGGTCTTGCGCGTCCTCGTCGGAGGTTCGTCCGAGGTAGGCGAACCTCATCGACTTGCCCTCATCCTGACGAGACGCGCTCGCACGCGGCCCACGCCTCGGGCTCCTCCGCGCTTTCCGTCGCGGCGCGTCTGAGGAGATTGACGATCACCGAAAGCTGTCGGTCGCGCAACGGGTTCGCCTCGGCCTCCTCCATCGGGATAAGCGTCACGTTCAGGCGAAGCGAGCCGGACTCGGCAGGATCGGCCCGCCGTCCTCCGCAGTTCTGTGTAGCTGGCTTGGTCAGATGCGTCGGAGTCGGCGGACGATCCTGCGCACGACAGGAAGGTCGTTATCTGCCGTCTAGCGGGACACGCCAATTCAGCCCGGCACAGTTCAGAGCGCCGGCTTCTCATCGCCCGCCGCCGAGTGCTTCCGTGCGACGAAAGAGCCCGTCCAAGCCCACGTCGAGAGCCACGGCCAAGCGGCAGAGCGTGTCGAAGCCCTCGTTGACGCGCCCGCCCTCAAGCAGCAGAACGTGTCGGATGGAGAGTCCCGCGAGCACCGCAAGCTCCTCGACCCCAAGGCCGCGCTCGCGCCGCAACTCTTTCGCCGCTCGGCCGAAGAAACCAAGCTGCGCGCGCATGTCGTCGGGACGATCGGGGGGCATGGATTGGGAGTCTGTACGCATCGGCGCTCGCCATCCATCTAGATCAGATCGGACGGCAGATTTCAACTCGGAATCTGCGGCGTTCTGGCTCGTTACGCAGCCTGATCGCTCGGGCCATCAGGCGTTGGAGGATGGCGGGCGTCGCATGATTCGCAGAGCAGTCCCGGCGCTTGCCGTGTGCGGGCGTCAGTGGCTCGATTGCCGTCCTTGTCGTAGCCGCCCCACCGGCACCAGCGCAGGCCCGCCGCCTCGGCCTCGGCCTCTAGCGCTTCGATCGAGGCGAAGAAGTCGGGGTAGAGCTTTTGGAGCGTCGCGCGCTCCTCGCCGGCAGCCGCGAACGCGCCGCAGTTGCACTCGCCCGAGCGGTGCATGAGAGCGGCGGCGTCGGATTCGGGCAGCGAGTGTGTGCGTCGGTAGCGGAGCATGTCGAGCACCGAGCAAGCTCGCCGGCAGCGTTCTGCCGGTAGCAAAGCCCTCGACCCAGCGCCAGCACGAGCCGAGCCGACCCCGCTCGCGCTACGTCCTGACCATTCCTCCCAGGCCAGCCGTCGAGACGGCCCCCGCGACGCCCAAGACCCCCGGCCCGGTCGAGAGCCCCGCACCTGCCGCCGTGGAGTTGCCCGCCGATGCGCGGCCAATCTCAATCTCGGTGCTCGGACCGCTAGACCCTATGGCGTAGGTCGCCCTGTTGGGGTGACTGTCGGAGGTAGGCCGGACACTCCTCGCGGGGGTTTGTCTGGCCGGAGAACGGCTCCGGCTGACCCCAATTCAATGAGGAGGTCCGGCCATGACCGGAATGGTGACTTATGTGGGGCTTGATGTCCATGCCCGCTCGACGCATGCTGCAGCGATTGATGTCTCCACGGGTGAGGTGTTGCGTGCGCGGTTCGGGCCGGGCGTCGAGGAGCCAGTCGCGTGGCTCCAGGCTTTGCCGGGCCCGGTGCGTGCTTGCTATGAGGCTGGGCCGACCGGGTTCGGGCTTTATCGCGCCGCGAGCGTGGCCGGAGTGGAGGTTGAGGTGATCGCTCCGGGCAAGACACCGCGGGGCCCCTCGGACAGGGTGAAGACGGACCGCAAGGACGCGGAGCTGTTGGCGCGTCTGTTGCTAGCGGGCTCGCTAACCACGGTCGTGGTCCCGCCCGTCGAGGTGGAGGCCGCCCGCGAGCTGATGCGCGCCCACGATGCGTGCCGGCGGGATCTGATGACGGCTCGTCACCGGGTCTCGAAGATGCTGTTGCGCCATGGCCAGGTCTACCCAGAGTCCTCGACCTGGACTGTGGCTCACCGACGCTGGCTCGCGGCTCAGCAGTTCGATGAGACAGCCTCAGAGCTGGTATTCGCCGATCTCGTCGCGGCAGCCGACGGGCTGACTGCTCGCAAGAGCGCGATCGCGGAGCGACTCTCGCGCCTGGCAGAAGACGAGCAGTGGTGGCCGACCGTTGCGAGGCTCCGCTGTTTCCGGGGCGTTGACACACTGACCGCGTTCGCGCTTCACCTCGAGCTCGGCGGGGACTGGCAGCGCTTTCAGCGGGCCAACGCGCTGAGCGCGTGGCTCGGGCTGACCCCATCACTTCACCAGTCCGGCGAGTCATCCCATCAAGGTTCGATCACGAAGACGGGCTCAGCACTCGCGCGGCGGCTGCTCGTCGAGTCGGCCTGGCACTACGGACGCGCCCCACGGATCGGGGTGACCCTCGAAAACCGACAGCAAGGCCAGCCCGACCACGTCCTGCAAATCGCTAACCGTGCCCAGCACCGGCTGCACAGGGTTCACCACCGCATGCGCGCCCGCGGCAAGGCACACAACGTGATCGTCGTCGCGTGCGCACGCGAGCTCGCTTGCTTTCTCTGGGCAGCAGCCACAGCCGACTAACCCCAGCCGACAGCCCCACGGTCGGGAGGCCGGGGCGCCGGGCCATCAGCAGCCGGCACGCGCGATTTTTCTATGGGCAGCACCCCAACCGGAGTGCCACGCCCGTTCCTAGACAGCGCACGCTGGCAGCACGAAACCGGGCCCTGGGGTACCCAACCCCCGCATCATCAGACTGGCAACGCCGACACCGAGCCCGGCGCCCCGGCCTCCCGACCACCACCACCCGCCCACCAACCAGGCACGATCACCCCTGCCCACTTGACAAACACCACGACATATCAGAAATCGACGGGCTCTCACGGCGGATCAAGCGTGCCGCCACCTACCAGCTGCTCAGCTATCTGGCGCTGCACCCGAAGGGCGCAGGACGAGACGAGCTAGTCGAGGCAATCTGGCCCGCCCAAGACCCCGCCCGGACGCGCCCGCGCTTCTGGCAAAGCGTCAGCGAGGCACGCAAGGCGCTCGGCGACGCATGGCTACACGAGGGCGAGCGTTATCAACTCGATCGAGCCACGGTTCGCATCGACGTGGAGGAGCTTGACGAGCTTCTGAGCGCCGCCAGCGGGGAGGACGCCGGCAACGCTCAGACACTCGAACGGGCGCTCTCGCTCTGGCGCGGCGAACCGCTGGAAGGCTCGGACTACCTTTGGGCCGAAGGCGAGATTCGCAGCCTTCGAGCGACGCTGCTCGACCTCCTTGAGCGCGTCGGCCGGCTTCGACTCGCAGGCCACGATGCGCGGGGCGCGCTGCAAATCGCCGAGCAGGCGATCGGGCTCGACGGACTGCACGAGCCAAGCTGGCGCCTAGCGCTGCAAGCAGAACATGCGCTCGGGCTCAGGGAGTCGATCACCCGCCGCTACGACGAGCTCGCCCGCGAGCTTGACGAGCAGCTTGGGCTAGAGCCGACCCGCGAGACGCGCGTGATCTACCGGCAACTGCTCGCTCAAACGTAGGGCAAGCCGCTGGGGCGGCACCCCGTCGACGGGATGCCCCGCGCGAGTTGCATCCCCCCTCGGGGTCTGCTACCTCATCCGCGCTAATCGACAAATCAAGCGGCCGGGACGAGCGCTCTAACGCTCGCCCCGACCTGTGACGCCGAAGGAACACGCCCTTCGTGCCACGACCGAAACCGTAGCTGGACTACGGGGCCGAGTCGCGCTCGATCGCGCCCTTTCTTCGTCGTTGAAAGGAGCCCCAATGAGCGCGAGACGCGACGAGGACGAGACACACGGCGAGCGCACCGATCCCGGCGAGCGCATGGACAACACCGAGCGCGAGGTGCTGTTCCTGCTCTACCGCGACCCGTTCCCGTGGACGGTCGAGGAGCTTGGACGGGAACTAGGCGACCTGGGGAACGCGAGCGATGCAGTCACGTCGCTGGCCGCAGCGGGGCTACTGCATCGCTTTCCCGCCGCAGCTCGCGGAGACGCGGGCTCGGAGTTCGTGATCCCGACCAGGGCGGCGCGTCGGTCAGACGAGTTGCACGACCACTCGCTCTGATGCGCGCGTATGGCGCAGTCCCAAGAATCGTCCACTCAGCCGACGACCTGGCGATCCACGTCAGGGTGCAACGCCGGGCGTTGAAGCTGAGCCAGCAGGGCATCGCCGACGTTACGGGGATCGAGCCCCGAACCGTCTCGCAAATCGAACGAGGCAACGCGGCGACGCTCGAACTCCGCGTGATCCTCCTCGTCGTCAACGCCCTAGCGATGGACATTGAGCTTCGCGGGCGGGATGAGGAGTTCGTGCCGGTCCCACCGTCGCGGGTGAGCGAACTTGGCCTGAGCCCCGGTGCGCTGGCCGCGCTCGACGCAGCCGGGATTCACGAGGTCGCTCAGTTGTCCTCGGCAACAGCCTTGCTCGGTCGCCCCGAGTTTGGAGGCGCCGAGGTCTATGAGGTCGTGTGCGCGTTGGCTCGACACGGCCTCACGCTTGGACACTCCCTCCCAGGAGAGCGGGAGCGAGAAATGCTCCGACTGCGGGTGGTCGAGGGCTTGAGCTTGAAGGAAATCGGCGAACGGTTCGGCGTCATCGCCGAGCGCGTGCGGCAGATTCTCGCTGCCTACGTCGGCCTTCGCGGCAAGCCGCCGGCCACGAAACGTCGCGGACGAGCGTAGGGGCTGCTCGTGCCCCGCAAGAAATCCAAGCCCTCCCGTCCACGCCTACAGCGCGTCTCGATCCGGGCCGAGCGGCGAGAGCAGATTGATTGGGACCGCTTCGCTTGGGCGCTCTTGCAGCACGCCCGCATCGTCAGCGAACAGGAGGCCGGTCGTGAGGTAAGGGAGGGCGAGGACGAGGAGCTACCGGGCACGACCCGGCCCAAACAGCCAAGGCACAAACACTCCTGAGAGGAGAGAGATGGCTCAGAAGAAATCGCCCGCCAATCAGAAGCTCGGGAAAGCAATCCGCTCCGCGCGGCTCCGGCTCGGCATTTCGCAGGAAGCGTTTACTCGCCGCGAGGAGGTTCATCTTGACCGTTCCTACTTCGGGGCGGTCGAGCGAGGCGAGTTCAACGTCTCCCTCGACACGATCACGGAAGTCGCGCGGGGCCTGAAACTGACGGCGGCTGAGCTACTGCGGCAGGCAGGGCTCTAGCTGGCCCCGAGGCGATATGCCGTACTCCAAGCCCGACCTCGCCTTGTCGGCGGCTGTTCGCAGTCTCCGCGAGGACAGAGGGATTACGCGCGAAAACTTGGCCCACGACGCAGGCATCGCGGTTCCCGGCTTGGCGCGGATTGAGTTGGGGCAGGCGTCGCCGACTTGGGACAGTTTTCGGCGCATCGCTCGTGCCCTCGGATTGTCGATTAGCGGCCTGGCGGGCGCGATTGAAGCCGTGGAGCAGACGCCAGAGCACAAGGCGCGAGTCGAGGCGCGCGCGCGCCGGTCCCGAGCTTGACGACGCTCAGGCGAAGCGAATACTTTTGTCTGCGTGTCTGTGCTACCCGTCGGAACCGTGCGAGACGTAAATATCTTTGCGTCTTGGAAGGCGCGCGTCGTCTACCTGCTCGTTGTGCTCGGCATCGGCGCTTGGCTCTCGCTCCTCGAAGGCTGGCCCTTGGCGGGATGCCTCGTCGTCGCTCTCGGCACGGGCATCATCCAGATTTGGTGGGAGCTTAGGAAGCACGAACGTCGGCGGCGTCGGTAGGCCCGTGGCGATGCCGAACCGGGCACAGAGGTTCGGAGGCGTAGCCTCGCCCGGCCACCTAGCCACGGCTGCCTGTAGTTGCTCGGCCTCGACGCGCGCCAGCACCCCGCGTTGCAGCAGCATGGCCCGTGCGAGAGCGACTGCTTCGCAGGGCAGGCACTCGTCCGATGCAGCGTGCAGCGGCGAAGCCAACGCCAAGCTCCATCGCGGCTCCGTCGTCTCGATCATGCGCAAGGCGACTAACCGCACCCCGCGCCGTCGAAGTCGGCCGCAGGCTCCGCAGCGCCAACCCCGCCGCAGCGGCTCCCAACCCACGTCCAGTCGCATCTCCTCGTGCGAGTAGGTTCGCCGACAGGCGCAGCACGAGCGACCTGCGTTGCGTTGGCCGTCGTAGTCGGCGGCTCTGCCTTGCCACGGCTCGCTCGGGGGCATTCCCGAGAAATAGCACGAACATTTGTTCGGCTCGGCGATCTATAGGCTCCCGAGAATGCCGCGCTGGAAACAAACGGGCACGGGTCCCGGAGAGGTCATAGGGGAGGGCCATTTCACGTTCCATGCGCGCGAGGAGGACAACGCGATCCGCTCATGTGCCCTCGACTGGAACGGCGAGAACAGGCTGATTCCGTTTCTGCCTGGGATCGCATTCGATCAGTATTTTCCGAACCTCCGCGAAATCGTCCGTGGCGAGCGCGTGCTACGCGGGAAAGACGCCCAAGAGGATGTCCTTAAGACGTTCCAGGGTTGGGTTGAAGAAGCTCGTGCGACGGTCGTTGCCGGCGATCCGTTGAGAACCTTTGGCGCTTTGCCAATAGCAGAGGCGCAGCCCGACGAATCGGTCAGCGCGACGGCAACCGTCGTCGTCCGCATGAACGAGCGGCAGGAGCGATTGTGGAGCGAGACTGCCTACTCCTCCAAGCAAGCCGAGGAGCTGCTGTTCGGCTTGGTCTACCAGGTCGTATGGGATTGGGTCGTTAGCCGCTCTACGAAGGGGACGCAGGAGCGGATGCTTCGCGCCCTCGAACGACAGTTCGGCCACTACGCGACCGACGGGATTCCATCGGACTTCAGGATGCGCGAGATAGGACGGGCACCGTTTGTCGCTTGGCGTGCGCTGCCGGTTTCGTCAGACGATTGGGTGCAAGAGGTCATAGATCGGGCGACGATCCTCTGCACCATCGACTTGAGCGAGCAGGCCGAGCAGTCGATCGGAAGTGGCCCGCCAATGGTCTTGGGGGTTGAGACTTGGGAGAGTCTGAGCGATGGCGCGAAAAGCGCGGCCCTCTCTCTGGCTTACATGGGCTTCGCGGTTCGGCTCGCGGAACTAGAGATGGTCGCCGAGGCGACGGATCGGGATAGTCCGGGGTGGCTTCCGATCGCAGAGGCTCTGAGCACGATGGTCGAGCGCTACAGCGCCGACGACTCCGCCGTGGGCACGATCGCGGCAGCCGATTTCCTCTCCAAAGACGCCTCTACCACTTCGATCCTGTTCGAGAGCGTTCCGGGACTGCCACCGGACGTCCGGCACCGCATCGTGGACGCTTGGCTTGCGCTTTGCGACGAGACGGGCCTCTCGTCCGCGCAAGCCGGCCTGCCCGATCGGGGCCGACTTCTCGTCTACGGCTTCGCTTTGGGTGCAGTCCGCGAGTTTGCGCTCGTGGCGCAGGAGCACGGCGACGCCGAGCGCGAAGGGCGCCGACCCGTCGTCTAACTACTCGGGCCGAAATGGGCTGACAATGGTGTATCCGCCATCTGATCGCGGACGGGTCAGCGGCTAGTCTGCGCCCCCGCCGTTGTCTCTCCACGCAGCAAGCTACGCAACGCGGCCTCGTCGGGCTCCCGGTGGCGCAGGAGCCGCCCGCGACCGTCAGCCGCCAGATCGCTCGGCTTCACGACGATCAAACGGAGCCCGTGCGCGGGAATCTCGACGGCTCGTCGCTCGTCGTATATCCGTCGCTGGATTCCGCGATGTACGCCGCTAACCGTGAGCACGTCCGGCTTGTCGAAGTGCGCGACCGGCTTGTCGTGCTGACGCTCTCGATACTCAATCACGAGCCGACGGGCCACGTAGTAGGCGTCCACCGGCAAGGTGCGGCCCCGCCCGTTTCGTCCAGGGTCGCCGACCAGCCAATCGAAGCGGTGTTGCCGGCTCGCGGGTTCGCCGAGGATCGCGTCGCACAGATCGAGAACGTAAGCCTCGTCCGAGTCCGCGCGTGGCCGGCGTCTGCTCACGACCCGCTAGGAGCCGTCTGCGACGTGCATCTCGCCCGAGCGAGTAAGCCGGTACTCCGGGTCGCGGTCGATTCCCCGGCGCTCGACAAGCCCCTCCTGTACGCACGGATCGAGCAGCCGTTCGATCACTGACATGCTCTCTCCGAGGTCGTCTGCGATCCCCTCGACCGCGCTCCACTCCTGACCGCTCCGCTCCCAGCGCACTTTGAGCGCGTTGAGCGCGTCGAATCTGTCGTTGCTCATCTAGGCAATGGTGGCAGCACGTAGGGCTGGAAGCTCGCCAAAGAACCGACTCGCACCGTCCACTACGCTCGCGGGGCGAATGACTTGGGTCTTTGGGAGCCCCACGATTCTCGGAAGCGGCCTTTGCGTGGCGGACATACAGGTCACGACCGGCGATGGCGAGGTGTTCGACTGTCTCAGGAAGCTCTACCCGATGGAGCGCAACCTGATCGCTGGCTTTGCCGGAGACGTAAGGGCTGGCTTCGAGATGCTGACCGCTCTCTATGGCGTGATCCACGAGGGCGCAGCGACGGGCGGACCCGTCGATATTGAGCGTGCGTTCGAGCAATTCCCGAACGCTGCGACCCGCGCGTTCTCTGCACTACCTCAAGAGAGCCGCGATGGTGGCTCGCAGGTTCTCCTTGTCGGTGCCCGTCATGCTGCCGACGCTGTCTACGAGAGCCGCCCAATTGCCGCGCGCTTCGGCTCGCCCAGCTTCTTGCGCGAGGAAATCGGAGCCGGGGAGTGGGGCTCGATCGGCTCGGGCGCAGGCATCGACGCCTATCGTCACGAGCTAGAAGCGCTGACGAGCGACGAGGCCCGCAACCTAATGCAGCTTGAGGTCAACGCGCCCGGCTTGTATCCGCAGGCAATGTCCTTTGCGGTGGTCGAGGCGGTAGGAAAGATGCCGCCGGTTAGCGGGATAAGCCGGCACTTCCATACGGGAGTCGTGTTCGCGCATGGCTCTCGGATCGAAACCTCCGACCGCACTTGGTACGACGATCGAGGCACGCACGAGATTCGTATGCCAGAGGTCGCGGACAGTTGGGAGAGCGTTCAGGTGCTTCTTGCTCGTCTCCGAGGCCGACCTCTGTCGGGGACCGCCACGGCGTAGCCCGTGGGCCGTTGGAGCCGCCGGTCTACTGATCTCTGGTGCTCGAACGGGCTCCTCCGGGCTCTGTCTAACGTATGTCAACGGCAGGCACCGCGCAGGGCTTTGTCCCGCTAGGTTCCCCGTCCGCACCTTTCTAGGTGGTCCTGCTCAGAGCGCGCGACTCCTCGATCCGGTAGGCGATCAGGGGACGCGGATCGGGCTCGACGGTCGCGGGTTTGTGTATCAATCCCGCCCCCGCTATATGCGAGCCGCCTCGCGAGAGCGGGGTGCTTGGGGTGCACCGCTATGACGGCGCAGGCAGGTCTCTGGTGGGCAGCGTGAGGCCGAGTGAGGCGGCGTGTTCGCGTAGGTAGTCGCGTAGGTAGGGCAGCGCGAAGTCGAGACGGCCGCGGCCGGCTGGTTCGACGAGCTCCAGTGCGAGCAGGCGTAGCCGGTACTGGCTGGCGTAGTTCTTATCCACTCCGAGGCGTGCTTGGATGTCGCGCATCTGCGAGGGGCCGTGGTCGGCGGACATTGCCAGCAGGAATGACTTGTCGATGTCTGAGGCCTCGGCGAGCGCTGGCGCGTGAACGAGCTGGCCGAGTCGTCTGCGGGCCGCGTCGACGCCGGAGTTGGCGCTGGGCAAGTCGATCTCGCTTTCGTTTTTGCCCTTGCGCCACACTTGGTCGCCGACAAGCTGGATCAAGAACGGGTATCCCTGGGTGGCGGCGACCATCGTCTCCAACGCCTCAGGCGCGAGCGAGCGGCCGGCGTTGAGTATGGGTTCGCGCAGAGCCTCGCGTACCGCGTCCTCCTGGACTCGCTCGAGGTGATGGTGGTCGGCCCGGCGTAGGAAGGTCAGCACGGAGTCGTTGAGTAGGTCGTTGACGGCTGCTGGCAGCGCGGCGGCCACGAACGCGAGCTCGCGTGCCTCCCGGAACGCGTGCTGCACGATCGTGCCGAACTCGCGCATCTCGCTCTTCTGGTGATGGTGGATCTCATCCAAGGTAATCAGGAGCCCGGTCTCGTTCTCGGCGAGAAGGTCGGTCAACAGCTCGATCTGGGAGCGCAGCGAGGGCCGAGGTCGGTGTTGCTCGTCGGTGGTCCAGCCAACGCCGCCGAGATTCAATGGGGCCTGGATGTTGGTGAGGCGCCGTTTCACGGCCTCGGGGTCTATGGAGGCGAGCGCACGAGGCAGGTGATCGCTGGCGAGTCGCTCGATGAAGCCCGGCGTTGCCGTCTCGCTGATCACAAGCCAGCCGCGGGAGCGGGCCTGCTCCTCGGCCGCATTGAGAAGCACGGTCTTCCCGGTCCCTCGTGCGCCGGTATACAAGGTCGCGCGCGCAGCCGCTCCCGGACCATCGTCGATTCCTTCGGCGAACTGAGTGATCAGCTCGTCGCGGCCCGCCAACACAGGGGGGGTAGTGCCGAAGCTCGGGGTGAAGGGGCTTCTCGCCAACCCGAGCAGCCTAGCATGCCTTTAGTCTCTTTTAGTCTTTTTAGACTTCGCTAGACTTGGTGGTCCTGCCCGCGAGGGTCGCAGAGTCCGAAGTCCATAGAGGCCGTCTAGTGTTTCGGTCGACGCGCCGAAGCGCTCTACACTTGAGAGCATGTCGACCCACCGCGCAAACGTCACCCAAGAGCAGCACCTTGAGCTCCCGGTCGAGGAGTTCCTACGTCGTGCACGGCCGCTGCCTTCGCACGATGAAATGGTGATCGAAGATCTCACCGCGGAGGAGGGCGAAGCCTTCGTCCTAGCCGTGGAGACGTGAGTCCGGGCGGGCTGCGCGGGCCGATCGTCATCGACACGGACGTCTTCAGCGCAGATCTCGTCCCGCGATCACGCTTGACAGAGCTCTACGCTCCGATCGTCACCGGGCGGCCGGCATTCATCTCGTTTCAAACTGTCGCCGAGCTGCGCTACGGCGCGCTTCGTCGTGGCTGGGGCGATGCGCGGATGCTCAGGCTCGAAGCGAAGATCGCGAGGGCGGAGATCGTGCACACGGGGCCAGAGCTCGTCCTGGTCTACGCCCGGCTCCGGGCCGACTGCGAGGCGCAGGGCCATGCTCTGGGCCAGCGCGAGCACAACGCCGATCGCTGGATAGCGGCGACCGCGATTCGCCTCGGGGTGCCGCTCGTCTCCAACGACGGGATCTTTCGAGATGCGCCTGGGCTGGAGCTCGAGACGCTCGCTCTTCCGTGATGCCTGGATGCCAGCCATCTGAGAGGCGCGCGTGCGGCGCCCTCCCGAGATTTCCTCCCGGAACCGGGCAGAGGTGGGGTGGCATGAGGAGAGCTACCAGCGGCTGACTCGATTCAGCTCGCTCTCGCGCTGCTCCGCGCAAGGCATCACGCGACCAGGCAGCCGGATGGGCCTCGCGACGAGGAGGGCGTGAGCCCGACGCCCCCGGTGCTTGCTGCTGCGGCCACTGTGCCGCACCATCACTCGTCCAGAAGAAGGCGCAACCCCCAGAATCGAAGACAGCTACGGATACGTAGGATGGTGTCATGGATGCTGACGATGCTTTGATACGTGCTTGGAGTCTCGGCATGGACGATGCGGGATGGTCTGATGAGGCGATGAACGAGGCCGAGCGCTTGCTTCCAATGCTATTTAAGGCTGGGTATGTGACGGTAGATGACGAGTTGAGAACCTGGGCTTTCAGCACCACGGGAGTTGCTCGGGCCGAAGTGCTCGATCGTTAGGAGGGCGAACTGTCTGACGAAGCAGCTCCTCGGGTCTGGGTTGCACTTGACCTCGTGAGTCGGGCGCCGAAGGCTGTCGCGTTTGATCCCGACTACGTGTCAATGGAGCTTGGGGTTAAGCCGACGCAGCAAAATCGCATTGGCGACTCGATTGGTGATCGCGGCGGACGGCGAACATTTACGCGATGGCGTGTGTCGATCGGGCCTGTGGACACGATCGATATATCACCTGTGCTGGCGGAATTGATGACGAAGATTCAGCCAGGCGACGAGAGGCTTAGCTCTCTCTGTCACGAGATTGGCGTTGAGCCTAAACTCACCTGTACAGTCGAGCCGAGGTCAGCGCAGACGCCGGACATAACCTTTCCTCACGATGTGATCCGTTGGGCGGCCGCCCACGACATCGCTATCGGGGTCGATATCCTGCTCTGGCGGGACGAGGAGTCGGGTGGCGCGTCGATCTCTGGCGAGAGCGGGGTTTTCTCGTGGTAGGAGCGTTCGGAAGTGCGGGTCTCCAGGTGCTGCCCACGATCAGGTCGTAGGGACTAGCGTCGTAGCTCTGCTCGTAGCCGGGTGGCGAGGCGGACGGAGGCCTCGATCTCGACTTGGCGGATCGAGACGCTCTCGACGCTGAGCCCGAATGGAACTCCCACGCGCCGGCAGAATGCGATGAGCTCGACGGCCGGGGCGACGGCTTGATCGTAGGACGCGTCGAGAGTGTTGTCGGCGTGGCGCAGCTCGTTCTCGATCCAGTGCGGCACATCGACACCGAGCCACTGAACGAACTCCAGTGTCTTCAGCGAGCCGCAGACCGAGAACGTGAACACGATCGGCGCTGGCTTGACGTCACGAGCCGCACAGTCGTAGTGATAATCGGAGACCAAGTTCTTCGCGGCATTGACGTCATAGACGATCTGGGTGACGAAGAACGAGCAACCTGCCGCCTGCTTCGCCAGCAGACGGACGTGCTCCCCGCGCCCGCGCGTGTGCCGCTCTGGGATCGCCACACCTCCGAGAAGGAGATCAGGGCGCACCTCGGCCCTGAGTTCGTAGGCTCGCGACAGCGAGGTTGCCACCGCCTTCTCACGCGAGGACGCACCTACGAACACCGACAGCGCGTCGGTTGGGGCTTGTTCGCTGAGCCACGAGCGAAGACGTTGCTCTGGGTACTTGCTGACAGCGCGGTACACGATGGCCGGCACTTCCAAGCCGACGAGATGGCGAGCGAGGTAGTCGGCTGGGTCCATCGTGGGTAGGAACGGAAAGGGGCGTTCCTCGGGATTGCGGTCGCTCTCGTCATCGATGTCGTACAGCACTAGGCCGTCGAGGCCCACAGGGCGCAGGCGCTCGAGCGTTTTCGCGGCGATCTGACTGGCTTGCTCCGGTTCGGTCGTCAGGCGCGGTGGGGTCAGCGCGAACAGCAAGAACTCACCCGTGCCCTCCGCTATTCGCCGCTGCAGCTCCATGCGCCGAAGCGTAACCAAACGCCTATGCACGACGGCTGGGCGATGGCGGTTGTGAGCTTCCGGTAGCAGCCGCGCCACGCGGCGTCCGAACGCGCGCGCGGTCGCTATCGTTGTGCCGATGGCCTCCCTGATCGACGGCATGATGAAGCGCGCGGTCCACGCGGGATCGCTGCATTCTCCCCGCTTGCACGTGCCGAGCCCTCGCGGAGGCCCTGCCGGTGGGTAGTTCTGTGGCCACGCACGACCTAGACCCGGAACTCCTTGCTGAGCTCGAGCGTCGTGTTGCAAGGCTTGCCGAGGCCTTTGATCTCAACGCACTCGCGGGTCACGGTGGCTCAGCCGGCGAAATCCGCAAGTACTACGAAGATTCGCGCCTTGGCTACAGGCTCGTGCACTCGCAGGAGGGTGCGATGCACATGGCGCTCAACCCTTCTGGAACCTTCGATCGGAGCGGGTACGAGGGGCAGGCCAATCTCGTCGAGCAGCGCTTTACCGATTCGACGTCGGACGTCCTCGAGATCGCCTGCGGGAACGGGTTCAACCTAGCGCTTCTGGCAAAGCGCAGCCCACAGAGAAAGTTCTTCGGGATAGACCTCGTACCCTCACAGATCGACCGAGCCGCAGCAGCGCTGCAACCCTTCCCCAACGCCAGTGTTGCCGTCGGAGATTTTCAACACCTCTCGATGGCTGATCGCTCGCAGGATCTCGTGTTCGTCATCGAGAGCTTCTGCCATGCAACCGACCTACCGCGTGCTTTCAATGAGGTACATCGCGTCCTTCGTCCGGATGGCCTGTTCGTGGTCATCGACGCTTGGCGGACCGAGAGGTACAGTACGGCCCCTGAGCTCGTCCAGCAAACGGCTGCAAATGTGGAGCTGGCGATGGCAGTGTCGAATACTCTTGTACTACCGGATTGGCTCGCAATGGCAGAGCGGCAGGGGTTTAGCTCGGTTGAGGATCTGGATCTCTCTGATCAGATCAAGCCAAATCTTGCCCGCTTGGCCAAAGGAGCCAATAAATACTTGTCTCATCAGCGGTTGGCGTCAATCGCGCGGTTTGTACTTCCGCATTCGTTGGTCCAGAACGCCGTGGCCGGATATCTCATGCCAGTCACTGTAGACCTTGGAATCCATACCTACCGCCTGCAGACGCTCAGGCGTAATCGTTAAACTCGCTCCGCCGATGGATCGGTTTGATGTTCGTACGTACCGCTTTTGGTTCGTGCGCTTGATCGAACGTCTCCGCTGCGGCTGGCTTGGCGGTGCTCTCCTAGCTGCCAGCCTGCCTTACGTACTGGCTCTCGTGATCGTCGCACCCTTTGGCGACGCTGGGCTCTATCTCCGCACTCCCGCATTCTATATTGGATTTGCTGGGGTAGCCTTGGTGGTTGCCGCTTCCGTGCAAGGGGTAAAAATCCTCACGCAGGGCCTATCTCAGCTGTACGCAGTGGCTGTCGACTCGGCAGATTTCGCATCCTACGCAAGAGCCCAGCTTGCGGCGGCGGCCCGGTATCGCTCTAATCTCCCTTGGCTTGCACCCTTTGCCTGCGGTGCCATTGCGGTTTTGGTGGCTGCCTTGCACCGCTGGCACCACACCGGCGTCATACCTGCAGGTCACCAGTTCCGTGCTTTCCCAGTCAACTGGCGCGCCCCCGACGCGCTCCTACCGGCCGGGCTCGCGATCACCGTCTTTGCCGTAGCGGTTGTCATCACGCTCGGCAGCAGCGCGATCCTGCTAGTACGCAACCTACATTTCGCGTGGCGGCTCCATACCTTTGCGTACATGCCGTTCCCAGGGCGCGTGCGGCTTGCTTTGCGCACGCTTGTTACGGCGTACGCTTGGGTGTCAGGCGCATGGTCGGCTGGGGTTGCGCTATTTGTGCTCTTCTTCTTCCACCAGTGGTCGGCTCTCAACGTGATCGGTATCGCCCTTTTGGCAGTACTTGGAGCCCTCACCTTCGCCATACCGTATTACAGCTTCCGCATGATTCTCGATAAGTCTCATGATGATATGTCCATGCTCTTGGCTGACAAGATCCAGCTTGGAGCGGCGCCGGGAGCGCTCGAGATCGATAGTTTGTCCGACTTCGCAACAGTCAATAGCGCCATTACTGCCGATCCTCCCGCAGTGTTGACGCGTCGCGGCGCCATCGCCTACAGCGTGGTGCAGATTACGGCACTCGCTACGATATTCACCAAGGATGTGCTTCAAGAACAAGTTACCTTTTTGGCAAAGGAGCCCTCACCTCCAGTCAAACCTCGCTAAGGAGCGTCACGTTACTGCATGCTCTGCGAGTACCAGTCCCACAGCAAGCATCTCCCCGCTGGCGCTGTGTCGACGCGAACTGCGGGCTTTCGCACATATCTAAGTATTGACTTGATCTATTAGTTGGACTAGTATGCCGTCATGCCGCAAATCACGGCGACCGGTCCCGAAAACGTCTCCGACGGTGGCGACAAAGGTCTGCCCGACCCGACGACCGCCGCCAAGTGCGTGCTGGCCGGACTGCTCGCGGCGGCGGTAGCGCTTGCGATCGTTGCCAACGCCGCGAAGTGGACGGCGACGCCATTTCACCCGGCCAAAGAACACGCCGCCGAATTTGGGTTGTTCGCGGGTTTCTATGTTGCCGCCCAGGTGATAGAGCGCCTGATGGAGCTGGGCACCTCATTCCTGCCATGGCCCGGCTGGAAAGCGCCACAAGCACCGCTCGAGGGCCTCAGCAACCCGGCGAAGAGGACGGTGACCGCCTCTTACCTGAAGGCCGACCGGGCTACCGTGGCGCTCGGCGTGGCGACGATCCTCGGCGTCGTGGCCAGCTTCCTATTCGGCCTCTACTTCCTGCAGTCGGTCGGAATCTCTGCCTCACACACGGTTGATGTGACGGTAACGGGCATAACGATCGGTGCCGGCACGAAGCCGCTGCATGATCTGATCAGCTCGCTGCAGAGTAAGAGCACGCCGACGACGGGCACCACGACCACTTGAGCTAGGCAGGCCGCCAGGCGCTGTGAGCATGAGACCGTCCACTTGGCGGCGCTCAGTCAGCCCACCAGTCTCGCTGACCCTCCACGTCTTCCCGTGGGTTCTCGCCGAGGTTGGGTGCGCCGAACACGAGGATCTCGAGCCCCTCCGGCCCGGCCTCGTACCCTCGCCATGTACCGGGCGCAACGCGCACCACGTCCCACCTCTCTACCTCGATGACCTCGTCGTCGAGCTTCATCCTTCCGCCTCCGCCCACGACAACGAACACCTCCTCCTGCTGCTTGTGCGTGTGGCCGTAAGGGAATCGGTAGTTGGGCGGGATGCGCTGATAGCTCAGGCCGGACTGCTCGAGCTCGAGCGCCCTGCTCGCGAGACGGAACTCCAGATCCGGTGCGCCGTCGAAGTTGGACCCGACGTCCTCCAGATCCTCTCTGAGGTTCTTGAGTGTGAACGACATGGCCGCGATTCTACGGTTCAGTGCAGGCTTCATATCGCCGCTGCGCCACCAGAGAGGCGGGAGGCTGCGCCTGGCCGTCGTCCTGTCGCTATCGTCGAGCGCATGGCGATCCAGCGCATGGACCACGTGGGCATCGTGGTCGAGGACCTCGCTGCTGCTAAGGCGTTCTTCGTCGAGCTCGGACTCGAGGTGCAGGGCGAGGGGGCGGTCGAGGGCGGTTGGGTGGATCGCGTGGTGGGGCTCGACGGAGTCCGGGCGGAGATCGCGATGCTGGAGACCGCCGACGGCCACGGGCGGGTCGAGCTGGCGAGGTTTCACGCCCCGTCGGGTGGGGCTGGCGACCGGCACGCGCCGGCAAACGCTTTGGGCATCCGCCACATCTCGTTCGCCGTCGACGATATCGACGCCGTCGTCG
This sequence comes from uncultured Solirubrobacteraceae bacterium, assembly GCA_963716355.1. Lineage (GTDB taxonomy): Bacteria > Actinomycetota > Thermoleophilia > Solirubrobacterales > Solirubrobacteraceae > Palsa-744. The sequence continues at coordinate 2,230,893 of OY970308.1, forward strand.
CTGGCCTGCGAGCCCGTGGTGCGGAACTCGTTGGCGAGGTGGAGCGCTACCGAGATCGCTACCGGCTCTGCTACGTCCGCGGCCCGGAGGGGATCATCGTGGAGCTGGCGGAGCGGCTCGGCTGAGAGCCGGTTCTCGCGCTGCGGCCGTCTGTCTCGCTGGCGTCGGTGGTCGTTCTCGGGGATTCGCCGTAACCATATTCAAACGAGCGTTTGTATGATACGATCGTTTGTATGATTACTAAAGACACGAAGGCGGATCTGCTGCAGGCCGCCAAAGATCTGGTGTTCGAGCGCGGCTACGCGGGCACGAGCGTGCGCGAGCTCACCGCCGCAGCGGGCGCGAATCTCGGGGCCGTCAACTATCACTTCGGCAGCCGAGAGAAGCTGCTCGACCAGGCGATCCTGGAGTCCTTCCTGGAGTGGGGAGAGCGGGTCGGCGCGGTGGAGGTCGCTCCCGATGCGGGCCCGCTCGAACAGCTCGCCGCGCGCGCTCGGCCGATGGTCGACGGTATCGCCCAGGCGCGGCCGCAGTTCGTGATGTTCTTGGAGGCGGTGCTGCAGTCGAGACGCTCGCCTGAACTGCACCGCGAGCTCGTCGAGCACTACGAGCGCCAGCGCGAGCGCGCCGCTGAGCACATACGCGCGAGCAGCGGCGGCCACGCCCTGTCCTCGCGGATGGTGGAAGTCATCACGTCATACATGCTCGCGGTGGCAGATGGCCTGCAACTGCAGTCGCTGCTCGATCCCGAGGCGGTGCCCACCGGCGAGGAGCTCGCGGCGATCTACGAAGGGCTCGCCGCCGCGGCGAGGGCGACCGGCCCGCGATCCGCGGGGGCTGCAAACGAGATTTAGTCCAGAGACAAAGGAGAAACCGATGCGCCCGCAACTCATCAGACCGCCACAGGCGTCAACGCCGACGGCATCCCAAGCCGAGACCGACAAACACACGACAGGACACAGGACGATCGGAGCGCTGCTCGTTCTACTGGCTCTCGGCCTCGCCTGCGCCGCCGGCGCGCAGGCGTCGTCAACCAACGATCTCGCCTGGAAAGTGAATGGGAAAGCCCTTGGCGAAGGCGAAACGACGCCGATCACTGCGGCGGCCGAAAACACCCAGGTGTTCAAACAGGGAATCCTGTTCCGCATCGAATGCTCCAAACTCGAACTCCTGAGCTCGAAACTCGTGGGCGTGAAATCCCCCGCACCCGGAAAGGCAGAAGGTCGGATCGCCTTCGGCGGATGCGTTCTCGTGACGACAGAATGCAAAGTCAGCGGCGTCACCAAGCCGCTGGTCATGACGAACGCCTATTTGACCAAAGCCGCTGCGGAAAAAGAAGAAATCGCGTCGGGGCTGAACGGGTTGTTGTTGGCCCCCAAGGAAGGCGAAGTGTTCATCGAATTCGTTGTCAGTCAGGGCGCGTCAGGGTCGTGTCCCTTCGAAAAACCCGTCACATTCACCTTCACTGGCAGCACGATCGAGAGGGTGTTCAAAGGCTCCAAAGAAACGACGTACAACGAAGAAGCACAGACGCACTCCATCGAAGGGACGGCGCTGAAAGCCTACTTCGAGAATGAAGGCGGGATGGCGGTGGAACACTCCGGAGTGGGGCTCAAACAGGCAGGAGCTGAAGCCACCTGGTCCGGCAAGACGGGCGTGTCCGTCGGCGCAGGGTCCAAATTCAACCTCACGCTGTAGGGCGCTGTCTCCTCAGTCCGCGCCCGCCCGTGCCATCGCCCCAACCCGCGGCACCGCGATGACCGGCACGGGCGAGGACTGCAGCAGCTCGCTCGTGACCGTCCCCAGCGCCCTGTGCAGCCGCGAGTGACGGTCGCAGCCCACGACGATCGCGCGCGCGTCGTGGTGGCGTGCGGCGTCGATCAGCGCCGTCACCGGGTCCTTGTCTGAGATCTCCGCGACGATGTCGATGTCGAACACCTCGTCCTCGCCCTCCAACAGGAGCTCATCGATCATCGCTCGCCCGAGCTTGCCCCGCGCATGACTGTTGGAAAGCGGGGACGGCGGCGCGTGCAGGGGTCGCGAGGAGTGGACGATCACGAGCTTGCCCTCGGGGTGGAGCTCCTGCGCGGCCCACGCCGCGGCCACACGCGCGCTCTCCCCGCGGTCGTAGCCGAGCACGAAGCACGGCTGCCCGCGGGCAGCGCGATCGCGTACGCCCGTCATCGCGCGCCCGTCGCTTCACGGTCCAGATGCTCGAGGTACGGCGCGAGGTACTTCGCCACGATCTTGCTCGGCGGCGTCCACGTGGGCACGTCGGTTATCTGCGAGCTGAAGCCGTGACCGCCGGTGAGCTTCGCCGTCAGGTACAGGGGCTTGTCGTCTGTCAACAGCATGCCGTGGATCACGGGGTTGAACGGCTCGGGCTTGACATCAGCGCCCGCCGCAGCGGCGATCGACCGCGCCGCCACGTCCGCCTGCTGGGAGCCGACCCCGCCATGCTTGATCGGAAAGTCGATCGCGTCGCCCGCCGCGTACACGTGCTCCACGTCGCGCACCCGGCCGTAGGCGTCCACGCGGATGAAGCCGTGCTCGCCGAGCGGGATGCCGCGCACCGCTGGCCCGTAAAGCTCCGGCAGTGCGATCACGCGCTTGACGTGCAGACGACGGTCGCCGGGGTTGATCACCACCTCGCCGGTGTTGGGGACTTCGGCGTAGGCGGAGGCGATCGTGTCGATGCGCGCCGCTCGCAGCCGCTCGGCGATTGCGCTGCTCGCCGTCGAGCCGAAGATCGCAAGCGGGGTGTCCTCGGGGGTGACGATCGTCGCGGTCAGGTCGACGTTCATGTCGTATGCGCGTCCCGCGGTCATCAGCGCGAGCTCGTACATAGGCAGCTGCCACGCCATCCGTCCCGGGGACACGAACGCGACGCTGTCCACGTAGCCGCCCTCGATGTCCTGAATCAGCCCATGCACCGTTTCGTCCATGCGCCGGTCGTCGATCGTGATCGCGTGCTCGTAGCGCGGGACCGCGCGCGCGCCGAGCGCCAGCACGAGCGCGTCGTACTCGAGCGCCTCGCCCGCCTTCGTGTGCAGGAGGCGCTTGGCGGGCTCGACCGAGGCCATCGCGTCGACCACCAGCTCGGCGCCCGCGTCGGCGACGATCCGGGCGAGGGGATAGCGGTTCGCGGCGGGGTACGCGAAGGGTTCGCGAACGGTCATCGGGCGGTAGACGAACTCCTCGTTGGGCGCGAGTACCGTCGTTGCAGTGTGCTCCGGCGCGAGCTCGTGAAGGGCCAGTGCTGCCTCGATAGCGGCGACTCCTCCGCCCACGATCAGCACGCGAAACTTGGGTTGAGAGCCATGTGTTTTCATGGTTCGAAAGCTAGCCGCTTGAGGGGAGGGCGCCAGCCGGAGAAAGCCGCCGTCGGGGGCGGAAAACTACGGAGCGGAGCTGAGCTGGTCGCTCTTCAGCCGTTCGAAACAGACACGGTGGTAGTAGCCGCCGGTCCGGTCAGCGGCGTCCTTCTCCAGCGCGCGCGAGGTCTCGAAGGCGTGGCCGTCGAGGAGCCTGATCAGCGGCTCGTACACGCCGATCACGTCGCCGCAGTGGTGACAGCGCCACACCTGACCGCTCACCGAGAGACGAACATCCGGATCTGGAGGCATGGCATGTCCATTGTGAACCGCAGACACAATCTCGGGACAACCTAGGGCGCTCGGACCGTTTCCTCCTCGGGAAAATTCCGTGAGATGATTGAGGTCGATTACGGATGGACGAACCCGACCGCAAACACGAGCATGTGGGACTAAGCTCTCAGTTGATGGACTCCTCCGCTGAGGAAGGTTGGATCCGCAGGCTGCTCGATGTCGGACGCGAGCTCGTGACCGAGCTCGACCTGAGCGTCGTGCTCGATCGTGTTTTGCAGACGGCGCGAGAGGTGACGGGCGCGCGCTACGCGGCGCTGGGGATCCTGAACGAGCAGCGCACGGAGCTCGAGCAGTTCCTCACCGCGGGGGTGGACGAGGAGACCAAGCGCTCGATCGGCGATCTTCCCCGCGGGCGGGGGGTGCTCGGCGCGCTGATCGAAAATCAGCAACCGCTGCGCCTGGCGGACGTCGGTCGCCACCCCTCGAGCTACGGGTTCCCCGCGGGCCATCCCGTGATGCGCAGCTTCCTCGGCGTGCCCGTGCGCGTGAGGGGGCAGGCGTGGGGCAACCTGTACCTGACCGAGAAGGAGGGTGGCGAGTTCACCGAGCGCGACGAGGAGGCGGCGGTGATCCTCGCCGACTGGGCCGCCGTGGCGATCGACAACGCCCGGCTGTACGAGACCAGCGAGCGCCGTCGCCGAGAGGCCGAGAGGGCGATCAGGGGGCTTGAGGCGACCCGCGACGTGGCGGTCGCGATCGGCGGCGAGATCGCGCTCGAGCACGTGCTCGAGCTGATCGTCAAGCGCGGCCGCGCCCTGATCGGCGCCCGCAGCCTCGTGATCATGCTGCGCGACGGGCACGAGCTGGTCGTGCAGGCGAGCGCCGGTCACGTGCAGGCGACGCATGGCGCGCGGCTGCCGATCGCCGAATCGACCTCCGGGCAGGTGCTCGAACGCGGCCATCCCGAGCGGATCGTCGATGTGTCCGCGCGTCTGCGCATCGCGCCGATGGAGTTCGGCGTGGCCGACCCGCAGACGGCGCTGCTGGTGCCGATGGTTTACCGCGGCGACGGCGTCGGCATCCTCGCGGCGTTCGACCGCGGCGAGGAGGGGAGCGTCTTCAGCGCGGAGGACGAGCAGATGATGCGCACGTTCGCCGCGAGCGCCGCCACCGCGGTGGCGCTCGCGCAGAGCGTGCAGAGCGACCGCCTGCGCAGCTCACTCGCAGCCGCGGACGCCGAGCGGCGCCACTGGGCGCGCGAGCTTCACGACGAGACGTTGCAGGGGCTCGGCGGGCTGCGCGTGCTGCTGTCCTCCGCGCGGCGAGGCGGCGATCTGGAGCGCGCCCAGGCGGCGATGGGCGAGGCGGTGGAGCACATCGAGCGCGAGATCGACGAACCTGCGCTCGATCATCACCGAGCTGCGGCCGGCCGCGCTGGACGAACTGGGGCTGAGCACCGCGATCGAAGCGCTGCTGGATCGCCACCGCGAGCAGAGCGGCTTCGAGATCGACGGGGAGTTGGCGCTGTCGAGCTCCTCGAAGGAGGAGCCGCGCCTGAGCGGCGACCTGGAGACGACCGTGTATCGCCTCGTGCAGGAGGCGCTCACGAACATCGCCAAGCATGCTCGCGCAAACCAGGTTCGGGTGGCGGTCGGCGAGTCCGAGGGCCAGCTGCTGATCGAGGTGCAGGACGACGGGACTGGCTTCGACTCCGACGCCACGAGCGATGGCTTCGGCCTGGCGGGAATGCGTGAGCGGGTGAACCTGGCTGGGGGGACGCTGAGCATCGACTCCGGCGAGCAAGGCACCCTCCTGAGGGTCAGTCTGCGCACGCTGCCGGGAGGTCGCGTGGGTCAGTCTGGCGGCTCCCAGCGGGCGGCGTCCTAGCGCGTGCCTGCCTCGGCGATTCCGTGCGGCCCCGTGGCAGCGCCACGGGGGATGACCAGCACCGGGCAGTCGGCGTTGCGCATCACGCGCGCTGAGACGCTGCCGAGCAGCACGTGGCGCAGCGGCCCGTAGGCGCGCGAGCCGAGCACCAGCAGATCGAGCGTGCCCGAGCCCTCGATCAACACGCTCGACGGATCTCCCCTGACCGTCTTCAGGTGGGCGGGCACGGCGCCGTCGAGCTCCTCCGCGACGCGTCTGAGATTGGCCTTCGTCTCCGCGTACAGCTCGTCCTCCACCTCGGGCAGCGACGGCGAGGAGAACGCGTAGCTCGCGAGCGCCGGGCTCAGGCCGGAGCCGGCGATCACCTCGAGCTCGCTCTCGAACACCTCGGCGAGCCGCTCGCCGAGGCAGAACGCGGCCCTGCCCTCCGCGGAGTCGGCGAAGCCCACGCCGATGCGGTGGAAACCGCCGCCGTCACCGTCGGCGTAGCCGCTCGGCACGACCGCCACGGCGCATGGCGCGCCATGGACCATGCGCTCCATCAGGCTGATGTGCAGATGTTCCGCCAGGCCCTCGCGCGCCGCGCCGAACACGATCAGATCCGCCTCCTCGTAGCTCGCGAGCTCGTGCAGCGCGTGGATCGGCCAGGGCGATGAGCTCCAGCGAAACGTGGGCGCCGCCAGGCCCTCGATGCCGGTGGTCAGCGCTCGCACCTCGCCCCTGACGTACTCCTCGACCTCCCCTGCGGGCGTGGACGCGAGCAGCGGGTGGTAGGGGAACACGACCGTCAGACGACTGTCGAAGGCGCTCGCCAATCGGGCGGCGAGCTTGACCGCGTCGGCTGCCGCCAAGCCGCCTCCAAAGCCCACGACGATCTTCTCGAACATGGCAGCGACGATAAGGATGCGCTCGTTGGGGCGCATCGGGATTCGCCCGCCCGAGCGGTGCGGGGATATACGGACGCCTCCCCACCGACCCGCAAATAGCCTCCTTTCCCATGTCTCACGCGATGCGATCCCAGCACTGGAGGACGGAGGGCATCCGATGCTTCAGAAGGTAGCCGTCGGACGCTGGGCGCTCGACGCCTACGAGGGCATCGCGCCCGCGCCGATCCTCCAAGAGCTGCGCGAGCACGCCCGCGCGCTCGCCGGCGCTCGGATCCTGAACGTCAACGCGACCGCCTATGGCGGCGGCGTCTCGGAGATGTTGCGCTCGGGCGTGCCGCTGCTGCGCGACCTCGGGCTCACCGTCGACTGGAAGGTCATCTCGGGCAACCAGGGTTTCTTCCACGCCACCAAGGCGCTGCACAACGCCCTGCAGGGCGCGCCCCGCTCGCTCACCGACCGCGAGCGGATCGCGTATCTGGACTGCGCGCACGAGAACGCCGAGAGCCTCGACCACGACTACGACTTCATCGTCATTCACGACCCGCAGCCGGCGGGACTGATGAGCATCCACGGCAAGGGAGACGCTCGCTGGGTATGGCGCTGCCACATCGACACCAGCGAGCCGAACCCGGACGCGTGGCGGTTTCTCGCTCCATATCTGGAGGGCTATGACGCCGCGGTCTTCACCATGCTCGACTTCGTCCCTCCCGACCTGCCGATCGCCCGCGTGGAGGCGATCGCCCCCGCGATCGACCCGCTCAGCCCGAAGAACATCGACATCGACGCGGCGATGGCAAACCAGATCCTCGATTGGATCGGCGTGGACCTCCCCGGCAGGCTCGTCACGCAGGTGTCGCGCTTCGACCTGTGGAAGGACCCGCTCGGCGTGATCGACGCATACCGGCTCGTGCGCGAGGAGATCGCCGGTCTGCAGCTCGCGCTCGTCGGCTCGATGGCGCTCGACGACCCCGAGGGCTGGGACATCTACCGGCAGGTCTCAGAGGTCGCCGAGCGCGACCCGCTGATCCACGTCTACACCAACCTCACCGGAGTCGGCAACGTCGAGGTCAACGCCTTCCAGCGCCTCTCCGAGGTGGTCGTGCAGAAGTCGATCCGCGAGGGCTTCGGGCTCGTCGTCTCGGAGGCGCTGTGGAAGGGCACCCCCGTCGTGGCCGGTCGCGCGGGCGGCATCCCGCTGCAGATGTCAGACGGGGTCGGCGGGGCGATGGTCGACTCCGTCGAGGGGTGCGCACAGGAGATGCTGAGGCTGCTCGAGGACCGCGAGCTGGCCGCAGAACTCGGTCGCAGCGGCCGCGAGCGCGTGCGCGAGCACTTTCTCCTGCCGCGTATGTTGATGGAGGAACTCAGGCTGCTGGCGACGCTTGCCTGACGGGCGCACCCGCGTTAGAGGCGCCTACGCTCGGCACGTCGGCCATGCGGAAGACCATCCGCGCCGCCGGAGCGCTGCCGTCGAGCACCGTTCCGATCGCGTCGTTGACGTCGTCCAGCTCGCGCTCGGCGCGCTCGATCCGGGTGCGTCCGCGGCGGTGCAGCTCGAACACCTCCTCGAGGTCGTGGTGGGTGCCGACGATCGAGCCCTTCACCGTCAGCCCGCCCAGCACCGTCTCGAAGATCGGGATGCGCATCTCGTTCTCAGCGGGCAGCCCCACGCACACGAGCGTGCCTCCGCGCGCCAGCGAACCGAGGGCCTGTTCGAAGGCCGACGGCGTCACCGCCGTGGAAATCGCCTGGTCGGCTCCGCCGAGCGCCTGGATCGCGGCCACGGGATCTTCTTCGCCCACGTGCACGACGTGCTCGGCGCCGAGCGTCCGGGCGGTGTTGAGCCGCTCCTCGTTGACGTCCACCGCGACGACCGCGGCGCCGGTCACGCGCGCGTACTGGATCGCCAGGTGGCCGAGGCCGCCCGCGCCGAACACCGCGACGAGCCCGGCGGAGCTTGCTCCGGAGACCTTGACCGCCTTGTACGTCGTGACGCCCGCGCACGTCAGCGGCGCGGCGTCGAGCGGGTCGACGTCGTCTGGGACGCGCACCACGTGGCGGGCGTAGCCGACGGCGTACTCGGCGAAGCCGCCGTTCATGCCGTAGCCGGTGTTGATCTGCGACAGACACAGCGTCTCCGCGCCGGAGTTGCAGTAGCGGCAGTCTCCGCACGCGTAGCCCAGCCACGGCAGCGCGACGCGCATTCCCTCCTCGAGCCCGTGCGCATTTCCGTCGCCGAGGCGCTCGACGATGCCGACGCCCTCGTGGCCGGGTATGAAGGGCAGGCCCGGTTTGATCGGCCACTCCCCGCGCGCGGCGTGGATGTCGGTGTGGCAGAGCCCGCAGGCCTCGATCCGCACGAGCACCTGCTCGGGGCCGGCCTGCGGCGTGGGGACGTCCTCCAAGGACAGAGGCTGGTCGAAGCTGTGGACGATCGCGGCCTTCATCGGGGCTCCTTCCGGTCGGGTGGAGGCCCCAACATCACACAGCCGCGCCCGCCGTTCATCAGCAGAACCGTGCAGGGCGCTCAGTAGTCCCCACGGAGCGGCGCGCGTACGGGTTTCTACCCACCGGGCCCGTGGCGCACGCCCGATGCGATCCCCGTGTGCGCGACCTAGCGTGCTGTGCGATGGCGCTCGACGTGGAAACCGGCCCTCAGGCTGAGAAAGCGCAGGACGAGGTCCAGGTCGAGCCGACCGAGCGGGTGGATCTCCTGATGCGCGACCTGCACAGCTCGCCGCACGGTCTCTCCCAAGCGGAGGCGGGGCGGCGGCTGATTCAGCACGGCCCCAACGAGCTGCGCCGCCGCGGGGGGTCAAGGTGGCCGCACGAGCTGGCGCGCCAGCTGACGCACCCGCTCGCGCTGCTGCTGTGGCTCGCCGCCGCGCTGTCGTTCGCCGTCGGCAACCTCACGGTGGCGGTCGCGGTGCTGCTCGTGATCGCGCTCAACGCGGTGTTCGCGCTGATCCAGGAGATGCAGGCCGAGCGCGCCGTGGAGGCGCTGGCCGAGTTCCTGCCCCAGCGGGTGAGGGTTCTGCGCGATGGCACGCCGCGCGAGATCCTCGCCGCCGAGTTGGTCCCAGGCGACGTGGTGCTCGTCGAGGAGGGCGAGCGCATCGCCGCAGACATGCGGCTGATCGCGGGTGCCGTGGAGGTGGATCTGTCGACGCTCAACGGCGAGTCGGCGCCCGCGTTGCGCTCGGCGGACCTCGTCGACCCGACCGTCGTGCGTCTGGCCGCGCGCGATCTGCTGTTCAGCGGCACGAGCGCGACGGGCGGCGAGGCGCGCGGGGTGGTGTTCGCGACCGGCATGCACACCGAGCTCGGACGGATCGCGGCGCTGTCGGAGCGCGTCGAGGAGGAGCCCAGCCCGCTGGAAACGCAGGTGCGCAAAGCCGCGTGGCTGATCGCCGCGGTCGCTATCGCGATGGCCGTGGCGTTCGTGCCGGTCGCGATCTTCGGCGCGGGGCTGTCGCTGGAGAACTCGTCGTGTTCGCCGTCGGTCTGCTGGCGGGCAACGTGCCCGAGGGGCTGTTGCCGGTGATCACACTGGCGCTGGCGGTCGCGGTGCGCGCGCTCGCGCGCCGCGGCGCGCTGGTCAAGCGCCTGAGCGCGGTCGAGACGCTGGGCTCGACCGACGTGATCTGCACCGACAAGACGGGAACGCTGACCGAGAACCGCATGCGCCCGATCTCGCTGTGGACGCTTGCGGGCGAGACGCCGCTGCGGGGGGAGCCGCCCACCGCTTCTGCGGACGCCGCCGCGTCCGTCGGGCCGGTGGGTGGCGCCGCGCCCGCCGCCACGCCGGTGGACGGCGTCGCGCTCGCCGTCGCGGAGGTGGCGCACGCGTGCAACAACGCGCGCGTCACGCCGGAGGGCGAGGGCATCGGCGACCCGACCGAGGTGGCGCTGCTGCGGGTCGCCCAGGCGCTGGGCGTCCCCTGCGACGCGGACGCGCGCGAGCGCGCTCGCCGCCACCTCTACAGCTTCGACCCGCAGCGCAAGTTGATGTCGACGCTCGACGCCGCCGAGGGCCACGACCGGCTCTCGACGAAGGGCGCGCCGGAGGCGGTCCTGCCGTGCTGCACGAGCGCGGCGCTGGGCGACGGCGCTCAGGCGCCCCTGACGCAGGCGCAGCGCGGGCGCGTGACCGCGGCGGTCGAGGGCTTCGCGCGCGACGGGCTGCGGGTGCTCGCGCTCGCGCGCCGGGCGCTGCCCCGAGGCGAGGAGCCTCCGGAGCGTGAGTTGGCCGAGAGCGAGCTGTGTTTCCTGGGCCTCGTCACGATGCAGGACCCGCCCCGCGCGGAGGTCGCCGACGCGGTGGCGCGCTGCCACGACGCGGGGATCAGGATCGTGGTGATCACCGGCGATCACCCGCTCACCGCGGCGGCGATCGCGCGCCAGGTGGGCATCGGCGGCGAGGACCCGCTGATCGTCAACGCGCAGGCCTTCGACCACCTCCACGAGCAGAACGTGCGCGACCTTCTCGCAACCGGTCGCGAGGTGATCTTCGCGCGCGCCTCGCCGGAGACGAAGCTGCACATCGCCGAGGCGCTGCGTGCCGAAGGACACGTCGTGGCGATGACGGGCGACGGCGTGAACGACGCTCCCGCGCTGCGCACCGCGGACATCGGCGTGGCGATGGGCCGCTCGGGCACGGACGTCGCGCGCGAGGCCTCGACGATGGTGCTGACGGACGACAACTTCGCGACGATCGTGGTGGCGATCGAGGCGGGCCGTCAGGTGTACGACAACGTGCGCAAGTTCATCCAGTACATCTTCGCCCACGCGACCCCGGAGGTCATGCCGTTCCTTGTGTTCGCACTCGCGGGCGGAGCGATCCCGCTCCCGCTGACGGTGATGCTGATACTCGCCTTCGACGTGGGAACGGAGACGCTGCCGTCGCTCGCGCTGGGGCGCGACCCGAGCGAGCCGGGCAGCATGGAGCGCCCGCCGCGGCCGCGCTCGGAGGGCGTGATCCAGGGGCCGATGCTCGTGCGCGCGTGGCTGTTCCTCGGCGTGATGGTCTCCGCGCTGTCGCTGGCGGGGTTCTTCCACGTGTTGACGCGCGCCGGCTGGCACTCCGGCGATCCGGTCGGGGCCGGCCACCCGCTGCACCACGCCTATCTGGAGGCGACGACGATGACGTTCGCCGGCATGATCGCGGGACAGATCGGCACCGCGTTCGCGGTGAGAACGAGGCGCGCCTCGCTGCGCTCGATCGGCGTGTTCAGCAACCCGCACCTGCTGCTCGGCGTCGCTGCGGAGCTGGCGCTCGCGGCGGCGTTCGTGTACGCCCCGCCGCTGCAGTCGCTGCTCGGCACCGCGGCGCTTCCGCTGCGCGACCTGGCGTTCCTGGCGCCCTACCCCTTCATCGTGTGGGGTGCCGACGAGCTGCGCCGGGCGCTCGTGCGTGCTCGCGCGACTCGCGCAAGCTCTCGGTAGTTTTCCCCCTCAACGTGGGTAGATCTCGCGGATAGAGTTTCTGACTGTCGCGCGTAGATTTTCGCCCGTGAACACGCTCGAACTAGCGCGCCTGCAGTTTGGGGTGACGACGTTGTTTCACTTCATCTTCGTGCCGATGTCGATCGGTCTCGTCGCGTGGGTGGCGTACTGCCAGACTCGCCATTACCGCACGGGCGAGGAGGTGTACCTGCGCATGACTCGCTTCTGGGGCAAATTCATGCTGATCTCGCTCGCGATCGGCGTTGTCACCGGAATCGTGCAGGAGTTTCAGTTCGGCATGAACTGGTCGGAATACTCGCGCTACGTGGGTGACATATTCGGCGCACCGCTGGCGATGGAGGGGCTGGCGGCGTTCTTCCTGGAGTCGACGTTCATCGGCCTGTGGATCTTCGGCTGGAACAAGCTCTCGCCGCGGATGCACCTGGCGACGATCTGGCTCACGTCGCTGGGCTCGATCCTGTCGGCGTACTTCATCCTGGCGGCCAACTCGTGGATGCAGCACCCCGTGGGCTACGTGATCAACCACACGACCCACCGCGCCGAACTGAAGAGCATCTCCGCGGTGCTCACCAACTCGACGGTGCTGCTGGCGCTGCCGCACACGATCTTCGCCGCGATGTGCACGGGTGGCTTCCTGGTGTTGGGGATCTCCGCGTTCGGTCTGTTGCGGGGGCGCGGCACGGACGTGTACGCGCGCTCGGTGCGAAGCGCGCTGCCGCTGGTGCTCGCGGCGGCGGTGCTGACGGGCGCGTTCGGCCACACGCAGGGGATGCTGATGGAGGAACAGCAGCCGATGAAGATGGCCGCGGCGGAGGCGCTGTACAAGACGACGAAGGGCGCGAGCTTGTCGATCTTCGCGGTTGGCCCGTTCGAACACTTCCCCAAGCGGCTGAACACCGACATCCGCATCCCGCACCTGCTGTCGATCCTCGGCGACGCGTCGTGGAACGGGAAGGTGGAGGGCGTCAACGAGCTGAACGCGGCGGACCAGGCGAAGTACGGCCCGGGCGACTACGTGCCGATCCTGGGCGTGACGTACTGGACGTTCCGTCTGATGGCGGGCGTGGGCGTGCTGCTGCTGCTGATCCCGCTGATCGGTCTGCTGCTGGTGCGTCGCAGGGTCATCGAGCGCTCGCGCCGCTTTTTGTGGGTGTGCGTGGGCGGGGTGTTTCTGCCGATCGTGGCGAACCTGACGGGATGGATCTTCACGGAGATGGGCCGCCAGCCGTGGGTGGTGTACGGCCTGTTGAAGACCAGCGACGCGCGCTCGCCGCTGGTCAGCTCGAGCTCGGTGATCCTCACGATCGTCGGCTACACGCTGGTCTACGGCGTGCTGCTGCTCGTGGGCGGGCGGCTGTTCCTGCGCGACATCGCCCACGGCCCCGAACCCGAGCCGAGCGAGTCAACGACCGATGGGCCGGGCGCCCCGTCGCGCCCCGAGCTCGTCCTCGCCTACTGAAAGGAGCCGACCGTGCGCGACCCCAACTTCCTGCAGACGCTGTGGTTCGTGCTGATCGGCGTGCTGTGGATCGGCTATTTCATCCTCGAGGGGTTCGACTTCGGCGTGGGCATGCTGATCCGCGCGCTCGGCCGCGACGAGACCGACAAGCGCATGATCATCCACACGATCGGCCCGGTGTGGGACGGCAACGAGGTGTGGCTGCTGACGGCGGGCGGGGCGACGTTCGCGGCCTTCCCGGGCTGGTATGCGAGCCTGTTCTCGGGCTTCTACCTCGCGCTGTTCCTGATCCTCGCGGCGCTGATCGTCCGCGGTGTCTCGTTCGAGTTCTGGGGCAAGGAAGACGCGCCGCGTTGGCGCGCGACGTGGGAGTGGACAGCCGTTATAGGGAGCTGCCTCGCCGCGTTGTTGTGGGGCGTCGGCTGGGCGAACATCGTTCATGGCGTGCCGATGAACGCTCGCCACGACGTCACCGCGAACCTGCTCGACCTGCTGCACCCGTATGCGCTGCTGGGCGGTCTGACGACGCTGTCGCTGTTCCTGGCCCACGGCGCGATCTTCCTGTCGCTGCGGACCAGCGGCGAGATGGTCGCGCGGGCGCGCTCCGTGGCGCGGCGCGCCTCGGTCGCGACAGCCGTGCTGATGGGGGGCTTCGTGCTGTGGACGGCGCTCGATCAGCGCAGCGGTGGGGGCAAGCTCTCGGCGCAGGCGATAGCCGTGCTCGCCGTGGCGTTCGCGTTCGCGGTGCCGCTGCTGATCGCGCGCGAGCGCGACGGCTGGGGCTTCGCGCTCAGCGCGGGCGCGATCGCGCTGCTGTTCGCGAGCCTGTTCGTGTGGCTGTATCCCAACGCGCTGCCGTCGAGCACCGCGCACGCATACGACCTGCGGCTCCCCGTGGCCTCGGCGAGCCACTACAGCCAGACGGTGATGACGGTCGTGGCGGTGATCTTCGTGCCGATCGTGCTCGCCTACCAGGGCTGGACGTACTGGGTCTTCCGCCACCGCCTCGGCCGCGACGACTTCGAGGGCACCCCGACCCCGATCGCCGTGCTGCAGAGGATGGGCGGTGGCAGGACTGGCGAGGTCGAGGGGCCGGCGGCTCACATCCCCTCTGAGCCGACCGGCTCCTCGGCCTGAGAGATGGCGGCGCCGGTCGACCGCCGCCTCCTCGGCGAGAGCCGCGCCGCGCGAGCCCACCTCGCGCTCGCGGCGGCGCTGGGGGTCCTCTCGGCCGCGGCGATCCTCGCCCAGGCGGCGCTCTTGGCGTTCGTCATCGCGAGCGCCGCGAGGAGCCACGCGACGCTCGCGTCGCTCGAACCCGAGCTGATCGGTCTCGCCGCCGTGATGGTCGCCCGCGCGCTTCTCGACGGCGGCTTCGAGCTGTCGGGGCGCTGGGGGGCGGTGCGCGTGATGTCCGAGTTGCGCGGCCGCCTCGTTCGCCGGCTGCTGCTGGAGAGTCCCGAGCGGCGCCCGTCGGCGGGCCGCACGGGCGAGCTGGCGAGCACCGCGGTGCAGGGCGTGGACGCGCTGGAGGCGTACTTCGCCGGCTACCTGCCGCAGCTCGTGCTCGCGACCGTCGTGCCGATCGCGGTGATCGGCTGGGTGCTCACGCTGGACCCGATCGCGGCGGCTGTGCTCGCGCTGACGGTGCCGCTGCTGGTGGCTCTCATGGTGCTGATCGGCAAGGGCGCGCGCGCTCAGGCGCAGCGCCGCTGGCGCGCGCTGGCGCTGCTGGGCGCGCACTTCCTCGACGTCGTTCAGGGCCTCGCGACGCTGCGCGCCTACCGTCGCGAGGACGCCCAGGCGCAGACCCTCCGCGACGTGGGCGAGCGCTACCGCGCGGAGACGATGGCGACGCTGCGCACGGCGTTCCTGTCGGCGTTCGTGCTGGAGCTGTGCGCGATGATCGGCACGGCGCTCGTGGCGGCGACGATCGGCGTGCAGCTCGTCTCGGGCGCGCTCGGCCTGCGGGCGGGGCTGACCGTGCTGCTGCTCGCGCCGGAGATGTACGGGCCGCTGCGGCTCGTCGGCCAGCAGTTCCACGCGAGCGCCGACGCCACGACCGCCTACGAGCGGATCTTCGGCGCGCTCGCCCAGCCCGCCGCGATCGCGCCCGCGGCTCGCCCCCGACGCGCGGCGAGCCCGGCGAGCGCGCCGGTGCGGTTCCGCTCGGTCGCCTACGAGTACCCGCAGCGCGCCGGCCGCGTGCTGAGCGACGTCGATCTCGAGCTCGAGCCGGGCCGGATCACGGCGCTGCTCGGCCACAGCGGCGCGGGCAAGAGCACGATCGCGCGGCTGCTCATGCGCCTCGCCGACCCGAGCGCCGGGAGCGTCACGTGCGCGGGCGTGGACCTGCGCGATCTGGATCTCGATGACTGGCGCCGTCAGATCGCGTGGGTGCCGCAGCGCCCCACGCTGTTCACGGGCACGATCGCGCAGAACGTCGCGCTCGCCCGCCCCGGCGCCTCGCCGCAGGAGGTTCGCCGCGCCATCCACGCGGCCGGCGCGGAGGAGCTCGTCGGCGGGCTGGCGCACGGCGTCGACACGCGGGTGGGGGAGGGCGCGCGACGTCTCTCCGCCGGCCAGGCCCAGCGCATCGCGCTCGCCCGCGCGTTCCTCGCCGACCGGCCGCTGCTGCTACTGGACGAGCCCACCGCGCACCTGGATGACGAAAGCACCCAGACGATCGGCGAGACGATCCGGTCTCTCGCGCACGGGCGAACCGCGCTGCTGATCGTCCACCACCCCCTGCTCACGGAGCTCGCGGACCACCTCCACGTGATGCGCGCTGGGCGTCTGGAGACCCCGGAGGCCCCGAGTGCCTCCGGGCGGCCGCCCACCGCAGAGCCAAGCTGGGCGGTGGCATGACGCAGCGACGCACGCCTCCCCTGCTCCAAATGGCTCGCCCCGGAGCTGGCGAGCTTCGCCGCCTTACGCTGTCGGTGGCGCTCGCCACCGGCGCCGCGCTGGCGGCGATGGCGCTGCTCGCCAGCTCGGGCTACCTGATCTCACGGGCCGCCGAGCGCCCGCCGATCCTGATGCTGATGGTCACGATCGTGGCGGTGCGCGCGTTCGGGCTGACGCGTGCGGTCCTGCGCTACGGCGAACGGCTGGCCTCCCACGATCTCGCGCTGCGCCAGCTGGGGCGCCTGCGCGAGCGCTTCTACCGCAGCCTCGTGCCGCTCGTGCCCGGTGGCCTGGGGAGCCGCAGCGGCGACCTCCTGAGCCGCTTCGTCGCGGACGTGGACACGCTCAAGGATCTCCACCTGCGAGTGGTGATCCCGGGCCTCGTGGCGCTGCTGGTGGCGCTCGCCGCCACGCTGGCCGCATCGCTGATGCTCCCGGTCGCGGGGCTTACCGTGTTCGTGTCGCTCGCGCTCGCGATCGTGCTGCTGCCGTGGCTGAGCGGGACCGTCGCCTCGCGAGCCGCCCGCCGCCAGGCCCGCGCGCGCTCGCAGCTGACGAGCGAGCTGATCGAGAGCATCGACGGGGCGAGCGAGCTGGCCGTGCTCGGGCAGGCGGCGACCCACGCGCAGCGCGTCGCGCGCAGCGACGCTCGCCTGGCGCGGATCGCGCGCAGCGACGCGTTCGCGTCTTCGGCCGCGGCCGCGGCCGGCGGAATCCTCGCTGCGGGCGGGGTGATCGCGCTGCTGCTCGTTGCGATCCCAGCCGTTCACGCCGGTGCGCTCAGCGGAGTGCTGCTCGCGGCGCTCGTGTTTCTGCTGCTCGCCGCCTACGAGAGCATCCTGCCGTTGTCGGGCGCGGCGCGCAGCCTGCGCATGTGCGCGACCGCAGCCGGCCGCCTGCAGGAGATAGCGGCGCAGCGGCCGGCCGTGAGCGACCCGCCCGCCGCAAACGATTCGCCGGCCGCGAGCGGCCCGTCCCGCGCACGCGAGGTGCGCGAACCGATAGGCGTCGGGGAGCTTCGAGGCGCCGGCGAGATCCGGGGCCCCGGCGAACTGCGCGTCGAGGGCGTGAGCTTCCGCTATGGCCCAGAGGAGCCCTGGGTGCTGGACGGCTTGCGACTGTGCATCGCGCCCGGCGAACACGTCGCGCTGACGGGCGCGAGCGGCGGTGGCAAGAGCACGCTCGCGGAGCTGCTCGTGCGCTTCGCCGAGCCGCAGCGCGGTCGCCTCACGCTCGACGGCATCGACATGCGCGAGCTCGCGCAGAACCAGATCCGCGCCGCCGTGGTGCTGTGCGCGCAGGACTGCCACGTGTTCAACACGACGATCCGCGAGAACCTGCTGATCGCGCGCCGCGGCGCGAGCGAGCGGGAGATCCTCGACGCGCTGGCGGTGGTCGAGTTGGACGAGTGGGTCGCCGGCCTCCCCGACGGTCTCGACACGCTCGTGGGCCAGAACGGGGAGCTGACCTCCGGCGGGCAGCGCAGGCGCATCGCGCTCGCTCGCGCGCTGCTGGCGGACGCGCGCGTGCTGATCCTCGACGAGCCAACCGCCCATCTCGACGCGGACCTCGCCAGGCGTGTGATGGCGAGGGTGCTGGACGCGTGCTCCGATCGCGGCGTGCTCGCGATCACGCACGACCTCGGCGCTCTGGACGGCTTCGACCGGGTGCTCCAGCTGCGCGCGGGCGCCATCACGAGCGACCCTGCCTTGGCTGATCTGCGTGTCGCGTAGCGACGGTGCGATCAATGTGGAAAACCCGCGGCGCGGCGCGGTGTGATCTCCGGATGTCCTGACCCCTGGCGGGCGCGAGGATTCGTGCTCGATACCGATGAGCGAGAGGGAGAGGACGATGTCATCCGAAAGAGAGCGAGCGAGCGAGCGCGACCACCTGCTCGATCGGCTGCACAACATAAGAGCGATCCTGCCGGTCTTCGCCCAGGAGCTCGCGAGCGCCCGCCGGCAGTCGGCGCAACTCCGCCTGGAGAACGCCAGCCTCATGCGCCAGGTGCGTGAGCTGCAGCGTGAGCGCGTCCTCGTCGACACCACCTCGCCAGATGACGGCCGCCGGAAAGCGGGTCGCGCTCGCGGCGCGCGGTCCCCTCAGCTGGTCTCGGGGATCATCTCGATCGCCCCGCAGGGGCACTCTTCGACGCAGATGCCGCAGCCCTTGCAGTAGTCGAGATCGAATGCGTAACCGTCGCCCTCGTCGACCTTCAGCACCGCGTTGTCCGGACACACGCCGTAGCAGTTGTCGCAGCCGAAGCAGTTGCCGCAAGACAGGCAGCGGCGCGCCTCGAAGAGGGCGTTGCTCTCGTCGAGGCCCTGCGTGACCTCGTCGAAGCTCGACTGACGACGAATTGCGTCGAGATGCGGTGCGACGGTCTTCGGCGCGTCGGCGTAGTACCACACGTTCAGCTTCTCGAAGCTCGCGAGTTCAACCGCGGGGGGGTCGGCGAGCTCGCTCCGGCGCAGCCACGCGTCGACGTTGCGCGCGGCCTGCTTGCCGTGGCCGACGCCGACGGTGACGGTGCGCTCAGAGGGCACCATGTCGCCGCCGGCGAAGATGCCGGCGTGGCCGGTCATCATGCGCTGGTCGACCTGCACGACGCCGTCTTGGATCTCCAGGCCGGGCACGCCGTCGAGGAGTGACAGGTCGGCTTCCTGGCCGAGCGCGAGCACGAGCGAGTCGGCCTCCAGCTCCTCCAGCTCGCCGGTCGGCTGCGGGAAGCCGCTCTCGTCGAGCTCCATCTTCTCGAGCACGACCTTGCCCTGGTCGGCGTGTGCGACCGTCGATAGCCAGCGCATCTCCACGCCCTCCTCGATCGCCTCCTCGACCTCGAAGTCGTGCGCGGGCATCCGCTCGCGCGTGCGCCGATACACGACGAGCGCCTCCTCCGCGCCGAGCCGCCTGGCGGTGCGCGCCGCGTCCATGGCGGTGTTGCCGCCGCCGTAGACGACCACGCGTCGACCGAGCAGCGGACGCTCCTCGCCCTCCATGCTGCGCAGCAGCTCGACCGCGTCGAGGATGTGCGCGGCCTCGCCGGCGGGGATGTACGCGCGTTTGCCGATGTGCGCGCCGACGGCGAGGAACGCGGCGTCGAAGGCGCCGTCGCGCATCGTCTCGAGGATGTTCGTGACCTTGGCGTCGCATTCGAGCGTGACGCCCAGATCGAGGATGCGTTGCACCTCGGCGTCGAGGATCTCGCGCGGCAGGCGGTAGCGGGGGATGCCGAAGCGCATCATGCCTCCGGCGCGCGGGCCGGCGTCGCGGATCGTGACGGTGTGCCCGCGACGCGCGAGCTGGTAGGCGGCGGACAGGCCCGACGGGCCGGCGCCGACGACGAGCACGCGCTTGCCGCTCGGTTCGGCCTCGACGGTCAACCGCCAGCCCCGGCGGATCGCCTCGTCGCCGAGGAACCGCTCGACGCCGTGGATGCCGACGGCCTCGTCGAGCTGCGCGCGGTTGCACGCGGTCTCGCACGGGTGGTAGCAGACGCGTCCCATCACGGCGGGCAGTGGGTTGTCCTCGACGAGCTCGCGCCACGCGGCCTCGTAGTCGCCGGACTCGGCGTGGTAGAGCCACCGCTGGACGTTCTCCCCGGCGGGGCAGCCGTGGCTGCACGGCGCGGTGCGGTGGACGTAGCGGGGGCGCTCATCGCGCCAGGAGCCGGTCTTGTTGGCGAGGCTCGAGCCGGGGTCGAGCGTGATCGCGAACGGCTTGTCCATCAGCCTGGCCCGCTCTCGGCCGTGACTGCGGAGAGGATCGGCATGGGGGCGGCGTCCCCGAGCAGGCCGAAGCGGCGGATGTTGCGATCCGCGCCGGCCTGGATGCGGGCGATCGTCTCGGTGCGCGGCTCGGGATGGAACAGGTGCGCGAAGCGCTTCTGCGGGCGCAGGTACTCCTCGACGGGGACCTGGCGGCGGATCTTCGACACGTCCGTGACCTCGCCGTCGCGCGCTTCGAACACGGGGAAGACGCCCGACTCCTTCGCCAGGCGGGCGATCCGGATCGTGTCCTTGGACGCGCTGCCCCAGCCGAGCGGGCACGGCACGAACACGTGCAGGTAGCGCGCCCCGCGGATCTCCATCGCGGTCTGGACCTTCGCCTCGAGGTCGCGCAGCTCCGCGACGGTGGCGGTGGCGACGTAGGGGATCTCGTGCGCCATGGCGATCAGCGGCGCGCTCTTGCCCTGGCCGAACACGTTGCCCGGCGCGGGGCCGACCGCCTGCGTGGTGGCGGTGCGCGCGGCGGGCGGCGTGGCGCCGGAGCGCTGCACGCCGGTGTTCATGTACGCCTCGTTGTCGTAACAGATGTAGAGCACGTCGTCGTTGCGCTCGAACATCCCCGACAGGCACGCCATGCCGATGTCGACGGTGCCGCCGTCGCCGCCCTGGCCCGACGACGCGCACGTCCTCGCGGCCCTTCGCTCGCAGCGCCGCGGCGATGCCGCTCGACACGGCCGGGGCGTTGGCGAACAGTGAGTGGATCCAGGGGATCCGCCACGAGCTCTCGGGGTAGGGGGTGGAGAACACCTCCAGGCAGCCGGTGGCGTTGGCGGCGATCATGCGTCCGTCGGTGGCGCGCATCGCGGCGTCCAGCGCGTAGCGCGCGCCGAGCGCCTCGCCGCAGCCCTGGCACGCGCGGTGGCCGCACGTGATCGAGTTCGTGCGCCGCTCGTTGGCCTGCACGGAGCGCCGCTCGGGGTCGAGCAGGCGATTGCCGACCGCGAAGCTGCCCGTCTGGTAGAAGCGGATCGCGGGCGCCTTCATGCTCGCGGGCTCCTCATACGGGCCCAGCCGCCACGGTGCCGACGTCGCGCAGGATGTTCTCCGCGTGGGGGCCGGAGCTGCGCGAGGAGCGCATGCGCTGCAGCTCGCGGTTGACGAGCGCCCAGTCCATGTCGAGGAACGTCAGCGGCCCGAGCCGATCCTCCACCGCATCGTCGAGGAGTCCGTGCAGTGAGGCCTTGGTGATCGCCCGTCCGCCGAGCCCGGCGATCGCGGTGTAGCCGTGCAACTGGATGCCGGCGAGCGCCATGCGCACGTTCGCGGAGACGATCCCGCCGATGCCGACGGCGAGCGCCTTCTCGAGCACGAGCACCCGTTGCGCGTGGCCGAGCGCGTCGCGCACCTCATCGAGCGGGAAGGGGCGGAAGGATTTGATCGCCGACCACGCCGATCCTCACGCCCCGCGTCACGCATGCTCGTCGACGGCGTCCTCGATCGTGCCGAGCACCGAGCCGAGCGCGACGACGATCGTCTCCGCGTCCTCGCTGCGGTAGGCGTCGATCAGCCCGCCGGAGCCACGACCGAACGCCCGCTCGAAGTCGGCGGCGATCCGCGGGATCGACTCGAGCGCCTGCATCTGCTTGGCGTGCGCGAGATACCGGACCTCCATGAACGCCTCGGGTCCGACCATCGCGCCGATCGTGATCGGGCTCGTCGGGGTCGAGCACCTGGCGCGGCTGGAAGCGCGGCAGGAACGCGTCGACCTGCTCCTGGGTCGGGCATCTCGACGCGCTCGACGGCGTGCGTGAGGATGAAGCCGTCCATGCACACCATCACCGGCGTGCGACAGCTCCTCGGCGAGCCGAAAGGCCTGGATGTGCAGGTCGAGCGCCTCCTGGTTGCTCTCCGCGTACAGCTGGATCCAGCCGGAGTCGCGCTGAGACATCGAGTCGCTGTGGTCGTTCCAGATGTTGATCGGCGCGCCGATCGCGCGGTTGGCGACGGTCATCACGATCGGCAGGCCGAGCCCGGAGGCGTTGTAGCAGCGCCTCCGTCATGTACAGCAGCCCCTGGCTGGCGGTGGCGGTGTAGGCGCGCGCGCCGGCGGCCGACGCGCCGATCGCGACCGACATGGCGGCGAACTCCGACTCGACGTTGACGAACTCGCACGGCGCGAGCTCGCCCGCTCTTGACGATCTGCGAGAGGTTCTCGACGATGTGTGTCTGCGGCGAGATCGGGTACGCGCAGATCACCTCGGGCCGGCACAGCGCGACGGCCTCGGCGACGGCGCGCGAGCCCTCAAGCTGGCGTGGCATCGCTCAGCTCCCGCCGCTCCTCGCTGACCCACGCGTGCGCTGCCCGCGCCGCCGCGACGTTCCCCTCGCCGACGGCTCCGGCGAACCGCTCGCGGATCGCGCGCGTGACCGCGTCGAGCGAGATCAGCCCGCTGAGCGCCGCGAAGCCGCCGAGCAAGGCGGCGTTCGCGACCGGCGCGCCCGGTGTGCTCGCGCGCGAGCTCCGAGGCGGGGACCGTCAGCAGGCGCTCGTGGCGGAAGTCCTTCGCGAACTGGCCGAGACCCAGCTCGTCGAAGCTCCTGGCGGTGTTGATCAGGATGAAGCCGTCCCGGTCGAGGCCCGCGAACACGTCGACCTGGTGCAGCAGCGTGGGGTCCTGGACGATCAGCGCATCCGGTTGCGCCACGGGCTCGCGCGTGCGGATCTCGCGATCGTCGATGCGGCAGAACGCCACGACGGGCGCGCCCATGCGCTCGGAGCCGAAGCTGGGGAACGCCTGCGCGTAGCGGCCCTCGTCGAACGCCGCGAGCGACAGCAGCTCCGCCGCGGTCACGACGCCCTGGCCGCCGCGCCCGTGGATGCGCACCTCGAACACGTTCTACGCCTCGCCGGGTTCGCGGACGGTCCGCCCGGGCCGCTCGCCGGCTCGGGCGAGGTCTTCGCGCGCGGCATCCAGCAGCACCCGCTGCTCGGCCGCTGCGACGAGCGCGCGCGTGCGCTCGACGACGTCGACGCTGACGGAGATCGCGTCGATCCCGGCGCGTACGAGCAGCTCCGCGTACTCGGGGTGCACCGAGGGGGCCTGGCCGCAGATCGAAGTGCGCAGCCCGAGTCGACGCGCGCGCGGGATCAGCTCGCGCAGGTAGGCGGTGACCGCGGGGTCGCGCTCGTCGAAGGTCTCGGCCAGCACCTCGTTGTCGCGATCAGCGCCGAGCAGCAGCTGTGTGAGGTCGTTGGAGCCGATCGAGATGCCGGTGACGCCGAGCGCTGCGTACTGCTCGAGGTTGAACAGCACCGACGGCACCTCCGCCATCACCCACAGCTCGAAGCCGGGGCGGTCGAGCAGGCCGGACTGTGCGATCAGCTCGCGGCAGCGGCGCAGCTCGCGGGTGCTGCGCACGAACGGCAGCATCGCGTGCAGGTTGTGCAGCCCCGTGTCCCACACCTGACGCACCGCTGCCAGCTCGAGCGCGAACACGTCGGGCTCGCGCGTGTAGCGCAGCGCCCCGCGGTAGCCGATCATGGGGTTGGCCTCGTGCGGCTCGAAGCGCGCGCCGCCGCGCAGCCCGGAGAACTCGTTGGTGCGGAAGTCGATCGTGCGGTAGGTGACCGGCCGCAGAGCGAAGCCCGCCGCGAACGTGCTCAGCCCATCGGCCATGCGCGCGACGAACTCATCGCCGCGCCCCTCCTCCAGCAGCGTCCGCGGATGGTCGCCCGCGAGCGCCTCGAGCACCATCATCTCCGCCCGCAGCAGACCGACGCCGTCGACGGGGAGGTCCTTTACACGCGCCACCTGCGAGGGCTCCGACAGGTTCACCAGGATCTGCGTGGCGGTCACCGGCGCGCCGGTGGCGCCGGTGGCGCGCGTCGCGCCGGCGGCGCTCTGCGCGCCCGCCGAGGCCTGCTCGGGCTCGCTCGCGCGGACCCCCTCCAGCACGACGCCGCGGGTGGCGTCGACGGTGACGAGCTCGCCGTCGCGCAGCTTGCGGGTCGCTTCCTCGGTGCCCACGACGCAGGGGATTCCGAGCTCGCGCGAGACGATCGCGGCGTGGCAGGTCATGCCGCCGGAGTCGGTCACGACGGCGCTCGCGCGGCGCAGCAGCGGCAGCCAGTCGGGGGAGGTCATGTGCGTGACGAGCACGTCGCCGTCGTTCAGCTTCGCGGCGTCGTCGAGCGAGGCGAGCACCCGCGCGGCGCCGCCGGCGCTGCCGGGCGCACCTCCGAGCCCGCGCAGGAGCACCGCCTGCGGAGCCGACGGCTCGGACTTCGAGGAGTCCGCTGGCGCGGGCTCGTGCAGGGTGGTGATTGGGCGGCTCTGCAGCATCCACAGCGAGCCGTCGGGGTCGAACGCCCACTCGGTGTCCTGCGGTGAGCCGTAGCGTGTCTCTATTCGCCGGCCGAGCTCGGCGACAGCGACGACCTCCTCGTCGCTGAGCACCGGCGCGAGCGCCTCCTGCTCGGGGAGCGCACGTTGGCGGGTGCCGCCGTCGGGGGCGTACTCGATGACGAGCTCCTTGCGGTGCACCTCGCGGCGACGGATTGCGAGGCTCGCCTTCTCCACCACGTAGCGGTCGGGCGAGACCGAGCCCGACACCACGGCCTCGCCGAGGCCGAACGAGCCCTCGATGACGAGCTCGTCGCGCTGCCCGGTGGCGGGGTTGACGGTGAACATCACGCCGGCGCGCGTGGACTCGACCTGGCGCTGCACGACGACGGCGATGTCCATGGCCGCCTGCTCGAAGTCGTTGAGGCCGCGGTAGTAGATCGTGCGCGCGCCGAACAGCGAGCGCCAGCAGCGACGCACCGCGTCGATCACGGCGTCGGCGCCGCGGACGTTCAGGAACGTCTCGTTCATGCCGGCGAACGAGGTGGTGGCGGTGTCCTCGGCGGTGGCCGAGGAGCGCACGGCCACCGGCAGCGCGGCCGCGTGAGGTCCGTCCGCGTGAGCCCCGCCCTCGCGAGCGCCGTCTCCGCCAGCCCCGTTCGTTCCGGGCAGTCGCTCGTAGGCGGCGCGGATCTCGCGCGCCAGCTGCTCGGGCATCGGGGTGCGGTCGAACAGCTCACGGGCGGCGACGCTCGCAGCGCGCAGCGCGACTGTGTCCTCCACGTCCACTCCGTCCAGCAGCTCGGCGAGCCGCTCGCGCAAACCCGTGTGCTGGAGAAACGCGGCATACGCGGGGGCGCCGACGACGAAGCCGTCGGGCACGGGCAGGCCGGCCGCTGCGAGCTCTCCCAGATTGGCCCCCTTGCCGCCCGCGTATGCGACGTCCTCGCGGCCGAGTCGCGCGAACGCGCGCACCACGTCGTCGATCGACTGGGCGCTCGCCGACTGGGCGCTATCCGCGTGGGTGAGGGTCATCTGCTCATCGCTCCTCGGGTCGCATTCGCGTGCTGGCGTGCTCGTGAAGAACAGTCAAGCGCTCTCGCGTCGCGCCGACGACCGGGGTGCCCACGGTGGGCTGTAAGTAGTTTTCACCGCCCGCGCCGGCGGCTGAGCACGCATGACGCGGTCGATGGGGGCACGTAGCTTGGGGAGATGCGCGTCGTCTCCACCCAGCAGCTCGAGGAGCGCCTCCGAGCGCTGGAGCTGCCCGAGCCGCGGGTGGTGGCGAGCGGCAATCTCGCCACGCCGCGGGTCCTGCTCGACTCGCTGGAGCGGTCTCTGGAGCGTTACCGCCTGTTCATGCTCGCCGCCCAGGCGCCGCTGCCGCGGCGCGACGGCGTGATCCTGGAGACGCCGTTCGTGGGGCCGGGGATGCGTGACGCGGGCGAGCTGCTGGACTACCTGCCGATGCGCCTGTCGCTCGTGCCGCGGCTGTTCGCGACGATGCGCCCGCCCGACGTGGTTCTGCTGCACACCTCGATTCCCCGCGCGGGCAGGGTCTCGCTGGGGATCGAGGTGAACATCCTC
Source organism: uncultured Solirubrobacteraceae bacterium (assembly GCA_963716355.1). Taxonomy (GTDB): domain Bacteria; phylum Actinomycetota; class Thermoleophilia; order Solirubrobacterales; family Solirubrobacteraceae; genus Palsa-744. The sequence continues at coordinate 2,256,765 of OY970308.1, forward strand.
CTGGCCGCGGTGGAGGCGGTGCGCGCCCGCGGCGGGCTGGTGGTGGCGCAGATGAACCCGCGCATGCCGTACACGCTCGGCGACGGCGAGCTTGGGGAGGATCTGATCGACATCGCGGTCGAAGTGGAGGAAGAGCTCGCCTCGCCCAGGGTCGGTCCCTCGGACGAGCACGCGGATCGGATCGCGGAGTTGGTGGCGGGCCTCGTCGCGGACGGCTCGACGCTGCAGCTCGGCATCGGCCAGGTTCCCGATGCGACGCTGCGCGCGCTCTCCGGCAGGCGCGAGCTCGCGATCTGGTCGGAGATGATCAGCGACGGCGTGATGGCGCTGGAGCGCGACGGAGCGCTCGATGAGCGCCGCGAGATCGTGTGCTCGTTCCTGTTCGGCTCACCCGAGCTGTACACGTGGGTCGATCGGAACCCGCGGCTGCGGATGACGCGCACGGAGACCACGAACGACCCCTCGCGGATCGCCGCCCGCCCGGGGATGGTGTCCGTGAACACGGCGCTGCAGGTCGATCTGTCAGACCAGGCGGGCGCGAGCCACATCAACGGCCGCCTGTACTCGGGCTTCGGCGGCCAGCCCGATTTCGTGAGCGGCGCGCTGCACTCGCGGGGCGGTCAGGCGGTGATCGCGCTGCGCTCCTGGCACGAGCGCAGCGACAGCTCGACGATCGTCCCGCGCCTGACGGATCCCGTAACCTCATTTCAGCATTCGGCGGTAATCACCGAGCACGGCTGCGCGCATGTGTTCGGCCGCAGCGAGCGGGCGCAGGCGCGGCTGATCATCGACCACGCCGCGCACCCCGACGCTCGCGAGGAGCTCTGGACGCAGCTCAGGACGCGAAGCGCTCGCGCGCCAGCGGCCAGCCCGAGGTGAGGAACTCGACCCGCTCCTCCGGGCCGTCGTGGCGCACGACGCGCGCGTCGAAGCCCTCGCGAAAGACCTCGAGCATGGCTCGGTTCTCACGCAGGACCTCGGCGACGAAGTACCTGATCCCGCGCTGCTCGGCGACGAGCGCGAGGCGCTCGATCAGGATCGTGCCCAGGCCCTGCCCGTGGAGGCGGTCGGCGACCTCGACGGCGACTTCCGCGCGGTCGGGCTCGAGCGGCACGTAGAGGGCGTGGCCCACGATCGCCCCGGCCTCGTCGAGCGCCACGAGCCCGTAGCGACCCTTGGCGGTGTCGGCGGCGAAGCGGGCGGCGACGGCTAGGTCGACGGCGCCGCTGAAGAAGCGCAGCCGCCGGGCCTGCACGCACAGCCCGCCGAGGAAGGCCCGCAGCTGTGTCTCGTCGTCCTCGCCAACCGGGCGGATCCTCACCATCGAGCCGTCGCGCAGGCGCACGAGCTCGGCCTGCGGCGCCGGCGCGTAGGGTGCATCCGGCGCATCGGGCCTGTCGGGCGCGTCCACGGGGGCCGCCACGCCGCTCACGAGGGCCGCTCGTGTCCGAGGTGGGCGCCGGCGCGAGAGATCAACCGCGCGTCGGACGCGGCACGGCTGGTCCAGGCGCGGTCCACGGGCGCGGCGAGGATGTGCGTGCCTGCCTGGCCGGCGAGGATTGCGGAGGCTTCGGCGAGCGCGCCGATCGCGGCGATCCTGCCGGTGTCGGAGGCGAAGCGACACGCGGCCTCGACCTTCGGTCGCATGGACCCCGCGGCGAACTCGGCGGGGTCGAGCTCCCTGACGGAGGCTTCGTGGATGGGGTGCGCGAGCTCTGTGCCGTGGTCGCGCTCGACGTAGGGAACGTCGGTCAGCAGCAGCAGCGCGTCGGCGCCCAGCTCTCGCGCGAGCAGCGCGGCGGAGCGGTCCTTGTCGACGACGGCCTCCACGCCGTGCAGCGAGCCGTGCTCGTCGCGCGTGACGGGGATGCCGCCGCCGCCGACGCAGATGACGATCACGCCGGCGTCGACGAGCGTGCGGATGGTCTGCAGCTCCACGATGCTCTGTGGCTCCGGCGAGGGCACGACGCGGCGCCAGCGCTCGCCGTCGGGCGCGATCGTCCAGCCGCGCTCGCGCGCGAGGCGCTCGGAGGTGTCACGGTCGTAGACCGGGCCGATCGGCTTGCTGGGATGCTGGAAGGCTGGGTCCTTGGCGTCGACGACGACCTGTGTGAGGAGCGTCGCGGCCGGCGTGCCGGGGAGGCGATTGGTGAGCCCCTGCTCGAGCAGGTAGCCGATCATGCCCTCCGACTCGGCGCCGAGCACGTCCAGCGGGTACGGCGTGACCTGCTGATAGGCCTCGGACTGCAGGGCCAGCAGCCCGACCTGCGGGCCGTTGCCGTGCGTGACCACGACGCTGTGCTCGGCGGCGAGCTGCGCGAGCGCGTCGACTGCGCCCGCCACGTTGCGGCGTTGGGTCTCGGCGTCGGCGGGTTCGCCGCGACGCAGCAGCGCGTTGCCGCCCAACGCGGCGACGATCAGCACTCCGCCGCCTCGCTGGGGAGCGCGTCGCGCTCGATCGGGCAGGACATGCAGCGCGGTCCGCCGCGGCCGCGGCCGAGCTCCGATCCGGCGATCGTGATCACCTCGATGCCGGCGTGGCGCAGGCGGGTGTTGGTGTCGACGTTGCGCTCGTAGGCCATCACGACCCCGGGTTCGAGCGCGAGCACGTTGTTGCCGTCGTCCCACTGCTCGCGCTGGGCCTCGTAGCGGTCGCCGCCGGTCTCCAGCAGGCGGATGGAGGGGACATCCAGGGCGCTCGCCAGCGCGGCGAACAGATCGTCCTCGCGCTCGGCCCGCAGGCCGCCGTCGTGTGGGGTGAGGCTGTATCCGCGCAGCGAGTCGCGCAGCTCCGGGTAGATGGTGAACGTGTTGCGGTCCACCTGTGTCATGACCGTGTCGAGGTGCATGCTGGATCGCTGCGCGGGGAGCACGACGGCGATCACCCGCTCGGCGGCGCCGGCGTCGAACAGCCGTTGCGCGTAGAGCTCCACTGCGGCGGGGCGGGTGCGCTCGCCCATCCCGACGAGCACGCAGCCGTTGCCGACGACGAGGATGTCGCCGCCCTCGAGGTTGGCTGGGCCATGGAGCTCGTCGCTCCAGACCTGGTGGGGGACCTGGGCGAACAGCGGGTGGTGGCGGTAGATGGCGTCGAGGTGGATCGACTCGCGCTGGCGCGCGGGCTTGGCCATGGCGTGGATCGAGACCCCGCCGTAGGTCCACGCGGAGGTGTCGCGCGTGAACAGGTGGTTGGGCAGCGGCGCGAGCACGAACGCGTCGACGTCGGCCAGCAGCGCGGGCAGCGAGGGGCTGTGAAAGGGAAGCTCCTGGAACGCGATGCCGCCGATCAGCCGACGGGCCAGCTCGTCGCCGGGCAGGGTCTCCAGCCACTCGGCGACCGCCGGACCGAGGCGCAGTCCGAGGCGGGCGTGATCGAGCGTGCGCTCCAGTACCTGCCGCCGCGCGTCGGGGATGTCGAGCACCTCGCCGAGCAGCTCATGGAGGTAGAGCACCTCCACGCCGCGCTCGCTGAGCGCGTCGGCGAACGCGTCGTGCTCCTGGCGGGCGCGCTTGACCCACAGCACGTCGTCGAACAGCAGCTCGTCCTTGTTGGCGGGTGTGAGCCGGCTCAGCTCCAGGTCGGGGCGGTGCAGCACGACGCGCCGCAGCACGCCGACCTCCGAGCCGACGTACAGCTGCGGCGCGCCCGCGGGGCGTGGGGTGTCGGCCGTGGCCGACACCCCCTCCGTGGCTGTGAGCATTGGAGCGCTCATCGGTTGGACTCCATGTGCGTCACTGCGACCCCGCCCCTGATCGGGCGGCCGGGCAGCGCCGTCGCGCCGCGCGGCAGCGTCACCGGCGCCGCGGCGCTCGTGGCCTGGCGCTTCTGCAGGCCCTTCATGCCGACGTACACGGGGATGCCGGCGAGCAGCAGCACGAAGCCCTTGGCGATCACGTCCTTGCCCGATCCGGTGATGGCCCATGCCGAATAGGTGAACGCGAGCGCGGCGATGATCGTGTCCTTGACGAACTGCTTGCGCTCGAACAGCTCCGGCTCGGTGAAGTACAGGAGAGCCTGGGCCGCGGCCGAGTAGGCGTATGGCACGAGCGTGGTGAGCGTCGCGAGCAGGATCACGAAGGTGAATGCGTCGACGAGGCCTTTGGTGTAGTTCATCAGCATCAGCCCGGTGAGCAGCACCGAGGAGATCACGAGGCCCGCGACGGGCGTGCGGTTCTTGCCGTGCACGCGCGCGAAGATCGACGGGAACAGCCCGTCTTCGGCGGCGGCGAGCGGCACGCGGCCCTGGAGCATGATCCAGCCGTTGAGCGCGCCGAACGTGGCGGCCATGGCGACGAGCGCGAACACCTTGTTCCACGCGCCGCCGAACATCACGCCGGCCGCGTCGGCGAACGGGCTGGTGGAGTTGGCGAGCGTGTGGGCGGGGATGATCCCCATGATCGAGACGGTCCCCACGATGTACACGACGGTCGCGGCGAGCGTGCCGTAGATCGTGGCGCGCGGGATATTGCGCTCGGGGTCCTTGACCTCCTCGGCTGTGACGGTCGCGGACTCCAGGCCGATGAACGCCCACAGCGTGAGCGGCGCGGCGGCGGAGATCGCCTTCCACGTGCCGTGCGGTGAGAACGGGGTGAGGTTGCTCGTGTGTATGAAGAACAGACCGACGATCGCGATGACCGCCAACGGGATGAACTTCAACACGGTCGTGACGACCTGGACCTGCGCGCCCTCGCGGACGCCGAGCGAGTTGACCGCGGTGAGGAACCAGATCACGGCGATGCCGACGAGCGCGGCGAGCAGCGAGTGGGTGTTGAGCGCGGGCCAGAACACCGCGAGGTAGCCGACGAACGCGACGGTGATCGCGGCGTTGCCGGCCCATGCGGCGATCCAGTAGCCCCACGCGGTTTGGAAGCCGATGAAGTCACCGAACGCGCGTCGCGCGTAGGCGTACGGCCCTCCGGTGCGCGGGAACGCGCCGCCGAGCCTGGCGAACACGAGCGCCAGCAGCATCGCGCCGACCCCGGTGAACACCCATCCGACGATCGACACCGGGCCGGCGGCCGCGGCGAGCGACGCCGGCAGCAGGAAGATGCCCGATCCGACCATGTTGCCGATGACGAGCGCGACCGCCATCCAAAGACCCATCTGACGCTTGAGCGGCCGACCCCCACCTGCGGCTGGGTCGACGGCGGTTGCAGACTCCATGTTGCCCTCTCCTAGTGTTGATGCGGTACGTCCACAGCACCGCGATTAGAGAGCGATCTTGCCCGCGCGCCGCGCCGCGCCCATCGGCTCCCGGCCGCTGAATGCGCCGTGGTAGCTACCGAGCCGCGTGGGCAGTTTCCACGGACCGCGGTCGTGAGACGGCCTTGTGACTATGTACATAGTCATGTACACTTGCTCGATGGCAAAGACCGTCCCCGTCCACGAGTTGCGCAGCAACCTCAGCAGCGTGCTCGCCGACGTCAGCGATCGACGCGATCACGTCGTGGTGACTCGGAATGGAACGCCCGCCGCGGCCCTGGTCCCGATCGACGAGTACGAAGCGTTGGAGGAGACCGCCGATATCCTCTCCGACCCCGATGCGATTGCGGCGTTGGAGGAGGGACTGGGCGAGATCGAGCGTGGGGAGACCGTCACCCTCGCGGAGCTTCGCCGCGAGCTGGCCGAGCGTCGAGCTGCCGCCGGCTGATCGTTGGCGCGACTCGTCCTCGCCCGTCGTGCTCGGCGGGAGCTGCTGGAGCTCAACTGGCCTTTGATCGACGCGATCGAGGATGCCCTCGGCCTGCTCGAGCGCGAGCCGAAGGCGGGGCACGCGCTGCGGGGCAAACTGCGTGGTCTGTACTCGCTGCGCGTCGGCTCCTACCGGATCCTCTACCAGCTGACCGAGTCCGATCAGACGGTTCGCGTCGCCGCGATCCGCCACCGCGGCGTCGCATATCGGGTTGACCCGCGGTAGCGGCTAGCCCCCGAGCCGCTGAGCGAAAAACGCGAGGATCTCGTCGCGGGCGGCGAGAGTGGGCTGGCCGTCTTGGTCGATGAGGTGGGCGGTGACGACGCTGTGGGGGCCGGCGACGACGTCTTTGAAGAACGGCGCGGTGTCGGGGTTGGCGGCGCTGTCGGGGAGCACGCGCGCGACGAAGCGCTCGCCGAGCGCCTCGGAGTAGGCGGCGAAGCGCTGCGCGCGGCAGAACCTGTCGCCCTTGAAGCGGTATGCCAGCACGGTGAGGTCCTCGCGCTCGAGGCGATCGCGCACCGCGGCGAGCTCCTCGGGCGCCATCTCGATCCCCGCGGGGTCGTCCAATGGCAGCGTGGGCTGGGACAGCACGGGGGCGAGCATGGCGGGCTCGAGCATCATGGTGAGCGCGAAGTTGCCGGTGAAGCACATGCCGATCGCGCCCACGCCGGGGCCGCCGCACTGCTCGTGCGCGAGGCGCGCGAGCGAGCGCAGCCACTGGGTCACGGGGCTCGACTCGTTGGCGGCGAACGCGCGGAACTCCGCGCTCATGCACGCTCGTTGGAACACTGCGACGCCCTCCTCGGCGCCCGGCACGGCGCCGTCGCGGCCGAACAGCGACGGCATGTACACGGTGAAGCCCGCGTCCCTCACCCAGCGGGCGAAGCGCGCCACGTGGGGGCTGATGCCGGGCATCTCCGTCATGACGATCACGCCCGGCCCGCTGCCCGCCACGTGCACCACCTTCGTCACGCCTTCGAGGGCGACGGTGCGCGCGTCGAAGTCCTCCAGCGGGTCGTCCTCGTGCACGCTTCGTGTCGCCATCTCGCGCTCCCTCGCGTCCTGCCGCTCAGCTGACCCGGCTCAGCCCGGCCCGGTGCAGCGGGTTGCGTTCGATCAGCTTCGCGAACCCCAGCTTGTGCAGCAGCGCGGGGCGCGAGTCCGGGCGCATGCGCGCCTGCGCGCGGGTGGACGCGATCAGCTCGGAGGCGAGCCCGTCGCGCGGCCAGCGCTCCTCCACGTCGCGCGTCGCCGCGGGCGGGATCTGGTGCAGCCACCTGCCGACCACGTCGAGCGACACGCCTCTGCTGAGCAGGTGAGCCTCCGCGCCGAGGCGCTCGGGCACGTTGACGTTCAGGTGCAGCGTGATCGCCTCCCCGACGGTGCGCGCTCGCTGCTCGCTCTCGCCGTGCGCTCGCATGAACGCGTGGGCCTCGTATGCGCCCTCGACGGCGAAGCAGTCTGCGAATGGGTTTTGGCATGTGTGTGGCTCGGTGAGGCCGAGGTCGTGCAGAACGCACGCCAGATACAGCAGCTCCTCATCGTGCTCGACGCGGTCGCGCTGGGCGAACAGCGTGGCGAAAGCCCACGTGCGCAGGCAGTGGCCGTACAGCGCGGGGCTGGAGAGCTCGCGCACGCGTTCCTCCGCCTCGCGCGCGAGCGCGCTGTCGGGTGGCGCGGGCAACGTGAGTGAGCCGTGCTCGCCGAGGATGCGGCTGCGCAGCGAGCTGGGGATGCGTTCCAGTTGAGCGGACACGCCCTGGCCGATGAGCCGCAGGCGATCGCGACGGCGAAGCCTGCCGCAGGTCTCCTGCGCCCACTCCCATGTGCCCACATAGCTCATCGGCAGAACAATATAAACGATCGTCCGTCTAGTTTGTAAAATGGGCATCATGACGACCGCGACCAGCCGGGAACCGCTCATCGGTGCTCCCGTGAACGACGAACCCACCGACGGGCGACGGGCGCGCGGCATGCGCAGCCGCAAGGCGGTGCTGGAGCGCTCCGTGCAGATGGCCTCGCGCGAGGGCCTGGAAGGCCTCACGATCGGCGGCCTGGCGGCGGAGCTGGGTGTGCACAAGAGCAGCGTGTTCGCGCTGTTCGGCTCGAAGCTCGAGCTGCAGCTCGCCACGCTCGCAGCCGCGCGCGAGATCCTGATCGAGTGGGTGCTCGCGCCGGCGCTCGCGAGCGCGGAGGGGCTGCCGCGGCTGCTCGCGCTGGGCGAGGCGTGGTGCGACTACTTCGTGTCCGACATCTTCGCGGGCGGCTGCTTTCTGTGCGCGGCCTCCGCGGAGATGGACGGCCGCCCGGGACCCGTGCGCGACGCGGTGGTGGCGGCGATGCGCGAATGGATCGGGGTGCTGCGGGCCAACGTGGATGCGGCGATGGCGGCGGGCGACCTGCGCCCCGACGTGGACGCGGCGGCGATGGCGTTCAGGCTGAACGCGCTGGGGATGGCGGCGAACTGGCAGCGCCAGCTATTGGACGACCGCTCCGGCATCGAACATGCGCGCGCCGCGTGGCGAGCGGAACTCGACGCGCACAGGCCCGACGATCGCTAGGCGGCCGCGCGCCCGAGCCAGGTCGCGGGCGCTGCTCAGGCCGCGCGCACGCCGTTGCGCAGCGTGCCGAGCCCGTCGATCTCGACCTCGACCACGTCGCCGTCGCGCAGGAACCGTCCTTGCGCGGCGCCGACGCCGGCGGGCGTGCCGGTGGCGATGATGTCGCCGGGCAGCAGCGTCATGGTGCGCGACAGCCATGCGACGAGCTCGGCGGGGCCGAAGATGAGGTTGGAGCTGGTGCCCTGCTGGAGCAGCTCGCCGTTGATGCGGGTGCGCAGCCCGAGCGCGTGCAGGTCGTCGATCTCATCGAGCGTGACGAGCGCGGGGCCGCACGGCGCGAACGTGTCGATCGCCTTGCCGCTCGTCCACAGCGGGTTCTGCAACTGCAGATCGCGGGCGCTGACGTCGTTGAATGGCATCGCGCCGGCGATGTGCGCGAGCGCGTCCTCGGCGGCGACGTTGCTGGCGGGCCGTCCGATGACGAACGCGAGCTCGGCCTCGTAGTCGACGTACTCCGCGTGCGCGGCGGGGAGCACGATGTGCTGGCCGCTGCCGATGAGCGAGTTGGCGAACTTGGCGAACCACATCGGCGCGGCGGGGATGTCCTGGTGCGTCTCTTCGGCGTGGTCGCGGTAGTTGAGCCCGATGCAGACGATCTTCTGCGGGTCGGTGACGGGGGCGAGCAGCGTGGCGTCGGCGAGCGCGATGCGCTCCTCGGCCTGCTCGGCGCGCGCGTGCAGCTCGAGCAGCCCGTCCGCGTCGAGCGCCGCGAGCAGGCCACGCACGGTGGTGGCGGGCGCGTCGAGCGCCGCGGCGGGGACGAGCTGCTCGCCGAGCAGAAACGCCGCGGCGGGACCGTCGTCGGTGAGGTAGCTGGAGAAGCGCATGCGATCTCGATCCAGCCTACCGGCCGTGGACGGTGAACTATGATCGCGACGTGCCCGAGAGAGTTGTTTCGGTGACGTTCGACAACCTCGGCGAGGCCGCGCAGCTGGAGCTGGGCATGTGGCCGGCGGACGTGGCGCAGGGGCAGCACTTCACTGTGGTGGACGTGCTGCCGCGCCTGCTGGACCTGCTCGTGAGCCACGGGCTTCGGGCGACGTTCTTCGTGGAGGGGCTGAACGCGGAGATGTACCCCGACGCGCTGCGCGCGATCGTGGACGCGGGCCACGAGGTGGCGGTGCATGCGTGGCGCCACGAGGATTGGGCGGCGCTGGACGCGGAGTCGGAGGCGGCGCTGCTGACGCGCGCCACCGACGCGATGCGCGCGATCGGCGTCGAGCCGCGCGGCTTTCGACCGCCGGGCGGCGGCCTGACGGAGCGCACACTTGAGCTGCTGCGCGAGCACGGATACACCCACGTGTCTCCAGCGGGCGAGCGCGCGGGCGTGCTCGACGAGCTGGCGGTGCTGCCGTTCCGCTGGCCGCTGGTGGACGCGTACTCCTACCTGCCCACGTTCGCGGGGCTGCGCGAGCGCTACGACGGCACGCCGGACGCGCGCACGCCGGAGCAGATGCGCGACGCGATGATCTCTGCGCTTGAAACTTCTTCTTATGAGGAGGGCTGCCACACCGCGTTGCTGTTCCACCCGTTCTCTGTCGCCTTTACCGGCGATGCGGGCTGGCAGGCGCTGGACACGGTGCTGGGCGAGGTCGTGCGCCGGGCGGGCACGGGCGAGCTCGCGTCGATGCGCATGGACGAGGCTGCGGAGTGGATGCTCGCGCTCCCGGGCGGCGAGCCGCTGCTGGACGACGCGACGTGGATGACGAGTCGATGAGACGCCCGCGTCGCCCATTCACGGTGCTCACGGCGCTCGGCACGGCGGCGCACCACGTGTTCGAGGTGCGCGCGGGCGTGGGGCTGGTGTTCGAGCCGTTCATCGGCCGGCGCGCGGCGATTGCGATGTGGTCGGGCGCCCTGCCGGGGATGGCGATCTCGGGATGGACGGGTGGGGGCGAGCGGATGGAGAAGTGGATCGCGCTGAACAACGCAGCGGGGCTGGCGGGCGGGATCGTGCACTTCGTGGAGTGGCCGTGGGAGCGCCGTCACGGCATCCCGTATTTGACGGAAGCGGAGGGGATGACGAGCGAGCAGCTCGTGCCGTACAACCGCGTGCTTCACCTGTGGACGCTCGCGGCGCTGTTGGCTGTCGTTCTGGAGACGCCGCGCCACGCCCGCAGGTGGGCGCTGCTGGGGCTCGCGCTCGGCGAGCCGCTGCGCCGCTCCGCGGTGCACCACTTCGCGTGGGCTGCCGAACAGGCGGAGCGCGAACCGGAGCGCTGGAGTCCGGTGCTGCGAGCGTCGGGCGCCGAGTAGGTCTAAACGTCGAGCGCCTCGGACAGCTCGAGCCACGAGGTCTCGGCGTCGGCCCGTTCAGTGCTCACATGTTCCAGTTCGGTCTGCAGCTCGGCCAGCCGCGCGTGATCGGTGGCGTTCGCGGCCATCTGCTCATTCAGCTCGGTCTCGCGGTCAGCGAGCTGCCCGATCGCGCGTTCCAGGCGCTTCAGCTCGCGCTGAGAGCGCTGCGCCTCCTTGCGATCCGCGCGGATCTGCGCGCCCGCGGGCAGCGCGTCTCGTGTCGCGTCGGCGCCTGTGGTCGGTGCGCTCGCGGCGGTGCCGCTGCGCCCCTTACCGGCGTCCGTGGACGCACTCGGCTCGCCCTCCTCCCTGCGGCCCTCCAGGTACTGCTCGATCCCGCTGGGGAGGTGACGGATGCCGCCGCCGGCGGTGAGCGCGTAGACGTCGTCGCAGACGCGCTCGACGAAGTAGCGGTCGTGGCTGATGACGACGAGCGTGCCTGGCCAGCCGTCGAGCAGATCCTCCAAGGCGGTGAGGGTGTCGATGTCGAGGTCGTTGGTGGGCTCGTCGAGCAGCAGCACGTTGGGCTCGCCCATGAGCAGGCGCATGAGCGCGAGCCGTCGGCGCTCGCCGCCGGAGAGCTCGCGGACGATCGTGCGCGCCTTCTCGCCGCGAAAGCCGAAGCGCTCGCAGAGCATCGCGGCGGTTATCTCCTGTCCGTCGCTGAGCGTGGCGTGCCCGCGCACCTCCTCGAGCGACTCGAGCACGCGCAGGTGGCCGGGGATCTCGACGGTGTCCTGCGAGAGGTGCGCGACGCGCACGGTGGCGCCGCGCTCCACGCGACCGGACGTCGGCTGGAGCTCTCCCGCGAGCAGCCGCACGAGCGATGTCTTGCCCGACCCGTTCACGCCCACGACGGCCACGCGGTCGCCCGGCCCGAGGCGCCACGTGACGTCGTGCAGCGCCTCGCGCGCGCCGAGTGAGAGCGACACGTCGACGGCGTCGAGCACCTTGTCGCCGAGGCGCGAGGTGGCGAACCGCAGCAGCTCGGCGCGGTCGCGAGCCTGGGGCTCGTCGGCGATCAGCGCGTTGGCGGCGTCGATGCGGAACTTGGGCTTGCTGGTGCGCGCGGGCGGCCCGCGCCGCAGCCACGCGAGCTCCTTGCGCAGCAGCTGGCGGCGACGGCCCTCGCGCGCGCTCTCCTGGCGGTCTCGCTCGGCACGAGCGAGCACGTACGCGGCGTAGCCGCCCTCGTACTGGTGCACCGCGCCGTCCGCGACCTCCCACGTGGAGGTGCACACCGCGTCGAGGAACCAGCGGTCGTGGGTGACGACGAGCATCGATCCGCGCCGCGCGGCGAGGTGGCGCGCGAGCCAGTCGACGCCTTCGACGTCGAGGTGGTTGGTGGGCTCGTCGAGCAGCAGCAGCTCGGGCGGGTCGAGCAGCAGCCGCGCGAGCGCCACGCGTCTGCGCTCACCTCCCGACAAGCCCGCGATGGGGGTGTCGATGCCGTGCGCGAACAGCGACAGCGCCACACCCCCCATGAGCCCGTCGAGCACGTCGCGGAAGGCGCTGTCTCCAGCCCACTCGTGCTCGGCGCGCTCGCCGACGAGGGTCGCGCGGATGGTGCTTCGTTCGTCGAGCTCGTCGCGCTGTCCCAGCAGCGCCACGTCGACGTCGCCGGCGCGCGTGAGCGCGCCCGCGTCCGGGGACTCGACGCCCGCGATGAGCGCCAGCAGCGTGGACTTGCCGCCGCCGTTCTGCCCCACCACGCCGATGCGCTCGCCCGCGGATACGCCGAGCGTGACGTCGCGCAGCACCGAGCGGCTGCCGTAGCCCTTCTCGACGGACTTGAGGTTGACGAGGTTGCGCACCAGCGGACATCCTTCCAGGCGCGTGCCCGCAGCCCGTGGGGGCGTGTCTAGCATGGGCTCATCTTCCGTCTCTCCGTTCTCGACCAGTCCCCGATCTCGCAGGGCTCCTCAGGCGCGCAGGCCCTGCGCAACACGCTCGAGCTCGCGCGTCTGGCTGACCGGCTCGGCTACCACCGCTACTGGGTGGCGGAGCATCACGGCGGTCCGATGCTCGCGGGCCCGAGCCCGGAGGCTTTGATCGGCCCGCTCGCAGCCACCACGAACGGCATCCGCGTGGGCAGCGGTGGAGTGATGCTCCCGCACTACAGCCCGTTCAAGGTCGCGGAGACGTTCAGCCTGCTCGCGGGGCTGTTTCCAGGCCGCATCGACCTCGGGCTGGGACGCGCGGCGGGCACCGATCCGCTGACGACGTTCGCCCTGCAGAGAGACCGCAGGCAGGCGAGCCCCGACGATTTTCCCCAGCAGCTGGAGGAGCTGTTGGGTTACCTGTACGACCGCCTGCCGAGCGATCACCCGTTCGCGCGTCTGGCGGCGATGCTCCCGGGGCTGCCCGAGCGCCCTGAGCCGTGGCTGCTGGGCTCCTCTCAACAGAGCGCGCTGTGGGCGGCGGAGCTTGGTCTGCCGTATGCGTTCGCGGACTTCATCAACCCGCGCGGCGCGGAGATCGCGGCGCTCTACCGCGAGCGCTTCGCCGAACATGAACACGAGGGCCTGACGCCGCGCACGGCGGTGGCGGTGTGGGTGATCTGCGCGGAGAGCGACGAGGAGGCGCGGCGGCTGGCGGCGAGTGGGCGGATGACGTTCACGCTGCTGCGGCGTGGGCAGCTGATCGCGGTCCCGCCGCCGGAGCAGGCGTTGCGTTTCCTGCAGGCCGACGAGCGCGCCGGCAAGGGGCCGCGCTCGGAGCGCCGCGCGGTGCTCGGCTCGCCGGCGACGGTGCGAGCTGAGCTCGATGAGGTGGTTGCGCGCTACGGAGCGGAGGAGGCGATCGTGGTGTCGATCACCTATGACCACCTCGCGCGTATGCGCTCGTACGAGCTGCTCGCGCAGGCGTGCGGGTGCGAGCCCCGTCGGTAGTCGCGCACGCTGCGCGACTGACCTGCCTCGACTTCTAGCCCCCGAGCGCCACGCTCACGATGGGCGAGTGCGTGGGGCTGACGCTGCCGCCGAGCGGCTCCGCGGTAACCAGCACCGCGCGCAGGCCGTGGAGCCTGCCTGGGATGTCGACCGTGGCATTACCGGAGCGCGTGACGGTGAACAGCGCGTCGGTCGGTTGCGGCGCTTTCCCGGGTCGATCGAGCCACACCTCGTAGGTCTCGCCGGCGGGGGGGTCGCTCATTCCGGACATCGTCAGTTCGCCGCGGTCGCCGATCCTACGCAGCGACGCTCTTGGTGTAGGCGTGTTCAGTTCGACCTTCGCGGGGTAGACGTGTCCCGCCCCGCCGCCTCTGACGGCGAACAGGATCAGCGCGAGCACCAGCATCGAGCCGGCGAGCGCGACGGCCACTCGGCTCTTGCGTCGTTGGCGGCGGCCCGTGTCGTGGTGGACCGAGCCCAACACGCGACGGCGAAGACCTCCTGGAGCCTTCGTGTGAATGGTCGCGGCGCTAGCGGCGCCGCTCGTGCGTTGCGTCGAGAACTGTGCCATCGCGTCCTATACGCGTTGCCTTGACGTTTGGATCAGCGGCTGGCTGTTCTTCGCGTATTTCGCATCTCGACTGATCCGTGGGGCAGGGTCATTGCGTATCAGTAAAACCAACGGCTGAGTCGAATAAATATTCAAGGCCGATATAACAACCCAAGGTAGGAGAACCATGACCCACACGATTAACCTGGACGAGGTTGATGTTGACGGCGCGATTCGCGAAGCGGCGAACGATGTGGCAGGTGACACGCGTCTGAGCTTCCTCAAGAAGGCCGGGGTCGCGGGCGGCGCGGCGATGAGTGGCGGCGCGCTCCTGTCTGTTCTCGCGCCAAGCGCGCTGGCGTCAGATCATGGCCGTCCGCCGGCAAAATTCGGTAGAGGCGACATCGGCATCCTCAACTACGCCCTCACCCTCGAGTACCTCGAGGCGGCCTTTTACAACGGCGCAACGGCGGCGAACCTGTCACTGAGTCCGCAGGCGAGCGCTTTTCTGAAAGTGGTGACAGCCGACGAGAACGCGCACGTGAGCTTCCTCAAGAAGGCGCTCGGCAGCAAAGCCGCGGCGCAGCCGAAGTTCAACTTCAAAGGCGCGAACGCGAGCGCTGACATGTTCATGAAGACCGCGCAAGTCCTCGAGAACACGGGCGTGCACGCCTATCTGGGACAGGCGACCAACATCAAGTCGGTGCCCTACGCGAAGGCCGCGCTGTCGATCCTGACGATCGAGGCGCGTCACGCGAGCGTCATCGGACTGCTCAACGATCCGTCGGGTAAGGAAATCGCGCCCAACGGTCCGTTTGACACGCCGCTGTCGGCAGCCAAGGTTCTCGCTGCGGTGAAGGCCACCGGCTTCATCCTCTGAAGCCAGGTGCGCGACTCCCAAACAACACGACGTGGAGGCATTTGATGATGTCAAGTCTAACCAGTGAGGATTCAGCGCCGCAGCCGGCTGGGATCGTGGAGCGGCTAGTCCGCGACGATCTCGACCGCAAGCGGTTCCTGAAGATGGCGGGAAGCGCAGGCGCGGCGAGCTTCGGCGCGTTCGTGATGGCTGCGTGCGGCAGCAGCGGCAAGACCGCCTCGACGAGCGCGGTGCCGGCGGCGACGTCGAGCACGTCGCGTGGCGGCGCCGGCGGCGATATCGCGATCCTCAACTACGCCCTCACGCTCGAGTACCTCGAGACCGCGTTCTACGAGAAGGTGGTAGCGGCGGAACTGTTCAGCGGCAAGGTCGGGAGCCTGATCAAGGACTTCGCCCGCCAGGAGGCGTCCCACGTGGTCGCGCTGAAAGCGGCTGTGAGCAGCCTAGGCGGGACGCCGGTGAAGCAGCCGGCGACGAAGTTCCCGATCACGAGTGCGACGCAGGTCGCGGGACTCGCCTACACGGTGGAGAATCTCGGCGCGGCTGCCTATCTCGGGCAGGCGGGCAACATCCAGAGCCCCGAGGTGCTCGCGTCGGCGCTCGCGATTCACTCAGTCGAGGCACGCCACGCTGCGACGTTGGGCACGCTGGTGAAGAAGTCGCTCACCCCGGACGGCGCGTTCGCCAAGCCGGCTGACATGTCAACTGTGCTGGCGGCGGTCAAACCGTTCCTGGCCTGATCGCAGGCGGAAAAGGAGCTTAATACGATGTCCAACACACAACTCACACACTCCGACAGCAGCGGCTTGGCGAACCCCGAGCTGGCAGCCTTGGAGGTTCACGGCATCACTCGCGGGAGCTTCATCCTGCGGGGCGCGCTCGCCGCGGGCGCGTTCTACGGGACCGCGGCGGTGACGCCGTTCGTCTCACAGGCGCTCGCGGAAACCGGCGGCGGCGACGTTGACATCCTCAACTTCGCTCTCACGCTGGAGTACCTCGAGGCCGACTTCTACACGGTCAAGGGGAAGGCGCTCAACCTGAGCGGACAGGCGAGGGAGTACGCGAAGCAGTTCGGCGCGGAGGAGACGGAGCACGTGAGCGCGCTCGCGGCGGCGATCAAGCATCTGGGAGGCAAACCGGTGAAGAAACCGCAGTTCGCGTTCCCGGTCACGAGTGAGAGCTCGTTCCTGGCGCTGGCGTCGGTGCTGGAGAACACCGGTGTGGGCGCCTACAACGGCGCGGCGCCTTCGCTGAAGAGTAAGGACGTGCTCGCGGCCGCAGGCAGCATCGTGCAGATCGAGGCTCGCCACGCGGCGGCGATCGACCTGTTGATCGGCAGGAGCCCCACCCCGACGAAGGGGTTCGACTCGCCTCTCACCAAGGCGCAGGTACTGGCCAAGGCGGGACCGCTGATCAAGTCCTAGTCGCAATGGGCGCATACGGAGGGGTCGTGGGTGATCCGCTCGCGACTCCTCCGCGTATTTACCAATAGCTGTGAATCGCTCGCCAGCCGGCTGAGCGTCGCAGCCGATCTCAGGAGGCAACACCATCATGGGTCTCGACAATCCGATCCACATCGCATTTCTGCTGATCCTGCTGCTGCTCGTGTTCGGCGCCAAGCGCCTCCCCGAGATGGGCAAATCGCTGGGCAGCGGCATGCGCGGCTTCAAGGATGCGCTCAGCGGCGAGGCGACCGAGCAGGCCTCGCTCGTCGCCCAGCACCAGCAGCCGACGCGCCCCGGTCGCGAGACGCGTCCCGGCGCCCAGCCGGCCGGTCGAGCCGGCGAGGGACTGAGCGTGGCCGTCGCGGACGCCAGCATCGGACACGAGGACCGGCTGAGCCGTCGGTCGACCACCTTCGAGGAGCTGCGCGGGCGGCTGATCGTCTCGCTCGCGGCCGTGGCGGTCGCGTTCGGCGGTGTGCATGTGGCAGAACCACACGCTGCTGAACGTGATCAACAAGCCGCTCGCGCACGCAGACGCAGAAACAGGTCAAGGCGGGCAGCGGGCCGCTCGGCGCGACATACACGGTTCAGCAGAGCGCACGCGTCGTGGCCGCGCAGCTGCAGGCCGTGGTGGGTGCGCTGCGAGCGCCCCGGCAGCGGCGCCTCGGCGGCCACACGCACGTCGCTCGCGCCGGTCGCGCCGCAGTTGCGCAGGGCGATCGCGAGCCTGTCCGCGGCGCCGCAGGGCAACAAGCCGGTGACGCTGGGGATCGGCGAGCCGTTCACGACGACGATCGGCATCGCCCTGATCTTCGCCCTGATCCTGGCGCTGCCGGTGGTTCTGTATCGAGCTGTACGGCTTCCTGCTGCCCGCGTTCAGCCCCGAGCAGCGCAGCGTCGACCACTCCGCTGATGCTGGCGATCCCGTTCCTGTTCGTGGCGGGCGTCATGTTCGGCTACTTCGTGGTGCTCCCTGCCGCGGTGCGCTTCTTCCAGAACTTCAACAGCGGCCAGTTCAACGTGCTCGTGCAGGCGAACCAGTACTACCACTTCGCCGCCGTGACGCTGCTGGCGATGGGGCTCGTCTTCCAGGTCCCCGTCGGGATCCTCGCGGCGACGCGCGCGGGAGTCGTCACGACACGCCAGCTGCGCCACAACCGCCGCTACGCGATTCTCGCGTGCGGCGCCGTGGCGGCGTTCCTGCCGGGGGATGCGGTCACGCTGATGCTCGAGACGGTTCCGCTGTATCTGCTGTTCGAGCTGAGCGTTCTGATCGCGAGGATCATCGAGCGACCGCGAAACCCGCCGGACGTCTGCCGATGCATTTCGATGATCGGGATCGATCGCCTGCATTGGCAGCGGCATGCGCCGCGTGCATGCGATGAGTGATCCAAATGCGGGCACGGCTGCCGTAACCATGACAAGAATGTTCAACCCATTGCGCTCAGTCGGTGGTGGAGGAGACTCGCTCGAACCGCTGCGCGATACTCGCCGACGAGGAGCTCATGCAGCTCGTCTACCGGAGCAGCGCGGACGCGTTCGAGGTCGTCTACGACCGCCACGCGGACGCGGCCTTCTCGCTCGCCCTACGCATGTGCGGCCAGCGCGCGCTGGCCGAGGACGTCGTGCAGGAGGCCTTCCTGTCGCTGTGGCGCAGCGGCGCGCGCTATGACCGCAACCGCGGGAGCGTGCGCACGTGGGTGCTCGGGCATCGTCCACAACCGCGCGATCGACGCGCTGCGTCGGCGCGCGGTGCGCGACCGCGGGATCGTCGACGACGAGGGCCTCGAGGAGCGGATCGCCGCGCCCGAGCGCACCGACCTCGAGTTCGCGCGCCGCGAGGAGGCGCGCGAGATCCGCGACGCGCTCGAGCAGCTGCCCGGAGGAGCAGAGCAGGGTGATCGAGCTCGCCTACTTCGGCGGTCTGACGCACGTGCAGATCGCCTCGATGCTCGATCAGCCGGTGGGCACGATCAAGGGCCGCATGCGTCTTGGCCTGTCGAAGATGCGGATGACGCTCGGGGATCCGGCGGAGGTCCTGCAATGAGCGGACGAGGCGAACATCCACATGCGACTGGCTGCGGCGTGGACGCCGCCCCGTACGTGCTCGGCGCGCTCACCGAGCAGGAGCACGCGGCGTTCTCGACGCATCTGAGCACCTGCGCGGTGTGTCGCGAGGAGGTGGCCGTGCTGCGGAGCGGTCGCGGCGGTGCTGCCGCAGGCGGCTCCCGCAGGTGAGCGCGCCGTCGGACCTGAAGCGGACGGGTCATGAGCGACCGTGCAGCGCGAGGCGAGCCTGTCACGTCCAGCCTGCCCGCGGCGTCTGCCGCACCGAGCGAACGCGCCTCCGCGCGGCCTCGCCTCGGATGGCGTCCCGCGCTCGCCGCAGGCGGCCGCTGGCGGCTGTCGTTGCGATCGCGATCGCGATCTCCTCCTCGGGCGGCGGCAATCGGCGCCACGCGCATGATCCGCGCCGAGGTGCTCGCGCCGCGCGCGAGCGCGTCGGTGCGGGTGAGCGGCGGCCACGCCGAGCTGAACATCGCGGGCATGCCGCAGACGACGCCCGGGCGCGTCTATGAGGTGTGGGTCAAACGCACCGGCGCGCCGCAGCCGACCGACGCGCTGTTCACGGTCAGCCGCGCGGGCAGCGCGACCGTCGGCGTGCCCGGGAGCGTGACGGGCGTGAAGGAGATCCTCGTCACCTCCGAGCCGCGCGGCGGCAGCCCCGCCCCGACACGCACGCCGGTGATCGTCGCGAAGGTCAGCTAGCCACGGGCGCGCCGCGCTGACCCGCCGCGCGCTCAGTCAGACGGCTCGTCCGCCGAGAGCGACGGCGGCCACGAGCAGCTCCTCGTCGCCCACGCGCACCGTGTCGCCGACCGCGAGCTGGCGCCCGCGCCGGGCCTCGCGCTCGCCGTTGACCCACACGGGCTCGCTCGCGAGCAGCGCCTTCGCCTCGCTGCCGCTGTCGATCAGCCCGGCGAGCTTGAGCAGTTGACCGAGCCTGATGCGCTCCTCCTTGATTGGGATCTCGCGAGCCATGGGAGTCGGAATCTAGCGCTCGGACAGCGCTCGCCGGAGCGCCTCGTCGAACGACAGCGGCGCGATGGCGAACGGCTCCGCGCCGGAGGGGTCGGTGACGATCGTCTCGGTCGTGAGCCCCTCGACGAGCGGGCGCGCGACGTTCACGTCGACGGGCGTGACGAGACCGAGCCACAGGGCGGACAGCCACGGCGTGATGAACGGTACGGGCAGCTTCGGTCGCGGGCGCACGCCCATCGCGATCGCCATGCGGTCGAGCATCTCTCCGTAGGAGAGCACGTCCGGACCGCCGATCTGGACCTCGCGCCCCAGCGACTCGGGCACCTCGGGGGCGCGCCTGAGGTATTCGACGACGTCGTCGATGGCGATCGGCTGCGTGGCGATCTTCAACCAGCTCGGCGCGATCATCACGGGCAGACGTTTGACCAGATAACGCAGTGTGCGGTAGGACTCGCTCTGGGCGCCGACGACCATCGCGGCGCGGAAGTAGGTCAGCGGCGGGCCCTCCTGGGCGAGCGCGACGGCGGTTCGATGGCGGCTCTGCAGGTGCTTGGAGACGCTCTCGTCGCCGAGGCCGCCGAGGTACACGACCCGCTCCACGCCCTCGCGCTTGGCCATGCGCGCGAAGTTGACCGCGCCGTCGAGCTCGCGCTCCTCGAAGCCCGCGCCGCCGGCCATCGCGTGCACGAGGAAGTACGCCACGTCGATCCCCTCGCCGACCCCCTCGAGGCTGGTGGCGTCGGTCACGTCACCGCGGCGGATCTCGCAGTGCTCGCCTCGCAGGCGCTGCGCGCGCGTGGGGTCGCGCACGAGACACCGCACCTCTGTGTCGGCGGCGAGCAGCGCGTCGGTGAGCCGGGCGCCGATGAAGCCTGTCGCTCCTGTGACGAGCGCGTTCTTTGCGATGAGACGAGGTTAGCTGCACCCGGCGCTCCTGCCGGCCAGTCCACCCGAGTCGGACGTCGAATCAGTGGCGCGACGCGCCGCTGGAGCCGTTGCGCCGCTCGGCCATGTCGGCGCCGGTGGTCGTCGTCATCACCGCGGCGGCGCCGCCGCCGAGCACGCGCCGCACGAGCGCCGGGCGCGAGCACGCGCAGCGCGGCGGCGAGCGCGTAGGGGCGCGGGCACGTAGCGCTCGGGCCTGCGTCCGATGCCCGGCCTCGTAGATCGCCTCGGCGGCGCGTCTCGGGCGTCGAGACCATCCAGCGCGTCAGCGGCTTGGCGGTGAGCTCGGACTGCGGGAAGCCCTCGGTGGAGATGAAGCCCGGGCAGCACGAGGCCGACGTGCACGCCGTGCGGGCGCTCCTCGGCCCACAGCGAGTCCGACCAGCCGGCGAGCGCGAACTTCGAGGCGCTGTAGGCGCCGGAGCCCGCGCGCGCGACGCGCCCGGCGGTCGAGGCGACGTTGACGATCGCGCTCGGCGCGCTCGCGCGCAGCAGCGGCAGCAGCGCCTCGGTGAGGCGCACCTGCGCGTCGAAGTTGATCGCCATCGTGCGCTGCGCACGTTCTCGTAGCCGCCGTCGGCGAAGCGCGCGCGCCAGGCGGCGCCGGCGTTGTTGACGAGCAGGTCGAGCCGCCCGTGGCGCTCGAGCACGTGCTCGCGGATGCGCGCCGGGCGCGTCCTCGTCGAGCAGGTCGACGGCGAGGAAGCTCACGCGCTCCTCGCCGAGCGCCGCGGCGAGCGCGCGCAGGCGCTCCTCGCGCCGGGCGACGAGCACGAGCGCGCGCGCCGGGCTCGCGGGCGAGGCGCCGGGCGGTCGCCTCGCCGATCCCGCTCGAGGCGCCGGTGATGAGCATCACGCGGTGCTGGCCTGGCTGGCGTGCGTCTGCCATGATTCCTCGCAGTCGACGCATGACCGTCGCGGGCCGGCGCGCGGCGGTTAGCCTTTCAGATCGGCGACGCATGAGCTGCCCGACACCCAGCGGCCGCAGGCGAGCGCCGCGCGTCCGGCGCGCAAGCGCGAGGCGCTCGAGCTGTTCCGCGGGCTGCCGCGGCGCTACGACGCGCTGTCGGCGGCGCTCAGCTTCTGGCAGGACCCGCGCTGGCGCCGCGCGCTGGTGCGACGCGGTGGCGCCGCGACCGGGCGAGCGCGTGCTCGACGTGGCGACGGGCACGGGGATGGTCGCCGCCGAGCTGCTCTCGCGCTGCGACTGCTCGGTCGTGGGGATCGACCAGAGCGCCGAGATGCTCGCCGCGCGCCCGCGCGCGCTTCGCGGTCGCGAGCTCGCGCGTGGAGCTGCGTCGAGGGCGCAGGCCGAGGCGCTGCCGTTCGCGGACGCGAGCTTCGACGCGCTCACGTTCACGTACCTGCTGCGCTACGTCGAGGACCCGCGCGCGACGATGCGCGAGCTCGCGCGCGTGGTGCGCCCCGGCGGGCGCGTCGCCTCGCTGGAGTTCGGCGTGCCGCCGTGGGCGCCCGCGCGCGCGGCGTGGCGCCTGTACACGGCCGTCGGGCTGCCCGCGCTCGGGAGGCTCGTCTCGCGCGAGTGGACGGAGGTGGGGCGCTTCCTCGGGCCGAGCATCCGCGGCTTCTACGCGCGCCACCCGCTCGAGCGGATCGTCGGCTACTGGCAGGAGGCGGGGCTGGAGGACGTGCGCGTGCGCAGCGCATGAGCCTCGGCGGCGGCATCGTGATGAGCGCGCGCGGACGGGCCGGAGGCGCCGGGGGCGATGCGGCGCGAGGCGCCTGCAGCGCCCGGCCTTCTACGCGCTCGGCGGCGGGCGCGCGGGCGAGCTGCTCGACGCTGCTGCACCCGCCCTACACGCGCGTGGCACCTGAGCTACTTCGCGCTCGGCGCGGCGGTGGCGCCGACAGCTGTACGTCAACCGCCTGCTGTGGGGCCTGGCGGCGTTCGCGCTCGCGGTGGGCGTCGCGGCGCACGCGCTCGACGAGCTGCACGACCGGCCGCTGCGGCACGAGCCTCAGCGACCGCACGCTGCTCGCGCTCGCCGGCGGTGAGCCTGCTCGGCGCGCTCGCGATCGGGGTGGCCGGCGCGATCACCGTCACGGCGTGGCTCGCGCCGCTGGTGCTCGCGGGCGGCGCTGTTCCTGCCCGCCTACAACCTCGAGCTGGTCGGCGGGCGCTTTCACAGCGACCTCTGGTTCGCGATCGGCTGGGGCGCGTTCCCGGCGTTCACCGGCTACTTCGTCAACGCGCGAGGAGATCGCGCTGCCGGGCGTGCTGATCGCGTGCGGCTGCATGGCGATGAGCGTCGCGCAGCGGCGGCTGAGCTCGCCCGCGCGCGAGCTGCGCCGGCGCACGCTCGAGCGTCGACGGGCGTGCGCACGCGCAGCGACGGCAGCAGCGAGGCGCTGTCGGTGGCGGGGCTGCTCGCGCCGCTCGACGGAGCGCTCGCGGCGCTGTCGCTGGCGATCGTGATGACCGCGTGCGCGCTCCTCGCGGCGCGTCTTTGACAACGGGCTCAGCGAGCCGCCCGCGACGTTGCTGTCGGCTCCCTCGACAGCCAGATGGCGAGGCTCCGTACGGCTCCGCTCATCCGGCGAGCAGGTGCGCGCCGGCGCCGGGGCGCACCTCGCGCGCGTGGGCGGGCCAGCGCACGCCGGGCGCGAACAGCGCGAGCACGCTCCCGCCGAAGCCGCCGCCGACGAGGCGCGCGCCGCTGCGCCAGCATCGCGCAAACGCTCGACAGTCGCGCTCGACCGCGGGCGTGGAGACCTCGTAGAGGTCGCGCAGACTCGCGTGGGAGGCGTCCAGCAGCCGGCCGACCGCGGACAGATCGTCGGCGTGCAGCGCCGCGACCGCCTCGCGCACCCGCTCGTTCTCGCCGAGCACGTGCGCGGCGCGTCGCGCGAGCGGCTGCGGCAGGCGCGCGGCCTGCTCGGGGTCTGCGTCGCGCAGCGAGTCGACGCCGAGCAGCTCGCACGCGCGCGCGCACTCGGCGCGTCGCTCGTTGTAGCCGGAGCTGGCGTGCGCGTGACGCTCGCCGGAGTCGAGCACGACGAGACGCCAGTCGCCGAGCACGCAGCGGCACGGGCTCGACGTGCGAGCGTGCGGAAGTCGATCAGCAGCGCGCAATCGGGTGCGCCGTACAGGCTCGCGAGCTGGTCGAGCAGCCCGGTGTGCGCGCCGACCCAGTCGTTCTCCACGCGCGCGCACAGCCGCGCGATCTCCGTGCGGCTCTGGCGCGTGTGCCTGCCGTTGGAGCCGTCCGCCTCGCGCTGCGCGTGGCTGATCTCGGTGAGCGCGAGGCAGAGCGCGACCTCGAGCGCGGCCGAGGAGGACAGGCCGGCGCCGCGCGGTAGATCGCCGGCGATCTCGATCGCGTCGCGCCGGGGAGCGGCACGCCGACGCGCTGCAGCTCGGCGACGATGCCTCTGACGTAGGCGCGCCATCCCTGCGCGCGGGCGATGGGCTCCTCCAGCGCGAAGTCGTCGCGCTCGTCGAGGTCGCGCGCATGGGCTTGGATGCGACGCTCGTCGTCGGATGTGCGGCGCGCACGGTGATGCCCTCGGCGATCGCGAACGGCAGCGCGAGGCCGTCGTTGTAGTCGGTGTGCTCGCCGATCAGGTTCACGCGACCGGGCGCGAACGCGTGGCTGTGACTACCCGCCACGAGCGATCGCCTCGCGCAGCGCGGCGGCGGACTCCTCGGGCAGCACGTCTGAGATGAACGTGCCGGCGCCCTGCTCGGAGCCGGCTGGGTACTTGAGCTTCTCGCGCGCTGCGCAGCGGCGGGTAGAACTCGACGTGTAGGTGGCCGCGCCCGGCGCGCGGCCGGCGCGGTGGGCGCCTGGTGGACGGCCATCACGTACGGGAACGGTCGCTCGAACAGAGCGTCGTAGCCACGCGACGAGCGCGCTGCAGCCCGGCGGCGAGCGCGCGCAGCTCCTCCGCGTCGCAGTCGAGCAGGCTGGGGCGGTGCTCGCGCACGACGACGTGCGCTTCGTAGGGCCAGCGCGCGGCGTGGGGGACGTACGCGACGACGCGTTCGCTCTCGAACAGCACCCGCCGTCCGTCGTGCAGCTCGCGGGCGAGCAGCGCGCACGGCGCGCAGCCGCCCAGGCGCGCGTCGGCGGCGAGCTCGAGCGCGGGGACGGGCGGCAGGAACGGATAGCCGTAGATCTGCCCGTGCGGGTGGTGAAGCGTCACGCCGACCTCGACGCCGCGGTTCTCGAAGATGAACACGTAGTCGACGTCCTCGCGCGCGCCGAGCTCGGCGTAGCGGTGGCGCCACACCCACATCAGCGCCTCGGCGCGCGCGGGCGAGAGCGTGCCGAGGGACGCCGTCGTGATCGTCGGTGTAGACGACCACCTCGGCCGCGCCGTGGGGCGCTTCGAAGGCGGGGAAGCGGTTGTCGAACACGGCGATCTCGAACGTCTCGCGGGGTATCTCGGTGGGCGGCCCGCCGGGCTTGGTGGGGCACAGCGGGCAGTGCTCGCGCGAGGGCAGGAACGTGCGGTCCTGACGGTGGATCGCGTAGGCGACGTGCTCGTCGCGCAGCTCGTTGAAACGCAGCTCGCTCATGCGCCGTTTGCCGGATCGATCGAGCTGTAGAGGATCAGCGCGCGGCCGTCGTCTTTGCGCAGTCGCTCGATGTTCACGGGCCCGATCCGTTCGTGCGGACGCTCGCTCGCATGCGTGCGCTCGTGCTCGACGGGCTCGGCTTGCTCCGTCCAACCGGGTCGCGGCGGCTCGGCGGGTTTCCCGGCCATCGTCCGAGGGTATACCCATTGGCAGTGAATGCCATTCGTGACAGTCGGGGCCATCGGGCGGGTCGCGGATGTTCCGAATGGAGATTGCGGGTTTACCGCAATGTTGCCTATTGACTATTGCGGCCGGAGGGGAGAAGGTAGCGCTGATGCTGTGTTGTCAAATTCACAGCCCTGGAACATAGGAGGAGGACGCAATGTCTGAGATCGACAAGGCGCAGGCGGATGGGGAGAGCCTGCGACAGTCCGGGTCGGGATTCGCGTGGCCGGAGATAGACCGGCGCTCGTTCCTTCGTCGCACGGCGATGACCGGTGTGGCGGCGGGCTCGGTGGGTACGCTGTTGAGCGCGTGCGGTTCCAACTCGTCGAGCGGTGCGAGCGGCGGCGGGGCGGCGTCGAGCGTGTTCGGCTCGAGCAAGAAATACAAGTTCGTGTTCGTGAACCACGTGACGACGAACCCGTTCTTCACCCCGACGCAGTACGGGGCGGCGGACGCGTGCAAGCTGCTGGGCTGCTCCTACCAGTGGACGGGCTCGGAAAACAGCAACGTCAGCCAGATGGTCAATGCGCTCAACAGCGCCGTGACCAGCGGCGCGGACGGGATCGCCGTGGCGCTGATCGATTTGCACGCGTTCAACGCACCGGTCGAAGCGGCTATCAAGGCCGGCATCCCCGTGGTCGCTTACAACGCCGATGCGCTTGGCAACGCGCGCCTCGCCTACATCGGCCAGGATCTGAAAAAGGCCGGCGAAGAAATGGGCAAACGGATCGTCGAAGAGGTCGGTTCGGGTGAAGTGGGGCTGTTCATCGCCACGCCGGGCTCGGCCAATCTGCAGCCGCGCATCGAAGGCGCTGAAAAGGCGATCAAGGACTCGGGCAAGCCGATCACCGCGAAGACGGTCGCCACGGGCGCCGCGGTGGCGCAGGAGGAGCCGGCGATCGAAGCGTGGTACCTCAGCCACAAGAGCGCGAAGGGCATGTACGCGGTCGACGGCGGCAGCACCGAAAGTCTCGCGAAAGTGATGCAGAAGCTCGGCCTGGCGTCGAAGGGAGTGAAGGCCGGGGGCTTCGATCTGACCGAACAGACCCAGCGGCTGTTGCAGGAAGGCAACATCGAATTCACGATCGATCAGCAGCCCTATCTGCAGGGCTTCCTGCCGGTGCTGCAGCTGTTCATGTACCAGGTGTCCGGCACGCTGACGGGCCCCTCGGAAGTCGACACGGGCCTGAAGTTCCTGAACAAAGAAACGGTCAAACCGTACGTGAGCTCGAAGTCGCGCTACGAGGGCACGGCGACCGCGGCGAAGGTCATCGGCTAGGGATCGCAGAGCCCGGAGGGATCGTGGCCAGCACAGCACAGAGCCCCGCTGGTAGCGATCCCTCCGCGCGCGTGTCGCACGCCGAAGAGACGCGAAGGCTGCCCATCGGGCGCGAACTGCGCAACCGCGTGGTGGCCCTGCGCGAGGGCAGCATCATCGTCGTGACGATCGTCGTGGCGATCTACTTCTCGCTGAACACGAGCACGTTCTTCACGGGCGAGAACTTCAAGACGCTGCTGCCGTACTTCGCGCCGCTGGCGATCCTCGGCATGGGCGAGGTGTTCGTGATGATCCTCGGCGAGATCGACCTGTCGATCGGCGCGATGTACATGTTCGCGCCGATCCTCTTCTACAAGCTCGACACCGCAGCGGGGCTGGGGCTGGTGCCCGCGACGATCATCGCCCTCGCCGTGTGCGCGCTGGTGGGTGTGGTGAACGGGATGTTCGTGGCGTTCGTCGGCGTGGCGTCGTTCGTGGCCACGCTGGGGATACTGTTCACATTCGAGGGCCTGAGCCTGATCATCTCGCATGGAACGCCGGTGGAAACCCCGGGCGCGAAGATCACACAGACGACGGTGCAGGCTCACCACGTGGTCAACGGTCACCACATCACGCTGCCGGAAAAAGTCAACCACATCGGCACGTTCGCCAAAATCTTCGGTGGGGGCGTCTACTCGGAGCTGATCTGGGCGGTCGTGATCGTGATCGTGCTCCAGGTCGTGCTCACGTTCACCCGCTGGGGCCTCTACACGGTGGCGATCGGCTCCAACAAGATCGGCGCGGCGGAGGCTGGGGTGAGGGTGAAGCTGGTGACGATCCGCAACTTCGTGCTGTGCGCTCTGCTGGCGGGCTTGGTGGGCATCTTCGAGGCGGTGCGCTCGCAGACGATCCAGCCCGACCCGTCCGGCCCGAACGAACTGCTGCTGATCGCGATCGCTGGCGCTGTGATCGGCGGCACGCTGTTGTCGGGCGGCTCGGGCACGGTCGTGGGCGCGTTCATCGGCGCGCTGTTCCTCGGCATCCTCAAGGACGGGCTGATCCTGCAGGGCGCGGACGCGAACTACCTGCTGTTCTACACCGGCCTGGCGATCATCGTGGCGATGACGGCGAACGTGTTCGTGGGCCGCGCGCGCAGGGGGCACACCGGTGGCTGACGCTGTGCCAGCCCAGAGCGTGGTGGGCGTGACGTCAGCGCCGGACGACGTGCTGCGCGTGGAGCACATCGCCAAGCGCTTCGGCCCTGTGACGGCGCTGCGGGACGTGAACCTGCATCTGAAAAAGGGCGAGGTGCTCGGCCTGCTGGGCGACAACGGGGCGGGCAAGTCCACGCTGATCAAGATCCTGTGCGGCTTTCAGAAGCAGGACTCGGGCAGCATGTTCCTGCACGGGCAGCCGTACGCGCCGAAGAGCGTCGACGACGCTCGCGCGCAGGGGATCGAGACCGTCTACCAGGACCTCGCGCTGATCGACGAACTGTCCGTGTTCCACAACCTGTTCCTGCGCCGCGAGCGCGTGCACCGCCCGCTGCCGCTGCTGGCCAACCGGCAGATGAAGCGAGAAGCGCGCGCGGCGCTTGACGGCATCGGCATCAACATCCCGCGCATCGACGTGGCGGTCGCGCGTCTATCTGGTGGCCAGCGCCAGGCGATCGCGGTGGCGCGCACGGTGAACTCCGACGCGGACATCCTGCTGCTGGACGAGCCGCTCGCGGCGATGGGCGCGAAGGAGGGCGCGATGATCCTCGATCTGGTGGCGCGCCTGAAGGAGGAGGGGAGGGTGTCGATCATCATGATCCTCCACAACTACGTGCACGTGCTCGAGGCGTGCGACCGCGTGAGCATGATCCAGGACGGCGTGATCGCTTTGGACAAGCCCACGGCGGACACGTCGGTTGACGAGCTGACGGAGATCGTGGTGAACGAGTACCGCCGGGCGAGGGCCGCGGCTCACGAGGAGGAGGCGGCCAGCAATCGCTCGATGTAGGGGCCGAGCAGTGCTGAGACCGACGCGGCGGTCATGCTGGCGGGCCCTGTGGGCAGCGCGGCGTAGCTGATGGCGAGACGCACGAGGCACTCGCTGAGCAGCTCAGCGTCGACGGGCTCCACCGCGGGCCAGCCGGCGAGCATCACGGCGGTGAGACGCTCGGAGGCGCTCTCGACGATCGGCTTGCCCTGCGTGGTGAACAGCGCGAGCAGCTCCTCGGCGCCCTCGCCGTGGACGATCGTGCGGATCAGCGGGTTCTCGGCGGCGGCGGTGAGGAACACGTCGAAGGCGGCGGCGAGCGCGGCGGCGGGGTCGTGGAGGTTGGCGCTGACGGCGCTGCTCGACGGACGTCGAGGAAGCGGTCGGCCTCGCGCAGAACGAGGACCTGCGCGAACTCGTCGCGCGAGCCGAACTCGTTGTAGAGCGTCTGGCGGCTGACGCCGGCCGCCTGCGCGATGTCGGCCATCGTGATGTCCGCCCAGCGGCGCGTCGCTGCAGCTCGTCGCACGCGGCGTCGAGCAGCGTGTCGCGCAGCAGCTCGCGCGCGGCGACGGAGTAGGGACTGCGTCGTCTGACGGCGCACATGCGCAGGGCGGCGCTCGCGGCGGGCGCCCCCGTGCGTCACGGCTCGTCCCGCTCGAAGTCGACCTTGTCGCGCACGCCGCAGTCGGGGCACGCCCAGTCGTCGGGCACCTCGCTCCAGGGGGTGCCGGCGGGGAAGCCCTCGCGCGGGTGCCCGAGCTGCTCGTCGTAGACGTAGCCGCAGGCAGGGACAGCGGTAGCGGCTCACGCGGCTGCCCGGTAGCGGTCGAGCGTCCTCTCGGGTCAGGCCGCGGGTTGGACGTTGACGCGCTCGAGTTCGCCGCGTAGTGCTCGAGCACGCGGTGGTCCATCACGCGCCGCCACACGGGCGGGATGAGGGCGAGCACGATCATGCCGGCGTAGCCGGTCGGCAGCTGCGGCGCCTCGTCGACGTGGCGCAGCGCCTGGTAGCGGCGGATCGGGTTGGCGTGGTGGTCGGAGTGGCGCTGCAGGTGGTAGAGCAGCACGTTGGAGGCGACGCTGTTGCTGTTCCAGCTGTGCTCCGGGCGGGTGCGCTCGTAGCGGCCGTCGTCGCGCTTCTGGCGCAGCAGGCCGTAGTGCTCGAGGTAGTTGACGACCTCGAGCAGCGAGAAGCCGACGATCGCCTGGATCAGCAGGTAGGGCAGCGACGACGACGCCGAAGACGGCGATCAGCGCGCCGAACAGCACGACGGTCATGCGCCCACGCGTTGAGGATGTCGTTGCGCGGGCCGACGGTGGAGCGTGCCGAGCGCGATCGAGGCGGGTGCGCTCGAGCTCCCACGCGGAGCGCAGGCTGCCGATGACGGTGCGCGGCAGGAAGCGCGTAGAAGCTCTCGCCGAGGCGCGCGCTGGCGGGGTCCTCGGGCGTGGCGACGCGCACGTGGTGGCCGCGGTTGTGCTCGATGAAGAAGTGTCCGTAGCCGCTCTGCGCGAGCGCGACCTTGCTGAGCCAGCGCTCGACGGCTGGCGCGCTTGTGGCCGAGCTCGTGCGCGGTGTTGATCGCGATGCCGCTGACCATGCCGACGGTCAGCGCGAGGCCGACGCTCTCGAGCGTCGGACAGGTCGCCGTGCGCCCACAGCCAGCAGGCGAAGATCGAGCCCGGCGTACTGGATCGGGATGTAGAGGTAGGTGCACCAGCGGTAGTAGCGGTCCTGCTCGAGCCACTTGATGACGCTGTCGGGCGGGTTGCTCGCGTCGTTGCCGATGGCGAGGTCGAGCAGCGGGAAGATCGCCGAAGACGAGCACCGGCCCGTAGAACCAGAAGACGCCGAGGCCGGTGAGCTGCGACGAGGCCCCAGGCGAGGAACGGGAGCGTCGGGACGACCAGGCCGAGCAGCCACGCGTAGCGCTTGGGGTCGCGCCAGACCGCGTCGGCGCTCTCGCCGCTGCGGCTTGGGCTGAGGGGCGTTGGGGATCTGCGTGCTGGCGGCTGTGGGTGCTGCGGACATGGCGTGGCGACCTCCTGGGTTGGTGGTGCTGCTCCAGCTCTCCGCGTTCACTTTACACAGACGGGCAGTCGTGTCAAGTAAAACTACATTCACGCCATCTCTGTCGGTCGAGGTTGGGCGGGTGCGCAATCCGGCTTGCACCGCCCTGGCGGACGCTAGACTCGGGCGGTCGGTGCACGTAATCGGAATGAGTGAGAGGTTTTGATGGCCGCGACCTCCGTGGGCGGCGGCTCTGCGGCATCGCGCACCCGATCGGCGCTGCCGATGGTGGCGCTGGCGGTGGCGGTACTGCTCGTGGTGCTGGTGGCTGGCGCCTATGTGTACGACCACTCGCGCACGAGACGTGATCGCGAAGGGCGTGAGCGTCGACGGCGTGGCGGTCGGCGGCCTGCACGAGGCGGCGGCGCGACGAAAGGTCGAACGACGACCTGGTAGCGCCGCTGCAACCGGCGCCGTGACGGTCAGCTCGGGCTCGCACACGTGGACGCTCGACGCGAGCGAAGCGCAGGTGCGGGTGGACGTCGTCGAACATGGTCTCCCAGGCGCTGAGCGCGAGCCGCGACGGATCGATCATCACGCGCACGGCGCGGGGCGTGTTCGGCGGCAGCGTCAACCGCAACGTCGCCGCTCGTGGTGAGCTACTCCCACGCGGCGGTGCGCGCGCTGACGGCGAAGGTGCGCGCGGCGGTGAACCGCGCGCCGCGCGACGCGACGGTGCAGCCGAGCGCGAGCGGGCTGAGCGAGGTTCGCGGCCGGGTGGGGCTGAAGGTGGACAGCCCGAAGCTCGGCGGGCGCATCGAGTCGGCGCTCGTGCGGCGACATCGCGAGCCGCACGCTGACGGTGCCGACGCAAAGCGGTGCAGCCGAAGGTGACGACCGTCGCAGCTGGCGCAGAAGTACCCGGCCTACATCGTGGTCGACCGGGACGCCTTCAGGCTGAGGTTCTACAGCCACCTGAAACTGTCGAAGACCTACGAAATCGCTGTCGGCATGGAAGGCCTGGAAACGCCCGCCGGGCCTGCACCACATCGAATGGGAGCAGGTGGACCCGCCCTGGTACGTGCCGAAGAAAGCGTGGGCTGGCGCGCTGGCGGGCACGGTCGTGCCGCCCGGCCCGGCGGACCCGCTGAAGGCGCGCTTCATGTCCTTCGAAGGCGGTGCTGGCATCCACGGGATCGACCCGAGCGAGTACTCCTCGATCGGCCACGACGCCTCGCACGGCTGCGTGCGCATGCGCATCCCGGACGTGATCGACCTGTACGACCGCGTCGCCGGTGGGCACGCCCGTCTACATCATCTAGGAGCCGCAGGCCGCGGCTCGGATGCGCGCGGGTCGCCGACGCCTCGCGAGGGCCGTGCGGCCGGCTCAGAGAGCCGGGCGGGCGGCGCGAGGCCAGGTACTCCTGGTTCTGGCGGCGCTCGCCGCGGATCTGGACGGCGATGTAGACGACGATGATGTTGACGATCATGCCGATGCCGATGAACGTGACGAGCAGGCCGATCGTCTTGGCGAAGGCTTCGCTGTGGCGAGGAGCATGCGGGCAGCCTAGCAACCGCGCGGCGCGTCGGTGTCGTAGCCTTGGTCATGCCGCCGCCGATCGCCAGATCGGCGCACATGCACCTGGAGAGGTGCCGGAGCGGTTGAACGGGCGCGACTGGAAATCGCGTAACGGGGGCAACCTCGTTCGAGGGTTCGAATCCCTCCCTCTCCGTGCTCGATCGAAGTTCGAACCGTGAAGCTCGGGGTCAGGGCGAGGCGGGAACGACTGGGTAGCCGCATGCGATAGCTGCGTCTGCCAGATCTTGATCCCACGTAACGGTCACGAGTCCTGGGTCTTCGACGCCGATCGCCGAGGCAAGATGAACGGCGTCGTAGCCGCGCAGGCTGTGAAGCTGGGCGAGTTCGCCGGCGGATCGCGCCAAGGCGTCGTCGATGCCGATCACGCGAAGCTCAGCGTACAAGTCGTCGATGGCGCGGACGGCGCTGCGCAGGGTGTTTGTATCGATCCGACCCATCCGGCAGGCCATCGCCGCCGCGGCGCGGGCCTCTGGGTATATGAGCTGACTGGATGCGACATCTCCAACCTGGTCCCACAGCTCTTTGGCGAGGTCTGATCCCTGCTCGGCGAAGACGAGCTTCATCAGCGCAGACGTGTCGAAGTAGGCGATCAACGGCGCTGCTCGGCGACGAGGTCGGACACCGGCCCGAGCGATCGAAGTTGCTTGTGTGCCGCGCTGGGCTGTTTGGGCTGGGTTGGCTCTCGGACGAGCCCCCGCGCGCGCAGATCGGCGAGCGGGTCTCCGTCGTTCACGGGCGAAAGCCGCGCGACTCGCCTGCCACGCATCGTCACGAGTACCTCGCCGCCTTGAGCGGCGTGGTGCACGTATCGGCTCAGCTGATCGTGCAGCTCACGGATGCCAACTTCGGGCTTCGGCGAGGGCTTATGTAGCGTCATCCGAACGATGGTAGACGCTACATGAAGAGGATGCAAGGTCGTGGCGTTTGAGGAAGTCGATCACCGTCATCCCGATCTCCTCGTTTTCGCTGGGGGTGCTCCGCTGCCAACGTCAGGCGTCAGATGCTCGTCGACGATCCTCAGCGGACGCTCTATCGTTCCTCCAGAGGCGAAGCCTGGCGCAGAAAGCAACACAGACAGCCCAGATGAACAAGAGCCAGTTGGGCAGCCCCGCTGCGACGATATTCCTCGGTGACAGCGCTTCCCCGTTTACAAGAAGTGCTGCTGTGCCTAGGAGCGGCATGAACAAGGCGGTTTGGATGGCGCAAAGTAGCGCCGCGACAAGCGGGTGAACATATGCCAGCGTTCTCGTGCCCGCCGGCGCGTATGGGAGCCCGGCACGCTGCAGAACCTCCCGATTGAGTCGCTCAGCCTTGCCGGCGTTTCGATTTTCGAGCGTGACGCACAACACGCCGTAGAAGAGAACAATCCCCGAGACGAAGGCGATTGACAGTCCTCGAGCAAGTTCGAGTCGCGCCATTGCGACTACCGCTGCACCCAGCCCAGCCAACCCAAGCAAGAGCGCGATCGCAAGCCCGAGCCTGTGACCGTGTTCGCGCTGGCGCTCCCGCGCTAGCGTCACCACACAGCGGGCGACCGCAACGTCGTCTGCTGCACGACCGAGTCGGAGTAGCTTCCTGGCTTGGCGGATCTCGTGGGAGCCGAGGTGGCTTGCGGTTGCTGCCAGCTCCTCAGATGGTGGAGCGCCGAGAACTTCCAGCCACCAAATACGCCATTTGGACATCAGCGACACGCTACCCAACTAACCGATTGCGTCAAGGCGAGTCAACGCAAGAACGATGGATCCAAGGAGCAAGGGCGGAGGCGTGTCGACCCCACGCGCGCCGCCCGCGCTTCGCCTTCAGGCGAGCTCGTCGATACTGCCCCGACGCATGGCTGCACCGGGCTGCCCGTCGGTCCTCACGGCGGCATCGTGGTCGTACTTTCGTGCGGCGGACATCGCCGGCGTATCGCGTGCGAAGCCCGGCTCGCCGTGGGGGGCGGCGATCGCCAGTGTCTGCGCCAGCCAAGGAGTCCCCTCCTCGGAAGGGGCGTTGAGCGCTGCTAGTGCCTCCAAGCGTGAGTGGTGAACCTGGATCAGGTTGGCGACGCCGGCGATGTCGAAGATCCGTAGGACACGGTCGTTCTCCTCGGAGCAGACGACGCGCAGAGAGCCGCCCGTCTCGTGAAGCCTGGTGACGGCGCCGACGAGCACGCCGACGGCCATCGAGTCGATGAATGTGACGGCTGAGAGGTCGATCACCAAATGTTGCTTGCGCGCGTGTATCTCGTCATGGAGGCGCTCTCTGAGGCGTGGGCTTGCGCCGTAGTCGATCTCACCGCTGACGACGAGTACGACGACGTCTGGGGCGGGCCTGGGGTACTCGGTGGTCACCTCGTCGGAGATGGTGAAAAGACTCATGCTCTCCTCCGGCGCCGAGCGGCTCGGCATCCGTGCGTCGCAGCGCTTCGGTCGAGGTGAATTACCCCTCAGCGAGGCAGCGCAAACCTCACACCGATTGGTGCGTCAGGCGAGGAGGTGGCGCTGGAGGAACTCGAGCTGGTCGGCGAGCAGCGCCTCGTGGTGGGGGCCGTCGTAGATGTCGAAGTGATCGACGCCGGGGTATGTGCGCAACTCGCCGAGCGGCGCGCGACGTGCAGCTGCGATCGCGGGCCCGGGCTTTGCGACCTGGTCGGTCTCTCCGACGCACACGAGCCACGGGCAGTGCAGCTTTGCGGCGTGGCGGCTGGGACGGAAGGGGCGCCCGAGCAGCCAGCGCGCAGATACGCTGTCGCGCCAGCGCGAGTCCTCGCCCGTGGCGACGACGCGTCGCCAGCCGGCCTCGGCGTCTGGGGCGTTTATGAAGGCTGCCTCATTGGGTGGTCCAACTGCCGGCAGGTGGCGTCCGAGAATCGCGGCGAGCAGCATACGGGCGGTCACGAGTGGGGAGGAGCGGTGCGCCTGGGTCCACATGTCGAGAAACGGCACCTGGCCGATGGATGCGGCGACGCGGGGGTCGGCGGCTGCCGCGGCGAGCGCGTTGCCGGCGCCCATGGAGGACCCGAACGTGGCGAGGCGCTCAGCGTCGACGCGAGGCAGGGAGCGGGCGAAGGCGATCGCGGCGCGCCAGTCCTGGAGTTGGCGCGCAGGCTGGAACAGGTCGGGCTCGCCGCCGCTGTCGCCGAAGCCTCGATGGTCGAACACGAGCGCGGCGAT
Organism: uncultured Solirubrobacteraceae bacterium; assembly: GCA_963716355.1. Classification (GTDB taxonomy): domain Bacteria; phylum Actinomycetota; class Thermoleophilia; order Solirubrobacterales; family Solirubrobacteraceae; genus Palsa-744. Next base: position 2,291,911 of record OY970308.1, read on the forward strand.
GCCCGCGGAGGCGAAGCGCTCGGCGAAGGCGCCGAGTCGGTCGCGCCTGGTGCCGGACAGGCCGTGCGCCATTACGACGATGGGCGTCGACGGAGAGTCTCCTGCGGGCTCGTAGAGCCAGGCGGCGCACGAGTCGGCGCCGGAGGGGAAGCGGATATCTGTTCGGTTCATGTGGAGCACAACGTCGCAGATCGCGCGAATGTGAGGTGCAGTGGGCAAGCCGGCCGGAGGGGCAGATCAGGAAGACGACTGTCTGAGAGAGAAACGTGCACTATGGAAATTCTTGCCGTATGGAGAAGATGTGCGCGAGCGGGGGAGAGTCCCGCCGAGGGTTTGAGTCGACCCCATGTGGCCGCATCTGACATCCGAGGACATCGAGCTGATCGTGGCTCTGCGCGCGCTGTGGAAGGCGCCGGAGTGGGGGCTGAAGGTGCTGGCGCTGGCGCACGCGGTGCGCCGTTTTCGCCGCTCCACATCGTGAGAGGATGCGCGCATGCCCGATCCACGCCACGGCGCCGCGCCCCCGCGGACGGAGACGGAGGTGGTGAAAGCGGACTGGTACGGCGCGGACCTGTCGGGGTGCGAACACACGCGCGTGGCGTTTGTGGACGTGGACATGATCGAGTCGAGCGGCCGCGGCTCGCTGTTCGAGGAGTGCACGTTTCGCGAATGTCGTCTCAACTCGTCGCGCTACGTTGACGCGGCGTTCTTGAACTGCACGTTCACGAACTGCGTGTTCTTCGACGCGTCGTTCGAGGAGTGCAAGCTCGTGGGCAGCACGTTCGCGGGCTGCAGGTTCGGTCCGATCTCCTGCGTGGGCGGCGATTGGTCGTTCGTGTCGCTCGCGGGCGCGGATCTGCGCAACGCGAGCTTCACGCGCGTGCGCATGCGCGAGGCTGATCTGATGAACGCGCTGTGCGCGGGCGCGACGCTGCGCGAGGTGGACCTGTCGGGCGCGTCGCTGCACGGCGCGGACCTGGAGCGCGCGGACGTTCGCGGCTCGGACATCTCCGCGCTGGACCCCGCGACGGCGAAGCTGCGCGGCATGATCGTGGACCCCGATCAGACGATCGCGATCGCGACGGCGCTCGGCCTGGACGTCCGCCCGCCGGGCCCGGCGTAGCTCGCCAGCCCGGCCGCTGGGCGGTCCCACGTACACTGGGCCTCTGCAAGCGATCCGCTCCGAGTTCAAGCGTCTGACCGAGAGCGGCTTCCCGCGCGGCTTCCCGATCGTTCAGTTCCCCAACGTCCCGCTAGCGGTGGGGCTCGTGGCGGGCGCTGTCGGCGGAGTGGTGCACGGCCGCGCGCACGACTACGCCGTTGCGATCTGCTACCTGGCGATCGGCGCGTGGGCCTACGGGGAGATGGCTGACGGCGTGAACTGGTTTCGGCGTCTGCTGGGCGCGGCGTTCGCGATCCTGATGGTCGTTCGCGTAGCGAGCGGGCTGCGTGGCTGAGATCGGATGGAGGCGGCGCGGTCGAAGTTGACGCTGCGCCCGCTGGCGCACGGCGACGAGGCGGAACTGCTGCGCATCCACCGCACGCCGGAGGTGATGCGCTGGTGGGATGAGCCGGACCCCGACTTCCCGTGGGATGAGCCGCAGTCGACGCGGCTGACGATCGAGGTGGACGGTGCGGTGGCGGGGCTGATCCAGTACTGGGAGGAGCCTGAGCCGAAGTACCGTCACGCGGGCATCGACCTGTTCCTCGATCCAGCGCTGCACGGCCGCGGCTACGGCACGGAGGCAGTTCGGCGCGTGGTGCTGCTGCTGATGGAGGAGCGCGGCCACCACCGCGTGACGATCGACCCCGCGACGGAGAACGCGGCGGCCATCAGGGCCTATGAGAAGGTGGGCTTCCGCCGCGTGGGCGTGATGCGCGAGCACGAGCGCGACACGGGCGGCGAGGGCTGGCACGACTCGCTGCTGATGGAGCTGCTGGCGAGCGAGCTGGAGCGCTGATGCGGCGGGCCGTGGCGAATCGGCTCAGCCAACTACACTACGCCGTCTGCGCCCGTAGCTCAGCTGGATAGAGCGTCGGTCTACGGAACCGAAGGTCAGAGGTTCGAATCCTCTCGGGCGCGCCAATTCGTTCGCGGTCAAACCCCGGTCCCAAAGAAAAGGGGTCGGGGTTTGGCTGGGTGCAGCGCCGCTGGGCGGGCGGGCAGTTCTCGGGGCGGCGGCGGACCAAGCGTGCCGCGATGATGCGCTCGTAGGGCTTCTGGATGGTTGCCTCGGTGACGCCGTCTTCTCCGACGCGGATCTCGCTGAAGAAGATTTGGTTGAGGATGCGTCGTCCCAGGTCGCTCGCCTCCAGGTAGGTTTCGAGCGGTTTCTCTGTGAGCGCGAGGGCGTCCTCCAGTGCTGTGTGGATGTCTTCGAGCTGGACCTTCGAGCGGCTCAGGAGGTCGGTGAGCGTGGCTTCCTCGGTTTCGATGCGTTTGGTCGTGCGGCGCATGACGTTCTCGGACACGCCGCCTTTGAAGTGCAGCTCCAGGAGCTTGGTCTGCTCGTCCTCCAGGGTTTGCAGGCGGCGGCGGCGGCGGGCGGCGGCTCGCTCGATCACGGTGATGTGCTCTTGCGCGACGGCCTTGACCGCTGCGCGTATCGCTGCGATCTGTTTGGGGGAGAGCTTCAGTGACCAGTAGAGCGCGGCGACTTCGTGCTCGACTCGGTCGACGGGGTAGTGGCGGGATGGGCATGTGCCGGAGTTGCGGGCGCGGCGGCGTACGCAACTGAAGTATTCGTAGATGCCGCCTTTGCCGCGGTGCTTGCCGTAGATGAGGCGCGCTCCGCACTCATCGCATGTGAGGCTTCCCTTGAGGTAGTGATGATGGCGTCGGGGTCGATCCCCGGCTGCTCGCTGCGCATCGAGGCGTGCCTGCACTCGCTCGAATAGCGCGTTGTCGATCAGCTGGGGGTGTCGCCCCTTGACGCGTTTGCCCATGTAGACGACGATCCCGATGTAGTAGGGGTTGCGCAGCAGCTTGTGAACTCCCGTGCGCGAGAGTGGGCGTGAGACCTTCTTGCGGGTGGGGCGGCTGGTGAGCCCGTGTGCTTCGAGGGCTTCTCGTAGTCGGCTGATGCTGTACTCGCCGGTGTCGTAGAGGTCGAAGGCGAGTTGTACGAGGTGGGCGCGATCCTCATCGATGATGATCGAGTTGATCAGCCGCCCCTCGAATTCAACGGGCGCGTGCTTGTACCCGATCGGGGCGGTGAAGGGTGTGCCTCCGGCTTGATGCTTCTGGATTTGACCCTTGCGGATCTCCGCGGCGAGGTTCTCGTTCTCATACTCAGCGAAGGCTGCGTGGATGCGGTGGTTGAGCTTGCCCGCTGGTGTGGCGTCGATGTGCTCCTGAACCGAGGCGAGCTGCGCGCCCGCCTGGCTGAGTCGGTAGTCGATGACGGAATCGTCCATCGCCTTGCGTGCGAAACGGTTGAGCTTGTGCACGATGACGTAATCGACGTTGCGGTCGCGCTCGATGTTGGCGACCATTTCCATGAATCGCGGCCGGTTCTTGGTCTTGGCGGACTTGGCGAGATCGACATACTCCGCGACAACCGCAGCCCCAAGTTCGGTCGCCTTGCGCGTACAAGCCTCTCGCTGCGCAGGCACGGAGTAGCCCTCATCTCCATACCCGCGCTCCACCTGCTGATCGCTAGAGACCCGCAGATAAATGACCGCTCTCTTCGTGTCCGTGGACGGCTCACCGTCGCGCAACATTGTTGTGGATGCTGGCAATGTTCCTCCTTTCTTGCTAACTGGTTGATGTGCTATATGCCTGCGACGCCACGACCAGCTCGACCCCATACCGCCCGAGCTGGAGTTCGAGTGCTAGCCGCAACGTCATCGAGCGTGCGAGCCGGGTCTCATCAGCTGTGATGAGGTAATGGGCGCGACCCAGCGGCAGCTCGTCTTCCATCAGATGATCGAGTGCTGGACGTCGCGGGTTCATGCCTGAGACACCGGCATCGGTGTAGGTGCCAACGATGCGCAGGTTCCTCTCGCGGGCGTAGTCTTTGCAGGCATCCCACTGGCACTCCAATGCCGCCGAATGATCGTCTTGGTCTGTCGACGCTGTGCGCAGATACACAATCGCCGTGCTTGATTTAGTTTGGTTACTATCTGCCATATCTTTCCTCCTTCTTTGGTTATTTGCATTACTATTTTCCCTCGGAGTACTTGTTAAGTCCAGTTGTTAGTGGCATAACTGGGGTGGGCCGATCTGAGAAACCACTCAGATCGGCCCACGTTTCACTTCAGCGCCTCCAGGCGCTCAGTGATGGCCTTCTTTCTGTCGGACGCGCTGGCTTTGAGGGCTTCGTACTCGGCTTTGGCCTCGTCTGCCCTGGTTTTTGCTGCCTCGATCTCGCGGTCGATTGATGCAATCGCTCGTTCGAGTGCTGCGCGTGCGTCGGCTATGGCGTCGTCGGGGGTTGTCTCCCGGCGACGGGTTCGTGGTTTGCTTTCGCCGCCTTCGAGCTTTTTCTTGTGGGAGTAGTAGCTCCCGCGAATTGAGTCGTAGGGTCGGCCTTTCTCATCGGCGAGTTGCTTGAACGCATCTGCCTTCTCGACACCCGAAGCGATCCGTTTCTCGACCTCCTCGAATATCTCCTGAGCCTTTGTAGCTGCCACGACTGGATACCTCCTGTGAGTTGAATGGCCTTGACGGCGGACAGAAAGACCTGAGTCCTTCCGCCCGCCGTGGGGCCGTCCAGCCCTCACGAGCGCTTCCTTGCCTCATGCGCCCAATGAGTGAGACGGGCGCAGGCGATGTCGATGTACTTCGCCTCCCGTTCGATACCGACGAACACCCGGTCCTCCGTGACGGCCGCGATCCCCGTCGTCGCGCTTCCCGTGAAGGGGTCGAGCACGATGCCGCCGGGCGGGGTGACGAGCGCCACTAGCCAGCGCATCAGCGCGAGCGGTTTGACCGTGGGGTGGATATTGCGCCGCAGCCGCTCCGTGGGGCGGGCGTAGAGCAGATCGGATTGCAGCGGCAGCTCGTCACATCCGGCCTCTCGCTCGGCCTTGGTTGCCTTGGCGCAGAAGAACATGCGACTCGGGCGCAGCGCGGGATGAGCAGCGTCGAGCAGACCGGCCGGGCACTGAGACGTACAGCCATCGTCGGTGCAGTCGGAGTCGTGGGAGAGGGCGAGATGCGCGGGCCAGTAGCCACCGACGCGGGACGCCTCGATGTTCAGCGCGCCTGTGCCCCATGACTCGATGTTGCGTGGCGTTGTCCCACCCAGGGGTTTGCGTGCGAGCAGGATCGGCTCGTAGGCGGGCCTGAGCATGGCTGCCAGTCCGCCGGGGAGCTTGCGGGCCTTGGGTGCGCCTTGGGCGTGGACCCACATCAATACGTCACGGATCTGGAGCCCGCCGTCCTCGACCCCGGCAGTGAGTCGGTGGAACGTGCGCGGAGCGCCGAAGGCGATCAGGTGCCCGCCGGGTTTGAGCACGCGACGGCACTCAGCCGCCCAGGTTCGCGCCCAGGCTGCGAAGGCCGCGCCACCCGCGAGTTGCTTCCCGGCCTTACCGGCTCCGTCCCAAGCCTCACCGTGGAAGCCGATGCCATACGGCGGATCGGTCACGATTGCGTCGACCGAGTTCTCGGGCATCCTGGCGAGCGTCGCCATCGCGTCGGCCTCGACCAGCCTCCAGGCGTTCGTGTCGTCCTCGTAGAGCGTGAGCTTTCCACTGCTCATACGTGTGCCTCTGTGAAGAAGCCCGTGCTGGTGGCAACCGCGAAAAGTCGCTCTGTCTCAGCAGGTAGTCGGCTCATCGTCAGGCGAAGCGCTTCGGCGCGCTGTTCGTCGGGGGCGATCCAGGCCACGCGCGGTGAGATTCCGTGGGTGCGGCGGGCCTCTCCTGAGCGGTGGTAGTCGAGGTGTCGTTGGGCCTTGCGCTCGATGGTGGTGAGCGCCTCAGTCGCCATGTCCAGCTCCACAAGCCACGAGAACTCGTATTCCCCGACGCCGAGCTTCACGTAGGCGTCGGGCTTGAGCGTCAGCCGCGCACCAAAGGGGCCGAGATAGGTTCGCCAGCAGACCGGCTCTGCGTCGAAGGCGAGCAGATCAACGCTGCCGTGGCGCTCTGCTTCCACCAGCTCCACATAGATGTGAGCGACGGCCAGCGTGTGCGCGAGATACCGCTCGCCGGGTGTGTGAGGGTGGCGCGCGCGCCGTGTGGAGCCTCCCTTGGCGAGTAGGCGTTGTCCGGCCAGTCCGACCGCGAAGCATCGGCCTCGGCTCCCGGCGCGGATACCTCCGACCTGTCGAGCGAGTGGTGCCAGCACACCAAGCTCACTGAGACGTGCGAGGCCGTGGCGGGCCAGACGCGCCCTGGTCGCAGGCGTGCCCTCCGGCCAGAACAAGCGCTGTAGCTGCTCTCCGCTCATGGCGCGGAATCGGGCGACCGTCGCCAGGATGTCTCGGTCACGCGCCGACAGCCGCTCACGGATGGCAGCCACCTGGCGGGCGGAGAAGCGAGAAGAAGACCGTAGGTCTTTCGTTGGACGTGTCGGTGCAGAACCCCCGCCACCTGGGGCGTCCTGGGGTGTCCCACTCGACGCGAGCGGATAACCGAGCGGATAGGTCACGAGCGCCTCCGCTCATACCCAAGAGCCTCGTCTAAACCGTCCGGCTCGTCGGCCGGGGCAGGCGTTGGCTCGAGCTTGGTCCCATACCGCGCGGCTGAGCGCTCGCGGATCGCTTCCGCTTCCCCGGTCATGGGCGGCAGTGGCTCGGTGCGGCCGGTCACGACCGCGACTGCGCCACCGGAGCCGGTGCCGACTCTGGCCGCGACCTCGAAACGGCCGAGCGCAGCGACGTCGGCCTCGGTGAGTCCTGGTAGCTGGCGGGCGATGGCAGACGCCTCCATAGCCCCTGCCCGGAACGCGACGAATGTCGCCACGTTCCCCAGCACCGCAGAGCGCGTCGGCTCGGGGATACGACCGAGTGTCTGCAACGCGACCGTCAGTCCTGCGCCGAGCCCACGGGCGCGCTCGGCCAGCAGCTCGAACCCGAATGGCAGCCCGTTGGTGACGGTTGCCAGCTCATCGACGTAGAGGAAGATCGGATGACGCCGCTCGGGCGCGAGTGCGACTCGTGCCTCCACGGCGCTCCAGATCGAATACATCAAGGCAGCACCGACCAGCGTTGCCCCGGCTTCGGAGATGACCCCCGGCGCGAGCGACACCAACAGCCACTTACGCTCACGGAAGATCCGGGCGACGTCCAGCTTCGGCTCCGGGCTCGCCAGCACCGCCCGCACCCGTGGCCGTGACAACAGCGTCATCACCCGCGCCATCGGTGCCTGGACGTGCTCAGCCTGCGCCGCCGTGCTCAGAGACTCGTAGCTCTGCCACGAGGAGATCAGGAATGGGTCACGCAGCCGCGCGATGGCCGACCGCCGGAACCGCTCCTCGAAGAACAAGCGGCCCATGTCGGCAAGCGACGCGCCGGGAACCTCGCTCAACGTGCGAATCGCCAAGCGACCATAGAAATCGCTGCGCACGCCCCAGGCGCCGGTGAAGATCGACTTCAACGTGCCGGTCAGCACATCCGCACGGGAGTCAGGATCACCACCGGCCAGCAGCGCCACACCCGGAAGCGGACGGTCATCACCGGGATCGAGAACTACGATCCGCTCGGCGTGACGGGCCGGGACGCGGTCGAGGATGGTGTCGATGAGGTCGGCCTTCGGATCGATCACGACGCCGCCATAGCCACGTTCGATGTCATCCAAGATGCAGCGGGCGAGCAACACGCTCTTGCCGACACCGCTCGGTCCGCAGACCGCCATGTGGTGACGGGCCGCTGTGGCGTCGAGTGCGACTGGACGCTCACCATGCACATCGCGGCCGATGAACAGCCGCCGCCCCGCGCGGGGTATGCCTCCAGCGACCAGTAGCTCGCGGCTGCCAACCTCAACGTTCGGGGTCGTATCCGGCCCAAGTGGCCAACCCAACAACGGCAACAGCTCAGCGCCCGAGAGCCAGCCCGACGTGCGAGTCGTCCGCGGCAAGGAAGCGAGGCTCCTGTGACCGCGCCCGTAGGTGATGCGAACACCACCAGCGATCCCTCTACGGACACGCAGCACGTTTTCGATGTGCGCCGCCAGCTCCCGCGCCCGACCCATGCTCCCCGTGCGGATAAGCACCAAGCCGCTGACGCCGAAACCCGGAACCGTGGTCTTGCGCTGCCACGCCCGCGCGATCTCTCGCTCCCTCGGTGTTAGTGCGTCCGGCTCCCGACGCACCCGCGCGCTTCCCGGCCTGAGCGCCAGCTTCACCGCCACCGACTCACCTCCGCGCAATATCGCCATCCCTGACAGCAGCGACCGGGCGGCTGCCTCAGCGTTGTCAGTGGCAAGCACGCTCGGCGTGGCGATAAACAGCCGTAGCGCCAACGTGGCCGTCTCGTCGGGCACGGATGATGGCTCGCTTACTCGCAAGCTCGGGATAACTCCGGTAAGGATCGACTCCACCGACGAGCGCGCCACCGACGGCACCCACAAAAAGTGCTCGATACGGCCCTCACTGGCTACGACCTCCGCGACTAGCTCGGTTGTGTACGGCAAACCGGATAGACCATCCAGAGCCGCAAACGCCCGCAGCGGCTCAAGGCCCGTCGGGAAGCGCAGAGACAGGCACACTCGGCCCGCACGCATCGCCTCACCCTGCCTGTGCTCGTGCAGCCAGATACCGCCGAGCAGAGCCGAGCCACCTGTCGCCGCCGCCACGGCCGGAACAAGATCGGTATTCACCGCTTGCGCTCCTGGCGCTTAGCCCGAGCTTTCGCTTCGGCCTCCCTGCGTTCCCGCAGAACCCGTTTAGCCTGGAGCCAATACACAAGAGCGAGCTGCTCAGTGTCAATCTCGCTCTTTCTAATTCCCTTCACCTTAATACGACGTGTCATAGATATGCACCTCCTTTCGACTTAGCTATTACATGCTTACCTCCTTGTTAGTTTGTTCGCCCTTTGTTCGGTTAACCTCCTGATATTGCCGCAATTTCGTAAATGAGTCAATACGTTTTTGTAGTCACCTGGTGTAGAACCACACCGCGCGACCGATAAGCACGAGGACGCCAAGCACGGTCAGTGACGGCGTGATTCGTGGGAGTACTGAGGCCAGCGCGTTCAGCACCACCACCGTCACAACGGCGAGGCCGACAACGCGCTCAAGCGTTTTCGAGGGCGGCGACGGCTGCATGGCTCCAGTGTCCCCACCACTACTGCGCTACAGCCCCGACACAGCCACTACGATTTCGCGTCCTATGTCGAAGCAGTTGCAGAGCACGATCACCACCGCGATCCGGGCACTCGCCGAAGGCCACGGAGCCGCGATCAGCGCCGTCGCCTCGCAAGCCGACTTGATGGCGTTGGGCTGCGTCGTGGCCGAGGCCAGCGACCACAGCCGCACCACACCCTCGCTTGATGTCGCCGCAGGGGTGGTCGTTGTGTTCCTTGAGGAGGCCGCCGACTCGCTGGAGGAGCACCCGCAGGCTGGCACTACGCCAAATCGAGCGGCAGCAGCGCGGGCAGCACTCGGTCTGGAGCCCGGCACACAGGGCAAACCACTCCGAGGACGCCGAGGTCAAACCGGCAGAGTCGGAACGATCGCGCGCTGGCTCAGCTATGAGCCAGCCAGCCTGTTCAAGGCACGCCAAGACGGCAACAGTCCCTTTGACGCGCTCATCACGGATATGGCCGAGCACCTGCTCCGCCGCGAGGTCGCCTTCCTGATTGGCGAGCAGCGAATGGCACAGCAGGCCCGCCGTCCGCCGCTGGAGTCCGCCATGCGGGTCGACTGGCTGGCCCGGTTTGAGCGCTACTACGCCATCTGGTCCTACATCGCCGGACTACGCAACGACATAGCGATGGCCCTGCGCAACCAGCGCGCAGGGGAGACAGCGGACACCGACTACTTCGTCCGCAAGTCGCTCTACTACCACGCCTGCTTCCTAACTGAGCTTGAGGCGTTCACTCGTGAGCGCGGGGGTCTGTGGGTGCTGCCCGACCCCAAGGCCGAGCAGCTCGTAGCCGACGCGGTATGGATGATCCGCAAGCCGACCACGCTCACCGAGATAGACGAGTCGATCCTGCGGATCGCCGTCGGTGGATGGAGCGAGATTGCCACCTTCGTCCAGGCCACCTATATGGACGCCTCCTTGAGCGGTCTTGCGGAGACGTGGCGAGCGTGGATCACATCATGCGCGTGCAAGAACACGGAAGCGCCAGAGCCAGATTGTCCGGTGCACCAGACTGTGAGTTGGGCCGCGTCGTTCATGGCCGCGCTGGACGAGCAGTGGGATCTCCTGGCGGACTGGTATGACGTGCCACGGCCAAGGTCGGTGGTGGATTCGGCTGTATTCACGCCGTCGGCTTCGTCATCAACTAACGCTTGACAAAATCACGGTCTCCGAGTTGCTGGCCGCTGCTGAGCAGATCGAGGACATGAACGCCCCCGTAGCCGCTCGGCGCTGAGTCTGACGCGCTGTGTGGCGCGGCGTCACACGTTGACCTATCACGGGCCTCAGCCCTAGCTTGCGCGGCTCCAATAACCAAGTGGCCTCGGCGCGGCTGATGACCGCGCCGAGGCCGGACACAAGGAGCGTCTACTCCCCATGCCCGCAGAGAAGCCTACGCCTGCCGAGCTGCCGTCGAATGATCTGATCCTGGCCGCGATCGAGCGCGCCGTCTGCCACCGAGCCCGTAACGAGCCGGAGTCGCTCAGCGACATCAAGGAGCACCTGGGACTCCCGCACAACGGCTGGACGACCCTCCAGCTGCGCCCCAAACTCGAGGCGCTCGAAGCCGCTGGCCTGATTGAGCAGTCCCGTATCCGCAGCAGAGCTGTGTGGGGGCTCACGCGCAAGGGCCGCGGGCGGCTGGATGCCGTGCGCGATAGCCTCACGCTGCCCGAGGCAGGCCAGCACCGCAGATGGCGCGAAGCCCAAGCTGCCGCCCGTGAGCGAATCATCGGACTCCGCGCCGACATGCGCGGCGTACTGGAAGAGGCCATCGCTCTACTCGAAGCCGAGCGCGAGCCCGACTCAGCGACCCTGTACAAGCTCGGCGAGCGCCTCGACACCCAATGCCGGCGAGTCGCTTCAGCCACCTACATCCTGCACGAGTGGCATGAGCCCGACGACTCAGCCCCTGACATAGACCACCCACCCTACCGGCAGCACGGCAGACGCTCCACACTAGATTGGGACCACGACTGAAAGTGGCCGGAGCAGCGGCCCAGGAGGAACCGACTCAGCACAAAGCGAGATAGACGCCCTAGGTTTGATATTTCCATACATTTATGGTAAATTACTGTCACATCATCGGCAGAGTTTGGGGGCTGCTGCGATGAGGAACTACCTAGTCTTGCGAGAGAAAAACACGCGGGCTCGACGCGAGCGTCTTATCGGATATCGGCGTTCGATATACCACGCTTGCGTTTGGTCTAGCTGACCGTCTCTCACACCCACCGGCATCCGAGGTAGAGATCGTGAGCGTGATCCCCCCTAGATGGCGACCTGCCCTGGTTTGGCCGGGTCAGCCATTGTTGGCTCCAGAGGAGCAAATACTCCTCCAAGCCTCAAGGGGATCACCCCCATCTCCCCGGTGACGTTGTCGCCGGGTGCCGAGGGTCGGTAGCCCCGGCATATCTCGATGTCTACCCCAGGCCGCGCGTGTTTTCGCACGTGGCGGTCTGGGGTCTTTTCTTGCCTTCACACAATCGCTACAGGAGTTGGTAGCTGAGGACCCGCAGTGCGTTATGATGGCTGGTCCAAGGCAACGCGACTCACCGGCTACCGACCGGCGAGCCGCAAGGCCAAACCCAAATAACCTCAAACGCTGGGGAGGAAGAGTTGGATCAGCCAAGAACTGCGCGCATAGGGCGCCCAGTGGGGATAACCCTACCATGCGCGCAGGCGGATGTGAGCCTGCTGCAAGACGGGTTGCAGCGACGGCCATTTTCGCCCGCATTTTCCGAGGAAACTGTCTCTATCTCGCCACCGGCTACCCACTGGGGACGGCGATGAGCGCACACAAAGCCGAGGAGGCGACCTTCGAGCCCGCTTGGTTTGCTGGCTACGATCCACGCTTTCTCCGCCGCGCACCCAGCGAGCGTAACTTCGCCAACGGTCTTGGTGGCGCGGTGCTGGTGCTGGCGTGCGCGAGCGGGTTCACCGTCTGCATCGCGGTCGCCTACATGCTGCAAGTCCCGCCGAGCCATGTGTGGTGGATAGGGGCCGCGTGGATCATCATTGTTTGCGGGATCGAGCGGATCGTCTTGCAACTGCCAACGAAGAACCGTCGTTTGCTTCCACTCGTCCTCCTACCACGCGTTCTCGTGGCGCTGATGGTGGCAGTGGTGTTTAGCGAGCCATTGGTTCTCCGCTTCAATCAGGGGGAAATCAACGACTACCTGAGCAAAGCGAAAACAGCCGAAGCGCGAGGGGTAATCGCCAGCGCTGGGGCGTTCTATGGACCTAGGATCAACGCTGACCAGGGAAAGATCGCGCAGATTAACGCTAGCAGGACGGCTCTTGCCAATCGCGCTGAGAAGTACCGTTTCAAGAGCAGATGTGAGTTTAACACGCCCTCTTGCTCGGATACCCATAAACCAGGCTGCGCAACGGTTTGTGAACATGATGCGCGGGTAGCAGCGAAAGATGCGGCACGACTCGCCGCGCGTGAACCTGAAAACCGCGCCCGTATCGCAGCCCTTAGGGCCGACATTGGAACGCTGAAGACAAAACAGGCCACGCAAGAAAAGGAACAAGCCGCCGGGATCGGCGAAAATGGCGGACTGCTCGCCCGAGAGGAAGCACTATCCGGGCTCGAGCAGAAGCACTCCGCCGCTAGGAGGGAGGTCTGGTTCCTGCGACTCCTGTTCCTCTGCCTCGACCTTTTGCCGCTCTCCGTCAAGCTCGTGCGACTGCTCGCTGATGATGAGTCCCCTTACGACGCGATCTGCTCTGCCGAGCGCAAACACGATGGGCTCGACGCGCTTGAAGTCCAAGAAAATGTACGCGTGCGGAAAGACGGGATCACTGTGCAGGCCCAAGCCGACATCGAGGTGCACCGACATCGCATTTGGTTGGACGCGGACAGACGAATGGCCGCCACCAAGGATGAAGCCTATACGGTCCCCGGCAAACAGCACGCCAGGCGATACGCAGAGCCGGTGCCAGCACTCAGTCTCGACGAGTTCAGCAAACAAACTACAGATCACGAGCGCAAGCCGGTGCCAGTCCCATCAGCCCTAAGGCAAGGTGGCCTCGTAGGATTGGTGCTGCTCGGAGTGACAGTACTCACTTCCGTGCTCCTACAGTCACCCACTGGCTTGTGGATCGGCGTTGCCGCGCTGGCCTTCGCGGCGGCACTTGCGCTCTACACGCGCGGTTTTCGACTCGCAACCGCGCGGGGACTGCGCGCCATCTTCGCAGTTTTGATCGCTGGCCTTCTTATACCAATCATGATCATAATCGCGAATCTATAAATCGACGAAAAGGAGTATCCATGAGTAACTCTGTACGTACCAACATTGACGAGACACAGAAGGACCCACAGCGCATCGTCCGCGAGCTGCTTGAGCGAACCGTCGTGCCGACCGCCCATCAGCAGCTAAGCCCCCATGTCGCCCGTCGAGTTGCAACGCTTGAGCGGGAGGCGCCAGAGATTCTCGACACCGCACGGAGCGCTGGCCTTGAGATCGAATATCTCGGCGTCAATCCGCTGTTCTCCGAGAGCAGACTCTACGGGGGTGTGGATACCGACTGGGTTCTCGCGCCAGCCACTACCGAGGCTGACACAGTGGTTCCCCGACGCGAGCGGCGAGTGTTGCAAACGTTGACGGCATCCGGGCTTCAGTTCCCGCTCATATACATCGCACACGAGGTCCCCAAGGAGCAAAGCCAGCATCTTGCCCCTGCCAGCGGACAGGGACACGTCGTTTTGGACACGGCGGAGGCTCAGGATCTCATCGGTGCAACACCTCCACCGGCCTCATCGCTTGAGCTGGGCGAGAGGCTCGCCGATCATTCAGTTCGGATCGCGAAGGGCCTCCGCCGCACAGCAGCGGTCGCCGGGGCGGCAGCTGTAGGAATCGCAGCCGCACCCGTCGTGCTCGTCGGAGGCGCTATCGCGAGCCTAGCCGCGATTGATCCCATCATTCTGGGAGCCATCCCCGCCGTCTCCACGGCACACGGACAGCCCGCCGCGTGGTATGTGCTCGCGCAGTGGTATTGGTAGTAGCGCAGCGCACGCTGACACCTGTGCGGCGGCTGACGCGGCGGTCTTGCGGCCTGGCGGTCGACCCGTCGCGTCGGGCGTCGTCCATGACGACGATCTAACGAGCCGTTGCGACCGCCGCCTCCAGCCGCTCAAGGCCCGAGCGGATACGCCGCAGTTCGGCCAGTACCTGAGCCTCAAAGTTCTGGCTGATCGCCTCGCGTCCAGCGACGCGCAATAGCTCCAGGGGATCGACCTTCAAGACCTCGGCTAGGCGCTCTATGACCTCATCGCCCGGCGGGCCGTAGTCGCCGGTCTCCAGGCGAGACAGATGGCCAGCGCTCATCGGGATCAGCTCGGCTACCTCGCGCTGCTTGAGGTTCTGTTGGCGACGCAGCGAGCGGATGCGTTCGCCGAAGGCATGGGCACGGTGGACTTGGGAGGCGGGGCGTCGGGCAGGCATCCCCTTGTGTACCGCTGGCCTGGCTTCGCTCCTTTGATGGCTTGCGCAAGACACGGCATACCGTGCTATGCCACAATTGCGCCGCATGGAGCCCACCAATTGGCCAAGTTCCAAACCTGGCCACGAACGGGCTGCATCTCGCTGTGCTGGGCTGCGGTGGCGTGCCTCAAGCCGCACTGCTGCCCTCGTGGGGATAGCTGTGCTGGTGGTTGTCGGGTCGGTGCTGCGGGCCGAGGCGATCGGCGGCAACCGCCGGGTTTCCAGCGACGAGCACGGCAACGTCACCAACACCAACGCCGTCCTCACGCACGCTCGCTATCGGACGTTCCGCTGGCCACCGGGGACACCGCTGCTGTTCGCGGTGCTGACGAGGCTAGATGGCCACCACGCCCTGCGGGCCGAAGCACACGCGCATGGCCCGGCGCAGTATGGCCAGCTAGCAATCGAGATCGTGACGTTGCTGCTGATCGCGGCGGTGGCCTGGCGACTGGCGGGAGCCTGGGCTGCCCTGCTTGCCGTCGCCTTGGCGGCGCTCTACCTGCCGCTGATCCTCATCACGCGCACCTATCTCAGCGAGCCGTTCGGCGGCCTGATGATCCTGGCCACCTTCGCGGCTGCCGCCTGGGCACGAAGACATGGGGCGCTGGCCGTAGCGGGAGCAGGCGTGATCGCCGGGCTGGGCTGCCTGGCACGTGAGGACTTGGCCCCTGGCGTGATCGTGATTGCCATCGCGCTTGTGTGGGGATTCTGGCGCTCCTCTCGACGGCGGGCCGTACTACGCGGCGCGCTCTATCTCGGCTGCGCCGTGGTGGTCATCACGCCGTGGGTGGTCTACGCCTCCAGTCGGGACGGACGCTTTGTGCCGATTACTGATGGCGGAACGCACAGCTTCTTCGTTGGCAGCTACTTGCCTGGCGGCGGTAATCAGTACCCCGACGTGGAGCAGTTCAAGACGGCGATCTGTCAGCACTATCCCGCTGACTGCCATCATCTCGTCTCGCGTGGCACGGCTGACATGTTCAAGCTGGTGGCCGCTCGGTATCCCGGCCTGTCAGAAAATGCGGCCATCACCAAGGCCGACCTGGACAACATCCGCCGCTATGCGCTCGGACAGCCCTTCGCCTTCACCGGCATGTTGGCCAACAAGACCTGGCGGCTATGGAGCTACCCCTGGAGTGGCGGCAACGGCTACGGCCAACACCCGACGACCGACACGAGCCGGGTCCAGCACCTGATCTTCACCGGCCTGGCCCTACTCGGACTGCTCGGCGGCGCACTACTGACACGCCGCTGGAGCCTCATAACGGTCACCGTCGGACTGGCAGCCATCACCTTCCTCAACATCATCAACAACGCCCAAGGCCGCGACAACGTACGCCTCATGCCACTGCTCCTTACGTTCGGCGCGAGCGGGCTGTTGATGGTGGGCCAAAAAGCATGGCAGCGGTGGCGAACCACGCCATAGATGCAGTGAGTGGATTCCCCCCTGGGGTATACGGACAGACAGTCTTCCAATACCGGTTGTGCGACAGCGGTCCCCGGGCGACATGAGATCCGGGAGGCGGCTACCAGTGTGCCGACTGTGCGATATCCTCTGTCTATGACCGCCCACTTTGATCAGGCTTGGAATCGCCATGACGATCGCCTCACACGAGGCGATCTCTCAAGGTCACGAGCTGGCGTTCCTTGGTACGCCTTTGCGGATAGGGACGTCCCAATCGTCCAGCTCACGGAGCAACAAATCCGTGAAGTACTGAATGAGGCGTCGACCGACGCGCTCGTTCATGATGACCCGCCTGAAGCAGTCGATCAATAAGACGATTCAGTGTTGACGGCCCTGATCGGCGTCGTCGGAGTCGTAGCCGGTGCTGTCTTGACCGGCACGATTGGTCTGTGCAAAGATCGCATTCAGGAGAGAGCAAGCCTTGAGGGCAACATTCGTCTCCTCGCTATCGACTTGGTCCAGCTGGATTCTTTGATTCGGTGGTCCTTGGATGATGGCGTTGCCAGATTTTCCAAAACGGATGTCGCCAGAACGACAGATAGTTGGCTTGCGGGGCGTGCATTGCTTGCTCGAAAGCTCGACACGCACCAATGGGCGCTCATTGCGCGTGTCTTCCAAACAGCGCTCATATGGGAGGAGGAGGACGGTCTGAAACTCGACAACCATGACGAGAAACTCCTCCACGAGTGGCTAGCCAGGCTGGAACTCGCCCAGAACATCCTTGAGATCTGGCCAGATACCAAATCCGACGTAGGGCGTTAGCATTTGGCGTACCCACCTTTGAGTCGGGCAACGCCGACTGTGCGACGCGGCGGGGGCGTTACGCGGACTTGGACGAGCCAGACCGAGAGGCTTTTTCTCGGCTGAGCGTGGGTTGTCGTTCCGCATACCGGAGGTGTCCCTCGGCGATCTCTCCCGCCGCCTCACGCGTTACACGGGCCGACGCTCGGAGGGACAATGCGCCCTGGAAGCCCATGTCCCAGCAACGCCCCGCGAGATAGCGGAACGGGGGAAGCACAAGGGCGACCGTAAACACGGTCCCTACTGTCAGAGCGCTGGTGTCTATGTGGCTCAACAGCCCTCGGTCCAGATGCAGGAGGAAGATGTACAGGGCGGTCAGCGTCGCAGCGCTCAGCGCGCACCCCGAGACGACAAATTGTCGCGCACGACCGTGCCCACTTCGATCGAGACCCATTAGAAATCCTCGGTGGGGCACGCCGACGAGCAGCCAGACGATCGCGGCGACATCGGCTTTTTGCGTCGCCAAGGCCGCAGTCCCGCTGGTATCTGGGCCAAGTGCTCCGTTCGAGGCGAGGGCTGCGACCAAGAGCGAGAGAACTTGGAAGAACACAAAGATCACTGCCACGATAATGCCTGTGCGCAAGAAATCCCAGCGGCTTCTGAACTGATTGATTAGAAGCCCGGGGCCGACGAACCAGCACAATGCGACAACCCAGCCGTGGAAATAATCCGCAACGACGAGTAGCGCGATGCCTGGAAAGGCGCCTCCAAGAAAGAAGTACGCGAGGGGAAACAGCGCGACAAGGACGTTGGGTGGCACTTCATCTGAATTGCCGACGCTCTGCTCTGCGTGGACGGCTGCGCGCGCCACGGTTCGTTTCTTTCGATTCGTGCTGGTGATCCGGCAAGGCTACAGGACTCAAACCCGTCGCCAGCGTCTCGCGCCTCGGCCCCGAGGTCTGGACCGAGGCGGTTCAGATGGCGGGGCAGAGAGACGTCGAATGCCGCTTGTGCGACACAAGGTGGACCTTGCTAGCTAAAGGTGTCGGCGTAAGCTGGACTCATGTGTCCTGAGTGCGACAGCCAAGGCGGCTCGCATGGTCGAGGCACTCGAGACGAGGCGCCAAGCTGCCCTTCTGCGAGAGGCAGAGGGCGACTTCTGACGTGTAGCTTCCATCGCGATCTTATCCTCTCGATGCTGAGGACGTAGTTCTGGACTACAGGCTGAAATGCGAGGGCGAGTATGGAATGTGTCGAGGTATCGCACCACGCATCTGGTTGGCGAGCATCTCACGAAGAGCGGGCAGGTCGGCAGGCGAGTACACGAGTTGACGCCATCCGGCCACATCAAGGGGAAGATGCTCGGGTTGCTGGTTAAGTACGATGAGGGTTCGATGGTTGGCTACTGCGAAGCCGAGCTCAAACATTACGTTTGGTGTCGAGTCGGTTGCGTCCGCGATGATAAGATCGGCAGTCTCGATCGCGTTCATGACGCTGGCGGCAATCCCCCCTGAAGTCACGAGGTCGGCGCCGCTCGACCAGGACAACTTTGGGAAGGCGTCGGTGATGTCGTGGCATGCGCCTTCGATGGCATCTCTTACGTCCGCCCACGAGCCGCCGGGCGGCGTCGCAATAAACACGCGAAAAGGCACGGGCCACACATCATCGCCAGCCCGACTCGTCACGGTCTGAAGTTGTGCCTCCCGCGCGACATGCTCAAGAAGCTGAGGCTCCCGTCGGCGACGGAACGTGACGGGCGTCACCCCGAGCGCGTCCGCCGCACGCTGGCGTCGTTGTGTCAGTTTCTCGTGGCGGGTCTCGGGTGTTAGCCCAAACAAGAGCATGACCGCATGGCGCGACTCCTGTGGTAGCTGCTCGATCGACGCCAGCAGCATCCGGTGAACCGCAGACGCTTGTACCGCTGGACTGTCGTCCCCAGGTTCGTGTGGTGCAAAGCTCAGCAGCTCCGATGCACCCAGAAGATCGCTTGGGCTTAGTCCATAGCGCAACTGGCGCCGCAAGGCGTTTGCAAGCCCGAGGAGCTTGTCACCAGAAGATGTCGCACTAGTGTCCATAAGAAGTCGCAGTTATGGTATCATAGCGTCTATGCTGCCTGAGTGGATGTATCCTGACTTTGCGCTCGCGAAGGAGGACGAGGAGCTACGTCGGCTGCAGCTTCGATGGCTTCGGGATGAACTCTGGCTAAGGCGCCTTCTGTTGTGTGCGGCCGTTGTTGGCCTTGTAGGCTTCGTTCTTGCTGCCGCTCTTGTGCCCCCAGACACTTTTCGGCTTGCCGGTGGAGGTGTGGCAACGCTGTCCGGGAGTGCGCTCTTCTTCAAGCGTTTCCGTCCATCGTCTCCAGGCAGTGCTACATGGGCGCCAACAAGAGGCGCATCGAAGACATTGGTGCCGAGGCATGAAGCGCTCGCTGTTGAAAGCGCCTCCCAGCAGGCAGCGGGCTCAAATCTCGTGGACGCTCGGACGACCTCTTGCCGTGAGGTCGACTCCGTGAGATGATCGACGGAAGCGGGCGCCCAGGCTACGAGCGTGCAGATCGCTCGTCGGCGGCGATGTCGAGCCCGCCTCGCAGGTTATTCGCAGCCCGCGCCCGGCGTGCTCGGCCGCGTTGATCAAGCAGATCCTCGATTAGGTCCTTGGCCCATCGGGGTTTGGTCTTAGTTCCCGCGGGCGCGTGCTGCCGGGCCGAAGGAAGCCCGAAGCAGAACCTGCAAGTCGGTAGCGCTGTCGCCGGCGCCATCACCAACTCCTACTTAGGTTCGATATCTCCTTCGGCGCCTTCGGACACACCCTCCGGCCGCCGCCTGTTACGCAGGTATCTCGCGAGCCTTATGCGAGCGCCTGAAGCAGGAATGCCGAAAGCCACGACCAGGCCGAAAAGGACTCCGAACCCCACCCCGAGCGCTGAGAGGAGCACGATCGCGCCAGCGTAGGGAATGAGCAGGATGATCGCGGCAGCCCATTCATCGTGCCCTTTTGCGACCTTGATTGTCCCTAGTTCGAGGCGCATCAGCAACGAGTCGGCACCGAAGCGATCAAGCTAAATGTCGGGGCATCGTTGTCCGCTGGTTGTCGGCCGCTACGTTTCCGGGCGGATCGTCCGTGAGCGGCGACATCGGGCTCGACATGCTCGGCCGCGTACACGGCGAACCGTTGAAGCTGTTCGGGTCTGACGATCGACGGTCTGGCTGAGCTTGCCGGGTCGAACGGCTCGTTATGCGGATGGCTGCAACGCCTGTGCCAGATCGTCCGGGCTGGCGTGGCCGGCTGGCAGGGTGATGGTGACCTGCCCCTCGTGATCGAGCAGCCAGCGAACGTTGGTGAGAGTCATGCCGACAACGTGGCCCGCCTCGTCGTACTCGATGTTGTGGCCCTCCGGAGTCGACGATGCGCTCGCGGGCGGACCTTCGTAGTGCGCCACGCTTAGGTACAGCACGTCGCCACGCTGGTCGTAGTGGTGGTGCTCGAAGGTTGTGCCGGCGACTGTGACGCTCATGAGATTCGTGGTCGGGGGTCGTCATCCTGAACGAGAACGGTCACGACCCAACCGGGCTCGTCGCCGAAGTCTAGGACAACCCGCATCCAACGTCCCGGCTTGAGCGCGTTCTGGCGATAAAAGCGCTCGCGTCCTGGGCGTGGGTCGTTTTCGCGGTGGTCGGGTCGTTCAACCGTCGCGAGAATCATCTCGACATGGTTGAGCAGCCAAGCTCGGCGCCCCTCGGCGAGGTGCAGGTGCGAGCCGGCATCGAACACAACTCGCCGGCCCTCCGGATCGATGGCGCTTTGTTCGTGATTCATCACGGTCGCCACGATACGCACCGATTGAGACGGCGCTGGGGGGCTGCATGCAGGCAGCGGTCCTCGAACTCCCTGATGCTCGTGAAGGGCAGGGCTTGCTTGGGAGAGGGCCGAGCGTTGAGAAGCGACTGGCTCGCTCGATACGCTGGCCCGATGTCCAGGGACCCCGTCATGCACGGCTCGCTCAACTACTGTGGCAAGCGGCTTACCAGTCGTTCCCGGTTCGTCGCCGACAAGCGGTGCTTCGATATTGCCGGGCACGCCGGGCGGTGCAGCGACTTTCCGTATCTGCGGCATCTCGAGAAGGCCGCCAAAAATGTCGCGACGAAGATCAAGCGGGACGCCACGATGACGACTGGCGCCGCCTGGCTGAGCGACGACGCCGGGTTCAATCGCGTCCAGAGGTGGGCGATGTTGCTTTCCGATGACGAGGTGAAAAGGGTGACAGGAGTCGACATGAAGAAGCTGAGCCCCGGTGTGCAGCGCAAGCTTCGGGAGAAGGCGGCGACCTATGACGACTGCATCCGCGTGGCCCAGGGTCTGGCATGGCTTGCTTACGGCATGGCAAACGCGCCGGAGCCACCGGACGACATTCGTTCGTACGAGGAGACGCTCTTCGGACCCATCGTGCCGGGCAGCACGACCTGTGTGATATGCCTCGCTCCTTTGGACTTCGAGCTGTTCAAGCTCGCGCGTCGCGGAAAGGCTGAGATCGAGTCTGCGCACAAGAATCCGCGCGTCCACAACCCGGAGAATGTCGGTTTCGCGCATCGCTTCTGCAACATCGCTCAGGGCGACATGGCACTCGACGATTTTTACGCGTGGATGGGCACCGTACTGAGGCGTGTCGGTCGCCTGGGCTAGAGCTCGACCTCTGTGCCGCCAACTGCTTCGCGAAGGCGCATGAGGCTCTCATCGCGTGCTACCAGTGTCTGTCGAAACGCCGCTACCGGCTTCGTCCAAGGACCCTCCCCCATCAATAGGGGAATCTCCAGCCGGTAGAGCCGCTGTCCGAGCGTTCCGAGTGTTGATTGGATGAATACCAAGTTGCGGATTCCCTGGCGTACGGATGGGAGATTGAGGGCGAACAGCAGGGCGTATGGGTCGAGCTCAGTCAGCCGTGCCGTCCCGAGGATGCGAAAGTGGCTTTGTACAACGCATCTCGCGTTGCTGTTTGTGAGAAGGGCTGTAGCGCCTATTCGGTAGCGGCCGTCAACGACCATCAGCACGTCCCCCGGAGTAAGAGCCTGACCTCCCGCGAACTGCTGGTAGGTCGCCTCGTCCACGCACTTGGTCGGATCGATGTTGATCTCAAAGTTCGCGATGTCCGACGTTCGAACGAACGGGATCGATCCGGTGCCATATGCCTCTGCCCCAACCTCGTTGCCCTTGCGCACAGTGAGCAAGCCGGCGTCAACGAGCTCGCGGAGAGTGACGTGCGCCGCTCCCTTCGTGAGCGCGATCTCTCGTGCCTCTCGTGCCTCCTGCGGTGCGTAGAAGCGCGGTACGAGGTAGTACGGGTCGGAGACGGTTGCCTGGTGCCACCAAGCTCGACGCGCGGGTCGGCGCCCGAAGTCCGCTGCGATCTCGCGGAAGTCATCGGCGAGTGGCTGGCCATCCGTGCCCGTACCCCTTCCGCGTCGGTCGTGACCGCAGTGCAACGCGACCGCTATTGGCACCTTAGCCCTTGACCTCGACAGCCCCTTCTGGAAGAACAGGACGTTCGTCTTGGTGTCCGTCCCGGGCTGGAAAGTCGTCCGGGGGCAGTCCAGGAGCGCGGTCACTTCGCCTCGGGAGCGGATCCAGTCCCAGATGTAGCCGGTCTTGCGGTTTCCGAACAATCCCTCGGGCAGGACTATCCCGAGTCGGCCTCCAGGTCTCAGCGCGTTGACGCAAAGCTCTAGAAAGAGGATTTGCGGGTCCTGGGCGTCGGCCAGAGCATCTTCACGTTGCCAAGCGCCCTTGACCTCGCGCCAGCGGTGGCCGAAGTCGTAGCAATCCAGAACCTGAGCGTCCGTTATCCCGATCTTGGAGCCGAAAGGTGGGTTGGTCAATACCACGTCAGCAGATTCGGGCTCAACGGCGCGAGCGGAGGGGTCTAGCGAGTTTCGGGCGAGGACATCGGCTCCGTCGTCACAGGCGATGCGAAGCATCGCCGCCGCCAGTCGCGCTAGGCCAGCGTCCTTGTCGACGCCGCGCACATGGCCTGTGCCCTCAATGTCATGCTCCTGCCAGTAGCGGATCGCCTCTAGGAGAAAACCCCCTGTCCCGCACGCCGGATCGAGGACGTCGTCGCCCGCTTTCGGTGCTACCACCTCGACCATCGCCCGCACAAGCGTGCGAGGCGTGAAGAACTGTCCCCGCTCTCCTCGAAGGCGCGGGCCGATGAGTGCCTGAAAAGCCTCGCCTAGGGCATGCGCTGGAGCCGCAGAGACACTGACCTCATTGAGGATGAGAAGCGAGGTGCGGACCGTCTCGTCATCGATCGCAAACCGAGCCGATGAGTCGACGAGGTCTGGCGCTGCGATACGTAGGTGGGTGAGGATGCGACCCTCCGCGGACCCGTCTCCACGTAGAAAAGCGGCGAAGTCCTCTCTCGAACCGTTGACCTCCGATGCGAGCTTCGACAAGAGCAGGAGCGATAGGTCCTCTACGAGACGCTCTGCGCGGCTGACGGCGGAGTTCGAATAGAGGTGGTAGTAGAGCCGCTTGAACGTCTCGTGATAGCTGGAGGCGGAGTTGGCCTCGCTGAGACGCCTTTGGGTAGCTGCGGTGGTCATTTGTCTCACGACCCTACCTCGTCGCGGACATGAACCGAGGCGAACGTGTGTTCGGGTGCGGCCACCACGGGGCTGCGTTTGAAACGTGCTGGGCAGGCCTTTGCTCAGCGCGATCTCGCCCGGCTGTAGAAGATCAGGCGTCCTTCTGCCGGGCTGCTCGTCCCTGCAGCGCATGCGCGGGCGATCGAGCCCCATCCCACGATCGGTTAGATAACATCCAAAGCGAGGCAAGTTCTTGGGCATGGGAGAAGGGGAGGCCGGATGGTCAATAGCGCCGTAGAGCGGGCTCTTCTGCCCACGAGGAACCTCTTGGAGGAACTCGGGGACATGATGATCCTCACGGGGCGCACGATCGCCTCGACGCTGCGCCCGCCCTACCCCTACGGCGGCGAGTTCGTGGGCCAGTTCCTGTTCACGCTGCGGCTGTGCTGGCTGCCGCTGCTGATCTCCACGGTGGCCATCTGCTACGGCGCTCCGGGGCTGCAGGCGGCGAACTTCCTGACCGTGTTCGGCGCGCTCGACCGCCTTGGCGGGTTCTTCGTGCTCGCCGCTGTGCGCGAAATCGGCCCCGTGATCACGGCGATCGTGCTCGCGGGCGTGGCGGGCACGGCGATCACCGCGGATCTCGGCGCGCGCAAGATCCGCGAGGAGCTCGACGCGCTGCAGGTGCTCGGCGTGGACCCGGTCAAGAACCTCGTGGTGCCGCGCTTCCTCGCGCTGATGCTCGCGACGGGCCTGTTCAACATCTACGCGGTGCTGTTTGGGATCTTCGGCGGCCTGCTCGCGGCGATCGTCAACCACCAGCCGCTCGGCCCGTTCTGGGCGACGTTCTTCGCGAACACCTCCACCACCGATCTGTGGGGCTCCGCGTTGAAGACGACGATCTTCGGCGCGATCATCGCGATCGTGTGCTGCTACAAGGGGATGACCGCCTCGGGTGGCGCGGAGGGCGTCGGCCGGGCGGTCAACCAGGCGGTCGTGGTGGCGTTCCTGGGCATCGGCGCGTTCAACTACGTGTTCACGCAGACCCTGCTGGCCACGCACCCGAACATCCTGGTGATCAAGTGAACGAATGGCTCGCCAGCAGCGGCCAGATCGGCCAGTTCGTGGCCGATGTGATGGGCCGCGTGTACTCGCTGCGTGTGCTGCGCTTCTTCGGCGAGTCGCTGCGCCAGTCGGGCATCCTGATCGTGTCCTCCACGCTCGTGATCTGGTCGCTGGTGTTCATCATCGGCCTCGGCACGTGCGGCATCGAGGGCGCGTACTTCACGCAGGCGCAGGGCGCGCCGGCGTACGCGGGCGTGTTCACCGCGTGGTGCGACCTGCGCGAGGCGGTGCCGTACGCGTTCGGCTACATGATGGCCGCGAAGGTCGGCACTGGCATCGTGGCGGAGCTCGGTGCGATGCGGATCTCCGATGAGATCGACGCGCTGGAGGTGATGGGCATCGACTCGGTGACGTTCCTGTGCGCGACGCGCCTGCTGGCGGCGTGGATCGTGCTGCCGTTCATGTATCTCGCGGCGGTGGGCGTGGCGTATCTCGCCTCCTACATAGCCGTGGTGCAGCAGATCGGCTACGTGTCCTCGGGCGGCTACTTCCTGATCTTCTGGCAGTTCCAGAACCCTCCGGACTACTTCTACAGCCTCGTGAAGGGCATGGTGATGGCGACGGTCGTGGTGCTCGTGGGCTGCTACTACGGCTATACCGCCAGCGGCGGACCCGTGGGGGTGGGGACCGCGACGGCGAAGTCGATGGTGCTGAATCTCGTGTGCGTGAACCTCATCGGCATGCTCGGCACGCAGATCTTCTGGGGAGCCAATCCCCGCGCACCGATCGGCGGGTAGCTGCTCCTCGCCGCGAAGTACCGGCGCCTGCTGGCCGCCGCTGCGATCCTGATCGTGGCGTTGATCATCGTCAACGCACTGCTGAGCAAGCCGATCGGGTCGATGGGCATCGCGCCCGGACGGAAGGTGCCGCCGTTCGCGGTGCCGCTCGCGTTGGGGCGGCTGAAGGGCGACGCGAACGTGGCCACGCACGCCAACGACGGCGAAGCGGGCAAACGCCCCGCGTGCTCGGTGCGGGGCCCTGAAATTCTCAACGTGTGCCAGCTCTACGAAGGCCGTCCGCTGGTGCTCGCGCTGTTCCTCGACGCCGGCTCGTGCGCGGGCGTTCTCGAGGACTTCCGCGCGCTCGCTCCAGCGTTCCCGCAGGTCTCCTTCGCGGCGGTCGCGATCAAGGGCGCACGCTCCCATCTGCGCACGCTCATACGCAACGAGCGTCTCAACTTTCCGGTCGGCTTCGACGAAGACGGCGCGCTGACGCCGTTGTATGAAATGGCCAGCTGCCCGCAGATCACGTTCGCCTATCCCGGCGGCGTGGTGCAGCGCGCGGCGCTGCTGCGGCGCCCGAACCGAGCGACGCTGCGCGCGGACGTCGGCGCTCTGCTGGCGGCCTCGCGCGCACGGCGCTCCGGCCCCTGATCGATCGCAGAGAGCCCGATTCTCGCTGCCGGCTCTCGACCATACTGTCGAGCAGCCCGCGCGATCAGCGCGGTGTTTATTGCTCGTCCTCATGGATAGGGGGATCGCGAATCCCCTCGCGCCGTCGCTAGTCAAAACGGCACTTTCTCTGTTTATAAGTCCGCTTGCGCGAGGTTTGTGTAATCCGCAAAATGATCTGCTTTAGTAGGCGGGGACTTGAGAATCACACGCTCGGCCAGACGCGCGCACTTGGCTTGACATCTGTATTAACCCTATGTATATAACGGTGTTTATATGATTCCTCTCGGCCCAGTTCCAGATCGCTGCATGGCTCCGTGAGGCCGACTCGCTCGAGACGTCGACGTGTCTAGCGGCAGTCCCGCAGGGGGCGCTCTGCAGCGCAGCGAAGAGCCTCTACGCCGGTGGCGTTCGGGCACCCTGAGGATCCCGCGTCGGTCGCGCTCCTCCGCCGCGGTGGTGTCGGAGTTTCAACGCTCGCGCATCCTCTCGGCCGCGCTGGAGGAGGTATCCGCGTGCGGCTACGAGCAGACGTCCGTCACCGCGATCGTCTCTCGCGCGGGCGTCTCGCGCAAGACGTTCTACGAGTTGTATGAGAGTCGCGCCGGCTGCATGCACTCGATGTTCGAGGAGAGCGTCGCGAAGATCGCCGAAGCGGTCGCCCCTTCGTATGTGGAGAGCGAGAGCAAGTGGTCCGAGCGGGTCCGCACGGCGCTCGGCGGGCTGCTCGCGTTCCTGGAGTACGAGCGCGCGCTTGGGACGTTCGTGCTCGAATACGTGCTCGACGGCGCGAACAGGGACCCCGAGTCACGCGAGTGGCTGTTGGAGCACCTGCGCGCAGTCGTGGACGACGGGCGCTCGCAGGCGAAGGAGGGCCACGAGGTCTCGCCGCTCACGGCAGAGATCGTGGTGGGGGGCGTGCTGGCGGTCCTGCACGCGAGGCTGCAGGCGCGCACGCGAGACCTGCCGAGCCTCACGAGCGCGCTGATGTGGATGATCGTGCTGCCGTATCTCGGCCCGGCAGCCGCGGCGAAGGAGTTGCGGCGAGACCCGCCGGAGCCCGTCCTGAAGCGGGCGGAGTCTCCCAAGGATGCGCTGGAGGGCCTCGACATGCGCGTGACCTACCGCACCGCCAGGGTCTTGGCCGCGATCGAGCAGCGGCCGGGGCGCAGCAACGTTGAGATCGGCACGGAGGTGGAAATCGTGGACGCGGGCCAGATGTCGAAGCTGCTCAACCGGCTGGAGGGCTTCGGGCTGATAGAGAACTCCGGTGCCGGGCACGCTTACGGCGCCGCCAACGCTTGGCAGCTCACCTCCAGAGGCGTGGAGGTGGACGCTGCCATCAGACACCAGTTCGTCGGCGGGGAGTCGCCGCGGAGGTCGCGATGAGTCTTCCCGCGCGCCGCAGGTCCGCGAGGCCCAGTCGGGCGATTCCCCGGCGCACGCTCGAGGAGCCGATAACCATCGAGCTCTCCAAGGCGCAGGTCGACCGCGTGGTGCGCGGCGCGTCCGTCGCGGGCAACATGTCGGTGCTGCTGTCGGGGCTCGCGGGGGTGCGCGAGACGATCGAGGCGGCCCAGGAGCACGTGAAGGACTCGAGGTTCTCCAGCTCGCTGCTGCATGGACTCCTGTTGCTGGCGATCTTCCCCGCGGACGGCGGCTACATGGGCAACGCGGAAGTCGCCCGCATGCTCGACATGGGCATGAGCACCACGCACCGCTACATATCCACGCTCGTGGCGGTGGGGCTGCTCGAGCGCGACCCGACCACCCGCCAGTACAGGCTCGCGCATGTGGGCTGAGAGCGCCGACTCATCAGCGGGTCCGAACAAGCGCGAACCGCTGCTGTCGCCTCGGCGTCCCGGTGCCGGCGCGAGCACCGCGCACGCCTCGCGCGGGGTGCACACGGGATTGCGCGCGACGGGAATCGCGTCGTGGCCGTTCTCCTGGCCGCGGCGCCCACACACGCTGCCGGAGTGCCCGTCCATGCGCAGTGGCCGTGGGCCCTCGACGCACGGTCGCAGCTGACGCTTCGAGCCCGCGGCGCGATCTACACAGCGCTGGTGGGCGCGCGCGTCCCACCCGCCGTGTCCCACCCCGCGCGCCATTCCCGCACTATCGCGTCGGCTGCGTCGTGGGTGAGCGGGTCGAAAGGAAGCTCCTCCACGGCGGCCGCGACCGGCTCCGCAGCCACAGGCACGACCGGCTCTGAGATCGCGACCGGCGTTGCGGCTGCGAGCGGCTCTGCGACCTGGACCGGCTCGTATGGCTCCGCGACCGCGACCGGCTCCACATGCTGCGGCGCCGCCGTCTCGACGATCGGCTCAGCGACCGCGATCTGCTCGTCGGGCAGAGCCGGCTCGACTGATGCTGGGGCTTCGATCAACTCCACCGTCGACGGCTCGACGGCGCCGATCGCGTAGCGGAACTGGCCGCTCTCGTCCGTGACCCAGAAGGCCTCGCCAAAAGCGGTCGTCTCGTGCAGGATGGAGCGGTCGTAGCGTTCGGCGATGCGCGCGAGCGCTGCCATGTCGGCGACGTCGATGACGGCGACTCCCGGCAGCTGCCATACGCGCTCGACGGCAACGATCATGCGGCCATAGCGCGCGCGGATGGCGGCCGACTGACCGCGCACGCGTGGGCGTATGAACGCGACGGCGGCGAGCAGCGCGAGGACGACTGCGAGGATCCCGCCCAGGGCGATCCAGCGCGCGGTGAGCACGGTCGGTCGGGCGAACTTGAGCGAGAGGAACAGCGGCTGGGAGCTGTTGCTGGTCAGCGAGCCGGCGGTGGATGGCGTGAACGGGCTTGTAGCGGACGTCTTGTGGTTTGAGAGCAGCCCGCCCCCGGAGCTGAGTGGCTGCAGCTCGAGCGGGCTCAGTTGGAACTGGACCTGCGGCGAGTAGGCGGTGTGCAGAGGCCGGGCGTCGAGGCTGCCGTCCACGCTCACGTGCGGGACGAGCGAGAGCGTGTAGGAGCCGCGCACCGCGGTGCTCGTCTCGACGCGGCGGATCAGCGCGAGCAGCGAGGACAGCTCGAGCTTCGCGGTGAGCACCGCTCGGTCGCCGCGGAAGGAGGTGGTGCGCCCGAGCCTCACTGCGGTCTGCCAGCCGCTGGTCGAGGCGAGCGTCGCATCGAGCGATCCCCTGCCCTGGAGCGCGTGCTTGGCGGCGGCGTGGAAGCGGTATTCGAAGCGCAGGTCCACCGTGTTGAGCACGTGTGTGAACAGCGCGTCGCCGGTGACGGCGCGATTGCCGCTGTAGGTCGGTCCGGGCGTGGCGCTCGCGGTGTAGGAGAGCCTGCCGCTCTGCTTGTAGGGGATGTTCGACGGGCGCAGCTGCGACGGCGGGCGGGTGAACGCGAGCAGCGCGAGCGCGACGAACGGGAGCAGCGCGAGCAGGCCGATGGCGAGCGCTCCCGCCAGAGGCTCGCCGATGCTCGCCCCCCACTGTTGGGAGACTCCTCCAGAAGCGTCCGCATCGGCCCGTCTCTGTCTGTGCCGGCGACGCCGTCGCCGAGCGAACACGCCCCCGGCGAGCAGCAGCGTGGATGCCATCGATCAGGATCGCGATCAACGTGGGAGAGCTGATGGATTTGAGCTGCGCTCCGGCGCCTGGAAGGTGCATCCACAGCGCGCCGATCAACTGGCTTCGAGCAGGGTGCTCGAAGTCGATGAAGTTGTTGTTGTCGCCCTTGAACACGTAGCGGCTGCCGTCGCGGGCGATGATCCGGTGCAGCACGATCGTGTGGAACACGTTGCTGTGGTAGGCAACGATCTGCCCCACGCGGTAGTCGCTCTGGCTGCGCACGAGCGCGAGGTCGCCCGCGTGGAAGCGAGGCTGCATGCTGATGCCGTCGGTGACGACGTAGGTGGTGGAGCCGCCGAGGGCGACAGGGGCGAAGTAGAACCATGCGCACGCCAGGGCGATCGCTCCGAGGCCGCTGGCAAGGAGCTTGCTGGAGTGTCGAGTGCGCATGGCTGTGGGACGCGGCGGAGCGGCCGGTTCTCGGCCGCTCCGCGTTGCCCGTTTCGAATCGTTATTCGATGGTTACCGTGCCGCTGCTGACAGCCGCGACCGAGAGCTTAAGACCTTCACCGTCCGGAACGGGTTCTGCGAACGTGCAGGTGACGGCGAACGGCGACGAGGCGCCCGATTCACCGCAGTGCGCCCAGTCTGCCGATTCCGGCGTACCTTGCGTGAGGGCGACGGGACGTCGGTGGCCGCCTTGTCGAGGTCGAACGTCACTTTGGTCATCGTGAGTCCGTCGCCGCTGAACGTGTAGTTCGTCGGCGAGGTGACTTCGTAACCGCTCACTGTTGCTGCACCGGCACCCGCGGAGTGGCTCGCAACGGTGTTGCTCGCGGTGAACGCGTACGCGCTCACCCCGATCACACATGCGATCACGAAAACGGACAGACCGGCAATCTTGCGCTTGCCAAAATGCATGGACACGTCATGGCCCCCTTCTGGATTTGTGGACACTGGCGTGTCCCTTTCGCACGGCCATCGGCGGGCGTTCAGGAAATCCTTATGTCTGCATTTTCGACTGCAACTGCTCGCGCGCGTGGATCAAGCCGTCCCTCTCCGGCGCCCCGATCGGGATCATCCAGAACCCGCACGTCGAGCTCGAGGTTTGAAGTAGACCTCTCTGTGCATGCGCTGCGCGAGCGTGGCGATCGCTGCGCTGTGAGCCGCGCGGCTGAGCTTGCCCGCTCGCGCTTCGGCCGCGAGCGTGGCGGTTTTCGCGCGTATGAGCGCGTCGATGAGGCCGGTGGGGGATCGGCCCCGCGTGGCGTTGGCGAGCTGTGCGAGCGAGCGCCCTGAGCGCAGGGTCGCTCGAATCTCGCTGACGGTGAGCCCGAGATAGCGAGCGGCGGTGGCTCGATCGCGCGGCCCGACGGAGATGCCTTCGTGGCGGTGGATCTCCTTGCCAAGGCGTTTGAAGATCTTGGCCAGCCTTCGGTTCTGCTCGGTCTTGGACAGCCGTCCGGTGGACACGGCCTTGCCGAGACGCGCCGCCCTGGGCGCGAGCAGGGCGTCGAGAAGGCCGCTCGCGGAGCGCCCCGCGGTGGCGTTGGCGATCTCGGCGAGCGAGGAGCCGACGTCGAGTTCGCGTCGCAGTTGCGCCGTGGAGATTCCGATGTAGGCGGCGGCGAGCGCGAGGTCGCTCGTGTGCGCGTCGGGGTGGGCGCTCGCACCGCGCGTGGCGGGCGGACTGAGCGGACCATCGGAGTTGGGCGCGGTGGCGATCGCGACAACCACCCCGCTGACGATCGCGAGGGCCGCAACGCCGAGCATGAGCTTCCGTATGCGCGCGCCCGTCATCGCCAACGGTCCCTCGGGCCGTTTGCGAAACGCATCAGTACCCAAAAGTCTAGCATCGGCGGCTTGTAAACGTCGTGCGAACAGGACGTCGAATGTTTGTGACGAACAGATCCCTGTCATGGCACGGAGATGGCTCGATTTTGGCGCCAGTACTTGAAGTCTGCGGGTCGATGCGGAGTTTTGCGCAGCCTCGCTGTGGTATGCTCCGCCGGCCTTCTCGGAGCCGATGGAGGGGGACCCAAGTGCCCACGGCCCGATAACAAGTTGACAACAACTGGCGAAATCCGAATCTAGCCTTCAGGGGCGAAAGCGAGGACGTAGGAGAATGAGACGCGTGAGAATCACACTCGGGCTCGCGGTTGTGGTGGGTGCGGTCGCGCTCGGCGCGACCACCGCACTGGCTCACAACTTCACCGCCAGCATCGCGAAAAAGGAACTCTCCGAAGCGACGCCCGGCAAGGTCAAAGGCGCAAGCGTGGGGCCGCAGGCGTTCAAATTCGGCCCCATACACATGACGTGCGAAAGCGCCGGCACGAAAGGCTTGGTCACGCAGGCAGTATCGCCGACGCTGAAGATCGTGGCGCGCTACCACGGCTGCGCGACGTCGATCAAAGTGGGCGCGGAACCGGCGCTGCTGAAAACGCGGTTCCTGGCGCCGGTGGAATACAGCTTCCACGCGAACGGCTTCGCGGAAACGGGGACCGGCGGCGAAGAAGGGTCGGTGGAAATCGGCGGCGGCGCGGCGGAAATGAAAATCACGGGCATCAAATGCGTGATCAGCTGGCCGGCTCAGACGGTGCCGATGACGGCGATCGCGAAACCCGAAGAACAGTTCTCGGCGGCGTTGTTCACGAACGAGGAAGTCGTGAGCACGCATCTGAAGGCGTTCCCGTCGGGCTTTCAGCACGAGCTGCGGATCTCCACAGAATTCAAAAACATGGAATTCAGCTTCGAAGAAGGCGAGTGCTCGGAATTCAAGCACCCGGAAGCGAAAACGGGCTCCTACACGGGCGTGCTGCACGAGGAACTGGTCGGAGGGAATCTAGGCTGGGAATAGCCTCGAGCGCCCGCGCGAGACGCGGATAGACGGCTCAGCCGTCGGGGAACGGCGCGATCGGGACGCCGTGGTCGCGCTCGCGCATCCCCAGCTCGTAGGCGCCGCCGTGCGCGCTGCGCAGGCGTCCGCGACCGGCGCTGCCGGGCATCGTGGACGGTCAGCTCGAGCGCGGCGACCGAGCAGTTGACGACGTCGTGCTCGCCGCCGTCGGGGTCGGCGTAGCGCCAGCCGGCGGCCGACCCGGCGGGGGACTCGACGCGCAGCGCGCAGCGACACGCCGCCCCGCCCGGCGAGTCTGGAGCGTGCGCCCCCGCGGCGCTCTCCTGCACGCTCAGGCCGCGCGCGCCGAGGCCGCCGAGGCGGTGGCGACGCCCGTCGAGGCAGAGCACGCCGTTGGCCACCCACGGCGTCATCCGCCCGGCGATCAGCAGGCGCCCGAGCGCCACGTCGAGCCACGCGTCGGGCGCCTCGGCGAAGCCGATGCCGTGCAGCCAGATCCAGCGCTCGGCGTGCTCGGAGCCCCAGTTGTGGCCGACCATGCCCGGCCAGCCGCCGAGCTCGATCGCGGCTCCGTCCGGCGATCTCGACGGTGCCGTCGAAGCGCGGCGCGGGCGCCGGGCTCGTGAGCTTGGTGCGCGGCAGCGGCGCGCGGTAGAGCCACTCGGGGGAGAGGTGGCGCAGCTCGGGCTCCGGCGCTGGAGAAGCGCAGCGACCAGCGCGCGTCGCCGCAGCTGCCCTCGCGCGCGCCGGGCCCGATGCTGGCGTCCGCCGACGGCGATCCAGCCGCCGGCCGGGAACGCTGAGCTCGCTCGGTCGTGAGCTTGTGCATGAACGGGCGCGTCCGCGGCGGGCGTCGAACACGGTGCACCACACCGAGCCGCGCGGCGCGCGCCCGGGCGCTTGTGGACGGTGTGGCGGATCCACACGCCCACCGGCTCGTCGGGGGAGACGGCGCGCAGGTAGAAGGACTCGTACATGCCCCGCTGCGCGCGCGCGCGCCGGGAAAGATCGGCTCGTGCGTCCATCGCCGCGATCCTAACCCCGGCCGCGCAATCCTGAGAGGATCCCGCGATGCGACCGCGACCCGCTCGTCGAGCTGCCCGCCGCGCTGATCGACGCGCGCGGCGCAGCAGAGCGACGCCCGCTACCTGCTCGGCGTCGACGGCGGCGCGACGAAGACGCTCGCGGCGGTGCTCGACCTCGAGAGCAGAGCGGTCTGCACCTCGGCCACGGCGGCCCGAGCAACGAGGACGCCGTCGGCGCGCAGGCCGCGGTCGCAGGCGCTGCTCGGCGCCGCCGACGAGGCGATCGAGCGGCGCGGGCATCGGGCGCGAGCGAGCTCGGCGCGGCGGTGCTCGCGGTCGCGGGCACCGACACGGACTCGATCGCCGGGCACGTGCGCTCTGCGCGCACGGACGCGTGGATCGTCGTCAACGACGTCGTCGGCGCGTGGGCGACGGCGACGGGCGGCGCGCCGGGCGTGGCGGTGATCTCGGGCACCGGCTCGAACGTGTTCGGCGTCGGGCCCGACGGGCGCGCGTGGCGGGCGGGCGGCTGGGGGCACCTGCTCGGCGACGAGGGCTCGGGCTACTGGCTCGGGGTGCGAGTCGATCAGGGCGGCGCTGCGCGACCGCGACGGCTCCGGTCCGCCGACCGCGCTGAGCGAGGCGGCGCTGCGCGTTCTTCGGCGCGGCCGAGCGTCGAGGCGCTCGCCAACCTCGTCTACTCCAAGCCGCTCACCAAGGGCGAGATCGCGGCGTTCGCGGTCGAGACGGGCAAGCTCGCCGAGCAGGGCGACGCGGTCGCGCGCGAGCTCTACGAGCGCGGCGCGCGCGAGCTGGGCGCGCAGATCGCCGCGGTCATCCGCCAGACGGGCTCGACGGCTGGAGGGGCGGCGGCGGGAGTTCCCGGTCGGCCTGATCGGCAGCGCCTTCAAGGCCGGCGACGGTGTTCGTCGAGCCGCTCACGCGGGCGGTCCACGCGTGCGCGCCACGCGCGAAGGTCGCGACGGTCGAGATGGCGCCCGTCGGCGGCAGCCTGCTGCTCGCGGCGCGCGCGTGCGGCGCGGGCGAGCGCTCGACGCGCAGGAGCTGTCGAAGCTGATCGACGCGGCGCTCGGCGGCTGAGGCCCTGCCGCGAGAGCGCGCTTGGCATCGGGCCGTCGCGTGCGCGCGTCAGGGTGTGCTGCCGACCGCCCGCAGTCGCGCGTGGATCGCCTCGCGATCGCCGACCGCGCCGGCGCCCGCGCCCCTGCATGCGCACGGCGGCGGCGGCGTTCGCGAAGCGCGACGCCGCGCACGGGTGCCCGCCCTCGGCGAGCGCGATGAAGAAGGCCGCCGCGAACACGTCGCCCGCGCCGAGGTCGTCGCATGGCAGCGTCGATGGCGGGCACGTCCAGCGCGAGCTGCTCGCCGCTGGCGCAGCGAGCAGTGTGTTCGGGCGCGTGGCCGTCGGTGACGGCGACGATCGCGCCGGCGCCGCGCGCGCGCGCGATGCAGCGTCGGCGCAGCTGGCGCGCTCGTGCTCGCTGAGCGACGATCGCGTCGCAGCGATCGGCGAGGCGTTCGCTGATCGGGTCGGCGGCGCAGTGAGCTCGATCTGGCGCTCGCTCGCCTGGCCACCGCGCGACGAGCCCCTGCGGGGTGAGCCCGACGAAGCTCGCTGCTCGCCGCTCCAGCGCGCGGGGGTCTCGCGCGCGACCGGCGCGAGGTGCAGGATCGCGCTGTCGACGCGCAGGCCCTCGGCTCGATCGGTCCGGCCCACGCGAGCAGCGCGCTGCGTGCGCTCGGCGCCGGCGCCGCGCGGTGAGCAGCGTGGTCGTCTGCGGCGCCGGGCGAGCACGCGCAGCTCGAGCTCGTCGCCGTAGGGCGCGAGCAGCTGCCTCGATCTCGCCGGCGCACGCCGCGCGTGACGATCGCGCGCGCAGGCCCAGGCGCGCGGCCTGCAGCGCGCTGTAGAACGCCGCCCCGCCGGCGCGGCGCGAGCCGTCGGCGAGCACGTCGACCGTCACGTGGCCGACGGTCGTGTAGTCGAAGCGCAAGCGCGCTGTCCATCGCCACATGCCGCTCCTGGCGACGATGCCCGGCTCGCCGTGTTCGGCGTCGACTGCGGATGATCCTCGGCCTCGCACACCACAATCGAACTCGCCGTCGCTGTTGTGGTGCGCTGACGCGACTGCTGCTCGCTCGCCGTCGCTGGCGGCGCGGCGCGCGGCGGCGCGGGCGTGCTGCGCGCGGCGCTGCGCGACGCGCGCTGCGCCGGGCCCGCGCGGACGCGCTGCGACGCGGCGCGAGCGCGGCTCGGCCTCGCGCTACCCCGCCGGCGCGACGCGCCCGGCGTTCCGCGCACGCGCGCGAGCCGCGCGCACAGCGCCAGCGCGCCAGAGCGCGCAAAGAAGCCGAAGAAGCCCGCGCTGCACGGCAACCCGGCGCGGGCGCTGCTCGCCTTCCAGGCGATGCAGAAGCGCTACTACCTGCTCGGCTCGGGCCTCTACGCGGGCGAACCGTTCTCCTACCTGTGGCCCTTCTCGCAGGCGCTCGCTGCGACGGTCAGCATGGCCAACGTCCCGCCATCTGCGGAGTCTCGCTGCCGCACGAACTGCACGCGCGGCTGGTCGGCCTGCGCTCCTACCTCGACTCGAACAACTCGGGCGCGCCGGAAGGCACCTACACGAGCACGCTGGCGGCCTTCGACGGCACCGTGGCGCCGCCCGCCGGACCCGGCGGGGCGAAGTACTACGACGACAACGACTGGGTCGGGATCGAGCTGGTGCGGCTGTACAAGCTGACCCACGACGCGTCCGCGCTCGGCAGCGCCGAGGGGATCATGGCGTTCGAGATGGCCGGCTGGCAGACGAGCCCCGAACTCGGCTGCCCGGGCGGGCATACCGTTCTCCAACGCGACCGAAAACACCGATCGCAACACGGTCACGACGGCGCCGGCGGCCGAGCTCGCGCTGCAGCTCTACGAGCGACGCGCAGCGCGCAGTACCTGCAGTTCGCCGAGATGGCCTACGAATGGGTGCGCAGCTGCCTGCTGCAGCCGAGCGGCCTGTACGCCGACCACGTGAACCGCAGGGGCGTGGTCGAACCGATGCTGTGGAGCTACAACCAGGGCACGATGATCGGCGCCGGCACGCTGCTCTACCAGGCGACCGGCAACGCGGCCTACCTCTACCAGGCGCGCCAGACGGCGCAGGCGGCGCTCGCCTACTTCACGCCGGAACGGCTCGGCGCTGGAGAACCCGTTCTTCCCGTCGGTCTACTTCCGCAACCTGCTGTACCTCGACTCGGTCACGCACGACCCGCCCGGCACGACGCTGGCGCAGGCCTACGTCGACTACGCGTGGCAGAACCTGCGTCTCAGCGACAACCTGTTCGTCGCCGGCTCGCCCGCCTCGGCGCAGCTGCTCGTGCAGGCCGCGATCGTGCAGATCTACGCGCTGCTGTCCTCGCCCGCCGAGCACCTACTTCTAGCTCAAGGCGCCGGCGCGGTCGCGCCAAGCTCGGCGTGCGCGGTGGGAGGAGTAGGCTGGGTGCCGATGATGCGAGGCGAGCAACCTGACCACGGCCGAGGGCCTCGAGGCGCTCGAAGGCCGAACTCGCCGCGCTCGAGGGCGACGGCCGCCGTGAGATCGCCGAGCGGATCAAGACGGCGCGCGAATGGGGCGATCTGAAGGAGAACAGCGAGTACCACGACGCCAAGAACGACCAGGCGCACCTCGAGACGAAGATCGCGCGGCTGCGCGAGAAGATCGCGCACGCGGTGGTCGTCGTGGAGGACGCGGCGGGCGCCGGACGGAGTGGTCGGGCTTCGGCTCGACGGTCGTCGTGCGCGACCAGGACGGCGCCGAGCAGACCTGGCGGATCGTCAGCTCCCACGACGCATCGCCCGGCGAGGGTCGCCTGTCGGCCGAATCGCCCGTCGCGGTGGCGCTGCTCGGGCCGCGCGCGCGGGCGACGAGGTCGTCGGTCGCGCTGCCGCAAGGGCAAGCGCACGTTCACCGTCCTCAGCGTCAGCTGAGCGGGTCGCAGGCGGCTACGCTGCTCGCCGGGCGGCCGGTCTGTGGCGGCTGCGTCTGCGGCGCTAGCGGCGAAGCCGGCGCACGAACTTCTTGGGGCTGCGCCGGTAGAGGCGCTCGCCGTCGCGCAGCGCGCGTCTGCGCAGCTTGCGCCGGCGGCGCTCGATCAGCTTCAGCAGCAGCTTGCGCGTGCGCGCGCCCGACTCGCTGGGACGTCTTGCGGCGACGCCCCCGCGGCTTGGCCTCGGCGCGCACGCGCTCGGCGAGCACCGCCAGGTCGTGCTCCTCGCCGAGCAGTTCGCCGAGCTCGTCGGCGCGGTCGCGCCAGGCGGTGCAGGCGCGCGGCCGCGCCGCGGCGCTGCTTGCGCTTCGCGGGTCTGCGCTCGAGCATTTCGGCGGCGTAGCGCAGGTCCTTGACGCGTTTGCGCCACTCGTGCATCGCGCGCACGTCGCTCGCCGTTGCTTGCGCGCGCGCGGCGCATAGCGCTTGCGCCCCTGCGCGTACAGGTCGCGCAGGCCGGATCGACGAGCTTCGCCGCGTCGCAGTCGGGGACGCGCTGCGCAGGGTCGTGGCCGGACGGGCGCCACGCGAGGACCCGGTCGCGCAGATCGTGCAGCTGTGCCAGCGCCTGCGGGGATCGCTTCGCCCTCGCCCAGCGTCCTCGTTCCACCCGCTCGCGCTCGGCCAGCAGCGCGCGGCGCAGCCTGCGCACGCCCGCGGCGCGGCGAGCTTGCGCGGGTGGCGCTCGATCAGGTCGTCGAGCGTGTCGAGCATCACCTCGCGCGTCGCGCGCGCCCGACAGGAGCCGCCCGACGTCGCGCAGCGGCGGCGTCCTCGCGCGCGTAGGCGTCCTTGCCGAGCTCGCGCTCGAGCAGCCGCACCAGCGCGCGCAGGCGCTTGAGCGCCTTGCGCGTCTCGTGCACGCGCCTTCTCCCCGAGCGCACCTCGCCGCGTCGCCCTCGAGCAGCTCGATCGCGATGTCGACCTGGCCGAGCGCCATGCGCTGCAGCCCGTCCAGCGGCGGCTCGCCCGGGACGCAGCCCGCAGCCGTCGATCGCTCGCGTGCGCGGGGCGCAGGCGCGGCGCTCGCGCCCGGCCCGCGCGAGGGCGACGCCGACGCCCACCGCGACGTCGCCGCGATCGTGGCGCTGCGAGCGGCGCGACAATGGAGCGATGCCCAGGCTTCCGCCCGCCCCATGGTGGACGGTGCGCCGCGCGGCCAATCGCAAGCCGGCGACGTATCGCTGTCCGATTTGTGGTCATCATCTGCCCGCTCTGAGCGAGCATATGCTGATCGCGCCCGAAGGTGACACGCGCGCGTCGTCGGCACGCGCACACGCAGTGCGTGCTCGAGGCGCGCGCGACCGGCGAGCTGCTGCTGCGGGAGGAGTGGCTGCGCACGCAGCCGCGCGCGCCCGTCGCTGTGGCGGCGGCTGCTGCGGCAGGACGTGAGCCTCAGCCGCCCCACACGCGCGCGTGCTCGGGGTCGATGCGGATGATCAGGCGCTGTTCGCCCGGCAGGCGCGAGCGGGTAGGAGTCCTTGTCGAGGTACTTCTTCGCCAGCGCGTCGATGTGCTCGTCCGCGCCGTCGTGCGTGCGCTCGGCCACATGGCCGCGCACCTCCACGTACTCGTACGGGTTCTCCATGTTCTGCACCGTCAGCGTCACGCGCGGGTCGCGCTCGAGGTTGCGCGGCCACGCGCGCCCCTCCGCGGAGTTCACCACCGGCCGTCCGTCCTGCACGTCAACCCACACGGGCGCCGTCTGCACCGAGCCGTCCGCGCGCAGCGTCGCCACGTGCGCGAAGTTCTTGCCCTTCAGCAGTCTCCTCCGCCGTTGCCTTCGATCTTCACGCTCATCGCTCCAGGTCCTTTCCTCGCGGTGTCGTTCGTTCCCACACCACGATAGGAACCTCGCGCAGCGGGCAGCCGCCGCGCGGCGGGCGGGATGAGCAAAGCGGCAGCCGCCGGGGGGCGAGGCCCGGATCAGTTGCGCGCGAGGCCGCTGCTGGAGCTCGCCGGCGGGATCGTGCCGAGCGCCTGCAGCTTGCCGTTGTTCAGCTGCGAAGCGGACGCTCGCCTGCCCGCCGCCGGGGCAGCAGAGCGGGTCGCCCTTGCGATACAGCGGGTAGGCGAGCGTCACTTCGGTGTCGCTCTGAGAGACGACCTTCACCGTCGCGCTCGGCTCCTTCGCGTCGGTGCCGAGGTAGCGCCCGCCGACGAAGAAGAACGCCTGCTGGCCGTAGCCGTCGCCGGAGCCCGTGCGCGTGCCCACGAGCACGCGCAGGGTCTGGCTGGAGTGGTATTCGGAGGTGTTGTTCGGGCGTGTAGCCGTGCGCGCGCACCAGTTCCGCAGCCGCGCCGCACGCCTTCGGCGTGCGCTTCCTGCTGGGTGAACGCGGGCTCGGGCGCCGTGCGCGTCGTGCTCGGCGCGGCGGTGCCGCCACCCGTGGTCGTGCTCGGGGTGCTCGAGGCGGCGGTCGTGCCGGTGTTCGTCGTGGGCTGCGTGCTCCCGCCGGTCGTCTGCACGTCCGCCGGCGGCGTCGTCGCCGACACGGTCTTCGTGCCCGAGCCGCAGCCCGTCAGCAGCGCCGTGCTCGACGAGCCCGCACGGCGAGCGCCGCGCTTGTGCTCAGCTTCATCACACCCATGGTATTCGCCGCCCGCGCTGCGGCCCTCCTATTGAAGAACTTATTAGTGGCTGCTAATCTACGACCACGATTAGCGGTCACTAAGGAAAGGCGGGACGACATGAGCGGCACGCGCAGAAACGGCTGGACCCTCGGAATCGTCTCGGTGGCGCTGTTCATGGTCGTGCTCGACAACCTCGTGGTGAGCGTCGCCCTGCCCACGATCCACCGCGACCTCGGCGCGTCGATCCAGTCGCTCGAGTGGACGGTCAACGCCTACGTGCTCGCCTACGCCGTGCTGCTGCTCACCGGCGCCGCGCTCGGCGACCGCTTCGGGCGCAAGCGCATGTTCCTGCTCGGCATGGCTATCTTCACCGCCGCCTCCGCGGTGGCCGCGCTCGCGCCGACGCACGGGCCTGCTCGTCGCCGCACGCGCGATCCAGGGCGCCGGCGCGGCGATCGTGACGCCGCTCACGCTGACGCTGCTCGCCGAGGCCTTCCCCACGAGAAGCGCGGCATCGCGATCGGCGTGTGGTCGGGCATCAGCGGCATCGCCGTCGCGCTCGGCCCGCTCGTCGGCGGCGCGGTCGTGCAGGGCATCTCCTGGCACTGGATCTTCTGGATCAACGTGCCCATCGGCATCGTCGTGCTGCCGCTCGCCGCGCGCGCTGCTCAGCGAGAGCCACGGCCCCTACGGCACGCTCGACCTGCCCGGCCTCGCGCTCGGCTCCGACGGGCGCGTTCGGGATCGTGTTCGGTCTCGTGCGCGCCCAGTCGCTCGGCTGGACGCAGCGCCGCGGTGCTCGCGAGCCTGATCGCGCGGCGCGCTGCTGCTCGTCGGCTTCGTCGTGTGGGAGCTGCGCGCGCGCGAGCCGATGCTGCCGATGTCGTTCTTCGCCAAGCGCTCCTTCGCCGTCACCAACGTCGCGTCGCTGAGCATGTACTTCGGCATGTTCGGCTCGATCTTCTTCCTCTCCCAGTACATGCAGAACGTGCTCGGCAACACGCCGCTGCAGGCTGGCCTGAAGCTGCTCGTGTGGACCGGCGCGCACGATGGTCGTGGCGCCGCTCGCGGGCGTATTCTCCGAGCGGCTCGGCAGCCGCCCGTTCATGGTCGCCGGCCTCTCGCTGCAGGCTGGCGCGCTCGCGTGGCTGGCGAGCCATGCTCTCCACGCACCTGTCCTACTCGCAGATGATCGTCCCCTTCATCATGGCCGGCGCCGGCATGGCGCTCGTGTTCGCCCCCTCCGCCAACGCGGTGCTCTCCTCCGTGCGCACCGAGCAGGCCGGCCAGGCCTCGGGCGCGAACAACGCCATCCGCGAGGTCGGCGGCGTGCTCGGCGTGGCGGTGCTCGCGTCGGTGTTCACCGGCGCCGGCGGCTACGGCTCGCCGCCAGGCGTTCGTCGACGGCCTGTACCCCGCGCTGTGGGTCGCCGTGGCGGTGCTCGCCGCGGGCGCGCTCGTCGTGCTCGTGTTCCCGTTCGCACACCGGCGCGTCGGCGAGGTAGCGCACGCGGGAGCCGCGGAGGGGACCGTGCACGGGTCGTGGCGAGCGTCGCTCGCGGCGCGGGGCCGATCGGCGACGTGGCCGCGCCTGCGCTCGTGGGGGAGCCGCGCTGAGCGCGTCGCCGATAGTCGACGGCGAGCACGCGCGCCGGCGCGTCCCGGCGGCCGAGCGGCGCGAGGAGCTGATCGCCGCGGCCGTGCACGAGTTCGCCCACGGCGGGCTGCACGGCACGCCCGTGGAGCGCATCGCGCGCCGCGTGGGCGTCGCGCAGCCTTACGTGTTCAGCCTGTTCTCCAACAAGCGCGAGCTGTTCCTCGCGGCGCTCGAGCGCGAGCTTCGAGCGCGTCGCCGACACGTTTCGAACGCGCCGCGCGCCGACTACGACGAGGGGCGCGCCGCCCGAGGACTGCGAGGACGCGCTCGAGGCGATGGGGCGCGCATACAAGGAGCCTGCTGCTCAGCGACCGCGACTACCTGATGCTCCAGCACCAGTCCTACGCCGCCTGCGACGACGAGGCTCGTGCGCGCGTGCGTGCGCCACCGCTACGCCGAGCTCGTCGCGCTCGCGCGGCGAGCTCTCAGGCGCCGAGCCCGAGCGCCTGGACGACTTCTTCCGCCACGGCATGGCGCTCAACGTCGCGGCCGCGCTCGGCGTGGAGGATCTCTCGGTCGGCTGCGAGTGGGTGCGCGCGGAGTTGCATGCCGACGCGCCGACCGACGCGCCGACGTAACGCCGTTTCGCGTCACACGAGCCCGCTAGGATCCACGCAGGCTTATGTCTGCGCCCACCGGAAAACCACCGGGACCTGGGAAAGCTCCCAACACTGCAGCCAAGCGCAGCCGCGGCGAGCTGGCGCGCAGCGGCGCGCTCGTGATCCTGGCCGTGCTGATCACGCTGTTCGCGGTGCTGAACGTCAAAGAAGTGAGGGTCAACTGGATCTTCGGCTCGGGGCACGCGCCGCTGATCATCGTGATCGTGCTGTCGCTGCTCGTGGGCGTCGTGCTCACGTACTTCGCCGAGCGTCTCACGCGCAAGCGCCGCTAGCTGGGCCATTCGCGCCCCGGGTTCCAGTCGTCCCGCGAGACACCTCACGCGCAAGCGCCGCCGGCCCGCGGCGCCGCAGTCTCTACGCGAGCACCTCGTCGCTGAGGATCTCCACCGCCGCCTGCGCTCCGATGGACGGCGTGAGCACGAGGTATGAGACGTAATCCGACAGCGCGTCCAGCAGCGGGATGCGGTCGTTCGCCACCTGGCAGCGGATCGTGTGCCAGATCGCTCCCGCGATCGCCTCGAGCATGAACTCTCCATGCGGCGCCGCGGGCGCACCCTCGGTGAGCCGCGCGGCGATGCTGCGCGCGAGCTCCAGGTCGTGCTGCACCGCGTCCCTGCCCGCGAAGAACGCGACCTGCGCGATCGTGCGCGCGTGCAGCGGGTGCTCGGCAAGGTGGAGCATCAGGCGCGCCACGGTGCGCCGCACCGCGTGCGGCCATTCGGAGGTGCTCAGCCCCGGATCGTCCACCAGCGCGAGCAGATCCTCGCCGACCATGTCGAAGGCCGCGAGGTAGCACGCGTCCTTGTCCGCGAAGTGCTCCAGGAAGGTCTCGATCGGAACGCCCGCCTCGTCGGCGATCTGTGGCGCGGTCAGTTCGCGGTACTCATATGTGGTGGCCAGCCGCAGCGCCGTCTGCATCAGCCGCTCGTGCGGGTTTCGGCTAAATGTCTCTATCTCTTCAGCTGCGTTTACGGTCGCAAGCGATATCTCGCGCATGCGCCTCCCCAGACGCGGGGTCATGCGCTGAGCAAGTTGCAGAGCGGCCGAATCCTGGAACAGCATCGTCCAGCGCACCATCTCCTCGGCGAGCATCTCGCTGTCCAAGGGCGGCCCGTTGCGTACGAGGAGCGAGGTGGCGCTGTGCAGGCCTCCTGCGACACCACGCACGATCGGCGTCGGCAGCGGGCTGGTGTGCGGCTCCTCGACGAAGCTTCGCGAGAGCATCTGCTCGCACGTGGCGATGCCCTTGCACAGGCGCAGCGTGCCCGCCGTTCCGGCCGTCTGCGCCTCCAGCAGCACGAGCACCGTCGGCTTGTGTTCCTCGCGCGCCATGTGCGCCAGCTCGCCGAACGCCGCCCGCAGCCGCGCTTCCAAGCCGCAGTCCGCCTGCACGTAGGCCTGGCGCGCGCGCTGAGCGGTCTGGTTGGCGAGCAGGTCGAACGTCGCGAGGAAGCTCTCCTGCTTGTTCGCGAACTGCTCGTAGAAGGAGCGCCGTGAGACGCCCGCCAGGCTGATCACCTGCTTGACGCTCGTCTCCTCGTAGCCGCATTCGGCCACCGCCTCGATCATCGCGCCGTGGATGCGCGCGCGCTGGTGCAGGATGACCTCGTCGCGCGCGAGTCTGTGGGGGCCGTGCGGCAGACGCTTGTACAGAGGCTTGATTCGAGTTGGAGGCGCGTCACGCGCCACGTGCGCGGCGCGTTCAGTCAAAGACGATCTCCCTCCCGATGCCATTCGGCCTCCCCGAATCGATTCTTCCAGCCGGACGCCCCTGTCACGTGCTCCAACGAACACAGATCATTCCATGTCAGCGGTTTTTTGTCTACACCCAATTGTTCCGAGGTGTGGGCGTATCTCTACCGCCGCGATCGGGTGTCTCTGAATTGATCGAACGAGATCGAGCAGGCAACTTCAGCGGATCAGGACGGGAGCGCTGTAGCCGGAGGC
This sequence comes from uncultured Solirubrobacteraceae bacterium, assembly GCA_963716355.1. Classification (GTDB taxonomy): domain Bacteria; phylum Actinomycetota; class Thermoleophilia; order Solirubrobacterales; family Solirubrobacteraceae; genus Palsa-744. The sequence goes on from OY970308.1 coordinate 2,336,213, forward strand.
GTGCGCGCCGTCGGAAACCTTGATCAAGGCCTTGTACAGGCCGTGGCGCACCCGCACCACGCGGCTGAAGCGCGACACCGAGCTCGTGCCGGGCTTGACGTTGGTTCCGCCCACGTTCACCGACCGGTGGCCCGGCTTCAGGCGCTGGAAGCCCACGAGCGCGCCCACCTCCGCGGGTGCGACCGTGCCGTACAGCCGCGCGAAGCCGTGACGGCGCGTCGCGCGGGCGTGCAGCTTCACCCGCACCGCGACGCTCTCCAGCGCCACGGGGCTCGACACGACCGGTTTGCCCACCGTCACGACGCGGATCTGAGCGTTCTGCAGCAGCCCCGGAAGCGGGAAGGAGAAGCCGCCCGTCGCGGTGGGTCGCTCCGCGTTGCCCACGACTTTGAAACCGGTCAGATAGGGAAACTGGTTGACTTCCAGCTGGACCAAGTGGTTGGCCGCGCCGGTCCCCGACAGCGTGCCCTCCACGAGCAGCGAGCTCCCGTACACCACCGGGTTGGGGACGCCCACGATCGCCACCGACAGCGGGATCTTCGGCGTGGAGAACGTGCGGTCTCCGCCGACCACCGCGCCGCCGGGCCCCGTCGCGAGGATGCGGTAGTGGTAGGTCTTCAGGGGCTGCAGGCCACCCACGGCCTGAGCGACCCGCACGGTGCTCGTGCCGCTGCCCGCGGGTGCGAGCGGGGTCTGGGCGCCGTAGGCGCGCGTCGTGCCGTACTGGAATACGTAGTTCGTCACCTGGCCGTGGGGGTTCACGAAGCCGTGTAGCGTCGCCGCCGAGTAGCTCACCCCCGAGGAGCCGCCGGTGCTCGCGCTGGGGGCCGGTGGTGCGGCAGCCTGGACGCTGCTCAGGGTCAGGCCGAGTGCGCCCAACGTGAGCGCGGTGGCGAGAAGGACTCGGGCGCGGCGGGTGGGCCATGACCTCTGGCGTAGATAGCTGTTCATGGTGAGAACGGTACCCGTGTGGCGATGCGCACAAACCGGGCAACCGGCGGCCGCGCGATGCAGCCGGCGGTTTGCGCGAGCAAGCCGGCCGCGCGCAAGCGGCCATCCGCTCACACGTCGCATCGGTTCGCGCCGCGGGCAAGTTCAGCCTTTTTTGGTCCGCCCGCGCGTGAGCATCGACGTGCTCCTTCCGTTGAGTGGAAGTGTGGCGTGATCGAACCGAGGGCGATTGTGGGCGCGGAGCGGGCGGTGGACGCAGACGCCGAGCGCACGCTCAGATTGCCGTTGGACGAGTTCGCATGGGAGGCCGTGCAGACGGAGAGCGCCCGGCTGGGCGTCGCAGCCGAGGATCTCGTCGCTTTCTCCGTCCTCTACTACCTCGCCGACGTCGATAGCGGACGCGTGGCACGCCGCATCGCCAGGAGTCCCTACCCGGAGGCTTCGCCGCTCAGCGAACGCTGAGATTTTTTGTGCAGCCGGCCAGGCGCCTTCAAGCATCGGCCTCGCGCGGACGACGGTGCTGGTGGAATGTCGCAGAGCTGGCTATGCCCCACCGAGACGGACCGCGCGCGCGTCGCCGACGCGAACGACCGCGTGAGCATGATCCGCAAGGTCGGCTCCGGGGCGATCGGCATCACGCTGCTGATAGCGACGCCGTGGCTGGGATGGTGGACGCTCGTGCTGTTCGGCCTCTCCGCGCTGAACTTCCTCTCCATCGACCGGCGGATGGCCGCGAGCGACCACCCCGAGCGCGTGAGCATGCGCGCGATCCTCGTCACGCTCGTGCTGCTCGCCGCGGGAGTGGTGCTCAGCGGCGGGCCGAAAAGCCCCGCGCTGCCGTGGCTGGTGCTTCCCGCCGGCATGGTCGCGGCGCGCTTTCGCCCGCAGGTCGTGATCGCGGGACTCGCGCTGACGGTCGCGGTGATCCTCGCCGTGACTCTCGGCGTTGAACCGCACGCCACGCTGCACGACCCCGTGCCGGTGATGGCCACGCTCGCGCTGCTCGCGGCGGTCGTGTCGATCGTGTGGGCGCTGGAGACCGCCGAACTGCACCAGCGCGGCGAGGCGACGATCGACCCGCTCACGGGCCTCGCCAACCGCCGCCAGCTCGCGGAGGATCTCGCCGGCGTCTGGCACGTCACGAGCGAGGGCAGGACGGTGCGGCTGCTGATGTTCGACCTCGACGGCTTCAAGGCCTACAACGACACGTTCGGGCACCTCGGCGGCGATCTGCTGCTCGGCCGCGTCTCGCGCGCGCTCAAGCACGCCGTCGGCGCGGACGGGCGCGCGTACCGCCTCGGCGGCGACGAGTTCTGCGCGCTCCTGTGGGGCGATTGCGGCGAGGAGATGGTCGAGGCGTGCACGCTCGCGCTCGCGGAGGAGGGAGAAGGCTTCTCGATCGGCAGCTCGCACGGCTCGGTGATGCTGCCCGAGGAAGCCAGCGGTCCCGACATGGCGCTGCAGCTGGCGGACGAGCGCATGTACGCGTGCAAGGAGTCCAGCCGTGCGAGCGCCGTCACGCAGACGCGCGACCTCGCGCTGCAGATCCTCGCGGCGCACGAACCGGTGCTGCACGAACACTCCTCTCACGTGGCCGAGCTCGCCGACGGCGTCGCCCGTCGCCTGGGGCTCGCGGACGCCGAGCTGTTGAACACCATCCGCGCCGCGGAGCTGCACGACATCGGCAAGATGGCGATGCCCTACGCGCTGCTGCACAAGGAGGGGCCGCTGGACGAGCACGACTGGGAGCTGGTGCGCCGCCACCCCACGATCGGCGCGAGCATCCTCGGCGCCGCGCCGGCGCTCGCGAAGGTCGCGGAGATAGTCGGAGCCACGCACGAGCGCTACGACGGCACCGGCTACCCGCGCGGACTCGCCGGCCAGGAGATCCCGCTCGCGGCGCGCATCGTGTTCGTGTGCGACTCCTTCGACGCGATGATCGCCCCGTCGCCGTTCGGCGAAGCGAAAACCGAAGAGGAGGCGCTGCGCGAACTGCGCGCGTGCGCGGGCAGCCAGTTCGACCCGCACGTGGTGGACGTGTTCATGGCCGAGCTCGCGGTTCGCCGCCACGCGCAGCTGGCCACTAACGTCGCTCCGATGGTCGAGGCCGACGAGCAGCTCGTAAGTGACGCCACCGGCGCGTAGCCCGTACTCGTACGTCCTGCTGGACGTGTTCACCGACACGCCGCTGCAGGGAAACCAGCTGGCGGTGTTCACAGACGCGCGCCCCGTCGACGAGCGCGACATGCAGCGCCTCGCGCGCGAGCTCAACCTCTCCGAGAGCGTGTTCGTGCTGCCCGCCGAGCGCGGCGGCGACGCGCGCATCCGCATCTTCACGCCCGCCGTGGAGATGCCGTTCGCGGGACACCCGGTGCTCGGCACGGCGATCGCGCTCGCCCTCGAGCGGAGGTCCGATGCGGTCGTGCTGGAGACCCCCGCTGGGCTCGTGCCCGTGCGAGTGCAGGCGCAGGACGGACGGCGGGGAGCACGCGTCCTCGCCTCGGGCTGGATGGAGCAGCCGATCCCCACCTGGGAGCTCTACCCGGGACGCGCGGAGCTGCTGGCGGCGCTCGGAGTGGAGCGCTCGGGCCTGCCCGTGGAGGTCTACTGCAACGGCCCGCAGAACGCCTACGTGGAGCTCGACAGCCCCGACGCCGTCGCCGCGCTGAAGCCGGACCTCGCCGCGCTGGCGAAGCTGGGGCGCGTGCAGGCCAGCTGCTTCGCGGACGCCGGCGGGCGCTGGAAGACGCGCATGTTCGCGCCCGGTCTCGGCGTGCCGGAGGACCCCGCCACGGGGTCGGCCGCGGGCCCGCTCGCGGTGCACCTGTGCCGCCACGGGCGGGTCGACTACGGCGAGCGGATCGAGATAAGCCAGGGCGAGGAGATCGGCCGCCCCTCGCTGCTGAACGCGCAGGTCGACGGCCACGGCGAGCGGATCGAGCGCGTGGAGGTGGGCGGCTCGGCGGTGCTCGTGGGCCGGGGCGAGTTTACGCTCGGCTGAGCGCGCGGCGTCAGCGCGGGCGTCGGGGCGTACGAGCTGGACCGTTGCGTCGCTCACGCGGATCGAGTTTCCGCGGTCCCGTGCACGGGCAACCTCCTCGTATGAGCCCGAGCGAGCAGGCCGGCACGGCGTTCGGCTCGGGTGAGCCGTTCACCGTCGGCGTGGAGGAGGAGCTGTTCCTGGTGGATCCCGTCACGGGTTGCCAGACGAACACGTCGACGGCCGTGCAACGGCGCCTCGGGCCGGTGAGGGGAACCGTCGAGCGCGAGCTGCACGCCTGTCAGGTGGAGCTCATCACGGACGTCTGCGACAGCGCGGGCGAGGCGATGGAGGCGCTCGCGGCGATGCGCGCGGCGGTCCTGGCGACCGGCGCGGGTCTGCTCGGCTCGGGCACGCACCCCTCGGCGAGCGAAGGCGAGGCGGAGATCACCGACAGAGACCGCTACGAGCGCATCTACCACCTGCTGGGCGACGCCGTGGCAACCCCCGTGGGAGGCCTTCACATCCACGTGGGGATGCCCGACGCGGACACCGCCATCCGGGTGTTCAACGGCCTGCGTCGCCACCTGCCGCTGTTGCAGGCGCTGGCCGCGAACTCGCCCTTCAGGCACGGCCGCGACACCGGCCTCGCCTCCGCTCGCGAGGTCACCATCCGCGGCTGGCCGCGCTCGGGCGTGCCGCGCGCGATGCGCGACTTCGAGGACTTCCGCGCGATGGAACGCCTGCTCGCGCGCGCGGCCGACGTGCCCGACTACACGTGGTTCTGGTGGAAGCTGCGCCCGCACCCGCGGCTCGGCACCGTCGAGGTGCGCGCGCTCGACGCGCAGGCGTCGCTGCGCGACACCGCCAGTCTGGTCGCGCTCACGCACTGCCTCGCTCGCCACGAGGCCGATGCGGACCCTCAGCCGGACCCGCCCGCGGAGGTGCTCGAGGAGGCGGTGTTCCGCGCGGCGCGCTTCGGCACCGACGCGCTGCTGCCCGCCGCGGACGGGCACCTTCGTCCTGTGGCAGAGCTGTTGGACGACGCGCTGGCGTTCGCGTGGGGACATGCGCAGGAGCTCGATTGCGTGAGCGAGCTCGACGGCCTGCCGGCGCTGCTCGCGCGCGGCGGCGGCGCGGGGCGCCAGCGCGCCGCGTATGAGATCGCGGGTATGGACGGCCTTGTGCGCGAGCTGACCACGCTCACTGCGGGAGAGGAACGGGGCGACGGCGCGATCGGCTGAGGCCCGGCAGCGAGCGGTGGACCGTGAGGGCGTCTGCAGAAGCTCTGCCACAATGCCTGCGATCGTGCGCCGGACGGCCGCCATCCTCCTGCTGCTCGTGGCCGGGGGTCTCATGCTCGCGTGCGGCAAGAGCGCCCACTATCGCGGCGAAGCGCATCCCCGCGCGGAGACTGAAGCTGACGTGCGGGCTCACGCGAGCCGGCCGCTGACGCGCACGCGGGCGAGACGACTGGCGTCGAAGCTGAACCTGAGGACGAGCGATCTCCCCGGATTCACAGCCGCAAGCCAACATCAGCACCAGACGGCGAAGGAAAAGGGAGTGGCGCGCAAGCTCGCGCGCTGCATGGCCGGGCAGGCCAAGAGCGCGGGCACGGCGCTCGCCGAAGCTAGTTCCAAGAGCTTCGAACGACATGCGGCGATCTTCCATGTGAGCGTGAGCTCCTCGGTGACGATCGCGGGCACGCCCGCGCAGGCGGTCGCGGACCTGAAGGCGATCCGCAGCGATCACACGCGCTCGTGTCTGACCGGCTACATGCGCGAACTGCTCGCGGGCGAGACGCACGGCGCGACGAGCGCGAAGCTCGTGTCGATCAGCAGGGCGAGCCCCGCGAGGCAGGGTACGTCGGCGACGTTCGCGTGGCGGATCGCGGGGGAGTTCGCGCTGCGCGGCGTGAAGGTGCCGTTCTACATCGAGCTGGTCGGCTTCGCGCACGGCCAGGCGGAGGTCGAGCTGCTCAGCTTCGGCCTGCCCGCGCCGTTCCCCGCGGGCGCCGAGCAGGAGTTGTTCTCGCTGTTGGTCGCGCGCGCGAAGGCCGGCGGGGCGGGCGCCACCGACAAGCACGTCAAGCCGCCCGAAACGCCCAGCCTGAGCGGGCCTCGGCGGGTGCAGATCGCGCTATAGGCTCTCTGGCTGTGCGCGACGCCGTGATCTGCGAACCGCTTAGGACCGCCGTGGGCGGCTTCGGCGGCATGTTCCGCGACGTGACCGTCACCGAGCTGGCGGCGAGTGTGATCCGCGAGCTCGTGCAGCGCACGTCGCTGCCGCCGAGCGAGATCGACGACGTGATCCTCGGCCAGGGCTACCCCAACGGCGAGGCCTCCGCGCTCGGGCGGATTGCGGCGCTCGACGCTGGCCTGCCGATCGAGGTACCGGGGATGCAGGTGGACAGGCGCTGCGGCGCGGGACTGCAGGCGCTGATGGTCGGCTGCATGCAGGTTCAGACGGGCGCCGCGGAGCTGGTGCTGGCGGGCGGCGCGGAGAGCATGAGCCAGGCGGAGTTCTACGCCACGGGCATGCGCTGGGGCGTGAAGGGCGGCGGCGTGGTGCTCGAGGATCGCCTCGTGCGTGGGCGCGTGACCGCGGGCGGGGTCAACCACCCGATGCCCGGCGGCATGATCGAAACGGCGGAGAACCTGCGCAGGCAGTACGCGATCAGTCGCGTCGAGCAGGACGAGCTGGCGCTGCGCTCGCACCGTCTGGCGGTGGCGGCGCAGGAGGACGGCACGTTCGCGCAGGAGATCGTGCCGGTGCTGGTGAAGAGCCGCAGGGAGGAGAAGCTGGTCGACCGCGACGAGCACCCGCGCGCGGACACCACGCTCGAGCGCCTCGGCGAGCTGCGCGCGATCATGGGCCGCTCAGACCCCGACGCGACGGTCACCGCGGGCAACGCGAGCGGGCAGAACGACGGCGCGGCGGTGTGCATCGTCACCCACCCCGACAAGGCCGCTGAGCTGGGCCTGAAGCCGTTCGCGCGCCTCGTGTCGTGGGCCGCCGCGGGGGTGGCGCCGGAGACGATGGGCATCGGGCCGGTCCCCGCGAGCAGGCGCGCGCTCGAGCGCGCGGGGCTGAGCCTGGCCGACATGGACCTGATCGAGCTCAACGAGGCGTTCGCCGCGCAGGCGCTGGCGGTGCTGCGCGAGTGGGATCTGCCCGACGGCTTGGAGCGCGTGAACGTGCACGGTTCGGGCATCTCCCTCGGGCACCCCATCGGCGCGACGGGCGGGCGCATCATGACGACGCTGCTGCGCGAGCTCGCGCGGCGCGGGGCGCGCTACGGCCTGGAGACGATGTGCATCGGCGGGGGGCAGGGGATGGCGGCGGTGTTCGAGAACATCGCCGCCGCGTAGAGTCGGCTCGAGGGCCGTCTGTTGGTCATGCCGCAGGCCGGACGCTTGAGGCTGCCCCGGCCGCGTCGAGATAAGCGAGGGCAGCCGCGAGATCAGCGAGATCTGGCTCTTCGTGAATCACCGTGTCGAGCATGCGGGCTATGTGTCCATGTCCGGCGCGCCCGAGCTGCGTGGGAAGCTCCCCCCGCGACAGCGGGAACACGCCGCCACCCAGGAGCAGTCCTCTTGCCGCAGTGGTGAGCGCTGCACGGACCTGTTCCTGCGCCGAGTCACGGTCTCCCATCTGGATCAGACGCTCAATTTCGCGGCGATGATCTGGAAGACTTGCCAGCTTTCGCTCGCCGCTTGGCCAGAGGCGCTTTGCGACGATGAGACGAACGCCGTCTCGCATGGCGCCGGAATCGTGGAGGATGCACCCGTATCTCAGCGTCCACTGCGCGAAGTCATCTCCATCCAGTAGCCGTCTACGAAAGTGCGTGGCACTGCTGGCCACAATGTCCAAGTCGCCTGGGAGATCGCTGATGTCTGGACGTGGACCGATGACGTGAAAGTCGAGGTCGCTGAGAGGCGTTCGGCGTTGGCGTGCTGTGGAGCCGGTCAGGGCGAAGCTCTCCGCGCCGATCTCAAGCGATCGGGCCATCACAATGGCGGTGATTTCACGCTGGTCTGGTGTCTGGCTGCGCTTCGCGCGCTCGCGATCTTGCTGGATGCGTTGAGTCCAGCCCATGTCGGATAGTTGAGCTGACAGGGTGCTAGGGGTCACGCGGACGCCTCCGCTGCGTTGACGAGCTCCTCAACTTGAGCTGCGATCGACCCCAGTTCGTCATCGAACTCGGGCTCCTCACCGTCATACCAGATGTCCTTACGGGCCTGGTTGAGAGTGCGCAGAAGCGGCCCGTAATCACTTCCTAGGACACCGCTGCCGTAAAGCTGGGTAGCCGCACCGGCCTTGAGGCCGTGATGCTGCTTGGTGTCTATCCCATTGTGTTCGGCGACCGAGACGATTGCTGCCTCACCCGCATAAAACAGAGCATTGACCGCGTCCTTGACACGTCCGTCATCAAGTGCGGCTTGTGCATCGTCAATATGCTCGCGCGCCAGTTCGTGCTTTTGCTTTGGAGCCACGCATGGAGCGTAAGCCCTGCTGCGGCTGGGACTCAAGCGCGCAATGGGCCGACAATAACTCTCACGTCGTTATGGGGCCCTCTGTCGTCCGCAAATCGGCTCAGCCGAGCAGCCAGATCGCGCCGTCGCGGATCTCGACGGGGAACGTCTTCAGCGCGCGTGCGCCCGCGGTCGCCTTGACGGCGCCGGCGATCGGTTTGAACGCGCCCTGGGGGCCGCGCACCATCTTGCCGGTGGCGACGTCGTAGAGCGCCGCGTGCCACGGGCACTCCAGGCACCCGTCCTCGGTCACCTGGCCCTTGCCGAGCGACGCGAACAGATGGCGGCAGCGGTTGGAGACCGCGAACGGCTTGCCCGCGCTGACGCCGACGGCGAGCGCGCCGTGCGGAGTGTCCTCCACGACGGTGACCTGGGAGGAGTCGAGATCCTCGACGGAGACGAGGCGGGTGGGGGACTGCTCGGAGGCGTTCATGCGGCGATCATCGCACATGGGGGTCCGCCGGTCCGAATCATCAGAACGACGCCTTCGAGGCGGCAATTTCCACGTCTTGCGGGCGAAGCTAAGATCGCGCGGTGCCCGATCTCCTCCACCAGATCGCGAGCTTCGCGCGCTTTGCGACCGATCGCGCTGGGCGGGAGCGTGAAGACGCTGACGCGATGCGCGAGCTGGCGGCGAGGCCGCTGGATCTGGCGCAGGGGCTCGAGCTCGAATGGCTCGGCGTCGCGGGCTATCGCCTGACGTATGAGGGGCGCACGATCTACATCGATCCATACGTCTCGCGCGTGCCGCTCGCGAGCGTGATCCGCCGCGCGCCGGCGTTGGCCGATCGCGCGCTGCACGAGCGCTACCTGCGCCCGCCCGGCGAGGTGGTGGGCGTGCTCGTGGGCCACACCCACTTCGACCACGCGATCGACGTTCCGATGCTCGCGCTGGACCACGGCTGCAAGGCCTACGGCTCGAGTTCGCTGGTGGAGCTGATGGGCCTGTACGGCCTGGGCGCGAGCGCGGTGGAGGTCGAGCCCCAACGCCGCTACGAGCTGGGACCGTTCACGGTGACGTTCGTGCCGAGCCTGCACTCGAAGCTGCTGCTGGGGCTCGCGGTGCCATTCGACGGCGAGCTCACGTGCGAGCACCTCGACGCGCTCGCCCCCTCCGCGTACAGGTGCGGCCAGGTGTGGGGCATCCACGTGGAGGTCGCGGGCATGACCTTCTACCACCAGGGCAGCGCGAACCTGATCGACGAGGCGGTCAGTCGCGGCGGCGTGGACGTATTCCTCGCCGGCATCGCCGGGCGCGGCTTCACGCGCGATTACTGGGCTCGGATCCTGCCGCGGCTGCAGCCGCGAACGATCGTGGCGAGCCACTTCGACGACTTCTTCCGCCCCGTCGACGCGGAGATGGGCTTCACCACGAACGTGAACCTGGCGGCCGTGGCGGGGGAGGTGGCGGCGGTGAGCGCGGACTTCACGGTCGCGGCGCTCGCACCGATGCGAAGCCCAGCAACGGACTCGAACCGTTGACCCCTTCCTTACCATGGAAGTGCTCTACCAACTGAGCTAGCTGGGCGGGTGCGAGCACTGTATCGCGCCCGCGCGAGCGAGCAGCCCGCCGAGACGGGCCGAGTCTCTAGCTGATCCCCTCGAGCAGCTCTCCCGGCGAGGACAGCTGCAGGCCGTGCGCGAGGATGACGATCGTCTCCAGGCGCGGGGAGCGCTTGCAGCGCTCGAGCAGGCTGATCTCCGTGCGGTGCAGGTCGCAGATGTCCGCCAGCGCCTCCTGCGATAGGCCCGCGCGGTCGCGGTGGTGGCGCAGGTTGGCTGCAAATTGTCTGCGGACAGTCTCCATCGTTCCAACTCTCGCGCTGCGCAGACGAAAGTTCCACAGACAAATGTCTCGTAAGGATGCCCGCGTCTCTCGGCCGTCCGCGGCCGCTCAGTTATAAACATGAAGACTAACTTGCAGACAAGTGTCTCGCTGTCTCCTGCTCGGGCTCGTCCGCGGGCGTCACCGTCGTCACCGGCAGGCCCATGCCGGACACCTTGCTCGGCAGGTCCAGTTTCAGCCAGCGCGACATGCGAGGGGAGAGCGTCGAGACGATCACCTCGTCGAAGCCGCGCAGGTTGATGGCGTCCTGCACCGCCGCCGTGGGGTCCGGATCGCCCACGATCCCATCCACCTGCGTGCCGGCCGCGTCGCTCAGCCGCGGAAGCGCCTGCGCGATCACCGACTGCGCCTCGCCGGCTCCCTGATCCTCCGCGTCCACGACCCTGTGCAGGCCGTGAGCGGGGTTTGGGACCAGCAGCGTGAAGCTGCACGGCCCTCGCGCGGCGCGCTCGCGCACCGCGTCCAGCAGCGGCTGCGTCGCCGCGGTCTTGTGCGCCACCACCAGGACTCTCGTCGGTGCGACTGTGAACTCGGCCATCGCCAATCCCTTCGCTCGCTTTGCTCTCCCTCGTTGTATCCCCCAAACGGCTCACTCACAAGCGCATGTCATCCAGAGCCGCGGCGGGTGCGACGAACCATGCCGTCGATCTTCGCCACCTTGCGGCCACCATCTAGGCTTCGAGCGTGCAGATCGTCGTGAGCGAGGAGGACGTGGAGGTGCGGCTGGCCCCGTGGGAGCGGGTGCTTGGACTGATGCGCAACCTCACCGTCGCGCGTGTCGACATCAGCGACGTCCACGTAGTCCAGGACCCCGTTCGCGAGGCGATGAGGACCGGCCTCAAAGTCGGCCTGCGTCTCCCATGGGTGATCTATGTCGCGCGCACCATCCGCCTGGACGAGTTCTTCATCGTGCGCCGCAACGTGCCCGGCCTGTCGTTTGCCGTGCGCAACCACGGCGCGCTGCGCAGGGTGCTTGTGAGCACGCGTCAAGCCGAGGAGCTCGCAAAGCGGTTGCAATCCTCGTGACCAGTGTTTCCAGGTGGGACTTCAGGCCTCGCGTACGTCGTCCTTGAGGTCGCTCACGAGGCCCTCGACTTCGACGCCGTTCTCGCCCATGGCGGTCGAGTGAGCGGCGGCGCCGCCCGTCATCCGGACTCGGCTTCGGTCGCCAGGCGCGACGGTAGCGAGGGCTCCACCCGCAGCAGCCGCGCGGGGAGGTGCGGCAGCCACCAGTTCCAGCGCCCGAACAGCGAGACCACCGCGGGCACGAGCAGCGCACGGATGATCGTCGCATCGAGCAGGATGCCGGCCGCGAGCCCCGTGGCGAGGACTTTCACTTCCGTTTCCGGCCCCGACGCGAGCGATACGAACGCCAGGAACAGGATCAGCGCCGCGCTCGTCACGAGGCGGCCGGTGCGACCGATGCCGCGTATGACCGCGGTGTCGGTCGACCCTGTCGCGTCGTACTCCTCGCGCATGCGCGCGAGGATGAACACCTCGTAGTCCATCGACAGCCCAAACAGGAACGCGAACACCATCAGCGGTATCCACGCGGTGATCGAGCCGGTCGCCGAGATGCCCCAGATCTGACTCGAACCGTGGCCGGCCTGCCACACCAGCTCGAGCACGCCCCAGGCCGCGCCGACGCTGATGACGTTCAGGATCACCGCCTTCAGCGGCAGCAAGAGCGAGCGGAACGCGCGCGCGAGCAGCACGAACGTGATCAGTGCGATCAGCGCGATCATCAGCGGGAAGTTGCCGTACACCGCGTGGATGAAGTCCTCGTTCTGCGCCGCCAGGCCGCCGAGGCGGACATCCGGGCCCGCTTCATGCGCGGCTGTGCGCACGGCGTCGAGCGCCGTACGTCCGCTCGCCGTCGACGCGTCGGGCGTCGGGAACGCCTCCACGACCGCGGCGTCTCCGTGGCGCCACTGCGGCGAGGTGGGCGCCACGGCGCCGTGGATGCCCGGCACCGCGGCGATCGCCGCCGCCACGCGCTCCGGCGGGGTCGATCCGTTGACGAGCACCTCGTTCGGCACGATCGCACCGGAACCGATGCCCGCGCGCTCGAGCGCGACGAGGCCCTGCTTGGCGTCGCCCGCCTTCGCGATCGTGTTCACGTTGGAGATGCCCAGCTGCAGGTTCGTCGCGGCCAGCACCAGCGCCGCGAGCACCAGAGCCGCGCCGAGCGCCGCGATCCAGCGCCTGCGCACGACGAGGTTCGCCCAGCGCGTCCACGAGCGAGACGCTTTGTCGTCGTCGCGAACGTGCGGCCAGTCCAGGCGCGAGCCGAGCTTCGCCAGCACCACCGGCAGCAGCGTCAGCGCCACGATCACGCTGATCAGCGGGATCAACATGCCGCCGTAGCCGACCGAGCGCAGGAACGGCAACGGCAGCGCCACTAGCGCCAGCAGGCCGATCGCGACGGTCGTGCCGCTGAATACGACCGCACGGCCCGCCGTCGCCATCGCACGCTCGATCGCCTCATCGCCCGAGAGCCCGTGCGCGCGCTCCTCGCGCCAGCGCACCACCACGAGCAGCGAGTAGTCGATCGACACGCCCAGACCGATCAGCGCGATCAGGAACTGCACGATGGGAGAGACTTCCGTCACCGTCGTCAGGCCCCATACGACGAGGAACGACGTCATGATCGAAGCGATCGCCATCAGGATCGGCACGAGCGCGAGCAGCGACCCGAACACGAACGCGAGCACCAGCAACGCGCCGAGCCCGCCGAGCATCGCCTCGAGCAACACCCCGGGCCCGCCGTCGCCGCCCCCGCTCTGAGTCGTCAGCGCGTCGAAGCCCGTGAGATGGACCGGCGCCCCCGCGACGGTCGCGCCGGCGAGCGCCTTCGTCGCTCGTTTCGCCGCGTCCGGGTTGTTGCCGAACGGCTGGTTCGGGTCCGGCGGCGGGTAGGCCACGATGAACGTCGTCAGCCTGTCGCTCGAGAGGAACGTGGGGCTCGCAGTGCTCGCGAAGCCCGCCATGCGGGTGCCCGGCTCAACGGCCTGGAGGCGCGATTCGATCCCCTGCAGTTCGCGCTTCACGCCCGGCGAGTCCACCGACCGGCCCGCCGGCAGCGTCACCACCGCCAGCTGCGGGGCGCTGTTGCCACCCGTGCCGCGGAACTCGTGCGCGATCTGCTGGTTGGTCACCCAGCCTTCCTTGCCGGGGACGGAGAATTTCTGTTTGAGCGCTTTCGTCGACGAGTTCGACGTCACGATGCCCACGAGCGTCACCACCACCCAGAAGGCGACCACGATGCGTTTGTGCGCGAGAACCCAGCGAGTCAGCGATGTCACAGAAAAGCTCCTTTCCACGCCGGCGTCATGGCGTGCGATTAATACGTGTCACAACCCAAGACCGCCCCTGGGGGCGAAACTCATCGCACGCGCCCAGGTGCTTCGGTACGTAATAATTCCGTGCAGAACGATCTATATCATTAATCGTTCCGCATGGGTATGATCAGGAGATGAAGGTGGGGGCCGGTGACGAGGGTATAGGCGACGCTGCGGCGGTAGACGACGACGCGCGGACGCTCGTGTCGAGCACGCCGTTTCGCTCCGTCGGCTTCACCGTCTCCTCGCTCGGCTACGCCGTGGGGCGTCGCTTCCACCAGACGCTCGCGCCGCTGGATCTGGAACCGCGCGAGTTCGCGCTGCTGCGCGCGGTGGGCGCCGCGGAGGGCCAATCCCAGCAGGCGATCGGCGAGCGCCTGCAGATCCCCGCGAGCCGCATGGTCGCGTTCGTGGACGCGCTGCAGGCGCGCGGCCTGCTCGAACGTCGCCACAACCCGCTCGACAGGCGCACGCGCGCGCTGCACCTCACCGCCGACGGGCGTGAGCTGCTCGCCCGCGCATATGCGCTCGCGGCCGGCTTCGAGGACGAGCTGTGCGCCGATCTCGCGGCGGCGGAGCGCGAGCAGCTGCTCGATCTGCTGCATCGGGTGGGGCTGTCTGTAGGACTGGCGTTCGGCACTGACGCCGCGCACGCGCACGCCGCGCTGACCGACGCGACTCCTCCCTGCCAGGACTGAGGCCGGCGCCCATCGGCTGAAACGGCGCTCCAGGCCCTCAAGCCACGCGCGCACGTGGCCGACGGATACCGATGGCTCTACTCACTGGACCGGTGCCGATCGAGACGGGCGGCCACATCGTGCGAGCGCGCAGGACCGCCGCGACCACGCGCACCGCCGTGGGCGTGGTGGGCATCGCGCTGATCATCGCCCACCCGCAGCTGCTGCCGCACCCGGTCTTGGGTGTGTTGGGCTTCGCGACGATCGCGCTGACCGCGGGCGTGCAGCTCGCGGCGCCGCGGCTGTCGTGGCTGAGCGTGGAGGAGTCGCTGGCGGGCAGCGCGGGTGTGCTGCTGGTGGGTTTCGGCGGGCAGTGGGTGAACGTGCTCAGCCTGCTGTGGCTCGTGGCGGTCGCGAGCGGCGTGCTCGCGCGCGGCGGGCGCGTGCACTGGCTGGGGCGCACGATCGTGCTGGGCGCGCTCGCGCTGCCTGTCGCTCGCGCGGGTTATCTGCACGGCGAGTACGCCGCGATGTGCGTCGCCACGATCGCGCTGCTGCTGACCGCGGGGCGGCTCACGAGCGAGTTGAACCTGCTGTTGCGCCAGGCGCGCCTGCAGGCGGACAGCGCCGAGACGCTGCTGCTCGCGGGCGACATCGCCTCGCGCGTGGCCGAGCGCGGCGAACGCGCGGGGCGGGATGGGGCAACGGCGAGCAATCTTCAGGCGGGCACGCCGCTCCAGCGCGAGGTGTTCGATGACGCGGACCTGTCAGTGGCGGAAGGCGCGCTCGCGCAACTGCTGCTCGGCGAAGGGCTGTCGATGGCGGTGCAGCCGATCGTCGACATCCGCACCGGCGCGGTGCACGCCTACGAGGCGCTCGCGCGCTTCGCCCGGCCGGGTATCGACGGCAGCCCTCTGCACTGGTTCGCGCTGGCGGAGCAGCTGGGGCAGCGTGCGGAGCTGGAGCGCGCATGTCTGCGCCTGGCGCTCGAGCTGTTCGCGCGCCGCCCCGCGGGCATGAGCGTGTCGCTGAACCTGTCCGCGCCCGTGCTGCTGCAGGACCGCACGATGGACCTGCTCGAACGCGCAGGCGGGCGCGGGCCGGACGATCTGCGCGGGCTGATAGTTGAGATCACCGAGGAGACGCTCGTGCACGGCGACACGCAGCTGCAGTCGGCGATCGAGCCGCTGCTCGCGCACGGGGCGAGCCTCGCGGTGGACGACATGGGCGCGGGCTACTCCGGCCTGCGCCAGATCACCGCCGTGCGTCCCGCGTACCTCAAGCTCGACCGCTCGCTCGTCACCGGCATCGACGCCGACGGCGAGCGCGCCGCGCTCGTGGGCGCGCTCGCGGGTTACTCCCAGCAGGTCGGCAGCCTGCTCGTGGCCGAGGGGGTCGAGACCGCTGACGAGCTGCGGGCGGTGCGCGAGCTGGGCGTGCCGCTCGTGCAGGGCTTCTACCTGGGCAGGCCGGGGACGCCGTGGCCCGAGGTGAGCGTCGCCAGGGTCATGGGGCATTCCGGCGAGGACGCGGCGGGCGATGATCCCCGCCCCGCGCCTCGCCGGCAACCCGAAGCCCTACGGGTGCGGACGCCCGCCCATGGTGTTGACGGCGGCGACGGTGAAGTCGCTGTTGACCTGGACCTCCACCTCGGTTCCGTCTGACTTCATGATGTGCGCCTCATACGGGGCGCCGCTGTCGACGTTCGTCTCCACGCGCTCGACAGTGCCCGACACCTTGGCGAGCGCGGCGGCCTTCACCTTGGCCGCGGTGTCGCCGCTGAGCAGCGTCTCGGTCTTGCCGTTGGCCATGTGCCCCGCCTGCGACGGGTCGCGCGGAGCGGGCGGGCGGCCGGAGGGCTGCGGGGGCTGAGCCGGCTGGCTGGTGTCCGTCGAGGACGACGACGAGGACGAGCTGCCGGTCGCGGCGGTGGCGATGGCGGCTGCGCTGATCGCGGCCGCGGCGATGGCGGCGAGCGTGATGAGCTTGCTGCGGACGCTGGACATGTGTGACTCCTTTGTTGGGGATCGACTGCCTGACCAGCATCGTGGGCAGGGCTAAACGCTCCCCAGGGAGAAGCACAGAGCAATGTAAGAGCTTCGCGCGCTCGCGCTGCGCTACACCACCCGCGCCCCCCGCGACGCGATGACGTCGAGGATGCCGTCGATCGATGGCTCGTGCCAATTCTCGGCGTGTGCCTCGTCACGTAGGCGAGGCGCCTCGACTGCGACGCGGTCGAGGAGGTCTCTGCGCACGCGCTCGAACCCCTTTGCGTTGAGGCCGAAGTCGTTGGCGAGATCTGACCAGTGGATCAAGCTGACGGCGTCTGGGTCTAGCTCGTCGCCGATGCTCAGCGCCAGCTCTGTGCTCAGGTCGGGGTACACGGCGGTGGACACCACGTCGTAGAGGGGCGCTAGGCGGACCCCGTCGCCCGCGTGCACCAGCGAGATGTTCTTCGCGTGTGCATCCGCGTTGCCGACCAAGTAGTGAAAGACGGCGGCCTGCGCGCTGGCGAGACGATCCAGGCCGGGTCGAACCCCGTGCTCGTCCAGCAGATCCGCGAGTGCGCGGTAGGAGGGCAGTTGCCAGCCCTCCTTCTGGTACTTGAAGTCGGGGGTCAGCCCGAGCGCCTGGCAGAGATCCTCCTGGTGTACACGACGATGTGGCCAGGTTGACTGATCGCGGTCGAAGCGCTCAACCACCAAGCAGGGGCGACCGACTGCCGAGATGATCTCCACGCCAGCGGTTGGCAGTCCGCATCGTGCTGCCAGGCGCATGCAGAAGTACTCGTTCCTCGCCAGCCCTGGATAGTCGCCTCCAGGCAGCTCTGGCTTGAGGATGTGGCTGCTGGGCATGCCGTCGAGAGGCTTGCCGAAGCGGTCGTGCTCACCACGTATGAGTACGGCCTTGTGTTGCACTCCCGCGAGACTGAGACGGAGATGCTCGTCGTCGCGTTGCATTCCAAGGGGGTGGCGCGGAAGCTCTTCAACCAGTACGTCCAGCTCGCTTGCCTCGAGCCAGCGCACCGACGGCGAGGAGGAGATACGCGTGGTGTCGAGGATCTGCAGCGCGCCCGCGCAGTCGCTGCCCAGCTCCGAGAGCAGGCCGAACGAGTCGCTCGCCGCGAGCTTGAGTTGACTTGCGATCTGTTGGCGCACGGCTCCCTCGGGCAGTAGGGCCTCGAAGAACGGACGGCTCTCGGCCGGACTGAACCTCTCCTGGTCCAGCGGCAGTGACAGCGAGATCGCACGGGTTTGTTGCTTGTAACTGAAGGCGTACTCCCGAGATCGCTCGTCCATCCGCTCGAGCCTTCCGACCTCCTGCTCGTCCCAGTAGACGCCGAGACTCATGTCTCGTCGCGATCGTGCACGTCCAGCCGCAACCCAAGCGCGCCAAGAATGCGCGTCACCACATCCAGTCGCACGGTCGCCTCGCCGTGCTCGACGCGGTGGACCGAGCGCACCGCGACGTTGGCGATCGTGGCGAGCGTCCGTTGGTCCATGCCTTGACGGCTGCGCTCTTCGCGGACCCGTTGTCCGATGAGTTGCGAGGGGGTGGCCGATACTCTCATCTGCGTGATCGCGCTGATTCTATCACTACGTCGCGCAAAGGAGCTAATTATGCGTGTTCACGCAGAGTTCGCTTTAACGACGAGTGTTCAAGCGCTAGTCGGCGCGATCACGCAGATGGACTTGGCTTGTCCTCGGACTAGCGGGCTGCTCGATCGATGAGCCGTCGGCAGCGGCGGTCGAGATAGCGGACGGCGAGCCAGTAGTGGCGGAAGGCGGGGTTGCTGGTCTCGCGGCGGTGGTAGCGGCGGTAGATCTGCTGGATGATCGCCGCCAGGCGGAAGAGGCCGTAGACCTCGTAGAACGCGATGTTCGGCTGCTCGATGCCTCTGGCCTCGCAGTAGCGAATGACGATCTCCCGCCGGGTGAACATCCCCGGAAGATGAGTCGGCTGGCGGCGCAGCAACTGCATGGCGCGGTCGTCGTCGGCCTGCACCCAGTAGGCGAGCGAGTTGCCGAGGTCCATGAGCGGGTCTCCGACGGTGGCCATCTCCCAGTCGATCACGCCCACGATGCGCGGCGGCACGCTGGAGTCGAGCACGACGTTGTCGAGTCGGAAGTCGTTATGCACGACGCAGCTGGCGCTGTCCGGTGGCTGGTGCTCGGCGAGCCAGCGCATGACGCGCTCAAAGCGCGGAGCGTTCCACGTGCGGGCCTGGCGGTAGCGCTCCGACCATCCGCCGATCTGGCGCTCCACGTATCCCGCCCCCCGACCCAGGTCGGTGAGGCCGGCCGCGGATACGTCGATCTGGTGGAGCTCCACGAGGCGATCGACCCACGCCTCGCAGATGCCGCGCGCGACGGGGGGAGAGACGTCGATCTGCTGGCGCCCGCGGCCGCGCAGGATGACGCCCGTGATCCTCTCCATCACGTAGAAGTCGCTGCCGAGCAAGTCCTGCTCATCGCAGAATGCGAGCAGCTCGGGCACGTAGGGATAGACGGGACGCAGCCGCCGCTGGATGTCCGCCTCCCTGCGCATGTCGTGCGCCGTGGCGGCCTTCGTTCCGCGCGGCGGGCGCCGGAGCACCAGCTCGTGCTCGGGGTAGCGCAGCAGATACGTGAGGTTGGAGGCGCCGCCGGTGAACTGACGGACCTCCGGTGGTCCCGTTAGCTCCTCGACGCGCGCGCGTAGCCAGCGATCGACCCGCTCGACGTCGAAGCTATCCTCGCCGCGCACCGAGCCCGGCTGATCTCCGGGCGCGAGCTCTGAGCCCGCTTGTTCGCTCGTTGACGCCACTTCGCTCGGCGGTCAGGCCGACCCGCCGTCGCTCTTGTACGGCGCCAGCTCGAGCCGTGCGACGACGCCGCGATGAACCTCATCGGGCCCGTCGGCGAGACGCAGGGAACGAGCGACCGCCCAGGCGCCGGCGAGCGGGAAATCGTTGCTCAGCCCTGCTCCTCCGTGGATCTGGATGGCCATTTCGATGACCTCCTGGGCCATGGAGGGAACGACGAACTTGATCTGGGAGACCGCCCCGAGAGCGCCTTGAAGTCCCTGGGTGTCGAGCAGCCACGCGGCGTTGAGGACCAGCAGCCGCGCCTGGTCTATCTCCGCACGCGCCTGCGCGATCCGTTCGCGGTTGCCTCCGAGGTTGGCCAGCGGCTTGCCGAACGCGGTTCGGCTCACCGCTCGCTTGCAGGTCAGCTCGAGCGCCAACTCGGCCAGCCCGATGAGCCTCATGCAGTGGTGCACGCGACCGGGGCCGAGGCGGCTCTGGGCGATCGCGAAGGCCTGCCCTGGCTCGCCGATGACGGCGCTCAAAGGCAGCCGGACGTCCTCGAAGCGCACCTGCCCGTGCCCGCTGGGCGCGTCGTGGAAGCCCATCACCGGCACCATCCGCTCGATGCTCACGCCGGGCGTGTCGCGCGGGACGAGCACCATGGAGTGCTGCGCGTAGCGGTGAGCGTCCGCGTCGGTGACGCCCATGAAGATCATGAACTCACAGCGCGGATGGCCTGCGTTGGTGCTCCACCACTTGACCCCGTCGAGCACGATCTCATCGCCCTCCACGCGGGCCGTGGCCTGCATATTGGTGGCATCCGAGGAAGCGACGTCGGGCTCTGTCATGCAGAACGCCGAACGGATCTCGCCCGCGAGCAGCGGAGCAAGCCAGCGCTCGCGCTGCTGCTCGCTTCCGTAGTGCAGAAGCACCTCCATGTTGCCCGTGTCGGGAGCGTTGCAGTTGAACACCTCCGCCGCGATGTGGGAGCGGCCCATCAGCTCGGCCAGGGGCGCGTACTCGACGTTGGAGAGCCCCACGCCGTGCTCCTCGTCGGGCAGGAACAGGTTCCACAGCCCCGCCGCGCGCGCCTTGCCCTTCAGCTCCTCCACCAGCGGGCTGACCCGCCACTCATCGCCGGATTCGAGCAGCTCCCGCACATACGCCTCCTCGCGCGGGTCGATCTCCTCGTGGATGAAGCTCCCCACACGCTTCAGGTATTCGCTTGCGCGAGGTGAGTGTCCGAAGTCCATGTTCTGCCTTTCCGGTCGCGGCTGTCTGGCGTGGCGGCATTATCTCTCGGTGGGCCGCGCGCTCAGAGCGCTACAATGACGCACATGGAACAGGTCGGCATCCGCGAGATGCGCCAGAACCTCAGTCGATACGCGCAGCGGGCGCGTCACGGAGAGTCGTTTCTGATCACCGATCGCGGTCAGGAGATCGCACAGCTGACACCGGCACCCGGACGCGCGACCGCTGTAGACAGGCTGGTCGCCGAGCGGGGAGCGAGCCGCGGGCAGGGCAGCCTGCTTGACGTGATGGAGCAGTTGCGCGCGCCGATCTCCGGTCCTCCCACGGCTGACGTGCTGGATGAGCTGCGCGGCGAGCGCCTGTAGCGCGCTTGCCCGACTACCTGGATACGTCGGCGTTCATCAAGCTGGTGCGCTCAGAGCCGGAGAGCGCCGCGCTGCGCCGTGAGCTTGTCGGCCGAGAGTTGCTCAGCAGCGCGCTGCTCGTCGTGGAGGGACGACGCGCGGCGCGGCGCTACGGCGAGCTGGCCGCGCGGCGTGCACGGGCTGGCCTGACCGCGGTCACGCTTCTGCCGCTCGATCGCGAGATCCTCGATGCGGCCGCTGACCTGAACCCGGTCGAGCTCCGCTCACTTGATGCCCTCCACCTCGCGACCGCCCTGAGCGTCGGTGAAGACCTCGAGCGCCTCTACTGCTACGACACTCGCCTGGCGAGCACAGCGCAGGCTCTAGGCATCGAGGTCTCTCAACCGCGCTGAGATCATGCTGGATCGGTGTCGGCTGGGCATGACGAGGAGCGTCGCGCGCCCTCGTTGATCGCCAGCGCCTCGTCTTGGCCGCTGTCGCTTGCATCGGGGTCGATTGCGCGCGCGTGAGCGTGTTGGTCGCGGGCGGACTCTGTCAGGTGCTCAGCCTCGATTGCCTGGCGCTCGGCGTCGGCTCGTCCCTGCCTCGCCTGAGCGGCGAGTTCCTCGGCTTCAGCCTCGGCACGCTTGGCTTCGGCGGCCTGCTCGTCAGCCGACGCACGCGCGCTTTCGGCTTGGATGGAGCGGCTTCTGGCCTGCTGGCGAAGCTCGCCCGCCTGCTCACGACGACGCTCGTTGCGTTTGCGCCCCACGGCGCGTGCGACGACGGCGATGAGCAGCAGCGCCAAGATGGCGGCAACGGCAATGATGATGATCGTTCCAGTACTCACGGTTTCCTCCTCCTAGGCCGACTTGCTCGGCTCATGGCTACCGGCGGTCGTTGTCTTGTTTGTGTCCCTTGACCGTCTCGGCGACTTTGTCGACCGCGTTCTTCAGGGACCCCTTCGCCTGGTCGACCTGTCCCTCGTCCTTTAGCTGTCGATCTCCCGTCAAGGCACCGGCAGCCTCCTTGACGCGTCCCTTCGCTTGATCGATGTTCTTGTCGGTCATGGGCCTCTCCTGGTTTGAGTTCGTGTGGGCATGGGCGCGAGCGGGAATCCGCTCGCGAGCGGCGTTACGACTTCCGCTCTCCATGCGGGTCAACCCATGCGTGCGGGCGACGCTCAGCAACCTGGCAGCACTCCTATTCCCTCGCGTTGGGTGTTTACCCAGTTCGATGCGGAGGTAATCGCGGCGGGCGAATCTGCTGTGGTTGGGCCAATGCGATTTGGCTCTTGCGCGCCTCGATTCACAAGCCCTGAACGCCCAAATCGAGCGATCAACCGTAAGTGATGGTTCCTCCGTTTATGTCTCCAGCGGTGCTCGTAAGCCGCTTGCCTGCCCAGCGCGGCCGAGTAAGACGGTGCGGACCCGGTGCTTGCTCCGCCGGACGAATGCTGGAAGGATGCCCAAGGCATGAGCCCAGGCAGTGACATCCCGCCCGTACACGAAGCACTGGCGCTACCTCTCGATGAGCTTGCGATCCGTGTTCTCCAGCACTTCGCAAATGGCGGGCAAATCAATCGCCATAACCTCACGAATGCGAATGCGTGGACCAGCCACGGACATAGTGCTGAACTGGAGCCGTTCATGCGCGCGCTCGCGGAGGCGTATGACTGGCTTGATCGCCATGGACTAGTTGCGAGAGATCCCGCGAGCGCGGGCTCCGAGTGGGGCTTCGTAACGAGGCTTGGAGAGCAGACACTCGCAGATCGCCGTGGGTTGGCGGCTCTTCGAGCCGGGCGACGCCTTGAGGTTGACCTTCATGTCAGTATCGAGGAGACGGCTCGTCGACAGTTTCTTCTCGGCGAGTACGAGCTTGCGGTCTTCGCTGCAATGCGCCAGGTCGAGGTCAGAGTTCGTGAACTCTCCAAGGCCGACGACTCCGAGATCGGCGTGAAGCTGATGGCCACTGCCTTCAAGGCTGACGGTGCGTTGCATGACTCGAATATGGACAGTGGCGAGGCGGAGGCTACGCTGGCGCTTTTCCGTGGTGCGATTGGGACCTTTAAGAACCCGACGAGCCATCGGCTGGTCGAGTACGAGGACCCAACACTCGCCGCTGAGGTCATCCTGCTGGCGGATCTTCTCCTGAGGATGCTCGACCGAATCGAGCGCCGGATCGGCAGCGCTTAGCTCGTCTATCGAGGCAGCGCTGCCTGCCGCTCATGCCAGGTCTGGAGTACAAACTCGACGACGGTTCGGCTGGCGTTGAATGCAAGCCGAGCGTGGCGTTCAAGCGCTGGGCTGGGTGTCGTCTTGCCATGGCCAAGCCCTAGCTCATTTCGTAGCTCGGTTAGTGATTGGACCGCCGTTGCGAGGTTTTGAAGAATACGTTGAGCCGCCTTGCTGCCCTTGGCACTGTCGGGGACTGCCTCACGGTTGATCCTGAGTGCCTGGGCTGCCTTCTTGTAGAGGCTCAGCATGTCGTCGTTCTTGTCGTATGCGACCTTGAAGTCGTCGAGCACGAACTTGAACGCGGACTCTGCAAGCTCCTTTGACGACCCGATGGCTGCGGCTGGGTCATTCGTCAGATTCTTGCCAATCCGGTCAAGATGCTGCTGTAGGACGCGAGGCTCTGAAAGGCGGCTGAAGCGATCGAGGGGAAGGATCGCGGCTGCTGGTGTGGCGGTCAGAGTTCCGTCGTTGTCGATCGGGGCACCATCGCGTCTGAGGCTTCTGATGAGGGCGACTGCATCCGAGACCAGCTCGCCGGTTGTCGCGTCTCGTCCCCACGAATCGATTGCCTCCAAGTAGACGAGTAGAAGACGATGTTGTTGCGCTGGATCGTCGACGCTGATGTTGGCGTGGAAGCTGCCAACCAAGGACCGGCGCTGGCCACCCTCAGGTCCATCGTAATCTGGCTGAGGAACAAAGTCCTCTGCTTCGAAGAGCTGCTGAATCGGTCGCAGCGTGCTGTAGTCCGAGCAGAAGTCGGCGAACTTGTAACGGCTTCGCTTGGAGATCGTCATCTCGACCAGACTAGGGAGGAGCCCGGCACCACTGCGCTCCGTTGACGTTAAGGCGACGGTCGGTGGCGCTGCATCCGAATTGCTCCCGATAGAGGGACGGCCCTGCTCCCGAAATGCTGCTGCTCAGAACCAGCGGCGTGCAGCGAGCCCTTCTCAGCGCGCCCTGTAGCCCGCCCAAAAGCCCAATGTTCCCGGCCTCTTGGCCTGACCGTCCGCTCCCGGACATCCCTGTCCTTCGGCGCATCGAGATGGCGGGGGCAGGATTCGAACCTGCGAAGGCAGAGCCAACGCGTTTACAGCGCGTCCCCTTTGACCGCTCGGGAACCCCGCCAGGGGCCGTCAGTTTAGGGCCTTCGGGCGTCGCTCGCAGGCCGCCGCGCCAGGCGGCCTGCGATGGAGCCCCGCCGCGGCGGGGCCGCGGCTAGGACGCCTCGCGCAGCGGCTGCGCGTCGGGCAGCGTCTGGAGCTTTTTGAGCGTGCGGTTCTCGATCTGGCGGACGCGCTCGCGGGTGATGTTGAACGCGCGGCCGACCTCCTCGAGCGTGCGCGAGCGTCCGCCTACGATGCCGTAGCGCATCTCTATCACCTCGCGCTCGCGGCGCGGCAGGCAGGCGAGCACGCGCGTGACGTTTTCCCTGCGCAGCGCTTCGGAGGCGATCTCGAACGGCGACTCGGCGGTGGCGTCCTCGACGAAGTCCGCGAGCGAGGAGTCGTCCTCCTCGCCGACGGGCTTCTCCAGCGAGATGGGCTGCTGGGTGATGCGCATCACGTCGCGCACCTCGCGCACGGTGCACTCGAGCTCGTCCGCCAGCTCCGCGGGGTTGGGCTCGCGCCCCAGCTGCTGGATGAGTCGGCGTTCGGCGTGGATGAGCTTGTTGAGCCGCTCGACCATGTGCACGGGGATGCGGATGGTGCGGCCCTTGTCGGCGAGCGAGCGCGTGACCGCCTGGCGGATCCACCAGGTGGCGTACGTGGAGAACTTGTAGCCGCGGCGGTGGTCGAACTTCTCGACCGCGCGGATCAGCCCGAGCGAGCCCTCCTGGATGAGGTCGAGCAGCGTGAGGCCGCGACCGACGTAGCCCTTGGCGATCGACACGACGAGGCGCAGGTTGGCCTCCACCATGTGCTGCTTGGCGGCGACGTCGCCACGTTCGATGCGCTTGGCGAGCGACACCTCCTCCTCGGCGCTGAGCAGCGGCACGCGCCCGATGGAGCGCAGGTACAACCGCAGCGAGTCGAGGCTGGGCTCGACGGTGAGGTCGATGTCCGGACGCTTGAGCTCCTCCAGGCGCGCTTGCAGACCCTGGATCTGCTCGTCGCGCCCCACGACCTCCTCGTCGTGGGCGGCGCCGACGAGCGGGTGCTCGGCCGCCTCGCCGCCGCTGGGCAGCGCGTCGTCGTGCGCGGCCCCCGTGATGCGCTCGCGACCCTCGGCATGGAGCTCCGGGGCGGCTTCGCCGGAGCCGCTGAGGTCGATGCCGTGCTCCTCCAGGTAGCTGAAGAGGTCTTGCGTCTGCTGAGGCGATAGCTCCGCCTCCTCAATCGCTGCGACCAGCACGTCGGCCGCGAGGAACCCCTTTTCCTGCGCTTCGCTGATGATCCCCTGCAACTCCTCGATCTCGATCACCGCGGTGTCGGCGGTGCCCGACAGACCCTCAAGCTTGTTGCTCAATTTGACTCCCAAGGACCTAAACGACTCCCATCGAAACGGCGCCGCCGTTCCGCCTCCCCTCACCTACGCTAAGCCTCCTGTGCGTTGCGTTTGAGCCGACATGTTGTTACGTCCCCCCTGTCGAGCCGGCTGGTAAAGATCCAACACCCGGCACGACAGGCCATGTGCGGAGTGATACCAGAATCTGCGGTCGGGGAAGCCGCTTCCCAACAGGTGGGGCATGAGGGGTGGTGCGCGCTAGGCTTGGCGGACAGTGCAGGCGACACCGTCGACCCCCTTGCTGTCACCCGCGACGGGCGCGGGCGACGACGTTCAGGCGCGCGTGCCGGTGATCGCGGTGGGCCTGTCGCGCGTGGGCGTGACGGGGGTGGAGAAGGTGGTGCGCATCCGCGACGAGCTGTTCTTCGCGCGCTTCGACTGCTTCGTGGATCTGAGCGGTCGGCAGAAGGGCGCGCACATGTCGCGCTTCGACGAGGTGGTGAACGAGGCGATCGGCGAGGTGGTGCTGGGCGGGTCGCAGTTTCGCGCGGAGACGCTCGCGCAGCACATCGCGGAGCTGGTGCGCGAGCGCCAGGGCGCGGAGCGCGCGGAGGTGACGATCGAGGCGCGCTACCCGGAGCACAAGCCGGCGCCGGTTTCGGGCGTGCGCACGCAGGAGATCTACACGCTGCACGGCCGCGCGGTGGCGTTCGAGCACGGCACGCGCCGCACGGTGGGCGTGTCGGCGACGGGCATGACGGCGTGCCCGTGCGCGCAGGAGCTGGTGGCGGGGCGCGCGCGCGAGCGGCTCGCGGGCGATGACTTCACGGAGGATCAGATCGAGCGCATCCTCGATCACGTGCCGGTGGCGACGCACAACCAGCGCGGCCTGGCGACGCTGCAGGTGGGCCTGACGGAGCGCTCGCGCGCGGAGATCGACGCGACGACGCTGCTGGCGATCGCGGAGGACAGCATGTCTTCGGAGATCTACGAGCTGATGAAGCGCTCGGACGAGGTGGAGGTGGTGGAGAAGGCGCACCGCAGGCCGCGCTTCGTGGAGGACTGCGTGCGCGAGATGATCGCGGGCGCGGTGAGCGCGTTCGCGGATCTGGATGGTGCGAGCTTCGTGTCGGCGCGGCAGGAGAACCTGGAGACGATCCACCAGCACAACGTGCTGGCCGAACGCCACGGTCTGCTGTCGGAGCTGCGCGAGGAGATCGCGACGGGTGTGGCGGCGGAGCGTCAGACGAGCCTGGGGGAGTGGCTGGACGCGGGCGTGGGGGCGGGCTCTCAGCCGCCTGCCTGAGCGTCGAGCTTGGCCATGCGCCGGCGGATGCCGAAGAAGTAGTCCAGGCCGGAGAGCACGGTGACGAGCACGGTGAGGTAGAGCAGCACGGCGACCCACGCGGGCGTGCCGTGCACGGCGATGACGGCGAGGATGGCGGCGATCTGCAGGCACGTCTTGACCTTGCCGAACATGCTCGCGGCCATCACCACGCCGGCCTGCGTGGCGCCCATGCGCAGCACGGTGACGGCGAGCTCGCGCGTGATGATGACCATGGCGACCCACGCGGCGAGGCGGTGCAACGACACGAGAGACACGAGCGCGGCGACGATGAGCAGCTTGTCGGCGAGCGGATCCATGAGCTTGCCGAACGTGGTGATGGAGTCGCGGGCGCGCGCTAGGTAGCCGTCGATGAAGTCGGTGAGCGACGCGAGCGCGAACACGACCGCGGCGAGCACGTCGCCGGCTGGCGTGTTGCCGAGCAGCGCGACGACGAGCACCGGCACGAGCATGATGCGCAGCACGGTGAGGAGGTTGGGTAGGTTCAGGGGGAACACCGCAGCGGACATTATGTCCGCGAACGACGATCTCTACGGGAAAGGATGAGCGCGATGAGGAAGCGCACGCTCGGAGTGGATGGCCCGCAGGTGTCTGCGATCGGGCTGGGCTGCATGGGGATGTCCGCGTTCTACGGCGCGACGGACGAGCCCGAGGCGCTGCGCACGATCGCCCGCGCGCTGGATCTGGGCTGCGACTTCCTGGACACCTCGGACATGTATGGGCCGCACACGAACGAGGAACTGGTCGGTCGAGCGATCGCGGCGAGGCGTAGCGAGGTGTTTCTTGCCACGAAGTTCGGCATCAGGCTCGAACGGGGCGAGGCTGGGAGCCCGCCGAAACGCTCGATCGACGGAAGCCCGGAATACGTGCGCGCGGCGTGCGAGGCGTCGCTGCAGCGCCTGGGCGTGGAGCACATCGACCTGTACTACCAGCACCGCGTGGACCCGAACACGCCGATCGAGGAGACGGTGGGAGCGATGGCGGAGCTGGTGCGGGCAGGCAAGGTGCGCCACCTGGGGCTGTCGGAGGCGAGCGCCGAGACGATCCGTCGCGCCCACGCTGTTCATCCGATCGCCGCGGTGCAGACGGAGTTCTCGCTGTGGACTCGCGACGTGCAGGAGGAGATCCTGCCGACGCTGCAGGAGCTGGGCATCGCGCTGGTGGCGTACTCGCCGCTGGGCCGTGGCTTTTTGTCGGGCCGCTTCAGCTCGCCCGATGAGTTGGACGAGGGCGACTTTCGCCGCTACGGCCCGCGCTTCACGGGCGAGAACCTGAAGGAGAACCTGAAGCTTGCGCAGCGCGTGAAGGATCTGGCGGCGGAGAAGGGCGTGACGCCGGGCCAGCTGGCGCTGGCGTGGGTGCTGCACCAGGGCGAGCACGTGGTGCCGATCCCGGGCACAAAGCGCGTGTCCTACCTGGAGGAGAACCTCGCGGCGGCGGAGATCGAGCTGAACGCGGATGAGGTGCGGCGGATCTCCGAGACGGTGCCCACGGCGACGGGCGCGCGCTACGACGAGGCGGGGATGCGCACGGTCAACCGGTGAGGCGTCAGTAGCCGACGGTGTAGAAGCTGATGTGCCTGCAGCCGGGGAGCCTGTAGCGCGGGCGCGCGCGGTGGCTGGTGAAGACGACGATGTTGGGATTTTCGCAGTGGATGGTGCCGGAGCCGAAGTGCGCGTGCACGACGGTGGCGGGGTGCGTGCCGGTCCAGACGTAGTTGACGGTGTCGTTGGCGTAGATGAAGTTCTTGCCGTTGCCCGCATGGATGACGGCGGTCTGGTGCGGGGGCTGGCCGGAGGGGTGGTAGTCGCCCCAGATGACGTCGCCCGCTTCGCCGCCGTAGATGGTGTCGTCGCCGTAGCCGCCGAGCAGCTCGTTGTGGCGGTGCGCGAGGCCGCGCAGGACGTTCTGGCGCCCAGCGGGCCCCTTGTCCATGACGAGATGCTGGATGGGGGGCCAGCCGGCGTGGCTGGTGTTGGCGGCGGCGGAGGCGACGCAGACGAGCAGCGCGACGGCGAACGCGGTGGAGACGCGCAGCTTGCGTGGGGTGGGGCGGGACGGGATGCGACGAAGGCTCACGGGCAACTTCCGGGGATAGCGGTGTACTGGTCCATCGTCGCCTCGATGACTACCCCCAACTCGTGCGGTGCAACTCGGACATCCGGCCAGCGGGCCGCGAGCGCTAGGGTGGGGCCATGCCACTGATTCCCATGGTCATCGAGCGCACGGCGCGAGGCGAGCGCGAGTTCGACATCTACTCGCGACTGCTGAACGAGCGCATCATCTTCCTCGGCACGCCGATCGACGATCAGGTGGCGAACCTGGTCGTGGCGCAGTTGCTGCACCTGGAGAGCCAGGACCCGGAGAAGGACATCTCGATCTACATCAACTCGCCGGGCGGCTCGATCTACTCGGGCCTGGCGATCTACGACACGATGCGGTTCGTCAAACCGGACGTGGCGACGATGTGCGTGGGCGTGGCGATGTCGATGGGCTCGCTGTTGCTGGCGGCGGGCACGCCGGGCAAGCGCGCGGTGCTGCCGAACTCGCGCATCCTCATCCACCAGCCCTCCGCGGGCTTCGAGGGCCAGTCGACGGACATCGAGATCCACGCGCGCGAGATCCTCAAAATGCGCAAAGAGATCGACGCGATCTACGCGGAGGCGACGGGCAAACCGGAGGAGCAGGTGCGCGCGGACATGGAGCGCGACCGCTTCTTCACGGCAGAGCAGGCGCTCGAGTACGGCCTCGTGGACAAAATCCTCGAGAACCACTGAGCGGCTTTTCTTTTTAGAAGGCCGGCACGGCCGGCCGCTCGGGTCGCGCGGTGATGTTCAGTTGTGGAATAGATTCGCGCTGTAAGAATCTGTACTCTTGTGCGTCGTTGGTGTTGAAGTCGACACGGGGGCGCGGCGATGAGTCGGCTGATTGAGGTAGCTGTGGCGTCCGGCGAGTCGATCACGGTCGAGGTCGAGGATGCGGCCGGGGGTCCGAGGATGCGAGGCGGGGAGCGCCCCGCGGAGCTGATCGAGCGCAGCGGCAGAACACTCGAGGAGGGCTTGGGTGCTGTGGCGCCGGCGTTGCGGGCTGTGCTCGCTGAGGTGCGCGGCGTGTCGAACGATCTGAGCGAGATCAAGCTGGAGGTCGGTCTGAAGCTGACAGGAGAGGCGGGCATGGTGCTTGCCCGCGCGGGCGCGGAGGCTCACTTCGTCGTGCACCTGACCTGGGCACGCGCGGCGGGGCAGCCGGTTTGATCAGTTACCGCACTATCAACGTGTTCCTGCAGGCGTTGGATGGCGATCGCTACGAAGCGATCGTGCGAGGGCCGACTGGGGACGGGCGCGCTCGGTTCGAGTTGCCGTTCTGCGAGGAGGATCTCGACGCGCTGGCTGAGG
The DNA here is from genome assembly GCA_963716355.1 of uncultured Solirubrobacteraceae bacterium. Lineage (GTDB taxonomy): Bacteria > Actinomycetota > Thermoleophilia > Solirubrobacterales > Solirubrobacteraceae > Palsa-744. The sequence continues at coordinate 2,366,349 of OY970308.1, forward strand.
CGGTCAGCCGTCCGCGCGCCAGCCGTAGGCGCATCGAGACCGACGAGTCGGCGAAGGCGCGCGAGTTCGGGCAAAAGCTGTTCGGGCTGGTCTTCCAGGACACCGCTCGCGACGTGCTTCGTGCTTCGCTGTCGCAAGCGCACAGCAACGATCAGGGGCTGCGGCTGATGCTCCAGTTGGATGGTGCGCCGGCCCTGCGCAACGTTCCGTGGGAGTTGCTGTGGGACAAACCGAGGTTCATGTCGACGTCGGCCTACACGCCGGTGCTTCGCTATGTGGACCTCCCTCAGCGGCGCGGCTCGCTCGCGTTGCAGTCGCCGCTGCGGATCTTGGGAATGGTGAGCAGCCCCGGCGACATGCCGGCGCTCGACACCGCAGACGAGCAGGCACAGTTGCTCAACGCCTGCAGGCATCTGATCGACGATGGTCTGCTGGAGATCGAGTGGGTGGAGCGCGCGACGCTCCGCGGATTGCTCGACAGCCTCAAGGGCGGGCCGTACCACATCTTCCATTTCATGGGGCACGGCGACTTCGACGAGAAGGCGCAAGATGGCGTGCTGCTGTTCGAGGGGCCGGCGGGGCGTAGCCATCGCGTGCCCGGTGAGCAGCTTGGCACGATTCTCGACGACCACCACACGCTGCGCCTGGCGGTGATCAACGCGTGCGAGGGGGCGCGTATCGCGAGCGACTCGAGTGGGGTCGCGTCGAGCCTGATGGGGTACGGGCTGCCGGCTGTGATCGCGATGCAGTTCGAGATCAGCGACGCGGCGGCAATCAGCTTCGCCCACGGCTTCTACGAGTCGCTGGCGAGGAACTATCCGATAGATCACGCGCTCGCCGACGCGCGAAAGGACATGTTCGCGAGTGGTTACGGCTTGGAGTGGGCGACGCCGGTGATGTTCACGAGCGTGGACGACTGCCAACTGTTCAACCTCGACAGCGGAAACGCAACGCGCGTGGGCGAGGAGCGCGAGGAGCGGGAGCGGGCGGAACGCCACGAGCGGGAGCGGAAGGAGCGCGAGGAGCGGGAAGAAGCGGCAAAGGAGAAGCAGAGCGCACACGAAGCGCAGAGGAAGCGACGAGAAGAAGAGGCGATACAGACTGCCGAGAGGACACGCGCAGCGGAAAAGCGCGAGGAAGAACGGAAGCGCGAGGAAGAACGGAAGCGCGAGGAAGAACGGAAGCGCGAGGAAGAACGGAAGCGCGAGGAAGAACGGAAGCGCGAGGAACGACTGGCTGGCTTCATGCCGCGCTTCTGGGCGGCGACGATCGACTGGATCTTGCTGCTGATCGTATTGGGCATTCTCAGCGAAGGGCTGCAGGCCGCGGGCGCCACCATCGGGATGTTCGGCGTCGTGGCCTACTTCGTGTACTTCGAGGGTAACTCGGGCCAGACGTTCGGAAAGCGGCTGCTGCATCTGCGCGTGGTCGCTGTGGATGGCGGCGGCCCGATCGGCTACGGCCGAGCTCTGGTCCGCGCGTTTGGGCGTTATGTGTCGTCGATGATCTTCCTCGCCGGATACCTCACGATGTACGCCGACCCAAATAAACAGTGCTGGCACGACAAGTTCGCCAAGAGCATCGTCGTACGTACCACCTACTAGTGGCAGCGCCTGACGTTCGCGCTGTCGGCGCGGCTATTGTCGGCGTGCATGGCCGGCATGACCACTCTCGAGCGCGCTGCCCTGGTCGCGATCGCCGCAGTGGCCGCGGTGGCGGGCGTGGCCGACCAGCAGGCCTGGGTGCCGGTGCCGCGCTTCGCGGTGGCGACGCTCGCGCTGGCGGGCCTGGCGTGGGTGGTGTCGTTCGCCACCGAGCAGCTGGGCGAGCGCTTCGGGCCGGGCGTGACGGGGATGATGCAGTCCACGCTCGGCAACCTGCCGGAGCTGTTCGTGGTGATCTTCGCGCTGCAGAAGGGCGAGCTGGTGGTGGCGCAGACGGCGATCGTGGGCTCGATCCTCGCCAACGCGCTGCTCGTGCTGGGCCTGGTGATCGTGGTGGGCGCGCGCCGCTCGCCCGACGGGCTGATGCGCTTCTCAAAGCGCCTGCCGCGAGACACGGCGACGCTGCTGCAGGTGACGGTGTTCATCATCGTGCTGCTGGGCCTGTCGCTCGCCTCGCACGACCCCGCCAGCCACCACGTCAAGGCGATCTCCGCCGTCGGCGCGGTGTGCCTGCTGGTGGTTTACGTCGCGTGGGTCGTGCCGTATCTGCGCTCTGACAGCGCGCCCGGCGAGGTCGGCGACGACGCCGCTGCATCCTCGGGACCCTCCGGGCCCGAACCGGAGAGCGAGCATGGTCCGCGGCTGTCGCTCGGCCTGACGCTCGCGCTGCTGGGCGTGGCGGGCACCGCGTCGGCGTTCGTGTCGGACTGGTTCGTCAACGCGCTCTCCCCGGCGATCGTGCAGCTGCACGTCTCCCAAGCGTTCGCGGGCCTGGTGATCGTGGCGATCGCGGGCAACGCGGTGGAGAACACCGCGGGCCTTGTGCTCGCGTGGAAGGGCCGCTCCGACCTGGCCATCTCCGTGGTCAAAAACTCCGTCGCGCAGATCGCCGCGTTCCTGTTCCCGCTGCTCGTGCTGATCTCGTTTCTGCTCGCCACCACGCTCACGTTCACGCTCGCGCCCGTGCTCATCGGCGCGCTCGCGCTCACCGCGCTCGCGCTGTGGCAGGTCACCGGCGACGGCGAGGCCGCCGCCTTCGAGGGCTGGGCGCTCGTGGCGCTGTACGTGGTGCTCGCCACGCTCACGCTGTACGAGTAGACCCCCGAGCGGCGCTCGCTCGCGCACGTCGCACGAGTCACGTCCCGAGCCTGCGCGAGCAAACCCACGAGCCAGCGGTGCGCCGCCCGCGGGGCCAGCGGACGGCGCACGCCGAGCGGCCCCGCAAGGGGCCTTTAAAACCTTCTACCCGCGCGCGAGGCCGCCAATCAACGCGCCCGCGATTCCGCCCGCGCCCGCGGCGGTCGTGGCGCTCTCCACGCCCTCCAGCGGAGCGATGAACATCGTCTGGATCGCCAGCCGGCCGGGGCCCGTGAAGCGGTTCCACGTGAGCTTGCCGCCGCCGCCGAAGATGCCCGTCTTCAGCCCCATGGTCACCGCTTCGAGCTTCACCGTCGGGTCCTTGTACAGCCACGCGCCCGCCTCCACGTCGATCTGCTCGCCCTCCATCAGCTGCACCAGAAACACGTTGCCGTGACCGTGCAGCCACACCAGCGCGTCGCCGTCGCTCGCGCGGAACTTGTCCATGAAGAAGCCCGAGCCGCCCAGCAGCATGTTCTGCACGCCCTTGATCCGTTCGAAGCTGTAGTCGAGGTTGTCCGTCGCGGCGATGAACTGGTGCTCGCGCACGTCCAGCCCCTCGCCCTGGCGCAGGTGCAGCGGGATGCACTGGCCGGGCGAGTCGCGCGAGAACGCGATCCGCCCGCTGCCGGACGTTCTCGTCACGAAGAACTCGAGGCCCGCGATCTTGCGCTTGATCGCGCCCGGCAGTTTCTTCAGCTCGATGTTCAGCTGCGTCTCCTTCCACAGCAGCACGTGATGCTCGAACATCACCGACTGATCGGAGATCTCGATCTGCAGCTCGGGAACCAGTTCGCCGCGTATGTGGTAGGTCACGCCCGCGAACGTCTCGTCGTGGACCGCGGGAGGAATCGGCTCGGGCAGGTGCATGGTGTGCGTGTCTCCTTCGTCGGAAGTGGGCCAAACGGCGGCCGCGAGCTTCGCTGTTCGGGCGGGTCCACGTCAAGGTCTCGCCAGACCCGGCGCTGGTACCGCGCGGCGCAAGCGCGCTAGACTGCTTTGCACCTCGCGCCTGGGCGGGGTTTTTCTTCGCCCAGGGCCGCTGTCCACACCGACGCAGGGATTTCTGATCATGGCCCGCGGAGACGTTCGAATCGCTATCACCCTCGCCTGCGAGGAGTGCAAGCATCGCAACTACCAGACGAACAAGAGCAAGCGCAACAACCCCGATCGGGTGACGCTGCGCAAGTACTGCCGCTGGTGTCGCAAGCACACCAGCCATCGGGAGACCCGCTAGCGCGGGAGCGCTGCTGTGGCCCGTGACCGCAAACGTGCAAAGCAGCGCCGCGACGCGGCGGCGCCGCGGCAGCCGCACGGCGCGCGCGGCCAGCGGCTCGACGGCGCGCCGCCGAAGCCAGCCCGTGCGCGCGGACGTCCCCGGCGCGCTCGAGCACGCCTCTGGCGAGGTCGACGAGTTCGACGCCGCGCTCGTGCGCGGCGCCGGCGGCGTCCCCGTCGACGCCCGACGAGCGAGCTCGGAGACGGCCAACGGCGACTCGCGCGCCGACGCGCGACGAGGTTCAGGCGCCCGCAGGCGGCGGCGCAGGTGGCCGTGGCCCGCGCGGCGGAGGCGGCGACGGCGACGGCGGCGGCGGCGGCGACGCCCGAGCAGGCCTCCGGCGCTCCGCTGCGCGGCGGCAACCGCGCGATCGGCTTCCTCGGCGCCAGCTGGGCCGAGCTCCAGCGCGTACAGTGGCCCGACCGCCGCCAGGTCAGCCAGGCCACGGCCGTCGTGCTCGGCTTCGTCGCAATCGCCGGCGCCTATCTCGGCTTGGCCGACTTCGTCGCCAAGGAAATCGTCGAATTCATCCTCTGAGGGTCCGCCGAGCCGTCAGCGAGCCTCCACTCGCCTCGCCCGCCGGCCGGCCGTCCACATCCGTCACTGAATCTGTCGAGGATCCCTGAATGTTTCGCTGGTACGTCGTCAACACCTACTCCGGTCACGAGAACAAGGTCAAGCACAACCTCGAGCACCGGCTCGTCTCGCTCGGCCAGCAGCGCGCCGTGCGCAGCGTGGTCGTCCCGACCGAAGCCGTCTCGGAGATGAAGGACAACCAGAAGGTCACCGTCGAGAAGCGCACGATGCCGGGCTACGTGCTCGTGAACATGGAGCTCAACGAGGACTCCTGGGGCGTCGTCAAGGGCACGCCCGGCGTGACCGGCTTCGTCGGCGCCTCCCAGGAGCCCGTGCCGCTGACGCAGATGGAGGTCGACCGGCTGCTGCACAAGGAGGTCGCCACCGCCACCCGCACGCGCGCCCAGTTCGCGATCGGCGAGTCCGTCAAGGTCGTCTCCGGCCCGCTGTCGGACTTCTCCGGCGAGATCTCCGAGATCAACGAGGACGCGTCCAGGCTCAAGGTGCTGGTATCAATCTTCGGGCGCGAGACGCCGGTCGAGGTTCAGCTTCGACCAGGTCAAGAAGCTCTGAGCGGATGCCGCGCGCGGCGTCTCGACGCTCGCCCGACGCTCCTGCGCGCCCAACCCGCTCAGCGCCATCCCATAAGCAGAAACGACGAAATGGCTAAGAAGGTTCTGACGACGATCAAGCTGCAGGCGAACGCCGGGCAGGCGAGCCCCGCCCCGCCGGTCGGTCCTGCGCTGGGTCAGCACGGGATCAACATCATGGAGTTCTGCAAGGCGTTCAACGCGCAGACGCAGAGCGAAACGGGCACCGTCATCCCGGTCGTGATCACGGTCTACGAGGACCGCTCGTTCACGTTCGTCACCAAGACCCCGCCCGCCGCGGTGCTGATCCGCCAGGCGATCAAAATCGACAAGGGCTCCGGCGAGCCCAACCGCGTCAAGGTCGGCACGATCACCCAGGACCAGCTGCGCGAGATCGCCGAGCGCAAGCTCGACGACCTCAACGCGCACGACGTCGAGCAGGCCGCCAAGATCATCGCGGGCACAGCCCGCTCGATGGGCGTGGACGTGGCGGCATGAGCAAACACGGCAAGCGCTACACCGAGGTGCTCGCGAAGGTCGACCGCGAGCGCGAGTACGAGCCCGCCGAGGCGATCGCGCTCGTGCGCAGCCTTGACGAGCGCCAAGTTCGACGAGTCGATCGAGGTGCACATCCGCACCGGCCTGAACGTCCGCCACGCCGACGAGCAGCTGCGCGGCACGATCGCGCTGCCCAACGGCCTCGGCAAAGACGTCAAGATCGCCGTGTTCGCTCAGGGCGACAAGGCGCGCGAGGCCGAAGAGGCCGGCGCCGACGTCGTCGGCGGCGAGGATCTCGCCAAACGGATCGAGGAGGGCTTCGACGACTTCGACGTCGCCATCGCCACGCCCGACATGATGTCCGTCGTCGGCCGCCTCGGCCGCATCCTCGGCCCGTCCGGCAAGATGCCCAACCCGAAAGTCGGCACCGTCACGATGGACGTCGCCAAGGCCGTCGAGGAGTCCAAGTCCGGCAAGGTCGAGTACCGCACCGACCGCACCGCGATCGTGCACCTCGTGATCGGCAAGGCGAGCTTCGACGAGCGCACGCTGCTCGAGAACTACGCGGCGGTGATCGAAGAGCTGATCCGCGCCAAGCCGTCCGCGGCGAAGGGCCGCTACCTGCGCTCGATCACGCTCGCCTCCACCATGGGGCCCGGCGTGAAGGTCGACTCCAGCCGCACACGTGAAATCCTCGAGGAGGCGCCCGCGGCGAGCATCGCCGCCTAGCGCCACCCACCAGGCCACCAGAGACCCCCGGCGGCCGCGCTCACAGCGCGCGCAAGACCGGGATAGGAGCCCCACATGAACCGAGACCAGAAGGCCGTGGCGATCGCTGAGATCGCCGAGCAACATAGACGAGTCCGAGGCGATCTTCGCGGTCGACTACCGCGGCATCACCGTCGCGCAGGTGGCCGAGCTGCGCGCCAAGCTGCGCGAGGCCGACGCCACGTTCAAGGTCGTCAAGAACTCGCTCACCGAGCGCGCCGCCGACCAGGTCGGGCGCCGAGGCGCTGAAGGACTACCTCGCCGGGCCCGACCGCGCTGACGTTCGTGCGCGGCGACGTCGCCACGGCCGCCAAGGCGATCGCCGACTACGCGCGCGCCACCCAGCTGCTGCCGTTCAAGGGCGGGCTGATGGACGGCTCGCGCGCTCGACGTCGAGCAGATCCGCTCGCTCTCGCGCCTGCCCTCGCGCGAAGTCCTCTACGGACAGCTCGTCGGCGTCGTCGCCTCGCCCATCTGCGGCCTCGTGCGCTCGCTCGGCGGCCTCATCGGCGGCCTCGCCGTCGCGCTCGGCCAGGTGCAGCGAGAAGAAGGCAGTCCGGCGAGATCCCCGCCGGCGAGGCGCCAGCCCGCCGCCGAGGAGCCCGCAGCCGAGGCTCCGAGCCGCTGAGGAGCCGGCAGCCGAGGAGGCTGCGCCGCAGGAGCCGACGGACGAGGAGCCTGCCGCGGAGGACGCACCCGCGGCCGAGGAGCCAGAGGCCGAGGCGCCCGCGGAGGCGGAGGCCAGCGCGGACACACAAACTGCATCGTCCCCAGAGGCGGAGCCGGAGGCAGACGAGCCGGCGCAAGCAGACGACAACCAGGCGGACGTCTCGGCTGAGGCCCAGCCCGAGGACGCCGAGACGAATCCCACCAAGGAGGACTGACTCACATGGCAACCAGCACACAGGATTGGATCGAGGAGCTGAAGGGCATCTCGGTGCTCGAGCTCGCCGAGCGCATCAAGGCGCTCGAGGAGGAGTTCGGCGTCTCGGCCGCCGCGGTGGCGGCCCCGGCCGCGGCCCCAGCGGGCGGCGGCGGTGGCGGCGGCGACGCGGGCGAGGAGGAAGAATCGCAGCACCGTCGACGTCATCCTCGCCGGCGCCGGCGACAAGAAGATCCAGGTCATCAAGGTCGTGCGCGCCGCGACCGGCCTCGGGCTCAAAGAGGCCAAGGCGCTCGTCGACGAGGCCCCCAAGCCGGTCAAGGAGGGCGTCGAGCGCGAGGAGGCCGACAAGCTCAAGCAGGAACTCGAGGAGGCCGGCGGCGAGCGTCGAGCTCAAGTAGCGCAGCGCTACGCCGTCGTCCGACGATCGCGACTTCGCGGCGATCGTCTGACGGGGACGGCTTCGCTGGCGGGGGTCGGCACCCCCGAGGGCCTCGCGTGCGCGGGCCCTTCTTTATGCGTGGCCTAACAAAAGTGCGCGCTTTCCGGTAAAGTCCGCTGCGCTGGCCGATAGTCGCAGCCGCCCGATACGCACGAGGTCGCGCCACATACGCGAATGCTCGAAGGGCGGGGTCCGTGAGCGCTGGCGGCCCTTCGGGGTGGGGATAGCCTGTGCTATCTTTCCTGGTCGCGCTTCGGCGCCCTCCTCTGCCCGTGTATCGCCCTCCGAAGGAGTCGTTTCTTGGCTGCTGTAGATGCTCTCCGGACGCGCCGTACCTTCGCGCGTCTGAACAAGACCGTTGACGTCCCCAACCTGATCGACATTCAGCGCCGCTCGTTCGCGTGGCTGACCGACCCCGAGAAGGGTGGTCTGCGCGAGACGATCGACGACATCTCGCCGATCGAGGACTACACCGGCAACCTCGCCGTGCAGTTCGGCGAGTTCGTCTTCGACGAGCCGGTCGCCTCGCTCGAGCAGTGCCGCGAGAAGGACCTCACCTACGCGCGTCCGCTGACCGTGACGGTCGCGTTCATCAACCGCGAGACCGGCGAGATCCGCGAGCAGTCCGTCTTCATGGGCGACTTCCCGTGGATGACCGAGCGCGGCACGTTCGTCATCAACGGCACCGAGCGCGTCGTCGTCACGCAGCTCGTGCGTTCGCCGGGCGCCTACCTGATGGAGCCGAAGGACCGCGAGAAGCAGGTCTTCATCGCCAACCTGATGCCCGCGCGCGGATCCTGGCTGGAGCTCGAGATCGACAAGAAGGGCAAGGTCTTCGTCCGCATCGACCGCAAGCGCAAGCTGCCGGTGACGGTGCTGCTGCGCGCGATGGGCTACGCCAGCGACGAGGAGATCCTGCGGCTGTTCGACAACTCGCTCTACATCCGCAACACGATCGACGCGGACACCGAGGTCACGCGCACCGAAGAGGGCGCGCTGATCGAGCTGTTCAAGAAGCAGCGTCCGGGCGAGCCGCCGAGCGTCGACAACGCCAAGGCGCTGCTCAACCAGCTGTTCTTCGACCCCAAGCGCTACGACCTCACGCGCGTCGGTCGCTACAAGCTCAACTCGCGTCTCGGCCTGGACGTCGACATCGACACGCGCACGCTCACGCACGACGACATCCTCGCGCTGGTGCGCGAGCTCGTCTCGCTGCCCAAGCGCCTCGGCATGCCCGAGGACGGCGAGGTCGAGATCAAGGACTACGCCGCCGAGGCGATGAGCATGCCGCGCGAGCCCGTGGCCGAGCACCTCGACGAGTACGAGCACTTCGGCAACCGCCGTCTGCGCACCGTCGGCGAGCTGATCCAGGAGGCCTTCCGCATCGGCCTCTACCGCATGGAGCGCGTCGTGCGCGAGCGCCTGACGACCGAGGACGCCGACACGATCACGCCGCAGACGATCATCAACATCCGTCCGGTGGTGGCGGCGCTGAAGGAGTTCTTCGGCTCCTCGCAGCTGTCGCAGTTCATGGACCAGACGAACTCGCTCGCCGGGCTCACGCACCGGCGCCGCCTGTCGGCGCTCGGCGCCGGCGGTCTGACGCGCGAGCGCGCGCCGATCGAGGTTCGCGACGTGCACCCGACCCACTACGGCCGCATGTGCCCGATCGAGACGCCGGAGGGACCGAACATCGGTCTGATCGGCTCGCTGTCCTCGTTCGCGGAGGTCTCCGAGTACGGCTTCGTCACGACGCCCTACCGCGTGGTCAAGGACGGCGTGGTGACCGACGAGGTCGTCCACCTCGACGCCACGCAGGAAGAGGAGCTGCTGATCGCCCAGGCGAACACGCCCGGTCGACGCCAAGACGGGCAAGCTCAAGGGCACGGAGATCCTCTGCCGCACGCAGGCCGGTCAGTACGTGACGGTCGGGCCGAAGGACGTCGACCTCGTGGACGTCTCGCCCGAGCAGATCTGGTCGGTCGCCACGGCGATGATCCCGTTCCTCGAGCACGACGACGCCAACCGCGCGCTGATGGGCTCGAACATGCAGCGCCAGGCGGTGCCGCTGCTGAAGACCGACGCGCCGCTGGTCGGCACCGGCATGGAGCGCCGCGCGGCGCTCGACACCGGCGACGTGCTGCTGGCGAAGAACGCCGGGCACGGTCGAGTACGTCGACGCCGACGCAGATCGTCGTCGCAGGCAAACGACGGCACCAAGGACGAGTACGAGCTGCAGAAGTTCATGCGCTCCAACCAGGGCACGCTGATCCACCAGAAGCCGCTCGTCCGCACGCGGCCAGAAGGTCAAGGCCGGCGACGTGCTCGCCGACGGCTCCTCGACCGACAAGGGCGAGATGGCGCTCGGCAAGAACCTGATGGTCGCCTTCATGTCCTGGGAGGGCTACAACTTCGAGGACGCGATCATCCTGTCCAAGCGCCTCGTGCAGGACGACGAGCTCACCTCGATCCACATCGAGGAGTACGAGATCGACGCCCGCACGACGAAGCTCGGCGAGGAGGAGATCACGCGCGACATCCCGAACCGCTCGGAGGAGTCGCTGCGCAACCTCGACGACCGCGGCATCGTCCGCGTCGGCGCCGAGGTCATCTCCGGCGACCTGCTCGTCGGCAAGGTCACGCCGAAGGGCGAGACCGAGCTGACGGCCGAGGAGAAGCTGATCCGCGCGATCTTCAAGGAGAAGGCGCGCGAGGTCCGCGACACCTCGCTGAAGGTGCCCCACGGCGAGGGCGGCGTCGTGATCGACGTCAAGACCTTCAGCCGCGACGCCGGCGACGACCTGCCGCCGGGGGTCAACGACCTCGTGCGCGTGTTCGTGGCCAAGAAGCGCAAGATCTCCGAGGGCGACAAGCTCGCGGGCCGCCACGGCAACAAGGGTGTCATCTCGAAGATCGTCGACCAGCAGGACATGCCGTTCCTCGAGGACGGCACGCCGGTCGACGTGATCCTCAACCCGCTGGGCGTGCCCTCGCGCATGAACGTCGGGCAGATCCTCGAGACGCACCTCGGCTGGGCCGCCGCGCAGGGCTGGTACGACGACGGCACCGACGCCTACAAGGACGCGCACGCGGGCGGCGGCAACCGGCAAGGTGTACGTCTCCACGCCCGTGTTCGACGGCGCGACGGTCGAGGACGTCGACAACGCGCTGGTCAAGTGGCAGGACGCCCACGAAGGGCCGCATCCGCATGGACGTCGACAAGTCCCGCCGCGAGGGCGAGCAGGCGTCGGGCAAGATGACGCTGTTCAACGGCCGCACCGGCGAGCCGTTCGAGGAACAGGTGACGGTCGGCTACATGTACATCCTGAAGCTCCTGCACCTCGTCGACGACAAGATCCACGCGCGCTCGACCGGCCCGTACTCGCTCGTCACCCAGCAGCCGCTGGGCGGCAAGGCGCAGTTCGGCGGCCAGCGCTTCGGCGAGATGGAGGTCTGGGCGCTGGAGGCATACGGCGCCGCCTACACGCTGCAGGAGATGCTCACGATCAAGTCCGACGACACGGTCGGCCGCGTGAAGGCCTACGAGGCGATCGTCAAGGGCGAGAACATCGCCGAGCCGTCGATCCCGGAGTCGTTCAAGGTGCTGCTCAAGGAGATGCAGTCGCTGGCGCTCGACGTCAACGTCGTCTCCGAGGAGGGCCAGCGCGCCGAGATGCGCGACGAGGACGACGACCTGCTGCGCGCCGCCGAGGAGCTCGGCATCGACCTCTCCGGGCGTGCGGGCGCTGAGCGGACGAGGCCAGCGACGAGGCAGCTCGAGGGCGAGGACGCAACGGACGCCGTCGCCACGGAGGACGACCGACGAGGAGGCGAAGGACGACGCGGTCGGCGTCGAGGAGCTGCTCGACGTCGACGCGACGGCAGGACGTTGACCTGGAGAGCCTCGTCACCGACGAGTCCGCAGAGTGAGCGTCTCCAGCCTGAAACGCCAGATGCCTGATTCACCCGCGAGCGAAAGCAGCACCCAGATGATCGACATCAATAACTTCGACGCCATCGAGATCAGCCTCGCCTCCTCCAAGCAGATCCGCAGCTGGAGCTCGGGCGAGGTCACCAAGCCGGAGACGATCAACTACCGCACGCTGAAGCCGGAGAAGGACGGCCTCTTCTGCGAGCGCATCTTCGGTCCGACCAAGGACTGGGAGTGCTACTGCGGCAAGTACAAGCGCGTCCGCTACAAGGGCATCGTCTGCGAGCGCTGCGGCGTCGAGGTCACGCGCTCGAAGGTCCGCCGCGAGCGCATGGGCCACGTCGACCTGGCCGCCCCGGTCAGCCACATCTGGTTCTTCAAGGGCGTGCCCAGCCGCATCGGCTACCTGCTCGACATGGCGCCGAAGGAACTCGAGAAGGTCCTGTACTTCGCCGCGTCGATCGTCACGTGGGTCGACGACGAGGCGCGCGCGAAGGACCTGGACTCGCTCGAGAAGGAGGTCAACAAGGTCCTCGACGCCTACGCGGCCGAGCGCGAGGAGCGCGTGCTCGAGCTGCGCGAGTCGCTCAAGCGCCGCGAGAAGTACCTGCAGAGCGGCAAACAGACGAACTTCAACGACGAAGACCACCTGTGGGCGGACTCGCTCGACATCAACCTCGCGAAACTCTCCGACGAGGAGCGCGAGAAGCAGATCAAGGAGCTGACGAAGGCCTTCGAGGCCGACATCGCCGACACCGAAGCCTACATCGAGGACGCGGCCGAGCGGATGCGCAACGTCTGGGAGCTCTTCAAGACGATGGAGCCCAAGCAGATCGAGCACGACGAGACCACGTTCCGCGAGCTCAAGGAGCGCTTCGGCTCGCCCTACGGCTTCGGCGAGTACTTCCGCGGCGGCATGGGCGCGGAAGCGATCCGCGACCTGCTCCAGCAGGTCGACCTCGAGGCCGAACGGGTCGAACTCGAGGACCAGGTCAAGACCGGCAAAGGCCAGAAGCAGGCCCGCGCGGTCAAGCGCCTGAAGGTCGTCTCCGCGTTCATCCAGTCGGGCAACAAGCCGGAGATGATGGTGCTCGACGCGGTGCCGGTGATCCCGCCGGAGCTGCGCCCGATGGTGCAGCTCGACGGCGGGCGCTTCGCGACCTCCGACCTCAACGACCTCTACCGCCGCGTGATCAACCGCAACAACCGCCTCAAGCGGCTGCTCGACCTCGGCGCGCCGGAGATCATCGTCAACAACGAGAAGCGCATGCTCCAGGAGGCCGTCGACGCGCTGTTCGACAACGGCCGCCGCGGGCGCCCCGTCACCGGCCCGGGCAACCGGCCGCTGAAGAGCCTCTCGGACATGCTCAAGGGCAAGCAGGGACGCTTCCGCCAGAACCTGCTCGGCAAGCGCGTGGACTACTCGGGACGTTCGGTGATCGTCGCCGGCCCGTACCTGAAGCTGCACCAGTGCGGTCTGCCGAAGATCATGGCGCTCGAGCTGTTCAAGCCGTTCATCATGGCCCGCCTCGTCGAGCGCAAGTCCGCGCAGAACATCAAGGCGGCCAAGAAGATGGTCGACTCGATGATCGCCGAGGTGTGGGACGTGCTCGAGGAGGTCATCCACGAGCACCCGGTGCTGCTCAACCGCGCGCCGACGCTCCACCGTCTGGGCATCCAGGCGTTCGAGCCGCTGCTCGTCGAGGGCAAGGCGATCCAGGTCCACCCGCTCGTCTGCCACGCGTTCAACGCCGACTTCGACGGCGACCAGATGGCGGTGCACCTGCCGCTGTCGGCCGAGGCCCAGGCCGAGGCGCGGATCCTGATGCTCTCCTCCAACAACATCCTCAGCCCCGCGCACGGCGCGCCGCTGGCGACGCCGACGCAGGACATGATCCTCGGCGCCTACTACCTGACCTACGGGCCGGAAGCGGAGGAGCTGGCGAAGATCGACCGCGCCACGCACGAGCCGCGCCCGCACGTGTTCCGCACCGCGCAGGAGGCCGAGCTCTCCTACGAGGGCGGCGTCGTCAAGCTGCACGACCTCGCCGAGTTCCGCGCCTACGGGCGCGAGGGCGGCCACGTGCTGACGACGATCGGGCGGATCATCTACAACGACCGCATCGAGCGGGCGCTGGCGGAGGCGCTGGGCGACGAGTTCGACGCGTCGAAGTACGCGTTCGTCAACCAGTCGATGAAGAAGCGCGACACGACGCGGCTGATCGACATGCTCGTGCAGACCTACGGCGCGACGACGATCTCGCTGGTGCTCGACGCGTTCAAGGACCTCGGCTTCAAGTACGCCACCCAGGCCGGGATCACGATCTCCAAGAACGACGTCGTCGTGCCGCCGGAGAAGCAGGAGATCCTCGACAAGTACGACAAGCTCGTGGGCGACATCACCGGCCAGTACGACGACGGTCTGATCACCCAGGAGGAGCGCCACGAGGCGGTCGTGGAGCAGTGGAACGCGGCCACCGACGAGGTCGCCGAGGCGATGGTCAACAACCTCGACGTGCTGAACCCCATCTTCATGATGGCCAACTCGGGTGCCCGTGGCTCGTTCAAGCAGATCCGCCAGCTGGCGGGCATGCGCGGCCTGATGGCCAACCCGAAGGGTGAAATCATCGAGCGTCCGATCAAGGCCAACTTCATGGAGGGCCTGTCGGTGCTCGAGTACTTCATCTCCACCCACGGCGCGCGAAAGGGTCTCGCCGACACGGCCCTGCGCACCGCCGACTCGGGCTACCTGACGCGGCGTCTGGTCGACGTCGCCCAGGACGTGATCATCCGCGAGGCCGACTGCGGCACCGAGGATTACATCGAAATGCCCGTGTTCAAGGACGACGGCGAGCCCGAACGACGGCCTCGTCGGACGCGATCGCGGCGATGGAGATCACGACCAAGCGCAACCGCATGCTCGCCGAGCAGGGCGTGGAAATCGACCGCGCGGAGCTGGCCGACATGGTCGGCGTCGTTCGCCGACGACCACGAGAAGGGCGACCGAGCTGAAGGTTCCGGTGCGCTCGATGCTCAAGTGCGAGGCTCCGAGCGGCGTCTGCCAGGCCTGCTACGGCCGGGCGATGGCCACCGGCGCGCTCGCGCAGATCGGCGACGCGGTCGGAATCGTCGCCGCGCAGTCGATCGGCGAGCCCGGCACGCAGCTGACGATGCGCACGTTCCACACCGGCGGCGTCGCCGGCGCGGACATCACGCACGGTCTGCCGCGCGTGGTGGAGCTCTTCGAGGCGCGCCGCCCCAAGGGCCTCGCGAAAATCGCCGAGCAGGACGGCGCGGTGTCGATCGAGGAGACCGACAAAGCGCTGACGGTGGTCATCACCGACGACGGCCGGCGAGGAGCACCGCCACGCCTTCCCGCGGCGCACGCGCCTGTTCGTGGCCAGGGCGAGAAGATCAAGGCCGGCAGGCAGCTCAACGAGGGGTCGGTCTACCCGCACGAGCTGCTCGCCATCCGCGGGCGCACCGAGACCGAGCAGTACCTCGTCAAGGAGGTCCAGGAGGTCTACAAGTCCCAGGGCGTGGACATCGACGACAAGCACATCGAGCTGATCGTCCGTCAGATGCTCAAAAAGGTGCGGGTCGACCAGAAGGGCGACACCGACTACCTGCCGGGCCAGTTCGTGGACCGCTTCGAGTTCGCGAAGGCCAACGACGCGGTGATCGGCGAAGGCGGCGAGAGCGCCCAGTTCGAGGACATCATCCTCGGGATCACGAAGGCCTCGCTGAACACCGACTCGTTCCTGTCGGCGGCCTCCTTCCAGGAGACCACCAAGGTGCTCACCGACGCGGCGCTCGAGGGCAAGATCGACCGCCTCAACGGCCTCAAGGAGAACGTGATCATCGGCAAGCTGATCCCGGCGGCGACCGGGCTGAAGCGCTACCGGCGGATCGAGATCGAACCGTCCGAGCCGCTGCCCCGCGCGATCGACGACGTCGGCCTGCTCGACCAGGACGAGATCGCGGCCGAGCTGGGCCTGGCCGGCGGCGACGCGCTTCAACGGCGGCTACGGCCAGGAGTTCGACGCCGACCTCGCATCGCTTGAGAAGATCGGCGCCGGCGGCACCGACCCCGGCTTCGTCGAGGAGCTGGCCGAGCTGGAGATCCCCGAGGGCGACCTCGCCGACGCGGAGTAGTACAGCAGATTCAGCAGCAGGGCCAGAGGCCGTCCACGCCATGAGCATGGGCGGCCTCAGCTCGTTGAGGGGCGCGTCTCGACGCTAGCGCGGCGCTGCCGCCAGCTGCCGCGCCCAGTCGCTCCAGCAGACTGCGCCTCTCGCGCGGTGAGACCCATGCTCGGGCTCGGTCTGCACGAGCAGCGTCGGCGCGCCGCGCCGTCGCGCCCACTGTGGCACTCCTCGTTGAGCGCGTCGTCGATCCATGCAAGCGCTCGCCCAGCCGGCGTGGTCTTCGATCGCGTCGAGCTTCCAGTGGGCGTTGGAGCGCCCCACGGAGCGCTCGAGAAGCGCAGGAACGGCAGGCCCACGGGCATTCCGAGCAGGTGGGGGAGATGTTCGTTGGCCTTCTCCTCCCAGCCGCTCGCCCACACGAGCTCGAACAGCGCGGCGCAGCCCAAGCAGGTGAGCGGCGGCGGTGGCCGAAAGGAAGTGGGGTATGCCGTCGATCGAATGGAACGACCCTTCGGCCAGCCGTGGGTCGGCGTCCCGCGAGGATCGAACCGCCGAACAGCGAGAGCACGCCGTCGATGTCCACCATCAGCAGCGGCTTCTGCCGGGCTGCACGCTTCCGGCTGCGGCGACTCGTCGGACGCGCTCGCGCCAGTGCTTCGCTGATGCTCGAGCGGCTCTTTAGCTCGCATACAGGTTGGGGAGGGTACTCTGCCGGAGCCGGTCGATCCGCCTAGCGTCGGCCGAGCGGAGTAAAGCAGCCGCCCGCCTCGAGCCGATGGATGCACCCGTCCACCCGCCTCCATCATGACTCTAGACCTCGGAATCCTCCTCGCCCTCGCCTGCGCCTTCGTGGCGAACCTCGGCTTCTTCTACAAGTACCGGGGCGCCAACGACGGTGCCCAAGGTGCAGGTGCTGCACCCGCTGCGCTCCGGCAGGGCCGCTGTACTCGTCGAAGTGGTTCACGCTCGGCATGATCACGGCCACGGCCAGCTGGGGCCTGCACGTGGCTGCGCTCGCGCTCGCGCCGATGTCGGTGATCCAGGTCTCGCTGGCCGCCGGCGTGGTGTTCATCGCCGTGATGGCCGACCGCCTGTTCGGCTTCGAGGTCGGGCCGCCGCCAGTGGATCGGCCTGTGCCTGACCGCGGCGGGCCTCGTGCTGCTCGGCCTGACGCTGCCGGCGATGCACGGCGCGCACTCGCACTTCTCCCAGGCGGCGATGATCTCCTTCGAGGCCGGCCTGTTCGGGCTCGGCGGCCTGTTGATCATGGGCCCGCGCATGGGCGGCCCGGTCGAGCACCACGGCATGATGCTGGGCGCCGCCGTCGGGGATCCTGTTCGGCGTCTCCGACACCGCCATCAAGGCGCTCACCGGCATCACCGGCGCGCACGGCATCCTCGGCCTCGCTGCTGAGCCCCTGGCTGGCGGTGGCGGTGCTCGCGTCGATCGTCGCCTTCTTCGCCTCTGCGCGCGGCCTGCAGGACGGCGACGCGGTCCCCGTGATCGCCGTCACGGGCACCGCAGCGAACATCGCCGGCATCGCCGGCGGGATCCTCGTGTTCGGCGATCCGATGGCCGGTAGCCCCCTCGGCGTGGCGCTGCAGGCACTCGCTTTCGTGCTCGTGGTGGTCGCCTCCGCACTGATGCCGGCGCCCGTTCGCGCAGCCGGCGTGGCTCAGGCCGCCTAGCGCTGCTAGCATCTGCCGCCGATGCCGACCACCTCTCAACTCGTGCGCAAGGGCCGCGTCACCCCAAAGAAGAAGGTCGCCACCCCTGGACTGAAGTCGGGCAAGGGCCGCAAGAAGAAGGTCGCGGCCCCGCAGCGACGCGGCGTGTGCACGCGCGTCTACACGACGACCCCGAAGAAGCCTAACTCCGCGCTGCGCAAGGTCGCGCGTGTGCGCATCTCCGGCTCGATCGAGGTCACGGCGTACATCCCCGGCGAGGGACACAACCTGCAGGAGCACTCGGTCGTGCTCGTCCGCGGCGGCCGCGTCAAGGATCTGCCCGGCGTGCGCTACAAGGTCGTGCGCGGAACGCTCGACGCCGCCGGCGTGAGCGACCGCAAGAAGGCCCGCTCGCAGTACGGCGTGAAGAAAAAATAGCATGCCCCGCCGCGCAGCCGCCCAGATCCGCCCCGTCGAGGCGGACCCCATACACCGCTCCAAGCTGGTCCAGCAGGTCATCAACAAGGTGATGCTGGACGGCAAGAAGTCGACCGCCGAGCGGATCGTCTACGACGCGCTCGCGCTGCTCGGCGGAGCGCAGCGACAAAGACCCGATCGAGACGCTCGAGGCGTCGATCAAGGCGCTCACCCCAACGCTCGAGGTCAAATCCCGCCGCGTCGGTGGAGCCACCTACCAGGTCCCCGTCGAGGTCGCCTCCCGCCGCGCCCGCACGCTCGCCGTCCGCTGGCTGGTCGAGTTCGCGCGCCAGCGCCGTGAGAAGACGATGGCCCAGCGGTTGGCCAACGAGTTGATGGACGCTCAGTCCCAGCAGGGTGGCGCGTACAAGCGCAAGGACGACATCTACCGCATGGCCCAGGCCAACAAGGCCTTCGCTCATTACCGTTGGTAGCCAGCCCCAGCCCGCTTAGGGCCTGCGGCACCAACTGATTTCTTTAGAAGCACCCTCCGGGTGCCGCTCGGTTTGCGTTGTGGGGATACGAGTGCGTGCTCGAATGGTCACGCGCTCGTGTGAGATCGGACACATCGGGGTTGAAGGGCAAAGCTTCGGTACCTAAACTTTCGGTACCGAATGTCTTCTCAGGCCACAACCGCTCACGACTTCCACCCGGACGCTTCCGACCGCATCGAGCCGTACGTGTGGAAGATCGCGGGCGTGGTGATCCTGGGGATGATCATGTCGATCCTCGACACGACGATCGTGAACGTCGCGCTGCACACGCTCCAGCACGACCTGCACAGCTCGATCTCCCAGATCCAGTGGGTGGTGACGGGGTACCTGCTCTCGCTCGCGGCGGTCATCCCAGTCACCGGCTGGGCCGCGAGGCGTTTTGGCGCCAAGCGCGTGTACCTCACCTCGCTGGTCCTGTTCACCGCCGGCTCGGGCCTGTGCGCGGTGGCCGGCTCGACCACGTCGCTGGTGCTGTTCCGCGTCCTGCAGGGCGCGGGCGGCGGGATGATCATGCCGATCGGACAGCTCATCATGGCCCAGGTGGCGGGTCCCAAGCGCATGGGCAGGGTGATGGGGATCGTGTCGATGCCCGCGATGCTCGCGCCGATCCTCGGCCCGGTCGTCGGCGGCACGATCCTGCAGAGCCTGCACTGGTCGTGGATCTTCCTCGTGAACCTGCCGATCGGCGTGATCGCGTTCGTCCTGGCCCTGCGCATCCTGCCCCACACCGACTCGGGCGAGGCCGGTCGCCTGGACGTGCGCGGACTGGCGCTGCTGTCGAGCGCGTCGACAGCGCTCGTGTACGGCCTCAGCCAGGCGGGCACCCATGCCAGCCTCACCGCGCCGCTGGTCGTCTGGCCGACGCTCATGGGCCTCGCGCTCGCGGGCGTGTTCTGTTGGCACGCGCTGCGGATCGAGCGTCCGCTGCTCGACGTGCGGCTGTACGCGAACCGCGTGTTCGGCGCCGCCTCGTTGACGACGTTCGGACTCGGCGCGGCGCTGTTCGGCGCGATGATCCTCGTGCCGCTCTACTACCAGGAAGTCCGACACGAGAGCGTCATCGTCACCGGCCTGCTCGTCGGTCCGCAGGGACTCGGGATGCTGATCGTGATGCCTCTCACCAGCCGCCTGACCCAGCGCTTCGGCGGTGGCCGCGTGGCGATGGGCGGCGTGTTGATTCTCGCCCTCGGCACGATCCCACTCGCGTTCGTCGGCGCGAGCACGTCGATCGTGTACATCTCGCTCGTGCTTCTTATCCGCGGGGTGGGAATCGGGTTCTCGTTCATGCCCGCGATGACGGCCGCGTTCGCGTCGCTGCGGCCCGAGCAGCTATCCGACGCGACTCCCCAGCTGAACGTGCTGCAGCGCATCGGCGGCGCGATCGGCACGGCGGTCCTCGCGGTGGTCCTGCAGCGCGCGACAGGGCACGCGACGGTCAAGCCCGCGAGCGCGTTCGACAGCGCCTACTGGTGGTCGCTTGGAATCGCCGTGCTTTCGCTGATTCCGTGCATGGTGCTGCTGCGCGCCGAGAACCCGACCGCGCGGCTCACTCCTGCGGCGGCAAACGCCGAGGCGGCAGTCGAGCCCCTCGGGGCCTAGTCGGCTGGGAACCGAGCGATGAGCGTGACGGCACCGACCGACGATCGCGAGATCCAACTGAAGGAGCTCGGTCTCGTCTTCCGGCACGTATTCCGCACTCTCAGCCGTCTGCGCGGGCGTGACACGCACCTCGGCGGGTCGGAGCTGAGCCACGCGCAGTTCGAGCTGCTGATCGAGCTCGAGGAGCGTGGCGAGCTCCCCGCGGGCGAGCTGGCGGCGGCCGCTCGGCTGACTCCCGCGACGGTCACGCAGATGCTCGACCATCTCGCCGAGCAGGGGCATGTCGAGCGCGTCCGCTCGGAGACCGACCGGCGCGTGGTCGTCTCGCGGCTCACGCGCGGCGGCAGGCGCAAGATCGAGGCCAAGCGCGAGGCGTGGCAGGCGCGCTGGCAGCGGGCGCTCGCCGACGTCGAGAGCGAGGATCTGGATGCCGCCACCCGCGTGCTCGAGCGGCTTGGAGCGATGCTCGAGGAGGTCCCCGAGACCGCCGACTGCAAACCTTCCGCGACAGTTCGTCCACCTGCCTGACGACGTCCTTGCGGCTGTTCGGAGCAGCAATCCCTCTGCTATAGTCGGCCTCGCGTCGCGGGTGGACGCAGCCTGCGAGCATGCCTACCCGCGGAGTCGGCAAACCAAGATGGAGACCTCGAGCAGATAACGACGCGAATCGGTCCGACACGACCAGCAGCGCGCGTGGGCCCGAGGGCCCAATTTTTTTGCCCTGACGCAGCCAACCGCAACCACCGGATTCCCACAGATGCCACGTAAGTTCTCACTCGAAAAGACCCGCAACATCGGGATCATGGCTCACATCGACGCCGGTAAGACGACGACGACCGAGCGCATCCTCTACTACACCGGCCGCACGTACAAGATCGGCGAGGTGCACGAGGGCGCGGCCGTGATGGACTGGATGGAGCAGGAGCAGGAGCGCGGCATCACGATCACCTCCGCCGCCACGACCGCGCAGTGGAAAGACCACCGCATCAACATCATCGACACGCCGGGGCACGTCGACTTCACGGTCGAGGTCGAGCGCTCGCTGCGCGTGCTCGACGGCGCGATCGCGCTGTTCGACTCGGTCGCCGGCGTGGAGCCCCAGTCGGAGACGGTGTGGCGCCAGGCCGACAAGTACCACGTGCCGCGCATCGCGTACATCAACAAGATGGACCGCACGGGCGCGGACTTCGACATGGGCGTGCGGACGATGATCGACCGCCTCGGCGCGCACCCCGTGCCGATCCAGCTGCCGATCGGCGCCGAGGGCGACTTCCTGGGCGTCGTCGACCTGGTGGCGATGAAAGCGATCGTCTACAAGGACGACATGGGCAAGGAACAGGACGAGGTCGAGATTCCCGAGAACCTCGCCGAAGCCGCCACAGCCGCTCGTGAACACCTCCTGGAGGAGGTCTCCCACTACGACGACGCGCTGCTCGAGCTGATCCTCGAGGAGGCGGAGGTGCCCGAGGAGGTCCTCAAGAGCGCCATCCGCAAGGCGACGCTGTCGACCAAACTGACCCCCGTCCTGTGCGGTTCGTCGTTCAAGAACAAGGGCGTGCAGCCGCTGCTGGACGCGGTCATCGATTACCTGCCCTCGCCGCTTGACGTGCCGGCCGTGGTGGGCACCGAACTGATCAAAGGCGAGGAGGAGGCGCGCGAGGTGCTGCGCCACGCCGACGACAGCGAGCCGTTCTCGGCGCTCGCGTTCAAGATCGCCGCGGACCCCTACGTGGGCAAGCTCACCTACTTCCGCGTGTACTCCGGCCGCCTGGAGGCGGGCGCGAAGGTCCTGAACGTCAGCACGGGGCGCACGGAGCGCATCGGGCGCATCCTGATGATGCACGCCAACGAGCGCGAGGAGGTCGCCGAGGTCTACGCCGGCGACATCGCCGCAGCGGTGGGCATCAAGCAGGTCATAACCGGCGACACGCTGACCGACCCGGAGCACCCGATCCACCTCGAGAACATCGTCTTCCCGGAGCCCGTGATCAAGGTCGCGGTCGAGCCGAAGACGAAGGTGGACCAGGAGAAGATGTCGATCGCGCTGGGACGCCTGGCCGAAGAGGACCCGACGTTCCAGGTGCGCACGAACGAGGAGACCGGCCAGACCGAGATCTCGGGCATGGGCGAGCTTCACCTCGAGGTGCTCGTCGACCGCATGAAGCGCGAGTTCGGCGTCGAGGCGAACGTCGGGCGCCCGCAGGTCTCCTACCGCGAGACGGTGCGCGGCACGGTCAACAAGATCGAGGGCAAGTTCGTTCGCCAGACGGGTGGCTCGGGACAGTTCGGTGTGGTCTACATCGACCTCGAGCCGTCCCCCGGCGACGGCTTCGAGTTCGTCAACAAGATCAAGGGTGGAGCGATCCCCTCGGAATACATCCCTGCGGTCAAGAAGGGCGTCGAAGAGGCCCTGGAGGTCGGCGTGAAGGCCGGCTACCCGATGGTGGACGTGAAGGTCACGCTCGTGGACGGCAAGTACCACGACGTGGACTCCTCCGAGATCGCGTTCAAGGTCGCGGGATCGATCGCCTGCAAGGAGGCTGCGCGCAGGGCCAAGCCGGTGCTGCTCGAGCCGATCTTCGGCGTCGAGGTCGTGACTCCGGAGGACTTCCTCGGCGATGTGATCGGCGACCTCAGCCGCCGTCGCGGTCGGGTGGAAGGCCAGGAGCGTCGCGGCAACGCATTGGCGGTGACGGCCAAGGTGCCGCTCAGCGAGATGTTCGGCTATGCGACGGACCTGCGCTCCAACACGCAGGGACGCGCCACGTACACGATGCAGTTCGACGCCTATGAAGAGGTTCCGCCGAACATCGCCGAGAAGGTGGTGGAACAGCGGACGGGCGAGCCGGTACCGGCGTAGTCGACCCAAACTTGAAGCCGTAGGAAACAAGCAGCAGTCACCGAGCACCACATTTAGATAGATTTCTGAGGTTCGCCCTCACAGAGGCGCGGACATACAAGTCGATACAGGAGCGAGCAAAAAGTGGCGAAGGAGAAGTTCGAGCGCGACAAGCCGCACGTCAACGTCGGGACCATCGGTCACATCGACCATGGGAAGACGACGCTGACCGCTGCCATCACAACCGTCCTGGCCGAGCACGGAGGAGCGGAAGCCCGCACCTTCGCGGAGATCGACAACGCACCCGAGGAGAAGGAACGCGGGATCACGATCGCCACCTCCCACGTCGAGTACCAGACGGAGAACCGTCACTACGCTCACGTGGACTGCCCCGGACACGCGGACTACGTCAAGAACATGATCACGGGCGCCGCGCAGATGGACGGCGCGATCCTCGTGGTGTCCGCCGCCGACGGCCCGATGCCCCAGACGCGCGAGCACATCCTGCTTGCTCGCCAAGTCGGCGTGCCCTACATCGTGGTGTTCCTGAACAAGGCCGACATGGTCGACGACGAGGAGCTCCTCGAGCTCGTCGAGGTCGAGGTGCGCGAGCTGCTCAGCGAGTACGACTTCCCCGGTGACGACATTCCGTTCATCACCGGTTCGGCGCTGAAGGCGCTCGAAGGCGACGACGCCTACAAGGAGAAGATCCTCGAGCTCGCCGCCGCGCTGGACTCCTACATCCCGGAACCGGTCCGCGAGCTCGACAAGCCGTTCCTGATGCCGGTCGAGGACGTGTTCTCGATCACCGGTCGTGGCACGGTGGCGACCGGCCGCGTGGAGCAGGGCATCGTCAACACGGGCGACACCGTCGAAATCGTCGGCGTCCACGCGAGCACCAGCACGGTGGTCACGGGCGTTGAGATGTTCCGCAAGATCCTCGACCAGGGTCAGGCGGGCGACAACGTGGGCTGCCTGCTGCGCGGAACCAAGCGCGAGGAGATCGAGCGCGGCCAGGTGCTGTGCAAGCCGGGCTCGATCACGCCGCACACGAAGTACAAGGCCGAGGTGTACGTGTTGAAGAAGGAGGAGGGTGGACGTCACACCCCGTTCTTCACCGGCTACCGGCCGCAGTTCTACTTCCGTACCACGGACGTCACCGGCGTGGCCAAGCTGCCCGACGGCGTCGAGATGGTCATGCCGGGCGACAACGTCCAGATGGAGATCGAGCTGATCCAGCCGATCGCCATGGATCAGGGCCTGCGGTTCGCCATCCGAGAGGGTGGACGCACGGTCGGCTCGGGCGTGGTCACGGAGATCATCGAGTAGTACCTGCGCGCCCATCCGGATCGCCGGAGGCGACGCGCAGATTGGCATTCCGATACGACTAATTCAGGCCCGCCGTCACAGGTGAGGGCGAGGGAGCGGATTCCTCGGGCGAGGAGTCCGCTCTTTCTCTCGCCTCGGGCGGGGGCCGCCGGCGGAGACGCTCGCCGCCGTGAAACGCAGTGACAGACGCAGGACCCGCAGCGAAGCAGCACGACACGAGAACCAGACCGAGATCGAGCGACACAGAGAGCTTCCCATGGCAGCCGCCAACCAAAACAAGATCCGCATCCGCCTCAAGGCATACGACACGTCTGCCATCGAGTCCGCGGCCAAGGAGATCGTCGAGACAGCGACCCGCACAGGGGCGAGCGTCTCGGGACCCGTTCCGCTGCCGACGGAGAAGAACGTGTACTGCGTGATCCGCTCTCCGTTCAAGGACAAGGACTCGCGCGAGCACTTCGAGATCCGCACGCACAAGCGTCTGATCGACATCCACCAGCCGACGCCCAAGACGGTCGACTCGCTCCAGCGCCTCGACCACCTGCCCGCGGGCGTCGACATCGAGATTCGCCTCGCGACCTGATCCGATGGCCGCGATCCTCGCAAAGAAGCTCGGCATGACCCAGGTCTTCCAGGAAGACGGGAACGTCGCGCGCGTGACCGTGCTCGAGGCCGGCCCGTGCCCGGTGACGGCCGTTCGCACACCCGAACGCGACGGCTACGAAGCCGTGCAGTTGGCATTTGGCCTGAGCAAGGAGAAGCACGTGAACAAGCCGGAACTCGGCCACCTCAAGAAGGCCGATGCGCCGCCGATGCGCCGCCTGGCGGAGTTCCGCGGCGAGGCTGGGGAGCTGCAGCTCGGCGAGACGGTGACCGTCGAGGCGTTCGAGCCCGGTACGCGCGTGAAGATCTCCGGCACGTCCAAGGGCAAGGGCTTTCAGGGCACGATCAAGCGCCACAACTTCGCCAGCGGCCCGAAGTCGCACGGCTCGCACAACGTTCGCGCGCCCGGCTCGATCGGCGCCTCGGCGTGGCCCGCGCGCGTGATGAAGGGCATCCGCGGGCCCGGCCAGATGGGCAACAAGCGCGTCACCCAGAAGGGCATCGAGATCGTGAGCATCGACAGCAAGCAGAACCTCCTGCTCGTGCGCGGCTCGGTCCCGGGCCCGCAGAGGCGGAATCGTGGAGGTGCGTACGCGATGCCTGACGCACCGATCCTGGGCGCCGCCGCGTCGAAGAAAGTCAAGCTCGACGATGCCGCGTTCGGCGCGCGCTTCTCCGGCCCGCTCGTCCACCAGAGCGTGCGCGCCGAGCAGGCCGCCCGCCGTCGCGGAACCGCGGCTACGAAAACGCGTGGGATGGTCTCCGGCGGTGGCGCGAAGCCGTGGCGTCAGAAGGGCACCGGACGCGCGCGTGCGGGCTCCAACCGCTCTCCGATCTGGACTGGCGGTGGCACGGTGTTCGGTCCCCAGCCGCGCTCCTACACCTTCAAGGTCAACCGCAAGGAGCAGCGCGCTGCGCTGCGCAGCGCGCTCTCGCTGCACGCCGAGCGCGGCTCGATCGCGATCCTCGACGCGGGCGCGTTCGAGACCCCGAGGACGCGCGAGGCTCTCGACGCTGCTCGATGGCTGGGGGCAGCCGCGTCCGACGCTGGTGGTGCTCACCGCGGAGGAGTCAGCGGCGGCGCTGTCGTTCCGCAACCTCGCGCGTGTTGCCGTGCTTACAGCCGAGAGCGTCGGCGTGACCGATCTGTTGGGCGCGGCTTCACTGGTCGTATCCGAGCCGGCGCTCGAGAGTCTGACCGCGCGCACGGCCAAGCCACGCGCCGGCGAGGAGGCGAAGGGCTGATGGACCACACGCAGGTGACTCATTCGCCCGGTCGTCTCCGAGAAGAGCTACGTGCTCTCGGCTGCCGACCGCTACACCTTCCGCGTCCACGCCGACGCGCACAAGACGCACATCCGCCAGGCGGTAGAGGCGCTGTTCGACGTGCACGTGGTCGAGGTGCGCACGATGAGCGTCAAGTCCAAGCCCAAGCGCCGCGGCAACACCAAGGGCCGCACCCGCAGCTGGAAGAAGGCCATCGTGCAGGTGCGCGCCGGCGAGTCCATCCCGATCTTCCAGGGCTTGGCAGCCCTGGAGGGCTGAGCCTATGCCGATTCGCAAGCCAAAGCCGACGAGTCCGGGGATGCGCTTCGTGTCCTACCCGGATTTCGCGGAGGTCACGAAGTCAAAGCCCGAGAAGACGCTCGTCGAAGGTCTCAAGCGCAGCGGCGGGCGCAACGCTCACGGACGCAAGACCTCGCGTCACCGTGGCGGTGGCGCCAAGCGCGCGTATCGGCGCGTGGACTTCAAGCGTCGCAAGGACGGCGTCGACGCGCAGCGTCGCGGCGATCGAGTACGACCCCAACCGCTCCGCGTACATCGCGCTGCTGCACTACGTCGACGGCGAGAAGCGCTACATCCTCGCGCCGCAGCGCCTGACGGTCGGCATGACCGTCTCCTCGGGCGAGAACGCGGACATCGCGGTCGGCAACTGCATGGAGCTGTCGCGCATGCCCGTCGGTACGGTCGTGCACAACATCGAGCTGCAGCCCGGCCGCGGCGGGCAGATGGCGCGCTCGGCGGGCGCCTCGGCGCAGCTGATGGCCAAGGACGGCGACATGGCGACGCTGCGCCTGCCCTCGGGCGAGATGCGCATGGTGCGCGCGGAGTGCCGCGCGACGGTCGGCACGATCGGCAACGCCGAGCACCAGAACGTGAAGGTCGGCAAGGCGGGGCGCAAGCGCCACATGGGCGTGCGCCCGCAGACGCGCGGCGTGGCGATGAACCCCGTCGACCACCCGCACGGTGGTGGCGAGGGCTCGACGACCGCAGGGCGGCACCCGGTTACCCCGTGGGGCGTGCCGACGCTCGGCTACCGCACGCGCAAAAAGAACAAGACCTCCAGCCAAGTACATCGTGCGCGGCCGTCGCCGTGGGAAGGGCAAGCAACGATGAGCCGCTCCAGCAAGAAGGGCCCGTGGGTCGAAGAGCGCCTGATGAACCGCATCGAAGCGCTCAACGCCGAGAACAACAAAAAAATGCTGCGCACGTGGTCGCGCGCGTCGACGATCTTCCCGGAGATGGTCGGCCACACGATCGCGGTGCACGACGGCAAGAAACACGTGCCGGTGTTCATCAGCGAGTCGATGGTCGGACACAAGCTCGGCGAGTTCGCCCCCACACGCATGTTTCGCGGGCACGCGGGCTCAGGGAAGGTGCAGATGAGCGCCGAGGAGAAACCGCAGGAGGACGCAGGCGGGCGAGGCAGCGGAGGCGAAAGCCGAGAAGCCGAAAGCCGCAGCCAAAGCCAAAGCGGCCAAGGCAAGCGCGACCGGGTCGGCGCCGCACGACGGCGAGGCGAGCAAGGCAACGAGCGACGAGACAGCCAAGGAGAAAGCGCCCGCGGCGAAGAAAGCTGCTGCGAAAAAGGCCGTCGCCGAGGATGATCGAGCCCGACGGGCAGCGGGACACGCTGAAAGCTCCTGCGAAAGGCAAACGCGCAGCCAAGAAAGCCACGGTGGCGAAAGCGGCGGCCCCCGGAGACCGCCGGAGGCGCAGGAGGCGGCCAAGGCTCAGGACGCCGCGAAGCCCACCAAAAAGCTCTCTCGGCGAGCAGCTGCGAGCGCCAAAGCGACGCCCGCCGCCGCGTCGTCAGCGCCCACGCCCGCTACGTGCGCACCTCCGCGCGCAAGGCTCGGATGGTCTGCGGGCACATCCGCGGCAAGTCGATCCAGGAGGCACGCGCTATCCTCGCGTTCACCCCTCGTGAGGTGGCGCGCGACTGGAGCAAGCTGCTCGAGTCGGCGGTGGCGAACGCCGAGAGCAACCACGAGTTGCTCGAGGACGATCTGATCGTCCGTGAGGCGTACGCCGACGAAGGGCCGACGATCAAGCGCTTCAGGCCGCGCGCTATGGGACGCGCAACGCCGATCCGCAAGCGCACGAGCCACCTGACGATCACGCTGACCCCGCGCCCCGAGCCCGGGAACCACCAAGAGACACGGCTGAGAGACTGAGATATGGGACAAAAGGTTCATCCAGAGGCTATGCGCGTGGGTTACATCCACGACTGGAAGTCCAACTGGTACAACGAGAAGCACTTCGCCGAGTACCTCGCGGAGGACGTGAAGGTGCGCGAGCACATCACCCGCAAGCTCGCCCACGCGGGCCTGTCGGACATCACGATCCGCAAGGACGCGAACGAGCTCGAGGTCAACATCCACACGGCCCGTCCGGGCATCGTGATCGGCAAGTCGGGCACCGAAGTGGACGCGCTGCGCCGTGACCTGCACAAGATGACCAACAAGCAGATCAAGGTCAACATCCTCGAGATCAAGCGCCCCGAGCTCGACGCGAAGCTCGTCGCCCAGTCGATCGCCGAGCAGCTGCAGAACCGCGTGGCCTTCCGTCGCGCGATGAAGCGCGCGCTGACCAGCGCGATGCGCTCCGGCGCGAAGGGCGTCAAGGTGCAGGTCGCCGGTCGCCTCGGCGGCGCGGAGATGGCGCGCACCGAAAGCTACTCCGACGGGCGCGTGCCGCTGCACACGATGCGCGCCGACATCGACTACGGCTTCTACGAGGCGCGCACCACGTTCGGGCGGATCGGCGTGAAGTGCTGGGTCAACAAGGGCGAAATCATGCCCGAGGGCTACACCGGCGCCGACCTCACCGACATGACCGCGCCAGCTCCGCCGAGCAACGACCGCGACGGTCGCGGCGGGCGCGATGGACGCGACGGACGTGGGCGGGGACGTGGCGCCGGCGGTCCCGGCGGCGGACGCGGAGCGGGCGGCGGGCGTGGTGGGCCAGGCGGCGGTCGTGGACCTGGTGGACCCGGCGGCGGTCGTGGACCGGGTGGTCCGGGCGGCGGTCGTGGTCCAGGCGGCGGTGGACGTGGGCCCGGTGGCGGCGGTCGTGGGCCTGGTGGTCCCGGCGGCGGACGTGGTCCGGGTGGCGGAGGTCCGCGCTGATGCTCTCGCCCAAGCGAGTCAAGCACCGCAAGCAGCACCGTGGACGCCGGCGCGGCAACTCGCGCGGGCAGTTGCACGTGCAGTTCGGCGAGTACGGCCTGAAGTCCCTCGAGCAGGGCTGGCTCACCAACCGCCAGATCGAGGCCGCTCGTGTGGCGATGACGCGCAAGATCAAGCGTGGCGGAAAGGTGTGGATCAACGTCTTCCCCGACAAGCCCGTCACGAAGAAGCCCGCCGAGACCCGCATGGGCTCCGGCAAGGGCTCGCCCGAAGGCTGGGTCGCGGTGGTCAAGCCGGGGCGCGTGATGTTCGAGCTCGCCGGCGTGTCCGAGCCGCTGGCTCGCGAAGCGATCCGACTTGCCGCGCACAAGCTGCCGGTGAAGTCCAAGTTCGTACTGCGTGAGGACTGAGACGAGATGAAGGCGAGAGAGCTACGCGACCTTGACGACAGCGAATTGGCCAAGCGGGTCGCCGAGCTGCGCAAAGAGGTGTTCGGCCTGCGTTTCTCCAACGCGACGGGCGAACTCGACAACACGGCCGGTCTAGGCCACGCCAAGCGCGATCTCGCGCGTGCGCTGACGGTCGCTCGCGAGCGTGAGCTCGCCGCTACACCCAACCGGAACAACTGAAGACTTAGAGACGAAGGCGAACGGAACACATGGCTGACGAACCAGACAACGAGACGCAAGAGACCCCGGCAGACGACGCCACGCAGGCCGCCCGAGGCCGCAGCGGAGACGACGCCCGCCGAGGTCCGTGACGCCGCCGCCGAGAGCCGAGCAGAGCGACGCGCCCGAGGCGAGCGAGGCCCCCGCGGTCGAGGAGCCCGTCGCTGCGAGCGAGCCCGAGGTTCAGCTGCCGCCCAAGGAGCGTCGCCGCGCTGCGCGCTCGAAGCACACCGGCGAGACGCGTCCATCGCGCTCCCCCGAGGAGCGTCACGCCGAGCGCGTGGCCAAGCGCCGCGCCAAGGCGGTCAGTCGCCGCGCCCGTCGCCTGGCAGCGAACGCGCCAAAGCGGCCGAGCGTCGCGCGTCGGCCCCGGCTCCTGAGCCGCTCCCGCCTGTGCACGCACCTGTCGAGGGCACCCGCCGGGTGCGCCAGGGGATCGTCGTCTCTGACAAGGCGGAGAAGACGATCACCGTGCGCATCGACATCGCACGTCGTCACCGCCGCTACGAGAAGATCGTGCGCAGCTCGAGCACGCTGCACGCGCACGACGAGAACAACGACGCCAACGAGGGCGACGTGGTGCGCGTGATCGAGAGCCGTCCGCTGTCGCGCACCAAGCGCTGGGCGCTCGTCGACGTGGTGGAGCGCGCGCGATGATCCAGAACGAGACCAGGCTGCGCGTGGCCGACAACTCGGGCGCGCGCGAAATCCTCTGCATCCGCGTCAAGGGCGGCTCCAAGCGCCGCTACGCGTTCGTCGGCGACGTGATCACCGCGACCGTCAAGCAGGCCAACCCGCAGGGGGCGGTCAAAAAGGGCGAGGTCGTCACTGCGGTGGTCGTGCGCACGAAGAAGCCGATCGGCCGCGACGACGGCACCTACATCGCCTTCGACGAGAACGCCGCGGTGATCATCGACGACCAGAACAACCCGCGCGGAACGCGCGTGTTCGGCCCGGTGGCGCGTGAACTTCGCGAGCGCAACTTCATGAAGATCGTCTCGCTGGCGCCGGAGGTGCTGTGATGGCCCGCCGCCCGCCAGCCGCCCGCAAGCGTCGCGCGCTGAAGATCCGCTCCGGCGACCACGTCAAGGTGATCTCCGGCAAGGACCGCGGCAAGACCGGTCGCGTACTGCGCGTGCAGCCCGACCGCGAACGCGTGTTCGTGGAGGGCCTGAACATGATCAAGCGCCACACCCGCCCCTCGCAGGTCGCGGGTGCGCAGACCGAAGCGGCAGCTGGGCGGCGTGATCGAGCGCGAGGGTCCCGATCCACGTCTCCAACGTGATGCTGCTCGACGCCAAAGGCAAGCCCACCCGCGTGCGCATCGAGCGCGAGGGCGGCGCAGCGCGTGCGCGTCGCCAAGAGCACCGGCGCGAGGCTCGACTGATCGATATGGCAGCACGCAACCGACACAGCCCCCCCGGCACGCCTGAAGACCCGCTACCTCGAGGAGATCCGCCCGTCGCTGATGGAGCGCTTCGGCTACTCCTCGGTGATGCAGGCGCCGAAGCTCGAGAAGATCACGCTCAACATGGGTGTCGGCCTCGCCAAGCAGGACTCGCAAAATGCTGAAGGCCGCCACCGAGCAGCTCGCGCACGATCGCCGGCCAGCAGCCGAGCGTGCGCCGCGCGCGCAAGTCGATCGCCGCGTTCAAACTGCGCGAGGGCATGCCCGTGGGCGTGACCGTGACGCTGCGCGGCGAGCGCGCGCTACGAGTTCCTCGACCGGCTCGTGTCGATCGCGATCCCGCGGATCCGCGACTTCCGCGGGCTGAACCCGCGCTCGTTCGACGGCCGCGGCAACTACTCGATGGGCGTCAAGGAGCAGATCATCTTCCCGGAGATCGACTACGACGCGATCGACATGGTCCGCGGCCTCGACATCACGATCACGACCAGCGCCAAGACCGACGTCGAGGCGTTCGCGCTGCTGATGGCATTCGGCATGCCGTTCGCCGCCCAGGGCCGTCCCAAGGGCTATCGACCCGGCGATCGGCGTGGACGCCGAGCCGAGCCGCACGAGGAGGCGCGAGAGTGAAGCCGACGCCGACGCCGAGAGCCGCCGCGCGCAGCCGAGACCGAGGACGCCGCGCCGAGAGACTCCGAGGAGACCGCGGCTGAAGCCACAGCGCGAGCCTGAGGCGGCCGAGGAGCCGGCCGGAGGAGCCCGGCTGCCGAGGACGAAGCGCTGCGGAGCCGAGGCCGGCTGCGGAAGCTGCCGAGCCGAGGCTGAGGCCGCCCCCGCGGAGCGGCCGACGAGCCCGAGGCGCGCCGAGGAGCCCGCAGAGCCGAGGCAGCGCCGAGCGACGCGTCCCGACCGAGGACGCGGACGCGGAGACCACCGAGAAGGAGAGCACCGACTGATGGCCAAGACTTCGCAGCGCGTCAAGCAGGCGCGGACCCCGAAGTTCAAGACACGTGCCTATACTCGCTGCACCCGCTGCGGTCGGCCGCGCGCGGTGTACAGGAAGTTCGGGGTGTGCCGCATCTGTCTTCGCGAGCTCGCCCACAACGGCCAGATCCCCGGGATGACGAAGTCCTCCTGGTAGAGGTCTGAAAGAGAGCCAGCAACCATGTCAATGACCGATCCGATAGCCGACTTCCTGACGCGCGTGCGCAATGCGATCCACGCTGCCCACGAGACCGTCGAGCTGCCCGCCTCCAAGCTCAAGGGCGAGCTGGCGCGCATCCTCGACGAGCAGGGCTACATCGACTCGTGGTCGGTCATCGACACGCCCGAGGGCGGCGCGGGACAGCTGATCCAGATCCGCCTGAAGTACACCGAGGACCGCCGCTCGGCGATCTCCGGCCTGCGGCGCGTCTCGCGCCCCGGACGGCGCACGTACGTCGACGCGAAGCACATCCCCAAGGTGCTCGGCGGCATGGGCACGTCGATCGTCTCCACCTCCCACGGCGTGATGACCGGCCACGACGCGCGCGCAGCAGGCGTCGGCGGCGAGGTCCTGGCACAGGTCTGGTGAGCTGAGCGATGTCGAGAATCGGTAGACAGCCCATCCCCGTGCCCACCGGCGTGACCGTCTCGATCGAGCCGGAGAGCGTCCGCGTGAACGGACCCAAAGGCGAACTGAGCGAGCGCATCCACCGGGACATCGAGGTCACGCAGGACGGCGAGCAGCTGCTCGTGACCGCGCCCGACCGACCGCGGCGAACACCGCGCGCTGCACGGCCTCACGCGCACGCTCGTGGCGAACATGGTCGCAGGGCGTGACCGCGGGCTACGAGAAGCGCCTGGAGATCCAGGGCGTCGGCTATCGCGCGGCGCTGAAGGGCAAGAACCTCGAGCTCGCGGTCGGCTACTCCCACCCCGTGCCGATCCCCGCGCCCGACGGGATCGAATTCGAGGTGCCCCAGCCGACACGCGTCGTGGTCAAGGGCATCTCCAAGCAGCTCGTCGGCGAGACGGCGGCGATCATCCGCAAGCAGCGCCCGCCGGAGCCCTACAAGGGCAAGGGCATCCGCTACGAGGGCGAGTACGTCCAGCGCAAGGTGGAAAGCGCGCATGAGCGTCATCACGAAGGAGAAGCCGCCGGCTCAAACGGCGCAGCGCGCGTGCGGGCGAAGGTGTCCGGCACGGCCGAGCGTCCACGCATCTCGGTGTTTCGCTCCAACCGCGGCGTGTCCGCGCAGCTGATCGACGACGTGGCTGGCCGCACGCTCGCGGCGGTCAACTGGTTCGAGCCCGAGCTGCGCAAGCTGACAACAAAGCCGACCGCACCAAGCGCGCCGGCGAGCTGCTCGCCGAGCGCAGCCAAGGCCGCGGGCATCTCCGAGGCCGTCTTCGACCGCGGCGGCTACCGTTACCACGGCCACGTTCGCGCGTTCGCCGAGGCCATCCGCGAGGCGGGAATCACCGTCTAGCGTGCCCGAGCGCCCGCTACCGCTACCCTCTCCATCCTGCCTATGTCCATATTCGATAGATCGCTCAGTCAACTCCGCCGGCCTGGACCTCCAGGAGCGCGTCGTCGAGATCAACCGCGTCGCCAAGGTCGTCAAGGGCGGCCGGCGCTTCTCGTTCACGGCGCTCGTGGTCGTGGGCGACGAACGCGAAGTCGTCGGCGTCGGCTACGGCAAGGCCAACGAGGTGCCGCTGGCGATCCAGAAGGGCGTCGAGCGCGCCAAGAAGGACCTCTTCCGCGTCCCCAAGCACGGCAGCACGATCACCCACCAGACGACCGGCGTCTTCGGCGCGGGACGCGTGCTCCTGAAGCCGGCCTCCCCCGGTACCGGCGTGATCGCCGGCGGTGGCGTGCGCGCGGTGCTCGAGCTCGCCGGCATCCACGACATCCTCTCCAAGAGCCTCGGCACGCAGAACCCGATCAACCTCGTCAAGGCCACGGTCGCCGGTCTGCGCGGCCTGCGCACGCCCCGAGGAGGTCGCGACGCTGCGGGGTCTGAGCGTCAACCAGGTGCTCGGTCTCGGCGCAGCGCCAGACGCGGCGACCGACACGCTGCAGGGCCAGGACGGCGAGACGGAGACACAGCCGGCCGCCGAGGAGGCAGTCGCGGCGGCTGAGGGAGCGTCGGCCTGATGAGCTCGCTGACCGTCACCCAGCGTCGCTCCAAGAACGGCGCCAACAGCAAACAGCTCGACACGCTGCGCTCGCTGGGACTGCGCCGCATCGGCCACACGGTCGAGGTCAAGGACACCGACCAGGCGCGCGGCATGCTGCACGCGGTGCGCCACCTCGTCGAGGTCGAGGAGGGCAAGTGAGCCCGGCCGAGAAGAAAACCGAAGAGCGCATCGGGCTGCACAGCCTCGCTCCCGCCCCCGGCAGTCGCCGCCCGCGCAAGCGCATCGGACGCGGCGAAGGCTCCGGCACGGGCAAGACCTCCGGCCGTGGCCAGAAGGGCGCGGGCTCACGCTCGGGCTCCAAGCGGCGCGCGGCGTTCGAGGGCGGGCAGATGCCGATCCACATGCGCATGCGAAAGCTGCGCGGACCGCACATGAAGAAGTCGATGCCCTTCGAGCCGTTCCGCACGCACACCCAGCCGGTGAACATCGACGCGCTGGAGAGCCGCTTCGAGGCCGGCACCGAGGTGACGCTCGAGCTGATGAAGGCCAACGGCCTCGGCACACGCAAGGACATCCCCGTCAAGGTGCTCGCCAAGGGCGAGATCAGCAAGGCCCTCACGGTCCACGCGCACGCGTTCAGCGCCGGCGCCGCGCGAGCGCATCGAGGCGGCCGGCGGCACCTGCACCATCGTCGAGGGCTAGAAGACCTCGCGCCGTGAAATCGGCGGCGCGCGCGAGCGCATCCACTAGAATCGGCCACTCCGCGAGCTCGGGGGCAGAACGCTCCCTGGCGGCGGACTGACGCCAATGCTCTCGACCATCCTCAACGCCTTCCAGGTCGCGGAGATCCGCAAGAAGATCGCCTTCACGGCGGCGATGCTGCTGATCTATCGCTTCGGCTCGCACGTGCCGGTGCCGGGCGTGAACCTGACGGCCGTCAACAACCTCCAGAAGCAGTTCGGCGGCTCCAACATCCTCGGGCTGCTGAACCTGTTCTCCGGCGGAGGGCTCGCGAAACTCGCGATCTTCGCGCTGGGCATCATGCCCTACATCACCTCCTCGATCATCCTGCAGCTGCTGCAGGTGGCGGTCCCTTCGCTGGAGAAGCTCTCCAAGGAAGGCGAGGTCGGCCAGGCGCGCATCACCCAGTACACGCGCTACCTGACCGTCGGCCTCGCGTTCGCGCAGTCGATCGGCTACGTGTTCCTGTTCCACTCGCTGCAGGCCAAAGCGGGCGAATCGGTCGTCACGCACTTCGACGCGCCGCACATCTTCCTGATCGTGGTGTGCCTGACCACGGGCTGCGTGCTGCTGATGTGGATCGGCGAGCTGATCACCCAGCGCGGCATCGGCAACGGCATCTCGCTGCTGATCTTCGCGTCGATCGTCTCGCGCCTGCCGTCGGGCATCCAGACGTGGTGGACGTCCACCGACCAGGTCTTCAAGGTGATGATGCCGTTCCTCGTGCTGGCGGTCGTGGCGGGCATCGTGTTCGTGCAGGAAGGCCAGCGCCGCATCCCCGTGCAGTACGCCAAGCGCGTGATCGGCCGGCGCATGTCCGAGGGCGGGCAGACGTACCTGCCGCTGCGCGTGAACATGGCGGGCGTGATCCCGGTGATCTTCGCCGCGAGCATCATGGCGTTCCCGCCGACGGTCGGCCAGCTCGTGAAAACCCACTGGGGCACCAAGCTCTCGGACTTCTTCTCGCCCAACGGCTGGCACTACGTGGTGGGCGAGTCGCTGTTCATCCTCGTCTTCACGTACTTCTACACGGCGGTCACGTTCAACCCGGTCGACCAGGCGGACAACCTGAAGAAGTACGGCGGCTTCATCCCCGGCGTGCGGCCAGGACGCCCGACCGCGGAATTCCTCGATCGGATCCTCGCGCGCCTGACGTTCCCCGGCGCGCTGTTCCTCGCGGCGGTGGCCGCGCTGCCGACGATCCTGATCGCGCGCACCCACCAGAACATCCCGCTCGGCGGAACCTCGATCCTGATCGTGATCGGCGTGGCGCTGGAAACGATGAAGCAGCTCGAGGCGCAGCTGATGATGCGCAGTTACGAGGGGTTCCTCAAGTAGCGCTCCTGCTTCGCTTGGCAGCGTCGCTCGACACCGGCCGTTGCAAAGGTGGCCCCCGCAGTGGCGGTGTTACCCCTCGACCGGGTAGGCTGCCTCGGTCTGTGTCAGAGCTGAATCTGATCTTGCTGGGGCCGCCGGGGGCTGGGAAGGGGACCCAGGCCGAGCGGCTGCGCGAGGACTTCGGGCTGCCGCACATCTCCACGGGGGACATCCTGCGCGCGCAGGTCAGCGAGGGAACCGAGCTGGGACGGGAGGCGAAGCGCTACATGGATGCGGGCGAGCTCGTGCCGGATGAGGTGATCGTCGGGATGATCACCGAGCGCGTCGGCGACGGGGACGCGCGCGACGGCTTCCTGCTGGACGGCTTTCCGCGCAACGAGCAGCAGGCCGACGCGCTGGCGGATGCGCTGCGCGGCCTCGACCGGCGTCTCACGGCGGCGCTGTCGATCGAAGTGCCCGACGAGGAGCTGATCCGCCGCCTCGCCGGCCGGCGCGTGTGCGTGAAGAACCCCAGCCACATCTACCACGTGGACTTCGACCCGCCCAAGCACGAGGACGTGTGCGACCAGGACGGCTCGCGGCTGATCCAGCGCGACGACGACAAGGAGGAGACGATCCGCCGTCGCCTCGAGGTCTACCACGCGCAGACCGAGCCGCTGATCGAGTACTACGACGAGGCGGGTCTGCTGCGCCGCTTCGACGGGACGCGCAGC
This sequence comes from uncultured Solirubrobacteraceae bacterium, assembly GCA_963716355.1. Lineage (GTDB taxonomy): Bacteria > Actinomycetota > Thermoleophilia > Solirubrobacterales > Solirubrobacteraceae > Palsa-744. The sequence goes on from OY970308.1 coordinate 2,403,680, forward strand.
GCGGATGAGGTGCACGCGCACGTGCGCGCGACCGTCGCGACGCTGCGCCTGGAGGAGAAGCTCTGACGCCCCAGCCGCCGAGCTAAGCTCCCAGAGTGATCATCAAGAAGTCACCCGAGGAGATCGAGAAGATGGCCGCGGCCGGCGCGATCCTCGCGGCGACGCTCGACCTGATGCAGAGCAGCATCCGGCCGGGCATCAGCACCGCGCGAGCTCGACAGGATCGCCGAGCGCTTCATCCGCTCGCACGGCGCCGAGCCCACGTTCAAGGGCTACCGCGGCTTCCCCGGCTCGATCTGCGCGTCACCGAACGCGATGATCGTGCACGGCATCCCCGGCTCCTACAAGCTCACGCGCGGCGACATCATCTCGATCGACGTCGGCGTGACGCTCGACGGCTGGGTCGCCGACGCGGCGCGCACGTTCCCCGTGCAGACGATCGGCAAGACCGAGCGCAATCTGCTGGACGCCACGCGAGGCATCGCTGCACGCGGGCGATCGAGCGCTGCGTGGCGGGCAACCGCATGGGAGACGTCTCCAGCACGATCCAGGGCGTGGCCGAGGCCGCCGGCCTGTCGGTGGTGCGCTCGCTGGTCGGGCATGGCGTCGGGCGCAGCATGCACGAGGACCCGCAGGTGCCCAACTACGGCAAGCCGGGCAAGGGGCCGCTGCTGGAGGAGGGGATGGTGCTCGCGATCGAGCCGATGACGACCGCGGGGCGCCCCGGCGTGCGCATGGGCGGGGACGGCTGGGCGATCTACTCCCAGGACGGCTCGCCGGCGGCGCACTTCGAGTTCACGGTGGCGATCACCGCGGACGGGCCGCGCGTGCTCACGCCTTGGCACCTGCCCGCGGGGCGAGCGCGCGGTGGAGCGGGCGCTCGAGGGACTCGCCGGCGGGGGCTGAGCGCACCCCGCAGCTGCGGAACTCTTGCTAACATCCGGAGTCCTGCCCACGTGCGCGGCTTTCACGCCTGCGCGAGGGCAAATCCACGACTCGGTAGCGGCGGCCGCAACGGCAGCCAGAGCCGAGTCGCCGGAACCCAGCCGCCGAAAGGGATCATGAAGGTAAGACCGTCGGTCAAGCCGATGTGCGAGAAGTGCAAGATCATCCGCCGCCACGGCGTGGTGCTGGTCATCTGCCAGAACAAGCGCCACAAGCAGCGGCAGGGCTAGGCGCATGGCACGAATCGCTGGCGTCAACCTGCCTCTGAACAAGCGTTCGGAAATCGGTCTGACCTACATCTACGGCATCGGGCGTTCGACGTCCGGCAAGCGTCCTCGCACAGCTCGGGATCAACCCCGACACCTACATCCGCGACCTCACCGAGGACGAGGTGGTGCAAGCTGCGCGACGCGATCGACGAGGGACTCACCGTCGAGGGCGACCTGCGCCGCGAGCGCTCCCAGGACATCAAGCGCCTGCAGGAGATCGGCTGCTACCGCGGGCTGCGCCACCGTCGCGGGCTCCCCGTGCGCGGGCAGAAGACCAAGACCAACGCCCGTACGCGCAAGGGACCCAAGCGCATGCAGGTGGCGGGCAAGAAGAAGGCAGGTAAGAAGTAGTGCCCCCAGCACCCAAACGCGCACGCGGCCGCCGCAAGCCGAAAAAGAACATCCCCGTCGGCCAGGCCCACATCAAGACTTCTTTCAACAACACGATCGTCTCGCTGACCGACACCCAGGGCAACGTGATCGCCTGGGAGTCCGCCGGCGGCGCGGGCTTCAAGGGCTCGCGCAAGTCGACGCCGTTCGCCGCGCAGGTGACCGCCGACGCGGCAGCCCGCAAGGGCCTGGAACAGGGCCTGCAGAAGGTGGAGGTCTACGTCAAGGGTCCCGGCTCCGGCCGCGAGACGGCGATCCGTTCGCTGCAGGCCGCCGGCCTCGAGGTGACGGGCGTCAAGGACGTCACCCCGCAGGCACACAACGGTTGCCGCCCGCGCAAGCGACGGAGGGTCTGAGCAGATGGCCAGAGACACGAGCCCGCAGTGCAAGCAGTGCCGCCGCGAGGGGCAGAAGCTGTTCCTGAAGGGCGAGCGCTGCCTGACGGACAAGTGCGGCGTGGAGCGCCGCGCGTACCCGCCGGGCGAGCACGGACGCGGGCGCATGAAACAGAGCGAGTACCGGGTGCAGCTGCGCGAGAAGCAGAAGGCGCGTCGCTACTACGGCGTGCTGGAGAAGCAGTTCCACGGCTACTACGTGAAGGCCTCGCGCCAGGCCGGCATCACGGGCGAGAACCTGCTCGCGCTGCTGGAGTGCCGTCTGGACAACGTGCTCGTGCGCCTCGGCTTCGCCGCGTCGCGCCGCCAGCGCGCCAGCTGATCCGCCACGGCCACTGGACGGTCAACGGTCGTCGGGTGAACATCCCCAGCTACCAGGTGCGCCCGGGCGACGTGATCACGATCAAGTCGGAGACGCCGGCCACGCAGGTGGTCAGGGACGCGACCGAGCTGACAGGACAGATTCCCGCGTGGCTGCAGGCCGACCACGAGTCGCTGTCGGCGAAGGTGCTGCGCAAGCCGGAGCGGCGCGAGGTGGCCGCACCGGTGCAGGAGCAGCTCATCGTCGAGCTGTACTCGAAGTAGTAAGAGCTTTTCACGCGCCGTGGCCCAGTCGGGCGGCGGTGCTCAAGAGCCGGCGTCCGTGCGGCCCCGGTGCGACATCAAAACGACGTTAGGACTCTCATGCTCGACTTCCAAATCCCCCGGATCACCAGTGAGTCGGTGGAGCAGAACCGTGGCACGTTCACGATCGAGCCGCTCGACCGCGGGTTCGGCTACACGTTCGGCAACTCGCTGCGGCGCGTACTGCTCTCCTCCCTCGCCGGCGCTGCAGTCACGAGCGTGCGCATCGAGGGCGTTGCGCACGAGTTCTCGACCATCGAGGGCGTCAAGGAGGACGTGACGGACATCGTGCTGAACCTGAAGGGCGTGGTCTGCAGGATGCACTCCGACGCGAGCGAGGTCGAGGCGCCGCTGGTGATCACCGGCCCGGGCGACATCACGGCGAAGGACATAGACCTGCCGGCGGGCGTGGAGATCCTCAACCCGGATCTGCACATCGCGACGCTGGAGAAAAAAACGAAGCTCGAGCTGTACATGACGATCGGCCGCGGCCGCGGCTACCGCCCGGCGGAGGAGAACAAGTCCGCCGACCAGCCGATCGGCGTGATCCCGATTGACTCGATCTTCTCGCCGGTGCGCCGCGTGGCATACGCGGTGGAGCAGGCGCGTGTGGGTCAGAAGACGGACTTCGACAAGCTGACGCTGGACATCGAGACGGACGGCTCGATCGACCCGCAGGCGGCGCTGCGCGAGGCGGCGGAGCTTCTGATCAGCCAGCTGGCGATCTTCACCGACGCGGACCGCATCCAGGAGCTGCGCGCGACGCCGGGCGGCCAGCTCGACGGGCACGGCCTGGCGGTTGCGGGCGGCGGAGCTCAGGCGGCGCTGCAGGGTGAGGAGTTCGGCATCCTGATCGAGGAGCTGGAGCTTGGCGTGCGCTCGTACAACTGCCTCAAGCGCGCGGGCATCCAGACGGTTGGCGATCTGATCTCGAAGTCTGAGGCGGAGCTGAACGCGATCCCGAACTTCGGCAAAAAGTCGATCGACGAGGTCATCGAAACTCTGCACGCACGCGGGCTGAACCTGCGCGCGGACTGATCCCGACGGTCCTGGCCCACTAAACTCCACGAACCATGCGCCACCAGAGGAAAAAACACAAGCTGAGCCGTGACTCGGCGCACCGCAAGGCGCTGCTGATGAACCTGAGCAAGGAGATCATCGAGCACGAGCGGATCGAAACGACTCAGGCGAAGGCCAAGGCGGTGAAGCCGGAGATCGAGAAACTGATCACGCTGGCGAAGCGGGGCGACCTGCACGCCCGCCGCCAGGCGCTGTCGACGCTGTGCCAGGACACCTCGGCGGTGCACAAGCTGTTCACGGACGTGGCGCCCCGCTACGCGGAGCGTCCGGGCGGCTACACGCGCATCCTGAAGCTCGGCCCGCGTCGCAGCGACTCGACCGAGATGGTCTTCATCGAGCTCGTCTGAGTCGGGCTCGCGGCGGCGGGTGGCGGCGAAGCCGCGGCGGCTGGCGGGAAGATGGTCACGAAGCTGACGATCGAGTACGACGGGACGGGGTTCGCCGGCTGGGCACGCCAGCCGGCTGAGCGCTCGGTGCAGCAGGAGCTGGAGCGCGCGCTGCGCACGGTGCTGGGCGAGCGCGACCAGCGCGGCGAGCCGCTGAAGCTGACGGTGGCGGGACGCACCGACAGGGGCGTGCACGCGTGGGAACAGGTGGCGAGCTACCCGCACGAGGCGGTGGACCCGCTGCGGTTGAACGGGCTGCTGGACGACGACTTGGCGGTGCTCGCGGCGGAGCCGATGAGCGACACGTTCAACGCGCGCCGCGACGCGACGAGCAGGACGTACTGCTACCGCGTGCTGGCGAGGCGCACGCGCAGCGTGTTCGAGCGCAGCCGCGCGTTCTGGTGGACGGGCAGGCTGAACCGCGACGCGCTTCACGAGTGCGCGGCGGCGATCGTGGGCCGCCACGACTTCACCGCGTTCACGCCCACCGAAACGGAACACTCGCGCTTCCACCGCGACGTGATCGACGCGAGCTGGCGCGAGCACGGCGACCTGCTGGAGTTCTGGATAGAGGCGGACACGTTCATGCGCCACATGAACCGCGTGCTGGTGGGCACGATGCTGGACGTGGGTGCGGGCGCGCGCACGGTGGAGGAGTTCACGGAGCTGTTGGAGGGGCGCCCGCGCTCACACGCGGGGCGCACCGCGCCGGCGCATGGGTTGGCGCTGGCGCGGGTCAGATACGACGGGCCGCGGCCCGCGTGGCTGCAGGCCGAGGACGACGAGGAAAGCGCTGATCAGCCTTCGGCGTAGCCCACGCAGAATTCGGCGTCGTCCTTGCCCCTGGCGAGGAGGCTTTCCGAATACAGCGTCGATCCGTCGCTGCGGCGGACGATCAGTTCCGAGGGGAGCACCGAGAACACCCCGTACACGAGCGGTCCGCCTGAGTGAAGCTTGGCGGCGATTGCGACCATCGTCAGCGGGACGATTCCTTCGGAGGTTCGCGCGAGCACCGAGTCACCGGGCGCGGCGAGGATGCCGTAGAGGACCGAGAATTCGTGTGGCGGGCATTCCCACGCGAGCGACCAGGGGAACGCTCTCGGTTTTTCTCCACCTATGGCACCCTCCGAGGGTTCATCTTCGATGCTGTGCAGGCTGAATGGGGGTGCAAGATCGAAGCTCGACTGTCCACGACCGAAGTGGACGATCGTCGCGTCGAACGTGAGCTTTTCGCCGCCCGGAGCGGTGGCTGTGGCGAGGGTAACGGAGGTCGGCCCACTCGTTGGTGCTTCCCGCCGGCAGCCGATCCCATCCAGCTTCCTCACTGCGACGACGTGTCCGTTGCGATCCAGCTCTGTGAGGGACACAGGGTGGGGCGAGTAGCCGCGCACTGCCTGCAGGTAGAGACCTCCGGGGCCACCATAACGCCGAGGTATGCGCACCACGCGCGAGCTGATCGTATGTCCGTTGCTGAGGAGCAGTCGCACCGTCTCCACTGACGCGGGCACGACTGCTGCGATCGACTCGACACCACGCCCACACATCCCGGACGGATGGCGTTCGGAGTGGTCTCCGAGGCACACGGAACTGCCTGAACTCGAGGAGATGACTGAACCCTTCGAGCGTTCTTCGAATTCGTAGGCGACAGGGTGCTGGCAGGAATGGCCGAACGATTCCCTGGAGGTTTCGGGGCGCACGGTGAACGTGGTGCCGGCGTGAGTTGTGCCGCGTCCCAGCACGGGCCCACTTTCACGTTCTTCGTCGCGGTCCCTTGGCACCCCGAGCGTTCGGTTCAGCCGCGTGGCCGCCCGAGAGAGAGCCGTGAAGGCATGCAACAGCTTTGGCACCAGCGCGTCGGTCCCTCGGATCAGCGCCCGCTCACTGGGTCCCTCGAACGGTTTCAGCAGCGGCCTGATCGATCCCCTTTGTGTGGCTCCTTCCGAGCGCGTATTCTGCGCCGCTTCGAAGGCGCGGCTCGCGGATGACAGACGGTGGTAACCGCTCTGGGCCCACGCCTTCATATCAGCGCACACGTCCACGGCAGGGGGCGAGACGAGTTCCTCCACGCGACTCGTCTGGAGGTGCAGGAGCGGGGCGATCCTGGGATCGCTCCAACTCAGCGGTGAGACCTGCCCGACGTAGGCGTCGATCGCAGCTCGGTCTGGCTGGTAGTTCGCTGAGTACGCGGTGAGGTAGAGCTCTTGTTGGATCGTCCGCTGCTGGATTTCGCTGCGCTCGCGTTCGCCCCTCGCGCGGGGAGTCGCGGTGGTTTCCCCTGGCGGGCCTTCGTTTTCTCTGGGCGCCCCCGAGAGAACTCCACGGCATTCTTTGCCGATCCGTCCAGTGGTTGTCATAACTGCGGCCTGCGACGCGGAGGCGTTGCGCAGAATCGTCTGGTCGAGCGTGAAGGCGGATTGCAGGTAGGTGCGTGTGGCTGTGGTGTCGCTGGTAGCCACGGCCGTTCCGCTCAGCGCGAACAAGCTCATGAGGGTGCTCGACACGAGCACCCAGCCGCACCGGCGAAGCGCTCGGCTGCAACGAGTGACAGGAGCTGTCTCTATCACTTTTCCGCTTCCCCTTCACACGTTTCGGTATCGGACCTGGCCGCTTCGCTGAGGTCCTTCCTGCCGACGGTCTTGCCGCGAGTATCGCGGATGAGCAGTTCTGTGGGCAGGGGCGTGAAGGCGCCGTAGGCGAGTACACCGCCGGAATGCAGGTGCGTGGGGATTGCGACCTTGCGCAGCGGGAGGAGCGCGCCGGAGACGCGCACGAGCACGGTGTCGCTGGGGGTCGTCAACAGGCCGTAAACGATCGCGTACGGCTGCGGTTCACAGCCGCTGGAGGCATGAGATTGGAACGCCTGGCCGCCTGGAGGGCCGGCGCCTTCTTCGCCTCTGAGCGCAAAGAGCCCGCCACCTCCTCCGCTGCTGAAAAGTTCTTCGTTGGCGGATTCTTCGTTGAACTTCAGTTCGAAATGGATTTCGCCGAGTTCGCGGTAGCGTTCGGCGCGAATGGTGAAGGTCGGTCCGTGCGGGAGGCTTTCGCGCACCAGGCGCACGATCCCGTGGGGGAACGTTTTGTGCGGGTCCTTCGTGCATTCGACGACGGGTCTCAGCTTCAACACGGCCAACGCTCGTCCGTGGGCGTCCAGCTCGGTCAGCGACACGGGGATGGGCGACGGTCCGCGCACGACCTGGTAGTAGAGGCCGGCAGGCCCTCCGAGGCGCGCCGGCACGCGGATCGCGGGCGAGGTGATGGTGTGGTTGTCGCTCAACAGCAGACGCACGCTGCGCGTGACTGGGCGCAGACTCGCCTCGACGGTGAGCAGTCCGGAGTTACAGCTGACACGCTGTTCAGGGTCGACGTGGGAGCGCGATAGGCACCTGCCGGTGCCGACGGTGAAGATGTTGAGAAATCCTCCGCCGTTCGACCGTGGCTCTTCGATGGTTACGTCTACCGTGCACCCGTTACGGCGCAACGTGCGTCCGGGCAGATGCAAGGGCGGCCGGGCACGCACGACGAAGCGCCCACCAGCGGCGGTCCTTCCATTCCCTACCACGACCGCTTTCCTGAGCGGTGCTTTGATCGGCCGTGGGAATCTCGTGACGGGCACGCCGAGGGTCGCTTCAACGCGCTTCAGTGACGCGTCCGTTGTTTCCCGCTTGGCGAGGATGAGCGCGGTGAGCTTTTCGATGCGGCGGGCGAGTGCTCGGTCGGCGCGGCTCTCGCTTGATGCGAGGAGCTGAGGGAAAGGCGTTTCGTTGTCGTTCAGATATAGATCGACGAGGGCGAAAGCTCTCACGAGCAGCGTCTGGCTGTGCTTGGCGAATTCTTTCGAAGCGGGGGACAGGATCTTGTAGCCGCTTGCCGCCCAAGAGCGCAGATCTGCGCAAACGGCTGGCGCTGGGGCCATGAGTTGTCGTTCTACGATCGCGATGATTGCGTGCAGCAACGCGGTGAGCTTGGGGTTGCTCCAGTTCAGAGGTGTGAGCGCGCTTAGTAGAGCGACGGTTGCCGCGTGGTCCGTCTGTTGGAACGGGTTGTCGAGTGCTACGGAGAGCTCGAGTCTGAGGTCCTCACGCTGCCTGGATTGCAGATTGCGTTCGCCTTCCGCTCGTGCACTCGGCTGTTCAGCGGGTGCCGGTGGGACTGAGGAGACGGGTCCGAATCCAAGCCTTTGGGGAGGCGAGCCGGCAAGGACGCCAGGGCATTCGCTCGAGATCTGGCCGGCGAGTGCTCCGACCGCAGCGGCGGCCTGGGCGGCATTGGCGAGCTGAGCTTCGTCCCATCGCTCGATGGCGATGAGAAAGGCGTGCGTGGTTGCTCGGTCTGCGGGTGTGCCGACGACGCTCGGGTGCTTGGCGAGTCGGCCTGGTGACGCGGCGGTGCTCGCTGGCGCGGTGCCGCAGGTCAGCACGAGGGCGAGGAGGGCGACCGTCCCGACTGCTCGAACGTTCATGCACGGGAGCATACGGACCGAGACGGCCCCTATGCTGGACAGCGGACACCGATGCTGAACGTGCTGCTGACAAACGACGACGGGATCGAGGCGGAGGGCCTGCAGGCGATGCGCCGCGCGCTGGTGGGCGTGGAGGGCGTGCGCCTGGCGGTGGTGGCGCCGGACGGAAACCGCTCGGCGATGGCGCGCTCGATCACTACGCGCAGGCCGCTGTGGGTGCAGGAGGTCCCGTTCTCGGACGGCACGGTGGGCTACGCGACGGACGGCACGCCGGTGGACTGCGTGCGGCTGGCGAGCCTGGGGTTGATCGAGGACTTCACGGCGGACATGGTGGTGGCGGGCATCAACCACGGGGCGAACCTGGGCGACGACATCACGTATTCGGGCACGGTGGCGGCGGCGCTCGAGGGCGTGGTGCTGGGGTTGCCGGCGATAGCGGTGTCGCAGCAGTCGCGCGCGGGCAGCTTGGACTATCGCTTCGACGGCGGCTTCGGCTTCGACGTGGCGGCGGCGTTCGTGGCGCGGATGGTGGAGCGCATCGAGGACGTGCCGCTGCCGGGCAGGACGCTGTTGAACGTGAACGTGCCGGCGGGCGAGCCGAGCGGCGTGGAGGTGACGAGCCTGGGCAAGCGCATCTATCGCGATGAGCTGAAGCTGGTGGAGAGCGAGGAGGAGCACCGCAGCCGCTACTGGATCTACGGCTCGGACCCGGGCTTCCACGATGAGCCGGGCACTGATCTGGCGGCGGTGGCGGCGGGACGGGTGGCGGTGACGCCGATCCACTTCGACCTGACGGACCGCCCGAGCCTGGACGCGCTGCGACGCTTCGACCTGGACGGGCTGCTCGCGCGACGATCGCCGATGGGAGACGAGTCAGCGGATCGCCCGGTGCACGACGCGACGTCGTGAGCGAGGAGCTGGAGCAGACGGGTGCGCACGCCGGCGCGCCGAGCGGAGCAGCGAGCGAGCAGGTGAGAGAGCGCGCGCGGGAGCTGCGCAAGCTGCTGGAACACCACGCGCAGCGCTATTACGTGCTGGACGACCCGGAGATTGGGGACGACGAGTACGACAGGCTGCTGGATGAGCTGCGCGCGATCGAGCGCGACCACCCGGAGCTGGCGAGCGCGGACTCGCCGACGCGCAGGGTGGGCGGCGAGCCGGTGGGGCGGCTGGAGAAGGTTGAGCACCCGGAGCGGATGCTGTCACTTGCGAACGTGCGCTCGGAGGAGGAGCTGCGCGCGTGGATCGAGCGCATGCGCGCGCACCTGGCGCGCGAGGGGATCGACGCGCCGAGCTTCAGCTACGTGGTGGAGCCGAAGATCGACGGGCTGGCGATCAGCCTGCTGTATGGCGAGGGGGCGCTACAGCGCGGGGCGACGCGCGGCAACGGCGAGGTTGGGGAGAACGTGACGCACAACCTGCGCACGATCGCGGCGATCCCGCTGCAGTTCGAGGACGCGCCGACGATGGTGGAGGTGCGCGGCGAGGTGTACATGTCGCTGAAGGACTTCACGGCGCTGAACGAGCGCCGCGCGGAAGCGGGCGAGTCGACGTTCATGAACCCGCGCAACTCCGCGGCGGGCACGATCCGCCAGCTGGACCCTGCTGACGCGGCGAAGCGCCCGCTGTCGATCTGGTGCTACGGGGTGGGCGTGTCCGACGGCGTGTCGTTCGAGCGCCACTCCCAGGCGCTGCAGTGGCTGTCGGATCACGGCTTCCGCGTGAACGCGGACATCAAGGTGCTGGACAGCGAGGAGGCGGTGATCGCGCAGTGTCTGGAATGGGAGCGACGCAGAGGCGAGCTGGACTTCGAGATCGACGGCGTGGTGGTGAAGGTTGACGATCTGGAGCTGCAGCGTCGCCTGGGCGTGGTGGGTCGCGACCCGCGCTGGGCGGTGGCGTGGAAGTTCGCGCCGACGACGGCGGTGACGACGCTTGAGAAGGTGATGTGGAACGTGGGCAAGTTCGGCGACCTGCGCCCATACGCAGTGCTGACTGCGGTGACGGTGGGCGGCGTGACGATCCGGATGGCGACGCTTCACAACGAGGAAGACATCGTGAGAAAGGATCTGCGCGAGGGCGAGGAGGTGATCGTGGTGCGCGCGGGCGACGTGATCCCGCAGGTGGTCTCGCCGGCGCCGCACGTGGCGGAGCGAAAGAAGCGCCCGCCGCGGCCGCGCCCGCCGAAGGAGTGCCCCTACTGCAACACCCCCACGATCAAGCCGGCTGAGGGAGTGTTCACGAAGTGCCCCAACCCGGACTGCCCGGCGCGGGCGTGGCAGCTGATGAAGCACTTCGTGTCGCGCGGCGCGATGGACATCGACGGACTGGGAGAGAAGCAGGTGGCGATGCTGCAGGAACGGGGGCTGGCGCGAGACGCGGCAGATTTTTACGGCCTTGTATATGAGGATCTCGTGCAGCTGGACGGCCTTGCGGAGCTGTCCGCGAGAAACCTGCTGGCGGCGATCGACGCGTCGAAGGACCGGCCGTTCGGGCGCGTGCTGTTTGCGCTGGGGATCGAGGAGGTGGGCGAGGTGACGGGACGCAACCTGGCGCAGCGCTTCCGCACGGTGGAGGCGCTGATGGATGCGACGCCGCAGGAGCTGTCTGAGACGCCCGGCGTGGGTGAGAAGATGGCGCAGTCGATCCACGCGCAGCTGCACGACGAGCGGATGGCTTCGCTGATCGAGCGCCTGCGCGCGGCGGGGCTGCGCTTCCACGAGGAGGGTCCGCCCCCATCGGATGGGCCGCTCGCGGGTAAGACGCTGGTGCTGACGGGCTCATTGCCGGAGTGGTCGCGCGAGCAGGCGACGGAGCGGATCATGGCGGCGGGCGGGCGCGTGACGGGCTCGGTGTCGAGCAAGACGGACTTCGTGGTGGCGGGCGACAGCGCGGGCTCGAAGCTGGAGAAGGCGGAGCGGCTGGGCGTGAGGGTGCTGGACGAGGCGGGGCTGCGGGGGCTGCTGGAGCAGGAGCAGGACTGACGTACGATCGGCGCTGGCTGGACGCGCGGGTGGGCGCCGGACGCGAGCGAGCGAGCGTCAGTAGTCGGCGAGCGTGATCGCCATGTGGTCCTGGAAGGTGTGCGCTGAGGCGGTGGAGATGCCGTCGTTGAAGATGGCGAACGCGAGCAGGTGGCCGTTGGCGGCCTGGCAGTAGCCGACGAGGTTTGACACGCCGGTGAGCGTTCCGGTCTTGCCCGCACAGCGCCCCGCGGCGGCGGTGTGGCGCATGCGTTTTTCGAGCGTGCCGGTGCGCCCGGCGACGGCGAGGCTTTCGCGCAGCACGGCGCCGGTGGGTGTGGAGGCGAGCGCGACGAGCAGGTCGGCGACTTCGTAGGGGGAGGTGCGGTTGGATTCGGACAGCCCGGAGCCGTCGACGACGGTGGGGTGGATGCCGAGCGAGGAGGCGACGGTGCGCGCGACCACGCCCGCGCCGGCGGCGGTGGTGCCGGCGCCGCCGAGGAGCGCGCCGAGGTCCTTGACGAGCGTCTCGGCGAAGAAGTTGTCGGACGGCGGCAGCGTGAGCGCGAGCAGCTGTGCGACCGTGGGCGACTGCACCTGCGCCAGCTGCACCGCGCCCGCGGCTGGGGTTGTGGCGGCGCCGCTGTGGCCGCGAATGGTCACGCCGTGGCTCTTGAGCGTGGCCCACAGCTGACGCGCGGCGTACGCGGCGGGGGCGTGCGCGCCGCGTTCGCGGCCGCTCGAGCCGCGGTTGAACGCGAGCGCGCTGAGGCTGCCTTCGAGGAACACGTCGGGGCGGTAGTTGCTGGAGGGCTCGCCTCGCAGCGAGTCGAACATGGACTCGTCGCCCAGGACGCGGCCGGTGACGTGGTGGATGCCGTCGCTGCGCACGAGCTGGGTGACGAGCGCGGAGACGCTCGCGCCGACGCCGCCGTAGTGGCGGCGGATGAAGGCGCTTGAGCCGAACGTGGGGTCGCCGCCGCCACGCAGGTACAGGTCGCCTTCCCACGTGCCGCCAGCCGCGAGATGCCCGACGCCGTACACGGTTGTGGACAGGCGCGCGGTGGGGCCCATGGCGGCGAGCGCTGCGGTTGCGGTGTAGAGCTTCTGCACGGACGCGGGCGGGCGCAGCGTGCTGGCACGCTGGGAGAAAAGCGCCTGCTTGGCGGTGACGTCGTACACGTACGCGCCGTCGCGCGAGCCGGCCAGGGCGAGCTGGTGGGCGAAGTCGGCCTGCAGTTCGGGCAGTCCGCCGGCCGCGGTGGCGCTTGCGACTGGGAGCAACGCGATGGCGAGCGCGAGTCCGCGGAGCAGAATCAGGAATTTCGTGCAGGGGTTCCGTGGCACGCGACCGTAGAATGTGTCTGGCATGGGCAAGGTTGTCAAGCTGGAACCGACCACGAGGGGCAAGCAGCGCCAAGCCCGTCTGGCGGCGCGCGGCGTTGGACAGCCGGCGTCGGTGGAGCGCAGACGCCGCACGCGGCGCGACAAGACGGCGCTGGTGCTGGGCGGCGGCGGCTTCACGGGCGGCGTGTATGAGATCGGCGCGCTGCGCGCGCTGGACCTGCTGGCGGTGAACAGCACGGTGAACAACTTCGACGTGTACGTGGGCACGTCCGCGGGCTCGTTCATAGCGGCGCTGTGCGCGAACGGCGTGACGCCGGAGGAGATGATGCGCGTGGTGACACGCCAGGGCACGCCGGCGTTCAAGGACATCGACCTGGGCGATCTGCTGCGCCCGAACCTGCTGGAGTTCGCGCGCAAGGGCGCGACGCTGCCGTTGCGGGCGCTGTCTGTGGCGCGCGACGTGATCTCCCAGCCGGGCGGTCTGTCGCTGATGGACGTGCTGCTGGGCTTGGCGGACGCGCTGCCGTCGGGCCTGTACACGGGCGCGGGAATCGAGAAGTACCTGCGCGAGGTGCTGAGCGAGCCGGGCCGCACGGACGACTTCGGCGAGCTGGCGTGCGAGCTGTACCTGACGGCGACGGACCTGGATACGTGCGAGCGCGTGGTGCTGGGCGTGGACGGCTCCAAAGACGTGCCGATCTCAACGGCGGTGCGCGCGTCGGGCGCGCTGCCGATGGTTTATGCGCCGGTGCGCGTGCACGACCGCGAGCTGATCGACGGCGGGATCGTGTCCACGACGAACCTCGATCTGGCGGTGCAGGCGGGCGCGAAGCTGGTGGTGGTGATCAACCCGATCGTGCCGTTCGTGAACGACTTCTCGAGCACGGTGAACACGCTGCGCGGCCGTCGCCCGCGGCGCGTGTCGGACATGGGCTTCGCGCAGATCGGCTACCAGGTGTTCAAGCTGGTGGCGCACCAGCGGCTGCACGAACTGGCGAAGGGCTGGGAGGAGCGCTACCCGGGCGTGGACATCGTGCTGATCGAGCCGGAGCCGACGGATGAGCTGATGTTCCAGACGTCGATGATGAGCTTCACCTCGCGCGTGGAGATCGCGCGCCACGGGTTCGAGTCGGTTACGAAGCAGCTGGCGGGCGAATACGACCGCTTCGAGGCGGTGGCGGAACGCCACGGGCTGGAGATCTCAGCGAAGCGCGTGCGGCGCGTGGTGGAGCACTTCGACGAGCGAAACGAGGACGTGAGCGCGTGGCGCAAGATCCTCGAGGGGACGACGGGAGCGCTGCTGCGTCAGTCGAGCTCGGCCGGCTGAGCTGTGCCGAGCGGCGCATGCGCCGCTCGGACGGACAGTGCATGCACTGTCCGTGAGGGGCCGCACATGTGCGGCCCCGGCAAGGTCGCATGCGACCTTGCCCTCGGCAAAGATCGCGCACAGGTGCGGCCCCCTCTCGTCAATCTGACTTGGCTTCAGCCGGCTGAGCGGCCGGGTCGGCGCCCGAGAGGGCTTTGTCGATTGCGTTGAGCAGCCGGTCGCTGGAGCGGCGCGAGGCGAGCGCGATGCGCACGTGACCGGGCTCGCCGAGCGCGTCGCCGGCGGCGACGAGCACACCGGTGCGCGCCAGGCGCGCGGCGAGCTCGGCGCCTGGGATGGTGGGGTGCGCCGCCCAGAGGAAATTGGCCTGGCTGTCGCTCACGTCGAACCCGCGCTCGCGCAGCGCGGCGATCGCGCGGGGGCGCTCCTCGCAGACGGTGCGCACGCGGCGCTCGACGACGTCAGAGCACGTGCGCAGCGCCTCCAGGGCGCCGCCCTGCGAGACCTCCGAGACGCCCAGGTCGGGGTCCAGCTCGGCGAGCAGCTCCTCCGACCCCGGTCCGCCGATGGCGTAGCCGATGCGCAGGCCCGCGAGGCCCCACGCCTTGGAGAAGCTGCGGAACACGAGCAGCCGCGGGTGCGTGTCGAGCAGCTGCAGCGAGGAGCCGGCGGGCTGCGCGTCGGCGAAGTCCACGAGCGCCTCGTCGAGCAGCACCGCGACGCCGTCGGGCAGGCCGTCGAGCAGCCGTCGCAGCTCCGCGGTTGGGATGAGCTCGCCGGTGGGATCGTTGGGGCTGGCGAGCGCGATCACGCGCACGTCGGGCTCCTGCGCGGCTGCGAGCAGCGCGTCGATACCGCCGATGACGCGTTTGGCGAGGCCGTGCGCGCGGCGCGCCATGAGCGGATACAGGGGGTAGGAGGGCCAGGGGGTGAGCAGCTGCTGGCCGGGTGAGATGAGCGCGCGTGTGGCCGCGCCGAGCAGCTCGGCTGCGCCGTTGCCGAGGATCAGGCGCTGCGGCTCGACGCCGTGGCGCTCCGCGAGCTCGCCGCGCAGGTCGGTGCTGGTGAGGTGCGGGTAGCGGTGCATGCCGCGGCGCGCGACGAACGTGATGGCGTTGACGATGCGCGGGTGCGGCAGCTCGGGCCAGGTGGTCTGCGACAGGTCGAGCGTGTCGACGCGCGTGAGCGCTTTGCGTTTACGCTCCGCCGCTTCCTCGCGCAGGCCCGCGTTGACCTCCTCCTCGGACATGGCTTCGAACTGGCGGTAGTAGTCGGTCAGGCCCACGGGTTACGGCCTCCTTGCGGCCGGAGCGCGCGCCCGCGCCTGGGCTGCGCCGCGCGCCGCGGAGCGGCGGTGGTCTGGGGACGGGCTCCGCTCACACGCCGCCGCTGCCCGAGAACGTGCTCGAGCCGGGTCCGTGGATGATGAGGAACCACACGGCGAACAGCAGCGCGCACACGGCACACGTGACGCCGAACACCCTGCCCATGATGCCGCCGCGCTGGTCGTGTCCGGCGGCGCGGCGCACGAGCACCCACGCGTTGTCGAGGCGCTTGAGCACCGCGAGCGTGCCGAACAGCAGCCCGAACAGCCCCATGAACGACACGAGGATGCCGAGCGTGACGCTGCCGGAGAGATAGTCGGCCTGCGACCCGAGCCACAGGCACGCGAGCGGGATGGGCCCCCAGCACAGCAGGCTGAGCAGCACGATCGACGCGAGCAGGATCCTCGAGAACGAGTCGTCGACGCGCTGGCGCAGCTGGCTGCCGCGCTGGGGCAGCGAGCGGAAGCGCACGGGGGCGGTGCCGGGCCGCCGGCCGACGAAAAGCCCGCCGTTATCGGATGGATCGCTGCGCATCGCTACCCATCTTCGCAGCTAGCGCGCCGCCTGCAGGTCAGCTTGCGTACAGCGCGTCGAAGACGTCGGCGTATTTCTCGTTGACAACGTTGCGCTTGACCTTGAGGGTTGGCGTGAGCTCGCCGGTGGGCTGGGAGAGGTCGTGATCGAGGATGGCGAACTTCTTCACCTGCTCGACCTGAGCGTATTTGGCGTTGGCGCGGTCGATCTCGCCCTGGATGAGCGCGTGGATGGCGGGATCCTTGGCGAGGGAGGGGATGTCCTCGGGCAGCCCGTGCTCCTTGGCGTAGGTGGGGATCTCCTCCTCGTCGAGCGTGATCAGCACCACGGGGTAGGGGCGCTGGTCGCCGTGCATGACCGCCTGGGAGATCCAGCGGCATTGCTTGAGGTCGTTCTCGATGTTGGCGGGCGTGAGGTTCTTGCCGCCCGCGGTGATGATGATGTCCTTCTTGCGCCCCGTGATCGACAGGTAGCCGTCCACGTCCAGGGAGCCGAGGTCGCCGGTGTGCAGCCAGCCGTCCTCCACGGCGCCGAATTCGGTGGGCGCGTGGTTGTGGTAACCGTTGAAGATGTTGGGTCCTTTGATGAGGATCTCGCCGTCGTCGGCGATCTTCAGCTCCACGCCCGGAAGCGCTTTACCGACGGTGCCGAAGCGGTGGTTCTCGACGGTGGACACGGTTGCGGCGGTGGCGGTCTCGGTCATACCGTAGCCCTCCAGCACGGGCACACCGCACGCCCAGAAGAATTCGAGGATCTCTTTGGCGATCGGCGCTGCGCCGCTGGTGGCGTGGCGCACGTTGCCGCCGAAGATGGAGCGCACGAGCTGGAACAGCTCCTTGTCGGCTTCGTCGAACGGCTTTTGCAGCTCCGGCGGCACGGGTTCGCCGCGGTTGATCATGTCGCGCACCTTCACGCCCAGCTGGATCGCCGCGGCCGCCTGGCGGCGCTCCTCGGGCGGCTTGGCTTCGATGGCGCCCTGCGCAAGCGTGTAGATCTTCTCGAACACGCGCGGCACGGACGGCAGGTAGGTGGGTTTGACCTCCATCAGCTCGGTGACGATCTGCTTGGTGTCGCCGCCGAAGTACGCGAGCGTGCCGCCGAGGTCGAACACGGCGAGCTGGATGAGCAGCGCGAAGGAGTGCGCGAGCGGGAGGTACAGGTAGATGACCTCATCGCCCTGGATCTCGCCGGCCTCGCCGATCATGTCGATGATGGCGCGGTAGTTGCCGTGCGTGAGCACGCAGCCCTTGGGCGGGCCGGTGGTGCCGGAGGTGTAGATGAACGTGAACGGGTCCTCGGGCTTGACCGCGGCGCGGCGCGCTTCGAGCTCCTCGACGTTGCGCGTGCGACCGCGCTCGCGGACCTCATCGAGGGGGATTGGGTCGAGCGCGGCGGCGGCCGAGCCGTTCGCGTCCGAGCCTGCGGGCGAGGCGTCCATGACGACGACGGTGCGCACGTCGGGGATCTGCTCGCGGATGGCGGCGATCTTGGCGAGCTGCTCGTCGTTCTCGCACACGATGGCGCAGGCGCCGGAGTCGGAGATCACCCACAGGCACTCCTCGGGGGAGTTGGTCTGATAGATGGGCACCACGACCGCGCCGGCGGACGTGGCGGCCATGTCGACGTAGGACCACTCGGGGCGGGTGTTGGCGAGGATGCAGAGGCGGTCGCCGGGCTGGATGCCGAGGTCGATCAGCCCGAGGCCGATCTCCTGCACGGTGTCGGCGAGCTGCGCGTAGGTGACGTCGCGCCACTCACCGTCCTGCTTGTGGCGTACGGCGATCGAGTCGGGATGCGCGGAGGCTGAGCGAGGGAGCAGATCGGCGATCGTCTGCGACCCGCTGGTCGTTACCGTGGCGGTGGCCTCCATTGTGCGATTCCCTCCCTCGAAGATGAGACGTCTGGATGAGGGATGTTAGAGCGTATGGTGGGTTTTGAGCGACTCGGATCAGACGGGGTTGGGCACGTCGATGAAGACGTGTTTGAGCGCGAAGCGCTCGGCGAGGTGCTCGCCGAGATGTTTGACGCCGAATGTCTCCGTGGCGTAGTGCCCCGCGGCGATCACGTGCACCCCCAGCTCGCGCGCGTGCGCCATGGTGCGCTCGGGAACTTCGCCCGTGAGCAGCGCCTCGGCGCCCGCGGCGTGCGCTTCGGCGAGGTGGTCCGCGCCGCCGCCGGAGACGATCGCGAGGCGGCGGATGCGCTCGGGTCCGGAGTCGAACACGAGCGGCTCGCGCGATGTGATGGCGTGCACGCGGGCGAACAGGTCAGCGGCGGGTGTGCCGTCGCCGGGCAGCGTCGCGACGAAGCCGATGGGCTGGCCTCTGTGGAGCGCGAACGGCTCCAGCTCGGTGGCGTCGAGCGCGTGCGCGATGAGCGCGTTGTTGCCGTGCAGCGGGTGCGCGTCGAGCGGGAGGTGGTAGGCGGCGAGTGCGATGTCGGCGTCGAACAGCAGCTGCAGGCGGCGCTTGAGCAGCGGGTCGACGGCGCGCACGCCGGGCGAGTCCCAGAACAGGCCGTGGTGGACGAGCAGCAGGTCGGCGCTCTCGTCGGCGGCGAGCTGAAACAGCTCCGCGTGCGCGGAGACGCCCGTGACGATGGTGGCGACGGTGGCGGGCCCGGGCACCTGCAGCCCGTTGAGGCAGTAGTCGCCGAAGCGCGCCGGTTCGAGCAGCCGGTCGAGCTCGGCGAGGATCTCTGCGGTGGGCGCTGGCATGGCGCGACGATAGCGAGCGCGCGGCTGCCGCGCGCGCGTGTGTGGGATACTGGAGGGGCGTCGGGGCGTGGCGCAGCCTGGTAGCGCGCACCGTTCGGGTCGGTGAGGTCCCGAGTTCGAATCTCGGCGCCCCGATTGTCTCAGTGACCCGCGAAGGCCAGCGAACACGGACGAAACCCCCGAAACACGGAGATCGGAGTCGGCCGTTTCGCTGGCGAGTTCCCTGTCGTAGACGGTGAGGGCGCCTTGCGGTCCCGTCAACCGGTCGAGAGTCTCGGTCCGCTCGCGGTGACTGGTGAGCGTGAGCGCCGCGAGGAAGCGGCACTCGCTCGGTAGTTCCTCCCACGCAACTGCGGGAAATCGCCGAAGCCGGTGCGGGTAGCTCGACTTAGCCTCGCTTCAGGTTCAGCATGAGCGAGATGGCTACTCCTCCCGACACCAATTGGATAGGCGCGGTCACCGCGGTCGAGGATCCGCCGCTGCTGAATGCGCCCGCGATCGTCTTTCGCGATCGGCGCGACGCGGGACGCCAGCTTGCCGCGCTGCTCGAGCCCTACCGCTCAGAGCAGCCGGTCATCGTCGCGATGCCGCGCGGCGGCGTGCCGGTCGCCGCGGAGGTCGCACGCGCTCTCGACGCGCCACTCGACATCGCGGTGGTGCGCAAGATCGGCGCGCCGCAGAACCCGGAGTTCGCGATTGGCGCCGTCGCCGAGAACGCCGTTTGGCTCGTCAGCGAGCGCACGGTGCATGCGCTCGGACTCACGGACGCTGACGTGACGGCGCTGGGTCGGCGGGCCGAAGACGAGCTCGCCGACTACGTGCACCGCTACCGCGCCCGGCGCCCGGCGATCGACCTATCCGGCCGCACGGTGATTCTCGTCGACGACGGGCTCGCCACCGGGCGCTCCGCGCACGCGGCGCTGCTCTCGCTGCGGGCGCGGGGAGCGAGGCGGCTGATCCTCGCCGTTCCGGTTGCGGCGGCCGAGTCCGTTCGCGAACTCGCGGCTCTCGCGGATGCGGTCGTGTGCGTGGAGCAGCCGGAGGAAATGTGGGCGGTGGGGTACTGGTATCAGGACTTCGCTTCCACCTCCGACGACGAAGTCGCCGCTGCGTTGGAAGATGCCACTTCAGGCCGCAGCGCCTCTCAGAGGCGGCCGGCGTGATCGCGCGTGAGCCCGGCACGTTGACGTTGCGCACTCTGCAGACGCTCGCGGAGGTTGCCACAGAGCACAACTCCACGCTCGTGCTGCCGATCCCCATCGACCTCATCGTCGCGCTGCAGCAGCGCTCCCACGCCGGCCAATCCCCCAACGGCGCCGGGTCCCGAGGCAAGGTCTAGATCGCTCACCGGACATGTGCAAGCGACTGATCATCAGCGCAGTTGTGATCGCAGCCATTGGGCCGGCCGCCGCCAATGGCGCGGCTACACCCGCTGGCCACTGGTGCCGGGAAGGAGACCCTGTGCTCTATGCGTCTGCGGATACGCCGTGCGGACTTGCCGGCAACGTGATCACGGACTACGTGAACGTCTGCCACGAGCGGAGCAACTGTCAGATGCGAGTGGAATCGCCGACTTCGCGCGTGCGTTACCTGATCACATGCAAACGCCGTCGCGGTCGCTACACGGGGACGGTCTACTGCCGAGGGCCGGCGGACACAGGCATCTGGACGCGCTTCTCAGCGCTCATCTGAACCCAGCTGCGCCACTTGCGGCAGGCGTCACTACATTGCCGTCCCCTAAGCCGGTGGACCGTCAACCGGAGGTCCGCCTCGTCCCTCAGCACGACGCTCCGCTGCGCGTTTTTGACGGCCGCGCGCCGATACAGCGAGGATGAGGACGATCAGCGCAACGGCTATCGCAACCACGATCACTACGACGCCAGTCCCAACGGCCAGAGGCACCATTACCGTCTGAAGACTACACGGCGAACACGACGCGCCCGACCGATGCCGGGACGTGTCCGAACCGCCCAGGCGCCGGAGCGCAAACGACGAGGCGCTTGGCAATGCCGATCACGTTTGCTGCCGAGGACGGCAGACACAGGCATCTGGACGCGCTTTCTCGCGCTCGGCTGAACCTGCGCTGCTGCCCTCATGCGGCCCGCGCGCGGGCGGCCCGGCGGACCAGGTGGTCGCGCTCGGCGACGTTCGTGACCCGGCGGGCCGCCTCGGCGTACGCCGACGCGGCGGCGGGCAGATCGCCGCCCAGCTCGTGCAGGTACCCGCGCACGGCGTGCCAGCGGTGGCGCTCGCCGATCACCTCGCGCAGCCGGTCGGTCTCGCGCAGCCCGGCGGAGGCGCCGAGCACATGGCCGACCGCGACCGCGCGCCCGAGCACCGCGGCGGGGTTGCGGCGGACGGGATCGTCGCTCAGCGCGACGAGGTCGTCGTACCAGGCGAGGATCTGAGGCCAGTCGGTCTCCGCTGCGCTCGCTGCGTCGTCGTGCAGGGCGGCGATCGCGGCCTCGATCTGGTAGCGGCCGGGGCTCCGTTTCTCAGTCTGCATGGCGAGCGCCGACTGCAGGACACGCACGCCCTCGGCGATCTCGCGCGTATCCCACAGGCCGCGGTCCTGCCGGTCGAGCGTGACGATGCGGCCCTCGGGATCGAGCCGCGCGGGCATGCGGGCGTGGTTGAGGAGCATCAGCGCGAGCAGCCCGCGCGCCTCGGGCTCCTCCGTGGCGAGGGTGAGCTGGCGGGCGAGCCGAATCGCCTCGCCGGCCAGATCCACGCGGGCGGGCGGGCCGATATGACCGGCCGTGTAGACGAGGTACAGCACGCGCAGCACCACGGCGAGATCGCCGGGCTGGTCGAGCGGGCGCCCGCGGAGGGTGCGCTTGGCGCGGCTGATCCGCTGCGCCATCGTCGCCTCGGGGACGTAGAAGGCGTCGGCGATTTCCTGGGTGGTGAGGCCGCCGACGGCGCGCAGGGTGAGCGCCACCTGCGACGCGGGCGCGAGCTCGGGGTGACAGCAGCAGAACAGCAGCAGCAGGGTGTCGTCGCCCTCTTCCGTGGTGGCCGGATGAGGCTCGGCGTACTCGGTCTCCTCGCGGCGCCGGCGGGCGGTCTCGCTGCGGCGGGCGTCGATGAGTCGCCGCGTCGCGACCGAGGTGAGCCACGCGCGCGGGTCGCGCGGCGGGTGCTCGGACCAGACCCGCAGCGCCTCCAGCAGCGCCTCTTGGAGCGCGTCCTCGGCGGCGTCGAAGTCCTCTCCGCGGCGGACCATCGCTGCGAGCACCCGCGGGACGAGTGCGCGCAGGGCGCCCTCGTCCAGCTCGTGCGTCGTCTCGACGGTCACGTCGGATCAGTCTTGCGACGGCGCCCCGGACATGATCTCCCGAACGTCGATCCACTCGTACAGGGGCTCGCCGCGCGGGCCGGGCTCGGAGGACACGTATGCGGCGAGCTCGTGCGCGCGCTCGCGGGACTCGACGTCGATCATGTACCAGCCCGCTATCAGGTCGCTGGTCTCGGGGTGCGGGCCGTCGGTGGTGACGGGCGCCGCGTCCGGGCCGCCGTAGCGCACCCAGGCGCGCGTGGGCGTGAGCGCTTGCGCGTCGACGTACTCGCCGCTCTCCTTCAGCAACTCGCCGACGTGCCTCTGGAAGGCCATGTGCGCCTCCACGTCCTCAGGCGCCCACTGGTCCATCGGCGGGAAGGGGTGGTGCGGCTCAGGGCCGCCGCGGTAGTGCTTGAGAAGCAGGTACTTGGGCATCGTCGTCTCCTGGTGTAGGTGGGCCGCGCTTTTCGAGGCCCTTCATCCGGTGAGCGGAGCCGGCCGGCGGTTCTCGACATCGTGCCACGAGCAGTGAGCGTCAAGCGTGATTCAGGCGGCTCGTCGCAGGGCGCGATCTAGACTTGGGACGATGTCGCTGCATCTCTTCGCGGGTCTGCGCGTGCGGGATTTCCAGACGGCCCGGCCGTGGTACGAACGCCTGCTGGGGGAGCCTTCGTTCTTCCCCCACGCCACGGAGGCGGTGTGGACGCTCGCCGATGGCCGGTCGGTGTACGTCGTGGAGCACGCAGCGGGTGCCGGCAGTTCCGTGGCGACGGTGTTCGTCGACGATCTCGACGCTCAGACGGTCGCGATCGCAGCCCGCGGGCTCGAGCCCGACGAGATCGAGACGTATCCCAACGGCGTGCGCAAGGCGATCTACCGCGACCCGGACGGCAACGAGGTGGGGTTCGGCGGGGGTGGCGCTTGATGGAGGCCGAAAGCGCAGATCCTCCTATCCTGGCCTGGTAGGTCAAACCGCAGCTCGAGGCGAGGCAGCATCGGGCGCCATCGGAAAGGCAGGCAGTAGATGGAGCCACGCATCGACGTGATCACTCTCGCCGTGAGCGATCTCGAACGCTCGCTCGAGTTCTACCGCGACGGCCTTGGCCTCGAGTCCTCCGGGCTGATCGGAACGGAGTACCTCGGCGATGAGCACACCCCGGCGGGGGCCGCGGCGATGTTCAAGCTCTCCAGTGGGCTGATGCTGATGCTGTACCCCCGGAGCGAGCTCGCGAAGGACGCCAACATTGCGAGCGGCCCGGCGCATGGCGGCGAGTTCAGCATCGGTCACCTGGTCGCCGATCGGGCGGATGTCGATGCGCTGCTCGCCGAGGCCGAGGAGGCCGGCGCGACGCTCACCGATGAACCACACGAGCGTCCCTGGGGAATCTACTCCGGCTACTTCCGCGACCCCGACGGACATCTGTGGGAGGTCATCTGGAACCCCCGCATGGAGCTCTCAGGGGCTGAGGTCTAGACACGCGCGAAGCTGTAGAAGCACAGTCGAAGCTCGCCTGCTGTCCACTGGCGCGCCACGTGCCAGACGCCGATTGAGTCTCGTCGCGGCCGGGTATGACAAGGTCGGATGTTGACCGCCGATCGAAGTGAGCCCGTGAGAAACAGCTCTGAACGGAGGTGATGAAATGCCGCCCCGTGGTGTGAAAAAAGGCAGCAAGCGTGCACGTCAGTACGAGCACATCAAGGACAGCGAGCGCCAGCAGGGCGCGTCGCTCAAACGCGCCGAGGAGATCGCGGCGCGCACCGTCAACAAGGAGCGTGCCCGCAGCGCCGAATCGAAAACCCGCTCGCGCACGTCCACGAGCGACATCTCATCCGGGCGGCGCGGCGGTCTTCGCTCCGGCAAACCCGGGCCACGCGGACGCACCCGTGATCAGCTCTACGCGGAGGCGCGCAGCCTCGGCGTGGAAGGTCGCTCCCGCATGAACAAGGCTCAGCTGAGAGCCGCCGTGGAGAGCAAGAAGCGCTAGTGCTGCGGTGCTGAGCTTCGGCTAGCGCTTAGCGACGCCGAGCGTCGCCAGCCCTGCGGCGACTCCGGCGCCGCCGAGCAGCATCCGGTGGCGAGTCAGCTCCCACTGCGCGCTGCGCGGTTTGGCCTGCGCGTCGAAGTCGCCGTGCGCGGCCCGATCGCCCGGCAGCGGCGCGAACAGGTTGTCCGGCCGCCCAGGCGGCACCGGCTCGTCCGTCTGCTGGGAGTCGAACCCTGTCCGCGCGAGGTAGCGGTCGGCGACACCCGGCGCGAGCGCGTTTCCGAGCAGAGCCAGCGCTGTCGAGGCGCCCACCCACCACTCGCGCCGCGCCGGGTGCCGAGCGGCCGCCACGATCGCCTTGGCGGCGACCTCCGGCTGGTAGATCGGCGCCACCGGCTGGGGGTGGCGGGGGAGGCGGGTGCGCACGGTGTCGAACTGCGGCGTGTTCATCGCCGGCAACTGCACCATCGTCACGCGCACGTCGCTTCGCTCGTGCATCAGCTCGCAGCGCAGCGACTCCGTGAACCCCTGGATCGCGTGCTTGCATGCACAGTAAGGGCTCTGCAGGGGGATGCCACGGTAAGCGAGCGCCGAGCCGACCTGCACGATCACGCCCCGATCGCGCGGGCGCATTCGCGACAGCGCGGCCAGCGTTCCGTACACAACCCCCAGGTAGGTGACCTCAGTCACCCTGCGGAACTCCTCCGCGGTTATCTCCCAGACGGGCGCGAACACGCTCGCCATCGCGTTGTTCACCCACACGTCGATCTCACCGTGCCGCTCGAGCTCGCCGGCCGCCGCCTCCACGGCCTGCGGGTCGGCGACATCGCACTCCAACACCACCGGCTGCCCGCCCAGCGACTTCACCTCCGCCGCGGTCGCCGACAGCGCTTCCGCTCCACGGGCGATCAACCCCACGGTCGCGCCCTCACGGGCGAACGCCCGCGCGGTGGCGCGTCCCACTCCCGAGCTCGCGCCGGTCACAGCCACCACACCAAAGGACACATCGCACATCTACCCGACCGTCCGGCCCGCCAATCCGTCACGGTCCCGCGCTGCGCTCACCGGCTGTCGGGCGCAGCGTCCTGGAGCAGCTCCAGCACCGCGCGCTCCACGCGAGCACGAACCCTCGCCTTGCCCAGATCGGGGCCGCTTTGACCGATCGCGGGCGCGATAGTCACACCGGCGTGGAAGCGGTCGATCACCCGTGGGTCCACATAGGAGGCGCGGCACACCGCTGGCGTGTTGCCCAGATACGCCGCAACCGTCTTGATCGCGCGTTTGACCTCGCGCTCGCGCGCAGCGCGACCATGGGCGCCATCGGCGCTCGCCAACGCGGCCGCGGCGAGCACCGTCGCGTTCCAGGTGCGGAAGTCCTTGGCGGTGAACGGACCGCCGGACCTGCGCTTCAGGTACGCGTTCACCTCATCCGCCGTGAGCTCGTGCCAGCTGTTCGCGGTCCGGTAGGCGAGCAGCTGTGAGCCCGTGCGACGCCGCTTCAGCACGGCGAGCAGCGCAAGCGCCTCGGGATCGGCGATCGCCTGCACCCGCCGCTGCCCGGACTTCGCGGGGAAGTCGAAGATCGCCTCGCGCTCGCCGATGGTCACGTGCTCGCGCAGCATCGTGCTCAGCCCGTAGGACTCGTTGCGCTCCGCGTAATCCTCAGAGCCGATACGAAAGAAACCGAGATCCAAGAGCCGCACCGCGCACGCAAGAACCCGCGGCTCCGTCAGATGCTCGACCCGCGGCGGCTTGGCGCCGTCGGTCTTCAGGTCGCGCGCCACACCGCGACGCACCCGCGGCAGCGCCCCCCCGAAGGCGAGCATCGAGTCGAACTTGTGGCGGTCGCGATGCGAGCGCCAGCGGTCGTGGTAGAGGTACTGCTTGCGGCGAGCCGCGTCGACGCCCGTGGCCTGCAGATGCCCCAGCGGGTCGATGCAGATCCACACATCGCGCCACGCCGGCGGGATTGCCAGCTCCGCGATCCGCTCGAGCACCTCCGGGTCCTCGACCCGATCGCCGTCAGGGTCGAGGTACTCGAAGCCGCGGCCACGCCGCCGACGCGAGATGCCCGGGGCCGCGCAGTCGCTGCGCCTCAGACGCGGGATCGCAGCGCCCCTCCTCGATCATGCCGCCCCCTCACACGCGTCACATACCCAGAGCCGTGCTCCGATCAAACAACGCGTGCTCGCGCGGCGCGTCTACACCCGAGGGCCGTCCGTGGTTTTCACGGGTTCGCCGAGCCCGGCCGGTTGCATGTGGGCGTTGCGGGGTAAGCGATCACTCACGAGCCGTCAGCGAAGGGAGCCGCCATGTCAGCAGTCCAAAGCAGCACAGGGATACTCGCCGAGGACGCCCGCGAGGAGCGCGAGCGCATCGTTGCGATGCTCACCAAGGCGTACTGGATGGAGATGGAGACGGTGATGAGCTATCTCGCCAACTCTGTCAACCCCGATGGTGTGCGCGCCCAGGAGATCATCAAGTCCCTGACGGAGGACATTCAGGAGGAGCTCGGGCACGCGACCCAGTTCGCCAACCGCATCAAGGAGCTCTACGGCATCGTGCCCGGCTCGATGGACTTCCAGGCTGAACAGTCCTACCTGCAGCCCCCTGAGCGCCAGACCGACATCGTGCACGTCATCAAGGGCGTGATCGAGGCGGAGACGGGCGCGATCGAGTACTACAACCAGATCATCCAGGCCACCGAGGAGTCGGACCCGGTGACGAACGATATGGTCGTCGCGATCCTCCACGACGAGGAAGGCCACCGGCGCCTGTTCGAGGGGTTTCTGCGCGAGTACAAAGACCAGTCGTGAGCAGTGCGACCCACGCTGGTGGCGTGCGCGGGCAGCCAGGTCATTCCCCCAATGTTCCCCGCGCGCTGAGCCTCACCTTCGACGACGGCCCCGACCCTACGTGGACGCCTCGGGTGCTGCGACAGCTCGCACGCTGCCATGCCACGGCGACGTTCTTCATGGTCGGCGAGCGAGTGCTCGCCGAGCCCCATCTCGCACGCGGGGTGCGCGCCGCGGGACACGACATCCAGCTGCACTGTCACCGCCACATTCGTCACACCGAGCTCACCGAAGCGGAGCTGCGGCACGACAGCGAGTCGGCGCTCGCGGCGCTCGAGAGCGTGGGTGTGCGCGCGCGGCTGTGGCGGGCGCCGTGGGGCGTCTGCACCGACGCGACCCACCGTGTGGCCGAGCGACTCGGGCTTCGCCTCGTGCGCTGGTCGATCGACACGCACGACTGGCGCGGCGATGAGCCGCAGGCGATGCTCGACCACACCCGCCACCGGCTCCCGGACGGCGGCGCGGTCCTGATGCACGACGCCCTCGGGCCGGGGGCGCGACGCGCGGGATGCGAGAACACCCTCGCGTTGCTGCCGGCGCTCGCAGCGGCAGCCCGCGCGTACGGCCTTGCGCTCGCGCCGATGGATCGTGGCTGCGCTCCCACCGACGCAGCGCTCGCGACCGGAGTGGCGGCGTGAGCAGCGTCCAAGCGCTCCCGACGCGCACCACCGCCCCAGCCGACGAGAGCCTGGAGTGGGCGATCGAGCGCATCGTCGCCCGCGCCGGGGAGTTCGATCGCGAGCCACGCTTCCCCACCGAGAACTTCACCGACCTCGCCGCGGCGGGGGCTCTCAGGGGAACCCCGCCGGATGGACTCGTCGGCGAGGTGCGGCTCGTGCGCGCCGTGGCGGCAGCGGACGCGTCGACCGCACGCATCCTCGACGGGCACCTCAACGGGATCGAGCGCGTGGCGCTCGCCGCCCCCGAGCCGCTGCGCTCCGCCGAGCTGGCGCAGATACGCGAGGGCAAGCTGCTGCTCGGCGTATGGGGCGCCGACCCCGCCGACGGCGAGGGGCCGCCCGCCAGATTGGACGAGGCCGGCGGACAGCTCGTGCTGCGCGGCGTGAAGACGTTCTGCTCCGGCGCGGGAGGCGTGCAGCGAGCGCTCGTGATCGCCTCCGACGAAGGTGGCTCGCGGCGCCTTGCGTACCTCGACACGAGCAGCGGGCTGAGCATCGACCGCGGCTGGTATCGCGCCTCGGGCCTGCGCTCCTCGGAGAGCCATCGCGTGGAGTTTCACGACACGCCGGTCCTGGCGCTGCTCGGCGAGCCGGGTGAGCTCTCGCGCGAGCCGTTCTTCTCCCGCGACGCGATCCGCACCTCGGCCACGTGGGCAGGGCTCGCCGACCGCATCCTCGTCGAGACCCTCGCGGCGCTCGACCCCGCACGGCTCGACGCGGTGCAGGCGCATGGCCTCGGCCGGATGCGCGTGGCGCAGGCCACGATCGACCGCTGGCTCGAGCACACCGCCGCTGCGCTCTCCCGGCCAGAAGATGGCCGCGCTCGGGTCGACCCGGCGGTGCTCGGCGTCGAATGCCGCGTTGCGCTGTACGAATGCGCGCTGTTGATCTCGGGCCGGGCGGCGCGGGTGTGCGGTTCGCGCGCGTTGATCGGCGCGAGCGCCATGGATCGCGCCCGACGCGACCTCGACCTGTTCCTGCTCCAGCACCGGCTGGACCCCAAGATCGCCAAGCTCGGCGTCGCGCTGCTCGAGAGCGACCAATCGTGACGGCGACAGCGACCGGAGCGCTCGAGCGCTTCGAGCGGCTCTATCACGAGAGCCCCGACCCGTGGGGGTATCGCACGAGCGAGTATGAGCGCGAGAAGTACGCTGCCACGCTCGCGGCGCTGCCAAAGCGCTCGTATGGCCTGTGCCTCGAGGTCGGCTGCTCGATCGGCCTGTTCACCGGTCTGCTGGCGGCCCGCTGCGAGCACGTCGTCGCGATCGACTTCTCGCTCAGCGCCCTGGAGCTGGCCCGCCGGCACCTGGATGGAGTGCGCAACGTCGATCTGCTTCGTGCGAGCTTCCCCGCGGAGACTCCACCGGGCTCCTGGGATCTGATCGTGTGCTCGGAGATCCTCTACTACCTGCAGCCGCAGGCGCTCGAGCAGGCCGTGGGCTGGATCGAGACCCAGCTCACCCAGGGTGCGAGCGTGCTCGCGGTCAGCTGGCGCGGCGTCGGGCGCGAGGAGCCGCTGCTCGGCGATGACGTTCACGACCGGCTCGCAGCGCAGCTCGCCGGTTGGCACGCGCTCGACGCGCGCCGCGACGGATACAGGCTCGACCGCTTCGACGCGCGATGAGCCCCCGACTACGAGCATGGCCGTCAGCTCATCGCGGCCGGGGAGGGCGCACCGTGAGCGCGGAGTCGCCGCAAGCTCACGCCCTGCAAGCGCGCGTCGAGCTGGTCCCGCACCCCGACCTGGAGGCGATCGTCGTCGTGCCCGCCCGCGACGAGGCGTCGCACATCGCAGCCTGCCTGCAGGCCCTCAGCGCCCAGATCGACATGGCCGCTGGGAGCTACGAGGTGATCCTGATCCTCGACGGGTGCCGCGACCGCACCCTCCATGTCATCCAGCAGGCCACGCGTCACATCGACCAACCCGCCTTTCACACCGTCATCCTTCCGAGTCCCCGAGGCGTGGGTCGCGCCCGCCGTCTCGGCATGGACATCGCCTGCGGGCGTCTCATGAAACTCGGCAGGGAAGAGGGGCTGCTCGCCAGCACCGACGCCGATACGAGAGTCGCTCCCGACTGGCTCTCGGCGCAGCTTGCGCTCACACGCGCGGGTGCCGAGGCGATCGGCGGCCTGATAGAGCTCGACTCCACAGAGCGCCGAGCGCTCGCCCCCGAGGCGCTCGTGGCGCGGGACCTGCGCGCATCCCAGCGACTCGCCGACGCCATCGAACAGGCCGCAGGGAAGGCCACGGTCGAGCACCCGCACTTCTCCGGCGCATCGCTCGCGTTGACGGCCGCGGCTTATTCGCGCTGCGGTGGGCTGCCCGTGCGCGCGGCGCTCGAGGACGAGGCGCTCGCACAGGCGCTCACCAGGCAGGGCATCGCCATCCATCGCAGCCAGCGCGTGCGGGTCCGAACATCCGCACGCCTCGACGGGCGTGCCCCACGTGGCCTCGCCCAAGATCTCGCCCGCGCCGACTGGCGCGCCCGGCGCACTTACCGTGCGAGCGAGTTTCCGCTCGAGCGGCTACTCGCGGTCAAGCAGAATACGGTCGCGCTGCTGCTGCCCGCGCGCGAAGTCGCACAGACGATCGGCCCGATCGCCAAGGCGGCGGCCGAACTCCGGGACGCGGGCCTGCTGGACGAGGTGCTCGTCGTCGACGCCGCCTCTGAGGACGACACCGCGGCGATCGCCCGTCGGATGGGCCTCCGGGTTGCGCAAGAGAGCGAGATCCTCAGCGAGTACGGACCGGCGCAGGGCAAGGGCGACGCGATGTGGAGAGGGCTGGCCGGGACCGACAGTGAGATCGTCGCGTTCGCCGACACCGACACGGAGGATTTCCACGATGGTTTCCTGCTCGGTCTGATCGGCCCGCTGCTGTGTGATCCCGACGTGCAGCTCGTCAAGGGAGCGTTCCGGCGTCCTTTCCGCAACGGCAATACGGTCCTCGCGGAGGGGGGTGGGCGCGTCACGGAGCTGATGGCGCGGCCGCTTCTGAATCTGCATGCCCCCGAGCTGACCGTATTCGAGCAGCCGCTCGCAGGCGAGACGGCCGCCCGCCGTCGGCTCCTGGAACAGATCCCGTTCAGCGCCGGCTACGGCGTGGAGATAGCGATGCTGATCGACTGCTGGCGCGCCTGCGGATTGGACGGTCTCGCCCAGGTTCACCTCGGCGAACGACAAAATCGCCACCAGCCGCTACGCGACCTCTCGGCGATGGCCTACGCCGTGCTCGTCGCCGCCCAGACCCGCTTCCTCGGCGCATCTTTCGCCGATGCGCACGCCTGCAGCTCCATCATCCTGCCCCCCGCTCGCGGCGCCCCCGACGTGATGGAGAACCGCGCCGTCACCGTCGAAGAACGCCCACCGCTCGAAACGGCACGTGTCGTTTTGGCTCACGAGCGCTGCGTGGGAGCAAAGCACGAGCGATGAGGAGGTGTCGCAGCGCCGCCAATCGGGTAGCTCCAACTCATGGCCACTGCCGAGCTGCGAAACATCGGCACGACGCGGGTATAAACCGTCCCGTGGATACGCAGGCGGAGACAGTGAGGCCCGACACCCCGGCGGCCGCCGAGCGATCCACACCTGGCTCGTCGGTATCCGAAAGCCGCCGCAGCCACCTGCTCAGCATCACCGACTCCGCGCTCGGCTACATGTCCCTCGAGGACATGCTCTCCGAGCTGCTGGAGCGCATCCGCAGCGCCCTCGAGGTCGACACCGCAGCGGTGCTGCTGCTCGACGAGGATCGTGGCGCCCTCCTCGCACGCGCCGCGCGAGGGCTGGAGGAGGAGGTTCGCCAGGGGGTACAGGTGCCGCTCGCACGCGGCTTCGCAGGCCGCGTGGCCGCTGAGGCTCGCCCCATCATCATCGAGGATCTCGACCACGCCGAGGTCGTGAACCCGATCCTGCGACAGAAGGGCATCCGCTCGATGCTCGGCGTTCCTGTAAAGGTCGAAGGCCGCGTGATCGGCGTGATGCACATCGGCACGCTCGTGCTGCGTCACTTCGACGAGGACGACACGACGCTGCTGCAACTCGCCGCCGACCGCGCGGCGCTCGCGATCGACAACGCCCGCATCTCAGAGCAGCGCGCCGTCACCGAGATCATGCAGCGCACGCTTCTGCCCGACGCTCTGCCTCAAATACCCGGCATGCGCTTCAGCGCGAAGTACCTGCCGGCCGGCTCCGGCATCAAGGTGGGCGGGGACTGGTACGACGTGTTCCCGCTTGCCAATGGGCGGGTCGCGTTCGTGATCGGAGACGTCGTCGGCCGCGGCGTGCTGGCCGCCTCGGTGATGGCCGAGATCCGCACGGCGGTACGGGCCTACATGGTGCAGGGACATCAGCTCGCCGAGGTTGTCTCGCTGCTCAACGAGCTGCTCGTCTCGATGGGCCGCCGTCGCGGAGCCACGCTGTCGATCCTCGAATTCGACCCCGAGGCCGAGGAGCTCGAGGTGGTGACCGCGGGGCATCTTCCCCCGCTGCTGATCGAGCCCAACGGCGACACTCGTCTGCTGGAGCAGATGCACGGCCTGCCGGTCGGCGTACGCATCGGACATCGATACGAGTCCTGTCGCCACCCGTTCCCAGCCGGCAGCCGACTTCTTCTCTACACCGACGGGCTGATCGAGCGACGCGACGAGTCGATCGACGATGGCTTCAAGCGGCTGACCGTCGCCGCCCAGGCTGCCGCGGGGCGCACGGACTCCTCGTTCGCCGATCACATATACCGCGCGCTCATCGACGAGAGTCCGCTCGCGGACGACGTGGCGCTCCTGGCGATTGAGGCGTTGCCGCTCGAGGACACGCTCGAGATGACCCTGCCGGTGCGTCCCAACGTTCTCGGTGGGCTGCGCAGCACGCTCGGTCGCTGGCTCCAGGCCGCGGGTGCCGACGAGAGCGAGCTGTTCGACGTCACCCTCTCTGTCTCCGAGGCTGCCGCCAATGCGATCGAGCATGCGTATGGCGCTCGCGAGGCGAGCTTCACCGTACGCTGTGAGCGCGACGGCCGAGACGTGACGATCACCGTCCGCGACCTCGGCCGATGGCGCACTGGCCGGCGGCAGGGCGGCGGCAGGGGACTGGAGATCATGCGCGCGCTGCTCGACGACGTGAACATCGACAGCGACGAGGAGGGAACGGTCGTGAGGATGACCAAGCGGCTTTCCCACTCAGCATGAGCGCGGTGGACCTCGAACGGATAGACGGAGTGCCAATCGCGCACGTCAACGAAGACATCGATGCCGCGAACGCCGCGATCACCCAGCAGCAGCTGGCCGACGCACTCGGCCCCGAGGCCTCGACGCTCATCATCGACCTCAGCGACACCCGCTACGTCGACAGCGCAGGCATCGACATGCTGTTTCGTCTCAGCGATCGCCTGGACCATCGACGCGCGAAGCTGATCCTTGTCGTTCCCGACACCTCGCAGCTGAAGCGCCTGTTCTCGCTCGTCGGTCTGCCGGATGTCATCGCGATCCATCCCACGCTCCCCGCAGCGCTGCAGGTGGCGTGAGCGCCTGTGGTCCGTCGCACCACACGCGTCGATCTGCCAGGATCGTCCTGTCCTCGTCCGCCAAAGGAGAAACATGCCCGAGTACGCACCCGGCACCCCGTCCTGGATCGAACTTTCCTCGCCTGACACCGACGCTGCCGCAGCCTTCTACGGCCAGCTCATGGGCTGGAGCGCGACAGAGCCCGGTCCAGCAGAGACAGGCGGCTATCGCATGTTCCAGCAGGACGGCAAGAACATCGCCGGCCTGATGGGGATCTCGCAGGAGGGCCAGCCCACCGCATGGGCCACCTACGTGAGCGTCGCCGACGCCGATGAGACCGCGGCCAAGGTCAAGGCGGCCGGCGGCACCGTGATGGTCGAGCCGATGGATGTGACGGACATCGGACGGATGGCGGTCTTCGTCGATCCCACGGGTGCCGTGTTCGGCGTGTGGCAGCCGAAGACGTTCACCGGCGCGGACCTCGTCAACGAGCCCAACTCACTGTGCTGGAACGAGCTGCTCACACGTGACGCCGACGCGGACAAGGCGTTCTACCAGGCGGTCTTCGGCTGGGCTGGGCGTCCCCCCGGGTTCGAGGGAGCGCCGGAGAGCTACACGGTCTGGGAGATCGACGGGAAACAGGTCGGCGGCATGATGCAGATGACCGACGAGTACTTCCCGGCTGAGATACCGCCGCACTGGGGCGTGGTCTTCGCGGTGGCCGACTGCGACGAGATCGTCGCGAAGGCCCGCGCGCTGGGGGCGACCGTCACGAATGAGCCGATGGACATGCCGATCGGACGCTTCGCCGGCCTGATCGACCCTCAGGGAGCGTCGTTCAAGGTGATGCAGCCGGCGCCCATCGACTGATTGCGCCACCGGGCCCTTCCGCCGGCACGGATGCCGGAAGATAGGATGGTTTGAAGATGCGATGGCGACACCAGGGGATTGTCTTGCTCGCGGCCCTGGCCGTCGTCGCGGTGCCAGCCCGCCCAGCCGCCGCCTCGACACCGACGGTTGCGCAGGCCTTTGCCGATCTGAACAGCTGGCGTCAGCTGGATGGCGAGCCGCCGGTTCTCTACGAAGACCCCACCATGAGCCACGGCTGCCAGCTCCACAACGCGTACCTGGCGATCAATCACGTCGTCGGTCACGAGGAGGACCCTGCGCTTCCGGGCTACAGCCAGCTCGGCATTCAGGCTGGAACATCGAGCGTGGTCATCGACGCTCAGATCCTCCCGCGCGCGGGCTTCGAGCGGGCGGTGTTTCATCGACTTGGGCTGCTTCAACCGCGCCTTCAAACGTCGTGGTATGACGCCAGCTTCGGCAACACGTGCATGGGCGTCTTCGGGCTCAACGACGCTGTGCGCACGCCGGCGCTCACCTTCTATCCGTGGCCGTTCAACAACCAACGCCAGGTACCGGCGGACTTCGCCACGAACGAGTTCCCCAGCCCGTATGACGACGCACCCGGCGCAACGCGTCTGGGCTATCCGCTGTCGGTGCAGGTCAACGGCCCGTGGTCGGGCGGCGACTCGGTGGCGATCGCCACCGCGCAACTGGTGTCCGACCGCTCTGGCCCCACGCGCGTGGTGAGCGTTGACGCGGGCAGCGTTCATGGCGACGTGCTGAGCGGCGGATTCGCGCTGCTGCCCTTCAGCGTGTTGGGCTATCACCAGTGGTACACGGCGACCGTGTCTGGCACCGTGTCGGCAGCCGGTTCCGAAGGCACGGCCGTCAGCCTGCCGTTCGCCTACAGCTGGCGGTTTGAGACCGACTGGCCCACGCCGAAGCTGTCGATCCTCACGTGGTCTGACGGGCGGGTGGAGGTTCGCTCCTCGAGCAAAGCGCCGGTGAAGATCACCTACAGCAGAGGCGCCACCACCGTGTCGCAATGGACGCGACCGCGTCGTCGCGTCGCTCCCAGGGTGCGCGGATCGTGGGCGGTGTGTTTGGATCAACAGCCGCGCGGACACTGGGCGGCAGCGCATGCCTGCTATCCGGCGATTCGCCTGGGTCGCTGAGCGGCGGCCGGTGGCTCAGCTCAGTTCGCGCTCGCCGAGGAAGCTCGTCAGCTCGGTGTGCGGGTGCAGTTGGGAGAAGACCGAGTCATGGATCGACACCGCTCGCAGCACCGGCAGGAGCACGCTTAGGTAGGCGCGCGCGCCATCTGCTGTGCCCCACTGGTAGATGCCCGCGTAGCTCTTGGTGTCGGGATCGACCATCCACAGCTTGGTCCCGAATCCGTCGAACCCGCTCCAGAAGGGGGTGGTGAGAATGCACAGACGCTGGAACAGCCAATGGGGTATGTGGGCAGAGCCGATCGCCTTCAGCCTGAAGCCGACCTCTTTCCGCAACGATGTTGCGGAAAGTCGGACTGTTTCGTGGACGAGTCGACGCGCCGCTCGACTCGAACAACGGTCCAGCACCCGTCGAGAAACCGGCCAGCCCCGCTTACGATCGCTGGATGGCGGGGGCCAACTCAGTAGTCGACGCATCGCACGCGGCGACGAAAACCTCAGCGGGCGGCTCTGCCAACAACCAGAGCGAGCTGACGCTGGCCCGCAAACGGAGCAGGGCCAAGCGCCACGTCCACCACGCGCACGGCGAGCCCGTCGTGCATCACGGCAAACACCGAGGCCACGCCAAGCACAGGCGTCGCAAGCACCATCGCCGCCGTCACAAGCACCACAAGCCCGTGTTGGGGCTGCCGGGCGCGCCCGCGCCGCCCGCGATTCCCGTCAACCCGCCGCCGCCCTCCAACTCGCCGCCCCCAGCTCAGGGCACGCCGATCACGCTCGCCCAGGCGCGCCGACTGCTGTGGCGCGCGGGATTCGGGCCAACGCCCGGTCAGGCCGAGGCGCTCGCCGGCCAGCCGCTGGAACAGGTCGTGCATGGCCTCACGCGCTCCGCCGGGCCGGCGACGCTGACGGGCCCCGAACCGACCGACGACGAAGGCAACGCGCTCGAACCGGCGGACGCTTGGGGGCAGGACCACTGCTGGTGGCTGGACCGGATGGTGCGCTCCGACCAGCAGCTGGTGGAGCGGATGACGTTCATCTGGCACGACTGGTTCGCCAACTCCAACGGCAAGGTCGACAGCCAGCAGCGGATGCTCGACCAGAACGAGCTGTTCCGGGCGAACGCGCTGGGCAGCTTCCACGACCTGTTCCTGGCGGTGACGAGGAACCCGGCGATGCTGGTGTTCCTGGACGGGATCTACAACGACAAGTACGACCCCAACGAGAACTACGCGCGCGAGATGATGGAGCTGTTCTCGCTCGGCGCCGATCGCGGCGCCTACACCGAGACGGACATCCGCGAAATGGCGCGTGCGCTGACGCGGCTGGACGGCTGAATGGACCGAAAGCAGCGGCCTGCAGAACTTCCACTTCGACGCCACACGTCACGACAAAGGCAGCAAGACCGTGTTCGGGCAGACGGGCAACTGGGGCTGGGAAGACGCGGTGCGCCTGTGCGTCAGCCATCCGCTGCACGCGTCGTTCTTCGTGAGCAAGCTGTGGAGCTACTTCGTGCCCAGCCCACCGGACGAAGCGACGCTGGCCTCGCTGCAGGGGCTGTACCTGAGCTCGGGTTACAGCATCCGCGCGGTCGTGGAGGCGATCCTCCAGCACCCGGACTTCCTCGGCGGACCGGAGCTGGTGACGCCGCCGGTCGTGTACAACGCGGGTCTGCTGCGTGCGATCGGCCGTCCGATCGACACGACCGCGTGGGCGTGGCTGTCGGCGGCGGCGGGGCAGCAGCTGTTCTACCCGCCGAACGTGTCCGGCTGGGACTTCACCCGCTGGCTCGACACCTCCACCGCCAAGGCGCGCTGGGAAATCGCGAGTTACGTGACCTCGAAGACCTACGCCAACCCGTGGCCCGGCGAAGGACAGCCCTCATACAACGACACGGAGACCCCCGCGGAAGCGCTTGAACAGCGCCCTCGCCTACTGGGCCAACCCGCCGCTGTCCAGCGAGTCGCGCGAATGCATCGCGGCCTACGCGCGGTCGTCCATCGAAGGCGTCGCGACCGCGCACTGGCAGCAGAGTCCCTACCGCGCGATCCGCCAGAACGCGCTGCGGATGCTGATCGCGACTTCCCCCGACATGCAGGTGAGCTGAACATGGCCAGGAGCTGCTCGTGCAACGACTTCACCCGCTCGCAGCTGCTGCGCGCGGGCGTGGCGCAGGCGGGACGTGGGCTGCCGAGGATCGAGCCGGGCATGCCGCTGCCCGCGGGGACGGGCATGGACAGGCGCTCGTTCCTGTTGCGCTCGCACGGGCGCGATGCTTGCGATCTACGGCGCGTCGGCGCTCTCGCCGCGCCACCTCGAAGAGGGCATCGCGCAGGCGGCGGCGGCTGCGCCGCCGAAACAGCCTGTGCTGGTGTCGATCTTCATGGAAGGCGGTTGGGACGCGCTATCGGTGCTCGCGCCCGTGAAGGAAGCGCGCTATCACGAACTGCGACCCACGCTGGGACTGCAGGAAGGCGCGGGGGTGCCGTTCAGCGAGGATGAAAACCTGATGTGGCACCCGAGCGCGGCCGGGCTCGCGCAGCTGCACGGCGAGGGAAAGGTGTCGGTGTTCCCCGCGATCGGCTACGACCCGCCCGACGAGAGCCACTTCACGAGCCGCCACTACTGGGAGGTGGGGGAACTGAACGCGCAGACGCGCTCGGGGTGGATGGGCCGCTACCTGGACATCGCGGGCGACCCCGCGAACCCGCTGCAGGGACTCTCCCTGAACGACTCACTCGCGCCGGCGCTGGCGACGGCGAGGGTGCCGGTGGCGGCGGTGTCGACACCGTCGGACTACGACTTCTGGGCTTACGGTCTGGACGAACCGTTGACCGCATCGGCCCTCGACACGTTCGGCGAGCTCGGGGCGTTCCCAACCGCCTCGCCCGCCCTCGCGCAGGCGCGCGCCGCGTCGTTCGACACCGGCATCATCCGCAACCAGATAGCGCCGTTCGCCGAACACGAAGGCAAACCGGCGTTCACCTCGCCCGTCACATACCCCAGCGCGGGCGGCGATTTCCCGGTCCGTCTGGCGGTGCTCGCGGCGATGCTGGCCGACGAAGCGCTGCCGATCAAATGCGTGTCGCTCAACGCGGTTGGCTCCTATGACACGCACTCCGACGAGAGCGAAACCCTGAGCACCAACCTGACGGAGACGATCGAATCGGTCGTGGCGTTTCAGCGCGACCTGGAAGCACGCGAACTGGACGACCGCGTGGTGATCCAGCTGTGGTCGGAGTTCGGCCGCCGCCCACGCGAAAACGGGTCGGGCACCGACCACGGAGCGGCGGGCGTGGCGTTCCTGATCGGCAGCCGCGTGAAGGGCCAGATGGTGGGTGAATTCCCGGGCCTGACAAACCTCGACCCCAACGAAAACACCGTCAACACGTCGGACTTCCGCGCGATGTACGCGGCGCTGCTCGGCCAGTGGTTCCAGACCGAAGCGGGCCTCGTGATCCCCAACGCGGGCACAGGCCTCGAAGGCCCCAGCCCGTATGGCGCGATCCCTCAGCTGATCGTGTGATGCGCAGGGCGAGCACGCATCTCTCGACGCTCATCGCCCTCTGCGGCGTGTGTCTGCTCGGCGCGTTGGCTGCTATCGCGACAGCAGCTCCCCGTCACGGGAGCGCCCATCGCGCGAGCGCACGCCACTCGGCTCGCTGTGGGGCGCGACGGAGCACGCACGGCCACCCCAATCGCCGCGATCCTCGCTGTCGCAGCAAGAGTCGTCGCGCCGCGCACCGCTCCGCCCCGGCGAGGACACCCGCGACCGGCGGATCGCCTGCTGGGCAGCCCGGGGGCGGCTCCGGCTCCGACGCCCCATCCGCGGGGCCGGTGCTCGCCACGCCTCGACCGCCGTCGCAGCCGAGTTCTCCCACCGGCCCCCCGCCGTCCGTCCCGCGCGTGCAGGTGACGGCCGTGGAGTACAGCTTCACGCTGTCTCGCACGAGGGTGCCCGCCGGGAAGATCATCCTGGAGCTGGTCAATCACGGACAGGACGAACACAACCTCAATGCCGCGCTCGGCGAAGGGTCGCCGGTGGGATCGCTGTCCGACACCCGCGCCGGCGCTGTGAAGGACCAGGCGGTCGAACTGCGCCCAGGCACTTACACGTTGTTCTGCTCTCTACCCGAACACGCGAAGCGAGGTATGAAAGCGACATTGACTGTCGAATGACACGCGGGAGTGCGCGCGTATCGGTCGGTGTGAGCTTGGGAGGCGATGAGGCTAACCTCGGAATGTGTCAGCTGGCGACGTACGCGGCGGCGAGACGGCGCATGTCCTCGCGCGAGCGGTCGCGACAGGGGAAGTACGGCGTCAGATCCTCGTGAGCCCATTCCGTCGGGGTGATCAGACGCTCGCCCAGTTCGCGTAGGAATGCGACATACGAGGGTGCGGAGAGGCCTTCCCAATCCCACCGACGAACGTCGGCCGCTTCTGGGGGGACCCCTTCGATCACCGCGACGACCGTCCCATCGGGGCGCCGCTCGGCGAAATACGATTTGGAGCCCGCGATCTCTCGCTGTGCGAGGCGGCGTGACTCGCCGGACGCGAGATCCTGCACGGGCGGCTCTTGGCCGATGCCTGGGATCTCCGCCTCTTCGAGCGCGCTCGGCCAGCCTGCCGGGTGAATGCCGTCGAATCCGCGCGCCCGCTTCCATCTTTCGATGGCGAACGGAGGCACGGCCGTGTAAGACACGCCGTCGCGCCGAAGGAACTCGCATGCCCTGTCGAGGATCTCGAGATAGCGCGCGTCCGGGTTCTCCTTCGGGGCGACGAAGTTCGCGGCCACGAGCAGCGCGCCGACAGTCGCCCATGGGCCCGCCGTGTGC
This sequence comes from uncultured Solirubrobacteraceae bacterium, assembly GCA_963716355.1. Taxonomy (GTDB): domain Bacteria; phylum Actinomycetota; class Thermoleophilia; order Solirubrobacterales; family Solirubrobacteraceae; genus Palsa-744. Next base: position 2,443,591 of record OY970308.1, read on the forward strand.
GATGTGGCGAGAAGCGCGTCCAGGAACTGGCCTTCGAGCTCGATCCAGCTCTGTGAGCCGATTCCAGGGTATCCGCCAGCATCCATCGCCGCGATCGCGTATCGATCGAGCTCGCCGGGCTCCAGCGCGACGGTTCCGGGCGGATGTGGGCTGCTGCCGCCGTAGGCCAGGCTGCCGATCCGCACGAGATCCTCTGCCGAGGCCGTCATCACGCGGGAGGCGCGGGGCTTCGAGCCACCTCTGAAGAGCTTCATCGAAGCTGGAGTGTACCCGTGCACCGATGCGGAAGACTGGACAGGTTCGCTTCATTTGGATTAGGCTCTCGCGATGTTCTCGAGTCGGTCGACGCGCACCGCGGTATCTATCTGAGTCTCGTCGCACCATGGCGTTGAGGGACAAACTCGTGGCCCGCGCGGCTGAGCTTGGGGCGACCGCGGCCGATGCGGCCGTGGAGCGCGCTCGAGACATGGGCGCGAGGTATCGGGGTATGCAGGCAGTCTTCGACGACGACGGGCAGCCGGTATCGATCGAGCAGGTTCTCGCTGCGCTCGTGGCCGGTGTGAAGGCTGACGAGCACGAGGAGGACCGGTCTGCGCGCGATGTGTTCAGGGTCGCACGCAGGCGGCGACGGCGACTCGGGCTGCTGTCATTCGGGGCGGGCCCTCTGGCTGGTGTTGCGAATTGCATCGTCGATCTCTACTGCGAAACGGCCACGGTGTGCGATCTCGCTGATGTGCACTCCCTTTCTCTGACCGAGCATGACGTGGCGGCTCACATGCTCGTGCTGTGGGAGATCGTGGATGACATCGATGAGGCCAGGGCCGTGATGAAGGGCGCCGGCGCCCAATCCCTCGCGTCGATCATCGGGGGGCGAGTCCAGGATGGCGTCGTCGCGCACATCCCGCATGGCCTCAGCAAGCGTGCCGCCTTCCGGGCGCTGGCGGATGCGCGGCACCTGATGAGCGATGCGCGAGCGGTGGCCGGCGATGGGAGCGTTCGTGGCGTCCTCTTCACCGGACGAAAAACCAAGAAGCTGATCAAGAACGCCGAGCTGCAGCTCGGTGTGCGATAGGGGGATGACGATGGAAATCTCACTGAGCATCTCGACCCTCGACGCGGCCCGCGCCGCGTTTCGGCGTGCAGGCGAGCGCGGCTACCCGGTACCGCCTTCATTGCTTTAACGAAAGGGAGTCATGTCAGCACGCAGCCATCTCAATCTCTTCATTGACGCCTCGATCTCCAGTACGCACGACCAGGAGAGATACAGTCGCTACATCGACGCAGCCGCAGCGCAGGGGAACGTCGACGCTCGTGACATCGTCGGGATCGGTGAGCGTGGTACCGGCTCCAAACCCGATCTCTACGTGGTCGATCGCCAGGCGGTAACGCTCGTCTCTGAGGTCGGCGTGTTCAACAAACGCATCGAGGTTCAGCCACTGGCGTCGATCGCATCGATCGCAAGGCTCAGAGGCACGCAGGAGGGGTTCAAGGGTACGGAAGTCACCATCACGGCCAACGACGCAAGCGGTGAGGTCATCTTCAAGATCGTGTGGGGGCTCGGTGGCCCGGACTGGGTCGAACCGCTGGTCATGAGTCAGCGTGAGCACCTGTTCAATGTGATCAGCGCGGCGATGGACAGGGCCTCTGAGGCTCCCCCTCGCCCCTCGGTCGCCTCGGTGCCGTCGAAGGCGGGGGCGATAATGAATTGGGCTGCCGACGTCGTGAGAGCGGCCGGGGTGGAGGTCACCGACGAGCGGGTCGAGGAGCACGCCGACATGGTCGCGGCTGGGATCAGGATGTTCGGCTTCCTGAAGCTGGGCGCCCCGTACGGGATCGACGACTTGAACAAGTTCTACCCGAGCGGTGAGATGCCGGACGGCACGGCCATTTCCACCTTCGACGAGCTGTACCGTCACGTGATTGCGCGAGTCGGAAGCGCTTCGCTGGTGGACCGCGAGATCGACCAGCACCTGGCCGGCGCATGGGTCGAGTTCGTCAACGGTTGTCGTGAGACCTACGCCTAGCCCCGCTCACGCCAGCCAGCCGGACAGCTCCTCGAGCGCCCCCGGCAGGACGTAGTAGTAAACCCACAACCCCTTGCGCTCGGAGTCCACGATGCCGGCGTCGCGCAGCTTCTTCAGATGGTGAGAGAGCGTGGGCTGGGAGATGTCGAACAGCGGCACGAGCTCGCACACGCACACCTTGCCGGCGTGGGCGCGCAGGACGTCCACGAGTTGCAGGCGGATCGGGTCGCCGAGGGCCTTGGCGACCTCGGCCATGCGCAGCGCGCGATCGCGCGCCACGTCGGGGTATGCGACCGGCTCGCAGCAGCGCTCGCCGGCTGCCCGCTTCTGCTTCGGGGCGAGCTGCAGATCGACAGGCATCTATATACAAATATCAATAATGAAGCGGAGGAGGAGTCTTCGCACTAGACGAGTAGAAATGCTTGACAGCTCTATTATCCTCCCCATAGTGAGTTAGCAATTCAAAACGAGGCCCGAAGGTCCACGGTGTTTCTTGGAGGAGGCGCGCGTTGGGCCGTAGGACGAACGGGGGGATCGAAGATGCGACGGGTGTTTTTGCTATGGATGGTGGGAGCGGTCGCGTGCCTCGCTTCGTGTGGCTCGGCGGTGGCGTTCTCGGGCCTGGATTCTCGCTCGACAAGCCCGTTCGATTCGCTGGCGATGCCGGGATTCGAACATCTGACGGGCTCGCAACAGGCGGCAATCGCAGAGACGGTGCGTCGTGCAGACCCCGTCGCCGCCGCGGCGCGAGTGCGCTCGCGGCATGCTTTCAGCGGTCTCGATGCGGCGGCCGCCGCGCGCTTGGCGCGTAGGGAGTTCCCCGGTGTGTTGGCTGTCTCGTCTCCGTCGGACACGGCGCTGTTGGGGCCCGGTCAGAGGATCACGGGCTACGTGGGGGAGAACGCCGCGACGCTCGATCTCGGCCACGGTAAGCACGGTGTGTTGGAGTCGAGCGCGCCGATCGCGGCGGCCACCTCGAGCGGTCGCGAGGTGCCCATCGATCTGCGCCTGCGTCGCGCGAAGGGTGGCTTCGAGCCGAGCGTGACAGCGTCGCGGGTGCTGATGCACAGCCGCGCGCAAGCGGGCGTGACACTCACCGACACTGGCCTGTCGATCGCTCCCGCTCACGGTGACGGTAATTCCGTGGGCGTCCCGGATGGCGGGGGTGTGCTCTACGCGAACACCCAGCTCGATGCGGACACCCTCCTGAAGCCCCTCGCGCAGGGTGTGGCGGTGGATGCGGTGCTGCGCTCCGCGGCAAGCCCGCAGCGGCTGTCGTTTGCGGTCTCCGGCCCCGGTCGGGTGAGCCTGCGTCGCGGTCGGTCCGGCGGCGCGTCTGTCTATCTCGACGGCGACGTCGTCGCCGGCGTGCAGCCGCCGGTCGCGAGGGACGCGGTGGGCGCACAGGTTCCGGTCGCGATGTCCGTGTCGGGGAATCGCCTGGTGCTCGACGTGGCGCACCGCGGCGGCGACTTCCAGTATCCGATCGAGGTCGATCCGCTTGTCGAAGACACCAAGATCGCCTATGGCCACTGGGTCAGCGCAACCAACAACGGAGCGGCGTTTCACCCCTTCATGTTCACCTCACCGGCGGAGCTCTCCGACGAAGCGTGGGCCACCTACTCGCCTGGGCAGTGGGGCGCGTGGGCGTACGAAACGCCGGGCGTCTCGCGGATCGAAGCGATCGACTTGGAAGCCACGAGCGAAGACCCGGGCAACGACATCGAAAGCCGTCTCCTGATCGCTTCGAAAACCGGAGTCATCGAAGGTCAGCTGCTGCTGCCCTCGAACTTCGGCATGGGAGCTCGGGTGATCCGTGTGGCGGGCAGCTCAGGCAACGCAGTTGAGTTCGGGCAGTGGGCTACCAAAACAGGCAGCAGCTTCCACACGATCGTCTACAGCGCGAACGTCGCGATCGTTCAGGAATCCTCCCCCACGGTCGCAGCCGACACGACCGATGTGACGGTGGGCGGCAGGACGAACGTCGCGCACACCGGCGGTTGGCTTGGTGGAGGTGGAGGTGGACTGCTTCCGGTGTTCGCGGTCGCGGCGCACGACGCGGGCATCGGCGTCTACTCGATCAAAGCCCGTTCGCCGTTGGTTCCGGGCGTAGAACACTACGTCGCGGCGTGCCTCGAAGTGCAGTGTCCTCAGGATGAAAAAGGGAGTATGTACGCGTCGTGGTTCCCCGACGGCAAAGACACGATCGAAGTGATCGCCTCGAACGCGACGCACGGCGACACCACGACGTCGATGGAAGTGAAAGTCGACAACACAGCGCCGCACGATCTCGCGATCGAAGGGCTCCCGGCGAACGCGGAAATCGGCGACTCCGTCTACAAACTCCGTGCGAGCGCGACCGACGGCGCGGGCGCCGTCCCGAGCTCGGGCATCGCCTCGCTTGCGTTCACCGTCGACGGTATCCCCTTCGGGGCGCCGCAGGGAAGTTGCTCCATCGGCCCCTGCTCGGCGAACGGGGAATGGACGATCAGCGGTGGTCAGTTCGCCGCCGGTCAGCACCAGCTGGTGTTGACCGCAATCGACAGCGCGGGCAACAAGGCGACGAAGGAAATCGCGCTGTTCGTCACCAGGCCGGTCACGCCGGTGTCAGGTGGGCCGGGCCTCGTGAACCCCGAGTCCGGGGAGCTGACGCTCAGCCCCACCGACGTGTCGATCGGCGCCGCGAGCGGTCCGTTGACGGTCGGTCGCGACTTCGGCTCCGAGCATCTGACCGATGGTGCGGAAGGTCCGCTCGGCCCGAACTGGACGCTCGATCTGGGCGGCACGGCGCAGCGGATCGTGAAACTGCCGACCGGCAGCGTGCTGCTGGACAGCGGCGATGGGCTGAAGTCGTTGTTCACGCCGGGCACGGGCGGGAAATACGTTGCTCCGAAAGGCGATGAAAACCTGGCTCTGAGCGAAAGCACGGTGGAAGGCAAAGTGCAGTTCCAGCTCGCCACCGAAGGCTCGACGACGACGTTCAAGCTCCCCACGGGCGGTACAGGGAACACGTGGGTGCCGGTCTCGGAATCCGAGCCGAACAACACGAACATCACGACCTACTCCTACCAGGTCGCAGGTTCGGTGATCGAGCCGACCGAAGTGCTCGCTCCGGTCCCCGCGAACGTGACGTGCACGGGTACGCTCGTGCGGGGCTGTCGCGCGCTGAAGTTCGTGTATGCGTCCGCGACGACCGCGACCGGCCAGGGCGCGAACGAATGGGGCGACTACAACGGGCGTTTGAAGCAGGTGACGTTCACGGCGTGGGATCCGTCCACCTCGGCGATGAGCACGACCGTGGTCGCGCAGTACTCCTACGACAACGCGGGGCTGCTGCGCGCCGAGTGGGACCCACGCGTCTCACCCGCGGTGAAGACCGCCTATGGGTATGACGCCGAAGGGCGTGTCACGTCGATCCTGCCGCCGGGCGAGCAGCCGTGGCTGCTCGTCTACGGTACGGCTCCCAGCGATATTCGCACCGGTCACCTGTTGAGCGCGACCCGTCCCGCGCCGAGCACGGCCGCAGGTCCTGGCGTGACGCCGCAGAACACCGCACTGCCCACGCTCTCGAGCGCCAACGCGCCGGAGGGCAAGACGCTGACCGTGACGACGGGCACTTGGAGCAACACGCCGCTCGCGTACGGCTATCAGTGGGAGGAATGCCAGACGATCGCCGAAGCGGAATCGTGTGCACCGATCGCGGGCGCCACGAACCCGAGCTACGTGTCGATCTACCACGGCGCCAAACGCTGGCTGAAGGCGCTGGTGACGGCGGTCAACGCAAACGGCGCCGCGACCGTCGCGACGGCGTCCACGAACGAAGTGCTCGCCAACCCCTACATGGAAAAAACAGGTGAATTCGCGTCGTCTGGCAGCGGCAGCGGACAGCTGAGCAGCCCCAAGGGCATCGCGACGGATCCCTCGGGGAACGTCTGGGTGGCGGACACCGGGAACAACCGCGTGGAGAAGTTCTCCCCGACGGGCGCCTTCATCGCGGCCTACGGAACGCTGGGCTCGGGCGCGGGCCAGTTCAAAGGACCCACGGGCATCGCGATCGACAGCTCTGGCATGGTGTGGGTCGCCGATACCGGCAACAGCCGCATCGAGTCGCTGACGAGCGCCGGCGCGTTTGCCGGTTTCGCCTCTACGGGTACTGGGACATCGCCGCAGGCGATCGCCGTCTACAGCTTCGCATCGGAAAAAACCGTCTACGTCGGCGTCGGCTCTCAGGTCTACGTCTACCAGGCGTACAGCTCCGGCAACGCGATCAACGTCGCCGTGTTCGGCGGCGCGGGTACCGGCAACGGCCAGTTCACCGGGATCGGCGGGATCGCGGTCGACGAAGCCAAAGGGAGCCTCTACATCACGGACACCGGCGGACACCGCGTCGAGGTGTTCGGCGGGGGCGGAACGTTCTATCCCACATACATGGCTCAGTTCGGGACGTCGGGAAGCGGCGAAGGCCACTTCAACAGTCCGCAGGGTCTGGCGGCGCAGGCGGGCTACCTGTTCGTCGCGGACTACAACAACTCGAACGTGCAGAAGTTCATCGGGTCTTCTCTGCCTCTGCAGTTCACGTCGTTGCAGCTTTTCAGCGCCGGGTTCGGCGCGCAGGGGGTGGCCACGTATCCCAAAGCGAGCGAAGGCTCGATGTACATCCTCAACCAGTCGAGCGCGAAAGTCGCCAGATGGGTCGCGGCGACGCGCCCGCAGTACGTCCCGCCCGCGCCGAGTCCAGGGACGAGTGCCGTCACGACGTTCGAGTACGGCGTACCGGTGTCCGGCGCCGGCGCGCCCTATCCGATGAGCAGCGCCGAAGTGGCGAAATGGGGGCAGGCCGATGTGCCTGTCGAAGCGATGGCGATCCTGCCTCCGGACTCGCCGCAGGGCTGGCCGGCGAGCAGCTACGCCCGCGCGAGCGTCTACTACCTCGACAGCGACGGGCGGACGGTCAACGAAGCGAACCCCAGCAAAGGCATCTCGACCACCGAATACAACTCCAAGAACGACGTGGTGAGGACGCTGACGGCCGCCAACCGGACCAAGGCGCTCTCGGAAGCGAACCCCGCGGAAGCGTCGCATCTGCTGGACTCGCAGAGCACCTATAGCGAAGACGGCAGCGAGATGTTGACGAGCAAGGGGCCGCAGCACACGGTGAAGCTCGCGAGCGGCAGCTCGGTGCTGGCGCGGCACATCTCCCACTACTACTACGACGAAGGCGCGCCGGGCACGGGCGGCCCGTATCACCTGGTCACGAAGCTGACCGAGGGCGCGCTGCTGACGAGCGGCGCGGAAGAAGACGTGCACACGACGGTGAACTCCTACTCCGGCCAGGAAAACCTGGGCTGGAAACTGCACCAGCCGACGTCGATCACGACAGATCCGTCGGGCTTGAAAATCGTGCGCACGAAGCTGTACGACGCGACGACGGGCAACGTGACCGATGCGATCATGCCGGCGGGCAACCCCGCGGGCGGGGATTCTCATGATTCGCAGACGATCTACTACACGGCGCTTGCGAATTCGAAAGTCGCGGCCTGTGGGCTTCACCCGGAGTGGGCAAACCTGATCTGTCAGACGAAGCTCGCGAAAAACCCGGAAACGGCCGGCTTGCCAAACCCGCCGGTGACCACCGTCACCTACAACGTGTGGGATGAGAGCGTGGAAACGACCGCGGTGTTCGGCGCGAACTCTCGCAAACTGGTGATGGCCTACGACGCCGCGGGACGCGCGAAAACGGCCACGCAGACTGCGACCACGGGCACGGCGCTTCCGGCGGTCACCCTCGGCTATGACTCGACCACGGGAAGGCTCGTGACGAGCAGCACGACCGAAGGCTCGACCACGAGGACCCTCACGAGCGTGTTCGACAAGTGGGGTCAGCTGAGTGAATACACGGATGCCGACGGCGTCATCTCGAAATACACCTACGACATCGACGGCCGCACCGCGACGGTCAACGACGGCAAGGCCGCGCAGGAATTCAAATACGACGCGACCACGGGCTACCCGACCTCGCTGACCGACAGCGGGCTCAGCTTTGCGGCGAGCTACGACGCGGAAGGCAAGATCGTCCAGCAGGGCTTCCCGAACATGAACGAGAAATACACGTACAACGCCGCCGGGCAGCTGACGGGGCTCGAATACGTCAAGAAGAACTGTTCGTCCAACTGCACGTGGTACAGCGATAGCATCGTCGCGTCGATCACGGGGCAATGGCTGACGCAAACGAGCACACTCTCCAGCCAGACGTACAAGTACGACGTTGCGGCGCGCCTCACGCAGGTGCAGGACACGCCCGCCGGCCAGGGCTGCACCACGCGCCTGTACGGGTATGACGTAGACGGCAACCGCACCACGCAGACGACGCGCAATCCCGGCACCGGCGGTGTGTGCGCGACCGAAGGCGGCACCACGGTCACTCACTCCTACGACTCCGCTGATCGCCTGACGGACACGGGCGCTAGCTACGACGGGTTCGGGGACACCACCTCGCTGCCCGCTGGCGACGCGGGCGGAACGACGCTGACGAGCTCGTTCTATCTCAACGGCACGCTCGCGAGCCAGACTCAGAACGGGCAGACAAACGGCTCCTACCTCGACCCTCAGGGTCGCCAGCGCGAACTCGTGATGACGGGCACCAAAACGGGGACCTCGGTGATGCACTACTCCGGGAAAGCGGACTCGCCGTCGTGGGTCGCCGAAGGCCCGACCGGATGGAGCCGCAACATCGTGGGCCTCGCCGGGAGCCTCGTGGCGACGCAAACCAACGGAGAAACGGCGGTCCTGCAGATCACGAACCTGCACGGCGACGTCGTCGCGACCGCATCGCCGAGCGAAAGCGCGACCGGCCTCACCTCCACCAACGACGCGACCGAGTACGGCGTCCCGCGCACGAGCACACCGCCGAAGTACTCCTGGCTCGGCGGCCTTCAGCGAGCAACGACCCTCCCGAGCGGCGTGATCGCGATGGGTGCACGCTCCTACGTTCCCCAGATCGGCAGGTTCCTGCAGACCGACCCGCAGCCGGGCGGCTCGGCGAACGCCTACGCCTACACCTCCGGCGACCCCGTCAACAACTCGGACCCGAGCGGCGAATCGAGCGGCGGGCTCTCCAGCTGGCTGTTTGAACTGAACAACCAGATCGGCGCGGAAATCGTCGCCAGGGAAGCCGCCAGAGAAGCAGCCGCGCGAGCCGCGGCCGAAGCAGCGGCAGCTGCGGCGGCGGCAGCAGCGGCAGCCACCCCAGGCGAATTCGAAGGCGGCCCCGGATGGAGCGATCCGGACCACACCAAATACCTCACCGCCCACCAGGCGCGCGAGAAGGCAAAGGAAATCGAGGACGCGGGAGAGGGTTTGGCGAGCCTGATCGAGCTCATGTTCCCAGAGACCAAGCTCGCGAAATTCGTCAATCTCATGAAGATCATCAACAAAATGGGAGTCGACAACCTCGTCGACAGGCTCGAGACCTGCGCCTCCACCATCGAGGGAACCCCAAGAGCGCGCTGCGCGTTCACCGTCCACACATGGGCGTTCCTCGGTGTCGACACTGGGATCGTGACGAGCATCACGGTCGGCGCGTGTTGGTGGGTGCCCACCTGGAAAGGCCACAAAGCCCACCTCGGGTGCTAGAGGCATTGAAGACCCGCGGCGCGAGCCGCAGATAGACGTACATCTATGTACACATATCGATAACAACGACGTTTATCGATGTAATAGGGTTCGCCGCCATGGTCACGGGCACGAGCGGCGACAGGGCGGCGGTGATCACCGACATCCACGGCAACCTCGCGGCGCTGCAAGCAGCGCTCGCGAGGATCGAGGAGCTGGGAATCGAGACGGTGTACTGCGGCGGGGACCTGGTGGGCTACGGCCCGCACCCGAACGAGGTGTGCGAGCTGATCGCGCAGCGGGAGATCCCGACGATCTACGGCAACTACGACTACGCGATCGCGCGCGATGAAGAGGACTGCGGCTGCGCGTACATCACGCCGCACGACCGCGAGCTGGGCCAGCGCTCGGTGGACTGGACGCTCGCGCACACGAGCGAGCGGTCGAAGGACTTCATGCGCGCCCTGCCGTTCGACCTGCGATTCAGCCTCGCGCACACAGATGTCCATCTTGTGCACGGCTCGCCGAGAAAGGTGAACGAGTACCTGTTCGAGGACAAGCCCGCGCGTCTGTACGAGCGCCTCGCGGCCGCGGAGACGGACGACGTGCTGGTGTTCGGCCACACGCACAAGCCGTGGGTGCGCGAGCACGGTGGCGTGCTGTTCGTGAACTGCGGCTCGGTGGGCAAGCCCAAGGACGGCGACCCGCGCGGCGCGTTTGCGGTGCTGACGGCAACCGCCGACGGCGTCGAGGTGACGATCGAGCGCGTGGAGTACGACGCCGCTGCCGTGGCGGCGCAGATCCGCGAGGCGGGGCTGCCGGGCGAGTTCGCGGACAAGCTGACGAGCGCCACATGACCGACATGCCGCCGCCACTCGCCCGCCGCCTGCTGGCTGAGCTTCTGGGCTCGGCGTTCCTGGCGGCGCTGGTGATCGGCTCGGGCATAGCGGCGCAGACGCTGTCGCCGAACGACGTGGGCCTGGAGCTGCTGGAGAACGCCGCGGCGACGGCGGCGGGCCTGTTCACGATCATCCTGATGTTCGGCCCCGTGTCAGGCGCGCACTTCAACCCGGTGGTGTCGCTGGCGGACGCGAGCTTCGGCGGTATCGCATGGCGAGACGCGCTGGCGTACATCCCCGCGCAGGTGGCCGGCTGCACGCTGGGCGCGGTCACGGCGAACGGCATGTTCTCGCTGGCGGCGATCAGCGTCTCCACCCACCACCGCGCCTCGCCTGCGCACCTGCTCTCCGAGGCGATCGCCACGGCGGGCCTGCTGCTGGTGATCTTCTCGCTGGCGCGCAGCAAACGCGCGAGCACGATCCCCGCGGCGGTGGGCGCGTACATCGGCGCGGCGTACTTCTTCACCAGCTCGGCGAGCTTCGCGAACCCGGCGATCAGCGTGGGGCGCATGTTCTCGAACACGTTCGCGGGAATCGCGCCCGCGTCCGTGGTCGCGTACGTCCTGGCCCAGCTCGTGGGAGGCGCGTGCGCGATCGCCGCGCTCAGGACGCTCTATCCGGACGTGACGCCGGCCGAGGCGGCGGAGGTGCTCATGCCGCACGCTCGCTGAGCTGCACGATCGGAATCGTCCGGTTCGCCGTCGCGGCTTCGCGCCGGTAGGTCGCATACGGCGCGAACACGCGGTCCGCGAGCGCCCAGAGCCGCTCGCGCTCGGCCTCCTCGTCGACCATGCTCGCCCGCATGGCCACACCACCGAACATGACGTCGGGGTTGGCGCGCAGGTTGTGAAACCACGCCGGGTGCTTCGGGGCGCCGGCCTTGGACGCGACGATCGTGACGCGATCCCCGTCGTGGAAGTAGATGACGGCGTTGCGTCGCAGCGCTCCGCTCCTCGCGCCGCGCGTCTCGAGCAGCGCGGTGGGCAGGACGAGCCCCATCCCGAGGCGCCCGCGCGTGGCGCGCAGCAAATACGGATCGACCTTCCAGACGAAGTGCGCCGAGATGAACCTCCCGAGGCGCGTGGTGGAGAACACGGCGAACGCGCGGCCGAAGGCGCTGCGACGGCGATTTGGGTCGACGTACTTCAGCTGAGCGGGCACGGCGCGATTGTCCCACAGGCTGGTGGTGGAGATCGATATTTATGACTCGTGCGGCGCCGATGCCGTGGAGCTGATTGGGCGCCCGTGCGAACGCGCTGCACGCGCTACAGTCGCCCGGCGCGCGAGCGCGCACCGCTCGAATCGAACCCAGGGGAGACGCGTGGATCTAGGACTGCAGGGCAGGGTGGCGCTGGTGGCGGCGTCGAGCAAGGGCCTGGGCAAGGCGTCTGCGCTGGCGCTCGCGCGCGAGGGGGCGCGCGTGACGATCTGCGCGCGAACCGAGGCGGACCTGGAGGCCGCCGCGGAGGAGATCCGCAGCGAGACCGGCGCGGAGGTGCTCGCCGTGCCCGCGGACCTGAACAGCGCGGAGGGCATCCACAGCGTGGTGGCGGCGACGGTGGAGCGCTTCGGCGGGGTGGACGTGCTGGTGAACAACTCCGGCGGCCCGCCGATGGGCGGCTTTGCGGACTTCACCGACGAGGACTGGCGCAACGCGTTCGACACGGTGGTGCTGAGCTTCGTGCGTTTCGTGCGCGAGGTGACGCCGCACATGCGCGAGCGGCGCTGGGGGCGCATCGTGGGGATCCAGTCGAGCTCGGTGAAGCAGCCGGTGCAGAACATCGACCTGTCGAACGGCATTCGCCCGGGCGTGGCGGGGCTGATGAAGGCGCTGATGCCGGACCTGGCGAAGGACGGCATCACGATCAACCTGGTGCTCCCGGGCACGTTCCTCACCCCGCGCATCCATCCGGCGCTGGCGAACCGCAGCGAGGAGGTGGACAGGATGGTGCAGGAGCAGCTGGCGCCGTTCGCGGCGACGATCCCCATGGGCCGCCTGGGCGAGCCGATCGAGCTGGGGAACCTGGTGGCGTTCCTCGCCTCCGAGCGCGCGTCCTACATCACGGGCGCCGTCTACCAGGTGGACGGCGGCAGCGTTCGGTCCAACATCTGAGGTCATCCGCCGGCCCGTAGCCAGGCCGAGCTGATCCAGCCACCTTCGGCAGGAATGCGCAGGGGTGCCACGGCTTTGCCCACACACGCGTGATGCTTTCCACGGATGGAGGGCGCTGTGGCCGGCACTAGCTTGGATGGATGGCTTCCCACCTCCATTTGGCGCCGGCTCTCGGCGAGGCAGACGTTGGCCCGTCGCCTAGTTCGCCGATTCGGGTGGTCCTCACGGATGACCATGCGCCGATGCGCAGCAGCCTGCGCCGCGTGCTCGACGGCGAGGAGCGGGTCGAGGTGGTCGGCGAAGCGGCGGACCTGAAGTCCGTCGAGCGCGAGGTTCGCGTGCGAAAGCCACACGTGCTGGTGCTGGACCTGGGCATGCAGAACGGGTCCACCGGCATCGCGCAGATCGGCAGGCTGCGCGCGCTGGCCCCGCACACGAGGATCGTGGGATTGACGATGAAGGACGATCCGGCGTTCGCCCAATACGCGTTGGCTGCTGGGGCGGTGGGATTCGTGTCGAAGGAGATGGCCGACACGGATCTCGGCTTGGCGATTCACGCGGCCATGCGCGGCGAGCGGTTCGTCACCGAGCGGGTCGCCTCACGGCTGGATGCACGACGTCGCGCGAGCGCTCAGGCTCAACGCTGAGTCGCGGTCTCATGGAGATCGCGGACCCGATCGCGCAGCAGATGCGTGGATCGCCTGCTTGACAAATATATTTTGGTCTGCCTAAATATAGATGTGGCTACGCCTGATTTGATTTCACCGGCTGTTCAAGATTACGCGAAGGCGGTGTACGCGCTCGAGACGCGCAAGGGCTCGGCGGTGTCGACGAACGATCTCGCGGAACGCCTCGGCGTCACGCCCGGGTCGGTGTCGGCGATGTTGCGCAAGCTCGACCGAGGTCGGGACTCGTCGAGCACGAGCCCTATCACGGCGTGCGGCTGACCGACGCAGGGCCGGCGGGTGGCGCTGGAGGTGCTGCGCCACCACCGCCTGCTCGAGCTGTTCCTCGCCGAGGAGCTCGGGATGCCTGGGATCGCGTGCACGCCGAGGCGGAGGTGCTCGAGCACGTGCTCTCCGAGGAGCTCGAGCAGCTGATCGCCGCGCGCCTCGGCCACCCGACGGTCGACCCGCACGGCGATCCGATCCCCACGCGCCGAGTTCGAGATCGACGAGCGCCCGACACGCAGCCTCGACGAGCTGCCGGTCGGCGCCGCGGGACGCTTCGTGCGCGTGTCGGACTCCGACCCGGAGATGCTGCGCTACCTCGCCGAGCACGGCATCGCGCTCGGCGACGCGCCTCGAGGTGCGTCGAGCGCCAGCCGTTCGGTGGCCCGGTGTTCGTGCGCTTCGGCGAGCGCGAGCACGCGATCGGCGGCGCGCTCGCGCGCGCGATGCGGATCGAGACCGAGACGGATCGCGCACGAGCGGTGACGCGCGCGCCCGCCGGGCCCGCCGATCCCGCGCTCGAGGGCGCCGCTGGGCGGCGCCGTGGCGCTGCCGGTGCGCTGGGCGAGGATGCTGCGAGGCCGAGCGCGCTCGAGCGTCTGCTCGCGCAGCGGCCGGGTGCGCGCGACGCTGACGATGCTCGGCCCCGCGTTCGTCGCCTCGATCGCGTACGTCGACCCGGGCAACTTCGCGACCAACGTGCAGGGCGGCGCGCAGTTCGGCTACCTGCTGCTGTGGGTCGTGCTCGCGGCGAACCTGATGGCGATGCTGATCCAGTACCTGTCGGCGAAGCTCGGGATCGTCACCGACCACAACCTGCCCGAGGTCGTCCGCGAGCACTTCCCGCGCGCGTTCACGTGGGGCATGTGGATGCAGGCCGAGATCATGGCGATGTCGACCGACATCGCCGAGTTCCTCGGCGCCGCGCTCGGGCTGAACCTGCTGTTCGGCGTGCCGCTGCTGCCGGCCGGGTCTGATCACCGGCGTGATCGCGTTCGCGATCCTCGAGCTGCAGACGCACGGCTTCCGCCGCTTCGAGCTCGCGATCACCGCGCTGCTCGGGATCATCTTCGCCGGCTTTCTGTATGAGACGCTGCGGATCGGGCCCTCCGTGCACGGCTCGCTGCGCGGGCTGCTGCCCGGCCTGCAGCGGCACCAGCTCGCTGTACCTCGCGGTCGGCATCATCGGCGCGACCGTGATGCCGCACGTGATCTACCTGCACTCCGCGCTGACCAACGGTCGCATGCCGTGCCGCGACGACGACGAGCGCAGCCGCGTGCTGCGCTTCGAGCGCCTCGACGTGGTCATCGCGCTCGGCCTCGCGGGCCTCGTCAACATGGCGATGCTCGCCGTCGCCGCCAAGCTGTTCCACACCCCACGCCCTGTCCGGGCTCGAGCACGATCCAGGACGCCCACGCGCAGTTCGGCCACCTCGTCGGCGGCACCGCCGCGCTCGCGTTCGCGGTCGCGCTGCTCGCCTCCGGCGCCTCCTCCTCGAGCGTCGGCACCTACGCCGGACAGGTCGTGATGGCCGGCTTCATCAACGTCCGCATCCCGCTGCTGCGTGCGCCGCGCGATCACGATGATCCCCGCGCTCGTCGTCCTCGCGATCGGCGTCAACCCCACCAGCGCGCTCGTCCTCAGCCAGGTCGTGCTCTCCTTCGGCATCCCGCTCGCGCTCGATGCCGCTGGTGATGCTCACCAGCCGGCGCGACGTCATGGGCGTCCACGTCAACCGCCGCGCTCACCACGATCATCGCGTGGGCGCTCGCGACGCTGATCAGCGCGCTCAACGTCTTCCTGCTCTACCAGCAGTTCTTCGCGGGCTGAGAATGAACGCTCAGCGCCCGAACCAGCGGGCGCTGCGGGTGGAGCCGAAGCGCTGCTTGTCGATCACGCCCGCGACGGTCGGCTCGCCGAACGCGCCCGTGGGCTTGGGTCCGGAGAGGAAGTCCACTTCCACGCGTCCCACGCGCCCGGCGCCGAACTCGATGTAACAGATGCCGCGCCCGTCATACGGGTCCGGCTGCTCGCCGCCGCGGACTTTCGCGATCAGCGACCTGGCGACCACGCGCGCGGCGCCCTCGGCGAACACCCCCGCCTTGGGCACCCCCGCGGTGGTGACGTCTCCGACCGCATACACCCCGGGAAAACGAGTCTCCAGGGTCGCGGAGTCCACCGGCACGAAGCCGTCCTCGGTCATGCCGCTGTCGATCACCACCTCCGGCGCGCGGTGCTTGGGCACGCCGAGGAAGATGTCATAGCCCATCTCGCTGCCGTCGTCGAGCACCGCCACACGGCGCGCGGGGTCGAGCGAGCTCACGCGACGGCCCGCGACGAACCTGATGTCGCGCTCGGCGAACGCCGCTTCCAGCGCGCGTGAGGTGTCCGGCGAGGGTGGAACGGGGGTGCCCAGCGGCAGCACGAACGTGATCTCGCACTCATCGCGCAGGCCTCGCGTGGACAGGTGGTCGTGCAGCAGCAACGCCGTCTCACTCGGCGCGGGCGGGCACTTGAACGGCGCTCCGCACACGCCGATGACAGCGTGACCGCGTGTGAACGTCGGCAGCACTTCGCTCATCCGCTGCGCGCCGGCGACGGAGTAGAACTCGTTCTCGCCTTCCGTGAGTCCGGGCGTGGCGTCGCAGTCGTAGTTGGCGCCGAGCGCCACCACGAGCACGTCCGCCTCGTGGACGCCGACATCGGTCGTCACGCTGCGTGCATCTGGATCGATCGCGGTGATCGTCTCCTGCAGGAAACGCACCCCCGGCTTTGCGATCTCGCGGTAGGGGAGGCGCACGGCGTCGAGCGTGGTGCGGCCGAACATGACGTCGAGCTTGGAGTAGCCGAACACGAACGAGTCGCTCTTGTCGATGAGCGTCACCTCGACGTCCTCGCCGAGCTCATCCGAGAGCGTGCTCGCCAGCTCGAGCCCGCCAAAACCCGCTCCCAAGATGAGGACACGCGTCTCCATTCGGCGAGCATACACCCGCGCCGGCGCTGACTGCGGGCGACGGGCGAGCGCTACGGTCGTCGCGATTCAGCGACGCGCGCGGTAGCTGATCGCGACTACGTGGGCGCTTCGACGTTGGCTCTGTCGATGTCCGTCGTGCCGGTGTTCTTGGGTGCAAGCACGAAGGACTCCACAGCCACGTCGGGGGTGATGTGGTTGTCGCTGAGAAACGCATCGACGATCCGGCCCGAGTGCTCTTCGACGGCGGCTATCAGCCGTGGTCCCATCGTTCGTTGGAACGCTTTACGGGTGGTGAGCACGAGATCGCCGCGCCCGTCGCGCACGAGGCTCTTCTCACCCATCGTGAGCGTGTCCTTCAGGATGACGACGATGAGATCCTCGAAGAGGTAAGTGCGTGCCTGCGTTGGGCCGCGGCCGGTGAACTCGCGCAACAGCGCGACGGTCGCGCCTGAGATCGCCGACCCGATCGTGCCCAACGAGGCCGCGGTGGTATTCGGCATGGAGGCTTCTCGGTTCTCGCCTCCCTCCTGTATCCGGGCTCAGTGAAGGAAAGGAAGGAGACGGATGGGAATCCGTCCACCGAGCCCGCGCGCTCCGTCCTCACCGCCCATTCGAGCAGTTCAGCATGAACTCACGTAAATACAGTCTAGTCGATCAGTCCATGTCTTCTGGCTCGGCTGGCCCCACGCCGCTTCGTCGATCCAGCGGCTGACCGTTCCTGACGTCGAGCTCATCCACCTGCAGGCGGCCCACCTTCAGCTCGTCGATCGTCAGCGACCGGATTCGACCGCGTCCGATGTTGAGTCGCCCGATCGCCAACGCGCCGATCGCTCCGGCGCCGAGCGCAAGCGCACCGATCGCGGCTGCGCCTGTGGCGCTCGCGCCGAGAGCGCGCGCGGAGGGCTGAGGCTCTGATCTACGGCATCTGCGTCTCATGGATCTTCTCCTTCTCGGTGTG
Source organism: uncultured Solirubrobacteraceae bacterium (assembly GCA_963716355.1). Lineage (GTDB taxonomy): Bacteria > Actinomycetota > Thermoleophilia > Solirubrobacterales > Solirubrobacteraceae > Palsa-744. Next base: position 2,461,121 of record OY970308.1, read on the forward strand.
GATCTCATCCGGCGGCTCGTCCTCACCGGGCCGCAGGTCCAGTTGCCACCACAGCACGTCGTGCCACGCGCCGGCCTTCCAGCCGATGCGCCGGTAGGTGCCGACGGGGACGAATCCCATCGCTCGGTGGAGGCCGTTGCTCGCGTCGTTCGGCTGGGTGACCCCGGCGCAGAGAGTCCAGAACCCGAGCGCGCGCAGCTGCTCGAACAGCGCCGTGTAGAGGGCGCGCCCGACTCCCGAGCGGTGGTGGGCGGCGTCGACGTACACGGTGACGTCCGACGCCCAGCGGTAGGCGGCGCGCTCCCTGTGGGTGGATGCGTATGCGTACCCCAGCGCCTGACCGTCGTGCTCGGCGAGCACCCACGCGTGCGCTGCGCCGATCCGCCGCGCCATCTCCTGAGCGCTTGGCGGCTGGACCTCGAAAGACACGGCCGAGTCGGACACGTAGGGGGCGTAGATCGCGGCGCACGCGGAGGCGTCGCGTTGGGGGTCGGCGCTGCGGACGATCGCCATGCGCAGACGATAGACAGCCGCTCGCTCGCGGCTCCGCACACCCGTGCGACGGCGCACCTGCGCGGCGGGCGTGCGAGGATCGCTCTGCCTGTTCCCGACGAGTCCAGGGATCCCAAAACCGCCGTGATCGACCTCCACAGCCACATCCTGCCGGCGCTCGACGACGGGGCGCTCGATCTCGCGGACAGCGTGGCGATGGCTCGCGAGGCGGAGCGCGACGGGATCGCGGTCGTGTGCGCGACCCCGCACATCCGCTTCGACCACGACGTGCGCATCGAGCAGCTGCCGGAGCGTGTGGCGGCCCTGCAGCGCGAGCTCGACGAGCGTGGCGTGAGCGTGCGGGTGGCGCAGGGCGGCGAGGTGTCCCAGCTCGCGGTCGATGGTCTGAGCGCCGAGGATCTGCGCGCGGTGTCGCTCGATGGCGGCGGATGGATCCTGCTGGAGCCGGCGCCGGGCGCGCTCGCGGACGAGCTCCCCGACCTCGTAGAGCGCCTGGCGGCGCGCGGCGCGCGCACGATCCTCGCCCACCCCGAGCGCCACGCGGGCGCGGACTTCGAGCAGCGCCTGCGCGCATTGGCGGCGCGCGGCTGTCTGATCCAGTGGACGGCGGACTTCATCGCGCGAACCGACCCCGGCGACCCCGACGACTTCGTGCTGCGTCTGGCGCGCGAGGGCCTGGTGCACCTGCTGGCGAGCGACGCGCACTCCTCGCACGGCGGGCGTTCGATGTGTCTGAGTCCGGGCATGGACCGTCTGCGCGAGACGTGCCCGCGTGAGCACGTCGAGTGGATCGCCGAGCAGGCGCCCGCGGCGATCCTGCGCGGCGAGCCGGTCACGCCTCCCTGGTGAGCGTCACGCCGCCTGCGCCTCCGCGTCGGGCCACGGCTCGAGCTTGACGGCGTCGGCCAGCTGCTCGACGACCTCGCGCGATGCGCGCCCGAGGCCGCGCCGCAGGAAGTTGGCTGCGCCGGCGGCCGCTCCGAGCACGACCGCGCGCTCGAAGCTCTCGCCGCGCGCCCACGCGGCGGCGAGGCCGCCCATCATCGAGTCGCCGCAGCCCTCGCGGAAGCCGTGCTCGAAGCGCGGCGGCGTCAGCCGCAGGACCTGCTCCTCGTGCAGCACCAGCCCGGGTAGCTCTCCGCGAGTGACGATCACGCTGCGCGCGCCGCTGTCGCGCAGACGCCGCGCGCTCGCGATCAGCAGCGCGGGCGTGGAGACGGGGCCACGGACGAACTCCGCGAGCTCCCAGTCGTTGATCTTGACTAGGTCTGGGTGGCCCGCGAGCGCCTCGTCGAGGCGCGGCGAGGAGAGGTCGACGAGCGTGCGAGCGCCACCGGCGCGGGCATCGGCGACGAGGTCGCGGTAGACCTCCAGCGGCAACGACTCGCCGGGCAGCGGGTTGGTGACGACGAGCCAGCCGCTCGCGAGCGCCTGCGCGCACGTGAGCGAGACCAGCTCGTCGAGCTCGTGTCGCGAGGGCGCGTCGCTGAGGCGCATCGCGAGCAGCTCGCGCTCGCCGGAGCGGCGGTCGGTCACGTAGCAGCCGCTCGCGCTGGCGCTCTGCACGAGGCGCGCACGCCCGCCGCTCGCCTGCTCCACAAGCGGGCGAAGCAGCTGACCGGACTCGCCGCCGAGCAGTCCGCACAGCACCGGCGCGGCGCCCATGCAGTGGGCCATGCTGGAGACCCACACGCCCTGGCCGCCGGCGTGGAAGTGGATGCTCTGGCGGTCCTCGCCCTCCAGCTCCAACGTGACGGTGAGGAGCGGGTTGGGGGCGAAGACGGCGATGGCGGGCGGGCTCACTTCACTGGGATGCTCGATCACGGGAGTGGGTCCGAGCATCCGTGAAACCCCGCACGCATGAGGGGGGACACGCCCGCCCCGCGGCGGAAACACACCGATGCGCTCATCGCCCGCGGGCGAGAAGCTGAGCTGAGCTGAGATCCATTCCAACGAAGGAGAGGGCGATGACGACTTCAACGACACCCACGGTCACGGTGAGCGACGTGATGCACCCGGGCATCATCGCCACGCCGCCGCAGACCCCGATCGTGGAGGTGGCCGAGACGATGGCGCGCAGCCGTGTTCACTGCGTGGTGGTGGAGGGCCTCGCCCGCGACAGCGCCCGCCAGGAGCGGCTGGTGTGGGGCATCCTCTCCGATCTCGATCTGATGAAGGCGCTCGCGGCGGACCGTCTGGAGACCTCCGCAGGTGAGATCGCGGCGACGGAGATCGTCACCGTGGAGCCCGCTGACGGGATCGAGGATGTGGCCCGCCTGATGGCCGAGCACGAATGCTCCCACCTGGTGGTCGTCGCGGCCGACTCGGGAGAGCCGATGGGCGTGATCTCGAGCCTCGATGTGGCACAGGGCGTGACTGTCGCACGGCGGCTGAACGCGTCCCGCGGGTGAGCGCACGCCGCGGGAGCACGCTGCGAGGATTCGCCGCGGACGGCTTCCTCCCAGCGCCTCGGCGCGTACCGTCTCTAGTCGTTCGCGGGCTCGGCCCTGCTGTCTTGACCGTTGTCGCTTTGGGCCTCACCGGTCTCGTACGCTTCGCTGCTGCTGCTGCTGCTGCTGCCGCCGCCGCTGGCCTCGGGTACGAGGACGAACGACTCGATGGCGACATCGGGGTCGACGTGGTTGTCGCTCAGGAACGCGAACACGCTGCGTCGTGAGTGCCGTTCCACGGCAGCGATCATCTGGGTGCTCATGGTTCGCTGGAACGCTTTGCGGCTGGCGAGCACGAGGTCCACTTCACCGTCGCGCACGAGGCTGCGCTCGCCCATGGTGAGCGTGTCCTGGAGGACGACCGTGATGAGGTCCTCGTGGATGTAGGTTCTGGCCTTCGTCGGTCCGCGGCCGGTGTACTCGCGCATGAGCTGCACGATGGTGCTGGAGATCGCGGATGCTACGGACCCCTTCGGGGTGGGTGGGCTGCTTGACACTGAGGTGCTCCATCTCGCCTCCTCCCTGGAAGCGGGCTGGCGAAGGACAGGGAGGAGACGGATCGGGTCCCGGCCGCCAGCCCGTGTTTCCCCGCAGTGCCGTGTCGCCCACGGCCCTTTACGAACTCACGTGCGATCAATTCTAGTCGATTGACTCGACGCGGCGGATGGCGGGAGCTTCACCAGACCGATGAAGAAGTCGTCGATCTGGTGCACGATCTGACTGAACCGCTCGAAGTCGACTGGCTTGGTGATGTAGGCGTTGGCGTGCAGCTTGTAGGCGTGCACGATGTCCTCCTCCGCCTCGGAGGTCGTGAGCACGACGACCGGGATCGTCGCCAGGGCCGGGTCGCCCTTGATCTCGGCTAGGACTTCGATGCCGCTCTTGCGCGGCAGGTTCAGGTCGAGCAGGATCAGATCGGGTCGCGCGACGTCGGCGTGCTCGCCTTCTTGGCGCAGGTAGCTCATCGCCTCCACACCGTCGCTGACGACCGCCAGCAGGTTGCCGACCTTGTGGTCCTCGAACGCCTCTCTGACGAGCAGCACGTCGCCCGGGGTCGTCGTCGACCAGCAGCACTGATGACCAGCTCGGCGTTCATGTCGTCCTCCTCGGCGATTGGCAGGGTGAATCGAAACATGGCCCCGGGGGCGTGGTCGGTGTCGAGCCAGATGCGTCCGCCGTGGTACTCGACGATCTTGCGGCACATCGCCAGGCCGATGCCGGTCCCCTGGTACGCCTCCTTGGTGTGCAGCCGCTGGAAGATCACGAACATGCGATCGGCATACTCGGGGTCGATGCCGATGCCGTTGTCGCGGCAGCTGAAGCTCCAGTCGTCCCCGTCGCGCGCCACGGCGAGACGCACGACGGGAGGTTCGCTGGCGCGGAACTTGACGGAGTTGGCGATCAGGTTCTGAAACAGCGACACGAGCAGCGTGCGCTCGCCGAGCACGACAGGCAGTGGATCGCTCGACACCGTCGCGCCCGTCTCCTCGATCGGGTCCGCGAGCGACGATTGCGCCTGGCGCAGGACGTCGTTCAGATCGACCCGCTCGCGCGCGCGCCCGCTGCGCCCGACGCGCGAGAACGCGAGCAGGTCGTTGATGAGGATCTGCATGCGCTTGGCGCCGTCGACGGCGAACTCGATGTACTGGTCGGCGCGGTCGTCGAGCTGGCCGTGGTAGCGACGCTCGAGCGCTTGACAGAAGCTCGCGACCTTGCGCAGCGGCTCCTGCAGGTCGTGCGAGGCGACGTAGGCGAACTGCTCCAGCTCCGCGTTGGAGCGCGACAGCTCCAGCGCCTGCGCCTCGAGCTTCTGACGAGCGTCTTCGACGCCGTTGAGCTCGTTGACGATGCGCTGGCGCATCGCGTCGATCCCATCGCTGAGCTCCACGATCTCGCGCGGGCCGTCGGCGATGACCACCTGCTTGGAGAAGTCCCCAGCGGCGACCTGCTCGGCCTCCGTGCCGAGGACGGTGAGCGGCCGGGTGATGATGCGGCGCAGCAGCAGCCCGGCTCCGAGGAGACTCCCCAGGATCAGTCCGGCGGCGAGGAGCAGCATGGCTTTGAGAAAGCTCGCGTCGTTGGATAGCTCCCGGCGCGCGCTCGCGAGACTGAGCGTGAGGTTCGTCTGGAGCTTGCCGAGCGCCACCCGGGTCTCATCGAAGAGTCGCTTGCCGGAGAGAGGCTGGGGGTCGAGCGTTTACCTACCACGCGGGCGATGCGCAGCGTGGGGGTGACGAACTGCGTCTGCCATGCCTGCGCTCGACTGCGCACGGAGCGGATGTCGAGCGACAACGTCGAGCCAACGACGCGGTTGTGGCGTTCGAGCGTGCGGTAGGCGCCCGACTCGATCTGGAGGCCCTTTTCATAGGGTTCAAGAGATCTGGGGTCGGCGCTGAGGATGTACCCGCGCACGCCGGTCTCCTCGTTGATGAGGGCGTTTTCGAGGTTCAGCGCGGCGAGCAGCGCGGGCTCGATCTGGTCGAGAACGACGCTGCGTTGATCGTCGAGCCGATGGTTGGCGATCAGCGCCAGCCCGATCCCGGTGATGGCGAACGCGAGCAGGATGCCGATCGTGAGCGCCAGCCATTGACCCACGCGCAGGCGGGCGAGCATGCTGTTGGACCGCTTCGGCGGTGTGCTCACCGCTTTTCGCGATCGTGCGAGCCGACGAGCAACATCGCGACATCGTCGGTCAGCTCGCCGCCGTTGAGCTCCTCGGCTTTGGCGATCAGCGCGTCGAGCATCTCCTCGGGCGCCTGGCGCCAGTGGGGGTGTGTCGCGACGTGCTCCGCCACGAGGTCCCGCAGCCCATCCATCCCGAGGCGCTCGTGACCGTCGCCGATGCGCCCCTCGACGATGCCGTCGGTGTACAGGAGCATCACCCAGCCGGCGGGAAGCCGCAGCGGCGTGCGCGCCCAGCGAGTGTCGGTCACGCCGATCGGCGGGTCGAAACGGGAGGGCGAGACGATCGAGACGGTTGTCCCGTCGATCAGCATCGGCGGTGGATGCCCGGCGAGGACCATCGTGGCGGTGTCCTTGGCGGGCTCGATCTCGAGTGCGCACAGGGTGGTGAACAGCTGGGGAGACTCGCGTTCGTGTTCGAGCACGCGCTGCAGCGCGAGCATGACCCCGTCGCTGTGGACGCCCGCGACCGCGAGTCCGCGCCAGGCGGCGCGCAGACATACGCCGACTGCGGCCTCGTCGGGGCCGTGCCCGCAGACGTCGCCGACGATCACGCGCACCTCGTCGTGTGAGGTCTCGGTGACGTCGAAGAAGTCGCCGCCCAGCAGCCCGCGGTTACGCCCGGCGGCGTGGTAGCGGGAGGCGATCCACACGGAGCGCTCGCCGATCAGCGGCCTCGGCGCGAGCCCGCGTTCCAGGCGCGCGATCTCGCGCTCCTGCGCTTCGGCGAGGCGCAGCTGCTGCTGGGCGTCCTCGGCCTGGCGACGGCCGATCGCGTAGCGGATCGCGCGCGCGAGCTGACTGCCGTCGACCTGCCCCTTGACGAGGTAGTCCTGGGCTCCGGCGTCGACCGCGGCGGCGCCGGCGGCCTCGTGGTCGAATCCGGTCAGCACGATCAGCGGGATCTGGGGCGCCTGCGCGCGCACCCTGAGGACCGTTTCGAGGCCCTCTGCGTCCGGCAGCTTCAGATCGAGGAGCACGCAGTGCAGGCCCGTGTGCAGCTCGGAAAGCGCCTCGCCAAAGGTCCGGCTGCGCACGATCTGCGCCCCGGGGAGCGCTTCGGCGAGCAGATCCTCCACGAGCAGCGCGTCGCCGTCGTCGTCCTCCACCAACAGCACCCTGATCGCGCCGGGTGCCCTGTCCGCGGGCGCGCCCTCTAGCGCGGACAACGCGGCTGCTTTCGGTCTGCTGTGCGAGAGCGCGTCGCCATGTCGATCAGGGAGGATCGTAGCTGTCGAGCTTCTGGCGGAGGCGATGTGATGGACGGCATTGGGCGTGGTAGATAATTGATCGCGATGGGCGAGCGCGAGCGCGAGGAGCTGGTCGAGGAGCTGCGCAGAGCGCTGCGCGGCTCGGAGCGCCGTTTCGACGCGATCGTGGGGTCGCTGGGCGACCCGGTGACGATCCGCGACCGCGCGCACCGCTTCGTGTACGCGAACCCCGCCGCGGTCGCGCACCTGGGGTTCGAGACGTGGGAGCAGCTGCGCGACACCTCACCGTCGTCGATCATGAGCGACTACCTCGTGTGGGGCGAGGACGGCCGCGAGATCTCGATGGATGACATCCCGTCGGTGCGGATCCTGCGCGGCGAGCAGGCCGAGCCGCTGCTGATCCGCACCGTCAACCGCATCACGGGCGAGCTGCGCTGGAACCTGCTGAAGGCCGCTCCGCTGTTGGACGACGACGGCGAGGTGGAGGCGACGATCACGATCATCGAGGAGGTGACGCCGCAGAAGCGCTCCGAGCGCGGGAGCGCGTTTCTCGCACGCGCGAGCGCGGAGCTTGCCACCTCGCTCGACTACGAGCAGACGCTTCGCAACGTGGCCGAGCTGGCCGTTCCGGACATCGCGGACTGGTGCGCGGTGGATCTGCTCGACGAGGACGGCGATCGCAAGACGGTGGCCGTCGCGCACGTCGACCCCGAGCGGCTGAGCCTGGCGGAAGCGCTGCGTGAGTACGTGCCGCGGGAGCTCGATCGCGAGCAGGGACTGGGGAGGGCGCTGCTCGGGGGCGAAGCGGCGATCTACCCCGACATCGGCGATGAGATGCTCGTGCAGAGCGCGCGCGACGAGCGTCATCTGGAGCTGTTGCGCGCGGTCGGCTTTCGCTCTGCGCTGATCGTTCCGATGCTGATCGGCGACCGCATCCTGGGCGCGATGACGCTGGTGAGCGCGGAGTCGGTGGTGGTGTTCGACGAGGTCGACCTGGCCCTAGCGGAAGCGGCCGCGTCGCGCGCGGCGGTGGCGATCGAGAACTCGCGCCTCTACAGCGAGCGCTCGGCGATCGCGCGCACGCTGCAGCGAAGCCTGCTGCCGGAGCGCCTGCCGGAGATCCCCGGCTATGAGCTCGCGAGCATCTACCTGCCGGCGCTGCAAACGAGCATGGTGGGGGGCGACTTCTACGACGTGTGGGAGCTCGGGGACAGCTGGATGCTGCTGGTGGGCGACGTTACGGGCAAGGGCATCGAGGCGGCGTCGCTGACGGCGCTGGTGCGCCACTCGGTGCGGACCGCGTCGGAGTTCGAGTCGAGCCCGGCACGGCTGCTGGCGTTGGTCGACCGCACGCTGAAGAAGCGCGGGGGGCTGTCGGTGTGCACCGCGATGTGCCTGCGCTTGGAGCACGACGAGGCGACGTTCTCGGCGGGCGGGCATCCGCTGCCGCTGTGTGTGAACGCGCAGGGAGCCTCGGAGCTGGGCGAGCACGGCCCGTTGCTGGGGGCGTTCGAGGACGTTCGCTGGCAGGACTTCACAGTTCCGCTGAAGCCCGGGAGCACGATTGTGGCGTACACCGACGGGGTGACGGATGCGCGCGAGGCGAGCGGCGCGCGGTTCGGAGCGGCGCGGCTGTCGCAGACGCTCGTCGAGCTGGCCGGCAGGCCGGCGGCGGAGATCGTGGAGCGCCTGACGGCGACGCTCGACGCGTTTCAGACGGATGCGCATGCGGACGACACCGCGGCGCTCGTGCTGCGTCGACTGAGCGCCGATGAGTTGACACGCGATGGCGCGGGTGGACACGATGTGTCTCGAACGCAACCGATCACCACTACACGGGCATAGGAGCGATGGTCAGACCAACTAGATTCGAGATCACCGAAGCGAGCGAGAGCGCAGATCTCCTGCTGTCGATAGCGGGTGAACTAGACCTCAACACCGTGCCGGAGCTGGCTCGCCGCGTGGAGGATGGACTGGGTGAGGAGGTGGGGAGGGTGACGCTCGATCTGAGCGAGCTCACCTTCATGGACTCCTCGGGGTTGCGTCTGCTGATCGAGCTGAACCAGCGGGCTGGGCGGGATGACTGGGAGCTCAGGCTGATCGCCCCGAAGCACGAGTCAGCGAGCGCGGTGCTGCGCCTGACGGGGGCCGATGCGGCGCTGCCGTTCGAAGGTCGAGTTTGACGATGGTCCTGAGCAGCGGGCGGCGAGACATCAGCGAAGCGCCGATGCTGCGGCTGGAGTTGGAGCGCAACCCGGAAGCGCCGTCGCTCGCGCGCGCGGCGATCGCGGGCTTCTTCGAGGAGCGCGAGATGGGCGTGGATGCTCTCGCGACGCTCACGCTGCTCGTCTCCGAGCTGGTGTCGAACGCGGTGATCCACTCCGACGCGCCCCCGTCGAGCGCGATCGTGCTGCGCGCGCGCCCGCTCGATGACGGGAGCGTGCGCGTGGAGGTCACCGACCAGGGCAGCGGGTTCACCCCCGTCCCGCGCGACCCGCAGCGCCATCGTGGCGGCTACGGCCTATTTCTCGTCGAGAAGGAGGCCATGAAATGGGGCGTGGACAAAGAGGATGGCGTGCGCGTGTGGTTCGAGCTGCCGAGCGACGGCGGGAGTAGGTAGTCCCCCACGATCGTCTCATGCCGCTTCGCGAGCGGCGAGCTGGGCGAGCGTGCCGAGCGAGGTCCGGATGACCTCCTTCTGGCCGTCGAGCCGCGCGGCCTCCGCGTCGGGAATGTCCACGTTCACGCTTATACGCGTGCGCTCCCCGTCGAGCGGCTCGAGGATCCACTCGAAGCGCAGGTCTGAGACGAGGCAGGAGACGGTGACGGCGCGCCCGTCGCGCTGGGTGTCGAGCAGCTGCGCCATGGGGAAGTCGGGGTAGCCGTCGGGGAACATCGTGTACTCGCCCGCGGCGCCGGTTCCCGTCTCGACGGTGCCGATGCCGGCCCACCATTCGGGGAAGCGCGACGGGTCGTAGAGGAGCTTCCACACCTCCTCGGGCGGCGCTTGGGCGTCGGCGCTGTCATGAAAGGACGGCATGTGGGGCTCCTTGGTGGTGTGTTTGCAGAAGGTCCAGCTCGTGCTGCACGCGCGCAAGCTCGCGCTCGGGCTCGATCAGCCCGACGACGGGGCGGCCGAGGTCGGCGAGCACGGCGGCCATGCGCTCGCCGCGCGACAGGCGCGAGAGCTGGCGGCGCCAGCCATCGGCGGCCTCCGTGAGCCGCCTGGCGGCGAGCTCGCGCTCACCGGCGCTCCACGCAATGAGCCCCTGCACGCGCGCGAGGCGGGGCACGAGCGTCTCGGGCCAGTCGCTGGGACGCAGCGGCTCGAGCGTGGTGGCGCGCACCTGCTCCTGCGCCTCCTCGAGGCGGCCGAGGCGGGCGAGCGCCTCGGCGCGGGCGAGGCGCGTGAGCGCGGGGGAGATGGGGGCGTCCTCGACGAGCGCGCTTGCGAGCAGCGTCTCGGCGAAGGCTGCGTCGCCTTGGGCGAGCGCGACGATGCCGCGGTCGTGGGCGGCGACGGCGCTGAGTTGCGGGTCGTCGATCAGCTCGGCGAGCTCGACGGCGGCGTCGGCGGCGAGACGCGCGCCGTCGAGGTCGCCGCTGCGCATGAGCAGGAACGAGCGCATGGCGAGCAGCTGGATCTCGAGTGGCGCGAGCCCCTTGCCGGCGAGCACCTCGCCGAGCCGGTCGAGGAACTCGAGCGCGCGTGGCAGATCGCCGGCCGCGGCGGCGGCGCCGGCGGCGTTGGCCCAGCAGCCGTAGGCGAGGTCGGGCCGCCCGGCGCGCACGATTGCGTCGCCGGCGGCGATGGAGGGCGCATAGGAGCCTTGGAAGTCTTCGCGGCGCACGGCGGCGAGCGCACGCGCATGCGCGACGTCGTAGGTGGAGAGATCGTCGGGCGGCTCGCCGACGGTCAGCGTGTGAAGCTCCGCGAGCAGGCGTTCGGCCTCCTCGACACTGCCGGCGACTGCCTCGGCCCAGGCGAGCGCGGCGAGCGCCTCGCGCCGCTCCGCGGTGGCGGGCTCGGCGACGGCTTGCAGCTCGGCGAGCGCCTTGGCGCAGCACTCGCGCACGAGCGCAGGCACGCAGATTGGCCCGTGATACCAGCGCGCGCAGCGCAGCCACGCGCGCGCGCGATCGAGCGCAGGCGCATGGGCGAGCAACTCGAAGGCGAGCGCGAACGCGTCCTCGGCGTCGACGCGGCGTCCGCGCCACGCCTCGACCTCGGCGAGCTCGAGCAGCAGGTCGGTGCGCTTGGGCGCGATGGTGAGCGCCTCGCGCAGGTAGCCGGCGGCCTCGTGCAGAGCAGCGACGGCGCGTGCGTCAGCGGCGGCGAGCACGAGCTGCTCGACGGCCTCGGCGTCGCGCCCGGCGAGTCGCAGGTGGCGGGCCAGCTCGGCGGCGCGCTGGGGGTGGGCGTCGCTCGGCGCGAGCAGGATCTGCGCCCAGGCGTGGTGCAGCTGCACGCGGCGTGGGTCGGGCAACTCGGTGTAGACGGTTTCGCGCAGCAGCGCGTGGCGAAAGCCGATTCGTCGCTCACGCGCGATGAACATGCCGCTTTCGAGCGCCTCGGTGGCGGCGCGGGCGGGATCGTCGATTGGGAGCGCGGCGATCTCGCGGGGGTCGAGCTCGCGAGCGGCGACGGCGGCGAGCTCGACGAACTCGCGGGCTCCCGCGCCGAGCGCACCGAACGCGCCGGCGACGGCGCCGCGCAGCCCGGCGGACAGCTGCTGCTCGCCGCGCGCGAGCGCACGCGCCATCTCCACGGCGAGCAGCGCGTTTCCCTCGGCGGCAGCCACGACGCGCTGTACGTCGTCGTCCTGCAGCTCGGCGGCGGCACTGCGCGCAAGGTCGGCCACGTCCGTGGGCTTCAGCGGACCGAGCACGATCTCGGCGTGCAGCAGCCCGCGTGAGCGCAGGGCGTTCTCGAGCGTGTCGGCCTCCACGCGCCGGGGCCGCTCGCGGCGGGTGAGCACGAGCAGCACGGGCAGGCTGGCGAGGCGCCGGGCGACGTATCCGGTGAGCTCGAGGCTGGCTGCGTCGCTGATGTGCAGATCCTCGAGCAGCAGCGCGAGCGGGCGCGTGCGCGCGGCTGACTCGACGAGCGCGACGACAGCCTCGAGCAGGCGTGCTCGCTCGAGCTCGGGTGAGGCGGGCGTTCGTTGGGCGCGCGCAAGCTCCAAGCGCGCGTGGATGTCTGGGATCAGTAGGGATAGATCTTGCGGCCATACCGCGTCGGGCTTCGGCTGTGGCGTGGCGCCGAGCAGCTCTCTGATGAGCTCCGCCCACATGCCGAAGGGCGCAGCGCCGCCGAGGTCGAGCGCGGCACAGGACGCGGTGGCGGCGCCGCCACCGGCGGCGCGCGCGAGCAGCTCTGACGCGAGCCTGGTCTTGCCGACGCCGGCTTCGCCTGTGAGCGTGACCACGCCGCCATGCCCGTCGACGGCGGATCGCCACGCGGCGGTGAGCCGGTCGAGATCGTGGCTGCGCCCGACGAGCGGCAGCAGGTTGGCGAGGGCGGGCGACGTGGGCGCGGCGGCTGGCTCCTCGCGCAGTCCGTCGATGAGCTGGCGGGTGAGCGGGGACGGGGCGACGGACAGCTCTCGGCGCAGGCGGTCGGCGAGCGAGCGGTAGGCGAGTAGCGCGGCGGCGCGGTCGCCGGAGTGGGCGAGGCGCGCGATGAGGCGCCGGTGGGCCTCCTCGCCGAACGGGTCGGTGGCGATCTGGCGGCGGCTCCACTCGATCGCGCCTTGTGCGTCGTCGTTGGCGTCGCACTCGCGGGCGAGGCGCTCGAGCGCCTCGAGGTGGCGCTCGCGGTGCCGCTCGCGGGCGCTGGAGACCCACTCGTCGTCGAAGCCGGCGAGCAGCTCGCCGTGGCAGAGCGCGACGGCGTCGGCGTTGCGGCCCTGCTCGATCAGTCGCTGAAACTCACGCGCGTCGACCCACAGCGCGCCATCTGCGAGCGCGACGTCGTCGCGACCCGCGACGAGGATCTCCTCGGCTCCGGGTCCGAGCGCTTTGCGCAGCGACCAGATGGCGCTGCGCAGACTGGCGCGGGCGCTGGAGTCGAGCACGTCGGGCCAGAAGCGCGCGGCGAGTTCACCGCGCGCCTGCGGGCCGGGGTGCAGCGCGAGGTAGGCGAGCAGCGACCACGCGCGGCGCGAGGCGGGCGGGGGCAATTCCACGCCGTCGCGCTCGACCCCCATGCGTCCGAGCACGGTGACTGTCAACACTGCCCAAGCGTACGCCTCGCGGGTGCGCATTGACGGTCGCGTGGGTCACGCGGGCGGGCTTTGACGCTCGCTTGACGCTCGCTGAACGCACCCCCGGTCAAGGTGCGTTCAGCTCAACTCAAACCACCTAACGAAGGAGCAGCTATGAGCACCGCAACGACATTTGACCTGGCGACGTTCACGAGGGCGATCGAGGAGCGCGACGCGAGCGCGCAACTGGCGCTGTATGCGGACGGCGCGTCGGTGACGCTGGTGGACCGCAACTCCCAGCCAAGCGCCCCGCGCGTGCTGCGCGACAAGGCCGAGATCGCGGCGTGGGTTGAGGACGTGTGCGCCCGCGACATGACACACAGCGTGGGCCACGCTGTCTCCGACGCGACGGGCGTGGCGTTCACGGAGGCGTGCCGCTACCCGGACGGCACGAACGTGCTGTGCGCGACGGTGCTGGAGCTCGAGGACGGTCTGATCGTGAGCCAGATCGGCGTGCAGGCGTGGGACGAGGCGTAGTTATGCTCCACGCGACAACGGCGCGGCGCTTGAAGCCGGGCGTATACGAGACGGGGGGAGGGCGATGAGCGCGGCTGGATTCGACCCGATCAAGTACAAGCAGACGACGCTCGATCAGTGGGAGGAGGCGGCGGACTCGTGGCACCGCTGGGGCCCGACGATCGAGACGTGGCTGGACGAGCCGACGGAGGCGATGCTCGAGATGGCGAACATCGCGGCGGGCGGGCGCGTGCTGGACGTGGCGGCGGGGGCGGGCGGGCAGACGTTGCGCGCGGCTCGTCGCGTGGGGCCGTCGGGGAGCGTGCTGGCGACGGACATCTCGCCGCGGATCCTCAGCTTCGCCGAGAGCGAGGCCCGCGCGGCGGGCCTGGAGAACGTGTCGAGCAAGATGATGGACGGCGAGTCGATCGACGTGCCCGAAGGGCACTTCGACGCGGTGATCTCGCGTGTGGGGTTCATCTACTTCCCCGACCAGCAGGCGGCGCTCGAGGGCATGCGCCGGGCGCTGAAGCCCGGCGGGCGGCTGGCGGGCGTCGTGTACTCGACGCCAGAGGCGAACCGCTTCTTCTCGATACCCGTGTCGGTGATCCGTCGCCGCGCGCAGCTGCCGGCGCCCGCGCCGGGTCAGCCGGGCCCGTTCAGCCTGGGCGCGCCGGGGGCGATCGAGGCGGCGTATGAGCGCGCGGGGTTCACGGACGTGGAGGTGCGCCGCATCGACTCGCCGCTGCGCACGTCCTCGGCGGCGGAGTGCGTGCGCTTCGAGCGCGAGTCCTTCGGCGCGCTGCACCAGATGCTCGCGGGCCTGAATGAGGCCGAGCGCGAGGAGGCGTGGGCGGAGATCGAGCGTGAGCTGTCGGCGTTCGAGAGCGGCTCCGGCTTCGAGGGACCGTGCGAGATGATCGTGGCGGCGGGCACGGCGCCGTAGGTCGATTCAGCCGCGGGGGCGCTCGGCGGACAGCAACTCGAGCGTCCCCCAGCCGGTGCGCAGCCTGTCGTGCAGGCGCACGTCTGAGAAGCCCGCCCGCGCGATCAGCGCGGGCAGTTCTCCGCGCGCGTGAGCGCGCGTGCGCTCGAAGCCGTCGAGCGTCCTGAGCGCGAGGAACGCGGTCTTCATTAGCGGGTCCTGCGGCGCGCCCCAGTCGGCGACGTGCAGGCGTCCGCCGGGTCGCAGCACGCGCCGCGCCTCGGCGAGAGCCGCGAGCTTCTCGTCGGTCGTGAGGTGATGCAGCATGAGCGATGCGACGACCAGGTCGAATGAACCGTCGGGCATGGGCAGCCGTGTGGCGTTGCCTTCCTGCCAGCGGATTCTCGACGGCGCTCCTTTGGCTGCCGCGCGTGCGAGCACGTCAGTATCGGGGTCGAGGCCGGTGATGGAGGCGGTGGGAAGCGCGTCGGCGAGCAGCGCTGTGAGGCTGCCGGTGCCGCAGCCGATCTCGAGCACGGCGGCGGGCCCGTCGGCGACGATCTGTGCCACGAGTCGCGAGCGAAACTTGCGCTCGCGCATCGTCAAGGCGACAACGGGGTCATACAACGCGGTGAGGCCACGGCGTCCCGCGGCGGGGACGAAATCGCGGTTGGGCATGTGGAGGACGCTAGCCGCGATCGGCTCGCGGCGCGCCTCGCCGTCCGGCGGCCCCGTCAGCTGGGCAGCGTGGAGGGTGCGGGTGGGTCGATTTCCACGGCGGTTGTGGTGGTGGCGGCCGCGGCGGTGACTTGTGCCGCTGCGGGGGTCGCTGCCACGGCGGCTGCGACCGCCTCGCGTGGGTCCACGGTGGGCAGCTCGCCGGGCGCGGGTGCGGGCTTGGCGTCGAACAGCGCCTCGATGGCTTTGGCGGGCGCCGGCTCGCCCATGAACGGGCCCTGGGCCATCGCGCAGCCCATGGCGTGCAGGTTGATCATCTGCTCTTCGGTCTCGATGCCCTTGGCGATGACTGTCAGCGACAGGTCGCGGCCGAAGACGAGGATCGCCTCGAGCAGCCAGCTGCGGTAGTCCTCGTCGTCGGAGGCGGCGAGCGAGCTGCGGTCGACCTTGAGGAAGTCGAGCGGCATGCGCTGCAGGTCGGAGCGGTAGGCGTAGCCGCTGCCGAAGTCGTCGATCGCGATCCGCACGCCCAGCTGCTTGATCTCGGCGAGCCGCGCGGCGGCCGCGGCGACGTCGTGCATGACGGTCGTGCTCGGCGATCTCGAGCGTCAGCAGCGAGGGCTCGATGCCGGACTGCTGCAGCGCGCGGCGCACGTCGGTGGCGAAGCCGTCGCGGTTGAGCTGCTTGGCGGAGACCTCGACGGAGACGCCGACGCGTGTGCCCGGCGACGTTCCAGGCGGCGGCGCGGCTGCACGCCTGCTCGAGCACCCAGCGGCCGATCGGGACGATCAGGCCGGTTTCCTCGGCCAGCGGGCATGAAGTCCGCGGGCGGCAGCACGCCCTGCTTGGGGTGCAGCCAGCGCACAGCGCCTCCAGGCCGACGACTCCTGCGGTCGCTGAGGTCGAAGATCGGCTGGTAGAGCAGGAAGAACTGCTTTTCTGGCCAGCGCCGCGGTTGAGTTCCGCCTCGAGCACGCCGCGGCCCTCGATGACGGAGCGCATGTTGGCGTTGAAGAGCGTGTAGCGGTCCTTGCCGGCGGCCTTCGCGGCGAGCAGCGCGAGGTCGCGCGTCGCGCAGCAGGTCCTCGGGCGTGGCGTAGCGGCCGAAGGCGACGCCGATGCTGGCGGTGACGAAGAAGCTCGGACCGAAGTCGTCGAGCTCGACGGGCTTGTGCAGCGACTCGATGACGCGCCGGGCGAGCGAGTCCAGGCGCACGCCGCGGGCGGCCGATTCGACGAGGATGACGAACTCGTCGCCGCCGAGGCGACCGACGGTGTCGCTGCGTCGCGCACGACGTTCTCGAGCCGTTCGGCGACGATCTTCAGCAGCTGGTCGCCGGCCGCCTCGCCGAGCTTCTCGTTGACGTCCTTGAACCAGTCGATGTCGATGAACAGCGCGCCGACGAGCAGTCCCGACTGGCGCCCGGCGCGCGCGAGCATGCGCTCGGCGCGGTCGAGCGTCAGCGCGCGGTTGGGCAGGCCGGTGAGCTGCGTCGTAGAGGTCCTCCTGCGGGTCGCGCTCCTCTGGCGTCACGGTTGCGCGACCGGCGCCGAGCACGAACACGAACAGGCCGAGCAGCAGGCTCAGCAGCGTGCCCGCGATCAGCACCTCGCGGGCGCTGGTGTCGGCGAACACGCTCGTGGCGGGCGCCGCTCCGAACGTCCTGACGGTCCAGCCGTTGTGTAGGTCGGTGGCGGTGCTGGGGGTGTTGGGCCTGGAGTCGCCGCTGGTGAAGAGGATGTGCGAGTGGCTCGTGCGGTAGCGGATCCGCACGGCGCTGCCGGGGTGGCCCTTGAGCGCCTGTTCGAGCATCACGCCTGGGGCGAGCACCTCGGTCATCCAGCCCACGAACGCGGCCTTGCGCCCGCCGAGCGAGTGTGGCGGCGCGGCTCCGCGGTAGACGGGAACCTGGACTTCCAGGCCGCTGGTGTGCTCGATCGCCACGGGCACCGAGCTGGCCCTGCCGCTGTCGCGTGAGAGCAGCATGCCGGGGGTGACCGCGCAGTAGTCGAGTCCCGTGGGGGTGTGGCTGACCGCGTCGCGCGCGAGTTCGACGGCGGTGAGGCAGTAGTAGGGGCGCACGCCCGCGGGCAGGACGTGGAGACTGGAGATGCTCGTGGAGGTGGTCTTGGCGGCTTCGAGCGCTTCCAGGGGCGTCTGGCCGGCGATGCGCGCGCTGAACGCGGAGAGTTCGTGAGGCCTGACGATCGTAACGAGGGCGAGCTTCTGGAGCTCGGGGAAGCGGCGCAGCGTATGTGCCCACCCGGCCCACGCGCTGAATTCGGCGGGCGTGGAGTTGGGGTTGTTGGCGAAGAACGTGCCGGCGCCGATCGCGAGGTCTTCCTCGTGCTGGGTCGCGAGCTTCAGTCGCAGGGCGACCTCGGTGGCGCTCTGGTGCAGGGTGCGCTGCGAGTCGGCGGCGTCACGGTGCATGACCGAACGAGCTCTGAGCGCCGAGCCGACGGTTCCGCCGACGACGCAAAGGACGGCCACAGCGGCCCAGATGCCTTTGCGCCCCGGCAGCAGTCGTCTGGCGCGCGAAGGTCCATCGTCGGGCGCGATCGGCGGCATCGCCGCCTCCAGGACGCTGCCGATGGTCTGCGGCGGGAGGCTCTGTGCGGCCGGCGCGGCTGGCGGGACCGGTGTGGCCGGCGCTGCCTGCGCAATTGGCGCGGCTGGCGTGGCCGACGCTGCCTGCGAAGCCTGTGCGCTTGGCGCGGCGGGCGCGTCGCGCGTCTGTGCAGCCGATGAGACCGAAGCGGCTGGGGTGGCTGGTGGCGGAAGCGGAACGAGGCTGGGCTGCTGGGAGCTGTCCGTGGAGTCGGGAGCCTGGACTGGCTCCGGCTGGGAGTTGCTCTGAGGGGTTTCTTCGCTGTCTGACATGGCGGTCTCTGCCTGCTCTCGGCATGCGCGCTTGCGCTCCCGATCTCTGCACGCGGGTTTGCGCTGCACGCTCTGATCGGAGCCGAGCCGACCGCGCGATTCGCAAACTCCCTGCATGCGGACGGATATGCGACCGAATCGGCTACGGCGCAGCTGGCGCCGCGCGCGCTGTGCGCTGGCGTTCGATCAGCCCCTGGCCCTCGTCAGCGGGCAGTGGTTTGCCGAGCAGATAGCCCTGGGCGAGGTCGCAGCCAAAGCTCCTGACCATCTCCAGCTGCGCGGGCTGTTCTATGCCCTCCGCGACCGTGAGGAGCGCGAGCGTGCGTCCGATGCCGACGATCGCCTCCAACAGCTCACGGCCGCGAGCGCTGGAGTTGGCGATGAACGTCTTGTCGATCTTGAGGATGTCAACCGGCATGCGCTGCAGGTAAGCCAGGGACGCGTAGCCGGTGCCGAAGTCGTCGATCGCGATGCTCACGCCGAGCTGCTTGAGCGCGTGCAGCACCTGGATCGCGTGATGCGGATCCTCGATCAGTGAGCTCTCGGTGATCTCGAGTACGACGCGCTGCGGCGCGATACCGGTGCGCGCGAGCGCGTCGCGCACGTCGGTGAGCAGGCCGGGGGCTTTGAGCTGCACGGCGGACACATTCACCGCGATGCTCAGATCGGTACCGACGTTGCCCTCGAGTTCGTCCCACACGACGGCCTGTCGCAGCGCCTGGTTGAGCACCCAACGGCCGAGCGCCACGATCAGTCCGCTCGTTTCCGCCAGCTCGATGAAGCGGCTGGGCGCCAGCAGGCCGTTGACGGGATGGTTCCAGCGCACGAGCGCCTCGAAGCCGCCCAGCTCGCCGGTGGCGATGTCGAACTGGGGCTGGTAGAACAGCCACAGTTCGTCGCCTTCGAGCGCGCTGCGCAACTCGCTCTGTAGGCGCAGGTGCTCGCGAGCGCGCTTCTGCATGCTGGGTTGGAACAGCTGCGCCGCGTCCTTGCCTCCGGCCTTGACGGCGTACATCGCGACGTCGGCGTCGGAAACGAGCTGCTCGAAGCTGGTCGTGCTCGGAGATCCCACCGAGACGCCGACGCTCGCGGTGAGCGCGAGGTCGCCGCGTGTCAGGTCGAACGGCGGGTGGATCGAGCGGTGGATCCGTTCAGCTATCGCGCGTGCCATCTCTGGGCCGTCGACGTGGTCGATGAGAACGAGGAACTCATCCCCGCCCATGCGCGCGATCGTGTCCTCCGGGCGGGTGGCAGCCTCCAGTCGCTGGGCCACCGCACGCAGGATCTCATCGGCGGCGCACCGCCCGATGCGCTCGTTGACGAGCTTGAACGCGTCCAGGTCGATCGCAATCGCCGCCACCTGCCCGTCGTTGCGCCGCGCACGAGCAAACGCCTGGGCGGCCCTGTCGTCCAGCAGCGCACGGTTGGACGCACCGGTGAGCGGATCGTGGAGGGCGAGCGCGCGGTATTGGCGCTCGGCGGCATGCAGCTCGGCGGTGCGCTCCGTCACTTTTCGCTCGAGGTCGTCTCTGAGCGCGTCGTTCTCGCAGATGACGCTGATCAGCAGCCCGGCTGCAAGCACAACGACCACCGCCAGGATCGCGAGCAGGGCTCCACCGGGAGCGCCCAACCCCGCGCCGAGCGTCCAGCGGGTCGCCATCGCGCTCACGCCGACGACGGCGGGCAGAGCTGGCAGCGCCAGCAGGGCACGTCTCGCTCGGCGCGTCGGCGTCGAGATCTCCTCGGCGATGGGTCGCAGCGCGCCGAGCGCGATCAGCGCGAACGCCGCGATCCAGCCGTAATCGAAGGCGGTTGAACCAGAGAAGTTGGATGCAGCCTCGCTCGAATACCAGAACGCGGAGTCCGCGACGGCCATGCAGCCGATGCCGACCGCGAGCAGCCCCAGGCCGGGAGGCCGATCGAGCCTGCGCCAGAAGGACACGAACAGCACGCTCGCGAGTGCGACGACGTCGAGCAGCGGGTAGGCGAGGTTGACCGCCTGCGCGAACGGCGGCCTGCTGGCGTTCGCGGCGACCGAGCCGACCACGAGGGTCCAGCTGAGCAACAGCAGGCCGGCCGCGATGAAGAGGCCTTCGCTGACGGCGCGCAGCTTCGACAGATAGCCGGCGGGGGTGTTGACCATCTTCAGCAGGCCCGCGACGATCAATAACGGCGAGAGCAGAAAGGCGCCGTCGAGCGGCGAGACTTCGATGAGAACTTCGCCCACGCTCGCGAAGACGATGGTCCAGCCGATCTGCCCGAGTGTCCAGGCGCCCAGTCCTGCGGAGATGAGCGCCCAGGCGACCCAGGTCGACTCGCCGTTGGCACGAGTTGCCTCTGCCGCACCGCGCTCGCGCCTGGCGCGGATGGCGCATGCGCCCGTCGCCGCGGCTGCGGCGAGTGCTTCGGCGATGTTCTGCAAGAGGGTCCAAGTCACTCGGCCGACACCTACCGATATGTCGGTGGGAGAGGGCGGCAGGCACCGCGTAGCTTCCCCTCTGGCCCGTCGGGGGTTTTCCGAGTAAGATCTCATCAATCGGCAGATTCAGTTAGATGGAAATTGTGAGGGTCGTGGTGTCGGTCAGGAGGTGAGCATGGAGCGTGCTGCTCAGGTCATGCTCGATGTTGCGTCGAGCGTGTTGGGAGAGCTCGATATAGAGGTCGTGCTCGATCGCGTCCTGGAGGGCGCTCGCGAGCTGACGGGCGCGCGCTACGCGGCGATGGGCGTGCTCGACGCGACGGCGGTGGGAGTCGGCGGCGAAGCGGAGCTGGCGCGGTTCGTCACGGTGGGGGTGGACGACGTGACGCGCGCTTCGATCGGCGCGCTCCCGCGCGGCCGAGGCGTGCTGGGCGAGCTGATCAGGAATCCCAAGCCGCTGCGTCTCGAGGATGTGGGGGCTCACCCGCACTCGTATGGGTTTCCGCACGGGCATCCCCCCATGCGGACATTCCTCGGCGTTCCCGTGCTCATCGGAGGGACTCCGTTCGGGAACCTCTATCTGACCGAGAAGGCCGAGCATCAGCCGTTCACCGAGGCGGACGAGGAAGCGGCCACGATGCTCGCGGGTCTCGCGGGCGTTGCGATCGAGAACGCGCGGCGCTACGGCGGGGTGAGCGAGCGGCGCGAAGAGCTGGAGCGCACGGTAGCGGCGTTGGAAGTCACGACGCAGATCTCGCGCGCGGTCAGCGGGCAGACGGACCTGGACGCGATTCTGGAACTGGTCGCCAAGCGCGGGCGGGCCGTGGTGGACGCGCGCGTGCTGCTGATCGAGCTGCAGCAGGATCAGGATCTGATCGTGGCAGCGGGTGCCGGCGAGGTTCCGGTGGGGCTGATCGGGCGACGCGTCCCCGCGGACGGGACCGTCGCGGATCACGCCCTGCGCACGCGGCGCACCCAGAGCCTGACGGACGATCTGAATCGCGCGCGCTTCGAAGATCACGGCCTGGGCAGCCGCGGCGTGGTGGCGCAGGACGGCCTCGTGGCGCCGCTGATCTTCAGAGACCGGACCTATGGGGTGCTGCTCGCGGTCGATCGCCTCAAGGGCGGGCCGCGCTTCAGCCGCGAGGACGCACGCCTGCTGGAGGCGTTCGCGGCGAGCGCCGCCACGGCGGTGGCGACGGCGCGCGCGGTTGCCAGCGATCTGCAGCGCCTGGCCGCGGTGGTGGAATCCTCCAGCGACGCGATCCTGACTGTCGACAGAGAAGGGCGCATCACGAGCTGGAACCGTGGCGCGGAAACGCTGTACGGCTTCACCGCGGAAGAGATGATCGGCACCGACGGGGCGGTGCTGCTGGCCGAGGAGAACGCCCACGAGCGAAGCATCCTCGAGGGCATCCTGCTCGGCGGCAAGGGGCTCAACCGCTACGAGACGACCCGGCTGCGCAGGGATCGCTCGGCGGTTGAGGTGTCGCTGAGCATCTCCCCGATCCGCGCCGCGAGCGGGCGAGTGGTGGGGGTGGCGTCGATCGCCCGCGACATGAGCGAGCGCAAGCAGATGGAGCGCGCGCTCGCACAGACGCAGCGCCTGGAGAGCCTTGGGCAGCTCGCGGGCGGGATCGCCCACGACATGAACAACCTGCTGGCGATCATCCTCAATTATGCGGACTTCGCTCTGGCGAGCGTCGCGGAGGAGCCGGCCGGCGAGGAGGTGCGCGAGATCCGCGCGGCGGCGGAGCGGGCCGCTGCGCTGGTCCGTCAGCTGCTGTTGTTCGCCCGCCAGGAGGCGGTGGCGGAGCAGGAGCTGGACGTGAGCGCGGTCGTGGGTGAGCTGGAGAAGATGCTCGGCAGGACGATCGGCGAGCACATCGAGCTGCGCGCAGAGCTGGAGGAGGCGCCCTGGTCGGTGCGGGCCGATCGCGCGCAGATCGAGCAGGTGGCGATGAATCTGGCGGTGAACGCGCGCGATGCGATGCCGGACGGCGGAACGCTGACGATCGCCACGGCCAACGTGACGCTGGGCGAGGATGGCGCGGGGGCGCTCCACGGCACCGTGGAGCCGGGCGACTACGTGTGCTTGACGGTGAGCGACACCGGCGTGGGAATGCCGCGGGAGGTGATCGAGAAGGCGTTCGAGCCGTTCTTCACGACCAAGCCCGTGGGGGCCGGCACCGGCCTGGGGCTCGCGACGGTGTACGGGATCGTGACGAAGGCGGGGGGCGATGTGAGGATCGAGTCGGAGCCCGGGCGGGGCACGGTGGTGAAGGCCTACTGGCCCGTGGCGAGGCGAGCGGCGCCCGGCGAGGTCGCGCTCGTGTCCATCGACGGCGCTGCGCCGACGCGCGCCTCGGCGGGCGAGACGATCCTGCTCGTCGAGGATGAGGATGCGCTTCGGGCGATCGCCGTGCGCCTGCTCGAATCCGAGGGCTACAGGGTGCTGGCGGCAGCCTTGCCGAGCAAGGCGATCGAGCTCGCCGAGCCGCACGAGCAGCCCGTGGACCTTCTGCTGACCGATCTCGTCATGCCGGAGATGCCCGGCGCCGCGCTGGCGGAGCATCTGCGCAAGGCGCGCCCGGGTCTGCCCGTCGTGTACATGTCGGGCTTCGTGGCGCAACCGGATGACCTGCCCCAGGACGCGCTGTTCGTGAGCAAGCCGTTCAAGCGCGTGGAGCTGCTCGCCGCCGTCGGTCTAGCGCTCGAGCCAGAGCCTCGGTCGCGCGCGCAGAGCGCATGACGTGTCGAAGTTGGCGGCAGGGGGGTTGCGATTCGCGCGCCCGGCGCCGATACATCCTCAGTGAATCCCCAGCGGGACACCATCTACCTGGATAAACGAGTCATGGCCTTCGCCGCCGCCGCGATGTACGGCGCGGCGGCATTCGACGCGGCGATCGAGGGTCTGCTGCCGAGCGATCCGAGCTTCGCGATCGCGCCCGCGCTCGTGGCTCTCTCGCTCGTCGCGCTGCTTCTGACCCTCGGCCCGCGTCTGCCGCGATGGGGTCTGACTCCGCTCGGCCCCCTCGGCGCGGGCCTGATCGCCTACGCGCTCGCGACCACCCCCGGCGCGGGCGACGGCGCGGTTCTGTACATGTGGCCGGTCCTGTGGACGACGTTCTTCTTCGGGCGTCGCGGCGCGGTGTCGATCGTCGCGTGCATCGGCGTCGCGCACCTGCTCACGCTGCTGTCGCTCCCCGCGGCGAGCAGCTTTCCGGCGCGCTGGGTCGACGTGATGGTGTCCGTGTCGGTGGTTGCGACCGTGACCCTGATGCTCGTCGATCGCAACGACCAGCTGCTCACGCGTCTGGCGGGCGAGGCGCGCACCGACGAGCTCACGGGTCTTCTCAACCGACGCGGCTTCGACGAGCGCGCTCGTCTCGAGCTGGCGCGTGCCAGGCGCGAGGAGGAGTCGATCGCGCTGGCGATGTTCGACCTCGACCATTTCAAGCACATCAACGACGAGTGGGGCCACGAGTGGGCGATCGGGTGCTGGCGCACGTGGGCGCGGTCCTGAACGCGGCACTCGCAGAGACATCGACGTCGTGCTCGCGTTTCGGCGGGCGAGGAGTTCCTCGTCCTGCTGCCCGGCAGCGACACGATCGACGCGGAGAGCTTCGCGAGCGCGTCCGCCGCACGCTCGCCGACGAGGATCGCCGCGGACTGCCGTCGGTGCGCGTGAGCGCCGGGGTTCACGCCACGACCGCGCCGGGCGACATCGAGCTGCTGGTGCGACGCGTCGACGTGGCGCTCTATGAGGCGAAGCGCGCCGGTCGCGACCGAACGGTGGTCTTCCGCTCCGAGACGGTGTCGCCGAGTGCGTAGTTCGCCGCAGCCTGCAGGCGGCGATCCACGGGGCGCCGACTGCGCCACACGGTCGATCCAGCAGAGATGAGCGTGGATGGGTCGCAGTCACTGGCACCTCCTCGCGTGAGCGTCGGCGGCGCCGTGGAGGCTGGCCGCGCGGCCGGCGAGTCGGTGCTGGCGCTGGCCGCGGGCCTGGCGTTCATGTGCGGGCTGATCCACGCGGGGGCGGCTGTCGACCACTTCGACGAGCTGCCGCTCTACACGGTGGCGTTCGGAGTGCTCGCGGCGACGCAGATGCTGTGGGCGGCGTTGATCGTGCGCCGCCCCTCGAATCGCCTGTTGCTGCTAGGCGGCGCGTTCAACCTCGCGATCGTGGGGTTGTGGATCGTCTCGCGCACGGTGGGGCTGCCGATCGCTGCGCGGCCATGGACGCCCGAGACGGTGGGCGTGGCGGACCTGGTGGAGAGCTGCAGCGAGGTCGCGGTGGTGCTCGCGGTGTGGAGCGTGGGGCTCTCCACGCGAGCGCGGATCGCACAACGGGTGAGCGAGCGCATCGCTCCGCTGCTGATCGTCGCGCTGTTCGTGATGGCGCTGTTCGGCGTGGGGGCGCACGCGGGCTGATGAGCCGGCGCGGTGATCAGACTCGACGGCTGCTGCCGCAGGGCGGTTCGCTTCCGCTGGCGGATTGGCGCCGCCGGCACGCGGGCATCCTGGCGCTCTTGTGGGTGAACGTTCTGGCGGTCGCGGCGTATGCGGCCACGGGCGCTCGCTCGAGCTTCGTGCACGAGCTCGACGGCGCGCTCGCGGTGGCGGTGCTGGCGGCGCTCGCCGGCTCGCGGCGGCTTTCGCGCACGCTGCGTACCGCGTGCGCCTCGCTCGGGCTGCTCGTGGCCGCGGCGCTGCTGATCCACGACTCGGGCGGCCTGATCGAGTGGCACTTCTACTTCTTCGTGCTGATCATCGTGCTGACGCTGTACGAGGACTGGATGCCGTTTCTGCTGGCGGTGGGCTTCGTGCTGATCCATCACGGCGTACTCGGCACGGTCGAACCGCACAGCGTGTTCGACCGTCCCGAGGAGTGGGCGCACCCATGGACGTGGGCGGCGATCCACGCGGCGTTCGTCGCCGCGGCGGGGGTGGCGGCGATCGCGACGTGGCGTCTGAACGAGGACATGCGTGCGGACATGCGCTCGGTTCACCAGCAGCTGGAGGACGCCTCCGAGACAGACAGCCTCACGGGGCTTGGGAACCGCCGCAAGCTGATGGGCGACCTGGAGCAGATCGTCACCGCTGGTCGGCGGGCCGTGTTCGTGATCCTCGATCTCGACGGCTTCAAGGCATACAACGACACGTTCGGGCATCCCGCAGGAGATGCGCTGCTGACGCGGATAGGCAGACGTCTGCAGGGCGCGGTGGAGGGTGCGGGAAGCGCCTACCGTCTCGGCGGCGACGAGTTCTGCTCGCTGTGGTGGGGTGGGGAGATCGACGGAGCCACGCCCGAGTGCCGCTCGGCCGCGGCCATGTGCGAGCGCGGCGAGGGGTTCGCGATAACGGCCGCGTACGGGGCGGTCGCGATTCCCGGCGAGGCGCGCAGCGCAGAGGAGGCTCTGCGGACTGCCGACGCGCGCCTGTACTCTCGCAAGCACAGCGCGCGCGCTTCCTCGAGCGTTCAGAGCAAGGACGTGCTGCGCCGGACGCTCGCCGAGGCGCGGCCGGAGCTGGCGCCGCACGGCGACGCTGTGATGGCGCTCGCCGAGGCCGTTGCCCACGCGCTCGAGCTCGCTCCACACGTGGTCGAGCAGGTGCGCCAAGCCGCGCAGCTGCACGACATCGGCAAGATCGCGATTCCCCACGCCCTGTTGGAGAAGCCCGGCGGACTGGATGCGCAGGAGTGGGATTTCATCCCGCGTCACACCACGATCGGAGAGCGCATCATCAACGCCGCCCCGGCGCTCGAGCAGGTTGCGCTGCTGGTCCGCTCCAGCCACGAGCGCTACGACGGCAACGGCTATCCGGACGGGCTCGCGGGCGAGGAGATACCGATCGGGTCGAGGATCATCTTCGTGTGCGCGGCGTTCGACGCGATGACCTCGCCGCGTCCCTACGGCCACACGCTCACGCACGCGGAGGCGCTGATGGAGCTGCGACGGTGCGCGGGCACGCAATTCGACCCCATGGTGCTCGCGGCGTTCGAAGCCACGTTGGCGCTGCCGGCGTCCGGCTCGGCGCGCGAACCGGACGTGGAGCGCTCGCCTCGTCGCACCGCCCCCGCGTCGGTGAGAATCTGATCCGGGTCGATCACGGAGCGCACGATCCGGGTCGATCACGGCGCACCCAGCGGGCGACTACGGTCTCCTCGCACCACGCGCGCGCCGATCAGATCGAATGTTCCGAAAGTTCGATCGGGTCGGATCAGTCCGCGACGCCGCAGCTGGTGGTGGCTCCGCGGCTCCTCGCCGTCACTGGATGCTCCTGGCGTGCGCGGTGCTTGCTGTCGGCTTGGCGTTCTCGTTGGCGGGCGCGGCGCTGTGGCGCGCGAGCGTGCGCTCGCACAACAGCGAGCAGTTCCAGACGACCTCGACGGATGTGAACGAGACGCTCGAGACGCTGCTCAACCGCGACGCGGACTTCGTCTCGACGCTGCGCGCCGTGCTGGCCATGCAGCCGCACCTGAACGCGAGCCGTTTCAACCGCTGGTTCAACGCGCTGGAGGGCAGGCGCCATCAGGTCGGGGGTCTCGGCACGACCGTCGTCGAAGCGGTCTCGGCGAGGCGGCTCAAAGCATTCCTGGCCAGACGCAACGTCGACCCCGCTTTCAGGGCGCTCGTGGGAGGTACGATCGTGCCGGTCGCTCGCAGCGGCCGGACCCGCTACTGCCTGCTCACTGCGGGAGGCACGGTGACCCCCTCCAACCCGTCCTCGGGCGCGCTGGTCCAGGGTGACTGGTGTGACCCAAACTCGCCGATAGGCGGCTATCGGGTTGCTGAGACGGTGCACGCGCACGTGATGCGCTCGACCACCGACAGCGGGCAGCTGCTCGTCACTCCGGTGACAGCCCAGGGCGTGAGCACGCTCTTCTTCGAAGCGGCCTTCTACAGGCGCGGAGCGCCACTCGGGAGTGTCGCTCAGCGCCGTGCCGCGATCGCCGGCTGGGTCGACAGCTCGTTCGACATCGCTGCGCTGCTTCGTCAGGCCATCGGCGTGCACCGTGGTCTGAACCTCACTCTGTTCCACACCAACCCCGGGCAGCAGGAGCGGCTCATCGGTCGTGTCGGGGGCACGGTCGAGGCGGACTCGCTCGTCCACGACACCACCATCCAGATCGACGGACGGTGGCGAGCGGTGGTGCGCGGCTCGGCTGTCACGGGTGGGCTCTCGCCCGATGTCCAGGGTGCGCTGGTACTGACGGTGGGCGCGCTCATGAGCAGCCTGCTGTTCTCGCTGATCCTGGTGTTGGCGCGCTCCCGTGAGCGGGCGTTCGGGATTGTGCGCGAGAAGACGGGCGAGCTTCGCCACCAGGCGCTGCACGACGCGCTGACGGGCCTGCCCAACCGCGTGCTGGCGCTCGACCGCGCACAGCAGATGCTCGCGCGCGCCAGGCGTAACGAAGCTTCCGTGGCGGCACTGTACATCGACCTCGACGGGTTCAAGCACGTCAACGACACGTTCGGGCACGCGGCGGGCGATGAGCTGCTGCGGACGGTCGCCGAGCGGTTGATGACGGTCGTCAGGGACGCCGACACGGCGGCTCGTCTCGGCGGCGACGAGTTCGTGGTCCTGCTCGAGCGCTCCATCAACGAGGTCGCCCCGGAGCTCGTGGCGGAGCGCGTGCTCGAGGTGTTGGGTCAGCCGTACGACATGCGTGACAAGCTCGGGCGCAAGCTGTCGGTGACCGCCAGCATCGGTATCGCGACCGGCGTTCGCGCGACCGCCGATGAGCTGCTGCGCGACGCCGACCTCGCCCTGTATGAGGCCAAGGCGGCCGGTCGCAGCCGCTACACGATGTTCGAGTCGAGCATGCAGGCGAGCTCGCAGAACAGGCTGACGCTGGAGATGGATCTCGCCGACGCGCTCGAGTCCGGGCAGCTGTTCCTGCTCTACCAGCCGACGTTCGATCTGCGCAGCGAAAGGATGATCGGCGTGGAGGCTCTGATCCGCTGGCGTCATCCCGTGCGCGGCGTGGTCGCGCCGCAGGACTTCATCCCGATCGCGGAGCAGACGGGACTGGTCGTGCCGATCGGACGCTGGGTGCTGCGGGAGGCGTGCAGGCAGGCGGCGCTCTGGCACGAGCAGGGCCACTGCATCGGCGTGGCGGTGAACGTCTCCGCTCGTCAGCTCGACGACGACACGCTGATCGACGATGTGCGGGGCGCGCTCGCCGACAGCGGGCTCGCGCCGGCGGCCCTGACGCTGGAGGTCACCGAGACGGCGCTGATGCGCGACACCGACGCGACGGCTGCGCGCCTGTGCCTGCTGAAGGAGCTGGGAGTTCGGATCGCGATCGACGACTTCGGCACCGGCTACAGCTCGCTCGCATACCTGCGCCAGTTCCCCGCGGACGCCCTCAAGATCGACCGCTCGTTCGTCGAAGGCGTCGCCACCTCGGAGGCATCCGCCGCGCTCGTCCACACGCTCGTGCAGCTGGGCAAGACGCTCAACATCGAGACGCTCGCGGAGGGCATCGAGGATCGGGCTCAGCTGCACACGCTGCAGCGCGAACACTGCGATCAGGGGCAGGGATTCCTGTTTGCGCGCCCGCTCGACGTGCGCGGCGTGGAGGCCCTATTCGACCCCTCAGGCACGGCGCCTGCGCCACATATTTTGTCTGCCTGAATACGTTTATACTGGGCCCAAGAGTGCCCCGTTTGACGGACAGAGATCAGCCGACGCAGGATGGCTCGCTCTCTGATTTTCAGCGCTTGCGGATCCTTACCTCGGCTCTGGAAGAGGCATCGGTATCGGGCTTCGAACAGACCTCGGTGAGCGCGATAGTCGCTCGCGCACGTGTATCGCGCAATACGTTCTACGAGCTCTTCGACAACCGCGACGCCTGCTTCCGAGCCGTCTTCGAGGATGTGGTCGCGCAGATGGCGGAGACTGTGGTTCCTCTGTATGCGGAGGACGAGGGGCGCTGGTCTGAGCGCGTGCGAGCGGCGCTCGCGGAGACGCTGGTGCTGCTCGAACGCGATCACGACACCGGGACGTTCGTGCTCGAATACCTCGCTAGCGGTATGAGGGTGGACCCGGAGTCCTGCCTGTGGCTGTTCGAGCATCTGCGCAGCGTTTTCGAGGACGGACGTCTGCAGGCGAAGTCGACCTATCGCGCCTCGCCGCTCGCAGCCGAGGTCGTAATCGGCGGTGTGCTCGCGCTCCTGCACATGCGCCTGCAGACTTCCCCGCGACATTTGACGAGCCTGATGAACCCGCTGATGTCCATGATCGTGCTGCCCCACCTCGGTCCCGCGGCCGCGGCCAGGGAGCTGGAGCGCCCGCCGCTCCCGTCGGCGTCCAGGCGTGCGAAGGCCGCAAGGGAGCCGCTCGAGGATCTCGGCATGCGCGTGACCTACCGCACGGCCAGAGTCCTGTCGGTCATCGCTCAGGAGCCGGGGCGCAGCAATGCGGAGGTCGGCTCGCGCGTGGAGGTCTCCGACGCGGGGCAGATATCGAAGCTGCTCGCTCGCCTGGAGGGCCTCGGACTGGTGGAGAATCGCGGCGCGGGGCACGCCTATGGCGCACCCAACGCGTGGCATCTCACCCGTAGGGGCAGGGAGGTGGACGCGGCGATCGGGCCGCGGTTCAGGCCTGCGCGAGCTTCTCGTCAATGAAGCGGTTGGCCTCCTTCGGGCCGAGGAACGGGGCGAGCAGGATGAAGATGCAGTGGGGTTGTATTTCGGTGAGCTGGACTTTGGCGTTGCCCCGGGTTTGGTGATAGGCCATCTCGAAGTTCGTCGTGGCGATCGCTTCGAGCGTCCCCGGAGATGGGTGTCTGCCGTCACGAGCCTCCTCGTAGCCCATCTGCAGGAACAGCGTGAAAGCATTGAGCAGCTCGTCGAATCGCTTCCCGGCGTCGGGCCCGGCGGCGTAGGGTTCGGTGAAGACGACGGTGATCTTCGGGTTCTTCTGCAGGAACTGCGTGAGCGCTCTGCCGGCCTCCCAGGTGCGCTCCGGCCAACTGCTGCCGCTGAAGAACGCTCCGGCGGTGACGGCCATGGAGCGCGCGAAGACCAGCTCGGTCATCGCCATGTAGGCGTCCTGCTTGTCGGCGAACACGCTTGCGAACGCGCGATGGTCCAGCCCCGCGATCTTGACGATGTCGGCGATGCTCATGGCGGGGTAGCCCTTCTCTCGCGCGGCCTCAGCCGCGGCGAACATCAGCCGCTGCCGATGGTTCTCGGCGACTCTCTGCCTCGAGTGTCGCGTGCCGCGCAGCGGCGCGGGCGGGCGCAGCGGCGTGTGCGCCACGAGTGGCGAGGGCGGGGCCGCTGGTGCGGGCTCGAGGCTGCTCCAGCGATGCCGGCCTCGCGGAAGCTCATAGCTTTCGCTCCAGCGCTCCAGCTCCTCGGCCAAGCCCGCGAGCTCCTGCTGCTCGCTGCGCAAACGGGTTGCGAGAAGTCGCTGGATCGAGCCGAGCATGATGTGAGGCGCGACGTCTGGCGTGGCGTGGCGTGCGGCGGCGCGCTGCTGGACGCTCGTGACGAGCTCTGCCAGCTCGGCGATCTGTGCGTCGCGTGCGTCGAGCGCGCGCGGGCCGCCGGCCAGCGTCTCGTTCATCAACATCCGCGCCGACTTCGGCTCTGAGCGCGCGAACTCCACCAGGGCGAGGATCGCAGAGCGCATGGCGTGCTCGGGGGCCCCGGCCGCCATCGCCTGCGCGGTGGCGGCGAGCAGCGATCGGCGGATGTCCGCGACGGCGGCGAGCAGGCAGTCGTCCTTGTCGTTGAAGTAGTCGTAGAACGTCGGTCGCGAGACGCCCGCCGCGGCGATCACGCTGGCGATCGTCGCGCTCGCGTAGCCGTCACGCGTGGCTACGTCGACGGCGGCCTGCAGGAGCCGTGTGCGCTGAGTGTCCTTGCGTCCCGTCGCGACGCGCGTCTTCCCGCCAGTCTGATGTGTTTGTTTCTGCGACATGAGACTTTTAGCATGACATTAAATCGGAGGACGTCTCCACAAAGCATCCGCATCGGGCGGCGCGGCTAGCGCTGGAGAGCGAGCTTGGCGTCGACGAATTCGTTCGTCTCGCGGCTCCCCAGGAATGGAGCGAGGCACAGGTGCGCCATGCTCGCCAATAGGCCCGGAAGCCCCAGCTCGCCGCGCCCGCGCGCCTGGCGGTGGACGATCTCGAAGATCGCCGCGACGATCGCCTCGAGCGCCACGGGCGAAGGAGGGTTGACATCGGGCCTGAAGCGGTAGCCCTCGCGCAGGAAGATCGTGAATGCGGCGTGACTGTGCTCGAAGCGATCCGCCGTGTCGAGGCCGACGGCATGTGCCTCGACGAAGCCGGCACGGGCCATCGTCGGGTTGCGCTCGAGGAACTGGGTGAAGGCCAGTCCGGCCTCCCACGTGCGCTCCGGCCAGTTCGCGCCCGCGAAGAACGCGCCCGCGGTCACCGCCATCAGTTCTTGGAAGCCGAGCTCGTGCGCCGCCAAGAACGCGTCTCGCTTCTCGGCGAACGATCGGTAGAAGGCGCGTGCGTCGAGCCCTGCCCGCTTGACGATGTCGGCGACCGTCGTCGCGCCATACCCTTTCTCGGCGGTGAGCGCGGCCGTGGCAAAGATGATTCGCAGCCGGTGATTCTCGGTGACTTCCTCCTCTGAGACCCGCGGGCGACCCGGCGGAAGCGGCGGTGGCGGGCGCGTCGTGGTCTTCGGCAAGAACGGCGAGCACGGGGGCGGCGGGTATGCGCGACGCAGCCGCCAGCGGTGCCCGCGGATCGGCTCCTCATAGCTCCCGATCCACTTCCCGATCTCCTCGAGCAGCCCCACGAGCGCACGTTCACCACGCCGCAGGCGAGCCGATATGAGACGGTAGACGGCTCCCACCGCGACCTCGGCCGACACGTCGGGTGCGAGCGCCTCGGCGTCTAGCGAGCTGTGCGCCGCTTCGACGATCGCGGCGATCCTGGCGATCCCCTCCGCGCGGGCGTCGAGCCCTCGATGCCCGCTGCTCAGCGTCTCGTTGGTGAGCACACGCGCCATCGCGGGCTCGGCGCGCGCAAATGCGATCAGCTCTCGCAGGGCCGTCTCTGTCGCCTGCTCGGGCGGGCACGCCGTGACCGCTTCGTCGAGGCGCGGCACGAGCAACTCGTTGATGGCCTGCACCGCGGCGAGGAAGCAGTCCTCCTTGTCGGTGAAGTAGTCGTAGAACGTGGGTCGCGAGACGCCCGCGTGCGCGATCACGGCGGAGACGGTCGTGCGCGCGTAGCCGCTGTGGCTGGCGCTCGCCACCATGCCCGCGAGCAGCCGTTCGCGCTGGGTCTCTTTGCGTCCGCGCCGTCCCGAGGCGGTTGTGTTCGCGTCCGTGGCAGAGATCACGATCGATTGTCGAGGGCGCCCCCGCTAACGCGTTTGGGTCGCGCGTCCCCCGAAGCGCCTCCGTCGCTCCGCGTACTCTCTCAGGCACTCTTCGAGCGCCTGCGGCCCGAAGTCCGGCCACAGCTCGGGCCGGAACACCAGCTCGGCGTATGCGGACTGCCAGAGCAGGAAGTTCGACAGCCGCTGCTCGCCGCTCGTGCGAATCACGAGGTCGGGGTCGTGCATCTCCGCCGCGCCCAGGAGCTTCGCGAAATCGTCCTCGCTGCCCCCCTGGAAGCGCCGCGCCGCGTTCACGATCTCGTCGCGCCCGCCGTAGTCGAGCGCCACCTGCACCCGCAGCCCGCGGTTCTCGGCCGTGAGCTCCTCGGCGCTCTCCAAGCGCTCGACGAGCTTCGCTCCGGCGCGGTCTCTGCGCCCGATGAAGCGGATTCGCACATCGCGCGCGTGCAGCGTCGGCGTGTCCGCTGCGATGCGCCTGGTGAGCATCTCGAGCACCGCGCTCACCTCCTCGGGCGGTCGCGTCCAGTTCTCGGTGGAGAACGCGTACAGGGTCAGCTCCTCGATGCCGAGCTCGATCGCGTCCCCGATCCTCGCTATCACGGTGTCCGCCGCCGCTTCGTGTCCTGCGCTTATTGACAACCCGTGCGCGTGCGCCCAGCGTGCGCTGCCGTCGGTGACGATCGCCACGTAGCGCGCCTGCTCGGGCGTCACGGAGGACGGGGTGGGCGCCTGTAGGGGCGTGTCTGCTCGCTCCGGGGTGAACATGCTCGCCTGATGTTACGCCCGCACGACCGCGTTCCTGACGCTGAAGTTTCTACGCCTTGACTGTTACGGAGGCAGGCGCTCGGTGATGATCGGGCCACATGACGGGCCAGGCGTTGAGCATTCGGGAGCTCCCGCGCGAAGCGATCGGCGATCGCGGCGAGCCGATGCTCGCGCTGTTCGACGAGCTGGCCTCACAGGTCGGTGGCGCGATGACGCTCGCCTACCGCGGGCAGGAGCGGTGGGTCGACGGCGTGCGGGCGGCGCTGTTGGAGCTGCTTACGTTCATGGATGCCAACCCGGTGTTCGCACGCTTCCTGTTCGTCGGCTCACGGGTGGGAAGCGTCGAGATGCTGACGCGTCGCGGCCGGGCGCTGGACGTGCTCGTGCGCGCGCTCGAGGCCGATAGTCCGTCCGCGACGACGGTCGCGGCTGCACCGGCGCCCTTCGGCGCGGAGGCGATCGTGGGCGCGGTCGTCTCGGTGCTCCATGCGCGCATCGCACAGCGCCCCGAGGCGCCGTTGCTAAAGCTGTGCGGGCCGCTCATGGGCGTGATCGTGATGCCCTATCTCGGCACGGACGCCGCGCGTGAGGAGCTGCTGCGCGCCACGTCGGTCCACGAGTCCGAGGGGTGGATCGCGCAGGGGGCTCAGTAGCGGACGGTGCCCGTCGTCTGCACCGTCATGGCGTATGTGCGGCGGTAGAAGATCCCATACAGCCTGCCGCTGCCGTGTGCGTGTCGGTAGCGCCCGCTTCCGCCGGTGACGGTGAGCGTGCCGTCGAAGCTCGGGTGGGGGCTCGTGGGGCTGGAGAGGCGCCCGCGCGCGCTTGCCACGATGGTGCCCGCGTGGCCGGAGATCGTGAGCTGGGCGGTGACGGCCGGGTCGCCGTTGTAGACGAAGCGGACCCTGACCCTGCCGGGGATCGTCCCGTGCACGGGGCCTTCGTCGATCAGCAGCGAGCCAGAACTCTTGACGAGGCGCAAATAGCCTTCGTCCCTGACGCTGAGGCTGCGCGCGGCGACCGCGATCGGGTCCGTCGCCGCGCTGGCGCTCCACGTCGCGCTGAACGTGAGCAGCGCGGATGCCACGACGGCGCTAAAGGGACATCTCATCTGCACGTGTCCAGTCTAGGTCGCGGCCCTGTCGAGCGCGACGATCGTGGTCGCGCGGGCGCGCTTGGCGGCGCGCCAGCCGAGTAGGACTGCGAGCCCGGGCCAGATCGTGGGGGAGAGCTCGCGTCGGACCATCGCCACGATCGCGCGCGCGTGCTGCTCGCGCGCTCCGGGGTGGGTCGTGTAGTAGGCGAGGACGCCTGCGAGCGTCATCGCGTGGTGCGCGCCGTGCGGCGCTTCGCGCGCACGTGCGAGCGCCTCGCGCGTGAGCTCGCGCAGGGAGCTTTCGAGATCGTCGGGGCCGGCGAACAGCCTGCTGAAACCGGCTTCGCCGCGGGCGCTGTCGGAGCTGTGGTCGACGACGCTGTCGAGCATCGTGATGACGCCCCCGATCGCGACATACGCGGCATCGATGCGGCGGGCGTCAGCGGCGCTCGTGGCGGGGTCGGCGGCGGCGGCGATGAGCGCGTGCACCGCGAGCACCGAGGAGGCGGATCCGCCGACGTGCTCGCGCCAGCCGAGGCCGCTCGCTCGCGCCGACTCGCCGGCCCACTCGCGCAGCTGCTCGTCGCCGAGCACAGCGGCGGCGTGCAGTCGCGTCTGCGCCTGCGCGCAACGCTCGGCAGCGTCCTGCGCGGCAGCCGCAACCGCCGCGGCCGCCGGCAGCGCGAACAGATTCGAGCGCGTCGTCTCACCGAGGGCGCGCATGTAAGCGCCGTCGGTCGTCTCGTGCTCCCTTTCGCTGAGCTCGCGCACGTCGACGCCACCCGCCGGCGCTCCGGAGCCGAGGACAGCGGCGTTTCGCGCATGCGGATCGCGCTCGACGGCGCGGGTGAACGCGCCGAACAGGCGTGCGCCCTCGCCGAGCGGGTCCTGCGAAGGCAGCTCGGTGCGGCCGTCGAGGTAGTCGAACAGCAGCTCGAACGCCACGATCGCGCGCACCGTCCTGCCGCGCTCCCGCCGCGGAGCGAGCGTTGCGAGCGTGGCGGCGACCTCTGCGTTGAAGCGCTCCTGGGTGAGCTTGTCGATCGCCAGCGCGCGCAGCGACGGGTCGGCGATTCGCTCGGCGGGCTCCATCCACAGGGCCAGCTCGCGCCTGACGACGGGCGCGACGGTCGGCCAGTAGCGCGCGTTCGCCACCACGATCGCTCCGAGCGGCGCGAGTGTGGCCGCCGGTCCGGGGTTCGCTCCTGCGCGGGCCACGAGCGTCTACTCCTCCGCGAGGGCGAGCGCGGGCGGTACTCGCGAGGCGAGGAACCCTGGGATGGCGGCGAAGGCGAGCGCGGCGAGGAGCACGAGCGCGACGATCTCCACGGGGCGCGCGCTCGCGCCGACGCTCGCGACGGGAAAACCGGTGACGTGCCGCAGGTACGCGTCGATGATGAACTGCCCGTAGACGCCGGCGAGCGCGCCCGTGACGCATCCTGCGCCCAGCATGAGCGCGGCTTCCACGAGCAGGATCCGCCGCAGCCTCGCCGGCGGGGCGCCCGTCAGGCGCAGCCCCGCGAGCGCGCCGCGGCGCTGGTGGATGCTCGACGCGAGCGCGGCGCCGAGCGCGAGTATCGCGGCGAGCAGCAGCAGCGTGGAGACGAGACCGAGCTGGCTGAGCCCTTCGCTGGTCAACGCGTTGATCTTGCCCTCGCGGGTCGCAGCGGTGGCGACTTCCAGGCCGCTGCGAGGGCCGAGCGCGGAGACGATCTCGCGGGCGACTCGACCGCTGTCCATCCCCGCCTTCACTCCCACGGCGAGCGCGCTGGCGCTCGTGGTGCGCCATGCGTGTGCGAAGTCCGTGGCGCTCATGAACACCACGCCGGGGCTCCATGCGAGGTTGCTGGTGAGCGCGGCGATGTGGTAGGAGATCTCTCCGCTGGGCGTCGGCAGTGTGAGCGATCCGCCGCTGCGGGTGTGCAGTTCTTCGGCGATCTGCCGCGACACCGCGACCCAGCCGCCCTGCGCGATGCGCGCCTGCGCGCGGCTCGCCGCGCGAGGACCGCCGACGATTTGGCTTTCGAGCACGTGTCGCGCGCCCCCGGGCGGTCGCGCGAGGACCCATACGCGTCGCTGTCCGACCGTCAGGAAAGCGCCCTGGAAGCTCTGCACCGACGCGACGCCCGGCAGACGTGCGATCCGCTGCGCGCTGCCGTCGCCGGCGAGCTGCGCGGTGGCCTGGTTGTCGTCCGGTTCGCCCACCCAGATGGGCGCGTCCGCGGCGTAGCTGTGCGCGAAGCCGCGAATTCCGCTGAGCAGGTTCGAGCGCGCGCCGCCGAGCGCGACGCTGCCGAACAGCGCCACCGATCCCGTGGCCGCGAGCGCGAGCGAGCGGAGCGTCGTGCCGCGAACTCCGCCGAGCGCGATCGCGAGCGTGGCCAGGCGTGGGGCGCGCTCGCTCAGCGCGCGCGCCCCGGCGAGCATGACGGCGAACGTGAGCGGCAGCGCGAGCACGGTCGCGAGCGCGAGCGCGACGCTCGCGGCGAGCGCGAGCGACGGTGCGCTCGCGTACAGCAAGCTCGCGAGCGCGAGCAGCGCGAGCGCGAGCAGGAACAGCCAGATTCGCGGTTGACGGGCTAGCGCGTTGCCGGGAACTCCCTCGCGGCTGTAGATCGCGTCGGGCGCGCGGCCGCGGCGCAGGTCGAGCAGCGGCAGGGCGGAGGCGAGCCACGTGACGAGGATCCCGCCCAGCCCGGCGACGAGCACGCTGCGTGCCGCTACGACCGTGCCGCCGCTCGTCGTGAACGCGCCGTTGAGGTAGGCGGTCGATTGATGGAAGACCCAGCGCGAGAGCACGTAGCCGATCGCCACGCCCACGATCGAGGATGCGATTCCGAGGCACAGCGCCTGGAAGCTCGCGAGCTGCACGATCGCGCTGCGCGTGGTGCCCGACAGGCGCAGGTCCGCGATCGCCTGGCGGCGCTCGGGCACGGTCAGCAGGATCGCGTTGAACGCGAACAGGAAGCCGAGCAGCGCGCCGATCACCGCGAACAGGTCGCTGGCTTGGCCGCTCGGGCGCAGGGCCTGCTGTAGCAGCGTGACGTCCTGTTCGGTGTCGCTGACGATCAGTCGCTCGCCCGCGAGCGCGCGCAGCTCGCGGGCGACCCTCGCGTGCGCTCCGGGTCGCGTCTGCAGGAGGATGCGCGTTATACGCCCGGGTTGACCGAGTAGCTGCTGCATGCTCGCCAGTGGCATGACCCCCACGAGCGCGCCGGCGAGCACGCCGACGGATTCGCGGCTGAGCACGGCGCTGACGGGCATCGATCGCTTCGACCCGCCGACGAGCAGCGTGACATCCGTGGTGTGCGTGCCCGCCGGGCCTTTGACGTCGACGGTGCGCGCGCTGGAGGCGCTCAGGGCGACCTTGCCGCTGGCCAGCGCCCCGAGTGGCAGGGTGCTGCCGAGCCCGTTGAGCACCGCGAGGCTGACGTCGGTTCCGGCGACGTAGACGTTCGTGCCCCTGCCGTGCGGGCCGATCACGCGTATCGAGCGTTCGAGCAGCGGCGCGGCGCGCGCCACGCCGGGGAGCGCTTCGGCCTTCGCGAGCAGCGCTTCGTCGAATCCTTCCGGCCCACGGGCGCGCAGCTGAAGGTCGGCTGAGCCGATCACCGCGCGCGCGACCCGCCTGGTGGAGTCGGCGATGCTGCTCTGCGAGACGCCCGCGGCGAGCACGAGCGCGACGGCAGCCGCGATGCCGACGCCCGCGAGCAGCTCCTGCACGCCGTGAGCGCGCAGGCGCCGCCGGTAGAAGTAGACGAGCGCGCGCGCTCCGAGCAGCCGTCGCGTCGTGAGCTGCTGTCCCGTCTCAGGACGCATGCGCGTGCGCCCGTTGCGCGCCGTCGCTCTCGAGGCGCCCGTCGCGAAGCCGCAGCACCCGATCGGCGGCGGCCGCGACCTCCGCGTCGTGCGTCACGAGCAGCACCCCCACGCGCTGCTCGCGTGCGAGCTCGCCCAGCAGCGAGACGATCTCGGCCGAGCGCTGGCTGTCGAGGCTCGCGGTGGGCTCGTCGGCGAGGATCAGCTTCGGCTTGCCCGCGAGCGCTCGCGCGATCGCCACGCGTTGGCGCTCTCCGCCGGAGAGCTCCTCGGGTGTGCGCTGGGCGCGGTCGCCGATGCCCACCCGCACGAGCCATTCCATCGCCTGCTCGCGCGCCTGCCCCAGGGGGACGCCGCCGAGCAGCAGCTTCGTGGCGGCGTTCTCGACGGCGCTCACGTGTGCCATCAGGTGGGTGCTCTGGGCGATCAGCCCGACCTCCGCGAGGCGGTACTGCGCCGCCTCGCGCTGTCCCAGGCTAGCGAGGTCCCGTCCGCGAAAGCTCACGCATCCGGCGTCCGCGCGCAGCGCGCACGCAGCCAGCAGCAGCAGCGTCGTCTTGCCGGAGCCGCTGGGCCCCTGCAGCGCGAGCATCTCTCCCTCCTGCAGGCGCAGGCTGACGCCGTCGAGCGCGTGGACCTCCTCGGTCGCGCTGCGGTAGTGCTTGACCACTCGCTCCAACTCGAGCATCGAACAAGCCTCCTAGGAGCCGTGGCGACGGATCGCCACCACGGGCGCGAGCTCGGGACTGCTGGGTCCGCGAAGCTCGCCGTCGCCGAGCGTCAGCGCTCGGTGAAACCCGGCGAGCTCGTCCGGCTCGCTGGTGCTTGCGAGCACAGCCATGCCGTCGGCTGCGAGCGCCCTCAGCAGCGCGAGCAGCTCGTCGCGCTCGCCCAGCTCGACGGTCGCGGTCGGCTCGTCGATCACGACGAGGGCGGGCGAGAGCGCCAGCGTGCGGGCGACCGCGACGCGCATCGCCTCCGCGCCGCCCAGCTCGTGCACGCGCATCGCGCCACACTGCTCCGCTCCGGCTCGGGCGAGCGCCCGGCGCGACTGCTCGCGCGCGCGGTCCATGCCGATGCCGCGCGCGAGCAGCACCGCGCAGACCTGCTCGAGCACGCCCTGCTCTTCGTTGCCGCGGAGCGTCTTCTGCACGTAGCCGATGCCCACGCCGAGCACGCCGCGGCTCTCCGACGTCAGGGGCTCTCCGCGGAAACGTACGCTGCCGCTGTCCGGCGGCTCGATCCCGGCGGCGATGCGCAGCAGGGTCGTGCGCCCCGAGCGCCGCGGGCCCCAGATGCCGACGAGCTCGCCCGCGTTCAGCTCGAGGGACACCTCCCGCAGGACGATCCGCTCGCGCTGAGCGTCGCGGAAGCGCTTGCCGACGCTGTGAAGACTAAGCAGGCTCACGTGCGATCTCGTTGTTGGGGCCAGAGCTCGCGAGCGCGAACAGCTGCGTGCGCGCATACTGCACCCACCTGAGCTTCGCCGCCACGGCGAGGCGCGTCTCCTCGCCGATCAGGCGTGCGACGAGACCGGTCGTGCCGGGAGTCCTGTCGCCGGCGGGCGGCGCGGCGGCCAGCTCCGCGAGACATGCCTGCTCGTATGCGTCGAGCACCGCCGCGGCGCGGTCGGGCGTCCGCGCGAGCGCTCCCAGCTGCGCGACGAGCAGCCGCTGGCGACGGCGCTCCTCGGAGACCTGCTCGATCAGCCACGCGGCGTGCTCGCACAGGCCCTCCTGGGTGGGTTCATAGCGGCGCTTGGAGCGAGCGGCGCCGCCAGGGTCGGCCACCTCGCTCACGAGGCCGCGCTCGCGCAACGTAGCCAGCGCGGTGTAGACGTGCGAGACGCTGCTCAGCGACAGCGCGCCTGCGTATGTGCGCTCGAAGCGGTGGGCCAGCTCGTACGCGTAGCTCGGGCGTTCGATGACAAGTCCGAGCACCGCCCAGTTGACCGGCGAATGCATTGGCGCCGACGCCTGCTCACGCACGCTCCCCGCTCCCATGCGACCAGCATAACGCAACACTTGACATGAGGAGATGACCATGTCTGATCTTTCCCACTGCTTCGCATGTTCAGAGGGTCAGACTTTGTGCGTGGCTCTGTACGCTGGTTCGCGTTCGGCGGCCATCTGAGCGTCGATGAACTCGTCGGCGAGCTCCACGCCGAGAAAGGGCGTCAGCCACACGTGGGCGACGTGGGGGAGCATCGTCGCGATCCTGGGCCTCCCCGGCTCACGGACCTTCAGGTAGAGGATCTCGAAGATCGCCGCGACGATCGCTTCCATCGCCACCCGCGAGGGCGGCGTGCTCTCGGGCCGCTGCGCGAGTCCTTCCTGGAGGAAGAACATGAACGCGACGTGGCTGTCTTCGATGCGCTGCACCGCCGCCGGCCCGACCGCGTACGCCTCGACGAACCCGACGTGTGCGACGAGTGGATTCTCCTCCAGCAGCTGGGTCAGCACGCGCGCGGCCTCCCAACTGCGCGCCGGCCAGCCCTCGCTGGCGAAGAAGGCTTTCGCTGTGACGTCCAGCACCTGCTGGAAGCCGAGCTCGTGGACGGCGGAGAACGCCTCCTGCTTGTCCGAGAAGTGACGGTAGAAGGCGCTTCCGTCGATTCGCGCGAGCTTCGTGATGTCCGTGATCTTCGTGTCCAAATAGCCCTTCTCGTGCGCGAGCGTGGCGGCGGCGTGGAGGATTCGCTGCCGCTGGTTCTCCGCGATCTCCGTCGCGGGGATCCGCGGCCGTCCGGGCGGCAGCACGCCGGGGGAGCTCTGAATCGGAGCGTCCGGCAGGTGCGGGGAGCGCGCCGGCGGCGGTCCGGGGGAGAGCTTCTGCCAGCGACGCTCTCCGGCTGGGCGCGCATATGCGTCGAGCCATCCGCACAGATCCTCGGTGAGCCTGGAGATTGCCGCTTCGCCGCGTCGCAGGCGTGCAGCGAGCACGCGGAAGACGCTCCCCAGGGCCACGCACACCGCGAGGTCTGGGGTCGCCTGCTCGGCGCGCGTGCGGCGCTGTGAGCCTTCGACCGCCGCCGCGATCTGCGCGATCGCACGGTCGCGCGCGTCGAGCGCGCCCGCGCCGCCCGCCATCGCCTCGCCCATCAAGAAGCGCGCGGCGCCGGGGTCCTCGCAGGCGAAGTCGATGAGCGCTTCGACGGCGCCCGCCATGGCCCGTTGCGGCGGGAGCGCTTCGAGGGCCTCGCAGACCGTCTCCAGCAATCGCCCAGCGACGTCTTCGATGCTCGCCCGGAAGCAGTCGTCCCGGTCGGTGAAGTACTCGTAGAACGTGGGGCGCGAGGTGCCCGCGTGCGCGATTACCGCGGATACGCTCGCGCCTACGTAGCCGCTGCGATTGGCGACCTCCACCATCCCTCGCAACAGGCGCTCTCGCTGTGTGCTCTTGCGTTCATTTGGCGCCATCCTCGATGCCGGCCGCTGCTCGCGCTTGCGAGGCGCCCCGCGCGCGAACCGTACCCGAGTTGACATTTGCGGTCGGTATTGACAATAATGCACGCTCAGTATCTTCAAGACATGTCGTGACGGGACGCGCCCGCGTCGAGCTTTCGGAAACTCCGGGGGGCTGCACTCCGATGTCACTGCGGATCAGGTCGAGGAGCGCGGCGAGTTCCTGCACGCTCTCGTGCGTGGGGCGGGCCAGTCCGCGTTCCAGCTCGCGAGCAGCGCGCGCGGCGCCGTGGAAGCCGAACATCCCGATCGACCCGGCGAGCATGTGCGCGGCGCGCTGCGCCCGGTCTCTCGTGCTCTCATCCAGGGAGCAGTCGGCCAGCGCGCCCGTCGCACGCCCGATCGTCGCGAGGCGGCTCTCGAGGAGGACCTGCTGGCGTTCCCAGATGGAGCGCATCGCGCGGGCGTCCAGCGCACCGGACGCGCCGCG
This sequence comes from uncultured Solirubrobacteraceae bacterium, assembly GCA_963716355.1. Lineage (GTDB taxonomy): Bacteria > Actinomycetota > Thermoleophilia > Solirubrobacterales > Solirubrobacteraceae > Palsa-744. Next base: position 2,503,527 of record OY970308.1, read on the forward strand.
AGAGGGCCGCTGTGCGTTTGGAGTGGCGAGCGTGTCGGCTGACGCGTGCATGTTCGTTCCTGGTTGAGCATCGGCACGGATGCGTGCGACGACCAGCGGCGGGCCGTCAACGGGATCAAAGGTCCACATCGCGTCGATCGCTGCGAACGTCACCCCGCAGAGGTGCGGAGTCTCCGCGAGCTCGTCGCGGTGAACTACGGGGCGCCGGGGTGTGGAAGGTGCCGTTAACGCACGCGTATGGCAGAGTTCGCCTCGACCTCCTCTCGTGGGCGCTTCGCGCGTGTGGCCGGCGCGATCGTGGGATTCGTGCTGCTCTACGGCAGTTGGCAGCTGTTCGCTTGGATTCCGGGCAGCAGGGAGGGCGTAGGGGATCTGCTGCTCCTGCCACTGGACGCGGCCGCGGCTCTCGCCGCGTGGTGCGCGGCGCTTCGCTGCGAGCACGCACGCGGACTGCGTCGCTTCTGGCGGCTGCTCGCGTTTGCGCTGCTCGCGGAGACGCTCGGCGATCTGACGCAGGTGATCTACGACGTGGGCTTCGGCGGCGCTCCGTATCCGTCGCTGGCGGATGCGTGCTACCTCGCGTTCTATCCGCTGCTGCTGGTGGCGCTGCTGCGTGTGCCGGTGCCGGCCATGACGCGCGCGAAGCTGGTGCGGACGGTGCTCGACGGGGCGACGATCGTGCTCGGCGGCGGCGCGGTGGTGTGGTACTTCGTGCTTGGTCCCACGGCGCTGGAGGAAGGCCAGAGCGCGCTGGCGATGGGTGTGTCGCTGGCGTTCCCGGTGGGCGACCTGTTCCTGCTGGCGGGCCTCGCGGCGGTGCTCCTGCGCCACAGCCCCGTGGCGCTGCGCATCCCGCTGGCGCTGGTCACGGCGGCGGTGCTGTTGGGCGTCGTGGCGGACGTGCTCTACGGGTCGGGGCAACTGCACGGGACATACAGGCCGGGCAACGGGATCGACACGGTGTACGCGTTGGAGTTCGCGGTGTTCGCGCTGGCGGGCGCGAGCCAGCGGCGCGTGCTCCCGGAGGACTCGGACGCGGCGCTCGAGCCGGCGAACGGTCGCTCCTCGCGCGCGAGCTGGCTTCCCTACCTGAGTGTGGCGATCGGACTTGGCGTGGTGCTGGGCGTGGAGCGCAACGACACGTTCTTCCCGAACGTGAGCCTGCTGCTGATCGTGACGGTGCTGGCGGTGCTCGTCGCGGCGCGCCAGTACGTGGCGCAGCGCGAGCTGGTGCAGACGGAGGCGGCGCTGCGCGAGAGCGAGCGCTTGAAGGACGAGCTGCTGTCGGTCGTGGGGCACGAGCTGCGCACGCCGCTGACCTCGATCAGGGGCTCGCTGGGGTTGCTCGACGGCGGCGTGCTGGGGGAGCTACCGCCCGAGGCGGCGAACATGGTGGCGGTGGCGGTGCTCAACACCGACCGGCTGGTGCGCCTGGTGAACGACATCCTCGACTTCGAGCGCATGACCGCGGGCAGCATGCGACTCGAGCGCGGCGCGGTCGATGCGTGCGAGCTGGTGGGAGAGTCGCTGCGGGTGGTGCAGGCGACGGCCGACGCGGCGGGCGTGAGGATGCATATAGATGTCGCCCCACTTACGGTGTTCGCGGACCGCGATCGTGTGGTGCAGGCGCTCGTGAACCTGCTCGGCAACGCGGTGAAGTTCTCGCCCCACGGCGGCGTCGTGAGCGTCCGCGCACGCGTGGACTCCGATGGCGAGAGCGCGCTGTTCTCGGTGGCCGACGAGGGACGCGGCATTCCCGCAGACCGGCTGGAGAGCGTCTTCGAGCGCTTCCGCCAGGTCGACGCGACCGATGCGCGCGAGAAGGGCGGCACGGGCCTGGGGCTGCCGATCGCGCGTGGGATCGTAGAGCGCCACGGCGGGCGCATGTGGGCGCAGAGCGTCGATGGCAGGGGCAGCACGTTCCACTTCACGCTGCCGCTCGCCCGTGGAGCGGGACAGCGTCCGCCGTTCGAGGCGCGCAGCAGCGCCGATCGACGCGGCGGGCGGTTGGCTGAGAGCGCGGCATGAGGTCGCGGCTGCTGCTGGTCGACGACGCCGAGGACATCCGCGCGATCGCGCGGCTGAGCCTCGAGCAGGTGGGCGGCTGGAGCGTCGTATCCGCCGAGTCGGGGCCGCAGGCGCTGCGGATCCTGCGTGAGGACGGGCCGTTCGACGTGGTGCTGCTCGACGTGATGATGCCGGGCATGGACGGGCCGAGCACGCTCGCGCGCATGCGCGCCGATGGGCTCGCTCGGGATGTGCCCGTGATCTTTCTGACGGCGAAGGCGCAGAGCGCGGATCGCCGCCGGCTGGAGGCGCTGGGTGCCGCCGGAGTGCTCGCGAAGCCGTTTGATCCGATGGCGCTTCCGCGCGCGCTGGAGCAGATGCTCGGCTAGCGCGGTAGGCTCTGAATGTGGAAAGAGCCTGAAATGTGGAATAAGGGCCTCCGCCGCGACAAGTCCTCCACGGCACGTTCACGCGAGCTGGCGGCGCACACGGCGCTGCTCGACCTCGCCGCGGACGCGATCTTCGCACGCGACGCCGAGCGCCGCATCACGTTCTGGAATCGCGGCGCGCAGACGACGTACGGATTCGCGCGCGAGGAAGCGCTGGGCGTCACGCCCGGCGAGCTTCTGCGCACGGAGTATCCGATCGCGCTGGAGGAGATCGAGCGCCTCGTCGCCGAGACGGGCAGCTGGGAGGGCGATCTCGTGCAGCACACCAAGGACGACCGTCGCGTGCTGGTGGAGAGCCGCTGGGCAGCACAGCGCGACGAGGCGGGAGCGCTCGTGGGCCTGCTGGAGGTCAACCGCGACATCACCGAGCGGATGGCGGCGGCGCGCGAGCGCGAGCAGCTGCAGGCGCAGGCGGAGCGCGAGCGGCTGCGCAATCAGCTGCACGAGGCGCAGCGGCTGGAGAGCCTGGGGCAACTGGCGGGCGGGATCGCGCACGACTTCAACAACTTGCTGGCCGTGATCATCAACTACGCGGCGTTCGTGAACGACGACCTCGAGAGAGCTCTCGAGACCGAGGAGGGGCGACGGGCGCTGCGCGAGGACGTGGCGCAGATCACCACGGCGGCCGAGCGGGCGGCCAGCCTCACCCACCAGCTGCTGACGTTCGCTCGCCGCGAGGTCGTCCAGCCGGAGGTGGTGGACGTCAACGACGTGGTCGTCGCCGTGGAGCAGCTCCTGCACCGCACGCTGGGCGAGCACGTGGAGCTGCACAGCTCACTGGCGGACGGTCTGCATCCGGTATTGGTCGATCCCGGGCAGCTGGAGCAGATCCTGGTGAATCTGGCGGTGAACGCGCGCGATGCGATGCCGGATGGGGGCGAGCTGAGGATCGACACGTCGAACGTCGACGTGGACGAGACCTACGCGGCCGCGCGCCTGGACCTGACGCCCGGACCGTACGTGCGCCTGCGCGTGAGCGACACCGGCACGGGCATGTCGGGCGCGACGCTCAAGCGCGCGTTCGACCCGTTCTTCACCACCAAGCCCCCGGGGCAGGGCACTGGCCTGGGGTTGGCGACGGTCTACGGAATCGTCCAGCAGGCGGGCGGGCGTGCGCAGATCTACTCCGAGCCCGGCGTGGGCACCACGTTCACGGTGCTGCTGCCGGCGACCGACCGTCCCACGCGCGCCGTCGAGGAGGCGGACGCGGAGCTACCCCTGCGCAACGGCGGGGAGACTATCCTGCTGGTGGAGGACGAGCGGGCGCTGCGCGAGGTCGTGGAGCGCATCCTCACCCGGGCGGGCTATCGCGTGATCGTCGCGTCGAACGGTCCGGCGGCGCTCGAGGCGGCGGACGCCCACGAGCAGGAGATCGACCTGCTGCTGAGCGACGTGGTGATGCCGCAGATGCCCGGTCCGCAGCTGGCGCAGCAACTGCTGCAGAGGCGGCCCGAGGTGCGGGTGCTGTTCATGTCCGGGTTCGCGCAGCCGATCCTCGACGCGGGCGGACACCTGGACGCGGGCGTGATGCTGATCGAGAAGCCGTTCTCGGGGCACGCGCTGCTGGCGAAGGTGGCGCAGATGCTCGAGCGCCCGCGATGAGCGCGCGGTCAAGCGACTTTGTGTTCGTCCTCCTCGTCAGTCGGTCGCGGACGGCATGCACGTTCTCGGCCCGCGAGCAGCGCCCGTCGGATCGCGACGCGCAGCTGGTCGAGGGTGTACGGCTTGACCAGGCTGGCGGCGAATTCGATGCCGAGCTCTTCGAGCTCCTCGGGTGGGCCGGCGACGCTCGCGCAGATCAGCGGCAGGCAGGGTACGGCGAGCGAGGCGGACTGCGCGTACACCGCGCTCACGGGGGATGCGGGCTCGAGGATGAACACGTCGGCGCTGGTGAGATCCCCGGGCGTGATGATCCTGACGGAGATCGGCTCGTGACCGAGCCGCGTGACCATCCGCTCGAGCATTCGGCGGACGTCGTCGTGGGGCTCGCTTATGAGTATTCGTGCCATGGCTGGATGATCGGTGCGGGTGGAGTGAATCGGGGGCGGGGGGCGGTATGAGCGGGGTATGAGTCGCACCCGGGTGCTCGTGGTGGACGACGATGCGATCGTTTTGGAGATCGTGCGCGGGATGCTCGAGCGGGCAGGGTATGAGGTCGGCGAAGCGCTCGACGGGCGCGCTGGGCTGCGCGAGCTGTATGCCAAGCCGGTCGACTTGGTGATCCTGGACGTGGAGATGCCCGAGCTCGACGGCTGGGCGACGCTGGAGCGCATCCGCGATCTGAGCGACGTGCCGGTGCTGATGCTGACCGCGCGCGAGACGGAGTTCGAGCGCGTGCGCGGCCTGCAGGGCGGAGCGGACGACTACGTGATCAAGCCGTTCGGCCACCAGGAGCTGCTCGCGCGCGTGCAGGCGCTGCTGCGCCGCGCGCGGCCGCGCGGCGAGAAGATGGAGACCTACGCGGACGCGCGCGTGAGCATCGACTTCGCCCAGCGCGAGGTGCGCTGCGACGGGCGCGAGGTGCGACTCACCCCGTTGGAGTTCAAGCTGCTGAGCGCGTTCGTGCGCAACCCCAACCAGGTGCTCAGCCGCGACCAGCTGCTCGACCTGGTGTGGGGCGACGCGCTGGGCGTGTCCCCCGAGCAGGTGAAGCTGTACGTGGGCTACCTGCGCCACAAGCTCGACCCCGCCGCGCCGAACGAGACCCCGATCGAGACGGTGCGCGGGTTCGGTTACCGCTACCGGCGGCCGGGGTGAACTCTACGTCCGCCGCGGCGCCTCAGCCGCAGCGGGCACGTTGTTCTCGGCCCAGTCCTTCAGGAACGCCTCGGTGGCATCCACGTCGAGCGGCCGTGCGAACAGGAAGCCCTGGCCGCTGTCGCAGTCCTGGCTCTTGAGCAGCGACAGCTCGCTGCTGCTGCTCGATGCCCTCGGCGAAGGTCTCGATCGAGAGCGTCTTGCCGAGCTGCACGAGCGTGTGGATGAGCGTCTCGCCCTCGTGGTTGTGGGTGAGCCCGGAGATGAAGGAGCGGTCGATCTTCAGCGCGTCGACCGGGAACCGCTGCAGGTGGGCGAGCGAGGAGTAGCCGGTGCCGAAGTCGTCGATCGCGATGCGCACTCCCAGTTGCTTGATCAGCGCGAGCCGCCGCGCAGTGTCCTCGAGGTCGCGCATGAGCGTCGTCTCGGTGATCTCGATCGTGAGCGCCTCGGGCTCGAGACCGCTGTCGGAGAGGGCCTGTTCGATGTCGGCGATCAGCTGGTCGGTGTCGAGCTGGCGTGCCGGAGACGTTCACAGCGATGTCGATCTCGTAGCCCGCCGCGCGCCAGGCGGCGCCCTGCGCGCATGCCTCGTCGCAGCACCCACCTGCCGACATCCACGATCAGGCCGGTCTCCTCCAGCAGCGGGATGAAGTCGTCGGGCTGGACGAGCGCCGCGCACGGGATGCTGCCAGCGGATCAGCGCCTCCACGCCGGTGGGGCGCATGTCTGCTGAGGTCGAGCGTGGGCTGGTAGGCGAGGCAAGAACTCGTCGTTGCGCGAGCGCCTCGCGCAGGTCCATCTCCAGTTCCATGCGGTTCTGCACGATGTCCTGCATGCTCGATCTCGAACACGGCGTAGCGGTTCTTGCCGTCCCACTTGGCGCGGTACATGGCGATGTCGGCGTCGCGCAGCAGCTCCTCGGCGGTGGTCGCGGCGCCGGTGGCGATGCCGATGCTGGCGGTGACGGTCAGGCGGGTGTCTTCGTCGGGGCCGAGCTTGAAGGGGTGCTGCAGCGCGTCGAGCAGGCGCTCGGCGACCAGTTCGGGGCCGGCGGTCGAGCGAGAGGTCCTCGGAGATCACCACGAACTCGTCGCCGCCGAGGCGCCCGAGCGCGTCGGTGTCGCGGATCGACGCCGTTGAGCCGCGCGGCGACCGCGCGCAGCAGTTCGTCGCCGACCCCGTGGCCGAGGGTGTCGTTGATGCTCTTGAAGTTGTCGAGGTCGACGAACAGCGCAGCGACGGGCGTCTGGCTGCGCCGCGAGCGGGCGAGCATCTGCTCGACACGGTCGAGGATCAGCGTGCGGTTGGGCAGGCCCGTGAGCGAGTCGTGGGTGGCGAGGAACGCGAGCTCCTCCTCGCGCCGCGTGAGCTCCTCGTCGGTGCGCTGGCGCTCGCTCTCGAAGCACTCGCACATCTGCACGAGGCTGAACTCGAGACTCAGCTGCAGGATGTTGAGCGCCTCGTACAGCACCTCGGTCGAGATCTCCATCTCGGCGGCGCTGTCACGCAGCACCTCGGCCATCGAGTCGCGCCAGAACAGGCTGCGGCGGGTGACCTCGTTCAGCGACGCGGCGCGCTGGGCGGCGAGCTCTCCGAAGATCTCCCACGTTTCCTGTCCCGCGATGCGAGCGACCTCCAGGCCCTCTCCGGCGATCCAACGTGCGACGGCAAGGGTGGAGCTCGCGCTGATCCGTTCGAAGCTCTCCTGCACGAGCGCCTCGACTTCGTGCCCTGGCCCTGAGCTGCGCGCGACGGTCAGCGTGAGGACGTCATCGGCGCGCGCCTTCAGCGTCTCGCCGAGGCGGCACAGATCTCCACTGGGGGGCCCCTCGGGGACGGATGGCGGCAGTGGTACGCGCACGGTGGAATCCGCTGAGCCTGAGTCTTGGACGGCCATACAACTGTGCTCATCGGCACATGACGCCGATTGCACAAGCCCCGTCCTCCACGATGGGCACAAGTGTGCTCACGTGCCCGTGCCGACGTACCCACTAAAGGCAGGAGCTGCTGAGCGTCTTGATGGATTTCACGGTCGTTACGGCGCTCCAGGAGCGATACACCGCGCTGACCCGGTAGTAGTAGGTCGTGGAGTACGTCAGCGACCCGCCTTTGTCGGTGTAGACCGTCTGTTCGGCGGGAAGCGTGGTGCGTTCGCTGAAGGGGCCGCTGCTCGAGGTGGCGCGTTCGACCACATAGGAGGTCACGTAGCCAGAGCTCGTGGCGGCCCAGTCCACTTCGATTTCGGGCGTTTTTTTGATCCTGCAGTTGACCTGGGTGAGGTTCAGGGCGGTGGCGGGCGAGAGGGTGGAGGAGGCGACGGTGAGCGAGCCGCCGGCTGCGGTCTTGCTGAACACGCCGAGCGCGACGTGCGCGCTCGCGAGCGCGCACGCAGCGACGAGCGCTACGGCGGCGAGCGAGGTGTAGCCCCTGCGGATGGACATGATCGCTCAGGCGGCCTCGCGGCTGGACGTGGATGCGGACCGGCGGCTGCCGATGCCCCATATCTCCCACAGCACGAGCAGCGCGAGCAGCACGGGGACGATTTTCACAGCGGCCGTCTGCACGGCGTGACTGCGGAAGGCATTCACCAGATAGCCCAGCTTGGGAATGGTGATCCGGTGCTGCCACGCGGTGTCGCCTTCCAGGCGAGCGGTCCACGGGTCGTTGGCGTTGTTCGCGTCTCCGCGAGTCTGCACGACCGGGTGCTCTCCGCCCTGCAGGATGCGCACGACGCGGTGCGTCTCGACCTGGTGGGCGCCGATGGGCACCTTGTAGGAGATGACGTGCCCCACGCGCACCGAGCTGACCGGCTCGGGGGTGACGATCACCATGTCGCCGGGGGAGAAGGTGGGGCGCATGCTGCCTGAGAGAACCGTGACGGGGCGGTAAAGGCCCAGCCGGGGCAGCAGCGCGATTGTGATGAAGAGTGTGAGGGCCAGCGCGACGAGCGCGCGCTGGCCCCACATCACCGCGGTGAGGAGGGTCCCCCTGACCCTCCTCGCGCGCGGGGCATGACCCACATCCAGGGGTTGCGCTACCGGAATCCTGAGCGTGGTCATGGCTTGTGCTCCTACTTGTTGCCGGCCACGCGCTGCGTGCCGAGGAAGTTGTAGGAGATGGTCGATGTCTGCCCCTGCAGCGTGTTCGGCGCGGCGGTGGGCAGCGTCAGCGTCACGCGCAGGTGATCGGTGGAGCCGGTGTTCAGCGACGCGAGGCCGCTGAGCGCCATGCTCGCTCCGACCACGGGCCGCGAGGCGAGGACGGTGCTGGTGGTGCCGCCGCACGTGTACGTGTAGGCGGGTGACGTACCAGCCTCTGTCCACGCGGCCGAGCACTTGTCGATCGTCATCTGCAGACCGTTGGTGATGTCGGTGTCGAGCAGCGAGCTCGGCGTGGCGGTCGTGCTGAGCACGATCGAGGACAGGTTGTCCGCGCTGCCGTTGCCGTTGTTGATCAGATCGACCGCGCGCTGGATCGTGTCGCCCGGGACGACGTTCGATGCGCCGATCGTCAGGCGGTTGGCCGCGCCGGTCGTGCCGAGCGCGATCGAGACGGTGCCCGATGAGATCGTGTGGCTTGCGGAGGTGGAGCTGGTGAACGTGGCGAACGTGCCCAGTCCCGCCATCGCGGCTGTGACGCCGACCACTGCGAACGAGCCGAGTACCCGCTTGATCGTCTTGCTGTGCATTTTGGTTTCCATCCTTGAGTTGGAGAACTTGACCGCCGCAAGATCTCGCGCCCGAGTGTGGATCCAAGAGCGGAGAGGTATGGAACGGGTATGAGCGACCTCGGACCCGTGTCCAAGGTTTGTGAAAGGTTTAGACTTATGGACTTATGCCGGCTTCTCACTCGGCTTGGATGCGAATTGGCGACCTCAGCGAGCGAACGGGGGTGAGCACCTACCAGCTCCGAGCGTGGGAACGGCGCTATGGGTTGCTGCAGCCCCGACGCTCGGCGGGCAATTACCGCCTGTATTCACCTCTCGACGAGAACCGAGTGCGTTTGATGCTGCGCTACATGTCCGAGGGGATGCCCACCGCCCAAGCCGCTGAGCTCACAATCGCCGCTCGCTTCGAAGCGAACGCTGGGTATGGCCAGGCAGTTCCCTCGCACGATGTAAGCGCGGCCCACGAAGAGATCCGCAGCGCGCTCATGCGCTTTGATGAGACCTCCGCACAGCGCACGCTCGAGCGCCTGTTCGTGACATTCACGCCGACCACCGTCACTCGTGACGTGCTGCTGCCGTACATGCACGAGCTGGGGGAGCGGTGGAACGCGGGGAGCGTCACGGTCGCCGAAGAGCACTACGCCACGAACTTCTTTCAGGCGCGCCTGTTCGCGCTCGCGCGCGGTTGGGACCGTGGCCTTGGTCCCCGTGCGTTGCTGGCGTGCGCGCCCGACGAGCAGCACACGCTAGCCCTGATGGTGTTCGGGATCGCGCTGCACGAGCTCGGCTGGCGCATCGTCTATCTCGGCGCCGACACGCCGATCGACACGCTCACCGAGGTAGCCCAGATCGTCGATCCGGATCTGACGGTCGTCTCGGCGACGATGCGCGAGCGGCTGCCGCGGCACGCAAAGGAGCTGAGCGGCTTCACCGACAGATGGTCTCTCGCTCTGGGAGGGCCGGGGGCGAGCGCCAAGCTGGCGAGGCAGACGGGAGCGAGACATCTCGATGGCGATCCGGTGAGCGCAGCGAATGCCGTGAGTCTCTGACGGCTACGAGTGGGCAGAGCACAGCCGCACAGCACACCTTAGACAGAGATTGACATTATTGCCCACCCCGCACGGTGTCTCGCTAGCGTGTGCGCGATGCTCCTGTGTGAGGAACGCAGAACGTGTCTGGGGCGCCGCTACACCCCGATGCTCGCTCAGCCGACCCACCGCTGCCGCCATCTTGCACGCGACTGCGCCTGGCGCCGCACGCGTCGATCCTCGTCGTTGCTCAGGCGAGGACGCAGGAGGCGCTGAGAGGGCGCCTCAGCACCGCGAATCCACGCCCGCCTACTATTGAGGCATGATGGATGTGCCTAGCACCTTCCCCGGGCACGAGATCGTGAGCGTCGGTCTCGCCGATCTCGCCGCCGGACGCGAGAGCGAGGCTTCGCTGCTCGTTTCGATGGCCGCACCCAGGCTGCGGGCGCTCGGGTTCGCGGTTCCCGCCGATGGGATTGAGCGACCCTCGCATCGCCTCTATGAATTGCTTTCAGATGGCGATGATGGCGCGCACAGTCGCTACAACGCTCTCGTCGGTCGAGTGGTCAGCTTCGCGCGGGCGGCGGAGCAGCATGCGGCCTCCGGTTGACGACCAGCGGATTCGCGCTCTCGCTCGTGAGCTCGGACGCATCGCGCGAGGACCCGTTCGAATTTATCTGACCGGTGGCTCGACGGCTGTGCTCGAAGGTTGGCGCGAGACCACTGTGGACGTCGACATGCGCTTCGAACCGGAAGCTGACGAATTGTTGCGCGCGCTCCCTGGGTTGAAGGAGCGTCTCGGGGTGAACATCGAGTTGGCCTCGCCGCCAGACTTCATTCCAGAGCTTCCTGGCTGGCAGGAGCGCAGCCCGCTGGTCCTCCAGGAGGGCACAGTCGGTGTGCATCACTTTGATTTCTATTCCCAGGCACTGGCAAAGATCGAGCGCGGCTTTGACCAGGATCTCGACGACGTTCGCGCGATGCTCGCCAGAGGTCTCGTGGAGCCCGTGCGCCTTCGGGAGCTTTACGACGCGATCGAGCCAGAGCTGTTCCGATATCCAGCGCTCAACCCGGACACGTTCAGGCGCAAGCTCGACGCTGCGGTGCCGTGAGCGGCTGCTCAGAGACGACCTGATCGGCACGGTTGTTCGGTGCAACTTGATTCGCCACCTGCCGCACACTTTGCCGGCCCTTTACAGCCTCGCTAGCGTTCCGGGTGTGGCCGACGCCGACTCCTCTCACCAGCAGCCCGTGAGCGAGGCGCGAGCGCGCAGGCCGGTGATCCTCGCGGTCGACGACGAGCCCGCGGTGTTGGCGGCCGTCTCGCGCGATCTGCGGCGCGGGTTCGGGGAGCGCTACCGGGTGATGCGCGCCTCCTCGGGCGCGGAGGCGCTTGAGCTGTTGGCGCAGATCCGTAAGCGTGGAGAGCAGGTGGCGCTGCTCGTGGCAGACCAGCGCATGCCCGGGATGTCGGGCACGGACTACCTCGTGCAGGCTCGTCAGGTCGTGCCGGAGGCAAAGCGCGTGCTGTTGACCGCCTACGCGGACACCGAGGCGGCGATCTCGGCGATCAACGACGTGGCGCTCGACTACTACCTGCTCAAGCCCTGGGACCCGCCCGAGGAGCAGCTGTTCCCGGTCGTCGAGGACTTGCTCACCACATGGGAGTCTGGCGCTGCGCTGGAGTCGGGTGGGGTGCGCGTGATCGGCCATCGCTTCTCCAAGGAGTCACACGACCTGCGCGACTTCCTCGCGCGCAACCGCGTGCCCGCGCGCTGGCTGGACGTGGAACGCGACGGCGAGGCGCGCGAGCTGCTGACGGTTGCGGGTGTGGACGCGGGCGGGCTGCCGGTGGCGCTGCTGGAGGACGGCACGGTGCTGGAGCGGCCCACGATCCTCGAGCTGGCGGAGCGCATCGGCGTGGCGGTGCAGCCGGCGGCGGAGCACTACGACATCGTGATCGTCGGCGGCGGGCCCGCCGGCCTCGCGGCGGCGGTGTACGGCGCCTCGGAGGGGCTGCGCACGGTGATGGTCGAGCGCGAGGCGCCAGGCGGCCAGGCGGGGCAGTCGAGCCGCATCGAGAACTACCTGGGGTTCCCCGCGGGCCTGTCCGGCTCCGATCTCGCTCGTCGCGCGACAGACCAGGCCAGACGCCTGGGCGCGGAGCTTCTGACGATCAAGGACGCCACCGCGCTGCGCGTGGAGGGCGCCGGGCGGATCGTGGAGCTCTCAGGCGGCGGCGCGCTGAGCGCAAGCTGCGTGATCGTCGCCTCGGGCGTGTCCTACCGCCAGCTGGACTCCCCCGGCTTCACCGCCTGCACCGGCTCGGGCATCTACTACGGCGCCGCGCTCACCGAGGCGCGCGCCTGCTCGGACCAGCACGTGGTTGTGATCGGCGGCGCGAACTCCGCGGGGCAGGCGGCGGTGTACTTCTCCGGCTACGCGGCGAGGGTGACGATGCTCGTGCGCGCAGACTCGCTCGCGAAGTCCATGTCGCATTACCTGATCGAGCAGATCGCGGCGCTGGGAAACATCGACGTGCGCACCGGCTCGCAGGCGATTGAGGCGGAGAGCGAGGACGGGCGCCTGCGCGCGCTGCGCATCCGCGACTCCACCGGCGCGGAGACGGTCGAGGAGGTGGACGCGTGCTTCGTGTTCGTCGGCGCCGCGCCGCGCACGGACTGGCTGGAGGGTGTGGTGGCGCGCGACGAGCGCGGCTTCATCCTCGCTGGCTCTGAGGTGCGCGAGCACGGCTGGCCGCTCAAGCGCGACCCCTACGTGCTCGAGACGAGCGTACCTGGCGTGTTCGTCGCGGGCGACGTGCGCGCCCGCTCGATCAAGCGCGTCGCGAGCGCGGTGGGGGAGGGCTCGATGGCGGTGTCGCTCATCCACGAGTACCTCGCGAGCCCATGAGCGGCGGCCACCCGAGCGTTGCGCAGCTGCGCGAGGTGGACCTGTTCGAGGGCCTCTCCGAGGAGCAGCTCGAACGCTGGGCGCAGGCGGCGCGCACGCGCGAGCTCGCGCCCGGCACCCCCGTGTCCGAGCAGGGCAAGCCATCGCCGGCGTTTCACCTCGTCCTTTCCGGCTCCCTGGAGGCGTTTCAGATCGACGCGGAGGGCCGTGCGGAGCCGGTGGGCGAGCACAGGGCGCCGACGTGGGTGGGAGCGATCGCGGTGCTCACCGGCGGCGTGTCGAACGTGCGCATGGTCGCGCTCGGGGACGTCACGATCGCGGCGGTGGAGCCCGATGAGTTCATCGAGCTGGCGCTTGCGCAGCGCCCCGTGTTCGAACGCGTGATGGCGCAGGTGCGTCCCGTGGTGAGCCGCATCACCGCGTTCGAGTCCGACCGCGAGCGGCTCGCGGGACTCGGCACGATGGCGGCGGGCCTCGCACACGAGCTCAACAATCCCGCCTCCGCGGCGCGCCGCGCGGCGGCCGATCTGGCGGAGGCGCTCGGCGTGCTCGCGTCCACGATCGGTCACTTCGTGGAGTCCGGTGTGACGCGCGAGGAGGCCCAGCAGCTGGTGGACCTGCAGCGCCAGGCGCTGTCGCAGTGCGCCGCCCACAGCGTGCTGGAGGCGTTGGACGCGGCCGACGCGGAGGACGCGCTGCGCGAGGCGATCGAAGACCTCGGCGTGGAGGAGGCGTGGAAGCTCGCCGAGCCGCTGTCGCTCGCGGGCGTAGACGCGGCGTGGCTGAAGCGCGTCAACGAGCTCGCGGGCACCGCCACGCCCGCCGCGCTGCAGTGGGTGGCCGCGTCGCTCACGGCGCAGAACCTCGCCGCCGAGCTGACGGAGTCGACGGGGCGCATGAGCGCGCTCGTAGGCGCGGTCAAGCAGTACGCGTACATGGACCGCGGCGAGCTGGTGGAGACGGACATCCACGAGGGCCTGGAGACGACGCTCGCGGTGCTGGGCCACAAGCTCAAGCACACGCGCATCGAGGTGGTGCGCGAGTACGACCGCGCGCTTCCGAAGCTGATGCTCAACGGCGGCGAGCTGAACCAGGTGTGGATGAACCTGCTCGACAACGCCATCCAGGCGCTCGGCGAGCGGGGCACCATCACGATCTCCACGAGCCGCGAGGGGCCGTGCGTGCGCGTAGACATCGCCGACGACGGCCCGGGGATCGAGCCCGCCGTGCGCGAGCGCATCTTCGAGCCGTTCTTCACCACCAAGGACGTCGGCCAGGGCACCGGTCTCGGCCTCGACACGGCGCGTCGGATCGTGCGCGACCGCAACCGCGGCTCGATCGACCTCACGAGCGAGCCGGGGCGCACGGTCTTCCACATCCGGCTGCCGGTCCAGGGTGTCTCCGCGCCCGGCGGCGAGGGGTCGGCCTCGGCTTCCGTCCTACCATCGACACAAGCGAGCGAAGGAGGTCAAGCCGCATGAGCCCACAGCAGACCTGCGCGCATCTCGATCGGATTGAGGTCAGCGAGGTGCCCGCCCGCACCGAGGTGCCGGGTTGCGAGGAGTGTCTTCAGATGGGCGGTCGCTGGGTTCACCTGCGCGTCTGTCGCACGTGCGGCAAAGTTGGCTGCTGCGACTCCTCCCCCAACCGCCACGCTTCGAAGCACGCCGTCGAGGCGTCTCATCCGATCGCCAGCTCGATCGAGCCCGGCGAGGACTGGTCGTGGTGCTTCGTGGACGAGGTCGCCTTTGTGCTCGACTGAGGGGCGGTCGGTGTCATCAGTCCTGGGCCGAGTCAGCTTTCCGGGGCATCTGTGAGGGGTCCAGCAACGAGGTCGCGGGCTCCGCTCTGCTCGGCAGCCGTGCGCCTGCGCTCGCTGCTCTCGCGGCGGTGAGACCAATACGCGAGCACTGCCGTGAGAGCCGCCATCCCGGCACTGCCCGACGTACCTTGAAGCAGCCAAAGCAGGGCGGCGAGTGTCACGACGACGGTGGTCCCCGGTCCACGCTGAAAGCCAAACAGAGACCGCCATGCCAAAGCACAGAGAATCACGCCGACCATGAAAGCGACGAGCGTCAGGGCCTGCAGTCCCGGACGCTGTTCGAGTGAATTGCGCACGGTTGGCGTGGTGAAGACAACCGCCGCCCCTCCGATCAGCGGGACGCCGGCGAGCCCCAGTATCCCCGCCCAGTATGGACGTGCCCGTCGCAGGCGCGCGCGCTCACGCACGACGGCCGTCAGGTAACACGCGTCGAGGTCACGCCCTGCGCGCGTCAGCCATCGTGCGCTCGAGGCTGTGAGCGCGACCGATGCCATCAGACAACATGCGCCCGCCGCCGATATCCAGGCTACCGGCGCGACCTCTCCGGGGGTGAGCCATGCGAACGCGCCCACGATCGACACGAATAGAAGGGGACGCGTCCAGCTGCGCAGCGCCAGCCCCGCGCGGTGATACTCCTCCATCGCCAGGGCACCTATGTCCTCGTCGTCGTCCTCGGGTAGGCCCGCGGCACACTCCACCTGCGCGGCGAGCAGACCCAGTACGGAGCCGTTGCGCAGATACGACGTGTGGTCGCGCAGCAGGGACCCGCACTGGCTCACGCGGCGGCGGCGCTCAACAGGCCCCAGTTGCAGCATCGCGGCAGCGACCATGTCGTGTGTCGCGACGATGTCGATTCCGGGAGCCTCAGTGTGGGTGGCCGCGCTCAGCGTTCTTGCCGGTGTTGCGCCGATCGTCACCAGGAGCACCGCCAATGCGGAGCTCGCGATCAGCGCGGGAGTTGCCACCGACGGCAGGGAGAACGGCTGGATCAGGCGGCTCTTGAACACGGGTGCGATGTTGGCGGTTTCGTGGAGCACCAGTTCGCGCGTGTGTTCGAGTGGGAAGAGGTTCGAAAGCCACTCATAGCCTCCTATCCGCAGCGGTGCCGCGGCCAGCGGTGCGACCAAGTGCATGTCTGTGGCCAGCACTGATACGAGCGTTGCGGTCGTCAGAACGGAGAACGCGAGCAGTACCGTCCACGACACGATGCTCTTGGAGAGCGACCAGCGTGGCAGCACGCTGTGCATCGCGGCCAGAAGTCCCTCTCCGCTGCCCATCGTCACCAGCCGCACCTCACGGCCCTCCGAGCGCAGCCCCGGCTCCAGCTCAGCGGCGATCGAGCCTCCCTGCGAGTGTCCGATCAACACGACGCGTGACGCCCCGGAAGCACGCAGCGCATCCGTCAGCTTTCGCTTGACGCGCTCACGTGAGCTTTCGTCGGTGCTCCAGGCGAGCGCGTCGCCGATCGTGGCCCGCCACCGCGGGCACAGCACGAGGAATGCGACGCACAGCGTCAACATCGATGCGAGCACTATTCGCAAGAAGCTCGATGCCATCCTCCAGGTCGAGCGGGCGAGCTCGATCTCGCCCTTTGACTCGGAGATGCCTTCGACCGCGGTCATCAACGCCGCGAGCGTGTCGATCAGGCTGAGCAGCAATCCTGCCTGTAACACCATCCACACGCATCTTCCGATGCCCGGTCGGTGTACGTGGTCCGCCCAGAACAAAGCCTCCAGGTCGACTCGTCGTGAGTATCCGCGAGCGCTCAGCAACAGGTGTTGGTGGCCTGCGCCCAGCTCGCATCCTCTTGGGCAGGCGACTCGCTCGGCGTGCACACCGCGGCGCATGGTCAGCCACCAATCGCTCAGTGCCTGCACCGACTGTCGTGTCCATTGATCAGGGCTCGTGGCCCCGATCCCGTGGATGAGAGCCACGTATGTGGCGTCCCCGCCGGCGTCGATTTCTCGTAGGGCGGCCACTGGACCGCGTCACTCTAAGCGATAGTCCAGTCAATCGAACTACACGAGTGGACAGTGTGTCATGGTGCCCTCGCCCCGCTCTGCCAAAGCCGCACGTAAGGCGCGAGCCACATCGCCAGCTCCGCGAAACCCTCGCCGCGCACCGCATACACCCGCCGCTGCCCCTCCGCTCGGCACTCCACTAGCCCCGCCTCGCGCAGCACGCGCAGATGGCGTGAGGTGTTCGGCTGGCTCAGGCCGCTGCGCGCCACGAGCGCTCCCACCGGCAGCGGCCCCTCGACCATCAGCAGATCCAAGAGCCCGCGGCGGGCCGGCTCGGCCACGACGTCGAACACCGTGCTCGTCACCCCACAAGCATAACCAGATATTTATATATTTATCAAGACATATACGTCGAATGGGCGTCACAGGGATCGTCTAGAGGGCGGATCAATAACCTGCCCCAAGGAGGCAACGACCGATGAACTACATGCTGCAGATCTTCTCCGACGGCGTCACCACCGCATGGGACGAGCTCACAGCGGAGGAACAGAACGCGGTGATGGGCGAGTACGCCGCCATCTTCCAGACCCCCGGCGTGACCGGCGGCGCGCAGCTGCAGGAGGCGAGCACCGCCACGACCGTGCGCGTGCAGGACGGGCGCACGCTCACCACCGACGGCCCGTTCGCGGAGACGAAGGAGGCGCTCGGCGGCTACTACCTGCTGCAGGCCGAGGACCTCGACGCGGCGATCGAGCTCGCGGCGCGCATCCCCGCGGCGCGCATGGGCGGCGCGGTCGAGGTGCGTCCGCTGGTGGAACGCTGATCGAGCGGGTTTTCCACGAGCAGTGGGGCCGCGTGCTGGCCGCGCTGGTCGGCTTCCTCGGCGACTTCGACCTCGCCGAGGAGGCCGCCCAGGAGGCCTTCGCCATCGCTGCCGAGCGCTGGCCGCGCGAGGGCACGCCGGCGAACACCGGGGCGTGGCTCATCACGACGGCGCGCAACCGCGCGATCGACCGCATCCGCCGCGAGCGCACGCTCGCCGCCAAGACCAAGCTGATCGCCGACGAGACGCCGCAGGCCGTGGAGGAGACGTTGGACGACACCGCCTTCCACGACGAGCGCCTGGAGCTGATCTTCACGTGCTGCCATCCCGCGCTCGCCACCGACGCGCAGGTCGCGCTCACGCTGCGCGCGCTCGGCGGGCTCACCACGGGGGAGATCGCACGCGCGTTCCTGGTGCCCGAGGCCACCATGGCGCAGCGGCTGGTGCGCGCCAAGCGCAAGATCCGCGACGCGGGCATCCCCTTCCGCATCCCGCCCGCGCACCTGCTGCCAGACCGCCTCAGCGCGGTGCTCGCGGTCGTGTACCTGATCTTCAACGCCGGCTACGACGGCGCGGATGAGCTGTGCGCGGAGGCGATCCGCCTCGGCGCGGCGCTCGTGGAGCTGATGCCCGACGAGCCCGAGGTGTGCGGCCTGCTCGCGCTGATGCTGCTCGCCGACTCGCGCCGCGGTGCGCGCGTGCGCGACGGCGAACTCGTGCTGCTCGCCGAGCAGGACCGAACGCTGTGGGACCACGAGCAGATCCGCGCCGGACGCGCCGCGCTGGAGCGCGCACGCGCGCTGCGCGGCTCCGGGCCATACGTGCTGCAGGCCGCCATCGCCTCGCTGCACGCCGAGCCCAGCAGCGACTGGCCGCGCATCGCCGCGCTGTACGGCGAGCTGAGCGCGCTCACCGGCTCGCCCGTCGTGGAGCTCAACCGCGCGGTCGCCGTCGCCGAAGCCGACGGGCCCCAGGCGGGGCTCGAACTGCTCGAGCGGGTGGAACTCGAGGACTACCAGTACCTACACGCCACCCGCGCCGAGCTGCTGCGCCGCCTCGGGCGCGACGCCGAGGCCCGCGACGCGTACGCGCGCGCGCTCGCGCTGGTGCGCTCGGAGACCGAGCGCAGGTTCTTGCAGCGGCGTGTGGCCGAGTTGCTAGACGAGTAGTTCGTCGGCCGTGGCGACCGTGCGCAGGTGCTCGCCCACCCCGGTCACGCTCAACAGGCGCTGCACCTGGTCGGAGCCCGGCGTGACCGCGAACTCCTGCCCGCGCTCGCGGCAACGCTCGCGCGCGGCGAGGATGATCCGCAGGCCGGTCGAGTCGATGAACTGCAGCTGCTGCAGGTCGAGCACCACCGCCGTGCTCGTGGCGAGCGCGTCACCGTCGAGCGCGTCCTGGAACAGCGACGCGTTCGCCATGTCCAGTTCGCCGACCAGCGTAACGATCGCACGGCCGGCCTCCTGGCGCACATCGACCTGAAGCTGATCCTGTGCCCCCATGGCGTTAATCCTAGCCGACGTTCAAGGCCATCAGCGCAATATCGTCGCGCAGCGCGCCGCCCGCGTGGTTGACCGCCGCGCTCTCGATGCGCCGCAGCAGGCCCGCGACGCCGAGCTCAGGCGCCTGCGCGCACAGCTCCAGCAGGCGCTCCTCGCCGAGCTGCACACCCGAGCGGCCCGCCTCGGGAAGGCCGTCGGTGTAGAGCAGCAGCGTCTCGCCGGGGTGCAGCTCGGCCGCGACCTCGTGGATCTCGATCGGGTTCACCACGCCCAGCAGCGTCCCCGGCGTTCCCACCCGCGCGACGCTCCCGTGGGCGTCGATCAGCAGCGGCTGCGGATGTCCGGCCAACGCCACCGTCAGCCGCGCGTGCGTCGGCATGCGCTCCAGCACGATCACGCACACGGTGCACAGATCCGCGCCCGCGGGCTGGGCGCTGAGCGCGGCGTGCAGCGTCTCGAGCATGCCCCCAGGGGCCTGGCCGAGCATCGCGGCGGTGCGCAGCGTGTGACGCGCCAGCGCCGTCACGCCCGCCGCGCGCGGGCCCTTGCCGCACACGTCGCCGATCGCGAGCAGCCAGCGGTTCGGGCCGTAGGGGAAGACGTCGTAGAAGTCGCCGCCCACGTCGTTCAGCTCGCCCGCTGCGTGATACAGCGTCTCCAGCTCCACGCCCGGGATCTCGGGCAGCGACTCGGGCAGCAGCGCCGCCTGCAGGATCTCCGCGATGCGCGTGCGCTCGGTGTACAGCCGCGCGCTCTCCACCGCCGTGCCCGCCCGTCTGCCGAGGCGCACCGCGAGCGCCAGGTCGGCTCGCGTGAGCCGGCGCGAGGACTCCGCCGAGACGAGCGTGATCGCGCCCACCGTCCGCGTGGGCGCGCTCAGCGGCACGATCACCACCGACGTGGCGCCGATCGCGCGCAGCATCTCCAGGTGCCCCTCGTCGCGCGCGTAGGAGGCGAGCGCCTCGGGGGTGATGTCCGTGTAGATGCGCGCCTGCCCCGAGCGGATCACCTCCGGGACGCCCAGCGGCTCCTCGCGCGATGGGTGGTAGTCGCGGTCCAGCGCCAGCGCCAGCGCCAGCTTGCTCGGGTCGGCGTGATGGGTCGCCACGCGCTCGATCTCGCCGTGCTCGCCCACCACGTCCACAGCGCACCAGTCCGCGATCTGCGGCACCGCCAGCCGCGCCACGCGCGCGAGCGTCTCGGCGTAGTCCATCGATGACGCCAGCATCCGGCTGGCCTCCGCCATGAAGCTTTCCGCCAACTGCACGCGCTTGACCTCGGTGATGTTCTCGAACACGTTCACCGCATACAGCAGCTCGCCCGTCTCCAGGTCGTGCACCGGCGAGGCGCGCACCATCAGCCAGCGCTCCTCGCCGCTGGAGCGGACGATGTTCCTCACCAGCAGCGGCTCCGGCTCCTCTCCCGAGAACAGCCTCCGGCCCGGCATCTGCTCCAGGTCGAGTTCCCCGCCATGCTCGTCCAGGACGAGGAATCGCGGCATGATCGAGCCAGGAGGCGCGCTGGTCAGCTCCGCCGGCGAGCTCGCGCCCAGCAGATCCGCCGCGGCCTGGTTGGCGAACAGCATCCGCCCCTGCGCGTCGGTCAGCGTGATCGCCTCGGCGACGTTCACGAGGATCGCCTCCAGACGCTGCTCGACGCGGCGCACCTCCGAGAACAGACGCGCGTTGTCGATCGCAAGGGCCGCCCGCCGCGCGAGCTCGCTCGCGAGGTTCATGTCCGCGGCGGTGTACGGCTCGCCACCCGCAAGGCGCAGCACCGACAGCGCTCCCAGCGTGCGGCGCCGCGCCAGCAGCGGAGCGACAGCGGCCGAGTGGTAGCCGTGGGCGAGCATGAACTGCGCGTGCTCGGAGCCCTCCGCGAACGAGCGCAGTTGAGCGCCCGTCATGACTGTGCGCAGCTCAGGCTCGCCGCTGCGGATCACGCGCGCCACGGGGTGCTCGCCGTCGGGGTTCAGCTGCCGGCGCTCACGCAGCGCTCGCAGATCTCGCGCCACCTCCTCGTTGGCGGACGCGACCGCCATCTGCCTGATCGAGCCGTCCGGCTCGATCAGGTCGATCACACACAGGTCCGCCAGTCGTGGCACGGTCAGGCGCGCGACACGACCCAGCGTGTGGGTCATGTCGAGGGACTCCGCGAGCGCGACCCCAGCCTCGACGAGCAGCTCCACGGCCACGTCGTCCATATCGCGTCAAGTATCGCAACAGCCATCCGCCGCGGCACCGGTTGTCCTGCTGCAGTCGATCGATGCGCGCCCGGACCGCGGGCGCGCCTGGTGGGACGCGCCGGTCAGTCGATGCGAGTGTGCGTCCGCACCACGGTGGAGCCGGCCCACGAGCGCACCTGCACGAGGTCGCACAGTTGGTTGACGAGCCACAGGCCGCGTCCGCCGTGCTCGTGCAGCTCCGGGCGTCTGCGACCAACGAGCGCCTCCGCGATGTGCCCTCCGTCGCGGACCTCGCACATCAACGTGTCGCGCTCCCGCCACACGAGCAGCCGGCCCGCGCCGCCGCCGTGGCGGATGCTGTTGGTGGCGAGCTCGTTCACCGCCAGCACGAGCCCCTCGCGGCGCTCGTCGTCGAGCATCTCCTCGCTGGCCCACGCGGAGACGAAGTGCCGCAGCGATCCCAGGTCCTGCACAGCGAACGCGCGCTCCCGCACGGGCGGCTGCGGCGGGGGAAGCGGGTCTTCGAGAGGGCTGGGCGGCTCGTGCGCGTAGATGTCGCTGTTGTGGCTCGTCGTTGTGTCCTGCGCGATCGACGGGTGGCTGCGCCGCGCAGCCTCGATCACGTCGTCCTCCAGCCCGTCGAGGTCGTACGGGCAGAGCAGATGCCACGCCTGGTCCGAGTCGAACGCGAGGTTGAGCAGCGCCTCGTGGTGGTGGCACTCCACCAGCTCCGCGGGGCTGCGGCCCGGCCAGATCGGTTCGCCGATGCCGAACGCCCGCTCGCCGCATGCGCAGTTGCGCTCGAGGAACTCTCGCCAGGCGGGGATGATCCGCGCGGGGTTTCCGCCGAGCGCGCGCATGTCCGCGAAGCGCACGCGCTCGGCATCGTCTCCGAGCGCCTCCTTCAGGCCCGCGATCCGCGGCGCGCCGACCGCCACGAGCACGGGCTCCTCGGCGGCCAGCGCGCGGCGGACGAAGGGCAGGGTCCCTGCGACGAACCCGTCCACTCCTTCTGCGTAATAGAGAACCTCATGGCGGAAGCGATCTTCGAGCACGTTTCACCTCGATCGGAAAAGCGGGTGCGCGCCGGTGACGTCAACGCCACCGGCGCTGAGAACAGCAGAGTGGTGGCCTGCCTAGCTAACGGCCATACCAGCGCCGGCCGCCACCCTCCACGCCTCCGACGAAGAAGCCGATCAGCCACAGCAGCACCGCGAAGATGAGCACGTACCACAGCACGTGTGCTGCAAAGCCCAGGCCACCGAAGATGGCCAGTATCAGGATGAGTGCCAGTAGCGCCACCATGTTCGCCCTCCATTCGTATCGTTCCCCCGGCGCTCCAGTCGCGCCGGGCCTGGTCGTTAACTGCCCGAATGCGGCTCTCGTCAAACTTGGCGCGGAGCGCGAAGCGCTCGCCTCGCTTGTGCGGATTGCCATGAGCTAACGGTTCCCTGGGGCGCCTCGCTCGAAACCCCACGCGAGCCTGTAGAAATTTTCTGGGAATCGGTTTAGAGCCCGCGTGTGGCGGGAATGGAACTGAATGCCAGTGTCGCCCCTGGCGGCAACGGATGCGAGCCCCCCGCAGCCGTAGCCCATTGGGGGGTGACTCGAGGCGGCATGTCGGCTTGGCTCGCCCTCGTGGCTGAGCCGCCGGCATGTCGTCTTTTTTCAGGCGCTCAAGGCCTGGCGGGCTTGGGGGCGGGCGGGCGGCCTTGGCGTGGGTGGGCGGTCGGTCAGCGCCGCGCGCTCAACTGCAGCGCGAGGATCTCCGCAGCGCCCCCGGCGACGCACGACACGCGGTGGGCGTCGGCGAGTCGATCGAGCATCCCGCCCAGGCCCCGCCCATCGGGATCGTCGTTCAGCAGCGCATCTCCACGGCCCGTCAGCAGCGGCCCCAGCTGCAGATCGAGCATGCGCGGGGTCACGTCCACGCTTACGCTCAGGTGGCTCGCGCCGATCGAACCGTCGGTGCGGTCGATGAGCGCGTCCGCGAGCAGCTGCGTCTCGGCGATGCGGTCGGTGGAGAAGTGTGCGCGCGCGGCGAGCCCGCTGAGCACGCGGGGCAGCACCGACCGCGCCAGCGCGCTCGGAGCCAGCGCCAGCGCCAGCGTCTCCGACGCCTGCTCGCCACCGCTCGTGGTCGGGAACTCGTACAGCGCCTCCGGCGTCGGCTCCACCAGCGACGGCTTCTTCGCCGTGGCGAACTCCATCCGCACCTCCGTGCCCGGCCCGGGGTCCAGGTCGACGAACTCAGCCCTGTGGGCGAGCGCGCGAATCACCGGCAGGCCAATCCCGCCGGGGGCGTCCTCTGCGCTGCGCACTCGTGGCTTGATGCCCACGCCGTGGTCGCGCACGATCACCCTCAGCGCCGGCTCGCAGGCGTGGATCTCCACCTCCATCGGGCCCTCTTCGCCCTCGTAGGCATGCAGCACGACGTTGTTGCACGCCTCCGTGACCGCGGTGCTGAGATCGTTCAGCTCGACGGCGTCGAGCGCGATCACGTCAGCCAAGCCGCCGAGGGTCTGGCGGACGAGCAGGACGTTCTCGGCCTTGTTGGCGAGATTCAGACAGATATTGGGGGGCAAGACGCCCGTGCCCGCGGAGGCGGCTGACGTAGCGGGCCTCGCGGGCTCACGTGTGAGCGTGAGCGCAGCTGATCGAGCGAGCGTCGCAGCAGGCGCGAGACCTGCATCTGGGAAATACCCACGCGCTCCGCGATCTCGGTCTGAGTCAGATCCTCCATGAAGCGCATGCGCAGAATCATGCGCTCGCGCGCGGGGATGTGCTCGAGCACAGACGCCAGCGTGGCGTCCAGCTCCACGAGCTCGTAGCGGGTCGTCCTCGCTGCCGATCATCTCGCCGTAGGAGGGCGCCTCCTCGTCTCCGCCGGGGCGCGGCGCGTCGAGCGAGACCGTCTCGTAGGCCTGGATAGCCTGCAGCGCGTCGATCACCTGCTCGGTGTCGAGCTCGAGGATACTGCGCGAGCTGGTTGACCGTGGGGGCGTGGCCATGCTCGTTGGAGAGGCTCTCCTGAGCGTTGCGGACCTTCAGCGCGCGCTCCTGTGCGCCGCGCGGCACGTGGATCGACCAGCCGGAGTCGCGGAAGTAGCGACGCATCTCGCCGAGGATCGTGGGCATCGCGAAGGACTGGAACGCGTGACCGCGCGTGGCGTCAAACGGTCGATCGCCTTCAGCAGGCCCAGCGAGGCGACCTGCAGCAGGTCCTCGAACGGCTCGGAGGAGCGGCCGTAGCGCCGTGTGAGGCTGCGGGTCAGCGGCATGAAGCGGCGCACGAGCGCCTCTCTGGCGGCGTGGTCGCCGTCACGCTGCCAGCGCGCGAACAACTCGTCCGTGTCCTCGGTGATGCCGGGCGCGGAGCTGGAGTTCAACGTCGTGGTCATGGAGCCTGCGGGCATCGTTGCTCCCTTCCCTGTTGTCGTTCGCTCTTGTGGTGGTGCGCAGACCGCGCTCAAGCGATCCTGCGGTTCAGTTTACCCCGATCGCCGGTGGTTCAAACACCGAGCCGACGATTGTTTCCTCGGGGGCGCTGGGCGGGTGCTCATCCGCCTCCAGCGCAGGCGGCGCCGCGAACACGCGATTGCGACCCGCGCGCTTGGCCTCGTATAGCGCCATGTCGGCCGCCTTGAACTGCGTGTCGTAGTCGACCCGCTCGCCGCGCGCGGCGCTGAGGCCGATCGAGATGGTGACCGTGTAGCCGAGCGGGCGCGCCTGCTCGACGGCGAGGCGCAGGCGCTCGGCGACCTCCTGGCCGGCGCCGGTGTCGAGGCCGGGGAGCACCACGAGGAACTCCTCGCCGCCGAGGCGGTACACGAGCTCGAACGAGCGCAGGTGCTTGCGCAGGGCGTAGGCGACGTCACGCAGCACTGCGTCGCCGCAGTCGTGGCCGTGCTCGTCGTTGATGGCCTTGAAGTTGTCCACGTCGCACAGCAGCAGGCAGATCGGCTGGTGGGCGAGGCGCGCCTGCATCGACAGCTCGATGAAGCGGGGCGCGAGCGCGTGGCGGTTGAGCAGGCCCGTGAGCGGGTCGAGGATCGCCTCGCTGCGGTGGTGGAGCTCCGCGGCCTGAAGCGCCCATACGATCGAGACCATCGCTACGAGCAGCGCGAGCGTCGCGAACACGGGTACGGGATTGTCGATCGTGGCGCCCGGGTCGACGCCGAGCGTCGCGGCGACGATCACGAACGCGCTCGTCAGCAGACCCGCGATCACGACCTGCGGGCGGAAGCGCGCGGCGACCATCCCGGCGGGGAGCACGAGCCAGGGCAGCGCGGGGCTGGAGGGGCCGCCGCTGAGCACCACGCCGGTGCCCATGATCAGCAGCGTGATGAGGATCGCCCACACGCTCACGCGCTCGGGGTGCGGGCTCTTGTCGATGCGGCGGTCGACGTTGAGGAAGTTCGCCACCGACAGCGCGAACAGGATGAACGTCCACCATCCCAGCCAGGGCGTGGAGATGAGCAGCGCCACTCCAATCGCGCCGGAGCCGATCTTGCGGATCATGCGCACGCCGTCGTTCGCGTCAACCACGCGGCTGCGGTCGAACTCGGTCGGGCATAGCCAGGACTCTCCTGCCATATGGAACGCTTCGACCGGTGCGCACCGGTGCTTGAGATCTGGGGCGCGCACTCGAACGGATGCGTTGTGCAGACAGACGTCTGAAAGACGTCGTCGCTCGGGCGCCCGCGAGCTAGTCTCGGCAGCGTGCAGAGCGCGCCACCGCCCACGATCGCCGAGATCCTCGCCGGCCGCGGCGGGGAGGAGATGGCGCTCAACGACCGTCATCTCAACCCGCAGATGGGGCGCATCCTGCGCACGCTCGGCTTCGACAAGGTGTGGAGCGGGGGCGAGGGCGCGCACCTGATCGACGCCGACGGCGAGCGCTACCTGGACCTGTTCGGCGGCTACGGCGTGTTCGCGATCGGGCGCAACCATCCCGAGGCGATCGCGGCGGTCGAGCAGGTGATGGCGGCGCGCACGGGCAACCTGCCGCAGCTCGGCGTGACGCTGCTGAGCGGCGTGCTCGCCGAGCAGCTGCTCGCGCGCGCCCCCGACGAGCGTGGCGGCGATGGTGCCCGCGAACAGCGGCACCGAGGCGGTCGAGGCGGCGATCAAGATCTCGCGCGCGGCGACGGGCCGGCCGCGCGTCCTCTACGCCGAGCACGCCTTCCACGGGCTGACGCTGGGCTCGCTGTCGATCAACGGCAACGCGGAGTTCCGCGACGGCTTCGGGCCGCTGCTCGCCGGCTGCGAGCCGGTCGCGCTTCGACGATCTCGACGCGCTCGAGCGCGAGCTCGCGCGCGGCGACGTGGCGGCGTTCGTGGTCGAGCCGGTGCAGGGCAAGGGGGTGAACCTGCCCCGCGCCGGACTACCTGCCGGGCGCGCAGCGGCTGTGCCGCGAGGCGGGCGCGCTGTTCGTCTGCGACGAGGTGCAGACGGGCATCGGGCGCACGGGGCGCTTCCTCGCGCTCGAGCACTGGGGCCTGGAGCCCGACCTGATCTGCGTCGCCAAGGCGCTGTCGGGCGGGCTCGTGCCGATCGGCGCGATGCTCGTCTCGCGCGCGGCCTTCGACGCGCGTGTTCGACGGCATGGAGCGCGCGGTGCGTCACGGCTCGACGTTCGGCGGCAACGACCTCGCGGCGGCCGCCGGCGCTCGCGACGCTGCGCGTGCTCGACGACCGAGGGGCTCGTCGCGCGCGCCGAGCGGATGGGCGAGCTGCTGCTCGAGCTGACGCGGCCGCTCGTCGAGCGCTACGAGGTCGTGCGCGACGTGCGCGGGCTCGGGCTGATGTGGGCGATCGAGTTCGGCCCGCCGCGCGGGGGCGGTCGCGCGCAGGCTGTGGGAGACGGTCGAGGCGCGCCAGCCGGGCCTGTTCGCACAGCTCGTCACGGTGCCGCTGTTCCACGAGCACCGCATCCTCTGCCAGGTCGCCGGACACCGCATGAACGTCATCAAGGCGCTCCCCGCGCTCACCGTCGAGGAGTCGGAGATCCGCCGCTTCGCCGCCGCGCTGGAGGAGACGATCGCCGCGGCCGAACGCTATCCACGGCGCGCTCGCGCGCTTCGGATGGGCGCCGGGGCCAGGGCGGCACGCGTACGCCGCTAGCCTGCGGCCGTGTCCGTAACAAGAGATGACATCCGCAACGTCGCGATCGTCGCGCACGTCGACCACGGCAAGACCACGCTCGTGGACGCGATGCTGTGGCAGTCGGGCGCGTTTCGCGTCGGGTCAGGACGTGGCCACCCGGGTGCTCGACTCGATGGACCTCGAGCGCGAGAAGGGCATCACGATCCTCGCGAAGAACACCTCGCTGCGCTACCGCGACGTGAAGCTCAACATCATCGACACGCCCGGCCACGCCGACTTCGGCGGCGAGGTGGAGCGCGGTCTGACGATGGTCGACGGCGTGCTGCTGCTGGTGGACGCCTCCGAGGGGCCGCTGCCGCAGACGCGCTTCGTGCTGCGCAAGGCGCTCGAGGCGAAGCTGCCGGTGATCCTCGTGGTCAACAAGGTCGACCGCCCGGACGCGCGCGTGGCGGAGGTGGTGGACGAGGTGTACGAGCTGTTCCTCGACCTCGACGCGGACGAGCACCAGATCGAGTTCCCGATCGTCTACTGCAACGCCAAGGCGGGCGTGGCGTCGCTGAGCTACGAGCCCGGCATGGAACTCTCAGAGGGCACGCTCGCGCCGCTGCTCGACCTGCTGCTGGAGCGCATCCCCGCTCCCACGTACGACCCCGACCACCCGCTGCAGGCGCTCGTGACGAACCTCGACGCCTCGCCCTACGTGGGGCGGCTGGCGATCTGCCGCGTGCGCAACGGCACCATCCGCAAGGGCCAGCAGATCGCGTGGTGCCGCGCCGACGGCTCGATCGAGCGCGTGCAGGTGGCGGAGCTGTACGTCACCGACGCGCTCGAACGCGTCGACGCGCCGGAGGCGGGGCCGGGGGAGATCATCGCGGTCGCGGGCATCGCGGAGGTGACGATCGGCGAGACGCTCGCGGACCTGGGCGACCCGCGGCCGCTGCCGGTGATCACGGTGGACGAGCCGGCGATGTCGATCACGATCGGCGTCAACACCTCGCCGCTGGCGGGCAAAGACGGCGACAAGATCACCGCGCGCCAGATCAAGGCGCGCCTGGACCAGGAGCTGGTCGGAAACGTGTCGCTGCGCGTGAAGGAGACCGCCCGACCGGACACCTACGAGGTGCAGGGCCGCGGCGAGCTGCAGCTGGCGGTGCTCGTGGAGATGATGCGCCGCGAGGGCTTCGAGCTGACCGTCGGACAGCCGCACGTGGTCGAGCGCGAGATCGACGGCAAGCGCCACGAGCCGGTGGAGCGCCTGTCGGTGGACGTGCCGGAGGAGCACGTGGGCACGGTCACGCAGCTGCTGGCGGCGCGCAAGGGCCGCATGGAGCACATGACCAACCACGGCACCGGCTGGGTGCGCATGGACTACCTCGTGCCGGCGCGCGGGCTGATCGGCTTTCGCACGGAGTTCCTCACCGAGACGCGCGGCACGGGGATCATGCACCACGTGTTCGACCGCTGGGAGCCGTGGGCGGGGGAGCTGCTGACGCGTCAGAGCGGCGTGCTCGTGGCCGACCGCCGCGGCGCGACGGTGACGTTCTCGCTGTTCACGCTGCAGGAGCGCGGCTCGCTGTTCGTCGGCCCCGGCGAGGAGGTCTACGAGGGCATGATCATCGGCGAGAACGCGCGCTCGGAGGATCTGGACGTGAACCCGGTCAAGGAGAAGCACCTCACGAACATGCGCTCCTCCACCTCCGACGTGCTCGTGCGTCTGGACGCGCATCGCAAACTGACGCTCGACGAGGCGCTGGAGTTCGTGCGCGAGGACGAGGCGGTGGAGGTGACGCCGGTGTCGGTCCGCATGCGCAAGGTGGTGCTGCCGAAGGTGGAACGTCTGAAGGCTGTGAGGGCCGCGCGTAAGTGATCGCGCTGAGCGGCTTGGCCAAGTCCTTCGCCGGCCCGCACGGTCCGATCAGAGCGGTGCGCGGCATCGACGTGTCGATCGCCACGGGCGAGACGGTGGCGCTGCTGGGACCGAACGGCGCGGGCAAGTCGACCACGATCGACATGGTGCTCGGCTTGCTGGAGCCGGACGAGGGCACCGTGTCGGTGTTCGGCCGCTCGCCGAGCGACGCGGTGGCGGACGGCGCGGTCGGCGCGATGCTGCAGACGGGAGCGCTGATCAGAGATCTGTCGGTGCGCGAGCTGGTGGGCATGATGGCGTCGCTGTATCCAGCGCCGATGGATGTGAATGAGGTGCTGGAGCTGACAGGCGTGAGCGAGATCGCGGATCAGCGCACGCAGAAGCTCTCCGGCGGGCAATCCCAGCGCGTGCGCTTCGCGGTGGCGCTCGTGAGCAATCCCGAGCTGCTCGTGCTGGACGAGCCGACGGTGGCGATGGACGTGGAGGGCCGCCACGCGTTCTGGACGACGATGCGCGCGTTCGCGGCGCGCGGCAAGACGATCCTGTTCGCGACGCACTACCTCGAGGAGGCGGACGCGTACGCCGATCGCGCGGTGCTGATGGCGCACGGCGCGATCGTGGCGGACGGGCCGACGAACGAGATCAAGGCGATGGTCGGCTCGCGCACGATCCGCGCGACGCTGCCGGACGCGGACACGGATGCGCTCGCGGCGCTGCCGGGCGTGAGCGGCGTGGAGCGCCGCGGCGAGGCGGTGGTGCTGAGCTGCTCGGACTCCGACGCGGCGATCAGGGCGCTCCTGGCGGCCCACCCGGGCGCGCGCGACATCGAGATCGCGGCGGCTGGCCTGGAGCAGGCGTTCCTGATGCTCACTGGCGACGGCGACGGTGGCGGCGCGAGTGGCGGCGCGGGTCTGCCTCTGTCGAGCGAGCCCGCCGGCCAGGGCGGCGCTGTATGAGCACCCTCGCGTACACCCGCTACGAGCTGCTGCGCACGCTGCGCAACCGGCGCTTCTTCTTCCTCTCGCTGGGGTTCCCGCTGGTCCTGTACTTCCTGATCGCGGGACCCAATCGGGATGTGCGCGACTTCAACGGCACGGGTCTCTCGGCGCCGCTGTACTACATGATCGGGCTGGCTTCGTTCGGCACGATGGGCGCGATGCTCTCCTGTGGCGCGCGCATCGCGGCGGAGCGCGCGGTGGGGTGGAACCGCCAGCTGCGCATCAGTCCGCTCACGCCGCGCGCGTACTTCCGCACGAAGGTGCTGACCGCGTACATGATGGCGCTGATAAGCCTGCTGGCGCTGTATGTGGCGGGCGCGTCTCTGGGCGTGAGTCTCACGGCGGGAGGCTGGCTGAAGATGACCGCGTTGATCCTCGTGGCCCTCATTCCGTTCGGGGCGCTGGGCATCGCTATCGGTCACGTGCTGACGCCCGACTCGGTGGGACCGGCGATGGGAGGCGGCATCTCGCTGCTGGCGTTCCTCGGCGGCACCTGGTTCCCGATCCCCAGCCACGGCTTCCTGCACGACCTGGCGCAGTACCTGCCCTCCTACTGGCTCGTGCAGGCGAGCCACGTGGGCGTGGGCGGTCACGGCTGGAGCACGATGGGATGGGTGGTGATCGCCGGTGGACGGTGATCCTGGGGCGTCTGGCGGCGCGCGCGTACCGGCGCGACACCGGGCGGGTGTAGGGTCACGGCTGTGAGAATGTCTCTGACTGCGAAAACCGCGCTCCTGGTGGCCTGTCTCGCGTGCGGTGTCACACTTACCGCCACGTTGGCTGAGGCCGCTGAACCGACGGTGACCTTCCAGAAGGAGAGCATCCCGGCCTACGAACAACAGCTCGCGGGCGGGCAGATCACGACGGCGACGATCAACAAGCGGGTGCGCTCGGTGCACCTGACGCTGAAGGATGGGCGCCATGTGCTGGTGAGATACGCCGCGCACGAAGAGTCGAAATACGCATCCGCGCTGGAAGCGAAGGGCGTGCCGGTGACGGTGCTCAAACCGGCCGCCGCGGCGAAAGAAGCGGCCAAACCGGTACACCACAAACTGCGCTACATCGCGGGCGGGTTGCTGGTCGTGGTGATCCTCGTGGTGGGCGCGGTGCTGCTGGTCGACCGCCGACGTAAGCTCGCCGCCGAATAAGGCTCAGCAGTGTGGCCGCCGGCGCGGGCGGTGCGGGTGGATGTGGCCGTTGTGCTCCAGCGTGCGCATCGCAAGGCCGACGTCGTGCGCGAGCATGTCGACCATGTCGCGTGAGAAGTTCTCCTTGATGACCATCCGCAGCACGGTCACGTGTTCTGCATTGGGGGGCAGCGTGTACGCGGGCACGATCCAGCCGCGCTCGCGCAACAGGTGCGAGAGCATGACGAGGTCGGTCGCATGGGGGTCGCTGGCGCGGACGGCGACGATCGGGAGATCCGCTCCGTCGGTGATCGGCTCGAGACCTGGGATCGCGCCGAGCTTGGCGGCGAGCGCGCGGGCGTTGGCGAGACAGCTGGCGACAATCGCCTCATAGCCCGCCCGTCCGAGCCGCAGGAAGGCGAAGTACTGCAGCACCACCGACGCTGATGGTCGGGAGAAGTTGAGCGAGTAGTTGGGCATGTCGCCGCCGAGGTAGTTGATGTGAAACACGAGCTCCTCGGGCAGGTCGGAGGCGTCGCGGAACACGACCGTGCCCATGCCCGGATAGACGAGGCCGAACTTGTGGTTGGACACGTTGATGGAGCGCACCGACGGCAGGCGGAAGTCCCACGCGAGATCTGGCTGGGAGAACGGGATGACGAAGCCTCCGGAGGCGGCGTCTATGTGCAGCGGGATGTGCAGGTCGCGCTCCTCGCGCACGCGCGTGAGCAGCGCGTCGATCGAAGCGAGATCGTCCGACTGGCCGGTGAACGTCGTGCCGAGCAGACCCGCGACGGCGATGGTGCGCTCATCGAGCAGCGGCTCCACCTCGGCCGCGCCGATCGTGTAGCGCCCGTCCTCCATCGGCACGACGCGCGCCTCGACCTCGAAGTAGCGCGCGAACTTCTCCCAGCACGTGTGCACGTCCGCGCCCATGATCATGTTGGGGCGGTCAACCGGCAGCCCCGCGGCCTGGCGTCGCAGCTGCCAGGAGCGCTTGTGGGCGAGCATCGCGAGCATGATCGCCTCGGAGGAGCCGATCGTGGCGGTTCCCGTGGGCTGCTGGTGCGCGGGCGCGTGGAACAGCCGCCCGATCATCGATACGACGCGTCGGTGCACGACCTCCGTCTGCGGATACTCGTCCTGGTCGATGAGGTTCTTGGCGAGCGTCTCGGAGGCGAGCCTGTCGGCCTGCGGCTCCATCCAGCTGGTGACGAACGACGCGAGGTTGAGGGA
This sequence comes from uncultured Solirubrobacteraceae bacterium, assembly GCA_963716355.1. Lineage (GTDB taxonomy): Bacteria > Actinomycetota > Thermoleophilia > Solirubrobacterales > Solirubrobacteraceae > Palsa-744. The sequence goes on from OY970308.1 coordinate 2,535,981, forward strand.
GGGGTTGCCGTCGAGGTTGAGCTCGTCGTGCACGAGCTGATACGCCGCATCCGCGCTCACGCCCTCCGCGGGCAGCCGGTACTTGGGTATGTCGTGCGAGAACGACCGCCCGGCATATGTGGGCGAGACGAGATCCTCCGAGTCGACGTTCAGTTTGTGCATGGTGCTCCTTCGGTGGGTGGGAGGCTCGGCTATGCGTCCAACAAGCTTGACTGGTTGCGGTCCCCGGCGTACACACGTTGAAAGCGAAAAAGGGGGCTGTAAATGATGGGACACCGTCCAGCACGAGCGGGTCGCCGTGCGATGAAGACGATGTTGGCCATGGTCGTGGCGCTGCTGTCGCTCGCATCGCCGTGGGTGGCGAGCGGTTCGGCTTCGAACGCCGGGGGCGCTCACAAGCCGCGGCCGATGACGTTCGGGGATTGCAAGAACTCGAACGCGGGCGTTCACAACGGGTACGACTGCATAGAAGTGCCTTCGGAAGAAGAAGTGCCCACCGAACAAGAAGGGCCTACGGAACTGCCCACCTGAGATAGGTGGATCTGGACTTCGTGGGGTAAAGACTCGGCTCCGCGCCACAACTGAGAACAAGACTCAATCTCATGATATGTTGGCGGCGTGCGTGGCGCGGAGCCGAGCCGGGTTGAGTCCCCGGCGATCGAGCTGGAGGGCGCGAGCGTGCAGATCGCGGGCAGGACGATCTGGAGCGACGTGTCGATGCGCATGGGCCGGGGCGAGTTCGTGGCGCTGCTGGGCGCGAATGGCTCCGGGAAGTCGACGCTGCTGAAGGCGGTGCTGGGCGCGCTGCCGCTGGCGGCGGGACGTGTGAGCGTGTTGGGCGCGCCGCCTGGAAAGGCGAACCGCGAGATCGGCTATCTGCCCCAGCGCCACGCGTTCGAGCTGGGCGCGCGGCTGCGCGGACGCGACATCGTGCGCCTGGGCCTCGACGGGGATCGCTGGGGAGTGCCCTCGCCGCTGTCGTGGCGCCGCGGCGGCATTGGTTGGGGCCGTGCGTCGATGGCGCGCAAGCAGGTGGACGAGGCGCTCGAATTGGTGGGCGCGGGCTCATATGCTGACCGCCCGATCGGAGAGTGCTCGGGCGGAGAGCAGCAGCGGCTCCTGATCGCGCAGGCGCTCGTGCGCAGGCCGCGGTTGTTCCTCCTCGACGAGCCGCTCGACAGCCTCGACCTGCCCAACCAGGCGTCGGTGGCGGCGCTCGTGGCAGAGATCTGCCGCACGGCGGGCGTGGCTGTTCTGCTCGTGGCACACGACGTCAATCCTCTGCTGCCGTATCTGGATCGCGTGGTGTACCTCGCGCGGGGGCACGCGGTGGAGGGGCCGGTGGAGCAGGTGATCACGAGCGAGACGCTGAGCCGTCTGTACGGCCTGCCGGTCGAGGTGCTGAAGGCGTCGGACGGTCGGCTGGTGGTCGTCGGCCAGCCCGAGGCGCCGGCGCACCACCACGACCGGCACGCGCACACGCACATCCACACCCATGCCGGCTGAGATCGTCGAACCGCACCTCGGCTGGAACATGGCGCGCGACGTGAGCGAGCTGGTCGAATACCACTTCATGGTCAACGCGCTGCTGGCGGGGACGATCGTGGCGGTGATGGCAGGTCTGGTCGGGTGGATGATGGTGCTGCGCCGCGAGGCGTTCGCGGGACACACGCTCGCGGTGATGGCGTTTCCGGGCGCGAGCGCGGCGACGCTCGTGGGCATACCCGTGGCGTGGGGCTATTTCGCGTTCTGCGGCGTCGGCGCGGTCGCGATCGGGCGGCTGACGGGCGCGAGGCATGGCTCCTGGAGCGAGGAGTCCGCGGGTGTCGGCGCGGTGCAGGCGAGTGCGCTTGCGGCGGGCTTTTTGTTCGTGAGCCTCTACGGAGGTGTGCTGGGAGACCTGGAGAGCCTGCTGTTCGGAAACATCCTCGGCGTGTCCGACGGCGAGGTGCTGGTGCTCGTGCTCGTGGCGGTGTGCACGCTGTCGGCGCTCGCCGCGCTGGGGCGCCCGCTGCTGTTCTCCTCCGTGGACCCTGATGTGGCCGGCGCGCGCGGGGTGCCGGTGGGGACGCTGTCGAGCGTGTTCCTGCTGCTGCTGGGCCTCGCGGTCGCGGCGACGAGCCAGATCACGGGTCCGCTGCTTGTGTTCGCGCTGCTGGTGATGCCCGCGGCGACGGCGCAGGCGCTCACCGCGCGGCCGGCGTTGAGCCTCGCGCTGACGGTTGCGCTGGCGTTGACGGTGACGTGGCTGGGATTGGGGATCTCCTACTTCTCCGCGTACCCCGCGGGCTTCTTCATCACGACGGTCGCCTTCGCGTTCTACGGGCTCGCGCGCGTGGGCGCAGCGGCGGCGGGCGGGGCACGATCCGGTCGTGACGCCGCGCCGATCGCAGAGCCGCCCCCGCAGGGTGTGATCGCCTGATGCTCTCGCACGAGTTCATGCGCAATGCGCTCTTGGCGGGGACGTTCATCGCGCTTGCGTGCGGGATCAGCGGCTGGTTCGTGGTGCTGCGCGGTCAGGTGTTCGCGGGCGACGCGCTCAGCCACGTGGCGTTTCCGGGCGCGCTTGCGGCGGCGGCCGCGGGCGTGGACGAGCGCGTGGGGTTGGTCGGCGCGACCGTCGCAGCGGGCGCGGCGATGGGCGCGCTCGGACGGGATGTGTTCGTGGGGCGCGGCGCGCGGATGTCGGCGGCCGGCGTTGCGGACGACACGGCGATTGGGATCGTGTTCACGTTCATCCTCGGCGGCGTGGGCCTTTACTTCGTGACTCGTTTCGGCATGAGCGCTGGCGCCGGGACGGGGATACAGGTGGCGCACACGTTGTTCGGCTCGATCTTCGGCCTCGGCACGGGCGAAGCGCGCGTGGCGGCGGCGGTGGGGCTGGGCGCGACGGCTCTCACCCTCGCGATCGCCCGCCCGCTGCTGTTCGTGTCGGTCTCACCCGCCGTGGCCGGCGCGCGCGGCGTGCCGACGCGCCTGCTGGGCGTGGGGTTCCTGCTGCTGTTGGGGATCGTCGCGGCGGAGGCGGTGCAGGCGGTGGGCGCGCTGCTGCTGCTGGGGCTGCTCGCGGCGCCGGCCGCGGCCGCCCACCGGGTGGCGAGGAGCCCGTATGTGGGGATCGCGTTGGCGGGCGCGTTCGCGCTGGGCGCCACGTGGGGCGGCCTGGCGCTCGCCTATGCGGTGCCGTGGCTGCCGCCGAGCAGCGCGATCGTGGCGTTGGCTGTGGCAACGTATGCGACGTGTGCGGTGTTGAGATGAGGCTCGCCGTGAGTGGCGCCGGTGTGCAGCGGACGGTGTGGGAGGTGTCCGCGTGAAGGGCGCGGCGTGGGTGCAGAGCGCCGAGGCGGAGCTCGCGGCGGCGGGCCGCAAGCGCGGCGGCGCGCGCAGAGCGGTGCTGGAGCTGCTCGGCGGCGAGACGTGCGCGCTCAGCGCGCTTGAGATCGAGGACGCGCTGCGGGGAGCGCCCGGGCGTCCGGTGAGCCGCGCGAGCGTCTACCGGATCCTCGACGAGCTCGAGCGCCTGCGCCTCGTCCAGCGCGTGGAAATCGGCCAGGCGATGGTTCGCTACGAGCGCGTGTGCGGGCAGGACGAGCACCACCACCATCTCGTGTGCGACGAGTGCGGCGTGGTGATCCCTTTTTCGGACCCCGCGCTCGAGCGGGCGATAACGAGCCTCAGCGAGCGCGTTCCGCTGCTCGTCTCAGAACACGAGATCGTGTTGCACGGATGCTGTCAGGACTGCGCGGCCTAGGTGATCGGGCGGCGGCGGGAGTAGAATGTGAGCATGGAGCCTGGGTCGCGAACACCGTTGCTGTCAGTTGGTCACGAGGCCGAGTGGGCGGTGATCAACCGCGAAGAGGTTGAACACCATCGGCGCACGAACATGGCGATGACGCCGATTCAGCGACTTGAAGTTGGCCAAAAGCTCTCCCAGCAGGCGGTGTCACTGCTCGCTGCGTCCATCAGGGCCGGCCATGCTCCAAGACGAGCTCTCTGGTCCTGACCTTTCCGGCGTCGTCGCGGACGCCGACGCGGCCGGCCTCGATTATGTGGTGATTGGCGGCTTCAGCGTGATCTACCATGGTCACGTTCGAGCCACCAAGGACAGCGACCTGCTGGTGCCCGACGGCCCTGACGCGGACGCCGCGGTTCTACGTTTCCTCGAACTCGTGGACGGGAAGCGATTGCGTGACGAGAAGGTGCTCACGCTGGAGGACATCGCAGGCGTGGAGCACGTGCGGATCTCCAGCAGACACGGCATTATCGACATCATGCGTGGCGGGCTGCCGCCGCTGGACTACGACACCGTGGCGCGGCATGCCGAAACCACTGAATGGGAAGGGCAGACCGTCCGGTTCGCCTCCTTGGCGAGCCTCGTGGGCTTCAAGCGACTGGCCGGGCGTCCTCAGGATCGGATGGACCTGGCCGAACTCGAGGCGCTCTACGACGGCCTGCCGATCGAGCCGATTCCGGGGATCGACGCGTAGCGGGCTCGCTCCACAAATAAGTGACCACGCACCCCAGCGCGAACACCGCGACGACGAGCAGCACCGGGCCGGAGTCCTCGGCGAGCGCGCCTACGACGCCCGTGGTGAGTCCGCCGCTGAGCGCGGCCAGCCAGCCCGGGTCGCCGCTCACCGGCGCGAGCAGACGGTCGCGGCGCCGGACGGCCACGCCCGCGCAGGCGAGCGCGAGCGCTGTGGCGATGGGCATGGTGTGGTTCTTCAGCTCGTTCCACGCGGCGCCGTAGCGGCGCACGAGCACGTCACGCAGATCGCCCGCGGAGCGCGCGTGAAGGATGCTGCCGGTGAAGTGCCCGCCGCCGTGCGCTGTTGCGAGGTCGAGCGCGGCCAGCGCGACGAGCGCGGCGATGGGTGCAAGGATGACGGTGAGCGCGCGCCGGCGGCCGACGGCGCCGGGGAGCAGCATGACGGTCGCGACGGCAAAGCCAGCGCTGACGAGGATCACGCCGCCGACGCCCGCGCCGATCCGCGCGGAGCCCTCGATCACGGCAAGCACCGCGCCCGCGCCAGCCACCGTGAGCGCCGCTCGTCGACCGCGCGCGGCGGGATACAGCCAGGCGGCGAGCGCCGCGAGCACGAGCACCGCTAGAGCGGACTTGAGCTCGTTGCCGATGCCGTAGAAGCGCGCGCCTAGGATCGGGTTGGGGCCGAGCACCGAGCGCATCAGCAACTGCGTGCCGGAGAGCGCGTCGAGCGTGAGCAGCACGACGGCGACCACGGCGGGGGCGATCGTCGCGCGAGGCCAGGGCGTGACGAGGTCCGTGAGCGCGCCAGCGGCGAGGCAGCCGATGGCGATGATGGCGTACTCCACGGGCGCGCTCGGCTCGATCGCCGCGGGAATCAGCACGACGACGGGCGCCCACAGCACGCCGAGCGCGCCGGCGCGCATCGCGCGCGCTCGGGCGAGCGGCCGCGCGGCGAGCGGCCCTGCGGCGCACACGAGCGCCAGCAGCGCCCACGCCAGCAGCAGGAAGCCGAGCGCCTTCAGCCGCCGCCCGCCGACGACGTGCAGCCGTGCCATCAGTGAACGCAGGCCCGCGGAGCGCAGCGCCCGGTCGGTTTCGAGTGCCCTGCCGCGCACGTCCGCGGGGATGGGCGTGGCGAGGTGCGCGAGGATCGTGGGCGCGATGTCCACGGCCGCGACCAGCCCGCGCTGGTTGGTGCTCGGCGAGGTCAGCTCCATGCCGGATGCGGCTGCGGACGCCACTCTCGCGCCACTCGCGCTCGCCTGTCCTGCGGTGCCCGCGCCCGCGAGTCCCTCCGCGCCCATCCACAGGAGCTCGCCGCCGGGAGCGTCCGGGACGCGTTGCACCGCCAGCAGCAGCTCGTCCGGTTCGCGGCTCGCGCTCAGCGCGCGCAGATCCGCGAGCCCCTCCGCGCCGGCGGGCAGGTCCGCCACGATGAGACGCTTGCTGCGGCGCAGCGCGCCGATGCGGGCCAGCAGCGTGGCGGCGGGTCCGATCGACGCGGCGGCGACGCGCCCGCGCGTGTCGGCCGCAGCGACGCCGTCGACGGTCTGCGTGCCGAGGGTGCCAACGTACGCGGCGCCGCCGGATATCCGATCGGCGAGCAGTCCGGGGCGCAGCAGTTGTGGTGCGGCGTCGGCGCGGCGCAGAGCGGCCGCCCAGCCGTCTATGCGCGCCCCGCTGTCGTTGTTGTTGCCGCTGCTGCGACCGCGCGCTCCGCCGCCCGCGTTGCCGCTGCCCGTGTCCACGCCGCTGCTGCGATCGCCACTCGCCGTCAGCGCCAGCCGCGGCGGGCTGGCGCTGTCGTACGCGGATGAGGAGATGCGCGCGCCCTGCGTGAGGTCGAGCAGGAACTGCGCGCTGCGGTACTGCCCCTGCGTGGCGGACATGATCCCGACGGACATGCCGTCGACGCTCGCGAGCTGCGACTCGCCGACGGGTACGAACACGAGCAGCACGGATGGGTGCCCCGCAGTGGTGAGCGCCTGCGCGCCGGACGCGGCCGCGCACAGCAGCGCCGTGGCGCAGAGGAGGGCAAGCGCCGCCCTCCGCCCGATTGGGCTCAGACCTCCGCTCCCTCTTTGGCCGCCTCGGTTGAGCGTGGGACGAAGCGCCGTTGGCGTGCAGCGCGTCCCGTCCGTTCTGTCCCTCCCATACGGAGTCCCCCTCGGGCGGCAGCGAGCCCTCGATGTTCAGGCGCGGCAGCAGCCGCGCGAGCCAGGCGGGCAGCGACCACGTGACGCTGCCGAGCAGGCTGAGCGTGGCGGGCAGCAGCAGGCAGCGGACGACGAGCGCGTCGAGGAACACGGCGCTCGCGAGGCTGAGGCCGAACTCCTTGATGACGCGGTCTTCGCCGAGCATGAACGACAGGAATACGCACACCATGATCGCTGCGGCGGCGGTGACGACGCGCCCGGTGAGCGCGAGGCCCTCGGCGACGGCGCGCGCGTTGTCGCGCGTGTGCGTCCAGCGCTCGTGGATGCGCGACACGAGGAACACCTCGTAGTCCATCGACAGGCCGAACACGATCGCGAACAGCATCACCGGGATGAACGACTCGATCGGTCCCTGCTGCACGCCGAACAGCGCCGCCGAGCCAGCCCCACTGGAAGATCGCGACGATCACGCCGAGCGACGCGCCGATGCTGAGCAGGTTCATCACGGCGGCCTGCAGCGGGATCAGCAGCGAGCGGAACACGACCATGCAGCAGCAGCGCCGAGAGCAGCACGACGACGCCGATGAACAGCGGCAGCTTTTGGCCGAGCACGGTGGCGAAGTCGACGGACCCGGCGGTGACGCCGCCGACGTACACGTTCATGCCGGTGCGGGTCTCGACGGGCGGCACGACGTGGTCGCGCAGCTGCGCGACGAGCTGGGTGGTGGCGTAGGCCTGCGGCGAGGAGCGCGGGTAGACGGTGATCGCGGCGACCGTGCCGGCGGGGTTGAGCCGCGGCGGTGCGACGGACACGACGCCGGGCGTGGCGGCGACGGCGGCGCGCAGCTGTTCGGGCGCGGAGGTGCCGTTGCGGGCGACGCTGTCGGTGGGCGCGCCCTGCTGAGAGGCTGGGCGCGAGGCCGCGCCGGGCACCTTGGCGACGACGATGCAGCGGCCCGTTGAACCCTTCGCCGAAGCCCTCGCGCGAGCAGCTCGTAGGCCCGGTGGGTGGTCTTGTCGGCGGGGTCGTTGGAGGCGTCGCTCGAGCCGAGGCGCAGCGCGGTCGCGGGCGCGGCGATCGCGAGCATGACGAGCGCCGAGACGAGCGCGATGGTGCGCGGGCGGCGCTGCACGAACTCGCTCCAGCGCAGCCACGCGCCGCCGTCGGCGAGCGGCGGCGGCCGCCTTCGGCGGCCTGGCGCGCTGCCGCACGGCGCCCGTGCGCGCCGTCCGCCGACCGCGACGCGCGCGCCGGCGATCGTGAGCAGCGCGGGCAGCAGCGTGAGCGAGGCGAGCATCACGAGCAGCACGCCGATCGAGGCCGAGATCGCGACGCCGTAGAGGAAGTTGACGCCGAGCAGCATCATGCCGAGCAGCGCGATGACGACGGTGAGGCCGGCGAACAGCACGGCGCGCCCGGCGGTGTCGATCGCCTGCACGACCGACTCGCGCGCGTCGTCGAACGTGGGGCCGGGGGTGGCGTAGGCCTCGCGGAAGCGCGTGAGGATGAACAGCGCGTAGTCGATGCCGACGCCGAGGCCGATCATGGCGGCGAGCTCGGAGGAGAAGTCGGGCGTGTCGACCACGTGCGTGAACAGCGCGATCACGCCGAGGCCGGTGCCGAGGCCGAACAGGGCAGTGACGATCGGCAGCCCCATGGCGATGAGCGAGCCGAACGTGAGCAGCAGCACGACGATCGCGGCGAGCAGCCCGACGGCGGTGGAGATGCCGAAGCCGGCCTGCTCGGTCATCTCGATCGCCTGGCCGCCGAGCTCCACCTGCAGGCCTGCGCTGGCCGCGGCGCGGGCGACGTTGACGACGCGTTCGACGGTGGCCTTGTCGAGCAGGTTGGCTTTCTCGTCGAACACGACGGTGGCGAAGGCGATCCGCCGATCGGCGGAGATCGACCTGCCCGCGGCGGCACCCGCGTAGGGGCTGATGACGGCGGCGACGTGCGGCAGCTTTGCGACCTCGGCGAACGTCGCGCTCATGCGCGCGCGCACGGCGGGGTCTGCGACGGTGCCGCTCGTGACCTTGAAGACGATCGTGTCGCGGTCGCCGGCCTGGGCGGGGAAGCTGCGGTCGAGCAGATCCGCGGCGCGCTGCGCGTCGGAGTTGGGCAGCGTGAAGTTGTTGGAGTAGCTCGTGCCGGCGGACTGCGCGAAGGCGTTGACGGCGAACAGCAGCACGACCCAGCCGAGCACCACGTACTTGCGGTGGGTTGTCGACCAGCGGGCGAGCTTCAGCATGCGAACTCCAGGGACTCGGGGGAGACTCCGAGGGGGGCCGCGTGAGGGCCGGCGGAGGCGCCCCTGCGGGTGCCGGCTCAGTTGACGCTCGGGTCGAGCGGCATGCGCGCGATCAGCGCGTAGCTTCCGCCCTTGCGGGTGAGCACGGCGCTCCACAGATCCTCGGGCGCGTCGGTGAAGACGTCCTGCGGCTGGGCGGCGTGCGCGATCCAGTCGCCCGCCGGCGATCTCCGCCTCGAGCTGCCCGTCGCCCCAGCCGGCGTAGCCGGCGAACACGCGCCGGCGCGCGGTGCTGCGCACGAGCTCCTCGATGCCGGCGTCGGGGGCGGGGAAGCCGATGCGCCCGAGCACGAGCAGTCCCGGCGGGCTCGGGATCGAGGAACTCGGCGAGGAACACGATCGAGGTCGGACTGCACGGGTCCGCCGACGAACACCGGCTCGAGCTCGCCGACGGCGTCTCCTCGAGCAGCGGTACGGCCTCGCCGACGGTGACCTCGGAGGGGCGGTTGAGCACGACGCCCATGGCGCCCTCGTCGCTGTGCACGCCGATCAGCACGACGGTGCGCGCGAAGTTGGGGTCGTGCAAGCGACGGCGAGGCGAGCAGCAGCTGGCCGGCGAGCGATTCGCTCATGGTGAACGAGGCTAGCGCTCCGTGCGCGCGGCTGCCGCGGATCACGCGATACGGTGGCCGCTGTTTGCAATCGGCGTGCGACGGAGAAGGAGCACCGATGGCTGAGGTTCGAGAGTTCGACGCGATCGTGCTCGGCGCGGGGCCGGCGGGCGAGGTGTGCGCGGGCCGCCTGGCGCAGGGCGGGCTGTCGGTGGCGCTGGTGGAGCGCGAGCTGGTGGGCGGCGAATGCTCGTTCTACGCGTGCATGCCGTCGAAGGCCCTGCTGCGCCCGGCGCAGGCGCTGGCGGAGGCGCGGCGCGTGCCCGGCGCGGCTCAGGCGGCGCGGGGCGAGCTGGACGTGGCGGAGGCGCTGCGCCGCCGCGACGAGGTGGTGCACGACCTGGACGACTCCTCGCAGCTGCCGTGGCTTGAAGAACGCTCGGTGACGCTCGTGCGGGGACACGGGACGCTGGTGGGCGAGCGCGAGCTGCGGGTCGGCGAGGAACTGCTGCGCGCGCGACGCGCGGTGGTGATCGCGACGGGCAGCGCGGCGGCGATCCCACCGATACCGGGCCTGCGCGAGTCCGAGCCGTGGACGAACCGCGAGGTGACCACCGCGAGCGAGATCCCAGCGTCGCTGCTGATCCTGGGCGGCGGCGTGGTGGGCGTGGAGATGGCGCAGGCGTACGCGTCGCTGGGCGCGCGCGTGACGATCGTGGAGGCGGGCGAGCGGCTGATCGCGGGGGAGGAGGAGTTCGCCTCGGCGCTGGTGCGCGAGGCGCTCGAACGCGCGGGCGTTGAGGTGATCGTGGGCGTGAAGGCCACGGCGGTCAGCAGAGAGCGATTGGACGGCGGCTCCGGCTCCGACTCCGTCTCGGGCCCCGACGCCAGCCCTGGCGCTGGGTCTGGCTCCGCCCGCGGCGCTCGCTCGGGCCTCGGCCCTGTGACGCTTGAGCTGGAGGATGGCCGCTCGCTCGTGGGCGATGAGCTGCTCGCGGCGGTGGGGCGCCGCCCGAACACGGATGCGCTCGGCCTGGAAGCTCTGGGCCTGGAGCCGGGCAAGCCAGTGAAGGTGCAGGACACGCTGAACGTGGAGGGCCACGAATGGCTGTACGCGGTCGGCGACGCGAACGGGCGCGCGCTGCTGACGCACATGGGCAAGTACCAGGCGCGGCTCGCGGCGGACCGCATCCTGGGACGGGCAGACAAAGACCTGACGCTGTGCTCGGACGGGCGCCTCTCCCCGCGGGTGATCTTCACCGAGCCGCAGGTGGCGGCGGTGGGCTACACGCTGGCGGGCGCACGCGAGGCGGGGTTGAACGTGCGCGAGGTTGACGTGGGGGTGGGCGCGAACGCGGGCGGCAGCTTCATCGGCAAGGACGCGCCGGGCACGGCGCGCCTGGTGGTGGACGACGATCGCAATCTGATCGTGGGCGCGACGTTCACGGGTGTGGAGATGGCGGAGGCGCTGCACGCGGCCACGATCGCGATCGTCGGCGAGGTGCCGCTGGAGCGACTGTGGCACGCGGTGCCGTGCTTCCCCACGCGCAGCGAGATGTGGCTGAACCTGCTCGAAGCCCTCGGCCTGTAGCGCTCAGCGGACGGAGAAGATGTCGAGCGTGCCCTTGAGCGCGTGGTCGTTGGCGTTGCCCCCAGCCTCCACCACGTGCCCGTCGACGACGATGGGACTGTTCCAGTGTCCGCTCTCACCTGGCAGCTTCGTGACCGGGCGCGGTGAGGCAGGTTTATAAATATTGATTCCGCCGCCGTCGAGGTCGTAGACGTAGAGAAGGCCGCCCGCCATCACGGGGCTGGTGCCCGGATTGTGGTTTTCCCACGCGCGGTACAGGCGCCCCGCGCGCAGCACGTACGCCGCGGTGCCGCGTTCGTCGGCCACGAACATGGTGGTGTGCCCACGCCGTTGCCACACCGCGGGCGCTGAGAACAGCTCGCCGCCGCCGGGGATGGACAGCCGCTGCACTTCGCCGCCGAGCGGCTGCACGCGCGTGCGCGCCCCGCTGGGCGGGTGGCCGTCGAGGCGCGAGAGCGCGAGCACGCGGATGATGCCGTCCTTGCCCGCGAGCGCGATGCGGTCGTGGCCGAGCAGCACGGGTGCGCTGGAGCCGAGGTCGGTGTCGCCGCTGTTGAGCTGCGCCTGGTTGGTGGGGGTGAAGGATTGGCGCAGCTCCAGGCCGGGGAACGTGAGCTCGATGACGCTGTCGCCGAAGTTGGTGGTGCCGTTCCACGGTGCGTTGCCGGTGTCGATGAGGATGCGCCCCGTGTGCGGCTCCACGACGGGCCCGCCGCGCGAGAGGATGGCGGAGTCGCTCGCACTGCAAGTGCTGGGCGTCTGGATTTCACGGCGGTTGGCGCACAGCGTGTTGAACACCTTGCGAACGCGCCCGCTGGCGCGGTCGATCGCGACCACGTGACCCTGATAGGGAGGGGCGTCGCCGATGTAGCCGCCGGTCGCGGCGAGCACGTCCTGTCCGTCGATGTTGAGCGCCGCGGCGAGCTTCTCGTGCGTGGCGTCGCGCGTGACCGACACGGGCCACGAGCCCGTGCGGTCCTCGCTGCCGTCGGCGAGCGCGAGCTTGTGGATCAGCCCGTCGGGCGAGGCGGCGTAGACGAACAGCCGGTTGGGGTCGAAGATGGGGCTGGTGGTAGTGATCTGCGCGCTGCCCGCCCAGCGGCTGTAGCCGAGGGGTGTGAACGTCCACAGAACCCTGGCGCTGTTCGCGTCCAGCGCGATCGTCTTGCCGTACGTGGTGGTGACGAGGATCGTGTCGTGCGGCGCGCCCGCGACGCTGGCGCCGTGGAGGTCGATGGGCGAGGAGTCGACGGTGCCGGCGAGCTGCACGGTCGTGCGACTCAGGCGCTTGACGTTGGCGGCGGTGATGCCGGTGGCCTTTTCGCTGACGTCGCTGCGCTGCGGGTCCAGGCCGAACTCGGGCCAGTCGAGCAGCCGTCCGCGGGCGGCGGCGCTCGCGGGGGCTGGGATGGCGCTGATGCTGGCGGTGGGCGTGGTGATGTCCGCGGGGGCGCTGCTTCCGCACGCGGCGAGGAACACTCCCACGGAAGCCGTGGCGCCCACGCGCAGCAGCTGGCTGAGACGCATCAGCGGGTTCTATCGCATCCGATAGGGTGAACACGTGGCGAAGACCCCGCAGGTCGGCGAGCCGGCCCCCGACTTCGAGCTGCCGGGCACCGACGGCACGTTCCGCCTGTCCGAGCACCGCGGCGAGCGCGTGGTGCTGCTGTTCTACCCCGGTGACAACACGCCGGTGTGCACGAAACAGTTCTGCTCCTACCGCGACCGCGCGGAGGACTTCGCGTCGCTGAACGCCACCGTGGTGGGCATCTCCTCCCAGGACCTCGCCTCGCACGAGGGCTTCATCGCCAAGCACGGCCTCAACGTGCCGCTCCTCTCCGACGTGAACCGCCACGTGGCGATGGACTACAGCGCGTTCTCCCCCCGTGTGGGAACCAAGCGTGCGGTGATAGTGATCGACGAGCAGGGAATCGTCGCGCACCGGCACGACCACCTGCTGGGGCTGGACTATCAGTCGGTGGATGAGTTGAAAGCGGTGCTGGACGGGTTGCCGAGCGGGTCGTCCGCGACGTAGGCCGCACCGGCGGAGTGCCCGTGTCCGTCAGGTCGAAGGACGAGCGCGCCAAGCGCGACGACGACGAGCGAGACTTGGAACTCGCGATCGACAGGCTTGCGCTGCCCCTGGACGCGGCGGAGTATCTCAACGGTCGCTATTTGAGGTACACGCGATTCTGTGAGGCTCAGGCGTCGAGGTGGAGGGTCGGCTATCACTGGCTGAGGATTCCAGCGATCGCCCTGGCGGCGTTCGTGCCCGCGCTGGTGGCCGCCAATCTCGGCGAGGCGGGCCGACTGATCGCAACCGGTCTCGGCGTCGTGATCGCGGTGCTCAGTGGCGTGGAGCACTTCCTCAACGCTGGAGGACGATGGCGTCATTATCGCGGGACCGTGGAGCGCCTCAAGAGCGAAGGCTGGGCCTACCTCGCCCTCGCCAGCCCGTACACCGGCGCGGCCGATCACACATCGGCGCTGCCCTCGTTCGTCGACCAGGTCGAGCGCATGATCCGCGCGGACGTCGGTGATTACGTGGCGCTCGTGGACACGGAAGCGCCGCCTGCGCCAAGCCGCAGGACCTCATCTCCGCCGAACTGAAGAGCGCAAGGACCCGGTTAGGATCCCGGCGGTGGAGAGTCCACAAGCACAACGTACTGATCACATTCGGGCCGAAGGGACGTGGCGCACATCAGTGGCCGTGCAGCCTGAATGGCGGATGGCGATCGGGTACGCGTGCCTGGCTGCCGCAGCGCTGGCGGTGCTCACGGCGGTCATGCCCAAGGAGGGCGCGGCACACGGCGACGATCTGATCTACGAAGAAATCGCGCGGCATCCGTTCGCAACTCACACGTTCCCGTTTGGCTACAGGCTAGGGCTGCCTCTGATCGTGCACATTCTGCCGATCGCGCACGGGGCGGGATTCCTGCTGCTCGCGATCCTGTGTGCGGGTGGTGCGGCGGGGTTCGCGTACCTATTGATCCGCGAGCTTGCCGGTGGCCGGAACCTGGCGGGAGCGTTCGCCGTCCTGATGTGCCTATCGCCGCCATTCCTCGTCGTGATGCTCCGCTACGGCAGGAACACGGACATCGCGACCGTCTTCCTGATGATGGCGGCAACGTACTTCGTCGTGCGTCGACGTTACTGGCAACTCGCTGTCACTCTCGTGGTCGGCGTGGCCGTGCGCGAAGCTCTCCTCTTCATCGGCCCTTTGGCCTACGTGCTGTGGGCGACGCGCCCGCTGGATCGTGCAGCGGCCATGCGTGCCCTCGGTGTCACCGTTCCTGCCGTCGGTGCGTACATCGCGATTCGCCTCGGCATCGACACGGTCGGCAAAGCACAGGTGCCCGGCTACGGAGGCTCGCTCGTTGGCGATCGTGTCACGGTGATCGAACTCGGACTACGAACGCCGTTCCAGGAGGCCCGGCGATTGCTGAGCGTCTACGGCCCGCTGTGGCTGGTGGCGCCCCTTGCGCTGGCCAGTATGCAGTTCGCGCGCCGAGGACTTGTACTCGTGGCGCTGAGCGTTCTGTCCATGACCTTCGCGCTCGACTGGGGTCGGATGATCCTGCTCTCCGCGCCGGTTTTCTACCCGGCGGGCGTGTACGTCTTACAACGTCGACCTCGGCTGCAACGGCCGACCATCGCCGCGTTTGTGGCGCTCATCGCGGTCTACGCTATCTACATGGCTCACTCAGGTGTGCGCACGGGCATCCTGGAAGCCGGCGCGCCGCCGTATCCGGTGCGCTGAAAACGTCCGGCGAGGGCTCGCGGATTCAATCGAGGTCGAACGCCGCTTGGATGGCGGCACTGAGAGAGGTCTCTTGGTGGTCGAGCAGTACGCCAACCTGCGTCCCTAATGTCTCCTTGAGCACTGTGGTCACGTTGTCGCAGTTCACCACCGACGGCCCAGCCAGACCATTTGCCTCATCCACGGGCACCTCGGTCGAGAGCCCACGGATCGTCGTGGTGATTGGGGCGACCGTCACTGTCGCAAGGTGCGGGCGGACGAGATCTCGAGTGAGGATCAGCACGGGGCGAGCCTTGTCGAGATGTGCGATGTGGATCGGGCGCATCAATCAGGCTGGGATGGCACGCTGCGCGCGTAGTCGGCTAGGCCCGCTAGTTCGGGGTCTGCGCCGGTGCGGGCAAGGATCTCCGCATCGCGAGCAGCGATGGTGCGCCGGCGCTCCCGTTCGAGCGCCTGAACGACCACGGCCGCTCGACTGCGGCCTGCGCCGGAGCCGACTGCTTCGTCTACGAAGGCGACGAGGTCATCAGGGAGGCGGACGGCGATCTGGGTGCTCATCCCAAAATGGTAGCAGATTGGTAGCACGCTTCCGCCCACGGACAATCGCGGCTGGCCTGCGTGCATTGGATCGAGGCGGCGCAAAGGCGACTGGCTAACGGACGGATGTTTCAAGTTATTGTCGCGGGATGCCTTTACCGGCCCAGAGTCCGATGCTGAGCTAATGCGATTCGAGATGCTCGACTACGTGCCGGCGTGCGGCTTGAGTAAATGGCCCGTACGACCTCGCGATATCCGCCCGAATTCGACTTTTTTGAGTTTGAATCCCTGTTACACTCGTGTAATCTTGGTTTTCTGGGCTCATCAGCACGCTCTTTGTTCGCGCAGACGAGCGACCGCGGAGCCAAATTGGAAACGTTATTCCATAACTCGGAACGGATCTGCTAGCGTGCCGCGCCAAGGAGCACCGGCTAGGCCGGTGCCTCCTCTCTCCGAATGTCTCCTACCAAGACCAAGAGCGTCCCGTCGAGTGCAGAGCCTGCCGGGTCGCGGGCCCCTGTCCGCGCTGGATCTGCAAACGGGTACAACGGGCACACGCCGATGGCACCGATGATTCCCGAGCGCTATGAGTCATCTGGCGGTACCTCTGAGCGTCGGCCATATGGTGATGGCGAGCAGTTGCGTGTGGAGTTGCACAGGAAGTCGTTCTCGGTGTTGTGGAGCGCATCCGTGCCGGCAGCGGACTTCGTGCATCATGTTGCTGTCCTGGTTCGGAGGCCTAGCTCCGGCTACGCCACCGTATCTCCTGCTGACGATGACGGTAGATGTCGCTTTCCCGAGGCGGTGAGTCGCCTCGAAGATTCGTCGGTCTACGTCGACTTCATTCACCTCGATTTCCCGGATGGAGCGTTTACCTGGAGGGCCCCAAGCTCCAATGGTTCAAAGAACGCCCAGAAGGCGCAGGGCGAGGTCGGATTCATCTCGACTCACTTGAGGCCCGATTGGCTAACCAACTTGATTGATTTCACGGCGACGCGCCATATCAAGTCCGATCTCCCAAATATCCTTGCGAGTGCCGAACGGCTGACAAAAAACTTCTCCCCGCGAACCAAGTAGCTAGCTTATGCATAAGCGGCAGCGTGTGGAGCAAGGGATGTTTGTCGTGTCCAGGATCGGGGGCTGGCGGTCACGCTACGCTATAGGCTCGAAAGCTGCCCATTCCGTTGATGTCAGGAACGAAACAGCTGATCAGTGTGTCGTCAGGGTCGTAGTCAGCTGCCCGGGAAGACATATCAACACGGAGAACAACGAGAAAACCTGGACGGAAGAGGAGAGATCTCTCGATCCCAGTGAGAAGGACACGTTTCGCGGCGAGTTGTTTTTTGTCGACGCACCTCGAGCTCGCAAGTTGCCCGCTAACGAAGATGTATGGATTCAGCTCTTGTGGAGGCCCATCGGAGTTCCGGATCTAGAGCCTTGCTTCCGGTTTCGTCAGGTGATCCAGGTTCGCGGAAAGTAGCTGGATTGACTACCTCCTTTTTGTGTGCGTTTGTATTTGCGGTCGTCCCGTCTGCGGCGACCGCAAAAACTAAATCGCAGCCGTCAGATTTCGAACTTGCGTCCCCTTTTCTCATTACGATCCTCATCATTTTAGTTGCGTCCGTGCTAGTGCCATTTATCGTGCGTCGTCTCCAGCGACACTTTGAGGAGGGCTGGGGGGAGCAGGAGCTGAGCGAAGCGAAACCGAGTCGCTCACCGAAAACGCATGCGGCGGCGAGCATATGGGCGATGGACGCCGCTCAAATTCCCAGCATGATTGGTACTCCTGCGGCCAGCGCGGTGCTCCTCTATCACTCGCTGCCCTTGGGGTTCCTAGTCGGATATACCACGATGCTGGCTGGTGGCCTGGGTTTCTTCGTGATCTTCGTAGAGCATATTCCGCCCCTCTGGTATAGGCGCAAGAGCCTCAAAGTATGGCTAGTGCGCTTCAGTCCGCTCGTCGTCACGGGAGTATTTCTGAATCTGCTAGGGGCCGGAGTCGCAGCGTTTGTGATTCGGTAGCGTATTGCTGTGCCGTTATTATTGGAGACTACGGCCTACTAGTCACATGATGGTGGGGCTATGGTGCATCGCATTGGTACGGAAACGCAAACGTTGAATCAGGTGTACGTGGGTAAGTTCCTACTGGGGCGAGCAGTAACGGTGGAGTCGTTTTGAGAATGAACGAAGCTAGATACGTGCAGAAAAAACGTCCCGCTTAGTGTCCGCTCACACCCAATCTCGCCGCGTCCTCGCGCCGCTCTGAGGGGCGTTCGGCCCCCGCCCGCGCTGCATAGATGTCCGCCAGCTCGAGCTGCAGGTTGCGCGGCTCCTCGCCGGGGCCGGGGGAGCGGCGGTGCCAGCTGCCGTCGCCGTCCAGGTCCCACGCGTTCTGGTTGTCGGCGAACGCGCGCTCGAGCGTGTCGAGCAGCTCCGCGCGCAGCTCGGGGTTCTCGACCGGGACTGCGAGCTCGACGCGGTGGTCGAGGTTGCGCGGCATCAGGTCGGCGGAGGCGATGTAGACGGTGGGCTCGCCGTCGCGCTCGAACGCGTAGACGCGCGAGTGCTCGAGCAGACGCCCGACGATCGAGACGACGCGGATGTTCTCCGAGATGCCCGGCACGCCGGGGCGCAGGCAGCAGATGCCGCGCACGTTCAGATCGACGCGCACGCCGGCCTGCGAGGCGTCGTAGAGCGCGCGGATGCAGCGCCCGTCGACGAGCGAGTTCATCTTCATCGCGATCCGCGCCGGGGACTCGGCGCTGTGCGCGGCGACGGTGCGCTCGATCTGGGCGATGATGCCGTCGCGCAGCTGGTTGGGCGCCATCAGCACCTTGCGGTAGTGCAGCGGGCGCCCGTAGCCGGTGAGGTAGTTGAACATGTCGGCCACGTCCGCGCCGATCTGCTCGTCGGTCGTGAACAGGCCGAAGTCGGTGTACAGCCGCGCGGTGGCGGAGTGGTAGTTGCCGGTGCCGATGTGCACGTAGTTGCGCACGCCGTCGCCCTCGCGGCGCACGACGAGCACGCACTTGGCGTGCGTCTTCAGCGCGGGCTGGCCGTAGACGACGTGCACGCCGGCCTCCTCCAGCGCCTTCGCCCAGTGGATGTTCATGCGCTCGTCGAAGCGCGCCTGCAGCTCGACCAGCGCGACCGCCTGCTTGCCGCGCTCGGTCGCGTCGATCAGCGCGGGCACGAGCGGCGAGTCGTCGCTCGTGCGGTACACGGTCTGCTTGATCGCGAGCACGTTCGGGTCGGCGACGGCCTGCTCGACGAAGCGCTCGACCGAGGTGGCGAACGAGTCGTAGGGGTGGTGCACGAGCAGGTCGCCTTCGCGCATCGCGCCGAGCACGTCCGGGCGCTCGCCCTCGTGGCGCAGCAGGCGCGGGTGCGTGATCCCGCCGAGCGGCTCCTCGCGCAGCTCGCCGTGGCCGGGCAGCTTGACGATCTGCCACAGCGCGCCCATGTCGAGCAGCCCGTCGACGGGGTAGACCTCCTCCTCCTGCACGCCCAGCAGCGCCCGCGAGCGCGTCGCGCAGCTCCTCGGAGCAGCGCGCGCCGACCTCGACGCGCACGACCTCGCCGAAGCGCCGGCGGCGCAGCTCGTCCTCGACGGCCTGCAGCAGGTCGGCGGCGTCGTCGGAGACCTCGAGGTCGGCGTCGCGGGTGACGCGGAAGACGTCGTAGTCGGCGATCTCCATGCCCGGGAACAGCGCGTCGAGGTGGTGGGCGATGACGTCCTCCAGCGGCACCAGCAGCGCTGGCTCGGGCGCGGGCGGCTTGAGCGTGACGAAGCGCGGCAGGATCTCCGTCGGGACCTTCACGCGCGCGAACACCGTCTGGTCGCTGACGGGGTCGCGCACGAGCACCGCGAGGCTCAGCGACAGGTTCGAGATGTAGGGGAAGGGCCGCCCGGGTGCGACCGCCAGCGGCGTCAGCGCGGGGAAGATCGCCTTCTGGAAGTGCCGCGCGAGTTCCGCGCGGCGCTCTTCGTCGAGCTCGTCCGACGCCCACGACGCGGATGTCGTGCTCGGCGAGCGCCGGGCGCAGCTGCTCTTCGAAGCAGTCGGTCAGCCGCGCGCTCAGCTCGAGCACGCGCTCGCGGATCAGCGCGATCGTCTCGGAGGGGATGCAGCCCGTCCTGGCCGGGCTTCTCGACGCCCGCGTCGATCTGGTCGCGCAGGCCCGCGACGCGCACCATGTAGAACTCGTCGAGGTTGGTCGTGTAGATCGCGCAGAACTTCACGCGCTCGAGCAGCGGCACGCGCTCGTCCTCGGCGAGCTGCAGCACGCGGTCGTTGAAGTCCAGCCAGGAGAGCTCGCGGTTGAGGAACAGCGACGGCTCCCGTCGCTGCCGACGGCGCCCGCCGCAGCGCCCGCGGCCCGCGGGCGAGCTGCGCGTCCAGCTCGTCGAGTTCGTTCAGCGTCCTGTCGCCGATGTTCACGGATCTCCCTGCGATGTCCTGCTGCGCTCGAAGCTACACGACACGCTAGTGTGCGCGGCGATCGGCAATGGCTCGTCAGCTCTGGCTACTACGTCACGCAGACGCCGAGCCGCACGGAACTCGTGAGGACAGCGAGCGCCGTCTGACCGAGCGCGGCGAGGGGCAGGCGCGGACGGCCGGCGCGGCGCTCGCGCGCATGGGCGTCGATTTCGACGCGATCCTCTTCAGCCCGAAGGTGCGCGCCCGCCAGACCGCCGAGCTGGCCTGCGGAGGCGATGGGGGCGGACGCGCTGGCGCGGCTGAGCGATCCATGCGCCGCTCGCCGGCGGGCTTCGACGCCGCGCAGGCGCTCGACGCGACGCCGGCGATCGGCGCGGACGGGCGACTGCTGCTCGTCGGTCACGAGCCCGACCTGTCGCTCGTGGTCGGCGAACTCACCGGCGGGCGGGTGGACCTGAAGAAGGGCGGTATTGGCGGTCGTGCGCCTAGAGGGTGCGAGCGGTGAGCTCGCCGTCCTGCTGCGACCCCGCGAGCTCGCCCTGATCGCCGGCGTCCGCGGGGTCCCAGTCGGCGGGGAGTGAGGAGGGCACGTCGCTCGGGGTCGACGACCTCGAGCGATTCCGCCGCGAAGCGGTAGCCGATCCCGAAGTGGGTGTGGATGTAGCGCCAGTTGGGCGAGGCCTTCTCGAGCTTCTGGCGGAGCTTGCGCACGAACACGTCCACCGAGCGGTCGCCGCGCACCATCGTGTAGCCCCACAGGCGCGAGTAGATCTCCTCGCGCTCGAGCACGCGGCCCTCGGCGGAGGCGAGCAGCTCGATCAGCTCGAACTCGCGCCGGGTGAGGTCGATGCTCTGCTCGCCGACGAACGCCTGGAAGCGGTCCGAGCGGATCTCGACCTCGCCGGCGATGCACCGGCGCGGCCTCGGCGCGGCTCGCTGCTGCGGCGGCGGCGGCGCACGACGCTCTGCACGCGCGCGATCACTTCCTCGGGGTGGCAGGGCTTGGTGATCCAGTCGTCGGCGCCGAGCCGCAGCCCGCGCACGCGCTGGGCGACGGTCGAGGGGCCGGTGCAGACGACGATGCCGAGCTCGGGGAGCGCCTCGCAGAGGCGCTCGAGCCAGCGTCCACGCCTGGGGGCCGAGCACGGCGAGGTCCACGACGAGCGCGCTCAGGCGCATCGAGACGACCGCGTCGGCGGGACGGGGCTCGCGAGCACGCGGTGCTCCCAGCCGAGCCGGTCCAGGCGCTTGCTGAGGACCTGGATGAAGCCGCTGTCGCGGTCGAGGACGGCGATCCGCAGCGATGCCGAGGACGAGGGCGAGTCCGTCGGGAGCTGGCTGACGAGCCCCCCATGGCCTCGGCGCGCACGCTTGCCGTCATCGGCGGCCGAGTGTAAGCGATCGAATGGACGCGCGACAGGCATCCGCAAGCAGATGTAACAGGATGTTCACAGGGCGATCGCTATCTGCGCGGGCGTCGCAGGCCGTCCCAGGCCGTCGGCGCGAGCGCCAGCTCGGGAGCCGGTGGGCGCGCCGCGGGCCGCGAGGAGTCCGAGAACTCCCGGAACAGGCCCGTGACGACGAACGCGACCTGCTCGCCGATGTCGACGGCGTTGTCGCCGATCCGCTCGAGCGCGCGCGCGACGAGGGTCATGTGCATCGCCCACTCGCGCGTGTCGGGGTCGTCGCCGATCTCGATCGCGAGGCGGAAGATCTCGCGGTTGAGGCGGTTGATTTCGCGGTCCTGGCGCACGAGGTCCTCGGCCAGGCGCGATGTCGCGCCCGGCGAAGGCGGCCTTGCACTGGACGACCTCCGAGCGGGCGAAGGCGCCCATCTTCGCGAGCGCCTCGAGCATTTCGCCGTGCACCGGGCGGCTCGTAGCCCGACAGCGGGATCATCTTGGCGATGTTCACGCACTGGTCGCCCATGCGCTCGATGTGCTTGATCATGTGCAGCAGCGCCGCCACGAGCCGCAGGTCGCCGGCGACGGGCGCCTGCAGCGCGAGCAGCGAGAGGATGCCCTGGTGGACCTCGAGGTAGCGCCCGTCGACGCGGTCGTCGTCGGCGATCACCATCTGCGCGAGCTCGACGTCCTGGTGCTCGAGCGCCTCGAGCACGCGGTCGAGCTGCTCGACGATCAGGTCCAGGCCGCCGAGCGCGTGCTCCTCGAGCGCCTTGCAGCTGCTCCTGGAAGTGCGCGCGCCCGTGGGCGCTCTCGGGCGCGGGGCGCTGCCTGCGGCGCGGTCGGCCAGCGGATGGCGCCGGCGGCCGCGCGTCCGTCGGGTCTAGCCGAACTTGCCGGTGACATATTCCTCGGTTCGCGGGTCGGTGGGTTTGGTGAAGATCTCCTGGGTCGGTCCGACCTCGACGAGCTCGCCGTCGAGCATGAACGCCGTGCGGTCGGCGACGCGCGCGGCCTGCTGCATGTTGTGGGTGACGATCACGATCGTGACGCGCGTGCTTGAGCTCCTCGATCAGCTCCTCGATCTTCAGCGTCGCGATCGGGTCGAGCGCCGAGCAGGGCTCGTCCATCAGGATCACCTCCGGGTCCGACGGCGAGCGAGCGCGCGATGCACAGGCGCTGCTGCTGGCCGCCCGAGAGGCCCGCGCCGGGCTCGGCGAGGCGGTCCGCGACCTCGCTCCACAGGCCCGCGCCGCGCAGCGCCGTCTCGACCTTGGCGTGCAGGTCCTCGCCGCGCTGCGCGAGCTCAGGCGCAGCCCGGCGGCGACGTTGTCGAAGATCGACATCGTCGGGAACGGGTTCGGCTTCTGGAAGACCATGCCGATCGCGCGGCGGACCGCCACGACGTCGACCTGCGGCGTCGTAGACGTCGACGCTCGTCGAGCAGCACCCGGCCCTCGGCGCGCGCGCCGGGGATCTCCTCGTGCATGCGGTTGATGCAGCGGATCATCGTCGACTTGCCGCAGCCGGAGGGCCCGATGATCGCGGTGACCTCGTTGGCGCGGAACTCGAGGTCGATGCCCTTGACCTGTTCGGCGTCGCCGTAGAACGCGCGCAGCTGCTCCAGCTGACGCTGCAGCCCGCTTGGCGACCGGCGCCTCGGCGCGCGCTGGCCCTCGGCGGTGACGCCGGCTCGCGGGCCCGTCGGTCGCCTGCGCTCATCGGCGGCGAGCGCTCGCGTCGGAGCCCGTCGGGCTCCACGTCAGCCACCTCTGTGGTCCGTCGGGTGGATGTCATGCAAGGCGACTCCTTCGCGAGATCAGGCGGGCGATGAGGTTGAGCAGCAGGATCATGACGACGAGCGTGAGCGCTGCGCCCCAGGCGCGGTTCGACGACGGCGGTGGTCGGCGAGTGTGACGTCGTTGTAGATTTGCACAGGCAGCGAGTTCATGAACCCGCTGAGGTTGATAGCTGGTGGTCTTCGTGTCGCGCCGGCCGTGAACAGCAGCGGCGCCGTCTCGCCGGCGGCGCGCGCGACGGCGAGCAGCACGCCCGGTGACCATCCCGGGCAGCGCCGTCGGCAGCACGATGCTGAAGATCACCTTCCAGCGCGGCGCGCCGAGCGCCAGCGCGGACTCGCGCAGCCCGCGCGGGGACGAGCAGCAGGATCACCTCGGCCGAGCGGATCACGACCGGGCAGCATCAGCAGCGACAGCGCGAGCGAGCCCTTGTAGCCGGCGAAGGAGCTGCCGGTGCCGACGATCAGCACGATGTAGATGAACAGGCCGAAGACGATCGACGGCACGCCCGTGAGCACGTCGACGAAGAAGCGCACCGACCTGGGCGAACCAGCTGCTCCTGCCGTACTCGACGAGCCACACCGCGACGCCGACGCCGATCGGGATCGCGATCGCGAGGCGAGCGCGACCATCTCGATCGTGCCGAGGATCGCGCTCTTGATCGCCGCCGATGCTCGAGTTCTTGAAGAACGTGTTGCCGGTCGGGTCGGTCGTGAAGAAGCTCGAGCTCCACGCGCCGAGGCCCTTGTTCAGCAGGTAGTAGACGATCAGCACGAGCGGGACAGCGCGAGCACGTGCCGCCGAGGATCATCGCGCGCGCGAGTTCGATCCCTGCGCCGGCGCGCGGGGCTGACGCCGAAGCGCGCCGAGCAGCTCGGCTGGCGGGGCCTGCGCGCTCATGCGCCTGCCGCCATCTCCGCAGCGAGCGATGCCGGCGCCGGCGCTGGCGTCGCGCGCCGTCCTGACGCGGTGCCGCGCGCGGCGCGCACGACGAGCACGCGCGCGATCCCGTTGACGAGCAGCGTGAGCACGAACAGCACGAGCCCCGCGGCGAACAGCGCGGAGCGGTGCAGGCCCTGGGCCTCGCCGAACTCGTTGGCGATCGACGGCCGCGAGGCTGTAGCCCTGGCCGAACAGGTGGTGGCCGAGTTTGGGCGCGTCGCCGATCAGGATCGTCACCGCGATCGTCTCGCCGATCGCGCGGCCGAGGCCGAGCATCGCGCCGCCGACGATGCCCGCGCGGCAGTAGGGCAGGACGGCGATGCGGATCATCTCCCAGCGCGTCGCGCCGAGGCCGAGCGCCGCCTCCTTGTGGTCGGCGGGCACGGTGGTCATCACCTCGCGGCTGATCGCGCTGACGATCGGCAGGATCATGATCGCGAGCACCAGGCCGGTGATGAAGTAGTTGGGGATCGTCACGAGCGCCGCCGCCGATGAACGGGATGAACGAGAGCCGGTCGGCGACCCACTGCTCGGCGCGGCTGCAGCTTGGGCGCGAGGAAGAAGATGCCCCACAGGCCGTAGACGACCGACGGCACGGCGGCGAGCAGCTCGACGAGGACGCGTCAGCGGCGCGCGCAGGCGCGCGCGGGCACAGCTCGGTCGCGTAGATCGCCGGCGGCGACCGCGACCGGCACGCCGATCAGCAGCGCGAGCGCCGAGGTGATCAGCGTGCCGACGACGAGCGGCAGCGCGCCGAAGTGTTCGGCGCTCAGGTTCCAGTTGTTGTCGAACGTGAACCCGAGCACGCCTTCCTTTGCGAAGGCCGGCCGCGCTTCGCCGACGAGGCGGAAGAAGAAGTAGACGATCAGCGCGAGGATCAGCGCCGCGAGCACCGTCAGCCCGTACTCAGGGCGCGGTCGGGAAGACGCGCCAGCGGCGACCGCGCGAGGAGCGAGCGGTCGCCGCCGGGGATGGATGCTGCCTCCACGGCCGCTGTCTACCGGATCCGGGAGGCGGTCGTCACTGCTCAGCCGCCGATCGGCGAGCCGTTGCACTGCAGGCCCGCGACCGCTTCCTTGGACTTCGCCAGGATCGCGGCCGGCAGCGCCGCGTAGTCGGCCTGGGCGAGGACCGACTGGCCTTCGCCGAGGCCGTAGTTCGAGGAACTTCACGACGCCCTTGGCGGCTTCTTCGCCGCCGGGGGTGCCCGGCCTTGCAGAGGTCCTTGTTGACGACGATGAACGTCTGCGAGGTGATCGGGTAGCGGCCGCGCCCGGCGGGTTGCTGACCTTGATGCCGAGGTTCGCCGGGACCTTCACGCCCTGCGCCGCCGCGGTGGTCGAGGCGAGCGTCGGGAGCGACGAACGCTGCCGGACTTGTTCTTGATCGCGGCGTAGGTGAAGTTGTTCTGCAGCGCGTACGCCTGCTCGACGTAGCCGACCGCGCCGACCGTCTGCTGGACCGCGCCGGCGACGCCGGCGTTGCCCTTGGCGCCCGTGCCGGTCGGCCACTGCACGTCCTTGCCTTCGCCGACCTTGCTCTTGAATTCGGGGTCGACCGCGGCCAGGAAGCTGGTGAAGCCGGCGGTCGTGCCCGGAGGAGTCCGAGCGGTGGATGACCGTGATCGCGGTGCTCGGCAGCGTCACGCCGGGGTTCAGCGCCTTGATCTCGGCGTCGTTCCAGGTCTTGATCTTGCCGAGGAAGATGTCGCCGAGCGTCTTGCCGTCGAGCTTCAGGCCGGCTTGCACGCCGGGGAGGTTGTAGGAGACGGTGATCGCGCCCGAGGAACATCGGGATCTGCACGGCCGGGCTGCCGTTCTTGGCGATCGCTTCTTCGTCGGCGGGCTTCAGCGGCGGGTCGCTGGCGCCGAAGTCGACGATCTTGCTCTCGAGCGCGGTGATGCCGGCGCCCGAGCCGACGGCCTGGTAGTTGACGGTCAGGCCGGACTGCGCCGAGGCCCACTGTTCGTAGACGGGCGCGGCGAACGTCGAGCCGGCGCCGGAGATCGTCCCGGAGCCCGGGGGGCGTCGTGGCGGTCTTCGCGGGAGCGCTGCGTGCTCGTGCTCGACGTGCTTGACGAGCTGGAGCTGCCGCATGCGGCGAGGCCCAACGCGAGCAGCGCACAACCTGCGAGCGCGCCCATCTTGTTCTTGATCACTGCGTCTCCTCTGGCTGGATTGTCGATTGTGGCCGCGAGGCGGCCGCGGGTGCGGCCGTCAGGCGCAGCGCGTCGTACGTCGGCACGCGATCCGAACATGCCGGTGAAAGCCGTCACATCGGTCAGTCTCCTCAAGCCGCTCGGTGTGCCTCGCGTGTGAACATCTCGTGAAGGCTCGGGCTGGAAGCGGTAGCCGAAGCCCGGGTGGGTGTGGATGAAGCGGCGGTCGGGCAGCGCGGCCTCGAGCTTGCCGCGCAGCTTGCTCACGTACACGTCGACGGAGCGGTCGCCCGCGGCGCAGCTCGCCGCCCCAGACGGTGCGGTAGAGCTCCTCGCGCGTGATGATCGCGCCCTGGCGCTCGCGCCATCGCGACGAGCAGTTCGAACTCGCGCACCGACAGCGTGAGCGCCCGGCCGGTGGCGAGCACGAGCCCCTCGCCGAGCCGGATCTCGAGCTCGCCGGCGTAGAGGACGTCAGCGTGGGCTCCGCGCTCTCGGGATAGGCCGCCACGACGCGGAAGCGTCCCACCCATCCGTGTGTCGAGGAGTTGCAAACTCGTGATCTAACCGTGAAGAATCCGTAAAGGAGCCGCCTTGTTTCGCGCGGGTCAATATCCTCGCGGCGATGAGCTTCCTGCGCCGCGCGCCTCGACCCCGTCGCTGATGGACCTCGTCGAGGAGGCCGGGCGCAACGTGCAGCGCTGCGGGCTGCTGCTGCAGCGACCTGCTCGTCGACTACCCCGAGCACGCGACGCCTCGCGCAGGACCTGAAGGTCTGCGAGCAGGAAGGCGACCGCATCACCCACGACATCATCCACCGGCTCGCCGGGCGCGGGCGCGTGCGCGCGCCGTTCGACGCCGGCGACGGCTACGCGCTCGCGACCGCGCTCGACGACATCGTCGACCACTCCGAGCAGGTCGGCCGCACAGCTCGGCCTCTACGGCGTCGAGGCGCCGATGGAGCAGGCGGTCGAGTTCACGCGAGGTGCTCGTCGGCGCCGGCGAGCAGATCGCCCAGGCGCTGCGCTGCCTGCGCACCGGCACCGAGCTGGGCCCGCATCTGGTCGAGATCCACCGCCTCGAGAACGAGGGCGACCGCCTGCAGCGCGACGGCGTCGCGTCGCTGTTCGCGGGCGGCATCGACCCGATGGTCGTGATCCGCTGGAAGGACATCTTCGAGTCGCTCGAGGCGGCGGTGGACGCGTGCGAGACGGTCGCGCACGTGCTCGAGGGGATCACGCTCAAGCAGCGCGCGGCGCTGAGGCGCTCGCGCTCAGCGGAGCGCGGTGGGCGGCGCGCTCAGCGCGAGCTCGCGCCGGCGGGCCGCCGATCGAGGAACAGCTGGAAGTGCGTGCGCGAGCCGCCGCGCCGCGGCCTGCGGCAGCACCGCGCGGCCCGGCGGCGACGAGCCTGCCGCCGCGACGCGCGACGCGCGTAGACGACGAGTTCCTGCTGGGCGACGGGCGAGTGGTTGACGACGTCGCCTTCCGCGCGCGCCCGTTCGGACGGGTCTTCGCACTGCTGCGCGCTCGAGCCGGCGATCTGCGGTGCTCGCGCCCGGCGCGGCGTGCCTTCGCCCGACCGTCGCGCTGACCGTCGCCGGCGGTCCCGGTCGCGTCTGCATCTGGTCGTCGATCCAGACGGTCGCGCGTGCGCGCGCGCAGCAGGGGAGCGGAGATGAGCGCGCGCGCTGAGGCCTGGGACGTTGTTCGTGTAGACGTGAGCGCCGCGCGCGTCCGACACGGCGATCGCGATCGGGCACGTCGCGCAGCGCCGTGGCGGACGCGTTGCGCAGCGTGACGCACCGACGGCGGCGCCTTCGGGGCTGTGGACGCACGCTCGTCGGCGAGCACCTTGACGTGGGTGCTCTGCTCGTCGATCGCCAGCACCGTGCCATGCGGGCTCGGTCTGGGTTGCGGCCTTCGCCTGCCGCTTGGCCGCGCGTTCCAGCCTGGCGCTCTTCTCGCGCGGTGGTCTCGCAGCCGGCGAGCAGGAGCGCGAGCGCCAGCAGCGCGAGCGCCGCGGGCGCGGCTCTGCTCACCCGAACGCCCCGCTGACGTAGTCGCGCGTGCGCTGCTGGACGGGGCGGTCGAAGACCTGCTCGCTGGAGCCGTACTCGACGAGCTCGCCGAGGTGCATGAAGGCGACGTGGTCGGCGACGCGGAAGGCCTGCTGGAGGTTGTGCGTGACGATCACGATCGCGACGCTCTCGCGCAGCCCCACGATCAGCTCCTCGATCGTCGCCGTCGAGATCGGGTCGAGCGCCGAGCACGGCTCGTCGAGCAGCAGCACCTCGGGCTGCGGCCGCGAGCGCGCGCGCGATGCACAGCCGCTGCTGCTGGCCGCCGGAGAGGCGCAGCGCGGAGCGGTCGAGGTCGTCGGCGACCTCCTCGTACAGGCCGGCGCGCCGCAGCGCCTCCTCGACCGGCGCGCTCGAGCTCGGGCGTGCGCCGGCGCCGGCGCCGGCGCCCGGTCGGGCGCTGCTCGGCGAGCGCGTAGGCGACGTTGTCGAAGATGCTCATCGGGAACGGGTTGGGCTGCTGGAAGACCATCGACACGCGCCGGCGCAGCTCGTTGACCTCGAGCTCGTGGATCTCCTGCGCCGTCGAGCGTGATGCGCCCGCTGCGCGCCGCGCCCGGCGGTGATCTCGGTGAGGCGGTTGAGCGAGCGCAGCAGCGTCGTCTTGCCCGAGCCGGACGCGCCGATCAGCGCCGAGCACCTCGCCCTGGCGCACGGGCAGGCTGACGTCGCGCACGACCCAGTTCTCGCCGTAGGCGAGCCACACCGATTCGATCGCGCATGCGCTCGCGCACGACGCGCCGTCGCGCGGCCGCGCGCGCCTGCGGCGCGCGTGGCGGCGAGCGCCGCGCCGCCGCCGTTCGGCATCGGCGCGGCGGCGGCGCGACGTGGGGCTCGCGATCGACGTCGATCCGCCGCACGGGCGGCGGCATCAGCGGGTCCATGGCGCCTCCGACCTGCGGCAGCATCTGCGCGCGCAGCCGCGCGCGCGCGGCTCGCTCGCCGCGCGCGCCGGTCAGCCGCGTCACGAGCGCGTTCAGCGCCAGCACGATCATCAGCAGCACGAACGCGGCCGCGTACGCCTTCTGCGGCGCGTTGCCTTCGCCCGCCGGCGAGTTGTCGTAGACGTAGCTGGTGAGCGTCGAGCCGGTGCCGCGCAGCGTGCCGAGGATCGGCACGCTGCCGACCGGTTCGTTCTTCAGCGTCGCGCCGAGCAGGATCGTGATGATCGCGGTGTCGCCGATGATGCGGCCCATGCCGAGCACGACGCCGCTCGGCGATGCCCGGGCGGATCGAGGGCAGCAGCACGCGCCGGATCGTCGTCGCGCGCGTCTTGCCGAGCGCGTAGGACGCCTCGCGCATGCGCGCGGGCAGCTGCGCGAGCGCCTCGCGCGTCGCGCCCACGATGAGCGGCAGCGGCGAGCAGCGCCATGATCGATCCCCGCCGCGAGGAACGACTGGCCGGTGACGGTCCCGTTGCTGGCGCTCTGGGAGAGGAAGCCGAGGAAGCCCTGCGCGAAGAGCAGCAGGCCGAAGATCGCGAGCACGACGCTCGGCACGCCGGCGACCATCTCGATCGCCGACTCGACCGCGCGCGCGAGCCACGCGGGCCGCCCGTACTCCGACAGCCAGCACGCCGAGCGCCGACGCCCAGCGGCGCGGCGATCGCGATCCCGATCGCGGTGACGATCAGCGTGCCGATGATCGGGTCGAGGAAGCCGCCGGACTGGCTCTGGTGAAGCGACGGCGCGGGAGACTGCACGAACAGGCTCAGGCCGCAGGTAGGAGACGCCCTTGACGAACATGCACGAACACGATCGACGCCGCGATCAGGCACAGCGCGATGCCCGTCGCCCAGCACAGCCAGTAGCCGATGCGGTCGACCAGCGGCCACGAGGCGGTGCGCTTCGCGCGGCGGAGCGACGAGCGCCGGGCCGTCGGCTCGCCGCGCGGCGAGGCCGGCGGCTGCCATCAGACGCCGATCCCGTAGCGCTTGAGCGGCTGCTTGACGGCCCAGCCGGCGAGCGACAGCAGCGCGGCGGAGAACAGCAGCACCGCGGCGATCGCGTAGATCGTGTGCGCCAGCGCGCCGGTGGTGTCGCCCGCCGAATTCCTGGATGATCGTCGCCGCGAGCGGCTGCACGGGCTCGAACAGGAACGTGAGGCCGTCGAGCGGGTTGGCCGCGAAGGGGCGGCCTCCGGAGACCATCGCGAGCATGATCGCCTCGCCGAGCGCTCGCGCGGTCGCGAGCACCATCGCCGGCGGCGATCGCCGGGCGCGCGGTGCGCAGCGAGACGCGCCAGATCGTCCGCCAGCGGTTGACGCCCAGCGCGGCCGAGCCTTCGCGCCAGGAGCGCGGCACGGCCGCGAGCGCGTTGGCGCGTGATGGCGACCATGATCGGCAGGATCATGA
Organism: uncultured Solirubrobacteraceae bacterium; assembly: GCA_963716355.1. Lineage (GTDB taxonomy): Bacteria > Actinomycetota > Thermoleophilia > Solirubrobacterales > Solirubrobacteraceae > Palsa-744. The sequence goes on from OY970308.1 coordinate 2,566,553, forward strand.
CCGTGAGGATCAGCGTCGCGGTCATCAGGTCGGCGCCGTTGAGCTGCACGACGTAGATGACCGAGTGCTTGCGCGGGTTGCTGATCAGGTGGTCGTTGATCCAGGGGGCGAGCACCAGGATCCCGATCAGCCCGTAGATCACCGAGGGCACGCCGGCCAGCAGCCGGATGACGGGCTCGAGCACGCGCTGCACGGCCGGCGGCGCGAACTCCGTGAGGAAGATCGCGGCGAGCGTCGAGATCACGAGCGCGCTCGCGCACCGCGAGCACCGTCGTCACGAGCGTTCCCCAGATCAGCGGCCAGGCGCGGAAGTACAGCAGCTCGAGTGGCCCGGCAGCGGGATGTTCGTGTGCATCGCGCGGAACTGCGTTACCAGGCTCGCCGCCGGAGCCGAACCAGCTGAGCCCGTTGGCGGAGAACGACGGCCAGGCGTTGATCGACCACCGTCACCACCATCAGCGGCGATCAGCGCCAGCACGCCGACGGCCAGCGCGCCGAGCGATAAGCTCGACGCGCCGGTCGGTCGTGACGGCGCGCGGCCGTGCTGCGAGGGTTGAGCGGCGCCGCCGTACACCGCTGCTAGTGAATCGCGATCCAGCTGGAGTTGATGATCGCTTTGGTGGCGCGGTTGCCGCTGGTCACCCACTTGAGGAACTTCAGCGGTGCGCCCTTCGGCACGCCCTTGGTGACCATCCAGAAGTTACGCACGCCGACGTACTGGCCGGACTTGGCGTTGCGCAGGTTGCACGGGATGCCCTGGTAGCCGACGGGGTTGACGCCCGCGGTGTACGCGAACGAGACGAAGCCGATCGCCTGCTTGTCGCTGGATACGGCGTTCTGCTCGAGGCCGTTGGAGGTCTCGGCGGTCGCGCTCGGGGAGATCTTCAGGGTTTCACCGAGGAAGATGTGCTGGAAGGCGTCCTGCGTACCGGAGGCGCCGTCGCGGTCGAACAGGTCGATCGGCCCGCTGATGCGCGCGCCCGGGCACCTGGCTCCAGTCGCGGATGCGTCCGGTGAAGATCCCTTCGACGCTTTCCTGTGACAGGTTCGAGATCGGGTTCGACGGGTTGGTGATCACGCACACGCCGTCGCGGGCGATCTTCGTGAAGACGAGCCCTTTGGGGTCCACGCCTTTGATCGGGTCGCGCGAGGAGTCGCCGATGTCGAAGCGCCCGCCCGCCGACGCCGCTGATGCCGACGTCGGACTGGCCGCCGCCGACTTTCGGCGCGGGAAGCTTCGGGTACGCCTTGTGGTAGGCGGTCGCGAGTTTCTGGGCCAGCGGCAGCACCGAGGTCGAGCCGCCGATGATCAGGCGCTTGGCCGCGGCGCCGGCGGGAACGGCGAGTGCGAGGGCGAGGATCAGGGAAACGATCAGGGTGCGATGCGCGCGCACGGTGTTGCTCCTTTGCTCGGGGACTTGCGTCGGCGTCTGGTGACGCTCGGGCGAAACAGTCGAGGCGTAATCGATGCGGTGTGCGCGACGGACGTCACCCGGCGCAAGCCTGCCGGTCGGTTGATTGCGATGTGTCGTTTTTGTGAACGTGCAAGCGGACACGTCGATTGATGTTACGTTTTGTGAAAGTCGCGGCGCGCGATGTGTTGTTTTTGTGAACGCCATTGCATTTCCGTTCACGGTCGTGTGACGCTGGCCGCCGAGTTGCGCCGCGTCGTCGGCCCGATCGGCGCGTGTCGAGCCGCTCATGCCGACGACTCGCACCATCCCGATCAGGCGTCGACACGACGACGCCCACACGACCACGAGCGAGCACGCTCGCCGAGCCAGCCACGGAACGGCACCGTCGGCCGGCGCGCGCGACCGTGCGCTCGGGCCTCGCGCACCGCCGCAACCCGGTGCTCGTCGACTGTCGGCGAGTTCGCCTCGAGCGGCGCGCCGGCTCGCGCTGCGCGATCCGCTCTCGCTGTTCCTGCTGATCGCCTCGATCGCGCTCGCGATCACGTTCGCGATGCTGCTCGGCGCGATCAAGCCGAGCAGCTCCGGCATGCAGGTGCCGCTCAGCACGGTGCAGGCGCTGGCCAAGCACAAGCAGATCGCGAGCGCGGTGCTGCTCGACCACGACAGCCGCGTCGAGCTGAGCGACGGCCGCCGACGCGCCCACGGTCTCCCCGGACGGCACGATCGCCACATCCACGGCGAGCGCCGAAACGGGCGGCGTCGTGGGGTCGAGCACGGGCGGCGGCTCCCAGACACCTGTGGGCGGCGTACCCCGCGTCGGGCGCGCAGACACAGCAGCTCGCCGCCGAACTGAGCTCGAGCGGCGCGATCGTGTCGGTGGATCAGCAGTCGGGCAAGCCGACGAAGACGATCGTCGTGCAGTTCCTGATCCCGATCCTGCTGCTCGTGTGCCTGTTCTCGCTCTTCACGCGCGTCGGCGCCGACGGCGGCGCGGGCGGCATCGCGGCCTTCTCGGAGTTCACCGGCAAGGGCCGCAAGAAGGGCAAGGGCACGCGCGACAGGATCACCTTCGCCGACGTCGCCGGCGCCGGCGAGGCGCTGGCCGAGCTGAGGGAGATCCGCGACTACCTCGCCGATCCGAGCAAGTACCTCGCGGTCGGCGCCGCCGCGCCCAAGGGCGTGCTGCTCGTCGGCCCGCCCGGCACGGGCAAGACGCTGCTCGCCAAGGCGGTCGCGGGCGAAGCCGACGCGGCGTTCTTCTCGGTCTCGGGCTCGGACTTCGTCGAGTCGCTCGTCGGCGTCGGCGCGGCGCGCGTGCGCGACCTCTTCCGCAAGGCGCGCAAGGCCTCGCCCGCGATCATCTTCATCGACGAGCTCGACGCCGCCGGGCGCAAGCGCGGCGCGGGCATCGGCCAGGGCAACGACGAGCGCGAGCAGACGCTCAACCAGATCCTCGTCGAGATGGACGGCTTCGCCGGCGACGGCGGCCTCGTCGTGATGGGCGCGACCAACCGGCCCGACATCCTCGACCCGGCGCTGCTGCGCCCCGGCCGCTTCGACCGCCAGGTGGTGGTCGACACGCCCGACGTGCACGGGCGCCTGGAGATCCTGCGCCTGCACGGCGGCAAGCGCCCGCTCGCGCCCGACGCGTCGCTCGAGGAGGTCGCGCGCCAGACGCCCGGCTTCAGCGGCGCCGAGCTCGCCAACGTGATCAACGAGGCGGCGCTGCTGAGCGTGCGCGACGGCCGCGGGCAGATCGACCAGGCGACGCTCGAGGAGGCGATCGACCGCGTCGTCGCCGGCCCGGCCAAACGCCACATCCTGACCGAGCAGGAGCGCTGGCTGATCGCGATCCACGAGGCCTCGCACGCGGTCGTCACCGACGCGCTCGGGCACACGACCTCCACGCGCAAGCTCTCGATCGTCGCCCGCGGGCGCCAGCTCGGCACCGCCGCGCACATGCTCTCCGACCGCGACCAGGTGATCATGACCAAGCCCGACCTGCAGAGCCAGCTGATCGTGATCACGGCCGGGCTCGCCGGCGAGCGGATCGCGTTCGGCCACACCTCGACGACGCGTCAACGACGACCTGCACGCCGCGACGGCGCTCGCGCGCAGCATGGTCACCTCGTTCGGCATGTCCGAGGCGCTCGGCCTCGTGACGATCGGCGAGAAGGGCGGCGAGGTGTTCCTCGGCGCCTCGCTGCAGGACCTCGGCTCGGTCGGCCCGGAGACGCTGAACCTGATCGACAACGAGGTCGAGCGGCTCGTCGGCGACGCCGAGGCGCGCGCCGCGGTCGATCCTCGACCGCAACTGGAGCACCGTCGAGGAGACCGCGACCGCGCTGCTCGAGCAGGAGACGCTCTCGGGCGTCGCGCTCGACGCGGTGCTCTCGACGGTCCAGGAGGTCACGCTCGAGGAGCTGCGCGACGTGCGCCGGGCCGCGCCGCGTGCGCGACCCGCAAGCAAGCCTCATGAGCGGCGTCTCGGCGCGGGATCGGCGCGCGCGCATCCGCCCGACTGCCCTCGCCGGCGATGCTCGTCGCGCTGATCGCGCTCGTGTTCTCGACGACCGGGCTCGCCGACGCCGCCCGCCACGCGGTCGCGAGCGCCGTCGCCGGCCATCCGGTCAGCGCCAAGCCGCACGCCGGCGGGCTGCTGCTGCTCGGGCAAGAACAGGAAGTTCCCCGCCGCGGCGATCCCGACGGTGCGCAACGCCACGCGCGTCGCCGGCAAGACCGCCGAGCAGCTCGCCGGCACCTGCCCGCCGGCAGACGGTCGACCTCGGCACCTGGTGCCTGGACACCGCGCCCTACCCGCTGACGAACGCAGAGGCCGGCAAGAACAACTACATCTGGGCGAGCAAAGCGTGCGAGGCCGAAGGCGGCTGGCTGCCCGACGCGCCGCCGAGCTGATCGGCGCCGCCGACCGCGTGAAGCTCGAGTCGACGATCCACGACTCGCAGCTGACGGCGACGATCGACCTCGACCCGAGCCGCGGCCTCAAGGACGAACGCGAGATGAGCTCGACGCTCGTCACGACCGAGGCCGGCTCGGCGGCGGCCGGCTTCGAGGGCGTGAGCGAAGGCGCGACCGGCAACCCGCGCCAGGGACAGGCCGAACCCGATCCCGCTGCCCGCCAACCCGCTGCCGGAATCGCTGCAGTACGTGACCGTCTACGAGCAACGGGCAACAAGGGTGGCTTCGCCGGCTCGGAGCCGGTCAACGAACCGCGAGAACTTCCGCTGCGCCTTCAACAAGACGCCGGGGCGCTCAACAAAGCGGAATCGTGAGCGCTCTCGCGGCACCGGCCGGCCCGGCGCGCCGCGCTGCGGGGCCTCCTGCCGGCCGTGCTGCTCGCGTGCGCGCTGCTCGCCGTCGGCGCCCGGCCGGCGCGTCGCGGTGATCCTGCCCGGCGGTCACGCTCGACGGCCCGAGCGAGGACATCGTCGGCTTCGGCGGCGTCGCGATGGCCGAAGACGGGACCGGCGGCGCTCGTCTACCTCAAGCGCGTCGGACGGCGTCGCGCACGTGTTCGTCGCGCGCTACGTCGGCGGCCACTGGCTGGCGCCGATCCGCGTCGACACCGAAGAGCCCTTCGCCGCGAGCTGGCCGCGCATCGGCGCCGCCGAACGGCGGCGAGCTGGTCGTCGTGTGGGCGACGCCGTTCGCCACCGAACAGCGCGCCCGGTCGACGAGCTGCTCGGCGCGACGCTCGGGCCCGGCGGCGCGACGCTTCGGCCCGGCGATGATCGTCGACCCCGACATCCGCGAAGGCGACGGGCACGAGCCCCGATCTGGCGATGAGCTCGACCGGCCAGGCCGACGTCGTCTACCGCGTCGTCAACGACAAGCAGCTCGGCGATCCCGCTGCTGCGCCCCGGCGACGTGTCGAGGAGCGTGCGCGTCGCTCACTTCAACGGCGAACGCTGGTCGCCGCTCGGCGCGATCAACCGCAACGCGGGCGATCTCGATGCGACCGCCGACGCGAGGCCAACGCGCCGCAGATCGCGATCGGCCCGACCGGCAACGGCGTCGTCGTCTGGCAGGAGCCCGAAATCGACGGGCGTCGCGCGCATCTGGGCGCGGCGCATGTTCGGGCGCAGCGCTCGACTACGTGATGCCGGTCAGCGCCGCGACCGCTGCTCGGGCGCGCCGATCGACGACGACGCCGACGCCCCCAGCGTCGCGATCTCGCGGCTCGGCCAGGCCGAGGTCGCCTACCGCCAGGCGGCGGGGCCGGGCTCGCCGCTGCCCGGCCCGCGGATCTTCCTCAACATGCTGCCCGACGGCGAATCGGACGAGCGGGCCGCAGTTCGCGGGCGCGGGCGTCGCCGACACGGCGGTCGCCGGCGGCACGGCGGCGACGGTCGGGCGCGCCGAGCATCGACATCGACGAACAGCAGGATATGCGCCTGCTCTACGACAGCAACGGCACGCCGCGCGTGGTCGAGGGCAACGACACGGGCTCGTCGGGAGCGCTCTCGCTCGGCCCGCCGTTCGTCGGGCGCCGAACCGAGCGCTCGGTCGAGCGTGATGAACCCCGCAGGCGGCGGCGTCTCGGCGTGGCCGAGCGCCGACGCGCACGGCGCGCCCGGCGGTGGCCGTGCGCGAGGACTTCCCCGACGGGCGCCGTGCAGACCGCGCTCGTCAGCGGCGGCGCCGGCGGCCCGATCGGCGAACTGGCGGTCGGGCGCTCGGGGCTCGGCGACGGCCTCGTCGCCTTCCGCAGGGCCCGTTCGGCAACGCGGCGATCGTCGCCGCGCAGGTGACCGCGCCGCCCGCGCAGCGTTCGTGATCAGCGTCCCCAAGACGTGGGTCACACCGCGCGGCGCGATCGCTCTCCTGGCAGCCCGCCGCGAGCGCGCAACGGGCCGCTGACGCTACCAGGTCGTGCTCGACGGGCGCAGGCTGCGCACCCCGGCGGGCGTCCGGCGGATGCGGCTGCCAACCCGCGCGGACTCGGCGACGGTCGACACCGCGTCCAGGTGCTCGCGACCGACATCGTACGGCCAGGTCGACGCTCACGTCGCCGCCGTGCGCTGCACATCGACGGCGAGCGCGCCGACCGTGCGCGTCGAGCCGCGGGCGCGGTGGAGCCGTGACCGTGCGCGTGCGCGACGGCGGCTCCGGCGTGGACGCTCACGCGACGCTCGTGAGCTTCGGCGACGGCGGCCACGCCGCGCGGGCGCGCGCGCGTACGCCACCTCTACGCGCACCCCGGCATCTACCGGCTCGTCGATCAGCGTGCGCGACAAGCTCGGCAACGTCGCCGTGCTGCACAGGCTCGTGAGCGTGGGATGACAGCCATCGCGCCTGCGCCTCCTGCGCGGCTCCTCAGCTCTGCGCACGCAGCTCGAGCGTGGCTCCTCGGCGGTGGGCTCGCGGCGCTCGTCGCGGCGCTGGCGTCGGTGGTCCCCGCGTCGGCGGACGTGTTCGGGCCGATCTCGCTCGCGTCTGAGAACGCGCTGCAGCAGGCCGAGTACGCCCACGACCCGCGATCTCCGCGCGACGGGCGCTACGTCGCCTTCGACGGCTCCTTCGGCGGCGTCACCGGCGTCTGGCGCCGCGACCTGCACGAGCGGCGCGGTCGAACGAGGTCGCGGGCGGCGACGCCGAGCTCCCGTCGATCAGCGCCGACGGCCGCTACGTGAGCTTCACGACCACCGCGCGCCTGACCACGGCGACGACCAGAACGAAGGGCCGGACGTGTACGTCCGCGACATGACGTTCGGCGCGCCCAGCGCGTGCGGGGAAGTCGCGCAGCCGTGCCCGTTCGCGCTCGCCTCGGCGGTCGACGGCGGCGAAGAAGCGCTCAGCTACGGCGCCTCGATCGAAGCGGGCAGATACGGATCGCTCGCGGCGGGGCGCACGGCGCTCAGCGCCGACGGGCGCAGGGTCGTGTTCGTCACGACCGCCGTGTCGGACCTGCTCGGGCCGCGCCCTCCGCAGGCGCCCGCGACGCCCGCGCTGCAGGTCGCGGTGCGCGACCTCGACACCGACACGACGCAGCTCGTCAGCGTGCGCGACGCCGGCCGGCTCGGAACCGCAGCCGGTGTCCGTCCCAGGAAGCGGGAAAGGCAATCGGGGCGGTCTACGCGCCGGGTCAGACGCCGCCGGCCTTCGGACCCTCCGAAGCCTACGGAGGAACCACCGGTCCCTTCGGCGCGTCGATCAGCGCCGACGGCTCGACGGTCGCGTGGCTGGGCGAGAACGTCGGCGAGCAGGCGCCGCACGCTCTCCGAAGAGAACCTGCCGGCCGTCTACGCCGAGCCGCTGTGGCGGCGCATCGCAGACGGTCCCGACGCGCCCACGCAGCGCGTCACGGGCGGCTCGGACCCGCTCAACCCGGCCTGCGTCGCCAGCGGCGAGCGCACGCTGGCCGGGCACGCCGTCGCTCGGCCGATCCCTGCCAGGGACCGTTCTCGCGGCGCCGGAAAACGGCAACTCGGGTACGTGGAGGGGAGGCGTCGGCGAACGTCGTGCCGCAGCTGAGCGCCGACGGCTACACGGTCGCGTTCCTGGCCAACGCGCCGCTGATCGCGTTCGGCGCGAACTTCGGTCGCACCGGAAAACCACAGCGACCTGTACGTCGCCGACATGCACGCCGGCCTGACTCGCAACCAGGCGCTGCGCCCCCTGACCGAGCTCGCGAGCGGCCAGAGCGCGGACATCGCCACGAACGCCCCGATCGTCGATCTCGGCGATCTCCGCCGACGGAGCGCAGGTCGCGTTCACGACCAAGCGCACGCGTCTTCCCGCTCGGCGTCGCCGGCGTACGTGAGCGCGCCCGCCGCGGTCCCGGGGATGGTCGAACTGTTCGACGCCGACCTCGCGGATGAGACGCTTGACGCGGGTGACGGGCGGCTTCGAAGGCGGCGCCAGCGAACACCCCCACGCGCCGCAGCCGACAGGCGAAGACCCCTATCTGATCGCCGGCGACGGCGCGCTGTCGCCCTCGTTCTCGAGCGACGGCGAGCGAGCTCGCGTTCTCCTCGACGGCCGACGAACCTCGTCTACGGCGACGGCAACACGCCGCCGCTGGGGCACGAAAGCCAGCTGTTCGACGGCAGCGACGCGTTCGTGGTCTCGCGCGTGCTGTTCGGATCCTCCGCGGCGCAGGGCTACATCTCCCCGCCGCCCGCGCCCCCCGTGCTCAGCCCGAGCTGGCGCTTGGGCGCGACCGCCAGCTCACGGCGCGACGGCAGCGTGCTGCTGCGCGTGCTCGTGCCCGCGGCGGGCAGCCTGCGCGTGGCGGCGCGCGGAAGGACGGTCGTGCGGGCTCGCAGCAGCTCGCGTCGACGCCGCGGAAAGGCTCGCGCGAGCGTCGTCACACAGACGGTGGCCAGCAGGAGCGTCGTGCCGAGGAGCGCGGGCCTCGTGAGCGTTGAGCTCCGGCTCGCTGCGCGCTACGCGGCGCTCGCGAACCAGCGCGGCGGTCTCTCGGCGAGCGTCAACCTCGTGTTCACGCTCCGGTGGCCACGCGCCGCTGCGTGAAAGCCTCGAAGTGACGTTCGCGCGCTCGCCCAAGAAGCGCTCGCGCACGGCACGCGCCAGACATCGCGTCGGCCATGGGACGGCGGGCGTGCGATGAGCGCCAGACGAGGACCGCGCGTGCTCGTCGCGCTGGCGGGGTGCCTGCTCGCGGCGAGTACGTCGGCGAGCCCCGTCGCGGCCGCGCCACAGCCGATCGAAGACGACGGCGGCGCGAGCTGGCGCCTGGAACAGCCACCGCCGCCGCCCCCGCCGGGTGTGCAGGGCTCGTCCACCCCGGTCGGGCTGGGCAAGATCGGCGACATCGAGTTCTGGGCGCCGAACCGCGGCCTGCTCACGACGGCCGGCAACGGCTCGATCGTCCCCGCCGGGCTGTGGGCCTACAACGGCGTCGCGCTGGCACGAGCTCTCGACCGTGTGCGGCGCGAGCGACGGGCGCATCGCCTGGGCCGGCCCCGACGAGTTCTGGACGATCTCCGACGGGCGCCCGGGGCAGGCGGCCGACGCGCAGGGCAACCCGGCGCCGCTCGAAGACAACACGCTCTGCCATTTCGCGAACGGGCGCGTCGTCGCCTCCTACGCCTCGCTCGCGTTCCGCGCCGACTCCTACCAGGCGATGCACGCCGCCGGGTGCATCGGCCAGGCGGACTGCTGGTTCGCGGGCGAGCCGCTGCCCGCGCCGCAGGTGGGCGCCTTCCAGCTGCACTGGGACGGCGCGTCGCTGACGCGCGAACCGTACACACGGGACGCCGACGCGATCACGGACTTCAACAGCTTCGCGGGCGCGCTGTATGAGAGCGTCCGGCTGACAGGCGCCGATCGGCGAAGAACCGGCGAGCCTGCGGCTGATCAACCCCAAGGGCGTTGCGCCGCAGTTCGAAACGCTCCCCGGCCTGCCGCTGTACGGCGGCGAAGAGTTCCCCACGGCGCTCGAACCGTTTCGCTCTCACAGGCGGCGACGGCGCATTGTGGGCGGCGGCGGGTGGGGTGCCCGCGCAGAACACGCCACCGGGCTCGGACGAAGGTCAGCTGACGGTCGTGCGCTACGACGGCCGAGCTGGCACCAGCTGCTCGGCGCGAGCAGCGCGCCCCAGCCCCGCGAGCCTCTCGCACGAAGCCGTCGAGCTCGATCGCCGCCGAGCCGGGCGGCGAAGCGGCGTGGCTCGCGCTCGACACCCAGGCCGACGCGGCGCAGCCGAGCCCGGTCGCGCAGGCGCACGTGGCCCGCATCGCCGCCGACGGCACGATCTCCGCCGAAGACGACCGACTGCTGCCGGCACGGCTGAAGGCGTCGGCCCCAAGGGCGGCGCCGCGAGGATCGCCTGCCCGGCGCCGCACGACTGCTGGCTGGCGAGCACACAGGGCTGGCTGTTTCACCTGACGAACGGGCAGGAACAACTCTCGCCGGACGGCGATCCGTCGTTCGCGGGGCCGATCACCGAACGTCCCGCCGACGAAGGCGTGCCGCAGGTGCAGCCCGACGCGCCGCCGCCCGACGACTCCGGGCTGCTCGGCGAACCGCCTCCCAGCCTCGGCACGCTGCCGGAAAACGCGAAGGAACCGGAAGCGCGCGTGAGCGTGCCGCTGCTGTCGCGCATCCGCACGCGCCTCGTGCGGGGCGACACGCTCGAATTGCGCTTCCACCTCGCGGTGAAGGCGCGCATACGTCTCGTCGCGCGTCGTAGACGAGCGATCGTGGCGAGCACCCCGCGACGCGTTCTGCGCGCGGGCCAGCAGCGGCTGCTGCTGCGCCTGGATCCGCACAGCTGGCCGACGAAGCTGCAGCTGCAGACGCATGCGCTGGCGCCGCTGCCGACCGTGCCCGCGGGCACGGTGGCGGCGGCGGGAGCCAGACGGTCAGCACGAGCCTCGTCGCGCTGCGGCGCTTCCCGCAGATGTCCCACTTCGGACTGCTGCCTTGAGACTCGAGCGCCCACCCGGGCGCCGGCCTGGACGCCGGCTGTCCTCGAGCTTGGCGCTGGTCGTCGTCGCGGTGGCGGGCATGGCTCTCCTTGGCTCGTGGGGCGGTGGGGCGAGCTCGCAGCGCCGCGCTTCCGGGGCCGGGCGAAGACGACGGCGCAGACCGACGACTCGGTCCCCGCGCCGAACGTGACGATGATCGGCTCCTCGCCGGTGGAGGCGCCGGATGAGACGTGGGGCGTGGGGCAGGGCAACGGCGCCGGCAAGTTCCACTCGCCGCTCGTGCGCTACACGCGCGAAGACGGCTGGTCGCTCGGCCCGCCGTTACGAGAACGCGGGCGGAGAACCGCTGACGGAATTCAGGCTCGCGGCTCCCGGCGGAGGGACGCCAGCCCGCTCGCGGGCGAGATCGCTCCCAGGGGCAGCGGCGCGCTGATCGGTGAAATCCCCGCGGCCTCGAAGGAGGCGCCGCTCCGTCAGGTGGTGCTCGTGCGCGACCCGGGCGGCGCGTTTCGCGAGACCGCGGCGCTGCCCCGAAACCGGAGAAGCCTCGCTGCAGTCGGGCGAAAGCCTGTTCGCGCACCGGACCGGGCACCGCTGCTGGCGGCGCTCGACGAAGGCGCCGGGCACGCAGGGGCGCTCGTCGTGCCGGTGCGCGAAGCGGGCCCCGAGACCCGCGTGCTGCACTGGGACGGCGAAGCCTGGACGCGCGAGCCGATCGACGTTCCCGTCGCGAGCAGCTCGGACTTCAGGGTCCTCGCGATCGCCGCGAGCTCGCCGTCCAACGCCTGGCTGCTCGCGCAGCTGTCCTCCTCCGGCGTCTACCCCGCGGGCGCCGTCGCGCTGTTCCGGCGTCGCGCGCCGTCGGCGGCGAAACCCGCCGCCTGGGTGCCCGTCGCGCTCACCCCCGGCGCGGGCGACGAACAGGCGCACCCGCTGAGCGCCGCCGAACAGCGCGTTCACGGTTGCGCACACGGGCGAGCCGCCGGCTGTGCAGGCCCAGGTCCTGACCGTCACCGGCGAAGGCGTGTGGATCGACGGCGAACGCTCGCGACGCGCACGCCTCGACGACGATGTTCTTCAAGCCCGAAGGGCGAAGCCGGGGGCGACGTGCTCGCGAGCTGGTGCTCGATCCCCGCATCGCACCGGCCGGCAGCCACGCCCTGCACGCACGAACTGCCCGACCCGCTGCCCACGGGCGCTCGCGCAGCTTCGCCTGGGCGAACCCCGCGACCCCCGAAGGGCTCGGCGAACGCGTGATCACGGGTCTGCCCGAAGGCGTGAGCCTGCGCCTCGAAGGCACGTCGTTCACGCGCGTGCTCGCGCTCGGCGGCTCGCGCCGAATCGTTCCCCGGCGGCGTCTACGGGGCCGCGTTCTCCATCGCCGCGCGAGGGCTGGCTCGGCGAGCAGACAGCTGCCCGTGCATCTGACCACGCGAACCGCATCGCCAGCCGTCTGACGCCGTGGCCGGTGTCGTTCCGCCACGCGCTGCTCGCGATCGCGCCCCAGCCGGGCGCGCCGGTCGGCGCGCTCTCCAGCGAGGCGCTCGCGGTCGGCGATCACGGCGAGGTCGCGCGCTATGAGCCGGGAAGGGATGGCTGCCGGAAAGCCTGCTCGGCCGCGGGCGGACGCCACGAAACGCCGCGTCTGCGCGCGGTCGCCTGGCCGACGCCCACGCGCGCCTACGCGGTCGGCGACTCGGGACGTCGGCGCAGATGTGGCTGTGGCGCGGGGAGACCGGCCTGTGGGAACCGGACCCCGCGACCCCGTTCAACTTCCGCGGCAACCTGCTCGGCGTCGCCTTCGACCCGAACCAACCCGCCGCGGCTACGCCGTCGGGGAGAGCGGGGTGCTGCTCCGCTACGGCAAGACCTGGGCGCAGGAACCGGCGCTCCCGCCGAGGTCGCCGGGCGCGAGCTTCACCTCGATCGCGTTCGCCGGCTCGGAGGCGATCGTCGCCTACCGCAAGCTCCTCGAACCCCTCGCAGAGCTCCAGCTACGTCGGCGGGCTGCTCGTCAACGACGGCTCGGGCTGGCACGTCGATCAGACGGCCGCCGCGGCGATCGGATCCGAAGTGCCGCTCGGGCGTCGCCGGGCTGCCCGACGGCGGCGCGGCGTTCGCAGCGCAGTCGTCGGCTCAGGGGACGGCGCGCGGATCTTCGAGCGCGACGGCGCGGGGCGCCTGGCAGGCGGCGCCGACGCCCTTCCCGGGCGGCGCTGCGCCCGGCTCGCTGGCGCTGTTCCGCGAAGGCGGCGCGCTGCGCGCGATCGCCGTCGGGCACGCGCCGGCGGGATTCGACGTCGAAAGCGTCGCCGCCGCCGCCGCCGGGGTTCCCGCCGACCGCTGATCGAACCGTACCGCGTCGGCTCGAACGCCGAAAGCGGCGTGCTGCGCCAGACCGCGGACGGCTGGAGCGACGAGGAGCACGAACTGAACAACGCCACCGAACCGCCCGGGCAATACAGCAGCTACGACACCGTCTACCAGCCCGACCCGGTCGCGGCCGTGCTCGTCGATCCGACCGGCGCGCAGGGCTGGGCGGTCGGCGGCTTCGTGGACAACGTCAACACGGGCGGCGTGCTCGACACCGCGGACGTCGAGCGCTACCCCGCCGACGGCGTCACGCCCCCGGGCGTCGGCGCCTCGCGCGATACCGCTCGAACGGCGGGACAGCGACGTTCGCGATCGGCGGCGGCGCGCAGTGCGCGGCGCCGTGCGCGGACCGCGCCGAAGCGCAGATCGGCCCCGACGTGTGGCTGTCAGCGGCGCTCTGCGCGCGCGAGCCAGATCGGGCGTGCGCGCGTTCCTCTACACCGGCCCGCGTGTCACGAGCGGGGAAACGGTCGGGCCGCCGACGCTCGCGCTGCCGTACACGAGCGAGCTCGAGCCGCTACGCGGCGCTGCTCGGCGCGAGCGCGTCGCTGCCGACGTTCGCGGCCCCCTCGCCGACCGACCTGGACGGCCAGCACGCCGAGGGCTCGGCGTTCGCAGGCCGTCTTCGGGGGCTTTCCGACTCCGTTCGGCCCGAGCCGGAGGAATCACGCCGGCGGGATCCTCGGCGGAGCATGCGCCGGGGAAGCGGGCTGCGAGTCGGGCTACTACGCGTTCGACTCCAGCGGCCCGGACGGCAGGACCGGCGCGTGTGATCGTGCTCGACGACACCGCCGACGTCGGCGCAACGCAGCTCGCAGTGGCTCGCAAGGCGAGCTGGACGAAGCGACCGCGACGCCGGCGAGCCGGCGATCGTGATCGGCAACGCCGATCTGAACGCGCAGATCGCCGCCGGCGACAGCGCGGCCCAGGCGGTGCTGGCTGCGCTGCTCACGCACGGCGGCGCGTCCGCCTACTTCTTCGACTCGCCCGAACAGAACGTCAAGGAGCCGCTGCGTCTGGGCAACGCCTCGATGCCCGCATTCGGCTCGGGCACGCTCGGCTACGTCAACTTCCTGGCGGAGAACAGCGGCGCTTTCATCGGCGCGAGCGGCTTCCTGCTCGCGCGAAGTCAACCTGGCGACGATGAACCGAAGCGACGAACGTCGCGCGCAAGTGACCGCACATCTGATCCCGAACATCGGCGAACTCGCGCTCGAAGCGCACGGACGGCACGCTCCTGCGCCGCAGCCAGGTCGCGCTGTTCGCGGGCCTCGCGCGCCGCCCGCGCTCGGGCAACGTCTCGCGCCCGGGTCAGCCCGCAGCCGCAGAACCGATCCATACATCCCGATCCCGTCGAACTGCGTGCAGGACGGCCTGTGCGAACGGCATCCAGCCGGAATACACGTTCACCTCCTCGCGCCCCGACATCGGCGACTTCGTCGAGCCGAACCTCGCGCTCGCCGGTCCCGAACGCGGTGCTGCTCGGCCCCGACGGCAAGCCGATCCCGACTCCAGCGGGCGCCAAGTCGGGCCTGTTCTGCGCCTACAACGCCGGCACGACGATCGTGACGATCAGCGCCGGGGGGCTTTCGGCCTCGCTGCCGGTGACCGTCCAGGCCGGCAGCGTGCGCCGCCCGTGCGGCACGATCCAGCTCAAGGAACTGCCAGTGCAGCGAACAGCAGCCGGTGCCGGCCGGCGCCCGGCGCCCGCGCCCACGCCGGCCGGCTCGGCGCCGGCCTCTGCGCCGCCGCCACTCGTCCCGCTGCCGCCCGCGCCGACCGTGCCCGCGAAGCCGATGCATGCGCCGCCGGCGCCGCTCCTGATCCCGTTCGCAACCAACCCCCGCGCTGCTGGCGATCGCTCCCGCCGCCGGTGCCGACACCGGCGCGCCCGACGCCGCCGAGCGGCACGTCTCGCCGTGACCCCGCCGGTGGAGGCTCCCGAAAAGGAGGAGGAGGAGGAGGAGGCGACCGAGTCGGTAGGCAACAGCGCTGTCGCCTACCGCCAGAGCGAACACGAGACGCCACCCGCCTACCTGTTGGGGTTGATCCTGTTGGCAACGTTCGCCGGCGCCTCGACGCGCAGGCGCCCCAGGCGCGGCGAGCGCGAGCTGAGGGTGGCGCCCGCGACGGTCACGGCGACTCGCTGGCAACGCAGCGCGTCTCAGCGGGGCCGCAGCTCGCGTTTGCGCTGAAGACACATTCTCTTCACATCCCTTCACCGATTCGCAACAGAAAGCTAACCGGCGCAGTGCACGATAAGGCCGGGATCCCTCAGAGCGACAGATAAGGAAATTGATGCTCACGTTCACTCGTCTCAGGTTCTGGCTGCTGCTTCTGGCAGGCGTCGTGCTGCTCGCATATGCGCTGCCGGCTGGCGCGAGCGCTGCCAGCTTCGGCGAGCTCGGCCGCTTCGGCTCGAAAGGCGTCGGCCAGGGCCAGTTCACCGAGCACGGTCCGGCTGCGGTCGCGTTCGGGGTCGATCCGACCGACAACACCGTGTACGTGGGCGACGAGCCGGAAGAACATCTGTTCCGCATCCAGAAGCTCGGCCCGAAAGGTGAATTCCTCGGGTCCGCGACGCTGAAAACAAAAGGCGGCGCGGAATCGGAAAGCGGGATCGAGGGAGTGGCGATCGATCCGGTGGAACATCGCTTCTACGTGTTGGTCGTGCAGACGCGCTCGTCCGGTAAGGAAACGGACCCTGATTTCCCGGTCGCCGGCGCGCTGTACGCGTTCTCCACCGTGCCGAATGGTTCAAAAGAACTCGAACCAGTCACGGGCACGGTGGAAGGGGGCGTTCTCGCGGGCACCACGGTGTTCCATCCGCAGTCCGAAACGATGAGCCAGGTGCTGCTTGAACCGAGCGGGATCGCTGTCGACCCGGTCAGTCACGACGTGATCGTGATGGGCCGCGAAGACCGTGAAGCCCTGGGGCAGGAACCCGCCTATCGGGTTGCGCTCGAGCGCATCACGAAAACCGGCGCGCTGGGCAAACGCTGGGTTGACGACGCCGAAGCAGCATTCTTCGAAGAAGGCGGCTCCGAAGAAGCCACCTCGCCAGTGGTGAACGCCGAAGGCAACGTCTACGTGATCGGCGGCGCGCTCGAAACTCCGCTCGGCGCGACCGAACAAATCGTGGAAATACCCAAGAAATTCGGCGCCGGCGAAGAACCGGTCAAGCTCGTGTCGTTCGACGCGGGCGCTGAAGAAATGGTGAGCTTTCCTGGCATACCGCAGCCGCTCGAGGGCGCCGGGCTGTCGATCGCGCCCGATGGCACGCTGTGGGCGTACGCGAAGATCCTCGACAAGCCCGAAGGTGGCGGGTCGGGCTTCAAACTGCCGGGCGCGCTGGCGTTCAATCCCGACGGCACGGAGCTCGGCTGGACGGGCGGGCAGAGTGCGGGCCTTGGCAGTGAAACGTGCGTGATCGGCTTCGAAGGACACCCGATGGTCGCGGCGGGCTCCGAAGGGAAGGTGTTCATGTTCGACTCGAGTCCGCAGACCCCGCGGGTCATCGAGTTTGGCCCGAATGGCAGCGGCTGCCCGACGGCCAAATCGAGCGCCCTGACGGTGAGCGTGGCCGGGCACACGATCGAACCGGGCAAAGCGGTCGAACCCGGTGCCGAAGTCAAGCTGTCCTCGACGCTCAGCCAGGCGAACGCCAAGGAAGTCAAATGGAGCTTCGGAGACGGGACGAACACTACGACCACCAATCAACATCAAACGCCCGAAACGATGCACAAATTCCTGGGCGAAGGCAACTTCAAAGTGGTGGAGACGATCCAGACGGACGATCTCGCGACGCCGCAGATCGTGCAGGAACGCACGGTGACCGTCTCCAAGCCGCTGCCGATGGCGAGCTTCAAAGCGCTCACCCCCATCCACGTTGGCGAAGCCGACCACTTCGACGCCAGCAAATCGACTGGCTCGGAAGGCTCGGCCATCACCAAATACGAATGGAACTTCGGCGACGGCGTGAGTGAAACGACCACAACCGCCGCGACCAGCCACGTCTACTCGACAGCCAAGGAATACACGGTCACGCTAGCCGTCGTCGACGCTCATGGGCTCACGAGCGCCTCCACCAGCAACAACATCATCGTCACGCCGCCGAGCGGCGGCGGTGGCGGAGGGGGAGGTACAGGCGGCGGGGGTACAGGTGGCGGAGGCGGCGGCGGTACAGGTGGCGGAACAGGGGGTGGCAACACCGGCGGCGGCGGTGGTGTGCTCGTCTACAAGGCCGCGTTCGCGAGCACCGTGTTGACGGTCTCAGGCACGGGAGCGTTCCCGATCAAGGTCGACTGCGCCGCGCAGAGTTCCTGCACGGGCAACGTCACGCTGCGCACGCGCACAGCGGTCGCCGCTGGAAAGCACAAGAAGGCGATCCTCACGCTGGCCTCGGGCTCCTTCGCGCTGGCGGGTGGGCAGATGAAGGCGCTCACCCTGCATCTGTCGTCGAAGGGGCGCGCGCTGCTGGTACGCGCACACACGCTGCGCGTGAGCGCAACGATCGTGGCGCGCGACTCCGCTGGTCAGACCCACACGACGCAGTCGGTGGTGACGCTGCACGCAGCGAAGGCCAAGCACCATTAGCGTCGATGGTCACGCGATGCGCCGACGCGTCTCGCACGCGCGGCGGCGTATCTGCGCGCCTCTGGTTTGTGGCTTTACAAAGTTGCGAACCGGTGAAGGACTGTTAAGAACCAGGTTGATAACCACGGTGAACCGCGCCCCTGGCAGATTTCGCGTGGGAGGTCGATCCTCTCGCAGTTCACGGCAACGGAAGCTGTTCAACCAGGAGGTAGTCATCTAATGCGGTATCTCTCCGCGCGGCGGCTCATGCCGACGTGCATCATCGCTGCGGCCGGTGTGGCCGCGCTCGTGGCGCCGGGCGCCGCAAGCGCTACGCACGGCGTCCAGTGCAGCGGCTCGAACGTCGGCGGGCAGGGTTCCTCGCTGCAGAAGCTTGCCCAGGAACTCTGGATCCCGGACTTCAACACCTCGTCGAACAAGTTCGCCTGCAACGGTACGCAGGGCACGAAAGCAACCCCCAAAATCAACGCCTACAACCCGAGCGGCAGCGGCGCCGGGCTGAAATCCTGGGGCGTCAAAAAAGAAGAACACAAATACGACGCCACGAACGCCTACATCGGCACCGACGAAGCCCCCAACCCGACGGCCAAAGCGGAAATCGAAGAAAACGAGACGACGCTGACGCCGAAAGCGCTGCTGACGATCCCCGTGCTGCAGGCGGCGGTCGCGGTCATCGTGCACCTGCCGGAAGGCTGCACCGCGTCGAGCACGTCCAACAAAGGACGTCTTGTGCTGAACAACAGCACTCTCGAGGGAATCTGGCGCGGCACGATCACGAAATGGACCGAAATCGAAGACGGTGGCGACACGCTCATCGGTTCGTCGTGCTCGGCCACGATCAAGCACGTTGTGCGTCTCGACGGTTCGGGTACGACGCACATCTTCAAGAAGTACCTCGGTCTGATCAACAACGCGGAATTCCCCACGACCAACCTCAAAGGCGAATCCGTCGGGAACAAAACCTGGAACACGATCGCCGAAGGCTCGGAAAACACGAGCTGGCCGACCGCTGACGCGGTCATCCGTCCGACAGAAAAAGGCAACGGTCCGGTCGTCTCACTCGTGGCGAGCGAACCGAGTTCGATCGCCTACGCGAACCTGGCCGACGCACGCGTGAACGCCGCGTTCGTCCCGCCGGCTGGCGGCCCGAAAACAGCCACCTTCTGGGTCCCGATCCAGAACAAAACCGGCACGGTCACGTACGCCGACCCGGCGAGCAACAAAGAGGTCGCAGCGAAAAAGGAATCGAATTGCGCCAAAGAGGAATACACGGACGGCAAAAACGCCTTCCCGCCCGAAAACGCGCAGGCGAGCTGGAGCGAAGTGACGACGAGGACCGAAGAGCCCAAGTACACGATCTGCGGGCTCACGTTCGACCTCGCGTTCACGTCCTACAGCGCCTTCCCGGGCACGACCCTGGAAGAGTCCACCACGGTGAACAACTACCTCCAGTACGTGCTGCAGACGACGAAAGAAAAAGAAGGCAACAAAAACAATGGTGGCCAGTTCCTGATCAAGGGCCACGACTACATGCCGGTGACCGGCACGGTGCTCAAAGAGGCACAGAAAGGCGCGGCGCTCGCCGGCTTCTAGCCGTTAGCGCACATGCCTGATCGGTCGGGCCGTCGCAGGAATGCGGCGGCCCGATCTGCGTTCAGGGGTGGACGGAGGCAGGCGGTGAGCGCTTCGCTGCAGCTCGGGCTCGAGGAGCTAGGAGCCGGTCGCGCAGCTGCCACCGCGCACTCGCTCGCCGCGACCGCCGAAGGCGCCCGCGTGCACGCGCTGCAGATGGCGCGTTGCCGTCAGGCCGGGGCGGTCCCAGAGGGCACTGGCGTCGATACCGACGCTGGCGCGGAGTCTCGGCGCTGAGGGGCTTTCCTCCGCCAGGAGCTGATCGCCGCGCGCAGCCGAGCGGCACGCGTTCACGATGATCGCGATGATCGTCAGCCAGGCGATTGTTATCAGGACGAAGATCATGGTTCGATGCCCGTGACGGCTCCCTCTCCTCGCGGCCCTCACGGTATATTCGTCTTATCGGACGGAGGGCCTTCTCCCATGATTCCCGCCCTCGAGTTAGAACAAACGTCCAATTGACGCGGCGCTAGTCCGGCTCGGGCTCGACGAGGGGGTCGCCGAGCGGAATCGGCGTGGGAGCGGTGTTTTCGAGGTCTGGCGACCTGCGCCACGGCTGGTTGTAGAACAGCCACGCGCAGGCCACGGCGAGCAGGGCCGCACAGAGGATCCAGCCGAGCGCGGTGGTGCCGACGCCCACGTACTTCAGGCCGGACGCTGCGACGACGAACGTGATGACGGGCCTGATGTAGCGGTCGGGCGCGCTCGAGGAGAGCATCGAGCCGATCATGACCGCGGGGACGCTGCCGAGGATCAGCGACGTCGTCACGCCGAATTCGACGTGGCCGAAGGCGATCGCGCCGAGCGCCGCGGCGGTCGTCAGCGGCACGGCCTGGGCGAGGTCCGTGCCGACGAGCTGCTTGGCGCCGATCGTGGGGTAGAGGAACAGCAGCAGGATGATCATCAGCGAGCCCGAGCCGACGGACGTCATGCCGACCACGATCCCGCCGAGTGCTCCGATCGCGACGGTGCGCGCCTTGTGCGGAACGATCTCGTGGATGACGCCGGTGCGGCCGGCGTCCGAGCGCGCGTCGAGCACGTAGCGCAGCACCATCGCCGCGGCCCCCAGCAGCAGCGCGGCGCCGAGCGCGGTCTCGATGTTGTGCTGCGCTGACTTCGCGTGCCCCATCTGCTGCAGCAGGTAGGCGCCGAGGAACGCCATCGGCACCGAGCCGAGCACCATCCAGCCGACGAGGCTGCGGTTGACCGTGCCTTTGCGCAGGTGCACGCCGGCCCCGACAGGGCGCATGATGACGGCGGCCACGAGGTCGCTGGAGATCGCCGCGGAAGGCTTGACACCGAACAGCAGGATCAGCATCGGTGTCATCAGCGCGCCTCCGCCGGCGCCGGTCATGCCGACGAAGAATCCGACGACGGCGCTGCCCAGAACTATGTAGGGATCGATGTGCATGGTTGCAGCATGTGAGATTTGCGAGCTTTCTGCAAGTCTCGGAAAACACCTTGCTTAACGTTCATGCGCTGTTTATGATGCGCGGGCGACGCGTTAGGGTGGTCACGAGATCTCGACATTTGTTCGAGCGGCTTGGATCAGCATTATGGGGAAGTGGCAAGCAAGGAGGCAACACGCGCGATGAGTGCTGAGACAAGCGGTGGGCTCGATGGGGGGACGCAGTTGGGAGCCGTCCCGCTCGTCGGTCCGCAGGGGTTCCTGGGGCTGGGCGCTCGACGCGGAGGTCTGGCGACGGGGATCGCCGAGGTCCGCGGGCCGGCGGCGTGCATGCGCCGCGACGCGATCTTCCGCCGTATGCTGTTCGTGGCGGACGTGGTCGCGATCGTCGCGGCGTTCGCTGCTGACGGTCGCGCTCGCGCGACGCTCGCTGGAGCTGACCTGGGCGGGAATCGCGGGACTTCCGATCCTGGTCGTGTGCGCGAAGCTGACGGGCCTCTACGACCGCGACGAGACGCTGCTGCGCAAGACGACGCTGGATGAGGCGCCGAAGCTGTTCCAGCTGGCGACGCTGTGCGCGCTCGTCGCGTGGCTGACGGGCGGTCTGCTGGTTCACGGCGCGCTCGACCGCCACGAGGCGTTGTTCCTGTGGTTGGCGCTGGCGGCCGGTCTGGTGCTGGCTCGGGCCACGTCGCGGGCGATCGCGCTGCGCGTCTCCCCCGTCGAGCGATGTCTGTTCATCGGCGACGACGTCTCGGCGGAGACGATTCGCTCCAAGCTGATCGGTCACGGCGGCATCAAGGCGGAGGTCGTCGCGCATCTCGACCTGGACAAGGTCGCGCCGTGGTCGACCGACAGCTTCTCCGAGCCCCGTCTGGCGGAGATCCGCGACCTGGCGCAGACGCTCGACGTGCACCGCGCGATCATCGCGCCGCGCAGCGCCGACGCGGGGGAGACGCTCAACCTCGTGCGCACGCTGAAGGCGGTCGGGGTGCGCGTGAGCGTGCTGCCGCGCCTGCTCGAGGTCGTCGGCTCCTCGGTCGAGTTCGACGACCTGCACGGCGTGACGTTGATGGGCGTCCGGCGCTTCGACCTGACGCGCTCCTCGGCGGCGTTCAAACGCGGCTTCGACCTGCTCGGCGCCTCGCTCGGGCTGCTCGCGGTCTCGCCGCTGATGATCGCGATCGCGATCGCGATCAAGCTCGACAGCCGCGGCCCGGTGTTCTTCCGCCAGCTGCGCGTCGGTCGCCACGGCCAGCGCTTCGAGATGTTCAAGTTCCGCACGATGGTGCCCGAGGCGGAGCAGATGAAGGACTCGCTGCGCCACCGCAACGAGGCCAAGGAGGGGCTGTTCAAGATCGCCGAGGACCCGCGCGTCACGCGCGTCGGGCGGCTGCTGCGCAGCAGCGCTCTGGACGAGCTGCCGCAGCTGCTGAACATCGTGCGCGGCGAGATGAGCCTCGTCGGGCCGCGGCCGCTGGTCGTCGAGGAGGACCAGCGCGTCGAGGGCTGGCACCGCCGGCGCCTGGAGCTGATGCCGGGCATGACCGGTCCGTGGCAGATCCTCGGGCCGGCGCGCGTGCCGCTGAAGGAGATGGTCGCGATCGACTACCTGTACGTGGCCAACTGGTCGCTGTGGACCGACGTGAAGATCCTGCTGCGCACGGTTCCCCACGTGCTCGGGCGTCGCGGGCTCTGAGCGACGCGCGAGTGAGAGACCGTGCAGTCGATGCCAGACGCATCGCCACGCGGCTCGCGTGAGCAGGACGCCGATGCGGTCGCCGATCGCGAGCAGGCCTTCTGGGACGCTCACGTCCCGAGTCTCGAGAGCTTGCTGAAGAAGCACCAGGCTGGGCCCGACGCGAACACCACGGCGATGCTCGACGCCATCGAGCCCGTTCGCGGCAAGCGCGTGCTCGACTTCGCGTGCGGCGCCGGCGTGACAGCGGTGTTCCTCGCCGAGCGCGGCGCGATCGTGACGGCGATCGACATCAGTCCCGAGTCCGTGCGCCGCGGACGCGAGCTGGCCGAGCGCGTCGGCGTGCGGGTCGAGTTCGTCGCCGGCGAGTTGACGCATGGCACGTTCCCGCCGCGGAGCTTCGATGCGATCGTCGGCCACTACGCTCTCCACCACGTCGACCTGAACGCGATCGCACCGATCTTCGACGAGATCCTGCTGCCGGGCGGCCACGGCGCGTTCGTCGAGACGATGGGGCTCAACCCGCTGCTGAGATTCTCGCGCGACAGGATCGCCGGACGCGCTGGCGTGGCGAGCTATGGCTCGGAGGACGAGCGCCCGCTCGAGCGAGCCGATCTGCGTGTGCTCGAACGGTGGATCGGGCCTGTGGAACTCGTGGTGGGCGAAATACGCTTCCTGCGAATCTTCGATCGCAACGTGCTGCGCTACCGCCACCCGTTCGCCTCGAAGGCGCTCGCCGCGCTCGACGATGCGCTGCTGCGCCTCGGAGGCGGAGCGCTCAGCTACCACCAGGTGGTCAAGCTGACAAAGCGAGTTCCGGGCGACGCTCGGCCGCCACTGTGATCTGCTCGGCGAGGCGTCGTTGGAACGCCTCCACCGAGAAGCGCTCGGCGTTTCGTTTCGCGCGCGCGGGGTCGAAGTCGATGGCGTCGATGCGTTCGATCGCCGCGGTGAAGGAGTCGACGTCGTCGAGGTTGGCCAGCAAACCGGTCCGCCCGTCGATCACCGTCTCCAGCGCACCGCCCGCGGCCGCCGCGATCACCGGCCTCCCCGCCGCCTGCGCCTCGACCGCGACGATGCCGAACTCCTCCATGCTCGGCACCACCACCGCACGCGCCTGACCGTAGAGCTCGGCGAGCTCTTCGTCGCTGGCGCGGCCGAGGAACTCGGCTTCGGGGAACGCCTCCTGCAGGGCGACGTGATCGGGGCCGCTGCCGACCACGCGCACGGGCGCGTGAGCGCGGCGCGCCGCCTCGAGCGCGACGTGCAGGCGCTTGTGACGGACGAGCTCGGAGACGATCAACAGCGAGTCTCCGGGGTTTCCCGCGGAGAAGCGATGCGTCTCCACCGGCGGGTGCATGACCGCGGCGTCGCGCCCGTAGTAGCGTTTGATCCGCTCGCGGCTGAGCTGCGAGATGGCGATGTAGGAGTCGACGCGCCCGCTAGCCGACAGGTCCCACCTGCGCACGCGGCGCAGCTGGCTGCGCAACAGCCGCCGAAGCGCAGGCGAGGTCTCCGCCACGGCGCGATCCTCCTCGTACCAGGCGTAGCGAAACGGCGTGTAGCAGTAGCAGATGTGCCGCGCGCCCTCCGGTACGTGCACCCCGTGGGCGAACGCGCTGCTGCTGCTGAGAACGACGTCCGAAGACGGCAGGTGCAGCCGCTCGACCGCGAGCGGGTAGAGCGGCAGCAGCCGTCTGAACGTCGACTGGCTGATGCCCAGGCGCTGCAGCGGGGAGGTGGTGATGGAGCGTCCAGCGAAGCGCCCTCTGGTGCCCGGCTCGTCGTAGAGCAGTGTGAAGATGGGCGACTCGTAGAACATGTCGGCGATCGCTGCGAAGGTGCGCTCCGCGCCGCGCATCACCAGCAGGTAGTCGTGGGCCAGGGTTACGCTCCTGGATGCAAGCGCCGACGCGAGTGGGGGGCGATGGCTCCTCGTGAAAGCGGGGTCATTGTCGTGAGCGAAACGAAACATAATGACCACTTGACAATAGCGCGCCGGGGTGGCTCCGAAGTTATTTCTCGGATAACCTCGAGTAGAAATCCGCAGTCGCCTGCAGAGGGTCATCTCAACGATGCCGATATCCCGTAAAAATCCCGTGAACTTGCTGATAATCGTGCCTTGGGGGAGTCGCCTCGGAGGCGCCGAGGCGATGCTGCAAATGGTTCTCGACGGGGTGAAAGGGGCCAGACACGAGCTTAAACTGGTGTTTCTCGAGCCGGGTCCCTGGCCTTCGGAGCTGAGCGAATCGGGGTTCCGCGTCGAGGTGCTCGCGGCGGGAAGGCTGCGCGACTTTCACCGCGGGGCGGGGACGGTCCTTCGGCTTGCGCGCATCATGCGAGAGGTCCAGCCGGATGTGATCGTGAGCTGGATGGGCAAGGCGCACCTGTACGCCGCGCCCGCGGCCATGCTCGCCGGAATGCGCGACCGGCTCGTGTGGTGGCAGCACGGCATCCCCGAGCGCCACTGGCTCGATCGCTGCGCCACGCTGCTGCCCGCGATCGCCGTCGGCGCCTCCTCGCACGCCTCGGCGCTCGCGCAGGCGAGGATGTTCCCCTCGCGCCCGACGTTCGTCGTGCCCCCCGGCGCGCGCGACCCCCACGGGCAGGCATCGGGTGTGCACCTGGATCTCCCGGCGGACGTCCCCGTGATCGGCATCGTCGGACGGTTGCAGCCGTGGAAGGGCCAGGACCGGCTGCTCGAAGCGCTCGCGCTGCTGCGCGAGCGCGGACTACCCACTCACGCGTTGATCGTCGGCGGCGACGCCCACGGGCTCTCGCCGGACTACGCCCGCTCGCTGCCGCGGCTGATCGACCGTCTGGGAATGGGCGACGCGGTGACGATGACCGGTCAGGTGGCCGACGCCGGCCCGTACATCGAGCGCATGGACGTGCTCGTCAACGCATCCGAGGCGGAGCCATTCGGGATCGTGCTGCTCGAGGCGATGGCGCGTGGCGTGGCCGTCGTGGCGGTCGACGCGGGAGGCCCCAGCGAGATAGTGGAGAACGGGAGCACGGGGGTGCTCGCGTCCTCGGGCGCGCCGAGCGCGCTGGCGGACGCGGTGCGATCCCTGCTCGTCTCGCCGGATCTGCGCCACGCGATCGCGCGGGCGGGACGCGAGCGTTTCGTGGAGGAGTTCACCGACGTGGCGATGCGCGAGCGGTTCTTCCAGAGCATCGCGGCGGTCGTCGACCGGTCAAAGGCGGGACAGCGCCCGCAAGGCGCGGGCGTGGAGGCGGCGCCCGACTCGCCCTGCGCGGTCACGATCGTCGCGCACGACGTCGGCTCGATCGGGGGCATGGAGCGCCAGCTGGCGGAGTTGATCGCCGGCCTGAGGGGGCTGGGTCACGAGGTGACGGTGATCGCGCGCACGTGCGAGCTGCCCGACCGCGAGGGCGTGACGTTCCGGCGCGTGCCCGGCCCGCGCCGGCCGTTCCTGCTGTTCTATCCCTGGTTCATGCTCGCCGGCTCACTGGCTGTGTGGAGGTGGCGCCGGGGCGTGGTTCAGGCGACGGGCGCGATCGTGTTGAACCGCGTTGACTGCGTGGCGATTCACTGTTGCCATCAGGTCTACAGGGCGGCGCCCACGCGCCCGGGCGTGTTGTTCCGCTGGAACGTGGCATTCGGCGGGCTAGTGAAGCGGGTCGCTGAGAGGCTGTGCGTTCGCTTTAACCGCACGGCGACGTTCGTGTGCGTATCGGAGGGTGTAGCGGAGGAGATGCGCGCGCACTATCCGGATGCGGCCGACAGGGTGGTGACGATTCACAACGGGGTCGACACGGAGAAGTTCGCGCCGGGAGCGCACACGCAGGCAGCCGACGCCATGCGAGCGACGCTCGGCATCGGCGAGCGGCGGCTCGTGGCGGCGTTCGCCGCGCGCGAGTGGGGGCACAAGGGCCTGAAGCAGTCGATCGAAGCGCTGGCGCTCGCGCCCGAATGGGAGCTGGTCGTGGCGGGCGGCGGCGATGAGGCGCGCTACCGAGCGCTGGCCGACTCGCTCGGCGTCGGCGAGCGCGTGCACTGGCTGGGCGTCGTGCGCGAGATCCAGGTGGTGTACGCGTTGGCGGACGCTTTCGTGCTGCCCTCGAGTTATGAGACCTTCTCGCTCGTCACGTTCGAGGCGGCGGCCAGCGGCCTGCCGGTGCTCGCGACCCCGGTGAGCGGCGTGCGCGAGTTGATCCGCGACGGCGAGAACGGCTTTTTGATCGCAGCCGAGCCAGGATCGATCGCCGAGCGCTTGACCGAGCTCGCCGGCGAACACTCGCTGAGAGAGCGCATGGGCTTGGCCGCTCGAGATTCGACGCTCGCGTTCACCTGGCAGGACGCGGTGGCCAAGCACAGTGAGCTGTATGGGCGCATCGCGCGGCGGTCGCCCTGCTAGCCGCTCGCTGCGGACGCGGCGGCGGCGGGTTCGCGCGTGCCGGATTCAATGGCGCCGACGAGCAGCCGCTCCAGCGGGTCGGTCGCCGCCTCCACGGAGAACAGCCGCTCGACGGACATCCTGCCGGCGCTCGCAAGCCGCCGGCGCAGCTCGGGTGACGCTCGCAGCGTGCTCAGGTGGGCCCGCAGCGCCTCGTGATCGCCCTCGGGGAACACCAGCCCGCCTTCTGTCAGGCCGATCAGCCAAGGGATCTCGCCGGAGTCGGAGCCCACGACCGGCACTCCGCACCACAACGCCTCGACTATCACCCTGCCGAACTGCTCCTTCCACGTGGGCGTCGTCAGCGAGGGAAGCACGAGCGCGTCGAGCTGCGCGTAGGCGGAGGCCATCTGCTCGTGTTCCATCCCGTCGAGCACGCGCAGCCGCGAGCCGGGGATCGGTTGCCCGTCGAGCCGCTCGCGAAGCTCGCCGTCGCCGAACAGCAGCAGCTCGACCGGAGCTTCCATTCCGCGAACGGCCTCGAGCAGATCCGTGAGGCCCTTGCTCTCGATCAGCCGCCCGGCAAAGCCGACTGTGAAGGGTCGCTCGGGCGCGGTCGGCGGCTCCTCCCAGCCGGGGACCGCCGGCGGAGCGAAGTCGACTTCACCTCGGGCGCCCCACTCACGGGCGAGGCGACCGGCGGTGTCAGACCGGGCGGCCACGAAAGCAGCGTCACGCAACACCCGCGAGCGCAGTCGGCGCACAGGGCCGGGCAGTTCCCTATCGATGTTCTCGTAGCACTGAACGCCGAACGGAATGTGAAGTTTTGTGAAAATTCTCCCCCACTGCGCCGCCGCCAGCGAATAGGGCTCGGCCTCCACGAAGGCGACGTGTGGTTGAAACTGCTCGCATAACGCCCGAATTCGGGCTATGTAGAAGTGTCGTTGGGGTCGGCCACGCAGCGCCACCCTCGTGGGGAGGAGCGCGTCCTCCATCCCGGGCAGCGCCTGCGGGGTGACCGCGCCGTTGGCATAGGAGTGACTCCAGCTGCTTGGTATCACTATCTTCACATTCCATCCCCGCTGAGCGAGCTCGCGGTACACCTCCTGATTCACGCTCACGACCGCGGGATGGCTGACAACCAGCGCACGGCAGGGCTTGCCGTTTACGCTTGACATCTGCGCCGGATGGAGGCTGCGAAAGTCCATGCCCAAAATCTAGCCTGGATCGGTAGTCTTTAGGCGCAAATTACACCTGTCCTTACAATTGCCGGGCTACCGGCCCAAGTGGATGGATCCTACAGGCGATGAACGAGACGACCGACGCTAGCGCCATCTTTGCTCCTCTCTGGCGGCGCAAGTGGCTGATCCTGCTCGTGGGGGCGCTCGTGGCTGCGGGTTCCTACGCACACTACAAGCGTCAGCGCAGCGTCTACCAGGCGACGACGCAGATTTACCTCGCCAATGGAGCGGAAGAACAGTCGCTGCTCGCGAGCGCCCAGGGCAAGAAGTCACTGGGCGAACGCGCGATCTCTGATCAGGCGGCGATCGTCAACTCGAATGTCGTCAGCGAAGCGGTTCACAACCTGCTGCGTGCCGAACACGCACGCGCGGCGCTGAAGGGCAAAGCACGCGCGAAGGCCACGGCGGGCAGCGACGTGGTGGCGATCACCGCGGAAGCGGCCAACGCGAAGGCGGCGGCGAAGCTCGCCAACACGTACGCGAGCGTGTACATCAAGCGCCAGCGCGCCACGTATGTGAAGGAGGTCAGGGCTGCGATCGTGACCACGCGCAGACAGCTGCGCAGGGTCGAAGCGCAGGCGAATGCGCAGAGGGCTGCGCGCGCGGGGAAGGGCTCGAGCGCGGTCAGCGGCTCCGCCGCGCTGCAGGCCGCCACGCTGGCGAGCCGCATCAACCAGTTCGAATCGGACCTCACCGTCTCGAGCGTCACGCAGATCAGCCCAGCCACGGCGAAGAAAGCCGAACTGCTCTCCCCGAAGCCGAAGAAGAACGCGATCTTCGGTTTCGTGCTCGGGCTGCTGCTGGCCTCGATCGCCGTGTATGCGCTCAGCCGCGTCGACCGTCGTCTGCGCTCGCTGACGGCGATCGAGGCTGCGTTCCACACCTCGACGCTCGCGGCGCTGCCGAAGGTCAGGCGCCCGATCCACCACGAGGAAGGTCGACCGAGGGTCTCCACGCCGCTGCTGGAGCCGTTGCGCCGCGCGCACGCCGCTCTGCAGCTCGGGAGCTTGGCGCGGGGCGCCGAGCACGCCCCGCGCGTGCTGCTGGCGCTCAGCGCCGACCCGGCCGACGGTCGCTCCACGTTCCTCGCCGGTCTCGCGCTCGCGCGTCGCGACGCCGGTGAGCGCGTCGCGCTCGTGGAGGCCGACTTCCGCCGTCCGGTGCAGGGGAGGCTGCTCGACATCAACGCGCCGCAGGGTCTCGCACAGGTGCTCGAAGGCCGGCTCTCCGCCGGCGAGGCGATGCGGCCCGTCTCGAATTCGTCGCAGCTGCCGGCCGACCCCGCCCCCGGCGAGTCCGTCGCGGGCGGCGTCTCGACGCTGGTTCAGGCGCGCAGCGACACGGGCGCGGCGTCCGTGCTCGTGTGCGGCGGCGCCAGCCCGAATCCTCCCGCGCTGCTCTCCTCCGCGGCTACCGAGGGACTTCTGCGAGCGCTCGCGGAGGACCACGACTCGGTGTTGATCGACGTGCCTTCGCCGTTGGAGTTCAGCGACGCGATGTCGCTGCTGCACCTCGTGGACGGCATCGTGATCGTCGCGCGCGTGGGACACACGCGCCAGGCATCGGCCGAACGCCTGATGGAGTTGCTCGAGCGCTCGCCCAGCGCGCCCGTGCTCGGCGTCGTGGCCAACGGCGTCGCGACGTCGGAGCTCGCACGGCTGGGCTTCTCCCCGCAGCACGGCGAGAAGGGCCGGCTGCGCGCGCTGTTGCGACGATGAGCGCCTCCTATCCCCACCCGTCGAGCGCGATCGGGGGGAGACGCCCGGGAGTGGCGCTGAGCGAGCGCCTGCGCGAACCGCTGCTCCTGGGTCTCGCCGGCCTGATTCCCCTGGTGATCGCGCTGAGCGTGTCGGTTGCGATGCCCAAGCCGAACTACGCGCTCGTGTTCGGCCTGCTGTTCGGCCTGCTGGCGATGGTCGCCCTCGCGGTCCACTCGCGCCTGGAGGTGACGGTCGCCCTGCTCGCCCTCTATCTCGGGCTGGCGGACGGGCCGATCAAGCTGATCGTCCACAACCAGGCCGCCTCGGCGATCCGCGACGTGCTGATCGCGGCGATCGCGCTCGGCGCGCTCATGCGCGTGCTTCAGCGGGGAAAGGGCGTGCGCCTGCCGCCGCTCACCGGCTGGGTGATCGTGTTCGTCGCGCTCGTCGTCGTGCAGGCGTTCAACCCGAACACGCACGGCCTGCTGAAGGTGATCGGCGGGTTCAGGCAGCAGTTGGAGTGGGTGCCGTTCTTCTTCTTCGGTTACGCGCTCATGCGCTCGCGCGAGCGCTTTCGCAAGCTGTTTCTCGTCCTCGGCGCGATCGCGCTCGCGAACGGGCTCGTGAGCACCTACCAGACGCAGTTGAGTCCGGCGCAGCTGGCGAGCTGGGGTCCGGGCTACGCGGAACTGGTGCACGGCTCCGAGTCGGTCTCCGCGCGCAAATACGTCAGCGAAGGCGTCGCCCGCGTGCGCCCGCCGGGGCTCGGCTCCGACACGGGGTTCACGGGCGGCATGGGCGTGCTCGCCTTGACCGGGGCGCTCGCGCTGCTGGCGAACGCCACGCCGCGACGACGAACGGTCGCGCTCGTGCTGTGCCTCGGGGCGATGCTCGCCGTCGCGACGTCGCTCGCGCGTCTGTCGGCCGTCGGCGCGGTCGTGGGCACGGCCGCGTTCCTGATGCTGTCGCTCAGCGCGGGACACCGCGTCACGCGCTCGCTGGGTGCGCTCTTGATGGTCGGCGCGCTCGCGCTTCCGCTCGGCGCGCTGCTCGTCTCCAGCGCGGGTCACGGCGTGTTCTCCCGCTACGAAAGCATCGCGCCGAACAAGGTCGTGGCGACGTCCACCGGCTACAAGGAAGTGAGCCTCAGCCAGATCCCGCACGTGATCGCCACCACGCCGTTCGGGTTCGGGCTCGCGAGCGCGGGGCCGGCGTCGGCGTTCGGTGGACACAGCGGCGTGAAGCTCGAAGGCCACGGCTTCAGCGCTGAGACGCAATACAACTTCGTCACCGACGAACTCGGCCTGCCCGGTCTAATCCTGTGGGTGTCCCTGTCGCTGCTCGTCATCGGCCTCGCGATCCGCGGGCTGCCGCGCGTGAGAGATCTGGACGTGCGCGTCTACCTGGCGGGCATGTTCGCGGCGTTCATCGCGTTCACGATCATGGGCTTCGACGGCCCCTCGGCGGCGGGGGTGGCGTTCGGGTCCTACTTCTGGTTCTCGCTCGGCACAGCCGCGTACTGGTTCGTCGGGCCCGGCCGCCACGCGGACGAGAACGGCATCGTGAGCGTCCCACCCGAACGGCTCGCCGGGGAAACCGGACGCCTGGTGACTCCGTGAGGGCCGCGAGCATCCCCGTGGTGGGCGGCCACGCGGACGGTACGACGCTCGCACCGCTGGACATCTCCGCGCGCGAGCGGCTGAGTCTGCTGCTCGGCAGACGCCACGGCAAGGTCGTCGGCCTGGCGTGCAGCTCGATCGTGTCTGGCTTCGCCGAAGCGGGGATCCTGATCCTGATCGCGCAGGCCGCGCAGGCGATCGCCAAGGGCAGCGAGCACGTGCACCTGAAACTGTGGCTCGTGAACGGCGACGCGTCGGTCGACACGCTGTTCATCCTCGCCGGCGCGCTCGGCCTCGTGCGCCTGGCGCTGCAGGCGCCGCTGTCGATTCTGCCGGCGCTGATCGCCGCCGACGTGCAGTCGCGGATGCGCACGCAACCTGTTCGACGCCTTCACCCGCGCCTCCTGGGAGGTGCAGTCGCGCGACCGCGAGGGCCATCTGCAGGAGACGATGACCGAGCCAGGTGATACAGGCGACCGGCGGGGCGCTGCAGGCGACGACGTTCGTGACGTCGCTGTTCACGTTCCTCGTGCTGATGATCTCCGCGCTGACGCTCAACCTGATCGCCGCGGGCGTCGTGCTGACGCACGGCGATCGCGCTGTTCGCGGTGCTGCGCCCGCTGAACAGGCTGGGCGTCAGGCGCGCACGCGCGCTCTCCGGCCGCGCAGATGGAGTACGCGGGCGGCGTCGGCGAGGCGATTCGAGTGGCCGAGGAGACGCACGTGTTCGGCGTCGACGGCGCGCAGCGCGAGCGCATCGACGGGTTCGTCGCGACCGCGAAGGCGCTGTTCTTTCGCTCTCAGCTGATTGGCCGCCTGACGCCGAACCTCTACCAGAGCACGATGCTACCTGCTGCTGGTCGGGGGCCTCGCGATCATCCACGCCACCGGCGCCGGGCATCGTCGCGTCGCTCGGCGGCGTGGTGCTGCTGCTCGTGCGCGCGGGCACGAACGGCCAGCAGGTGCAGGGCTCCTACCAGGCGCTGCGCCAGTCGCTGCCGTTCATCGAACGCCTGCAGGAAGCCGCGCGTCGCTACGACGAGAGCACGCCCGTGCGACGGCGACGAGCCGCTGCGAGCGCGTGCGACACGATCGCCTTCGAGACGTCTCCTTCGCCTACACGCCCGGCTCGCCCGGTGCTGTCGGACGTCAGCTTCGAGGTCGCCGGCGGGGAGACCGTGGGCATCATCGGCCCCTCGGGCGCGGGCAAGTCGACGCTCGTGCAGCTCGCTGCTGCAGCTGCGCGACGCCGAGCGGCGGGCGCTATCTCGTCAACGGACTCGACCGCCCAGTCGATCCGCTGCGACGACTGGCACAGGCTCGTCGCCTACGTGCCCCAGGAGCCGCGCCTGCTGCACGCCTCGGTGGCCGAGAACATCCGCTACTTCCGCGACATCGACGATGAGGGCGTCGAACGCGCGGCGCAGCCTCGCGCGCATCCACGACGACATCATGGCTGGCCGGACGGCTACGAGACCGTCGTCGGCCCGCGCGCCGACGCCGTCTCCGGCGGGCCAGCAGCAGCGGATCTGCCTCGCACGCGCGCTCGCCGCGCGACCGGAGGTGCTCGTGCTCGACGAGCCCACGAGCGCGCTGGATCCGCACTCCGAGCGGCTGATCCAGGAGTCGCTGACGGCGCTCAAGCACGAGCTGACGCTGTTCATCATCGCCCACCGCATGTCGACGCTCGACATCTGCGACCGCGTGATGGTGATCATCGACGGGCGCCTGGTCGGCGTTCGACACGCGCGCGCTGCTCGCGCAGGACAACCCGTACTACCGCTCCGCCTCGATGCTCGCCGCCGGGCGGGCGCGCTGCCGGCGGGACAGGTCGTGGCGCCAGTGGA
The DNA here is from genome assembly GCA_963716355.1 of uncultured Solirubrobacteraceae bacterium. GTDB lineage: Bacteria > Actinomycetota > Thermoleophilia > Solirubrobacterales > Solirubrobacteraceae > Palsa-744. Next base: position 2,599,861 of record OY970308.1, read on the forward strand.
GTCAGCGGCTACGCGCGCGGCCGCCGTGGCGCTGCCGACTTCTTCATCGTCGGGCACCCCAAGAGCGGCACCACGGCGCTGTACGAGATGCTCACGGCGCCACCCGCAGATCTACATGCCGCGCGGCAAGGAGCCGTGGTTCTTCGCCGACCGAGCTGCACGAGCGCACCCCGCCGCGACCGGAAGGGATCGCCGCGCACGCTCGCAGGAGTACGTGGCGCTGTTCGCGGGCGCGACGCCCGAGCAGCGCGTCGGCGAGGCCTCGGCGCTGTACCTGTGGTCGCGCACCGCCGCCGCGCGGATCGCGCAGGCGCGCCCCGACGCGCGGATCATCGCGATCCTGCGCGAGCCGGCGAGCTTCCTGCGCTCGCTGCACCTGCAGTTCCTGCAGACGCTACATCGAGACGGAGCCCGACCTCGCGCCGGGCGCTCGCGCTCGAGCCCGCGCGCCGTGAGGGCCGCGAGATACCCCGCGACACCTACTGGCCGCAGACGCTGCTCTACTCCGAGCACGTCCGCTACGTGGAGCAGCTGCGCCGCTACCACGCGGTGTTCCCGCGCGAGCAGATGCTGGTGCTGATCTACGACGACTTCCGCGCCGACAACGAGGCGACCGTGCGCAGGGTGCTGCGCTTCCTGGACGTCGATGACACCGTGCCGATCTCGGCGCGCGAGGCCAATCCGACCGTCCGACCCCGCTCCCAGCGGCTGAACGAGGTGGTGCACGCGGTCTCCGTCGGGCGCGGGCCGGCGTCGCTGGCGGTGAAGGGCGCGATCAAGGCGGTCACGCCGCCGAGGGCTTCGCCGGCGGAGCGCTCGAGGCGGTGCAGCGCCACGTCGTCTTCGGCGAGCCGCCGCCCGCGGACGAGCGGCTGATGGCCGAGCTGCGCGATCGCTTCAGGGGCGAGGTGCAGACGCGCTGGGCGAGTATCTGGAGCGCGACCTGCTGACGCTGTGGGGATATGACGATGTCGGGTGAGCCGCGGTCGACGGTCCCGGCCGCGTCCCAGCGGGTCCCCGACTTCTTCATCGTCGGGCACCCCAAGTGCGGCACCACGGCGCTGTACGAGATGCTGCGCCGCCACCCGCAGATCTTCATGCCGGAGCTGAAGGAGCCGCGCTTCTTCGCCAGCGACATGCGCCAGCGCTTCCAGCCGTCGCGCTCGGGCGCGCTGCCAAGCACGCTTGGAGAGCTATCTCGCGCTGTTCGCCGAGCGCCGCCGCGAGCAGCGCGTCGGCGAGGCCTCGCCCTCATACCTGGTCTCGCACACCGCCGCGGGGCGATCGCACAGCTGCGGCCCGACGCGCGCATCATCGCGATCCTGCGCGAGCCGGCCGAGCTTCCTGCGCTCGCTGCACCTGCAGCTGCTGCAGCTCGCACGTCGAGACCGTCAGGACCTGCGCAGGGCGATCTCGCTCGAGGACTCGAGGCGCGAAGGGCGCAACGTTCCGCGCCGCTCGCACCGACCGGCGGCGCTGCTGTACTCCGACCACGTGCGCTACGTCGAGCAGCTGCGCCGCTACCACGCTGCGTTCCCGCCCGAGCAGGTGCTGGTGCTGATCTACGACGACTTCCGCGCCGACAACGAGGCGACGGTGCGCAGGGTGCTGCGCTTTCTCGACGTGGACGACACCGTCCCGATCGCAGACGCTGGAGGCGAACCCGACGCGTGCACGTGCGCTCGCAGCAGCTCGACGAGCTCGTGCACCGCGTGTCCGTCGGCAAGGGCCCGAGCGCGCGCGCGGCGAAGCGCGGCGGTCAAGGCGCTGCTCCCGCGTTCGCATGCGCCGTCGGGCGCTCGACGCGACCAGCGCCAGCGTCGTGCAGGGGCGCCCCAGCCCGCCGGACGAGGCGCTGATGCTCGAGCTGCGCCGACGCTTCAGGGCCGAGGTGCGTGGCGCTCAGCGAGTACCTGGACCGCGACCTGGTCGAGCTGTGGGGCTATGACGCGTCTCGACTGAGCCGCGCGCCCGTCGCACGGCGCCCGACTTCTTCGTCGTCGGGCACCCCAAGAGCGGCACGACGGCCCTGTACGAGATGCTGCGCCGCCACCCGCAGATCTTCATGCCGGAGCTGAAGGAGCCGCGCTTCTTCGGCGAGCGACATGTACTTCCGCACGGGTGGGACGGACACCAGCCCGCTGCCGGCGACGATGGAGGAGTACCTGGCGCTGTTCGCAGCACGCGCGCCTCGCAGCAGCGCGCGGGCGAGGCCTCGCCGTCCTATCTGGGCTCCGAGCGGCAGCCGGTGAGATCGCAGCCGCTGCGCCCCGACGCGCGCATCGTCGCGATCCTGCGCGAGCCGGCCGAGCTTCCTGCGCTCGCTGCACCTGCAGCACGTGCAGTCGCACATCGAGGATCGCAACGACTTCGGCGAGGCGCTCGCGCTCGAAGGAGCCCGCCGCGAAGGCAGGGAGTTCCCGAGAACGTCGCAGCTGCGCCCGCAGGTGCTCCTGTATGCGCAGCACGTCCGCTACGTGGAGCAGCTGCGCCGCTACCACGCTGTGTTCCCGCGCGAGCAGGTCCTGGTGCTGATCTACGACGACTTCCGCGCCGACAACGAGGCGACGGTGCGAAGAGTGCTGCGCTTCCTCGACGTGGATGGACTTCGCCGATCGAGGCGCTCGACGCGAACCCGAGCGTGCGCGTGCGCTCGCAGCGGCTCGACCGGCTGCTGCACGCTGTGTCCGTCGGCCACGGGCCGATGTCCAGGGCGACGAAGACCGCGGTCAAGGCGCTCACGCCGCGCCCCGTGCGCCGTCGCGCGCTCGGCGCGGCTCAGCGGCGCGTGGTGTACGCGCGACCGCGCGAGCCAGACGCGGCGATGATGGCGCGAGCTGCGCAGGCGATTCGCGGGCGAGGTGCGGGCGCTGAGCGAGTACCTCGACCGCGACCTGGTGAAGCTGTGGGGCTATGACGCGCTCGCCTGACTCCACGCCCCTGTCCGACCCCGCGCACGCGTCTGGGCACGCGCGCGTGCCCGCGCGCGTGCCGGACTTCTTCATCGTGGGCCACCACAAGAGCGGCACGACCGCGCTCTACGAGATGCTCAAGCGCCACCCGCAGATCTTCATGCCGGATCTGAAGGAGCCGAGGTTCTTCGCCGGCGACCTGCCAGCGCGCCTGGAACCGCCCACCGCGCGCAGGCTCCCGGCGACGTTGGAGGAGTACCTGGCGCTGTTCGCCGACGCGCGACCGGACCAGCGCGCGGGCGAGGCCTCGCCGTCGTATCTGCGCTCGCACGCGGCGGCGGGCGCGATCGCGCGACTGGCGCCGGACGCGCGGATCATCGCGATCCTGCGCGAGCCGGCGAGCTTCGTGCGCTCGATGCACCTGCAGCTCGTGCAGTCCCACGTCGAGACGGAGCGCGATCTGGCGAAGGCGCTCGCCGCGGAGGATGTGCTGCGCGCGCGGGCGCCGGCTGCGCCGCTACTCCGACCACGTCAGCTACGTAGAGCAGCTGCGCCGCTACTACGACGGCGTTCCCGCGCGAGCAGGTGCTGGTGTTGATCTATGACGACTTTCGCGCTGAGAACGAGGCGACTGTGCGCAGGGTGCTGCGCTTCCTGGACGTCGACGACACGGTGGAGATCGAGGCGGTCGAGGCGAACCCCACGGTGGCTGTTCGCTCGCTGCGCCTGAACAACGCTGTGAGCGCGCTGTACGAGGGGCGCGGGCCGGTGGGGCGAGCCGTGAGTCAGACGGTCAAGGCCGTCACTCCCACGCGTCTGCGCCGCGGCGCCTACCGAGCGTTCAGGAGCAGACTGGTGTACGGCAAGCCACCCGCGCCGGACCGCGACGCGATGGCGCAGCTGCGTCACAGGTTCAGGGACGAGGTGGTCTCGCTGAGCGAATATATGGAACGCGACCTGGTTACACTCTGGGGCTATGACAGTATCGACTGAGCAGTTTTCGACTGTCAACTCACAGCGGGTGCGCGTACCGGACTTCTTCATGGTCGGCCACTCCAAGTGCGGTACGAGCGCGCTGTATGAGATGTTGAGAAGCCACCCGCAGATCTTCATGCCCGATCTGAAGGAGCCGGCGTTCCTCGCCACCGACGTCGCCACGCGTCTGCCGCAACGCGGCGCGGGGCCGCTGCCGCAGACGCTCGAGCAGTACCTCGCGCTGTTCGCCGCCGCGCAACCGCAGCAGTTGGTGGGAGAGGCGACGTCGCTGTATCTGTGGTCTCACGACGCGGCCGCGCACATCGCGCGTCTGGCGCCCGAGGCGCGGATCGTCGCGGTGGTGCGCGAGCCGGCGAGCTTTCTCCACTCCCTGCACATGCAGCTGCTGCAGAACCACGTCGAGACGGAGAAGGACCTGTGGAAGACGATCGAGCTGGAGCAGCAGCGCCGCGAGGGTAGGGGCTTGCCCCGCTACTCGCCGCGCCCGCAGGCGCTCATGTACTCCGAGCGAGTGAAGTACTCAGAGCAGTTGCAGCGCTACCACGACCTGTTCCCCGCGGAGCAGGTGCTGGTGCTGATCTACGACGAATTTCGCGACGACAACGAGGCGACGGTGCGCAGGGTGCTGCGCTTCCTCGGAGTGGACGACACGCTCGAGATGCCGACGCTCGAGGTGAATCGCTCCGTGCGCGTGCGCTCTCCCCGCCTTCACCAGTTCGTTCACACATTCGCAATGAGTCAGGCGCCTGCCGTGCGCGTGGCGAGACGCACGGCCAGGGCGCTCGCCCTCAAGCAGGTGAACGGCGATGCGGCGCGTGCGCTGAGGCGCCGCGTCGTCTACGGCGCCCCGCGCGCGCCAGACGAGCAGCTGATGCTGAAACTGCGCCGCCGCTACAAGCCCGAGGTGCAGGCGCTGAGCGACTACCTGGGCCGCGACCTGATCGCGCTGTGGGGCTATGACGAGCTCGACTGAGGCGTCCCCGCCGGGGCACCCTCCGGCATTGCTCTCGACGGAGCCGACGCCGAGGGCGCTGGTCTCAGTCGCGGCTCCCGACGAGCGCTGGCGTGCCGAGTGCGCCGCGGCGCAGGAGGCGGTCCTGCCGGCGGCAGGCCGCGTGGTGGTGTCGTGCGGCGCGCAGCTGGGCGCGGGCGGTCTGGGTCGGCACCTGAGCGAGATCGTGGACGCGCTCGAGCGTCGCGGAACGCAGGCCACGTGTCTCTCGCCCCAGAGCGATGCGCCCCCCCGACCCGCCGCGCGGCGCGAACTGCGCATTCGCGCCGCCACGAAGGCGATGGAGCCGTGGACGCGCTTCTCGCCCGCATGGCGCATATGGGCGGTGCGCGCGGGCTTCGACGCGTTCGCTGCGCGACGTCTGCCCGAGGCGGAGCACCTGATCGCGTTCAACCGCCAGGCGGCGACGCAGTTCGCGGCGGCGCGACGCGCGGGCTATGAGTCCGTGTCGTTGATGTCCGCGAGCCCGCACGTGCGCGCGGTGGCCCGCCAACACGCGCTCGCCCACCGCCGATACCCGCTGGAGCGCTCGTTCGGTACGCACGTCCTGGGGCGCTACTTGGCCGAATACGAGCAGGCGGATCGCATCTACGCGGCGTCGCGCTACACGCTGGAGTCGTTCCTGGAGCAGGGGACGCGCGCGGAGAAACTGTTGACGTTCCCGCTCACGCCCGACCCCCGCTACAGCCCGCTGGAGCGCGACCCGCGGCGCGCGAGCTTCGACGTGGTGTACGTGGGCAGCCTGTCGGTGGCGAAGGGCGTGCCGCTGCTGATCGACGCGGTGCGCCGCCTGCCCTACGCGGACGTGCGCCTGATCCTCGTGGGTCGGTGGAAATCCCCCGGCGTGCGGCGCTTCGTGGAAGGCGCGTGCGCGGCGGACGCGCGCATCTCGGTGGCCCCCGGCGACCCCCTGCCGCACCTGCGCGGCGCGGCGGTGTGCGTGCACCCCACCTACGAGGATGGCTTTGCGTACGCGCCCGCGGAGGCGCTGGCGTGCGGCGTGCCGGTGCTGGTGAGCGAGGACACGGGCATGAAGGAGATGGTGCGCGAGGGCGTCAACGGCATGGTCCTGCCGACGGGCGACGCGGCCGCGCTGACGGAGGCGATCGACGCCCTGTACCGCCGCGAGATCCTCGGTGGCTGACGCGGCGCCCGACGCGGAGCCGCTGCGGATCGCGACGCTGGGGATGTCGCTCGACCCGATCTGCGGCGCGCGCGACCACGCGACGCTGCTGAGCGAGGAGCTGCAAAGGCGCGGCGCGTCGTGCACGACGCACTGGCTGACGCGCACGAGGCGCTCGGCGCGCGGCTCGCGGGCGGAGATCCACGCCTGGCTCGATGACCTCGCCGCGGAGCTGCGCAGGGAGCGCCCGGACGTGGCGGTGGTGCACTACTCGGTGTTCTCCTACGCGCACGCGGGCGTGCCGCTGTTCGTGCGTCCGTTCCTCGACGCGCTGCGCGACGCGCGCATCCCAGTGGTGACGGTGGCGCACGAGCTGGCGTTCTCGTTCAGGCGCGGCGGCGTGCGCGGCAAGGTGTGGGCGCTGACGCAGCGCGCGGCCCTCGTCGCGGTGATGCGCGCCTCGGCGGCGGTGCTCGTGACGACCGACGAGCGCGAGCGGTGGATCGCCTCCAGACGCTGGCTGCCGCGACGCCCGGTGGCGATGGCGCCCGTGTTCTCGAACCTGCCGGCGCCCTCCGCCACGGCGGCTCGCGCGCGCGACACGGTCGGCCTGTTCGGCTACGCGTACGACCCTTCGGCGACGCCGTTGGTGCTGGATGCGCTGCGTCGCGTGGTGGACGAGCGCGGCGACGTGCGCCTGCTGTTGCTGGGCGCCCCCGGCGCCGAGTCGCCGGCTGCGAGGCGCTGGCGCGAGGAGGCGCATGCGCGCGGGCTCTCGGACGTGTTGTCGTTCTCGGGCGCGCTGCCCGCGCAGGACCTCTCGGACGCGCTGGCGTCGTGTGAGGTGCTGCTGTTCGCGGCGAGCGCGGGTCCGTCCTCGCGCAAGGGCACGCTGGCGGCGTCGCTGGCGTCGGGTGGGCCGGTGGTGGCGGTGGACGGGCCGAACCGCTGGGAGGAGCTGGCCGGCTCGAGCGCGGCGCTGATCGTGACCCCCACGGCCGATGCCCTCGCGCGGGCTGTGGGCGGGCTGCTCGCCGACGAAGCCGAGCGGGAGGCGCTGGGCGCCAGGGCGCGCGCGTTCGCGCGGGAGCGAATGAGCGTGGCGCGGACGGCGGATGCGCTGAGCGAGTTGATGGAGGGGGTGGGCGTGCGCGTCAGGGACGCGCTGTGACCGGCAGCGTCTCCTCGGCGAGCGCGTCGCGCTCGGCCTGCCAGTGCTCGCGCGCCTGGCGATAGCCGTCGAGCAGCGCGGCGACGTGAAGCTCGGGCGTGAACCGCTGCGCGACGGCCTCGCGCCCGGCGGCCCCCATGGCGCGCTGCCGCTCCGGGTCGTCGAGCAACTCGCCCAGCGCGCGAGCGAGCGCGGCGGCGTCGCCGGGCTGGACGAGCAGGCCGCTGACGCCGTGGTCGAGCCAGTCGGCGATGCCGCCGGTGGCGCTGGCGACGACGGGTCGCCCGGCGGCGAGCGCCTCGATGCCTACGAGACCGAACGGCTCGGGCCAGAGCGACGGAACGACGACGACGGACGCGTCGGCGAGCTCCTGCGCGAGCGCGTGCGCGTCGAGCCAGCCCTTGAACGTGACGCGTTGCTCGATGCCGAGCTTGCGCGCGAGCCTGCGCGCCGGCTCCAGTCGCCAGCCGGATCCGCAGACGACGATCTCGCCGTCGATGTGGCGCGCGGCGCGCAGGAGCACGTCGATCCCCTTGGGCGCGGCGAGGCGCCCGGCGAAGACGACGCGCCGTCTGTGCTCGTGTCCTGACCCGACCGCGGGCGTCATGGTGCTGAAGAGGGGAACGACGCGTCGTCGTGCGAGGCCATTGTGCGCGAGGTGCCGCCCGACGGAGCTGGAGTAGGCGACGACGAGGTCCGCATGCTGGAGCGCCTGCAGTTCGCGTGAGGTGCGCGCGTAGGCGGCGGGCAGCGTCTGCAGCTGGCGGGTGTGCGCGCAGCCGCGCGCGAGCAGGTTGACGGCACACGCTGGGCCGTGCGCGCGCGTGCATTCGTGGCCGGGGCGGAAGTAATACATGCCGGACGTGCACGCGGTGTAGCCGTGGGCGCTGATGACGACCGGTGCGATGGAGCGCAGCGCGCGCACGATGTGGGGGTCGTCGAGCTGGTGCACGTGCACGGCGTCGATCGGATGGCCGAGCGAGTCGCCGAGCCGCTCGTGCACGGGCGCGTCGGTGTCGAACAGCGCGGAGCGTTCGTGCAGCGTGACTCCCGGAACGCTCTCGCCGGACTCGACCTGCGCGGCGAGGACGTCGACCCGAACGCCGTGCTCGGCGAGCGCGCGGACGCTTGCGATCACGTGCGCTCCGACGCCGCCGTCGCGCGCCCAGCGCCTCGTTACGAACAGCAACGACTGGGCGAACATCGGTGCAAGAATACACTCGTGAGGCTTGTCAATAGGGGCGTGGGGGCGGTGTCGAGACGTCTGGGCCGCCCGGAGCTGCTGGCGCTGTTCGAGCCCCGCGCGCGCCAGGCGCAACGCGAGGCGGTTGGCATCAACGCGGTGTTGGCGGCGGCGCTGGGCGGGGACGAGGCGACGTACGTGGACGTGGGCAGCAACCGTGGCCAGGTGCTGCGCGAGGCGGTGCGCGTGGCGCCCAGGGCGCGTCACATCGCGTTCGAGCCGATCCCGGCTTTGGCGAGCGAGATCGCGCGCGAATTCCCCAGCGTGGACTGCCGCCGCAAGGCGCTCGCGGGGAGCCCGGGGACGGCGGAGTTCTGCCACTTCACAGAGTTGGACGGCTGGAGCGGCCTGCGCCGCAACCCCGAGATCAGCGACGAGCGCGGCAGGCCACAGCTGATCACGGTGGATGTCTCGACGCTCGATGCGGAGCTCGCGGACGCGACGCCGACGGTGATCAAGATCGACGTGGAGGGCGCTGAGCTGGCGGTGCTTGAAGGTGGGCAAACGGTTCTCGCGGATGCCCGCCCGCTGCTGATCTTCGAGCACGTCCCGGCGACGGCGGCGCTGTACGGCGATGCTCCCGACGCGGTGTGGAACCTGCTCGCTGAGCTGGGCTACGAGGTGTTTTCGGTGACGGGGGAGGGCCCGTTCACACGCGAGAGCTTCCTGCGGAGCACGACCGTGGTGAATTGGCTGGCGCGGCGGGGTGGTGACATATCGACGTACGCTTATTGAGTTGAGCGCCACATCACAGAGCTGGGAGTGGCGCCCAGCTCAAGTCTTGCTGCTCGTGTTGCCGTCCCGGTCTGGGAATAGGTGTCGCGTTACAACTAGGACGATGCCGACGACCTGAACAACTGTGGCGCCGAGCCACACATCGATGACAGCGGTTTCCAGGTTCCAGTTCTCACCGGCCCAGGCGAAGACGATGAACACGGCGTTCGCAATCAGAATCTCGAGGCGCAACAGCCAGAGAATCCCCTTGGCGTACATGCGCCTGAGGTCGTATTCCTGTTCAGCGGCCTTGCCCTTCAGTTCGATTTCTTGAGCCTGATCGCGCTCAGAGAGGTGCCGAAGATGTGGCGGTAGTGCGGTCGCCTCACGTGCAGAGCCTGACTCCAGGGCCTTTTGGATCTCGCCTTCGGCCGCAGCGACCTCAGGAGGTGAGCCGGCGATGGGCACTACTGTCTCAGACCAAGATTCTTCAGCCGAAACTGCATAGCGTCGCGCGACACGCCAAAGCGAATAGCCAGTTCCAGATCGCCTATGTCCTCCTTGGCTTGGAGCTTCACTTGGTCCGCTGGCATGAGCAGGCAAGCCGCAAACTCGTTCGCGTAGATCTCCTCGGGATCGTTCCCAAGGCTCGACAGCTGATCGCGAAAATCGATCGTTGTGTATGGCTGTGCCGTGTCTCCTCGTCGGACGAAGTGCCCGATCTCGTGGGCGCACGTGAAGCGCTTGCGGTTGAGGCCGTCGTTTTCGTTGAGCATGATGATTGGGTCCTGATCAGGATTCTTGACGAGAGCGCCAAGGATGTTCTTGTCCAGGGTCGCCGTTTCCAGCACCCGCAGTCCCGCGCGCCGGGCCACGATGATCGGGTCCACGGGGATGCCGGCACGCCACACCTCGCTCAGCAGTTTTTCCGCATCTCTCGCGGCTTCGATCTTGATCTCGCTCGTCATCCTCCATCCACTCTATACAGCACGGTTGGGATGGTTGAGGGCGTCACACTGCCCAGCGGCCAGCCTTTACGTGGATTAGAGCGCCGAGCGTTGGGCGAGGATCGTGAGGTTGGCGCGTATGCGCTATTCGCTATAAGAAATCGTGAGCACTCTGGGGTAGTCGCTGGCGGCGACTTCGATCGTCGCCAGGCTGCCTTCGCGGCTGACGAGCCGCGCGGGGGTGCTCTGGTCGTGCAAGGGGTCGTAGCTCGCGATCGTGGGCGCCACGGCCGTTTGGGGCAGGTTGCCGAGCGTGATGCGAAACGTCTCGTCGGGGAGGTCGAAGCGGGCGGTGTCGGAGCTGGGCGCGCTGGGCTCATACAGCGTGAGCAGATCGCGCGTCATGACGTACACGGGGATGGCGTAGCTGGTGGGCGAGGTCTGGAAGGGGAAGACGGCGAGCACGTCGCGGTCGTACAGGCTGGGGTGGGCGCTGGTTCCGTCGCCGGTGAACTGCGCGTGGTTGCCGTTCTGGGCGATGGAGAGGAGCGTGATCTGCCGCGCGCCGGCGCCTTCGGGCCCGGGGCCCTGGAACTGCGCGAGCGTGTTGTGCAGTGCGGTCGTCGTCTCACCGCCGAGCGCATCGCCGGGGTAGACGCCCGGCTGGGCTTCGGCGGCGGTGAAGAAGCCGGGGTCGATGAGGCTGAGGTCGCCGGGAGCGGCGGCGTAGAAGTACTCGCGCGACTCGCCCTTGGCGACCATGGAGAGGAGGCTGCGCAGCGCGACCTTGGCCTGGAAGTGCGCCCTGTCGGCGGCGGTGAGCGTTGCGGACGGGCCACTCTGCGGCGTGACGCCGTCGGGCCCCACGACCTTGGCTTTGCCGATGGCGAGGTTGTACTCGGTGACCCACTTCTCGAGCGGCCCTCCGCCGGCGGGCCCGACGTTGCGCCCGTGCGGGTAGTGGTAGACGTTGGTGGTGATGGGCGCGACGTCGCGGATGAGCGTCTCGGTGGAGGTGGCGGTGAGCGCGTACTCGGGCAGCAGCGACTGGTAGGCGGGGGTGAACAGCGGCGCGAAGCTTTCGCCCGAGCTGGTGTCGCGCGCGCCGAGCGCGTCGAGCGGCGCGATGCTGCGTTCGGTGTCTTCGGCGGGGAAGCTCTTGACGTTCGCGTAGGGGTGCTTGCTGAGCGCGGTGAGCCCAATGGGCGCCTGCGCGCCGGAGGGGAACGGAGTCTGGCTGGCGAAGCCGTCGCTTATGCCGACGCCGGCGGGGATGCCGTTGGCGGGGTCGCGCACGAACGCGACGGTGGCGTCGAGCAGCGCTTTGCGGACTTCCCTGGAGACGGTGCGCGGCGCTTCGGGATTTTCTTCGTTTTCGGCGTGTTGTTCGGCGGTGGGCGAGTAGTAGTTTTCGGCGTTGAGGAACTGCGAGGCGAAGCTGAGCTCGTTCCAGACCTCGAGGTCATAGCCTTCGGGTCCGACGATGCCGGCGGCCTCCCTGCAGACCTGTGAGACGTAGCCCAGCCAGCCGGCGAGCGTTTCCTGGAAGACGGGGTTGGGCTGGCCTCCGGCGAGCGTGGGCGCGGCGAAGGGCGCGTACAGCAGAGTGCTGCCGGGGTGCGCTCCGGCGGGGAGCGGGCTGCGCAGCGGCCTGGCGAGCGTGGCGGTGAGCCCGTTGACCGAGCTGATGAGCACGTCGGGGGCGCCGCCGAAGAGCAGGTTGTCGAAGCCGGTCTTGCCGGGCACGACTTCGGCGGCGCTCGAGGCGCTGAGCGTGACGGTCTGCGCGCCGGCGGGCGCGGCGGCGGTGGTTTGGAGCGTGACGTTCTTCGCGGGTGTGGGCGCGCCGCTGTAGGCGTCGAGCACGATCAGCGGGCGCAGGCCGTGGCGGTGCAGCGCGGTGAGGCGCGTTTCGATGTCCGCGAGACGCGCGGGGATGAACGCGGTGGGGTCGCTGTAGGAGAGCGCGGACCAGTTGATGCCGATCCGCGCGAGCTTGAAGCCGCTGTGCTGCAGCAACTGCGCGGTGTCTTCGGCGAGCGGCGGGGCGACGTTGAAGTTGATGCCGAGCGCGTCGAGCAGCCGCGAGGCGGGCCACGTGTCGAGGTACGCGCGCCACGGTTGCACCCAGAAGGAGCGCGTGCCGAACGTGACGTCGGTGAGGAAGCGCGGGTCGATGGGATCGCTGACCGTTTCGCCGCTCTCGACGGGAAGGTTGCCGACGGATTTGCCGCGTTCTCTGCCGGCTTTGGATTTCGACGGAGGGGAGACTTCGCCGGGGCCGGCGGGTGTGCCGGGCGCGGGGCTGGGAGAGCCGCCAATCTGTTCGACGATCAGTCCGCCGCCTCGCTTGGGGACGGGCGCGCGGCCTTTGTTTTTTATGGTCGGCTTCGCCGCTGCCGAGCAGGTTCGTGTCCTGCCGTGCTTGGCGAGCCTCTCGCCGCGCTTGACGACGCAGCGCTTGTGAACGACAAGACGGTGGCCGCTGGGGTGCGCGAGGGCGGAGCCGGCGAACGCGGCGTGGGACGCGAGCAGGGAGAGCAGCGCGGTGAGCGCGAGCGCGACGAGCATGGAGGCTCCTCGCGCGGCGGCGCGGCGGTGGGTGAGCGTGGCGGGCATGATCTCCAGGGGGCGGGAGTCGTGGGGGGCTGCTCTGCGGATCGGTGCGATCCGGGTAGGGCTTGACGCGCCGGCATGGCGATGGACGTTTGGGCTTGCGGCGCATGAGATGCTGCGCTGGCGATGGGCTCGCCACAGCGCACACCTCGCCTGCTGGTGCTGACGCCGGACTTCCCACCCGCGCGCGGCGGCATCCAGTTGTTGACGCACCGCCTGGCGGCGGGCATGAAGGGGTTCGACACGCGTGTGTTGGCGCTCGACGGGAAGGGCGCGGCGGACAGCCTGTCGGTCCGGCGCGTGCGGGCGCCCGCGGGGCTCGGGCCGGCGCGCATGGCGGCGCTGAACACGGCGGCGGTGAGCGAGGCGTTGCGATTTCGCCCAGACGTGACGCTGAGCATGCACGTGGTGGCGAGCCCCGCGGCGGCGCTGATCCGGCGCGCGCTGGGTGCGCGCTCCGCGCAGTACTTCCACGCGAACGAGATCGGCGGCAAACGGCGGCTGGCGGCGTTCGCGGCGCGCAGCGCGGACGTGTCGGTCGCGGTCAGCGCCTACACGGCGGAGCTGATCGCGGCCACGGGCGCCAAGCCGAAGCGGCTGTGCGTGATCCCGCCGGGCGTGGATCTCCCGAGCGACCCCACGAGAGATCGCGCTGAGTCCCCGACGGTGGTGACGATCGCGCGACTGAAGGACGGCTACAAGGGCCACGACGTGCTGATCCGCGGCGCTGGCGCTGGTGCGCGAGCGGGTGCCGGACGCGGAGCTGGTGGTCGATCGGCGACGGGCCGCTGCGCGGCGAGCTGGAACGGCTGGCGCGTCGCGTCGGGCGTGGGCGATGCGGTGCGTTTCCTGGGCGCGGTCTCCGACGCGGAGCGCGACGGCTGGCTGCGTCGCGCGGACGTGTTCGCGATGCCGAGCCGCCTGCCGGCGGACGGGCTCGCGGGGGAGGGCTTCGGGATCGTGTACCTGGAGGCGGCCGCGTACGGCAAGCCGGTGGTGGCGGGCAACGTGGCGGGCGCGCTGGATGCGGTGGTCGGACGGCGAGACGGGCCTGCTGGTCGACCCGACCGACGCTGCGCGCGGTGGCAGATGCGCTGAGCGGCCTGCTGCTCGACCGCGAGCGCGCCGAGCGGCTGGGTCGCGCGGGCGCGGAGCGCGCGAAGGGCTTCGCGTGGCCGCTGATCGCGGCGCGCGTGGAAGCGGTGCTGCTGGAACTCCTCGCCGAGCGCGCACGGGGCGGCGGGAGAGGCCGATGAAGGTCCTGTACGTGAACCACACGGCGGAGGTGAGCGGCGGTGAGCGCTCGCTGCTGAGTCTGCTGGCGGCGTTGGACGGCATGGTCGATCGCCGCGTTGCCTGCCCGCGCGGGCGCTCTGGCCGACGCGGTTCACGAGCTGGGGGTCGCCGGCGCACGTCGATCACGGGCACGGCGGGCAGCCTGCGGCTGCACCCGCTGCACACGCCGCGCGCGCTGGCGGAGATGGCGTGGCGGCGCGCGCAGGTGCGCCGGATCGCGCGCGCGCAGGCCGCGCCGAGGTGGTGCACGCGAACTCGATCCGCGGCGGGCATCGTGCTCGCGCCTCGCGCGGCCTCCCGGCGCGGCGAGCGTCGTGCACGTGCGCGACTGCCTGCCGCCGGGCGCTGTCAGCGAGCGCGACGATGCGCCTGATCGCGGCGACGGCCACGACGGTCGTGGCGAACTCCCACTACACCGCCCGCTCGGTGCGGGCGGCGGCGCCGAGCGCGCGCGTGGAGGTCGTGCACAACCCGGTGGACCTGCGAGCGCTGGGACCCCGAGCGCATCGACCGCGCGCGGCGCGCGCGCCACGCTCGGGCGAGGCCGGCGAGCGCGAGCGTGCTGCTGGGCGTGGTCGCGCAGCTGAGCCCGTGGAAGGGGCAGGACACGGCGATCGAGGCGCTGCGCATCCTGCGCGAGCAGGGCGTCGACGCGCACCTGCTGCTGATCGGCTCGGCCAAGTTCGTGGCGCGCGCGACGCGCTTCGACAACGAGGCGTACGTGGCGGGACTGCGCGCGCGGGTCGCGCGCGCGGACCTGGAGGACCGGGTTTCGTGGCTGGGCGAGCGCGAGGACGTGCCGGAGCTGGTGCGCGCGCTCGACGTGCTGCTGCTGCCATCTCGCGAGGAGCCGTTCGGGCGCGCGCTGATCGAGGCGATGGCGCTGGGCGTGCCGGTGCTCGCGACCGAGGTGGGCGGCCCGCCGGAGATCGTGCGACGACGGGCGTGAGGGGTTTCTGCTGGCGCCGCGCGAGCCCGCGGCGTGGGCGGACGGCGGTGGCGCGGATCGCTGGAGGACCCCGAGCTGGCGGCGGCGATGGGGCGCGCGGGCGCGCGAGCGGGTGCGCGAGGCGTTCACCGCGGAGCACCACGCGACGGCGATGCTGGACGTGTACGAGCGTGCACGTGCGCAGCGCGAGGCTTGACAAAGCGCAAGACGCACCCTAAAGTTCACAGCGTACTTCGCAGCACTTGGGCGTAGCTTCAGCCAGCACGGATCGCTCCTCACCTAGCACGGATGCCCGCCACCTACCACCTATCGCACCTGCGCACGCTCGAGGCCGAGGCGATTCACGTGATGCGCGAGGTCGCCGCCGAATTCGAGCGTCCGGTGCTGCTGTTCAGCGGCGGCAAGGACTCGATCGTGCTGCTGCGCCTGGCCGAGAAGGCGTTCCGCCCGGCGCCGTTCCCGTTCCCGGTGATGCACGTCGACACGGGCCACAACTTCCCCGAGGCGATCGAGTTCCGCGACCGCCGGGTCGCAGGAACTCGGCGAGCGCCTGATCGTGGCGTCGCGTGCGAGGACTCGATCCGACAAGGGCCGCGTGGTCGAGGAGACGGGCCCGCGCGCGTCGCGCAACGGCGCTGCAGACGGTGACGCTGCTCGACGCGATCGCCGAGCACGGCTTCGACGCCGCGTTCGGCGGCGCGCGCCGCGACGAGGAGCGCGCGCGGGCGAAGGAGCGCATCCTCTCCTTCCGCGACGAGTTCGGCCAGTGGGAGCCGCAGCGCCAGCGCCCGGAGCTGTGGAGCCTCTACAATGGCCGCATCCGCAAGGGCGAGCACGCGCGCGTGTTCCCGATCTCCAACTGGACGGAGCTCGACGTGTGGCAGTACATCGCCGAGGAGGAGCTCGAGGTGCCGTCGATCTACTTCGCGCACGAGCGCGAGGTGTTCGCGCGCGACGGGATGCTCTACGCGGTCAGCCCGTTCGTCGAGCTGATGGACGGCGAGGAGCCGTTCACGGCGACGCGTCCGCTACCGCACGGTCGGCGACATGAGCTGCACCGGGCGCGGTCGAGTCCGACGCCGCGACGCTCGAGCGAGGTCGTCGCCGGAGATCGCCGCCACCGAGGTCACCGAGCGCGGGCAGACGCGCGCGGACGACCGCGTCGACCGAGGCCGCGATGGAGGATCGCAAGCGGCAGGGGTACTTCTGATGGCGCGCCCGGGCGGATCCGCTCGGGCGTCGTGACGAACGGCAACGGCAACGCGCCGGCCGCGACAGGCCGCGCGCTCGCACGGCGAGAGCGCGCGACGGAGGTCTTCCGGCGCCTGACCGAGCGTCCCGCCGACCTGCTGCGCTTCGCCACCGCGGGCTCGGTCGACGACGGCAAGAGCACGCTGATCGGGCGGCTGCTCTACGACTCCAAGCAGGTGCTGAGCCGACCAGCTCGCGCACGTCGAGCAGGCGAGCGAGCGGATGGGGCACGACTTCCTCGACCTCTCGCTGCTGACCGACGGCCTGCGCGCCGAGCGCGAGCAGGGCATCACGATCGACGTCGCCTACCGCTACTTCGCGACGGCGCAGCGGCGCTTCATCATCGCCGACACGCCCGGGCACGAGCAGTACACGCGCAACATGGTCACGGGCGCCTCGACGGCCGACCTCGCGATCGTGCTGTCGACGCGCGCAAGGGCGTGATCGCGCAGTCCAAGCGCCACGCCTTCATCAGCTCGCTGCTCGGCATCCCGCACGTGGTCGTGTGCGTCAACAAGATGGACCTCGTCGACTTCGACGAGGAGGTCTTCGACGCGATCGTCGAGGAGTTCGACGCGTTCGCGGCGCGCCTGGAGATGCCGGACGTGACGTTCATCCCGATCTCGGCGCTGCTCGGCGACAACGTCGTCGACCGCTCGGAGGCGATGCCCTGGTATCAGGGGCCGCCGCTGCTCTACCACCTCGAGCACGTCCACATCGCCTCGGACCGCAACCTGATCGACGTGCGCTTCCCGGTGCAGTGGGTGATCCGCCCGCCGTCGAGCGAGCGTCGCGGACTACCGCGCCTACGCCGGCCAGGTGGCCGGCGGCGTGCATGCGCCCGGGCGACGACGTCGTCGTGCTGCCGGGCGGGCAGCACACGACGATCGCCGGCGATCGACACGTTCGACGGGCCCGGTCGAGGAGGCGTTCCCGCCGATGTCGGTCGCGCTGCGGCTGGCGGACGACATCGACGTCGGGCGCGGCAGCACGATCGTGCGCACGCAGAACCAGCCGACGGTCGCCGACCAGCTTCGAGTGCCTGCTGTGCTGGATGTCCGAGCAGCCGCTCGAGCCGCGACGCGGCGCTATCTCGTCAAGCACACGACGCGCACGGCGATGGTCGGCGCGATCGACGTGCGCTACCGGATCGACGTCGAGAGCCTGCGCCGCGACGAGAGCGTCGACGACGCTCGAGCTGAACGACCTCGGCGCGCGTGCACCTGCAGCTGAGCGCGCCGCTGGTGTTCGACTCCTACCGGCGCAACCGCGTCACGGGCAGCCTGATCATGATCGACGAGGCGACCAACGAAACGGTCGCCGCCGGCGTGATCCTCGACACCGAGGTCGAGGGCGCCGTCGCGGAGCCGAAGAGCGAGCGCAGCCCGAACGTGCGCTGGCAGGGCACGCGCATGACGCGCGAGCGGCGCTGGCAGCGCGCTCGGGCACGGCGGCGCGACGCTGTGGTTCACGGGCCTGCCCGGCGCCGGCAAGTCGACGGTCGCCGCGGCCGTCGAGGAGCGCCTGATCGAGGCTCGGCCAGCCGGCGTTCCTGCTCGACGGCGACAACCTCCGCCACGGCCTCAACGGCGACCTCGGCTTCGACGAGCACGCGCGCACGCGAGAACGTGCGCCGCACCGCCCACGTCGCGCGCCTGCTCGCCGAGTCGGGCACGATCGCGCTCGTGAGCCTCGTCAGCCCCTACGCGGCCGACCGCGAGGCGGCCGCCGGCGCTGCACGCGGCCGACGATCTCGAGCTTCCTCGAGATCTTCGTGGACGCGCCGCTGGAGCTGTGCGAGGAGCGCGACCCGAAGGGCCTCTACGCGCGCGCCCGCGCCGGCGAGCTGGCGGGCATGACCGGCGTCGGCGCGCCGTATGAGCCGCCCACCGAGCCCGACCTGGTGCTCGGCAGCTGCGACGAAACGGTCGAGGAGGAGGTCGAGCGCGTGATGGAGCTGCTCGCCGCCCGCGGCCTGCTCGCCGGCTGAGCGAGCCCGGGCGCGCTTCTCACCGCCCGAGCCCTGACGCTCGCCCGGCCTCTCGCCCTTGTGGTGCTCTACCCCGGCGCTTGTGGCGCTTGCCGCGTGTGGCGGCGACGTTGCGCAGGATCGACGGAGTTGCTCGTGCCGGAGACGATTGCGGCCCTTTTTGGCGAGCTTGACGTATCGCGCGGTAGCTGCCCGCCGTGCGGACTTCGAGGATTGCGCTGAAGCGCGAGAACGTCGTGCCGCCGCGCTGCAGCTTGGTGCTCGACGCCGTCACGTAGCGTGACGGTGTTTTCCGATTCTTGCCGTGCGGCCGCGCGGCCTTCGCAGCTGGAAGCAGCACTGCGCTGCCGGTCTGCGCGCGGGGAGCACGATGCCGTACAGGCGCACGAATCCCGTGCGTTTGGTGGCGCTCGCACGTGGCAGGATCATGCACGGCGCGACACTGCTCGGTGATCGGGCTGTAGAGCGGGAGTCTGTCCGAGCGTGACGACGCGGAACTGCGTGCTCAGCTGCGAGGTTGCTGACGCGGAAGGAGAACGCGCCGGCCGCGTTGGTGGTGCCGGGAGCGCCGACGTTGTCGAACGGTTCGAGGTACGGGTAGGGGCTCGCCTGCAGCGCGATCGGGCTGGTTGCGCGTTGCCCGGCCCCGTGAGCGTGCCGCTGATCAGGAAGGGCGAGCCGAACACGTCGGGCGACGCTCGTCTTGGCGAACCTGAAGGCGAGCCGCGTGCGGGGTGCGCCGCCGGCGAGGAACGTCTTGTCGCGTCCCGAGATCGTCACGCCGCCGGCGATCGCCGACGATCCGGAAGTGGTAGGTCGTGCCCGGCGATCAGGCCCGCGACCGGCTGGCCGACCGGCACCTTCGCCGTGCCGCTGCCCGCGTGGGAGCGGTGGGGGTCTGCGCGCCGTACGCGGTCGGTGGGCCCGTACTGGAAGTAGTAGCTCGTTTCGACGCCCTCGGGGAACACCGCCCGGTGAGCAGGCCGGTGGTGCCGCGCAGGTGTGGGCGCTGCCTGTGGAGACGTGCGGCTTGGCCTTGCTCGCCAGCGAGCCGGCGGGCAGCACCAGCGCGAGCGACAGCGCGACGCTCGCCGCGAGCAGCGCTCCCAGGGCCCTGCGTGGACCGATCTGCCTGCTCATGTGGGAGTCCCTCCTTGTTCTCGCCGATACCGCACGTGGGTTATGTGATGTAACCCCATCGACACTGTTTCGATGCGGTGCTCGCGAAGCGTAGCGTGAGTCCGAGGGGCGCTCCCCCAGGTCTTCCAAAGAAAGCTGATATATTTTGTGAGGAACTGCTCACGACCTCACGGAGTCGCCCAATGATCCTTCTCGCCCTCGCCATCGTCTGGATGCTCGTACTGTGGCTGGCGGCGGGGCTGTGCGCGGCCGCGCGCCTGGGGGATCGCACGCGCATCGCCGCAGACGCCGAGGCGTCGGTCGCGCCGCCGGTGACGCACAGGCTCGCGGCCTGACAGCGCGCCCCGCCTTCACAGAATCGTCACTTGACGATCTGCCTGCTGCCCCAGAATGGAGGCGCGGCAGCGCTGAACGAGCAGGCCCGAAGCCGCACGGGCGCGACCGGATCGCACAGCCGAAGGCAAGCCACTGTCCACCGAATCGATCGCCACCCCGACGCTGTCCTCCGCGACTGCCGTCGCGCACTGCGCGAGCTGCAGCTCGCCGCTGGACTTCGACCAGCGCTACTGCCTGGAGTGCGGGGAGCGCTGCTCGCCCCACGACGGCGTCCCGCCCGCCGCGCCACGTACTGCGGAGTCACAGACCACCGCGCCACACGCCGCGGAGTCACACGTTCACGCGACCCAGGCAGCGCTGCAACCGCAGCCACCGCAGTCGCCGCCATCGACCCCGCCGCGCCCGCCGCATGCGCCACCGAGCGGGCGGGTGAGCGAACACAGCGCGACGGCGCTGCTTGCGGGCGTGGGTGTGCTGCTGCTGGCGATGGGCGTGGGGGTTCTGATCGGACGCTCCGGAAACCCCCCGCAAGCCGCGCAGCCGGCGCCGCAGGTGATAACAGTGAGCGCACCGGCAAGCAGCCAACAGTCCCCCGAACCCAGCACGACGACGCCCTCCGCCGGCCATGCGCCAAAGGCCGCGAAACACCACAGCGGCTCACGAGTGGGCTCGAGCGTGAGCAAACCCGCGCCGTCGTCGGTGCTCGAAGGTTTGAGCCACGCCAAGGGCAAGAGCTACGTCGAAAAGTCCAAGAACCTCCCCGACGTGGTCTCAACCGGCTGACGGATGGGCACGATCATCGCCTCGAACGGAACCGCAGACGTTGGCCGCAGGCGCGACGCGCTGGCTGAGCAGGTGCGCGAGCTGCAGTGGGACCTCGGCGGGCTCGCCTACGAGATGGCGATCCGCGACCACTTTCGCCTCGACGTGCTCGTGCGCCGCGCCGCGATCCTCCAGGAGCTGAGCGGCGAGCTGGCGGAGCTGGACCGACAGCTGCACGTGGGAGGCGATGCGCTCCTGGAGCACCTGCCCAGCGGCGTCGCGCACGGATGAAACTCAGACTGAGCCTGCCGTCGGCGAGGGTGTCGGCATGCCTCGTGCTCGTCTTCCTCGGCTTCGGCGTGCTCGTGGGGCGCGTCACCAGACAGCCCCAGGTCACGCTCGCGGCAGCTGCCACCCGGGTGGTCACGGTCGCGAGCGCCGCGCCGCCGTCCACGAGCCCATCCACACCGCCCGCGACGGCGCCCTCGAGCGAACCGCCGGAAGTGGAAGAAGAACCGACCCCCGCGCCGGCGGCGGCCCCCGCGAAGAGATCGCCCGCCAAGAGCGGATCGAAACAGCACGGGAAAGGCGGCGGCGAACACGGCGCCGGTAAGCGCGGAGCGGGCGGATCGAGCGGCGCGGCGGCGGGCGCGCCCGCGACGAAGCTCCCCGCGATCAAGCACGTGTTCCTGATCGTGCTCTCCAACCAGCCCTACGCCGCGGTGTTCGGGCCGGAATCCCCCGCGCGCTATCTGGCGCGCACGCTCGAGCGCAGCGGCGAGCTTTTGGTCCGCTACGACGCCGTCGCGCACGAGCAGCTCGCGAACGGGGTGGCGCTCATGAGCGGGCAGGGACCGACGGCGGAAACCGCAGCCAACTGCGCCACGTACACCGCCATCTCGCCCTCGAGCGTCGGCGCCTTCGAACAGGCGCTCGGCAACGGGTGCGTGTATCCGGCCTCCACTCAGACGCTGCCCGGACAGCTCGCCGCGAAGCACCTCACGTGGCGCGCGTACGTGCAGGGCATGGACGAAGGCGCGGCGACGCCCGGCGCGTGCGCGCACCCCGCGCTCGGGCAGTCCGACGCCACGTCCGTGCAGAGCGCTGGCATGGGCGCGTACGCGACGTTCCGCAACCCGCTCGTGTACTTCCAGTCGCTCCTCGACACGCCGTCGTGCGCGGCGAACGACGTTGGGCTCGATCGGCTGAAGCCAGACCTCGGGGACGCCAAGCGCACGCCGAGCTTCTCTCTACATCATTCCCGACCGCTGTCACGACGGGAACCCCACTCCGTGCACGGCCAGCGCCCCCGCCGGCCTCGCCCCGGCGGACGCGTTCCTGCGCCACGTCGTGCCGGAGATCACGGCGTCGAAGGCCTATAAGCAAAACGGGCTGCTCGCGATCACCGTCGACGAGGCGCCCTCCGGCGGCGAATTCGCCGACTCGAGCTCCTGCTGCGGGCAGCCGCGCTTCCCCAACCTCACCGCCCCCGCCACCGGTTCCACGCCGCGCGGCGGCGGGACCGTGGGCGCGTTGCTGCTCTCGCCATACGTCAAAGCAGGGACGACCAACCAGGAAGCTTTCAACCACTTCTCGCTGCTGCGCACGATCGAGGATCTATTCGCCTTGAAGCACCTCGGCTACGCGGCGCTCCCCGCGGTCAAGTCCTTCGCGCCGAGCATGTTCACGGCGGCGAAGAACTGAAAGCAGGGCTGCCCGTCAGACGCCCGCGTCAGACGCCCGCGAGTTCGCGGTAGGTGACGGCCGCACGGCGCGAGCCCACGCGCGCGAGCACCCACTCCAACGCCATCATGTGATGCGTGTGCCGCAGGTCGTCGGGGTGGATGTCCAGACGCAGCGTGCTCATCGGCAGCAGCGAGCCCATCCGCACGAGCGGCGGCGAGAGCACGCGCGCGAACGGACCGCCCGAGGCGAGGCTCCACGCCGGCGCGAGCTGACCGAAGTGTGTGCGCGAGCCGCTCGCGGCGAGCATGGGGTCGCCCACGGGTGCGCAGTCGGCTGGCGTGGGGCCGGCGGGGATGGCGTCCTGCGCGCGGTGCACGCGCAGCAGCCCCGCCCACCAGCGAAAGCGCTGGCCCAGCGTGCGGCGCAGCGCGGGCGTGTACGCGTACTCCGGTGCGACGAACCCGTCCGGCTCGATGCCCGCGAGCTTCAGCACGCGCCAGCCCGCGTGCACCGCGCGGCGCGTCTCGCTCGCGTCGAGGCCCACGAACTCGCCGCTGCGATGCGTCGCGGTGCGCGCGAGCAGCTCGCGCGCACCCGCGTTGGGGCGCGCGCGCACGTGTTGGAAGCCGTGCTGCGCGATCGAGTCGCCCGCGCGAGCGCGCTCGCTCAGCCAATCCACCATCTCCGGCGCGCGCTCGCCAACCGGGTGCAGGTCGCGCGCGGGGATCACCAGCAGCGTCACGCGATCGACGCCGTGGTCCTCCAGCCAGTCGCGGATCACCGCGCAGCGCTCGTACGTCGCCGGCTCGATTCCGTGCACCGCGACAGCGATCGTGCGCCCACGGTCGATGGGGCAGCGAACGCGCACCATGGCTACGCCGCGCGCTCGTGCACGGGCCCGCCGAGCCCTTGCTCGCAGTCGTTCGCCAGGCGCTCCGCGCGCTCGTGCGTGGACCCGCCGAGCGCCCGCTCATAGCCATCCGCGAGGCGCTCCAGCGTGCGCTCCCACGTGCGCTGCGAGACCGCGCGCAGCGCGCCGCGCGAGAGGTGCGCGCGCAGCAGCGGCGAGTCCGCCAGCTCGAGCAGCGCCGCCGCCAGGCGCGCCGCGTCCGGCTCGCACAGCAGTCCGCTCACGCGGTGCTCGACCAGCGACAGCGGGCCGCCCTTCGCGACCGCGACCACCGGCAGGCCGCTCGCCTGCGCCTCGAGGATCACCTGGCCGAACGTGTCCGTGGAGCTGGGGAACAGGAACACGTCCGCCGCCGCGTACGCGCTCGCCAGCTCATCGCCCTCCAGCCAGCCGAGGAAGCTCGCGCTCTCGCCCAGCCGCTCCTGCAGCCGCTCCTGCTCGGGGCCGCCGCCCGCCAGCAGCAGGTGCAGGCGCGGGTTGCACGCGTGCGCCAACAGGAACGCGTCCGCCAGCAGGTCGATGCCCTTCTCGCGCGTGATCCGACCCGAGTACATCACCGTGATCGTCTCCCCATCAGCGCCGCCGCGTGGCGAG
This sequence comes from uncultured Solirubrobacteraceae bacterium, assembly GCA_963716355.1. Taxonomy (GTDB): domain Bacteria; phylum Actinomycetota; class Thermoleophilia; order Solirubrobacterales; family Solirubrobacteraceae; genus Palsa-744. The sequence goes on from OY970308.1 coordinate 2,623,509, forward strand.
TCGCGCAGCGTGGGGCGAAAGCGCGACGTGTCCACGCCGCGATCCCAGCGCAGCACCCGCTCGGGCGCCATGCCGATCCCCGCGAGCGCCTCGTCGGAGGCGGCGCTGGGGGACAGCACGACGTCGCACGCGCCGTAGAACGCCGACACGGCCATCGCCATCGCGTCCGCCACGCGCCGCTCGCCCGAGCGCAGCCCCGCGTACGCGGTCAGCTCGGTGTGGTAGCTGCCCACCAGAGGCAGCCCCAGCGCGCGCGCCACGAGCGCGCCCGCGACCCCCGCCGGCCCAGGAGAGCACACGTGGATCGCGTCGAAGCAGCCGTCCACGAGCGTCTGCACCGCGCCCGGCAGGCTGGGAACGCCGATCCGCAGGCCGGGGTAGAACGGCACGTCGATCTCAGCAACCGCCGACAGCCGCCGGTCGACCTCCGGGTCGGTGCCCACCACCTCGATCTCGAAGCCCGGCACTCCCCGCTGGCGGATCTCCTCGATCGTGCGCGTAACCCCGTGCGTGGAGCCGATCCCGTCCGCAAGGATCGCCACCCGCGGCGTCTCGCCGTCCTCGCGCCGCGCGAGTAGGGGATCGCCGCGAGCTTCGCCTGCTCGCCCGCCAGAAACGCGGTCGCGGGCGCGTAGGGGATCGCGGCGATGCACGCTTCGAACAGCCCCTCCGCCGCGCGCATCGCGTCCGCCTCGCCCATGGCCGCGCTCACGGCCACATCCACCGCGGCGCGCAGCTTGCGCTCGTGCAGGCGGCACGCGCGCCGATAGAGCCCGGAGTGGCTGAAGGACTCGTCCTGCATCAGCGCGATCAGGCCGCGAGCGTCGAGGTGGTCGAGCTCCACCGCCGACAGCCACGCGCGCAGCAGGCAACGCGCGTCCTGCGGCGAGACCTCGCCGCCCGCGTCGGTCGAGCTCTCGCGCAGGTCTCCCTCGCGCAGCAGGCGGTGCAGCATCGTCATCACCCGCTGCGGGTCCGGCCGCTCGGCCCGCACGCTGTGGGCCCCTGCTCGAGCGAGCGCGCGGCGAGCGCGATCGCCGCGTGCGCCCACTTCGCCGCGCTGCCCTGCGCGCCGCGGGCGCGCACGTCGCCCGGCGCGCATGTGCGCGAGGAACTCCTGCGGCGTGCTCGCGGCGGGCGCTTCGGTGTACGTGCGCCCGATGTCCACGCCCGCGTGGTCGTCGCTGCCGCCGATGCCGATCGCCGTCGCGCGTGGCCACGTACGTGGCGGCCGGCCGGTTGAGCTCACGCGCTCGCGCGCCGTTGCGGACCTCCCACACGCCGAACAGCTCCGCCAGGCGACGGCGGTGGCGGGCGCTCAGCGGCGCGGCCACCGTGTAGTAGGGGTGCGCCAGCGCGCACGCGATCTCGCGCTCGTGCATGTACGCCGCGCACAGCTCGACGTCGCCGCGGTGCGCCTGCAGCCACTCGTGGTCCTCGGGCGTGATGCCGTAGCAGAGCACGTGCACCGCCTGTGGCTCGCCGCGGAAGCTCGCGGTCAGCTCCTCCGAGACGAACACGTCCGGGCGGTCGGCGATCTGGAGCACGCCAGCGATCGTGTCGTGGTCGGTGATCGTCACGAAGTCCATGCCGCGGCGCTTGGCCAGCTCGTAGACCTCCTGCGGCGGCGTCGCGCACTCGGGCAGCCCCACCGCGCGCTGCACGCCCAGGCGCGACTCCTCAGAGGCGCTCGAGTGGCAGTGCATGTCCACGCGCGTCGTCGCCCCCCACGGCTGCGCTGTCGTTCCCCTGACGTTCATACCAGTCAGATTTCCCTGCAAAGGGGGATCTTTTGTGACCAAGCGGCAATGATGGTGTGAAGCGACTGTGAAGATTCGCGCGGGTGTGTCCGACCGTCACGCGCCGCTGGAGGGTCGAGCGACGGCACCGCCGGCCGGCCGGTCGCCGGTTCCTCGCGGAGGGCCTCAGTGTGGAACAGAGGCGCCCAGCAGCGCGGCGAGGACTCCCGCGCAGGCGGCGAGCAGCAACGTGGGGACGACGCCCCTGCGCAGCACGAGCAGCGCCACGGCCGCGGCCGCCAGCAGCGCGTACTGCCAGCACTCGCCGAGCGCCGCCGTGAGCGGCACCGCCGCGCCCACGATCGCGCCCGCGGCTGCGGGCGCCGCGCCGGCGAGAAAGCCACGCACGCGCTCATCCACGAGCAGGCGCTCGAAGCGCGCGGCGCCGAGCAGCACGAACGAGAACGACGGCGCGAACGCTACCGCCGCCGCCAGCAGCGCGCCCGGCAGCCCCGCGGCGGCGTAGCCCACGACGGCCACCGTCTGCGTCAGCGGACCCGGAGTGATCTGGCCGAGCGCGACCGCGTTGAGGAACTGCCCGTGCGTCATCCAGTGGTAGGCGCCCACGGCGTCGGACTGCATCAGCGGCACGATCACGAAGCCGCCGCCGAACGCGAGCGCGCCGACCTTGAGCGCCATCCACACGAGCGCCGGCAGCAGAGACGCGTGCATCGTGGGCTCGCGGCGCTCGAGGATCCGCTCGCGCGCCAGCTCCAGCGCGCCGCACGCGATCAGCACGAGCACCAGCAGCGGGCCGGCGAACGCCGACGCGAGCGCGCCCGCGACCCCGTACGCGAGCACGCCCGCGCGGCGCATGCGTCCGCGCGCTGCGGACCAGATCGGGGCGCGCCACACCAAGCCCGGCGCGCACGGCCACCGCCGCGACGGCCGCTCCCGCGCCCATGCCCGCCCCACGCAGCCACGCCGGGGGCGAGCCCGACAGGAACAGCGCGGCAAGCGCGATGATCGCGACGAGGCCGGGGAGGATGAAGCCGGCGCCGCCGAGCAACGCGCCGCGCACGCCCCGCAGCCGCCACGCGCAGTAGATCGCCAGCTGCGTCGACGCCGGGCCGGGGAGGATGTTCGTCGCGGCCAGCGCGCGCTCGAACTGCACATCGGTGAGCCACGCGCGCCGCTGCACGCACAGTTCGCGCAGCAGCAGCACGTGCGCGGGCGGGCCGCCGAAGCCGATGCAGCCGATGCGGCCCCACTCGCGCACGATCTGGCTTAGGGACGGCGGGGAGGCGTTTTCGGCGTGGGCCATCGCCGCAGGGTATGCGACCGGGGCTCGGCGGGTCCTTCCCCGCGCGGCGGAGATCCTCGGCACCTCATAAGCTGTCGCCCCGGATGCACGCGCTCGCGACCGTGCGACCCGATCTCCTACTTCCAGGCGGTGATCCTCGGTCTCACTCAGGGGATCGCCGAGCCGTTCCCGATCTCGAGCCTCGGCCACGGCGTCGTGTTACCGCGCCTCGCCGGCTGGCACATCCACCAGAACGACAAGTTCTTCCTCACGTTCCTCATCGCCACCCACCTCGCCACGGCGATCGTGCTGCTGCTGCTCTTCCTGGACGATTGGGTCAAGATCGTGAAGGGCCTGTGGCGCTCGCTGCAGATGCGCGAGATCCGCGGCGACGACACGTACGCCCGCCTCGGCTGGCTGCTCGTCGCGGCCACGATCCCCGTGGGGATCATCGGCGCTGCTGCTGCAGGACCCGCTGCGCAAACTGTTCGCCTCGCCGCAGATCGCGGCGGCGTTCCTGATCGTCAACGGCGTCGTCGCTGCTGGTGTTCGAGCGTCTGCGCCGCCGCCCGCCGCGGCCGGGCGACTACGCTCGGCGACGTCGACGGGCGCCTGGCGAAGCTGTCAGCTGGCGCCAGGCGATCGCGGTCGGCACCTCGCAGGCGGCGGCGCTGATACCGGGCATCTCGCGCTCGGGGTTCACGATGGGCGGAGGGCTGCTCGCGGGCCTGTCCAACGACGACGCGGCGCGCTTCGGCTTCCTGCTCGCCACGCCCGTGATCTTCGCCGCCGCCGCGCTGAAGCTCCCCGAACTGTTCGGCTCGGCCGGCGACGGCGTGCGCGGCCCGGCGCTCGTGGCGGGCCTGTGCGCCGCGGCGACGACGTTCTTCGCCGTGAAGTTCCTGCTGCGCTTCTTCCAGACCAACCGCCTGACGCCGTTCGGCATCTACTGCATCGGGCTGGGCGTCATCTGCACGCTCGTGTTCGCGCTCGGCGGCTGACGCCCGCGCCGCGGCGGCGGGGCCGTCGGTTGCGCGCTCTCCCTACGACTCGGCCGACTCGGTCTTCGGTCCGGTCTGAAACCAGGCGAAGGCGAAGCACGCGAGCGCGACCACGAGCGCGGCGATGCCGTGTTTGGTGTGGTGGTGGTTGGCTTCGGGGTCCGTCGCGGAGCTGTGCCCCGGGAAGAACGACGGCAGCGAGTGCTGGGGCTGGACGAAGTAGACGATCGCGATGACGATCATCACGACGCCCAGGATCGCGACCGGGATGGCCAGCCGGCGGAGGTTGACGTTCATCGCGGGAGATCGTAGAGCACGCCGGGGCGTCAGGACGGCACGATCGCGCCCACGGCGCGCCTTTGCGGCCGCGCTCGCCATCATTGGAGGCGATGCCCCTGCCGAAGACGCCGCCGAAGATGTTCGAGACCCGCAGTCACGCGTGGCAGGAGGTCGGCCTGCTGCGCCAGATCAGTCCGCGCGTGGTCAAGCGCGCGCGCCTGGAGGCGCTCGTGCTCGTGCCGCTGTTCGTCGGCGTGGTGGTCCTGTACGACAACCGCGTGAGCCTGCTCGGCACGACCAAGCACGTGAAGGCCACCAGGACCGAGCCCGCACACACCGAACAGGTCCTCGAACAGGCCCTCAACACGCCGATCAGGGTCGCGACCGTCCTGATCCTGATGATCCTCGGCTGGGCGATAGCGCGGGACCTCGGCCGCGGGCTCGGCCCGGCGCTGTTCAGGCGCCTGGACCCCGCCACCGCGGGAACGCTCGGCTTCGTGATCCGCCTGGCGACGGTCGTGCTGGCGTTCGTGGTGGCGCTGAGCGTGGCGGGCATCGGCGCGGGCGAACTGGCGCTCGGGGGCGCGTTCACGGCCGTGATCGTCGGCCTCGCGGCGCAGCAGACGCTGGGCAACCTGATCGCGGGCACGGTCCTGCTGAGCGCGCGGCCGTTCCGCGTGGGCGAGCGCGTACGACTGCAGGGCGGGCAGCTCGCGGGCCAGATCGAGGGGACGGTCAGCTCGCTGGGGCTGCTGTACACGACGTTCGCCACGGGCGAGGACTCGATGATGGTGCCCAACAGCGTGGTGCTGAACGTGGCGGTGCTGCCGCTGCGCGAGCCCGAGGCGGTCAACCTGCGAGCGCGCCTGCGCGCGGGCATGACCCCCGGAGATCTGCAGGAGGTGCTGGAGCGCTCGCTGCAGACGCCGCTGCGCGGCGCCCCGCGGATCACGCTCGAGGAGCTCGACGGGGAGGAGGTGGTGGTGCTGATCGCGGCGACGCCGCTCGTCGCCACGCAGGGCCGCCAGCTGGCGAGCGAGCTGCTGGGCGTGGTCGCGAGGGAGACCCGCTCGCGCGCCCAGACGCCTTAGCCGCCCGAAACGGGCGGGCGCGGCAACAACAACTCGACAACACATAAACGTGGGGACGTGCTACGGTCGTTGTGAATGGCCGGCAGAAAAGACCGGCGAAAGTAGTGCAAGCGCTCGCAGGTCGAAGCTCTGAGAAGCATCCTCCGCGTAGCAGCACGCACATACCGTGGAGGAGTACGCATAATGCCAACTGGCACCGTGAAGTGGTTCAGCGACGACAAGGGTTTCGGTTTCATCACCCCTGACGACGGCGACAAGGACCTCTTCGTCCATCACACCGGGATCAACGGCGAGGGTTACCGCTCGCTGCAGGAGGGCGCAAAGGTCTCCTACGACCCGGAGCAGGGCGACAAGGGCCCGAAGGCCGTGAACGTCCAGTCCATCTAAGCGGACGAGCGTAGTTCGGCTCTGCGAGAGCCCGCCTCGGCGGGCTCTCCTTTTTAAGCGAGCGGGATATTGTCGGCCGCCTCGAGCACCATGCCCGGCGACGCCACCACCATCCCACTCAGAGACGCACCCCTCGCAGACGCGCGCGGCTCGCGCGGCGGGCTCTGGCGTGGCGGCCTGGCCGCCTGGAGCGGCGCGGGTGCCCGCGCGAAGTTCGGCGCGTTGGCGATGGTCACGATCGTGGCGCTGTGCCTGCTGGTGGTGGCGATGGCGGCGAACCGCCCGAGCCTGCTCTCGCCGACGACGCACGTGGATTTCTTCCCGCACTGGATGGCCGGCCCGCTGGGCGGGCTGATGCCGGGGCTGAGCGGCAACAGCACGACGCTGAGGTACTGGTTCACGGGCGCGGTCGTGCTCATGTACGTGTGCTACCTCGTGACGCTGCGCTGCGTGCCGCAGCTGCCCGCCCGCTGGGTGCTGGCAGCGATCGTGGCGGTGCACGCGGTGATGGTCCTCGCCCCGCCGCTGGCGCTGACAGATGTGTTCAACTACATCAACTACGGGCGCATGGAGGTGGTGCACCACCTCAACCCGTACACGTCGATCCCGATCCTCGAGCCGCACGGCGACCCGAGCTACAACCTCAGCAACTGGCACCAGCTGCTGAGTCCCTACGGGCCGCTGTTCACGCTGCTGACGTTCGTCGTGGTGCCGCTCGGCGTGGCGGGGTCGTTCTGGGCGCTGAAGGTGCTGCTCGCGGCGGCGAGCCTGACGACGCTGCTGTTCGTGTGGAAGTGCGCGCGCCTGCTGGGCCGCGACCCGCTCGCGGCGGTGGCGCTGGTGGGTCTGAACCCGATCGTGCTCGTGTGGGGGCTGGGGGGCGAGCACAACGACGCGCTGATGCTGCTGTGCGTGGTGGTGGGCTTCTACGTGTTGCTGCGCGGGCGCGCCGCGCGCGAGGCTCGCGGGGCGGCGGCGCCGGCGGGCGAGCGCGGCTGGCTGCTGCCGTTGTCGCCGCTTGAAATGGGGGCGGGCGCGGCGTTCGTTGTGGCGATCGCGATCAAGGCCTCCGGCGCGGTGCTGCTGCCGGTCGTGCTGGTGGGCCTGCTGCGCACTCCGCGCGCGCTCGCGCAGGCGTTGCTGGGGATGGCGGCGGCGGCCGTGGTGCTGGGCGCGGCGAGCCTGCTTGCGTTCGGCCTGCACATCCCCGACCTGAGCACCCAGAGCCGTCTGATCACGAGCGAGAGCGTCCCCAACCTGATCGGCCTGGCGGTGGGCGCGGGCGGGGAGACACAGACGCTGCACACGCTGATGACGGGCGCACTGCTCGTGTCGGTGCTGTGGTGCTGCTGGTTTGCGTGGAGCACGCGTCAGCCGGAGGCGGACAGGTCGATCACCGCGTCAGGGTGGGCGAGCGTGGCGCTGCTGATGACGCTCAGCTGGGTGCTGCCGTGGTACGTGCTGTGGGCGCTGCCGCTGGCGGCGCTGTCGAGCTCGCGCAGGCTGCGCACCGCAGTGCTGGCGATCGGCGTGTACCTGATCATCGTGTGGGCGCCCGCGTCGGGCCTCTTGTGGAACGCGATCGGCTTCCATCCCGAAAAGACCCCGCTGGGGAGGCTGCACCAGCGGATCGTCAAGGAGTTGTTGAACTAGCGGCCGAGAGTTCCGGCCGAAGCCGAGCCTAGCCTTGCGCAGATGTCTGGCACGGACATCATCGCCGAGGCCCGAAACCCAGAGGGCCGCACCGTCCAGCTCGCCCAACGAGCCTGGGGCCACGTGCTCGAACAGCACGTCGAGATGACGGAGTACCTTGGAGAGACAATGGCGGCGATCAGAGCCCCAGATGACCGCGAACCTGACGTCCGAGCCGGACGAGAACGCTACTTCCGCCGCGGCGGGCCGCTGCGCTGGATTCGCGTAGTGACGGAGTTCTCAGGTAGCGTGGACCGCGTCGTGACAGCGTTCCCGCAGTCCAACGATCCCGGCTCGGTAAGCTGGCAGCGATGACTGTTCACGTCGGACCGTACGAGTTCGATCACGTCTCCTATGACAGGGAGGGGGACGTCCTCTATCTACGGCGCGGGCCGCAGAAGCCCGCCGCGGACACGTTCGGCACGCCGGAGGGGCACGCAGTCCGTCTGGACGAGCACGGCGAGGTCATCGGCATCACGATCGTCAACGCCAAGTGGCTTCAGGAACGAGACGGCGGACTCAAAGTCACGGTGCCGAGTCTGATGGAGACCGATCCAGGCGATCTCGCGAGGGCTTTGGCGGCGGCTTGAGAATCGTTGCAGTATGCGAGCAACATCGGGGCTGACGAGCCAGCGAGCGAACCGCGTCTACTCAGCCTTTACGGCTGTCGGCCGCACGAGGTATTCCAGCGTTGTCCGCACCATCCAGTCGTCCTGGCAACGTCGCGCCTCAATCTTCTTTGCGATCTCGTTGTAGTCGACTTTCGCGTACCACTTATTTAGTTTCCGCTCAATCACGGCTTGTCGATTCAGCGTCCAGACAAGGTCTGTTTTCGTGCCATCGTCGCGGACGGCGGGGTATTCGACCAGGATGGTCGCACCGGCCGTAGGCTGCGCAGGCTCTCGTTCGAGCCGTTCAAGAAAACTCCCACGATCCTTCAATTCCGCCAGCGTGAGCGCGTTTGTAGCGTCCGCCATTCTTATCGGTGCTGAAATTGGCAGCATTCGGTACTCGGCAATCGTCGTCCAATCTGGAAGGTAGTACACGCGCATACTGCTCTCCTCCGCAATTCCATTCACGTAGACATCGGCGTGCGCAAATTTCTTGCGCGTCGCAGTCGTCAGCTCTTCAATGCCGAAGCTGTCATCAAACACGACACCAAAGGGCCGCGCGAGGTCCATGAGTCTCGCCGCTAAATTAAGGGGGCGCCCGGTGTAGTCCAGTGTTTTGCTATCGGACGTAAGCACGGTCGCTGATCCTCGCGCGAGCCCGACCCCAAGTCGTGCGGGCACCGGAAAGTTGATCATTCGGTCGTCCTTTGTGAGGGTCGGAAATGCCTTCACCAGCGCAATGCTTTTCCCCACAGTTGCTCTTACGGTAGCTTGGAGAGTCGAGACGTTGTTGAAGGGGTAGATCAGCATCATGCCGTCACCCGTCAGCTTGAAGAAGCCAGCGTCATCAAAGTGTTTCGTCAGAATCCGGTTGTATGCCGACTTGAGGTAGTCCGCGACCTCGGTGGACTCAGCGGTCCATGACGAGAAGCCGCGAACGTCGATAAAGACGGCCACGACCTTTTGTGATTGCCCCTCCGCCGACGCTAACAGCTTCTGGAGATCCCGATGCATGGAACTACTTTACCTGTAGCTCGGGTCGCATTGCTGTTATTCCGCGTCCCTCCCGGTAGGCGCCAGCGGGACGGTTTGCATAGACGGCTGCGTGTGCTCGACGATGGAGAATTATCCACTACGACTTCGGAGATCGAGATCCGCCAGTCAATCCCCGTCGCTCGACGGCGGCCGACGTTCAACCTTGCGCCTGGAAGCCTCGCGCTTGTCCTTCAACCGCCGCGCCCGCGACGCCGCCGTCGGCCGCGTGGCGCGCCGCTTGCGCGGCACCGCGAGCGCCCGCGCAAGCCGCTCCGCGAGCCGCTTCAGCGCGAGCTCCCGGTTGCGGGTCTGCGAGCGCTCGTCCTGCGCGACCGCGACGACGCGCTCCCCAGCGCGCGCGAGCACCCGCTCGCGCTGCGCCTCGCTGAGCGACGGCGAGGCGAGCACGTCGAAGACCGCTTCAACGCGCGAGGCGGTCACGTTCGCGTGCTGGCCCCCGGGCCCGGAGGAGCGGCTCGTGCGCAGCACGATCTCCGCGAGCGGGATCGCCGGACCGCCGGCGACGCGCAGCAGCCGCTCCCGCGGCTGGTCCTCAGCCTCCCCGCTCACCGCCGCCGCAGCTCATTTCGACAGGTCGTGCATCGCTCTGACACGCTCCTCCTCACCCTCGCGCACGCGCCCGTCGCGCCCCACGTAGCCGTCCTTGCCGCCCGCGCACACGTACACAGCGTCCACGTCGCCGACGTTGCGGATCTTGCGAACCGTGGCGGCGTCCACGCGCGCCATGCCGCCCTCCTCGAGTCGGTGCACGGAGCCGTCGCCGAACTCCATCTCGATCGTGCCGCGGTGCACGAAGTACAGCTCCTCCTGGACGTCGTGGTAGTGGAAGCCCGTCTCGATCCCGGGCGGTAGCACGATCGCGTTGACGCCGAAGGCGGTCACGCCGAGGCCCTTGCGGATCTTGCGAAAGCCGGGGCCGTCGCCGAGGTCGCTCGAGGTTCCCGACCGCGTAACCATCGCCCTGCGTCACTCCCGGGTACTCGGCCGAAGCCTCCATCTGCGCCTCCCTTGGTCGGTTCTCTAGTGGTCGGCGACCTGGCCGCCCTCGGGCTCCAGCGGCCGGTCCTCCTGCGCCCAGCGCACGCAGGCCGCCGCTCATCGAGTACGCCTCGTAACCAGCCGCGCGAAACGCCTGCGCGGCCATCTGCGAGCGCGAGCCCGACGCGGCAGTAGAACACCACCGGACGCGTCGCGCTCGACGGTGCTCGCCTCGGCGGTGAGGTTCACGAGCTCGATGTGCCGCGTGCCCGCGATGTGTCCGGCCTCGCGCTCGTAGGGCTCGCGGACGTCGATCACCTGCAGCGCAGGGTCGCTCTCGAGCCAGCCCGCGACCCGCTCGGGGTCGATCTCGATCTCGTCGTCCTGCTGCCCACGGTCGCTCATCGCGCTATGAGCCTAGCGGGGGTTTCTCACCTGGGCAGGGCTGCGGCTTGAACCGCTGCGAGCGCGACTCGACTCAGACGGGCGGTTCGCGATACGGGTCGCGCTCGACCACGCGCTCGCTGACGACCGCGCCGCGGCGCGGACCCCACGCGAGCATGTAGAAGATCGACAGCACGAGGCCGGCGACGCCGACGATCATGAGGATCAGGCCGATCGTGGGCAGCGACAGTCCAGAGACAGTCGCAGTGACCGCGTAGCGCAGGATCGCGCCGACGGCGAACAGGAAGATTGAGGTTCCTAGTGGCATGCGAAGGTGATACCCACGGGAGCGAGCGCTCAAACCTCGGCGTGGATCTGGCTCGTCGTCCACTGAGGCGCGAAGCGAGCGACGCATCACTAGGATCACCGCCATGGAGGCGGTCAGCGACGTCTACACGATCCCGCAGGAGCACCTCGACTTCTGCGCGACGATCGGGCAGATCGCGCGCGAGCAGATCGCGCCGCGCTCGGCCGAGATCGACGAGCAGGCGGAGTACCCGTGGGACGTGCGCAAGCTGCTCGCCGAGCAGGACATCCTCGGCCTGCCGTTCCCGACGGAGTACGGCGGCACGGGCACCGGCACGCTGATGCTGAACATGGCGGTCGAGGAGATCGCCAAGGTCGACGCCTCGTGCGCGCTGATCCTGATGGTGCAGGAGCTCGGCACGCTGCCGATCCAGCTGTTCGGCAGCGACGAGCTGAAGGAGCGCTTCCTGCCGAGGTGCGCCACCGGCGAGTGGTCGCCGGCGTTCGCGCTGTCCGAGCCCGAGGCCGGCTCGGACCCCGCGGGGATGAAGACGACGGCGGTCAAGGACGGCGACGAGTGGGTGATCAACGGCACCAAGAACTGGATCACCAACCTCGGCGTCGCCGACTTCTACATCTGCTTCGCGGTCAGCGACCGCGAGACGCGCCGGCTGACGGCGTTCGTCGTCGAGGCCGACCGCCCCGGCTTCAGCGTCGGCAAGCTCGAGCACAAGCTCGGCATCCGCGCCTCGCCGACCGGCCAGCCGATCTTCGAGGACGTGCGCGTGCCGCAGGAGAACGTGATCGGCGAGGTCGGCAAGGGGCTGTCGGTCGCGCTCGGCACGCTCGAGCGCACGCGCCTCGGGCGCGGCCGCGCAGGCCGTCGGCATCGCCCAGGGCGCGACCGACTACGCGGTCGCCTACGCGCGCGAGCGCAGGCAGTTCGGCAAGGCGATCAACGAGTTCCAGGGGATCCAGTTCAAGCTCGCCGACATGGAAACACGCACGGCCGCGGCGCGCGAGCTGCTCTACAAGGCCTGCGCGATGGCCGATCAGGGCCATCCGCTAGCGCGCGAAGTACTCCTCGATGGCGAAGGTCTTCTGCTCGGACACGGCGATGGCCGTGACGGTCGAGGCGGTCCAGGTGCTCGGCGGCTACGGTTACGTCAAGGAGTACCCGGTGGAGCGAATGATGCGCGACGCCAAGATCACCCAGATCTACGAGGGCACGAACGAGATCCAGCGTCTCGTGATCGCCCGCACGCTGAAATAGGCAGGGACCAGCCGGCGATGCGCGAGCCCCAGCCTCCCGGAGCCTCCGGCCACCTGCGGCGCGTGGGCGTCGCGGCGCTGCATCGCGATGTCGCTCGGCCTGCGTGACGCTCGTCGTCGGCGCAGGGCTTCAGCTCGATCGGCGTCGTGCGGGCGCTCGAGGACGTCGCGCTCGGCGTGATCGTGGCGGCGGTGCTGATGGGCAGCGTGGCGTTCGTGGCCGTGCGCATGGCCGGCTGGCGCGACCCCGAGTCCGAGCCGGAGTTCGAAGAGATCGTGCGCAACTCCGAGCTGCTCGCGCGCGAAGGGCTCGCGGTCGACCCCGAGGAAAGCGAGTTCATGGAGCTCGACCCGCTCGACGACGACGACTTCGAGGAGCTCGTGCGCGACGCGCTCGACGACCTGCCCGATCTGCTGCGCAACGCGCTCTCGCACGTCGCGGTCGTGATCTCCGACGGCGGGCGACGCGCACGGCGCATACGGCCTCTACCAGGGCGACGGCGCGACGCGCGACAACACGCACGACCGGATCGTGATCTTCCGCGACACGCTGCGCCGCGACTTCGGCCACGACCCGGATCTGCTGCGCGACCAGGTCACGCGCACGGTGCGCCACGAGCTCGCCCACCACGTGGGCTTCGACGAGCTCGGCGTCAGCCGCCTGGATCTGTGATGGAAGCGCCATACGTGTCGGGCAAACGCGTGCCGGACTTCTTCATCGTGGGCCACGCCAAGTGCGGCACGACCGCGCTGTACGAGATGCTGAGAAGGCATCCGCAGATCTTCATGCCGGACGTGAAGGAGCCGCGGTTCTTCGTACCGACCTGCGCTCCCGCTTCGCGGTGGGGGGCGAGACGCCGAGACCGCAGCACACGCTCGAGGGCTACCTGTCGCTGTTCGCGGCCGCGCGTGCGGACCAGCGCGTGGGCGAGGCCTCGCCGCAGTACATCCGCTCGCACGACGCTCCCGGGGAATCGCGCAGGTGCAGCCCGACGCGCGCGATGATCGCGATCCTGCGCGAGCCCGCCAGCTTCCTGCGCTCGTTCCACCTGCAGATGGTCTCGAGCAACGTCGAGTCCGAGCGCGACTTCCGCAAGGCGATCGCGCTGGAGCCGCAACGGCGCGCCGGGCAGGCGGATACCGCGACGCAGCCACCACCCGGACGCGCTGCTGTACTCCGAGCACGTGCGCTACGCCGAGCAGCTGCGCCGCTTCCACGAGGTCTTCCCGCGCGAGCACGTGCTGGTGCTGATCTACGACGACTACCGCGCCGACAACGAGGGCACGCTGCGCGAGGTGCTGCGCTTCCTCGAGGTGGACGAGGAGGTGCCGATCGAGACGCTCGACACGAAACCGGTGAAGGCGATCCGCTCGCCGCGGCTGCACCAGCTCGCGAACGCGGCGCGCGTCGCGCGCACCGAACCCCGCCGCCGCCAGCCCGCTGGGGCGGGCGGTCAACGCGCTGACCTCACGGCTGCTCTCGAGCGACGCGTTCAAGGCGCGCTGGCGCAGCATCGCCTACCGCGCCCCGAGCGAGCCGGACGAGCGCTTCATGGTGGAGTTACGCCGCCGCTCAAAGGGCGAGGTGGTCGCGCTGAGCGAGTACCTCGGCCGCGACCTGGTGGCCCTCTGGGGTTACGACCGCCTCGACTGATCGTCGATCCCGTAGGATTGCGGCCCTCCCGCCACTCGCCGGCGGCCCGCCGCGGGGGCCAAACGACCAAGGAGAGAGTCACACATGCCTGAAGCCGTGATCGTCGACGCCATCCGCACGCCCATCGGGCGCGCCGTCAAGGGGTCGCTCAAATCGGTTCGCGCCGACGACCTCGCGGCGATCCCGCTGAAGGCGCTGCTGGAGCGCAACCCGCAGCTGGAGTCGAGCTCGATCGTGGACGTGATGATGGGCTGCGGCTTCGCCGAGGGCGAGTCGGGCTACAACATCGGCCGCAACGCCGCGCTGCTCGCGGGCATCGACTTCCACGTGCCCGGCACCACCGTCAACCGCTTCTGCGCCTCCTCGCTGCAGACCACGCGGATGGCCTTCCACGCGATCAAGGCCGGCGAGGGAGACACCTACATCGCCGCCGGCATCGAGGCAGTCTCGCGCGCGAACCAGGGCGCTCCGTGGGAATTCCACAAAAAGCTCGACGGCTCGGAGGGCTCGCTCTACAACGTCTACATCCCGATGGGGATGACCGCGGAGAACGTCGCCGACGAGTACGGCGTCAGCCGCGAGGCGCAGGACGAATGGGCCGTGATTTCGCAGGCTCGCGCCGTGGCGTCGCAGGAATCGGGCCACTTCGACAAGGAGATCGTCCCGGTGACGGCTCCCGCGCACAAGGACACCGACCGCGAAGGCAACGAGATCGACGTGCCGGAGAAGGTCGTCACCAAGGACGACGGCCCGCGCGCGGGCACGACGCTGGAGAAGCTCGCTGCGCTGAAGCCCGCGTTCAAGCCCGACGGCACCGTGACGGCGGGCAACGCGTGCCCGCTGAACGACGGCGCCGCGGCGCTGCTGGTGACCTCAGAGGAACGCGCCAAGGAGCTGGGCATCGCTCCCAAAGCGCGCATCATCGCTTCGACCGTCGTGGCGATCCGCCCCGAGGTGATGGGCGTCGGCCCGATCCCGGCGATCGAGCAGCTGCTGAAGAACACGGGCATGGCGATGAGCGACATCGACATCGTCGAGATCAACGAGGCGTTCGCCGCGCAGATCGTGCCGTGCAAGGAGAAGCTCGGCATCGACGAGGAGAAGCTCAACCCGTTCGGCGGCGCGATCGCCCTCGGTCACCCGTTCGGGATGACGGGCGCGCGCATCATGACCACGCTGCTGAACGGCCTGGAGGCGAAGGACGGCACGTTCGGCATCGAGTCGATGTGCGTCGCTGGCGGCATGGGCATGGCGATGCTGGTGGAACGCCTCAAGTAGGAGAAGGGTCGAGCTGGACGGCGGCTGTGGTGGGCGAGAGCATCTCGCCCACCCAGTCGTCCAGCTCCTGCCAGCGCTCGTACAGCCACGCGATCAGCTCCTCGCGCTCGCTCGGCACCTCCGCCGCGGGGAAGCGCCAGAACTTGAGGTGGACGGTCGTGCCGATGAGGCCACCGGACCAGATGTCGCTGACGTACTCGAAGCCGTCGAGGCCGACGTGGCCGAAGATCACCACGTCCGCCTCGCGCGCAGATTCGAGCAGCAGCAGCGTGCCGCCGAGGCGCGGCGGCAGCAGGTGCTGCAGGCGCTCGGCGAGCGGCGCGATCTCGGGCTGGCGCTCGGCGATGATTTCCTTGGCGCGGGCGAGCTTCTTGGGCGTGGAGCGGGTGCCCTCGGGATAGATCAGCAGGCCGTCGTTGGCCGACAGGTTGACGGTCAGCGCGCGCATCCGCTCCAGCTCGGCCTCGGTGTCGCCCGAGCCGCGGCGCACGAACAGCGTCGGCACCCAGCGCCCGCCGACGTCGATAGTGGGGAGCATCTGCAGCTCGCGCTTGATGATGAAGCGGAATCCAAGCCCGTGGGCGTGGCCGAGGATCGCGTCGGGGAGCGTGTTGTCGATGATGCTCGCGTGGCGGATCATCACGATCACGGGCCCCCGGCCGGCCAGCTCCAGGCCGTCGATCTCGAAGCGCAGGCCGAACAGGGTGCGGATGCCCGCCAGATGGCTGCGCAGCCAGCGCCGCTTGAGGAGATACACGCGCTCGCGTCGTCGCGCGCTGTCACGCCCGCGCGAGCGGATCCAGATCGTGAGCAGCCCGAGCAGCCCGTACATCTCGCCCACGAGGAACCACCACAGCATTGCGAGCAGCCGCACCGCCATCCACGGCTTGCGCCGGCGTATCCAGATCGTGACGTCCACGACCGCTGCGCCGAGCAGGAGCAGGGGAGAGAGCAACGTGACGAGCACCAGCGAGACCGCCACTGCGGCCACACCGCGCGCGCGACGCCACAGACGGGCGGCGCGCGGGCTCTCGTCGGGGATCAAAGGTCCCAGCGCACCCATCCGATGTGCAATCGTACCGGTGGACGCTCGTACGATCATCTTCCGAATCGGTTGGGCGGAATCCGTAATTGGCCGAAGGCAATGCTGCGGATTGAGCGCAACCTCGCGCACAGGCAACGTTGGGAGCCCCTCGATGCTCAGCAGACTCGATTCCTCCAGCCTCACCCGGGCGAGCGCCATGCCGTTTGAGATCGCGCGCCGCGACCTCGACGAGCGATGCAGCGTGATCGAAGCCAACGGTGAGCTCGACCTAGCGACGGCCCCACAGCTGAAGTGGACGCTCGTCGATGCGCTCGAGGCGGGCCGCACGCGCCTCGTGTTGGACCTGTCGGGCGCGAGCTTCATGGACTCGACCGCGTTGGGTGTGCTCGTGGGCTTCAAGCGCAGCCTGACCGCGGACGCGGCCCTGGCGATCGTGTGCAACGGGGACGCGGTGTCGAAGATCTTCGAGCTCTCGGGCATGGACGGCGTGTTCGCGATTTTCCCGACGCTCGAGCAGGCGCTGGCTCACGTTCGCGTGCGCTCGGCGGAAGTCGGCTGACGGCGCGGCCGGTTCGATGGGCAGACACGCAACCGAACGGCGATCGGCAAGGCGCCAGCGCGCGCCGCTGGCGATCGTGTCGGTAGCTGGCTGCTGCGCGCTGGCGCTCGTCGGCGCCCCGCTCGCGGGCGCGAGAGGCGACCACGGCGAGAGCCGACGCTCGCACACGAGCCAGCCCGCGCAGGCGACGCAGACGAGCCCTGCCACGTCGACGAGTCCGGCGCCGCGGACGATCCCGGTCGCGCGGACGCATCGCCCGACGCAGACGAGGCCGACTCCGCAGACCGCTCACGAGCACGAAGCCGGCGGAGCGCAGCAAGCCACCAGCGAGCGCCCAGCGGCTCAATCGAACAGCAGCGGTACACAGCCGACGACTGCGGGGCAGCCGAACACGGAGAGTGGCGCCGCGCATGGAAGCGATGCCACGCGCACACGCACGCAAACGCGCCGCCGTGAGACAGAGCTCACGGCGAACCGCGCGGCCCGCGAGCAGGCGGGACGGGCGCGCAGGGGGACCGCGGCTGCGACGACGACAAAGACGCCTGACAAACCGTCGAGCACGACTACGACGGTGCCGTCGGCCGTGGCCACCAACTCATCCGTATCGGCACTGGCACCCAGCAGCGCTCCCGTGACGACAACCGCCGCACCGACGCCGGCCGCGAGCGTCACGCCCCCGGCCGTGGCGAGCGTCACGCGCCAGGCCTCAGGACGCATGCGCCACAGCCGAGCGCGTGCTCACGCGCATCGTGCGACGAGCCCTTCGCGCGCGAGCGCGTCGCTGGCGCGGGCCACCGTCGCGGCGGCGGGCGCTGCCCGGCGTGTCTCCCACGCACGACGCGCCACGCCCCCTGCTCGTCGCGCCCCGGTCGTGCGCTCATCGCCATTGACGCGGACGATCACGAAGATCGTGGCGGTGGTGCCGATCCCCGTGTGGGTGCTGATCGGCCTGCTGTGCGCGCTGGCGGGCGCGATGGGGGTGCGCACGCGCCTGGCGGCGGTTCGCGCGCGGAGGCTGGAGCGTCAGCGCGCGCAGCTGCTGGAGGATGTGGGTCTGCTGCAGACGGCGCTGCTGCCGGAGCTGCCGGAGCGCGTCGGGCCGGTCGCCACGTCGGCGGCGTATCGCCCCGCGGCGGGTCCGGGGGCGGGAGGGGACTTCTACGACGTGTTCGCGCTCGAGGACGGCCGCATCGCGGTCATCCTCGGCGACGTGTCGGGTCATGGCCGCGAGGCGCTGCCGCACACGGCGCTGGTGCGCTTCACATTGCGCGCCTACCTGGAGGCGGGCCTGTCGCCGCGCGGCGCGGTGCAGACGGCGGGCGACGTGCTGGAGCGCCAGCTGGGCGACTCCTTCGCGACGGTGGCGGTGGCGACGTACGAGCCGCGCGAGCGCACGCTGACGTACTCCTGCGCGGGGCACCCGCCACCGGTGGTGCTGGGCCTGGGCGCGGGGGCGTCGCCGACGGTGCCGGTGACGGCCTGCTCGGCCCCGCCGCTCGGCGTGGGCAGGCGGACGGGGACGCGCCAGACGGTGGTGTCGGTGCCGGGCAGCGCGCGGCTGTGCTTCCACACCGACGGCGTGACGGAGGCGCGCGTGGGGGCGGAGCTGTTCGGCGAGCGCAGGCTCGCGGACACGCTGGCGGGGCTCGGGTCGCGAGCGACGGCCTCGGAGCTGCTGGACCGCGTGGCGGAGCAGGTGGACAAGCGCCCCGACGACATGGCCGCGTGCGTGCTGGGCGTGACGGGCGGAGTCGAGGCGCCGCGAGCGCTGGTGGAGGAGCTGGAGTTGGACCGCGAGGAGGCGGAGAGCGCGCGCACGGCGAGCTTCCTGCGCGTGTGCGGGGTGCCCGAGGGTGAGGTCGCGGGCGTCGTGCGCGAGGCGCACGAGTCGGCGGCGCGCGCCGGCAAGGTGATCCTGCGACTGGATCTGAGCGAGGAGGGCGCGCCGAAGGTGACGCTGCGCCACGACAACCTGGCGTATCTGCCGGCGCGGCGAGCGAGCCGCCAGGCGGCTGAGGCGGTGGCACGATGAACGGCACGCGCGCGCTCGCGCCGGACGCGGAAATCGTGCTGGCGATCGCATCGACGGCGATGCCGTTCGCGCGTACGCCGGAGGACCAGGCGGAGCGCTGGCTGCGCGTGCTGCGCCTGCACGGAGAGGTGGGAGTCGCTCTGCAGGCGCTCGGAGTGAGCGACGTCGCGCTCACCGAGGTGAAGCAGGGCGAGGTGGGGGAGGCAGGCGGCGCGCCGGAGCCGCGGCAGGACGGCGATGCGATCGTGGCGGTGAGCGAGCGGGCGATGGACATCGCGACGGAGCGCGGCAGCGCGGGGGTCTCAACGGTCGAGCTGCTGCTGGCCGTGATGAGCGTCTACGGCGGGCACTTCTCACGCGTGCTGGAGGCTCACGGCGGCGACGCTGACGAGCTGCTCGATCGTCTTGGGGTCGCCGCTGTTGGGTAGCGCCGCCGCGAGCGACCGCGGCGTCTTGGAAGCAGAGCCTCAGCGGGGCGGCATCCGCAGCGCGCCGTCGAGCCGGATGGTCTCGCCGTTGAGCATGCGGTTCTCGACGATCTGGCACGCGAGCTGCGCGTACTCGGCGGGCTGACCGAGGCGCTGGGGGAACGGGACGCCCGCGCCGAGCTTCAGGCGCGCCTCCTCGGGGAGCGCGGCGAGCAGCGGCGTGTCGAACAGTCCGGGTGCGATGGTGTTGACCCTGATGCCGTACTGCGCGAGGTCGCGCGCGGCGGGCAGCGTAATCGCGACGACGCCGCCCTTGGACGCCGCGTAGGCGATCTGGCCGACCTGTCCGTCGAACGCGGCGATGGAGGCGGTGTTGACGCACACGCCGCGTTCGCCGTCCTCGAGCGGCTCGTTGGCGATCATCGCGTGGGAGGCGAAGCGCAGCACGTTGAACGTGCCGATGAGGTTGATGGAGACGATCGTCTCGAACGGCAGCAGCGGGTGCGGCCCCTTGGAGCCGGCTACCTTCTGCGCCCAGCCCGTGCCGGCGCAGCAGACGGCGATGCGCAGTCCGCCGTCGGCCGCGGCGGCCCGCTCGACGGCGGCCTGGACCTGCGTCTCCTCGCGCACGTCGCAGGAGACGAACTCCAAGCCCAGCTCCACCGCGAGCGCGGCGCCTTTCTCGGCGTTGACGTCGGCGATCGTGACGTGCGCGCCGCCGGCGTGAAGCGCGCGCACCGTCGCCTCGCCGAGCCCCGAGGCCCCACCGACGACGATTGCTGCCGAGCCCTCGATCCGCATGCGCTGGAGCCTAGTCGATCGTGCTTACTCCGAGCACGCCTCAGGGGAGGTGGTGGACTTGGTTGCGTAGGGAGGCGTCATCCCCGTGGTCGGCGATCAGCTTGGACAGAGCCTCCACCCATTGAGGGATCGACTTCTTGGTGCGCGGCATGGTCGCATCGAAAGTAAAGACCATGCCGTGGTGCTCGAGGCCCGCCGCGAGCATCTGGTTGTGAATCGCCTGGTAGTCCGCGATGTCGTTGGTGACGATCACTCGATCCTCAACGCTCATCTGGCGGACGAGTTCGCGGTCGCTGCGCCCGACGAGATCGAGGCGATCCTTCTTGACCGCCTGGACGTCATGCCCGAGCTCCCGCAGCTCGCGAGCGATTCGGGGAGAGATCATCTCGTCCAGCAGCAGCCTCACGCAAGCGCCTGTTGCCGACGCTGCCAACGCTCGCGCTCGCGCAGGGCGACGGCGTGGGATCGCTCGATCCAGGCGTCTATCTCATCTTTGTAATCGGCGTAGTAGTTCAGGCAGGCGTTGACCTGCTCCGCCGGTATCTCCAAGTACTCGGCGGCCTCTTGCACGGAGTTTTCATTCTGCTTGATGGTGCTCACCAACTCAGCGACATCCAGGCGTGTGCCCAGCAGCGCGGGCCTTCTGCCAGCCTCGCCATCGCGGAAGTAGACGAGCGGATGCTCGTCGTGGCGAAGGCCCTCCTCGATGTAACGCTCGGCGAGCGCGGTCTGCGGGGCGTGTGTGTCCAGCGCGCGCTGCTTGAGGCGCGCGACGGTGATGGGGTCGAACCGGAATGCAACGCTCTGCTTGGTTGGAGAAGTAGCCACAGCTAGACGAGTATAGCGCGGTATTGTCGCGTATTGCTGCTGCTAGCTAACTCGCGACAGCGTGAGCGCGAACTGCTCCTCGGGGTCGGTGAGCCAGCGCACGAGCTCGAGGCCCGCGGCGTCGAGGTCGCCCTCCAGTCGCGCGGGGGTGAACTTGGCGCTGATCTCGGTGCGCAGCTCCTCGCCGGCGTCGAAGTGCACGGACAGGTCGAGCTCCTGCACCATGGTGGTGTGCTCGCGACGGGAGCGCAGGCGCATCTCGATCCACTCGTTCTCGCGGTCGAACAGCGCGACGTGCTCGAAGTCGTCGGGGTCGAAGTCGGCGCGCAGCTCGCGGTTGAGCACGCGCAGCACGTTGCGGTTGAACTCAGCGGTGACGCCCTGCGCGTCGTCGTAGGCAGCCTCGAGCACGTCCGGATCCTTGACGAGGTCGGTGCCCATGAGCAGGTGGTCGCCCGGGCCGAGCAGGCGGGCGATCTCGCGCAGCACGCGCCGGCGGCTGCCGGGGGGAAAGTTGCCGATGGTGCCGCCGAGGAACGCGACGATGCGCGGCCCGATGCGCGGTGGCACGTGGTGGAGGTGGCGCTCGAAGTCGCCGATGACGCCGTGCACGCGCAGGCCGGGGTACTCGTCGGTGAGCGCATCGGCGCAGTCGCGCACCATGCCCTCGGTGACGTCCATGGGCACGTAGCGCTGGAGCGTTCCGGCGCTGTGCAGCGCGTCGAGCAGCACGCGCGTCTTGGCGGCGGTGCCGGAGCCGAGCTCGACCAGCTCGACGGCGCCGGTGAGCTCTGCGATCTCAGCGGAGCTGTGCTCGAGGATGGCGCGCTCGGCGCGCGTGGGGTAGTACTCGGGCAGCTCGCAGATCCGGTCGAACAACTCCGCTCCGCGCGCGTCGTAGAAGTGCTTGGGCGGCAGCTCCTTGAAGGGCCGCGTGAGCCCGTCGAGCACGTCGTCGGCGAGCGAGCGTTCCGAGGCTCCGTCGAGGTGCGAGTCGATGCGAATGGCTGCGTCGGCGAGCGGCGTGTGCGATGGCTCCATCAGGCCTCCTCCTTTGCAAGGCGAACGCCGGCGAAGATCTGGCGTCGCTGTGGTAGGTCCCAGTTGCGAAATGTCCGGCTGGCGACGCGCGGGTGCGCCGCCCACGAGCCGCCGCGCAGCACGCGGTAGCGCTCGCCGAAGAACACCTGCGAGTACTCCTTGTAGGGGTAGGGCGCGAAGCCGGGGTAGCCGTGAAAGTGCGTAGTGGTCCACTCCCACACCGCTCCCACGGCGGCCAGCGCATCCGGCGCCTCGTGGGTCCAGGTCGCCGCCCTCTCCCACTCCGCCTCGGTGGGCAGTCGCGCATCGTGCGCGCGGGCGAAGGCGTCGGCCTCGAACCACGAGAGGTGACATGCGGGCGCCTGTGGATGGCCCGCAGCCACGGCCGCATGGTGCGTGATGTCGTGCTCCTCCTTCCACGCCCAGCCCTCGTCGGACCACCACTCACGCCGCTCATAGCCACCGCCCTCGCTGAAGCGCATCCAGCTCGCATTGCTGACCGGCCGGCGGGCGATGGCGTACGCGGGCAGCTCGACTGTGTGGCGGGGGCGCTCGTTGTCGTAGGCGAAGCCATCGTTGCTCGCGCCCATCTCGAACGCTCCGGCGGGAACGTGGATCCAGCCCTCGGGCGCGTCGGGCACGAGCGGCGTCGGCTCTCCCGTGGGAAGCAGTCCCGCGATGGCCATCGTCTGGCGCATGGTCTCGGAGTGCTGCAACTCGTGACGCAGCACCATCTCGCACAGCACGCCGTCGCCGACGCCGTGGCGGGCGAGCGTCTCGCCGGTGCGCTCGCGCACGGCCTGCATGTACTCGCGCGCCTGCTCGGGGTCGAGCGCCTCGATCTCGCCGCGGATCGCGCGCGGCGTCTCGAACGCGTCGTACAGGGTCGCGAGGTCGGGGCGCAGCAGCTCCAGTCCGCCGTGGCGGTGCGCGATCCACAGGTCCTCGTAAGCGGCGATGTGGCCGAGGTCCCAGACGAGCGGGCTCATGATGGGCGAGTGCACGCGCTCGAGCTGATCGGCGCTGAGCGGCTCCACGAGCGCCAGTGTGCTCTGCCGCGCCGCGTCCATCGCCAAGAGCACCTGCTCGGCGTCGGGGGAGAGAGGACTGGTCTGTTCCGCGCGGGCTGCCATGGGGTGGCTGTGCGGCTTACTGTACTAAGCGGGAGGCTGCAACCCAGATTACCCCCGCGCGGCCGCAGGTTCCGTGAAGGCGACCTGCAGCGTCCCTCGGGTAGCACGAGGTCGGCCGTGCTGATCGGCGCATGGGACACGACTTTGAAGATGCTCGACGTGATCCCGTTCTTGATCTGTGTGCTCCCGTCGAGGATCAGCGTGATCCCTTCGCCCTGCGGCACGATCTCCGGGTCGAGAATGCGGTGGCGTCGCGGGAGACCAGGTAGGCAGGGCCGGTCAATTCGCCTGGCCCTGTCCGGGGGACGGCCTAGGACGGCCGATCCGAATCCGATCAGCATCCGGCCGAGTGCTGAACGCTCAAATGCCCCGAACGGGTGAGCACCGGATGTGCTCACCCGTTGCATACAGGGTTATGATTTAAGGTAACTAACTACGGATCCCATCTAATAGTGCCACCATGTGCAACAACTCGGATATCGCCTTCGTATCCGCCTTTGTCTTCCTCCGCATAGGTACAGCCGACGCCGGCTCCGGAAGAGGTTACGCCTTTCACCCGCACTAACAGTAACAGCGAACCGTCTTTTTGATTATCGAATTTGACCGTGTTTAGGCTCTGGTTCTTTGCGGCTGGTATGGTGATAGTGCACAGTGGGGCTAAGATCAGCACCGTGTTCTCCAGCCGCACTAAGCCATTAGCGTAAATAAGATACTGGACTGGGTGCACTGTCGCGTTTGCGCTAATGCTCGGAATATCGCAGGTTTCGTAATCTACTGTGATTAATATTGATAAGAACCGTAATGCGGGCGTGGTGTCTGGTGGTAACAGTTTTACGGATTTACATTCAACTTCGAGTCCGTTCGCAGGTGTGAAAAAGATCTGAGGATCATCCGCGGTGGCTAACAGTAAGATCCCCGCGGGGTGAGATAAGAATAACGGGAAGGCCGACGCACTTGACACGGCTATCGCGCTGAACGCGCACGCCGCGACGAGCGCAAGTCCCCATCGTCTCGCAATTCGCATGGATGCTCCTTGATTAACGAAGCACGATGACGCGCACGAGACTCGGGCATGTGGGTCATTTTGCCTGAGCGTACTCAGTGTAGAAAATCAGCGCACGCATCGTCGATGCCCCTATGGACCCCCGGCTACTTGACCAGGGCTTTGAGTTACCTGTGGGCTTCGGGCAGGGCCGAGGCCTTTCGCCCCTCCGATGAGACACGCACTCTGTCTTGCCAGAGGGACAAGTGTAGTTCTAACACGCGGTCCAGCGATTTTGCAGGGTGTGAATTATTTATACTCTTGATCTACAGAAGTCCTGACAGGCGGTATGCGATGGTTGCGGGCTTTTTAGTCCGTCAAAAACACGTGGAGTTCAGAAACATCGCTCCGAGAATCGCGTCGGAAGCAGCGGACCGACCACGTGTGCGAGGCCGGTGGGCTATCGGGTGAGATTCCAGCCGGAGACGACCGCTGTATGGCGCTCGTGCCCGAGCATGCAGATCGAGCCCGTGGAGAGCCTCAGTCGCCCGCCGAGCTCAGCCCCCAAGCCGATCCAGCGCGCCCCGAGCACTCGCAGCATGTGCCCGTGGGAGAAGATCGCGACGTTTCCGTCCGTGGCGCTCAACTCGGAGATCACCCGGTCAGCACGCGTCCCCACCGCGGCGGCGTCCTCGCCGCCGGGGCAGCCGTCGCGCCACAGGTTCCAGTCGGGCCGGGTGGCGTGGATCTCGCGCGTGGTGAGCCCCTCGTACTCGCCGTAGTCCCACTCCATCAGGTCCTCGCACACTTCGGCCTCGCCGTCGAGTCCCGCCAGCTCGCAGGTTTCGCGCGCCCGCGTGGACGGGCTGACGAGCACGCGCGCGAAGCTCCACGCGGCGAGCCGCTGCGGGAGCGCGGGCGGCGGCTTCGCGCCCGGCGTCGGTGAGCGGGATGTCGGTGCGCCCGGTGTGGCGCCCGTCGCGGCTCCACTCGGTCTCGGCGTGGCGCACGAGCACGAGTTCGAGCTGGCCGCCTTCCGTGTTTCCGCCGCCCTGCGCGCTGGCGAGCCTCGCATTGGCGTTGGTGCCCTCCTCCCCGCCAGCCACCGTCACGGCATCGGCCCGTCGGGCGCGGCGGCGTCGTCGACGATCACGGTCAGTCGCTCGCGGCGCCGAGCAGGCTCGCTGGTACGTGACGGCTGGGCTCGCGCGAGCATGGCGTTGACGGCGTCGGCCTTGCTCGCGCCGGTGGCGAGCAGCAGGCAGCCGCGCGCGGCGCGCAGCACGGCGAGGCTGAGCGTGATGCGCTCGGGCGGCGGCTTGGGCGAGTCGAGCACGCCGAGGCAGACGGCGTCGTCGCCGGCGTCGAGCGTGTCGGCGCCGGGAAACAGCGAGGCGACGTGCCCGTCCGGGC
Organism: uncultured Solirubrobacteraceae bacterium; assembly: GCA_963716355.1. Lineage (GTDB taxonomy): Bacteria > Actinomycetota > Thermoleophilia > Solirubrobacterales > Solirubrobacteraceae > Palsa-744. The sequence goes on from OY970308.1 coordinate 2,648,802, forward strand.
CGATGCCGAGCACGACGAGGTCGAGCACGGGCGACGGGGAGGCCTCGCCGACCGCGAGGCGCTCGAGCAGCGCATCCGCGTAGCGCCGCGCGCCCTCCTGCGGCCCGAGCTCGCCCTCCATGCGGTGCACCCGCTCGGGTGGGAGACCGGCGGGGTCGAGCAGCGTCTTGGCGGGCGAGGCGGAAGTTGCTCTCGCTCGTCCTCGGGCGCGACGCAGCGCTCGTCGGCGAACCAGATCTCAACTCCCTCCCAGTCCGCTGGGGGTCGGCGGCGAGCAGTTCGTAGGTGCGCGCCGGCGTGGTGCCGCCGCTGAGCGCGAGGTGCGCTACACCGCGCTCGTCGCGGGCGCGCGCGAGCTCGCGAATGACGTGCGCGGCGGCGCGCGCGGCGACGGTCTCGGCGTCGAGGCAGGTCGTCAGTCGCGTCACGACAGGGCCGCGACCGGGTCGCTGCTGGCCGACGACGGAAGCATCGCCCGCGCGGCGGTGAGCGCAGGAACGTAGGTGGGGTCGCGCAGCAGCGCCTGGCGGATGCCCTCTCCGAGCACGCCCGGTCTCGCCGCGCGAGGCGCCGGGGATCGTCCACTGACGCTCGTGTCCGTGCTCGTCGCGCGAGCGCGCACGCAGGCCGCCGGGTCCGCGGCCGAGCGCAGCCGACGGCCGGATGCTGTCTCCAACGTGACGTCCTCCAGGCCGCGCACCTGCAGCTCGGGGGCTGCCTCGAGGCGCAGGGTCACTTCCTGCCCGCCGGACTGTCGCCTCGCCGACGAGCGCGTCGTCGCTCGGCGCGCAGCGGCGCCGGCTCCCACCCGAGGCGCGAGGCGAGCCAGCCGGCGAGCAGCAGGGCGGCGACGGTCGAGTCCGGGTGGTGACGCACGGTGACGCGCGGTGATCGCGCCCAGCTCGCCGCGACGCGGCGGGGGGTCGAAGCTGGCCGCGAGGCGCTCGCGCCACGGGGTCGAGCGCAGCCAGGCGAGGTCGACGACGTAGGCCTGCTGGCTGAGCTCGCACGCACGGTCGAGCGCTTCGCGGCTGGCGGGCTCGTCGACGGAGTCGAGCAGCACCGCCTGGGAGAGCGGCGAGCAGCTCGGTGACGATCGTCGTGGTGGCCGTGGGGGGACCACAGCAGCGTGGGCAGGTCGGTGACGACGAGCGGGTCGGCGATCGTGAGCAGGTCGTCGAGGTGGCGGTCGCCGAGCTCGACGACGACGGTCTCGCGCAGCAGCGCGAGCTCGCCGGGCGCGGGCTCGCCGTCGGAGGCGATCATGACGCGCGCGTCGAGCCGCTCGCGGTCGGGCTCGTAGGAGAGCACGAGCAGTGCGCGAGGCGTGGTAGCGCCCGACGCCGCGCAGGCGGTTGGCGATCTCGCCGCTCCATTCGCGGTCGACGAAGGCGATCATGTTGAGCACGCGCGCGGGCACGTAGTTGCCGTTTTCGGCGTGGACCTCGACGAGCAGCTCGCGCAGCGCCGCTTCGATCGCGTCGGGGGTGGTGCCCTGCTCGCTCCAGACGGCGTCGCTCGCGTTGTGGCCGTCCATCAGATCGCGCGCCAGCGATCGCCGTCGCGCAGCAGCTCGTCGGCCTCCTCCGGGCCCTGCGAGCCGGCTTCGTAGCTGGCGACGGGGATGGGCGCTCGGCGGTGGGCTCCCAGGCTTTGACGATCGGGTCGCAGATGCGCCACTGCGCCTCGACCTCGTCGTTGCGGGTGAACAGCGTCGCGTCGCCGCGCATCGCGTCGGTGATCAGCCGCTCGTACGCCTCGGGCGACTGGGAGAGGAAGGCGGTGCCGTAGAGGAACTCCATGCTGCACCGGGCGGATGATCATGCGCGTGCCGGGGATCTTCGCGCCGAGGCTGCAGCGAGACGCCCTCGTTGGGCTGGAGGGTGAGCACGAGCTGGTTGGGCTGCACGCCGAGCGAGCCGTCCTGGCTGAAGGCGAGGTGGGGGACGGGCTTGAGCGTGACGGCGATCTCGGTGATCTTGCGCGCCAGGCGCTTGCCGGTGCGCAGGTAGAAGGGCACGCCCGCCCAGCGCCAGTTGTCGACTTCCAGGCGCAGCGCGGCGTAGGTCTCGGTGATGGAGTCCTCGGGCACGCCCTCCTCCTGCAGGTAGCCGGGGACGTCCTCGCCGCCGGCGTGCCCGGCGGTGTACTGCGCGCGCAGCGACATCTCTGGGATCTCGGCGGCGGTCGGCTCGGGGATCGCCTGCAGCACCTTGACCTTCTCGTTGCGGACCTCTTCGGCGGTGAAGCTGACGGGCGGCTCCATCGCGACGTGGCAGAGCAGCTGCAGCATGTGGTTCTGGATCAGGTCGCGCAGCGCGCCGGCGCTGTCGTAGTAGTCGGCGCGGGAGCCGATGCCGAGGTCCTCGGCGGCGGTGATCTGGACGCTGTCGATGTAGTTGCGGTTCCACAGCGGCTCGAACATGCCGTTGGCGAAGCGGAACGCCATCATGTTCTGGACGGTCTCCTTGCCGAGGTAGTGGTCGATGCGGAAGACCTGGGTCTCGTCGAAGATGGCGAGCACCTCGCGGTTGAGCTCGCGCGCCTCCTCGAGCGTGGTGCCGAACGGCTTCTCGATGATCAGGCGGACCTCGGCCGTGCTCGTGGTGGGCGAGCTTGGAGCTGCCGAGCTGCTCGACGATCACGGGGAAGAAGGTGGGCGCGGTGGAGAGGTAGAAGGCGCGGTTGAGCGGCTCGCCGGCCTCCTTCTCGCAGCCGTCGAGCATCTTGCCGAGCTCGCTGTAGACGGAGTCGTCGTCGAACGTGCCGGGGACGTACTTGACGTTGTCGAGCAGGCTCTTGAGCACGTCCTCGTCGGGCGTGCGGCGGGAGAAGCGGCGGATCGCCTCCTCGCACTCCTGCGCGGTAGTCCTCGTGCGCTTTTTCTTTGCGCGAGACGCCGATCAGGTGGAAGCGCTCGGGCAGCGCGCCCTCGTGGGCGAGGTTGTAGAGCGCGGGCAGCAGTTTGCGCCGGGCGAGGTCGCCGGTGGCGCCGAAGATGACGAGCGTCGTGGGCGCGACCGGCAGGCGCTCGAGGCCGGCCGTCGAGCGGGTTCTCGGGCACGGGCTGCTCGGTGGGGCGACCCGCTGCGACGGCCACCTCAGCGTCCCTTGGCCCGCTTGCCGGGTGCGGCTTTGCCGGCCGGCGGCGCTTCGGCGGTCGCGCCCTTGGCGGCGGGCGCGGCGCTCTTGACGGCGTGCCCGCCGAACTGGTTGCGCAGCGCGGCCAGCACGCGGTCGGCGAAGTCGCCGTTGCCGCGCGAGCGAAAGCGCGCGTACAGCGAGGCGGTGATCACCGGCGTGGGCACGTCGCGGGCGGTCGCGTCCTCGATCGTCCAGCGGCCCTCGCCGGAGTCCTCGGTGTAGCCCTCGAGCGCGCCGAGGTCGTTGCCGTCGGCCTCGAAGGCGCGCGCGGCGAGTTCGCACAGCCACGAGCGCACGACCGAGCCCTGCCCCCAGAGGTGGGCGATCTTGGCGTTGTCGAGCTCGTACTCGCACTTGTCGAACAGGTCGAAGCCCTCGGCGTAGGCCTGCATCAGCCCGTACTCGACGCCGTTGTGGACCATCTTCACGTAGTGCCCCGCGCCCGAGGGGCCGAAGCGCAGCCAGCCGCGCGGGCCGATCGCGGCGAGGCTCTGCTCGTTGGTCTCGGGCGCGAGCACGTCGAGGATCGGCGCGAGGCGCTTGACCGCTTTGGGCGGCCCGCCGACCATCATGCAGTAGCCGACCTCGAGGCCCCAGACGCCGCCGGAGGTGCCGACGTCGACGTAGTCGATGCCGGCCTTTTTGAGTTCTGCGGCGCGGCGCTTGTCGTCGGTCCACTTGGAGTTGCCGCCGTCGACGATCGTGTCGCCGCGGTCGAGCAGCTTGGCGAGCTTGTCGACGGTCTCCTGCGTGGGCGCGCCGGCGGGCACCATGATCCAGACGATCCGCGGCGCCTCGAGCTGCTTGACGAGCTCCTTCAGCGAGCCGGCGCCCGAGGCGCCGTGTTTGACCGCCTGCTTGACGGCCTTCTCGTCGAAGTCGAACGCGACGACCTCGTGCTCGGAGTCGCGGCGGATGCGGTGCACCATGTTGCCGCCCATCTTGCCCAGCCCGACGAAACCGATCTGTGTCACGTTCACTCCTTGATCTTGGCGGTGAGGGCGCGCAGGGCGCCCACGGGATCATCGCCCTGCAGCCGGACGCGCTCGGCGGGCAGCCCGAGCTCTCGCAGCGTGTTGAGGTCGCCGATCGCCTGCGCGTTCTTGAGCGTCGTGAAGGTGTACGGCGCGCCCGGGATCTCCACGTCTCCGGGCCGTCGTGGAGCAGCTGCAGGAAGCGCCCGGTCCTGCGGGCCGCCCTTGTGGAACTGGCCGGTCGAGTGCAGGAAGCGCGGGCCGTAGCCGAACGTGGTCGTCGACGCGCGTCGCGCTCGCGGATCGCGACGCGCAGCTCGGCGACCGCCTGCGTCGAACTCGGGCGTGGGCCGCAGGTAGGCCATGATCGCGACGTAGTCGGGCGGCGGCGCCGTCGAGCAGCAGCGCGCGCAGCGCGGCCTCCTCGCGCATCGCTCGACGTGCGGGAGCTGCGTGGTTGGCTTCGTAGCTCGTCCAGCACCGTGTTGGTGGCGTCCTTGGCCTGCTGCACGTTGGGCTGGTCGAACGGGTTGATCTGAAGGCCCCAGCCGGCCACGGCGACCGCGAGCTCGGCGAGCAGGAACACGCGGCCGAGGTCGCGCGGGCCGTGGGTGGGGATCGTGAGCACGGGGTGGCCCGGCCTGCGCCAGCGTCGGACACGCGCGCATCGAGCTCGGGGTCCGGGCGCGTCGAGGTCGGGCAGGTAGGCGAACACGCGGTCGTCGCCGTAGACGCGCGGGCTCGCCGAGCGGCTCCTCGGCGACGGGCAGGATGCCGGTGGCGTGCTTGCCGGTGGACTCGGCGACGAGCTGCTCGAGCCACAGCCCGAGACCGGGCAGCGAGTCGGAGATGAGGAACGTGAGCTTGTCGCGGCCGGCGCGCGCGAGCGCGCTGAGCGCCGCTCCGAGCCAGACCGCGGCCGTCTCCTGCGCGGGCTGGGAGGTCCGTGCGGGCCGGTCGCTCTGACGAGCGCCGTTTGCCACGCCGCCTGCGCGCCGCTCGAGCAGTGCGCGCACGTCGACACCCATGAGCGCGGCGGGGACGATGCCGAAGGCCGAGAGCGCGCTGTAGCGCCCGCCGATGTCGGGGTCGCCGGCGAAGACGTGCGCCGGAAGCCGTGCTCGTCGGCCAGCGCTTGCCAGGCCGGAGCCGGGGTCGGTGATCGCGATGAAGTGCGCGCCGTCGGCGACGAGCGAGAAGAAGTGCGCGAACAGCGACAGCGGCTCGATCGTGCCGCCGGACTTCGAGGAGACGATGAACAGCGTGCGCTGCGGCTCGATCGGCGCCCTGCACGGCGAGCGATGTCGGCGGCGTCGGTGGAGTCGAGCACGTGCAGGCGCGGGCTGCCCGGCGCTGCTCGCCGAAGGAGCGGCGCAGCACCTCGGGAGCGAGCGAGGAGCCGCCCATGCCGAGCAGGACCACGTCTGCGAAGCCGTCGTCGCGCACTCGCGCGGCGAACGCCTCGATCTCCTCCAGCTCGGCGAGCATGCGCTCGGCGATCGTCAGCCAGCCGAGGCGGTTGGCGACCTCGGGCGTGCCGGGCGGCGCCCCACAGCGTCGCGTCGCCTTCGCGCAGACGCTGCTCGACGCGCTGCTCGGCGGCGAGCTGCGAGGCTCTGTTGGACGGGCGCGGCGAGCGAAGCGGGGACGCGTGCCTCGACGGTCAGGTTGGGATCGCTCACGCCACGATCGTAGTGGTCAGCCCCCGCTGGTATAGGTTTCACGCTCGTCGTGAGCACCGACTCCCAACAGCAGTTGCCGGACCGCAACCTCGCGCTGGAGCTCGTGCGCGTGACGGAGGCGGCTGCGCTGGCGGCGGCGCCGCTGGTCGGACTGGGCGACAAGGAGGCCGCGGATCAGGCGGCGGTGGACGGCATGCGCTACATGCTGCACTCGGTACAGATGGACGGCCTGGTGGTGATCGGCGAGGGCGAGAAGGACGAGGCGCCGATGCTCTACAACGGCGAGCAGATCGGCGACGGCTCGCCGCCGCAGGTGGACATCGCGGTCGACCCGCTGGAGGGAACGACGCTGGCGGCGCACGGCATGCCGAGCGCGCTGGCGGTGATCGCGCTCTCGGCGCGCGGCACGATGTTCGACCCCGGGCCGTGCGTCTACATGGAGAAGATGGCGGGCGCGCCGGAGATCGCGGATCTGCTGGACCTGGACCGTCCGCTGGGCGAGACGGTGAAGCTGGTGGCCGAGCGCAAGGGCTGCCCGGTCGGCGATGTGATGGTGGTGGTGCTCGACCGCCCGCGCCACGAGGAGGGGATCGCGGCGATCCGTGCGGCGGGCGCGCGCGTGCGCCTGATCGCGCACGGCGACGTGTCGGCGGCGCTGCTGGCGGTTACGGAGCGCTCGCCGGTCGATCTGCTGTGGGGCATCGGCGGGACGCCCGAGGGCGTGATCTCGGCGGCGGCTGTGAAGTGCCTCGGCGGGCAGCTGCTGGGCCGGCTGTGGCCGCGCGACGACGCGGAGCGCAAGGCGGCGCTGGACGCCGGCTATGACCTGGAGCGGGTGCTCGACCGTGACGACCTGGTGGCCGGCGATGACGTGTTCTTCTCCGCGACGGGCATCACCGACGGCGACGTGCTGCAGGGCGTGCGCTACCCGAGCGCCGGGCGGCGCGACGACGGAATCGCTCGTGACGCGCGCGCGGACGGGAACGATCAGGCGCATCAGGGCCACGCACGACCGCACCAAGCTGCGCGCGGTCGGCGGCGCAGCGCTTCTCGCAGTAGCGGGCGTTTGAAATAGCGCAAGAGTCGCGTCCGCGCGTGTCGGCGAGGCCTCTCGTTCGCCCGCCTCCTGGCTCTGTCGGCCCGGGCTCCGATCTACGTAGTTATCCGCAGAAAACGGCTGAATCTAGAGGGTTACGGTCGACCGCCGGCAGGTTTCGCTCAACCGGGCGCGTTTCTGATATGTCGTGGTGTTTGTCAAGTGGGCAGGGGTGATCGTGCCTGGTTGGTGGGCGGGTGGTGGTGGTCGGGAGGCCGGGGCGCCGGGCTCGGTGTCGGCGTTGCCAGTCTGATGATGCGGGGGTTGGGTACCCCAGGGCCCGGTTTCGTGCTGCCAGCGTGCGCTGTCTAGGAACGGGCGTGGCACTCCGGTTGGGGTGCTGCCCATAGAAAAATCGCGCGTGCCGGCTGCTGATGGCCCGGCGCCCCGGCCTCCCGACCGTGGGGCTGTCGGCTGGGGTTAGTCGGCTGTGGCTGCTGCCCAGAGAAAGCAAGCGAGCTCGCGTGCGCACGCGACGACGATCACGTTGTGTGCCTTGCCGCGGGCGCGCATGCGGTGGTGAACCCTGTGCAGCCGGTGCTGGGCACGGTTAGCGATTTGCAGGACGTGGTCGGGCTGGCCTTGCTGTCGGTTTTCGAGGGTCACCCCGATCCGTGGGGCGCGTCCGTAGTGCCAGGCCGACTCGACGAGCAGCCGCCGCGCGAGTGCTGAGCCCGTCTTCGTGATCGAACCTTGATGGGATGACTCGCCGGACTGGTGAAGTGATGGGGTCAGCCCGAGCCACGCGCTCAGCGCGTTGGCCCGCTGAAAGCGCTGCCAGTCCCCGCCGAGCTCGAGGTGAAGCGCGAACGCGGTCAGTGTGTCAACGCCCCGGAAACAGCGGAGCCTCGCAACGGTCGGCCACCACTGCTCGTCTTCTGCCAGGCGCGAGAGTCGCTCCGCGATCGCGCTCTTGCGAGCAGTCAGCCCGTCGGCTGCCGCGACGAGATCGGCGAATACCAGCTCTGAGGCTGTCTCATCGAACTGCTGAGCCGCGAGCCAGCGTCGGTGAGCCACAGTCCAGGTCGAGGACTCTGGGTAGACCTGGCCATGGCGCAACAGCATCTTCGAGACCCGGTGACGAGCCGTCATCAGATCCCGCCGGCACGCATCGTGGGCGCGCATCAGCTCGCGGGCGGCCTCCACCTCGACGGGCGGGACCACGACCGTGGTTAGCGAGCCCGCTAGCAACAGACGCGCCAACAGCTCCGCGTCCTTGCGGTCCGTCTTCACCCTGTCCGAGGGGCCCCGCGGTGTCTTGCCCGGAGCGATCACCTCAACCTCCACTCCGGCCACGCTCGCGGCGCGATAAAGCCCGAACCCGGTCGGCCCAGCCTCATAGCAAGCACGCACCGGGCCCGGCAAAGCCTGGAGCCACGCGACTGGCTCCTCGACGCCCGGCCCGAACCGCGCACGCAACACCTCACCCGTGGAGACATCAATCGCTGCAGCATGCGTCGAGCGGGCATGGACATCAAGCCCCACATAAGTCACCATTCCGGTCATGGCCGGACCTCCTCATTGAATTGGGGTCAGCCGGAGCCGTTCTCCGGCCAGACAAACCCCCGCGAGGAGTGTCCGGCCTACCTCCGACAGTCACCCCAACAGGGCGACCTACGCCATAGGGTCTAGCCTCGGCGAATTCGACCTCACTTTCATACATTGGCAAGGATTCGCGTTTCCCAAATATCGCAATAGAGACTCCCGTGTTCCGATCCATCTCCCGCTGCCTGCTACTGGGCGTTCCCGTCTTGCTCCTCGCGGTAGGCGCGAGGACGAATTTCGCGAGCTCTGCGGCCACGAGCGCCAACACCAGTGACAGCTCTCATCTGCGACTCCTCGACAGCGCTCGCGCAGTCGATCGCGTGCGCGCGGACGCGACGAAGGTCAAGCGCCGCCGAAAGGTCTTGCGCAGGCCGGCGAGCCCCACGGGTGCGGTCGGATCCATAGGGCCGGCGGGGCCGGCTGGGCCGCAGGGCAAGGACGGGCCGCAGGGAGCGGCCGGTCAATCGGGCGCGCAGGGCGAAAGAGGGACGCCTGGTGAACGAGGGGCGCAGGGCGAACAGGGCGCCGAAGGTAGAGAAGGCGCGAGGGGAGCGACCGGGCCAGAAGGTAAACAGGGCTTGCAGGGCGTGAGAGGTGAAACGGGCGCCGCGGGCGCGGAAGGTAAAGCCGGTGCTGTGGGCCCTGAAGGTAAACAGGGTACGACAGGCTCGCAGGGAGTGAAAGGCGAAACCGGCCCCGCGGGCCCAGAAGGCAAAGCCGGTCCGCGTGGTGCACAGGGCGAATCCGGCAGCGCTGGCCCGGAAGGTCGGGAAGGGCCGCAGGGCGTCGCTGGCGCAGAAGGTCCGCGGGGCTTGCAGGGCGAACCTGGCGCGGCGGGTCCGGAAGGGCGGCAGGGCGTCGCGGGCGCAGAAGGCCCGCAGGGCTTGCAGGGCGAACCTGGCGCGGCGGGTCCGGAAGGTCGGGAAGGCCCGCAGGGTGCTGTCGGTCTGCAGGGTGTGCGGGGCGAAACGGGCGCCGCGGGACCCGAAGGCAAAGAAGGCTCGAAGGGCGCCGCCGGCCCAGAAGGCCCGGAGGGCAGGGAAGGGCTGCAGGGCGCGCAGGGCGTCGCGGGTCCGGAAGGCGCGCCCGGCCCGCAGGGGTTGCAGGGCGAACCTGGAGTTGCTGGGGCCGAAGGCAAAGAAGGTCCAGCCGGTGCGCCGGGGCTTGAAGGGCCGCGGGGCGAACAGGGTCCTACGGGCGAAAAAGGCCCGACTGGCGCGACGGGCTCGCAAGGTGAAAAAGGCGCGACCGGAGCGACAGGTCTGACGGGTGCCACGGGGGCGGCGGGCGCGAAAGGCGAAAAAGGCGAAAAAGGCGCGACTGGGGCAACTGGGGCGACGGGTGCAACCGGGCCGGCGGGCGCGAAAGGCGAAAAAGGCGAAAAAGGTGAAAAAGGCGCGACCGGAGCGACAGGTCTGACGGGTGCCACGGGGGCGGCGGGCGCGAAAGGCGAAAAAGGCGAAAAAGGCGCGACTGGGGCAACTGGGGCGACGGGTGCAACCGGGCCGGCGGGCGCGAAAGGCGAAAAAGGCGAAAAAGGGGAAAAAGGCGAAGCGGGAGTGATCGGCGCAGAATCGGTCCTGACGGCCAACCTGGCGAAAGAAGCGATCACCGCGGTGAAGCTTGGAGCGGAAGTGGTGGAAACGGCAAAGATCAAGCTGTTGGCCGTCACCGAAGCGTTGCTGGGGCCGGAAGCGGTGAGCGAAGCGAAGATCAAGAAAGGCGCGGTTAGCGCGGCGAAGCTCGCTGCGCCAAGCGCCAAGCCGGCGAAACCAGCGGAAGGCGCGACCACGCTCGCGGCGCCCTCGCCGGCGCGCAAGGTGACGGCGGCGATCGTGGGCAACGGGGCGAAAAAAGAATGGGTGATCGAACACGGCCTCGAAACGAGGCTCGTGGAGGTGGCCGTGCAGATCGGCGAAGGCGAAGAACCGGCGGAAGTCGAATCGAGCTCGAACTACAAAGTTAGAGCCATCAGCGGAAAAGCGGTTGAAGTGGTCTTCACGACGGCTCCGGCTGCGAAAGCGCTGCTCTACGTCACCGTCGTGGGCTAGATCCACATGGCGCGCGACCTCTCACCGCGGCGGCTGACGGGGCCGTCGGCTCCCGTCATCGCGGTCGTGCTGGCGGGCGCCATCCTGTCCGCGTGCGGGTCGAGCGCACGAAACCTCGACAGCGCGACGGTGGAGCATGCGATCGCGAGGTCGATTCTCCAGCAGCGTGGCATCCACGCGACGGTCTTGTGCCCCGGACGGGTACCGCAGGAGTCGGGGCGTACGTTCACGTGCACCGCGCGTCTCGACGTGGGCGCCTACCCGGTGGCGGTCACGGAGATCGACGGAAGGGGCCGGGTGCGCTATCGGGACGACAAGCCACTGGTCGTGCTGAACATCACGAGGGTGCAGCGAGCCATCGAGGCATCGGTCCTCAGGCAGAGGCGTGTGCGCGCGACGGCGTCGTGTCCGTCAGAGGTTCTGCAGCGGGAGGGGATCGTGTTTCGGTGCACAGCGGTGGTGAGCGGCCGGGCGCGGCGTTACCCCTTCGTGGTGCGCGAGGTCGACAGCGCGGGGCACGTTCGTTACGAAGGCGTCTGACGCCGCGGGCATCTGCGCGCTGCGCCGACTGGCGCGACGGTCTGCGAGCTAAGAGTCGCGGAGGCTGCCAACGCGCGACTCGGCGAGATCGAGTCGCGCGAGCGAGCGCAGGAAGCCGTACGTGACGATCACGTGGATACGCGACTGGGTTGCGTTGTAGAGCCAGCGCCCCAGCCCGGAGGCGATCGCGGGGTAGAAGTTCGCCACCTCGACCTCCACGTGCAGGCGCACCCTCCTCGGATGCTCGCTGGGGATTCGCTGCACCTCGATACGCAGGTATCCATCGCCGCGGCCGCGCCTGGACACGAGCAGTCCCTGCTCGATGCGCCAGAGCACCACGCCGAGCGTGGGAGTCATCTCGTACTCGGGCGCACGGAACGTCAGCAGCTTAAACGGCGGGATCAGCAGTACCACGTAGCGCTCGCGCTCGGTGTAGCGGACGCGAATCACGCCGAGCGTCACGTGGGTGAGGAAGCGCCAGTAGGTCCGCGCGAGGCGCTCGAGGTGAGCGGGCGTCCATATCTCTCGCAAGGCTTGCTCGTCGATCAGGAGATCCGCGCGCTGCACCGAGCGGACGGCGCCGGTGTGGACGTCCAGCGACGTGGCGTCCTCGAGGTTCTCGATGATCGCGCGTTCGCCCGTTGGGCCTCTCCGGCCGGCGCGGGCGACGAGCGCGAGAGCCACCGAGACGACCAGCACGATCGCGCCGACTGCAACGGCGATCCACACCTCCGTCATGTCGGCCTCGCCAGCTGCACGTCGGTGCAGGCTATCCCGCGACACGCGGCAACGCGCGGCGTGTGACAGTCGCGTCCTCGGTTGCTGATATTCAACGTGCATGCCCGACCACCCACCCCGACGTGTCTCCTCGGCTGTGCGGGCGGTGGCTGACCTGCCGATCGAGGAGCTGCAGGCGCGAGGCGAGGAGCTGGCGCGGGGCTGGGCGATCGCGCTGATCCGCGGTGGCTCGATGGAGCGGATCGGCGACATACCGCTCGGAGATCTCACGCGCGAGGCGCCGGCGCTGTGCGCTCAGGTGCTGCGCGCGCTGCAGTCCGACCCGGATCTGGAGCGGCTGACAGGTGGCGCAGCGCCGGGCGGACGAGAGCAGCGGGCGCAGGCGCGCCAGCTTGCGGCCGTGACGGGCGCGCGCGACGCGGAGGCGATCGTGGAAGCGGTGGAGGCGCTGCGCGGCGTGCTTTGGGAGGCGCTGCTGGCGGAGCTGCACGCGCCGCCGCCGCGGCTGGTGGCGGACCTCGCGGATCGCCTCGGCTACGTGTGCTCGCGCACGTCGATGAGCGCGATCGCCGCGTGTGTCCCAGATGGAGACGATCGCGAGCAGATCGCGTCGCCGCCCGATCGCACGGCGCGCGAGGTCGTGGATGGCGGTACGGCGCTCGAGGATGTGGTGATCGTGGACGAGCGCGCGGAGATCCAGTTGCCGGTCGCGCGAACCCAGAGCGCCGAACGTGAGCCGTCACCGACGAGCCGCGCGTCAGACGCCGAGCGGCCGCTGTCGTGGGATGAGTCTCCGCCCACGCCGCCCGTGCCGGCGGCGCCGCTCGCGGTCGCGCATTCGGGTGGGCGCCCACTGGCGTGGGACGAGTCCCCGCCGGTGCGCCCTGCGGAGACGCACGAGGAAATCGAGATCCGCGACGTCCGCGGCGAGGAGGGCCCGACGGCGTGGATCGGATCGATCGGTCGTCAGCTGACTCGCTTCCACGACGACGGGCTGCCGTTTGCGGTGCTGCTGGTCGAGCTGTTGGAGATCGACAGCCTGCGCCGCGAAGAGTCCCACGCGGAGCTGGCGCAGCTGAGCGAGCGCGTGCAGGAGACGCTCGCCACGGAGCTGCGGATCGCCGGAGCAGGATCGTTGACGTGCGAGAGCCCGGGCCGCTACTGGCTGTTGGCTCTCGATACAAACAGGGCGGACGCGGATCGCCTCGCTGAGCGCCTGGCGCGGGCGGTCGCCTCGGCGGTGCATCACCGCCAGATGCCCGTGACGGTGGTGCTCGGTGCGGCGATCTGCCCCGACGACGGGCTGCAGGCGCCGATGCTCGCGGCGCACGCCGACGTGGGCCTGTACGCGGCGCGCTCCGCCGCGCGCGCGATGAGCGGTCGCCCAGCGGGCTCCTGAGCCAAGCGCTCAGCTCGCGAGTTCCTGCCGCGCCGCCGCGCTCGACGTGCGAGGAGGTCGGACGCTCGGAGTGGCGCTGCTCAGCCGGCCTGCGCTCCGCCCGCGAGGGCGGAGGTGGACGTCGCCGATCCGGGCGCCAGCCCGAGCGTGGGGACGTTGGGGGTGCTGCCGACGACGCGAACGTGGATGCGGACGGTCTCGGTGATGCCGAGCGCTTCGGCCGCCGCGCCCGTCAGGTCCCAGTCGGCGCCGATGCTGCTGTAGGGGCCGCGGTCGAGGACGGGCACCGTGAGGACGTGCGAGCCGTGATAGCTGACCTTGACGAGCGTGCCGCATGGCAGCGTACGGTTGGCGACGCCGACGACCGCGGGGTGAGCGTCTGTCCGCAGGCGGTCTGCTTGCCGTAGAAACCGGGGCCGAACCACGTGGCGAGCGCCGTCGGGCGCACCTTCGGCTTTGCGGCGCTCTGGCTTGCGGCTTGCCGGAGGGCGCCGCGGCGCCGCCGGTGCTCGCGGATGCGACCGTGGGGAGCGCGCCCGCGCCGAAAGCTCCCGCGAGCAGGGCGAGCACGAGTCGTAGCTGTCGTCACGTTCGATTCGCATCGTGTTCGACGCCTACGGGGTGAGCTGACGGGCTCGCGCGGCACGTGAGTGCTGCGCTACGGCTCCTTGCGGGCCGATTCGCCCCAGCGGATCAACGTCGATCCGCATTGGGTCCCCCGTCCGCCGCGACCGGAGTCGCAGCAGCTCGGCGTGCGCGGCAGATATACAGACGGCTCGAGCGAGACGACGTCGAGTGGAACTCCAGCGGAGCGCAGGGTCGGTAGGCGATCCTGCGGTCGCTCAGGAGAGCGGCAGGCGCGAGAGCACGTCTTTGAGCAGCCGCTCGCCGGTCGAGAGGCCGGCTCTTGGCGAGCTCGCCGAACGATCTCGGCCGCGGAGGCGACAGTTCGGCGCCTCCCGGCGGGTGGACCGGCCCGCGCGCGCGGTCGGTTTCGGACTCGAAGCCCTGCGCGGGGCACGGGCTCGGGGTCTGGCGCAGCTGCGCTCGCGAGCGGTGGAGTGCTGCGGACGCGCGGTTTTGCGGACGCTTTGCGGGCAGGTTTGGGCTTGGTCTTGCGCGGCTTCGCGACAGTAGCCTCCTCGGCGGTGGGGCGCTCGCGCACGCGTCCGCTCGAGGCGCTCGTCGGCCGCTTTGCGCCGAGGCCGTGGCGTTGCGGGCGGCGGTCCTGCGGGCGGTGGACCGCTGTGGGCGGGTGCGCGGTAGGTTGGCGAGGACGCCTGTGGCCTTCGGGCGTGTCGCTGCGGTCTGCCGTTGCTGTCGCTGGGCGCGCTCACGGGACACATCATTGCTTAACGCGGGCTGCAAGCAGACGTCGGCAACCGGTCCGAAATCGAGCCGCCGACGCGTTAGCATGGGGGCTCGGAGGACCGACTTTGAGTTGTAACGTCGGCGGGCCTGCGGCCGTATGTCCGACGGAGTAGCTGTTCTGAGCCGTAACTCATGCGCGGGGCCCCATGCGGTCGCCTCCGGGTTGTCGATCGACGGAAGAAATGGAAACACGAATGTCAGTAGTCGAGCTGCAGGAGCTGGATGAGGTCAAGGGTCTGCTCGCCAAGGGCCAGCAGGTGGGCGTTCTCTCCTACGCGGAGATCACGAAAGCGATGTCCGAGCTCGACCTGGACGAGTCGGACGTCGAGGAGCTGCACGGCTTCTTCGAGAAGTCGGAGATCGAGCTCGTCGAGGAGATCGACCCGGCGATCGCGGCGGCCTCGCAGGTCGAGCGCGCTCCCGACAAGCGCGGCCGGCGCAAAGCCAAAACCGCGCTGGACCTGAAGCCGGACATGACGACCGACTCGCTGCAGCTGTTCCTCAAGGACATCGGCAAGGTCCGTCTGCTGACCGCCCAGGAGGAGGTCGATCTCGCCAAGCGCATCGAGCGCGGCGACCTCGACGCCAAGCAGAAGATGGTCGAGTCGAACCTGCGCCTGGTCGTCTCGATCGCCAAGAACTACCGCAACCAGGGGCTGCCGTTCCTCGACCTGATCCAGGAGGGCACGCTCGGCCTGGTGCGCGCGGCGGAGAAGTTCGACTACCGCAAGGGCTTCAAGTTCTCGACGTACGCGACCTGGTGGATCCGCCAGGCGATCGCGCGCGCGCTGGCCGACAAGGCGCGCACGATCCGCATCCCCGTGCACGTCGTCGAGAAGCTCAACAAGATCGGCCGCGCCGAGCGCAAGCTCGTGACCGAGCTCGGCCGCGAGCCCACGGCGGACGAGATCGCCGAGGTGACGGGCATCGACCCCGAGGAGGTCGACTCGATCAAGCGCTCCGCGCAGGCTCCGGTGTCGCTGGAGAAGCCGGTCGGCGACGAGGAGGAGTCGGAGTTCGGCCAGTTCATCGCCGACGAGCGCGCCGAGTCCCCGTACGAGCGCGCCGCGGAGATCCTCACCAAGGAGGCGCTGCGCGAGGCGCTGGAGAACCTCTCCTACCGCGAACGCCGCGTGCTCGAGCTGCGCTACGGGCTCGGCGGCGAGCACCCGCGCACGCTGGACGAGGTCGGCCGCACGTTCAACGTGACGCGCGAGCGCATCCGCCAGATCGAGAACCAGTCGCTGAAGAAGCTGCAGTCCCTGGCGGAGGCGCAGAAGCTCCGCGACGTCGCTTGACGTTTCGTGCCGGCGGGCGCCGCCGGCGGCATTCAAGCCGCGGGCGGCGGCTGCCGATCAGTAGGCATGTTCGACGTCAAGGCTGCTCTGCGCGAGCTCGTCGCGAAAGAGGGCTCGGACCTCCACCTGAAGGTCGGCGCCAGCCCCGCTGTACCGCGTGCACGGCGAGCTCGCGCCCGACACCGGCGCGGGCGAGCTGACGCGCGACGACACCGAACGGCGCGCTGCAAACGCTGCTCAGCGACCCGGTGAAGCTCGAAGAGTTCGCGCAGGAGCACGAGGTCGACTTCTCGTTCGAAATCGAGGGTGTCGCGCGCTACCGGATCAACGCCTTCCGCAGCGCGGGCACGATCTCGATGGTCTGCCGCGCGATCCCGCACCGCATCAGCACGATCGAGGAGCTCTCGCTGCCCGTCGTGGTGCGCGAACTGGCCGAGGAGGAGCGCGGGATCGTGCTGCTCACCGGCACCACCGGCTCGGGCAAGTCGACGACGCTGGCGGCGATGATCGACCACATGAACAACACGATGAGCAAGCACATCGTGACGATCGAGGACCCGATCGAGTTCGTGCACTCCGACAAGCGCTCGGCGATCAACCAGCGCGAAGTGGGCATGGACACGGCCTCCTTCAAGCGCGCCCTGCGCCGGGTGCTGCGCCAGGACCCGGACGTGATCCTGGTCGGGGAGATGCGCGACGAGGAGACCGTGCAGACGGCGCTGTCGGCCGCCGAGACCGGCCACCTCGTGCTCTCGACGATCCACACGGTCGACGCGACCGAGTCGATCAACCGCATGCTCGACTTCTTCCCGCCCCACCAGCACCAGCAGGCGCGCAGCATGATCGCCGGCACCGTCAAGGGGCGTCATCTCCCAGCGCCTGGTGCCCGGCGCCGACGGCGGCCGCGTGGCGGTCTGCGAGATCCTGCGCATGACCGGCCGCGTGCGCGACATGATCCTCGACCCCGACCCAGACGGGCAAGCTCGTCGAGGTCATCACCTCGGGCGCGCTACTACGGCATGCAGACCTTCGACCAGGCGCTGTTCGGCCACGTGAAGGCCGGCCGCGTGACGTTCGAGGACGCGATGCGCGTGGCCTCGAGCCCGCACGACTTCAAGCTGCTGATGCAGGCCGACGGACGCCGCGGCACGACGATGGAGGACGTGGCCTCGGCCGAGGCCAACCGCGACCTCGAAAACAACCTGCCCCCGCAGAACTCCTCGCTCGTCTCCTGAGCCGCCTCGACACCAGCGGTTCAGCGCTACTTCAGTTGGTAAAGTAACGGTTGAAATGGCCGTTGATGAGACCTGTCCCGTCTGCATGACCGCGGAGATCGTGTGCGGCAAGTGGACGCTGCTGCTCGTCCGCGACCTCGCCGAGGGGCACTCGCGCTTCTGCGAGCTGGAACGCTCGCTCGCGGGGATCAGCCCGCGCACGCTGTCGCTGCGCCTGCGGGCGCTCGAGGAGGAGGGCATCGTCGAGCGCCACACGTTCCCCGAGGTGCCGCCGCGCGTCGAGTACGCGCTGACGGAGAAGGGCCGCGCGCTGCTGCCGATCATCGACGACATGCGCGCCTACGGCGAAGACTGGCTCGGCGCGGAGTGCGCCGACCGTCCCGACCCGCAGACGCTCGCAGTCGCCTGAGCCGCCAGCCGGCTTCTGCGCCGCTCGGTCGCGCCTGAGAGCGCCGCGCAACGTGCAAGACGGGCTGCGCCGGGCAGGAGCGCGCCCGGCGAGCGCGAAGTCAGCGCACCATGCGTTCCCTGCAGCTGCAGACGCCCTGAGCCGAGTACGTCGGAGGCAGCCGCGGCGTTCCTCCACGGCGAGATCGCGGCGGGCGCGGAGGTGCCGTTCGAGCTCGAGCCAGCAGCGCGGGCGCCGACGCGCTCGGCGGCCCCGCGCTCTACTGCTACCGGCCGCTGACCGAGCGAGTTCATCGCCGAGCGCGCGCGTCGCGCTCGAGCGGCTGCCCGGCCACGCGCGAGGCGGCGACGCTGCTCGCGGGCTTCGACGGGCTCGACCGCTACCTGACGAGCTCGGCGTGGATCTCGACGCGACCGCCGGCCGCGGCCGCGCGGGCGTGCGCGCCGCGATCGGCGCGCTGCTGCGCGAGGTGTTCGCCGAGCAGACCGACTTCGAGCTGCGCCCCGAGCGGCTGCGCGCGGCGCTCGAGCGCCTCGAGGAGCGCCGCGCTGGGCAGCGCCAGCGAGGTCACGCTCGTCGCGACGCCTGCACGGCCTGACGATCACCTCCGCCGAGATCTGCCGCTGACGAAGGGCCTGACGATCGCCCAGCCGCGACGCGCTGCAGGGGCTGCCCGCCGGCGGCGCTCGCAGCGGGCGACGAGGAGCTGGGCCGACCACCTCGTCGTGGTGCTCGCGCTCGAGGAGGACGATCCGCGCGACGCGCTCGCGCGCGGACGCGAGGTGCTGCAAGGATCTGCTGCGCGCGCTGCGGCTGTTCGGCGACGGGCGCGTCACGCTCGGCGCGCTCGCCTGGGCGCGGATCGGCGGCGGCTCGTGGAACCCGCTCGCGCTCGGCGCGGGCGGGCGCCCGCACGGGATGCTCGTCGTGACGCGCCGAGCAGGAGGACGAGCTGCGCGCCTTCTGCAACCTCGTCTCGCGCCGCGCGCCGCACGGCAACGAGCTCGCCTGGGCGCTGCGGCGCTTCGAGCTCGGCTGCGAGCGCGACGAGCCCCTACGAGGCGCTCAGCGACCACCTGCTCGCGCTGCGCGCGCTGCTCGAGCCCGGAGGGGCCCGCGCAGCGGGACTGCTGCCCGGGCCGCCTCGCGGCGCTGTGCGCGACCGCCGGAGCGAGCGCGCTGCGCTGACCGAGCGCACCGCTCGAGGCGATCGCGCTCGAGCGCGCCGTCGATCGCCGGAACCGCCGTCGAGCACGCCGGCGCGCGAGACGCTCGCCGACGGAGATCGCCGACCACCTGCGCGCGCTGCTGCGCGACGTCATCTGCGGCCATCTCGACTCCGACCTGCGTGGCGCTCGCCGACGAGCTGCTGCTCGAAGCCGAGCCGGGCCCCGTGCCGCAGCCGGCGCCCGCGCCGTTGTCCGCGCAGCCCGCGCCTGCGTTCGAGGACTTCACGCTGCGGCGCGTCCCCGCCGGGGGCGCCTCAGGCGAAGAGATGTTCGGCGATCCCGGCCAGGCCGAGGAGATCCTGGACCTCTTCATCTAGCTGCGGCACCAGCGATCGGCCCGCGCCCCGCCGAGCTGCGCGACAGGCCCGCGATCGTGTCCGCGGTCGCGGCGCACGAGCACGTCGAAGTCGGCGAGGTTGCTCGCCACCCGCCCCGCCAGCTCCGCGCCGAGCTCGGGCGCGAGCATCTGCGCGACATCCTCCATCGGAGCTGCCCGCCGAGGCCGTCGCTCGTGCACGCGGTTGACGATCAGCTCGCCCAGCGGCATGCCCGCCGCGGCCAGCCGCTCGGCCAGGAACCGGGCCTCGCGCGCCGGCTCGAGCTCGGGCGAGGTCACGATCAGGAACGCCGTGCTGCGCGTCGCGCAGCAGCGCCGCCACGCCGCGCGTGCGCTCGCCGAAGCCGTCGAGCACGCCGCGACAGCGAGCGGAAGAAGCGCGACAGCTCGCCGAGCATGTCCACGCCGGTGACGCGCGCGAAGATCGCGAACACGCAGCGCGGTGCCGCGGCCGAACAGGCGCGCCGTCAGCCCGCCCGGCGCGAGGAACACCTGCAGCGCGCGTCCTTCCAGGAAGCCCAGCAGGCGCGTCGGGCGCGTCGAGGAAGTCCAGCGCGTTGCGCGACGGCGGCGTGTCGAGCACGATCACGTCGAAGTCGTGCTCCTCGTAGCAGCTCGTAGAGCTTCGCGATCGCGCTCAGCTCGTGCGAGCCCGCGACTGCCGTGGACAGCTCGCGGTAGACGGGGTTGGCGAGGATCTCCTCGCGCGCCGTGCTCGTCGGGCGCCAGGCGCGCGATGATCTCATCGAAGGTGCGCTTCGCGTCGAGCATCATCGCCCACAGCTCGCCCTTCGACCTCCAGCCCTGCTCGCGCGAGCGTCTCGGCGTCGATCCGCACGCGGCTCGTCCGCAGAGCTCCTCGCAGGCCCAGCGCGGACGCCAGCCGCTTGGCGGGGTCGATCGTCACCACCGCAACCTTGCGCCCGCGCGTCGCCAGGCCCAGCGCGAGCGCGGCGGAGGTGGTCGTCTTGCCGACGCCGCCCGCGCCCACGCAGACCACCACGCGCTTGTCGCCCAGACGCGCCCGCAGATTCTGCGAGCGCGCTGCGGCTCTTGCGCAGCGGCCATCCTCGCGATCGTAGTTCCCATGCAGGAATCCACCCTCGTCATGCGAATACCCACCGGACGGCTTTCCAGCAATCGAGCTATCGGAGCCACCGTGCAAGGCAAGGCCAAGGTCATCGCGTTCGCCAACCAGAAGGGCGGCGTGGCCAAGACGACGACGACGCTCAACCTGGCCGCCGCCTTCGCGGAGGAGGGTCACCGCGTGCTGTGCGTCGACATGGACCCGCAGGGCAACCTGACGATGTCCCAGGGGATCGACCCGGACACGCTCGACAAATCGATGTACGACGTGCTCGTGCACAAGGTCTCGATCCGCGAGGTGGTGCGCAAGCGCGAGATCGACGTCGCGTGCGCCTCGATCGACCTCGCCGGCGCCGAGATCGCGATGTCGACGATGATCGGCCGCGAGCGCTCGCTGCAGAAGGCCTTCGAACCGATCCTCGAGGACTACGACTTCATCTGCATCGACACGCCGCCGAGCCTCGGGCTGCTGACGATCAACGCGCTCACCGCCGCCGACAAGGTGATCGTCCCCGTGCAGTGCGAGTATCTGTCGATGCGCGGCCTGATCCAGCTGCAGAACACGCTCGCGATGATCCGCGAGAACCTCAACCCCGGCGTCGACATCGAGGGCATCCTGCCGACGCTGGTGGACTCGCGCACGATCCACGCCAAGGAGGCGATCGAGATCCTCGAGGAAAACTTCGGCGACCGCGTGTTCGCGTCGCGCATCCGCAAGACCGTCCGCTTCGCGGAGGCGCCCGTGAAGGGCATGTCGGTGCTCAAGTACGAGCCCGACGGCGTCGCCGCTCAGTCCTACCGGCAACTCGCGCAGGAGGTTCTCACCCATGGCCAATACGCTAAGCGCGCGAGCATGCGCGAAGGGCCCCTCGCGGCGCTGTTCCGCAAGACCGAAGACGCCGAAGGCGCGCTGCCCGAGCGCGAGCCGCAGGTGGAGATCCGCACCGACGCTCACGCCGACGCAGGCGAGCCGGCGCCCGCAGCCCAGACCGCGCACCCGCGCGAGAGCGGCCTGCCGCACCCCGCGCTGCGCGCCACCCCCGAGGCCCCGCGCGAAGATCCGCGCATCCCACGCCCGCAGGAGCGTCTGCGCCACGCCTTCTCCTCGGAGATCCCCGAGAACGTGATGGAGCGTCCCGCGCGACGCCGCGTGGTCGAGGACTACCCGCGCGAATACCCCGAGCCCGCGAACTCGCCCGCCGGCGACGGTCAGCCGGTCATCCGCGTCGTCGGCGTCGGCGGCGGTGGCGTCAACGCGGTCAACCGCATGGTCGAGGCCGAGGTCGAGGGCGTCGAGTTCCTCGCCGTCAACACCGACGTGCAGTCGCTGCAGCAGTCGACCGCGGACCTCACGCTGCACATCGGCGCGGAGCTCACGCGCGGTCTCGGCTCCGGCTCGGACGCGAACGTCGGCCGCCAGGCCGCGATGGAGGACTACGACCGCATGAAGGCCCTGCTGAAGGGCTCGGACATGGTCTTCATCACCGCCGGCGCCGGTGGCGGCACGGGCACGGGCGCCGCTCCGATCGTCGCGCGCATCGCGCGCGAGGTCGGCGCGCTGACGGTGGCGATCGTGACCAAGCCGTTCGGCTTCGAGGGCACGCGCCGTCGCGACGCAGGCCGAGCGCGGCGTGAGCGCGCTCGCCGAAGAGGTCGACACGCTGATCGTGGTGCCCAACAACCGGCTGCTCGCGGTGCTCGACAAGCAGACCGCGATGGTCGAGGCGTTCCGCGTCGCCGACGACGTGCTGCGCCAGGGCGTGCAGGGGATCTCCGACCTCGTCACGCTGCCCGGCCTGATCAACCTCGACTTCGCCGACGTGCGCACGATCATGAGCGACGCCGGCAACGCGCTGCTCGGCATCGGCATGGGCGTGGGCGAGACCCGCGCGATCGAGGCCGCCGAACAGGCCGTCTCCTCGCCGCTGCTGGAAACCTCGATGGAGGGCGCGCGCTCGATCCTGCTGTCGATCACCGGCGGCGCGAACCTCTCGCTGTGGGAGGTCAACGAGGCCGCCAAGTCCGTCTCCGCGGCCGCGCACCCCGACGCGAACATCATCTTCGGCGCGATGGTCGACGAGAAGCTCGACGACCAGGTGTGGGTCACCGTCGTCGCCACCGGCTACGGCGACGAGGGCCGGCGCAAGAGCGTCAGCCGCTTCAAAGAGCCCGTCGGCGAGGTCAAGATCCAGCGCGCCGGACCCCCACGAGTCTCGCGCCGCGGCTCCCTGGCCGACGACCTCGAGATCCCCGAGTTCCTCCCCAACCGCTGAATCACAACCACGGGCGCGTCACCTATGACGCCTGCTGTGGTATCGCTCTGCAATGAGCGCAGCTGAGAAGGGAGTCGTCGCGGCGGGGCATCCGCTGAGCGCGCAGGCCGGCGCGCGGGTGCTGCGCGAGGGCGGCAACGCGGTCGACGCTGCGGTCGCGGCGATGCTCACGTCGTTCGTCGCGGAGGCGCTGCTGACGGGGCTGGGAGCGGGTGGCTACATGCTCGTGGCGGGTGGCGGCGTGCAGCCCACGCTGCTGGACTTCTTCGTCGAGGCGCCCGCCGCGCGCGACGCGCAGACGGCGCGCGGCGGCGAGCAGGCGGAGCTGCACGGCGTCGAGGTGTCCTTCGGCGACGCGGTGCAGATCTTCCACATCGGGCCCGCCTCCTGCGGCGTGTACGGCGTTCCCGCAGGTGTGTGCGAGGCGATGCGCAAATGGGGCACCGTGCCGCTCGAGGATCTCACCGCGCCCGCAGCGCGCCTCGCGCGCGACGGCGTGGCGATCAACAGCGGGGCAGGCGTACGTCGCGGAGATCCTCGCGCGATCTGCTCGAACTCGACGCCCGAGTGCGCCGCGCTGTGGGCGCCCGACGGCGCGATCCTGCGCGAGGGCGAGACGCTTCGCAACCCCGACCTCGCGGAGGCGCTCTCGCGGCTGGCGAAGCGACGGCGAGCAGCCGTTCTACAGCGGCGACATCGCCACGGCCGTGTGTGACTGGCTCGCGGCGCGCGGCGGCACGCTCAGCGCACAGAACCTCGCCGACTACCGCGCCGTCGAGCGCGCGCCCGCGACGGTTGCCTACCGCGACCGCGAGATACTCACCAACCCGCCGCCGTCCGCAGGCGGCACGCTGCTCGCCTACGCGCTCGCGCTGCTCGACCGCGCGCCCGCTCCGCCGAGCCTGTGCGACATGGTCTCCGCGATGGGCGCTGCACAGGCGCAGCGCACGCCGAGCTTCCTAGAAGATCTCGACCGGGACGGGTTCCTCGAAGAGTTCCTCGCCACGCGTCTCGGTTCCACCACGCACATCTCGGTGATCGACGTCGAACGGCTGCGCGTGCAGCGTCACCTGCACCAACGGCGAGGGCTCAGGCGTGGTGGTGCCAGGCACGGGCATCCACCTGAACAACGTCATGGGCGAGGAGGACCTCAACCCGTTCGGCTTCCACCAGCACCCAGCGGGGCGGCGCATGCCGAGCATGATGGCCCCCTCGGTGGTGATGCGCGGCGGCGAGGTCGAGCTGGTGCTCGGCAGCGCTGGCTCCAACCGCATCCGCTCCGCGCTGCTGCAGACGATCGTCGCGGTCGTCGACCGGGGGCTGGGGGTGCGCGAGGCGGTGGACGCGCCCCGCGTGCACCTCGAGGACGGCGTCGTGTTCGCCGAGCCGGGAATCGACGTGGAGCGGCTCGACGCGGGCACCGATCTCGTCGAGCTTCGGCGCGCGGAACCTGTTCTTCGGCGGAGTGCAGGCGGCCATGCGCCGCGGCGGGAGCGTCACCGGCGCGGGCGACCCGCGTCGTGGCGGCGTGGCGGTGAGCGCGTGAGGGCGCTCGCGACGGTTGCGGGGGCGATGTTCGCGGGGGCGCTCGCCACGGGCTGCGGTGGCGTGCAGGCCGCCGACCTGTTCCTCATCCAGCGCACCGGCACCACGCCGCACGCGCGTCTGACGATGCTCGTCAACGAAGAAGGCGGCGTGCACTGCAACGCGGGGCCGCTGCGCCACCTGAGCGACCGCCAGCTGGTGATCGCGAAGGCCACCCAGGAAGAACTCCACGACGCCGCCTCCAGCGACCTGAACCTGCCGCCGCGCCTCGGATCGGTCTACAGGTACTTCCTGCGCGACGAAAACGGCACCGTGCAGTTCAGCGACAACTCGCTCAAGCAGCCCGGCGTGCTGCACCAGCTGCAGCTGTTCGTCCTGCAGACCGCCCAGCAGGTCTGCCACCTGCCCGAATAGCGGGGGCGAGAGAAACCAGCGGCGGGCGAGCGGCGAGGGCGAGCGGGCGCTCAGCGCAACGTCAGCCGAACCGGACCTTGCCGTTGGAAAGCGCTCGCATCTGCGCGCGCTCGACCATCTCCTGACGCTCGAGCGCCTCGCCCAGCAGCCGCGCGAGCAGCCGCAGGCGCGCGTTCTCCGAGCGCAGCTCCAGCAGCTCCTGCTTGTCCTCGATGTCGAACTCGACGGTCGCGGCCATGCTGTAGGCGTCCATCGCCTCGAGCTCCGCCGGCTCGATCTCGCGGTCGGTCGCTTCGCTGACGAGCTCGCGGTACAGCTCGTGCGCGGCGCGCGCCGCCTGCGGGTCGCTCTGCTCCACGTCCTCGTCCAGGAACTCCACCACGCCCGCCGGGTAGGGGAGGTCGTCCTGGCGCTCGAGCAGGCGGAACGGGCGCGTGCCGCGCGCGAGGATGTTCAGGCGCCCGTCGTCCATGCGCTCCAGCACCTCCTCGATCTCGCACGCGCAGCCCACCGCCTTGAGCTCCTGCTCGGAGAGCCACAGGATGCCGAATTGCCGGCCCAGCGATCCCGCAGGGGACTGCAGGCAGCGCTCGATCATGCGGCGGTAGCGGTCCTCGAAGATGTGCAGCGGCACGCTCTCGCTCGGCAGCGCGACGATGCCCAGCGGGAACAGCGGGAAATCCCGCGAGACACGCTCCGGGTCGGACATCCCCTGAGTCTAGGCGGGGTTGCGCTCGGGTGGGGTGGGCGGGCTGGCGCTGTGGGCGCGCTAGGCGGGCTTGCGCGCGGCGATCATCAGGTTGTAGAAGATCGCCGGCGGCAGCCGCGGCTCAAGCAGCCTGCTGTCGAGCTTCTGCAGCGCCAGGTAGCCGCGGTACGCATACAGGCGCCAGCCCCACGGCACCTCCTCGGGGACCGGCGGTGGCCTCGAGCGTGCGGTTGGTCCAGCCGAACCAGTTCGCGAGCAGCTCCTCGCCACGAACGTGCACGTCCTCGAGACCCGCCGTGCGAGCCATCTTCGAGCAGTTCCCCAGGCGCGAACGCGTGCACGTCGACGACGCCCTCCAGGGCCTCGTCGGAGTCGCCCGCGTAGCCCACCGGCGCGGCGCTCGCGCCGATCGCACGGCGCCACAGCGGCGCGATCGTGGTGGCGAAGCGCTTCGGCACGTTCGCCAGGCGGTCGCCGTAGCGCGAGGGCTCGCCCGCGAACAGCAACGTGCCGCCCGGCGCGAGCACGCGCTCGAACTCCACGAACGCGCGCTGCAGGTCGGGGATGTGGTGCAGCACCGCGTGGCCGAGCACCAGGTCGAAGCTGTCGTCCGCGAACGGCAGGCGCTCGGCGTCGGCGGGTTGCGTCTTGACGTTCAGTCCCAGGCGCTCGCGCGTTCGCGGCGAGCGTCTCCAGCATCCCCGGGGAGATGTCGCTGCACGTCGCCTCGCCGATCAGGCCGGCGCGCATCAGGTTGAGCGTGAAGTAGCCCGTCCCGGAGCCGATCTCCAGCGAGCGCGCGAAGTGGCCCGGCTCGCGGCCGAGCGCCTTGCGCACCTTCGCGCTCACCTGGCTGAGGCCGAGATCGGCGAAGTCGATGCCCCACTTGGAGTCGTAGTGGTCGGCTGCCACGTCGTGGTAGCGCGTGTTCGCGTCGCGGATCTCCTCCGCGGTGAGGGTGGGCGTCACGGTGCGGCACCATATACTCGCGCGCCGTGCTCGCGTCTCCCAGCCAGGGCTTGACCTCTCCGAACAAGGGCGTTTCATGACAGCAACTCTGTATCTGCAGCGCGATCAGCCCGAGGGCGTGCCGCCGCTGGCGCTGACGGGCGAGCGCACGCTCCCGGACGTGCCCGAGGAGAACTACTGGTATCGCCGTCACCTGGTCGTGTACGAGTGGATCGCCGCGCAGCTCGCCGGCGTGCGCGCGATCGACATGGCCTGCGGTGAGGGCTACGGCTCGGACGTGCTCGCGCGCAGCGCCGCGAGCGTCGTGGGCGTGGACGCCAACCCCGAGGCGCACGAGCACGCGCGCCTGCGCTATCAGCGCCCCAACCTGCGCTTCGCGCGCGAGCTGGTGGACACGTTCTCCGAGCCCACCGACGCGGTGGTGTTCCTGCAGACGATCGAGCACCTGGAGGACCCCGGCGCGGTGCTCGACCACTTCCGCTCGCTCGTGGGCGGGGACGGCCGGGTGTTCGTCTCCACGCCGAACGTGCTCACGCTCGCGCCCAAGGGCGCGCCGCGCTCGGACAACCCGTGGCACGTGCACGAGTACCGCCGCGAGGAGTTCGAGCGGCTGTGCCGCGAGCACTTCGCCGGCGTGGAGCTGTACGGGCTGTTCCACGCGCGCAAGCTGCGCGTGCACGAGATCGCGCTGCGCCTCGGCTGGGACCGCATACACAAGGGGCTGCGCCTCAGCAAGCCCTTCTACGACCGCTTCACGCCCGCGATCGCCGCCTCGGACTTCGCGCTGCGTCCCGCGCACGAGGCCGATCTCGACAAGGCGCTGGACTTCGTGGCGGTGTGCCGACCGTGAGCCCCGCCCGTCGGCGCGGCGGCGCGCTGGCGATCGTGCTGCACACGCACATGCCCTACGTCGAGGGCTTCGGCACGTGGCCGTTCGGCGAGGAGTGGCTGTGGGAGGCGATGGTGGGCTGCTACCTGCCGCTGCTGGACCTGCTGGACGAGGGCGCGCCGCTGACGCTGTCGCTCACGCCCGTGCTGTGCGACCAGCTCGAAGCCCCGGACCTGCGCGCGCGCTTCGCGAAGTTCATCGAGCAGGTGCGCCGCGGCACCCACGCGGAGGACACCGCCGGCATGCGCGCCGGCGGCTTCGAAGCGCTCGCGCGCGAGCTGGAGCGCTCGTGGGGCGACTACACCGGCGCCCTGGAGAGCCTCGACCGGCGCGGCGGAGACCTGCTGGGGTCGCTCGCGCCCCACGCGCAGTGGGCCTCCTCTGCCACGCACGCGATCCTGCCGCTGCTCGCCACCGACACGGGCGTGCGCATGCAGGTGCAGACGGGCGTCAAAGCGCACCGCGCCCGCTTCGGCGAGCAGTGGCGCGGCGGCTTCTGGCTGCCCGAGTGCGCGTACGCGCCGTGGGTGGAGCGCGCGCTGGAGGACGCGGGCGTGAACGCGGTGTGCGTCGAGCTGACCAACCGCTTCGGGCTCGGCGCCCCCGAGCACCTGAGCCCGATCGCCACGGAGTCGGGCGTGAAGCTCGTGCCGATCGATCGCAGCACCATCTCGCTCGTGTGGAGCGACGGCGGCTACCCCGCGGCGGGCGCCTACCGCGACTACCACCACCACACGATCAACCACCACAACCCGTGGAACAACGACGGCGGCGACTACGACCACGACGCGGCGCTCGGGCTCGCGCGCGAGCACGCGGCGGACTTCGTGTCGCGCACCATCGCACGGCTGGAGCGCGCGGGCGAGCAGGACGCGGGACGGGGCGAGTCCGGTGAGTCGGGCGCGGACGCGGACGGCCTGGTGGTGTGCGCGCTGGACACGGAGCTGCTCGGCCACTGGTGGTATGAGGGCATCGACTGGCTGCGCGCGGTCGTCGAGGAGTGCTCGAGCCAGGGGCTGGAATTGGTGCGCCTGGACGACGCGCTCGAGCGCGTCGAGGCGGTGCCGGCGGGCGCGATCGTCGCGGACGGCGGCGAGGAGAACGAGGCGCTCGTGAGCCAGCCCTGCACATGGGGCGCGGGCGGCGATCTGTCGACGTGGTCCGCTCCCGCCGTGGCGGACATGGCGTTCGCCGCGCGCGCGGCCGAGCTGGAGGTGCTCGCAGCGGGCGCGCGCGCGGGCACGACGGCGATCCGCGAGCTGCTAGCGCTGCAGGCCAGCGACTGGCCGTTCATGGTCTCACGCGACATCGCCGTGCCGTACGCGCGCGAGCGCTTCGAGGGGCACCGCGCGGGACTCCAGCGGGCGCTCGTCGACGGCGAGCGCGCCGATGCGAGCGCCCTGCGCAACCTCGCGGCGCACGCGGACGGGGCGTCGCTGCTGGTGCCGCTGTAGCCGCGGGCAGCGATGCCCGATCGGCGGGTGTTTGTGAGGTCGGGTCCGCCTGATAGGGATTGCACACCAGTAGGACGATCCCGAGGAGACAACATGGCAGCCACCGAGGCTCCGCAGCAACAGCAGCAGGCGCCGGCCGCGCTGGACCCACTGCGCCACCACCAGCACTACCAGGGCGCTGAAAGTGCCTCGCCCTACGCCGGCGGCAGCAGCTTCATGGAGCGCGTCGCGGAGCGGGTCGCGAGCGGCATGGGCACCGTCGTGTTCCTGCTCGTGAGCTCCACCGTGATCGTCGGGTGGGTGCTGTCGAACCACGTGGTGCACTTCCTCAGCAACTCCTGGACGGGCCTGCTCAACGGCAGGGGCTTCGACCCCGCGCCGTTCATCCTGCTGAACCTCGTGTTCTCAGCCGTCGCGTTCTACACCGGCGCGCTGGTGATCATCGCCCAGAAGGCGCAGACGCGGACCGACAAGGCCAACGAGGAAGCCGCCGCCAAGCACCGCGACGAGCTCGGTCAATACCAGACGGACCTGCTGCAGAAGAACACCGAGCTGACGGAGGAGATTCACGTGCTGAGCCAACGCCTGAGCACGCTCACCGGGGAAGTGCACGAGGCGATTTGCAGGCGTGGGACGGCATCGTCGTAGGGCGTCGCTTGCGCACCCCTTCGCATTCGTGCGCCGGGCTGTCGCGTCACTCCCAGCGCATGTGCTCGGGCGCGTCGCGCATGCGAATCACACGCGCCGGGACCCCGCCCACCACCGCATTCGCGGGCACGTCCTTGGCGACGACGGCGCTGGTGCCGATGACGCTGTTCTCGCCCACGGTGACGCCGCGCAGGACACACGCGCCGTAGCCCATCCAGACGTTGTGCCCCACGCGGACGTCGCGCTTGTAGATGCCCTGCAGGCGGATGGGGCGCTCGACCTCGGTGACGCCGTGGTCGAAGTCGATCAGCATGACGCGGTCGGCGACGATGCACTCGCGCCCGATGGAGATGTGCTGGAAGGCGGAGATGGTGCACTCCTGGCCCATGACGGTCTTGGCGCCGATGGAGACCTCGCCCTCGTGCACGCGGATCTTGCTGCCGTGCCCGACCCACGCCCAGCGCCCGATGCGCAGCTTGGCGCCGCGGCCGATCTCGAGCTTTACGCCGGGGCAGATGAAGCACAGGCCGTCGGTCTGCAGCCGCCCGCGGTAGCGCAGCTTGAGCCACAAAAAGCGCGCGATGAGTTGCCCGTACTGGCGGTGGAGCATGTGGTTGGCGCGCATGAAGCGCAGCAGCGCGAGCGGGCCGCCGTGCAGCGGCTCGGGCGCGCGCCTGATGGCGTCGGCGATCTGCTCGGTGGAGGCGGCGGCGGCGTGGTCGGCGAGGAGCCCCATGGGCGTGGAATCGTAGGGGACGGCCGGGTCGACGGACCGCGGGGACGACCCCCTGCGATGATGCCGCACGATGACCGAGCGCTCACTCGCCCAGCGTCTGCTCGACGGCGACCGCCGCGCGCTCGCGCGCGCGATCACATGGGTGGAGAACGACCGGCCGGAGGGTTGGGAGCTGGTGCGGGAGATCTACCCGCACACTGGAAACGCGGAGGTGGTGGGCTTCACGGGACCTCCGGGCGCGGGCAAGTCGACGCTGATCGGCGCGCTCACCAAGGCACGGCGCGAAGCCGGTCGGACCGTCGGCGTGCTGTCGATCGACCCGTCCTCGCCGTTCACGCATGGAGCGCTGCTGGGCGACCGCATCCGCCTGACGGAGCACTTCCTGGACCAGGGCGTGTTCATCCGCTCGATGGCCAACCGGGGCGCGCTGGGCGGCCTCTCAGAGGCGGCGTTGCAGGCGGCGCTGCTGCTGGACGCGGCGGGCCGGCAAGACGTGTTCGTGGAGACAGTGGGCGTGGGGCAGGCGGAGATCGACATCATCGATCACGCGGACACGATCGTGCTGGTGCTGATGCCGGGATCGGGCGACTCCATCCAGGCGTTGAAGGCGGGGGTGATGGAGATCCCGGACGTGATCGTGATCAACAAGGCGGACCACCCGCTGACGGACACGATGGTGCGCGAGATCCGCGGGGTGCTGTCGCTGGCGAACCTGGACCGCACGCCGGACGAGGCGCGCGCGAGCTGGAGGGTGCCGATCGTGAAGACGGAGGCGCACCTGGGCAGGGGGGTGGACGAGCTGGTGACGGCTCTGTCGGAGCACCGCGAGCACATCCTCGCGGGCGGGCAGCTCGAGGAGCGCCGCGGGCGCAACCTGCGCAACGAGGTGCTGGCGATCGCGACCGCGAGGATGCGCAGGCGCCTGGAGGAGGAACTGCACGAGGACCCGGAGTTCCAGCGCCTGCTGGCGGAGGTGGTGCAGCGGCGGTTGGACCCGGCGAGCGCGGCGACGGAGCTGCTTGAGCGCGCGTCGCACATCGGCCAGCCGGTGGAGTAGGCTCGCCTCCATGGACACTCTTGCGTGGGCGGATAAGAACTGGCCGCTGCTGCGGCGCCTGATGGGCGGCCACGCGGCGATCTACCGCGCTACGAACGGCCTGATCGGGCACCGCGTCCCGGGCGCGCCGCCGTCGCTGCTGCTGGACCACGTGGGCGCGAAGAGCGGCACGAAACGCACGAGCCCGCTGGTGTACGGGGTGGACGGCGCGAACTTCGTGCTGGTGGCGTCGAAGGGCGGCTACCCGAAGCACCCGGCGTGGTTTCACAACCTGCGCGCGAACCCCGACACGACGATCCAGGTGGGCTCGAGCAAGCTCAACGTGCACGCGCGCGTTGCGGAGGGCGAGGAGCGCGAACGGCTGTGGAAGCTGATGGTGGGCGTGTACGGCGGCTATGAAAGCTACCGCCGCCGCACCGAGCGGGAGATTCCGCTCGTGGTGCTCGAGCCGCGCTGAGCGCGCGCGAGCGTTCCCGCGCCTACGCCCCGAGCGCCCGCGCAATCACCATCTGCTGCACCTCGTCGGTCCCCTCGCCGATGGTGAGGATCTTGGCGTCACGGTAGAAGCGGCACACGGGGTACTCCTCGATGAAGCCGTAGCCGCCGTGTATCTGCACGGCCTCCTCGGCGCAGCGCACGGCGAGGCGGCCGGTCTTGAGCTTGGCCTGCGCGGCGGTGAGGGTGAAGTTGCGCCCGGCGTCCTTCTCGCGCGCGGCCTTGTACACGAGCAGCCGCGCGGCGGCGATCTCGGTGGACATGTCGGCGAGCTTGGCCTGGATGGCCTGGAACTTGGAGATCGCCTGCCCGAACGCTCTGCGCTCTTTGGCGTATTTGAGCGCCTCGTCGAGCGCGCCCTGCGCGAGCCCGACGCCCATGGCGGCGACGCCGATGCGCCCGATGTCGAGGATGTGCAGAAACTGCTTGAAGCCGGCGCCGCGCGGTCCGAGCAGGTTCTCCTCGGGCACGCGGCAGTCGTCGAACGTCAACGGCCTGGTGTCGGAGGCGTTCCAGCCCATCTTGCGGTACGGCTCTCCCTGGGCGTAGCCGGGCGTGCCGTTGGGGACGATGATGTTTGAGATCTCTCGGGTCGCGTTGCCGTCTTTGCCGTCGGCCTCGTCGGATGTGACGGCGGTGATGCAGACGACGCCTGAAATGTCGGTGCCGGCGTTGGTGATGAACTGCTTGGCGCCGTCGATGGCCCATTCGCCGCCGTCTAGGCGCGCGCGGGTGCGCGTGTTGCCGGCGTCGGAGCCGGCCTCGGGCTCGGTGAGCCCGAACGCGCCGAGCTTCTCGCCGCAGCACAGCTGTGGCATCCACTCGCGCTTCTGCTGCTCGTTGCCGAACAGGTAGATGGGCTGGGTGCCGAGCGAGGTGTGCGCGCAGAGGGTGATGGCGACGGAGGAGTCCACGCGCGTGAGCTCCTCGACGGCGAGCGCGTACGCGAGCGTGTCTCCGCCGCCTCCGCCGTACTCCTCCGGGAAGGGAATGCCCATGAGGTTGAGCTTGCCGAGCTGCGCGACGATGTCGTAGGGAAAAAACTTCGTGCGGTCCAGCTCCTCCGCGACGGGAGCGACCTCGCCCTCGGCGAATTCGCGGACGGTGCGTCTGATCAGCTCGTGGTCTGGGGAGAGGTCGAAGTCCATGCGCGGCATTCTCACAGGTCGCACGATCGACGCGACCGTCCGGCGGCGGTGCGGGCCTCGATTGCGCGTGCGGCTAGCATTGCCGCGAGTGAGCCGCGGCCGCCTGATCCTGGACGTGCTCAAGCGCGGCCGCACGTTCAGCTACGGACCCGATCGCTCCCAGCGCGCGGATCTGTATCTGCCGCGAGGCGCGGGGCCGCATCCGGTGATGGTGGTGATCCACGGCGGCTCGTGGCAGGCGCGCTACGGACGGGTGGTGATGCGGGGCGTGATCGGCGATTTGATGAGGCGCGGCTGGGCAGCGTGGAACATCGAGTACCGGCGCGTCGGCAACGGCGGCGGCTGGCCGCAGACGTTCGCGGACGTGGCGGGCGCGATCGACCACCTCACCGAGCTGGACGCGCCGCTCGACCTCAGCCGTGTGAGCATCCTCGGCCACTCCGCGGGCGGGCACCTGGCGCTGTGGGCGGCGGCGCGCGAGAACCTGCCGTCTGGGGCGCCCGGCTTCATCGACGGCGCCCCGCGGGTGCGTCCGCGGCGAGTGATCTCCCAGGCGGGCGTGTGCGACCTGGAGGGCGCGTACCGGCGCTGGCGCGGCGGCGCAGTGCTGGCGTTGATGGGCGCGAGCCCGGAGGAAATACCGGACCGCTACGGCGCGGCGGATCCGATGCGCCTGCTGCCGGCGAGCATGCCGGTGCTGCTCGTGCACGGCGTCGCCGACGAGACCGTGTCGGTGAAGCTGAGCCGCAACTACGCGCAGGCCGCGCGCGAGGCGGGCAGCGAGGTGGAGCTGGTGGAGATCGAGGGCGAGGCCGGCCGTCACCGCGCGCACATCGACCCGCGCGGGGCAGCGTGGGCGGCGGTCCGAGAACGGCTGCCGTAAGCACCTCAAGCTCAGTCGAATTAAGTCCGATAATTGGTCTCGTGGGCCGCGTGCGCATCCATTGCTACGGCTGTGACGAAACGGTCTCGGTCCAGGAGGACGCGATGTCGCAGGGCCTGGGGCATGCGGGCTGGGCGCTATCGCACGGGGAAACCTTCTGTCCGAGCTGCGCGGCACAGCGCCAGCTGGAGATTCTGAGCACCTCGGAGAGCGAGCTGGAGGGTGCGACGGAGATCGACCCGACGGCCACGCTCGAGCCATTTGCTCCGCGGGCGTCGGTTATCGGCGAGCGGCGCGGGCGGCGTGCATGGCGGTTGCTGCGCGCCAGCGCGAGCGTCTTGCGCGATGAGCCGGAGTTGCTGGTGTTCCCGGCGGTCGGGATGACTCTGGCGTTGCTCCTCGGGGCTTTGTGCTTCGCGCTGTCGCTGTCGAGCGCAGGAGCTGGCCACAACGCGCGCGGCGTGATCCTCGTGGCGAGTCTGATCGCGGGCTATCCGATCACGTTCGTTTCGCTGTATTGCGGCGTGGCGCTCGCGGCGGTGTTGTGGGGACGTCTGAACGGCGAGCAGTTGACAGCGAGCGACGGCTGGGCCGCCGCCAGGGAAAGGGCGGGGATCATCGCGGCGTGGACGCTCGTTACGTGCACCGTGGGCGCCGTGCTGCGGGTGATCGAGCAGTACGTTCCGCTCGGCGCGAGGATCTTGGTGGCGATTCTCGACTTGTCGTGGTCGCTGGCGACGATGTTCGCCGTGCCGGTGCTCGCGTATGAGAACCTGGGACCGAGGGAGACGTTCCAGCGCTCCGCGCACATCTTCAGGCAGCGATGGGGAACTCAGCTGAGCGGGGTTGTGGGCATCAGCGTGGCGAGCGCATTCTTCTACATCCCGTTCATCGTGTTGCTGATAGTCGGTGTTGCGACTCCGGGCGCGGGCGGGGCGCTGCTGGCGATCCTTGGCGGGGCGGGGATGTTCGCGGCGATTGCCGTGCAGGCGGCGCTCGATCAGATCTTCAAGGTGTTCGTTTACCGCAATGCGGTGGGCCTCGACACAACGCTCGGGCCGTTCGAGCAGAGCGATCTGCAGGCGCCGTTCACGCGCCGGCGCGGGCGCCTGTAGGCGGGCGCGCTACGCGCAGTAGGACTTGGCCAGCGCGACGAGCAGCCGCACGCCGTAGCCGGAGGCGCCCTTGCCGACGTAGGCGCGATTCAGATCCCACGCCGAGCCGGCGATGTCCAGGTGCGCCCAGGGGGTGTCGCCGACGAAGTTCGACAGGAACGTGCCGCCGACGATCGTGCCGGCCTTGCGCGCCTCGGGCGCGTTGTCGAGATCTGCGTAGGTGCCCTTGATCAGCTCGCCGTACTCCTCGTGCAGCGGCAGGCGCCAGACGATCTCGCCGGTGCTCTCGCCCGCGGCGTCGATGCGTGCGGCGAGCTCGTCGTCGTTGCTCATCAACCCCGCGTAGGAGGAGCCGAGCGCGACGATGACCGCGCCGGTGAGCGTGGCGAGGTCGATGATCCGCTCGGCGCCCTCGGCGACGGCGTGGCAGAGACAGTCCGCCAGCACGAGCCGGCCCTCGGCGTCGGTGTTGTTGATCTCGATCGTCTTGCCGTTGGCCGCCGCGACGATGTCGCCGGGCTTGATCGCGCGCCCGCCGGGCAGGTTCTCGGTGGCGCCGACGACCGCCACGAGCTTCACCGGCAGCTGCAGTTCGGCGATCGCTGCGACGGCCTCGATCACGGCGGCGCCGCCGGACATGTCGAACTTCATCTCCGACATCTTCGCGCCGGGCTTGAGCGAGATGCCGCCGCTGTCGAACGTGACGGCCTTGCCCACCAGGCCGAGCGTGGGGCCCTGAGCGCCGGGCGGGGTGGGTCCCTCATATCTGATAGTGATCAGCGCGGGGTCCTGCTCGGAGCCCTGCGCGACGGCGGCGAACGCGCCCATGCCGCGGGCGAGAATGCCCTCGCGGCCCTCCACGCTGACCGACAGCGAGTCGTGCCGCTCGCCGAGCGCCGTCGCGTACTCGCCGAGCGCGGTGGGCGTGAGGTCGTTGCCGGGTCGGTTCTGCAGATCGCGCGCGCGGTTGACCGCCTCGCCGACGATCGCGGCCTCGGCGACCGCGTCGGCGATCGTGTCTAGGCCAGAGACGATCAGCGCCTCGAGGTGCTTCGGTGGCGAGTCGCCGTTCTCCGCCGCCGGCGTGGACTTGTGGCGCTCGAAGCGATAGTCGCCCAGCAGCGTGCCCTCCACGAGCGCGGCCGCGACCGCGGGCTCGCCGTCGGCGGGCGTCTGCCAGCAGAGGGTGCGCGTGGAGATCTCGCGTGCGCGGGCTCCCGCGAGCGACGCGGCGACGCGAGCCCGCTCGGGCGTGAAGTCGGAGCGCGCTCCGAGTCCCACGGCGAGCCAGCGCTTGCCGTCGGCGTGCGTGAGCGCGAGGGACTTGAACCCGCTGCGCGCCTCGCCCGAGGCGAGCAGCTCACCGAGCTGAGGCGGGGTGTCAGCGGGTGCCCCCTCGCCATCGAACAGCCCCACCGCGACGGTGTCGGCGGCGCCTGTCCCGCCAGCTTGGACGATCGCGGATACGTGCATGGGCGGGCACGATATCCAGGTTGTGAACAATTCGTCTAGCAACCCTCCACCCGATTGGTGCTGCTGAGCCTCTCGCTGGGAATCGCACGGTCGTCCACTACCATTCTCGCTCTCCGTCCCTTCGCAACTACCTTCAGGAGAGACCCGCTCACATGCCCAAGACAGTGATCCTCGGCGCCGCACGCACCCCCATCGGCAAGATGGGCGGCGGCCTGTCAACGCTGGACGCGACCGATCTCGGCGCGCTCGCGATCGGCGCCGCGCTGGAGCGTTCGGGCGTTGAGCCCGAGCAGGTCGAGCACGTCGTGGTGGGCCAGGTCCTGCAGGCCGGCCAGGGGCAGATCCCCTCG
This sequence comes from uncultured Solirubrobacteraceae bacterium, assembly GCA_963716355.1. Classification (GTDB taxonomy): domain Bacteria; phylum Actinomycetota; class Thermoleophilia; order Solirubrobacterales; family Solirubrobacteraceae; genus Palsa-744. The sequence goes on from OY970308.1 coordinate 2,685,094, forward strand.
CGCCAGGCGCAGATCAAGGCGGGCATCCCCAAGGAGGTCTCCTCGGAGACGATCAACAAGGTGTGCGCGTCGGGGCTGCGCGCGAGCGTGATTCTCGATCAGGCGATCCGCGCTGGCGACGTGCAGGTGGGCGTGGGCGCGGGCATGGAGTCGATGTCCAAGGCCCCGTATCTGCTCCCGCAGGCGCGCTTCGGCTACCGCATGGGCGACGCGAAGATGCTCGACGCGATGGTCCACGACGGCCTCACGAACCCGTTCTCGGGCAAGCAGATGTTCGTGGAGGCGACCGAGGTTGGCGAGGAGCTGGAGATGACGCGCGCGGACCTCGACCGCTGGGCGCTGCGCTCGCACGAACTCGCGCTGAAGGCAATCGACGAGGGCCGCATGTCGGAGGAGATCGTGCCGGTGACCGTGAAGGGCCGCAAGGGCGACACGGTGGTGGAGGTCGACGAGGGCCCGCGCCGCGAATCGTCGCTGGAGGCGCTCGCGAAGCTGCCGGGGCTGGTGGGCAAAGACGGCTCGCACACGGCGGGCAACTCGCCGGGCGTGAACGACGGCGGCGGCGCGCTGGTGCTGTCCTCGGATGAGTGGGCGCAGGCGAACGGCAAGGAGGCGCTCGCGGAGATCGTGGCGCACGCGCAGAGCGCCAACGACTTCGCGTATCTCGCCACCACGCCCGCGAGCGCGGCGAAGAAGGCGCTGGAGAAGGCGGGCCTGCAGCCGGGCGACATCGACGTGTGGGAGATCAACGAGGCGTTCGCGTCGGTGACGCTGAACTCGATCCGCATGCTTGGCATCGACGAGGACCGCGTGAATGTGAACGGCGGCGCTGTCGCGCTCGGACACCCGATCGGCGCATCCGGAGCACGGATCCTCGGCGCGATCGTGCACGAGTTGCGTCGTCGCGGCGGCGGCTACGGCTGCGCGGCGATCTGCTCCGGCGGCGGGCAGGGCGACGCGGTCATCCTCAAGGTCTGAGCATGAGCGAAAACGGCGCGGGCGCAGCTCCGGCCGAGCGGCCACGCGCCGCGGCGTTCTTCGACCTGGACAAGACGCTGATGGCGGGCTCGTCGGGCATCTTCTTCGCCCGGGCGGCGTATGAGACGGGGATGATCTCGCGCCGGCGGCTGGCGCACGACGTGTATGAAAACCTGCGCTTCAGGCTGCTCGGCTCGACGGACGACCGCGCGGACGAGGTGCGCAAGCGCGTGGGGGAGATGATCGCGGGGGTTCGCGTGCGCGACCTGGAGCGCCTTTCGCCGCGCGTGCTCTCGGGCGTGCTCCCGCGCCTGTATCCGGAGATGCTGGAACGCGCTTACGCGCACCAGGACTCGGGCGTGCCGGTGTACATCCTGACGGCGGCCTCGCAGGAGATGGCGGACCTGCTCGCGCGCGTGCTGGCGTTCGACGGCGGGTTGGGTTCGCGCTCGGAGATCGTGGACGGCCGCTATACGGGCAGGCCGGCTGGGCCGTTCAACTACCGCGAGGGCAAGGTGCTCTCGATGCGCGAGTTGGCCGAGCGCGAGCTGATCGCGCTGGAGGAGTCCTATGCGTACTCGGACTCCGAGTCGGATCTGCCGATGCTGCGCGCGGTGCGCCACGCGGTGGTCGTGAACCCCGACGCGGAGCTGCGCAGGATCGCGGCGGAGGAAGGCTGGGAAGTGGTCGCGCTGGACCGTCTGGGCAGGCGTCTGAAGGTGCTCGGGGCGCTCGCCACGGCGGCGCTCGTGGGGGGCGTGGGGAGCGCCGCGCGGGGGCGGGTGGGAGCGCGAATTCGCGCGCGGTCATAATCTGCCGTGCACATGTCCTCTACTCAACCCCAGAGCAAGATCCGCGTGGTGGTCGCCAAGCCGGGTCTCGACGGCCACGATCGCGGCGCGAAGATCATTGCGCGAGCGCTGCGCGACGCGGGCATGGAGGTGATCTACACGGGCCTGCATCAGACGCCCGAACAGATCGTGGAGACGGTCATCCAGGAGGACGCCGACGCTGTCGGGCTGTCGATCCTGTCGGGCGCGCACATGACGCTCGTGCCGCGCGTCGTGGAACTGCTGCGCGAGCAGGGCATCGACGACGTGGTGATCACGGTCGGCGGCACGATCCCGGCCGAGGACATACCGGAGCTGAAGAGCCTCGGCGTGGCCGAGGTGTTCACGCCCGGAGCGCCTACGCAGGCGATCGTGGACTTCATCCGCGGCGCCACCGGCGAGCGGCATCAAATAACTGATTGACTCGTCAGTCAACCGCTGAACGCGGTACGATTGCACCCAACACACCCCCAAGGAGTTGCCTGAGAAATGAAGATATGCGTCCTGGTGAAGGAGGTTCCGGACGCCGCCGTCGAGAAGAGGATCGATTCCTCGACGGGGCGCATGGACCGAGGCGGGGAGAAGAACCTCAACCCGTATGACACGCACGCCATCGAGGCTGCGATGCAGATCAAGGAGGGCGGCGCGGTCCCGGTCGAGGAGATCGTCGCCGTGACGATGGGCCCCGAAAGCGCGGTGCGAGCGCTGCACAAGGCAGTCTCGCTCGGCGCCGACCGCTCGGTGCACCTCAGCGACGCGGCGGTGGCGGGCTCGGACGTGGCCGCGACCGGCTACGCGCTGGCGAAGACGCTCCAGCGCGAGCAGCCCGACCTGGTGCTGCTCGGACAGCAGTCCGACGACGGCGAGTGCTACACGATCGGTGCCGTGGTGGCCGAGCACCTGAGCATGCCCTCGCTGACGCAGGTCATCAAGATGGACGTCGCGTCCGACAGCCTGCGCTGCGAGCGCCAGGCCGAGTACGGCTACGACACCGTGCAGATCAAGCTGCCCGCCGTGATCTCGGTGGGCGACGCGATCAACGAGCCGCGCTACCCGTCGCTGAAGGCGATCATGGGCGCGAAGAAGAAGCCGCTCGACACGGTCAGCGCGGCTGACGTGGAGATCGACGCCTCGAAAGTGGGCGGCGAGAACTCCGCAGCCCAGTGGGTCGCGGCGAAGGCGCCCCCGGCGAAGGCCGCGGGAGAGATCATCGAGGACGAGGACACCGGCGAAACGGTCGAAAAAATCGTCGCGTGGCTCGACGAGAGGAAGCTGATCTAGATGGCGAACATCCTGGTTTACGCGCTGCACTACAACGGCGCGATCAACAAGAACTCGCTCGGCGCGGTATCCGAGGGCGCAAAGCTTGCTGCCGAACTGGGCGGCGAGGCGCACGCGATCCTGCTCGGCGAGGACGTCCCGCAGGACCTGGCGGCGTCGCTGGGCAACTACGGCGCGAAGAAGGTGCTCGTGGCGAAGGGCCCGGATGGTCTGGCCCAGCCGCTGGTCGACGCGATGGCCGCGGCGATCACCGCGGGCGGCTACAAGTACGCGCTGTTCGGCGGCGGCCTGCTCGGCTTCGAGATCGGCGCCGGTCTGGCGGCGCGCCTCGGCGCGGGCGTGGCGATGGAGGTCACGGCTGTGCGCGCGGAGGGCGGCGAGCTGATCGCCGAGCGCCCGATCCTGGGCGACTCCGCGATCTCCGAGATCAAGTACCGCTCGAACGTCGGGATCATCATCGGCCGTTTGAACGCGTTCGAGGTCAAGGAGACCGGCGCGGGAGACGCGCCCGTGGAGCAGCTCGACTTCGAGCTGAGCGCGCACGCGATGCAGGCCACGATGGTGACGCGCGGCGAACAGCGCGGCGCGGACGTGGACATCGAGGGCGCGAGCATCCTCATCGCCGGCGGTCGCGGTCTCGGCAAGGCTGAGGGCTTCCAGCTGGCGGAGGACCTCGCGGCGGCGTTCGGCGGCAACAGCGCCGTCGCGGCGACGCGCGCGGTCGTCGACGCCGGCTGGTACCCCTATGCGGCGCAGATCGGCCAGACGGGCAAGACCGTCTCGCCGAAGCTGTATCTCGCGGCGGGCATCTCGGGCGCGATCCAGCACAAGGTGGGCATGCAGAGCTCGGAGAACATCGTCGCGATCAACAAGGACGCGAACGCGCCGATCTTCGAATTCTCCGACCTCGGCATCGTGGGCGATCTGAACAAGATCCTGCCCAAGCTCACAGAGGCTGTGAAGGCGAAGAAGGGCAGCTGAAAGTGAGTGCCATGCACGAACGGTCAACGTCGGCTGGATGCCGCGCACGTTCTCGAAACGCGGGGCTGGATGCCCCGCGGAGCTAAATCATGAACGGCTCCAGCAACGGGAAGGTCGCACCCGCGGCCTTCCCACCGCCGGTGGACTCGCAGAAGGAGTTCGTCAAGCGCGGCCTCGATGCGGAGGACGAGCTGATCGAGGTCGGCGTGGCGATCGTCGGCGGCGGCACCGCGGGCTTGGCATGCGCCAACCGCCTGCTGCAGCTGCTGGGCGACGATCCGGAGACGATGGAGCGCCTCGGCGAAGTGCCGGTGGCGGTCATCGAGAAGGCGAAGACGTGCGGAGGGCACAACCTCTCCGGCGCGGTCATGCGCCCCGGGCCGCTGGAAGAGCTGTTTCCGGACCTCACGCGCGAGCAGTGGCGCGAGCTGGGTTTCGCGTTCGGGGAGGTGAAGAAGGAGGCGGTCTACCTCACACCCACGGCGAAGCGCTCGCTTCGCATCCCGACGCCGCCGCCGTTCAAGAACCACGGCAACGAGGTCATCTCGGTCGCGGCGCTGGCGCGCTACCAGCAGCAGCAGGCCGAGGACGCAGGCGCGTACATCCTCACCGAGACGGCCGCGACGCAGCTGGTGGTCGAGGACGGGGCGGTCGTGGGCGTGCGCTCGGGCGACAAGGGTCGCGGCAAGGACGGCGAGCCGCTCGGAAACTTCGAGCCCGGGACCGACATCAAGGCGCGCGCGACGGTGCTCGCGGAGGGCTGCTGGGGCCATCTGACGGGCGCCGCGATCAAGGAGTTCGACCTCGCCGAGGGCCGCGAGCCGCAGGTGTGGGAGCTCGGCGTGAAGGAGGTCTGGAAGGTCCCCAAGCCGCTGGATCGCCTGATCCACACGATGGGCCCCTGGCCGCTGAAGATCTCGCCGAAGTACGGCCAGATCGGCGGCACGTGGATCTACCCGATGAAGAACGAGAAGACGGGCGAGGACCTCGTGTCGATCGGCTTCGTGGTGGAGCTCGACTACGCCGACGCGACAACCTCGGCGCACGACCTGCTGCAGACGTTCAAGACGCACCCGCTGGTGCGCAAGATCCTCGACGGCGGCGAGCGCGTCGCGTGGGGCGCGAAGGCGCTGCCGGGCGGCGGCTACTGGTCGATGCCGAAGCTTTCGATGCTCGGAGCGGTGCTCGTGGGCGACGCGGGCGGCATGGTCGACACGATGGCGCTGAAGGGCGTGCACCACTGCATCAAGTCGGGAATGCTCGCTGCGGAGACGATCTACGCGGCGCTGAAGCGCGGCGAAACGAGCTTCGAGTCATACGAGGACGTGATCGAGGAGTCCTCCGTGGGCAAAGAGCTGCGCGAGGTGCGAAACGCCCGCCAGCCGCTGCAGAAGGGCCTGCTCCTGGGCGGGATGCTGAGCGGCGTGCAGCAGATCACGAAGGGCAAGCTGCCCGGGCGCGCGGAGTGGCACCGCAACGACGCGAAGCAGATGTTCGTGGGCAAGACCAAGGACGTCTACCCCAAGCCGGACGGCAAGTACACGTTCGACAAGCTCTCCTCGGTGTTCATCACGGGGAACGCCACGCGCGACGACGCGCCGAACCACATCCGCGTGCAGAAACACGTCCCGCGCGAGGTCGCGGAAACGTGGGCGTGGATGTGTCCGGCGGGCGTCTACGAGATCCCGGAGGATGCGCCGGAGACGGGCGACGTGGACGTGATCGTGAACTACACAAACTGCGTGCAGTGCGGCGCGATCACCGCCAAGGGCGGTCGCCTGACGACCCCCGAGGGCGGCGACGGCCCGCTCTACCAGATCACGTAGTCGCGACCCGGCGAAACCTAAGCGCATTTGCAGTGTTAGGAGGGTGTGATGATGCCCACGCCTTCGATGTCAACCCCACCCTGGCCGCGACGGACGTTGCTCGTGTCCCTGCTGGTCTGCGCTTTCGCGGGGGCGCCGAGCGTCATCGCAGGAGCTTCCGCGGCGCAGATCGTGCCCGGCGAATCGCCGAAGCCGAGCGCGTCGGCGACGCTGCAGCAGTGCCTCACCTCCGCGACCCAGGCTGAACGCTCGGCCACGTTCGCGGGCGAAATGAGCGCGCTCCCCGGCACGGTGAAGATGGAGATGAGGGTCGAGGTGCTGGAGCGGACGCCCGGCGACGTGGCCTACCGCATGGTCGTCGCTCCCGGCCTGGGCGTGTGGAGGATGTCCGCGCCCGGGGTGAAGCAGTACACCTACCTCAAGCAGGTCACCAATCTGTCGGCCCCCGCGTTCTACCGCGGCGCGATTCGCTTCCGTTGGCTGGGCGCGAAAGGGCGGCTGTTGAAGACCGCGGTGCTGCGCACCCGTCGCTGCGAACAGACGAGCGAAACAGAAACGTCGCCGCCGACGGGCAACGGCCCAGCGCAGGCCGGCTGAGGGCTTCTCGCCGCCGCCCGGCGAACGGCCGGGTTGGGCGCACCGCTAGAATGGAATGACGATGAAGACAAAGATCCATCCCACCTACACCGCAGCCCACGTGCGCTGCACCTGCGGCAACGAGTTCGTCACTCGCGCGACGAAGGACGATCTCCACGTCGAGGTCTGCTCCAACTGCCACCCGTTCTACACCGGCAGGCAGAAGTTGATGGACACAGGCGGACGCGTCGAGCGCTTCCAGCGCCGCGTGGCCAAGGGTCGCCTGCACTCCGCGCAAGCCCGGTCCGCGCAGTAGTCCGATGGCAGGTGCCGTGGCCGATCCCGCGGCGCCGGCGACGGTGCGCGAGGACGACGGCCAGCTGAACGCGCAGCGCGACGCGCCCGTGGGCGGGCAGGCGGTGCTGGAGGGCGTGATGATGCGCGGCGTCGCGAACTGGGCGGTGGCGGTGCGCAAGCCGACGCCGGAGCAACTGAGCGAGGGCGAGCTCTCTCCGGAGGAGGGCGCGAAGGGCGAGATCGAGGTCACGACGTATCCGCTGGACTCGGCGATGAAACGTCACCGGATCCTGAGGCTGCCGATCGTGCGCGGCGTTGTCGCGCTGGGCGGCTCGATGGTGATCGGCTTCCGCGCCCTGGAGATCTCCGCGAACGCGCAGCTCCCGCCGGAAGAGGCCAAGGACGGCGAGGAGGCCAAGGACGCGCAGGAGATCCCGAAGGCTGTGTGGGCGGGCACGGTGGTGGTGGCGCTGCTGCTCGCGGTGGTGCTGTTCTTCCTGATCCCCGTCGGCCTGACGAGCCTGATCAAGCACCAGCTCGGCTCCTCGTTCCTGTTCTGGGTCGTCGAGGGCATCATCCGCACGAGCATCTTCCTCGGCTACATGGCGCTGCTCTCGCGCGTGAAAGACCTGCGGCGCGTGTTCGAGTACCACGGCGCGGAGCACAAGACGATCTCCTGCTACGAGGCGGGTCTGCCGCTGACGCCCGTAAACGCGCAGCGCTTCTCGCGTCTGCACCCGCGCTGCGGCACGAGCTTCCTGCTGGTGGTGATGATCGTGGCGATCTTCGTGTTCGCTCCGATCGGGCTGCCGGCTTGGTACTGGCTGATGGCGACGCGCATCCTCGGCGTGCCGCTGATCGCCGGCATCTCCTTCGAGCTGATCAAGTTCGCGGGGCGCAACCGCAGCCGCGGCTGGGTGCGCGCGGTCATGTGGCCGGGGCTGAAGCTGCAGCTCTTGACCACGCGCGAGCCGGACCTCGACCAGCTGGAGGTGGCGATCGCGTCGCTGGAGGCGGTGCTCGCGCTGGAGACGCCGGGCGAGCTCTCCGCGGCGGACCTCGTGGGCGTCGAGGTCGTGGCCTAAAGCATCGTCGCGCGCTCCCCGCCCTCCACGCCGCCTAGACTGGCCGGGATGATCGAGGAGCTCGTCAAGCAGATCGAGACGCGCTTCGCCGAGCTCGGCGAGCAGATGACCGACGCCGAGGTGATCTCCGACCGCGAGCGCTACGCCGAGGTCGGTCGCGCCTACAGCCAGCTCGAGCCAGCGGCGAAGCTGGCCGCGCAGTGGCGCCTGCGCCCAGGACGACGCGGCCGGCGCGGAGGAGCTGCTCGCGGAGATGGGCGAGGACGCCGAGATGCGCGAGGAACTGGGCGCCGCGCGCCAGCGCATCGAGGAGCTCGAGGAGGAGATCCGCCTGGCGATGGTCGAGCGCGACCCCAACGACGAGAAGAGCGTGATCGTCGAAATCCAGGGCGGCGCCGGCGGCGACGAGGCGGGCCTGTGGGCGGGCGACCTCTACCGCATGCTCACCCGCTACGCCGAGCGCCGCGGCTGGCAGACCGAGCCGATGGAGGTGGGCGACGGCAAGTACACGTTCGCGGTCAAGGGCGACGGCGCCTACTCGGTGTTCAAGTTCGAGGGCGGCACCCACCGCGTGCAGCGCGTGCCCCAGACGGAGTCCCAGGGCCGCATCCACACCTCGACGGCGACGGTGGCGGTGCTGCCGGAGGCCGAGGACGTGGACGTGCAGATCGACCCGAACGACCTGCAGATCGACGTCTACCGCTCCTCCGGGCCGGGCGGGCAGTCGGTCAACACGACCGACTCGGCGGTGCGCGTCACGCACAAGCCGTCGGGGATCGTGGTCTCGATGCAGGACGAGAAGTCCCAGCTGCAGAACCGCGAGAAGGCGCTGCGCGTGCTGCGTGCGCGGCTGTACGAGCGGGCGCTCGCCGAGCAGCAGGCCGAGCTCGCCGCCGACCGCCGCTCGCAGGTCGGCACGGGCGATCGCGCGGAGAAGATCCGCACCTACAACTACGGCGAGCGGCGCGTGACCGACCACCGCATCAAGCTCACGGTGCACAACCTCGACCAGGTGCTCGAAGGCGAGCTGGACGAGCTGACGGCGGCGCTGCAGGCCGACGAGAAGCGCCGGCGCCTGGAGGCGCAGGCGGCGGCCTGAGCGAGACAGCGTCCGCAGGACTGAGCCGCGGGACAGCGCTCCGGGCCGGAGCCCAGCCGATGGCGTCGACCGCGGCACGCCCGCCCGCGACGCGCTCGACGGCGCGATCACGGCGATCGCCGCCGCGGGCTGCGAGACGCCGCGCCTGGACGCCGAACTGCTGCTCGCCCACGTCCTCGGCGTGAGCCGCGAGCGGCTGCTCACCGACCCGGACGCTGAGCGTCGCAGGGCCCCGCGGTGCGCGCCTTCCAGGACGCCGTGCGCCGCCGCGCGGTGCGAGCGCGAGCCGGTCGCCTACATCGTCGGCAGGCGCGGCTTCCGCGCACCTCGAGCTGGCGGTCGACGCGCGCGCGCTCGTGCCGCGCCCGGAGACGGAGCTGCTCGTCGAGGTCGGGCTGACGCTGCCGCGCGGTGCGCGCGTGCTCGACGTGGGCACCGGCAGCGGCGCGGTCGCGCTGGCGCTCAAGGACGAGCGCCCCGACCTCGACGTGACGCGGCAGCGACGTGAGCGCGGAGGCGCTCGAGCTGGCGCGCGCCAACGCCAAGCGGCTCGGCCTGGACGTGCGCTGGCTGCACGCCGACCTGCTCGACGGGGTGCGCCGACGAGTTCGACGCGGTGCTCGCCAACCCGCCCTACGTCGCCGAGCGCGAGCGCGCCGCGCTGGCGCCCGAGATCGTCCGCCACGAGCCGCGCGGCGCGCTGTTCGCCGGGCGCCGACGGGCTCGACGCGATCCGCGCGCTGCTCGCGCAGCTCGCAGCTCGCGACGCGGGTGCGCGCTGGTGGCACTCGAGATCGGCGCGGGCCAGGCGCCGGCGGTCGCCGAGCTGATGCGCGCGGCCGGCTTCCGCGACGTGCGTGCCGAGCGCGACCTCGCGGGCATCGAGCGTGTGATCGTGGGCGAGCGTCCGAGCGAGCGCGGCACGCGATGAGCGAGACGCTGACCGCCGCGGACGCCGACCGTCTGCAGAGGTGCGTCGCGCGCGGTGGCGTGGCCGTGTTCCCGACGCGACACCGTCTACGGGCTCTGCTGCGACCCCGAGAACGAGCGCGCGGTGCGCGCGCGCTGTACGAGCTGAAGGGCCGCCGGCCCGCCCGCGCGTCCCGCGGCGGTGATGTTCTTCGCGCTCGCGCCCGCCCTCGCCGCGCTCCCCGAGCTGCGCGCCGGCCGAGCGCGCCGCGCTGCGCGCGCTGCTGCCGGGACCCGTGACGCTGCTGCTGGCGAACCCGCGCGCGCCGCTTCGCGCCCGCCTGCGGACCCGACCCCGCGACGCTCGGGCTGCGCGTGCCGCGCCTGTCCGAGGCGCCTGGCGGCGCTGGCGACGATCGCGCGTGCCGGTGATGCAGTCGAGCGCCAACCTCGTCGGGCAGCCCGACGCGCGCACGCTCGAGCGAGGTGCCGCCGAGCGCTGCGCGAGGGCGCCGACCTGGTGCTCGACGGCGGCGAGCTCCCGGGAACGCCCTCGACGGTGTCGACCTGCGCGAGTATCGCGCGACGGCGGGACGCTGGCAGGTGCTGCGCGAGGGCGCGCTGTCGGCGCGAGGCCGTCGCGGCTGCTGCTCGCCGCGCTGGGCTGAGCTGCGGCGATCCTGCGCCCCTGCTAGCCTCGTGACAGCTGCCGCGACTGGCGCCCTGAGGTGGAAGCGACCACCGGGAAGCGGCCAGCCAACCCGCCGCGCGCCTGGGCACAGAGTTCGTCACCGCCTGCCAAGGAGAGCGCCGTGACCGAGCTGAGCCCCGACTACTTCAACCGCCCGCTCGCCGAGGTGGACCCCGAGATCGCCGAGGCGCTGCGCGGCGAGCTCGAGCGCCAGCAGAGCACGCTCGAGATGATCGCCTCGGAGAACTTCGTGCCGCGCGCGGTGCTCGAATGCCAGGGCTCGGTGCTGACGAACAAGTACGCCGAGGGCTACCCCGGGCGCCGCTACTACGGCGGCTGCGAGTGGGTCGACGTCTCCGAGCAGCTGGCGATCGACCGCGCCAAGGCGCTGTTCGGCGCCGAGCACGCCAACGTGCAGCCGCACTCCGGCGCGCAGGCCAACACGGCCGTCTACCACGCGCTGCTGACGCCGGGCGACACGATCATGGGCCTCTCGCTCGCCCACGGCGGGCACCTCACGCACGGCATGAAGATCAACGTCTCCGGGCCGCCTCTACGACATCGCCGCCCTACGAGGTGGATCGCGAGAGCAGCCTGATCGACATGGACGAGGTCGCGCGGATCGCGCGCGAGCGCCGGCCGAAGCTGCTGCTCGCGGGCTGGTCCGCCTACCCGCGCCAGCTCGACTTCGCGCGCTTCCGCGAGATCGCCGACGAGGTCGGCGCGCTGCTGATGGTCGACATGGCCCACTTCGCCGGGCCTCGTCGCGGCGGGCCTGCACCCGAACCCCGTCGAGCACGGCGCCGACGTCGTCACGACGACGACCCACAAGACGCTCGGCGGCCCGCGCGCCGGGCGTGATCCTCTGCAAGGAGGAGTACGCGAAGAAGATCGACTCGGCGGTCTTCCCCGGCCAGCAGGGCGGGCCGCTCGAGCACGTGATCGCGGCCAAGGCGGTCGCGTTCAAGATCGCCGCGAGCGAGCTGTTCGCCGAGCGCCAGCGCCGCACGGTCGACGGCGCGCGGGCGCTCGCGCAGCGAGCTGCTGAAGGCCGGCCACGGCGTGAACGTGCTGACCGGCGGCACCGACGTGCACCTGGTGCTCGTCGACCTGCGCGACTGCGACCCGGAGCTGAGCGGCAAGCAGGCCGAGGACCGCCTGCACGAGATCCAGATCACGGTCAACCGCAACGCGGTGCCGTTCGACCCGCGCCCGCCGATGGAGGCCTCGGGCCTGCGCATCGGCACGCCGGCGCTCGCCACGCGCGGACTGCAGCAGGAGGACTTCGTCGAGGTGGGACAGATCCTCGCGGCGGCGCTGACGCCCGAATACGAGTCGCGCGCGCGGCGAGCTGGCCGAGCGCGTGGCGGCGATCGTCGAGCGCTACCCGCTCTACGAGGGGCTCGCCGCGCCGACGCCCGCCTAGCGCGCTCGCCGCACGGCGCCGCGGCCCCAGCGACCTCGGCGCCTGCGATGCTTTGCCCGAGCTCGATGGCGCATCCGAACCGAGCTCGACGCGCTTTACGCGTTCCTCGTGGCCGCGGCCGTGACCGCGCTGCTGACGCCGCTCACGATGCGCCTCGCGCGGCGCGTGGGCGCGATCGACGAGCCGCGCGAGCGTGGCCTGTCCGAGCCGCCCGACGCCGCTGCTCGGCGGCCTGGCGATCTTCGCCGGCGCGCTCGTCGCGGGCCTGATCTGGCTGCCGGCGGGCTACGGCAGCGAAGACGCCGCACGCTGTGGCACGGCGTGCTGCTGGGCGCGGCGCATCATCACGCTCGTCGGCGCGCTCGACGACCGCTTCGACCTGCACCCGGCGGTGAAGCTCGTCGGGCCAGATCGCTCGCGGCCGTGATCGTCGTGCACTTCGGCGTCGCGGTGAAGGCGATCACGCTGCCGTTCGTCGGCGAGCTCGCGCTTCCCCAACGCGGGCGTCGACGAACGCCGGGCCGGTGCTCACGGTGATCGGCGCTCGTGGCGATGATGAACGTCGTCAACTTCTCCGACGGCGTCGACGGTCTCGCGGCGGGCGTGTGCGCGATCATCGCCGCGACGATGGCGGTGATCGCGTTCGACCTCGGCCGCCAGCAGCCGGGCGTGCTGGCGGCGATCACGGCCGGCGCGGCGCTCGGCTTCCTCGTCTTCAACTTCCCGCCCGCCTCGAGCTTCATGGGCGACTGCGGCGCGAACCTGCTCGGCCTGCTGATGGGCGTGATCACGGTCGAGGCGGCCGTCAAGACGGCGGCGGTGCGTGTCGTTCGTGCTGCCGCTGATCCTGCTCGCGGTGCCGTTCCTCGACACGACGTTCGTGGTGCTCAAGCGCCTGAAGTACAAGCAGCCGATCTACCGTCCCGACAGCGAGCACTTCCACCACCGCATGGCGCGGATCGGCTTCAGCAGCCGGCGCACGATCGCCTATCTGTACGCGTGGACGCTGATGCTCGCCGGGCTCGCGCTGGCGCTGCGCTTCGTCCCCTACAGCGACCACAAAGGCCATCTGCACACCGGCTGGACGCTCGTGATGCTCGCGCTCGGGCTGCTCGTGGTGGCGCGCGAGCGTCTACCTCGTGTACGTGCTCGAGATCCTCAAGTTCAGGCGCCTCGACGCGATGCGCCTGCGCCGCCTGCGCCCGGAGGCCTCACCAGCGGAGATCGAGCTGGACGTGGCGAAGGACCTGGAAACCGGTGAGTTCGAGGCGGTGTCGCGACGCCGGGAATCGCGGAGCGTGCAGGTGCGCGGCAGCGACGCTGGGCGAGCGCGGGCTGAGCAGCGGGTCGGCGAGCGGCAGGTGGATCAGCACGGCGTAGGCGCAGACGACGAGCGTGGCGGCGCGCAGGCGCCGATCGCCGCTGACGGCCGCTAGCGGCAGCAGCCAGATCGCGTACCACGGCAGCAGCCAGGCGGTGGAGAGCAGCAGCGCGAGCGTCGTCCAGCCCGGCGGCCACCGCGCCAGTCGCGCGCCCCGCGCGGTGCGCCACAGCGCGACCGCGAGCACGACCAGGAAGCCCGCCACGAACAGGTGGCGCCACCAGGCCGGCGTGCCGCTGAGGCCGACCAGCCGCGCGGTCTCGGCGGGGATGCTGTGCGTCGCCACGAGCTGCTGCTGCTCGCCGACGCGCGTCGAGGAAGCCGAGCGCGTGGACGCCGAAGCCGATCAGGCCGATCGCGGCGAGCGCGAGCAGGCCGAGCGCCGCGCTCGCGCGCGGCGCCGAGGCGCTCGCGCCGCGTCGCGGGCGGCGAGCACGAGGAACGGCAGCACGAGCCCGGCCGTCACCTTCACGCCGACGCCCGCCGCGAGCGCGCCGCGCGCCGCGCGCGTGCGCGGGCTCGCTGCCCGCGCCGCGCTCAGCGAGCAGCGCGAGCGGCGAGCAGCAGCGATCACGAGCGTGTCGTTGTGCGCGCCGCCCACGGCGAGCACGAGCAGCACGGGGTTCAGCCCGACGAACGCCGCCGCCCAGCGCCGCGCAGCGGCCCAGGCGCGCCGGCGGCGCGCCGCGATCAGCGCGACCGCCGCGAGGCTGGCGAGCGCCGCGAGCGCCTTGAACGCCCACAGGCCGCCGGCCAGCCCCGAGCGGCGCGGTCGCGTAGCTGGCGAGCGTGAACAGCGGACCGTAGGGGGAGTGCTGGAAGGGCCAGCCGACGAACGGGAAGACGGGGTCGGTGGGCGCTTCGGCGGCGAAGTGCGTGTAGGGGTCGAGGCCGTGCAGCGCGCCCATGCGCGCGAAGGCGAGGTAGCCGAAGACGTCCTGGGAGATCAGCGGCGGTCCGAGCAGCAGGATCACGTGCGCGAGCACGATCGCGCACGCCAATGCGCCGCACGGGCAGCGCCGCGCGGCCAGCGAGCACGAGCGCGTAGCCGGCGCACATGATCAGCGTCAGCGTCTGGAAGCCGGCGCTGCCGAGGCCCACGCCGAGGCCGCGCCAGCGGGCCCGCGAGCCAGCGCGGGCCAGCCGCCGCTGCGCGCGGGCACGTACTGCGTGGGCGCGCCCGCGGCGCCTGCGCTGATGAGCAGCACGGTCGCGAGGATTCCCAGCAGACCGAGCGAGCCGAGCGCCACGACGATGCCCGGCCGGGCATCCCGCGCGTTACGCGCCGACCGCCGGCCCCGGCGGGCCGCTCTGGGGCGGCCGTTGGCAGCGATGTGGGGGTGCGCGGCCTGGATGAGCCCATTGTTACCCCTGCGCCGGCTGCGAGTGTCCTGCTGGCTCGGTACCCTGTGAACACAGCCGCGCTCACCGGGGGACTCCCGTGCGTGAGCGCGTGGCTGCAACGAACCCGTCCCCGCTCGGGCGCGCTCGATTCCCTTTATGCGACGCCGTCAACCGCCAAACGCACTCGCGCCGGACTCCCGGCCCGACGCCGCGTTCTGATCCTCTCAGCCGACGTCGGCGAGGGGCACGCGGCGGCCGCGCGCGCGCTGGCCCAGCAGATCGAGGACTCGCCCGCAGCCGGCCGAGGTGACGGTCATCGACGGGCTCGCCGCGATGGGGCCGCTGCTGCGCCCGGTCGTCGAGGACGGCTACCGCGTGCAGCTGCGCTTCTTCCCGTGGACCTACACGGTCGTCTACTGGCTGCTCGAGCACGTCCTGCCGGTCCGGCTGCTCGCGCGCCGGCTGCTGTGCTCGCTCGGCTCGCGCCCGCTGGCGCGCACGATCGCCGAACACGAGCCCGACGTGATCGTCTCGACCTACCCGGCGGTCACGGTCGTGCTGGCGCGCCTGCGCCGCACGCGGCGAGGTCGAGCTGTCCCGACCGTCGCGACGATCACCGATCTGACCGGCCTGTTCTTCTGGGCGCAGCCCGGGATCGACATGCACCTGGTGATGTACGGCGAGTCGATGCGCTCGGTCGAGCGGATCGCGGGGCGAGGGCAGCGTGCAGCTCGTGCGCCCGCTGATCTCCGCGGAGTTCCTGCAGCCGCGCTGCCCCGATCGAGGCGCGCCGCGCGCTCGGCCTGCCCGAGGAGGGCCGCATGGTCGTCGTCTCCGGCGGCGGCTGGGGCGTGGGCGACATCGCCGGCGCGGTGAGCGAGTTCACGCGCGTTCCCGAGGTCACGAGCATCGTCTGCCTGGCCGGGCGCAACGAGCAGCTCGAGCGAGAAGCTCTGCGCTCGGCGTTCGCCGACGAGCCGCGGGTGCACGTGCTCGGCTTCACCGACAGGATGCCCGAGCTGCTCGCGGCGGCCGACGTGCTCGTGCACTCGACCGGCGGGGTCACCTGCCTGGAGGCGATGGCGGCGGGCACGCCGGTCGTCTCCTACGGGCTGCCGGTCGGCCACGCGCGGCTGAACACGCGCGCGATGGCCGATCTCGACCTGCTGCGCCTGGCGAACGACACCGACGAGCTGCGCGAGCACGTGCAGGCGAGCTTCTGCCAGCTCGCGGACGCCGGCCGAGGGCTCTGACGAACCGGACGCGGTGGCGGCGCTCCCCGGCCCGGCGGCCGTCGACGTCGTGCTGGACGCGCCGCGACGGGTGCGCCCGATCCCGCGCTGGCGGCTGCGCGCGCGCCGCTCTTGCGAGCCAGGTGGCGCTGCTGCTCGCGGGTCGGCTCGTGGATGATGTCGACCGACGAGGTGACGGCGCTGTGCGGCGAAGGTCCTGCACGTGCACCCGCTCGTGCACGTGCCACACGGCCGAGCCGGACGTCGGCTTGATCGTCCACGCGCCGGCAGCGGACGTCGTGCCGCTCGCCGTCCCAGCTCGCCGCACGCGGCATCCACGTGTCCTTCGCCGACGACGCCGGCGTGCCGTCGTCACGCGCGGATCGCACAGCTGCGCGGCGCTCGGCGACGAGCTGCTGCCGGAAGTGCCCGGCTCGGCACTCGCTGCGCTGGGTGCGCACGCGCGGCGCGCTGCGCTCGCAGGCGCGCGCGCTGGGCCTGCACCACCACTTCTACTACCTGCAGCCGCGCGGCGGGCTGTCGGTCGGGCCAGCTCGTGCTCGCCCGCACCGACGGGCGCGACGCCCGTCAAGGGCGCGCTGCGGCTGAGCGCGACGGGCCGCTGCCTCAGCGGCCGATGCGCGCCGGCGACGTGCTCGTCGTCGAGCTGGACGGCTCGCCGGACTCGGTATCGCGGGCTCGAGCGGATCGTCGTCGCGGCTCGCCTCGGAGGGGCTGCGCGCGTCGAGCACGCTCACCTCGCTCACGGCTCCCCTGCCATCAGCGCCAGCAGCAGCGGCGAGCGCGCGAGCAGCGCCGGCGCCCGCACGACGAGCAGCGCGAGCGACGCGCACAGCGGCACGCCCGCCGAGCGGCGTCGCGCCGAAGCTCTCGCCGAGCAGCAGCGGCGCGAGCACCACCGGCACGACCGTCTGAGTCACGAACACGACCGGCGCGACCTGGATCGCGGGCCGCGACTGCAGCGCGCTCATCTCGCTCAGCACGCCGACGCCCGACGCGGCCGCGGTCGCAAGCGCCCACAGGCCGCGGCCGAGCAGGTGGTGCCCGCGAGAGGTCGTCGGAGGCGAGCTTCGTCGCGACGCCGCTCCAGCCGAACGCGAGGCCTGCGCCGAGCATCGTCACCTCGGGGCGCGAGTGGCCGAGCGCGCGCAGCAGCGTAGGGCAGCAGGCTCGCCGACGCCGAGGCCGACGAGCACGATCGTGATCGTGCAGCTCCTCGGCGGTGTGGCTCGTGCTGCGCGGCGGCGCGAACAGCGCCGCGCCGACGACGCCGATCACGATCGCGCCGACCGCCATGTACTCGTAGCGCCCGGCGCGCTCGCCGAGCATCCGCTCGCCGACGAACATCAGCACGAGCAGGCCCGCGGCGAGCGCGGGCTGCACGACGACGAGCGGCGCGAGCAGCAGCGCGACGACCTGCAGCGGCCAGCCGAGGATCGAGAGCCCCGTGCCGAGCAGCCAGCGCGCGCGCCTGATCAGCCCCCATGCGAGCGCCAGACGCAGATGCTCCTCGTGCGGCGCCTGCTTGGCGTCCATCGCCTGCAGCGCGATCCCTAGGCTGTAGAGGGTCGAGGCCCCGACCGCCGCCGCGATTCCCAGCACCAGATCGACCATGTCCACCCACGATCATCGCACTCCCGGCGCTCCGCTCGCCGGCGCGCTCGCCGCGGCGGCCACGATCGGCTACCTGCTGCCCGGCGCTCGCGGGCGCGTGGCCGCGCGCTGCGCGCGCCGCTCGGCGTCGAGGACCGCACGGCGAGCGGCGAGGGCTACGCGCTCACGTTCGACGACGGCCCGCACGCGCAGGGCACGCCGGCGGTGCTCGAGATACTCGCGCGCGAGGGTGCCCAGGCGACGTTCTTCCTCGTCGGCGAGCAGGTTCGGCGCAACCCGTCGCTCGCGCGCGAGATCGTCGACGCGGGTCACGAGATCGCGCTGCACTGCGACCGCCACCGCAACCTCCTGCGCCTGGCCCCGTGGCAGGTGCGCGACGGACATCTCGCGCGCGCCGAGGACGCGATCGAGATCGGCCACGGGCCGCTCGCCGAAGCTCTACCGACCGCCGTACGGAGTGCTGAACGCGGCCGCGCTGCGCCTTGCGCACGAGCACGCGGCTGGCGCACGCTGCTGTGGAGCCATTGGGGCCGTGACTGGGAGGCGCGCGCGACCCCCGAGTCGATCGCCTCGCGGCTGACAGACGGCGCTGGACGCGGGCGCGGTGCTGCTGCTGCACGACGCCGACGACTACTCCGCGCCGGGCTCGTGGCGGCGCACGGCGGCAGCGCTGCCGCGCGTGCTGGACACGTTGCGCGAGCGCGGGCTGCAGCCGACCTTCCCCTGAGCCCCGGCAGATCGCCCGCGGCGCGGGCGATCTGGCGCTGCGGATAACATCGAGCGCTTGTCCAGCGCGGTTTCGATCGACCCCGCGTCATCCTCAGCGCACGGTGTCGCTGCGCCCCACGATGGCACCGTCACGACGCAGGTGGGGACCCGGGCGCGCAGTCGCCTGGTGGGTCGAGGTCCTGTCGATCGCGTGGCTGGCTGGGTGTACGACGCGATCACCAACCTCGCGCCGCTGCGCCTGCACGCTGCGCTCGCGCACGCCCAGGGCATCCTCGACCTCGAGCAGACGCTGCACATCGACCCGGAGCTGACGCTCGATCGCTGGCTGGCCGGGCATCACACGCTCGGGCTGCTCATCTCCGACTACTACGACAACGCGCACTTCGTCGTCACGCTCGGGCTGCTCGGCGTGGCTGTGGTGGAAGCGGGCGGACATCTACAGGCCGCTGCGCAACTCGCTGGTGCTCGTGAACGTGCTCGCGTTCGTCGATCTTCTGGCGCTATCCGGTGGCGCCGCCGCGGATGCTCGACGGGCTTCACCGACGTGGTCGCCTCGACGCGGCGCGTTCGGCTCGTGGCACACGGGCTCGCTCGCCTCGCACGCCAACGAGCTGGCCGCGATGCCGTCCCTGCACATCGCCTGGGCGGTGTGGTGCACGGTCGCGATCTGGCGCCTGCGGACCGCTCGCTGGGTGCGCGCGCTCGCGGTGCTGTACCCATGCGTGACGGCGTTCGCTGTGCTGTGCACGGGCAACCACTTCGTGCTCGACATGGTCGGCGGCCTGGCGGTGATCGCGGCGTCCATGCTGCTGGTGGCGCTGATCGGGCGCGATGGTGGCCTGAGACGGGGCGACACGCCCGTTCACGCCCGATAGCGCCGCTCGCAAATTGCGCACACGGCGCGTGCCGCATGTCACAAACTTGTTACGAAGTCTGAGATCAGCTAGACTGGCGCTGCCGCCGCAGATTGTTGAGGGACAGTTCGACGGCCCCGCAGCGCGTTAGAGCGCGGGGGGTTTCTCGTCTGTAGGGTGGCCCTACGCAAATGCCAGACTTCGATGCCAACGAGGATCTCGCGCGCCTGCCCGGCTCCGGCCAGGGAGGCTCCTCCGAGCCCGCTGAGACCAAGCGCCGTCCTGGGCTGGCGCTTTACGAGGCTTTGCCCCGAGCCGCAGATCCGCGCATCGCGGCGTGCGCAGGCCGGGCGCGTCGTTGGCGTCTCTAGCTCGGGGTCGCTCGCTGACCATGCCCACCTGCAGCGGCACCAGGCGCGTCTGCGTTCTCGGCGCCCAGCCATCTCGCCGCCGGCGTCGCAGCACGTGGACGATCGGACGCGGAACGCCCCCCGGATCGCCAAGC
Source organism: uncultured Solirubrobacteraceae bacterium (assembly GCA_963716355.1). GTDB lineage: Bacteria > Actinomycetota > Thermoleophilia > Solirubrobacterales > Solirubrobacteraceae > Palsa-744. The sequence continues at coordinate 2,704,753 of OY970308.1, forward strand.
TGACGTGCTCTTTCTCCGCTACCTCGACGTGTGCCTGGTGCTCGCGACGGCCCCGTTCGTGCTCGCCGCGGGTTTGCCGACGCTCGGCTATCTGATCGGCGCCGCCGCATGGATCCTGACGCGGCCGGCGACTGCCGTCGCGCACGCGCAGGCTCGACGCGCGGGCGACCCGAAGGTCAAAGCCGGGCTGCACGTGGCCGCGATGATGGGCCGCATCTGGCTCGTCGCGCTGGCGATGGTGCTCGCTCGCTACGCGGGCGGCAAGGACGACGGGATCATGGCCGCGGCGCTGGTGCTGGCCGCGTTCACGGTCTACTTCGTGATGTCGTTCGTGACGCGCGAGGGCCCGCTGCAGGGCCGCGCGCGCCCGCAGGGGAGGCCGAGCACGTCATGAGCACCGCCGCGACGCCCCGAGAGCGCAGACGCCCGAGCCGGCGCGCCGAGGCGAGCCGGAAAGAGCACCAAGCACGCTCCTGATCGCTGGGCGGCGTCTGGATCGGCGGCATCGTCGTGCTGTTCGTGATCTTCGGCAGCGGCGGCGCGCAACACCGAGTTCCAGCCGCAGAACGAGTTCAAGCTCGACAACTGGGTCCACCTCGGGGATCTTCTCGATCAACAAGGCCGTGCTGTACCTGTTCCTGGCGGCGATCGCCACGTGCGTGAGCGATGATCTACATCGCCGCGGCGCATGCAGGCGCGACCGAACAAGGTGCAGACGGCCGTCGAGGCGCTCTACCAGCTGATGCACGACAACATCACCGGCGGCAACCTCGACGAGAAGATGGCCAAGCGCTGGTTCCCGTTCATCGGCACGCTGTTCCTGTTCATCATGTTCTCGAACCTGATCGGCTACATCCCGCTGCCGACGAACACCGAGCACAAGATCGACGTGTTCGGGCTGCACATCCCCGTCCTTCTCGCTGTACGCGGCGACCGCGAACCTCTCGATCCCGCTGGTGCTGGCGCTGGTCGTGTTCATCTCCTACACCTTCGAAGGCGTCCGCGCGAAGGGCCCGATCGGCTACCTGAAAGGGCTCGTCCCCGGCGGCGTCACGGGCGGCATGGCGGTCTTCATCTTCTTCCTCGAGCTGCTCTCGAACTTCATGCGGCTGATGTCGCTGTCGATTCGTCTGTTCGCCAACATCCTCGCCGGGCCACCTGATCATCCTGTTCATGGCGGGCGCGCTCGCCGTGATCCTCGGGCGTCTCCGCGCTGGCCTGGTTCACGATCCCGTTCGGCATCGCGCTGTTCGCCTTCGAGGTCGGCCTGGTCGCCGCCCTGCAGGCGTTCATCTTTGCCACCCTCACAGCTATCTACCTCGGCGGCGCGGTCGCCGAAGACCACTAAAGGAGCCAATCGTCGTGCACATAGCTTTCATCACCCTCCTGGCGGCAGTGACCGAAGAAACCGCCAAGGCCGGAAAGTCGATCGGCCTCGGTGTCGGCGGAGGCCTCGGCGCCGTCGGCGCCGGCGTCGGCATCGGCATCATCTTCGGCAAGGCGATCGAGGCGATCACCCGCCAGCCGGAGATGCGCGACGAGATCACGCAGCTGCAGTGGCTGGGCTTCGCGCTGACCGAGGCATGCTTCTTCTACGGGCTCGTGGCCGGCCTGCTCGCCGCGTTCATCGTCTGAGTCCATGCTCGGCTCGCTCGCACAACCATCGCATCGGGCGTGCCGTCATCGCCTCCAGCGGCGGCTTCCTGATCGAACCCGGGCATCGGCCTGATGGTCTGGACGCTGCTCGTGTTCGGCGCGACGATGTTCCTGCTCTCGAAGCTCGCGTTCCCGCGCATCAGCGAGGCGCTCGGCCGGCGCCAGAAAGCGATCGAAGACTCGATCGACACCGCCGAGCGCACGCGCACGGAGGCCGACGAGATCCTCGCCGAATACCGCGAGCGGCTGAAGGAGGCGCGCGCGCAGTCGGACGAGATCGTCCAGCGCGCGCGCCAGGCGGCCGAGACGCACGAAGCAGCGAGGCCAAGGAGCGCGGCCAGGAGATGCTCGCGGAAGCCGCCAAACGCGCGGAGCGCGACATCGAGGCCGCGAGCAAGCGGGCGCTCGACGACATCCGCAAGCGAGGTCGCCGACCTGACGATCATGGCCACCGAGAAGGTCACGCGCAAGACGCTCGACGACGCCGACCAGCGCCGGCTCGTGCGAGGAGGCGCTCGGCGAGCTCGACTTCTCCGGGCATCTCCAAGGGCGCGGCCGCAGCAACTGATGGAGGAGCTCGCCCAGGTATACGCGCGCTCGCTGTTCGAGGTCGCCCGCGAGCAGGGCAAGCTGGACGTGCTGCGCGAGCAGCTCGCCCAGTTCGCCGACGCGCTCGACGAGAACCGCGAGCTGGCGGTGTTCTTCTTCTCGCCGTACTTCTCGACGCACGGAGAAGCAGGAGGCGCTCGCGCCGCCTGCTCGACGGCGCCGACGAGGCGCTGTTGAACTTCCTCTCGCTGCTGATCGAAAACCACCGCATGCCGGTGATCTTCCGCATCCGCCAGGAGTACGAGCGGCTGTGGGACGAGGAGAACCAGACGCTGCCGGTGGAGATCACCAGCGCGATCGAGCTCGACCAGGCGACGACCGAGAGCCTCGGCCGGACGATCGGCGAGCGCGCCGGGCGCAAGGTCACGCTGGCCGCGCGCGTCGACCCGGACATCCTCGGCGGCATCGTGGTCAGGGTCGGCAACTCGATCCTCGACGCCTCTATTCGCAACCGACTGGAGCAGCTGCGCAGGCACGTTGCCCAAGGAGCCTCTTAGGAACGACATGCAGATCAATCCTGACGAGATCACAAGCATCCTCAAGAGCCGCATCGAGGGACTCGACGCGGGCCGCGCCGAGCTGACCGAGGTCGGCACCGTGCTGTCGGTCGCCGACGGCATCGCGCGCCTGCACGGCCTGGAGAACTGCATGTCCTTCGAGATGCTCGAGCTGCCCGCACGGCGTCACCGGCCTCGCGCTGAACCTCGAGTCCGACAACGTCGGCGCGGTGCTGTTCGGCGAGTGGGAGCACATCTCCGAGGGCGACACGGTCAAGCGCACCGGCACGCTGCTCGAGATCCCCGTCGGCGAGCAGCTGCTCGGACGCATCGTCGACCCGCTCGGGCGCCCGCTCGACGGCAAGGGCGACATCGACGATCGACCGAGACGCGCCCGGCCGAGTTCAAGGCCCCCGGCGTCGTCCAGCGCCAGCCGGTCACCGAGCCGATGCAGACCGGGCCTGAAGGCGATCGACGCGATGATCCCGATCGGCCGCGGCCAGCGCGAGCTGATCATCGGCGACCGCCAGACGGGCAAGACGGCGATCGCGATCGACACGATCATCAACAACAAGGACACCGGCGTGGTGTCGGTCTACGTGGCGATCGGCCAGCGCATGTCGACGGTCGTGGCGCTCGCGCAGACGCTCGACGAACACGGCGCGCTGGACAACACGATCATCGTCGCCGCGCCCGCCGACGAGGCGGCGCCGATCAAGTTCATGGCCCCCTACGCGGGCTGCGCGATGGGCGAGCACTTCCTCTACAACGGCAAGCACGCGCTGTGCGTCTACGACGACCTGACCAAGCACGCCTACGCCTACCGGCAGATGTCGCTGCTGCTGCGCCGCCCGCCGGGCCGCGAGGCCTACCCCGGCGACGTCTTCTACCTGCACTCGCGCCTGCTCGAGCGCGCGGTCAAGCTCAACGACGATCTCGGCGGCGGCTCGCTGACGGCGCTGCCGATCATCGAGACGCAGGCCGGCGACGTCTCCGCCTACATCCCGACGAACGTGATCTCGATCACCGACGGGCAGATCTTCCTCGAGTCGAAACTGTTCAACTCCGGCGTGCGGCCGGCGATCAACGTCGGCATCTCGGTCTCGCGCGTCGGCGGCAACGCCCAGATCGGGCCGATGAAGAAGGTCGCCGGGCGCATCAAGCTCGAGCTCTCCCAGTACCGCGACCTCGAGGCGTTCGCGCAGTTCGGCTCGGACCTCGACGCCGACACGCAGCGCACGCTGGCGCGCGGCGAGCGCCTCGTGACGACGCTCAACCAGCACGAGCGCGCGCCGCTCGCGGTCGAGGACCAGACGGTGCAGATCTACGCCGCCACGAACGGCTTCCTCGACCGCCTGAACGTCGATCGCGTGCCCGAGTTCCTGCTCGAGCTGACCGAACGGATGCACTCCCAGCACGGCGACGTGCGCGAGAAGATCGCCGGCGGCGACTGGTCGGAGGAGACGCAGAAGGCCGTCCACGACGCCGTGGCGGCGTTCGCGCAGGACTTCGGCTACGACCTCGACGAGGAGGGCCAGCCGATGCGACGGAGCGACGCGCCGCGTCCGCCGCCGAGCCGCGCAGGAGGAGCCGGCAGCGGCCTAGCGCCGCCTGCCGACACAGCCATGGCCTCCCAGCGCGACGTCAAGAACAAGATCGCCTCGGTGAAGAACATCCAGAAGATCACCCGTGCGATGGAGATGGTCGCCGCCGCGCGGCTGCGCCGCGCCGAGCAGCGGATCGACGCGCTGCGCCCCTACGCCGACGCGATCCGGCGGATGACCCGCCAGGCCGCGCAGGCCGCCGGCGCGGAGGCCTCGCGGCTGCCGCTGCTGAACGAGCACGAGAGCGAGACCAACGTCGGCCTGCTGCTCGTCACCGGCGACCGCGGCCTCGCGGGCGGCTTCAACTCGCAGATCATCCGCGCCGGCGTGCGTCTCGCCGGCGAGCTCGCCGAGCGAGGGCATGCAGAGCGCGTGGTACGCGACCGGGCGGCGCGGCGTCTCCTCGCTGAGCTTCCGCGGCCACGAGCTGAGCGGCAGCTACACGGGCTTCGCCGACCGACCCGTCCTACGCCGACGCGCGCACGATCGCCGACGACCTGATCCAGGCCTACATCGACGGGCGAGCTCGACCGCGTCGAGATCGTCTACAACGCCTACATCTCGCCGCTCACCCAGCGCGTCACCCACGAGCGGCTGCTGCCGATCTCGCACGCGACGATCGCGGGGGAGGAGGATGGCGGCGAGCCGCGAGCAGCGGCGGTCCGCGAGCGCTCGTCGACTACGAGCCGGACCCGGAGGAGATCCTCAAGCGTCTCGTTCCCGACTACGTCGAGATCTCGATCTACCGCGCGCTCGTGGAGTCGACCGCGGGCTTCTTCGGCGCGCAGATGACCGCGATGCGCAGCGCGTCGGAGAACGCCGGCGAAATCATCACCGACTACACGCTGCAGATGAACCGTGCCCGCCAGGCCGAGATCACCCAGGAGATCATGGAGGTCGTGGCAGGCGCCGAGGGGCTGAGCTAGCTCGCGCTGCAACCACCACCCCGACAAACTTGAAATAGATAACGAGGAGAACCGAGACAAATGGACGCCAGCACCACCACCGAGCCGACCGGCGCCGAGCACCGCCACGGAGCCGAGCGCAACGTCGGGCGCATCGAGGAGATCCAGGGCGTCGTGATCGAGGCCGTCTTCCCCGACCGCCTGCCCGAGATCAACCACGCCATCACGGTCGCGCGCCCGCCGCGGCCGCGAGGAGGAGGCCTCGGCGATCAGCTCCGGCGCCGGCGAGGCGTGCTCGTGTGCGAGGTCCAGCAGCACCTCGGCGACGACCGCGTGCGCGCGGTCGCGATGGACACGACCGACGGCCTCGCCCGCGGCGTGGAGGTGATCGACACCGGCGCGCCGATCACGGTCCCCGTCGGCGAGGCGACGCTCGGGCGCATCTTCAACCTGCTCGGCGAGCCGATCGACCTCGGCGAGGATCTGCCGAAGGACGTCGAGCGCCGCAGCATCCACCAGGCCGGCCCCGCGCGTCGAGGACCTGACGCCGACGACCGAGATGTTCGAGACCGGGCATCAAGGTCATCGACCTGCTCGCGCCGTACGCGAAGGGCGGCAAGGTCGGCCTGTTCGGCGGCGCCGGCGTCGGCAAGACGGTGCTGATCCAGGAGCTCATCCACAACCTCGCCAAGGAGCACGGCGGGCTGTCGGCGTTCTGCGGCGTGGGCGAGCGCTCGCGCGAGGGCAACGACCTGTGGCTGGAGATGAAGGAGTCGGGCGTGCTCGACAAGACGATGCTCGTGTTCGGGCAGATGAACGAGCCGCCCGGAGCGCGCATGCGCGTGGCGCTCTCGGGCCTGACGATGGCCGAACACTTCCGCGACGAGGGCCAGGACGTGCTGCTGTTCATCGACAACATCTTCCGCTTCGTGCAGGCCGGCTCCGAGGTCTCGGCGCTGCTCGGGCGGATGCCCTCGCAGGTCGGCTACCAGCCGACGCTGGAGACCGAGATGGGCCAGCTGCAGGAGCGCATCACCTCGACCAAGCGCGGCTCGGTCACCTCGATCCAGGCGATCTACGTGCCCGCGGACGACTACACCGACCCGGCGCCGGCGTCGGTGTTCGCGCACCTCAACGCGACCACCGCGCTGTCGCGCTCGATCTCCGAAAAAGGCATCTACCCGGCCGTCGACCCGCTGGACTCGACGTCGACGATCCTCAAGGCGGACATCCTCGGCGAGGACCACTTCCGCGTGGCCAACCGCGTCAAGGAGATCCTGCAGCGCTACAAGGAGCTCCAGGACATCATCGCGATCCTCGGCATCGACGAGCTCTCCGACGAGGACAAGCTGACGGTCCAGCGCGCGCGCAAGATCGAGCGCTTCCTCTCGCAGCCGTTCTTCGTGGCCGAGCAGTTCACCGGCACCCCCGGCGCGTACGTGCCGATCGCCGAGACGATCAGGGGCTTCGAGGAGATCATCGAAGGCAAGCACGACGAGGTCCCCGAGAGCGCCTTCTTCCTGAAGGGCACGATCGAGGAGGTCGTCGAGGCCGGCGAAGAAATAATCATGGCGCGGACGAAGTTCTCAGCGGAAGTGCTGACGCCCGAGGGCGAGGTCTTCTCCGAGGAGATCGAGATGATCTCCACGCGCACGGCGGTCGGCTCGATCGGCATCCTCGCCGGCCACGAGCCGGTGCTGGCGATGCTCGAACCGACCGAGCTGCGGCTGTACCGCTCCGAGACGGACGTCGTGCGCTTCGCGCAGGCGGAGGGCTACCTGCAGTTCGCGGAGAACCGCGCGCTCGTGCTCGTCGAGGAGGCGATCGCGCCGGAGGCGCTCGACCGCGCGACGTTCGAGACGAAGCTGAGCCGAATCGCGCGCGGCCGCCGAGCGGGCGGAGGAGGGCAGCGAGGAGCAGGCACGCGCGACTGCGCGACATCCGCCGTTACGAGGCGTTCCTCGCCGTCGGGGCCTGATCCGCGCCTCGCCCGCGGACTCGACGCGTCCCCGACATTCACCGACTAGCCTTCGCCTCGCTATGAGCCCAGCACGCGAGCCAATCGGAGTGATCGGCACCGGCTACGTCGGGCCTGGTGACGGCGGCCGGCTTCGCCGAGCTCGGCAGCGACGTGTGGTGCGTCGACATCGACGCCGAGAAGATCGAGCGGCTGCGCGCGCGGCGAGGTGCCGATCTACGAGCCGGGCCTGGAGGAGCTGCTCGCGCGCAACTCCGAGCGCCTGCACTTCTCGACCGATCTCGCGGATGCGCTGGCGCACGCGCGCCTGCTGTTCGTCGCGGTGGGCACGCCGCCGACCTATTCCGGCGACGCGGACCTCTCGGCGGTGCACGCCGTCGTCGGACGCGATCCCCGCCTCCAGCGAGCACGCGCTGGTGATGAAGTCGACCGTCCCGTGCGGCACGGGCGCCTCGCTGCAGCGCGTGTTCGGCGAGCAGGGCAAGGACGGGCTCGGCTACGTCTCCTGCCCGGAGTTCCTCAAGGAGGGCTCGGCGGTGAAGGACTTCCTGCACCCCGACCGCGTCGTCGTGGGCGACGACGGCGGCTGGGCGGGCGACGCGGTGGTCGAGCTCTACGCGCCGCTGGAGGCGCCGCTGGTGCGCACCGACATCGCCAGCGCGGAGATGGTGAAGCTCGCCTCGAACGCCTTCCTGGCGACGAAGATCTCGTTCATCAACGAGATCGCGAACGTCTGCGAGGAGACCGGCGCCGACGTCGTCGAGGTCGCGCGAGGGATGGGTCTCGACGACCGCATCGGCGCCAAGTTCCTGCAGGCCGGGATCGGCTTCGGCGGCAGCTGCTTCCCCAAGGACGTCGACGCGCTGAAGCAGCTGGCCGGCAACTCCGGCTACCACTTCCAGCTGCTGACGGCGGTGATCGAGGTCAACGACCTGCAGAAGCGGCGCGTGATCGGCAAGCTGCAGAAGCACCTCGGCGGGCTCGCGGGCAAGCGCGTCGCGCTGCTGGGGCTGGCCTTCAAGCCGAACACCGACGACATGCGCGAGGCCTCCTCGCTGGTGCTCTCCGCGCGCCTGCAGGCCGACGGCGCGTCGGTCGAGCGCGTATGACCCGGTCGCCGAGGAGCAGGCGCGCAAGCTGGTGTCCGGCATCGACTTCGCGGACTCGCCGCTGGACGCCGTGCGAGACGCCGACGCGGTGGTGCTGGTGACCGAGTGGCGGGAGCTGCTCGAGCTCGACTTCGTGCAGGTCGCCGAGGCGATGCGCGGAGACCTGCTGATCGACGGGCGCAACGCGCTCGACCCGGAGGCGGTGCGCGCCGCCGGGCTCGTCTACGAGGGCATCGGGAGGCGGTGAGCCGATGCAGGCGGTGATCCTCGTCGGCGGGCAGGGCACGCGCCTGCGCCCGCTGACCTCCAACGTGCCCAAGCCGGTCGTGCAGCTCGTCGACCGGCCGTTCATCTCGTTCATGCTCGAGTGGCTTCGCGGGCACGGCGTCGACGACGTGATCATGTCGTGCGGGTTCCTCGCCGACGGCGTGCGCGAGCGTGCTCGGCGACGGCTCGGAGCTGGGGATCCGCCTGCGCTTCGTCGAGGAGCCCGAGCCGCGCGGCACGGCGGGCGCGCTGAAGCTGGCGGAGCCGATGCTCGACGAGCGCTTCCTGATGCTCAACGGCGACGTTCTGACGGACATCGACCTGACGGCGCAGATCGCCCAGCACGAGTCGACGGGCGCGCGGGCGACGCTGCGCTGGTGGCGGTCGCGGACCCGACCGCCTACGGCCTGGTGGTGATCGACGAGGACAGCTCGGTGAGCGAGTTCGTCGAGAAGCCCAGCTCCGAGGAGGCGCCCTCGAACCTGATCAGCGCGGGCGCCTACGTGCTCGAGCGCGAGATCCTCGAGCTGATCGCGCCGGATCGCAACGTGTCGATCGAGCGCGAGGTGTGGCCGGCGCTGATCGGCAACGGCCTCTACGGCTTCGTCTCCGACGGCTACTGGCTGGACATCGGCACGCCGGAGCGCTACCTGCAGGGCACCTTCGACATCATCGAGGGCAACGTGGACACGGCGGTGCGCGAGCGCCTGGGCGAGAACTGGCTGGCGGTGGCGGACGGCGCGGAGGTGCACGGCCGCGTGGTTCCCGCCGGCGGTGATCGAGCGCGGCGTGAGCGTGGCGGAGGGCGCGCACGTGGGCAGCCTGGTGGTGCTGGCAGAGGACGTGTCGGTCGGCGCGGGCGCCAGCGTGGAGCGCGCCGTGGTCCTCGAGGGGACGCAGATCGGCGAGGGTTGCGAGCTGCGCGACTGCATCGTGGCGGCCGGCTGTCGGATCGGCGCGGGCACGAAGATCACCGGCGGGGCGGTGCTCGGCGAAGGCGTGATGGTGGGGGCGGGCAACGTGATCACACGCGGGGCGCGTATCTTCCCTGGTGTGCAGTTGCCCGACGGCGCGATCGAGTTCTAGGCTCGGCGCGCCGCCACGAAGGCCATACCCGCATTTCAACGAGCTACCGGATCATGACCACAACCATTCGACGACCACAGGAGGCGAGCAGATGAGCGATGGCGGCGCGACAGCGACACCGATAGCGCAGGAGCTCTCGCGCGCGGCGATCGCCCGGGTCGACCCCTCCGACCAGCTCGGCGACGTGCTGGCCCTGCCCGAGCATCTGCGCGACGCGCTGTGGCGCGTGGAGTCGGCGATCATGCAGGACTGGGACACAACGGCGGGGCTGGTCGTCGCCGGCATGGGCGGCTCGGCGATCGGCGGCGCGCTGGCGCGCGCGGCGCTCGGCGACCACGCCTCGCGGCCGATCTTCGTGACGCGCGCCTACGGCCTGCCGACGTGGACGACGCCGGACACGATGGTGCTGTGCGCGAGCTACTCGGGCGACACCGAGGAGACGCTCGCCTGCTACGAGTCGGCGGGGGCGCTGGGCGCGAAGCGCACGGTGGTGACGACCGGCGGGCGCCTGGCGGAGATGGCGCGCGCGGACGGCGTGCCGGTGATCCCGCTGCCGGGCGGCTTCCAGCCGCGCGCGGCGGTGGCGTACATGATCGTCGCCGCGCTCGAGGTGGCGGCTCTGTGCGGCGCGGGCCCGCGGCTGACCTCGGAGATCGACGTGGCCGCTTCGCACACCGAGCAGCTGGTGGCGGAGTGGGGTCCCGACGCGCCGGAGGACTCGCTGGCCAAGGCGATCGCGCGCGGCCTGCTGGGCACGACGCCGGTGATCGCGGGCGCGGGCCTCACGAGCCCGATCGCCTATCGCTGGAAGACGCAGATCAACGAGAACTCGAAGCAGCCGTGCTTCTGGAACGAACTGCCGGAGCTCGACCACAACGAGATCGCCGGCTGGGAGGGCGCGGGCGAGCTGGGGCGCTTCTCGGCGGTGTTCCTGGACGACTCGGACGCGCACCCGCGGGTGAAGGAGAGGATGGACCTGACGGAGCGCCTGATCGCGGGCAACGCGGCCGCGAGCTTCCGGCTGGAGACACGCGGGCAGACGGCGATCGAGCGTGTCGTCTCGCTCGTGCTGCTCGGCGATCTGGTGTCGATCTACCTGGCCGCGCTGCGTGGCGTGGATCCGGGGCCGGTGACGCTGATCGAGGACCTGAAGGCCGCGCTCGCCAATCGCTGAGCCGCGCGCAACGACCAATTACCATGGAGAGAAGATGACCCCCACCGCAACGCTGACCGACACCGACTTCAAGGTCGCCGACCTCTCGCTGGCGGAGTTCGGCCGCAAGGAGATCACGCTCGCCGAGCACGAGATGCCCGGCCTGATGGCGATCCGCCGCGAGTACGCGCGACGCTCAGCCGCTGAAGGGCGCGCGCATCACGGGCTCGCTGCACATGACGATCCAGACGGCGGTGCTGATCGAGACGCTGATGGCGCTCGGCGCGGAGGTGCGCTGGTGCACGTGCAACATCTTCTCCACGCAGGACCACGCGGCGGCGGCGATGGCGCAGGCGGGCGTGCCGGTGTTCGCGTGGAAGGGCGAGACGCTCGAGGAGTACTGGTGGTGCACCGAGCAGGTCGTGCGCTGGCCGGACGGCGGCGGCCCGAACATGATCCTCGACGACGGCGGCGACGCGACGCTGCTCGTGCACAAGGGCACGGAGTACGAGGCGGCCGGCGCCGTGCCGGACCCCGCGCAGGCGGAGTCGGAGGAGTTCACGGTGATCCTGACGCTGCTGCAGCGCTCGCTGGAGGAGGACCCGCAGCGCTGGACGACGATCGGCCAGGGCATCAAGGGCGTCACCGAGGAGACGACGACGGGCGTTCACCGCCTCTACGAGATGGCGAAGGCCGGCGAGCTGCTGTTCCCGGCGATCAACGTGAACGACTCGGTGACGAAGTCCAAGTTCGACAACCTCTACGGCTGCCGCCACTCGCTGATCGACGGCATCAACCGCGCCACCGACGTGATGATCGGCGGCAAGGTGGCCGTCGTGTGCGGCTTCGGCGACGTCGGCAAGGGCTGCGCGGACTCGCTGCGGCGCAGGGGGCACGCGTGGTGGTGACGGAGATCGACCCGATCTGCGCGCTGCAGGCGCTGATGCAGGGCTACGAGGTGAAAACGCTCGACGACGTGATCGAGACGGCGGACATCTTCATCACGACGACGGGCAACCGCGACATCATCACCGCGGCGGACATGGGCCGCATGAAGCACCAGGCGATCGTCGGCAACATCGGCCACTTCGACAACGAGATCGACGTGGCGGGCCTGGCGAAGGTGGCGACGCGCACGAACATCAAGCCGCAGGTCGACAAGTGGATGTTCCCAGACGGCCACGCGATCATCCTGCTGAGCGAGGGACGTCTGCTGAACCTGGGCAACGCGACTGGGCACCCGACGTTCGTGATGACGAACTCGTTCTCCAACCAGACGATCGCGCAGATCGAGCTGTTCACGAAGAACGACGAGTACGAGAAGCAGGTGTACGTGCTGCCCAAGCACCTCGACGAGAAGGTCGCGCGGCTGCACCTCGACGCGCTCGGCGTGAAGCTCACCAAGCTCCGTCCCGAGCAGGCCGCCTACATCGGGGTTCCAGTAGACGGCCCGTACAAGCCCGACCACTACCGCTACTAATCGGCGCTCGCGCATACCGATGAGAGCAATGGTCCTCGCGGCGGGGCTCGGCACGCGCCTGCGCCCGCTGACGTACGAGATCACGAAGCCGATGGTGCCGGTGCTCGACAGGCCGGTGATGGAGCACATCGTCGAGCTGCTGGAGCGCCACGGCTTCGACGAGGTGATCGCGAACCTGCACTACTTCCCGGAGACGATCAGCGACTACTTCGGCGAGCGGCTCTCGTATCGCGTCGAGGAGGAGCTGTTGGGCACGGCCGGCGGCGTGCGCGCGTGCGCGGACTTCTTCGGCGACGAGCCGTTCCTGGTGATCTCCGGCGACGCGCTGACGGACATCGACCTGGGCGCGCTCGCGGCGCGCCACCGCGAGAGCGGCGGAATCGCGACGCTGGCGGTCAAGAAGGTGCCGGACACGCGCGAGTACGGCGTGGTGCTGCACGACCGCGAGGGCCGCATCACGGGCTTTCAGGAGAAGCCGGAGCCGGAGGAGGCGCTGTCGGACCTCGGCAACTGCGGCATCTACGTGTTCAGCCCGGAGATCTTCGACTACTTCCCCAAACGCCCGTTCGCCGACTGGGCGCAGGACGTCTTCCCGGTGCTGCTGGAGAACGACGTGCCGTTCCACATCCACGAGGTACGCGAGTACTGGAACGACGTCGGCTCGCTGGCGGAGCTCCGGCAGGGCACGTTCGACGCGCTGCGCGGCGAGCTGCGCCTGGAGATCGAGGGCGAGGAGATCAGCCCCGGCGTGACCGTGGTGGGAGACTCGCCGCTGGGCGAGGACACGGAGATCGAGGGGCCGGTGTGGATCGGGCGCGACGTGAAGATCGGCGCGGGCGTGCGTCTGATGGGGCCGATGGTGCTGGGCGACGGAGCGGTGCTCGGAGACCGCGCGCAGCTGCGCGAGAGCATCGTGTTCCCCGGCACGGAGATCGCACGCGAGTCGATCCTGATCGGCGCGATCGCCGGGCACGGCGGCATCCTGCAGAGCCTGCGCCGCCGCGGCTAGATCGCTTCGTAGCGCTCGCGGCGCTGCTGCTCGCGCTCGGACTCGCTGAGCGCGCGCATGAACAGCGTCACGAGCGCGACGCCCATCACCATCGACTGCTCGACGGCCATGACGAGCCCCGCGATCGACTGGTCGCTGATGGCGGAGATGCCCCACACGCGCGCGTGGTGGACGTAGTAGGGGTAGAGCGCGGAGGGCGCGAACGCGAGGCCCATGCCGAGCGCGCCGACGAACAGCTTGGTGGAGGCCATGTATACGACCGGGCCCATGCCGTCGAGGCGCAGGCGCGCGCGGATCGGGGAGAGCAGGTGCCACCAGTAGAGCGAGCCGGCGAGCACGAATGAGAGGTGCTCGAGCACGTGCACGAGTGCATGGCGGACGGCGAAGTCGTACGCGGCGGGCACGTGCCAGGCCCAGATCACGGCGACGTACAGCACGACGGCGAACGCGGGGTGGGCGAGCGCCCCGGCGCGGCGCTCGAGGTCGTGCACGGCGCGCGTCACGGGCCGCAGGATCACCTTGGTGAGCCCGAGGATGGCGAGAACGGGCACCAGGTCGAGCAGCAGCATGTGCTGGATCATGTGCCCGAAGAACAGCTGATCGGCGAGCGCGTCGAGCGGCGAGAGGAGCGCCACGAGCACGAGCGCGGTCGAGGCGAGGAAGCAGCACAGCCGCCATACGGGGGCCTCGGCGCCAGACATTGGAGACACGCCGCGGCGTACCTGGCGCCAGCGTCGCACGTAGACCCACGCGAGGACGACCGCGCCGATGAGCACACCGGGGCTGAGCGACCAGTCGAGGCGGGGGCTCACGCGCCGATTGTCCCACCGGGCTCGCGCGCGGGGCGGCGCGGACCGCGAACCTCGACCAGCGTAGAGGTCGCAGCACATGGGTAGTTGGCCGTAGACATCGTGTGTCCAAACCTATTTACATCCGCCGTGCACAGGCGTAGCATCGATGTCACGGCAACCCCCAAAAGGACGACCGAAGGAGCCTACGATGCAAATCGACATCAAGGGTCGAAACGTCCCGGTCACCGACGAGATGCGCTCGCATGCGGAGCGCCGTCTGACCAAGGTCGCGCGACAGGTCTCAGACCTGGCCCGCCTGGAGATCGAGATCTTCAAGGAGCCGAATCCGCGTGTGGCCGACTGCCACGTGGCGGAGGGCACGCTGTACCTGAAGGGCGTGACGCTGCGCGCTCACGACGCATCGCCGGAGCTGCTGCACTCGATGAACCTGATGGTCGACGAGCTGGCCCGCCAGGTGAAGCGCCATCGCGACAAACTGAGGCACCGCCGCGAGGCGCACGCCGCGGCCGCGCGCGCGGCGCGGGCCGCTGCGCGCGGCGCGGGACTGACTTCGTTCTGAGCTTTGCGGTCCCTGCGAGGGCCGGCGAGGACGGGCTCGGCCGTGAGCCGGAGACGACATCCGGCTTACGGCTGACCGCGCGCGCGGCGGGAGCTATCCTTGGCGCATGCCCTCACTGCTCGATCGCGCGCTGAACGTCGGCGAGGCGAAGAAGTTCAAGACCTACCAGAAGCGCGTGGCGCTGATCGGCGCGTTCGAGGCGGAGCTGGAGCACGACAGCGACGCTGAGCTGCGCGCGCGCATGGACGTGCTGCGCGAGCGCGCGGCGGATGGCGAGTCGCTGGACGATCTGCTGCCGGAGTGCTTTGCGATCGTGCGCGAGACGGGCAAGCGCACGATGGGGATGCGCCACTTCGACGTGCAGCTGATCGGCGGGATGGCGCTGCACGAGGGCCAGATCGCGGAGATGAAGACGGGCGAGGGCAAGACGCTGACGGCGACGCTGGCGGTGGTGCTGAACTCGCTGGCGGTGCGTGACCCGGACCCCGACGATCCGGACGCTCCGCGGGAGCGCAGGGGCGTGCACGTGGTGACGGTGAACGACTACCTGGCGCGCCGCGACGCGGAATGGATGAGCCCGATCTACGACGCGCTGGGCGTGTCGGTGGGCGTGCTGCAGAGCCAGCAGGACTACGACGAGAAGCAGCGCGCGTACGCGTGCGACGTGCTGTACGGCACGAACTCGGAGTTCGGCTTCGACTACCTGCGCGACAACATGGCGAAGGATCTGGAGGAAAAGGTTCAGCGCGGCCACTACTTCGCGGTGGTGGACGAGGTGGACAACATCCTGATCGACGAGGCGCGCACGCCGCTGATCATCTCTGGCGCGCCCGAACAGGCGGCCGACCTGTACGTGAAGTTCGCGCGCCTGGCGCCGCAGATGGTGGTGGGCAAGACCCCCGAAGGCATGGACCCGCGGATGAAGAAGAACTTCACGGCGGACTTCGACTTCGAGGTCGACGAGAAGCAGAAGACGGTGGCGATCACCGAGCAGGGCGTGGCGAAGGCGGAGCGCTTCCTGGGCATCGACCACCTGTACCGCGCGGAGAACGGGCACCTGGTGAACCACCTGATCCAGGCGCTGCGCGCTGAGGCGTTGTACAAGCGCGACGTGGACTACGCGGTGATCGACGGCGGGGTGGCGATCATCGACGAGTTCACGGGGCGCATCCTCGATGGCAGGCGCTGGTCAGAGGGCCTGCACCAGGCGATCGAGGCGAAGGAGAAAGTGGCGGTCCAGGAGGAGAACCAGACCCTGGCGACGATCACCTACCAGAACTTCTTCCGCCTGTACGAGAAGCTGTCGGGCATGACGGGCACGGCGCTGACGGAGGCGACGGAGTTCATGAAGATCTACGAGCTGCCGGTGGTGCAGATCCCGACGAACCGGGAGATGGTGCGCGCGGACCGCAACGATCAGGTCTACAAGACGAAGGAGGGCAAGTGGAGCGCGGTGGCGAGGGAGATCGTCTCGCGCCACGAGGCGGGCCAACCGGTGCTCGTGGGGACGATCTCGGTTGAGGTCTCGGAGTTGCTGTCGCAGCGACTGACGAAGGCGGGTGTGAAGCACACGGTGCTGAACGCCAAGCCGGAGCACGCGGCGCGCGAGGCGGACATCGTGGCGGAGGCGGGCCAGCCGGGCGCGGTGACGATCGCGACGAACATGGCGGGCCGCGGCGTGGACATCAAGCTGGGCGGCAATCCAGAGCACCTCGCGGCGCAGCAGTTGGCGCGCGACGGCGTGGACCGCGAGGACGAGGAGGAGTACGAGCGGCGGATGCGCGAGATCCTGCCGGAGGTGGAGCGCAAGCTGGCGGACAGCCGCGAGCAGGTGATGGCGGCGGGTGGGCTGTTCATCTGCGGCACCGAGCGCCACGAGTCGCGCCGGATCGACAACCAGCTGCGCGGTCGCGCGGGCCGTCAGGGTGACCCGGGCGAGTCGCGCTTCTTCCTGTCCGCGGAGGACGACCTGGTGCGCCTGTTCGCGGGCGACCGCATCTACCGCATCCTGGACAAATTGGGCGGCGTGGACGAGGAGGGCAACGAGGAACCGATCGAGGCGGGGATGCTCTCGAAACAGATCGAGAAAGCGCAGAAGAAGGTCGAGGAGCAGAACTTCCTGATCCGCAAACGCGTGCTGGAGTACGACGACGTGATGAACGAGCAGCGTCGCGTGATCTACGCCTACCGCGACGAGGTGCTGGAAGGCAAGAGCATCGGCGAGGAGGCGCGCGGCGAGGTGGCGAAGGTGATCGAGCGCACGGTCGATCAGTACACACCGGGCGACTTCCTGGAGGACTGGGATCTGGACGGCCTGTTCGTGGCGCTGGGCCAGTTCTTCCCGCTCGACATGGGCCGCGAGGAACTGAACAGCGACACGGTGGACCGCAACTCATTGAGCGATCGCATCGTGGCGACGGCGATGGAGCTGTACGAGGCCCGCCAGCAGTCCCTGGGCGAGGAGCTGATGGGGGCGCTGGAGCGCTTCCTGCTGCTGCAGATCATCGACGAACGCTGGCGCGAGCACCTGTTCGACATGGACTACCTGCGCGAGGGCATCCACCTGCGCGGCTTCGCACAGATCGACCCGCTGGTGGCGTACAAGAACGAGGCGTTCACGCTGTTCGGCGATCTGATGAACAGCGTGTGGGCGGACTACGCACGAATGATCTTCAACGTGCAGGTGAACGTGGAGGGCCAGAACGGAGGCGGCGGTGGCGGCGGCGTTCCGATGCAGCCGTTCCAGGCCGCGGGCAACTCCACGCGTGCGGGCCGCGTGTCCTACTCAGGCGGCCACAGCGAGGCGGGATCGGGCGCGCTGGCGGCCGCGGCGGCCGCGGCGGGCTTCGCTGGCGGCGCTCCGCATGGCTTCGGCGAAGGCCCGGAGGGCGAAACGATGCCCGTGGTGGAGCAGCGCGTGGTCGACCACGAGCACGAGGTGGGCCGCAACGACCCCTGCTGGTGCGGCAGCGGCAAGAAGTTCAAGAAGTGCCACGGGACCTAGACGGCCGACGCACGGGGTAGGGTGATCGAATGGCTCAGAGCGACAGGCTGATACCCGAGAGCGACCGCTGCAAGACGTGCGGCGGCGCGGGGTGGAAGTGGTGGACGCCGCCCCCAGTTGAGGACGAGGCGCCGCAGGAGAGCAAATGGATCGTGTGCCGCGAGTGCATCGGCACGGGGCGCACCGATCAGAAGGGCCGCAAGCGGATCAAGCCGGAGGCCGCGCCCTCCGACTCGTAAGCGCGCCGTTATGGCGGGTCTACCAGCGGTGCCGAACGATTCCTACGATCCCGGCTGCCAGCGCACCAATCGCAGGGCCGGCAAAGACCTCGTGCCCGGCGTTGATGCCCAACTCTACGATTGCCGCTAAGAGTGCCAAGCAGACTAGCGTTTCGATGAGAAACCGCCACCAGGCGAGAAACCGCGGCGAGGGACCTCCGTGGTTCTGACCAGTAGACATTGAGCACCCATTTCTTCATTGTTTTGAAAAAATGAGCTTCTGTTTGGGTCCCGCTTCGACAATACAGATGTCGCTCCCAAACCACAAATGATTTACGCGGGAAATGTTTCTGACTATACAAATGTCCTGCAAATCAGCGTAAAATGCGGGAAACAAAGACACCATATTGGGAGACATCCACGCGTTAACGCCGTCGGCGGTGAAGTTCGAGTGCTCGAATGACGGGGTCGCGGTCGGCTCGCTTGTATTCAGACCAGGTCAACCAGGTCTGATACGATGCTCACATGTCCGAGATAGTCACGGTCACAGAGGCGAAAACCCAGCTCTCGAGCCTGATCGAGCGCGTCACGGATGGTGAGGAGATCGTGATTCGTCGTGGTCAGCGCCCTGTGGCCAAGCTGATCCGCTACGACGAGCCAGCGGCCCGCCGTCAAATGGGAGCTCTACGCGGACAGATCTGGATGAGCGACGACTTCGACGAGCCAGATGAGGAGATCGAGCGCCTCTTTGGCATGCGGGATTGAGCCCGCTCCTGCTGGACACGCACGCGCTCCTATGGAGCGTTGGCGACACTGATCGCCTGTCGTCAGTTGCTCGTGATGTCTTGAGTGCGGGAGCGGTACCCGCTTATGTCAGCTCGGCAAGCATCTGGGAGATCGCGATCAAGCGTGCTTCCGGCAAGCTCAAGGCTCCGGACGACCTACTGGATAGGGTGAAGGAAGCCAGATTCATAGAACTCGGCATCACCTTTACGCATGCTCTCCAGGCGGGAGCGCTCCCGCCTCATCACCGCGACCCATTCGACCGTATGCTGATCGCCCAAGCGCAGAGCGAGGGTCTGACGCTCGTCACGAACGACCCCCGGATCGCGGCATACGACGTGCCTGTGCTCTGGTGACCTGACTACGAGGCACGGCGGGCACCGGTCCCACCACCACCGCTGATACCGTGACCCCATGGCCACAGTCACGCCCAGCGAGTCGACTCCCCAGCGCCTGGCTGCCATCCGCGAGCAGATGAAGCTGCTCTCGGACTATCTTTGACCCGGCTGAGCTGGCCGGGCGCGTGGCGTCGCTCGAGGACGAGATGGGAGCGGAAGGCTTCTGGGACGACTCCGAGCGAGCAGCTGCGGTGTCGGCGGAGCACTCGCGCGCGACGAGGCGCTTAGAGACGTTTCAACGCGCTGCGGGCGGACGTGGAGGACCTGGACGGCCTGAGCGAGATGGCAGCTGAGGACTCCTCGCTGCAGGGCGAGGTGGACGAGCAGATCGCCTCGGTGGAGGAGCGCCTGGCGGCCTTGGAGGAGCAGCGCCTGTTCTCGGGGCGCTACGACGCGGGCGACGCGCTGGTGACGCGTGAACGCGGGTGCGGGCGGCACGGACGCGCAGGATTGGGCGGAGATGGTGCTGCGGATGCTGATGCGCTGGGCTGAGCGCCGCGGCTTCGGGGTTGAGCTGCTGGAGGCGAGCGCGGGGGAGGAAGCGGGCATCAAGTCGGCGACGTTCCGCGCCTCGGGCGAGAACGCGTACGGGCTGTTCGGCGCCGAGCGCGGCGTGCACCGGCTGGTGCGCCTGTCGCCGTTCGACTCGGCGCACCGCCGCCAGACGAGCTTCGCGGGCGTGGAGGTGGCGCCGGTGGTGCAGGACACGGGCGAGGTCGAGATCAACGAGGACGACCTGCAGGTGGACACGTACCGCGCGTCGGGCGCGGGCGGGCAGCACGTCAACAAGACGGACTCGGCGGTGCGCATCACGCACCGCCCGAGCGGGATCGTGGTGCAGTGCCAGAACGAGCGCTCGCAGTCGTCGAACCGCGCGACGGCGATGGCGATGCTGCGCGCGAAGCTGCTGGAGCGCAAAGAGCGCGAACGCCAGGAGGAGATCGCGGCGGAGAAGGGCGAGGCGCAGGACGTGAACTTCGGCTCGCAGATCCGCTCCTACGTGCTGCACCCCTACACGATGGTCAAGGACCATCGCACGGGGCACGAGATGGGCGACGTGCAGCGAGTTCTCGATGGCGATCTTGATGATTTCGTGCGTGCGTATCTGTTCTCGACCGCGTCGGGCCAAGGCTAGTAGTGGGCGGCGAACAGGTGCAGGGCCTCGTCGCGCTCGTCCGGGCGGCGCTCGCTGGAGGACGTCGGCGGCGGCGACGTGACGACGGAGGCGACGGTGGAGGCCGGCGCGCGGGCGCGGGCGATGATCACGCAGAAGGCCCCCGGCGCGATCTACGGCTTCGACGCGGCCGAAGAGGCGTTCGCGCAGCTCGACTCCGAGGTGCGTGTGGAGCGGCTCGTGGAGGAGGGCGTGTGGCGTGAGGCCGGTGGCCCGGTACTGACGGCGCAGGGCAGCGCACGCGCGTTGCTGACAGGCGAGCGCACGGCGCTGAACTTCCTCGCGCACCTCTCTGGTGTGGCCACGCATGGCGGCGCTGGCGGCGCGCGCTGTGCAGGGTACGGGCGCGAAGGTGCTCGACACGCGCAAGACCACGCCGGGCCTGCGGACGCTCGAGAAGGCGGCGGTGGCGGCGGGCGGTGCGGTGAACCATCGCGTGGGTCTGTTCGACGCGATCCTGATCAAGGAGAACCACATCGCGGCCGCGGGCGGGATCGCCCAGGCGGTCGCGCGGGCGCGCGAGGTGGCGCCCGAGCTGGCGGGCACGCTCGAGGTGGAGGTGCGCGACGCGGCGGAGATCGACGAGGCGCTGGCAGCGGGCGCGCCGCGGCTGCTGCTGGACAACATGGACGAGGCGCAGCTGCGCGCGGCGGTGGCGCAGGTGGCGGGCAGGGCTGAGTTGGAGGCGAGCGGCGGGGTGACGCTGGCGACGCTCCGGGCGGTGGCGCAGACGGGGGTAGAATGGATCTCGATGGGTGCGCTGACCCACTCCGCGCCCGCTCTAGACCTCTCTCTCACACTGGAGGCCCTGCCATGAACCTGCCCATGGCCCCCACGCTGCCGATGGCCCCGACCAGCCCCGGCGCTGCCGGCCTGTCTCCGGAGGAGCTTGCGGCGATGAAGGACGAGGTGCGCGCGCTGGCGGCTGAGCGAAACGCGGTGATCCTGGCGCACAACTACCAGGTGCCCGAGGTGCAGGACGTGGCGGACTACGTGGGCGACTCGCTGGGGCTGTCGCGTAGGGCGGCGGAGACGGAGGCAGAGACGATCGTGTTCTGCGGCGTGCACTTCATGGCGGAGACCGCGTCGGTGCTGTGCCCTGAGAAGACGGTGCTGATTCCGGACCTGGACGCTGGCTGCTCGCTGGCGGAGTCGATCGACGAGGGGCAGCTGGCGACGTGGCGGGCGCAGTACCCGGAGGGCGTGGTGGTGATGTACGTGAACACCACGGCGGCGGTGAAGGCGCTGACGGACTACTGCTGCACGTCGGCGAACGCGGTGGACGTGGTACGCCACATCTACGACACGCACGGCCTGGACACGGAGATCCTGTTCGGCCCGGACATGTGGCTGGGCGCGTATGTGGAGAAGGAGCTCGGCAAGCGGATGCACGTGTGGGACGGCGAGTGCCACGTGCACGCGGGGATCCGCCCGTCGGACATCGAAGCGACGCGCGCGGCGCACCCGGGCGCGGACTTCCTGATCCACCCGGAGTGTGGCTGCTCGACGAGCGTGATGGAGTACGTGGCGGCGGGCGACGTGTCGGCGCAGGGCGTGCACATGCTCTCGACGGGTGGGATGCTGCAATACGCCGAGCGGGCGGCGCAGGACGTCGAGCAGGTCACGCAGGACGCCGAGGCTGCTGACGCGCGCGCTGAGGGGGCGTCGGGTTCGCGCACGCGCCGCAAGGCGGTGGTGGCGACGGAGGTGGGGATGCTCCACCCGCTGCGGATGGCGGCGCCGGATGTGGAGTTCATCCCGGCGAACGCGGAGGCGTCGTGCCAGTACATGAAGATGATCACGCTGGAGAACCTGCGCGACGCGCTGCGTGAGATGCGCTTCGAGGTGCGCGTGCCGGCGGATGTGGCGGAGCTCGCGCGTGTGCCGATCGAGCGCATGGTCGCGCTCGGCTGAGCAGACGCTGGGTGTCGCTCGTGACTCTCCGGGTCGGGTCTGCCCCCGGCTCGCCTCAGCGTGGGTGGCTGTAGCCGAGCAGCGTGAACGTCTGCAGCGCTGCGTCGACGGCGGTCTCGGCTTGTGCGACGCGTGTCTGTGCTGTGGCGTAGCGGGCGGGGCGTGCACCGAGAGCGGCGGCGGCGAGCGCGTCGTATGCACGGCGCGCGCCGAGGATGGCGCGTGTGAGCGCCATGTGGGCGGAGCCGGCGGTGCGCGGCGGTTCCAGCGCCGCGAGCGAGCTGGCGGCGGCGGCGAGGTCGTTGGCGAGCGTCTCGGCGAGGTGCGCGAGCGCCTTCGCGCCGATGCGCGCGCTCATCTGCCTTCTCAGCTCGAGCCGCTGTGCGTCGAGCACGCTGACGAGCCTGTGCAGGAGCGCGGCGTAGCTCGCGTCGGGCGTGAGGTCGGTGGGGGAGGTGCCCGTGAGCGTGAGTCCGGCGACGATCTGCTGGCACTGGCGCATGGAGTTGGAGAGAGCGTTGGGCGCGTAGCACGCGAGCACCGTCTGGCTGCCGGTGAGAGTGGGGATGACGTACAGCTGGAGCGCGCCGCTGTAGCCACGCGGGCTGAGCTGGCTGTAGCTGTAGGCCTGTGCGTCGAGGAGGTCGACCACTTCGGTGCGCGGTTCCGCGCGCAGGCGGGCGAGCAGCTGCGGAGGGAGCGGGCTTTCGCCGGAGATCGTTCCGCTCAGCAGCCCGCTTTGGGCGCCGTCGCCCGCGGGGGCGAGCAGCATCGCGTGGGCGATCGACAGGCCCGGGATCGTGGGGCCGGCGCCGGCGCCGGCGCCGGCGGTGGCGGTCTGCCAGCTGACGGGGTATTCGAGCAGCACGTTCGTGCCGTAGGCGATCCGCGTCCGCTCGCCGAACGCGTTCGCGGGTGCGGTGGTGGTGTGCTGGTGGCCCACCAGGTAGCCCGCGACTGCGATCGCGGCGAGCAGGGGAGTGGCGAGCCTGAGCAGGCTGACGGTCGACCAGTACACGAGCTCAGCCGGAGCTGTCGAACGATTCGCGACCGCCTTTGTGGGGCTGTGCGTGGCGCGCGGGGGTGGTGGGCGTGGAGGGGGCAGCGGCGGGGGTGGGGGTCGAGGTCTGCGTGGGCGCGCTGGACGCTTGTGGCTGTGTGGTGGAGGCTGGAATGGGTGCGCTCGCGGCTGCCGGCTGCGTGGCTGCGGTCGAGACCGTCGAGCCGGCGCGCGGGGCTGCCCCGTGGCGTATTTGCGCGGTCGTGATCGCTTGGATGGCGGGAGCGCCGCCGAGATGCGCTGGAACGGCGGCGCCGCCGTAGGCGATGGGGAGGCTCGTGGCGACGGTTGCATGGGGGGTGTTGGCGGAGATGGTGGAGCGCCCGATCAAGAAGAAGCAGAGGAAGATCGCCGGGCATACGACCGCCAGTGCGATCCACGGGCGGACGCTCATCGGCACGGGCGTGCGCTCGGAGTCGATCCAGCGCATGGCGATGTCGCGAGCGGCGCTCATGACGGGCACGCGATCGGTTGGATGCCGGCTGGGCTGAGGCACGTGTCGAGACGCTTGGGAAGCTTGCCGCGACGGATGGTGAAGCGCGTGTACTTGCCGATCTGCCCCGCCTTGGAGATTCTGATCTGCAGCGATGCGCCGGCGCTGAGCGAGCGCGCGAAGCGCCGGAACGTGATCGTGACGAGGCCCAGTTTGCTCCCGCTGCGCCCGGATGTGGAGACGGTGTCGACGCGCTTGGCGGGGCAGCCGTGGCCGTGGCAGCTGACGGTGACGGTTGCGCCGGCCGGCGCCTGCACCGAGAGCAGGTTGAGTTTCGCCCCGAAGGAGCTGACCGAGCCGGCGATGCGCACGACGGGGAACGGCTGCATGAGCGCGGGTTCTGCGGCGACGGGGGGAGCCGGTGGGGGCGCAACGGGTGTGGTCACGGGGGGCGTCACCGGCGGAGTTACGGGCGTGGTTTCGGTTTTGGTCACGGGTTCGGGCGCGGTGACGGTGAACGTGGCGGGGGCGCTCAGGCCGACGTTGCCGACGTCGTCGCTCTGTTCTGCGCGCACGGTGTAGGTGCCGGGTTCGAGCCCGCCGGCGGCGGTCGACCATTTGCCGGCGGAAGCCTGCACGGCGATCGTCTGCAGCAACGGGCCGCCGGCGCTCGAGCCCGAGTACAGCTGGACCTTGACTTCGGTGGCGTCGCCGGACGCCGTACCGGCCGCTCCCGCGAGCGGCTGTGAGGAGCTCGTCGTGGTGCTGGCATTGGCGGGGGTGGTGAGAGTGACGGCCGGGGGATGTCCGTCGACGGTGAACGTGGAGGACGTGCTGACGCCCGTTTCTCCGAAGGGGCTCGTGTCTTCCTGCTCGGCGATCGCCGTGTAGACGCCGTCCGCGAGCACCGCCACGGGGCCGGTCTGCCATTTGGAGCCGCTGAGCGTGGATTCGATTTCCCGAACCGGGCTGCCTGAGGTGGATCCGCCGCTGTAGATCTTCACGATGATCGTGGCGCTGTCTTCCGGCGCGGTGGACCCCGTCCCGCTGAAGCTGGGCGTTGCGTCGGCGACGAGCGTGCTTTCACGGTGCACCGATGCGTTCGTGTTGAGCGTGACCGTGGGCGAGCTCGTTTTGATCGTGAACGTGACGGTGTCCGTGCCGACGTTGCCCGCCTGGTCGGACTGTTCGGCGAGCACCGTGTAGAGATGGTCGGTGAGCACGGGCCCGCTTGCGCCGGTCGTCCATTTGCCGGCGCTGGCCGTCACTTCGAGCGTCTGCACGGGGCTCCCCGCGGTCGATGCGCTGGCGTAGATCTTCAGCCTGATCGGCTGAAGGGCGCCGCCTGTTTGACCGGCGGTGCCGCTGATCGTGACCCTGGAGGCGTTCAGCACGGCCCCTTCGGAGGGGGCGGTGATGGTGGGATGTGGCGCGGTGGTGTCGACGGTGAAGGTGACCGCGACGCTCGCTCCGGTGTTTCCCGCTTGGTCGTGTTGGACCGCCTTGGCGGTGTAGGTGCCGTCGGGGAGTTTGGCGGGCGTGTATTTCCAGGTCGGGCCTTCGCTGGTCGCGGGGCCGGTCGATGCGGGTTTGCCTTCCGCGGCGGGGCCTTCGTAGATGGTGACGGTGACCGTGCCGTCGCCGGCTTCGGTGCCGGCGCTGCCTGTGAGGGTGGGCGTGGCGTCGTTCGTGGGCGAGGTCACGGGTTCGATCGACACGGCCGGTTTGGTCGTGTCGATCGTGAATGTCACGGCTTCGCTAGTGCCGGTGTGCCCGGCTTCGTCGGGCTGGGTGGCCTGCGCGGTATACGTTCCGTCGGGTAGCTCGGCGGGGGTGTATTTCCACGTGGAGCCTTCGCTGGTCGCAGGGCCGGAGGATGCGACTTCTCCTTCCGCGGCGGGGCCTTCGTAGATGGTGACGGTGACCGTGCCGTCGCCGGCTTCGGTGCCGGCGCTGCCTGTGAGGGTGGGCGTGGCGTCGTTCGTGGGCGAGGTCACGGGTTCGATCGACACGGCCGGTTTGGTCGTGTCGATCGTGAATGTCACGGCTTCGCTCGTGCCGGTGTTGCCGGCTGCGTCTTCCTGGGTGGCCTGCGCGGTGTACGTGCCGTCGGGGAGTTCGGCCGGCGTGTAGTTCCAGGCGGCGCCTTCGGTGTTGGCTTCGCCCGTCGATACGACTGCGCCCGCGGTTGTGGCGCCTTCGTAGACGGTGACGATGACGGTGCCATCGCCCGGTTCGGCGCCGGGGGTGCCGGTGAGGGTGGGCGTGGGGTCGCTCGTGGGCGAGGTTACGGGGTCGATCGACACGGTGGGCGCTGTGTTGTCGACGCTTTCGATCGTGAAGGTCACCGGTTCGCTGACGGCGCCTTCGGTTTCCTGTTCGGCCACCGCGGTGTACTGGCCCGGTTCGAGCGGCGCTTCGTCGGCGACTTCCCATTTGCCTTCGACGGGAGGGAACAACGTGACGAGCGTGCGGACCGGTTCGCCTTCAGCGCTCGAGCCGGCGTAGACCTTGACCGTGACAACAGATTCAGCTTCGCTGCTGCCGCTGAACGTTGGGAGATCGTTCGTCGAGGCGCTGCCGGAGAGCGGCTGTTCGATCGCGAGGTTGGGGGATGCTGCGGCGAACGCGACGGGGCCGACGGCGAGCGCGGCGAGCACGCAGGACGTGAGCAGAGCGGTGGCGAGCGCTCGCGCGGTGATTCTCCCAGCCATCATTGAAAACGTCAGCTCCAAACCTGTCGTGGTGTAGCTCGATTCCGCTCATCGGCGGCAGGCGGCCCCTCCAGGCGTGCCTCTCTCGCCATGCAAGTAATGCATGATATGGCCGCTGGATGTGTCAGTTCCAGCGCTGCAACGGACGATTCGAACGCGATGGCGCCCGATCGCGGGGATGTGTCGGCGTCGAGCTCTTAGAACTCGTCGGCGGAGTGCGGTCCGACGCAGGCGATCGCGAGCTCGTCGGCGATGCCGGCGGCGACGGTCCGGACCTCGTCGTATGTGACGGCGTCGAGCGCGGCGATCGCCGCGTCGGGGTCGATGTTCTCGCCGAAGACGACGCGCTGGGTGGCGGCGTAGCGGGCGACGGCGTTGGTGTTCTCGAAGCCGAGCACCGTGCGACCGGCGGCGTAGGCGCGGGCGCGCTGCACCTCCTCCTCGGTGGGGCCGTCGGCGCGCAGCTCGTCGACGATCTCGCGCATGCGCGTGTACGCCTCGACGCACTTGCCGGACTCCAGACCCGAGCCGAGCTGCAGGATGGGCACGTCGGCGAACGTGTGGTCGATGGCGTACACCGAGTAGCACAGGCCGCGCTTCTCGCGGATCTCGTCGAACAGACGCGAGCCCATCGAGCCGCCCAGCAGCGTCGAGTAGATCGACAGCGCGGCGCGCTCGCGGACATCGGTCACGTCGATGTGGGGTCTGTAGATCATGCGCAGGTGCGACTGGTTGGTGTCGCGCTGCTCCACCAGCTTCTCGGGCGCGAACGCGGGCACGGGCACGTACGGCTCGGGCTCGGGCAGCGATGGGAAGCGCGCGAAGCACTCCTGCAGCTGCTCCTCGCTTGGCAGGTGCTCGAGGTTGCCGACGAGGAACGCGCCGCCGTGCGAGCCCGCCCAGCGGCGCTCGCGGAACGCGACGATGCCCTCGCGCGTAAAGCTGCGGAGGTTCTCCTCGGGCCCCAGCACGGTGCGCCCGAGCGGGTGCTCGCCGAACGCTGCGCGGTCGATCAGGTACTCGGCGACCATCGACGGCTGGTCGTACGCGCGGTTGATCTCCTGGATCACCACGCCGCGCTCGCGGTCGAGCTCCTCGGCGTCGAGGTGCGGGCGCCCGACGAAGTCCGTGAGCAGGTCGATCGCGGGCCCCGCGCTCTCGGCGCGCACGGTGATGTGGAAGGCGACGAGGTCGTGGCTGGTGTACGCGTTGAGCACGCCGCCGAGACGCTCGGCGGTCTCGTTGACGTCGCGGTAGTGCGGATACTTCTCGCCGCCCTTGAACACGAGGTGCTCGAGGAAGTGCGCCATGCCGTTCTCCTCCGGGCGCTCGTTGCGCGCGCCCGCGTCGAACGCGACGAGCATCGTCAGCGCGCGCGTGCCCGGCAGCTCGATGCGGTGGATCGGCAGTCCGTTGGCGGGGACGACGCTCGAGGTGATCTTGGCCATGGCCCAACCCTAGAAGGTTCGACGCGATGCCGGAACGACGCGCGACGGGGTCCGGGTACGCGGATGGCCTCGACTACGCTTGCGCGCAGCGATGCGCCCGCCCGCCAGACAGCCGTTGACAGTCGTGCTCGCGGCGCTGCTGCCGGCGCTGCTGCTCGCGGGCCTGTGGCTGGGCGGGCATCCCGAATACCTGCCGGGCTTCGTGCGCGACGTGTTCGTGGCGAACCACCAGACGCTGGTGGTCGACGAAGCGATCGAGCGCATCGAGCACGACTACTACCGCCCGATCTCCGCGCGCCAGCTGTCGGACGCGTCGATCTCGGGGATGGTGTCGAGCCTCGGCGACCGCTTCTCGCACTACCTCACGCCGAAGGAATACGGCGAGTTCGGTCACGCGCCGCAGTTCACCGGCATCGGCGTGTCGGTCGCGCCCAGTCCCCGCGGGCTGCTGATCTCACGCGTGTTCGACGACTCGCCCGCCAAGCGCGCGGGGCTGCAGGCGGAGGAACTGATCGTGGCCGTGAACGGGCGCACGCTCAAAGGGGTTTCCCAGGAAGCGGCGATCGCGCTGATCAAGGGACAGCCGGGGACGGAGGTGAAGCTGGAGATCGAACGGCCCGGCGAAGGGCAGGGTCGCGCGGGCGCGCGACGCACGCTGTCGATCACGCGCGCGACGGTGTCCGAGCCGGTGGTGGCGTCGCTGAGCGAGACGGTGCACGGCGTGAAGCTGGGAGTGGTCGCGCTGGCGACGTTCACCCCGGGCGCGCACGGCGAAGTGCGCGAAGCGGTGCAGCACGAACTGCGCCACGGCGCGCGCGGCCTCGTGCTCGACCTGCGCAGCAACGGCGGCGGCCTGGTGGACGAGGCGCAGCTGGTCGCGAGCATCTTCATCGCGAAGGGAGCGACGATCGTGACGACGCGCGGGCGCACGCAGCCCACGGCAGACGCTGAAGGCCACCGGCGGGGCGATCGCGAACTCGATCCCCATGGTGGTGCTGGTGGACTCCAACACCGCGTCGGCCGCGGAGATCGTGACGGCGGCGCTGCAGGACCACCGCCGCGCGACGGTCGTGGGCACGCACACGTTCGGCAAGGGCGTCTTCCAGGAGGAGGAGGAGCTGTCCAACGGTGGCGCGCTCGACATCACGGTCGGCGAGTACTTCACGCCCAACGGGCGCAACCTGGGCGGCGGCGGCGTCAAGCAGGGCGCGGGCATCACCCCCGAAGTGATCGTTCGCGACGTGGATAGCGTTCACGGCCTGGACGTGGCGCTGCGCACGCTGGCGGCGAAGCTCAGGTGAGCGGCTCGCGCGGCGTCGCTCCGGCGGGGAGACCGGGCCGAGCGGCCCGGCGCCCGCGAACGCGGTGGTGGCGGTGCTCGAGCGGCGCGGGCGCTTCCTGATCGCCGAGCCGCTGTTCCCGCCGCGCGGCGACGCCTCCGAGACGACGCGGCGGCGAGGAGGCTCGGCGCAGCTGACGATCGGCTCGCCGGGCTCGGGGCGCGGCGCGGCGGCGAAAGCGCGCGCGGGGGACATGGTGCTCGTGCAGACGGGCGGGCGCGGGTCTGGCGGCGGCGACTCGGGCGGTGGGCGCGACTCCGGCCGCGGTTCGGGCGCTCGCGGGGCTGGCGGCAAGGGCGCCCGCGGCGCCGGCGCGCGGATCGTGCGCGTGATCGGCCGCCCGGACGTGGCGCGCGACGTGATCGAGGGCGCTGATGCTCGACCGTGGCCTGGCGCGTGGGTTCGACGCGGCGGTGGAGCGCGAGGCGCGCGAGGCGGGCGAGCGCGCCCAGCAGGCGAATCACAACCGGCGCGATCTGCGCGATCTGCCCACGTTCACGATCGACCCCGTGAGCGCACGCGACTTCGACGACGCGATCTCAGCGCAAGCGCTGGGCGACGAGGCGACGCGCGTGTGGGTGCACATCGCGGACGTGGCGGCGCACGTGCCGGAGGGCTCGCCGATCGACCGCGAGGCGCGCAGGCGCGCCACGAGCGTGTACGTGCCGGGGGCGGTCGAGCCGATGCTGCCGCACGCGCTGTCGAGCGACGCGTGCTCGCTGATGCCCGGCGTGGACCGCCTGGCGGTGACGGTGGAGATGGAGCTGCACGGCGCGCACGGTCGCGCGCGCGGCCTTCTACCGCTCGCTGATCCGCTCGGACGAGCGCCTCGACTACGAGCGCGTGGATCGCATCTTCGCGGGCGGCGAGTCCGCGGCGGAGCCGTGGGGGGAGCCGCTGCGCGCGGCGCGCGCGGTCGCCGCGCGGCTGCAGCGCGAGCGCGAGCGCAGCGGCGCGCTGGTGGTGGACTCCGAGGAGCCGGAGTTCTCCTTCGACGCGCACGGCAACGTGGCGGAGATCTTCGCGCGCGTGCAGACGGAGTCGCACCGGCTGATCGAGCACCTGATGATCGCCGCCAACGAAGCCGTCGCGGGCCTGCTGTCCCAGCGCGGCGTGCCGTGCCTGTATCGCGTGCACGAGCGCCCGCAGCCGGAGCGCATCGAACGGCTCGTCGACCAGCTCGCCTCGCTGGAGGTGCCCACGCCCGCCGCTGCCGGAGAACATGTCCTCCTCACAGGCCGCTGAGCTCATCGGCGAGATGTCAAAGCGCGTCGACGATCACGTGCGCCGCACGGGCCACGGTCGCGCGGCGCTCAGCTCGCTGGTGCTGCGCTCGCTCAAGCAGGCGTACTACTCGCCCACGCAACCTCGGCCACGCGGGACTGCACTCCGCCACGCTACTGCCACTTCACCTCGCCGATCCGCCGCTACCCCGACCTCGTCTGCCACCGCGCGCTGCTCTCCGCGGTGGGCGGCGGCGAGCGCGAGCCCCGCAGCGGGGAGCTGCCGGAGCTCGGCGCGTGGTGCTCCGAACGCGAGCGCGACGCGATGATCGTCGAGCGCGACGCCGACGACGTGGCGCGCTGCTTCGCGCTCGAGCGGCTGCTGTTCGAGACGGGCACCGAGCAGGTGTTCGCGGGCGAGGTCACCGGCCTGATCTCCGCGGGTGCGTTCATCGCGTTCGCCACACCGCAGGCGGGCGGGGGAGCCGACGGCCCCGATGCGCGGCGCGAGTGACACGCGAACGCGCGCCACGGGCTTTGAGGGCATGCTGCCCGTGCGGCACATGTCCGGCACGGGCGAGCGTGAGTGGTGGGAGCTCAACGAGCAGGGCACGATCCTCCACGGCGACCGCGCGGGCACCACGCTGCGCCTGGGGGATGAGATCGAAGTGCGTGTGGCGCGCGTGGACTCCATCCGCGGCCGCGTGGATCTGCTGCCCGCCGGCTGAGCGCCACCACGCACGCCAGCAGCGGAGCCCGCCAGGGCGGAGCCCAGTAAAAAGATCCGACCATCTAGGCTCGGGGCATGGCAAAGGGCAAGGGCAAGCGCAAGATCGGCGCGGGCGACGTGGCGTCGAACCGCTACGCGTCGCACCGCTACGAGCTGATCGAGCGGCTGGAGTGCGGCATCGTGCTCGAGGGCACGGAGGTGAAGGCGCTGCGCACCACCGGCGCGCAGCTGAAGGACGGCTACGCGGCGATCCACGACGGCGAGCTGTGGCTGCACTCGGTGCACATCCCGCCGTACGGCCCAGCGTCGCGCGAAAACCACGACCCGGAGCGCACGCGCAAGCTGCTGCTGCACCGCCGCGAGCTCGACCGCATCGCTGGACGCGCGAAGGAGCGTGGCCTGACGCTGGTGCCCACGCGCATCTACTTCTCCGGCGCGAACGCCAAGGTCGAGATCGCGCTCGCGCGCGGCAAGGACCTCTACGACAAGCGCCAGACGCTGCGCGAGAGGGACACCAAGCGCGACATGGAACGCGGGCTGCGCGAAGCGAGACGCTAGGCGACGTGCCGATCCGCCGCGCGGACCGCGGCGCTAGACGTCCGTCTAGATCGAGCGGAAGCTGTGGCCCGCGGAGCTGAGTATGTGCGACTCGTCCATGCCGAACGCGAGCGCCACGATCAGGCCCACGTAGACGGCGCCCACCAGCAGACGGTCGCGCGGCGAGACCCTGTAGTAGGCGGCCTGCTCGAGCGAGCGCGTCTTGCGCGCCTGCCACCGGCGCCACATCTCCATGCCGCCCAGCAGCAGGATGATCAGCAGGATGAGGTTGGGCGCGATGAACACCAGCGCCACGACCGCGCCGAGGCCGACGAACCACATCCACGGGGCCATCGCCGCCATCGCGCGGCCACCGTCGAGCGGCACGACGGGCAGCAGGTTGAACAGGTTGAGGAAGAAGCCTACGTAGGCGAGCGCGCGGAAGAAGTCGCTGCCGGTGGCCTCGCCGATCGCCAGACACACGCCCGCGCCGATCGTCCCGAGCACCGGGCCGGCGAGGCCCACGCGCGCCTCCGCGAGGGCGTTCTCGCCCAGCGACTTCGCCATCACCACCGCGCCGATGAATGGGATGAACATCGGCGCGCTCGCCTTGATGCCCTCGCGGCGCAGCTGCAGCACGTGGCCCATCTCGTGCACGAACAGCAGCACCACGAACCCCAGCGCGAACGTCCAGCCCCAGAACAGCGAGTACGCCGCCACGGAGACGAGCGCCGTGCCGGCCGTGGTGAGCACCTTGAGCTTCGGCAGCAGCAGCAAGCCGCCCTTGATGACCGCCCAGAACTTCGCCAACAGCGCGCCGATCGCCGCGAGCGCGCTGCCGATGCGCTTGCGTACGGCGCCAGTGCGGCTGCCGGCGCGCGCGCCGAACGGGTCGCTGTCTATCGCCTGGCTGGGGTACGCGCCGGGCGCGGTGGGAGACACCGCGGGCGGCAATGGCACCGCGGAGGCGGGGGCGGACAGGGAGAACTCCGAATTGTCCATGCACCCATTGTGGCACCACGGATAAGCGTTCCCTAACGGGTTTCGAGTTGGCCTCGCCGCACGTCGCGATCGCGCTCGTCGAGCGTCGACCAATTTTCTCGGGAAAATGCGGGAACGATCGCCGCGGGGGGTTGCAAACGGAGGGGCCGCGAGCTACGTTGAATCCAGACGCGGAACTGAGTCGCAAAGAGCGAGGCCACCGAGGTGTGAGGCCGCGCCACCCACAGAGAAGGGCCTTCGGGCCTGACCGAGCGGGTTCCTCAAGCGGCCCAGCTCCGCGTCGTTTTGCGTCTGCGACCGGACGCTGCGCTCGGGCTCATCTCGTCGGCGTGGCAGGTCGAGCAGCGGCGCCAAGCGGCGCTACACTGAAGGCGGAGTAACACTCCCCGGGGACGACAGGCTTCGACGTGGTCGGCTCGTGGGGGTGGTTGCGAGTCGAGGTCCCGGGCGGCCTCGTAAAACACCCGGGAAAACCATAAGTGCGGACTCTCACGAGTACGCCCTCGCTGCCTAGATAACACTAGGCGAGTGAGGTTTCGGGCCCCGCTTGCCTGCGGCGGGGAAGGCCGGAATCAGAAAGCAGGCTCACCCGGCGCGGTCCGTCTCCGCCAAGTCGGGGAAATCTAGGAGGCTGGTCCCCCACAACCCCGCCGGCGAGGCGAGCGAGGGATGAGATCAGAGCGCCGGCTACGCTCGTAGACACCATCTTCACGCGATCACGGACGCGGGTTCGATTCCCGCCGTCTCCATTTGGACAGTTGACCCTTCAGTTTTCAATTAGCGAACTGAAGGGTCGTTGTCGTTCTCAGGGAGCCCGATCTGGTCTTCCGGACGCGGGTTCGAATCATTTCGTCCTGGATTTCCGGGCTTTCTGGCCTTAACGAGCGAAACCGCCCAGGGGCTATTCCCGGACGGTTCGAGGCACTTCTGAGGCTCGCTTACGACTTGCCCGGCGGTGCTCCACGTTGGCGCTCCGATGGCGGTAGCACCTCGCCAAGCCCGAGAGCGACAGCCTTCGGGCCGTAGGGCTGAGAGAGGCCCATCCTCATTCGGTGCTTGAGAAGATTCGAGGCTGCCCGCTGGCCCGCCTCCTTGAAGCGCCGCTCGCCTTCTTTCTTGGTCGTTCGCGCGGAGCCGAGCCAGCCGTTCTTAGCAGCGATGCGCAGCCAATCGATCAAGCAGGCCGCATAGGAACGAAGCCGATGCCAGTCGCGGCTAATGAAACGTGGGAAGGGATCTGCCTTTCTCTTCCGCGTCGAGAACTCCTCAATCGGGTTCTTCAAGGACAGATCGAGGCTGCACCTACCCCATACGCCTGATGAGCATGACCTCCTCGGGTGGCTTGCACTGATGCAGCACTACGGCGCTCCGACGCGCCTCCAAGATTGGACGCTCTCCCCCTTCGTGGCTGCCTATTTTGCCTATCGCGATGACCGCCAGACCGACGCGGTCCTATGGGCCATTGAGTCCTACTACTGCCGCCAAGCGGTTGCGCCAGGAAGGATCGTCTCGACATCGTGGGATCACCTTCAACTCTTCGACGAAGGCCCCACGATGACGCATGCGGAGAAGGAAAACGAAATCCTGCGCGAGGTCATTCGCAAGGACCACGGATGGCCGCTTCCGATGCTCCCGTTCAACGTGGATGCCCGGATGGCGGCGCAACAGGCTGCATTCCTCGTTGCCACAAGCATTGTCTTTCCGATCGATGATCTGGCTGATAAGAACAAGTGGCCAAAGCCAGTCGAACCAGACCCATTCGCTGCCGACCTCGCCAAGCGCGTGAGGGTGAAGCCACTGGAGGAGCCCTACCAACTCATTAAGCGCATCTTGCTCCCGCGAGCCTGGCAGGACCAGGCGCTTCGCAGCCTGCGGCGTATGGGCATAACCGATGACACGATGTTCCCAGGGACGGACGGGGCTGGGCGCGCGACTGCTCGCCAGATCATCGCAGGGGACCTGTCATTGCGGGATGCCCTCAACACCAACTTCTAAGCTTAGGGTGCGAGGGGTAGCCGCAGCCGCGCCGGGCGGGCTAAGATTCTTGGTATCCGTCCGGCAGGTAGCTAACTATTTACGGGCTGTCGTCAGCCCGGAATGGCCGGGCGAAGGCCTAGGCGACGGCACGACGCAAGGAGGTGTTCCCGTGGCAAAGAATGCGCCTACCGGGGACAACAGCCGCAAAGGAGCGGTTCGTGATCGCTCGCAGTTTCAGACGCCGAGTGGCAACTGGGCCAAGCGGGACAAGGACACGGGCCGCATCATGGACGTCAAGACCTCTGAGAAGACACCCTTCAAGGGCGTCCGCAAAGAGAAATAGTCCAGCAGCACGGGGACGGGAGGCTCATATCCTCCCGTCCCTCCTTTCGACGCTGCAAGGGCTAACCCCTCCCCGGCACTGGCAGCCGGGAAACGCAGTCTCGCGTTCTAGTCCAGCGTCTCAAGACGGCGGAGGTGCCCTGTCGATACGGACCTCGTGCCCCGGTCCCCACGACAAAGACGCAAGCTCGTGAGCGAACTCCGCGACCTGGTCTTCCGCCTGTCGCTCATGGCCGGGCTCGGAGGGGCGCTCCTGTGGGGCTTGCATCATCCCCCGGAGCCCACTCACTGCCCGACTCACGCGCACGGCGGGACGAAAGCGCTCAGCCATTGCGTCACGCAGAGTCTCAGTGACCTCGTCGTCCGCTGGGGCATCATCATCGCGGGCGGAATGGTCGCGGGCTGCCTTGTCGGAGTCCTCCTCGCCCGACTCATCCCCGCGCCAAGAGGGACGGCGCGGACACGCTCCTAACGTCCAACAATCCTCGGTTCCCTACTCAGAGCCTCGATCCAACAAACGTGGCCTCGACCCCCGCTGAGGCATATACAACGGGCCTCTAACAGCCCGGAAGGCTCCGATGGGTCCGTGTACGCTAAGCCCGTGGCGCGTGTACAAACGTCGCCGATGTTGGACGGAATCCCGCTCCAGATCGATATTGAAAACTGTCCCATTTCGTCAGACAGTAGGTTCGACGTGTGAACCAGCGGGTCGCTCGTTGCGCCTGCGATCTGGCTGCGGCGCTACCGTATCCGCATGTTCAGCGATGCGGTCATAGCGGAGGCGGCTAGACGGCTGGCGTCTGCGGCTCCGGGCGCGCAGGTGATCCTGTTTGGGTCGCATGCTCGTGGGGATGCGGGGCCTGCGAGCGATCTGGACTTCCTCGTCGTCGAGCCCGAGGTGGAGGACGCGGTGGCGGAGTCGGTTCGCCTGCGCAGGACGTTGCGCGGTCTGGGGGTCTTTGCGGACGTGATCGTTGTCAGCGATCGGGACGCTGAGGAATGGCGCGACGTGCGCGGCAGTCTGATTCATGCCGCATTCGCCGATGGGCGAGCGATCGCAGCCTGATGTCGGAGCGGCCTGACCTCCCGCGATTGCTGTTGGGGCTCGCTCGTGACGACGAGTTCGCTGCGAGGTCGCTGCTGCCAGTTGCGGGAGTTGCTGATGCGATCCTTGGCTTCCATACTCAGCAGGCCGTCGAGAAGGCGCTGAAGGCGGCGTTGGCCTCTCGGGAGATCGCGTTTCCGTACACGCATGATCTCGACGGGCTGATCGAGCTGTGTCGAACGCATGGGCTCGATATCCCTGCGACGCTTGACGGTGTCGAGCAGTTGGCGCCATACGGAGTGCACATGCGCTACGGGGCGAGTCATGCGTCGAGTCTCGATCGCGACCAGGCTCTGGGGTGGGCGGCTGCGGCCATTGCGTGGGCGCAGAGCGTCGTCGACTCAACCAATGGAGGGTCGGCTCAATCAGGTGCAGAGCACAACGCTTGACGCAGAGCCTCGACTCGCGCTCGACGGTTTGATCTTCGTCGCGTAGCGTCCACTGACAATATTTCGACGCCTCTCGCCAGCCCTCTGGTACAATATCTGGTACCAGTTGAAAGGAGATGGCAGTGGCGATCACAGCTAGCGAGGCGCGACGGGCGTTGTTCCCCTTGATAGAGCGGGTCAATGACGATCGTGCGCCGATCGAGATCACGTCCAAGCGCGGCAACGCGGTGCTCATGGCGGCCGACGATTTTGCGGCGTGGCAGGAGACGGCCTATCTGTTCCGTTCGCCGGCGAACGCACGCCGCTTGCTTGATGCTGCCGAGGCGGCGAAGCGCGGTGAGACGGCCGAGCATCAGCTCGACCGGGCGTGAGGCTCGTCTTCACTCCACAGGGCTGGGAGGACTACACCTACTGGCAGCGGACAGACCGCGCGCTCGTAAAGCGCATCAACCGACTGCTGGATGACGCGCTGCGCAGCCCAACTGATGGGATCGGCAAGCCGGAGGCGCTCAAGTACGGAATTGCCGGCGCCTGGTCACGGCGCATCAATGAGGAGCATCGGCTCGTCTACCGGGTACTCGGCGACGATCTCGTGGTGCTACAGGCTCGCTACCACTACGAGAAGTGATTTGCATAAGCGTGGGGTCGAGCGCGGCGCTTGCAGCTGATCGCGGCGGGCCGATCAGCGATTGACTAAGCGTGTGGTGTTTCGGGCTTCGCTCAGGGTCCGAGGAGTGCGAGCGGTATGGCCGCGACGCCGTCGGGTCTGCGGTAGGCGAACCTACCCGTGTAGACCACGATCCGGTCGACCAGTCTGTTGCCGATCTGCTGATGGAGCCAGTTGAGGTGCGCTACGTCGCGGTCATCGACGGTGTTGGCGAGCTTCGCCTCGATCGCGATGCACGACCGGTTCTCGCCTTCGACGATCAGATCGATCTCGTGATCGCCGTTCTTGGTGCGCAGGTGGCCGACCCTGGCATTGGCGGCATCGGCGTAGACCCGGACCGACTGGGTCACGAGCGACTCGAAGAGGGCACCGAGCCATGTGCCGGTGCCCGCCGAGATGCGGTTGCCTTGCCCGCGCAGCAGGCCGGCCTTGTCGATGCCTACGAGCCGCGCGGCGATCGCTGGGTCGACCAGATGATGCTTGGGCGTGTAGGTCAGTCGCTTGAGAGGGGCAAAGGTTGGGATCCACGCCTCCAGCGGATCGAGGACGAAGATCCGTTGCAGGTGCTCCCGATACGTCGTAGCGGTCTGGCGTGCGGGCTTGTCGCCTTCGCCTGGGGTGGCGGCGTCGAGGATGGTGCTGTACGCGGCGTTTGTAGCTGTTGCGGCCGCGTACGCGGCCAGCCATGACCGCAGCGCGCTCGGGCGGCGAACGCTGACCCCATTCTCCGGCAGCTCACGCTCAACGATGCGAGCCACATAGCTGTCGAGTTGGAGCTGCCGCGCCCGCGTGGGCAGATCGCGGATGCCGGGGAAGCCGGATCGGAGGATCTCATCGGTGTATGTCGGCACGTCGAGATCGGAGGTTCCGACGATCTCGTGCGACTCGCCATTCAGCAACGCTCTAACCGAGACGGTCGGGCGATACGCGCCACGCTCGCTGAATGCCATCGGTCGCATCGCCATACTGACGATCCGCCCCGCGCCGGAGTGGACGCGGACCCCTGGGGCTACACCCGCGGATCCGGCCAGCAGGAAGCGTCCTCCGGTCGGGTCGTCATCGACCGCTCGGCGCACGCGGTCCCAAACACTGGGCTCGAGTTGCCACTCATCGATCAGCACCGGCGGTGGTAGCTGAGTAACGAGGTCGAGGTTGCCCGCGAGGGCCGCGTGCTCGTTCGGGTTGTTGAGCGACAGGACCGTCGAGGCACGCTGAGTTGCCGTAGCCGTCTTGCCTACGCCCTTGGCCCCTTCCAAAGCGATCGCCGCCAGGTGGGGGAAGAGCTCGTCTAGCGCTTCGTCGAGGATCCGTCTCCTGTACTCCATGCGCCTAAACTAACAGATAGACGTGCTCTTATCTAACATTTGGTCGCCAGTCTACTTGCCCTCTCGACGCCTTCTCCCGGCTAGACCCGACATGAGGTGCGACCTGCGATCCAGCTCCCACGGGCGTAACCCGTCGGTGATATCTACGGCGTCGTTTCTGCAGCCGCTGCTCGACTGCTCACCCATTGTCCTTCGGCCATGGAGCTGAAATCCACCCCAATGCGCCCAAGGCATCTCGAATGCGCCATTTCGAACGCCTCGAGCTCATTCGTCGGTGCTGCGTACACGCTGGGTTCGCTGCTGCTTTGGCGGCACTGCATTGAAAACACAGTGTAGCGTTTTGTCTGCAGCGCGGAGGGTCGCTCCTGGCTCGGCGACACCACGCAGCCGTACTGCAGTCCCCGCTGGGCGTTCGTTTGGGGAGCCCTCCTCGGGCCGGCGGTGGGGTCGGTGTGAGCGGTGTCATACATGCTAACCTCAATGTGTATGACGATGCTCAGCTTTCGCGTTCCAGATGACGAGGCTGCCGAGGTTCAACGGTGGGCGGAAGCGCTGGGAGTGGATCGCTCGGAAATCCTCCGCGACGCGCTGCACCGGCACCTCGTTGGTTTGAATAGCGAACGCGATGCTGAGGCATGGCAGCGTACGCCCCTGACCGATGCTGAGCGGTCACTGGCGGAGATCGCTGACTGGGGGCCCGCCGAGGACTGGGCTGAGTGGAACGATGCAGCGGGGTGAGATTTGGTTTGCGGGGACCCCTGGAGGTGATCGGCCGGTGCTCGTGTTGACTCGCGACCCGGTTGCCGATCGCATCGGATCGGTTGTTGTCGCGGCACTCACGAGGACGCACCGTGGGCTGGTCTCCGAGTTGTTGCTGACGCCATCGGACGATGGTGTGCCAACGTCGTGCGTGATCAACTTCGACAACATCCACACGTTGCCGCGCGCATCCTTTCGGCGTCAGATCACATTGCTGTCCACCCAGCGAATGGCGCAGGTCTGTCGGACTTTGCGGGATGCGGTGGGCTGCTGAGAACCGCCGGCGGGACCACGAGTGCTCGTCGCAAGCGTATGCAAACCGCTTCTGTGGTTTGGGCGCGAAGGAGATGCGATGGATGATCCCAACCTCTTGCGGGCGGGACGAAGGGTCAGATGTCGCGCACGCTTATACCCAGGGCTTCGGCAATCTGTGTGACGGTGCTCCATCGGGGATTCGCAGCATCGCGTTCGATCCGTGACAGCGTGGACACGGTGACTCCCGCTTCGATGGCGAGATCTTCCTGCGAGAGCCCCCGTTCTTTGCGGAGTTGTTTCAAGCGCACGCCGAGGCTTGGATTTGGCTGGTCGGGCACATTCCGAAGCCTTGCGGAGCCTAGGCATGAGCGCCAGAGGGTTAACGCCTAGGCGGGAATGCTGCGCATCGTCGCGTCACCTGCACGCAGGGCGCTGTACGAGTCGCGAGCCCCGGCCGTCCCTCGATCCGATGATAGGGCTTGAGTAGCCAGAGCAATCACGCTATTCTAGCTCTGATGGTGGTTGCGACGATTACCGAAGCGAAGAATGGGCTCAGTGCGCTGATAGATCAGGTGCGCGGTGGCGAGTCGGTGCTGATCGTGGATCGCGGCACGCCGGTTGCGCGGTTGGAGTCTGCGGTCAGTGCCTCTCCCGACGCCGAGGGGAGGATCGCGCGCCTGGAGCGCGCCGGGGCAGCCCGCGCGGCTCGCAAGCCGCCCGTGACGGAGCTGCTGAGGACGAGCCCGCCGACCTTGCGGACTGCGGCGAGCGCTGTTGCGGCGCTGATCGAGGAGAGGCGCGAGGGACGTTGAGGTTCTGGGACAGCTCGGCGATCGTGCCGCTGATTGTGGCCGAGGCCAGTACGGAGGGGCTGATGGCGAGCGCCGTTCAGGACCCGGTGATGTGCGTGTGGTGGGCGACCGAGGTCGAGTGCGCCTCCGCCTTGTGCCGGCTGGAGCGCGAAGGAGCGTTGACGGATGACGCGATCACCACCGCGTTCGAGCGCTTGGACCGTCTCGCTGAGAGCTGGAACGAGGTGCAGCCGACTGCGATCCTACGAGGCGTCGCACGACGACTGCTTCGCGTACACCCGCTTCGCGGCGCCGACTCCCTGCAACTCGCCGCTGCGGTCATCGCCTCGGAGGGGCTGCCGGCGTCGCTGAAGATCGTGACCCTCGACGAGCGGCTTGCCGGCGCCGCGCGACGTGAGGGTTTCGTCGTGCAGGCCTTCGATCCCGCGAGCTGAGCTCGCCCCGTCGGGGGTCGTGATGCCGAACTCTGCGCTGCTGGTGCGCCAAGAAACGGCTCGTCGCAGAATCTCGACCCGAGCTCGATGGTTGGGTGTGGACACGGCGATCAGACGTTGATGTCGAACCCGAGGTCCACGTCGCAGGCAGCCTGGCCTCCACGAATCCCCCAGTTTTCGGTGGGGATGTCACGCACGACGATGGAGACGTGGTCCTCAGGGATGCCAAGCGGCGCGAGGCGTTCGACGATCTGCCGATACAGGGCGCGCTTCGCGTCGATCGATCGGCCGGCGAAGGCGTCGATGCCCACTTGGGTGTAGCGCTCGGGCTGCGACATTCCGGGAGGGCACGCGAATCGGTGCGGCTGGTGAACGAGGAGCCGCACATGCCGGTCGTCCGGGGGGATCCGGAACGCCTGTTGCAACGCGCCGTGGACCGCGTCCATCAGCGCGAGCTCCTCCTCCTGCGAGTACTCGCAGCGCACCTCGATCAACACGTGGGGCATACGGTGAGGCTACCTGGGCCTGGGCGGTGTGTGCTGGCGCTACAGCAGCTCTAACGCCCGCTCGATGGGCCGCGCGAGCACGGCACGATCGCCGCACACCACTATCGGGCGTTGCAGCAGCGCGGGGTTGGCCACCATGCGCGCGATCAGCTCGTCGTCTGGCACCTCGGCCTCATCCAGCCCCAGCTCCTGGACGAGCGGCTCGCGTGTGCGCAGCACCTCGCGCGGGCCGCACCCGAGTTTGTGCAGCAGCTCGCGCAGCTCGTCCTCGCGGATGCCGGTGACGTGGTAGTCGATGGACCGGTACTCGGCGCCGTGCTCGGCGAGCAGCGCACGCAGCTTGCGGCAGGTGCTGCAGGTGGGCTTTTCGTAGACGGTGAGCGTGGCCATTGCGGCGATGATATTCGTCGGGCGCGGGACGCTCGACCTACAATGCGATCAGGCGATCGAGAGGAACGAGTCGAAGTGCTTCAACCCGAGCCTGACAGCCGATGAAAGCGATCCAGTTCGCGAGCTTCGGCGAGCCTGAGGTGCTCGAGTTGGTGGAGGCGCCCGCGCCGCACGCGGCGCCGAGCCAGGTCAGGGTGGCGGTGAGAGCGGTGGGCGTGAACCCGGTGGACTGGAAGGTCCGCAGGGGCATGATGGGCGGGGACGTGCCGCGCGGCACCGGCGCGGAGGTCGCCGGCGTGGTGGATGAGGTCGGCGCGGGCATCACGGATGTGGGCGTCGGCGATGAGGTGTTCGGCGCGGCGGAGGGTGGCAGAGGCGCTGCTGAGTTCGCGGTGCTGGAGCACTACGCGCGCATCCCGCCGTCGCTGGACTTCGCTGGCGCGGCTGGTCTGACGATCGCGGTGGAGACGGCGGCGCGCACCTTGGATCTGATGGATGTACGAGCGGGACAGATGGTGTTGGTGAACGGCGCGGCTGGCGCGGTGGGGATCGCGACGGTGCAGCTGGCGCGAGCGCGCGGCGCGAGTGTGATCGGCACGGCGAGCGCGGCGAACCACGACTACCTGCGCTCCTTCGGCGCGGAGCCGACGACGTATGGCGAGGGTCTGGTCACGCGCGTGCGCGAGCTGGCGCCCGGCGGGGTGGACCGCGCGATCGACGCCGCGGGCGGGGGTGCGCTGCCGGCGCTGGTGGAGCTGACGGGCAGCGCGGAGCGCGTGGTGACGATCGCCGATTACGAGGGCGCGCAGAAGACGGGCGTGGCGATGACGGGCGGCGCCGGCTCGGCGCGCGCGTGGCATGCGCTGGGTGAGATCGGCGCGCTGATCGAGGCTGGCCGGTTCTCGCTGCCGGTGGCGAGGACGTTCCCGCTGGAGCAGATCGCCGATGCGCATCGGCTGAGCGAAGGCGGCCACGTGGGCGGCAAGCTGGTGCTGCTGGTGGGTTGAGCGCCTCCGCAAAGCGCACGACTCTCGTTTGCGTGCGCGGCTGAGGTCGGTGGCGGCGATTGAGGAGATTGGGGATGCGCCTCCACAGGCGGGGTGTGCTCAAATCATTGCGTGGCTTCGGCAATCATCGGCCTGCTGGGTGTGATCGTGGGTCTGGCGGTCGCGCGCGGATACAGCTTCTGGGCGATGCGCCGCGCGGAGCTTGCAGCGGCGGTTGTGGCGGCGGGGCTGCTGGGCGAGGCTCTGCGGGCGCTTGTGGCGAACGACGGATCGGTGGCGCGAGAGCAGCTCGCCACCACGTGGCACGAGCATCGTGGGTCGCTCGTCGTACACATGCGCCCGCAGGACTTCAGCGCTCTCAGCGACGCGGTGCTGCGCGTTGACGCTCCGCGCGAGTTGCTCCGTGCCGTGACAGAGTTGCACGAGCTCTTCTGGGCGGAGCACGAGGCGTTCATCCTGGTGCCGTTGGCGCACTATCTGTCCGGCGAAACGCTGTCGAAGCGCATCGGCGGGATCGTGGGCGCGGCGCTTCGCGAAGCTCGTGCGGAACGAGAGGGCGGAGGTGTTGGAGTTCGAGACGGCGGATCCGACTCTGCGCGGTGAGATGACGATCACCACGACGCTCTCCGACGGGAATGGCGCACCGGTACGCGGTCAGTTGGTGCGCTGGCCGCGTGCGAAGCGGATCATGTCGACGTGCTCTCCGGTGCGGAGGGCCTTGAGGAGCGCTGCGATGTACGTTGCGCGCCCCGACCCGTCGACGTCGAGACTGGTGGCGCCCCAGTTGAAGGGCTCGGCCCCGATGGAGATGAGGTAGAGGTCGGCCATCATGCGGGTGCAGCGGCCGTTGCCGTTGCGGAACGGATGGACGCTGACGAGTCGACAGTGAATTCGCGCCGCGATGTCGTCGGGGCGAAACACCTGTTGGGCGTGCCAGTACTTGGCGTCGTCGAACAACAGTTGGGCCTGCGCTGCGATCGACGACGGCTCCACTCCGATATTGGTGAGGCGCCGGCGCTGTGTTCCGGCCCATGTCCAGACGTCGCCGAGCATCCGGCGATGCAGCGTCAGCATGAAGCTGTAGTCGAGTACGCCGTCCGGTCCACGCAGCCGTGCCTGCCGCTGGGCCCACGGAAGCGCCTTGACGATGTTGTGGAACTCCACCAGGTTGAGGTCCGCGCGGGTGGCGACGAAGTCGGGGATGAGGCCCTCGAGGTCCTCGTGCTCGATTGGCGTGGCCCCGGACGGCTCTGGGCCGATGGTCCGTGCGCTGAACCGGGGGAGGGGTGAGCTGCGGCGCGGGGCGGGGGTCACCTGCTCTGGTGCGAGCGTCTCTGCTCAGCGCGCCAGGGATTGCCGTTGGCCAGCAGTTGCTGCGCGTAGCGCTCGACAGCCTCGCTTTGGTGGGCGTCGTCGATCTCCTGGGCCTCCAGGGCCATGGTCCGGGCGGCGTAT
Source organism: uncultured Solirubrobacteraceae bacterium (assembly GCA_963716355.1). Classification (GTDB taxonomy): domain Bacteria; phylum Actinomycetota; class Thermoleophilia; order Solirubrobacterales; family Solirubrobacteraceae; genus Palsa-744. Next base: position 2,748,878 of record OY970308.1, read on the forward strand.
CCGAGCGTCTGCGTGGCTACTGCTCGCGCCTGGGTCTCGACTGTTCGCTCGAGCGTGGAGTTGGGGACGAGCGCGTATACGAGCGTGCAGTCGAGAGCGCCGGCGACCTGCGCGAGCTTGGCGGTTGTGATGCCGCCGTGAAGCTCTGCGCGCTCGAGTTTGTTGACCGCGGCGCTCGACACGCCGAGGCGCCTGGCGAGAACGGCCTGGCTCATTCCCAGCGCACCACGAATGGCTCGTATCCAGCCAGAGCGGGGGCGCGCTTCGATGGGACGGAGATCGGCGGCGTCGAACTTGCGATCCAGCTCGCGTCGAGCTTGCATGGCTCCAGATGATGATGGCATACATATAGGTTAGCGAATCACCCAGAAAAAACAACCTATAAATTTCAGGATGCAACGAAATTGCCAACCTAAAGGTTATATTGACAGCGCCATCGCCCGAATCATCTCCCGCGCCCCGCGCACCCGCCGCCCGGCCTCCAGCTCGATGAGCGCCGCCTCGGAGGTCATGGCGACGATCAGGCGTGCGGAGATGGCGGCGGGCCTGACGCCCATGGCGGCGAGGCTGGGCTGGGCGAGCTGGGCAAACAGCGCTTCGCGCTGGCGCATGGTGGTGGTGAGCTCGCCTTTGGCGCGCGTCTCGAGCACGAGCGCCTTGACGGCGCGGTTGCGCAGGCACACGTCGAGGTAGGCGTCGATGGCGGTGAGCAAGAGCTCTCTGCCGGGCTCCATCCCGCGCACGGCCCCCGCGACGGCGTCGCTGACGCGCGCGTAGAAGCGCTGGTGGAGCGCGTCGATGAATGCGTCGCGGTGGGCGAAGTGCACGTAGAAGGTGCCCTTGGCGACGCCGGCGTGCTGGGTGACGGCGGCGACGTTCAGCCCGGCGAGCCCGCGCTGCTCGGCGACGGCGGCGCCCGCGTCGAGCAGCGCCTCGCGCGTGCGTCTTCCCTTCGGTGTGACCGGTTCGGTCATCCACGCCAGCTTATCTGACCGGGCGGTCATAGAAAACTGACTACAAGGTCATAAATATTGATAGGCTGCCGCAACGCACGCGACGAGACGGAGGAGAGCTCCATGTGGACATCGGATGAGGCGAGCCCGACGATCGAGCCGCACCGCTGGCGCTCGCCCGCGCTGGGTGCGTGCCGCGCGCTCGACCTGGAGGGGGGACGCGTCGAGTATTTCGAGCGCGGCGAGGGCCCGGCGCTCGTGTTCGCGCACGGCTGGCTGGCGAACGCGAACCTGTGGCGCAAGGTGGTGGAGCGGCTGGCGGGCGACTTTCGCTGCGTGACGCTGGATTTGCCGCTGGGCTCGCACCGCGTTGCGATGGACGCGGATGCGGATCTCAGCCCGCGGGGCTGCGGCGAGCTGATCGCGAGCGCGATCGAGGCGCTGGAGCTCGAGCAGGTGACGCTCGTGGGCAACGACTCGGGCGGCGCTTACGCGCAGATCGCGACGGCGGCGCACCCTGATCGGATCGCGCGCCTGGTGCTGAACTCGTGCGAGACGCCGTATGACGAGTTCCCGCCGCCGCCGTTCGACGGCCTCCCGGCGATCGCGAGCGACGTGACGGCGCTGGGGCGGCTGTTCGCGGCGCTGCGCGACCGCGAGGTGCGCTCTTCGCGGGCGGCGTATGGGCTGCTGATGAAGCACCCGATCGACGAACTGGTGTCGGATTCGTATGCGCTGCCGTCGGTGTTGGACGAGGGGTTACTGCGCGACACGAGCAAGGTGATGCGCTCGGCGTTGTCGCGGCCGGTTCACGAGGCGGGCGCACGGCTGATCGAGACGTTCGAGCGCCCGGTGCTGTTCGTGTGGGGCACGGAGGATGAGGTGTTCCCGCTGGCGCACGCGCAGCGCTTCGCGCAGGCGCTCGCGGCTGGGACGGTCGTGCAGATTCCGGATGCGTTCAGCTTCACGCCGGAGGATCAGCCGGGTCTCTTGGTCGAGGCGATCGCCGCTTTCTGCTGGGGGTTGACAATGAACCGAGGGTGTGTCTAGGATCACTGTCGACACGTTTCTTCTCCGCGCAAGATTCTGACGCGCGACTTATCCAGCGTCTCGCGAGGGGGGATTCGCGTCAAATGGGAAGAGGGGATCACCGCGGCGTGAGCCGGGGCAGTCTGCGCATCACGCGGCAGCGGGTCCTTGGAGAATTCGAGCGAGGGGACGCACAGTTGAGATCGCACCGGAACGCATGGCACGCCAGATACCTGCGACTCGTGGCGCTGGGCGCCTGTCTGGCCTTCCTCCTGGCTCTGGGCTTCGGCGCCGCAAGCGCGCTGGCCATCACGGGCTACGCGCCGGTGGGCGAATTCGGCAATGGCAGTGTGGGTCAGGTGCCGACCGGCATCGCGATCGACAACGCAACCGGGCATGTCCTCGTCGCCGACCCGGAAGACAAACGCATCGTGGTCTTTGAATCGGGGGAACCGGGTGCTGCGGTACTCACGACTTTCGGCGAAGGTGAACTCACCTCCCCGAACGGGATCGCGATCGACCAGAGCACCGGAAACGTGTACGTCTCCGACGCGGGCAACAACCGCATCGTGCGCTACACGACCGACGGCGCCCCTGTGCCGACGTACACGCTGGACCTCGGCTACACCAGCCCAGCCCACGGCGCCGCAGCAGCGCAGGTCGGCAGCTTCGCCTCCCCGCTCGCGATCGACCCCCTGACGGGCGACCTCCTCGTCGCCGACACCGGCAACCTCCGCGTCGAGCGGTTCGACTCGGGCGGGACGTTCCTCGGCAGCTTCGACGGCGCGAGCACGCCGAGCGGTGCTTTCACGAGTCTGTTCTCGATCGCGACGGGGCCCGACGGCACGATCTACCTGATCGCAAACGGGATAATCGAACCGTACACCGCGCGCATCGAAGGTTCGATCGTCGAGTCATTCGCGCCCGACGGTACGCTCGATGAAGTCATGCGCGGTGGCGGTGGTAACTCGTCTGAATTGGGCGTCGCCCGATCGATTGCCTATGACCCGCGCCTAGAAGACGTTCTGATCACGACCAATGGCACCATAGGCGGGCCGAATCTGCGCCCCTTGCTCTTGATCCTGCACGACGGGCAGCAGGTCGGTCAGATCCTGCTTCCCGCGGCCGAAATCACCGAGACTGCCGGCATCGCCGTCCCGCAATCGTTGGCGGCGCCCATCTCGATCCTGGACACGAGAAATGTCGAATGGGGGGAAGGTGTGGCGGGTGTCTCGGCGGTGAAAGCGGTGATCGTGGAAGCCACGACCCCGACGGTCTCCGCGGTCGGCTCCTCCGGTGCTCATCTCGCCGCGACAGTCAATCCTCACGGGAACGGCGGTAGCGCGAGCTATGAAGTGCGGCGTGCCGGCAGCGAAATCTGGACTGTGAACCCGGAACACGCGCTGGCCGCGGAAACGGCCGCCGAGCCGGTCGAAGAAGACATCACGGAACTGCTCCCGAACGAAACCTACGAAGTCCGGCTGACCGCCACCGTATTGGGGATCTCCGAAACTTCGGCCGTGGAAACCTTCAAAACAGGTGCGATCGCTCCAGGCGTGGTGACACAAAAAGCAACCGGCATCTCTGCCACTGGCGCGACGCTCAACGGGTCGGTCAATCCGAACGGGACGATCAGCACCTGGTTCTTCGAATACGGCACCACGACGGCATATGGATCGCGCGTCCCGCTCACCGCGACTCCCGCCGGCGTCGGCCGTGTGCCGAAGGAATTCAGCCGGGCGATCACGGGTCTCACGCCAGGCGTGACCTACCACTTCAGGATCGTGGCCGAAAACGCGGCGGGCACCAGCGTCGGTGCGGACCAGACGCTCGTGCCAAGCGAAGAAGTGCAGCGGGCCTATGAGCAGGTCACCCCGGTCGAACACGGTGGCATCTTCCCGGACCCGGTTGGAGCGCTTGCGCTCGGCGATGCGACGGGGATCGCGTACCAGATCCACCCCGCCGACGATAGCGCGGAAGGGGCGCCGTTCAACACCAGCGCGCTGTCGCTGCGCGGCGAAACCGGCTGGGACTCCCCGATCGATCTGGACCCCCATTTGAAACTCGGTGCACCCCGCCTGATCGACATGAAAACGACGCTGGGTGTCTCAGCGGACGGAACGCACTCGTTCATCGTGACCAACGAAAAGCTGACACCGGATGCGCTCGAAGGAGAAAGCGCGGCGAACCTGTATGTCAAGGACCTGCGCGACTCCAGCGTGCGGCTCATCGCCGCCACCGAAGAACCGGGCGCGCTCGCCCTATACATCAATGTAGGGGGATCTGGAAGCTTCCTGACGGGCTCCAGCGATTTCAGCCGGATCGACTTCTACTCCAGGGACACGCTGCTCCAGGAAGTCCATCACTCTGCTGTCTATCGCTGGACCTCTACCGGCGGGCTCGAAGTGATCTCGCGACTCCCGGATGAGAGCCTGCCCGAAGCCAACGTCGACCCCTTGACGATCGCACACCCGGACTTGTCGCGACGCTGGGTCTCAGCCGACGGCCGGACGTTGATCTTCAGCCTTCTCAACGGCCCTTTGTACATGCGCCACGACAACGTGACCGTTCCAATCTCCGTGTCGCAGATCGACGGGGAACCGAAGTTCGCGCAGATCATCTCCCTCGACGAAAACGGCGACTACGCCTTCTTTGTCGCCGGGCCGCTGACGGAAGGCGCGCCGGAAGGTAATTCCGTCTACCGGTACGCTCGCGAAACGGGCACCCTCGAACGCGTCGGAATCGAGGGCTCCCGCCCCTCTGACCCCCCTGACGAGCTCGGCCGTGCGATCTCGGCCGACGGCAGCAGTATCGTGTACTTCGGAGCCGGCGAAAACTCCAGCGACGAAGTGGACGTATGGCACAACGGCGAAATCAAAACCATCTTGCCAGCGGCTCCAACCTTCAGGCCCACTTTCCGGTTTGGACAGTTCAGTCCGAACGGGTTGTACCTCACCTATGAGTTCGAAGGCGATGTTTATCTCTATGACCTCAGCACCGCGAAGCTGACATGCATCTCGTGTCGCGTCGGCCAGCTGACATCAGTGGGGCATCTCCCGCCGGGCCCCAACGGCGAAACCATCGACGGTCAGTTCCAGCGGGCGATTTATAACCAGGGGCAGGTGTTTTTCACGAGTGGAGCGCAGTTGGTGCCCAGTGACACGAATGGCCTTCGGGATGTGTATGTCTACCAGGGCGGTCGTATTTCGCTGGTTTCGCCCGGCGACGGTCCGTACTCCGCGGTGTTGATGGACACGGCGAAGGAAGGCCAGGAAGTCTACTTCACGACTGCCCAGCCGCTGGTCGGCCAGGACATCAACCACGAGCTTGACATCTACGACGCTCGCGTGGGCGGTGGCATCGCCTCCCAAAACGAAGTGCCCGCGCCGCGCTGTGAAGGCGAAGTCTGCCAGGGCCCTTGGCATGGCGCTCCACCACCCGGCAAGGAAGCGAGCGAAGCCCTCGCGGGAGAAGCAACCAAGCCCGCGCCGGCTGCGAAGCCGAAGCCGGTAACGCGTGCGCAGAAGCTGGCGAGGGCTCTCAGGGTTTGCCACGCGAAGCACAACAAGCACAAGCGTCAGGCATGTGAACGAGCCGCCCGGAAGAAGTTCGGGACGAAACCCAAGGCCAAGGCCAAGTCCCACAAGGGGGGTAACTAACCATGAAAGCCTATTTCACCAAGGCCCAAGGGGGCGCTCTCGGCGCCCTGTTCGTGGCAGCCGCGCTGTGTTGGATGCTGGTGGGCGTGACGGTGGTGCCCGACGCCTCCGCAATGATCCAGTTCGAAAAGCGATCGGTGTCGCTGAGCAATCCCGATGGCTCGTTCCAGCACACGGCCGGTGCTCATCCCGACCTGCAGCTCTATCTCAAGATGCCGCTCCAGTCGGAGATGCTTCACGACGTCAGGCTCGACCTGCCTCCTGGGTTTGTTGGAAACCAGACGGCTGTCGGCGAATGCTCGATCGACGAATTCCGCGATCCGTTCAGCCCGAGCATACCTGGGTGTGCTGCCAGTAGCCAGGTTGGCTGGGTGAGGCCTCGCACGCCGAGTATCGGCTTCCCGATCCCGGTGTACAGCCTCGTGCATGGCCCGAATCTTCCGGCGCGCTTCGGCTTCACTTTGATCGGCGCGTCGGTGTTCATCGACGTCGCTGTTCGAGCCGGGGACTACCAGATCTCCTCTGCGGCGAACAACGCGACTCAGTACGAACACGTCAACGAAGTCGAACTCCATCTGTGGGGTGTCCCTGCCGATCCTGCGCACGACGCAGAACGCAATGCCCCGCTGCCTGCGGGTACACCTTTGCGGCCGTTCTTGCGCAACCCCACGTCCTGCTCGGAACAGCCTTCGCCGTTCGTCTCGGAAGTGGACTCGTGGGAGAGCAAAGGCGTGTTCAACGTGGCCACGCTCGCTGTCGACGCGAACGGCGTCCCGTTCGTCTTCGAAGGGTGCGAACAGCTCCCGTTCACGCCCTCGATGAGCGCTCGGACGACCTCCTCTGCGCCGGATTCCCCGAGCGGTCTCGCTGTCGACCTGGACGTGCCGCAGAACGAAACCGCCAATGGCCAAGGGACCTCGGATGTTCGTAAGGTGGTCACTAAGCTGCCTGCGGGCCTGTCGATCTCGCCGTCCTCGGCGTCTGGGCTCGCGTCGTGCTCGGAAGCCGAGCTCGCGGCTACGAGCAACGCGCCGCCGACTTGTCCCGACGCGTCGGCGATTGGCACGGTCAAGATCAAATCGCCGTTGCTGACCGAAGAACTGGAAGGCAACGTGTATCTCGCACGCCAAGGCGAAAACCCGTTCGGTTCGTTGTTCGCGATTTACCTGGCAGCGAAGGGCCCTGGTTTTTACGTCAAGGTCCCAGGGAAGATCGATGCCGACCCGAGCACGGGTCAGCTCACCGCGACGTTCTCTGAAACGCCGCAGCTGCCGTTCGATCACCTGCGCCTCGAACTGAAATCGGGCCCGCGCTCACCGCTGGCGACCCCTCAGTCGTGTGGGACGTTCACGACTACGGGTGTCATGACGCCATGGAGTGGCACCTCGGACGTGACGTCCAGCTCGTCGTTCGCGATCGGGGGGTGTCCGGCGGCGAGGCCGTTCGCGCCGTCGTTCGTCGCGGGTACGAGTACCGCAAAGGCTGGTGCGTTCAGTCCGTTGGGTGTGACGGTGAAGCGCGAAGACGGTGAAGGGAACCTGGCTCGTGTGAAGGTGGACATGCCGAAGGGCGTGCTCGGCAAGATCGCCTCGGTGAGTCCGTGCGGCGAGACGGATGCCAACGCCGGTACGTGCTCGGACGCGTCGAGGATCGGGTCGGTCACGGTCGCGGCGGGTCCGGGGGCGCAGCCGCTCTACCTCCCGGAGCCCGGTAAGCGTGAAGACCCGGTGTATCTGACCGGTCCCTATAACGGTGGCCCGTATGGCTTGAGCATCGTCACGCATGCTGAAGCGGGTCCGTTCAATCTGGGTGATGTGGTGGTGCGGGCGTCGATTCGGATCGATCCGTTGACTGCTCAGGTGAGCGTGGTGAGCGATCCGTTGCCGCAGATCAGGGAAGGCATCCCGCTGAGGTTGCGCATGATCCATGTGAGCATCGATCGTCCGGGGTTCATCTTCAACCCGACCAACTGTGCTCAGCAGCACGTCACGGGGGCGGTCACGTCCGATGCGGGTGTGGTCGCGAGCGTGTCGAGCCCGTTCGCGGTGGGCAATTGCGCGAGCTTGAAGTTCGCACCCAAATTCGCCGCCAGCACGACCGGCTCGGGGAAGGGCAACGCGAGAACGCGCGGGGCGCGCTTGAGCGTGAAGCTGTCCTACCCGAATGTGCCGGCGGGGACGCAGGCGAACATCGCGAAGGTCAAAGTGGCTCTGCCGAAGCAGCTGCCGTCACGGCTCTTGACGCTGCAGAAAGCGTGTCTGGAGGCGGTGTTCGCTGCGAATCCCGCGAGCTGTCCGGCGGGTTCGGTGGTGGGGCATGCGAAGGTTGTGACGCCGCTGCTGTCCACGCCGTTGACGGGCCCGGCCTACTTCGTCTCCCACGGTGGCGAAGCGTTCCCGAGCTTGGTCATGGTGCTGCAGGGCTCTGGCGTGACGGTGCAACTCGTCGGCAAAACGTTCATCAGCAAAGCGGGTATCACTAGCACCACGTTCGACGCGGTTCCCGATGTGCCGTTCAGCACGTTCGAGCTGGAACTCCCGCAGGGCAAGTTCTCGGCGCTGGCCGTGAACGGCAGCCTGTGCGCCAAACGGCTGCTGATGCCAACCGACTACGTCGCTCAGAACGGCGTCACGCTCCACAGGAACACCGTGATCAGCGCAGCCGGCTGCCCGAAGGCTAAGAAGGCGAAGCGGGCGGGCAAGAAGCACGCAAGCACGTAAGCGGTAGCGGAGAGGAAGCGCAGATCGCTCCGCCGGCACCAGTCGTTGGCGGGCGACGGCCGCTTTCTGCTGGGGGTTGACAATGAACCGAGGGTGTGTCTAGGATCACTGTCGACACGTTTCTTCTCCGCGCAAGATTCTGACGCGCGACTTATCCAGCGTCTCGCGAGGGGGGATTCGCGTCAAATGGGAAGAGGGGATCACCGCGGCGTGAGCCGGGGCAGTCTGCGCATCACGCGGCAGCGGGTCCTTGGAGAATTCGAGCGAGGGGACGCACAGTTGAGATCGCACCGGAACGCATGGCACGCCAGATACCTGCGACTCGTGGCGCTGGGCGCCTGTCTGGCCTTCCTCCTGGCTCTGGGCTTCGGCGCCGCAAGCGCGCTGGCCATCACGGGCTACGCGCCGGTGGGCGAATTCGGCAATGGCAGTGTGGGTCAGGTGCCGACCGGCATCGCGATCGACAACGCAACCGGGCATGTCCTCGTCGCCGACCCGGAAGACAAACGCATCGTGGTCTTTGAATCGGGGGAACCGGGTGCTGCGGTACTCACGACTTTCGGCGAAGGTGAACTCACCTCCCCGAACGGGATCGCGATCGACCAGAGCACCGGAAACGTGTACGTGTCGGACGCGGGCGCCAACCGCATCGTGCGCTTCACGAGCGATGGCGCCCCTGTGCCGACGTACACGCTGGACCTCGGCTACACCAGTCCTGCGCAGGGCGCCGCAGCGGCGCAGGTCGGCAGCTTCGCTTCGCCGCTCGCGATTGACCCGTTGACTGGGGATCTGCTCGTTGCGGACACGGGTAACCTGCGCGTGGAGCGGTTTGACTCGGGCGGGGCCTTCCTCGGCAGTTTTGACGGCGCGAGCACGCCGAGCGGTGCTTTCACGAGTCTGTTCTCGATCGCGACGGGGCCGGACGGCACGATCTATCTGATCGCAGATGGGACGATCGAACCGTATTTCGCGATCGTCGAAGGTTCGATCGTCGAGTCCTTCGCGCCCGACGGCACGCTCGACGAAGTGATGCGCGGCGGCGGCGGTCAGACGTCTGAATTGGGCTTCGCGCGAACGGTTGCCTATGACCCGCGCCTGGAAAACGTTCTCGTCACGACCGACGGCAGCATAATCGGGCCGAACCTATTCCCCATGCTCGTGACCTTGCACGGCGGGAAAACGGTCGGTCAGATTGTGCTTCCCGCGGGGGAAGAATGCACCGAGACCGCCGGCATCGCCGTCCCAGGCTCGCTGGCGGCTCCCATCTCGATCCTGTACGCGAGAAACCTGGAACTTCCGTCGGGTGTGGCCGGTGTCGCGGCGGTGAAAGCGGTAATCGTGGAAACCACCACCCCCACGGTCTCCGCGATCGGTGCCTCCGGCGCTCACCTCGCCGCGACGGCCAATCCCCACGGGAACGGCGGCAGCGCCAGCTATGAAGTGCGGCGTGCCGGCAGCGAAAGCTGGACCGTGAACCCGGAACACGCGCTGGCCGCAGAAACGGCTGCCGAGTCGGTCGAAGAAGACCTCACGGAACTGCTCCCGAACGAAACCTACGAAGTCCGGCTCACGGCCACCGTCCTTGGAATCTCCGACACCTCTGCCGTGCAGACCTTCAAAACAGGCGCCATCGCTCCAGGCGTGGTGACACTGGAAGCGACCGGTATCTCCGGCGCGGGCGCAACGCTCAACGGATCGGTCGATCCCAACGGGGCGATCAGCACGTGGTTCTTCGAATACGGGACCACGACGGCATACGGCACGCGCATCCCGCTCATCGCGGCGCCCGCCGGCGTCGGTCGCGTGCCAAGGAACTTCAACCGGGCGATCACCGGTCTCACGCCAAGCGCCACCTACCACTTCAGAATCGTGGCGGAAAACACGGCGGGCACCAGCGTCGGTTCAGACCAGACGTTCGTGCCAGGCGAAGCGGCGCCTCGGGCCTATGAGGAGGTCAGCGCGGTCGAACACGCCGGCATCTTCGCCGACCCGGTGTTTGCGCTTGCGCTCAGCGATACGACGGGGATCACCTATCTGATCCACCCCGCCAGCGACAGCACAGAAGGAGCGCCGCTCAACACCAGCGCGCTGTCATTGCGCGGCGAAGCCGACTGGGACCCTGCGATCGACTTGGATCCCAAACTCAGAATCGGCGGGTTCGCCCGCGCCTGGAAAACGACGCTGGGTGTTTCAGCGGACGGAACGCACTCGTTCATCGTGACCAACGAAAAGCTGACACCGGACTCGCTCGAAGGAGAAAACGCGGCGAACCTCTATGTCAAGGACCTGCGTGACTCCAGCCTGCGCTTCGTCGCCGCCACCGAAGAACCGGAAGCGCTCAACTCATACATCAACGTGGGCGGGAACCAAGGAAACTTCCTGAGGGGCGCCAGCGACTTCAGCTGGATCGACTTCTACTCGAAAGCCCCGCTGCTTCAGGAAGTCCATCACGGCGCTGTCTACCGCTGGAGCTCCACCGGCGGACTCGAAGCGATCTCTCGGCTCCCGGATGAGAGCCTGCCACCGACCGACGTCGACCCCTGGACGATCGGGCACCCGGCGCTCGCGCGACGCTGGGTCTCAAAGGATGGCTCGACGCTGATCTTCAGCCTCCTGAACGGCCCTCTGTACATGCGCCACAACAACGTGACCGTTCCAATTTCCGTGTCGGAGATCGACGGGGAACCGAAGTTCGCGCAGATCATCTCCCTCGACGAAAACGGCGACTACGCCTACTTCGCGGCTGGACCGCTGACCGAAGGCGCGCCGGAAGGGGAAGCCGTTTACCGGTACGCCCGTGAAACGGGCACCATCGAACGTGTCGGAACCGAGGCCACCGGCACGGGTTCGCACGCTGACGAAATCGGCCGAGCTATCTCGGCCGATGGCAGCAGCGCAGCGTTCATCGGGTCCGGCGAAAACTCCAACCGCGAACTGGACGTCTGGCACGACGGCGAAACCAAAACCGTCATACCGGTGGCTCCAGAATCCATAGAGCTCATCAAGTGGGGTCAGTTCAGTCCCAACGGGCTGTACTTCACCTATGGCCTGGTCAACGAAGGGGCAGGAGGAGAAGATGTCTATCTCTACGACCTCACCACCGACAAGCTGACCTGCATTTCGTGTCGTGCTGGTCAGCTGACAGGAGTTGGGTACCTCCCGCCGGGTCCCCTCGGCGGAACGGTGAATAATCAGCTGCCGCAGTCCATTTACAACCAGGGCCAGGTGTTCTTCACGAGCGAAGCGCAGCTGGTGCCCAGTGACACCAACGGCCTTCGGGACGTCTACGTCTACCAGGGCGGCCGCACGTCGCTGATCTCACCCGGCGACGGTCCTTATGCCGCGATCTTGATGGACACAGCCAAAGAAGGTCAGGACGTCTATTTCACGACCAGCCAGCCACTGGTTGCCCAGGACGTCAACAAGGAGCTCGACATCTACGACGCTCGGGTGGGTGGCGGTTTGGCATCCCAGAACGAAGCGCCCGTGCCGCCGTGTGAAGGCGAAATCTGTCAGGGCCCTTGGCATGGCGCTCCACCAACCAGTCAGAACGCAAGCGAAGGCCTCGTGGCCGAAGCAATCAAACCTGCCTTGGCTCCCAAGCCGAAGCCGCCAACGCGCGCGCAGAAGCTGGCGAAAGCCCTCAAGGTCTGCCACGCAAAGCGGGGCAAGCACAAGCGTCAGACATGCGAAAGAGCCGCCCGAAAGAAGTTCGGGACAAAACCCAAGGCCAAGGCCAAGTCCCACAAGGGGGGTAACTAGAGATGAAAGCCATTTTCGCCAAACCCCGAAGGAGCACGCTCGGCCGCCTGATCGTGTCCGTCGCCCTCTGCTGGATGCTGAGCGGCTTGACGGTGGTGCCCGACGCCTCCGCGCAGATCCAGTTCGAAGCGCGCTCGGTGTCGCTGAACAACCCCGACGGCTCTTTCCAACACACGGCCGGGGCTCATCCCGACCTGCGTGTTTACCTCAAGATGCCGAACCCCTCGGAGATGCTTCACGATGTCAGGCTCGATTTGCCCCCTGGGTTCGTTGGAAACCAGACGGCCGTCGGCGAATGCTCGATCGACGAATTCCGCGATGCGTTCAATCCGAGCTTTCCCCAGTGTGCTGTGACCACCCAGATCGGTTGGGCGAGACCCCACACGACGGCAACCGGCTTTCCAGTCCCGGTATACAGCCTCGTGCACGGCCCGAATCTTCCGGCGCGCTTCGGCTTCACCTTTGCCAACGCCTCGGTGTTCATCGACGTCGCCGTCCGACCCGGGGACTACCAGATCTCCTCGGCGTCGAACAACACGACGCAGTACGAACACGTCAATGAAGTCGAACTCGATCTGTGGGGCGTTCCTGCCGATCCGGCGCACGACGCAGAACGCAATACCCCGCTGCCTGCGGGGCTGCCGCAGAGGCCGTTCTTGCGCAACCCCACCTCCTGCTCAGAACAGGCTTCGCCCTTCACTTTGGAAGTGGACTCGTGGGAAAGCAGAGGCGACTTCTACGTGGCATCGCTCGCCGCCGACGCCAACGGCGTCCCATTCGTCTTCGAAGGGTGCGAACACCTTCCCTTTGCGCCCTCGATGAGCGCCCGTACCACCTCCTCGGCGCCGGATTCTCCGAGCGGGCTCGTTGTTGATCTGGACGTGCCGCAGAACGAAACCGCCAAGGGCCAGTCGACATCGGACGTTCGTAAGGTGGTCACGAAGTTGCCTGCGGGGCTGTCGATCTCGCCGTCGTCGGCGTCTGGGCTCGCGTCCTGCTCCGAAGCCGAGATCGGGATCGGGGGCAACGCTCCACCGAGTTGCCCGGCTGCGTCGGCGATTGGCACGGTGAAGATCAAAACGCCGCTGCTGACCGAAGAACTGGAAGGCAATGTGTATCTCGCGCGGCAGGGCGAAAACCCGTTCGGCTCGCTGTTCGCGATCTACCTGGCCGCGAAGGGCCCAGGTTTCTACGTCAAGGTCCCGGGGAAAATCGACGCGGACCCGAGCACCGGTCAGCTGACTGCGACGTTTTCCGACACGCCGCAGTTGCCGTTCGATCATCTGCGTCTTGAATTGAAATCGGGGCCGCGTGCGCCGCTCGCGACTCCGCAGTCATGTGGATCGTTCACGACGGCGGGCATCCTGACGCCGTGGAGCGGCAACCCGGACGTGACGTCGACCTCGTCGTTCGCGATCGGAGGGTGTCCGGCGGCGGCGCCGTTCGCGCCGTCCTTCAGCGCCGGCACGACCGTCGCGAAGGCGGGTGCGTTCAGCCCGCTCTCTGTGACCGTGAAGCGCGATGACGGTGAACAGGGCCTCGCGCGTGTGAAGGTAGATATGCCGAAGGGTGTGCTCGGCAAGATCGCGTCGGTCACTCCATGTGGCGAGGCGGACGCGAACGCCGGCACGTGCCCCGATGCGTCGAGGATCGGGTCGGTCACGGTCGGCGCGGGTCCGGGGGCGCAGCCGCTGTACCTTCCGGAGCCTGGTAAGCGTGAGGATCCGGTGTACCTGACCGGGCCGTACAACGGTGGCCCGTACGGTCTGAGCATCGTCACGCACGCTGAAGCGGGACCGTTCAACCTCGGGGATGTGGTGGTGCGCGCCTCGATTCGGATCGATCCGTTGACGGCTCAGGTGAGCGTGGTGAGTGATCCGTTGCCGCAGATCAGGGAAGGCATCCCGCTGAGGTTGCGAATGATTCACGTGAGCATCGACCGTCCCGGATTCATCTTCAACCCCACGAACTGCTCTCAGCAGCATGTCACAGGGGCGATCACGTCTGACGCGGGCGTGGTCGCGAGCGTCTCGAGCTCGTTTGTGGCGGGCAATTGTGCGGGCTTGAAGTTCGCGCCGAAATTCACGGCGAGCACGACCGGTTCGGGGAAGGGCAACGCGAGAACGCGTGGGGCGCGGTTGAGCGTGAAGCTGTCCTATCCGAACGCGCCCGCGGGAACGCAGGCGAACGTCGCGAAGGTCAAAGTCTCGCTGCCAAAGCAGCTCCCGTCGCGGCTCCTTACGCTGCAGAAAGCCTGCTTGGAGGCGGTGTTCGACGCGAATCCCGCGAGCTGTCCGGCGGGTTCGGTGGTGGGGCATGCGAAGGTTGTGACGCCGCTGCTGTCCACGCCGTTGACGGGCCCGGCCTACTTCGTCTCCCACGGTGGCGAAGCGTTCCCGAGCCTGGTCATGGTGCTGCAGGGCTCTGGCGTGACGGTGCAACTCGTCGGCAAAACGTTCATCAGCAAAGCGGGGATCACGAGCACCACGTTCGACTCTGTGCCCGACGTTCCGTTCAGCACGTTCGAGCTGGAACTGCCGCAGGGCAAGTTCTCGGCGCTCGCCGTGAACGGCAGCCTGTGCGCGAAGCGGCTGTTGATGCCGACCGACTACGTGGCACAGAACGGCGTGACGCTGCACAAGAACACGGTGATCAGCGCGGCCGGCTGCCCGAAAGCCAAGAAGGCAAAGCGGGCGGGCAGGAAGCACGCTCGCAAGCGGTAGAGAGCCGAAGCGCGACTTGCCCCGCCGGCACCAGCGTCGGCGGGGCACAAAGCCGTGGGCTGCAGGAGCGGCCCACCTGAAGGGGCCTCCAGCCGCGGCTGAGATCTGAGATCTGAACCGGCGCTTGCGCGCAGGGGAGTGGCGCGCCTGCTGCAGGACTCATGCGAGACGTCGTACGATGAGGCCCGCCGCCGTTCGACGGCCTGTGCACGATCGCGAGCGACGTGGCGGGCGCTGGGGTTGTTCGCGGCTTGACCTCTCGTCATCTCGCCGATGGATTGAGCGAAGCTCGCTCCCGAGTCGGCGGGCTAGGGGCCTCGCTGACGTTTATAGAGAGCACGATGGCGGTGTCTGAAGAGCACAAAGGCCCAAAAAGCCGCTGAACAAAGCGGAAAACCTCTGGCTTGACAATCAGCCCTGTGTATGTCTAGTATCGTTCTCGACGGCGTTTCTGCTCCGCGCAAAATTCTAACGCGTGACTTATCGAGAGTCTCGCGGGAGCGGAACATGTCTCACATGGGATTAGGGGACACCTCGGCGTGAGCCGGGGCAGCCTGAGCACCGGCAGCAGCCGGTCCTTGGAGAACTCGAGCGAGGGAGAAGCACTGTTGAGACCGCACCGGAACGCATGGCACGCCAGGTATCTGCGACTCGCCGTCCTGGGCGCTTGTCTGGCCTTTCTCCTGACCCTGACACTCGGCGCAGCGAGCGCCCTGGCCGTCACCGCTTACGTGCCCGCCGGCGAATTCGCGAGAGAAACCCTCGGCCCGGTCCCGACGGGCATCGCCGTCGATGACGCCACCGGTCACGTCCTGGTCGTGGACAGCGAAAACAACCGGGTCGTCGTGTTCGAATCCGGCGAAGCCGGGGCCGGCGTGCTCACGACCTTCGGCGAAGGCGAACTCTCCGCGCCGTCCGGCATCGCGATCGACCAGACGAACGGTGACGTGTACGTATCCGACGCGGGCAACAACCGCATCGTGCGCTACACGACCGACGGCGCCCCTGTGCCGACGTACACGTTGGACATCGGCTACACCAGTCCGACGCAGGGTGCTGGAGCGGCGCAGGTCGGCAGCTTCGCCTCCCCGCTCGCGATCGACCCCCTGACGGGCGACCTCCTCGTCGCCGACACCGGCAACCTCCGCGTCGAGCGGTTCGACTCGGGCGGGGCCTTCCTCAGCAGCTTCGATGGCTCCACCGCGCCGAGCGGTGCGTTCACGAGTCTGTTTTCGATCGCGACGGGGCCAGACGGCACGATCTACCTGATCGCCGACGGTGTGACCGAAGCGCCTTTTGAGAACGTGACCGGCTCCATCGTCGAGTCCTTCGCCGCCGACGGCTCGTTGGATGAAGTGATGCGCGGTCCTGGCGGTAGCCCGACCGAATTGGACAACTCACGGGCGCTTGCCTATGACACTCGCCTCGAAAACGTGCTCGTCGCCACCGACGGCAGCTATTTCGTAGGACTCACGCTGCGCATTCTGCACGGCGGACAACAGGTGAGTCAAATGGGAGTCCCGACGGCCGAAGTAGGCAGCCTGTCGGTCGCTGTTGCTGTTCCGGGTGCGCAGGTGGCACCTATCTCGATTCTGACGGGAAGGAGTGTCGAAGCCGAAGCGGGCGTGGCGGGCGTGCAGGCGGTGAAGGGCGTGAATGTCGAAGTAACCGCCCCCATCGCCTCTGCGGTCACCGCTTCTGGTGCGCATCTTGCAGCAACAGTGAATCCACACGGGGACAGCGGCAGCGCTCAGTTCGAATACCGACGAGTGGGCGGTGAAAACTGGACCGTCAATCCCGAACATGCGGTGAGCGCCGAAAACGCTGCCGAGCCGATTGAAGAAGACCTAGCCGAACTCCTGCCAGACGAAACCTACGAAGTACGGATTACGGCGAGCGTCCTTGGCGTATCCGATGTCTCCTCCGTGGGGCAGTTCCACACGGTCGCGATCGCCCCGGTCGTGGTGACCCAGGGCGCGACCGGCGTCTCGAGCAGCGGGGCGACCCTCAACGGATCAGTCAACCCCAACGGCACGGCCAGCACGTGGTTCTTCGAATACGGAGTCACCGCCGCCTACGGCACGCGCATCCCGCTCGCCGCGGCGCCCACCGGACTCGATCGCGTGGCGGTGAGCTTCAGCCGCGCGATCGGCGGGCTCTCGGCAGGCTCCACCTATCACTACAGGATCGTCGCGGAAAACGCGGCTGGTGTCGCCCAGGGCGCGGATCGCACGTTCGTCGTCTCCCAGGGGGCGCCAGAAGCGCGCGCCTACGAGCAGGTCACCCCCGTCGATGGGGGAGGGGTCAACCCCGATCCGCACGCGGGTGCTCTCGCCCTTTCCGGAACGTCCGGAATCTCCTACCTCGCCAGGCCGGCGGGGGGCAATGCCGCCTCATCGCCCTTCAACCCCCGCCTGTTGGCTCTGCGAGGGGAAAACAACTGGCTGGCCCCGGTCCCCACCGACCCACGGGTCAACAACCCCGGTGTGGAACGGCTTTGGAAGACCACGCTCGGTGTGTCGGCCGACGGCACCCACACGTTCTTCGTGACGAACGAAAAGCTCACACCGGCGGCGCTGGAAGGCCGCGCGGCGGCGAATCTCTACGTCGAGGACCTGCGCGACGGTAGCGTCCAGTTCGTTGCCGCCACAGCTGCGCCCGGGGCCTTCGACGCATTCACCAACGTCGGCGCCAGTCCAGAAACGTTCATCGGCGCAGCCGACGACCTCAGTTGGGTGGTGTTCTACTCGGGATTCTCGCTGTATCCGGGGGTGACCCACAGCGCCATCTATCGCTGGAGTTCCGCAGCAGGCCTTGAAGTGCTCTCCAGGCTGCCGGACAACAGTCTCCCCGAAACCGATGTCCAGTCGTCGTCGCTCACCAGCTACTACCTCGTGCGTCGGTGGGTCTCAGACGACGGCTCGACGACGGCGTTTGGCCTTCGAGCCGGCGGCGATGACAGCGGTCCCATCTACATGCGTCACGGTGGTGTGACCGTCCCTATCCCACTCCAGGAAACCTCAGGGGAAACGCGGCCGGCGACCCTCATCTCCACCGATGTCAATGGGCGCTACGCGTACTTCACGGAGGGCGGGGGTCTCGCGGTATCGGATGTGCCCGGCGTGATCTTCCGGTACGACAGTCATACGGGCGGCGTAGATGAAGTTGGCACGATACCCAAGGGTCCGTACAGGTCCGCATTCGAAGCAGTCCTTGCGGTCGCTCGGGACGGAAGCAGCATCGCCTTCGACGCCGAAGGGCCCGAAGGACCCGAGTTGGCGGTGTGGCACGAAGGCGAACTGCGGACTGTGATGCAGGGTGCATTCCAGGGCGAAGATGGAGTTGAGTTCAGCCCAGACGGTCGCTACCTGGCCTTCTCGTACCGAGGCGATGTCTTGCGCAAAAGCGATGTCTACCTCTACGACAGTTCTACGGATGAATTGGAATGCGCCTCATGTCTCGGAGGGCAGCCCACTCAGGCATCGAACCTGCCCGTGAACGAACGGCTGATCAACAACCGCGAGGCCCAGTTCGTCGACGACAAGGGACAGGTGTTCTTCACCACCACCGCATCGTTGGCGCCAGGGGATGCCAACGGCGAAGCGGACGTATACATGTTCCAAGGCGCCCAGGCGTCGCTGATCTCGCCCGGCGATGGGTCTTACCCAGCGCAGTTGATGGACATCTCACCCGATGGGACTGACGTGTACTTCGCGATCGCCGAGGGGTTGGTCGCACAGGACGTCAATGGCGAGAACGACATCTACGATGCGCGCGTCGACGGGGGTTTCGCGGCGCAGAACAGGGTCCCTGCTCCGCCCTGCGAAGGCGAAGCCTGTCAGGGCGCTTGGCAGGGCGCTCCGGCAATCGGCCCGCTCGGCAGCGAAGCGCCTACCGGTACAACCTCCACGCCGCTGGCTACGCCCACCAAGCCGAAGGCGTTTACACGGGCACAGAAGCTCGCCAAAGCGCTGAAGGTGTGCCGAGAGCGACGCAACAAGCACAAACGTCAGGCCTGTGAAAAGACCGCCCGTAAGAAGTTCGGGGCTAAACCCAGAGCAAAGGCCAAGTCCCACAAGGGGGGTAAGTGAACATGCGGACTGCTGCGTTTACAACTATGAGTTTCTCCAGGAAGGATGCGAGCAGGTCGCTGCTCCTCGTGGCGGGGCTTGCCGTCTGCTGGTTGACGATGGGTATGGTGGTGGCGCCGGCATCGTGGGGTGCCCTGCAGTTCGAAAGCACCTCGGTGTCCCTGAGCAATCCGGACGGCTCCATCCAGCATCGGGCAGGTGCACATCCAGACCTCCACTTCAAGTTCACGCTGCCATTGGGCTCGGAGATGATTCACAACATCACGCTCGCGCTCCCTCCGGGTCTGGTCGGGAATCCTCCGAACGTTCCGGCATGCCCTACCGCCAACTTTCAGTCGCCGGTACACGTTAGCGCCGCCGACTGCCCGGCGGAAAGTCAGATCGGCTGGGCCAAGGGCAAGACCAGCCGGCCGAAAAACGGTCAAGAAGGAGAAGGCGAAATATTTTCCGTGCCGATGTACAACCTGACGCACGGCCCTTCGGTGGCTGCGCGGTTTGGGTTCATCTATCTCAACGTTCCTGTTCTGATCTCGGTGGGCGTGCGTCCCGGTGACTTCGGTATCACCTCGGGCTCGGTGAACACGACCCAGACGGAACACGTCCTGGAGACCGAAGTGGCGCTCTGGGGCGTTCCTGCCGATCCCCAGCACGACGCCGAGAGGGTTCCAAGGGGCTTTCCAAAGGTCCCGTTCTTCTTCCCGATTTCCAGCGGCGCTCCGCTGCTGCCGTTTCTGCGCAATCCCACATCTTGCTCGGAACGGCCGGTGACGTTCGCGGCGGAAGGCGACTCCTGGGAAAACCAGGGAGTGTTGGACGTGGTGCCGATGAGCGCCGATGCTCAGGGAGTGCCGTTTGTCATTGAAGGCTGCGAAGGGCTGCCGTTCAACCCGTCGATGAGCGTGCATCCGACGTCCTCCGTAGCTGACACGCCGAGCGGGCTCGTCGTCGATATCGATGTGCCGCAAAACGAAACCCCCACCGGCCGGGCGACTTCGGACGTGCGGAAGGTCGTCACCACCCTTCCCCAGGGAATGTCGGTATCCGCCTCCTCGGCGAGTGGCTTGGAGGCGTGCACCCGGTCGCAGATCGGGATCGGCAGCAACGAAGCTCCCAGCTGCCCCGATGCGTCGAAAATCGGAACGGTCAAGATCAAAACGCCGGCGCTCGAACAGGAACTGGAAGGCAGCGTGTACCTCGCCAAGCAGGGAGAAAACCCGTTCGGCTCGCTGTTGGCGATGTACCTTGCCGTGAAGGGGCCCGGCTTCTACCTGAAGCTACCCGGCAAAATCGACGCGGACGCGAGCAGCGGGCGACTCACCGCGACGTTCTCCGAGACGCCGCAGCTGCCATTTGGACACCTGCGCCTCGAACTGAAGTCGGGGCCGCGAGCGCCGCTTGCGACCCCGCAGTCGTGCGGTACGTTTACGACGACGGGCGTTTTGACGCCGTGGAGCGGCACCCCGGACGTGACGTCCACCTCGTCGTTCGCAATCGGCGGGTGTCCTGCGGCGAAGCCGTTTGCGCCGTCGTTCAGCGCTGGTACGACTGCCGCTAATGCTGGCGCATTCAGCCCGCTGGCAGTAACAGTGAAGCGCGAGGACGGCGAACAGACTCTCGCCGGTGTCAAGGTGGACCTGCCGAAGGGTGTGCTCGCCAAGATCGCGTCGGTCACTCCATGTGGCGAAGCGGATGCGAATGCCGGCACGTGCTCTGACGCGTCGAAGATCGGGACGGTCTCGGTCGGGGCGGGTGCTGGATCGGAGCCGCTGTACATTCCGGAGCCCGGCAAGCGTGAGGATCCGGTGTATCTGACCGGGCCGTACAACGGTGGGCCGTTTGGCCTGAGCATCGTGACTCACGCGGAAGCGGGTCCGTTCAATCTGGGTGATGTGGTGGTGCGGGCGTCGATTCGGATCGATCCGTTGACGGCTCAGGTGAGCGTGGTTAGCGATCCGTTGCCGCAGATCAGAGAAGGGATCCCGCTCAGGTTGCGCACGATTCACGTGAGCATCGGCCGTCCCGGGTTCATCTTCAACCCGACGAACTGCGCCCAGCAGCACGTCACTGGAGCGATCACATCGGATGTGGGTACGAGCGCAAGCGTCTCGAGCCCGTTCGCGGCGAGCGACTGCGCGAGCCTGAAGTTCGCGCCCAAATTCGCCGCCAGCACAGCAGGTTCGGCGACGAGCGGCAGAGCGAGAGCGCTGGGTGCGCGGTTGAGCGTGAAGCTGTCCTATCCGAACGCGCCCGCGGGAACGCAGGCGAACATCGCGAAGGTCAAGGTGTCGCTGCCGAAGCAGCTGCCGTCACGCCTCGTGACATTGCAGAAAGCGTGTCTGGCCGCGGTGTTCGACGCGAATCCGGCGAGTTGTCCGGCGGAGTCGGTGGTGGGGCACGCGAAGGTCGTGACGCCGCTGCTGTCCACGCCGTTGACGGGTCCGGCGTATTTCGTCTCCCACGGTGGCGAAGCGTTCCCGAGCCTGGTCATGGTGCTGCAGGGCTCCGGTGTGACGGTGCAGTTGGTTGGTAAAACGTTCATCAGCAAAGCGGGGATCACGAGCACCACGTTCGACTCTGTGCCCGACGTTCCGTTCAGCACGTTCGAGCTGGAACTTCCGCAGGGCAAGTTCTCGGCGCTCGCCGTGAACGGCAGCCTGTGCGCCAAACGGCTGTTGATGCCGACCGACTATGTCGCTCAGAATGGCGTGACGCTCCACAAGAACACCGTGATCAGCGCGTCCGGCTGCCCGAAGGCTAAGAAGGCGAAGCGGGCGGGCAAGAAGCACGCTCGCAAGCGGTAGAGAGCCGAAGCGCGACTTGCCCCGCCGGCACCAGCGTCGGCGGGGCACAAAGCCGTGGGCTGCAGGAGCGGCCCACCTGAAGGGGCCTCCAGCCGCGGGTGAGATCTGAGATCGGAACCGGCGCCGCGCGCAGGGGAGTGGCGCGGCTGCTGCAGTACTCGTGCGAGATGCTGCACGACGAGTCCCCGCCGCCGCCATTCGACGGCTCGCCCGCGATCGCGAGCAGGGTGGCGGGTGCTGGGCGGTTCGCGGCGCTTGGCTTCCCATCATCTCGCCGGGTGGTTTGAGCGAAAGCTGCTCCCCGTGCCGGTGACATAGGCGGCTCGGCAACGTTTATGAGAAGCACGGTATAGGTGTTCTGGTGGCACAGCACCCCAAGAAGCCACGAAATCAGGGGAAGAGTTCAGGCTTGACAATCAGCCCGGTGTATGTCTAGTATCGTTCTCGACGGCGTTTCTGCTCCGCGCAAAATTCTAACGCGTGACTTATCGAGAGTCTCGCGGGAGCGGAACATGTCTCACATGGGATTAGGGGACACCTCGGCGTGAGCCGGGGCAGCCTGAGCACCGGCAGCAGCCGGTCCTTGGAGAACTCGAGCGAGGGAGAAGCACTGTTGAGACCGCACCGGAACGCATGGCACGCCAGGTATCTGCGACTCGCCGTCCTGGGCGCTTGTCTGGCCTTTCTCCTGACCCTGACACTCGGCGCAGCGAGCGCCCTGGCCGTCACCGCTTACGTGCCCGCCGGCGAATTCGCGAGAGAAACCCTCGGCCCGGTCCCGACGGGCATCGCCGTCGATGACGCCACCGGTCACGTCCTGGTCGTGGACAGCGAAAACAACCGGGTCGTCGTGTTCGAATCCGGCGAAGCCGGGGCCGGCGTGCTCACGACCTTCGGCGAAGGCGAACTCTCCGCGCCGTCCGGCATCGCGATCGACCAGACGAACGGTGACGTGTACGTATCCGACGCGGGCAACAACCGCATCGTGCGCTACACGACCGACGGCGCCCCTGTGCCGACGTACACGTTGGACATCGGCTACACCAGTCCGACGCAGGGTGCTGGAGCGGCGCAGGTCGGCAGCTTCGCCTCCCCGCTCGCGATCGACCCCCTGACGGGCGACCTCCTCGTCGCCGACACCGGCAACCTCCGCGTGGAGCGGTTTGACTCGGGCGGGGCCTTCCTCGGCAGTTTTGACGGCGCGAGCACGCCGAGCGGTGCTTTCACGAGTCTGTTCTCGATCGCGACGGGGCCGGACGGCACGATCTACCTGATCGCAGATGGGACGATCGAACCGTACTCCGCGCTCATCGAAGGTTCGATCGTCGAGTCGTTCGCGCCGGACGGCACGCTCGACGAAGTGATGCGCGGCGGCGGCGGTCAGACGAATGAATTGGGCTTCGCGCGAACGATTGCCTATGACCCACGCTTGGAAAACGTTCTGATCACGACCGATGGCAGCATAGCCGGGCCGGGTCTGCGCCCTTTGCTTGTGATCTTGCACGGCGGCAAAGCGGTCGGTCAGGTCGTGCTTCCCGCGGCCGAAATCACCGAGACTGCCGGCATCGCCGTCCCGCAATCGTTGGCGGCGCCCATCTCGGTCCTGGGCACGAGAAATGTTGAATTTGGGGAAGGTGCGGCGGGTGTGTCGGCGGTGAAAGCGGTGATCTTGGAAGTCACGACCCCGACGGTCTCGGCGGTCGGTTCCTCTGGTGCTCATCTCGCCGCGACAGTCAATCCTCATGGGAACGGCGGTAGCGCGAGTTACGAAGTGCGGCGTGCCGGCAGCGAAAGCTGGATTGTGAATCCGGAACACGCGCTGGCCGCAGAAACGGCCGCTGAGCCGGTCGAAGAAGACCTGACGGAACTGCTCCCGAACGAAACCTACGAAGCCCGGCTCACGGCCACCGTCCTTGGAATCTCCGACACCTCCGCCGTGGAAACGTTCAAAACCGTCGCCGTCGCTCCAGGCGTGGTGACACTGCAAGCGACTGGTATCTCCGCCACTGGCGCGACGCTCAACGGATCGGTTAACCCCAACGGCGATGCGAGCTTCTGGTTCTTCGAATACGGGGCCACCTCGGCCTACGGCGCGCGCGTCCCGCTCGCGGCGACGTCGGCCGGCGTCGGGCGCGTGCCAAAGAACTTCAGCCGGGCGATCGGCGGGCTCACGCCGGGTTCGACCTACCACTATCGGATCGTGGCTGAAAACGCCGTCGGAGTGGTGTACGGGGTCGACCGCACGTTCGCGGCCTCCACGGCGCCACCGGAAGGACGCGCCTACGAGCAGGTCACGCCGGTGGACGCCGGGGGAGTCAACCCCGATCCGGTGGCAGGGCCGTTGCCCCTATCGACCGGAATCTCCTACCTCGTCCGTCCGGCGGGCGCCGGAACCGCTGCCTCTCCCTACAATCCCCGCCAGGTGGCGCTGAGAGGGGAAAGCGACTGGGAAGCCCCGATCAACGTCGATCCGAAGATCAGCAGTCCCGCGGTCGAAAGGCTTTGGAGGACGACGCTCGGCATTTCGGCCGACGGCACCCACGCGCTTGTCGTGACGGACGAAAAGCTCACACCCGGCGCGCTGGAAGGCAACACCGCGGGAAATCTCTACATCAAGGATCTGCGTAGCGGCAGCGTCCGGTTCGTCGGCGCTGCGCCGGGAGCCCTCGAGGAGTTCACGAACAGCACCCATACGGAAATGTTCGTCGCGGCCGCGGACGATTTCAGCTGGGTCGTGTTCTACTCGTCAGCTCCGCTGCTCAACGAAGTCCATCACGGCGCTATCTACCGCTGGACCAGCTCTGCGGGGCTTGAAGTGCTCTCCAAGCTGGCGGATAACAGCGTGCCCTCAATCGGGGTTCAGGAAGCAATGCTTGGCTCGATAAACGATTTTGTACGTCGCTCGGTCTCGGCGGATGGCTCGACTCTCCTGTTCGGCCTCGCAGACGGCAGCATTTACCTGCGCCATGACAACGTGACCGTTCCAATCCCGCTCCCGCAGATAGAAGGGCAGGCGCAGCCGGTGGAAGCGATCTCCACCGATCTCAGCGGTCGCTATGCGTACTACGTAATGCCAGGGAACGCCTACAGCACGCTCTTCAGGTACGACAGTCAAACAGGTCATGTTGATGAAGTTGGAAGAGCGTCTGGGCCCGCCGTCCTCGATGTATCGGAAGACGGAAATAGCGCCCTCTTCACCACGCTGGGCCCTGAAGGAGAAGTCCAACTAGTGGTATGGCACGAAGGTGAAACCAAACTGGTGATGCGCGGTGAAGTTACCGCTTCGCTAAATGGCTCGGCGAGGCTCAGCCCCGACGGACGATACGTGGCCTTCATGGCCAACAAGTATTATGATGAAGCTAATACCCTCTCCAACCTTGGCGATGTCTATCTATACGATACGCTCACTGAAGAATTGACGTGCGCCTCCTGTCCTGGAGGCCAGCCCGATCGGGCGTCGATTTTGCCCGTGTCCCAGCCGCTGATCAACAACCGCATGCAGCAGTACGTGGATAACAAGGGGCAGGTGTTCTTCACCAGCTACACGTCGTTGACGCCGAGCGATGTCAACGACGTAATGGATGTGTACGTGTTCCAAGATGGCCGGGTGTCGCTGATCTCGCCGGGGGATGGTCCCTATCCCGCGCGGTTGGTGGACATCTCACCCGACGGACATGACGTCTATTTTGCGACGACGGAGGGGCTGGTCGCGCAAGACAACAATCGCGAGCCCGACCTCTACGACGCTCGTGTCGGTGGCGGCTTCGCAATCCAGAACCAGCCGCCCGCCGCGCCCTGCGACGGCGAAGCCTGTCAGGGTCCCCCCCGGAACGCGCCAATGCCTGGCTCCGCGGCGAGTGAAGCGCTGACGGGTGCTGTGTCGAGAACCACGCCTGCCAAGCCAAAACCGGCTACGCGGGCGCAGAAGCTCGCGAAGGCGCTGAAGGCGTGCCGTGCGAAACACAACAAGCACAAGCGCCAGAACTGCGAAAGGGCCGCCCGCGAGAAGTTCGGGGCCAAGAGCAAGCCGAAGGCCAAGTCCCACAAGGGGGGTAAGTGATCATGCAGACCGTTGACTTTCCATCCGCCGGTTGCTTCAGGCGAATCAAGAGCATGTCCCCGCTCGTTGTCGTGAGTCTGGCCGCTTGCTGGCTGGGGGTGGGTATGGTTGCGGCGCCGACGTCCTGGGGCGATCTGCATTTCGAAAGCACGTCGGTGTCTCTCACCAACCCGGATGGCTCATTCCAGCACCAGGCAGGTGCGCATCCCGATCTGCATTTTGTCTTCAAGATGCCCAAGCTGCCCGCGAGCACGGAGATGATTCACGACGTCAACCTCGCACTTCCGCCCGGGTTCACGGGGAATCCCCCGAATGTACCCACATGTCCTCTCTCTGAATTTCAGTCCCCGTCACACATCTCCGCGGCGGACTGTCCTGTCGAAAGTCAGATTGGTTGGGTGAAGGCCAGAACTCGGCGTCCGAAAAACGGTCAACTCAATGAAGTGGGCGATGAACCCTGGGAACCGCTGTACAACTTGGCGCACGGCTCAAAGGTGGCTGCCCGATTCGGCTTCATCTATCTGAACGTCCCCGTCTTTCTATCGGTGAACGTGCGCCCCACTGATTACGGGATCACCGCTGGCTCGATAAACACATCGCAGACGGAAACCGTCATGGAAGCTGAAGTGACGATCTGGGGCGTCCCCGCCGATCCAACGCACGACGCCGAGCGTACCCCGAGGGGCGTACCGCGGATCCCGCCGGTAGTGCCGACTCGAAGCGGGGCGCCGCTGCTGCCGTTCCTGCGTAACCCGACATCTTGCTCGGAACAGCCCGCCACGTTCACCGCGGAAGGCGACTCCTGGGAACACCCGGGGGCATTCGAGCTGGTGCCCATGAGCGCCGATGCTCAGGGCGTGCCGTTCGTCTTCGAAGGTTGCGAACGACTGGCGTTCAATCCGTCGATGAGCGTGCACGAGACTCAGCCGGCGCCCGATTCCCCAAGTGGGCTGGTCGTCGACATCAACGTGCCGCAGAACGAAACGCCCTACGGCTTGGCGACCTCGGACGTGCGTCAGGTGGTCACCACGCTGCCCGTGGGGATGTCGGTCTCCGCCTCCTCGGCGAGCGGCCTGGAAGCGTGCTCGCAGGCGCAGATCGGGATTGGCAGCAATGCAGCGCCCACCTGTCCCAACGCCTCGAAAATCGGCACCGTGAAGATCAAGGCGCCGGCGCTCGAAGACGAACTCGAAGGCGATGTCTTTCTGGCCAAGCAATACGAAAACCCATTCGGTTCGCTGCTCGCCATGTACCTGGCGGTGAAAGGGCCGGGCTTCTACCTGAAGCTGGCGGGGAAAATCGACGCCGACCCGACCACGGGACAGCTGACGGCGACGTTCTCGAACACGCCGCAGTTGCCATTCGAACACCTGCGCCTCGAACTGAAATCGGGGGCGCGGGCACCGATTGCGACCCCGGCGTCATGCGGAACGTTCACGACGACGGGCGTCCTGACGCCGTGGAGCGGCACCCCCGACGTGACGACGACAACGTCGTTCGTGATCTCGGGATGCCCGGCGACGACGCCATTCGCGCCGTCGTTCTCCGCGGGTACGACTACGCCGAAGGCCGGCGCGTTCAGCCCGTTCGTGACGACGTTCAAGCGTGAGGACGGCGAACAGGAACTCGCTGGAAGGGTCAGCGTGCAGATGCCGAAGGGCCTGCTCGGCGTGATCAAGTCCGTGCCCCTCTGCGGGGAAGCGGACGCCAACGCGGGCACCTGTCCGGAAGCTTCCAGGATCGGGACGGTGAACGTCGCCGCGGGCGCTGGGTCCGAACCGGTGTCCCTGCCGCAGATCGGCGGCCGTGAGAACCCGGTCTATCTGACCGGGGCCTACAACGGCGGGCCGTTCGGGTTGAGCATCGTGACCCACGCGGAAGTCGGCCCCTTCAACCTCGGCGACGTGGTGGTTCGGGCGTCGATCCGGATCGACCCGCTGACCGCACAGGTGAGCGTCCTCAGCGACCCGGTCCCGCACATCAAGGACGGAATCCCCTTCCGGCTGCGAATGCTGCACGTCTCGATCGACCGCCCGGGATTCATATTCAACCCGACGAACTGCGAGCAGAAACAGGTCACGGGAACCGCCGGCTCATCGGGAGGGGCAACAGCCGCCCTGTCCACCCGTTTCGCGGTCGACAGCTGCGAGTCGCTCAAGTTCGCGCCTAAATTCGCGGCGGGCACGGCCGGTTCGGCGAGCAGCGGCAAAGCGAGACAGCTGGGGGCGAGGTTGAGCGTGAAGCTCTCCTATCCAAAGGCGGCGGCGGGGACGCAGGCGAACATCGCGAAGGTCAAGGTGTCGCTGCCGAAGCAGCTGCCGTCACGCCTTGTGACGCTGCAGAAAGCGTGTTTGGCGGCGGTGTTCGACGCGAATCCAGCGGGTTGTCCGGCGGAGTCGGTTGTGGGGCACGCGAAGGTCGTGACGCCGCTGCTCGCCACGCCCCTGACGGGCCCGGCGTACTTCGTCTCCCATGGAGGCGAAGCGTTCCCGAGCCTGGTCATGGTGCTGCAGGGCTCCGGTGTGACGGTGCAGCTGGTGGGTAAAACGTTCATCAGCCCTGCGGGGATCACGAGCACTACGTTCGACGCGGTCCCCGACGTTCCGTTCAGCACGTTCCAGCTGGAACTGCCGCAGGGCAAGTTCTCGGCACTCGCGGTGAACGGCAGCCTGTGCAGCAAGCGGCTGCTGATGCCGACCGACTACGTGGCGCAGAACGGCGCCACGCTGCACAAGAACACCGTCATCAGTGCAGCCGGCTGCCCGAAAGCCAAGAAGGCGAAACGGGCCAAGGGCAAGAAGCACTCGAGCAAGCGGTAGAAGACACGGTATGGCTCGTCCCGCCGGCGCCACCGTCGGCGGGACGAAGCCCAGAGCAGGCGACGCGGTCCCGCCGCGAACAAGGCCGCGTCACGCTCGACGTAGTCGACTAGCATCTCCTGCAGTTCGAAATGAGGGGATGAGATGACGTTGAGCGCGGACGTGCCCCGGATCGTGATCCGCGGGATCGAGGATCTGCAGGCCCTGAGGGACCAGGTGGTGGGGCCGAGCGAGTGGCGCGAGGTGACGCAGGAGATGGTCGACGAGTTCGCCGACCTGACGGGCGACCACCAGTGGATCCACGTGGACGTGGAGCGCGCGAAGGCGGAGAGCCCCTTCGGGACGACGATCGCGCACGGCAATCTGACGCTCGCGCTGATCGACGGTCTGCGGCGCGAGCTGAGCGAGTGGAGCGGCTTCAAGCTGGGCGTGAACTACGGCTGGAACAAGGTGCGCTTCCCCGCGCCGGTGCTGGTGGGCGCGCGTTTGCGCTGTTACACGCAGTTCGTGGAGGTCTCAGACGTTGGCGGCGGCTGGCACCAGGTGGTGACACGCGTGACCGTTGAGGCGCAGGGCGGCGAGAAGCCGGTGTGCGTGGCGGACAGCGTGGGGCGCCTGCTGGCGGAGGACGCGTGATGGAGCGAGCGCCGGTGGAGAGCGCCGAGCCGCCGCGAGCCCTGCTGCGGGTCGTGAACCCGATCCTGCGCGCGATCCTGCGCTCGCCCCTTCACCGCCTGGCGAGCGGGCAGATGATGCTGCTGACGGTGACCGGGCGAAGGACGGGCAACACCTACACGATCCCCGTGGGCCGCCATCAGTCCGCGGACGGCGCGCTCCTGATCTCCGCGGGCGGCGCGTGGCGCCACAACCTGCGCGGCGGCGCGGACGTTCGCGTGACGCTCGACGGGCGAGAGCGCGCGGCGCACGCGGAGCTCGAGGAGGACCCGGCACGCGCGGCAGAACTCTTCAGGGAGATGCTCGCCCGCTCAAACGAGCGCATGCTGGCCGTGAAGGTGAACGTGAAGCGCCCGCCCACCGCCGCTGAGATCGAACCGGCGCTCGCGGATCGAGGGGTGGCGTACCTGCGCCTGACGGACTGACGCGGATCAGGTGTCGCGCGTCGGCGCGTCCTTGACATGTGACCATATGGTAACCTATGGTGGATGACGTGGACGCGGTGTTCAAGGCCCTTGCGGATGCGACGCGACGAAGTTTGCTCGACGAGTTGTTCGAGCGGGACGGTCAGACGTTGAGCGAGTTGGAGCAGCGGCTGCCGATGTCGCGCTTCGGCGTGATGAAGCACCTGAAGGTGCTGGAGGAGGCTGGGCTCGTGACGACGAAACGACGCGGGCGCGAGAAGCTCCACTTCCTGAACCCCGTGCCCATCAGGCTCGTCCACGACCGGTGGGTGAGCAAGTACGCGGAGCCCTGGGCGCAAGCGCTCAGCGAGCTGAAGACGCAACTCGAGGAGGACAGCAGCGATGAGCCAGCAGAGCAGCGGTAAGCGGCCGTGGACGGCGGGACCGACGGAGAAGGTGTTCGAGATCTACATCAAAGCCACGCCCGAGCGGCTGTGGGAGGCGATCACGGACGAGGAGCTGAGACGCCGCTACAGCTTCGGCATGGGCGCCGTGTCGGATTGGAAGCCCGGATCGTCCTACGCGCTGTCGCACCCACGCGGCGGCGATCTGGCGACTGGCGAGAACCTCGAGGTGGAACCCCCGCTGCGCCTCGTGCAGAGCTTCACGGCGCTGTGGAGCGATGAGATCAAGAGCGAAGGAGTCACGCGGGTGACGTGGGACATCGAGCCCGTGGGCGAGGACTCGTGCCGGTTGACGGTCACGCACGATGAGCTCAGCGAGGATGCCAACGGCGAGCTGTATGGCGGCTGGCCGATGATCCTGTCGGGCTTGAAGACGCTGCTGGAGACGGGCGAGGACCTCACGACGCCAGGGTCGCTGCGCTACATGTGAGAAAATCGGCCCATGAGCGACGCGATCGAGCGCTACCGCGCAGCGTCGGAGGCGAACGACATCGACGCGCTGATGGAGACGCTCGCTCCCGGAGCTGAGCTGGTCTCGCCGATCTCGGGGCGGATGGTGTTCCGCGGCGAGGACGACGTGCGGATCCTGCTGACGGCGGTGTACGGGACGCTGAAGGGCTGGCGCTGGCACGAGGGCATCGGCGAGGGCTCGACGCGTGTGGTGATGGGCGACGGCAGGATCGGCCCCGTCAAGCTGGGCGACGCGATGGTGCTCGAGCTCGCGGAGGATGGGCGCATCAAGCGCGTCAGGCCCTACCTGCGCCCCTGGCTGGGCCTAACGATCTTCGCGATGAGGCTCGGCCCGAAGGTCGCGCTGCACCCCGGCGTGGTGCTGCGCGCGTTGCGCGGGTAGCGCAGCCGGCTTCCGGCAGCTCGCATGCGAGGCGGTTGACCGTGGTCAGGCCCCGCTGCCGCTCGGTGACCGTGCCGATGCGATAGACCAGCGATCCGCGCAGCAGGAACACGTCCTCCTGGGTGACCCCGTCGGGGTTGTCCCAGATCAGGTTGCGGGCCGCTGGCGGCAGCGGCGCGGGGAGCGCGCTGCTGTGTGGGTGGCAGTATGTGCCGGCGGCCTCTTCGAAGAAGCGATGGGCGTGGATTGGGTCGTCGAACAGGAAGGCGTCCGCGACGACGTCGAGTCCCGCGATGCTCCTGGGGCGCTCAGCCCACACGCGCATCTCGAAGCTCGCGGGATAGCGGCCACCCGCGAGTCGGCTGTCCCTGATGCGCCGCGGCGTGTCGTCGCTCCAGACGTCTTCGGTGGGCACGATTCCCACGGCGTAGCGCTTCCTCGCCAGAGGCGCGATCACGGGCAGGAGATTCGCGCGCAACAGCACGATTTCGCGAAGGGAGACTTCCGCGAGCGGTGGAGTGGGGGCCTGACAGGCGTAGCGGCCGGTCTGCGCTTCGGCGCTCGCCCGCGAGAAGATGCTTGTCCGCGCGCTGAGCAGGGCCACGATCGCGACCCCGAGACAGGCGAGCAGGAGCGGCAATCGCACCCGTCTGTTCATCCACCACGGAACCGGTGTCACACCTCTCGTATCGGGCTGGAGCGCGCAGGGCTTGACGAGCAGCCTGGCGTACGCGCGAGGTTCTCGGCGCGCTGCTTGATCCCGAGCAGCATCTTGCGCTCCATCACCAGTGAGGCGGGCATCATCGGCGCCATCCCAATGCGCGCGCCGAGCGTGGGCAGACGGAAGCGGTTGCGGCTGATGAGCCGGGTGCGGCCGTTGCTGCCCTGGAGGACGAACGTCCACACCCAGTTGCCGTCCTCGGAGCGCCACGCGAGCACCCGCTCGGGCTGGACGCGCTCCAGACGCATGCGGTTGGCGCCGAAGCCGATCGTGTCGCCCACCTGGGGCTGCTGATACTCGGCGAGCACGCGATCGACGCTGTGCATGTTCAGGCCGAGCAGGTTCTCGATCCAGTCATACGTGTACGCGCCGCCGCGCGGGGATGGGCCCATCTGCGCGAGCCACGGCCAAACGGCGGCGGCGGGCGCGTCGATGTCGATCGCGCGCGTGCTCACGCCGTCGGCGGCCTCGAGCAGCTCATCGCCCGGCAGGCGCGACGCGACCTCCTCGCTCGTTGCTCCCCAGTTGAGGATCGCGGAGCGCAGTCGCGTGCGGTAGAGGACGGCGAGGGGGATTACGGCAGCTGTGGTTGCGCGAAGCGGCGATCTCATGGGTAGATCGTGTCGCCTGCGCACGGCGTCGCATATCCGGGGAGAGCCGCCGAGTCGCTACGTACTCATCGCCCGTGCGCCTCCTCCGCGTGGCCGCGCTGCCGTGGTCGCTCAGGCGACCGAGCCCGCGCCGACGGCGCGGTGGACGAACAGCCGCAGCGACGCGGACAGGTCCGCGGGCTGAGGCGGATTGCCTGCGAGCGGGGAGAGAGGGCCGACGAGCGCCTCGCCGACGCCGCCTACCAGTGCGGCGGCGGTGAAGTCGACGTTCTGCTCGGGAACCTCGCCGGTGGCGATCGCGGCGCGCAGGCCGGCGGCAAGCAGGCTGGCGTAGTGGGCGCGGTAGGCGAGGCGCTCGGCGTCGACGAGCGGGTCGACGGGCTCGGCGATGAGCGCCCACGCGAGTCGCGGGTTGCGAAGCGCGCGCTCGGCGAACGTCTCGAGTACGCGCTCGATGCGCTCTACAGCGCTGTCGAGATCTTGTGTGGCGGCCTCGCGGCCGACCTCGAGCTCGCGCTCACAGACGGAGCGAAACAGCTCCACGAACAGCTCAGCCTTGGAGGGGAAGTGGCGGTAGAGCGTGCCGGCGGCAACGCCCGCACGTTGGGTGATCGCCACCACGGACGCGGCCGCGTAGCCGCCCTCTTCGGTCAGCTCGCGCGCCGCGCGCAGCAGGTGCTCGCGGGTGGAGGAGAGCCGCAGCGGCGGTTGCGCTCCGGATGGCGTGAGCCGCGGCGGCGGTTGCGCGACGGGCGGCGTGACCTGGGGCCCGCTCACGCGGCGAGCGCTCGATCGACGATCGCGCCCGCGTCGACGCCCACCGGCAGCGTGCCGTACGCGCGCCCACCGGCTCCACCAAGCCGCGCGGCGCAGAACGCGTCGGACACCGCGGCGGGGGCGTGGCGCACGAGCAGGCTGCCCTGCAGCGCGAACCCGAGGTCCTCGACGAGCCCGCGCGCGAGGAACTGCGCGTCGGCGAGGCGCTGCTCGAGCGGCTGCGCATCGTCGGTGGCGAGGAGCGAGCTGGTGCGCTCCTCGATCGAGGCGATGTGCGCGTCGAGGTGCCTGTTGGCGCCCGCGGCGAGCCGGCACTCCTCCAGGAACGCGGGCAGCCCCTCGGGCTCCCTGGCCATCGCGCGCAGCACGTCGAGCGCGGCGACGTTGCCGGAGCCCTCCCAGATGCCGGCGAGCGGCGCGTCGCGGTAGAGCAGCGGCAGCCCAGAGTCCTCCACGAAGCCGTTGCCGCCGAGGCACTCGAGCGACTCGGCGGCGTGCGCGGCGGCGCGCTTGCACACGTGGTACTTGGATACGGCGGTGGCGAAGCGCCTGAACGCGGGTTCGTCGCGGTCGTAGGAGCTGGCGATGCGAAGCGCTGTGGCGGTGGCGGCCTCGGACTCGATGGCGAGGTCGGCGAGCACGTTGCGCATGGCGGGCTGCTCGACGAGCGGCGCGCCGAACGCGGAGCGGTGGCGGGCGTGGTGGATCGCCTCCACGACGCCGCGGCGCATGCCGGTGGCGGAGCCCATCAGGCAGTCCAGGCGAGTGTGGTTGACCATGCGGATGATCGCCTTCACGCCGCGTCCCTCCTGTCCGACGAGGCGTGCGCGGATGCCGTGGAACTCGACCTCGCTGGAGGGCAGCGAGCGCGTGCCGAGCTTGTCCTTGAGACGCTGGAACTCCATCCCGGGGCCGCGCTCCACGAGGAAGCACGACAGCCCCGCGGGCGCCTGGGCGAGCACGAGGAACACGTCGCACGGGGGGTAGGAGCAGAACCACTTGTGGCCGTGCAGCTCGTACTCGCCGTCGCCCACGGGCTCGGCGCGGGTGATGTTGGCGCGCACGTCGGAGCCTCCCTGGCGCTCGGTCATGGCCATGCCGGCGAGCGCGCCTTGCTCGTAGTGGGGGAGCGTGAGGCGCGGTTCCCACTCGGCGGCGAGCTCGGGCGCGGCCTCGCGCAGGGCGGGCACGACGGCGTAGGTCATCGACACGGGGCACATGACGCCGCCGTTGGCGTTGGACCACATCATGAACATCGCGCCGCGTACCACGTGCGCGCCGGGCTGCGGCTCGCGCCACGGCAGTGCGTGGATTTCATGCTCGATGGCGCGCGCGAGCAGCCAGTGCCACGACGGGTCGAGGTCGACCTCGTCGACGCGGTTGCCGAAGCGGTCGTAGGGGATGAGGCGCGGCTCGTTGCGCTCCGCGCGGTGCGAGTGCTCGCGCACCTCGGCGCTGCCCGCGAGTCTGCTGACGGCGCCGATCCGCTCGACGCCCCAGTCGCCGTCGCCGCGCGCGACGGCCTCGCGCAGCGCGGCGTCCGCGCCGAAGTGGTCGAACGGCTCGAGGGGCACGGACTGGTTGCTGACCTCGCGCACCGGCGAGGCGGAGGTGGTGGTCGTCATCGGTGTCCCTCCAGGGAGTGTCACGAAAATGGGGTGTGAATCGAGATTCGCAAGCGTAGCGAATCCGGATTCACATAGCAATGGGCTCGTTGACGCGCGACCGACGCGCGGACGGCTCACGCGCGGAGCAGATCCACGACGACCCGTTCGGCCTCGCGCCGATCGAGCTGCATGTCGAGGCGCAGTTGTTTCCACGCGAGCAGGTCGGTGGCGAGCACGATCGCGACGAGCCTGCGCTCCCGGGCGCTCCCGCGCAGGCCTTCGAGCAGCGACTCGAACGTGCGCGCGACCCACGCTCGGTGGTAGAGGCGACCGGCTTCGGTCATGTGGCGAATGGCGGGCACGCGCTCCTCCTGGGAGAGCATTCGCAGCACCGCCGCGCCGTCCGCCTCGTAGTGGTCGAACAGGACCTCGATCGCCTGCTCCACTTGGCCGGCGGGCGCGGTGTCGCGCCGCTCGATGCCGCGCAGGCCCCACCACATGTAGGCCGCGCTGAGCAGCTCGTCCTTCGATCCGAAGGACGCGTGCAGCGTCTGCACGGTGCAGCCCGCGTCGGCTGCGATCTCGCGCAGGCGCACCTCCTCGTAGGGGCGTGTGGCGAAGTGCCGCCACGCGGCGGCGAGCAGGCGTTCGCGGGTCGCGGCTGCGGCCTGCGCTCGTGCGGTCATTCGATATTTGCGAGTGCTCGTGCTTGACATATTCATTTGATTGAGAGTAAAGTCAAATCTTAGCGTGCGGATCTTCCAGACACTTCTCGCGTTCAGCGGCAACGCGCCCCCACAGCTTGCCGTCACGCGCGAGCTGGTGGAGCGAGGCCACGAGGTGCGCGTGCTCGCGCACCGCGCGGCGCGCGAGCGGATCGAGAGCACGGGAGCGGAGTTCGTGGCCTTCGAGCGCACGCTGCCGGACCTGGACATCACGAGTCGCGAGACGGACGTGTTCCGCGACTGGGAGACGCGGACGAGGTTCGGCGCGGGGCGCAGGTTGCTCGTGAACGGCCTGTTCGCGTTCGTGCTCGACGCGACGCGCGAGTGCGCGGAGCAGCTGCGCGAGTGGCCCGCCGACGTGGTTGTGCTCGACTGGATGATCATCGGCGCGGCGGTCGCGGCCGAGGGCGCCGGCATCCCGACGATCGCGCTCGGGCACTGCCCGTATCCGCTGCCGCTCGACGGGGTGCCGCCGCTGTTCAGCGGCAGTGGCCTGCGCCCGATGGGAGGTCCGGTGGGCGTTGTGCGCGATCGCGTCCTGAACGGCCTCGCCACACGCATGCTCGCCCTCGGTCTGCCGGTGCTGAACAGGGCTCGTGGCGAGCAGGGGCTCGCGCCGTTGAACGCGTGGTCCTCGCAACTGCTGGGCGTGGAGGACATCTGCATGCTGACGGCGCCCGAGCTGGACTTCTCCAGCCGCGGCGCGCTGCCGGCGAACGTGCACTACGTGGGCCCCGCGTTCGAGCCATACCCGCGCGAGTGGCGCTCGCCGTGGCCGGCTGACAATCGCGATCCGCTGGTGGTGATGAGCTTCAGCACCAGCTACATGGATCAGGGCGACATGGCCCAACACGCGCTCGACGCCGTGGCGGACCTGCCCGTGAGGGCGCTGCTGACGGCGGGCCCGGCGCTCGACACGCAGACGCTGCGCATACCTTCAAACGCACGGGTGCACGCGTACGTCCCACACCGCAGCGTGTTCCCTCATGCGGCGCTGGTGGTCACGCATGCGGGCTGGCAGACGGTGAACGCGGCGCTCGCCGACGGGGTGCCCCTGGTGTGCATTCCCGACGGCCGCGACCAGCCCGACAACGCGGCGCGCGTGGTCGAGGCGGGGGCGGGGGTGAGGGTGCGCAAGAGCGCCTCACCGGCGAAGCTCAGACGCGTGATCGCACGGGCGCTCGAAGACCCGGAGATCAGGCGCGGCGCCGCCGCGATGGCGGTGGCGCTCGCGCGCAGCGATGGCGCGGTGGCCGTTGCGGAGCGGGTCGAGCGCCTGGCGCCGACACGCGCTGTGGAGAGCGTGGAGAACCTGACGGGGAGCTGACGCGATGCACGTGACCGAGCGAGCAAACAACCCGTTCATCGGCTCCCCGGGCGGTGGACGGGTTCTCAGCGCGCTGATGCTGCCCTGGTTCAGGATCAGTCCGCCGCGCGGCTTCGGCGTGCTGAGCACCACTGGCCGCCGCACCGGCAAGACGCGTCGCAAATGCGTCCGCGCGATTCGGCGCGGCGACAGGGTTTACCTGGTGGCGATCGGCGGTCCGCAGGCGGCGTGGGTGAAGAACCTGCAGGCCGACCCGAACGTGCGCCTGCGAATCGTAGGCGGATCATTCGCGGGCGTGGCGCGCGAGTTGCGGCCCGGCGGTGAGACAGACGAGGCGATGGTGGCGTTCTGCGAGACGGTCAACCCGTTCGACTTCACCGAGTGCAGGGTGCACCTGTCGGGCCGGCCCAGCGAGGAGCGGATCAGGGCGCTGCACCGTAGATGGTTCACGACGGGAATGCCGCTCGTGATCGAGCTCGACCCCACGCGCTGAGCGGGGCTCTGCAGGCGCCTCTCCTGCGCCGCGTCAGCTCTCGTCTTCGTCGAGCTCGCTGCTGGCCTCGCGGTCACCTTCGCCGTCCTCGCGCGAGCGGTTCTCCTGCTCGCTGCGCCCCTGGTCGTGGAGGATGGCGTGGGCGGACTGCTGATCGCCGTGAGAGGCGTGCTCGACCAGCATCTCCTCCGCTTCCTCAAAGCCCTCGGACTCGCCGCCGCCGCCCTCGATGACGGCGCGTCGACTGGGGTCGAGATCCTCATCGCCGGCCACGCCGCCGATCAGTGCGGCTTCGCTGGCGGCTGCGTCGATCTCCTCTTGCTCCTCGTTGCTCATTGAAAGCTCCTTGTTGGATGCTAACTCGATACCCGCGGAGGCTGCGTTCCATTCTCGCCGCTGCGGAGCAGGCGTGTCGCTGCGAGTCCGGCCGCGCCGAGCAGCAGCAGCGCGAGCGGCCAGCCGACGAGCGCGCCGGACGCTGAGCCGCCTGCGCTGATCTGTGTGATCTGCCCGCCTACGGTGACGATGAAGGCGAGGAGTCCGAACGCGCCGACATAGCCCAGGCCGCGCGCTCGCGAACGCGCGGCGAGCCACACGAGCAGCGTGGAGAGGACGAGCAGGTAGAGATTCCAGCCGAAGCCCTGCCCACCGTCGACCCTTTCGGAAAGACCGTGGAGATGCGGGCCGCCGCTCGACTCGATCAGCCCGAGGCTGCCGTTGAGCACTTCTACGAACGCGCCCTGCACCCCCGCGAGCACCGCGGCAAAGCCGCCCACGATGGCGATCTCGCGCGAACCGATCGCTCCGGCGCGGGCGATCCGGCCGGCGACGGCGAAGAGCAGCGCAGCGGCGAGCACGGTCAGCCAGCGGGTGGTGTTGGGGGATCCGTGAGGGAGGATGAGTTCCCATACGAGCTGCCACACGAG
Source organism: uncultured Solirubrobacteraceae bacterium (assembly GCA_963716355.1). Classification (GTDB taxonomy): domain Bacteria; phylum Actinomycetota; class Thermoleophilia; order Solirubrobacterales; family Solirubrobacteraceae; genus Palsa-744. The sequence goes on from OY970308.1 coordinate 2,787,078, forward strand.
CAGCGTCGCAGCGCCGGCGAACAGCGCCGCATAGGCAACTTGCAGGCGCGCGACGGCGTGGGCGGCGAGCAGGCCGCTGAGCGTGAGTACGGCGACCACGTAGAGCTTGTGGTGAGTGTCGGCGCCGACGAGGTTCAGGAACGCGAACATCGCGCCCGTGCTGAGCAGGATCGCGGCGATCGCGGGCAGTGAGATCATCGAGCGACCGCCATTGTCGTCGTCACCGGTGCGCGCGTCGCTCGCCTCGATCAGGGCCAAGCCGTAGAGGGCGACCGCTGGAACGAACAGGAGAAGGAAGAGCGACAGATCGCTCAGGTCGGCGCTGACGGCCTTGCGTAGGATTGTCACCAGCGCGCCGACCGCGAACAGGATTGCGCCGGTGCCGCCCAGGAGGTCGGCTGCGTTGCCTCTGGAGAGCCGCATGTGAAGCGCAGCTTGATCTATCAGGCGGACGGTTCGATCAAACGGTTCAGGAGAAACCGGCTGGGTGGGGTGTTGCGCCGCCCATGCTCGGCGCAACACCCCACCGTGACTACCAGTTGGACTGTTCCGCCCCGTTGCATCCGTGCTTGTTGATCGGGCTGAGGCACGTCCTTGTGATTGCCCCTGCAGAGGTCCTCTTGATGGTCAATTCATCCCCGTTGGTCGCCTTGGCGGTGAGCGTGTATTCGCCCGCGGTGCCTGTGGCGCTGCTGAGGTAGGCGTCGGTCGTGCTTGAGGCGATCCGAAGCGCCGGTTCAACTTTCTTGAGTTCGGAAGGTTCCACCTTGGCGTAGCTGCCGCCGTTGTCGGTTGCGAGCGCCTCGGCTGCCGTTCGTGCCGAACTCACGACTTCCTTGGCCTGCGCGCCGAGGGCCTTGTCTTTCTGGCTGAGGAAGGAGGGGATTGCGATCGAGGCGAGGATGCCGATGACGAGCATCACCACGAGCAGCTCGATGAGCGAGTAGCCACCCTGATCCCGCGAGTGTCCAGCAGGCTGCGAACGGTCTGAAAACAAGATAGCCCTCCGTGGCGTCTCACTGGCGGCCGAGCTATCTCATGGAGATCCCTGACTTTGCGCCCCCGTCTCGCGACGGGTTTGCCCTTTGCAGTTGTTGGTTGGTGAGAGCACTGTGAAGCACACTTGCCCGTGCGTGTGAAAACTGGACGTATGTTCTAGTCACGCCCGGTCAGGACCGGCTGATCCTGGCCACGACGTACTCGCTCACGACGCGAAAGCCGCTGGGATCCTCGTTGGCGGCGGTGTAGATCTCCAGGGCGCGGTCGTTGAGCGCCTGCATCTCTCCGCGCGGCTCGAGCAGCGCGTGGGCGGCGATCCACATGGGGTGGTCGCGCAGCTCGGACTGGAAGAACTCCTGAGCGGAGCTGGACGTGAACGCGAGCCGGCGCGGCGTGAGCTCCACGTCGAAGCCGAGCGGGCCGAAGACCTCGCGCAGCGCGTCCTGCTCGTGCCAGGCGAAGGGCGGTGGTCCCGCCGGAGCGCCGGTGGCGGCGGCGAGCGCTTCGCGGCGCATGCGAATCACTTCGAACAGTGCGCCGCCGGGTATCCAGGCGCACACGACGATGCGCCCTGCGGGTTTGACCACGCGCGCCATCTCCGCGGCGGCCGCGAGGGCGTCGGGGGCGAAGATCACGCCGAACACCGACAGCACGACGTCGGCGCTGGCGTCCGGCAGCGGCAGCGCGGCCGCCTCTCCCGGCAGGAACGTCGCGTCGAGACCGCGCGCGGCGGCCTCGGCGGCGGCGATCTCGAGCAGCCGCGGCGCGGGGTCGACCCCGGTGACGCGCGCGCCGCGCGCGGCGGCCAGCAGCGCGGCGTTGCCCGTCCCGCAGCCGACGTCCACCACGTGCTCACCGGCGCCAGGGTCGGCCACCTCGATCGCGGCCTGCGCCCCGGGCAGCAGCTCGACGGCGATCTGCCTGTAGTTGCCGACGCTCCAGTCCATGCAGCTGGGAATGATCGCCTACTCTTGCTCGGCGCGCCAGCTGCGATACAGCGCGCCGAAGTCTTCGCGCATCTCCGACGTGAGGTCCTCGGCCCGGAGCCGGCCGGTCGCGCGGATCGTCGCGCGCATCTGCTCGAGGTACTCGCTGCAGTGCTCGCACGCTGCGAGGTGCGCCTCGAAGCGCCGCCGCTGCGACCGCGACAGCTCGCCCTCGAGGTAGTCGGTGATCAGCTCGACCATCTCCTGGCAGACGAGCTCTCCTCTACGCCAGAACATGCTCACACCGCCCCCAGTTGAGTTTCCAAGGCCTGGCGCAGGTGGCTGCGCCCGCGGTGCAGCAGCACCCGCTGGTTTGCATCGCTGATCTCCAGCACGTCGCAGACCTCCTGCCCGTTCAGCCCCTCCACGTCCCTGAGGAGGACGACCTCGCGCTGGCGTGAGGGCAACTCGTCGAGTGCGGCTTGGATTGGCTCGGCGAGAGCCTGCGCGAACAGGCGATCGTCGCTGTCCTCGACCCAGTGCTGCGGTGGGGACATCCACGCGCCCGAGGCGTCGAAGCGAGCCGCGTCGACGGCTGGGCCGGCGTCGCCGACGGCCACGCTGCGATGCTCGTGCACGCCGGTGCTCCTGGCGCGGTTGACGAGGATGCGCATCAGCCAGGTCCTGAACGAGGAGCGTTCCGCGAAACCGTCGAGGCCGCGCAGGACGCCCAGCCAGGTGTCCTGGACGACCTCCTCGGCGATAGCGCCGCTCGAGACGAACGAGCGGGCGAGGCGGAGCATTGCGGTGTGATGGCGTGCGACCAGCAGCACGAATGCTTCCTCCTCGCCCGCGCGCAGCCGCGCGATCAGTTCCGCGTCTTCGTTCACCTCACACGACTTCGCTAACCGGCGGTTATTCCCTCGCCGCCGACCGCGCCGGGCACCGTAACGGAGCCGATCGGAATTCCGCTTCTGTACTCGTCGACGATGCCCGCCGCTCCCGTCTGCACGTAAAGGAATTCCCCGTTCTCGGCGACTGTGGCGTCTACGGGTCCGCCATCGGTGGCGATGAGGCCGAACGGGGTGAGTGACTGCCCACCCCGGAACACGCTCACTGATGCGCTGCCGGCATTCGATGCGAACAGCCCGCGCCCACCGGCGCTCACCACCCAGCAGGTCCCCGCCTGGCCGGTCGCGACCGCATCGATCAGCGACACGATGCCGTTGGCGGCGAGCGAGAACCTCGCGAGCGCGTTCGTGCCGGCCTCGGCGACGATCAGATGCCCCTCGGGGTCGAACGTGACGGCGAACGGCACCGCACCCGGCTCGGGATTCACGACCGGTGAGACGGAGAGAAGCCCGGAGACGGGGGACACGCCAAACACCTCGATCGCGCTGCCGGAGGCCTTGGTGGTGATGATCAGCTGCGATCCGCTGGGTGAGAACTGAACTTGCCCGGGCGTGTGCAGGAACTGCGGTTCTTCTGAGGTGGCGAGTCCGAGCGCGCGCCCGGAGCCGGGGATCGGGACGAGCGCTTTGTCGTGCACGGCGAAGCCCTGCAGGCGGCCGCCGTCTCTCGCGTTGAGCACGTACACGATCCCTCGATGGACGGTGATGCTCACGGGAAACCTCCCACCCGAGCGGATCGTTTGGCGCAGCGTGAGTCGCTCATCGTTCACCTCGAACACGGAGATCGTGTCGCTGCCCGCGTTGACGGCATACATCAGGCCGTCTTCGCGGTCGCGGACGAGCGAGCCCTGCGAGGCGAGGTGGTCGACAACCGAGCCGGGGAGCTGGCCGCCGAGCCCGCCGGTGTCGTAGATGCCACGTTGGGAGAGCACACCCCAGGGCGTCCGGCTGTAGACGACGATCTGGTTGCCGGCGAGGTTGTCGGTCTGGACGAATACCCCATAGCTCGGTCGGCCCGGAAATGCCGACGCGGAGCCTCCCGTGACGGCGAGTGCAGCGAGCGCGGCGATGACCGCCGCGCTCAGCCGAGTGACTGTTTTCATTTCATTCTCCTCAAAATCTTGGATGGACTTGCACGGTACAGTCCGCCGAGGGCCCCCGAGCGTTACAAGTCGGGCTCCGAGACAGATGCCACGTATGGGCTTACGCTGCGTGTGCTGAGGGAGCCGTCGCCGTGACCGGCAGGGAGCGGGGCGGGAATCGCCGGACGTCGTGTGACGCTCGGCTCGAAAGGGAGAGATCACATGCACTCAAACGAGCGGATGCCCGCGAGGGCGACCGTTGGGCGCAGGAAGCTTCTGGGCGGCGGCGTTGTCGCGGTGCTGGCATGGCTTGCGTTCGCGGCGGTCGCGCCTGCGACGGGATTGGCCTGCTCGAACGTCGAGTTCATCGGCGTTCGTGGCTCTGGAGAAAGCTATTCGGGCAACTTCGGGATGGGAAACCAGATCGCTGCGCTGTACGAACGAGTGCAGGCGCGCACGCCGTCCGGTCAGACGCTCCAGTCCTACGGGCTTGAATATCCGGCGGTGAACGTCGCCGAATGGTGGAAGGCGATCCTCTACTACCCGAGCGTGTGGGAAGGCGACTCGCATCTGGAAAGCCGCGTCAAAAACGACGCGTCTTCGTGTCCGAGCATGAAGATCCTGATCGCGGGTTTCTCGCAGGGCGCGCACGTGGTGGGAGACACGATCGAAAATCTGGCGAACAAAAACGACAGCTCGCTGTCGCACGTCTATGGCGTCGCTCTGTACGGCGACCCGCGTTTCAGCAAGGACGACACGGCCACTGCGCGTGGCAACTACAGCCCCGAACACTGGGGCATCCTGATTGCGCGCGGCAACTACTCCTCGAAAATCAACAACCGGCTCGGGGATTGGTGCAGGCTCAAAGACGCGATCTGCCAGGGCTTCAACGCGGGCGACACCGAACACCACGAGTACAGGAACTACGAAGGCGGGCTGTTTCTACAGCAGGGAGCGGAAATGATGTTCAGTCACATCGGCTGGTAGGAGCCGTTGGTGGTCGGCGGTGCGCAGCCGCCCCGTCGACCACCGCGCGGGCCTGCGCTCGTACGACCTCTGCCGCCGCGGCGGGGTCGTCGTAGAACGGCACGTGCCCGGCGCCGAGCGTTACGTGGGTGGCCCACGGCAGCAGCTTGCGCGCGCGCGGCGCCTGCAGGCGGTATGGCAGCAGGCGGTCCTTCATGCCCCAGGCGATCGTGACGGGCGTGGAGCGCAGCTCCTGCGCGGCGACGAAGCGGTAGTGACGAAACGCGGCGAGCGCTCGGCGAACGCGGGCGCGGCCCAGGCGTCGCGCGAGCGTGGCGACGGCCTCCTCGACGGGCAGCCGCGCGGGGTAGCCGAAGGTCTGGGAGAACAGCGCCACGCGCCCCGCGTCGGTGCGGGCCAGGGCCACCACCAATGGGTGCAGCGGCCGCGGCATGGTGGCGAGCGCTCCGAGTGAGAGCTGGCAGAAGCGCCGCTCGGCGGCGGTCCAGAAGCCGACGGGGGAGAACGCGCTGGCGGAGCTGACGGCGCGCCGGCGCGCGAGCTCGAGCGCGATGCCGCCGCCCATCGAGTTGCCCGCGACGTGCGGGCGCTCCAGGCCCAGCTCGGCGAAGAACCACTCGAACGCGTCGACGTACGCGGGGATCGTCGGCTCGATCCCGGCGCGGAGCGGCGCGGAGCGCCCGAAGCCGGGGGAGTCGCAGGCGATCACGTCGAACTCCTCCGCGAGCAGCGGGATCACGGGCTTCCACGCCTGCCAGTGGTGGCCGACGCCGTGCAGCAGCACCAGCGGCGGACCCTCGCCCTCGCGGTGGTAGTTGATCGAGGAGCTCAAGCCCGGCCTCGGATCAGGTCGGCTGCGCGCTCGGCGATCATGATCGTGGGGGCGTTGGTGTTGCCGCCGACGATCGTCGGCATGATCGAGGCGTCGATGACGCGCAGCCCCTGGAGGCCGTGCACGCGCAGCTGGGAGTCGACGACGGCCCGCTCGTGCGTGTCGCTCATGCGCGCGGTGCCGACGGGGTGGTAGATGAGCATCAGCCGTCGGCGCAGGTCGGCTTCGAGCTCCTCGCGATCGGCGGCGCTCGCGGCCGGGCTTGAGCTCCTCGACGGTGACGGTCTCGCGAGCGGCGCCTGGGCGGCGATCTCGCGCGCGAGGCGCATGCCGGCGATGCAGCGACTCGACGTCGTCGGGCTCGGACAGCGTGTTGGTGAGGATCCGCGGCTTCTCGGCGGGGTCGGCCGAGCGCAGCCACACCTGCCCGCGCGCCCTGCGGGGAGACGAGCGACGGGCGCGATCACCATGCAGTGCCCGTCGTAGGTCTCCGCACCGTGGTCTTCGAAGTAGGCGGCGCCCATGTGGAACTGGATGTCCGCGGCCGGTAGGCCACCGCGGGTGCGCGTGAACGCGACGACCTCGGCGACGGTCGAGCTGAGCTTGCCCGGTCTTGCGCAGCAGCCACTCGGCGAGCGGCTTGGGCTTGTCGGCGCCGTACAGCGTGTTCGTGTCGGAGACCTCCCAGATCATGGTCACGAACGGGTGGTCCTGCAGGTTGCGCCCGACGCCGGGCAGCTCGTGGCGCGCCTCGACGCCGGCGTCGCGCAGCTCCTCGCGGGCGCCGATCCCCGACAGCAGCAGCAGCTGGGGCGAGCCGATCGCGCCGGCGCAGAGCAGCACCTCGCGCTCGGCGCGCACCACCTCCTCGCCGCGGCGGCCCTTGCGCAGGCGCACGCCGACGGCGCGGTCGCCCTCGAGCTCGACGCCGAGGACGGTGACGTTCGTGCGCACCTCGAGGTTCGGGCGCGTGCGCGCGGGGCGCAGGAAGGCGTCGGCGGCGCTGAAGCGCCTGCCGTTCCTCTGCGTGACCTGGAACATCGAGGCGCCGTCCTGCTCGGGACCGTTGTAGTCGGCGATGCGCGGGATCCCCGCCGCCTCGCTGGCGTGCGAGCAGCCGGCGGCACAGCGGCCGCGGCGAGCGCTGCTCGCTGACGCGCAGCGGCCCGCCGACGCCGTGGTACTCGGAGGCGCCGCGCACGTTGTCCTCGGCGCTGATGAAGTACGGCAGCACGTCCGCGTAGCCCCAGCCGGGCGCGCCCTGCGCCTCCCAGCCGTCGTAGTCGAGCGGGCGGCCGCGCACGTAGAGCATCGCGTTCATCGAGCTCGAGCCGCCGAGCGCCTTGCCGCGCGGTATGTACAGCGAGCGCCCGTCGACGTGCGGCTCGGGCTCGGTCGCGAAGTCCCAGTCGAGCTTGGTGTGGAACTGTTCGGGGAACGCCGCGGGGATCTTGATCTTCAGCGAGCGGTCCGCGCCGCCGGCCTCGAGCAGCAGCACGCGCACGGAGGGGTCCTCGGAGAGGCGGTTGGCGAGCACGCAGCCGGCCGAGCCGGCGCCGACGATCACGTAGTCGTACATGCCCGATCATCCTCCCCCTCCAGCATGCGCACCGGTGCCGACGCCGGCTCCGACACCGACCGCGTCGGTGGCTGTGGCGGCCCCCGCTCCGGCCGTCGCCAGACGCTGAGGCGCGGCCGCGAAGCGGTACTCGCCCGCGTCGAGCTGCTTGGTCTGCGCGAGGTACTCGCGCATGTAGCCGGGCCAGTTGGCGACGATGCGACCGCGCTCGTCGCGGTACCAGGAGTCGCACTGCGTCCACGCGGTGCCGGCGAAGCGCGCCTGCAGCGCGCGGTCGCTGGCCGCCTCGACCTCGGGGCGCACCTCGATCGCGCCGGCGCCGCGGGCGCGCAGCTGCTAGAGCGCCTGGCGCATGTAGGCGGCCTGCGCCTCGAGGTAGACGATGATCGAGCCGCCCGAGGTGTTCGTGTTGGGCCCGTACATGACGAACATGTTCGGGAAAGCCGAGGCACGGTCATGCCGAGGTGGGCGTGCGCGCCGTCGGACCACTGCCTCGCGCAGGTTGCGTCCCTCGCTGCCGTTGATCTCCATCGGGAACATGAAGTCGTTGGTCCTGAAGCCGGTCGCCCAGATGATGCAGTCGAGCTCGTGCTCGGTGCCGTCGGCGGTGACGATGCCGTTGGGCTCGACGCGCACGATCGACTCGGTGACGAGCTCGACGTTCGGGCGCTGCAGCGCGGGCAGGAACATGGAGCTGAACAGGACGCGCTTGCAGCCGAACGTGTAGTCGGGCCACACCTTGCGGCGGAGCGTCCGGGTCGTTGAGCTGCGAGCGCATGAACACGCCGAGCGCCAGGCGGCGAGGCGCCCGACCGTGCGCGGGTGGCGGATCGTCGCGGTGAGCGCCTCGCTGTACTGGAACACGAAGCTGCGGCGGAAGGCCTGCAGTCCGGGGACCCGTTCGACGGCGCTGCGGACGAGCTGCGGGTAGGGCCGGTTCTTGCGCGGCATGAACCAGTTGCCGGTGCGCTGGAAGACGGTCAGACGCTGCACCTCGGGCGCGATCTCGGGGACGAACTGCACGGCGCTCGCGCCGGTGCCGACGACCGCGACGCGCTTGCCGGCGAGCGGGTAGTCGTGGTCCCATTCGGCGGAGTGGAAGCTGTGCCCGGCGAACGTGTCGGGCGCCCTCGATGGCGGGCCTCGCGGGCTGGTGCAGCTGGCCGGTCGCGAGCACCAGCGCGTCGGCTTCGGAGTGTCTCTCCCTCGGCGGTGTGGATGCTCCAGCGGCAATCCTCGTCGCTCCAGTCGCACGCGGTGACGGTGACGTTCGTGCGGATCAGCTGCTCGACGCTCATCCTGTGCGCTACGTCGTGCAGGTAGGCGTGGATCTCGGCCTGCGGCGAGCACAGCCGCGTCCAGTCGCGCCGCTGGGCGAAGGAGAAGGAGTAGAGGTGGCTGGGGACGTCGCAGGCCGCGCCGGGATAGCTGTTGTAGAACCAGGTGCCGCCGAGGTCGGAGGCCTTCTCGAGGATCGTGACGTCGGTGATGCCGTGGCGGCGCAGCTCGATCGCGGCGGCGATGCCGCCGAAGCCGGCGCCGACGATGACGACCTCCAGGGGTCGCTTGGACGACGGTTGTGGACGCGCGCCTGCCGCGCTCATGCGGCTCCTCCTCGTGGACGTGACCTGCTGGCGCGTCCAACCTTATGCGCTAGCCGGCCACGGCGGGGGCTTCAGCGCTTGAACTTCACCGTCGTGGTGGCGGCGGCGGGGAGGGCGCCCTTGCGTGTGGGTGTGAAGCTGACGTGGACGGAGATCCGCAGCGCGTGGTGCGGATGCCTGTGCAGAGCCTTCACGCTTCCGCGCGAAAGGGGCAGCTTGAACGTGACGGTCGAGGATTTGCGCACGCGCTTGGAGGCGCCGTGGAGGCCCTTGCCGGTCACCTTCAGCAGCCCGCCGCCTCGCGTCCTCACCCTGAGGATCAGCCGGTGTCCACGCACGTGCCGGCTGAGGATGCGCACGCTGCAGCCCGATACGGCGATGCGGGTGTTCTGTTTGACCTGAGCGCCGCTCTGGGCGGTGATCGTCGTGGGCATGAGCAGCGGACGCAGCGCAGAGGTTGCCGAACGCGCTGAGCACCGAGTTGGGGCCCATCGGGCAGATCGAGCGCGAAGCTCGAGACGGGCACGTCGGGGATCGAGGCGAACGTGGAGGTGGTGACGCCGTTCTTGATGTTCGTGTTGCCGACGAGGATCACCCGCACGCCGTCGCCTTCGAGGATCAGGTCGAGGTCGGGGAAGCGCGGCTCCGCCGCGCGAGACGAGGTAGGCGGGGCCGGTGAGCCTGCCCGGCAGCACGGGGGTGCGTGACGGTGGCGCTGCCGACCTTCGAGGCGGCGGGGCAGGCGGCGCGGGTTGGCGTCGAACGTGGCGCCGCAGGCAAGCTTTCTGCAGGGTGCTGAGGCGCGAGGGGAGCTGGATCGGGCAGCGAGGCGACGACTGAGCGGATGTTCGCCTCGTGCGCGGGCTGGAGACGTTCACCTGCAGGGACGCGCCGTTGGCTTCGCGACGCCGCTGTCGCTGGTCGCGGCCTGGAAGCTCGGTTTGAACGCTAGCGCAGTCGCATTTGCCGACCTGGAACGGGGTGGAAGTGGTGTTGGTGGCGCCGAGCGTCGAGGTGAGCAGCGAGTCGGTGGCCAGCGGACCGCAGTTGGTCGGGTTGAACAGGAAGCCCTTGCGGTTGATGTTGACGGCGACGCTCTGCAGCCGCAGCGGCACGCCGCCGACGATCGTCGGCAGGGTGCTCGTGGCGATCACGCGCGCGGTGTACGGGTCGACGTTGATGGCGGCGCGCGTGACGACGCGTGCCGAGGTCGAAGGGGCCGGCGATGGCGCGCGACGGGATCGAGAGACCGTAGGGCGAGCCGCCGTAGGGGCCGGTCAGGTAGACGGGTCCGGTGAACGCGTACGGTTCGGGGCCGGCGCCCGCTCGCCGACGGTCGCGGTGCCGATCTTGCTGCTCGGCGGGACAGGTGCCGGCCTGTCGCCTGCGGTTCGCCGCACAGGTGCACGGATGGGATCACGCCGACGAGGCCGGCGGGAAGCGTGGTTCTCAGCCTGCGAGAGGTACTGCTGCCCGTCGGCGCGGCGCAGGGTGAACGTGTATGCGGTGTAGGCGCCGGCGTCGGGGGAGCGCTCTGCGGTGGTCTGCGCCGAGCGAGAACGGCAGTGGCGAGGGGCAGCCGGTGGTGAGGAACGGCGTCGCTGCTGCAGCACGGAGGCGGTGCCCGTGTAGGGCGTGAAGAGGGCTTGGATCTGTGCGCCGGCTCCGCACGCGAGCGGGTTGGCCAGCGGCGCGCTGCGGACCGCCGCTCAGCTTCAGCGTGAGCAGTTCGCTGAACGGGAGCTGCGGGTTGTGCAGGAACGTCACTTCCAGCCGCCCGTGCTCGGGTCGGGGACGACCTGTGCCCTGCAGGCGCACGGAGACGCCGTAGAGGGCTCTCGGCGTCGAGGTAGATCGTGTAGGGCGGTCCGGTGATCGGCGCGGCCGTCGGGCTGCCGAGGTAGACGTTGCCGGTGAGCGATGTGCGGCGGCAGATCGGTTTCGATGTCGACGCTTCCGACCTTCGAGCGCGGCGGGACAGGTGACGCGACTCGTCGTGCCGATGCGATCTGCGTGCGAGCACGCTCGAGGCCGTGCGCGGCCGGACGGGTTGAGCGTCAGGCCTTCGGGCAGCGTGAGGTGCACGTCCTTGATGTCGGCGGTGTTGATTTCGTCGATTCTTCGTTCTGCGGCACCTGCACGACCGTGGTCGTCGCCGTCGGGCTGGTCGGAGTGAGCGTTTCGGGCGCGAGGGAGATCGATGGCCGGAACGGGACTTCGCCGCAGCCTTCGACGCCGACGGGCGTGTGGGTGATCGGTCGCGGAGCGTTCGCCTTCGTAGGATTCGACTTCGAGGTGCGAGGTCGTCGCTCGGAGCAGATCGCTCGGCAGCGTGAGGAAGTTGCCCTTCGCCCGCGCGGCCGTTCGAAGTTCAGTTTCGACTTCAGGACTTCAGAGGCGCTTTCAGGCCCAGCAGTTCGCCTTCTGGGGATGTTGTTGATTTCGAAGTACTCGTGGAAATCGCCGGCCCAGTCGACGTGGCCTTCGAGGAAGATGTGCTTCGTTCGCGAGCGAGCGGCACTTCGACGTGGATGCCGAAGTACGAGGGGAAGGCCAGGCGGCGGTTCGAGGTTGTAGACCGGCGCCGGTGGCAGCGTCACGTCGGCGGCGGCGACGAAGGCCGTGAGTTCGTTGTTGCCCACCTCGTGTGTCGGCCGCGGCATTCGTCGTGCTGGAACTTGGCCACGGGCACTTCGGCAGCGCCTCCGGGTTCGGCCGCCAGGCCCGGCGGGGACGTCGACGCGAATCCGCTTGAGCGCTCCTTCGGTTCCTGTCCGAGCAGCACCGGACGTGGTTCACTTCGAACGCGGTGATACCCCACGGCGGGTGCCCGGCAGCCTGCGTGAAGAAGCTGCGAGTGAGGGCTCGAGTAGGTGCACGCGGAGACGACACAGGTGCCCGCTTCGAATTTCGCTTCGGTGACTCCGAAGGACGCCTGCGCGGCAGCGGTGCGCAGCGGCAGAGCAGCGCGCGCGGCGACCAGCACCGTCCCTGATGCACGGCCGCGACTCTTCCATGCGCGATCTGTACCCCGGCCTGCGCCTCGCTATTCCCGGGAACCGTCGGCACCGTCGCGCGGGCAGCGGTGCGGGCGCCCGAGTCGGTCGCGGCGCTACCCCTCGCGCGGGATGTATGGCGCGAGCTCGCGCCGGGCGATCGAGAGCTTGTGCACCTCGTCGGGGCCGTCGGCGAGGCGCAGCGTGCGCAGGTGCGCGTAGGCGGAGGCGAGCCCGAAGTCGTCGCGAGACGCCGCCGCCGCCGTGGACCTGGATCGCGCGGTCGAGGACCTTCAGCGCGACGTTCGGCGCGGCCACCTTGATCGCGGAGATCTCGGTGCGCGCGTGGCGGTTGCCGACCGTGTCCATCAGCCAGGCCGCCTTCAGCGTGAGCAGCCGCGCCATCTCGATTTCGATGCGCGACTCGGCGATCCAGTCCTGGACGTTGCCGCGCATCGCGAGCGGCTGGCCGAACGTGACGCGCGAGACGGCGCGCCCGCACATCGCCTCGAGCGCGCGCTCGGCGGCGCCGATCGCGCGCATGCAGTGGTGGATGCGGCCCGGGCCCGAGCCGCGCCTGGGCGATCATGAAGCCGTCGCCCTCGCCGGCGATCAGGTTCGAGGCCGGCACGCGCACGTCGGTGAAGTCGACTTCGGCGTGGCCCTCCTGGTCCTGGTAGCCGAACACGGTGCAGGTTGCGCATGACGGTCACGCCGGGGGTGTCGATGCGGCACGAGGATCTGGCTCTGCTGTTTGTGGATGGGCCCGTCGGTCTGCGTCTTGCCCATCACGATCATGATCCGGCAGTGGGGGTGCATGGCGTTGGAGGTCCACCACTTGCGCCCGTTGAGCACGTACTCGTCGCCGTCGCGCTCGATGCGCAGCTGCGATGTTGGTCGCGTCGGAGCTGGCGACGTCGGGCTCGGTCATCGCGAACGCCGAGCGGATCTCGCCGTCGAGCAGCGGGCGCAGCCAGCGCTCCTTCTGCTCGGGCGTGCCGAACTGGTGGAGCACCTCCATGTTGCCCGTGTCGGGCGCCGAGCAGTTGCACGCCTCGGAGGCGATCGGCGAGCGGCCGAGGATCTCGGCGAGCGGGCGCGTAGTCGGTGTTGGAGAGCCCGGCGCCGTGCTCGGCGTCGGGCAGGAACATGTTCCACAGCCCCGCCTCGCGCGCGCGCACCTTGAGCTCCTCCATGACCGGCGGGCTGGTGGTGGGGGTTGCCCGGACTCGCGCAGTTGCGCGCTCGTAGACCGCCTCGGCGGGGTAGACGTGCTCGTCCATGAACGCGCTCAGGCGCTCCTTGAATTCGGTGCAGCGCTGGCTGGGCTCGAAGTCCATCGGTCCTCCTCGGTGACGGCAATGGGCTTAGGATCATCGCGGATGAGCGAGCAGGGCGCCAGCTACCGCGCGGCGGGCGTGGACTACGACGCGCTCGACGCGGGCAAGCGCCTGGCGATGGCCGAAGGCGCTGTCGACCTCGCCGCTGCTGGCGGCGCGCGGCGGGCGCGCGCTCGACGCCTCGCGCGGCGAGCCGGCGTTCGTGTTCGAGCTCGGCGGGCAGACGTTCGCGTTCGTCGTCGAGGGGCTCGGCACGAAGTCGATCATCGCGCGCCACGTGCTCGAGCAGCAGGGCGATCAACCGCTTCGCCGACGTCGCCTACGACACGGTCGCGGCGATCCTCAACGACCTCGTGCTGCGTCGGCGCGCTGCCGCTCGTCGTCAACGCCTACTTCGCGACGGGCGCCTCGGAGTGGTACCTGCAGCGCGAGCGCTCGGCGGCGCTGCTCGAGGGCTGGCGCAGCGCGTGCGCGGACGCCGGCTGCGTGTGGGGCGGGGGCGAGTCGCCGTCGCTGCCGGGGCTGCTCGACGAGCGCGACATCGAGCTGGCCGGCGCCGCCGTCGGCGCCGTGCCGCGAGGGCCGCGCGCCGATCCTCGGCGAGGAGCTGCGCGCCGGGCGATGAGATCGTGCTCGTGGCCTCGAGCGGGCTGCACGCCAACGGCGCGTCGCTCGCGCGGCTGGTGGCCGGGCCGTCTGCACGACGGCTACGCGACGCGGCTGCCCGACGGCAGCACGTTCGGCGAGGCGCTGCTCGCGCCGTCGGTCATGTACGTGCCGCTGGTCGCCGCGCTGCTGGAGCGACGAGGTGCCGCTGACGCTACATCAGCCACGTCACCGGCCACGGCCTGCTGAAGCTGATGCGCCCGCCGCGGCCGCTGACCTACCGGATCGAGCGACTGCCGCGACGTTCCGCCGGTGCTCGAGTTCCTCGTCGAGCAGGCGGGCCTCGACGCCGCCGGCCGCCTACTCGACGTTCAACATGGGCTCGGGTTTCGCGCTCTACTGCCGCCGCGGGCGAGGGCCGAGGCGGTCGTGGCCGTCGCAGACGGGCTCGGGCTGCGGGCGATGGTCGCGGGGCGCGTCGAGGAGGGGCCGCGGCAGGTGATCCTCGAGCCGGTCGGCGTGCGCTTCGACGGCGACCAGCTCGAGCTCTCGGCGCGAGCGAGCATAAGGCTCAGCTCGAGCCTGAGCTGTTCGCAACTTCGGTCCCGTTCGCCGGTTTCCGCGCGCCGATATCGCCAGGGAACTACGTCGCAACTCCGATCCGCGACGGTTCAAACTTGAACGCATCGCTTCAGCCGGATAAGGTTGGGGTCGCCGAGCAAGTCGCCACTGTTTCCCGGCGAGATGCCGGGGATCTCGATGTCGCCGGACCGGCATGGCTCCGGAGCTACCCGGATCGAGGCGGACCTGTCCATCAAACGAGGAGAGAGAACTGATGCGCAGAGCATCCACCTGTCTTGCCGTCCTGGGCCTGGCCGTGCTCTGGCGCTGACGAGCGTCGCATCGGCGGCGCCGACGGTCATGCTCAAAGCGAAGGCCGTGCCGATCCCGGGCTTCCCGCACACCGGCAACATCCTCGGCGCCGGCGCGGCGCGTCGAAGCCGAATACACGATCACCGGCACCGAATACGGCGGGTACCCGCCGCCGCTGATCGGCGTCAACTTCTATCCTGCCGAAGGGCTCGAAAGCTGCACACGCCAAGGCTTCCCGACGTGCTCCGACGAACTCGATCGTCGAAGAAAAGGAACCCGAAAAGCTGCCCGAAGGGCTCCTCGGCCGGACCGGTCGGCCACGCCGACGGCTTCGTCGCGTTCGGCAGCGAACGCGTCCCCGAGACGGCGACGATCGAATCGTTCTACGCGCCGGGTGGCGGCCTCGAGTTCTTCACCGCCGGCCACACGCCGGTGTCGCTGGAAATCCTCTCGCACGGGCAACTACAAGAACCTCAACGGCACCGGCGGCTTCGGCCCCGAGCTGGAACGCGCAGGTGCCGCTCGTGGAAACGGTCCCCGGCGCGCCTGACGCGTCGGTCGAAAAGATCGTCAGTCAAGGTCGGCTCCGCGTACAAGAAGCACAGGCAAGCCCGACTACTACGGCACGGTGCCGAAGAAGTGCCCGAAGGGCGGCTTCCCGATCAAGACCGAAGTGATGTTCGCCGAACTCGGCGGCCTGCCCCAGCAGACGGTTGTCGCGCAACTACAAGGCGCCGTGCCCCAGGAAAGTAGGGCGTTAGGCGAGGGGTACGCGTCCATGAGGGCGTAAGCTCCTCGCAGCAGCAGAGTGGGACGGGCGACCTCGCCAAGACGGCGGGGTCGCCCGCCTCGTTGTGAACGGCAAGGAAGGATCGGGGTGAGGAAGGAGACCGTCGGGCGCAGGAGGCTTGGCGGCCGGCATCGCCGGCGCCGTCGGCGTCGTCGTGCTCGCTGCTCTGCTGCTCGCGCTCTCGGCGGGCGGATCGAACGGCGGCTACACCGTTCGCGCGATCTTCGACGACGCCGGCAACGTGATCCCGGGCGAGGACGTGAAGATCGACGGCGTCAAGGTGGGCATCGTGGGCTCGGTCACGCCGACGCCGCAGGCCAAGGCGGCGGTCGTGCTGAACATCGAAAACCCCGGCTTCCAGGACTTCCGCGCCGACGCGACGCTGCACGGTCCGTCCGCAGGCGCTGATCGGCGAGAAGTACGTCGACTGCCTGCCGACGCAGCCGCGCGTGGAAGGCACGCCGCTGCCGCCGCCGCTGAAGAAGATCCCCTCGCGGCCAGGAAGGCGCAGGCCAGTAGCTGCTGCCGGTCACGAACACGAGCAGCCCGGTCGACGTCGATCTGCTCGGCGACATCAGCCGGCTGCCCGAACGCCAGCGCCTGACGATCATCCTCAACGAACTCGGCGCGGGACTGGCGGGCCGCGGCAGCGACCTCCGCGAAGTCGTGACGGCGCGCGAACCCCGCGCTGCGGGAACTCGACAAGGTGCTGGCGATCCTCGCGCGGCGAGAACAAGGTGCTGGCGAAGCTGGCGGTCGACTCCGACAAGGCGCTCGCGCCGTTCGCGCGGGTGCGCGATCACGTCGCGCAACTTCATCGTGTCAGAGCAACAAGGTCGCGCAGGCGACCGCGGCGCACCGCGGCGCGCTCGCGCGCAACCTCAAAGACTGTTCCCGCCGTTCCTCGAACAGCTCGGGCCGGCGATGGAACGGCTGCGGCGCTTCGCCGAACAGACGACCCCGGTCGTTCAACGAGCCTGCACGCAGGCCGCGCCCGGCGATCAACCAGCCGTTCACGAAACTGCCCGGCGTTCTCGAACAGCTCGACGACGTTCTTCGAAAACCTCGGCAAGACCGCGAAGCAGTCGGGCCCGGCGCTCGTGGCGACCAAACCGCTGCTCGGCAAGCTGCAGGCGCTGGGCGGCCAGGCGCAGCCGTTCACGAGCAACCTCGCGCAGACTGCTCACCAGCCTGCGCGACACGGGCGGCCTCGAGCGGCTGCTCGACTTCATCTTCCTCGGCACGAGCGCGGCCAACGGCTACGACTCGCTCGGCCACTTCCTGCGCACCGAAGGGGAGGCGCCGGCTCTGCTGTCTGACCTATGGCATCGCGGAAACACCAGCGTGCAACCGCAAACTGTTCAACACAGGCTCTGCTGCGAAAGCGTCGTCCGCCATCGGGCCGGGAACGAGCGTGACGATGGCGCGGACGCTGGCGGTCATCAATGGCGCGACGCCCGCCCAGGCGATCGCGAAATACCCCGGGCCGGCGACGACGGCCGGCGAACCGGCGGGCTCGGGCGGCGGCACGTCGGGCACGGCGCAGCCGGTCGGCGGCTCGACAGCGGGCACCACCTACTACACACCTCCTCCGAAGGCTCCCGGAAGCGGGCGGCCTGCTCCTCAACTACCTGCTCGGCAACTGACATGAGACGACTGCCACTCATCCGCTCGCTGCTCGCGCTGCTGAGCGCCTTCGCGCTGGCGCTCCCCGCGGCGACGGTCGCGGCTGAAGCGCCGGCCACCACCACGACTGTGGCTCCCGTGCCGAGCGAAGAAGCACCGGCGACTCCGACGACGAGCACGCCCGCCGAAGCGCCCGCGTCCACGACGACGTCCCCGGAAACGGAAACGGAAGCCGAACCCGTCGCTCCGCAGATCCAGTCCCAGCAGCCGCAGGGCGCGAGCCCAAGCGGCTCCCCGGCCAAGCCGAAGCCGACGAAATCCCAGCCCACGACGGGGGAAGGGGCCGGGGCGGAAGAAGAAGGCGGCTCGACGCCCGCTCAGCGCGCGAAGCACAGGGCCGTCTCGCCCTCGACGCTCACGCCCGCGCTGCCGCTGAACCTGCGCGCGGGGATCGGCGGGGTGCCGAGCTTCTTCATCGAAAGCTTCCAGGTGCCGCCGTTCCTGCTGCCGATCTTCCAGGCGGCCGGCACCGCCTACGGCATCCCGTGGCAGGTGCTCGCGGCGATCAACGAGGTCGAGACCGACTACGGGCGCGACCTGAGCGTCTCGAGCGCCGGCGCGGAGGGCTGGATGCAGTTCCTGCCCTCGTCGTGGGCGCAGTACGGGGTGGACGCGAACGGCGACGGCTACAAGGATCCGTACAACCCGGCCGACGCGATCTTCGCCGCGGCGCGCTACCTGCGCGCGGCGGGTGGCGAGACGAACATCAAGGCGGCGATCTTCTCCTACAACCACTCGCAGGCCTACGTCGAGTCGGTGATGCTGCGCGCGCAGCTGCTCGGCGGCACGCCCTCGGAACTGCTCGGCGCGATCACGGGCCTGACCGAGGCGCGCTTCCCGGTGCACGCGGCGGCGCACTTCAGCGACGGCTTCCCGACAGCTGCGGCGAGCGGATCGGGCGCGGCGAAGACGCTCGTGGGCACGACGATCTACTCGCAGCCGGGCGCGCCGGTGATCGCGGTGCAGGACGGCGAAGTGGTGCAGATCGGCGACTCGCCCGCGCTCGGCAGTTACGTGTCGCTGCGCGACGCGTACGGCAACACCTACATCTACGCACAGCTCGGCGACGTCTCGTCGGTCTACCCGGTGCTCGAGCCGCGCGAGCAGAGCACCGTCAGCCCGCGCATTTCCCAGGACGCCGCGACAACCGAACCGGCGCCGAGCGGTCCGGCGACGGCGGGCGCGCAGGCGCGCTCGCCGATCTCCGAGGCGGCGGTGATCTCGGGCCTCGCGCTGGGAGCGACCGCGGGGCTGGAAACGATCCCGGCAGCCCCCGCGACGAGCGCTGCCCCGGCTCAGCCGCCTGCGCCCGCAAAGCCGTCGCCCGACGTGCACGTCGTTCACGGAAGGCTCAAACGATGTCTTCCTCCAGCCGCTGCACGCGGGCGTGCAGGTGATCGCGGGCACGGTGCTCGGCCACGTCGGTGCGAGCAGCACGACGCCAGCCGCGGCGAGCGGGGAAAGCTCTCCGCACATCCTCTTCCAGATCCGCCCGGCGGGCCTCGGCGCGCCGCTGATCGACCCGAAGCCGATCCTCGACGGCTGGGTGGCGCTCGAGAACACCTCGATCTTCAGGGCCAAGGGCGAGAACCCGTTCCTCGCGACCTCGCCGACGGTCGGCCAGGTGCTGCTCGAGTCCAAGCAGCAGCTCGCAGCCGCAGGTCCTGCACGACGCGGGCATCCGCCTCGAGCCGGTGCGGACGCCAGGACGTGCAGGAGGGCCGCGTCGACAGGCGCGTGCTCGCGATGCTCGAGTACCTGTCGGTGTCGGGGCTGAAGCCGACCGTCGTCGGGCCTTCAGTGCTCGAGCTCGACGGCCGCGTCGAGCGCCTCCAACGCGCCGGCGAGCGAAGGCAGCGACAGTCGTGAACATCACGGCCATCAACGGGATCCCGGTCGCCGGTCACCAGAGCCCGGGCTCGATCGCCGACAACGCGGTGCGCAAGCTGCTGATGCTCCAGGGGCTGAACCGGCCGCAGCGGATCGTCAGCCTGATGAGCTACCCGGGCGCCGCCGGCGCGATCGCGAGCCCGAAGGCGAGCCGCGCAATCCGCGTCGTGTTCGCGCCGCCGGCCGCGGCGGGCGCGCACGCGTCGCCGGGTCTCCTACGCGGGCCTCGCGCCGAGCGACTGGATCAAGCTGATCGCGCGGCTCGGCGAGATCCCCGACCCGGTCGTCGGACACGGACCGTCGCAGGCCGCGCTCCCCGTCGCGCCCAGCTCGGGCGCAGAAGGGCAGGCCGGTGGCAACCACTAGCCCCCCGACCCCGCCCGCATCCCCGCCGCCGCCCGGGCCGCCGGCCCCGGTCGTGCGCGCGCCCCGGTCGGGCATCGGCCGGGTGTTGCCCGTGGTCGCGCTCGCGCTCGTCGTGCTGATCGTCGCCTTCATCGTGTTCGCGCGGCGGCGGTGGCGCGACCTACCAGCTCGATCTTCGCCGAAGCCGGCCAGCTCGTGAAGGGCGACCAGGTGCAGGTCGGCGGCGTGCCAGTCGGCAGCGTCACCGACATCGAGCTGACGCAAGGACTTCAAGGCGCTCGTGACGATCCACGTCGACTCCTCGCTGACGCCGCTGCACGAGGGCACGCGCGCGCAGGTCCGGGTGCCGTCGCTGTCGAGCGTCGCCAACCGCTACATCGCGCTGTCGCCCGGGCCGAACAACAGCCCGCGCTTTGAGCGCGGGCACGACGCTGCCGGCGAGCGCGACGAAGGACGTGACGGACCTCGACCAGCTGTTCAACACGCTCGACCCGAAGACGCGCAAGGGCCTGCAGGAGTTCATCCAGGGCACGGCCGAACAGTACGCCGGCGTGGGGCAGCAGTTCGGCCAGTCGACGGAATACTTCGGCCCATTCCTCGGCGGCGTGGACCACTTCTTCGGCGAGCTGGCGGCCGACCAGCACGACGTTCACGAACTTCCTCGTCGAAACGGCCAAGGCGGTGACGACGATCGGCGCGCGCGCACAATCGCTCTCCGACCTGATCGAAAACGCCAACACGACGTTCCGCGCGATCGGCTCCGCAACACGCAGCTCGCGCAGGGCCTGCAGCCAGCTGCCCGTCACGCTGCACCAGGGCAACAGCACG
This sequence comes from uncultured Solirubrobacteraceae bacterium, assembly GCA_963716355.1. Classification (GTDB taxonomy): domain Bacteria; phylum Actinomycetota; class Thermoleophilia; order Solirubrobacterales; family Solirubrobacteraceae; genus Palsa-744. The sequence continues at coordinate 2,807,373 of OY970308.1, forward strand.
TTCGCCGAACTCCCCTCCACGTTCAGCGCGCTGAAGACGTCTGTCGACGACGTCGAAGCCCACGACGAAGCCGCTGACGACGCTGCTCGCGCGCCTGCAACCGCTGTTCACGACGGGGACGCCGGCGGTCAGCAACTTCGCCCACGCGATCGACCTGCCGTGGCCCCAACAACGACCTGACCGACCTCGCGCGCGGCCTGCCCGCGCTCGCGAAGGAGCTGTCGACGGCCTCGCCGGCACCGTCACGGGGCTGAAGGAATCGGTGCCGATCACGGCCTTCTTCGGCCCCTACGCACCCGACCTCGCGGGCACGCTGCGCACGTTCGGCCAGGCGGCCGCCTACTACGACGCCAACGGCCACTACGCGCGCGTCTCCCCGGTCCTCCCCGACTTCAAGCTCGGCGAAGAAAACACGCTCACGCCGGCGAACGCCGACGGAGGCGCTCGAAGGCCTGAAGACGCGCAGCTGCGCCGCTGCCCGGGCTCGCGCGACGCAGCCCGCCGCCGACGGCTCCTCGCCGTTCACCGACAACGAACTGCTCAGCTGCGACCCGCTGGAGACGCCCTGATGAACCGGCGTCGCAACAACTCCCTCGCGGGCAGCCCGCTGCTGATCGGCGCGGTCACGACGCTGATCGTGGTCGTGGCGGTGTTCCTCTCCTACAACGCCAACAACGGGCTGCCGTTCGTGCCGACGTACAACATCAAGGTCGAACTGCCCGAGGGCTCGGGGCTGCAGCCCTCCAACCAGGTGCGCATCGCGGGCACGCGCGTCGGGGTCGTGAGCGCGCTGAAAACCCGCCAGGACAAGCGCACGGGCCGCGTCACCGCGATCGCCAACTGAAGCTCGAAAAGAGCGTCGAACCGCTGCCGGCCGACACGAGGGCGATCGTGCAGTCGGTGTCGGCGATCGGGCTGAAGTACCTCGAACTCGAAAAGGGCCACTCCGCGCAGACGCTCAAGGCCGGCCAGACGATCCCCGTCAGCCAGACGACCGAACCGGTGAACATCGACGAACTCTTCAACATGTTCGACCAGAAGACGCGCACGGCGATCAAGGTCAACACGAACAACTTCGGCGACGGCCTCGCCGGTCGCGGCCTGGGCCTGAACAACACGATCGCCGAACTGCGCCCGCTGTCGACCAACGCGATCCCGGTGCTGCACAACCTCGCGCTGCCGCAGACCGACCTGGACGAGCTGTTCATGGCGCTCGACCGCGCCGCGTCGCAGACCGCGCCGGTGGCCGAGGCGCAGGCGGCCTACTACGCGACCTGGACACGTTCTTCACCGCCTTCGCGAGCGTGACGAAATCGCTCGAAGAAGCGACCGAGGGCGGCCCGGCGTCGCTCGAACAGGCGATCTACTCGCTGCCCCACCAGGCGCCGTTCATCGAAAAGGCGACCGAGTTCATGCGCCTGCTGCGCCCGAGCGCGAGCGCGCTGCGCGACGGTCGCGCCGCCGCTCGGGCACGCGTTCGCCGAAGGCGCGGTCAACCTGAAGGCGGCGACGACGCTGAACACGCGCCTGGCGGAATCCTCGCAGGCGCTCGCGGAATTCGCGCAGAACCCGGTCGTCACGGTGGGCCTTCGAAGACTTCACGCAGACGCTGCAGATCGGCAACCCGCTGCTCGGCGGGCATCGCGCCGGCGCAGGCGAACTGCAACTACTTGACGCTCGCGTTCCGCAACGTGGCGAGCCTCGAGTCCGAGAACATCGGCGTCGGGACGGTCGCGCGCGCCGGCTTCGTGCTCGCGCCGACCGGCCCCAACAACGAGGGCTTCCCGTCCTCGGCACCCGCCAACGGTCCGTCGATCGAACATGGCTCCACAGCACCGCGATCATCGACAACAACCACCTGCACGCGAACCCCTACCCGAACGTCGCAGGGGCCGGGCAGCCGCAGGTGTGCGAAGCCGGCAACGAGACCTACACTCCGGGCAGGCGACGATCGGCAACTGCCGCGGCGAGCGTGTCGAACAACCGCGAATTCACGACCCGCGAAACAGAACTCTGTTCGGCGAAAAGTACCCCGCCGCGACGCTGAAGGCGCTCGGTCTGAGCAAGGGGAAGAGCAAATGAGCCGCCTGCGCTGGTGGCGCCGCCACGACGAAGTGCCGGTCGTCGAGCTGCAGCGCTCGAACCCGGTGCGCTTCGGGATCGTGCTCATGGTGCTGCTCGCGCTCGTCATCTACTTCGGCTTCACCAAGCACATCCCGTTCAAACACGGCTTCCGCCTGAAGGCGCAGTTCGCCACGGCGCTGAACATCCAGCCGAAGTCGCCCGGTGCGCATCGCGGGCGTCGACGTCGGCAAGGTCAGCACGATCAAGCGCGACGGCAAGACCGGCCTCGTGACGATGGAAATCGAATCGCAGCGGCCTGCCGATCCACACCGACGCGACGCTCAAGATCCGCCCGCGGATCTTCCTCGAAGGCAACTGGTTCGTCGAACTGCAGCCCGGCAGCCCGTCGGCGCCGACGGTCTCCTCGGGGCACACGATCCCGATCACGCAGACCTCCGACCCGGTGCAGCTCGACCAGGTGCTCGACGCGCTGAACACCGACACGCGCGCGAACCTGCAGAACTTCCTGATCGACTACGGCGAAGCGCTGACCCACAAGCCGAACGCCGCCGAAGACGCCGAACAGGACCCGGACGTGCGCGGGCTCAACGCCGCGCAGGCGCTCAACAAGACCTACCACCGCGCGCCCGCAGGCGCTGCGCGGCGGCGCGATCATCAACCAGGCGCTGACGCGGCACCGAGCACGCACGACCTCTCGAAACTGGTCGCGAGCATCGGCAAGGTGACGACCGCGCTGAACGTGCACGAGCAGCAGCTCGGCGAACTGATCGGCAACTTCAACACGTTCTTCGGCGCGCTTCGCGGCCCAGTCGACGGCGCTCACGACGGTCGTCGCCGAACTGCCGAGCTCGCTGCACGGCATCAACCACGGGCTGCGCGCGCTGCGACGCGTCGTTCGCGCCGACGCAGACGTTCGCGCACGACATCCTGCCGGGCGTGCGGAACACGCCCGCGACGGTCACGGCCGCGCTGCCGTGGATCGAACAGGTGCAGGCCTCGCTCGCGCCGAGCGAGCTCGGCGGCGTCGCCAAGGGCCTCGCCGCGGCCACGCCCTCGCTGGCGAAGCTGTCGGCGAACAGATCCCGCTCTACCAGCAGACCGAACTGTTCAACAAGTGCCTGACGCAACGTGATCTTCCCGGCGGGCAACACCAAGCTCCAGGACGGCGCGAGCACCTCGGGCGTCGAGAACTACAAGGAGTTCTGGTACAGCCTGGTGGGCCTGCGGGCATCGGCGCAGAGCTTCGACGGCAACGGCACGGCGACGAAGTTCCTGGTCGGCAACAGCGGGCAGACGCTGCGTCAGCAAGCCGACGGGATCCTCGGCACGAACGATCAAGGGTGGGCAGCTGCTGGCGCGCTCGCCGCTGTCCCCGCAGGGCACGCGCCCGGCCTACCCGGCCGAAGAGCCCGCCTACAAGCCGCTCGTGCCCTGCTACACGCAGGCGCTGCCCGACTTCAACGGCCCGCTCTCCCAGGGCCCCGCGGACGGGAGCGGATGATGGCCGGCCCAGAGAACCCGCACGAGAGCACCCGGGGAGGCCACGAAGGCGGCCTGAGCGTCCGCGACCAGATCGAGCGCTACCGCACGGCGTTCATCTCGGTCGTGACGATGATCGTGATCGCGGTCGCTCGTCGGCGGCTACATCCTCGCCCACGAGAACCTCAAGCTCCCCGGCTGGGTGCCGGTCCTCGGCCACGACTACTACACGCTGAAGGCCGACTTCCAGACCGCGCAGGCGGTGACCCCGGGCCAGGGCCAGGCGGTGACGATCGCGGGCGCGAAGATCGGCGAAATCGAGAGCGTGGACCTGCACGACGGGGTCGCGACGGTGACGATGAGGATCGACACCCAAGTACGCGCGCATCTACCACAACGCGACGCTGCTGCTGCGCCCGAAGACGCAGCTGCAGGACATCACCGTCGAGGTCAACCCCGGCACGCCCTCCGCCGGGCAAGCTGCACGAGCGGCGAAACGATCCCGCTCTCGCAGACCGCGCCGAACGTCGACTTCGACGAATTCCTGGCCGGCCTGGACGCCGAAACGCGCGCCTACCTGCAGGAGCTGCTGGCGGGGGCGGGCGAAGGCCTCAACCACAACGGCCGCGCGCTCTCGGCGACGCTCAAGCGCTTCGACCCGACGGCGCGCGACGGCCAGGAGATCGCCAAGCAGCTGGAAATCCGCCACGCGAACATCGCGCGCTCGATCCACAACTTCCGCCTGCTGATGGAAGCGCTCGGCGGCAAGGACAAGCAGCTCGCGCAGCTCGTCGACGCCTCCAACGCGGTCTTCGCGACGTTCCGCCAGGAGGACGCGAACTTCAGAAGCACGCTGCACCTGCTGCCGGGCGCGCTGCACAAGACGGGCGCGGGCCTCGGCAAGCTCGGCCAGGCGACCGACCAGCTCGGCCCGACGCTGCACGAGCTGCAGCCGTTCGCGAAGGCGCTCGCGCCCGCCAACGAAGCGACGCGCAAGCTCGCGGAAAAGACGACGCCGGTGATCAAGAACGAAATCCGCCCGTTCGCGCGCGAAATCCTGCCGGTGACGAACGAACTGCAGCCCGCGACGCAGAAGCTCGGCGAAGCGTTCCCGAAGCTCACGACGAGCTTCTCGGTGCTCAACGAATTCTTCAACGAGCTCGCCTACAACCCGGGCTCGAGCAAGGGCGGCTTCCTGTTCTTCCTGGCCTGGGGCAACCACAACCTCAACAGCGTCGTCAGCTCAGCCGACGCCCACGGCCCGCTCGGGCGCAGCCTCATCTACTTCAACTGCAAGATCCTGCCGATCCTGAAAGGCGTCTCGGAAGTCAACCCGAACGTGAACCTGCTCGTCGGTCTGCTCAAGCCGCCGAGTGCACCGGAATGCGTGGGCAGGGGGGTCACGAACGCGAAAGGCGAAGTGATCCTCTCGGGCGAGCGCGTTCGCACGACGACTGGCGGCGGCGTGTTCTCGGGTCTGAGCGCTGAAGATCCGTTCGGCAGCGCGTCAGCCACCTCGAGCTCGAAGGCAGGCAAGAGCTAGATGCAGAAGCGCGCCCCCACGCTCGGCAACATCCTCGTGATCATCCTGTTCGTGCTCAGCTGCTTCGGGCTGCTGATGTTCCTGTGGGAGTCCTTCGGCGGACCGCTGCCGCTGAAGCCGAAGGGCTACCGCTTGACGATCGCCTTCCCGCGCACGCTGGCGCTGGCCGAACAGTCCGACGTGCGCATCAGCGGCGTGAACGTCGGGCACGTCATCTCGCTGCACCTCGGCAAAGACGGGCGCACGCACGCGACGGTCGAAATCGAAGGCCAGCTACGCGCCGATCCGCTCGAACATGCACGCGATCCTGCGCCAGAAGACGCTGCTCGGGGAGACCTACGTGCAGCTGATCCCCAAGGGGCAGAGCGGGCCGTACCTGGCCGACGGCGGGCAGCTCGCGAACAGCCAGGTCGAACCGTCGGTGACGCTCGACGACATCCTCTCGACGTTCGACCCGAAGACCCGGCGCGACTTCCAGGTCTGGCAGCAGTCGGTCGCGGAAGGGCATCAACGGCCGCGGCGAACAGATCAACGCGGACTTCGCGAAGCTCGAACCGTTCGTCGAACACGCGCAACAAGCTCGTGACGATCCTCGACTCCCAGGAGGGCGCGGTGCGCGCGCTGGTGCACAACACGGGCGTCGTGTTCAACGCGCTCGCCAGCCGCGACCACCAGCTCGAAGGGCTGATCGTCAACGGCGAGCACACCTTCCACGCGGCCGCCGAAAGCAGCCAGGCGTTCGCGCAGGCGTTCCGCGAACTGCCGACGTTCGAGAAGAACTCGCGCATGGCGCTGAAGGAACTCGACAACTTCGCGGCGGTCGCGAACCCGTACCTCGACGAATTCAGCCCGCCGAGCGCCAGCTGAGCTCGACGCTCATGGCGGCCAAGCCGTTCGCGCCCCAGTTCGACCGGTTCCTGACCGCGCTCGGGCCGCTGACGAAGGCCGCCAAGACGGGCCTGCCGGACGTCAAGAAGACGCTCGACCTGACGACCCCGCTGCTCGAAAACCTGCGCCCGGTGCTGCACAACCTCGACCCGTTCCTGCAGTACACCGGCGAATACGTGCCCGAGCTGCAGGCCTTCTTCGCGAACCTCACCGCCGCCACGCAGGCGAGCGAAAAGAACGCCAACACCCTCCACGGAAAGAAGGCCCCAAGCAGCACTACCTGACGACGATGCCGGTGCTGAGCCCGGAGAGCCTCGCGATCTACCCCAGCCGGATCGGGACCGATCGCTCCAACCCCTACCAGCACTCCGGCGCGTTCCACTCGCTCGCGAGCGGGCTGCCGGTGTTCAGCTCCAGCGCGTGCGCGAAATCGGCGCCGTCGGTGAGCGGCCCGGCGAACGAAACGATCTCCGACGAAATCATCAGTCAGATCATCGAATTCAAGGTCGCCAACAAGCCCAAAGCACCCAACGACGTGGCGGCGCCGCCGTGCAACCAGCAGGGCCCGTTCACGTTCAACGGTCAGACGAGCCAGTTCCCGCACGTGACCTATGGCGGTAAATGATGTCTGAGATCGAGGACCACGAGGACTTCCAGTACCACTCCAGCGAGCTCGATCTCTCCGGCGACCCGGAGGCGGGCAACTGGTCGATCCGCTGCATCGACGTGCACAAGCGACTCGGCGGCGTGCCCGTTCTGAACGGGCTGAACGTGGCCTTCCCGGACGACACGATCACGGTCGTGCTCGGCCCGTCGGGCACGGGCAAGAGCGTGCTGATCAAGCACCTGATCGGGCTGATGTTCCCCGACTCGGGCGACATCATCGTCAAAGGCCAGTCGGTGCCGAGGCTGACGATGCCGAAGCTGCTGGAACTGCGCCGCAAGATCGGCGTGCTGTTCCAGGACGGCGCGCTGTTCGGCTCGATGTCGGTGTTCGACAACGTCGCCTTCCCGCTGCGCCAGCACACCGACATGTCCGAGGCGAAGATCGCCGAGCGCGTCTCGCAGCGCCTGGCGGACGTCGGGCTGGCGGACGCGATGGACGACGCGCCCTCGCAGCTCTCGGGCGGCATGCGCAAGCGCGCGGGCTTCGCACGCGCGCTCGTGATGGAGCCGGACATCGTGATCTTCGACGAGCCCGACTCGGGCCTCGACCCGGTGCGTACGGCGCTGCTGTGCGAGCTGATCCAGGAGATGCACTCGATCTACGGCGGCACCTACATCGTCGTCACCCACGACATCGCCTCGGCGCGCAGGATCGGCGAGTACATCGCGCTGCTGTGGCGCGGGCGGATCGTGGAAGCGGGCGACGCCGAGCGGATGTTCTCCTCGGATAACGCGTTCGTGCGCCAGTTCCTGAGCGGATCGGCGGAGGGACCGCTGACGATGGATTGAGCTCGCGCCGGCCACTATGCGAACATATGTTCGTATGGTCGTCTGCGTGCATCTGCCCCGCTTCGAGCTCGTCGTCGCCGACACGCGGGCGAAGATTGCGCGGCAGGCGCTGGCGGGGCGCGCGCTGGCGGTGGCGCCGCTGGCGGGCACGGAGCAGCGCGTGGGGGAGGTCTCGGGAGCGGCCGAGGCCTGCGGCGTGACGCGCGGGATGGCGCTCGGAGAGGCGCTCGCGCGCTGCCCGGAGCTGGTGCTCGTGCCGGGCGACCCGGTGCGGGTGGCGGAGGCGTGGGAGGGCGCGCTGCGCGCGCTGGAATCGATCGGCGCGGCGGTCGAGCCGGCGCGGCCCGGGACTCGCCTACTTCGAGACGGACGGGCTGCGCGGGCTGCACGGCACGCGCGCCGCGACGATCGCGGCGGCGCGACGCGCGCTGGGCAGGCCCGCGCGCATCGGCGCGGGCCCGACGCGCTTCTGCGCGCTGGCGGCCGCGCTGGCGGTCCGCTCGCGCCGTCCGCTGGTGCTCGAGGACGGGGAGGCGCGGCGCTGGCTGGCCGGCCGCCCGGTCGCGCTGCTCGGCTTCCGCGAGCAGACGGCGGTGCTGCTGGAGCCGCTCACGCGTCTGGGCGTGCGCACGCTCGGCGAGCTGACGAAGCTCGGCCGCCCGGCGCTGGCCGACCGCTTCGGGGCGCCCGGAGCGCTCGCCCACCGGCTGGCCTGCGGCGAGGACAGCCCGCTGCGCGCACGCCGCCTGGACGAGCGTCTGGAGGAGACGATGGAGGTGGGCGACGCGAGCTCGGGGGCGGCGCTGAAGCGGGTGCTGGGCGTGCTGGTGGACCGGCTGCTGGCGCGCCCGGAGCGCCGCGGGCGCACGCTGCGCGCGGTGACGCTCTCGGCGCGGCTGCTCGCGGGCGGCGGCTGGCGCGAGCGCGTCGTCTTCCGCCAGGCGCTCTCCGACCCCGAGCGCATCTGGCTGGCGCTGTCGTTGCGCCTGCTGCTGCTGCCCGCGCCGGCCGCGAGGCTGCGGCTGTCGGTCGAGCGCTTCGGCCCGCCGGCGAGCGAGCAGGGCGCACTGCTGGGCGAGGATCTCGCCCGTGCGGCACGCGCGGCGCGTCTGCGCGAGGCGGTCGCGCAGATGCGCGCGGTGGCCGGCAGGGACGCGGCGCTGCGAGCGGTCTGCGTGGACCCCGACTCGCGCGTGCCGGAGCGGCGCGTGGTGCTGGCGCCGATCCCCGAGTGAGATGCCCCGCGCGCTGAACCAGCCCCACCCCGCGCGCGTGCGCTGGCGCGACGGCTTCCCGGCGCAGGTGAACGGCGAAGCGGTCGAGTCGCTGCGCGAGTCCTGGCTGGTGGAGGACCGCTGGTGGACGGCCGAGCCGCTGCGCCGCCGCTACTGGGAGCTGGTCGGCGAGCGCGGACGCAACGTGGTCGTCTTCCACGACCTGTGCTCGGGCGCGTGGTTCGTCCAGGGGTCGTAGGGGCGGCGATGGCGACACGCGCGGGAGGAGTCCCCTACGTCGAGCTGCACTGCCACTCGGCCTACTCCTTCCTGGACGGCGTCTCGCTGCCGCAGGAGCTGATGGAGCGGGCGGGCGAGCTCGGCCACGCGGCGCTGGCGCTGACCGATCACAACTCGGTGTCCGGCTCGATGGAGCTGGCCCAGAGCGCGGCCGACCGCGGCGTGCGCGCGATCCACGGCGCGGAGATCGACGTGGAGGTGGGGGCTGACGCGACCGGGTTGGGGCGATCGGGTCGCCAGGACCGCTCGTCGAATGGCGCAGGCGGGGTCAGCACGGAGCCCGCGACCCGCCACATCACGCTGCTGGTGCGCGACGAGCGGGGCTGGAGGAACCTCTGCCGGATCCTGACGCTCGCTCACGCACACACCCGCGAGGGGTCCGCTCGCCGGGAGCGGGGGGAGCCCTCGGTGAGCGTGCAGGCCGTGACCGAGCACGCCGAGGGGCTCGTCTGCCTGACGGGCTGCGCGGAGCGCTCGATCCTGGGCGACCCCGTCCACGGTGGGCGCATGGCCCGCGAGCTGCTCGACGCGTTCGGGGCGCAGGATCTGTACGTGGAGCTGCAGCGTCCCTACGCCCGCCACGACCGCGCGCGCAACCGCGCGTTCGCGGCGGTGGCGCGCAGGCTGGGGGTGAGGTGCGTGGCGAGCGGCGACGTGCACTCGCACGCACGCGCCCGGGCGGAGCTGCAGGACGCGTTCGTGGCGCTGCGCCACCACATGACGCTGGACGCGTGCGAGCCGCTGCGACGCGGCAACCACAGCCACGTGATGAGCACGCCGCAGGCGATGGCGAACCGCTTCGCCGACCATCCGAGGGCGGTGCGCGAGACGCTGCAGCTGGCGGAGCGGCTGGACTTCGACCTGACGCGAGACCTCGGCTACCGCTACCCGGGCGCGGAGGAACAGGGCGCGACGCGACGCCTGGCGGAGCTGTGCGCGGCGCGACTGCACGAGCGCTACGGTCCGGGCGCGCCGCGGGAGGCGCGCGCGGCCGAGCTGGAGGCGCGGGCGCGGCTGGAGCAGGAGCTGAAGGTGATCGACCACCTCGGCCTGGCGGGCTTCTTCCTGCTGCACCACGACATGCTCGAGCTGGCGCGCGAGGTGGCGCTGGAGGTGCGCGGGCCGGACTCGGTGCGCGCGCTGCTCGCGCCGGGGCGCGGACGCGGCTCGTCGGTGTCCTCGCTGGTGTGCTACCTGACGGGCCTCTCGCACATCGACCCGATCGCGAACAAGCTCTCGCTGGGGCGCTTCCTGCACGAGGATCTGCACGGCCTGCCGGACATCGACCTCGACTTCCCGCGCGACATCCGCGCGCTGCTGATCCCGCGCGTGCACGAGCGCTACGGCAACGATCGCGCGGCGCTGGTGGCGGCCTTCCCGACGTTCCGCGCGCGTGGCGCGATCCGCGAGCTGGGCAAGGTGCTGGGCCTGCCGGCGGGAGAGATCGAGCGCGTGGCGCGCGGGGCGGATCGGTATGGGCCGGGCTCCGAGCACGACATCGCGACGGCGCTGGCGGGCGCGCGGCCGAAGGCGGAGGGCGCGCGCGAGGCGGACCCTTCGACGCGCTGGCGCTGGCTTGCCCGTCTGGTGGAGCAGGCGCACGGGCTGCCGCGCCATCTCTCCCAGCACTCGGGCGGGATGATCATCGCGACGAGGCCGCTGATCGACTGCTGCCCGGTGGTGCCGGCGGCGATGGAGGGCCGCCAGATGGTGCAGTGGGACAAGGACTCGTGCGCGGACGCGGGCTTCTTGAAGATCGACCTGCTGGGCCTGGGGATGCTCTCGGCGGTGGAGCGCTGCGTGGAGGAGATCGCGCGCGTGCACGGCGAGCGCATCGACCTGTCGCGCATTCCATTCGACGACGCGAAGACGTTCAAGGCGATCCGCGCGGCGGACACGGTGGGCGTGTTCCAGATCGAGAGCCGCGCGCAGATGCAGTCGCTGCTGCGCACGCGCCCGGAGAACCTGGACGACGTGACGATCCAGGTGGCGATCGTGAGACCCGGCCCGATCCAGGGCGGGGCGATCAACCCGTACATCGAGCGCCGCAGGCGCCTGCGCGAAGACCCCGCGTATGAGATCCCGTACGACCACCCGGCGCTGGAGCCGGTGCTGAAGGAGACGCTGGGCACGATCATCTTCCAGGACCAGGTGATGCAGGTGGCGGAAGCGTTCGCGGGCTTCAGCTCGGGCGAGGCGGACGGCCTGCGCAGGGCGATGAGCCGCAAGCGCTCGCTGGAGATGATCCAGTGCCACCGCGAGCGCTTCGTGGAGGGCGCCCTGCGCCACGTGGGCGCGCGGCGCGAGACGGCGGAGCGCGTGTGGGAGATGGTGGAGGGCTTCGCTGGATTCGGCTTCCCGAAGTCCCACAGCGCGGCGTTTGGGCTGCTGGCCTACCAGTCGACGTGGCTGCGCGTGCACTACGGCGCGGAGTTCCTGTGCGCGCTGCTGAACGAGCAGCCGATGGGCTTCTACGCACCGGACAGCCTGGTGCACGAGGCGGAAAACAGGGGCATCGCGGTACTGGGCCTGGACGTGAACGCGTCGCGGGCGCTGTGCAAGGTGCAGAACGGCGGCGTGCGCCTGGGACTGGGCTACGTGAAGGACGTGAGCGGCGCGGAAGTGGACGCGCTGGTGGCCGAGCGCGAGCGGGGTGGTCCCTTCCGCAGTCTCGAGGATCTCGCGGCGCGCGCGGCCGTGCGACGCGGGACGCTCGAACAGCTGGCGTGGTCGGGCGCGTGCGACTCGCTGATCGACAAGCGCGACGCGCGGCTGGGCGCGACCCGCGCGGACAGGCGCACCGCGCTGTGGCAGCTGGGGATGGCGGCGCCCGCGCAGAGGGTGGGGGCAAGCGCGCAGGAGCCCGCGGAGGAGGGGACGCAGCTGGCGCTGCCGCTGGGCCTGGGCGAGGCGCCGAAGCTGCGTCGGCTGGGGCGCTGGCAGCGCCTGATCGCGGACTACTCCACGAGCGGGGTGACGGTCGGCGACCACGCGATGGCGATCCTGCGCGAGCGCCTGACGGTGACGGGCCTTGCGACGAGCGCGCAGCTGGCGCGGATGCCGGTAGGAGAGGTGGCGGTGGCGGGCCTGGTGATCGCGCGCCAGCGGCCGGGAACTGCGAACGGCACGATGTTCCTGCTTTTCGAGGACGAGTACGGAACGATCAACCTGATCGTCGCCAAGGCGGTGTACGAACGCCACCGCCAGCTCGCGCGCGCGGAGCCGCTGCTGCTCGCGCGGGGCCGTCTGGAGCGCACGCAGGACACGCCCGCGGTGAGAAGCCTGTGGAGCGCGCGCTCGGTGCGGCAGGGACAGCAGGGAGAGGACGCGGCGAAGGAGGAGATCCGCCCGGTGGTGAACGTGATCGTGCGCGAGCTGGCGCCGCTGGAGCAGTTCCTCGCAGATGGAGCCGAGGACGCGCCCGGCTCCGCGCGCAGCGCGAGCGTGCACCGCCTGCCGAGCGCGGAGCGCGTGGGCGAGGAGGAAGCGATGGAGGGCGTGGAGGTCGGCTCGAGCATCCGCGCCGCGGCACCGCCGATGCAGAGCTTCGGGATGGGACGGCGGCGGTAGCCCGATCACTCTCATGGTATATTCTAATGGCCATGGCAAAGCGCCTTGTGATTTCGAGCGGAGGTCAGGTGTCAGTCCCTGCGGCGGTGCGTAAGCGATGGCGCACCCGAACCGTGCTCGCCGAAGATCGCGGCGACCACGTCGTGCTGCGCCCGGCTCCAGATGATCCGGTGGCCGCCGCTGTAGGAGCATTCGCGACGCAGATCGGCGTGCTCGGCTCCGAGGAAGCGAAGCGCCTGGATCGCGAAGAGGAACTGGATGTCCAAGAGCGCGATCGCCAATGAGGAGGCAGGGTCCTCGGCAAGGACCCTGATCGACGCCTCGGCACTGATCGCGCTCCTGGGGGCTGAGCCTGCTGCCGGTGAGGTGCAGGAGATGCTGAACCGCGGCGCAGCGATGACCACCGTCAACCTCGCTGAGGCGGTGGATCGTCTAAAGCGTCGTTATGGCCTCGATGTCGAGCGAACACGCCCGGTGATCGAGGGTCTTCTCGAAAAGAGCCTCACGCTGCTCCCGCTCGGTCCATCTCAAGCCTGGCGCGCGGGTGAAATTCGTGCTGCCCACTATCACCGCTCCAACTGCCCGATCTCGCTCGCCGATGCCGTTCTCGTGGCGAGCGCGCCGGTTGGGGGGCGCATCGCAAGCTCTGACGGGCCTCTCCTGACGGTTGCCGCGAGCGAGGAGATCGCCACTGTCGCCTTGCCTGACTCGAAAGGGCGCCGAGCGGAGCCTCGAGCGCGGTGAATACGAGGGCGAACTCTCGGCGGTGTGCGAGCGGCGTGGATTGGCCTGCATCCCGTACTTCGGGCTCGCGCGCGGGTTTCTCAGCGGGAAGTACCGCCGCGATGGTGAGGTTCCCGACGGTCCGCGATCCGCGGGCGTGCGCGAGAGCTACTAGATCGACTTGACCTCGGCCGAGCTCAGGCGCTTGGACGAGGCGAGCTACGCGCCAACGAACACGAGCAGCTGACCGTCGAGGTCGCGCACCGACAGGCTCCCGTCCTGCTCGCCGGCGGCCGTGTCCGCGCTCGCATCGGTGAGCATGCGCTCGACCGCGCCGACCGCGTCTGCTCCACTCAGCCCGAACTCCACCCGGCGCAGCCCCGGCGCGCTGTCCGGCGCTGGCGCTCCGCCGCGGCTCTCCCACGAGTTCAACCCCAGGTGGTGGTGGTATCCGCCGGCTGAGAGGAACGCCGCGGAGGGGATCTGGGCCTGCTCCTCGAAGCCGAGCGCGTCACGGTAGAACGCGTTGGCGCGCTCCACGTCTGCGACCTTCAGGTGCACGTGGCCGATGTGCGTGCCTGCTGCGATTGTGGCGCTCTGCGACCCATCGCCCTGCGCGAGCAGGTCGTCGACGTCGAGCGGCAGCGAGACCATCTCCACGCCATGGCCATTGGCCGGCCGCTGCCACTGCTCGCGTGGACGGTCGACGTAGATCTCGATTCCCAGACCATCGGGGTCGCTGAGGTAGAGCGCCTCGGAGACGCCGTGGTCGGACGCGCCGTCCAGGCGCCAGCGCGCGCTCGCGATCCTGCGCACGGTGTCGGCAAGCGCCACGCGCGTGGGGTGAAGCCAGGCGACGTGGTAGAGGCCGGTGCTGCGCGGCGGAACGGAGGTGGGTGCGGCGATGTCGCGGAGCACGAGCGCGGGCTGCTCGGGGTCGGTGCCGAGTCTCGCGGTGTGCTCGTCGCGGTCGATCAACGGCAGTCCGAGCACGTGCTCGTAGAACTCGGCGCTGCGGGAGAGGTCGCCGACGGCCAGCTCGACGGAGCGAATGCGCAATGACGGGTCGATTGAACTCATGGTCATCCAGGGTAGTGTTCGCGGGCATGAACTTCCGCAAACTCGGCTCCAGCGACATCGAGGTATCGGAGATCAGCCTGGGCTCTTGGCTGACGTACTCGGGCGGCGTGGAGGCCGAGCAGGCGAAGGCGTGCGTGAACGCGGCGTTCGACGCGGGCATCAACTTCATCGACACGGCGAACGTGTACGGGCGCGGCGCGTCGGAGACGCTGCTGGGCGAGGCGCTTGCGGGACGCGAGCGCAGCTCCTACGTGCTCGCGACGAAGGTGTTCTTCCCGATGTCGGACACGGATCGAGGCCTTTCGGCGGCGCAGATCCACAAGCAGATCGACGCGTCGCTGGAGCGGCTGAAAACGGATTACGTGGACCTGTACCAGTGCCACCGCTACGACAGCGACACGCCGCTGGAGGAGACGATGGGGGCGCTGGCTGAGGTGGTCCGTTCGGGCAAGGCGCGCCACATCGGCTTCAGCGAGTGGCCGGTGGAGAAGATCGACGAGTCGCTCGGCCTCGCGGGCGCGCCGCGCTGGGTGTCGAGCCAGCCGCAGTACTCGATGCTGTGGCGCGCGCCCGAGGCCGAGGTGATCCCGCTGTGCGAGCAGGAGAACATCAGCCAGATCGTGTGGTCGCCGCTCGGCCAGGGCGTGCTGACGGGCAAGTACACCCCGGGCGAGCCTCCCCCCGCGGACTCTAGGGCGGCAAGCGACAGCATGAGCGGCTTCATCGACCGACTCGTCCAGCCGGACGTTCTCGAAGCTGTCCAGCGCCTCGTCCCGGTCGCCGAGCAGGCTGGTCTGACGATGGTTCAGCTCGCGCTCGCATGGGTGCTGCGCCAGAAGAACGTCGCCTCGGCGATCGTCGGCGCGAGCCGCCCCGAGCAGGTTCACGCGAACGTCGCCGCGTCCGGGGTGACGCTCAGCGAGGACACCCTGAACGCGATCGACGAGGCGCTGGGCGAAGTCGTCGTGCGCTGAGTTCGTTGCGATGGACGCCGAGCGGGGACGATGTGTTGTTCACGAGGACAGCGCAGCTGGTGCCGCAGACACGGATGGCGGCTATGAAAGTGTGTGTACCGGATACCAGGTCCAAATCTGTACCGTAGAGAAGGTACGGAACTATCCAGCGTACGGAGCCTCCACGCCCCCCTCCCGATCAGCCAGCGGCGACGCCCTGCGCAGCCACTCCCCGAACAGCGGGTCGACGATGTACCAGCCGCCGTCGCGCTGGTCGACCAGGCCGCGGCTCTGCAGGCGCACTAGCGCTGGGCGCACGCGCGAGTGGCTGGAGAACCCGTATCGCGTGACGAGCGGTCTGCTCGTGATGTGCTTGCCGCCGCGGTCCGCGAGCAACTGCAGCGCGCGAACCTCGTTCGCCTCGCCCTCGTCGCCGCCCATGAGCACGTTGAGGACGGACGCGAACTCGGATCGCTCGATTGTCTGCACGAGGCGATCGTGCGCGTCGATCACCGTCTCCAGCGTGACGCGCTTGCCGGCTGGGGTGCTCATCCAGCACTCCCACGCAAGCTGCTGTGTGCTGCGGGGGTGTGCGCGGGTGGCGGCGAGCAGGTAGCTGAGCGCGTCCTCGTCGGCCGGCCTGCGGGTCTCCTCGAACTGGAAGTCGAGGTACTCGAGGAAGTCGATGTGGCTGATGGCCGGCAGCTGCATCTGCGCGGCCTCGCCGAAGATCGGCTGATGGGAGTCCTCGAGCATCATTTTGAGCGCGTTGCGGATCGACCCCGTGAGCAGCAGCGACACGTGGTTGGAGCCGGAGCTCATGAGCGCGGAGCGGATGATCGCCAGCGGGTCGCCAGGGCAGTGGCGCAGCCGCTGGAACTCGTCGAACACCACCACCAGATGGTCCGACAGGGAGCGCAGGGCGAGGAGCTGCGCGTGCAGCGTCTCCGCGTCCTGGGCTGGATTGGCGGCGGGGCCCTTGAGCGAGCCCTTGATCACCTTGATGTCGAAGCCGATCTCCTTCTCCAGCGCGCCGATCCGTCGCAGCGCCGCTCGCCGCAGGCTCTTGACCGGGTGATTGGTCATCGCGTCGTGCACGCAGCCGATGAAGCCCGGGATGCTCACCACGCGTTGGAGGTTGACCTTGACGACGTCGAATGGCGGCGCGTCCTCGCCGTGGCTCTTGGACAGGGCGAGTGCCATCTGGTTGATGAACGTCGTCTTGCCCGTGTCGCGCGGGCCGAACAGCGCGACGTTCGTCTGTCCCTTCAGCGTCAGCGCGACTTGGTCGGCGAACGCTTCCATGCCCACGATCTTGGACGGGTCGTCAAGCGGGCGGTCCCAGATGAAGGGGTTCAGCACGGACGACACCGGTGGATTGTACCAGCTAGCCGGTACAGATCTGGACCGGGGCAGAGTCCAATCGGATACGGGCTCAGCGCTGCGTCGGTCGCGTCGCCGTCCGCCTGCGACGCGACCGAGCGCCGTGCGGCTCCGGCTGCGGGGCTCAGTCCGCCTTCACGGCGGAGACCTCCAGCAGGATCTTCACCTTGTCGCTCACCACGACGTTGCCCGAGCCGAGGGCCATGTTGAACTTCATGTCGTAGTCGGAGCGGTTGATCTGCGCGGTCGCGGAGACGCCCACGCGGGCGTTGCCCTGGGGGTCGGTCTCGGTGCCCTCGAGCGTGGCGGCGAGCGTGATGTGGCGGGTGACGCCGTGGATGGTGAAGTCGCCCGTGATGTCGAACTCGTCGTCGCCGGTGGGGACGATGGAGGTCGAGCGGAAGGCGATCTCAGGGAGGTTCTCCGCGTCGAAGAAGTCCGCCGAGCGCAGGTGCGCGTCGCGCTGGGGCTCGCCCGTGTCGACGCTCGCCACCTGCACGGTGCCGTAAGCGCTCGTCGTGCCGTCATCGGCGACCTCGAGGGTGCCCTGGAACTCCTTGAACTTGCCCTTGACGGTGGCGATGCCGAGGTGTTTGACGTGGAACTCGACGCTCGAGTGCACCGGATCGACGTTCCAGGTGCCGGTGGGGAGCGCTGTTGCGACGGCGGTGGACACGAGTGTGGTGGTCATGGGGGTGCCTTTCGTTGAGGGGGCGTGACTGACTACCTCGACGTTAGCACAGTTGATTGCGCAAGCAACTATTTTGGCTGTTGGTCTTCGCCTTGTGTCATCGCGGCTGTACGACGAGCGTTTGGAACGAGCGCCCCACGGGGCCGTGCTCGTCGTGCAACACGCTGTCGCTGAGCCCCGTGCCGCCCTCGTGCAGCAGCGTGCGCGCGTCCAACCCGATCCACTCGCCTCGTGGCTGGCGCTGCAGGTGGATGGTGAGGTCGGCGTTGATGAACAGGAAGCGGTCGAACGGCAGCACGGCGCTTACGCCGTTGCCGAAGTCCGCGGTCGCGGCGAGGCGCGCGAGCGGCGTGAGCTCATGGCCCGGCACGAGCGGGTGGCGCAGACGCATCCACACGCGCCCGGGGCCGGGAGCCCAAGGGTCGTCGATCCAGCGCATCTCCATGGCGCTGGCGGCGAAGCTCGCGCGGTCGAGGTCGTCGAGCGCGAAGCGCACCGCGGTGCCGTGCTCCGGGCCTGGCATCGGCCCCGCGGCGACAGCGGTCAGCCGCTCGGTTGAGAGATCCTCGGGCAGCTCGCCGGGGACAGCCTGCACGCGCATGGCGCTCGCGCGGCAGATGAGCTCATCGCCGCTGCGCATCTCAGCGGCGAGCTCCTGCACGCGCCGCCCCGCGCGCACGATGCTGGTGGTGATCTCCAGCGGCGCGAACGGCACCGGGCGCAGCAGCTCGAAGCCGAGGCGCGCGATCTGCAGCTCCGAGCCGGGCTCGACGCGTTCGAACGCGGAGGTGATCAGCGCGGCGGGCGCGCCGCCGTGCAGCGCGCGCGGGTCCCACGGGCCGCGCGCGTGCTCGGTGGGCATGAAGCGATCGGCGGCGCTCAGCGCGGGGCCGTCGCGCTGCGACGGAGCCGCCGCTGCCGGCTCGGGCTCGCCGGCGGGCCGACCCTCCGCGACGAAGATGCTCTCGCCCACGGGCGCCTCGGAGTCGCCGCTCACGCTGGCAGCCGGTCGACGAAGTCGGCGAGCTTGCCGGGGTCGCGCAGCGGCGGGCCGTGGCCGAAGCACGTGAGGCTGGGGCGCAGCGCGGCGAGCCTGCGCGCGGACTGGCGGTTGCGCGCGGGGTCGGGCGTGAACACGTCGGGCGGCTCGTGCAGGCCGGGCATGCCGGTGAGCACGTGGATGTTGTTGAGCACGTCGCCGAGGATCAGCACGCGGTCGGATTCGCGCCAGTAGGCGACCTGGCCGCGCGAGTGGCCTGGGCTCTCGAGCACTGTGAAGCCCGCGACCTCGTCGCCCTCCACGAGCGCGCGCGAGACGGGGTGGGGCGGGCCGGTCCAGTAGCGCTGCTGCAGCCGGTTGAGCCAGCCGGGCGCCTGCGAGTTGCGCACGCCGCCGGGGGTCTCCATCGCGGGCACGTCGCCCTGGCCGCACCACAGCGGGATGTCGAGCGTTTCGCAGATCGCGTGGCTCGCGCCCTGGTGGTCGGGGTGGGCGTGCGTGAGCGCGTGCGCGCTCAGCTTGTGCCCGGCGATCTGGCGCATGATCCGCCTCTCGCCCTGCCTGGTGGCGGCGTCGATCAGCACGTCCCCGACGAGGTACACGTTGATCGCGTTCGGCGGCCAGCCGCGCAGCAGGTGGACGTCGGGGGCGAGCTGCTTCATGCGGCGCTCCTCTGCTCGATGGTCATGTGTGCGGCACAGGGCGCGCGTGGCGCGGGCCGGGTGGGTCGCGGGCTCACGTGCGCCGCCCCTCCCAGGAGAACCCGCGCACGGCGAAGTACAGGCCGAACGCGCCCCACAGCGCGATCACGGCGAGCGCGTCGAGGTGGCCGCCGAGGCCGTGGCCGGCGACCATCGCGCCGGAGAGGCCGTCGATCAGCGGCTTCAGCGGCAGCGCGTCGGCGATCGTGCGCAGGAACTGCGGCGCGCTGGCGGAGTCGAACACGTAGAAGGAGACGAACACGACGGGCAGGAAGACGGCGTTGACGTACGCGGCGGTGGACTCGAAGTTGGGGATCACGTGCGCGAACGCGACGCCGAGCGCCGCGAGCGCGACGACGCCCACGAGCACGAACACGACCAGCGCGCCCCAGTGCAGCGGCCAGCCGATACCGAAGAACACCCGCCCGGACACGACCACGATGCGCGATCTGCAGGGCGGTGTTGGTGACGGCGTTGGCGGCGACGCCGCCGAAGTAGGAGATGGTGGGCAGCGGCGTGCCGCGGATGCGCTTGAGCACGCCGCGCTCGCGCAGGAAGACGATGTTGTAGGCCAGGGCGGTGAAGGTGGTGGACATGACGCTCATGCCCGCGATCGACGGCACGAGCTTGTCCAGGTCGGTCTGGTTGCCGCTCAGGATCGCGCCCGCGCCGGCGAGGAACAGCAGCGGCAGCACGAAGTTGAAGAACGCCGCGCTGGGGTTGCGCCAGAACATGCGCCGCTCCAGGCGGTACTGGCGCCAGCTGAGGGCAAGGGCGTCAGGCTGGACGGTCAGCTCCCGGTGGCGCGGCCGGCGTCGGCGGCCATCTGCACGGCCAGCTTCAGGGCGCACGTCACGCATCGGCGGTCAGCTCCAGGTAGACGTCCTCGAGCGTCGGGCGCGCCACCGACAGCTCGCGCAGCTGCTCGCCGCGAGCGAGCGCCTCGCCTGTCAGCTCGTGCAGCAGCGCGGTCGGGTCGTCGGTCTCGCTGCTCGACCAGCTCCCCGTCGGAGCCGCGGTAGGCGACGCGGTAGTGGGCGGCCCCCACGCCGAGCTCGCGCGGCGGGCCGATCGCGAGCACGCGCCCGTCCTTGACGATCGCGACGCGGTCGGCGAGCGCCTGCGCCTCCTCGAGGTAGTGCGTGGTGAGCAGGATCGTCTTGCCGAGCGCGCGCAGCGAGCGGATCGTCTCCCACGCGGCGCGGCGCGCCTCGGGGTCGAAGCCGGTGGTGGGCTCGTCGAGGAAGATCAGCTCGGGGTCGCCGACCAGCGCGAGCGCGAAGTCCAGGCGTCGCAGCTGCCCGCCGGAGAGCTTGCGGCTGCGCACGTCCGCCTTCTCGGAGAGCCCCGCCAGCGCGAGCACCTCCTCGACGTCGCGCGGGTGCGGGTAGAAGCTGGCCCAGTGCGCGAGCGCCTCGCGCGGCGTGATGTGGCTGTAGATGCCGCCCGACTGCAGCACGATGCCGATCCGCCGGCGCAGCTCGATCGAGCGCCTGGCGGGGTCGTGACCGAGCACGGACACCTCGCCGCCGCTGCGCTCGCGGTAGCCCTCGAGGATCTCGACCGTCGTGGTCTTGCCCGCGCCGTTGGGCCCCAGCAGCCCGAACACCTCGCCGCGCTGCACCGCGATGTCGATGCCGCGCACCGCCTCGTAGTCGCCGTAGCGCTTGCGCAGCGTCGCTCACCTCGATCGCCGGGCCGGCGTCGCTCACGGTCCGATCATCTCAGGACCGCGGCCGGGCCGGCGCTCTGGCTGCTACCAGTGCACGCCCCGCGTGAGCGTCGCCATCGCGATCTGCTCGAACGGACGCTGCTCCTCGACGTCGCCGCTGGCCTTTGGCGGCGGCGGAGTCGGGGAACACGCGGTAGGCGAGGTGCAGCAGCCGGTCGACCATCGTTCGGGCGAGAGCGAGTAGGCGACTTCGCCGAACTTGCCGATGCGCGTGCCCATCTCCTTGGGGCGGCAGCGCATCGCCTCGCAGATCATGTCGGCGGCCTCGTCGGGGCTGATCGCGGGGAAGGCGTCGTACATCTTCGTCGGCGCGATCATCGGCGTGCGCACGAGCGGCATGTGGATCGTCGTGAACGTCACGCCGTCGCCGATCATCTCCGAGGCGACCACGCGGGTGAACGCGTCGAGCGCGGCCTTCGAGGCGACGTAGGCGGAGAAGCGCGGCGGGTTGGTCTGCACGCCGATCGAGGAGACGTTGACGATGTGCCCCGAGCCGCGCTCGCGCATGTGCGGCAGCAGGCCGATGATCAGCTTGACCGCGCCGAAGTAGTTGAGCTGGATCGTGCGTTCGAAGTCGTGGAAGCGGTCGTAGCTGAGCGCGATCGAGCGGCGGATCGAGCGCCCGGCGTTGTTGACGAGCATGTCGACGTTGCGGTGGTCGGCGAGCACGCGCTCGAGCAGCCGTTCGATCGACTCCATGTCGAAGATGTCGGCGGCGTAGACGTACGCGGTGCCGCCCGCGGCGACGATCTCGGCGCGCACCTCCTCGAGCTTCTCGACGTTGCGCGCCACCAGCAGCGGCACGCCGCCCGCGGCGGCGACCTTCAGCGCGGTCGCGCGCCCGATCCCCGACGAGGCGCCGGTGATCATCACGTGCCGGCCGCCGAGCGCCTCCTTGAGCGTGCGGCCCGCGGCGCGATGTCGGGGTCCATCTCGCGCTCCCAGTAGTCCCACAGCCGCGCCGCGTAGTCCTCCAGCGGCGGCGGCTGCTCCAGCGCCGAGCCCGCGAGCGCGCGCCGTGCCTCGCGCGTGTCGAAGCGCGGCACCAGCTCCATGTGCGCGAGCACCTCCTCGGGGATGCCCAGCTCGCGCAGCGCGAGGTTGCGCACCTGGCGCAACGGCGGCAGCGCGGCCGCGAGCGCGAGCGGCCACTTCGGCAGCGGGTCGATCAGCCGTTTGTCGATGCTCACGCGCGAAGCGCGGCGCGTGCGCGGCCACGGCGAGCTCGTTGATCAGCTCGTCCACGCGCTGCGGGCGCGGGTCGGTGAGGTGGAAGGCGCGGCCGTCGAGGTCGGGCTCGTGCGCGATGTGCTCGAGCGCGTCGGCGACCCAGTCGACGGGCACGACGTTCGTGTAGCCGAGGTCGAGGCCCGACGAGCGGCACCCACTCCGGCAGCAGCTGGCGCATGCGCTGGATCGCCTTGAAGAAGTAGTACGGGCCGTCGATCTTGTCCATCTCGCCGGTCTGGGAGTCGCCCACGACGATCCCCGGGCCGGTACACGCGCCACGGCACGTACGGCTGCTCGCGCACGATCCGCTCGGACTCGAACTTCGTGCGGTGGTAGGGCGAGGGCAGGCTGCTGGCCCTCGTCGAACATGTCCTCGCTCGAAGACGCCCTCGTACGTCGCCGGCGACGGCGATCGAGGAGACGTGGTGCAGGTGCTTGGCGTCGACCGCGCGCGCCAGTTCGACCGCGTGCGTCGTGCCGCCGACGTTGACCGCCGTGTTGCGCTCGGCGGGCGCCGTCATGTCGTAGACGGCGGCGAGGTGGAAGAAGTGCTTGATCTTGCCGCGCAGCTCCGCCACCTGCTCCTTCTCGACGCCGAGCAGCGGCCGGCGCAGGTCGCCGACGACCGGCTCGATGCGCTCGGCCGCGGACGGGCCCACGACGATGCTCCAGCGCTCGATCAGGTCGTCGAGGCGCGCCTTCGAGCTCTCGCGCACGAGCACGTAGATCTTGCCCTGGCGCTTCTCCAGCAGCCGCTCGACGAGACGGCTGCCCGATGAAGCCGGTCGCTCCTGTGACGAAGTAGGCCATCGTGCGACAGAGCCTACCTGCAATCGGAGCCGCGGCCGGCATCGGCGTCCGCATGCGGCGCATGCGCAGCCTGTGGCCGGCCGCGGAGCGCTCGCGCTCAGGCGCCCGCGCCCGCGCCGCCGCGTCCCTCGCCGGCGGCGAAGCGCGCGGCGCCGCGCGCGCCGTCCTCGAACACCTCCGGGCCGGCTGCGGCCTCGAGCGCGAGCGCCTCGGCGAGCGGCAGGCCGAACCCCTCGATCGCCGCGCGGCGGTCGGCGAGCATCGTGCGCTGGGGGAAGCGCGCGAGGCCCTCGGCGAGCGCGAGCGCGCGCTCCAGGTGCTGCGCCGGCGGGCACCACCTCGGTGAGCATCCCCATCGCCAGCGCCTCCTGGGCGTCGATGATGCGGCCGGTGAGGATCAGGTCGAGCGCGCGGCCCAGCCCGACGATGCGCGGCAGGCGCTGGGTGCCGCCGTCGATCAGCGGCACGCCCCAGCGGCGCTCGGGGTAGCCGAGCCTCGAGTCCTCGGTGGCGATCCGCAGGTCGCACCACAGCGCGATCTCGAGGCCGCCCGCCAGGCAGAAGCCGGAGATCGCGGCGATCGTCGGCTTGGAGGGCGTCAGGCGCGTGAAGCCCATCGGCCCCTCCGCGCTCATCAGCCGCGGGGCCATCGTCTCGGTCGCCTTCAGGTCGGCGCCCGGCGCAGAAGGAGACGCCGCCGGCGCCGCGTCAGCACCAGCACGCGCGCGTCCTCGTCGGCCTCGAAGCGCAGGTAGGCCTCGTGCAGCGCCTGCCGCGGTCGGGCCGTCGACGGCGTTGCGCCGGTGCTGGCGGTCGATCGTGATCAGCGCCGCGGCGCCGCGGCGCTCGTAGCGGACAGCCTCGGCCGGCGCTCGGCTCGGCCGCAGCCGCGCGCTCGGCCGGCTCGCGGCTACCAGCCGCCGCGCCAGTGGGCGTCGCCGAGCTGCTTCTGCGCCGCTTTGCGGGCTTCCTTGCGCTTCTCCAGCGTTCTCTGGAGCATGCTCATCGTGAACACGAACAGCGGGAAGAAGACGATCAGGATGAAGCCCGCGTTGGTGACGACCTTGTCGTCGGTCGGCGCCGTAGAAGCCGCGCCCGTCGTTGTGCGCGCTGCGCGGCCGGCGCGAGCACGAGCAGCGAGCAGCAGCGCGAGCGGGATCAGCTTGGCGAGCAGGCGGTTGCGCATCGCGCGCGGATCCTACCTGAGCGGTCGCCGGCGGAACGAGGTCCCTACCATCAGCAGCCGATGGCTCTCCTGATCGCATCCGACCTGCACAAGGACATCGCCGGGCGAGCCGCTGCTGCGCGGCGTGTCGTTCAAGCTCGAGCGCCGCGAACGGATGACGATCGCCGGGCGCAACGGCGCGGGCAAGACGACGCTGCTGCGGATGCTCGCGGGGGAGACGTCGATCGACCGCGGCGAGCTGAGCGTCGCCAAGGGCGTGCGGATCGCGCTGCACGACCAGCGCCCGCCGCGCGAGCGCGGGATGGCGCTGCGCGACTACCTGCTCTCCGGCTGCGCGGAGGAGCTGCGCGATCGAGGCGCGAGCTCGCGGCGCTCGAGGCGCAGATGGCGGCGGGCGAGACCGACGAGGCGATGCTCGCGCGCTACTCCGGCGCGCAGGCGCGCCTGGAGGCGCGCGGCGGCTACCTGTGGCGCAACCGCGCCACCGCGATGGCGCACGGGCTGGGCTTCCGCGACGCGGACCTCGACCGGCCGCTGGACACGTTCTCCGGCGGGCAGCTCACGCGCGCCTCGCTCGCGCGGGCGCTCGCGACGGGCGCCGACGTGCTGCTGCTGGACGAGCCCACGAACCATCTCGACATCGAGTCGCTGGAGTGGCTCGAGCAGACGCTCGTGGACCTCGACGCGGCGGTCGTGCTGGTGGCGCACGACCGCTGGTTCCTGGAGGCCGTCGGCACGGCCGTGCTCGAGCTGGAGGCGGGCCGCTCGCGCTTCTTCGCCGGCACCTGGCACCAGTGGCGCCGCGAGCAGGCCGCGCGCGAGATCGCGCTGGGCAAGGCGATCGACTCGCAGCAGGCGGAGATCGAGCGGATGGAGCGCTTCATCGAGCGCTTCCGCTACAAGGCCACCAAGGCCCGACAGGCGCAGTCGCGCGTGAAGAAGCTCGCCAAGATCGAGCGGATCGAGCGCGACCCGAAGGACGGGCAGCGGGCTCGAGTTCGCCTTCGCCGCGCCGGAGCGCTCGGGCCGCGTGATCTTCGAGCTGCTGGACGGGCGCGTCGAGGTCGGCGGGCCGGGGGAGGCGGCGGTCCGGTCGTCCTGCTCGAGCACGCCGAGCTGTGGCTCGAACGCGGCGAGCACGTCTCGCTCGTCGGCCCCAACGGCACCGGCAAGACGACGCTGATCGAGACGCTCGCCGGGCGGCGCGAGCTGGCGGCGGGCAAGCTGAGCACCGGTCACAACGTCAAGGTCGGCTACCTCTCCCAGCACGCCGACGAGCTCGGCGCGGGCGGCTCCGCGACGCAGAGCGTGCTCGACGCGGCGCAGCGCGCGACGGGGCTGACGCCGGGCAAGGCGCGCGCGCTGCTCGGCGCGCTTCCTGTTCTCCGGCGAGGAGGCGGAGAAGCCGCTCGCGGGGCTCTCCGGCGGCGAGCGCCGGCGGCTGTCGCTGGCGGTGCTCGTGCAGTCGCGGCGCGAACGTGCTGATCCTCGACGAGCCCACGAACCACCTCGACATCGAGAGCCGCGAGGCGCTCGAGGACGCGCTGCGCGCGTTCACCGGCGCGGTGCTGCTCGTCTCCCACGACCGCGCGCTGCTCGACGCGGTCGGCACGCGCACGGTCGCCGTCGAGGACGGCACGCTGCACAGCTACGTCGGCGGCTGGCCGGAGTACGTGCGCGTGCGCGACGAGCGCGCGCGCTCGGGCCGGGGGCCGGCGCGGGGGGCCTGCGGCCGGCGGGCGCGAGCAACGGCTCTGCCGCGGGCGGCGGCTCTGCTCTGGGCGGCGGCTCTGCTGCGGGCGACGGCTCGGGCAGCGGGGACGCCGCGGCCAAGGGCGCCGCGGGCGCCGCGACGAAGAAGGCCGCCAAGCCCAAGCCGAAGGGCCCGTCGAAGAACCGCCTGAGCGAGCAGCAGAAGGCCGAGCGGGCGGTCGAGGAGGCCGAGGCGGCGCTGCGCGCGCTCGAACAGGAGCTGACCGATCCGGCGGCGTGGGCGACGCGGTACGAGTCCGCGAAGTCCGAAGCCCGCCACACCGCCGCCAAGCGCGCCGTCGACGACGCCTACGCGCGGCTGGAGGCGCTGATCGACTGAGGGTCAGTAGGCGCGGCCGTGGCTATCGTGGGCAGGGCATGTTGTATGTCCTGCCCACAGTGATGGGGGTAGCGCCATTTCCATTTGCCGCAAATGTAAGCAGCGCTTCGAGCTTTAGGTGGCGTTTCGGGCATCGCTTCGGCATCGTTAGGGCGTAGCGCTTCTTGCCTCCCCTCGTGATGGCTGAACCAAGCCTGTATGCGAGCCGGCTGACAGAAGCGTCAGGTGCGCCAGGGACAGTCTCGATCCGAGGCACTTCGAGTTGTACCCCGGGTCCGAATCCCCCGCCGCTACGGTTGAGGTAGCGGCTCTTCGAGACAATTTCGATCGACGCTGGAGTGTGGCCGAAGAACGCGACGTTCATGCCGCCGCCCGGAGCGTAGAACGAGCTCAACGGAATCGACTCGGGGAGGCGTTCGGTGCCGAATACGACGAACACATCCATGCGCCCCACGGGCCCGGCCGACGAGTCACGCGGGCAACGCTCTGACTGCCTTGCTTCCACGATTCTGTTAGGGCAGGTCGGAAACCCTGTGGTGTGAAGCTTGACGCCGGCAGGAAGAGACACCTTGACACCTATCAGCGGTGGCGCGAAGCCGCCGTATTCAGTTCCCGAGATCTTGAATTCGGTTTCGACTGCCGCGCCCGCACCGCGGACATTGCCTGTGTGTTGAAACCCCTTGATCGGGGTGACCTTCGCTTTGAACTCCACGCCGGGAGTTGCCGAAGCGAGGTTTGAAGACGCGAGAACGGCCAAGCCCAAGACGCTGAAGAACCAAATAAAAGTCCGCATATTGGTATTCAAGCAGCCGGGCGATGCAGATGCGCTGTCCTGGGTCGCGGGAGCTACCCTCTTGCTTGTGAGCGAGCAGCTGAAGACGGCGCGCAACATCGCGATCGTCGTCGTGATCGCGGCGGCGGTGTACTTCATCCCCGGCGGCGGCCGCGCGGCGAACACGTTCGAAGCGGCGCTGTGGGTCGCGTTTGCGATCGGCATCGGCTACCTCGGACTGCGGCTGTACCGCGAACCGCGGATCGCGATCCACGGCCTCGGCGACCGCCACCGGGCGCTGCTGTATGGCGGGATCGTGCTGGCGTTCTTCGCGTACGCGGCCCACGGCCGCATGTGGGAAACGGCTCGGCGAGCTCGTCTGGTTCCTGCTCGTGGCTCGTGTGTGCGCTGATCGAGGTCTCCGCCACTCGCGCGCATACTGAGCCGGCGGCGCATCCGCGAGCGTCTTCCGCGCGAGCGTCGCCAGCGGCGTGAACGCGAGCGCGTGAGCCTCGCCGAGCAGCGCCGCGCGCTGCCGGACCAGCCGGGCGTCTACCTGTTCCGCGACGGAAGCGGCCGCGTGATCTACGTCGGCAAGGCGAAGTCCGTGCGCAAGCGCGTGGCCTCGCACTTCTCCAAGGCGCAGGTGCCGAGCAGCCCCGGGCACGCCGAGATGGTCGCGAGCGTCGAGCACATCGAGTGCGTCGTCGTCGCCACCGAGGCGGAGGCGCTGCTGGCCGAGCAGAGCTTCATCAAGCAGTACCGGCCGCGCTTCAACATCCGCCTGCGCGACGACAAGTCCTACCCGTTCATCGCGATCTCGCTCGACGAGGACTTCCCGCGCGTCTACTTCACGCGCGAGCGCCACCGCTCGAACCGCGCCTACTTCGGCCCGTACTCGAACGCGAAGCGCGTGCGCGCGACGCTCGAGGTGCTGGCGAAGGTCTTCATGTTCCGCTCCTGCACCGGCCGCGAGCCGGGCCGGCGCAGCGGCAGCCCGTGCCTGGACTACTACATCAAGCGCTGCGAGGCGCCGTGCGTCGGCTACGTCTCCAAGGAGGAGTACCGCAAGCCATCGACGGCGTGATCGACTTCCTCTCCGGACGCTTCTCCGCGATCGAGCGCGACCTCGAGGCGCGCATGCGCGCGGCGGCGGCCGACGAGGAGTTCGAGCAGGCGACGCTCGAGCGCAACCGCCTGCAGGCGGTGCGCTCGCTGCTCGAGCGCCGGCGCGTGACGAGCGAGTCGGTGGGCACCTTCGACGCGGTCGCGGTGGCGGTCGAGGGCCGGGAGGCGAACGCGCAGGTCTTCCAGGTGCGCGACGGCGTGCTCTCGGACCGCCAGTCCTTCTACCTCTCCAACGAGACCGAGCGCGAGCTGGCGGAGGTGGCGGAGGAGTTCATGCTCCAGTACTACGGCGGCCAGATGTCGATCCCGGCGCTGCTGGTCGTGCAGCGCGAGCTCGGCGACCGCGACGCGCTCGCCGATGCGCTCGCGAGCCGTCGCGGCGGCCCGGTCGAGCTGCGCGCGGCCGAGCGCGGCGAGAAGCGCCGGATCCTCGAGCTGGCCGAGCGCAACGCGCGCCTGGCGCTCGACCAGGAGCAGCTGCGCTCCGAGCGCCGCCGCCAGGGCCGCGTCGAGGCG
This sequence comes from uncultured Solirubrobacteraceae bacterium, assembly GCA_963716355.1. Taxonomy (GTDB): domain Bacteria; phylum Actinomycetota; class Thermoleophilia; order Solirubrobacterales; family Solirubrobacteraceae; genus Palsa-744. Next base: position 2,835,904 of record OY970308.1, read on the forward strand.
CTCGAGGGGCTGCAGCAGGCGCTCGGGCTCGACGTGCCGCCGATCCGCATCGAGTGCTTCGACATCTCCAACCTCGGCGGCACGCACACGGTCGCCTCGATGGTCGTGTTCGAGGGCGGCGCGCCGAAGAAGTCCGACTACCGCCGCTTCACGATCCGCACGGTGGAAGGCTCGGACGACTTCGCCTCGATGGCGGAGGTGCTCGGCCGCCGCTTCGCGCAGTGGGAGCGCCAGGCGGACATCTCGCCGCACGACCCCGACTACGACGCGAGCTTCGCGTCGCTGCCGAACGTCGTCGTGATCGACGGCGGCAAGGGCCAGCTCGCGGCGGGCCTCGGGCCGCTGCGGGCTTCCGCGAGCGCGGCGTGGCGGTGGTCTCGCTCGCCAAGCGGATCGAGGAGGTGTTCATCCCCGGCCGCGCGGCGCCGCTCGTGCTCGATCACTCGACGCCCGAGCTGCAGCTGCTGCAGCGCGTGCGCGACGAGGCGCACCGCTTCGCGATCACCCACCACCGCACGCCGCCGCGACAGGGCGATGACGAGCTCGCTGCTGGACGAGCTGCCCGGGCGTCGGGCCCGGCGCGCAAGCGCGCGCTGCTGGCGCACTTCGGCTCGCCCGAGGCGATGGTGGCGGCCTCCAGCGAGGAGCTGCAGGCGGTGCCGGGCCTGCCGGCGAAGGTGGCGCGCGAGCTCCACGGCTACCTCCACCGCGCCGGCTGAGTGCGCGGCTGCCACGCGTGCCGGCTCGCGCGCCGAATGCAGAGATGGCCGTGATCAGGCCCGGCTGCAGCGAGCCGGCCGCGGAGTCCGGTCGAGTCGCGCCTGGAGGACCTGGTGGTCATCACGGGCTTCTCCGGCGCCGGCAAGTCGACGGCGATGAACGTGTTCGAGGACGCGGGCTACTTCTGCGTCGACAACCTGCCGCCGGAGATGATCCGCTCGCTGGTCGAGCTGTTCGTGCACAAGGGCTCCAAGGTCGAGCGCGCGGCGGTCGTCTCCGACGTGCGCGGCGGCGTCTACTTCGAGGCGCTGCGCGCGGTCGTCGACGACCTCGACGCGCTCGGCCTGAGCCACCACGTGCTGTTCCTGGAGGCGGCCGAGCAGACGCTCGTGACCCGCTACAAGGAGACGCGCCGGCGCCATCCGCTCGCGCCGGAGGGCAGCGTCGGCGGCGGGCGTCGCGGCCGAGCGCGCGCTGCTGGAGCCGCTGCGCGAGCGCGCCGACCTGGTGATCGACACGACGGGCATGTCGGCGGCGATGCTGCGCGAGAAGATCGCCGAGCGAGTTCCTGCCGCGCAAGCGCGGTCGGGCGGCTGTCGGTGACGTTCATGAGCTTCGGCTTCAAGCACGGCCCGCCGCGCGAGGAGGACCTCGCGTTCGACGTGCGCTTCCTGGCCAACCCGCACTACGAGCCCGAGCTGCGCGAGCTGACCGGCCTCGACCGCGCGGTGGTCGAGTACATCGCGACGCGACGGGCGCCTGGAGCGAGTTCTACGAGCGCCTGCACGGCGCTGCTGGACTTCCTGCTGCCGCAGTACGTCGCCGAGGGCAAGGCGCACCTGGTGATCGCGATCGGCTGCACCGGCGGGCGCCACCGCTCGGTGGCGATCGCCGAGCACCTGGCGGCGCGCTACCGCGACCACGAGGACCTCGACGTGGCGGTCGCGCACCGCGACATCGACAAGCGCCGCTATCAGCCTCTGAGCGGCGCTCTGTCCGTAGAAACGCGCGCGCGTGTCCGTATACGGACACCTGGCCCAACGAGCGGTGCGCTGATAGCCTCCCGCGGGCACGCCGGGCGACGGGAGCGTGTGCTCCTGCGACCCGGCATCGTTCATTTTTCGCTTCAGGAGGCAATGAATGCCCGTACGCGTCGGGATCAACGGATTCGGCCGGATCGGCCGGAACGTGTTCCGCGCCGCCAAGGCCCGGGCGACAGCAGCAGGGAGCGGACATCGAGTGGGTCGCGGTCAACGACCTGACCGACTCGCGCGACGCTCGCGCACCTGCTCAAGTACGACTCGATCCTCGGCCCCTACCCGGGCACCGTCGAGGCTGGCGGCGACGGCGCGCTCGAGGTCGACGGCAAGGAGCTGAAGGTGCTCGCCGAGCGCGACCCGGCGGCGCTGCCGTGGGGCGAGCTCGGCGTCGACGTGGTGATCGAGTCGACGGGCTTCTTCACCGACCGCGACAGCGCCGCCAAGCACCTCGCGCAGGGCGCCAAGAAGGTCGATCATCTCGGCGCCCGCGACCGAACCCGGACGCGACGGTCGTGCTGGGCGTGAACTTCGACGAGGTCTACGACCGCGACACGCACGACGTGATCTCCAACGCCTCCTGCACGACCAACTGCCTCGCGCCGGTGGCGAAGGTGGTCAACGACACGGTCGGCATCAAGCACGGCCTGATGACGACGATCCACGCCTACACGGCCGACCAGCGCCTGCAGGACATGCCGCACAAGGACCTGCGCCGCGCGCGCGCGGCGGCGATCAACCTGATCCCCGCCTCGACCGGCGCGGCGAAGGCGATCGGCCTGGTGATCCCGCGAGCTGCAGGGCAAGCTGCACGGCTTCGCGGTGCGCGCGCCCGTGCCGACCGGCTCGGTCGTCGACCTGACGGTCGAGTGCGCGCGCGAGACGAGCGTCGAGGAGGTCAACGCGGCGCTGAAGGCGGCCGCCGACAGCGGCCCGCTGGCCGGGATCCTGCAGTACACCGAGGACCCGATCGTCTCCAGCGACATCGTCTCCTCGCCGTACTCCTCGATCGTCGACTCGAAACTGACGGCGGTGATCGACGGCACGATGGTGAAGGTGGTCGCCTGGTACGACAACGAGTGGGGCTACTCCAACCGCCTCGTGGACCTGGTGCAGAGGGTCCTGTAGGGGAGGCGTCGCGATGAGGAGCATCGACGACCTGGACGTGCACGGCAAGCGCGTGCTCGTGCGGGTCGACTTCAACGTGCCGCTCGACCGCAGGGCGATCCGGCGCGGCGGCGTGCCGGTCGTCGCCGACGACACGCGCATCCGCGCGGCGCTGCGCGACGATCGAGGAGCTGCGCGGGCGCGGCGCGCGGCTCGTGCTCGTCTCGCACCTCGGCCGCCCGAAGGGCAAGCCGGTGCCGGAGCTGTCGATGGCGCCGGTGGCGGACGCGCCTGCGCGAGCTGACGGGCGCGAAGGTGACGCTCGCCCCGGCGGTCGTGGGCGAGGAGGTGACGGCGCTGGCGGACGACCTCGAGCGACGGGCGAGATCCTGGTGCTCGAGAACGTGCGCTTCGAGCCGGGCGAGACGAAGCAACGACCCAGAGTTCGCACGGGCGCTGGCGGAGCTCGCGCGACGTGTACGTGAACGACGCGTTCGGCGCCGCGCACCGCGCGCACGCGAGCACCGAGGGCGTCGCGCACCTGCTGCCGAGCGCCGCCGGGCGGCTGCTGGAACGCGAGGTGAAGACGCTGACGGGCGATCCTCGAGCACCCCGAGCACCCGCTCGTGGCGATCGTCGGCGGCGCGAAGGTGGCGGACAAGATCGCGGTGATCGACCGCTTCCTGGAGGTCGCCGACGTGGTCATCATCGGCGGCGCGATGTGCTTCCCGTTCCTGTGCGCGCAGGGCCACGCGGTCGGCGAGTCGCTGTGCGGCGACGAGGACATCGAGCACGCGCGCAGCGCGCTCGCGCGCGCCAGCGACACGCACGAGCCCGCCCGGCCGCGCGCGCCTGCGAGCTGCCGGTCGACCTGGTGATCGGCGACCGCCTCGCGGCGGACGCCGAGCACCGCGTGCTCGACGGCGTGGAGGTGCCGGACGGGCTGGATGGGCCTCGACATCGGCCCGAAGACCGCGCGAGCGCTACGCGGCGCGAGATCGCGCGCGCGGGCACGGTGTTCTGGAACGGCCCGATGGGCGCGTTCGAGCTGGAGCCGTTCGCGGCGGGCACGCGCGCGGTGGCCGAGGCGGTCGCGGCCGCGCCCGGCCTGACGGTCGTCGGCGGCGGCGACTCGGCGGCGGCGCTCGCGCAGTTCGGCCTGGAGGACGCGGTCGACCACCTCTCGACGGGCGGCGGCGCGACGCTCGAGCTGGTCGAGGGCAAGACGCTGCCGGGCGTGCAGGCGCTGGAAGGCGCGGGGGTGGCACCTGATGGCCGACGGCCGGCCGCACGCCGCTGATCGCGGGCAACTGGAAGATGTACAAGACCGAGGAGCAGGCCGAGGAGTACATCCAGGCGCTGCTGCCGCGCGTCTCCGCGGTGGACGGCGTGGACGTGGCGATCTGCGTGCCGTTCACGGACCTGCGCGCGATGGTGGACAGCGCGCGCGGCTCGCGCGTGGAGGTGTACGCGCAGAACATGCACCACGAGCCCGAGGGCGCGTTCACGGGCGAGATCTCGGCGCCGATGCTGAGCGAGCTCGACGTGCGCGGCGTCGTGCTCGGGCACTCCGAGCGCCGCGAGCTGTTCGGCGAGACCGACAAGGCGCTGGCGCTGAAGGTCCCGGCGGCGCTGGCGGCGGGCCTCGCGCCGATCCTGTGCGTGGGCGAGACCGAGGCAGGAGCGCGACAACGACGACACCGACCGCAAGCTGCGCCAGCAGATCAAGGAGGACCTCGCGGGCGTGCCGAACGAGCGACTGGCGGAGGTGGTGATCGCCTACGAGCCGATCTGGGCGATCGGCACCGGGCCGCGTCGCGACGCCGGAGCAGGCGCAGGAGGCGATCGCGTTCATCCGCGCGCTCGTGGCCGACCGCGACAAGCAGGCGGCCGAGCAGCGTGCGGATCCTCTACGGCGGCTCGGTGAAGCCGGAGAACGCGGCCGAGCTGCTCGCGCTGCCGGACGTGGACGGCGCGCTCGTCGGCGGCGCCTCGCTGGAGGCCGAGTCGTTCGCGGCGATCGTCGCCGCCGCCGGCGCGATGACGCTGCCGCCGGGGCCCGCGAGCCTGCCGGCGCGCTGCGCCTGCCTGATCGTGCTCGACGGCTGGGGCCTCGCCGAGCCGGGCCCGGGCAACGCGGTCTCGCTCGCGCGACACGCCGGTGTTCGACGAGCTGTGGGACGCCTACCCGCACACGACGCTGACCGCCTGCGGGCCGCGCGGTGGGCCTGCCGGAAGGGCAGATGGGCAACAGCGAGGTCGGCCACCTGAACCTCGGCGCGGGCGCGGTCGTGCGCCAGGACCTGGTGCGCATCGACGACGCGATCGCCGACGGGTCGCTCGCGCAGAACGAGATGCTGCGCGCGGCGTTCGCGGACGCCGGGCGCGTGCACCTGATCGGGCTCGTCTCCGACGGCGGCGTGCACTCCTCGCTCGAGCACCTGCGCGCGCTGATCGCGCTCGGCGGCGAGCGCGGCGGCGAAGGACCTGGTGGTGCACGCGTTCACCGACGGGCGCGACACGCTGCCGCACGCCGGCGCCGGCGTACCTGCGCGAGCTCGACGGCACGCCGGGCGTGCGCGTGGGCTCGGTGGTGGGGCGCTACTGGGCGATGGACCGCGACCGGCGCTGGGAGCGCACGCAGCGCGCGTACGACATGCTCGTGCACGGCCGCGCGCCGCATCAGCGCCGACAGCGGCGAGCAGGCGGTGCGCGGCGGCCTACGAGCGCGGCGAGACGGACGAGTTCATCGAGCCGACGCTCGTCGGCGAGGAGGCGCGCATCAGCCCGGGCGACAGCGTGATCGCGTTCAACTTCCGCCCCGACCGGATGCGCGAGATCACGCGCGCGCTGGCGGAGCCGGGCTTCGGCGCTGGAGGCGCCGTCGCGGAGGCGAGCGGAGGATCTGCCCGGCTGGGCGGGCCGCGGCGGCGCGCAGCCCGTGGCGCCGCTACGCGACGCTGACGCGCTACGAGGAGGGCTGGCCCTACCCGGTCGTGTTCTCGCCCGGAGCGTCCCGCGACGACGCTGTCGGTGGTGCTGGCGCAGGCGGGCGCCGCGCAGCTGCACGTGGCCGAGACGGAGAAGTACCCGCACGTGACGTACTTCTTCAACGGCGGCGACGAGGCGCCGCTGGACGGCGAGCGGCGCGAGATGGTGCCCTCGCCGCGCGACGTGCCGACCTACGACCACAAGCCCGCAGATGAGCGCGCGCGAGGCGGCGCGACGCGTTCGTGGCGGCGTGGCGCGAGGACGCGCCGCGCTTCGGGATCATCAACTTCGCCAACGCCGACATGGTCGGACACACGGGCGTGATCGAGGCGGCGGTGGCGGCGATCGAGACGGTGGACGAGTGCCTGGGCGAGGTCGTGGCGGCGGTGCACGAGCGCGGCGGCGTGTGCGTGGTGACGGCCGACCACGGCAACGCCGACCACATGCTCGAGCCCGACGGCAGCCCGAACACGGCGCACTCGCTGAACCCGGTGCCGCTGATCGTCACGAGCCGCCGGCGCTGTCGCTGCGCGGCGGCGGGGCATCCTCGCGGACGTGGCGCCGACGGTGCTGGAGGTGCTCGGGATCGAGCAGCCGGCGGCGATGACCGGTCGCTCGCTGATCGCGGGGCGCTAGATTTCAGTGGGCGGCCTGCGGCCGCCAGGAACGTGCGGAGGCGGGCGTGGTGGACGCCGGTCGACCGACGACACGGCGCGAGGCGCGTCGCGCCGGCTGCTCGCGCGTTCTTCATCGGCTCGGGCGTCAACCACTTCGTCGATCCCGCGCTCCTACGAGCGATCGTGCCGCCGCGCCTGCGGCGACGAGGCCGAAGCTGCGTCGTGCAGGTGAGCGGCGTGGCGGAGATCGCGGGCGGCGCTCGGCGTGCTGATCGCCGCGCGACGCGCCGGCTGTCGGGGCTCGGCCTGATCGGCGCTGCTGGCGGCGGTCTTCCCGGCGAACCTCTACATGGCGCGCGAGCCGCGAGCGCTTCAAGCAGCATCCCGCGCTGGGCGCTGTACGCGCGCCTGCCGCTGCAGCCGCTGATGATGCTGTGGGCCTGGCGGGCGACGCGGCGCTGACAGCGATCTCCCGCCGAATGGGCCGTGACGCTGCTATGTTCGGCTGAGAAGGCGTTACGATCTGGACCGCCATGTCAACCGCGACCGCCGTCAAGATCGCCACCTCCGAGCAGGAGGCTCTCACCGTCGGGGAGCTGCGCGCCTGGCGCGGCCTGCTGCGGGCGCACGCCTGTCTGGCCAAGCGGCTGGACGCCGAGCTGGAGCGCGGCGCACCGGCTGCCGATGACCTCCTACGAGGTGCTGCACCACCTGCGAGGAGGCGAGCGGCGGGCGCATGCGGATGTGCGACCTGGCCGAGCAGGCGCAGCTGTCGCGCAGCGGCCTGACGCGCCTGGTCGACCGCCTCGAGCGCGAGGGGCTGCTCGAGCGCTGCTCCTGCGACCACGACGCGCGCGGCTCCTACGCCTGCCTGACGGACAGCGGGTCGCGAACGCCTGGAGGAAGCGCGCGTGCACGCATCTGGCGGTGGTCCGCGAGCACTTCTTCTCGCACTTCTCCGAGAGCGAGCTGAGCGTGCTGGCGGACATGTGGGAGCGGATCGCTCCCTGCGGCGCTGAGCTGCTCGACTATCCCGGTCGCGGCCTGACCTCGTCAGGCGCCGAGGCGCGTCCTCGACAGCACGCGTCCTTGGCGCGCGCGCCGCGTGCAGGCGCGGCGGCGGTGCGAGCAGGGCGCTCACGAGCGCGACGGCGAACGGCGGCGAGGCCGTAGAGGCCGAAGGCCTGGACGACGTTGCCGGCGGAGTGGCCGAGGAAGTAGGCGACGAGGCCGACGACGGTCGCCCACGCGATGCCGCCGAGCGCGTTCCAGAGCACGAACGAGCGCCAGGGCATGTGCGTGGCGCCGGCGAGCCACGAGGCCCACACGCGCAGGCCCGAGCAGGAAGCGCCCGAAGAACACGGCCTTGGGACCGTGGCGCTCGAAGAACGGCTCGCCCGCGGCGAGCACCTGCAGGCGCTGGCGGTGGAAACGCCCGGGCCGCTCGAGCAGCCAGCGTCCGCCCTTGCGCCCGATCAGGTAGCCGATGTTGTCGCCGACGATCGCCGCGGCGGCGGCGATCGCGATGACGAGCCTCGATCTGGAGCTTGCCCTGGCTGGCGAGGACGCCGGCGGCGATCAGCGCGGTCTCGCCCGGCACGGGCAGGCCGCTGGACTCGCTCATCACGATCAGGAACAGCAGCGGATAGCCGGCGACCTCGACGAGGTGTTCGACGTTGACGATGCGCGGCGAGCATCGGCATGGGTCCTAGCATGGCGCAGTGGGGCGCGCAGCCGGAGCCGGGTCTGGCGAAACCGCGCCGCGCGTGCGGCGCAAGCCTGCCGCGCGTGTTGCGCGAGCCGCGTCTACTTGGTGTTTTCGGAGACGAGCTGCTTGAGCGCGGCGGAGGCTGTGCTGCACGTCTTCGTAGACGACGTTGCGCAGCACGACCTTGGTCGAGGAGGGCGCGGTGAGCACGACGACGGCGACGATCACGAGCACCAGCGCGAGCAGCCCCAGCAGCGCGATCGAGCAGACGGTCGTCTGCCGCGCTGCCTGCCGAGGGCCGGACGGCGGCGGGCCTCGCGGGCGCGGGCGCGACGCGCGCGGGCCCGGGTCGCGGGCGGCGCGGGCGGGTGGGCGAGGAGGCGGCGGCGGAGGACGGGGCGTCGGGGCGCCGCCCCGCGGCGGGCAGGACGCTCGTGGCCTGCGTGGCGGGTGCGGCGCGGGCGGCGAACGTGCGCTGCTGGCGCTCGGGCGCGATGCCCCGGGCGCCGTCGCTGAGCGCCGCGGCGCATCTCGCGCGCCGTCTGGTAGCGGTCGCGCGGGTCGAGGGCGAGCGCGACGGCGACGGCGTCGGCCAGCTCGGGGCTGACGGCGGCGACGAGCGTGTCGAGCGTGGGCGGCTCCTCCTGCTGCTGCTTGAGCGCGAGCTCGGTGAGCGACGTTGCCTCGTAGGGCAGGCGCCCGGAGATCAGCTGGTAGGTGACGACGCCGAGCGCGTACAGGTCGGCGCTCGGGCCGGCCTCCTCGCCGCGGGCCTGCTCGGGCGCGAGGTAGGCGGCGGTGCCGAGCACGGAGCCGACCTGGGTGATGCTCGACTGCTCGGTGGCCTTGGCGATGCCGAAGTCGGCGAGCTTGACCTCGCCTTCGCGCGCGCGCAGCAGGTTGCCGGGCTTGACGTCGCGGTGCACGACGCCGTGGCGGTGGGCGTAGTCGAGGCCCTCGCAGGCCTGTTCGATGATGTCGAGCGCCTCGTCGACCTCCATCCAGCCGTCGTCGCGGAGGATCTCCGCGCAGGATTGGCCCTCGATGTACTCCATCACGATGAAGTACTGCCCGGTGCGCTCGTCGCGCCCGGAGTCGAACACCTGCACGATGTTGGGGTGCACGAGCCGCGCGGCAGCCTGCGCCTCGCGCTGGAAGCGCGACACGAACGCGGGGTCGTCGGCGAGGTGCTCGGCGAGCAGCTTGACCGCCACCTGGCGCTCCAGGCGCACATCGAGCGCGAGGTGGACGGTCGACATGCCGCCGAAGCCCAGGCGGCCCTCGAGGCGGTAGCGCCCTGCGATCTCGATGGCGCTCATGTTGCCCGTCCCGGCGCCGTCTTCGCCCGCTCCCGCGCCTCCCGCGCGGCCCCCGGCTCCGTTGCCGTTCCCATTGCCATTGCCGTTGCCTTCGCCCTGTTCGTTGCCCGCGCCGGGGGGCGTTTCGCCTTCGCCGGGGGCGGGTGTGCCGCCGCCGGGGCTGGGGGTGGTGGGGGTCGTGGGCGTGGTGGTGGGCGTGGTGGGGGTGGTCGTGGTGGTGCTCGTGGTGGGCGTGGTCGTGGTGGGCGTGGTCGCCGTGGTCGTCGGTTTGACGGTCGCGTCGGTGGTGGTCTGCGGCAGCGGCTGCGCGCACAGCGCGAGCGCGCGGGTGCGCAGGTTGGCGATGCCCTGGCGGAGGGTGTTGCGCAGGCCGGCGTCGACGGTGGCGGGCAGCGCGGCGAAGTCTTCGTTCGTCTTGAGCAGCGCGGCTTCGGTCGCTGTGCAGTTGCCGTTGCCGTTTTCGGCGGCCTGCTGGACGGCTTCGAAGTCGCTCTGCAGCGGTCCGGCGTTGCGGCGGGGATCAGTCCCTTGCTGGAGCCCCGCAGCAGGCGAGCAGCGCCGACGCGGCGAGGCCGGCCAGGAGCGCGGCGAGCAGGCGTGGCAGATGCACGCGCACGGTGGCGTGGCGGCGCGCACGTGATGCGCGTGAGCTTGGCGGGATGGTCATTGACCGTACTCCAGGCGCTCGGCGAGCGAGTCGGGCAGCCGCGCCGCGCGGATCGCGCGGCGGCGCCGGCAACGTCGTAGTCGGCGCGGTGGAAGGTGGCGGCCATGGCGTCGAGGTCGAGCATCAGCCACGCGGCGCGCGGGTCGCCGTCGCGGGGCTGTCCGACGCTGCCGGGGTTCAGCAGCCATTCGCCCTCGCCGAGATCGAGCTGGACACCGTCGCGGCGTGGCTCGCCGGTGGCGAGCTCCCCCTCGTGGCGCACGAAGGAGAGCGCGACGTGGGAGTGGCCGATCAGGCAGATGCGCTGCTCGCTGCGCGTCGAGGCAGAGCTCGGCGAGCAGCGCCGAGAGGACGTACTCCCAGACGGGGTCGCGGGGACTGGCGTGGTAGAGGCCGATGGCGGACTCCTCGCCGCGCGGGCGCAGCGTGCGCAGGAACTCGAGGTTCTCCGGCTGCGATCACTTCGCGCGTCCACTGCGCGGCGACGCTCGCGCCGCGGGAGAACTCGTCGAGCGGGATCTCGCCGGTGACGGCGAGGTCGTGGTTGCCGGCGAGGCACACGGCGACGTGCTCGCGGGCGAGCTCGACGCAGGCGTCGGGCTCGGCGCCGTAGCCGACGAGGTCGCCGAGGCACCACAGCTCGGACGCGTCGCTGGCTGCGACAGCCTCGAGCGTGGCCTCGAAGGCGTGCCGGTTGGCGTGGATGTCGGAGATGACCGCGACCTTCATGTGTGCAGGGTAGGAACACCGCTTCTTCTGCGGGCGCGCCCGCGCTCATTCCCCTGCAAGCGAACGGCCAGCTTGGGCGGCGCTTGCCTTCGGCGCCGGCTCCGTCCCGACCCGTGCGCCAGGTCGCACGCCGCACGGGTGCGGCGTGCGCGAGCCTACTCCGAGTCGGGGTCCGCGCCCGTCTCGGCGCCGCCGTACTCGGGCAGGTTCTTGATGCCCTCGCGGGTGCGCCACTTGGAGTAGTTGTCCTCCATCGCGTCGATCAGCTCGCGCATGAAGCGCGGCGAGAGGTTCACGCGGGAGACGACCACACCCGGGCACCTCGTCGGACTCGACCTCGTGGTCGACGCGCGCGAAGGTGACGGTGAACTCGTAGTCGGAGTGGCTGACGTTGGCGAAGTTCGCGTATACGCCCCCCATGATCTCGGGGGAGAGATGGATGTTTATGTGGCGCTCGGCGCCTGAGTCTTGGTCGTTCACGTAGCTAGTATCGCAAGCTCCGCGCACGAACCCATGACCGACCACGCTTCCGCCACCGACCAACCCGCAGACGCCGCGCTCGCGCCGCTGAGTCCCGCGCGCCGCTGGACGAGCTGCGCGCGGCCGTGCTGGACGCCGCGGCGGCCGTGGGGAGCGTGTCGCAGGGCGGTAGGGGCGGCATCACGCTCGAGCGTCCGCGGCGGGCGGAGTTCGGCGACTACTCGACGAACGCCGCGCTGCTGCTCGCGCCGGGGCTGGGCGCGCCGCCGCGCGAGGTGGCCGAGCGGCTCGGCGAGGCGCTGCAGCGAGCGCCTGGGGGCGAGCCTCGAGCGCTTCGAGGTGGCGGGGCCGGGCTTCGTGAACCTGTTCCTGGCGGACTCGTGGCTGACGGGCGCGCTCGCGACGGTGCTGGCGGCGGGCGAGGGGTTCGGCGCGGGCGGCGCGGCGAAGCCGGAGCGCGTGCTGGTCGAATTCGTCTCGGCCAACCCGACCGGGCCGATGCACGTGGGCCACGCGCGCAACGCGGCCTACGGCGATGCGCTGGCGCGGATGCTCGCATTCCACGGCCACAGCGTGGAGCGGGAGTTCTACGTCAACGACGCGGGCTCGCAGGTGCGCAAGCTCGGCGAGTCGATCCAGGCGCTCGCGCGCGGCGAGTGAACCGCCCGAGGACGGCTACCAGGGCGACTACGTCGGCGGATCTGGCGGCTCGCTGACGGACGCGGCGAGCGCGGACCCGGACGAGCTCGGCCGCGCGGCTGTGGCGGTGATGGTGGAGCAGCTGAAGCGCTCGCTGAGCGCGTTCGGCGTGGAGGACTTCGACACTGGACGTACGAGAGCTCGCTGCACGAGGGCGATCCCGAGCCCGGTCGAGCACACGCTGTCGCTGCTGGCGGAGCACGGCCACACGTACGAGAGCGACGGCGCGCTGTGGCTGCGCACGACGGACTTCGGCGACGACAAGGACCGCGTGCTGGTGCGCTCCAACGGCGAGCACACCTACTTCGCGTCGGACATCGCCTACCACCAGGACAAGCGCGAGCGCGGGCTTCGAGCGCCAGATCGACGTGTGGGGCGCCGATCACCACGGCTACGTGCTGCGCATGAAGGCGGCCTACGAGGCGCTCGGCGGCGATCCGGACGAGCTGGAGCTGCTGATCATGCAGCTGGTGCACCTGGTGCGCTCGGGCGAGCGCGCGCAGATGTCCAAGCGCGCGGGCGAGTTCGTGACGCTCGACGACCTCGTGGCGGAGATCGGCGTGGACGCGGCGCGCTGGTACCTGCTGGCGCGCTCGCACGACACGACCGTCGACCTCGATCTCGACCTCGCGCGCGAGCAGTCGAGCGAGAACCCCGTCTACTACGTGCAGTACGCGCACGCGCGGATCGCGTCGATGCTGGCGAAGGCGGGCGCGGAGCGTGTGGCCGAGGCGGTGACGGAGGTGATCGACGCGGAGCGCGAGGCGCTGCACCCGACCGAGCGCGCATCTGATCGAGCAGCTGCTGGCGTTCCCGGCGGAGCTCGCGGAGGCGGTCGACCGCCGCGCGCCGCACCGTGTCGCGGCCTACGCGCTGGAGCTGGCGCAGGGCTTCACGGCCTTCTACCGCGACTGCCACGTGGTGGGCGCGGAGCCACGGAGCGTCGAGTCGCTGCGGATCGCGCTGTGCGTGGCGAGCAAGCGCACGATCGCGCGCTGCCTGGCGCTGCTGGGGGTGAGCGCGCCGGAGCAGATGTAGGCGTTGCGGTCAGTCGAAGCGGGCGATGTCCGACTCCAGGCGCGCGGCGTCTGCGGCGCTGAGCACGGCGGGCGGCCGGCGGCGCGCGGTGGCGGCGCGTGCCTGGCGCCGCCAGCTGGGCAGCAACACGAGCAACGTGGCGAGCAGCGCGAGCACGACGGCGAGCGGCACGAGATAGGCGGTGAGGTCGAATCCGTGCGCGCGCGGCAGTCCGAGCACGGCGGGTCCGTACTGCCCGACGAGCGAGCTCTTGATCTGGCTTTCGCTCTTGCCCTGGTCGATCAGTTCCTGGATGTAGGCGCGCTCTCGGTCGGCCTGCGGCGACTCGGCGACGTTGAGCGGGATTTTGCACGTGACGCACATCACCTGGCGCTCGATCACCGGCAGCGAGGGGCGCGCGGATGCGGCGGTGGGCGCTGTGGCGAGCGTGAGTGCGGTCACGGCCAGCAGCAGCGCGATGCGAGCGGACCGCGACGCAGCCGACGTGTGCTGGGTGCAGCGCGGAGCGGGCGTGATGAGGCGTGCGGCGGGGCTCACGTGCTCTTCGCCAGCGCGATGGCGCGGTCGAGGAAGCGCTGGCCGATCTCGCCGCGTTCGAGCGCGACGATCCGCCCGTGGCGGTCGACGATGAAGCTCTCGGGCAGCTGGTCGGTGCCGTAGGCGTGCGCGAAGTTGCCGACGTTGTCGCGCAGGTTGACGTAGGTGAGGTGGTAGCGACGCACGAAGCGCTGCGAGTCGGGGGAGGCGTCCTCGTAGGTGACGCCGAGCACGGTGGCGTCGTTGCGCTGCAGCACGCTCTGGTCGCGCTCGAGCAGCGGCGCCTCGATCTGGCACGGCGCGCACCAGGAGGCCCAGAAGTTGAGGACCACGACCTTCCCCTTGAGCGCTGCGAGGGAGCCCTTGGCGCTGCTGCCGAGCACCGGCAGACGGCGTCCGGCGTCGGGCGCGACGGGCCACTGCTTGCGCGCGACGAGCTCGTCGAGGGTGCGGCTGGCGGCCTGATGGGTGATGCCGTAGACGAGCAGCGCGATCAGGCACGCACCGGCCAGCGAGGCGAGGATCGGCAGCGCGCGGCGAGTCACGACCACGAAGATAGTCTTCCACGGCGTAGACTCTGTGGCCCACGCGGTGGTAGCTCAGTTGGTAGAGCGCGAGCTTCCCAAGCTCGAGGTCGCGGGTTCGACCCCCGTCCGCCGCTTACAGAAAGCCCCGCAAACGCGGGTTTTCTCATTGAGGGCAGCCAGATGTTGGATTTTTCCGCCTACGTCGAGCGCGTCGGGCTGAGCGCCGGCCAGCGCCTGGCGTTGAAGACCCTTCACCGCGCGCACGCGACATCGATCCCGTTCGAGAACCTCGACCCGCATCATGGGATCCCGGTATCGCTCGCTCAGGAGGATCTCGAGCGTAAGCTCGTGCATGAGCGGCGCGGCGGCTACTGCTTCGAGCAGAACCTGCTGCTGGCCTCCGCGCTGGAGTATCTCGGGCTGACAGTCGAGTCGATGCTCGCCCGCGTGCGCCGCGGGGCGCCGCCGGGTACGGTGCGTCCTCGCAGCCACCTCGTGCTGCGGGTGACAGACGAGGATGACCGCATCTGGCACGCCGACGTGGGTCTCGGGCTCGGGACACTGCTCGACCCGATCCCGTTCGGGCCGGACGGGGCCCACGAGCAGTCCGGATGGAGCTTCCGCGTGATCGAGGAGGGCTCCGAGTTGGTTCTCCAGACACTCGCCGACGGGTCGTGGTTCGACGTCTACGCTTTCTCCCCACAGCCGGTCCCGCGCATTGATATCGAGACGAGCAACTGGTGGACATGCACCAATCCGCAGTCGCCGTTCGTATTCGGGCTGATCGCGGCCGTCAACCACCCGGACGGCAGTCGCGAGTCGATCAGCGACTGGAGCGGGCCGCTCGAGCTGAGAGTGCAGACGCCCGGCGGCACCAAGGTTTCCCAGCCGTCTCGTCAAGAGATCCCAGAACTGTTGGCCGAGCGCTTTGCCCTGCCAGGATTCGCGCTTGGCGCTGACGGTCGCGTGCACTGACTTCACCAGCGTTCGACCAGATGCGGCAATGTCTATTCGACTGGGCGACCGCACCTACGCAGGTATTCATGGTCCTTTCGCCGGTGGATTGGCAGCGGGATCGGTGCGTCTCACCACGTAGCTGGAGGTTGCGGACGGGTCGCCTCCACAGGGCCCCACCTGGCGTTCCCGCGAAAGCCCGTGGAGGGTCTGCTTGTCTGGCGACCACCAAAGGGTGATCGTCGAGTCGCTCCGATTTGCTCCGGTGTCTTCTCCGGGGCGGTGTGGGCACGGGACAGTCGAGGATTGGAAGATCGCGACATACCGGTCTCGGCCGTCGGGCACGATCCGCGCCACAGCTGCACCATAGTAGCTGGCGGTTACGAGATAGGTCTTGCAGGTTCCCGCTCTGCAGAGGCGCCGGAAGTTCCACGGACGCACGAGCCGCTCCCCAGCGCATGCGTCTACGGCATTGGTGGTCAGAATTGTCTCGGTCGCCGTCCATTCGCCAGTGGGGAAGTGGACGTGGGGTGGCTCGATTTGACAAGTACCAGGCCTCTGTGGCGAGGAGACACCGACCGGGCTTTGTACAGCCATGGCGGACTGGGCCGGTCGTTGCGGTGTGCTGGTGTTGGTGTGAATCCCGATCGACAGGCTGGCGCCGCATCCGCTAGCGCCGCCAAGAAGGAGGATCGCGAAGATGGCGCCGTACAGGCGCCCACAAGAGCTGGGCATCTGCTTCGCATCGGCTCCTGGTTCCTGGTCCTGTAGGCGTGATTGCCGACGCGGACTAGGGTTTTGGCATGCGGCCCAATCGCCAGTCCGCGAGATGCGGCTGGCGATTGTGTCCTGCACGCGTCCGGGCATAGAGGCGGTGTGTCTCACGCCACCGCCCGACCAGCTCAAAGTGTGACCGGAGAGCCGCAGCGACACGGGTCGATTGCCGTGCTTTCGTCGGCGAGGGTCGCCCCGTCAACCAGCAAGCCGAAACGCACCAGATCAAGGTCTGGATCTTCAACAGCCAGAACGTGACCCCAGAGGTGCGACGCGTAAACCAGCTCGTGCGAGCCGCGCACATCCCGATCGCGACCGTCACAGAGACCCTCTCCCCAGCATCCGCCAGCTTCCAGCAATAGCAGGTCACAGAGCTCAAACGCCTCCAACACGCGCTACACCAAGCTACGGGACGATGACTCCTCGAGGCTTCGCAGAACCGGCGCGCCCCCGCGCGGTTCGGACGCTATGCCGATGACCAGCGGGCACACATAGACCAGAGACCAAGCAACCAGAGCTGCTGACGGTGTATTCTTGCGTCTATGGCAGACATCTATTTTAGCGACTACAACATGGGCTCCCTCATGGTTACAGAGAAGCCTGAGCAGGTCTGTGAGGCTATCCGTGAGGCTGATGGGATGCCGATTGTGCTCACTAGGCGCCGCCCCCAAAAAGACCCCGTCTATGTAAATCCAAATGCAATTGCATATTGGGACTAGTGATAGTGGCGGACTACTTCGCCCCCGATGTCGCCCGTGAGATCGAGCGTCACGGCGCTCGTTGCTATCACCGTTGTCGCACAGGCGGCATTTGCAGACCATTCACGAGCACTCCGGTGGGTCATGAAGATGCTAATCTTCGCGACTGATTCAAGCTATTAGACTGGCTTATTGCTCGGCTAGGGTACAGCGTGAGGCGACTTCGTAGCTCCGGGTTCTGGATACCAGTGGTGACCGCGGCTGTGGTGTGCGCTATACGGCCAGCGCTGATTGGTTGGGCCGTTGCTGGCGTCATCGTAGCGGTGATCTTTGCGGTGCGCACCGCATCGCGTCGGCGTGGCGCAGCCGTCGCTTCCGCGCTGATCGCAGGCGTGATGATTGTTAGTTGCGGCGGGAGCTCATCCGTAGGACCACAGCCCACCATCGAACTCAGTGGCCACCTCGCGGCGGTGGCGGCATATGAGGATGCTAGGCAGGCTTTCAAGGTGAGTGAGAGCTTGACAATTGAAGAAGCAACGATCCGGCAGGCAAGTGCTTCGCGCTTGGTGCCACTTGGCCGACCCGTACGTGCCGAAAAAGAAATCGTGAAGGCAATTCGAAACACGCTCAACAAATCTGGTTGGCATACTTGGCTATCGACGAAAGCGGTGCGCGCTACGTATGAACTGACGAGCGCGGTTCATCAGCACGCCCTCTTTCCTGGGCTGACGTCTAATTCACTGCGTCTGGCTTCACCGCGATTCCTGGGCTTTATTCGGGGGTCACAGCCGACACGCCTCCCGCCAAGTGGCAGGCCACGAGGGCCAGAGCCGCTTCAGATCGCGCTATCGCTCGACTCTTCTTCGGGAGTCACGGTCTCCGCTCCTGACCTTCTGATCGCGGCGACCGATCCGGCTTCTACTGCGGAACATGCAGCTGGGCACCGGGAAGAACGGCAGCTCAGGCTCAGCCAGGAAGGGACGCAGCTAACCTACGAAGCCCGTAGTACGGTCTTCCGACACGAAATGCTCAGTATCATCCCGAGCCTGACGCTCTGGTCGGGCTTCAAGTGGTTGCTATTGGGAATAGTGGCACTTGCTGGCGAAGAGTTCCGTGACACAGCGAAAGGCGTGGCTCGCCGCCTACTGCCGAGCCGGCGAAAGAGTAGCGCTGATGAGTGACGTCGCACAAATCGGCGTTGCGCGGTCCACGGGAGCTTGCTCGCGAGCGCCCTCGCGCCTCCATCAGTTCGATTAGCGCAGCTCGTCCTCGTAGAAATGGAGCTAGTCGGGATCGAACCGACGACCTCCGCCATGCCATGGCGGCGCTCTCCCAGCTGAGCTATAGCCCCAGAAGTCATCATCCTAGCGACCGTCGCCACTGACGCGTCATCCCCAGTTGCGCTCCAGGGACGGGCCGAACTCGTAGTCGCGAGCCCATCGGATGCCCGATGCCTGGTTGTTGCGAGTGGCCGATAGGCGCAGGCTGACGGTGTTGCGGCCTTCGATCTCCGCGATGGGGATGAGGTAGCAGCCATCGGTATCCGGCGCGTACACCGCCACCGCGTCGACCTCGTGCGCGGAGTAGGTGCTCCTGACGTAGCCCGATGGGGTGTGGCGGCAGGTGACGCAGCGTGCGCTGAGCACGTCGCCATGCCGAGAGGCCCACTTGCATTGAACGCGCAGGAGTCGCGCGCCCGTGTCGATGACGAGGTCGTAGCGTCCCCCCTCGCAGAGCGGCGAGAGGACGACGAGTCCGAGGCGCAGTGCGGCGGCGGTGATCTCCGCCTCGGCGGCGGCGCCCTTCTGCGATGTGCTGAGGTCGAGCATGGGTCTGACGATAGCCGGCAAATAGTGCCTGTATGCAGGCAAATGTGACAACTTGGTCTCAGACCTGTGTCAACTTCCCGACCGCGCTCGCCCCGGAGCGCCCGGCCGCACCCCAGCCCTACCCCCGCGGCATGAACTCCGGCACGTCGAGGTCATCGCTGGGCTTGCCCTTGCCCTTGGTGATCCGCCGCCCCTTGCCCGGCGCACCGCCCTGCGGCCCGTCATCCCCCGCGGGCGCGGCCTGATCCAACCGCGCGGTCATGCCGCCGTGCGTGAGCTGCACATCCCGCAGCAGCCGCTCGGCGTTGTTGCGCAGCGAGACGGACAGCTCGCGCATGTTGCGGGAGACCTCGGTGCCCTCGGAGAGCACCTCGCGCGCGACGACGTGCGCTTCGCTGGTGATGTCGCGCGCTTCGGCGCGCGCCTGCGCCTTGATGTCGCGCGCCTGGTCTTCGGCCTCCTGCTGCAGCCGCGCGAGATCCTCACGCCGAGCGGTGAGCATGCGCTCGGTCTGCTCTTGCGTCTCCTGCGCGATGCGCTGTGCCTCGGCGCGCGAGCTACCCAGCAGCTCGTCAGACTCGGCCTTGGCGGCGGCGCGCATGGCTTCGGTTTCCTCGTGCGCGGCGGTGCGCACGGCGAACGCCTCCTGGTGGGCTTCGGTGCGCACGAGCTCGGATTCGGTTTTGGCCTCGGCGCGCATCTGCTCCGCCTCGCGTTCGGCGGCGGCGCGCTGCTGTTCGGACTCCTCCTGCGCAGCGTGGCGCACGCCGGCTGACTCCTCGCGCGCCTCGGTGAGCATGAGGTCGGCCTGCTCGCGCGCTTGCGCGAGCGCGGCGGCGGCCTCGTCGCGGTCGGTCTTGGCCTCGCCGTGCAGCTTGGCGGCGGCTTCGGCGGCGCCGCTGGTGGTGGTGTGGGCCTGCTCGTGGGCGGAGGCGAGCAGCTCCTGGGCCTCTTCCTCGGCGGCCTGCACGCGGTTCTCCGCCGCGCGGTCGGCCTCGGCGATGCGCTCTTTGGAGCGCGTCTCGGCCTGTTCGCGCAGCTCGGCGGCGGCGTGTTCGGCGGCGCTGACGATGCTGGCGACGCGCCCGGGGGCGGCGCTGAGCGCGTCGGGGTCTTCGTCGTAGTGGTAGTGCTGCTCGTGGAACTGCGGATCGTGCGGATCGTTCACGAGCGCATCGTAGACCGCAGGGCATACAGGCGGCTGAGCGCTGCCGGCCCGCGTGTCGCAACGAGCGACGGGATATTCGCGCCCCGCCGCACACGATGGCAGAAATAGTTGGAAAGACGTCCTTGCGGACAAACGGCGGGTGGGCGATGATCGACCGATGAGCCGCACGTACGCACCGCGACAGATCGCGATCCTGGCGTACCCGGGCGTGCAGAGCCTGGACGTGACGGGGCCGCTGGAGGTGTTCGCGAGCGCGCAGCACCTGCTCTCCACGCAGACCCCCGGCAGGCGCGGGTACGAGGTGCAGATAGTGAGCAGGGACGGCGCGCCGCTGCGGACGTCGAGCGGCCTGACGATCACGCCGCACACAGCGATCGCGCAGGCGCCATCAAACATCGACACGCTGATCGTGGCGGGCGGCACGGGCCAACGCGCGGCGTGCGCCGACCCCGAGCTGCTGGCCTGGGTGGCGGCGACCTCGCGCACGGCGCGACGCACGGCGTCGGTTTGCACGGGCGCGTTCGTCCTGGCGGCGGCGGGCCTGCTGGACGGCCGCCGCGCGACGACGCACTGGGCCTCGGCGGAGAAGCTCCAGCGCGCGTACCCGGCGATAGAGGTGGACGCGGAGCCGATCTTCGTGCGCGACGGCTCGCCCTCGGGGGACGGTGCGATCTGGACGTCGGCGGGCGTGACGGCGGGCATGGACCTGGCGCTTGCGCTGGTGGAGGAGGATTTGGATCGCGAGGCGGCGCTGACGATCGCGCGCCACCTGGTGCTGTTCCTGCGTCGCCCGGGCAACCAGTCGCAGTTCAGCGCGACTCTGGAGTCCCAGCAGCCGCGGCGCGAGCCGTTGCGGGAGATCCAGCGCGTGGTGCTGGAGGACGCGGCGGGCGACCACTCGGTGGAGGCGATGGCGGCGCGGGCGCACATGAGCGCGCGCC
Organism: uncultured Solirubrobacteraceae bacterium; assembly: GCA_963716355.1. Lineage (GTDB taxonomy): Bacteria > Actinomycetota > Thermoleophilia > Solirubrobacterales > Solirubrobacteraceae > Palsa-744. The sequence goes on from OY970308.1 coordinate 2,856,444, forward strand.
ACTTCGCGCGCGCGTTCCGTGCGGAGACGGGCGTGACGCCAGCGCGCTACGTGGAGCGCGTGCGCGTGGAGGCGGCGCGCAGGCGCCTGGAGGACACCTCGGAGCCGATCGCGGCGGTGGCGGTGGCGTGCGGCTTCGGCACGGCGGAGACGATGCGCCGCGCGTTCCTGCGCGCGCTGGGCGTGGGCCCGGCGGAGTACCGCCGCCGCTTCCACTCACCGCCGACCCCACACCACCAAGCGAGAAGGAGAGCGTGATGAACATTGCGATCGTGCTGTATGACAAGTTCACGGCGCTGGACGCGATCGGCCCGTATGAGGTGCTGAGCCGTCTGCCGGGCGCGAAGGTGACGTTCGTGGCGACGAAGGCGGGCCCGGTGCGCACGGACAACGACATGCTGACGCTGCAGGCCGACTGCTCGCTGGCAGAGGTGGGCGCGCCTGACATGGTGCTGGTGCCGGGCGGGCCGGGCGAGGTGGCTCAGCGCGCCGGCAGCACGACGCTGGAGTGGCTGCGCGCGGTGCACGAGACGACGACGTGGACGACGTCGGTGTGCACGGGTTCGCTGATCCTGGCCGCGGCGGGGCTGCTGGACGGCAGGCGTGCGACGACGCACTGGTTGGCTTTTGATGAGTTGGAGCGGCTCGGAGCGGTGCCTGTGCAGGAGCGAGTCGTATACGACGGCAAGCTGGTTACCGCTGCGGGCGTTTCGGCTGGCATCGACATGGCGCTGACGTTGGCGGCGACGGTGGTGGGCGAGACGGTGGCTCAGGCGATCCAGTTGGGCATCGAGTACGACCCGCAGCCGCCGTTCGACGCGGGCTCGCCGGCGAAGGCGCCGCGGGCGATCGTGGAGGCGGTGCGCTCGCGCTCGCGCTTCTGAGCGGCGGGCCCAGAGCGCGTCCCACGCTGGCCGACGGCGAACCGTGGAGCGCCGCACCTGAGCGACGCGACCTCGTGCGCGTTGCATCCCAGGCGGCCCGATAACCTGCGGTCCCGATGACCGAGCACCGCTACGACCCGCACGAGATAGAGCCGCGCTGGCAGGCGGTGTGGGCACGCGAGCGCACGTGGGAGGTGTCGAACGAGGCGGCAGGCGACGGCCGTTCGGGATCCTCGCGCGCGGGCGCACAGACGGGCGCGCGGGCGTCGCGCTCGTACGTGCTGGAGATGCTGCCGTACCCGAGCGGCGAGCCGCACATAGGGCACTTGAAGTGCTACGCGGTGGGCGACGCGATCGCGCACTACCACCGCCGCCTGGGCCGGCGGGTGCTGCACCCGATGGGCTACGACGCGTTTGGGCTGCCGGCGGAGAACCACGCGATCAAGACGGGCGTGCACCCGAGCTCCTCGACGGCGGCGTCGATCGCGTCGTTCCAGCGCCAGTTCCGCGCGTGGGGGATATCGATCGACTGGTCGCGGGAGATCGCGACGCACGAACCGTCGTACTACCGCTGGACGCAGTGGATCTTCCTGGAGCTGTTCCGCGCGGGCCTTGCGTACCGCAAGGAGGCGGCGGTGAAGTGGTGCCCGAAAGACCAGACGGTGCTGGCGAACGAGCAGGTGGACGCGGAGGGGCACTGCGAGCGCTGCGGGGCGCTGGTGGAGGTGCGCCAACTGGAGCAGTGGTTCCTGCGCATCACCGACTACGCGGAGCGGCTGCTGGGCGATTTGGACGGGATCGAGTGGCCGGCGAACGTGAAGACGATGCAGCGCAACTGGATCGGTCGCAGCGAGGGCGCCGAGGTGACGTTCCGCTGCGAGGAGATGAGCGTTGACTACCCCGTGTTCACGACCCGCCCGGACACGCTGTTCGGGGCGACGTTCTTCGTGATGGCGCCGGAGCACCCGGACGTGATGCGCCTGGTGGCGGGCACGCCGAACGAGCAGGCGGTGCGCGAGTACGTGAACCACGCGCTGACGGAGACGAACGAGGAGCGCGGCAACGCGGAGAAGCCGAAGACGGGCGTGGCGCTGGGACGGACGGTGACGAACCCGGTGAACGGCGAGCAGATACCGATGTACGTGGCGGACTACGTGCTGATGGAGTACGGCACGGGCGCGATCATGGCGGTGCCGGGACACGACGAGCGCGATCACGCGTTCGCGAAGGCGTTCGACCTGCCGATCCGCCAGGTGATCGCGCCGAAGGACGGCGACGAGCGAGCCAGCGGCGACGCGCAGGCCGACGGCAATGCCGCCTCCGAGCCGTTGAGTGACGAGGACGTCTTGCGCGACGAGGGCGGCCTGCCGTACACGGGCGACGGCGTGCTTGTGAACTCGCACGTGGACTTCGACGGGATGGGCAACCGCGAGGCGCTGGGCGCGATCGTTGAGTGGCTGGACCGAGAGGGCAAGGGCCACGCGTCGGTGAACTACCGCCTGCGCGACTGGCTCGTGTCGCGCCAGCGCTACTGGGGCTGCCCGATCCCGATCGTTTACTGCGAGGCCTGCGGCATGGTGCCGGTGCCGGACGAGCAGCTGCCGGTGGAGCTGCCGGAGATCGAGGACTACACGCCGAAGGGCCGCTCGCCGCTGGCGGCGGCGGAGGAGTGGGTGAACACGAAGTGCCCGAACTGCGGTGGCGCGGCGAAACGCGAGACGGACACGATGGACACGTTCGTGGATTCGTCGTGGTACTTCCTGCGCTACTGCGACGCGGGCAACGAGCGCGCGGCGTGGGACCCGGCGGTGCTGCGCGAGTGGATGCCGGTGGACCAGTACATCGGCGGGGTGGAGCACGCGATCCTGCACCTGATGTACGCGCGCTTCTTCACGAAGGCGCTGGCGGATCTGGGCCACCTGGACTTCGAGGAGCCGTTCCAGGCGCTGTTCACGCAGGGGATGGTGACGAAGGACGGCGCGAAGATGAGCAAGTCGAAGGGCAACGTGGTGTCGCCGGCGGCGATCATCGAACGCGTGGGCGCGGACACGGCGCGCTGCTACATCCTGTTCGTGGGCCCGCCGGACCAGGACGCGGACTGGTCTGACGAGGGCGTGGAGGGCGTGCACCGCTTCCTGGCGCGGCTGTGGCGGATGGCGGCGGAGACCGCGGAGCGCGCTGGCGCCCCGAGCGCGGAGCTGACCTCGCCGAGCGACGCGCAGGGCGATGACCTGCTACTGGCGCGCAAGGCGCACTGGGCGATAGACAAGGTGAGCGGCGACCTGCGCCGCTTCGCGTTCAACACGGCGATTGCCGCGGTGATGGAGCTGCTGAACGACTGCTCGCGGCTGCGTGACACGGTGAGCCTGGAGACGATGCGCTTCGCGCTGGGCACGGCGGCGTCGCTGCTGTTCCCGTTCGCGCCGCACGTGTGCGCGGACGTGTACGACCTCCTGACGGGCGAGCGGGTGTGGGAGCAGTCTTGGCCGCAGGCGGAGGAGGCGCTGCTGGAAAGCGACACCTACGAGCTGGTGTGCCAGGTGAACGGCAAGCTGCGCGACCGCGTTGAGGTGAACGCGGACGCGAGCGCGGAGACGCTGAAGGACCTGTGCCGCGCCGCGCCGAACGTGCGCGCGCACGTGGAGGGCAAGGAGATCGTGAAGGAGATCGTGGTGCCGGGAAAGCTCGTGAATATCGTCGTCCGGTAGAGACGGACAGGCGGTGCGATCGGGCTGCCGATGAGATGGCGTCCCGGGGCGCACCGTCCTCGGTCCGCATAGACTCGGGGCGATGGCCGACCTGAAGCCCGCGTACCTGATCCACGGCGACGACCACGGCGCGGTGGCGGAGCGCCGGGCGGGGCTCCGCTCGCTGGCGGAAGGGCTGGGCGGCGGGGGCAACACGAGCGTGGAGTTGCTGGAGGGCGACGCGGCGACGCCGGCCGGGGTGGCGGACGCGCTGGCGGCGATGACGCTGGCGATCGGCTGGCGGGTGATCATCGTGGAAGGCGTGGAGCGCTGGCGCCAGGCGGACGTGGAGAAGCACCTGACGCCGGCGTTTGAGCAGATGCCGCCGGAGACGACGGTGGCGCTGTTCGCGCGCGAGGAGGCTCGCGCGAAGGCGCCGGCGGCGATCCACGACGCGATCAAACGCGCGAAGGGCCAGGTGGTGGCGCAGATGACGGTGAAGCCATGGGAGCTTGCGAAGTGGGCGCGCGAGCAGGGCGCGCGCATGGGCCTTGCGCTTGACATGGCGGCGGCGAAGGCGCTGGTGGCGCAGGTGGGCGAGCGCCAGCAGCGGCTGCTGCGCGAGCTGGAGAAGCTGGCGCTGGAGGGCGATTCGGCCGAGGGTGGCACCGGCTCGAGCGCGGACGTCGGCGCCGACTCGGGAGCATCGGCTGGCGGCGCTCAGACGGCCGGCCCGCGGCAGATCTCGGTGCAGGACATCGAGGCGCGCGCGGCGCACTCGGCTGAGTGGCGCGCGTACGGGCTGGCGGACGCGCTGGTGGGCGCGGACGGTCGCGAGGCGACGCTGTCGTATCTGCGTCTGCGCGAGCAGGGCGAGCGCCTGTCGGGGCTGATCTACCTGATGGCGTCGCGCCTGCGCGACGCGCTGGCGATCTCGCTGCGCCTGCAGGCGGGCGACTCGGCGGCGGAGGTGAAGCGCGGGCTGCGCATGCCGGCGCGCGCGGCGGAGCGGTTCGTGGCGGACGTGTCGCGCACCGACCCGGACAAGCTGCGCGCGGCGCTGGCGACGATGGCGGACCTGGAACTGGACTCGCGGGGCGGAGCGCCGCTGCTGGCGAGCCGCACGCCGTTCGGCGGCCTGAGCGAAGACACGCTCGCGCAGCGAGCGATAGAGAGGATCGCCGGCTGACGAGGCACGGATCGCTGATACGAACAGGCTGCTCCCCTAGGAGCAACACGGAGAACCTTGCTACTGAGCGCTACGTGGCATAGCGGCGGTGAACTGCTCAAAACGCGACTCGACCCGCCTCAATGGGCGGGTCGGGAAGCGAGGGGACGACCCTCAAACGCCTGATAAGCAGTTATTAGACTATCGCAGTTGGCGGAAGTGTAAGCTCGCCGACCCAGAGCTTGCGAACTGGAACGGGAACGACCCGTGAGTGCGTGATCGTGGCACTTTGTTGCTTCTCTGGGTCCAGGCAAGTTGGTGGCGGTGGGCAGGAGACTCGAACTCCATCCGGGGAGTGACCCCGAATTCCCGCTTATCAGGCGTTCACGGCACCTCGCCGCTATACCCACCTCCAGCAGCAAGCCTACCGGGTCCATAGGATGAACTACGAACGTACGTTCGTAGTGGCTACGCTCGTAGTTGACGGAATGCGACACCGTCGGCACAGCAGTGAAGACGAATGGATGCCACGTTCGCGGCGTGGCAAACCATACGCTGGGGACGTAGCGTCGTATGTCCTTCCCGACCGCGAGGTAAGCGCAGCAAGGCAGCAAGCCTCGTGGGCGGGAGCGCCCCGCTCCACGGCTACGCGGGGACCGAAGCTAAGCTGAGGTGGAGCCGGCGAGCGTGCGCGCCGCGCGGGACTTCTTGCGCGCGCCGGTGTTCTTGTGCAGCGCGCCGCGCTTGACGGCCTTGTCGATAGTGCTGACGAGCTCGCGGTGCGTGGATGCGGCGCCGTCCGTGTCGCCGCCCTCCACGAGCGACTCGAGGCGACGGAAGTACGTCTTGATGGTGGAGGTGTAGAGGCGGTTCTCCAGACGCTCGCGCTCGGAGCGAAGGATGCGCTTCTTCTGTGAGTGGATGTTGGCCATGATTCGAGCGCCGACGGGCATGCAGGAGATGCCCTGTGCGGCGCGCCGTACTATAGCGGCCTTGAGCGTCACAGCAGAAGCCCCCGGTGAGGAGCCGCCCGGCCCACCGCCGCCGGCAGGCGGACGGGTAGCGCGCAACACGGCGATCTTTTCGATCCTGACGGGGTTTTCGCGGATCGCGGGGCTGTTGCGCGAAATCGTGACGGCGAGCTTCTTCGGCACGGGCGGCCCCGCGTCGGCGTACACGATCGCCTCCCAGGTCCCCAACCTGGTGGCGGCGCTGTTCGCGAACGCGGCGCTGTCGGCGGCGTTCGTGCCGGTGTTCACGGAACTGCTGCATCAGGGCAAGCGCAAAGAGGCGTTCCGGCTGGCGTCGACGATGTTCTGGATCATGCTGATCGCGCTGGGCGCGATCGTGGCGTTCTTCATCCTCGCGGCGGGGTTGATCATGCCGCTGTTCATCGGCAGCAAGCTGAACGGCGCGAACGTGGCCCTGACGGTGGGCCTGTCGCGGATCATGTTCCCGGTGGTGCTGATCCTGGGCCTGAACGGCCTGCTCGTGGGGGTGCTTCAGTCCTACGACCGCTTCTCGGTGGCGGCGATCTCGCCTGCGGTGTGGAACGTGGTGATCCTGATCGGGCTGGTGGCGCTGCGCCCGCATTTCACCGGCGGCTACGAACACGGCAACCAGCTGCACGCGTACGCGATCGCGATCCTGGCTGCGACGTGCGTGCAGCTGCTGATGGCGTTCGCGGCGCTGCGCCGCATCGACTTCCGCCTGGGCTTCTCGATCGACTGGCACGATCCGCGCGTAAAGCAGGTGTTCGCGCTGATGCTGCCGGTGACGATCGGGCTGGGGATCGTGAACCTGGATCAGCTGATCAACTCGGTGTTCGGCAGCCTCGTGAACAAGGAAGCGCCGAGCGCGATCGACAAGGCGTTTCGCGTGTACATGCTGCCGCAGGGCATGTTCAGCGTGGCGGTGGCGACGGTGCTGTTCCCGACGCTCAGCCGCTTCGCGGCGGGCCGCGACGCGGCGTCGATGCGCCGCGCGGTGGGCACGGGCATGCGCCAGATCAACCTGCTGCTGATCCCCGCGGCCGCGTTCATGATCGCGTTGCCGTCGCCGATCGTGCGGCTGCTGTACGAGCGCGGCCACTTCAACGGCAAATCCACCGACCTGGTGTCGCTGGCGCTGTTCTGGTTCGCGTTCAGCTTGCCGTTCGGCGGTCTGAACCTGCTGCTGACGCGCACGTTCTTCGCGGTTCAGCGACCGTGGATCCCGACGCGCCTGGCGGCGATGAACATCGTGGTGGACATCGTGTTGAGCGTGGGCCTGTACAAGCCGCTGGGCGTGGCGGGTCTGATCATCGGCACGGTGGTGGCGAACGCGGTGATGACGGCGCTGCAGTTCAAACGCCTGAAAGTGGGCTTGAACGGCCGCCTGGAGGGCGCGCAGACGACGATGATCACCGCCCGCGTGGTGGTCGCGTCGGCTCTGTTGGGAGCGGTGTCGTGGGTGGTGTGGTTCGCGGTCGATCGCGTGCTGGGCCGGTCTCTGCCGGGCGAGATCGTGTCGGTGGGGGCCGCCGCAGCGGCGGGGCTGCTGGTGTACGTGCGGATGCTGCTCGTGATGCGCGTGCCGGAGGCCCACGAAATCAGCGGCCTGATCCGTAGGCGCCTGGGCCGCCCATAGGTCGAGCAGAGGCCGGGTGGGCCGAAGCCCACCCGGCATGCGCCCGACAGGATCGCCGCTTACTACTTACGTCCCAGGACTGTGTGTTTCGCCTGGGCGGCTTAACACTCCCGACCACCTGGACAGGCCACCGACCCGAGGGTCGGTGCGTAGCCGCGGCTGGACCCCGAGGGGCCCACGGTCGAGTTGGCGATCGCCGGAACATCCAAGGCTAGCGCGTCGCGCGGGCCGTGGCCGCGGGGCCTCTACTCTGTCTAGTCGCATGGACCAGTCCCACATCCGCAACTTCTCGATCATCGCGCACATCGACCACGGCAAGTCGACGCTCGCGGACCGCATCCTGGAGCTGACGCACACGGTCGCCGCGCGGGAGATGCGCGCGCAGCTGCTCGACTCGATGGACTTGGAGCGCGAGCGCGGGATCACGATCAAGGCGCAGGCGGTGCGGGTGTTCTTCACGGCGAGCGACGGCGAGACCTACCAGCTGCACCTGATCGACACGCCGGGGCACGTGGACTTCACGTATGAGGTGTCGCGCTCGCTGGAGGCGTGCGAGGGGGCGCTGCTTGGTGGTGGACGCGTCGCAGGGGGTGGAGGCGCAGACGGTGGCCAACACCTACCTGGCGGTGGAATCGGGCCTGGAGCTGATCCCGTGCCTGAACAAGCTCGACCTGCCGGGCGCGGAGCCGGAGCGGGTGGCGGGCGAAGTGAGCGAGCTGATCGGCGAGCCGCCGGAGGGGATTCTGACGCATCAGCGGCAAGACGGGCGAGGGCGTGATGGAGGTGCTGGAGGAGCTGGTGAAGCGCGTGCCGGCGCCGGCGGGTGATCCGACGGGCCCGGCGCGCGCGCTGATCTTCGACTCGGAGTTCGACCAGTACCGCGGCGTGATCGCCTACATCCGCGTGGTGGACGGCGTGTTCCGCAAGGGCGAGCCGATCCGCGCGATGGCGGCGGGCACCGAGGCGGACATCGACGACATCGGCTTCTTCAGCCCGCAGATGATGCCCACGGACCAGTTGGCGGCGGGCGAGGTGGGCTATCTGATCACGGGGCTGAAGGACGTGACGCTGCTGCGCGTCGGCGACACGCTCACCACCCGCGCGAAGGGCACCGCCACGGCCGGCCGACCGTTCGCGGGCGAGGCGACGGAGGCGCTGCCGGGCTACAGGGAGGTCAAGCCGATGGTGTTCTGCGGCCTGTTCCCGATCGACTCGGACGCGTACGCGGACCTGCGCGACGCGCTGGAAAAGCTGACGCTGAACGACGCGGCGCTGTCGTGGGAGCCGGAGACATCTGACGCGCTGGGATTCGGCTTCCGCTGCGGCTTCCTTGGCCTGTTGCACATGGACATCGTGAAAGAGCGCCTGGAGCGCGAGTACGACCTGGAACTGATGGCGACGATGCCGTCGGTGGAGTTCGACGTGACGCTGACGAACGGCGAGGAGATGATGGTTCACAACCCCTCCGACATGCCCGACCCGGGCACGATCGAGGAGATCCGCGAGCCGTTCATCACGGCGTCGGTGATCGCGCCGAAACAGTTCGTCGGCGCGGTGATGGAGCTGTGCCAGGAGCGCCGCGGCGAGCACACGGCCATGCACTACCTCTCGCCGGAGCGCGTGCAGATGACGTACGAGTTGCCGCTGTCGGAAATCGTGCTTGACTTCTTCGACCAGCTGAAGTCGCGCACGAAAGGCTACGCGTCGCTGGACTACGAGCTGAGCGGCATGAAGCCGTCGGATTTGGTGAAGCTGGACGTGCTGTTGGCGGGCGACACGGTGGACGCGCTGTCGATGGTGGTGCACCGCGAGAAGGCGTACGAGGTTGGGCGCACGCTGACGGAAAAGCTGCGCAAACGGATCCCGCGCCAGCAGTACGACGTGCCGATCCAGGCGGCGATCGGCGCGCACGTGATCGCGCGCGAGACGGTGAAGGCGTTCCGCAAGGACGTGATCGCGGGCTGTTACGGCGGCGACATCACGCGCAAGAAAAAGCTGCTGGCGAAGCAGAAGGAGGGCAAGAAGCGGATGAAGCAGGTGGGCCGAGTGGAGGTGCCGCAGGAGGCGTTTCTGGCGGTGCTGGAACTGGGCGATGACTAGCGAGCTAGCATCCTGAGCATGCGACTGCTGTTCGTGTGCCTTGGCAACATCTGTCGCTCGCCGACTGCGGAGGGCGTGATGCGCTCGCTGGTGGCGGAGGCGGGCTTAGGGGATCGCGTGGAGCTGGACTCGGCGGGCACGGGCGCGTGGCACGTGGGCAGCCCGCCGGATGCGCGCGCGAGCGCGGCGGCACAGACGCGCGGAGTGGTCCTTGACGGTCGCGCGCGGCAGATCAGGCGTACGGATTTCGAGGATTTCGATCTGCTGCTGGCGATGGACACCTCCAATCTGCGCGAGCTGCGGCAACTGGCGCCGGGCGCTGAGCAGCGCAGAAAGGTGCGGTTGCTGCGGGAGTTCGACCCGGCGAGCGCGAACACGGACGATCTGGACGTGCCGGACCCGTTCTACGGCGGCGACGGCGGCTTTGAGAAGGTGTTCGAGCAGGTGCACGCGGCGTGCACGGGGCTGCTGGTGAAGATCGAGTCGAGGCTCGAGCCGAAGGTCGAGACAGACGCGGTGCAATGACGCTGCCGCCGGGGGCGAGCGTGGTGGCGCGCGTCGGCGGAGGGGACATCAACGAGGCGTTCCGCGTCACGCTGGCTGACGGCACGGACGCGTTCGTGAAGACGCGCGCGGACGCGGCGCAGGACGAGTACGCGGCGGAGGCGGCGGGCCTGCGCTGGCTGGCGCAGCCGGGCGCGCTGCGCACCCCGCGGGTGCTGGAGGTGGGGCGCGATCACCTGGCTCTGGAGTGGATCGAGCCTGGGCGCCTGGACGCGGCGGGCGCGGAGGAGCTGGGGAGGGGGCTGGCGCTGACGCACGCGGCGGGCGCGGACGGGTTTGGCGGGCTGGACGAGGGTGCGCGGGGCTACGGCGGCGCTGACGCGGCCGACGCCGGCGTGCCCCCATCCGGCGGCCTCGGCGTCGAAGCGCCGGCTCGCTTCGGCTCGCTTGGGCTTCCGAACGAGCGCGCGGCGGACTGGCGGACGTTCTACGCGGAGCGCAGGCTGCGCCCGCTGGCGCGGATCGCCGCGCGAGCGCGGCGCGCTGTCGCGCGAGGGCGTCGCGGCGGTGGAGCGGGTGTGCGAACGGATGGGCGAGCTGGCCGGGCCGCCGGAGCCGCCGGCGCGGCTGCACGGCGATCTGTGGTCGGGGAACGTGATGGCGGGCGCGGACGGACGGCCGTGGCTGATCGACCCGTCGGCGTATGGCGGCCACCGCGAGGTGGACCTGGCGATGCTGAGGCTGTTCGGCGCGCCGTCGGAGCGCGTGTTCGACGCGTACGAGGAGCAGGCGCCGCTGGCGGACGGCTGGCGCGAGCGCGTGGAGCTGTATCAGCTGCTGCCGCTGCTGGTGCACGCGCTGCTGTTCGGCGGCTCCTACCGCGCGGCGGCCGAACGCGTCGCCGCGCGCTACGCCGGCTGACCCACCGTCACCCGCGGCGGTGGAGGCCGGCGGCATTCCACGTCGCATGAGCCGGGTCGGCGCACGAGACCGTCCCGCCGTGGCGCGCGTGTCGGATGGGAGGGTGTGCGCAGCAACACCGCGGAAGCGCTTCACCGGACGTATCTGCTCTCGCGCGTGGTGGTGGCGCGTCACTATCGCGAGGATCTGACGCTGGAGATGGTGGCGGGCGCGGTGTCGAGCTCGCCACGCCAGATCCAGCGCGCGTACTCCCACTGCGGCGACACGACGTTTCGCGAGGATCTGCTGGCGCGGCGGATGAGCGTGGCGGCGGAGCTGCTGCTGGAGCAGCGCGCGATGGCGGTGGTGACGGTGGCGCGGCTGGTGGGCTACCGCCAGGCGTCGCACTTCGCGCGCGCGTTCAGGCGTCGCTACGGGTGCTCGCCAGCACGCTTTCGAGCGGCTCGGCCCCCGGCAGCTGGAGGCGCATGAGCGTGCCGCCGCCCGGAGCGGGTTCTGCGGTGACGCTGCCGTGCAGTTGCAAGGCGACCTGCTGCACGATCGCCAGGCCGAGACCCGAGCCGGGCCGCCCGCGCGCGTCGGCGCCGCGGTAGAAGCGGTCGAACACGTGGGGGAGGTCGTGCGCGGAGATCCCAGGCCCGTGGTCGCGCACCGTCAGCTCGCCTCCCTGGAGGTGGATCTCGACGGGCTGCCCTGCGGGGGAGTACTTGACGGCGTTGTCGATCAGGTTGCCCACCGCGCGCTCCAGGCGCGAGGGCACGGCGGTGAGCAGCGACGGCTCGAGCTGGGCGTTCAGGGGAGTGCCTGGCGTGCGCCTGCGGGCGCGCTCGACGACCTCTGCGACGAGCACGTCGAGGCGCAGCTCCTCCGCGTCGGCGGTCTGCTGCTCGCCGCGCGCGAGGTCGATCAGATCGTTGATGAGCAGCGTGAGCTCCTCGTCTGCTCGACCACGTCGGCGAGCAGGCGCTGCTGGTCCTCGGCGCCGATGTGCTGCCCCTGCTGCTGGAGGATCTCGATGTTGGTGCGCAGGCTGGTGACGGGGGTGCGCAGCTCGTGCGAGGCGTCGGCGACGAGGTGTCGCTGCGCGTGCACGGACGCGTCGAGCGCGCTGACGGAGCGCTGCAGCGCGTCGAGCATCGCGTTGAAGCTGGCGGCGAGGCGGCCGATCTCATCCTCGCCGGAGGGCTCGATGCGCCGGCTGAGGTCCTGGGTGAGCGCGACGTGCTCGGTGGCCTGGCTGAGGCGCTTGAGCGGCTGCATGGCGGCGCCCGCGACGAGCCTTCCGAGCAGCGCGGCGAGCGCGATGCCGCCGACGTCGAGCAGCACGAGGATCAGGCGCAGGCGCGCGAGCAGGCTGTCGACTTCGGTGAGCGGCTGGGCGAACTGCACGGCGCGCCCGCCGCCGAGCGCGACCGCGAGGATCCGCACGTGCTCGCCCGCCACCTCCGCGTCGCGCAGGATCGACGCGCCTTCTCTGGCGGCGAGCGTTCGCGTGGCGGCGTCGACGGGCAGCGTTACGAGGCGCGAGGAGCGCGCGACGATCGCGCCGCCGCTGGAGACGATCTGCTGGTAGCCGCGCACCTGGCTGGGTCCGGTGGGCAGCCGGCCGATGAGGCGCGCGCGGGCGCTGAGCGCGTTCGCCTGCGAACCGCCGTGCGCGAGGTAGCTGCGCAGCGCTGTGGCCTCGCGCCCGCGGCGGCGCAGCTGCGCGTCGACCTGGCTGTGCAGCTGGCGCGACGTGAGCACGTACGTGAGCAGCGAGGCTAGCACCACCGCGACCGCCACGGCGGCGGCGGAGACGATGGTGATGCGCCGGCGGAACGTCATGAGGGGGTGCGCAGCACGTAGCCGACGCCGCGCACGGTGTGCAGCAGGCGCGGCTCCTCGCCGACCTCGGTCTTGCGTCGCAGATAGCCCATGTACACGCCGAGCGAGTTGGAGCTGGAGCCGAAGTCATAGCCCCACACGTGCTCGAAGATGGCCGAGCGCGTGAGCACCTGGCGCGGGTGGCGCATGAACATCTCCAGCAGCAGGAACTCGGTGCGCGTGAGAGGCAGGAGCCGCTCGCCGCGCCACGCCTCGTGCGCGCGCAACTCGAGGCGCAGATCCTCGAACGTGAGCGTCTCGCGCGGACCGTCGTCCTCGTCGCCCGTGCGGCGCAGCAGCGCGCGCACGCGCGCGAGCAGCTCGCGCAGTGCGAACGGCTTGACGAGGTAGTCGTCCGCGCCCGCGTCCAGGCCGGCGACGCGGTCGTCGACCTCGCCGCGCGCGGTGAGCATCAGCACGGGCGTCGTGTCGCCGCCCTCGCGCAGGCGCTCGCACACCTGCAGCCCGTCGACGTGCGGCATGGCGATGTCGAGGATCACGACGTCGAACGGCGAGGAGTCCAGACGTTCGAGCGCCTCGCGTCCGTCGGCGGCCTGCGCGACGTCGTAGCGTTCGAGCGACAGCGCCCGCGACAGCGCGCTCTGCACGGCGGGCTCGTCGTCCACGACCAGTATGTGCGCATGCTCGGCCATCGTTTGCGGGCACCCGCGGCGACGCGGAATCTCGCCGTACGGGCGAGGTCGCGGTGGGGGACCGACTTTGAGGCTAGCGTGGCGGGGGACGCGGATACGGCAGTACGACGAAGAGGACGCTGATGACGGTGCGAGGACGCGATGACTGAGCCGCAGGTCGTCTCCGCGGAGGGCGCGCCGAGCGCGGACGAGCTGGCGGCGCAGTCGCGCACGCTGCGCAACAGCCTGATCAGCCTGGCGGTGTTCTTCGCGCTCGTGGTGGCTCTGCTGCTGGGCGTGCCGGGCCTGCGCGAGGCCGCACGGCGGATCTCCGACGCGGACCCCGCGTGGATCGCGGCGGGCGTGGCGTTCGAGCTGCTCTCGTGCGCGGGCTACGTGGTGCTGTTCGGGCTGGTGTTCGCCAGGCTCGGGCGCAGCCTCAGCTCGCGCCTGTCGCTGTCGGAGCTGGCGGTGAACTCCGCCGTGTCGGTGGGCGGCATCGCGGGCATCGCGATGGGCGCGTGGGTGCTGCGCAGCAAGGGCTTCTCCGTGGAGCGCGTGGCGAAGCGTTCGGTGCTGATGTTCATGCTGACGAGCGCCGTGAACGTCGGCGCGGTGGCGGCGATCGGGCTGGCGATGTGGCTCGGCTTGCTGCCGGGCTCGCGCGATGAGCTGCTCACGCTGGTGCCCGCCCTGGCGGCGCTCGCGGCGGTAGCGGGCACGCTCGCGTTGGCGGCGTGGGCATCTCGCGCGGCGTCGCTCCCGCGCCTGCGGGGGAGCCGCCGCGAGGTGGCGTTGACGGCGCTGAGCGGCGGCGTGCACGACGCGTTGGCGCTGATCCGCGAGCGCGACTGGCGCCTGTTGGGGGCGGTCGCGTACTGGCTGGCGGACAACCTCGTGCTGTGGGCGGCGCTCGCGGCGTTCGGCCACACACCGTCGTTCTGGGTGGTGGCGATGGCTTACCTGGTGGGCATGCTCGCCAACACGGTGCCCATCCCGGGCGGCTTCGTGGCGGTGGAAGGCGGCCTGGTGGGCATGCTGCTGCTGTTCGGCGTGAGGCCCGGCTCGGTGGTGATCGCGGCGGTGGTCGTGTACCGCGCGATCACCATGTGGGTGCCCGCGGTGATCGGCTCGCTGGCGTTCGCAAGCCTGCGCAGGGAGATCGGCAAGCCGGTCGCGCCGGCCGTGCCCGGGTAGGCGGGGCCACGGCGGGGCACGGCGGGCACGGTCAGGCGTCGGGTCAGGCAGCCCGTGGTTAGGAGCCGGTGAGCGTCTTCGCGTAAGCGGCGCGCGCGGCTGTCAGCTGGCAGACCTTGCCGGGCAGCGATTCCATGACGCGTCGCAGCGCCGGTTCCTGGGCCCCGGAGAGGCCGGGGCAGTAGATCGGAGGGGGCAGCGCGCCGGAGGCGCTCCCGGGGGCGTTCAGAGGCAGCAGCCGGCGTGCGGCGCGCAGCGCGCGGGCGAACGTGTCGGAGAACACGTCGATCGCGACGCGGCCGGTGTAGATCTCGATCGAGCGTCCTTCGTCGTAGGTGGTGGCGGGCACGCCGCGCAGCAGCAGGTTGCGCTGCGGGCCGAGCGCGGCGTTGGAGTGCAGCCGATACAGCACGGTGGTGATCTGCAGTGGAAGCACGCAGCTGCCGCTGCCGAACAGCCCCTTGTTCTTGACGCAGTCGCCGTAGTACACGCTCGTGCCGAGCGCCGTGAGGTAGCCGTTCAGCCCATCCGCGGCCGCGAGCGGGCGTCCTTCGAATTGCGGGCCCACCCAGTAGAGGCGGTAGTAGGGGAACGTCTGCGCTTCCGCCAGTTCCGCCGCGGCGATCGCCTTGGGGTGCCCCGTGCCGCAACCCGCGAGCGCGAGCGCCACGCACGCGAACGCCGCCGCAAGAGCCGCCCTGGCGCTCACGCGGCGCACGGTTCGAGCGGTCACGGCGCTGGCGCGGCGCGCGGTTCGTGCGGTCGCGGCGTTGGCGCGGGCGAGCACGCTTGAGTGTGGTGGGGCGACCATGGTCGGCAGTATCTTCGCGTGCGGATGAGAAACGCGGCAATCTCGGGGGTGAGGGGCGTGACGATCGTGGCGCTCTTTGCGGCGGCGCTGATCGCGGCGTGGCTGCTCGTGGACCCGCGCACGCCGGACCTCGCCGCGCAGACGTACCGCGTGGACCTGTACCGACAGCTGGGGTTCGCCGTGTGGGACGAGCACTGGTACGCCGGCCACCACCTGCCGGGCTACAGCCTGCTGTTCCCGCCGCTCGGCGCGCTGCTCGGCATCCGGCTCGTGGGAGCGCTGTCGGTGCTCGCATCGAGCGTGCTGTTCGAGCGCCTTGTGCGTTCCGGCGCTGGCGTTGGCGCGCTGCAGGCCGGCGAGGGTGATGTACGGCGCGGTGGCTTGTGGGGAAGCCGGCGGGCTGGTGCGCGCCGCGATGCGCCGTCCGACGCGCGCTGGGGCGTGCACGCCGCGGCGGGATGGTTCGCCGTGGCCGCGCTCGGCGACGTGTGGTCGGGGCGCATGACGTTCGCGCTCGGCGTGCCGCTCGCGCTCGGCGCGATGCTCGCGTTGCGGCGCGGACATCCGGCGCTCGCGGGCGCGTTGGCGGCGTTGTGCGCCTGCGCCAGCCCGGTCGCGGGAGCATTCCTCGGCCTTGCCGGCCTTACCGTCGCGCTCGCCGATCGCTCGCCGCGCGCGCTGCTCGCGCTTGCGGCGCCCGCCGCGGTGGTGGTGCTCGCGCTCGTGGCGCTGTTCCCCGAAGGCGGCTACGAGCCGTTCCCCGCGCTGTCGTTCGCGGTCACCGCGTTCGTCACAATGGCGTTCGTGTGGGCGCTCCCACGCGAGGCGAGCACGCTGCGGATTGGCGGCTGGCTGTATCTGGCGGCATGCGTGCTGTGCGTGCTCGTGCGCACGCCCGTGGGCAGCAACGTGGAGCGCTACGGGGTGCTGCTCGCGGGACCGCTGCTGCTGTGGGCGCGCATGCCGCGGACGTCCACCTGCGAGCGCAACAGGCCAGCGAGCACGGCGGATCTGCCCGAGGCTGCGACGGTGTCAAGCGCAGCGACGAGCACGGAGACGCGGAGGGCCATGGCGAGGACGCTCGCCATGGCCGCCGTGCTGTGCGCGATCGCCGTGTGGGTCGCGTGGGGGCCGGTGCGCGAGACGCTCGCCGTGGCGGGCAGCGAAGCCACGAGCGCCTCCTACTACGCCCCCCTGAAGCGCTTCCTCGTGGGCGTCGAAGCCGCGCAGGGGCCGATCCGGGTGGAGGTGCCGCTCACGCGCGCGCACTGGGAGGCGGCGCTGCTCGCGGACGACGTGTCGCTCGCGCGCGGCTGGGAGAAGCAGCTCGACACGCGCTACGACCGCGTGCTGCTCACGCCGGGACTCACGGCGGCGGCCTACTACGCGTGGCTGCACGAGCAGGCGGTGTCCTACGTGGCGCTGCCCGACGTGCGGCTCGACCCGCCCAGCGGACAGGAGGGCCGCCTGATCCGCGGCGGGCTGCCGTATCTGCGACTGGTGTTCTCCAGCGCGCACTGGCGCGTCTACCGCGTGCTCGCGCCCACGCCGCTGCTCAGCGACAACGGAGCGCTCGTGTCGATGCGCCACGACTCGTTCGTCGTGCGCTCCGCCACGGCGGGCACCCTGGTGGCCCGCGTGCGCTACAGCCGCTACCTCACGCTCACGCACGGCAGCGGCTGCGTCGGGCCAGCGCCAGGCGGGTGGACGCTGCTGCGCCTCGACGCGGCGGGCACCGCCACGGTCACAGCTCGCTTCTCGCTCGCACGAGCCCTCGGCACGGGCGCATCGTGCACGCGCCCAACACCGTGACGACCGCCTAGATGGTTGATTCCACGGTGATGTGCCGTGGTCCGGGGGTGTGGATGGCCGAGTCGGCCAAGGACGCAGGCCGAAGGCCTTGCTGGTGGCAAGGTCGAGGCCGAGGACGCCGGCCGGCGAAGGTCAGACGCGCCATCCGGCGGTGCATCACCGTGGAATCAACCATCTAGCGTTTGGCTCGCCGCCGCGCGACCCTCTTATGAGAAATACGGTGGTGCACGGCGCGTCTGCGTTTGCTCGCGTGCTTGGCCGAAGCGGCGGGCAGGTCGGTCGGCGCGAGCGCATACAGCGCCGTCGTGCCCGTGAGGTAGATGTTGGTTCCGTCGCTGATCACGGGGTCGAACGAGCCGGTGTTCCTCTCGAACAGCACACGGCCCGTGGAGATGCCCAGACCGTAGGTGTGGTGACGGCCGAGCACCGCGAAGTACACCGTCTTGCCCACGATCGTCGGCGAGCCGGAGATGCGCCCGCGCCCGTTGAACTGCCAGCTCACGTGCCCCGAGCGCGCGTTTATGGCGTAGAACGTGCCGTTGTAGGAGCCGATGTACACAGTCGGGCCGAGGCCTGGAGCGTTCGTCACCGCGGGCGAGGAGTACACGTACGCGCCCGTCTGCACCGCCCAGTCCAGGTGGCCGCTCGACGCGTCATACGCGTACACGCGCCCGTCCGTGTTGCCCAGGAACACGCGCCCGTACAGCACCGCGGGCGTGGAGTAGAACGTGCCGCTGCCCAGCAGCGCGCCTTCGGAGCTGCTGCGCCACAGGCGCCGGCCGCTGCGCTCCGACACCGCCTGCACGTGCCCGGAGTAGTCGCCGAAGTACAGCGCGCCGCCCGACAGCGTCGGGCTCGCCTTCACCGCGCCCGAAGCCTGGTAGCTCCACGCGAGCTTGCCCGTGCTCGCGTCCAGCGCGTACACGCGCCCGCTCTGCGAGCCGAAGAACACGCGCCCGCGGTCCACCATCGGCGAGGACTCGCTGCGGCTCGGCAACGAGCGCGTCCAGCGGATGCGGCCCGTGGCGGAGTCCAGCGCCACGATCCGCCCCGGGGCATGCGGATGGCCGCTTTCCAGCACCGTCGCGTACACAGTGTTCGCCGTCACCGCCGGCGTCGACGCGGACAGTTTGCCAAGCGGCTTCGTCCACAGCAGACGACCCGTGCGCTTGTCCATCGCGCTCAGCACCGCGTCGTCCGCCAACTGGTAGATGCGCCCGCCGTGGATCACAGGCGGGAACTCCAGCAGCGAGTGCTCGTTGCGCACCCACACGCCCTTGAACGGCGCGCGCACGGTCGGCGGCGCGGGGAAGAAGCGCGTGTGGTTCTTCGTGTAGCCGTACAGCGGCCACGCGAAGCGGTCCGGCGGCGTCGGCGGCAGCTTCGTCGGCGTGGGCTGCGGGATGAAGCGCGCGTGTGGGTGGTAGATGTTGCCTTTGCGGTGCTGCTCGTACAGGTAGCCCGCGAGCGCCGCGGAGCCCGCGAGTAACGCCAGCGCGATCAGCGCCGCGCGGATGCGCCTGAAGCGCAGCGAGCGACGGGGGGGACGGTCGCGGGGGGCGCCGCTGGGGGAGGGGCGATCCTCGGACGGGGGAGATCCGCTGGAGGAGCCGCTGCTGCTCATGCGCGGGTGGGGGGTCGGATCAAGCGGCGAGCTTGCGCGAATCCGCACGCGCCTTCGCCGCGGCGGCGCTCGCCGCCTGCGAGCCGTCGCTCGCGCCCACGGCCGTCCGCGAGCCCTCGGCCGCGCCGCGACGGCGAGCTGTGCCCCTGGCGCGCGAACGGGCCGGCTGGCGACGGACGGTCGCAGCGATCAGATCCGCTGCGCTCAGCGCGAGCAGCCACACGCACGCCACCGCCAGCGGCGGAAGCGTCAGCCCCGCGATCAGCGCGAGCACGTCGTGATTGCCGTTCAACGACCAATTCCAAAGCACGTAGTCGCCGATGGCGAGCCCGAGGACAGGGACCAGTGGCCTGCGCGACACGGATGAACCGTAGCTGCGAACGGGGACGGACCGTCGGCTGGGTGCCCCTACGCGCGCGCCGGCGCCTATGATCGCTCGCCATGAGCGCCGTCGCCGAGCCGTCGCAGATCTTCGCCCCGGGGGTGCTCCACGGCCAGGTGGCGCTCGTCACCGGCGGCGGCACGGGCCTCGGCAGGGAGACCGCGCGCGAGCTCGCGCGCTGCGGCGCGCGCGTCACCATCTGCGGGCGGCGCGAGGACGTGCTCGAGCAGGCCGCCGCGGAGCTGCGCGCGGCGGGCGGCGACGTGGAGTGGGTCGTGGGAGACGTGCGTGAGCGGGACGACGCCCTGCGGCTGATCGGCGGCGTGCTCGAGTCGCGCGGGCGGCTGGATCTGCTCGTCAACAACGCCGGCGGGCAGTTCTTCAGCCCCGCGGAGCTGATCGCCGCGAAGGGCTGGCGCGCGGTGTGGCGGCTGAACGTGGAAGGCATGCTCAACATGGCCTACGCCGCGTTCGAGCTCGCGTTCCAGGCCGCGGGCGGCGGCAGGATCGTGAACGTCACGCTCTCGCCGCACAACGGCATGCCCGGCATGGCGCACTCCGGCGCCGCGCGCGCCACCGTGGAGGCTTTGACGCGCGAACTCGCCGCGCGGTGGGCTGACGATGGCGTGGCGGTGTCGGCCGTGGCGGCGGGGCACTTCGAAACGGACGTGCTCGCGAAGTACCCCGCGAGCGTGCGCGCGGGCATGTCCCGCACCGTACCGCTGCAACGCCTCGGCTCCGTCGCCGAGCACGCATGGCTCGTCGCGCTGCTCGCCTCGCCGCTCGGGGGCGCGTTCAACGGCTCCACCGTCACGCTCGACGGCGCGCGCGACAACTGGTGCGGCCCCTGGCCCCCTCAGGGCCTCGTCGACGAGTCGGGGGCGGTGCCGGTGGAGGAGCGTCGGTAACATGGCTTCGTCCGTAGGTGCGGGCGAGGTGTTGTGGTTGCACAGGAGCCTTCCAAGCTTCTAGGGCGGGTTCGATTCCCGTCGCCCGCTTTTGAAGTGCCACGGGGAGTGGCGCAGTCTGGTAGCGCACCCGGCTGGGGGCCGGGCGGTCGCAGGTTCAAATCCTGTCTCCCCGACCATTTTCTTGAAGGACGAACCGCCCCGGCACCCGAAAGGGAGGCCGGGGTTTTGGTTCCTGCCGACAGGGTGCGGCGGCTGGTGGAGGCGCTGAGCGACGCACGCTGAATGAGGAGAGCGTTGTGGGATGCGGACTCCGGTTCGAATCCCACGCTCCGGGGGTGCAGACAGCCGGAACAGTCAGGGATAGCGGGACAGGCTCGGGTCGAAGTCCGACCGATGGGCGCGATATTTATAAGTGTTACGCCCATGGAGACTGAGACCTCGGCCCAAAGCCCTGACTTCAAGCAGCGCGTACGGCGCCTGGCCGTCCATCGGCCGTTCGGTGCCGGCAAGGTAACCGTCGAGTTCGTGCGGCGGCAACTCGTTCTCGCAGCCGCGCATGAGTCTGGAGAGAGCGGCTTCGGATCGCTCGCAGAGTGCGCCGACTACTGTCAGTCGCTTTGGGGCCTGTCGCTGGACGTCGATGAGCTGCGCGACGACGTCAAGGCGCTCGTCGACGCCGGGCGGCTGCGTAAGGAGGATGGCAAGTACAGCCTCACCGCTGGGGCGCGATCCGAGCTGAACGCCGTTGTTGAGCAGTCCTCCGACATCGAGTCCACGGCCTTGGTCGAGTGGGAAGGGACAGCCCGCACACTTGCTCCGGCTCTTGGCCCAGCGGAGATAGCCACGCTGCGTGAAGACCTGCTCGCCTGGCTCCAGCGCATCATCAGCCACTATGGCGCCGAGGCCGCCCTAATCTTGTATCCCGAGGAGGAGCGGGCGGCACGGTTCTTCTTGGATGTCGAGCAACTTGGTTTTGACTTCCTGCCACGACGCGATCCTTCGGTACTGGAGGCCAGGGCGCAGGCCCTGTACAGGTTCATCCGGGAACCGACCCGGGCGCAGAGGACCTACATCGCGAACCTGATGACGACTGCGTACTTGGTTGCCGTGTTCACGCTCGACCCAGCCGCTGAGCGACTCGTGCGTGCCGTCACGCGCGGCCAACGCGTCTATCTCGACACAAACATCCTGTGGACCGCGCTTAACCTGAACGGCCCGCGCGCATACCTCTCGACCAAGCGCGTCCTCGATATGACACGGGACCTCGGTTTCGAGCTCGCTGTCACGCCCTGGACGATCGTCGAGATGAAGCGGAGTGTCCGTCACGGCCGGGAGCAGCTCGCGCGCACGTCGCTGCCTCCCCGCGCTCTGGCGGAGATCGCCGCCGATGCCGGCAGCGACACGTCGTTCATCACCGCCTACTGGCGTAAGTACAAGGAAACTGGAGTCACGCCGCGGGACTTCTGCGACCTCCACGACCAAGTCGAGGGCCTAGTCGAAAAGCTCGGCGTGACCATAGTTGACGAGGGATGCACTTCGGTCGAGCACGTCCCCGAGGCGATCAACGACCAGATCTCGCTCATGGAGCACATTCGAGGCGTGGAGCTGAAGGCCGAGCCGGTTAAGGAGCACGACGCTAAGCACCGCCTGCTGATCGAGAAATTGAGAGGCACCCACGAACGCAAGTTCTCAAGCGCTGGCTATTGGTTCCTCACTCGTGATGGGCTGCTCATCCCGTATGGGCTGCTCGACCGGGCGCCGGGTGCGCTCCCCTTCGCGGTGTCGCTCACGTCGTGGGCGCAGATTGTGCGGGGGTTCACGGCGCGTACTGAGGACTATGAGCGAACGCTTGTCGATCTGCTCGACACACCTTCCCTGCGGCCACGCGGGGGCATCATCAGCCCGCAGGTGATCGCAGAAACGCTAGGGCGGATCGACCTCTTGGTGGAGGACTCCACAGAGGAGGTCGCCACCCGTGTGATGCTCGACTCAGCCGCGCTGGTCGAGATCGAAGCGAGGGACGGCGAGGCGCGGACCGCGCAGATCGACGCAGTTGTGGCTGAAAAGAGCCAGGAGATGGAGCGCCAGCTCGCCGCCACGCAGCGTGAACTAGACGAGGCGCGCACCGCTCGCGCCGAGGCCGAGAAGCAAGCAAGGGCAGCGCAAGACGCGACTGCTCGCAGAGAGCGCGAGCATGCCGGAGCACGCGAGGACTTCGAGCGTGAGCTGTCCGCCGCTGGTGAGCGCATCACTAGCGCGGAGCGGCGGATCACGCAAACCGAGCAGCGCGCCGAAGCCGCCGAGCAGCGCGCCGAAGCCACCGAGGAGCAAGTCACGAAGGCTGCCCATGACCAGGCCGCCCGGCGCGCACAACTCAAGCGCGCCGGCGTGGGCGCGGTGATCGGGCTGTTCGGGCTCGCGATCGCACTAGTACCCGCAGTCACTGGTTGGCTGAACGGATGGGCTCTCGTGGGCGTGATCGTGGCCGGCGGACTTCTCTGCACCGTCGGCGCCTACGTCGGCATCCACATAAGGGCAGCGCGGTTCTTGCTCCTGACGGCCGTCGCGAGCATTGGCGCGGTCACCGGGATACATGAGTTGGTCTCTCCGCCGAGTAGTCCATCGCCCAGCTCAAAGATCGTGAACCCTAGTCCACCGGGTAAATAGTCGCGTTGTGGATAGGGATGACGTGAGCATGTCGTACAAGCGGCATCTTGCGGCGACCACCGCTAAGCGGGCGGTGATTCTTCCTGCATTTCGCCCCGTTCCACAAGGACGTCGAGACAGGACAATGAGGTTAGTCTTGAGCTGATTTCCGTCCAGATAGCCTTGAGGTCTAACGTATGATTGTCGTCAGCGCGAAGCGGCGCTGTGAAATAGGCCGGTAGGTGTTGGGGAGCAGCTTCCATGCATGGGCCAGCTGCAATGATGTCGTCTTCCTGTTCGACTTGCCAAAGGTTTACCTCCATTATGTCGGCAACTGGTGACTGGGATTGGTCCACTACAACCGAACCGAGCAGATACTGGACCGCCTCGTCGGCGCTCTGCACAATTATGTAGGAAGTCAACGCATATCCCGTAAAGCTCGTGGCTGTATATGAGTCAGCAATGGTGTATGCCATACGCGGCGTGTTATAAGCAAGTTCACGTATGGCCGCCGTCTGTGAGTCTGTGTCGGTGTATGGCGCAAAGACGGTGGGCTTTAGGAGCAAGGGGCTCACTATGTATTCGCGTGTCGTGGCTGACCAAGTGATCACAGCCGGGATTCGTCGTGTCGCTCCCTCGACGCTGTCGTCAAATGATCCGAAAACGCCACGATCAGGCCCAGCGTCGTCAATCGTGGTGATATCTTCCGCACTGAACGGGGACGATTCTGGCGTTTCGATGCCTTCCGTTGATTCCTTGATGCCAGCGTCGGGCTTTACGGCCACACTAGCGGCGAAACGAAACGCTCTCTTTAGTTCTCCATTGATGTAGTCGTATATCTCGACATCATGAGTATGAAGACCGCGCGTAGTCGTCAGCAACAGTGAAGGTATCCCAGGCCGGAGAGTAACTTCCTGGAATGTGTTGATTTCGAAGCCGCTGCGCGCCAGGCTGCTCCTGAGCGTATCTATTTGATCTGCAAGCGGTGGTCGACTCCTATGTCCGCCAGATGTTCGGGTGAAGCCGGAAAAGGCGAGTAGCCATCCAACAAATGCCGCTACCAATAGTCCGACAATTGTGCCCGCCACTTGCTTGCCAAGCCACGATGGTAGTTTCGCGAATCGCTTTGTGTCTTTCCAATGCATGTGGGGCTCGCCCATTTATTTTGCGACTGTCCGAATGCTAACGCATTGAAGTACCAAAGTCATAGTTCGTCAGTTGCCCAGTTCCCGAGGTTCGTAGATATTGAGATCTGTCCTATCTCAAGCTGTACCCATACAGCGACATCACAGATTCTAGGATGTCTCTTCGCTGCTAGGACAAGTGGTTGAGGATCATCGAAGCCGTGCACGAAGTGCCCTAGTCGGAGCGTATCGGGCGCGAATCCAGCTTGCTTGAGAACATTGAATGCTGCGGGTGCATCTGGCCAGGTGCACCTCAATGAAGGTTCATCCAGGGATTGATCAACTTGGAGCAGTCCCAGACCAGTATCAACAACGATGTCCGAGGGTACGATGGGCCATGTCCCGGCTGGTACGGGAACAATCCCAAAGCGGCGCAAAGGTGCAAAAAATGAACTCTCGGCGGCGCCGAGTAGCTCAAGGATATGCTCAGGGTGGTTCCAGGCGGGGATAATCGCTGACTCGCATGGTGAGTCAGCGAAGGCGTCTATGTAGGAGTGATCAAGCGACATTGGCGTTTCTCCATCGGAGTAGTCCGCATAGCGCCGATTAACTCTTTTGGCAAGCGAGCGAAGGTGAACGAGCACCACGGCGGCGCCTTATGCGTAGCTTGAGACGTCAAAGCGTCCCGAATATGCACTTCTGGTGGAGGGAAGCCGTCAATCTTCGTCAGGGAGGAAAACCGCCTCCGGGAGGAGATTAGTAAGGCTTCGCTATCTAGTGGTGACGGTGCATAGGCACCTTTCTGATTGGATGCTCGCTGTATGGCACTCACTTGCAATGAGAGATACGAAGTATCGTATCGTGCCTAGCGGCGGAACTTTGGTGCGTGAGCGTATTGTCGCCGCATTTTGCGGAATCGACAAGGCAAGAGCGCAAGAACTAGCCCCCGAGGCGCGCGGAAGACCGGGGCTCCCTTGGGCGAGGGCGGCTATACCGCTGTAGCCATGATTTGCTCGCAAAGAGCGAGGTCCAACGAAACCGGGGCTCGCTGAGCCGCGAGCCAAATGTTATGGTCGCGTCCCAAGGCAAGGCAGCGTGGCGTTAGCTTTGATCTCAAGGAGGGCTCTCTCGTTTGGGGGCGGTTCTCCATCATAAGTTTAGGCGTGCGCTCTGCGCGCGAAATGGTGCTGTACAAATGTGCGCTGAGGCATTAAAATACGGTTAACCTTTAGCTTGATCTGGCAACCCTTTTAAAGGTATTACCTACACAGTTTTTTCTAGTTTCTGCTCCGGCGGGAAGCTCGCAGTTTACGTGGCGCTCTTGCAATGGGACAAGCGCAGGCTGCTTTTCTGAGCACGGAGCAGGATCAGCGCGGGTACATGCCCTCGCTGTTGCGGATTCCCGGCTGATCGCTCTGGCGTGAAGCCGGGAATCCGTGGTTTACCTCTATGGATGGTTGATGGCATATCGAGTCTCGCTGTGGGTGTGGCCGGCATCCGATAGGCAATCAATTCAGTCATAGTATGGTCACGCCTCTCCTATCGCGCCGCTGTGCTATGTCGCGTCGATCCCCTGCTCTTCTCTGGAGAGTGGGGGGTTTCAATATCAGAGAAGCCCGTGGCTTGCTGTCAGACGTACCACGTCGCACAAGTGCCGATGCGCGGCGTTTAGTCGTGGTCCCAGTCTTGTGTGGAGCGTCTGCCGTGCTGCCGGTAGGGCGCGTTGTCTATGTCAGGGGCTGAGTCGTCGGGCTCCTGCCACTCGTGCAGGATGTAGGTGGCTGAAGCGACTCGCCGGCATTGGGTGTCGAGGCGCTCCCCGAGCTTGTACAAGGTGGCGGAGTCGGGCTCGCGCTCGGCTTCGAGTAGAGCGATGGCCTCATCCAGTACGCCGCGCATGTCGGCGCGGAGTCCGGCGATCCGTTCGCTGGCGGCAGCTTGGGCTTCGCGCCATCTGCGGTGCTGGCCTGCCTCGGGCAGTGTGAGGCGATCGCGCACGGCATCCAGCCGCCTGCGGCCCTTGCGCGTGAGCCCCCACACAGCTCTGCTGCGGATGCGAGACTGCTCGATCAGGCCGGCGGCTTCGAGCTCCTCGAGTTTCGGGCGCAGTTGCAGGGTTGTCCAGCCATTGTGCGGGAGCCCCAGGTGCTCCTTGATGTCGCTGAGCGACTCCGGCTCGTCGCGGTCTCGGTGGCAGACGGCTCGCTCGATCGCGGCCAGGATCAGATCATTCGACGGCAGCTCAGGCGTAGGCTTCTCTGCGGGCATGGGGAGGTAGTGCTCCTTGTGTCCGGGCCTCGGTGCGGCTATCACCCGTGCCGAGGCCGCTTGGTTTATTGGAGCCCGGAAGCTAGAGCTGCGTGACCTGATAGGTCAACGTGTGACCTCGCGCGCGCTTCGGTGCCGTTCTGGCGGGCGCAGATGTGCCCGTCGGTGAGCGGCGGGCGCACAGGTTGCGCTATCAGCGGGACTCGTGGTTCGCTTCGGCGACTATGTCTGGTGATCCCTCTGCGCACTTGCCGCCCGAGCGTGCCAAGACCGTCGCGACCTGGCTCAAGACGCCGATCCGTGATTGCTGCATATGCGGAGAGCCGGTGTATCCGACCGATCCCCGTTGCCTTGATCCGAGCGTGCCCGAGGATGCGGCGACGGTCGTGCATCTGAGTTGCGCGGCAGCCGTGGAGTAAGAGCTGGTGCTTTAGCGCGTGGCGCTCACTTCATGCCCGACGAGTACGTATAGCGCGAGTCCGACTGAGTACTTCGTCGGGAAGTAGAGCAGGTCGTCCTTATCGACCATCTTCCATTGCGCTACGGCTGCGGTCTCCATCTGCGGGGTGTGGATCTGCACGGAGATCGAGACCGTCTCGCCTGGCTCGGTGTCGGGGATCGGGGTGAAGCGTGGCGAGGTGAGTGTCCACGGCCCGACGGTTGGCCCGATTCGTCGTAGCCTGCGCCCGTGCCACGGGACGCTGCCGCTGTTGCGAATCGTCCAGGTCTTTGTAAACGTGGCTCCGCAGGGAACCGGCGACCCGTCGGGTGGTGTCTCGGATACGAAGCGGGCCTCGTCGCCGTCGAGTGGGTAGCGAGCTTGGCGGGCGACGAGGAGCGGGTTACGTTTGCGTCGGCGTTCGCGGTCTCCCTCACGAGCGATATCGACGAGGCTGGCGAGGAGGTCGGCTGCGCCGAAGCGTTCGCTGTAGTAGCGGATGATGCGGTCTGAGGCTGGGCGGCTGCCGCGCTCGACCCGCGAGATGTAGCTCTGATCAACCCCGACGGCAGCGGCTACTTCGGCCTGGGTGACGTCTGCTTGCTCGCGTAGGCCGTGGAGCATCGCGCCGACGTGTTGGTTGGGTTGGTCTCCGACCGGCGTGTCCCAGCCGGCTTTGCGTGCTCGCGGCATATGACAGGAGGTCAAGAAAGCAGATCGGCCCGATCCTGGCCGGCACCGTCGCTCTGACGGCCCGCAAACGCCGAGCAAAGGAACCCGAAATGTCGTCAACCAATCTGTCTGTTCGCCGCTCTTATCCGCTGGCGAGCCGTAGCGCCGACCGTGCCGTCGGGAGGGCGCTGGCAACGATCCAGACCGGCGCGTTCTTGGCGCGCGCTGAGGATGAGGCCCGCCGCAACCTGACCCTGGCCCGCATGAGCGACCTGGGTGTCGCCACCCGCCACGCCTTGGACGAGGGCGACGGGATCGTCAGCGACCTGACGAGCCGCATCGAAAACAACGCGTTCGGCGCAAAGGCCCTCAGCGGGATCGCCGAGGACGGCGTTCGTGGCCTGCGCCGGGAGCTGCGTCGCCTCAGTGAGGACTGGTAGCGATGCTTGCTCTCATCCCCGCTTCGGCGGTATTCATCCTCGTCATCGTCGTGGTGCTGGTGGCGTTCCTGTTCGGGCTGATCCTGGCCTTGGCGGTCGTGAGCCCGCAGGAGCGTCTGATGCGTGAGCGCCGTCGCCATGCTGAACGTACCGCCCGCGCGATGCTGCGCATGACCGAGATTCGCCAGCAAACCGCTGAACGGATGGACCGCGCCGAAGGACGACGGCGATGACTGAGCGCGAGCAGCTCCAGAATGTGTGCCGTTGGAACCGGGAACTCGTGCGCGAGAACAGCCGCCTCCAGGAGGAGCTGTCTTGCGTGAATCGCGACCGGGATGAACTTAGCGACGCCAACGCCAATCTCCGGGTTGAGCTGCGCGCCGCCGATGGCCTGCTCGGCACTGCGATGGACGAAGCACTGCGAGCGAGGCAGCTATGAACCGGCTCGTCTCGACGCTGGCTCTGGCGATTCTGGCGCTGGTGGTGATTGCGGCCAGCAGCCGCGCCCTTATCGCGCTGGCTGGAGCGTTGGTCACGCCAATTGTGGCGCTCGGCATTGTGGCGGCTCTGCTGCGCTGCGTGTGGTTTTTCACGGGACCGAGATAGCTCATACGTCGGGGTTGCCCGGTACTCAAAGCACAACTGGATTCACCCCAGTCACATAAAGCTGGTGCTTGACTCAAACAATTTAGTCATCGTAAGCTCTGGAGGTCGACCGAACAAACGGCGAACAAATTAACACGGGAGGTGACAAATGTAGAACCAACTCACACGAAAGGAGGAATTATCTATGGCGAATTCACGTCGTATCAAAGTAACAGGGGTCAGGCGGGAGGAGATTGACACAGAGCAGCTCGCGCTCGTGTACTGGCTCCAAGCCAAACGCATATTAAAACAACGTCGCGCGAGTGAAGCTGCGGCGAAAGCCAAGCGTAAGAAAATCGAGGGCAAGCGTGAACACTGAGTTGCTCTCCCTCGCTGGTGCTGGCGTCGGTGGTTTGGGCCTGCTTGCCGGGATCGCTGGTTACGAGCACACCCAGACTGAGAAAATGAGAGCCAGCCGGGTTCGGCTCTCAACCCGCTATCCGATCGGCCTTGACGCCGCGCAGGTCGCGGCGGTCTGGAACGGCTTGGCCGGTTTGCCCTACACCACCGAGCTGGTCACAGAGGTCGTAGCGACCGAGGGCAGGATCACGCACAGCGTGCTCGTACCGGAGTCGGTGCGCGAATCGGTGCGGGCCGCGCTTACCGGAGCGGTCCCGTCGATGCGGATCACGGACTCGGACGCGGGTCCGAGCGAAGTTGCGACGCTGACGCTGCGGCTGTTCGTTCAGACGCCGAGCTTCCTGCTCACGGACGACGCCGCGAGCGTGTCCCGCTCGCTGCTTTCCGGCTTGGCTCATTTGCGTCGTGATGAGGTGGTGGCGCTGCGCTGGGCGCTCTCGCCGGGCAGTCCACGTCAGTGGCGAGAGCCGACAGAGCCGACCCCCAGGCAGAAAGAGATCACCAAAGCCTGGCGGGCCAAGACTGCGGCCCCTGGTTTCCGTGTGAGCGGCCTCGTCTCAATCCGGGCTGGTTCGCGTGGCCGGGCGCGTGAGATCGCCTCGCATATCGAGAGTGTGCTGCGTAGCCGTCGTGGGTTCGCTGGCGGTATCCGGGTGACGTATGAGCGTGGCAATCGGACGCTGGCGGCTCTCCCCAAGGTCAATCGGTCATCTGGCTGGCTGGGCGTTTCAGAGATTGTGCCGTTGCTCGGTCTGCCACTTGGTGAGCCGGTGCCGGGGGTGGAGGTCGGTGCCTCGCGTGAGCTGTTGGTTCCGCGTCATGTTCCCCGCAACGGGCGGCGTCTGTTCATCGGGCGGGACTCGGATGGCGAGCGGCCGGTGGCATTGTCGCCGGAGGCTTCGCGGGTCCACATGGCCGTGATCTCGCCGACCGGCGGGGGCAAGTCGACGCTCCTGCTGCGCAGCATCCTGGCTGACATTTCTGCCGGCTACGGCGGGATTCTGCTCGATCCCAAGAACCAGCTCGTGAGTGATCTGCTGGATCGCGTCCCGGCTGAGCACGCCGACCGGATCGTGGTGCTTGATCCTTCGGCTCCTGGCCCGGTGCCGGGGTTGGATCTGCTCGGTAGCGGTGACCCGGATACCCGCACGGAGGTGGTGCTGTCAGCGCTCAAGGGCATTTACAAGGACGCCTGGGGCGTGCGGATCGATGGCTACCTGCGGATGGGGCTCCGCGCGCTGGCGGAGCTACCGGACCCGGTGCTCTCGGATTGGATGCGGCTCTACACCGACGCGGATCTGCGACGCAGCGCCGTGGGCCGACTACGCGACCCCATCCTCGCCGCTCAATGGCGCACCTACGAAGAGTCGCTGTCGGGTGCCGAGCAGTTTCAGCACATCGCCCCAGCGCTGTCGAGGATCACGAGCTTGCTGGCCCGTCCGGCGCTGCGGAACATCATCAACCAGCCGCAGCCGAAGCTGTCGATCCCACGGCTGCTCGCTGAGCGGAAGTGGCTGGTCGTGGCGCTCAGCCCATCCGCCCTCGGCGAGAGCGCCAATGACCTGCTCTCGGCCCTGGTCGGGTATCTCGTGTGGACGGCCGTCGAGGCTCGCGTCAACCTTCCCGAGCACGCCCGTCACCCGATCTTCTTCTACTGCGACGAGCTGCAATCGCTGAGGCTCCCGGTCGGCATTGAGCGGTTCCTCGAGCGCAGCCGCGGACTCGGCTGCGGCGTGGTCGCCGCCACCCAAGGACTCGCCCGGCTACCGCAGAGCGTCCGCGACTCACTCCTGGGGAATGTCGGGAGTCTGATGGCGCTGAACATCACCGGCAGCGAAGAGGCCACCCGTCTCGCCAAGGAGCTACCCGGCCTCACCGCCGCCGACCTGATGGGCCTGGGCCGCTACGAGTGCGCCGCCCGGATCAACACAGGATCGCTCGGCAGTGGCTCGGTGGTCGTCACCGGACGCACCGAGGGACCACCGCCGGTGACCGGCGAGGCTGCCCGTATCCGGGCGCTGTCGGCTCAGGCGTATGGCCGTGATCCGGCCGAGATCGAGGCGGAGCTCGCACGCCGGATGGTCGGCGAATCCACCGAGGGCGGCGGCTCGTATGGGCGAGTTGGGAGGCAGGCATGACCCGTCCCATCGCTTCACCCATGACGTCGAGTCAGGAGCGCCACACTCCCCGTACAGGAGTAGCTTCTCGGGATTTTTCGCCGCCGAAGCAGTCGGTCCCCGCCCGCTCCAACTACATCACCCCAGATCGGCTCTACCGGACTCTCCAACGCCTGACCGACACCGACTGGCTGGTCCTCGGATTCGTCAGCAGCTCCCGGCTTGCGAGCGGTAGTCAGCTGATCCGCCGGTACTGGCTGACCTCTGAGCGTGGCGACGCGCGGGCCAGAGCTGGACGCCGCGCCCTCAAACGCTTGGTGGACTGGCGGGTACTCGACGCGCTGCCGCGACGTGTCGGTGGCGAGCGCGCCGGAAGCAGCGGCATGGTCTACACCGTCGGCATCGCCGGAGCGAAGCTACTCGCCCGACGCGGCCAACAGGCCAACCGTCTCGAAGCTCCCGGCGCTCTGTATGTCGCGCATACCCTCGCCTGCACCGAGCTGGTCGTCGCACTCGGCGAAGCCAGCCGAAACGGCACCCTGGAATCGATTGAGGTTCAGAGCGAGCCGGAGTGCTGGCGAACCTTCCTCGCCGGACTGGGCGCTCGACTCACCTTGAAGCCCGACCTGTACATCCGCGTCGCGGTTCCTGGGAGCAGTTTTGAGGATCGCTGGTATGTGGAGGTGGATCTCGCAACAGAGGCGACCGGCACGGTCCTCGCCAAAGCCAAGCGTTACCTCGCTCACCACCGCTCCGGCAGCGAACGAGTACACCCCAAGGTGCTGTGGGCGGTGCCGGACACCCGCCGCGCCGAGCGTATCCAGAGCGCCCTCAGCCGCCTGCCTGCGGAGGCGCAGCGCATGTTCGCGGTCTGCCTGACGAGCGAGGTCGTGGAGTTCCTCGCCACAGAGGCCCGCTCGTGAGCGCCCACAAGCCATCCCTCTACAGCGACACGACCGACCGCTGGCGTCTGCTCGAAGCGGACATGCTCGCCGCACTGGCGAAGCTCCCCGACTCCTGCATAGACGCGATCGTCACTGACCCGCCCTACGGGATCGCCTTCCACAATGAAGCCTGGGACGGCGCAGGCAAGGCCGGAAGGCAGCTCTCAGATGGCGAAGGCTTCGCGGCGTGGGCGAAAGCCTGGGCGAGCGAGTGCCAGCGCGTACTCAAACCCGGCGGACACTTGGTCGCGTTCGGGAGCCCGCGCACCTTCCACCGCCTGACGAGCGGCGTCGAGGACGCCGGGCTCGAAGTCCGTGACGTGTTGATGTGGGTCTACGCCCAAGGCGCACCCAAGACCCGCAAGCTCCCCGGAGGGCAGGCCGCGATGCTCAAGCCAGCCTACGAGCCGATCCTGCTCGCCCGCAAACCACTGGACGGCACCACGCCCCGCAATGTGGAGGCATGGGGCACCGGGGCGCTGAACACCGAGGCGTCGCGCGTGAATAGCTACTGGCCGTCGCATCTGGCGCTCTCCCACGGCTCCGGCTGCACCGAGGCTGTTTGCGTGAGCGACTGTCCGGCAGGGCTGCTCGACGCTGCCCGTCCGGATCTACGTCCCAGCCGCCTGTTCTTCTGCGCCAAAGCCTCGAAGGTTGAGCGCGAGACCGGGTGTGAGGAGCTGCCGCTTCAATCCGATCTGCTCTACAGCCGTCCAGCGGTGCGACTGCGGCGCAACATTCACCCGACCGTCAAACCGCTCGCGTTGATGCGCTGGCTGGTGGCGCTGGTGACACCACCGGGCGGGGTTGTGCTCGATCCGTTCACCGGAAGTGCTTCCACCGGAATCGCGGCGGTCATGGAGAACCGGCCGTTCCTCGGTATCGAACGGGAAGCCAAGTACATCGATATTGCCTGCGCTCGTCTTACCCATTGGGCGCACGAAGCTGAGCGGGAGCGCTCGTGAGGGCTGGACGGCCTCACGGCGGGCGGAAGGACCCCGGTCTTTCTGCTCGCCGCCAAGGCCATTCAACCCAAAGGAGACACCACATGGCAGTGACCAAGGCTCAGGCAATCTACGACCGGGTCGAGACGATGATCGCCTCCGGCACCGACAAGGCCGACGCCTTCCGTCAGATCGCCGAGGAGACCGGCAGGCCGTTCGACTCGGTGCGCGGGTCCTACTACTCTCACAAGAAGAAGCTAGAGGGTGGTGAGAGCGCCAAGCCCGCGCGGACCCGCCGTCGTGAGACGACACCGGACGACGCACTCGCCGACGCGAGAGCCGCACTAGAAAGGGCGATTGCAGCAATCGACCGAGAGGTCGACGCAGCCAAGTCCAGGGCCGACGAGGCCAAGGCCGAGTACGAGGCGCTCAAGGGCAGCGCCGCCGAGAGAAAGCAGGCCATCACCGAGCGTCTGGAGGCGCTGAACTGAGCCACAGCGAGCCGGTCGGGGTTTCACACCTTGACCGGCTCGCACTACCAATTAACACGTTGCTTAAATCACGACTTAACGGGAAAATCGTTAAGCCAATTAACCGAGAAAGGAGGTAGTCCAGACGAAACGTAGTGACTTTCACAACGTTGCAGCGTTCACGACACATAACAGAAAGGAGAACATACCTAATGCCCCAAACACACAACACACCACAATCACTAACCGATGAGAACGAGCCAGTAAAGGAGCTGGCGGCGGTCTATGCCCGTGTCTCCAGTGCTGGTCAGATGGGCCGCGATGGTGACGGGGATGGCGATGGCTACTCATTGCCCGCTCAGGTCGAGGGATGCAAGCGCGAAGCGATCACGCTTGGCGCTGATCTCGCGAAGGTCTATATGGAGCGGGCCGAGTCAGCCCGTAGCGATAGTCGGCCGGTGTTGCAGCAGATGATGCGCGAGCTGCCAGCGCTCGGCGTCAAGTACCTGATCGTCCACAAGGTCGACCGCCTCGCCCGCAACCGGCTGGATGACGCGGTGCTCTACCAAAAGCTCGTCGGCATGGGAATCACGCTGGTGAGCGCCAGCGAGAACATCGACGAGACGCCGGCCGGTCGGCTGATGCACGGGATGCTTGCGACGTTCGCGGAGTACTACAGCAACAACCTCTCCACAGAGGTCAAGAAGGGGCTGCGGCGCAAGCACGAACTCGGCGGCACACCGTTCAAGCCACCTATCGGCTACCAGTCAGCGCAGCGCCAGGTCGGCGCTCAAGGAGTGCGCGGGGTGGAACTGGACCCGGTGCGGGCACCGTTGGTCACGCTCGCGTTCGAGCTGTACTCCACGGGGGCGTGGTCGCTGCGGGATCTAGCGGACCATCTCGCCGAGCGAGGGCTCCGCAGCCGAGGCACCGCCAAATTCCCCGAACGAGTCCTCGGCCCGAACCGCATCCATGAGCTGTTGCAAAATTCCTACTACATCGGCATAGTGAGATGGGACGGTCGCACATACCCAGGCCGTCACCAGAAGCTCATTGACCAAGAGACGTTCGACCGGGTGCAAGTGCTTCTGACCGCCGCTCGCATCAGCGGCGATCGGCCGCAGATCCACGAGCACTACCTGAGAGGGACGGTGCTCTGCGAGAAGTGCAAGGGACGACTGCTGTTCGGACGCCACCGCAACCGAACCGGCGCGGCCTACGACTACTTCTCCTGCACCAACCGAGCGGTACGCCGCAGGACCATCCGCTGCGAGACGAGCGCGCACTATCCCGTGCCGAAAGTTGAGGATGAGGTCGAGCAGATCTATCGGACGCTTGAACTCTCAGAGGACGTCAAGCGGCAGATCCGCGCCGAGCTTCGTCAGGAGCTATCCGACCGTGCGGCGCTGATCGGCAAAGAAGCCGAAGCCCACGAACGCTCGCTCGCGAAGATCGAGGCGAAGCAAGAAAAGCTGGTTCAGCTCTTCTACGACGATCTCGTGACCGCCGACGTGTTCGAGCGCCAGCAAGCCAAACTGAAGGCCGAGGCCAAAGCAGCGAGCAGGCTCCGCCGCGTCGCGATCACCGAGACGCAGGACATCGAGGGAGCCTTGGAGGAGGCGCTAGGCAGGCTGGAGCGCATCCACGCCAGCTATCTCGAAGCGAGCCCGCTTGAGCGGCGCGTGATGAACCGCGCGATCTTCGAGCGCATCGAAATAGGCGAGGACAGCGCCATCACCGGGACGACCCTGACCCCGACCTACAAGGCCATTTCGGCCTGGCAGCAAGGGCTGGGACGCCCCAGCAGAAACCAGGGCTGCGTCCAGCAGCCAACCAGCCGACGTTCGGCCTTTGTTCGGCCATACTCCGCCACCGCCGATGAAGATTTAAACCTATGACCCTGCAAAAAGTCCGGCGGAAACGCTGGCGCTGCAGGCGTCGTTTGGGTGTGTTCGGGGTGCTCGCGGGGATCGGGATCGCAGAAGGACCGCAGCGAGAGGCGAAAGGGACCGCAGGATCGCAAGGTCGTCGGCTTGTGCATCTTCGCCGGCCATCGCTCGCTGCGCTTGGGCGATGGCGTGGTGTTTGGCCGGTGGGCGTAGACCGTGTCGATGAGGTCGCCGCCGTCACAGAGTCCGACGATCACGACCGTCGCTGGATCGAGAATGAGTCCGCCGTTTTCAACAGGATCGATCCTGGGCGGACATCCCTTCGGGGGTGCGTACCGAGTGTCCGAAGCTTGTGTATGCCGCGATGCAGCAGACAGAACTCCTCCTCGGTCTTGGTCTTGCGCTCGAGGAACTGACATCGTCCATCATGAGTGGTCCGATATCTACTATGGTAGAGTTGTTGCCGTGACGCGCAAGCTTCGACGGATCAGTGATGAGACCGCGGCCGTTTTGGAGTTGTTCGAGGCTTCTCCCGATCAAGAGCGTTTTGGTCTCGAAATCCTCAAGATGGCACGACTCAAATCCGGTTCTCTATACCCGATTCTGCATCGTCTTGAGGGTCGAGCTTTGATTCTGTCTCGATGGGAGGACCAAGTTGTGGCTTCTGCCGCCAAGCGAAGGCCTCGGCGGCTGTATCGCTTGAACTCGAGTGAGGCCGACACTACTCGTAGGCTTCTTAACGAGTGGCGATCATGCCAGGAGGTCTCGTCTGTATCTCGTGTGCGGAGGCTGGGAGCACAATGGGCTTCGTAGCCGTACTGGCACTAATTGCGGGCGTGGCGTTCTGGTGCGTCGGGGGGATAATAAAAGCGATAAGGAGCCGCCTCGCCGATCGGTTTGCCTCTTGGCTGCTACCCGACGGGCAGCCTTCGACCTTGCGATTCGCGTTGGGGTTCACGCGGATAGCCGATCGTATCTCGCCACGATCATTGTTTGCCTACTCTTGGAGACCTGAGCCTGCGGTGAGATTCGATTCTGGCCTGGCGGGTGCTGGTGAATACGGGATGAGGCGGCACTCAAATACGTGGTCAGAGCCTGATGCGGCGCGTCAGGAGCTCCTATTTGATCTCAGCGCGGGCAGGTACGTGACTCAGCCTGTGCGCTTCGTCTGGCCACTGGTAAGAATCGCCATAAAGCTGAGGGTCAAAAATGCGTACGCGGTTCTAAGTCTCCTGGCTGCCTGGACATGTAAGTGCCTCGTGTACGTCATCGTTGCCATCGGTGGGATATGGTCAGTACGGCAGGGGAATGTGGATTACGCGGTAAGCCTAGTCGTCGTCGTGGTTAGCCTCGCTAGTCTCGGGGAGTTGCGATCCATCGTGGCTGGGGGTTCAGAGTGCTTGAAACATGAGTATCTGGCGCGGCTACGATGGCTTTTGCCTTGCACGCTTGTCTTGTTCGCAATCCTGATCAAGTCGGAAACGGAGGTTGGAAGGACGCTCCTTACGCCCATTGATCCGACCTTTGGTCATGGGGCCATCTTCCTTCCCATATCTGCGGTCTTTTTCGGGGTGATTCTGTTCGATTTGTATGTGATGCGTCCGCGGCTAGCGAAGCTGGGGGGACGATCGGGCCTCAAAAACTTGAGTCGTGCCGAGGCAAAGGAACTCACCCGGATGCTTCTGCTTCGATCGGTCGCTCCGGTCCACCTGCTGCTTCTCGTCTGTGTAACGCTGGAGTTGGTGGTTGCAATGCAGGGACCGATGTCGCCGTTCCTTTGGGGCGTTGCTCTGTCGCCATGCGCTTCTCTACTGATTGGGTTCCATCGCCTGCGGGGCAGCGTGACTTTTTTTGTCTCGCCATTGGTGAGGCTCGGTGATCGCGTCGATACGCCGTTCTGGCGCTCTAATCATTCGACCACTGAGGGCGAGGCGGTTGATAGCTGGGAAGCAGTAGACGTTACTTTCGCGGGAGTTATATGGCTGCCCGTCGAAGATGTCGGTGAGTGCGGTGGTATACGAGAGCAAGCCGTTTGTACTTCGTTTGCGATGCTCCTAGAACACATGCCAGACCAAGTGAGGGTTGTGGTCTGACTGTGGTTTGTAAACAACCCGAGCCGCTGATCCGGCAGTTGAGCAGTAGTAGGCCCTGAGGCACAGGCTTCCGAAAACGCGTCCGGTTAGTTCGCCAGAACCCGTTCGCTTGGCTAGGGGTATCGAGGGGGCCGGGCCGTCGGCACGAGCAGCCGCTGAGCGAGGAGCAGAAATGGGAGCTGATCCGCTGCGCACACGAGCTGGCCAGCCATCGTTTGCCGCGTGGCTCCAGGTCGCCGCGTTCACGGGTCTACGGCCGGGTGACTTGGATGCGTTGCGCCGGTCTTCAGCGCGATGGCCCGCACGTTCACCCTGCCGAAGAACGGCCAGACGCGGGAGGCGCCGCTGACCGAGCCTGCGCGCGAGGCGATCCTCTCGCTGCCGGTCGAGGGCGAGTTCTGCTTCGCGCCGATCCGCGGCAGCCACTGGACCGCCTCGGCGCGTGCGTATCACTGGAAGGCCGTCAGGGCGGCGGCGGGGTGGGAGGGGAGCCTCTATCTCGCCACTCGGTATTCCGCGGGCTGGTACATGGTCAACGTGCTTGAGCTGCCCTCCGAGGACGTGGCGATCGCGCTCGGGCACACCGACGGCGGCGAGCTCGTCCGCAAGCTCTACGGGCACCGCGATCGCGAGCGCGCGCTCGACCGGGTGACCGCCGCGTATGAGAGGACGGCCAGCCACACGCAGATGCGACTGGTGTAGGCGAGGCGAAATCGAGATGACGTACTGCAAAATACCCCGGAAGCGGTCTATCTCGCAGCATCAAGGTGCAGAATATACTGCAAAACATGGCAGTTTTGATATATTTTGCAGTATGGCTCGTCCACTCCAACGACTATTCGCTGTTGCCGAGGATCAATGGGGTCTTTGCACGCGCCAGCAGGCGCAGCAGGCCGGCGTGGGCGCGAGCTCGCTCGCGCGCCTCACCCGCGACGGGCTGCTCGAACGTGTCGCGCACGGCGTCTACAGGGTCCGTGGGGCTGCCGAGCCGGACCATCTCGCACTGAGGGCAGCGTGGCTTCAGCTCGAGCCCGACACGCCGGCATGGGTGCGTGTGCGCTCGCGCGATGTGGCGGTCGTCTCGCACGCCTCGGCCGCGTCGCTGTACGGGGTCGGCGATATGCGGGCCGATGTGCACGAGTTCACGATCCCCGCGCGACGCCAGACCCGTCGGTCCGATGTACGCCTGCATCGTGGCGTCGTGCCGGACGGACAGCGGCTCCTGCTGCACGGCCTTCCCGCGACCGGCGCCGGCCTGATGATCGCCGACCTACTCGACGATCACATCGAGCCAGAGAGCGTTGCTCAGATCACCGCGGAGGTCGTCCAGCGGGCGCTCGACTCCCCGAGTTCGATCGCTGCGTTCATAGCGCCATCGGCGGGTCGCTACGGGTTTCGTCGGGGTGATGGCGCGGCACTGCTCGACCATCTCCTGGCGATGGCCGGGTACTCAAAACAGCCCGAGGTGGCTGCGATGGCTAGAGGCAATGACCGCTAATCCTTACCGCGATCCGCGTGCGATGCGCAACGCCATCGCTGATCGACTACGGCCGATCGCGCGCGAGCGCGGCATCCAGCTCAGCAGCCTGCAGCGCCAGTTCGCCTACGACCGGCTCCTGTCTCGGGTCTTCCGCGATGAACCCGGCCGGTGGGTGCTCAAGGGCGCGACAGCGATGCCCGCCAGACTCGGAGCGGACGCCCGCCATACGCGCGATATCGACCTGCTCAGCCGCACCGGCGACCTCGACGAGTCAGAGCGGGCACTGCGCGCCGCCGCCGCGCTTGACCTGGGGGACTACTTCACCTTCACGCTCAACCCCGGCAGACGCGTCGCGCAGGGAGTCGGAGCAGTTCGCGTGGATGTGGTCGCCTTCTTGGGGCTCGATCAGTTCGCGAGCTTCCATGTTGACCTCGTTGCCGACCTGCTGATGACCGGCGTCCCGGACGCCGTCTCCCCGTTGATGCCGCTTGAGCTACCCGGACTCACGATGACGAGCTATAGCGCGTATCCGCTCGTGGATCATGTGGCCGACAAGGTGTGCGCTCTGCTTGAGACGCACGAGCGCGCGAGCGGGTTGAGGCAGCCGAGCACTCGCTTTCGAGACATGGCAGATCTGGCGATCTTCGCCCACACCATCTCGGTCGGAGCAGCCGAGCTCGGTGTGGCGCTGAAATCCGAGGCCAAACGGCGCAGCCTTGTCCTGCCGGACACGCTCGCGGCGCCTATCGGAGGCGACTGGCCGAGCGGCTACGCGCGGGTCGCGCGGGACGCGCCGCAGTTGAAGGAGCGCGACTTCGTGAGTGCCGTCGAGATCGTCGGGCGGTTCATCGATCCGGTGCTCTCAGAGATCGCGCATGGCCATTGGAGTCCCCGGGAGCTGTGCTGGCAGGACGCTGATGCAGATCCTTCGGGCTCCTGAGTCTGGCTGAGAGCATCTTGGCGTGAGTCAACTCGCGCCGACATCCTCGATGCCAGAGATGGTGCGCGCGACCGTCGCGCGGTTATGCTTCGGCCGGAGATTAGATGAGTTTCTACGTTCGGAAGAGCATCAAGGCTGGACCGTTCCGCTACAACCTGAGCAAATCGGGCGTAGGGGTGAGCGTTGGGGTGCCCGGCTTTCGGGTTGGCACGGGACCGCGCGGCAACTACATTCGCGCCGGTAAAGGGGGCGTCTACTACCGCGCCACGATCGGCGGCTCTCGACAGCAGCCCGTGCATCCAGGCGCGCGACCTTCCTACGCGCCGCCACAGGAACCGATCGGTGGAAGCGTGCCGATGGAAGACATCACAGGTGTCTCCGCAAGCGAGCTGATCCCAACCGGCGCCGACGATCTCGTCAGTCAGCTCAACGAAGCGGGCCGTCGAATCCCTCTTGCTCTCGCGGCGCTACTTGGCGTGGTCGTCCTGGCTATCGCAGTGCAAGGCGTCGGTACGATCGTGCTTCTGGTACTGGGGATCCCGTTGGTCGCTTGGCTGCATCAGCGGGACGGCGCGCGGCGGTCCGTCGTCGCGTTTTACGACGTAGAGGATGAGCACGCCCGCTGGTTCACGGAGCTCGTCGAGGTCTTCGAGGAGCTAGGCAAGATGAGCAGCGCGTGGCGGGTCAATGCGTCAGGCCGCGTGCAGAGCACCTATCAGTACAAGGTCAATAGCGGCGCCAGCGAGATCGTGAAACGCGTCGATGCAGGGCGCAGCCTGAAAGGCCCCAAGCGTCTCGCCACGAACATCGCGGTCCCAAGCATCGAATCCGGGCGGCAAGGGCTTCATTTTCTTCCCGACCGGCTCTTGGTCCGTGATGGCAAGCAATTCAGCGACATCGATTACGGGACGCTCGCGTCTCGTAGTAGTCCAGAGCGCTTTATCGAGAGCAAGCGCAAGCCTCGGGACAGTCAGCAGGTCGACACAACGTGGCAGTACGTCAACGTCAAAGGTGGACCGGACAGACGCTTCAAGAACAATCCACAGTTCCCGGTAATGCTCTACGGCGAGGTCGACCTCTCAGCGCCAAACGGCTTGCACTGGCTCCTACAGTTCTCGCAAGTGCCACTCGCCGAGCAGCTCGCTCACACCCTGAGCGGTGCGCCCCCGACCCGGAAGGCGATGCCGAGTCCGCTCCCGCCCGTGCCGGAGACGGTCGACGCGGACAGCTGAGACTCCCGCCGGTGCTATGCATGTGTACTGCGGTGCTCATAGGGTACGCCACCCAACATCTGAAGGCCTCCCGCGATGACATGCCAGCGTCGGGGCGCACAAGCGCGGCCTACATGTCCCACTGAAGCGTCCGCGCTTTCGCTGGTGTTGAACAGCGATGTCGCGCCGCAGCTTGACGCATCCGGTCCCCGGCATCATTCGATAGAGTGGATTTGGATGGGTGCGAAATGACGCCGCAGCTTGAGGCAGTGGGGATATGGGTGTGCATGTGAGTGTCGGCCAAACCCAGATGCTCGAAAGCTATTCAAGACATGGGGGAGACCGACATCGGCATCACGCTGACACGAGCCCG
Source organism: uncultured Solirubrobacteraceae bacterium (assembly GCA_963716355.1). GTDB lineage: Bacteria > Actinomycetota > Thermoleophilia > Solirubrobacterales > Solirubrobacteraceae > Palsa-744. The sequence goes on from OY970308.1 coordinate 2,897,625, forward strand.
CGCACAATCTTCGCTCGAACACTCGGATAGCGTCGAGTTCGATGCCGCGCCTGCCGTTCCGCATAGCGCTTTTCCTCAGCTCCTACGCGCCGCTTTTCGCGCTGCTCGCCTACAAGAACCGTCACTGCGAGAGCACATGGATCACACTGGGCGCGATCGCGGTTGCCTCCATACTCGCACTTCTCGTCGTGATGCTCAGCAAGCGAGGCGAGCACGGAGCGAGCATCACGATCAAACACTCGCGGCCCAAGGATGGCGACGTTCTTGCCTACACCGCCACGTATCTCGTCCCGTTCCTCGGCGTCAATCTAACCCAAGCTGAAGGGATCATCGTGCTAGCCGGCTTCCTGCTCGTACTTGGCATCGTTTATGTCAACAGCGACATGCTGTTCGTGAACCCTGTGCTCAGTCTTGCCGGCTATCACAGCTTCTGGATTATCGACAGCGAGGGCCACGAGTACAGCCTCATCACCCGCCGCACCGAGGTCGAGCCGAAGTCGACGATCAGACCAGCCCAGGTCGGCAAATACGTCCGCATCGAGGTCGGAAAATGACCGCCGAGGAAGCCTACGCCGCACTCACGCAGTTCCTCGCTACCAACCCGCCGATTGATGTCGCCACCGTCGCCAAGCCTGCCAACAACGAGATCGCACAAGAAGCTCGCTACCTCACGCTCGCCAGCAGCGCCGAAACGTTTTTCCGGCGGATCACCACCGAGGCGGTCCTCGGAGCCGAGGCACCCGACCTGCGCCAGCTGGACCTCACCTACAAGCCCGACCCCGGAACCGTCGAGTGGGCGAAACTCGATGATGTCGACGCGGTCCGCCTCGCTGTTGAGAACTACCAGCAGCTGGCCCGCCTCAGCCCGTTCAACCCGGGCGACGAGCGCTACAAGACACGGCTCCTGTTTTGGGTGGCCAACAGGGCCAGAGACGATGTCCGCGCATCCTTCTTCCGCGCATTCTCGGCTAGCGCAGAGCTGAAACGCAAACGTGGCGCCATCCTTGTCAACCGCGAGGGCGCTTTCAGCCGGGTCGAGGGGCAGCTGTTCATGTTCGACGAGAACGTCGATTGCGTGGTCTTCGATGAGTACCTGTTCGTGCTACGCAGGAACGACTACCGGCGAATCTTCGATCAGTTCGAGCAGATCCGGCTGGCCGCTCGAAACGCTGCCAACACCCTGCATGGGCGGGTGCCGATCGCCAACTTGCAGGAGTTCGCCGACGCCTGCGTTGCCCAGCCAGCCATGGCGGACAAGCTGATCGCTGTCCAAGGCCGCGACTACTTCTCGCACCTCACCTACGAGATGCTTGAGCCTGTCATCGAAGAGTTCCAACTTGACATCCCCGTCGAGCGGCGCAATGGGCGCCCGCACTTGGTCTTCCGAGCTGGGCCCGCCGTCCGTTGGCAGATCCTCCGGCTCGTCGACGACGACTTCCTCAGGAGCTCGATGACTGATCACCACTACGAAGTCAACTCGAAGACCGCGAAAGACTGAGCGATGGATGAGGATGGCGCGGTTTAGCTGATGCTCCACATCGAGCAGTGCCTCAGGCGCGCTGGAATGGATGGACTGCTCGAGCGAGTGACCGCTGATGCCAGCATCGACTTTGTGCACGACCCACTGCCCTGACGGCAAGAGCCGAACCACACGGCGGTGAGTCTTTTGCGATTGATGAGCCAATTGCGCACGAACTGCCCATGAAACCGCCCACGCGCCCCGACAGAGCCCGCACCGACGCCGTCCAACCCCTGTCTCCCCGATGAAGGTTGATCCTATGACCCCGCAGAAATCCGGCGGGCATCCCCTCCTCACCCCTCCGCGGCGCTGGCAAGCAACCGCTCGGCCCGCTCGACCACGTGCCCGGCGACGGCCGAATCCGGGTCGAGATCCCTGGCCGCGTCTAGCACCGCCGACGCCGTTTCGGTTACCACCCGTGCGGCTCGTTTCGGGTCATGCCGCCACGACCGGGCCTCATCGACCAGGTCAGCGATGGTGACAGCCTCCAACTCGTAGCGGCCGCCGATGCTCATCGCACCCCGCCGTCTGAGTTTCGGCCAGAGCACGGTCGGCACCGTGTCATACAGAGGTGCCAGCTCGATGTGCTCCGCGGTGGGATGTAGTAGGGCGATGTTCTTGCCGTGCGCGTCTGCGTTGCCGATCAGCACGGTGAACGTGGCGGCCGCCAGGAGCCGGTCGAGCTGCTCGCGGGGGTCCTGCGCGTAGCGGTCGAGCAGCCCGGCTGCCTCTTTCAGGGAGGGCCCGCCGGCGCTCTGGTACTTGCCGCGACGCATGCCCGCTTCGGGGTCACGTGCGAGCGCCTGGCAGAGGTCCTCCTGGTGGATCCGCTCGACGGTCCCGTCCGCGAGCACCCTCCGATCGAAGCGGGAGACGATCAGGCACGATTTCTCGCCGATCGTCTGGAGCTCAACCTGAATGCTGGTGAGGCCGACGAGAGCGGCGAGCTCGAGGCATTGCGCCTCTGCGATCACTAGGCCCGGCCGCACAGGGTCGTCGACCTTCAGGATATGGCTCGAGGGATAGCCGTTCGCTGGGCGTCCCCACCCGCCGTCCGGTAGCCGAACGAGCAGCAACTTGTCCTGCAGTCCGGCGATCGAGAGCTCGCTGTCGTCGTGGATCGCCAGAGGACGCTCGGGGAGCCCGAGCACCTCCTGCTCGAGGGTGTCGGTGTCGTAGGGGATGACGCTCCCAGGCCGTGCCGGGGGCTCCTCTGCGGCGATGATGAGCGCGCCGGCAACGTCGCGGCCGAATCGCTCGAGCAAGGAGTGGATGTCGTTGACGGCGACTCCGAGCTGTTGGGCGAGCTCTTGGCGGTGCTGGCCCTCGGGCAGCAGGCCGGCGGCGAACACGCTGGAGTTCATCCTGCGTGCCTGCAGCGGCAGCGAGCAGGACAGCACGGGAGAGAGGCCCGGCCATTTCTCGAGCGCCTCCTCGGTGTAGGTGCAGTGGAGCTCCCACGGCCGTCTGGCCGTCAACTCAGCGACCCGGATGCCGTTCAGCCAGACGCCGAGAGGCTCAGCCTTCGCCATGCTCGCCGGGCCAGGTTACGGTGATGGTCGCGCCGGAGCGGCGCAGGATCCGCAGCAGGTGTTCGAGCAGCGTGACGCTGCGCCCGGACTCCAGCTGGGCGAGGTAGTCGCGTGTGAGCCCGGCCTCCTCGGCGAGCTGGACTTGTGTGAGGTGTCTGCGGCCGCGGATCTCCGCGACAGCACGTCCGAGGTCCGCGCCGGAGCGGATCGTCCACGTCATGCTCGCTCGTCCTGGCTGTGACATATCTGTCGCACGCACGCCTTTCTATCGGTTGTGACAGTACCGTCACTTTAGCACCGATAGGCGCGAAGTGACAATATCGTCACGTAGTTCAGGTCGTGATGACTGCTAGGAGATCGCTGAATCGCACCATGCCATAGTGAGCGTGTGCCCCCGCGCGACGCCGAATCTGCTCGTGACGACAACCCGCACAATCCCGCCACGCGGGCCGAATCCTTCGGGTCGGACCCCGAGCGCTTTGACCGCGCGCGGCCGCGCTACCCCGACGCCCTGATCGAGCGCATCCTCGCCAGCGCCCCCGGACGAGCCGTTCTCGACGTGGGCAGCGGAACTGGCATCGTGGCGCGGCAGTTTCAAGCGGCCGGTTGCGAGGTGCTCGGCGTCGAGCCGGACGCGCGCATGGCCGAGTTCGCGCAGCGCAGCGGGGTGGACATCGAGGTGTCGCCCTTCGAGGACTGGGAGGCCGCGGGTCGCCAGTTCGACGCGGTCGTCTCCGGTGAGAGCTGGCACTGGGTGAACCCGGACACGGGCGCGGCGAAGGCGGCTGAGGTGCTGCGCCCCGGTGGTCGTCTGGCCGTGTTCTGGATCACGGGCCAGCCGTCCGAGGACCTCGGCGAAGCGTTCGCCGAGGTGTATCGCCGAGTCCTGCCCGAGTTGCTCGCCAGCCGTCTGGGGGCCAATGCGATCGAAGAGGCGCACGCAGCCATGTGCGCCAAAGCAGCCGATGGCATGCGCGCGTCGGGCGCGTTCGACGAGCCTCAGCAGTGGCGGTTCGAGTGGACCAGGTCCTACACCCGCGAGGAATGGGTGGACGCGCTCCAGACGAGCGGCGCCGCGATTGCGCCAAGCGCGCTGACCGATCTGCTGGCGGGCCTCGGAGACGCGATCGACGCAGCAGGGGGCAGCTTCGCGATGAACTACGTCGCGTTCGTGGTCACCGCGGTGCGGGGGTAGGTCAGGACGCGCCCACGAACGTCGGGGTGGCTGGGACGGGCCGTGGCCCAATCCATGGCCAATCCGTAGTCCACACCCACCGCCGTGCGGCGTCGTCCCGATTCGCGCGCCGAGCACGAACGCGAGACTTCGCGCGATGAGTGCCGTTGCGGATCGTTCAGCCAGCGTGGATCGCATGACGGCGGGCCGCCCCGAAGCCCCGCCCGCGGTCGTGCGCGTTCGTGGCTTGAAGAAGAGCTACGGCGCGCTCGACGCGGTCGGCGGCATCGATCTCGACGTCCACGCGGGGGAGATCTTCGCGTTCCTCGGGCCCAACGGCGCGGGGAAGACCACTACGGTGGAGATCCTCGAGGGGTACCGATCGCGCGACGCCGGCGAGGTCGAGGTTCTCGGTCGCGATCCGCGCGAGGCCACGCGCGAGTGGCGCGCCCTGATCGGCGTGGTGTTGCAGACGTGCTCGGTGCAGCCCGAGCTGACGGTGTCAGAGCTGCTGCGGCTCTACGGCTCCTACTACCCGGCGCCACTGAGCGTCGATGAGACGCTCGAGCTGGTGGGGTTGCAGGCGGACCGCGACAAGCGCGCGGGCGCCCTCTCGGGAGGCCAGCAGCGCCGCCTGGACGTCGGGCTCGCGCTCGTGGGCAACCCGAGGCTGCTGTTCCTGGACGAGCCGACGACGGGGTTCGACCCCTCGGCGCGTCACCACACGTGGGAGGTCATCGCGGGCCTGCGCGGCCTTGGCAAGACGATCTTCCTGACCACGCACTACATGGACGAAGCCGAGGCGCTCGCCGATCGTGTGGCGATCATCGCCGGCGGGCAGATCATCGCCGAGGGCCGCACCGACGAGCTTGGGGGGCGCGAGCGGACGCGAACGCTCATCACGTTCGGGCTGCCGGACGGCGTGACCGGGGACGATCTGCCGCCGATCTCGCAGGCCGAGCTCGATATCCGAGGTCGACGGGTCGAACTGCGCACCCACGCGCCCACGCGCGTGCTCGCGACGCTCGCCGGCTGGGGCGTGGAGCGCGGATGGGAGCTGCCTGAGCTGGAGGCCCACCGCCCGAGCCTCGAGGAGATCTACCTGCAGCTGACAGGAGGGTCATGAGCGACGCGGCCCTGACACTGACGCAGCTGCGCTACGACCAGAAGAGCTTCTGGCGCAATCCCCAGTACGTGTTCTTCACGGTGGTGCAGCCGATCATCTTTCTGTTCATCTTCGTCAGCGTGTTCGGCAACAAAACCACGCTCGTGGACGGCCATCTGATCAAGCGCTCGACCTACTACGTTCCCGCGATCCTGACGCTCGCGATCATGTCGGCGACGTTCTTCAACCTGACGATCTCGCTCACGCGCCTGCGCGAAAGCGGGATTCTCAAGCGCGTGCGCAGCACGCCGCTGCCGCCGTGGGTCTTCATCGTCGGGCGCGTCGGCACGTCCGTCGTGGTGACGGTGCTGCTGGCGGTGCTCGTGGTGGGACTCGGCAAGGTCGTGTACGGGGTCTCCATCCCCACCCACACGCTCGTCGGCGGGGCGCTCACGCTGGTGCTCGCGGCCACGGCGCTCTCGTGCCTGGCATTTGCGGTCACCCCGTTCGTCCCCAGCGAGGACGCGGCGGCACCGATCACCAACGTGATCATGCTGCCGCTGATGTTCATCTCCGGCATCTTCATACCCAGCAGTGAAATCCCCGCCGCGATGCATGACGTCGCGGAGGTCTTCCCGATCGAGCATCTCTTCAACGCGCTGCTGCGCGTGTTCGACCCGGCGACACGCGGCGCGGGCCTAGCGCTCGGCGATCTGGCCGTCATCGCCGCCTGGGGCCTGGGCGGGATCCTCGTGTCGGTGTGGCGCTTTCGCTGGACCCCGACACAGGGGTAGCCGGCTCCTCAGGCGTGCGCTGGTCTCGCGAGGCTGGCGCAGCCACCGGGCCGCGCGTCAGCCGTTCGGGCTGGCGAGGCTTTCCAGAGCGTTCGCTTCGCGGGCTTCGAGCGCGCCCTTGGCCAGCGCGCGAAGCTTCGCGGCGGGGACGCGGGCCCTGCGCAAACCCGCTTCGATCGCGCCGATCGCGGCGGCGGACTGCGCGCTGGAGAGCACGCCGCTGACGTTGACGCTACGGAGGATCGCCGCGACTCGCGCGCCGTTGGCTCCCCTGCTGGCGAGCGCGCGGCGCAACGCGGCGTGGAGGCTCTTGAAATGCACATACTGGCGTTGGGCGGCTGCGTAGTCGCGCGCGCGAATCGCGGTGCTGTCCCGGTCGATCGTGACGAGCAGCGCATCGGTGATCGCGTCCGCCCTGGCGCTGTCGGTGAGCATCGCCAGCTCCGCTGCGCGAAGGCTCGTGCACAGAGTCATTTCAGCGCTGGGGATCGCGGCGCAGGAGCGTAGCGATGGCCGCCTGGGTGCGCGGGGCTTGGCGAGCTGGTGGAAGTGGCGGTCGGGCGGGTCTTTGATGATGCGGTAGTCGTTGATCACCCTGGCCGACGCGTCGTTGCTCTCCAGAAGTGCCGCTGGCGCACCGAGTTCGTCCAGCACGGTGGAGAACGCGAGCCCCGAGTTCAGCCCGAGCGCGACCGACAGGCCGTGTGCCTTCCACGCCTCTTCGAGAGCCGGCCCGAGGTCTTCGCGCGCCTGTTCCTTCAGCTGTTTGCGGCGCGCTTCACTGACTTTCCGTTGCGGTGGCGAGCCTTTCGGGCCCTGTCCCGCGCCGCCCGGGGCGGGGTTGGTTTTGACGTTGTTGCCCGCGGCGGGGCTGGTCGCGCTCACGGTGAGCGTCATGCTCTCCTTGACGTGGGTTTCGTCCGGCAGGCACCTGCAGTGGCTGATGCCGTCGAAGGAGAACGTCCGGGTCCTGGTCGCGGGGCGGCCGGGTGAGAATTCGAGCGGGTCGAGGATCGCTTCGTATTCCTTCATCTCGGCGGGCGAGAACGTTTCCTGTTTGAGCAGCATCTCGTTCGGCTGCACCAGTTCTTCGAACTGAACCGAGCTGCAGCGCCCTGTTTCGGCTGTGAGAACGGGAACGACCGAAGGGACGCCGGTGGCGATGTACTTCCAGCCGGGGCTGGGGAAGTCGCTCGTCTCGTTCAGAAACCAGCTGTTCGCGACCGGGTTCTTCGCCGCGGCGAGCGAGATCGTCGCGGTGGAGTCGTAGCAGTTGCCGTTTCCTTCGGTCGAGGCCGACCCGTTAACCGAGGAGAAGTCGAGCGCCAGGGCCCCGTCGGAGCCTGCCGAGCTCGAGGTGGCGTTCCAGGAGATCGTGCGCAGCTGGTGGCTCGGCTTGCCCTTGGTGGGGAACACCTCCACGGACATCTTCCCCGAGTAGGTGATCTGCACCGGCGGCAGGCGCGTGCCCGACGCCGTGGCGGCTCCGGGCAGGGTGACGCACGCGAGGGCGAGGAGGAGGGGCAGCACCGCGAGCGCTCCGCGGAACCGTGCCACGCCGCGAAGCCGTACAGCACCAGCCCAGGCGGTCGCCGTGCCTCCCGTGATCGTCATCCGCGCAACCTAGCGTATGCGCGGCGCGGCGCTACGCCGCGAGCTTCGCCTGCTGCGCTTTGGGGGTGATCCGTACGACGTCCCACGCCAGCCCAAGCCGCTCGAGACCGTCGATCAGCCACCCGCCGGGATCCAGCTGCAGGGGGGTGAGGCCGTGGTGGGCGGAAGTGGGGAAGGCGTGGTGGTTGTTGTGCCACGCCTCGCCGAACGTCGGCAGCGCGAGCCACGCGAGGTTGCGAGACTCATCGCCGGTGGCGAAGCGCCGACGGCCGAAGAAGTGACACAGCGAGTTGATGGAGAACGTCGCGTGGTGAAGGAACAGGATGCGGACGGCTCCACCCCACAGCATGCCCGTCAGTCCACCGACCAGCGAGCCGGTCAGCGCAACGCCGAGGCCGAATGGAAACGCGAGCCCGAGCACCACCCAGAGCGGGAACGTGCGGTCGACGGCGCGAATCAGCGGGTCGGCGAGGAGGTCCTTCGCGTAGCGCTCCTCGCTCGCTCGGTCCACGCCGCGGAACATCCACCCGATGTGCGCGTGCAGGAGCCCGCGGATCGCCCCTCGCCAGCCGACGCCGTGATCGGTGTGGGGGCTGTGGGGGTCGCCGGGCAGGTCGCTGAAGCGGTGGTGCTTGCGGTGAGTGGACACCCACTCGATCACCGGCCCCTCCACCGCGGCGGACCCCAGCACGGCAAACAGCGCGCGCAGCGCGCGGCCGGTCTTGAAGCTTCGGTGGGTGAACAGGCGGTGGAAGCCGACGGTGATCCCCACGCCGGTGATGAGGTAGCTGATGGCGAGAACCACGAGGTCCTGCCAGTGAAGCGTTCCTCCCCAGGCGAGCCAGATCGCCAAGCCCAACAGGGCCACGGGCACGACAGTGACGATCACGTTCGCCAGGCGGTCCGCGCCCTCGTGCTCGAGAGGCAGCGAATCATCGCCCGCGGGCTTTTCACCCGGATCCATCTTCGTCGCTGAACGCTTCACGGTTCCTGCAGCCATTGTCTTCCTCCGGCGTCGGTGCGTGCTGCGGACGCGGGAGTTGCTGTGAGCAAAGGCTACGAGCGCTGGCACTGCGATGTTTGGATCAGAAGTCCAACCTGATAGATCCACGGTAGCAGGGCTGACGCGACCCCAGGCTGAATCTGGGGGCTCGATCACCGCGACGCGTCGTCGCGTCACGGTGTTCCGAACCACATGGTCAGCGCGTCTCGCAATCCGGCGGCCGTGCCGTCTCCAACCCACGCGACGTATCCGTCAGGCCGAATCAGCACAGCGATGGGAGCGGCCACCTCGCCAAGCACCGGCAGCTCCCACGGGCCGACGTGCTCGGCGTCGATCAGCTGGACCCGATCGGCCCACGGAGCGATGTCGAAGCCGTCAGGCTCGCCGAGGTTGAGCAGCACGGGCCTGGCGTCGTGCAGCAGGGTGAAAACCCGCAGCGGACCGTCAGTGGTCACGAGATCGAGGTCGGGCATACGCCGTCCGAGCAGAGGGTGGCCGTCGCCGAGGTTGTAGTGAATGTCCTGACCCGAGACGATCCCGGCGAGATGTTTGCGAGGCTCGTCCATGCTCGCCAGCTCCGACACCACCTCCGCCAGGGCCTTCGAGCGCTCGTCCTGGCGCTGGAGCGCGGTCTGAGCCATCGTGTGGCGTAGCGCGCGGGCGGCGACCGGGTGACGCTCGTCGTGATACGTGTCGAGGAGGCTCTCAGGGGAGATCCCGTTGACCACCTGGGCGAGCTTCCATCCCAGATTGACCGCGTCCTGCACACCGAGGCTGAGGCCCTGCCCGCCCGCCGGGTAGTGCACGTGCGCGGAGTCGCCGGCGAGCAGCACGCGTCCCGCGCGGTAAGCCGCGGCCTGACGCGTCATGTCGGTGAATCTGGAGATCGAGGTGGGACTGTGGATCCCGAAGTCGGTGCCGTAGACGGCGATCAGCGCGTCGCTCAGATCTTGCAGGGTGGGCTCGCTGCTGGACCCGATCTGCCGCTCGGTCACCATCACTCTGACCGGCCCTCCGTCCCCGTAGACCACCTCGCCGTCGCGGATCTCGTACTCCAGCCTGCCAATGCCATGGATGCCGACAGCATCGCGTCGGATACCGAGTTCGGGCTCGTGTGTCATCTCGGCCTCGGCTATCAGGTTGCTCTTGCTCGCATCCCACCCGGGGAAGTCGATGCCGGCCGCTTTGCGGATGGCGCTGCGTCCTCCGTCGCACCCGACGAGATACCGCGCTCGCAGCGACTCGCCGTCGGCCAACTCGACGTCGACGCCGGCGTCGTCCTGCGCGAAGCCCGTCACCTCACAGTCGTAGTAGATCCGCACGGGCAGTTCGGTGATCCAGGCGGCCATGATCCGCTCGATCTTGCTCTGCCAGATCCCGAGCGAATAGGGGTGACGCGTGGGGAAGTCACTCATGTCCAACACGCTCGTTCCGATCATCGCGGCCTGAGCCACCTGACCCTCCGCGAGGAAGCGATCGGCGACCCCGCGCTGATCGAGCACCTCGATCGTGCGCGAGTGAAAACCGCCGGCCCGCGAGCCGACTAGCCCGTGGTCCGCGCGCCGCTCGAGGACCGCGACATCGACCTCCGCCAGCGCCAGCTCGGCCGCCAGCATCATCCCCGTCGGACCGCCTCCTGCGATCACCACCGCGTGCTCGCTCATACGCATCTCATGACTCCCTTTTCCGTAGGTTCTGGCCTGCGGCGGGGCATTATGCGGCACACCCGGGGGCTTGATTCAAGCCCCCCTATGGGGTATAAAGTGGGAAGTGGAGGAGGCGTTCGCCTCCTTTTTTTGTGGCGCTTTTCAGAAGAGCGCCAACGGCCATCCTGGTGCGCGTGGAAGTCACCTGTGCCTGCGAGCCGGCGCCTTGAGCGTCAGGTTTCTCTGTTGCGTGCTCACCTGAGCGTGTCCTGCAGTTGTGTCCACCGCCGTGCATCGGTGAGCGAGCGGTGTCTATTTGCTTTTCTCTACATTTATAGATAGACATGGATCAGCGCCTGAATCCCTACACGCCCGGCTCGGGCGTGAAACCGCTCAAACTCGCCGGCCGAGACCCGGACCTCGAGGCCTTTCGGGTGCTGCTAGAGCGCTTGGCCGACGGCCGGCCGGAGCGGAGCCTCATCTATTCGGGCCTCCGCGGCGTGGGGAAGACGGTGCTGCTGCTCGAGTTCGAGACGCTCGCCCGAGAGAGCGGCTGGGTTTGCAACGACGTCGAGGAGGTGGGCTCCGGAGACTTTCGCCAGACCTTCGCGGAGCTTGCCTACCAGCTGTTGCTGTCGATGAGCCGTCGAGAGCGGATGCAGAAGCACGCGAGCAGGGCATTTGGTGTGCTGAAGGCCTTCTCCGTCGGGATCCCGGGAGGGTTCAGCGCGAGGATCGACGTCGAGGCTGCCACCGGAACAGCCGACAGTGGCGATCCCGAGCGTGATCTGGCCGCCCTGCTGGTCGAGGTCGGGCAGGTGGCCAAGAGCGGCGGCACGGGCGCGGTGTTCTTCCTAGATGAGATGCAGGGGCTCAGCGAGACGGCGCTCGCAGCGGTCTGCATGGCGATGAACCGCGTCGGTCAGCGGGGGCTGCCGGTGGCTCTCGTCGGGGCGGGCCTGCCGCCGCTTCCGCGGCTGCTGCGCATGGCCAAGCCCTACGCGGAGCGCATGTTCGCCTACCACGAGCTCGATCGTCTGACGGACGCCGAGGCGCGAACCGCGCTCGTGGCGCCCGCCGGACAGCACGACGTCGCGTATGAGCCGGGCGCGGTCGAGCTGATCGTGGAGGCCTCCGCGGGCTATCCGCACTTCATCCAGGAGTATGGGCGGGTGTTGTGGAACGAGGTGGAGCGCTCGCCGATCAGCGCGCGGGACGTGGAAGGAGCGCGTGCGCTCATCGACGAGGCGCTTGATCGACGCTTCTTCAAGGATCGTTTTGAGATGGCCTCCGACGCGGAGCAGCGCTACCTCGCGGCGATGGCCGATGGCGGAGGTGGGCCGGTGAGGACGGCCGACGTCGCGGCGCGGGCCGGCTACAGCAGCAGCGCCAGTGCGTCCGTTGTCCGTGATGCGTTGCTGCGCAAGGATCTCGTTTACAGCCCGCGGCGAGGGCTGATCGACTTCACAGTCCCGCTGTTCGGCGGGTATCTGCGCCGGCAGCATCCGCTCTCCAGCTTCGAGGAGGAGGAGGGGTAGTAGGCGGTCCTTATAAGGATTTATCTACAAACAGAGATAAATCTAGGGAACCTGGGCTGCTGGGGCGGTCCGCACCGGCAGCGACGGCTCCACCCGCAGCAGCCGCGCGGGCAGCCTTGGCAGCCACCAGTTCCAGCGCCCGAACAGCGACACGACCGCGGGCACGAGCAGCGCGCGGATCACGGTCGCGTCGAGCAGGATGCCAGCGGCGAGGCCCGTGGCGAGCACTTTGAGGTCCGTTTCGGGGCCGGAGGCGAGCGACGTGAACGCGAGGAACAGGATCAGCGCGGCGCTCGTGACGAGTCGGCCGGTGCGCCCGATGCCGCGCACGACGGCGGTGTCGGTGGAGCCGGTGTTGTCGTACTCCTCGCGCATGCGCGCGAGGATGAACACCTCGTAGTCCATCGACAGCCCAAACAGGAACGCGAACACCATCAGCGGCAGCCACGAGTTGATCGAGCCGGTGGCGGAGATCCCCCAGATGAGGCTCGAGCCGTGCCCCTGCTGCCACACCAACTCGAGCACGCCCCACGCGGCCCCGACGCTGATGACGTTCAGGATCACCGCCTTCAGCGGCAGCAGCAGCGAACGGAACGCGCGCGCGAGCAGCACGAACGTGATCAGCGCGATGAGCGCGATCATCAGCGGGAAGTTGCCGTACACGGCGTCGGTGAAGTCGTGGTTCTGCGCCGCGAGGCCGCCCAGGTGCGCGTCCGGCCCGGCCGCCTGCACGCTCGCTCTGACGCGGTCGAGCGTGTCACGGCCCGCAGTGGCCGAGCCGTCGGCGATCGCGACCGCGTCCACGACGGCGGCCCCGCCGTGGCGCCACGACGCGCCCGCTGGCGCGACCGCGCCGTGGATGCCGTCGACCTTCGCGAGCGACGCGGCGATCGCGTCAGGAGAGGTGGAGCCTTCGACGAGCACCTCGTGCGGCAGCAGCGCGCCGGGCCCGATCTTGGAGCGCTCGAGCGCGAGCAGGCCCTGCTTGGCGTCGCCCGCCTTGGCGACCGTGTCGAGGTTGGCCAGCCCCAGCCGCATGTTCGACGCGGCGAAGCCGAGCGCGAGCAGTATCAGCGCCGCGGCGCCGGCCGCGATCCAGCGGCGGCGCACGACGAGCTCCGCCCACCTGGTCCACGAGCGGCTGGCCCTGTCGTCGCTGCGGATGTGCGGCCAGTCGAGGCGCGTGCCGATCTTGCTGAGCACCACAGGCAGCAGCGTGCACGCGACGATCACGCTGATGAGCGGGATCAGCATGCCGCCGTAGCCGACGGAGCGCAGGAACGGCAGCGGCAGGGCGACGAGCGCGAGCAGCCCGATCGCGACGGTGGTGCCGCTGAACACCACGGAGCGCCCGGCGGTCTCCATGGCGCGCTGAACGGCCGCATCGCCCTCGAGCCCGTGCGCGCGCTCCTCGCGCCAGCGCACGACCACCAACAGCGCGTAGTCGATCGACACGCCGAGGCCGATGAGCGCGATGAGGAACTGCACGATGGGCGAGACTTCCGTGACGGTCGTGAGGCCCCACACGACGAGGAACGTGGTGAGGATCGACACGATGGCGATCATGATCGGCACGATCGCGAGCAGCGAGCCGAACACGAACGCGAGCACGAGCAGCGCGCCGAAGCCACCCAGCAGCGCCTCCAGCAGCACGCCCGTGCCGTCGCTGCCGCCGCCGTTCTGCACGGTGAGCGCGTCGTATCCGGTCACGTGCACGGGCGCTCCGGCGACGACGGAGCCTTTGAGCGCCGCGGTCAGCCGTTCGGCGGCCTTGGGGTTGTTGTCGAACGATTCCTTGGGGTCGGCGAGGGGGTAGGCAAGCACGAACGTGGTGCGCCCGTCGGCGGACACGAACGCGGAGCTGTGCGTGCTCGCGTAGCCCGCGATGCGCGCGCCCGGCAGCGCCCGCGCGACGTGCGCTTCGACCGCCCGCAGCTCGTCGCTGACCCCCGGCGAGCGCACGGTCGTGCCGGCGGGCAGCGTGACGACGGGCAGGAGCGGCGACTGGTCGCCGCCGGTGCCGTGGAAGCCGCGCTGGATCCGCTGGTTGGTGATCCAGCCTTCCTTGCCCGGTACCGAGAACTTCTGCTTCAGCGCCTTGGTCGCCGAGCCGGCCGACGCCATCCCGATCAGCGTCAGCACGACCCAGAACGCCACCACGATGCGCTTGTGGGCCAGAACCCAGCTTGTCAGGAGTCTCATGCGCGGAGCACGCTTTGGATGTTGACAGATCGGGACGCCCGCCGTCCGACGGCTCCACCGCTCACCTCGACGGCAGGATATTTTATATTTATATTGATATAACTATTGTATGGCCACCACGATCACGGCGAAGCGCACACGTCCCCGGCTGGTGCTCGCGATCTGCTGCATGAGCCTGCTGATCGTGGGGATGGACGTGACTATCGTCAACGTCGCGCTGCCGTCGATCCGGCGCGACCTCGGCGCGTCCGTGTCCTCGCTGCAGTGGACCACCGCCGCCTACACGGTGGTGCTCGCGTGCCTGCTGATGCTGGGGGGATCCACCGCCGACCGCCTGGGCCGCGCGCGCGTGTTCAAGTTCGGTCTCGCGCTGTTCACCGCCGCGTCTCTCGCGTGCAGCCTCGCGCCGGGGATCGGTTGGCTGATTGCGTTCCGCGTCGTGCAGGGCGCGGCCGGCGCGATGCTCAACCCGGTAGCGATGTCGATCATCCGCAACACGTTCGAGGACCCGCGCGAGCGCGCGCAGGCCATCGGGATCTGGGGCGCGGTGGTGGGCGTCAGCATGGCCCTCGGACCGGTGCTGGGTGGCGTGCTCGTGGAGCTGAGCTGGCGGGCTCTGTTCCTGGTGAACATCCCCATCGGCCTGGCGGCGATCGCGCTCACCGCGCGCTACGTGCCCGAGTCCCGCGCGCCGCGCCCGCGTCGCCCCGACCCGCTCGGTCAGGCGCTCGTGATCGTGATGCTCGCGAGCCTCACCTCGGCGATCATCGAGGGCCCCAACCTGGGGTGGGGCTCGCCGTGGATCGCAGCGCTCGCGCTCACGGCGTGCGTGTCGCTCGCGGCGCTCGTGCGCTTCGAGCTGCGGCGAGTCGAGCCGCTGATCGAGCTGCGCTTCTTCGCCAGTCGCCCGTTCGCGGCGGCGGCAGCGAGTGCGGTGGCGGCGTTCACCGCGTTCGGCGGGTTCCTGTTCCTCAACACGCTGTACCTGCAGGAAGTGCGCGGCCTCTCGCCCGCGACCGCCGGACTGTGCACGCTGCCGATGGCGGCCATGACCGTGCTGTGCAGCCCCATCTCCGGCCGCGTGGTGGGGACGCGCGGAGTGCGCGGCCCGCTCGTGCTCGGCGGGCTCGGGCTGGGCGCGGGCAGCCTGATGCTCGTGTCGCTCGGCGCGCACACGTCGCTCGTGTGGGTGCTGGCCGCGTACCTCGTCTTCGGGCTGGGGTTCGGCGCGGTGAACCCGCCGATCACGAACGCCGCCGTGTCGGGCATGCCGCCCAGCCAGGCGGGCGTCGCCGCGGCGGTGGCCGCCACGAGTCGCCAGGTCGGCCTCACGCTCGGCGTGGCGGTGCTCGGCACGCTCGTCACCGCCAGGGTGGACGGCTCGCTGCACGACCACCTGGCCTCGGCCAGCCACCTGGCGTGGTGGCTGATCGCGGCGATCGGGGTCGGGATCGTGGCGCTCGGCCTCGCCGCGAGCACCGCTGCGGCTCAGTTGAGCGCCGAACGGACCGCGGCGCGCTTTCGCGAGCAGCCGGCGAGGGCGTGATGGCCGGCTCCGACGCGGATCTCGCCCGGCGCGCGTGGCGCGCGATGTCGGACATGGTGCTCGACCACGACCGCAAGCTCGCGGTCACTGAGGCGCTCGGCCTGAGCTTTGCGCGCGTGCGTGCGCTGCGCCTGCTCGCCGCGGAGCCGCGCACGCTGCGCGCGCTCGCCGAGGCGCTGCTGGCCGACCCGCCGTACGTCACGCTGATCGTCGACGACCTGGAACAGCAGCGGCTGGTGCGCCGCACGCCGCACCCCGAGGACCGGCGCGCGAAGCTCGTGCAGCCCACCGCCGCCGGCCGCGCCGCCGCTGCGCGAGCCGAGGCGATCCTCGACGAGCCGCCCGCGGCGCTGCGCGACGCGCCCGCCAAAGACCTCGCTGCGCTGCTGCGCGTTCTCGAGCGCCTGACCCGGAGCTAGGAGCGTCGGCGATCAGAGCTGCAGACCCGCGGCATCAGCACACGCCTATCCGCAGCCCGTCGAGCAGGTGCTGACCCGCACGACCTGCCGGCCGGGGGACAGCGGCGAGAGGAAGTGAGGCAGGCCGCTCCACGCGATAATCCAGCGATCGCTGTTTTCCGCGTGCAGCGGCACGGCCAGCTGCACGTGCTCGGCCGGGGAGACCTCCACGGGAGCGCCGAACCGATCGCCGGCGGGGGTGCCCACGGCCGCGTAGACGGCCTCGCCGGGCGTGAACGGCGAGAACGGGGGTTCGGAGCCGCCGAGCCAGGTGACGATCGGGCCGCCCGGGCCCATCGCGCCCGCCACGTCGCTCGTCCACTGCCCTGGAAGGGAGACGGTCTGCGCGCCTGAGAACCGATCTCCGTGGAGCGAGGAAACCATCGCGACCGAGCGCGCCGGCGTCGGGCCGCCGCTCGAGGCCGTCGCCTGGAACGCCACCAGCGGCGGATGCCCTTCGCCGCCGACGAGCGCCACGTCGCCGCTCAGCGGGCCGTTCTGGTGCTTGACGAGAATCTGCGCCGGCAGGAACCTGGCCCGGTTGGGAGGTCGCACCGCGACCTGGGTGTAGCTCGGGCCAGCTTCCCCGCCCTCGGAGAGCTGGCGGTGATACCACGCGATGACGATGCGCCCGCCGCGTCCGATGAAGGGGGTCGCGACCTCGTTGTCGGTCCCCACCGCCGCCGGGCCGACATCGGCCACGGCTCCCCAGCCGCGCCCGTGCGGTCGCACTCTCGCCAGCATGCGGCCGCGCTTGCTGTCGAACGCCACAACCATGTCCGACGCGGACCGGCCGCCGCTCGGCGAAGCATGTGAGCCGGGCCCGACGGCCGCGGTGACCGCCAGGCCGTCGGCTGTGGAGGAGATCAGCTGCGGCGCGGAGAAGCCGTGACCGGGCAGACGCGCGCTCGCCCACACCTGCCGGTGGCCGGCGCGCGGCGAGCTGATCCAGGCGAGCAGCAGTTCTCCGTTGCGGTTGCCCGCAAGGCTGGCCCTGCCCACCCAGACGTTGCCGGCGACTGGAAGCGGAGAACCGAAGCGGCCGCTGACCTTGCCGATCGCGACGCTCGGCCTGGCGGTGTTGACGCCGGTGCGATGGAGAATCAGCTGGGCGAGCCCGCCGCCGCCGAGGGGCACGAGCGCACCGCTGGCGTAGCTCGCGGGCAGGCGGCGCGGTGCGCCGAACGAGCCCGATACGGGTGCAAGCGCGTAGCCGGCGCCGGGCGGCCCGACGAGGTGACTCGCGGGCGATACGACGTCGTAGAAGCGCCAGAAGACCATCTCGCTGCTCGCGCCGGAGGCGAGGCCGAGGTTGCTGATCGCGTCGTGCGGGGCCGAGACGCTCACCGCGGGCGACCAGCCGGCCGCAGTCGAGCGCGTCGGCGCCAGCGCCGCGAGCGTCAGCGCGCCGAGCAGCGCCAGCGCTGCCGCGTTGCACACGCGCCGTCTCTCAGGACGGCGCTCGCTGCGCGGGGTCAGGCAACGCATAGGTGGCTAAGCGGCTCTCGGCATGGGCGTGGCGGCGAGAATACGCTCCTCGAAGGCGCAATCGGCTTCAAGCGCGCGTCTCACCGGGCAAGTCTGCGCGACTCGCTCGAGCCTGCGCAGCTGCTCGGAGGTGACGGGCTTGGGAATGTGGATGTCGACCGCAAAGTGTCGTGGCGAGCTGTCGGGGTCGTAGCGGACATCCACCGACGTCCCGCCGATGTCCCACCCGCGGTTCTGCGCGTACAACGCGATCATCGTCGCCACGCACGACGCAAGCGTCGCGGCGAGCAGCTCGTGGGGGGCGGGGCCGAGATCCGAGCCGCCGAGCCGCGTGGGCTCGTCGGTGAGGATCGTGTGGCGGCCGTTCACGTCCACCTCGTGCGTGAGGCCATCGCCGACGCGGCGCGCTGTGGCGGTCATGCTCATGGAGACCAGCTTCGCTCTCTCGGCCGCCTGGGCCATCCGTCTCAACTACCAGAGGCGATCCGTGGGAACCACGCGCCCAGGTGGAGAAGGTCTCTCCAGCGCGGCTCGATGTGAATGCAGCGTCGTCTAACGCCTAGGCGTCCGCATCGGGCTCGGCTTCCTGGGCATCGTCATGGTCGGGGACCGTGGGCGCATCCATGAGCGTCATCATGAGATGAGCGACGCCCAGCCACGCGAACGCCTGGCTGGCGTTCATGGGCAGTTGATTGTGAGCCAGGGGGTTGCGACAGGCGCCGAAGGCGCTGATGCACATCGTTCTGAATGAATTGAGATGCTCCACCTCAGTCCAGGGAGCTATGCCGCCACGGCGTTGTTCGTCGAGGCACTTGGTCACCACCTCAGACATCTTCGGTCGACCACCGATGTTGGCGCGCGCTCGGAACTC
The DNA here is from genome assembly GCA_963716355.1 of uncultured Solirubrobacteraceae bacterium. Lineage (GTDB taxonomy): Bacteria > Actinomycetota > Thermoleophilia > Solirubrobacterales > Solirubrobacteraceae > Palsa-744. The sequence goes on from OY970308.1 coordinate 2,916,115, forward strand.
ACGCTCACACACTTTCAGCGCCTCGAGAACTCCCGTGCCGAAGCGACCTTCGGCGAATGCTGATTGTGAGGCGTCTCTGATGGAAGGGTGCAGCTGGTTGAGCATGACCGCCCACAGGGCTCGAACGTTGCTTTCCAACTCGAGCCCCTCCGAGAGATGGAGTCCAGCCTGGGAGAAGTCGCGACGGCGGGTGTAGGCGGCCAACAACAATCGATGGCATTCGAGCGCGTTGGCGGTGTCATTGCAGTCGCGGAATGCGCCGAGCGCCTTCTCGAAGCCTTCGATCGCGACGTCGTCCTTGCCTTCATCCTGGTCGATCTGCGCAAGCTCCAGCCAGAGGCGGGCCTGTCGCGGACGGCTGCTGTCGACCTGCTCGATCATGGACCGTGCTTCGTGCAGGTGCACGCGCACCCCCTCGAGCTTTCCCTTTTGCCGGCTGCACCGTGCCAGCCCGAGCAGGATATCGGCGGTCAACGCGTGGCGATCGAGCTTGCGCGCGATCCGAAGGCCGCGTTCGTAGTGAATGACAGCCTCATCGATATCCCCCCGTGACAGACGGACGTCGGCGATGTCGTCGTGAAGCTCAGAGCAGGCCACCTCGTCGTTCAGCTGCTCACAGATGCCAAGCGCGGTCTCCAGTCGTTCCAGCGCCAGTCGTGGTCCCTCGCCGGGTCGGTCGGCGAGCGCCAGCCCAAGGTGACGGAGAGAGCTCGCTCGCGCCGGCTGAAGGTTCAGGCTCTCGGCGATCGCCAGCGCACGGGAGTGAAGCTCGTGCGCATCCTCGAGACGCCCCTGTGCGCGTCTGACCGAGCCCAGTAGGTTCAGGCACTCCACGAGCTCTGGCTTGTCGTCAGCTCCCTGCAGTTTGTCAAGCGCTTGGTTTGCACTTTCCTCGGCGTCGGGGAGCTTGCCCAGCTGCAGTTGGGCCGAACCTTCCCGACGTCTAGCGGCGGCCACGCCGAGTGGGCTGCGCTGGTCTTCGTACTTCCCCCGAGAACGTCCGTATTCGGACAGCGCCTGAGCATATTTGCCTTGGTCCTCGTAAAGAGATCCGCGTTGCAGATAGAGCAGCGCTCGCTCTCCGTCATCCTCGAGCTGTTGCAACAGCCGCTCCGCATCTGCGTAGTAGTCGAGTGCGCGGTCGTGATCGCCGCGACGCTGATACGCCGAGCCGAGTCTGCGGTTCGCAAGAGCGAGCCCGATGACATCGTGATGATCTTGATCGAGGGAGAGCGAGTTCTTGTACGCTTCGATCGCCTCGCGCATCCGTCCCTGCTCGGCGAGCACTTCTCCAAATTCACCGTAAAGCGCTGACAGCGCAACCTCGTCGCGGAGGTCGCCACACACCTCGATCGCCTCGCGGTATCGGCCTTCCGCCTCAATCAGACTTCCGCATGCCGCAAGAGCGGAGCCCATACAGCGGAGGCTTTCCACCTTGGCGGGGCCGATGCTGAGACGATCCGCCAAGTTGTGCGCCTCGCGAAAGAGCTCGAGAGCTTCGCTGGTGCGCCCCTGATCCTTGAGGACAGCGCCGAGGCAGTTTCCGACCTCGATCAGCTCTGGCTTGTCCTCGCCTCCCTGTTGCTCGAAGAGCGTCTTCGCGCGCCGCAACTCCTCGCTGGCGTCATCGAGACGTCCGAGGTCGTGCAGAGCGGAGCCGATGTGTCTGCGGCAGATGGCCTCGCCGAGGGTATGCCGCTGACTCTCGTTGATTGCAAGCGCTTGGCGATAGCGCGCCAGGGCGTCGCGCACCTGTCCTCGCTCTTGCAACAGCGAGCCCCACGCCGTATACAGGACAGCGCGCTCACCGTCGTCGTCGAGGTTCTCGAGCAGGCTGTCGGCTTCCGAGTAGTACTCCTCGGAGCGCTTGTACTCGCCCTTCTCCTGGTAGGCCTCTCCCAGTCTACGCTTGGCTAGAGCGAACCCAAGCGGGTCGTCGTGGTCGAGCCTTTCTGCTTCCTTGAAGACCTTGATTGCGTCATCGAGGTTGCCTCGCTCGACATGGACCTCTCCGAGATCGCCGTAGATATCAGACAGTGCCTTTCTGTCATCAAGTTGCTTGCATATGTCGATAGCCTGCTTGTAGCGGTCGGCCGCCTCGTCGAGGTCTCCGCGAACCGCCAAGGCGGAGCCCATGCGCCGCAGGCTCTCCACCTTGGCTGGCCCTATGCCCAGGGAATCGGCGAGACCGTGAGCCTCCCGAAACAGGTCCAACGCATCGGTGGTGCGTCCCTGATCCTCGAGCACGCCGCCAAGGAGGTTCAGCACCTCGATGAGCTCAGGCTTGTCCGTGCCGCCCTGGCGCTCCAGCAGGGCTTTGGCGAAGTACAGCTCCTGCTCGGCATCCGTCAAAGCTCCCAGTTGCTGAAGTGCCGACGCAAGCCTCCGTCGCGCCACGACCTCGCCGGACTCGTCGTGTTTGCTTTGAAATATCCCCAGCGCCAACTCGTACTCATCGCGAGCTTTCTTGAAGCGCGCCAGATCCTCTTGCAGCGAACCCCAATGCAGGTGCAGCAGCGCTCGCTCGGACTGGTCACCCTGAGCGTCCAGAAGCCGGTCAGCCTCGCGGTAGCTCTCGTCGGCTCGCTCGAAGTCGCCCTTTTCCTGGTAGGCGATTCCGAGGCGCCGATGCGCGCCAGCAAGTACCGTTCCGTCGCGCTGCTCTTGACTGATTGTCAACGTTTGTCTGAAACATGCGATTGCGTCGTCCAGATGTCCGAGCTCGAGATGCACATCGCCAAGCTCGGCGTGAAGACCGGCGAGATGTGAGGTATCGCTCTCGGCGCGATATAGGTCGAGCGCCTCCGCGATCAGGTCTCGCGCCTTACCCAGCTCGCCTCGCTCCGCGCAGGCGGCTCCCTGCTTTCTCAGTTGCTCCCACTTGGCGCTGTCGTGCTGCAGCGCGGCCTCTTCCAACGCCATCGAATGGCTCCCCTCCGCCGACGCTTCTGGTGACGCGGCATGTCAGATCGCGCCAGACTAGCGGAATAGAACCGACACTGCGAACTAAATTGAATTGGACGCCGGGGTGTCTACGGCTCTCCGAACGGCAGCCCCGCGTGGTGCATCGCGAGCGCGAACCGAGCGAAGTCTTCCTGGAACTCGTGCAGCCCGAACCGGCGCCCCGCGCCGTCGCGCGCGAGCGACGCTCCGTCCTTGCTGCCGCGCCTCACCGCGCGCGCGTGAACCCGCCACGCAGCGATCTGTTTGCGCGCCGCGTCGTGGTCGGGGATGTCCGTGCGCGGCGCATCCCCGAGCGCCACGCCGAGATGCTGCGCGTGCTGAACCCGCGGGCCCATCCGTTCGATCGCCGCGTCGGGTTCGGGCGCGAACCGCTGCAGGATCGTTTTCACCAGGCTCGTGTGGTCGAACTGCTCGTGGCAGACGTGGTGCTGCACGCGCGGTCCCACGAGGATGGCCGGCACGCGCACTCCGTACGTCGCATACCCGGACCCGTCGTCCACGTCGAGGGGTGGCGGTGACACGTGGTCGTAGAACCCGCCGTGCTCGTCGTAGAGGATCACCAGCAGCGTGTCCTCCCACTGCGGACTGTTGCGCAGCGCTTCGTAGACCTCCAGCACGAGCGACTGGCCGTCGCGCACATCAGACGGGGGGTGGTCGTCGTTCGAGGCGGTCTCAAGGACTTTCAGGTCGATGAAGTTCGGGTCGATCCACGACACGTCGCGCAGCCGCCCGTTGGCGGCGTCGTCGAGGAAGCTGTCGGGCGTCACGATCGGGCTCTCGAGCAGTTCGGTGAGGATGCTGACCTTCTGGCGGTCGAAGAACGCGAAGTTGTCGCGCTCGCCGAAGTCCCTGTACTTCGAGTCGGCCGCGCGCAGCGTCGCGGGGTCGTGGGAGTACCAACGCCACTGGCTGTCCTCGAGCTGGCGGGTGAACGCCTCGACGTCGTAGATCGGCGCTTTCTCCAACAGGTGGAGCTTGTCGTTGAACAGGCCGCCGATGCGGTTCTCGATCCGATGGATCACGGACGCCAGCGCCTTCGGCCCCTCGCGCCCGGCGAGGGAGAACAGCCGGTTCGGCCAGGTGTCGCCGGGCACGGAGCTGTGCCACGCGTCGCACACGGCGAAGTTGCGCGCGAGGAAGTCGTACATCGGCAGGTGCTGCGCGCCGTAGTGGCCCATCGGCAGGGCGTGGTACTCCTCGGGGATCTCCACGTGGTGGCCCTGTGGATCCTCGCGGGTGGCGATGAAGTTCGTGATGAACCCGCGGTTGCCGTCCGCGAGTTGCTGCGCGACGCACTCCTTGGAGTGACACGGGTCGAGAATCTTGCCCGTGGGGTCCTGCAACGGGTGGAACGAGGTGTCCTGAGCGCCCCATTCGAACACGGCGTGCTCTTTCCCCGCGGTGTCGGGGTTGCTCTCGGTCCCGTCGAGGCCTCGCACGTCGGGCACGCCCGCCTGCTGGAGGTAGCCGAGCATCTGGTCGAACGAGCGGTTCTCCATCATCAGCACGACGATGTGCTTGATCGCGCTCAGGCGCTCGAGAGCCGGATCGGCAGGCTCGATCATTCCGATACTTTATCGAGTTTGATTTCGATGATCCGCGCTACGTGAGCCATATCGGCGTCGTGGGCGAGAAGCGTTGCGTTCCGGCGCCACGCGACAGCAGCGATCATGCAATCGAGCATCCCTCGAGGAGTGACGCCGGCCGCACGACAGCGGCGGTAGATCGTGACGGCTCCGTCAAAATCGGTCACCGCGTCGAAGCTGAGCAGCTCAAAGCGCCCCAGCAGGCGACGCAGTTCTGCCTCGCGGCGCTCGTCGCGAGCCCCTGCCAGTACCTCCATGACGACGGGCTCCGTGACCGCGACGGGGCCGTCGGTTTCGATCAGTTCCTCGAGGCGTAGGTGTTGGGGGCTGCCGGTCGCACGGTCGTACTCGACCCAGACCGAGCTGTCGACCAGGATCACGCGGCGGCGGGAGGAGGCGCGTCTACTGGCAGCCCTGCAATGGCGTTGGCTCCCTGCATGGCAAGCGCTTCCTCGCGTGTCATCGGCTGTCCGGCTAGATGGCGCAGCGCGAGATCGACCGCGGCCGTCTTGGTGCGAACGCCGAAGCGATCCATGATCGCTCGGACGTAGGTGTCCTCGATCTCGATGTTCGTTCGAACGGTGCTCATACACCAATCGTACACCATGATGCCCTCAGGTAGTAGAGTTGCCAATAGCCTTGATTTTTGGCAGCTCATGTGTTACTTTCCAGTGACTATGGGCGTGGTTGCGCGCAAGCAGGAGTTGTTCGAGAACATCGTGAGACTGCGTCGGGCTGGCCGGCAGTTGCCTGGCAGCCGTGACATCGCCGCTGTGCGCAGCTCGCTGGAGCGCGAGTTGGGCGAGACCGTGTCGCGCAGGCTCGCGGCGCGCGTGCTTGGGGTTAGTCACACGGCGTTGGAACGCTGGACCAAGGCGGGCGATCTTCCGGTGGTCTACTCGCCGAAGGGCCGGATGGAGATACCGGTTCCAGCGCTTCTGGATCTCTACGAGGCGGTGCATGCCGGACACAGAGAGTCAGAGCGTCATCCACTGAAGCTGGTGATGGCTCACAACAGAGAGGCCGCGGAGCGTCTGAAAGTCAGCCAGCCTCGTGACCGTGCCGACACCGCGCACCGCCGACCCCAGGCACGTAGCCTCGCCTACCACCAAGCGGTAGCCGAACGTCTACGAAAGCCCATGATCGACGAGGCGCGCCACGTTCTATTTCGCTGGCGTGAGCAGGGGCGAATCGATCGACGTTATGCCGATCGCTGGGAGCAGGTGCTGGAGCTGCCGCTCCCGGAGGTTCGTCGCGCGATCACAGAGGAGACTCAAGAGGGCGACGACATGCGGCAGAACTCTCCGTTCGCCGGGGTGCTCAGCGAGCCCGAGCGGATGCGCATCTGGCGCGAAGTCGCGTAGGTGCGCGAGGAGCAGTTCGAGCACGTCGTCGCTGCGGCTGCCGCGGTGACCGGCGAGGAAGAGCTGGTCGTTGTCGGCAGCCAGGCGATTCTTGGCTCGGTCGATGATCCACCCGAGTCGATGCTGGTCTCGCTAGAGGCTGACATATACCCGCTACACGACCCCGCGTCATCCGAGCTGATCGATGGCGCCATGGGCGATGGGTCACAGTTCCATCTTGCGTTCGGGTATTACGCGCACGGTGTCGGTCCCGAGACGGCGAAGGCGCCGAGCGGCTGGCAGGACCGCCTGGTCCGACGCGAGATACCGCCGCGTGTCGCCTCGACGCGAACAACGATCGCTTGGTGCTTGGAGGTTCACGATCTGGTGCTTTCGAAGTGCGTGCGTGGAGACAAACGCGATTGGGACTACGCCGCAGCGGCGCTCAAAGCAGGAATAGTGCACTTCGACACCCTGCTGGCTCGGATACCGCAGCTACCGGTGGACAGTGAACTCCGCGATCACATCGACGGGATGCTGCGAAGTGTGGTCGCCGCACCTTGAGCCGAACGTGGAGGGCGAGCGACTGGAGCACCGCCAAGCCTTTTACTTCTTGCCCCCAACGCTCTATCCTTGCCGCATTCGAGTCCGTTGCACTGGCTGATGGGGATGGTCAGAACGCCAAGGAGGCATAGGCACATGCGCAGGATGCGCGCCGTGGCAGTCGCTTGCATGCTCATCTCGCTCGCCTGCTGCGGGCAGGCGCTCGCGTCCGGGATCACCAACTCGGGCGATGACCTGCGTACGGGCTGGTATCCCAACGAGCCGTCGATCACGCCGCAGCTCGTCGGCGGCGGCACGTTCGGGCAGATGTGGTCCACGCCGGTCGAAGGACAGGTGTACGCGCAGCCGCTGCTCGACAACGGCACGCTGCTCGTCGCCACCGAGGCCAACAAGGTCTACGGCCTGAGCCCGTCCACGGGCGCGCTGCAGTGGGCCAAACCGCTCAGCCTCGGCACGCCGTGGAACGCCAGCGACATCGGCTGCGGCGATCTCACGCCCACGATCGGCGTCACAGCCACGCCCGTGATCGACCCCGCGACGAACATCGCCTACCTCACGCACAAGACCTACGCGTCGGGCAGCTCCGGCCCGGCGCGCTGGTACATGGACGCCGTCGACGTCGCCACCGGCGTCGAGGAGCCGGGCTTCCCCTTGCTGATGAGCGGCACCGCGCAGAACGAACCCGGCAGAAACTTCGAAGCGACCACCGAGCTTCAGCGCCCCGGCCTGCTGCTGCTGGAAGGCGTCGTGTACGCCGCGTTCGGCTCCAGCTGCGACACGCCCCCGTGGCAGGGCTGGGTGTTCGGCGTCTCCACCGCGGGCAAAGTCACCGCGCGCTGGGTCGCCGATGAGAAAGAAACCGGCGCCGGGATCTGGCAGTCGGGCGCGGGGCTCACCTCCGACGGCCCCGGCACGATCCTGCTGAGCACCGGCAACGGCGGCGCGCCCACCAAACCCGCGCCCGGCAACCAACCACCACCGGATCTCGGCGAGTCGATCGTGCGCCTGCGCGTGCAGGGCGACGGCTCGCTCAAGCCCACTGACTTCTTCGCTCCGTTCGACGCCGCGTCGCTCGACACGTGGGACGCCGACTTCGCCTCCGGCGGCGTCACCGGGCTGCCCGAAGCGAGCTTCGGCACGGCCGCGATCCCGCACCTCGCGGTGGCCGTCGGCAAGGACGGCTACGTGTACCTGCTCAACCGCGACGATCTCGGCGGCATCGGGCAAGGACTGTCCGGCTCCGACGACGTGGTCCAGCGCATCGGCCCCTACGGCGGCGTGTGGTCGCGCCCCGGGGTTTGGCCAGGCGAAGGCGGCTGGGTCTACATCCCCACGGCCTCGGGCGGCACGAGCGCATCGGGCTCCTCGGGCAACCTGCGCGTCTACAGGTACGGCCTCTCCGGCACCGGCTCGCCCACGCTCTCGCTGCAGGGCACCTCCTCCGAAGCGTTCGGCTTCTCCACCAGCGCGCCCGTCATCACCTCCGACGAAACCAAGCCCGGCTCGGCGCTCGTGTGGCTCGTGTGGGCGCCCAACGGCAGCGGCACGGGCGCGCAGCTGCGCGCGTACGACCCGATTCCCGTCGAAGGCAAGCCCGTGCTGCGCTTCAGCGCCCCCGTCGGCACCTCCGCGAAGTTCGCCATGCCCGGCGTGGGGGCGGGGCGCCTCTACGTCGGCACGCGCGACGGGCACGTGCTCGGCTTCGGCTCGCCCGTCACGCCCGTGCTCACGGGGCCGTCGACCGCGTTCCCCACCACGACCGTCAGCTCATCGTCCGAACGCACGCTCACGCTCACCGCCACCGAAGCGCTCACCCTCTCGACGCTCGAATCGAGCTCCGCTCAGTTCACGCTCGGGACGCCGTCCACGCCGCTGCCCGCGGCGCTCGCGGCCGGCCAGACGATCGACGTTCCGATCACGTTCGCGCCGAGCACGACCGGACCGTCCGGCGCCACGCTCACAGCGAAGACCAGCGAAGGCAAGACCGTCACGTTCGCGCTCTCCGGCATCGGCCAGGCCGCGGCTGCGAAGCTCGAAGTGGTGCCGCCGCTCGTGACGTTCGGCGGGACGACCGTCGGCACCAGCCTGTCCGCGGGCGCCACGTTCCGCAACGTCGGCGGCACGCCGCTTGAAATCCAGGCCGTGCACCTGCCCGCCGCGCCGTTCGGCGCGAGCGGCGTGCCCGCGGTCGGCTCCACGGTCGAACCCGGCGGCTCGGTCACGATCACCGTCTCCTTCGAACCGACCGCAACGGGCACGTTCGAAGGTGAAATCGGGCTCGACACGTCGGGCGGCAACGGAGCGATCGGCCTGACGGGCAGCGCCGGTCTCCCCGGCGCGCTGCAGATCTCCAGCGAAACGAACGACTACGGCGAAGTGCCGGTCGGCTCGACCGCGACGAAGACGTTCACGATCACCAACACCGGCGGCACGACCGTCACGATCACCAAGTCCAAGCCGCCGAGCGGCGGCGCCTTCGAAGCGAGCACGCTGCTGCCTGAGGGCACGACCATCGAAGTCGGCGCCAGCGTCACCGAGTCGGTCACCTTCACGCCCACCGCCGCGGGCGAAGCGAGTGGAGCGTGGGTCATCAACGCCGACGACACCACCGGCCTGCACGAAGTCGCCTTCAGCGGCGTGGGAACGGTCACGGAACCTCCGCCCGAAGAAGAAGAACCCGAACCAGAAGAAGAAAAACCCGCACCGAAAGAAGAACCCAAGCCGCCACCGCACGAAGAAGAAAAGCCCGCCCCCAAACCCGTCCAGGAAACCCCGCTCCAGGCGCAGCTACCCGCCCAGGGCACGCTGCCGTTCAAAGCGATCGAAGTCCCGCCCACCCCGGACGTCCACCTGGGCAGCGCCGAGCTGCACGCCCGCACAGGTGGCTATGTCCGCGTGAGGATCGGCTGCCCCGCGCGCGAGAGTCGGTGCTTCGGCACGATCACGCTGCGCACGCTCACCGCCATCCGCGCGTCTGGCGCGCAAGCGCCGCCGAACGCCACCAGGGCTCGCATCCTCACGCTCGCGTCGCACTCGTTCACGCTCGCCGGCGGGCACCCGATCACCGTCGTGCTGCGCCTGACGCCGAGGGCTCGCGCGCTGCTCGCTCGTACGCGCGTCCTGCGCGCGAGCGCCACGATCCTCGCGCGCGACCCGGCAGCGAACACGCACACCACGCGAACCGTCGTGACGATCCGCAAAGCCAACGCTCCCCGCCCGCGCACCGGCTGAGCGCACGCGCATCTGCGGGCCCAGCGCGAGAGCACCGGAGCCTCGCCGCGCCCGCGCTAGATTGAGGGCCGTGCCGAGCAGCTCCGACACCGCGACCACAGCCGAAGCGCCTCGCACCCACAGGCCATCGCTCGACAGCGCCGACGGCGCGGCCGTCAGCGTCAAGGGGCTCGTCAAGTCCTACGGATCGGTGCGCGCGCTCGTGGGCGTGGATCTCGAGGTCGCGCCCGGCACGGTGCTCGGCCTGCTGGGGCCGAACGGCGCGGGCAAGACCACCATCATCCGCATCCTCACCACGCTGCTGCAAACCCGACGCGGGCACCGCGCGCGTGGCGGGCCTCGACGTGGTCGAGGATGCCGCCGCGTTGCGAGAGCGGATCGGGCTTGCGGGTCAGTACGCGGCGGTGGACGAGAACCTCACGGGCCTGGAGAACCTCACGATGGTGGGACGCCTGTACGGCGAGCGGCGAGCCGCCGCCAAGCGCCGCGGGCAGGAGCTGCTCGAGCGCTTCGACTTGATCGACGCGGCCGGTCGGCCGACGAAGACCTACTCCGGCGGCATGCGCAGGCGGCTGGACCTCGCCGCGGCGCTCGTCGCCAAGCCGCCGGTGCTGTTCCTGGACGAGCCCACCACGGGCCTTGACCCGCGCAGCCGCCTGCAGCTGTGGGAGACGATCGAGGGGCTCGTCGCTGACGGCACGACCGTGCTGCTGACGACGCAGTACCTCGACGAGGCCGACCGGCTAGCGACGGAGATCGCGGTGATCGACCACGGCAGGGTGCTCGCGGGCGGAACCCCCGACGAGCTGAAGGATCGCGTCGGCGGCGAGCGCCTGGAGATCCGCCTCGACGACAGCGCCGCAGGCGCAGCGCGCCGCGCAGGCGCTCGCTTCGCTCGGCGACGAGGCTCCCGCCGTCACCGACGACCTCGTGACCGTGGGCGTGCGCCATCGCGGCGGCGCGATCGTGGACGCGGTGCGCCGCCTCGATGACGCGCAGGTGGGGGTGGAGGACATCGCGCTGCGCCGCCCCACGCTCGACGACGTGTTCCTCGCGCTCACGGGGCACGCCGCCGAAGCCGACGACGCGGAGGGACAGGCGGCATGAGGCGCCTCGTCACCGACACGCTCGTGATCGCCGAGCGCAACCTCATCCGCCTCCCGCGCGCTCCCGAGCTGCTGGTCGCGTTCACCGTGCAGCCGATCATGTTCGTGCTGCTGTTCCGCTACGTGTTCGGCGGCGCCATCAACACGCCAGGCTTCAGCTACGCGGACTTCCTCATCCCCGGCATCATCGTTCAGAACATCGCCTTCGGCGGGTTCGTCACCGCGCTCGGCCTCAACGAGGACCTGCACAAGGGCCTGATCGACCGCTTCCGCTCGCTGCCGATGTCCCGCGCCGCGGTGCTCGCGGGGCGCACGCTCGCTGACATCGTCACGAACGCGATCTCGGCCACGATCCTCGTCATCACCGGCCTGGTGATCGGTTTCTCCTTCCACGCCGGAGTGGGGCATGCGCTCGCCGGCTTCGTACTGCTGCTCGCGTTCGGCTACGCCTTCTCGTGGGTGTTCGCGTTCCTGGGGATGCTCGTCGCCTCGCCCGAGGCCGCCAACTCCGTCGGCTTCATCGCGGTGTTCCCGCTCACGTTCATCTCCTCCGCGTTCGTGCCCGTGCACTCGATGCCGGCTGTTCTACGCGACTTCGCGGAAGTGAACCCGTTCACGATCACCGTCGACGCGATGCGCTCGCTGTGGCTGGGCGCGCCCGCGGGCGACAACGTGTGGGGCGCGTTCGTGTGGGCGCTGGTGATCGTGGCGGTGTTCGCGCCGCTCGCCGTCGCGCGCTACCGCCGCGCCGCGGGGCAATGAGGATCGAGCCGTAGCGCCGATGGCCGCGACCGACGCACTCGGGCCGCTCGCGGACGCGCTCGTCAAGGCCGCCAAGACCACGCCGCCCGACACCGCCAACCCGCTCGTGAGCGTCTCCTTCGCGCTCGGCTGGCAGATCGCGGAGCTGTACCGTCCGACGTCGCGGCGTCGGACCACCAAACTCGACGGCGACCTGCCCGGCCTCGGCTCGCTCGGCGACGAGCAGCGCGCCGCGATCCTCGTCTCGCAGGTGAAAGCCGGGCTCACCAAGCTCGCGCCCCAGATCAAGCAGAACGGGCTCGCGGAGGTCGACCTCGGTCCGCTGGAAGCGTGCCTCAAAGAGGGGCACGCGGAGCTTCAAACCGCGGTGGAGCAGGCGCACGAGACCCTGCTGCGCACGCTCACCGCAACGGACTTCCGCTTCGGCAAGGCGTACGGCCTCGGCCGCGCGCTCGCCGACACGTGCCGCAAGCCAACAGACATGAAGGTCCTCAAAGAAGAGCTCGACGCGCACCGCATCGCCAACCTCCACGGCTGGCTGGACGACCTCAGCAGCGCGTTCCCTGCGCACGCCGCGCACAGCGTCGCCAGCTCGCTGCAGCGCTGGGTCGAGTGGGCTGGGGGAAAGCGAGACGCGGAGACCGACGAGGACGCCCTCGCCGCGCTGCGCCGCCAGGGCGAGCTGTGGCGCGCGCTGCTCTCCGCGGAGAAGAGCGGCGCCGGCATGCTCGAGACCGACAACTACCTCGACGCCGCGCGCGAGCTCGCGCACCAGATGCACATCGTCCTGGGCGGCCTGATCCGCCGCCTGCCGTGGCTCGCGGGCCTCGCCCTGCTGCTGCTGCTAGGGGGCGTGGCGCTGCTGATCATCGGCGGCAGCTCGGAGATCGTCGCCGGCGCCGGCAGCCTGATCGCCGCGCTCGGGCTGACGTGGAAGGGCATCGGCGGAGCGCTCGGCCAGCTCGCCGGCAAGCTCGAGCAGCCGCTGTGGGGCGCGGTTCTCGACGACGCGATCGCCGACGCGATCACGCTCCTGCCGGGCAACCGGCGCGAGCACCGCGCGCGCACCAAGGTCGCGCTGCAGATGGCCAAGCGGCCACAATAAGGTCCCCCCTATGACCTACATACCGCCACAGGAGATCCTCGAGCGCTACGCGTCCGTCCTCGTCAACTTCGCCCTCGGCGGCGGCGAGGGCGTGAAGCCCGGCGAGGTCGTCAGGATCGTCGCGCCGGAGAGCGCCAAGCCCCTCTACGCCGAGCTGCACAAGGCGGTCTGGAGAGCCGGCGCGCACGCGATCGGCAGCTACCAACCCGACGACGATAAAAACATAAATCTGTCCCGCGACTTCTTCGAGCTCGCCGGCGAGGAGCAGCTCGACCACTTCTCCGCCCGCTACACGCGCGGGCTGGTCGACGAGATGGATCATCAGGTGTCGGTCATCGCCGACAGCGACCCGCACGCGCTCGACTCCGTCGACCCCGCGAAGATCATGCGCAGGGGCGAGGCGATGCGCCCGCTGCTGGACTGGCGCGGCGAGAAGGAGAACGCGGGGCGCTTCTCCTGGACGCTCGGGCTGTACGGCACGCCCGCGATGGCGGCCGAGGCGAACATGACCGTGGAGGAGTACTGGGAGCAGGTCGTCCACGCGTGCTACCTCGACCAGCAGGACCCGCTCGCGCGTTGGCGCGAGGTGGGTCAGCGTCTGGACGAGACGCGCGAGCGCCTCGACGCGCTCGACATCGAACGCGTGCACATCCTCGGCGAGGACGCCGACCTGTGGATCAGCCTCGGTGAGCGGCGGCGCTGGCTCGGCGGGCGCGGGCGCAACATCCCCAGCTTCGAGATCTTCACCAGCCCCGACTGGCGCGGCACGGAGGGCTGGATCTACTGCAACCAGCCGCTCTACCGCTACGGCAACCTCGTCAGGGGCGTGCGCCTCACGTTCGCCGACGGGCGCGTCACCGACGCGACAGCCGAGGAGAACGAGCGCGTGCTCACGGAGATGATCGCCACCGAGGGGGCCGATCGCATCGGCGAGTTCTCGCTCACCGACAAGCGCCTCTCGCGGATCACGCGCTTCATGGCGCACACGCTGTACGACGAGAACGTGGGCGGCGAGTTCGGCAACACGCACATCGCCGTGGGGCGCTCCTATCAGGACGCCTACGACGGCGACCCCAGCGAGGTCAGCGCCGAGCGCTGGGAGGAGCTGGGGTTCAACAGCTCGAGCGTGCACACCGACATCGTCTCCACCACCGACCGCGTCGTCACCGCCACGCTGCGCAGCGGGGAGGAGCGCGTCATCTACCGGGGCGGCGAATTCCAGCTCGACTGAGCAGCCGCGCGTAACACCCCGCCCGCCCATGACGAGCCCCACCGACGACCACGCCGAGGTCATCGACCTGATGCACCTCGGCCACCCGCGCGTGATCGGCGCGTGGCTCGTCGAGGACGTGGTGGTCGACCCCGGCCCGAGCTCGTGCCTGGACAGGCTCCTGCCGGCGCTCGAACGCAACCCGCCACGCGCGATCGCGCTGACGCACATCCACCTCGACCACGCCGGCGCAACCGGCACGCTGCTGCGCCGCTTCCCCGACGCGGAGGTGTGGGTGCACGAGCTCGGCGCGCACCACCTCGCCGACCCCTCGCGGCTGCTCGCCAGCGCCACCCGCCTGTACGGCGAGTACATGGACGTGCTGTGGGGCGAGGTGCTCGCTGTCCCCGACGAGCGCATCAGGGAACTGCGTGGCGGCGAGACGATCGGCCCGTTCCAGGTCGAGTACACCCCCGGTCACGCCTCGCACCACGTCTCCTACTTCCACCAAGAGAGCGGACGCGCGTTCACCGGCGACGTCGCCGGCGTGCGCATCGGCGAGGGGCCCGTGTTCGCGCCCACGCCGCCGCCCGACATCGACCTCGCGGCGTGGCGCGAATCGCTGGACCTGATCGAAGCGTGGCAGCCGCGCAGCCTCGCCATCACGCACTTCGGCAGCTGCGACGACGTCGAGGGGCACTTCGTCGCCCTGCGCGAGCGCCTCGACCGGCTCGAGGCGCTCGCGGACGAACTCGACGAGGAGGGCTTCGCTGCCGCGGTCCGCGCGGAGCTGAGCGAGTCGAGCGCCGAGACGATCGCCACGTACGAGCAGGCGATGCCGCCCGCGCAGAGTTTCCACGGGCTCGCTCGCTACCTGAGTCGACGTTAGACGGCGAGCGGCTCTGGCGCCTTCGGCGCCGCTTGCACGCGAGAGAACTCCATCGCGCCGTCCTCGAGCCGGCCGCGCTTGAGGTTGAGGATGTCGAGCGCGTAGTTCTGGTGCAGGCGCCACGGCGCACGCGCGCCCTGTTTGGGGAACCTGTCGATCGCGCGCAGCACGTAGCCGGACTTGAGGTCGATGAACGGCTCGTCGTCGGGGCGCGGCTCGCGCGCCTGCGGCATGCACTGCTGATAGCCGCGCGCGTCCATGTGGTTGAGCAGACGGCACACGTATTCGCACACCAGGTCCGCCTTCAACGTCCACGACGCGTTCGTGTACCCCGACGTGAGCGCCATGTTCGGCACGCCGCTGAGCATCATGCCCTTGTAGCTCGTCGTCTGGGAGATGTCCACCTCGCGCCCGTCGATCGCCAGATCCATGCCGCCGAACGCCAGCAGGTTCAGTCCCGTGGCGGTGACGACCACGTCCGCGTCCAGCTGCCTGCCCGAGGCGAGCCTGATGCCGGTCTCGGTGAACGTGTCGATGTGGTCGGTCTCGATCGACGCGCTGCCGTCGCTCAGCGCCCTGAACAGGTCGCCGTCCGGCACCAAGCACAGGCGCTGCGTCCACGGCCCGTAGCTGGGTTTGAAATGCGTGTCCACGTCGAAGTCCGCCGGCAGCTGCCGCTCGACGCCCTTGCGCAGGAGCGCCCTCATCGCCTTCGGCCGGCGCTTGCTGAGCTGGACGCTCAGCATCGTCAGCAGCACGTTCTTCCAGCGCACGATCGGATACGCCACGCGCGCGGAGAGCGTGCGGCGCAGGAAGTTCGCGATCGCGTCTTCGCCGGGGCGCGACACGATGTACGTGGGCGAGCGCTGCAGCATCGTCACGTGCCCCGCCGCCTTGGCCATCGCGGGCACGAGCGTCACCGCGGTCGCGCCGCTGCCGATGATCACCACGCGCTTGCCCGCGTACTCGAGGTTCTCGGGCCACTGCTGAGGGTGCACGACGCGCCCCGCGAAGCGCTCGATGCCGGGGAAGTCCGGCGTGTAGCCCTGCTCGTAGTCGTAGTAGCCGGTGCACACCAGCAGAAAGCCGCAGCTGATGAGAACCGTCTCCGTGTGCCCGTGCCGGGTCCGTGCGCGTCGCCTCGACCGTCCAGCGGGCGTCGGCGGTGGAGAAGTCCGCTCGCTCCACGCGATGGTTGAAGCGGATGTGGCCGTCGATGCCGCCCTCCGTGGCGGTCTCGCGGATGTAGCTGAGGATCGACGGTCCGTCCGCGATCGCCTTCGCCTCCGTCCACGGCCTGAACGAGTAGCCGAGCGTGTACATGTCCGAGTCCGAGCGGATGCCTGGGTATCTGAACAGATCCCACGTCCCGCCGACGCAATCGCGGCTCTCCAGCAGCGCGAACGTCTTGCCGGGGCAGTTGCTCTGCAGGTGGTGCGCCGCTCCGACGCCCGACAGGCCGGCTCCGACGATCAGTACGTCGACGTGTTCGAGCGACATGTCAGCTTCTCCAGAGTTCTCAGGCGGGCAGGGCGTGGAGCGGGCGGGTGGTTGCGCTGAAGCTTAGGCCATGGTTCGCGGCATCCGGCCTCGCGCTGGCCTCAGCGGACACGTGGCGGCGTCACGAACAGGTCGCTCAGACGACCGCTGCGAGGGTCTGCCGCGTGGGCCAACGGCGGCAGGCCGAGAGCTTCCTCGATGCTCGCGAGCACGCCGTAGTGGTCGATCGGTTGGCTGTGACGAGCACCGCGGCATACCGTCGGGCCCGCGACGATCGTCGCTATGTGGCCGCCGTGTGCCGTTGCGCCGCAGCAGCCGCGGGCGGAGCTTCCCTCGTCCCACGTCAGGATCAGGAAGCCGCGCGGTCCGAGCTCGCGCAGCAGGGCGGGGACGGCGCGAGCGAGGAAACGCTCGCCGCCGGCGACGCCGCAGTCGTGGCCGTCGTCGCACAGGTTCGGCGTGATCCACGCGAATGTGGGGAGCGCGCCCGCGCGCAGGTCGGACGCGAGCGCCCTGAAGTCCACGAGATGAGCGCAGCGACGCGGCGAGCGCACCACGTCGGTGTAGTAGGCGAACGGGTTGTGCTTCTTCGCATACCCGCCCGCGCCCGCGCCGCGAAAGCACGTGGTCGGCTCGTCCTCCAGATACGCCTTCCACGAGATGCGCGCCGTTTCCAGTTGGTCCACGATGTTCGGCGCGCTGACCGAGCATTCCGTGCAGTCCGAGCTCACGCCTTGCGTGGAGCCGCTCGTCAGCGCCAGATAGTTCGGCAACGAGGGGTGGCTCACGGCGAAGCTCTGCGTCGCGAGGCCGTAACGGCGAATCAGCGCGTTCGCATACGGCGCGGCGCGATTGCCGACGATGTCCGTGTTCTCCTCGTTCTCCATCACCACGACGATCACGCGGGACGTGCTCGAGCGGGGCAGGGTCGAGGAGAGGGGGAGAGGCTTGCCCGCCGGGGCGGAGCCGCAGCCGAGCCCGAGCAGGACGAAAGCGGTCACGCTCCCGAGAAGGACTCGCCGCACAGCGCAATCATCGCACTGCGGTCGATCGGGGGAGCGCTTGAGCGAGCGGCTCGCTCAGGCGCGCGCGCTCGCCTGTGGGTCCAGGCGTGACATCGTCACGGACGCGTTTAGCTCGGACGCGGCGCCGCCCATGTAGAGGCCCTTCACAGGGGGCACGTCCGCGTAGAAGCGGCCGTGGCCGATCTTCACGTGCGTCTCGCCGGCGAGCCGGCGGTTGGTCGGGTCGGCGCTCACCCACACCGGCTCGCCGTGCCCGTCGCTGCTCGGCAGCAGCGCCTCCAGCCACGCGTGCGTGTCCACCTCGACCGAGTCCGTGCCCTCGTCCTCGGGGGCGGCCCACAGGTAGCCGGAGACGTAGCGCGCGGCGATGCCGTGGCGGCGCAGCAGCACGAGCGAGAGGTGCACGAAGTCCTGGCAGACGCCGGCGCTCGCTTCGAGCAGGTCTTCGACGGTCGAGCCGACGTAGGTCGCGCCGGGCCGGTATTCGAAGCGGTCGGGGACCATCTCGCACAGATGTTCGAGCGTCTCCAGCGGGCTGTCCGCCGCGAGCTCCTCGTGCATGATCTCGAAGCCCCCGGATCGCCGGCTGGTCCTGCCACGGCAGCGCGAACTCGCCGGCCGCGTCGGTGTAGGAGGCGCTGCGCAGGCTCTCCCACGAGCCCTCCGGCGGCTCGGGCGGCGCGGAGGTGACGACCCGCGCACGCACGTCGATCGTGAGGTGGTCGTGGCGTGGTGGGGATGCCGAACTCGATCACCTCGGTGCCGAAGTAGTCGAGGTGGCGGCTGACGCGCGCCTCGGGCTCGATGCGCGTGTGGAACTCGTCGCAGCGTTGCGTGGAGGTCGTGGCGGGACGCACGCGCAGCGCGTTCAGGTTGTCGGTGACGGGCGTGTCGTAGCGGTACTCGGTGAGGAAACGGATCGCGAAGTGCATGTTCAGCTCATCCCCTCGAGCTGGCCGCGGCGGCGCCGGCGAAGTAGCGCTCGGCGACGTCCTGGTCGATCCGCGCGAGCTCCTGCTGGGTGCTGTTCGCAGATGCCCGTCAGCTCCGCCCCGTCCGGCAGCGCCCTGCGCTGGAAGTCGAGGTCGGCCGCGAGGCGGCTCACGCGCAGCACTGGCTTTGAGTTGCGCGGCCCCGCGTCCGCGGCGGTGAACACCTCGTGCAGCGAGTCCACGCATGCGGCCACGCTGTCGGGGTAGGCGCGCTCGAACAGCAGGAAACGCGCCACCGGATGCGCGTTCGGCGGCGAGGTGACTGCGCGCAGGTACGCGTGAAAGCCGCCCACGGCCTGCAGCAGGATCAGCGCGTGCCCGTCGGCGGAGGCGGAGTCGCCGGATGGCAGCGCGATGCGCAGCATCCGCAGCACCATGTCGGAGATCTCGATCAGCCCGCCCGCGTCGAGGAAGCACTTGGCCTCGTCGCGCAGCATCGAGCGATTCGACACTCCCCAGATCAGCGCGGTGCGCTCCTTGACGTACTGCGAGGCGAGATACGGGCCCGCGGGTGCCGCCCAGCCTGGCTGCCCGCCGCCGCGCAGGCCGAGCGCGGTGGTGTTGATGGCCTCCCACATCTCCGCGCTGATCACGTCGCGCACCGTGCGCGCGCCCTCGCGCGCCCGCTCGATGCTCGCGAGCATCGACCCCGGACGGTCCGCGTCGAGCGTCAGCTGGCCCAGGGCCTGGCTGGAGCGCGGGCTTTCGTCGACGTCGCCGAACATCGCCAGCAGCCCACCCGAGCCGAAGCTCACGCCGGGCTTCGTGTCGGAGGCGCCCTGCAGCTCGGACTGGAATACGGCCTCGACGGCGCGCGCGGTGAACTCGGCGCGCGCGAGGTTGCGCCCGAGCCAGTAGAGCTCGTGAGCGATCCGCGCGAGCATCAGGCCGTCGGCTCGCGCCGCGCACGGCCCGGCTCCCGCTGCTGTTGCTGGGGCGACTGCTGCTGCTGTTGCTGCTGGCCGGTCCACGCGCCGTAGCGCAGGTCCGGCAGCGCCGGGGGCTGGGTGTCGGCGATCGGCGGCCCCGCGCGGTCGGCGTCGTCGCCGTCCTCGAGCACCCACGTGTCCTTCGAGCCGCCGCCGCGCGAGGAGTTGACGATCAGCGAGCCCTCCTCGAGCGCCACGCGCGTCAGGCCGCCGGGGACGATGTCGATCCGTTCGCCGAACACCGCGAACGGACGCAGGTCGACGTGGCGGGGCTGCAGCACACCGTCGCTCGCCCACTGTCGGCACGGTCGAGAGCCGCACGACGTCCTGCGCGATCCACCGTTCGGGGTGTGCGAGGATCGTCTCGCGCATCCGCTCGATCTCCTTCTGCTCGGCGTGCGGGCCGATCATCACGCCGCGCCCGCCCGACTCGCCCGGTCGGCTTGACGACCAGCTGGTCGAGGCGCTCGAGCACGTGCTCGAGCTGCTTCCGGGTCGGAGAGCAGATAGGTCCTGACGTTCTCCAGGATCGGCTCCTCGCCGAGGTAGAAGCGGATCATGTCGGGGACGAAGCAGTAGATCGCCTTGTCGTCGGCGACGCCCGTGCCGAAGGCGTTGGCGATCGCGACGCTGCCGGCGCGGTAGGCGCGCACGAGGCCGGGTACGCCGAGCAGCGAGTCGGGACGGAACTCGAGCGGGTCGACGAAGTCGTCGTCCAGGCGCCGGTAGACGGCGTGCGCGCGCTCGAGGCCGCGCGTGGTGCGCATGTAGAGCACGTCGTCGCGCACGACCAGATCGGAGGCCTCGACGAGCTCGACGCCCATCTGGCGCGCGAGGAACGCGTGCTCGAAGTAGGCGGGGTTGGCGGGGCCGGGCGTCCACACGACGACCGTCGCCTCGCTCTCGGCCGATGGCGCCACGGAGCGCAGCGCGCGCAGCAGCAGTTGCGGATAGTGGTCGACGGGGCGCACGCGGTAGGAGGCGAACAGCTCCGGCACGAGGCGCGCCATCGCGGCGCGGTTCTCGAGCACGTAGGAGATGCCCGAGGGGATGCGCACGTTGTCCTCGATCACCTTCCAGCGTGCCGTCGCTGTGGCGCACGAGGTCGCAGCCGGCGACGTGCGTGTAGACGCCGCCGGGCGGGCGGATGCCGTGCACGGCGCGCGCGAAGTGCGAGCACGACGCGACCAGCCGCCACGGCACGAGGCCCTCGCGCACGATCTCGCGCGCGTGGTAGACGTCGTCGACGAAGTGGTTCAGCGCGCGGATGCGCTGCGCGAGGCCGCGCTTGATCGTCGCGCCATTCCTCGCCGCTGAGCACGCGCGGCACCAGATCCAGCGGAAACGGCCGTTCGTGAGTGCGCACCCGCCCGCCGCCCACGCTGTTCGTCTCGAACGTGATCCCCTGCTGCATGAAGATCGCGTCGCGGCGCCGGCCCGCCTCGACCAGCCCCTCCGGCCCGAGCAGCCGCAGCTCGCTCCACGAGCGCGCTCGCCGTCGGCCGGGGCGTGCCGTCGAGCTCGAACAGCTCGTCCAGGAATGGCGCCTTCGGGCGGTAGCCATCGATGCGCCACCGCCGCCGAGCTGTCGGCGGGTGTGTCCGGTGAGATCTCACCGCAGGATGCTCCCGCCGCAGGCCCGCTTGAGCCATCGACGGTTGGAGAAATCGCGGGACCCGCGTCTGCTCAACTGTCGCAACACGCCCTGCGATTCTTGGCGCGGCCCTGCTCGCGTGGTTCAGTCGGGCCAGCGACCGTGACGGTCGAAATGCTCGCGCGCGGCGTCCTCGCGATCGCGCTCGAGGTCGCCGGACGCGCCGATGCGGAACAGCCAGTTGATGAAGTAGATCGCAAGGCCGGCGCTGACGATGCTCGCGCCGCCCTCGAGCTCCGTTTCGCTGCCCATCGCCATGATCACGACCCCCGCGAGCGCCACCGCGGCGGGCAGTGCGTAGCGCACCGCCAGGAGAGTCCATGCTGGCTTCGGTTGAGCTGATGCACGCTCGCTCACGGTTCCATCCTAGGACTGTCCCCAGCCAGGTGTGGAACACATCGCGCGGGTGCGGGAATGGCTGGAGGTGTGTGTAGCGTTCGTATTCCGTGTCTGGCCCTTCAATAGCTGACATCACCATCGCCGACGAGCCCCAGCGCTGGGAGGCGTTGGGCTTCGCCGTCCTCGACGGGGTCTGTCGCCTCGGAGCCGTGAACCTGCGCTTCGCCGGCGAGCAGGCCGGTCACGGCATAGTGGGCTGGGCGCTGCGTGATGTACGCGACATCGAGCTCGACGGCCTGCCGACGACGCTCTCGGCCCAGCCGGTCCCGAGCACCGCGCCGCCCGAGCACCCCAACGGCGTGGTCGCGATCGACCATGTCGTGGCGATGTCACCCGACTTCCAGCGCAGCGTGGACGCGCTAACGCTCGCTGGCCTCGACCTGCGCCGCGTGCGCGAGGAGCCCACGCCCGCGGGCGCGCCGCGCCAGGCGTTCTTCCGTCTCGGCGCTGAGATCCTCGAGCTGGTGCAGGAGCCCGACGAGGTCGTCGAGCGGGCCGGCGGCCCCGACCGCCCGGCGCGCTTCTGGGGCCTCGCACTGCTGGTCGATGACCTCGACCGCACCGTGGCACGCTTTGGCGAGCACGCCGGGGAGCCGCGCGCTGCGGTGCAGCCGGGACGGCGGATCGCGACCGTGCGCCGCTCGGCCGGCCTGACGGTGCCGCTCGCGTTGATGAGCCGCGTGGAGGAGCGCGTGCAGGCGGCGTTGTGAGCGAGCAGCTGTGGAGCGACGTCGACCGCTACATCTCCGAGCAGCTTCTCGGGGACGATCCGGTGCTCGACGCGGCGCTGCGCGACAGCGCCGCGCGGCGGCCTGCCGCCGATCGCCGTGTCACCTCCCCAGGGCAAGCTGCTGCACCTGCTCGCGCGCGTGCACGGCGCGCGCAGGATCCTCGAGGTGGGAACACTCGGGCGGCTACAGCACGATCTGGCTGGCGCGCGCGCTGCCCAAGGATGGCCAGCTCGTGACGCTGGAGCTGGATCCGCACTACGCCGAGATTGCCCGGGCGAACGTCGAGCGGGCCGGCCTAGCCGGCCTCGTAAATATCCGGTGGGAGACGCCCATGAGACGTCTGCGCGCGCTCGCCGCGCAGCGGCCAGAGCCTTTCGACATGGTGTTCATCGACGCGGACAAGCAGAGCACGCCCGAGTACTTCACCGCCGGCGCTCGAGCTCGCGCGCCCAGGCGGGGTGATCGTGGTGGACAACGTCGTGCGCGACGGCGCGATCGTCGACGCCGACGGCGATGACGCCAGGGCGCAGGGGATGCGCCGCTTCCACGAGCTGCTTGCGCGTGAGGATCGCGTGAGCGCGACGACGATCCAGACGGTCGGCAGCAAGGGCTACGACGGGTTCACCGTGGCGCTGATCGACGGCGCGCGCGGATGAGGACGCGCGGGCGCGCCGGCGCGAGGCTGTAGTCTCGTCGGCCGTGGCACGCGATCTGAAGCTGGGTCTGAGCACCGGCTACTGGACGGCCGGTCCGCCCGCGGGCGCGGCTGAGGCGGTCGCCGAAGCGGAGCGTCTGGGCTTCGACTCGATCTGGACCTCGGAGGCGTACGGCTCGGACTGCCTCACGCCGCTGGCCTGGTGGGGCTCCTCGACCGAGCGCGTGAAGCTGGGCACCGCGATCGTGCAGATGTCCGCGCGCCAGCCCACCGCGACGGCGATGGCCGCGATGACGATCGACCACCTGTCCAACGGGCGCTTCATCCTCGGCCTGGGCGTGTCCGGCCCGCAGGTCGTGGAGGGCTGGTACGGGATGGAGTTCGCCAAGCCGCTGGCGCGCACGCGCGAGTACATCTCGATCCTGCGCGACGTGTGGGCTCGCAAGGGGCCCGTCACCGCGCCCGGCCCCGCCTACCAACTCCCGCGCCCCGGCGGCACGGGCCTGGGCAAGCCGCTGAAGTCCTCGATCCACCCGCTGCGCGAGGACATCCCCATCTACCTCGGCGCGGAGGGGCCGAAGAACATCGCGCTGTGCGCCGAGCTGTGCGACGGCTGGCTGGCGATGCTGTTCTCGCCGGCCGTGTACGACGAGCTGTACAAGCCGTCGCTAGAGGAGGGCTGGGCGCGCGAGGGAGCCCGCCGCGGCGCGTCCGACTTCGAGGTGTGCGCGACCGTGCCGTTGATCGTCACCGACGACGTCGAGGCGGCCGCGAACATGCTGCGCCCGTTCTACGCGCTGTACTTCGGCGGCATGGGCGCCAAGGGCGCCAACTTCCACGCGAACGTGCCGATCCGCATGGGGTATGAGAAGGAGGTCGGCGAAATCCAGGACCTGTACCTGAGCGGCAAGAAGGACGAGGCCGGCGCGAAGATCCCCACCGCGCTGATCGAGGAGCTGTCGCTGATCGGCCCCGCGGAGAAGATCCGCGACGACCTGGAGCGCTGGCGCGAGTCGGTCGTCACGACGCTCTTGATCTCCGGCGACGCGGCCACATTGCGCACCGCCGCCGAGATCGTGCTCGGCTGAGCCGAACTCCGCTCGCCCACCTGCACGCCCGCGCGCGTGGGTAGGGTTTGGAAGATGAGCGACGACGTGGCGAGCGAGCCGCAACAGCAGTTCGCAAACTTCCAGTACGAGATCTACGGTTACGGCCTGGCGGGCCAGACGCCGAAGCTGCCGATCTCCGTGGCGGCGCTGCAGGACGCGGCGCGCGAGGCGATGACACCGGAGGCGTACGGCTACGTGGCGGGCGGCGCGGGCGCGGAGCAGACGATGCGCGCGAACGTGAACGCGTTCGAGCGCTGGGAGATCGTGCCGCGGATGCTGCGCGACGTCGCAACGCGCGACCTCAGCGTGTCGGTGCTCGGCACGGCGATGCCCGCGCCGGTGATGCTCGCGCCGGTGGGGGTTCAGTCGATCGTGCACCCGGAGGGCGAGCTGGCTGTGGCGCGCGCCGCTGCGGCGCTGGGGCTCACCTCGATCCTCAGCACGGCGGCGTCGCACACGATCGAGGAGGTCGCGGACGCGGCGGGAGACGCAAGCCGCTGGTATCAGCTGTACTGGCCCAAGGATCGCGACCTGGCGGCGAGCTTCGTGCGGCGCGCGGGCGAGGCGGGCTACGCGGCGATCGTGGTGACGCTCGACACGTGGATGCTCGGCTGGCGCCCGCGCGATCTGCAGAACGCGTACCTGCCGTTCCTCAAAGGCGAGGGCGTGGCGAACTACTTCAGCGACCCCGTGTTCCTGTCGAAGCTCGAGCGCACCCCGGAGGAGGACCCCGGCGCGGCGATCGGGCAGTGGGCCTACCAGTTCGCGAACCCCACGGTGACGTGGGAGGACCTCGCGTGGCTGCGCGAGCAGACGGAGCTGCCGATCGTGCTGAAGGGCATCGTGCACGAGGACGACGCAAGGCGCGCACTGGACGCGGGCGTGGACGGGCTGATCGTGTCCAACCACGGCGGGCGCCAGGTGGACGGCGCGATCGGCGCGCTGGACGCGCTGGGAGCCGTGCGCGACGTGGTGGGCGCGGACTTCACCGTGCTGTTCGACAGCGGCGTACGCGGCGGCTCCGACGTGCTGAAGGCGCTGGCGCTGGGCGCGGACGCCGTGTGCGTCGGGCGGCTGTTCGTGTGGGGTCTCGCGCTGGACGGGCAGGCGGGCGTGGAATACGTGCTGCGCTGCCTGCTGGGCGACTTCGACCTGTCGCTGGCGCTCAGCGGCTACACGGAGATCTCCCAGCTGGACGGCGCGGCGCTGCGACGACGCTCGGGCTGAGGAGGCGCCCGCGCGTGCCGGCTCGCAGCGACGCGTCGGTGAAGCGCCTGACGCTGATCGCGTGCATCCTCGGCTCGGGCATCGCGCTGCTGGACGGCACGGTGGTGAACGTGGCGCTGCCCACGATCCAGCGCGAGCTGGGCGGCGGCCTGGCGGCGCAGCAGTGGGTGGTCAACGGCTACCTGCTGACGCTCGGCTCGCTGATCCTGGTGGGCGGCTCGCTCGGCGACCTGTACGGCGAGCGGCGCATCTTCGCGCTGGGGGTGATCGGGCTTCGGGATAGCGTCGCTGGCGCTGCGCGCTGGCGCCGACGATCGGCTGGCTGGTGGCGGCGAGGGCGCTTCAGGGCATGACGAGCGCGCTGCTCACGCCGGCGTCGCTGGCGGTGATCGTGAACACGTTTCCCGATTCCGAGCGCGGCGGGGCGATCGGCACGTGGACGGCGTGGGGGACGATCGCGGCGGTGCTCGGGCCGCTCGCCGGCGGTGAGCTGCTGGCGATCGCGTCGTGGCGGTGGATCTTCGTGATCAACGTGCCGTTCGTGATCGCGTGCGTGGTCCTGATCCGCATCGCGATCCCGCGGGCGCAGGCGCGCGCGGGGGCGGGGGCCAGGCGCGTCGACGTGCCGGGCGCGCTGCTGTGCGCGGTCGGCCTCGGGGGACCGGTGTTCGCGCTGATCGAGCAGCCGCGCCTGGGCTGGTCGAGCCCGGGCGTGCTCGTGCCGCTGCTCGGTGGCGTGGCGCTGCTGGGCGCGTTCATCTTCTACGAGTCTCGAGCGAGGGATCCGATGCTGCCGCTGCGGCTGTTCGCGCGGCGCAACTTCTCGGCTGGGAACGTCGAGACGTTCTCGATGTACGCGGGCCTTGCGATCGTGTTCTTCTTCCTGATCCTGTTCCTGCAGCAGATCGGCGGCTACTCGCCGCTGAAGAGCGGCCTGACGACGCTGCCGGTGACGGTCGTGATGTTCGTGCTCTCGCGTCGCTTCGGCGCGCTCGCGGACCGCTTCGGCCCGCGCTTCTTCATGGGCGGCGGTCCGTTGGTGCGCGGCGGCGGGCCTGCTGCTGTTCCAGCGCACGGGCGTCCAGGTGGACTACCTCCGCGACGTGCTGCCGCCGCTGCTGCTGTTCGCGCTCGGTCTCGCGATGACGGTCGCGCCGCTGACGGCGGCGGTGCTCGCGGACGCGACGAGGGACGACGCTGGGATCGCCTCGGGCGTCAACAACGCGATCGCGCGCGTGGCGGGGCTGATGGGCACGGCGGCGGTCGGTGCGGCGGTGGCGGGGTCGTTCGTCGTCGGACCTGCAGAGCCGCCTGGCGGGCGTGACGCTCGGCCCCGCGGCGCGCGCGGCGGTGGCCGCGGCCAAGCGCCTGCCGCTGGGCCGCCCCGACGTCCACGGCGCTGCCCGCCGGGTCAGGCGCAGGGCGCTGACGAGCGCGGCCGAAGCAGGCGTCGCTGCACAGCTTCCACGTCGGCATGGCGATCGCCGCGGCGCTGCGTGGCGGTCGGGGGGACTGATCGGCGTGGTGGGCATCCGCAACGAGGGTGGGGCGATACCGGCGGAGGATTGCGCGACCGGCCAGTTCGTGGACAGCGGACGGGGGCTCGTCGGAGACCGGGCCGGTCCGCTAAACCGCGCCTCGCGCGCGTACTCGCGCATCGCCTCGATGATCGGTCCGAGCCTGCGCCCGCGCTCGGTCAGCCGGTACTCGACGGTGGGCGGGCTGGAGGGGATGACGGTGCGCTCGACGAGCCCCGCGCCCTCGAGGTCGCGCAGCCGCTCGGCGAGCATCCGCGGGGAGATTCCGGCGACGGCCTCGGCGAATTCGTTGAAGCGCAGCGCTCCGGTGAGCGCTGCGTAGATGATCGACAGCTGCCAGCGCCGCTCGAGGAGGTCCGCGGTCTCGCGGACCTCCATCGGGACGGGCTCACATCTAGGAGACATGCGCGACATCGCGGGCTGG
The DNA here is from genome assembly GCA_963716355.1 of uncultured Solirubrobacteraceae bacterium. GTDB lineage: Bacteria > Actinomycetota > Thermoleophilia > Solirubrobacterales > Solirubrobacteraceae > Palsa-744. The sequence continues at coordinate 2,943,058 of OY970308.1, forward strand.
CTCGAGCGCGCGGTCGAGCACCTCCTGCACGGTCATCACCGGGTGGAAGTTCATCTGCTCGCGCACCTCCTCGGGGATGTCGTCGAGGTCGCCGCGGTTGCGCTCCGGCAGGATCACGTCGGTGAGGCCGGCGGCGTGGGCGGCGAGCGCCTTCTGCTTGAGCCCGCCGATCGGCAGCACGCGACCCTGCAGCGTGACCTCGCCGGTCATGCCGACGGTGTGCTTGACCGGGCGGCCGGACAGCAGCGAGGCGAGCGCGGTGACCATCGTGACGCCGGCGCTCGGGCCGTCCTTGGGGATCGCGCCGGCCGGCACGTGCACGTGGAACTCGGTGTTCTCGAACGCGCGCTCGTCGATGCCGAGCTCCTCGGCGTGGCCACGCACGTAGGAGAGCGCGATCTTCGCCGACTCCTTCATCACGTCGCCCAGCTGGCCGGTCAGCACGAGCGCGTTGCCGCCGGAGCTGCCGCTCTTCATGGTGGTCGCCTCGACGAACAGCACGTCTCCGCCGGCGCCGGTGACGGCGAGGCCGGTGGCGACGCCGGGCGTCGCGGTCCGCGCGGCGGACTCCTGGAAGAACTTCTGGCGTCCGAGCGCGTCGCGCACGGCGTCGAGTCGATCTTCACGGGCTTTCGGCCTTGGTCTTCCTGGATGCGATCTTCGTGGCGGTCTTGCGCAGCACCGTGCCGAGCTGGCGCTCGAGGCTTCGGACTCCGGCCTCGCGCGTGTACTCGGCGATGATCGTGCGCAGCACCTCGTCGGAGATCTCGACCTCGTCCTCGCGCAGGCCGTTGCGGTCGCGCTGGCGCGGCCACAGGTAGCCCTTGGCGATGGCGAGCTTCTCCTCGGAGGTGTAGCCGTCGAAGCGGATCACCTCCATGCGGTCGAGCAGCGGACCGGGGATCGTGTCGGCGACGTTGGCGGTGGCGAGGAACATCACCTGGCTGAGGTCGAGCTCGACGTCGAGGTAGTGGTCGCGGAAGGAGTGGTTCTGCGCGGGGTCGAGGACCTCGAGCAGCGCCGCGGAGGGGTCTCCGCGCCAGTCGGCGCCGACCTTGTCGACCTCGTCGAGCAGGATCACGGGGTTCATCGTGCCGGCGTCGCGCAGCGCTCTGACCAGGCGGCCGGGGAGCGCGCCGATGTAGGTGCGCCGGTGGCCGCGGATCTCGGCCTCGTCGCGCACGCCGCCGAGCGACATGCGCACGAACTCGCGTCCGGTGGCGCGGGCGATGGACTCGCCGATCGAGGTCTTGCCGGTGCCGGGAGGACCGATCAGCGTCAGGATCGCACCCGACTTGGGGTCGGCCTCGATGCCGCGGTCCTGGCGCAGCTTGCGCACGGCGAGGTACTCGGTGATGCGGTCCTTGACGTCCTCCAGGCCGGCGTGGTCGGCGTCGAGCACCTCGCGCGCGGCGACCGGGTCCGAGGTGCTCCTCGGAGCGCTTGCCCCACGGCACCGCGATCAGCCAGTCGAGGTAGGTGCGGATCATGCAGGACTCGCCCGTCTGCTCGCCCATGCGCTCGAGGCGCGCGAGCTCCTTGAGGGCCTGCTCCTTGACCTCGTCGGGCATGTCGGCGTCCTCGATCTTGGTGCGGTACTCGTCGGCGACCGAGGCGTCGTCCTCGCCGAGCTCCTTGCGGATGGACTCCATCTGCTTGCGCAGGAAGTACTCGCGCTGCTGCTTCTCGGCGCCCTCCTGGACGTCCTCGCGGATGCGCTTGCGCACCTGCAGCTCGGCGAGGCTCTCGCGCTGGAGCTTGACGGCCAGCTCGAGGCGCTCGGTGACGTCGATCGTGCGCAGCAGCTCGACCTTCTGCTCGTAGGAGAGGTTGGGGGAGTAGCCGGCGGAGTCGGCCAGCGCGCCGGGCTCTGCGATGGCGCGCAGGAACGCGGCGATGCGTCCGTCGTCGCCGCGCAGCTCGAGGATCTCCTCGACCGTGGCGCGGTACTCGCGCTCGAGCTCACGTGTGCGTTTGTCGATGGGCACGTCGTCGGGGCGCTCGTCGACCTCGACGCGCAGCTCGCCTTCGGGGCCGGTGACGGCGGCGCCGATCAGCGCGCGGTGCTCGCCGGAGATGGCGACGGCGCGGCCGCCGCCGGGGAGGCGGATCTGCTCGGAGACCTCGGCGATCGTGCCGACCTCGAGGAACTCGTTCTCGTGGCGCGGCACGAGAACGACGCGCTCGTCGTCGCCCACGTCGATGGTGAGCGTGATGCCCATGTTGGGGAACACGACGGTGTCGTCGAGCGGGATCAGCCGCATGCGGGGCGTGGGCGGGGAGGGCTGGATGGTGGGCTTGTCTGACGGTGAAGGCATAGGTAACCGCTCCATATGAGCTTACGAAAGTTTAGTTAGTATAGCGCGCGGTCGTTGTGTGCGCAAGTACTTTGGGATGACGTCGGATTTGGCTTTGTAGAGCCAAAAACAGTGGCGACTCGTGGATGCCATCACAAGCGATCGGTAGAACCGGGCCGATGGCTCAATCGATCGAGGAGCTCAGCTTTGAGTTGACGGCAAGCGCATTGACCGAACTGGAGCGTGCGCTCGCGGGTGTGCGTATGCGTGCTGGAACGGTGCTTGGAGCGGCGTCTATAGCTGGCTCGTTCCTAGGTGCCAGGGCGGGCCACGGGTCGCTCGAAACGCTGGCCGTTTTGGCGTTGATCTCGTTTGTCTTCTGCGTAGGGTGCGCGATCTGGGTGCTCTTGCCGCATGAGTTTGCTCTTGCCGCGGGCGGAGAGGAGCTCCTTGTGGCGAGCGAGATGCGAGGACTCGAAGATGTGGCGGAGGCGTACCGCACGGCCAGCCGCTGGCTGGAGCCGTACCTCCAGGTGAATCGCCAGACGGTCGCGAAGCTGTCAACGTGGCTGTCGGCTAGCTGTAGGACCTGAGGAGGTTGTTCAGCTCGTTGAGGCGAGCGAGGGGTGTCCTGTGGCTGAGGGCGCCGTGTGGTCTTCGGTGATTGTAGAAGTCGAGCCATCCGGCGAGGGCTGCGTTGCGCTGTTGGCTGTTGCGGTAGATGGCGCCGTAGGCCCAGCCGCCGAGGAGGGTTCGGATGAACCGCTCTGCCTTGCCGTTGGTCTGCGGGCGGTAAGGGCGTGTGCGTAGATGGCGGATCCGCAGCGCTCGGCACGCGATCGCGTGAACGGTTGAGCGGTAAGCCGAGCCGTTATCGGTGAGCAGTGCTTGCGTGGTGATCCCATAGCTGGCGTAGTGCGCGATAGCTCGACGCAGGAAGCCGATCGCTGTGGATGCCTGCTCGTTCTCGAGCACCTCGACGTAGGCAAGCCGGGTCGCGTCATCGATAGCTATGTGCACGTACTCCCAGCCGACCGTGCCGCGGCGCTTGCCCTCAGCGTCTGTTCGTCGCCCGGTGTAGCGACCGCGCTTGCCGGTGATGCGATGCCCAGCGCCATCGTGGATGCGCCCGAGCTTCTTGACATCGATATGCAGCAGCTCGCCCGGCCTTGAGCGTTCATAGCGAACAGCAGGCTCCAGCCCAATCCGGCCGAGTTTGCCCATACCGATCTTGGTCAAGATCCCAGACACGGTCGAGAGCGCCATATCCAGGCACTCTGCGATCTCAGCACCGGTCATTCGTAGACGACGTAGCGCCGCGATCACCTGGACGCGCTCCTCGGGAGTGCGAGACGGAGAACCCTTGGGCGCGCAGGAGCGATCGAACAAGCCCTGCTCGCCCTCACAACGGAAGCGAGCGAGCCACTTGCAGGCCGTGCGTTCGCTGACCCCAGCAGCATCGGCAGCCTCTGCCACCAGCCAGCGATCGACCAACACACGATCAACGAGCAAACGACGGCCCTTCAGACTGAGCCCAGCGTTAGCGTGCAGCTTCATCCGGTGTCCTCCTTGGGACTGGTGGCTTCGACACCAACCAGCCTCCAAGGAGACCCGGATGAACAACCTACTCAGGAACTACAGCTAGCTGTGCACTGCTCGCGGTCGAGGTGGCCTTGTGGATCCTGAGCCTCGCGGGCTAAGCTGGAGGCATGGACGCAGATATGTCGCACGACCAGCTGAAACCCCGTCCGCCTTTCAAGCTGCCTCTGGAGGCGCCACCTGGCTTCGTCATCACGGAGCTACCCACTGGGTTTCAGGTTGCAGGCAGGCGGCTTGTGCGTGCGGTGAGCGGGTCGCGCGTATGGAAAGCACTCGCACGTCGCCACAGTGAGGACGTCGAGCAGGCTTCTCGTTGAGAGCCGATTGAGCGCGGTCTACTCCGTTCCGTCGAAGCTGACCGCGACGTTCTCCTCATCGATACGCTCCTCGACCTCGGCAGATGACGTGAGAGCGCGCCGGTCCGCGTCGAGCAGAGGATTGGAGAAGAAGCTCCGGGGCCACAGCCGCCGGGTGCGCACGACGTTCACCTCGGCGGCGATGAGCGTGACCTGGGCGCCGAGGTAGAGCCAGGCGAGCATGCCCAGCACGAGCGCGAAGAAGCCCGAGGTCTCCTTTGCGTTGCGAATGACGTGGTCGACGTACAGGCCGCCCACGTGCTGAAGGAGTTGCCAGAGGATCGCCGCGAAGATCACGCCGGGGAGTAGGTCGCGCGTCTGGACCTCCGCTGCGGTGAGCAGCCGGAAGGCGGTGAAGAACAGCAGCAGGTTGACGATCAGCGCGACAATCACGCCGCCGAGGATCGCGAGGAAGCTCTCGCCGCCAGCGGTCACGAAACCCGCGGAGACGGTGGAGACGATCGCGAGCACGCCAAGAACGAACAGCAGGCCGAGGCCTCGCAGGCGAGAGGTGAGGAAGTTCGGCCGGTCCTTGTGGGGAACGTGCCAGACCTGGTTGAACGCGTTCTGGCTGGCCCCGGTGATGCCGAGGCCTGCGAACAGCGAGCCCACGACGCCGATCGCCAGGTCTACCCCGCTGCCCTTGAGCGAGTGGACGTTGGCCTGAAGCTGCGTGCCGATGATGGGGAACTGGCTGAGCGTCGAGTGAAGGACGCTGGTTTGGGCGCTGGGATTGCCCTGCAGCACGAAGCCGAGCACGGTCACGAGCACGAGCAGCAGCGGGAACAGCGACACGAAGCCGTAGTAGGCGATCAGCGCGGCGAGCTGCCCCGCCTGGTCGTCGCCGAACTTCTTGATCACAGCGGCGACGAAGCCGAGGCGGGGGCTCTGCTGCTGGCGGCGATCGAGGGCGCGAAGGCGGTCGGTGAGACTCATTGGGAGGGGGGTCTGCGGGCCGCGCCGTTCGACATATATATGTGTCTACCCGAAACGAGCGCCGAACACGAGGCGCGGATGCGAGATGGCGCTCGGATCCCGCTGAGGAGGTGGCGCTCGTTGCGCGCGCGAAGCGCGATCTGCTGCTGCGGGCGCACCGCTTCCGCCTGCGCCGCGAGGACCTCGAGGACTGTTACAGCCAGGCGATCCTGGAGTTGATCAGGCACGCCCGCGGGGGTGGACGGTTTGCGAGTCGTGAGCACCTCGCGAATGTAATCGAGCAGCGATTTCTGTCGCGGATCCACGACCGTCGCCGTGCGCTGTCGGGACGCAGCCCGATGCAGGCGGCGCTGGAGAGCGCCACGCCGTTGGGCGGCGGGGAAGGCGACGAGCACACAGCCGTGGCCGACATGCGGGCGGAGCTCGAGCGTCTGGTGATCCTGCGCGAGGAACTGCTGCGAATCCAGGCGGTTGCGCACGAGCTCAGCTACGAGCAGCGACTGGTGATCGCCTCACAGGTCGCCCTGCAGATGAACTGCGGCGAGTTTTGCGAGCGCCACGGATGGACGGCTGAGAAGTACCGCAAGGTGGCCCAGCGCGCGAGGGCGCGGCTGCGCCGGCTGATGGAGCTCGACGACGGCGTTGCGGGTGTCCCGAATGCTGCGGGTGGGTCGGAGCAGAACACAGGGACCAACCTATGAAATCTCTCCCCCCACTCATAGGCGTGTCCCCTGGGACGCCGGCGGTCGGTACATCGGACGACCACACGGCGATGCCCATCCGCGCGCAAGCGACCGGGACCCGGAGATCTCCCCGCTCCGGCTCTCGGTCGCCCGCGTGGAGGTCTGACACGGAGGCGCGATGAGGCTCCCGCGCAGAGCGCCCCGCGAGGTCTACCGGCTATACGACGAAGAGGAGTACCTCGCCGGAGCGACGTGGGAGCCGAGCGTCGAGCTGCCTGACACCGAAGCCTCCGCGGACCCGAGCAGTAGCCCGGACCTGCGCCGCCGCCGGATGACGAGCGCTGCGATCCTGGTCGGGGCGGCGAGCGCGGTCGGCGCCGTGATCGCTCTCAACACCCTCCACCAGTCGCCGAGGAACGGGCGTGGTGAGGACGGGCGGGCACGCTCCACACGAGCGAAGCCGACCGCTGCCGTGGCAGGGGTCGGGGCCGTTCAGGTGATCCACGCGCACGGGCGCACGCCGAGTCAGCGCCGCTCACGTCCGCTCAGAGGCTCCAGCGAGTCTCGCCGTGGGCGACGTCAGGCCGGTTTGCAGATGCTCCGGCGGCGGCGCTTCGTGAGCGTGCCGGCCGCCTCGGAGATGAGGCGACTGGAAGCAGAGACGAGGCGACGGGAAGAGTTCGGGTTCGAGCGATGATCAGCCCGCACGAGGCCACAGACACCACACGTCCGAGGGTAAGCATCACCGCCCACGCGCTGTGGCGAATCCGGCTGAGACGCGGAGCGCCTCGGTATCTGCTGGGCGCGGTGTCGCTGGTGGGACTGATCGCGAGCGCGCGCTTTGCGCTCGACCCGCCGACGCCCACGTTGCCGACGGCGGCGCTGCGCGTGCCGGCGCCGCCAGACAGAGCGGCGGAAGGGTACGCAACGCTGTTCGCGCGTCGCTATCTCAGCTGGGATGCGGCCGAGCCACAGGCGAGCGAGCGGGCGCTGGAGCCGTTCCTCGGCGCGAGCATGGAAGCCGGCGCGGGCATCCAGTTGCCCGAGGCTGGTGAGCAGCGCGTGGAATGGGATGAAGTGGTTCAGGCGCGCGAACCAGCGCACGGCGAGCACGTGTACACGGTCGCGGCGCAGACGGATACCGCGGGTCTGACGTATCTGACCGTGAGCGTGACGCGGACCCGCGACGGGAGCTTGGCTCTGTCGGGCTACCCGGCTTTCGTGGGCGCACCTGCAGCGGTCCCGGCCCTTGCGCCGCGGCGGTTGCGCGAAGTCTCCGATCCGACGCTCGTGACGGTAGCTCAACGGGCGCTTCGCAACTACCTCGCCGCTGCCCCCACCGAGCTGGCGGCCGATCTCGCGAGCGGGGCGCGTGTCTCGCCCCCCGAATCGGCGTTGAGCCTCGAGGCGGTGCAGAGGTTGGATTGGTCGCCCGACGGCAGCTCGGTGCTCGCGATCGTGCAGGCCCGAGACGGACGCGGCGCGCAGTACACGCTCGCCTACGAAATGGAAGTCGAGCGAATGCAGGGCCGCTGGGAGGTCTCGGCAGTGCAGATGGACCCAGACGCGTAAACAAATCGACATCAGGAGCGGACATGAAAGTCAACCTCTTCCACGCGGGGGTCGCGGCGATGGCGGCGTGCGCGTGCATGGCGCTCGCGCCGGTGCCCGCAGCGGGCGCGATAGGCGGCGCCGTCGCGAAAGGCGCGAGCGGGGCGGCGAGCGAACGCGGGTCGAGCTCGCTGGAAACGGCCGCCGCCAAGGCTGGGAGCACCGGGCGCGCGGTTGCGATGAGCCTGATCGGGTTGGCGTTCGCGGTGGCCGCGACGGTGCTTGCCTTCAGGCGGGACTTCAAGGAGGCGGCGAGCGTGTTCGCCGTGGGGATCGTGTCGGTGCTGCTGGCGACCCCGGCGGGCGTGAACCTGCTGCAGGACACCGTCACGTCGCTGTTCGGCGCACACTGATGGAGATCCGCTCATACCGCCGGGTCTTCGACCTCGAGCGTCGCGTCTACAGCATCGATCGTCTGCGCTTGAACCCCGGCGGCGTACCTGTGCGGGGCATCGTGTACTTCGTGGCGGTTCTTGCGTTGGGCGCGCTATCCGCGCACCTTCCGCTGCTGGACCGTCTCGCCAGTGCGCTTCCGTGGTATGTGCGCGACCTTGCGCTGCCTGGCGTGAGCGCAATGGCGCTGAGCGCGATCCGTATCGAGGGCAGGACGTTCCACGTTGCGGCGCAGGCTGTTGTGCGCCACCGATGCGGTCCGCGACAGCTGGCGGTCGGGCGCGCGACGACCGTGGGAGGGTTCTGGTCACCGTCGGAGATCGTGCTGCTCCCCGACGGCTCGGACGCGAGGATGCGCCACCTCCTCTACACCGGTCCGGGTGCGGTTCTCGTTGCAGTCGAGCACGAGCTGGGTGGTCGAGCGAGTCGCGCCGGGCGCGGGAGCGTCATCACGAGAGCAGCCAGGCCCCGGCTGACGCTGCGACAGCCGGATGGCGCGGTAGTGCTGAAGCGCGGCCAGGTGATCGCGCTGGCGGCCGGTGCTCGGCTGCTCGTGCGCTCGCATGGGAACCGCTCGGCGGTGGCGGGGTGAGAGCCCCGATCGCATTCGTGCACGGCAACTGTGTGTTCGCAACAGGACTCGACGATGTGTGGGCCGCGTTCGCGGTCGAGACGTTCTCCTACGCGTGGTTGGGCGAGGACGCAAAGCGCACGCGGATGCTCGCGCTCCTTGGCGCCTTGGAGGCGGTCGAGGCGGATGTCCAGGTGATGCGCGTGTGTCGACGCTGGTCATTGGAGGGCTACCTGAGCGAGGTGCGCCACGAGGGCACGGCGCGCCCGCGAGCCCGATCGCACGAGCGCTACGTGGACGAGCACGCAACGCGGCTGAGCGACGTGGGGGCGGCGCAGCCGGCCGTGTTCCTGCTCGTGAGTCTGCGCGAGCCGGAGCGCGACATCGCCTCCTACGTCTCCAGAGCGGTGGCGCAGCACCCGCGCGCATGGTGGGAGGAACTGCGAAGGACGCTGTCGATGCGCGATCGGCGCATCCTCCCCGCCGCGGAGCTCGAGCGAGTGAGGGTGCGCGCAGATCAAATCCACGCTCGCCTCGATGACTTTCTGCCGGTGCGCCCCGCGCGCGGCGTGGAGCTTCAATGGCTCGTGCGGCGAGCCTTCTGTCGCGGTCTGGGCGAACCCGTGGTGGACGGCCTGCACGAGCCTCGGGCCCTGCTGTTCGAGCGCAACGGCAAGGCGGCGCTGGCTCCGCTGGAGGGGGATGTGATGCGCTGGACGGACGGTGTCGTGGAGCACCGCGGACGCGCGCTGAGGATCGAGTCTGAGCTTGGCACGAGTTGGCAAGCCCATCTGGTGCTGGGAGCTCTTCCGGAGCGGGTGCAGTTTCCGGGCGCCCGTGCGGAGCTGATGTTCGCGCCGCCGGAAAGCCTGCCGTTTCCCATCGACATTTCGCTGAACGCGCGCTTCCTCCCGAACGAGCTGGCGCTGAGGCTCGCGCGAAGAAAGATCCAGGACGCCGACCAGATCGTGCGCGCCGAGTCCGACGGCGAGCAGGGAATATCCGATCTGGGCTACGAGCGCACGCAGGAGGCCAGGGACCTGCTCGCCTACCTGCAGGCCTCGAGCAGGCCGCCGTTGCTGCGCGCGACGATTGCGATCGCGATTGGGGCCGCCGGGCAGCGCGAGCTGGAGGAGCGCGTGGAGATGTGTCGGCGCGCCTACGGCGAGATCCGCCTGCATCGCCCCGTGGGGGATCAGCTGCAGCTGTTCCTCCAGCAGTTGCCCGCCCAGCGAACGCGCGTGGCCGGCTATGACGACACGCTCACCGGCGAGCAGGTCGCGGCGATGATGCCGCACGCGACGCACACGGTCGGCTCCAAGCGCGGTTTCTATCTGGGGTACACGCTTTCGGGTTCCAGGCAGCCGGTCAGATTCAATCTTAGGGAGGGGTCGGACAACGACCGCAACGCGACGATTCTCAGCGTGGGCGCGCTGGGGTCGGGCAAGACCACGCTCGCGCAGAAGCTCCAGTACGAGGGCTTTCTGCAGGGAGCGAGGGTGATCGACTGCGACCCGAAGGGCGATCACCGCTTCCATCTGCTCGATGACGTCGCTCCGCACGCTGAGTGCGTGACGCTGCGACCGGACCCTGCGCTGCGAGGAATGCTCGACCCGCTGCGGGTCGCGCCCGAGCATCTGCGTCAGGACGCCGCCGTGTCGTTCCTGCGCGACCTGCTCCCGGGCCGGGCTGAGCCGGCGTGGGAGACGGCGGTCGTCGGTGCGGTCGATCGCGTGATCGGACGCTCCGCGGAGCCCACGTGCCTGGAGGTCGTCAGAGCGCTGGGCGAAGGCGATGACACCGACGCTCAGGTCGGCAAGACGCTCGAGGTTTACGCTCGCTCGGGCCTCACACAGCTCGGGTTCGCAGACCCCGCGGTGAAGCTGCCGCCGATCGGCCGGCATCAGGTCACCTACCTGCCGATACGCGACCTGCCCTCGCCGCAGCCGGGGATGCGCCGCTCGGAGTACTCGCAGGCCGAGCGGGTGGGGGAGCAGATCGTGCGCCTGATCGCGATGTTCGCGATGCAGCTGATGGGCAGCGAGCGAAACCGGCTGAAGCTGTTCTCGTTCGACGAGGGTTGGCGCCTGCTCGGCGACCCCGTCGGTCGCATGCTGCTGAGCTCGCTGCAAAGGATGGGTCGTTCTGAGCTCGCGGTGCCGATCATCAGCACACAGCTCGTGACGGATGGCGTGAGCGGGGATCGCGAGTCGCTCGAGAGCCTCATCGGCGCGACGTTCGTGTTCGGGATGCGCTCGGAGGCCGAGGCGGCGCGTGCGCTCACGCTGCTCGGGCTCGACCCCGAGGACGGACGCATGCGCCAGATCGTGCTCGAGCTCGAAGCCGGGCGCTGCCTGTTCCGCGACCACAGCGGGCGTGTCGAGGCGATCCAGGTGGACCTCGTGGTTCCCTCGCTGCTGCGAGCGTTCTCGACCACCCCGCAAGCTGGGTGACGCTGCGTCCAGCCATTCCGACCACACGCGTGACGAGGTGCACGCTCGCGCTCGTGGCGGTGCTCATCACAGCTGCGCCCGCGCCGGTCCGCGCGAGCGAAGCGAGGGCTCAGACCGCCACGGCGAAAGTCGCGAGCAACGCTGCGGCGGTCTCCAGGGCACCGATTCGTCCGCCGCTCGCTTCGGGCGGTGCTGAAGCCGGTCCATCTGAGGATGCGACTGCGACTCCGCAGGGAGAAAGTGATCCGCTGGTGAGCAACGGCCTCGGGAGTCCCACCTGCGGTGGGGCGCTGGCGGGCGAACTGTCGCTGCGAGACAGAGGCCACTGCGAAACGTCGGGCTTCGTGGCGGCGCCGGCGCCGACCGCCAACTACGGCATCGACGTTCACATCGACACGGGCCTGCTCGGATTGAACTCCGGCGGGCTGCTCAGCACGGTGCAGGACGTGTTCGTCACGCCTCTGTGGATGGCGCTCGTGTGGGCGGTGCACGCGCTCGTGGTGATGCTCGAGTGGAGCTTCACGATCGATCTGCTCAACAGCGCCGCCTCGGGTGGGCTCGCTCGCGGTCTACACGGAGCTGAGAGGACACTGACGAACCCGTGGCTTCCGCTGGCTTTGGCCGTTGCATCGGTGCTCGCGCTCTACCACGGGCTGATCCGCAGGCGCGTGGCGGCGACGCTCGGAGAGGCGCTGGTGATGATCGCGATGATCGTGGGCGGACTCTGGGTGATGGCCAACCCGATGGGCACCGTCGGAGCGCTCGGGCAATGGGCCAACGAAGCGGCGCTGGGCACGATGGCGGCCACCGCTCGCGGCACACCGGCAGCGCCGGGCCGCACGCTCGGCGAGAGCCTCGACGGCGTGTTCGCAGCCGCGATCGAAGCGCCGTGGTGCTACCTCGAGTTCGGCGATGTCGAGTGGTGCAGGAACCCGAGTCGACTGGATTCCGGGCTCCGGCGCGCGGGACTGGCGATCGCGGCGAAGGAGGCCCTCCAGGCCGGCTGCAAAGCGGACCCGTGCAAGACCGGACGTGGATCGGCGCTCGCGCTCGAACACAGCGCGGAGTTGCTGCGCGAGGCGCACAGCAACGGTGCGATCTTCCTCGCACTGCCCGCCAACGGCGCGGCGCGCAACTCGATCAACGAACAGGGGTCGCTGCTGCGGACGCTCTGCGCCAGCAGCGAAGCCACCAACTGCCAGGGGCCCACGGCGGCGCAGGCTCAGTTCCGCACGGCTGGCCAGACGTGGTCGCGGGTGGGGGGAGTGCTGCTGATCGCGGCGGGGCTGCTCGGCATGCTGCTGCTGTTGGGCTTCGTCGCCGTGCGGCTCCTGGCCGCGGCTATTTTCAGCCTGCTCTATCTCCTGCTGGCTCCCGCGATGGTGCTCGCGCCGGCATTCGGCGAGCACGGCCGCGCGCTCTTTCGCAGATGGAGCGCGCAACTGCTGGGGGCCGTGGTGTCGAAGCTGCTGTTCGCATTCTTGCTCGGAGTTCTGCTGGCGACGCTTGCCATCATCACCGACCTCAGCGCGATCGGCTGGTGGACACAATGGCTGTTGATGTCCGCATTCTGGTGGGCCGCTTACCTCCGTCGTCACCAAGCGCTCGGGGTCGTGGGAGGCGCGCTGGGAAGCGAGCGGGCTCAGCATCGCTTGGTCGTGAGGCGCATGAGCGGCCAGCTCGAGGCCCGCAGAGGGATCTCCGCGGTGCGCTGGGCGAAAGAGAGATATTCACGTCCCGCGCCAGCCGTCGAGAAACGTGCCGCGGGGGAGTCCGCGAGTGGCCCCCAGCGTCGCTACGGCGGATCACCGCGCTCGCGTGCGGACAAACAGGCGACGCGCGTTCTGCAACGACAGCACGCTGAGGCAACCGAGCGAGTCAAGTCGAGCGCTGATGACGAGCAGCGGATCGCCTCGATGCGGAGCAGACTCGAACGCGTGCGCAGCGAGCGCGCGAAGGCAATCGTGGGGGGAGACACGCGCAGAGCGGCTCAGCTCGGACAGCGCGAGCAGCGCATCGAGGACGAGATCGACCGGCAGCAGCAGGCGCTCGACACCGCGCGGCGGACGTCGCGGGTGGACCGCAAGGTGTACGCCCGTGAGCATCACGGAGAGCAGCAGCGGTTCCTGGACGCTCAGGCGACGCGGCCGGCGAGCGCGGCCCGCATACGCGGCGCCGCTGGGGGGAGCGAGCGTCGTGACTACCCGCGGCTGGCGAGCCTCGCGGGACACACGCAGGATGAGTACGAGGGGCTCGACCCGCGTGCACAGCGCGTCGCGCGTCTGCAGATCGATCGCGAACTCGCGCTTCGCACAGAGTTGGCGAAGACACGCGGTAGCGATGCCAAGTCGGTCACGGTCACACCGCCGGCGCACCGCCTCGAGCCTGAATTGCACCCCCCGGTGGTGCGAGCGCGTCGCGCACCGGGCGAGGAACACGTCCCTGGACAGCAGCGGCCGGTCGGCAAATCGCGCGCCGTGCGCGACCACGCCGTGCGCGACATGTACGAGGTGGCCGCGTGGCGCAAACGTCAGCTCGGCGTCGATCAAGATTGAGCGCACGAGCGACTGTCCCGGAGGCTGCAGGCCGTCGCAGCGGCGCGGGCGCGCCGATCGCGGTCGGTACCGCGTCGCTCGCGGCGATGGGTCTCGCGCTCGTTGCGGCGATGGTGACGCTCGGCGGCGCGTCGCTGGGAGTGGCGGGCGCGGGCGCGGCGGGTGGGGCCGATGAACGCACCTCAGCGCTAGCGCAGCGCGACATCCCAGCGCCGTACCTGCGTCTCTATGAGCAGGCGGCGCGACGCTACGGCCTCGACTGGGCGATCCTCGCGGCGATCGGAAAGGTCGAGTGCGACCACGGACGCGATGCCGCGCCCGCGTGCGCGACGGAGGGGGCGGTGAACTCTGCAGGCGCGGGTGGGCCGATGCAGTTCATCGCACCCACATGGGCGACGTACGGTCTCGACGCGGACGGTGACGGGCGCAAGGATCGCTGGGACCCCGCCGACGCGATCTATGCCGCCGCCGGCTATCTGCGCGCATCGGGAGCGCCTAGCGACTACCGCGGCGCGATACTCGCGTACAACCACGCCGGGTGGTACGCGGACGAGGTCGAAAGCTGGGCATCGAGATACCGAGGTCAGGACGCCCCAATGAGCGCCGAACCAGGAGCAGGTGCGGACACCTCACTCGTGGGGGAGACCGCCACGCCTGTCGGTTTCATCGCAGGTGAACGCGCTCGTCTCGCGCCCACCTACGGGCATGTAGCACTGATTCCTGCGGGCGTACCGACGGCCGTCCAGGGAATGCTGGTAGCGGGAAACGAGCTGCAGGACCTTCCGTACGGTCCCAGCGGCCATCCCGATCCACGCGGCGCGGTAGAGGAGGACTGCTCGAGCACGCTCAACTACGTGCTCTACCGCGCCGGCGTCCGCCCGATCGCCGAGATCCTGGCGCAGAATCCGCTCGCGCAGGACTACATGAGCTGGGGCGCGCCCGGCCCAGGTCGCTGGGTGACCATCTATGCGGCCGACGCCCCGACGCCTCACGTGTTCGTCGTCATCGCCGGCCTGCGTCTCGACACGAGCCACCACGGCACGGACACCGGGCCCAACCGCGGCGAAGACGGCCCGCGCTGGCGAATCCTCGGCGGCATCCCGACGTGGGCGCACTGGTCCGTGCGCCACCCGCCGGGGTTGTAAGACGCCGTTTGTTCAGGGCCGCTGCTATTCGCTACCAGCTGCGGCGTTGACTGATGGTTGCATGGCTAGGCATCCCACCTGAGGGCGCCACCCTCGACGCCGAAGTGTATTTCGTTCAGGAGGATGGTTTCCTCTTCTGGGAAGCTGCACATACCGGCACCTTCACCAGAGACAACAAGATTCGCAACGTTCATTAACACCAAAAGTGTGCCGTTGGACCTGTTGTCAAATTTAATTGTTTTCAGCGCCTGGTTTTTTGACGACGGTACCGTCAGCTTGCACCCTGACCCTAAGATGATTAGCGTGTTTGTGAGCTTCGCGGAGCCACTTGCGTCGAGCGAGTATTTCAACGTTTCGAAAGTCGCTGGAGAACCATGAAGTTCGCAGAGTTTTCCCTTCACGGCGATTGAGAGGGTTTTGCTCGATAACAGTGTTGTAGTGCTTTCGGTGATTAACGTGATTGAGCATTTGGCGTCCGCAACTGCTACGAGCCCGCCTTCTCCTAACAGTTTGCCGGTCGGGTGGGATAAGAAGGTGGATGCAGATGCATCCGATGCAAGGGTTGCGCTGAGCGCAGCCGTGGCCACAATAAGCGCTCCGAGGCGATTCAGGCGTTCCATTTGACATTCCTTTCGGTTATGGATCACGAGGGACGTGATTACCAGGCATGTCTGGAGATTGCAAGAGGCGCACAAGTCTCGGCACACAGAGGAGAGATTGTGCGGCTCGAGGGGTGTGTGCACGCCTGAGAGCGTACGGTCGGCGACGCTGCGTTGGTTGCTGCGCAGGCTCTGTCCTCGCTGGCCGAGCCGAGCTGTAAAGTGCCGCGTATGACCCTTCGCAAGGTCGACTACCTGCTCATCGGCGGCGGCCTAGCGTCGGCCAACTGCGCGCGCTGGCTGCGCGAGGAAGGCGCCACAGGCGATGTCCTGCTCGTCGGCCGCGAGCTCGACCCGCCGTACAACCGCCCGGAGTGCTCCAAGGGCTACCTGCGCGGCGAAGAGAGCCGCGAGGAGCCGCTGTTTCGCCCCAACGGCTGGTGGGCGGAGCAGAACATCGAGTTGCTCACGCGCACGAGCGTCATGGGCATGGACCTGGAGGCGCGCACGGCGAAGCTCTCCAACAAGGAGGAGGTCTCCTTCGAGAAGGCGCTGATCGCGACGGGCGCGAACGTGCGGCGCCTGAATGTGGACGGCTGCGAGCTCGAGCAGATCCACTACCTGCGCACGCTCGGAAACGCCGACGCGATCCGCGAAGGCCTCGCGGACGCCGAGGACGTGGTGCTGATCGGCGGCTCCTACATCGGCTGCGAGGTGGCGGCGTCGCTGAGCATGATGGGCAAGCGCTGCACGATCGTGATGCAGGAGCAGGCCACGCTCGAACGCGGCTTCGGCGCCACCGCCGGGCGCTTCTTCCAGGAGCTGCTCGAAGCCCACGGCGTGACCGTGCACGGAGGCGACGAGCTGGAGCGCTTCGAGGGAGAGGGGCGCGTCAAGAAGGTGGTCACGCGCGGCGGCCTTGAGCTCGCCGCCGACGCCGTCGTGATCGGCGCGGGCGTCACGCCCGACGTCCAGCTGGCGCAGCGCGCGGGGCTCACGATCGGCGAGCGCGGCGGCGTGCTGTGCTCCTCGAGCCTGGAGAGCTCCACGCCCGGGGTGTTCGCCGCTGGAGACATCTGCGAGTACGAGTCCGTCGTGCACGGCGGGCGCCGCGATGCGCATCGAGCACTGGGACGTCGCCTTCAACCACGGCAAGACCGCTGCGCTGAACATGCTCGGCAAGGACACCGTGCACGACACCGTGCCGTACTTCTACTCCGTGCTCGGCGACTGGGGCGAACTCGAGTACGTCGGGCCCGCATACGGGTGGGACGAGGAGATCGTGCGCGGCTCGATCGAGGACGGCTCGTTCACCAACTGGTACCTGCAGGACGGCGCCGTCAAGGCGGCGCTCACGTTTGGTCGCTCCGACGATCTCGACCACGCGCGACGCCTGCTCGCGGACGGGGTCGCGCTCAGCGACGCCCACCGCGGCGCGCTCGGCGACACGGACGCCGATCTGGACGCCGTCGGTCGCTGACGAGCGCTACGATCCAGCGACACATACGGTCGGTGGCCAAGGGAAGCCGGTGAGAATCCGGCGCGGACCCGCCACTGTGACCGGGGATGCCCCACCGTGGCACGTCATAGCGGCGTGCGGCCACTGACCCGCCTGTCGGCGGGATGGGAAGGCTCGGAGGGGTAGGCCCGGCAGCCAGGAGACCTGCCTCCGACCGCAAGCCCACAAGCCCTCGTGGAAAGGGGTCGGCTCCATGAAAACATCTCGTCGCATCCATGTCGCGCTCGCCGTCGCTTCGCTCTCGCTGTGCCTGTTCGCGTCCTCGGCCACGGCCGCCGCACCGTCGCCCACGACGGTCACGGTCCGAGTGGAGGGTCTGAACGGAACCCTGCTGCCTCTCACGCAGGTCACCACGACCGCCGCGCCCGTCGTCAAGGACGGCAAACCAGCGGACTCCTGCCCCGGGACGAGCGCGCTGGGCGCGCTCGAGCTCGCCACGGGCGGCAACTGGAGTGGGCCGTGGGAAAGCAGCTTCGCGCAGTACGTGATCTACGCGATCGAGGGCGAGTCGCACGTATTCGAAGAAGGCGCGTCCGCGAACTACTTCTGGTCGTTCTGGGCAGGGCACAAGGAACAGATGGTCGGCGCTTGCGAAGCGAGCCCCGAAGCCGGCCAGGAAATCCTCTTCTTCCCCTCCTGCTACGGCGAAGCGTGCCCGCCCAACTCGCCGCTGCCGCTCGCCATCCAGGCGCCCGCGATCGCCAACGTCGGCGAAGCGGTCCCCGTGACGGTCGAAAAGTACAGCTCCACGGGGGTCCCCTCACCGGTCGCCGGGGCCACGGTCGCGGGCGCTGCGGAAACCAAGCAGACCGCCTCCGGTGGGCATGCCACCGTCGCGTTCGCAGCGCCGGGCAGTTACACGCTGCGCGCCAGCGCCCCGGAACTGGTCCGGACGGAGTCCGTGATCTGCGTGCACAACGGCAACGACGGCAACTGCGGCACTACGTCTCCCAGCGGCACCACCACGCCCACCACCGGCGGCAGCGGCGTGCCCGCGCCCGCGCCGTACAAGGGCCCGTACGCGCTCGTCCCCGACGTGACCGCCCCGCTCGACGGTCACGTCTACCCACGTCGCTCCGCGCCGAGGGTGCTCGCGGGCACGATCCTCGCGCACAGCGCCGTCACGGCGGTCAGCGCGGAGCTGCGTCGTCGCTACCGTGGTCGCTGCTCCGCCTATGACGGCGTCAGGGCCAGCTTCCGCTCCGCACACTGCGGCAGCGGCAGCTTCTTCAAGCTCTCAGACGGCGGCGTGTTCTCCTACCTCTTGCCCGCGGCGCTCGGGCCGGGACGCTATGTGCTCGACATCAAGGCGAGCGACGCGGCGGGCAACGTCACCACGCTCGCCCGTGGGAGCTCGCGCCGGGTGTTCTATGTCCGCTAGGAGACTCTGCTGCTCGGTGTCGGCGGCGCTCGTCCTCGTGACGGCGCCGACGACAGCCACCGCCTCGAGCCAGAGACCGTCGCGCCCCGCCGTCGCGGCGTCGTCGGGCCCGAGCGTGCGCAGCATGATCGTCGGGGTCGGCGGGCGGGTCCTCTCGCGGGCGCGCACCGTCACCGCCTCCGCGAGCTCCGTGCGCATCGGTCATCGCAGCTGTGCCGTGGCCGGAGGGACGCCGCTCGCGGCGCTGCTCGCCGTTCGCCACACCGGCGGCCCCGGCTTCGCGCTGCGCGACTACGGCAATTGCGGGCCCTCGCCCGCGGACTCCGGCCAGCTGTTCGTGTACTCGCTCGGCGGGGAGCGCAACCGCGGCCAGAACGGTTGGGAGTACGAGGTCAACGGGGTCATCGGCAGCACCGGCGCGGCCGACCCCAGCGGCCCGCGGGGCGACGGCAGACGCCTGCGCGCGGGCGACTTGGTCGTGTGGTTCTGGTGCGAAGCCTACCGAGGCGGATGTAGGCGAAAGCCGTGACTGGCCGGGCCGCATCCCCGCTCGCACTGCTCGCCGCCGTGGCGCTGGCGGGCTGCGGCCTCGGCGCTGGACCCGCCCCTAGCGCGGTGGACCTATCGGTCACACGCGACTTCGGCGCGACCCACCTGCCCCGCTCGGGCGCGCTGAAGATAAGCGGACAGGAGACGGTGATGAGCCTGCTGATGCGCAACTACGGCGTGCAGACGCGCTACGGCGGCGCGTTCGTGCAGAGCGTCGACGGGCTCGCCGGCGGCGAAGAAGCGGGCAAGCCGGTCGACTGGTTCTACTACGTCAACGGCGTCGAGGCGCAGCAGGGGCGCGGCCTCGACGAACGTGGATCCCGGCGATCACATCTGGTGGGACCGGCACGACTGGAGCCAGACGGAGCACATACCCGCGGTCGTCGGATCGTTCCCCGAGCCGTTCCTCAACGGCATCGACGGCAAGCGCCTGCCGGTGCGGATCGAATGCGCGGTCGTCCGCGGCTACGCCTGCCGAACGGTCGCCGAGCGGCTGCGCGCGCTCGACATCCCAGCTGCGATCGCGGGCGTGGGCATCGGCGGCGCCACGGCGACGCTGCGTCTGCTCGTCGGCCCGTGGGCCAAGGTCGTCGGCGATCTCGACGCCCGCAAAATCGCCGACGGCCCGCGCGCGAGCGGCGTGTACGCGCGCTTCTCCGGCGACGGGCGCACGCTCACGCTGCTCGACGAGGACGGCCGCGCCGCGCGCACGCTCGCAAGCGGCGCGGGGCTCGTGGCGGCGACGCGCCGCGCGCAAGACGCCCCCGTGTGGGTCGTCACGGGGACCGATGAAACGGGCCTCGACCTCGCCGCGCGCGCGTTCGACCAGAGCGCGCTGCGCGACCACTTCGCCGTCGCGCTCACGGCCGGTGAAACAGCCGCGCTGCCGGTGAGGACGGGGAAGCCATGAGCGCGCCCGCCCGCATCGAGCGGCCCGTCCACCGCGGGCGCACGGGCCGATGAGCGCGCTGGCGGGCGTCAACCGCATCGCCTACCGCCGCCGCGCCAGCCCGCTGCACGCCGCACGCGCGCCGATCGCCGCCGCCTACGCGGCCGCGCTCGGGGCGTCCGCGCTGTTGCTCGAAAACCCCGTGCTGCTGGGCACGCTGCTGCTCGCGGTGCTCGCCGCCGCGGCCGCCGCTGGGGTCGCACGCCAATTGCTGGGTGTGGTCCGCGCGACCACGCTTCCGGTCGTGGCGCTGATAGTGCTCGTCAACGTGCTCGTCAGCCGCGGCGGGCTGACGGTGTTCGCGCGCCTGGGCGACTGGGGCGTGCTCGGGCAGGTCAACCTGACCGTCGAGGCGGTCGTGTACGGGCTCGTCGTGGCGTTGCGCCTGCTCGTCGTGGCGCTCGCGTGCCTGCTCGTCGTGTGCGCCGCCGACCCCGACGAGCTGCTGCTCGCATTCCGGCGCATCTCACCGCACTCGGCGCTCACCGCGACGCTCGCCACGCGACTGATCCCCGTCCTCGGCGCGGACGCGCGACGCCTCGCGGAGGCGCAGCGCTGCCGGCCCGACGGCGGCGCGCGCGGAGCGCGCGGCAAGCTGGCGGTCGTGCGCGCGACGGTCGGCGGCGCGCTGGATCGCTCGCTGGACGTGGCCGCGGTGCTGGAGATGCGCGGCTACGGCGCGCGCGGGCGCGCGCGCCCGCCACGGGCCAGGCGCCCGCTCTCGCGCCACGACCTCGCGTTCGGCGCCGCTGCGACGGCGCTGCTCGGCGTGTCGGCGTTCGCCGCGCTCGGCGGCCGCGCGCCGTTTCAGGTGTACCCGCTAGTGAGCCTTCCCCTGTCCGTGAGCGTATTCGCGCTCGCGGCGCTCTCCTTCGCGGTCACGCTCGCCCCATTCGCCGACAGGCGCGGGATCGAGCCGTGAGCGTACTCAGCTTCGAGCACGTCTGCTACCGCTACCCCGAGGCCGAGGCGGACGCGCTGCACGACGTCAGCCTGTCGCTCGAGCCGGGCGAGTTCTGCGTGGTGGCCGGCCTGTCGGGGTCGGGCAAGTCGACGCTGCTGCGCGCCGCCGCGGGTCTCGTGCCGCACTTCCACGGCGGCAGCTTCGCCGGCCACGTCACCGTCGCCGGCCTCGACACGCGCGAGCACACGCCCGCGGAGATCGGCGCGGTCGCGGGAACGCTGCTGCAGGACCCCGAGACGCAGATCGTGATGAGCACCGTGCGAGCGGAGCTGGCGCTCGCGCTGGAGAACCTCGGAGGCGGCGCCGGCGGGGTGGCGCGCGGGGTGGAGGAGACCTCGCTCGCGCTCGGCATCGGCCACCTGCTCGATCGCGCCACCGGCGAGCTGTCGGGCGGCGAGCTGCAGCGTGTCGCGCTCGCCGCGGCGCTCGTCGCGCGCCCATCGCTCGTGCTGCTCGACGAGCCCACCTCGCAGCTCGACCCCGTCGCGGGCGACGAGCTGATCTGGCAGCTGCGGCGGCTCAACCAGGAGGCCGACACGGCGGTGCTGCTGATCGAGCATCGGCTCGAGCGCTGCCTCGCGGCGGCCGACAGGGTGATCGCGATGGCCGACGGCGCGATCGTGTGCGACAGCGACCCGCGGGGCTTTCTCGAGTGGGCCGCCGAGCACGCGCCCGCGCTGCAGACCCCGGGCGCGCGGATGCTCGACCGCGTCGGGCTGCGTCCGCCGCCGACGGGCGTCAAGCAGGCGCGCGCCACGCTGCGCGCGCGCGGGCTGCTGCACGCATCGGACTCGTCTCCCGCGGGCGCACGATCGTCGCTCACGGCTCTCCACCCGTCATCGACCTCGTCCGCGAACGAGCTCTCGGGTTCGTCGCCCGCCGGAGAGGGCCTGGTCACACGCGCGCGGGCGCGGCTGCGGTTGGGCGAGCGCGAGGCTGCGCCCGCGGCGCTCGCCATGCGCGGCGTGTGGCACGAGATCCGCGACGGCCCGGCGATCCTGCGCGGAGTCGACCTGCGCCTGCGCCCGGGCGAGCCGGTCGTGCTGATGGGCCGCAACGGCGCGGGCAAGTCCACGCTGCTGCGCCACGCCGCGGGGCTGCTCGCGCCGACGCGCGGAGCGATCGAGCGCAGCGGACGGGTGGCGCTGCTGCTGCAGAACCCCGGCGACTACTTCCTGCACGAGCGAGTCGACGCGGAGGCCACGCCCGAGGCGCTCGAGGCGGTCGGCCTGGCGGGCCTCGGCGCGCGCCACCCGCGCGACCTCTCCGGCGGGCAGCGCCAACGCCTGGCGCTCGCGATCGTGCTCGGCGGCGAGCAGCCCGCGGCGGTGCTGGCGCTGGATGAGCCGACGCGCGGCATGGACCGTCTGGCGAAGGGCGTGCTCGCGCGCCGGCTGGCCGAGCGCGCGGCGGCGGGGCTCGCGGTGATCGTCGCCACGCACGACGCGGAGTTCGCGGCGGAGTTCGCCACGCGCGCGGTGCTGCTCGCCGACGGGCGCGTGATCGCGGACGGCCCGATCGAGGAGATCCTCGCGGGCGGCTGGTACTTCACGACCGAAACGGCGCGCATCCTCGACGGCGCGCGCGGCGCGCTGCGGCCCGAGGAAGGCGCCGAGCTGCTGCGTGCGCGCATGTCCGGCCGGCCGGATGCCGGGGCGCCCGTGCTCGATGTGCGCACAGGTCTCGAGCCTGGGGCCCGGGGCGTCGAGCCCACGGTGTCGAGTCCGGCCGCGCAGGGGGTGGACCGATGAGCTGGCAGCTGGCGTCGTTCGCGCTGGTCTTCCTGGCTCTCGCGGTCGCGTTCTGGTGGTATGAGCGCTCGCGCCCATCGGCCAAGCTGCTCGCGGTGGTGGCGACGCTCGCGACGATCGCCGCGCTCGGCCGCGACGCGTTCGCGGCCGTCCCCGACGTCAAGCCGATCACCGCGATCGTGCTCGTCGGCGGCGTCGCCTTCGGTGCCGGGCCAGGTTTCGCGGTCGGCGCGATCGCCGGCTTCGCGTCGAACTTCCTGCTCGGCCAGGGGCCGTGGACGCCATGGCAGATGCTCGGCTGGGGCGTCGTCGGGCTGATCGGCGCGGCGCTCGGGCGCGCCGGCTCGCGACAGCTGAGTCCGCTCGCGCTCGCGCTCGCGTGCGCCGCCTCGGCGGAGGTGTTCAACCTGATCGTCGACCTGTACACGTGGACCGGCGTGGGCAGCGAGACGGTGAAGGCGTTCGGCGTGGTGCTCGGCACGGCCGCCGTGTTCGACGCGACGCACGTGATCGCGAGCTTCGCCTTCGGCCTCGCGTTCGGCCCAGCGCTGCTGCGGATGCTCATGCGCGTGCGGCTGCGCCTGGAGATCGACTGGAGTCCGGCCGGGGCACCCGCGTCGGCCGGCTTCTCACCGCCGCAGGCGCCGCTGACGCTCCCGCTCGTCGCGCTGGCGCTGGCGCTCCCGGCGCTCGCACTCGCCGCGCCCGCGGATCGGGCGCGCGCGGCCAGCGTGCCGAGCACGACCTCCGCACCAGCCGCGGCCGAAGCCGCCGCGGCTCGTGTCGCCGTCGCACGTGAGGTCGCGTATCTGGTCAAGTCGCAGAACGCGGACGGCGGGTTCGGCGGCGCGCGGGGTCAGTCGAGCACGGAGCTGTTCTCCTCGTGGGCCGCCCTCGGCCTCGCCGCGGCGGCACGCGATCCCCTGACGGTGCGCAGCGCCGGCGGGCACACGGTGCTCGACGCGATTCGCGCCGAGGCGTCGAGCCTGCACGGCGCGGGCGACCTCGAGCGGACGATCCTCGCGCTGCGCGCGTGCGGCGCCTCGACGCGCTCGCTTCCGGGCGGCGACCCGGTCAAGCGGCTGCTGGGCTTCCGTCGCCGCGACGGCTCGTTCGGCGACCTCGCGAACCTGACGGCGTTCGCGGTGCTCGCGCTGCGCGCGGCGGGCCAACCGATCCGTGACCCGATCGTGCGCCGCGCGGCGAGCTGGCTGGCGCGACAGCAGGAACCCGACGGCGGCTTCGGGTTCGCAAAGCGCGGCGGCGGCAGCGACGTGGACGACACCGCCGCGGCGCTGCAGGCGCTCGTCGCCGCGGGTCTGCGCGCGAGCCGGGCGGTCGCGCGCGGCACGTCCTACATCCTCGCGACCCAGAACCTCGACGGCGGCTTTCCACAGCAGGCGGGCGGGGAATCGAACGCGCAGTCCACCGCGTGGGCGATCCAGGCGCTGGGCGCGACCGCACACGACGTTCAGTCCGTCACGCGGCACGGGAGCCGCTCGCCGCTCGGCTACCTGGTGAGCCTGATCGCGCCCGACGGCAGCGTGCGCTACTCGCGCACCGGCGCGCAGACGCCCGTGTGGGTCACGGCCCAGGCACTCACGGCGCTCGCGGTGAGACCGCTTCCGATCGCGCCCGTCCGCGGCGCCCGCCGTCACGGCGCCACGGCTGGGGCCGCCGCCGCGTCGGGGGTGCTGCGAGCGCCGCTGCGGGCAGCGCTCGGGCGTGGCGTCGCGCGGGTCGCGGCGGCTCTCGTCGCGGCGCTGGGCGTGATCCTCGCGCCCGAATCCGGCTGAGCGTTGAGCGGGCGTTAAGTGGCCGTCGTACCCTTGAGGGCATGTCTGGACACGCCTACAGCGCACAGACGGCGCCCGTGAGACGTACCGCGATGCCCGCCCGATGGTCGGGCCCGGCGAGCGCGATCGGCATGGCGGCGCTGTGCGCGGCCGCGATGGTGGTGGTGTGGGTCGTGGCGGAGCTGGTGCCGGGCGGCCGCTACAAAGATGCGGTCGTGCTGAACGACTTCGCCCAGATGAGCGGCGAACGCGTGGACAGCGTGGGCAACTTCGTGCTGCACCTGCTCGACCCCACGCTGTTCATCCTCTGGGGGATCGCGATCGTGGCGTTCGCGCTGGCGCGCCTGCGGCCGAGGGTCGCCGTGGCGGCCGTGGCGGTGATGTCTCTCGCCCCGTACACCGCGGAGACGCTCAAGCCGCTGCTCGCGCACCCTCATGTGACGGTCGGCTACGTGCAGATCGGACCCGTGTCGTGGCCGAGCGGCCACGCGACGGCCGCGCTGGCGCTCGTGCTGAGCGCCGTGCTCGTCATGCCTGCCCGCGCTCGCCCGTTCGTGGCCCTGCTCGGCGCAGCGTTCGCGGCGGCGGTGGGCTGCTTCCTGCTGATCCTCGCATGGCACATGCCGAGCGACGTCATCGGCGGCTACCTGGTGGCGGCGCTGTGGACGGCGCTCGCGCTCGCGGTCCTGCGGGCGGCCGAGCGCCGCTGGCCGACCGGTCGCCCGATCTGAAGGGGACCGCCGGTGCGAGCCGTGCCGTGACGACCCGCCGGTGCGAGCTGGGCCGTCGGCTCAGGCGGCTGGAGGCTCTGAGCCCTCGTGCGCGCCGGGCGCCCACAGCGGCTCGCCGTGGGACCCCTGCTCGGCCTGCGCGTTCGCGGCGCGGCTGAGGATGAAAAACAGGTCCGAGAGCCGGTTGAGGTAGCGAACGACCTCCGGGTTGACCTCCTCGCCGACGGCGATCGTGCGCCGCTCCGCGCGCCGGCAGACGGTGCGGCAGACGTGCAGGTGCGCGCCCGCGGGGCTGCCCCCGGGGATCACGAACGAGCGCAGCGGTTCGAGTCCTCGTTGACCTCGTCGCAGGCCTGCTCGAGCCACGCGGTGTACTCGCCGTCCACGCGCAGCCGCTCGCGGGCCGGCGCGCCCTCTCCGTCCGCCGCGGGCGGGGAGTCGGGAACGGACAGGTCGGCGCCCAGGTCGAGCAGGTCGTTCTGCACGCGGCGCAGCCACGCGGCGAACTTCTCCGAGAGCCCGGGCGCGAGCAGCGCGAGCCCGATCGAGGCGTTGAGCTCGTCCACCGTGCCGTACGCCTCGACGCGCGGATGGAGCTTGGAGACACGGCTCATGTCCCCGAGGTGGGTCTCCCCGCCATCGCCGAGCTTTGTATAGATGCGGGTCAGGTTCACGGTCACGACAGAGCAAGCTTCGCACACCGAGCCAACGCTCATCCGTTGGATCGGATACGTTCTCGCACCTCAATGCGGATCGGTGTTCCGAAGGAGACCGCGGCTGGCGAGCATCGTGTGGCGCTCGTGCCGGAGGTCGTCAGCAAGCTGAAGGCCAAGGGCCTCGACGTCGTCGTGCAGAGCGGGCGCGGGCGCGGACGCGCTGCTGACGGACGCCGCGTTCGAGCAGGCGGGCGCGAAGATCAGCCAGGACGCGGCCGAGGTGTGGGGCTGCGACGTGGTGGTGACGATCGCGCCGCCGGATCCGCAGGCGATTCGCGGCCTCGGCCAGGGCTCGATCCTGATCGGCTTCCTCGCGCCGCTCACGAGCCCGCAGACCACGCAGGCGCTCGCGGACGCGAAAGCGACGGCGTTCGCGATGGAGGCGATCCCGCGGATCTCGCGCGCGCAGGCGATGGACGCACTGTCCTCGCAGGCGAACGTGGCGGGCTACCGCGCGGCGCTGTTCGGCGCGGAGGAGATGGGCCGCTTCTACCCGATGCTGATGACCGCCGCGGGCACGATCCCGCCGGCGAAGGTGCTCGTGCTGGGCGTCGGCGTGGCGGGGCTGCAGGCGCTCGCGACGGCCAAGCGGCTGGGCGCGCGCACGACCGGCTACGACGTCCGCCCGGAGGTCGCCGAGCAGGTCGAATCGCTCGGGGCGCAGTGGCTCGACCTGGGCATCGAGGCGAGCGGCGAGGGCGGCTACGCGCGCGAGCTGACCGAGGAGGAGCGCGCGCAGCAGCAGCAGGCGCTGACGGACGCGATCAAGGGCTTCGACGTGGTGATCACGACCGCGCTCGTGCCGGGTCGTCCGGCGCCGCGCCTGGTGACGGCCGAGGCTGTGGAAGGCATGAAGCCGGGCTCGGTGATCGTCGACCTGGCGGGCGAGGCGGGCGGCAACTGCGAGCTGACCGAGCCGGGGCAGACGGTGGTGCAGCCACGACGTGAAGATCGTCTCGCCGCTGAACCTGCCCGCGAGCATGGCGGAGCACTCCTCGCAGCTGTTCGCGCGCAACGTGCAGGCGCTGCTGGACCTGTTCGTGGGCGAGGACGGCGCGCTGCAACTCGACTTCGAGGACGAGATCGTCAAGGGCGCGTGCGTGACACGCGACGGCGAGATCGTCCACCCGGGAGCCAAGGCGGCTGTGGAGGCCGCCGCATGATCATCGCCAGCACCCTGACTACCAACCTCGCGATCCTCGTGCTGGCCGGATTCATCGGCTTCGTGGTGATCTCGAAGGTGCCCAACACACTGCACACGCCGCTGATGTCGGGCACCAACGCGATCCACGGGATCGTGCTGCTGGGCGGCCTGCTCGTGGTCGGCCTGTCGGGCAACGGCACGTTCAACAAGGTGATCCTCGTGATCGCGATTGCGTTCGGCACGATCAACGTGGTCGGCGGCTTCCTGGTGACCGACCGCATGCTCGAGATGTTCAAGGCGAAGCCGAAATCCCGAAGCCGACGGAGAGGGCAAGTCGTGAGCACCCTGCCGCTCGCCACGTCCTTCCTGCAGGACGAG
The DNA here is from genome assembly GCA_963716355.1 of uncultured Solirubrobacteraceae bacterium. Classification (GTDB taxonomy): domain Bacteria; phylum Actinomycetota; class Thermoleophilia; order Solirubrobacterales; family Solirubrobacteraceae; genus Palsa-744. Next base: position 2,970,134 of record OY970308.1, read on the forward strand.
AGCTTCCTCGACGTTCTCTACATCGTCGCGTTCGCGCTGTTCATCCAGGGTCTGCGCGGGCTGTCCGGACCGACGACGGCGGTGCGCGGAAACCGGATCGCCGCGGTCGGCATGGCGATCGCCGTCATCGCGACGCTGCTGAACCGGGACGAGGGCAACTGGGGGCTGATCGTCGTCGGCGTGGCGCTCGGCACGGCCGTGGGCGTACCCGCGGCGCGTCAGGTGAAGATGACCGCGATGCCGCAGATGGTGGCGCTGTTCAACGGCGTCGGCGGCGGCGCGGTGTTCCTGATCTCGTGGTCTGAGTTCCGTCTCTCGGACGGCTTCACGGGCGCTCCCACGTACATAGCGATCTTCTCGCTGTTCGCCGCGATCGTCGGCTCCGTCTCCTTCTGGGGCTCGAACATCGCGTTCGGCAAGCTCCAGGAAATCATCCCCGGCAGGCCGATCACGCTCGGCTCGGGGCAGCAGTTCGTCAACCTGCTGCTGCTCCTGGTGGCGCTCGCGTGCGGCGTGGCGATCGCCTCAGGCGAAAACTCAGAAGCGCTGTTCATCCTGCTGTTGGTCTGCGCGGCGCTGCTCGGCAACGCGGTCGTGCTGCCGATCGGCGGGGCGGACATGCCGGTCGTGATCTCGCTGCTGAACGCATTCACGGGCCTGTCGGCGGCGGCCACGGGGATCGCGCTGGACAACCCCGCGCTGATCGTGGCGGGGATGATCGTGGGAGCCTCTGGCTCGATCCTCACGAACCTGATGGCGGTCGCGATGAACCGCTCGATCCCCGCGATCATCGCGGGTGGCTTCGGCGGGGGTGGCGCTGTCGAGGGCGCCAGCGGGGCAGGCGAGCATGCCGGCACGGTCCGTTCCACAACCGCCTCCGACGCGGCGATCCAACTTGCTTACGCCAATCGCGTCGTGATCGTCCCTGGCTACGGGATGGCCGTCGCGCAGGCCCAGCACGCGGTCAGGGAGCTGACCAAGGAGCTCGAGAAACGCCAGGTCGAGGTCAGCTACGCGATCCACCCGGTCGCGGGGCGCATGCCGGGCCACATGAACGTGCTGCTGGCCGAGGCTGACGTGCCGTATGACCAGCTCAAGGAGATGGAGGAGGCGAACCCGGAGTTCGGGCGTACCGACGTCTCGCTTGTGATCGGCGCGAACGACGTGACCAACCCTGCGGCGAAGAACACGCCGTCGTCTCCGATCTACGGGATGCCGATCCTCGAGGTCTCAGATAGCCATTCGGTGATCGTGATCAAGCGTTCGATGAACCCCGGCTTCGCGGGTATCGAAAACGAGCTGTATTACGACCCGAAGACCGAGATGCTGTTCGGGGACGCGAAGTCGGCGGTGAGCGAGATCACCGCCGAGCTGGGCAACATCTAGTCGATCCCGGAGGGCGCATACACCCTGCGCGGGGTACGCATGCTTTTCATAAGCCGAGTCCGGATCGTGCATGCACGATCCGGCGGGACGGCACATGTGCCGTCCCGAGGACAGGCCGCATGCGGCCTGTCGCAGGATGGCGCATGCGCCATCCTGAACGACATCGGAGGTGCTCTGCGAGACTGCCCTCGTGATCGAGCGTGGTCTGGCATTGGCGGCTCTCGCCGAGGACGAGTTCGACGTCGTCGTGGTCGGCGGCGGCATCACCGGCGCGGGCGTGGCGCTCGACGCGGCGACCCGCGGCTACAGCGTGGCGCTGCTGGAGCGCGCCGACTTTGCTTCGGGCACCTCCAGCCGTTCGAGCAAGCTCGTGCACGGCGGCCTGCGCTACCTGCAGAACTTCGACCTGGGGCTCGTGCGCGAGGCGCTGCTTGGAGCGCCAGCTTCTGGTGCAGCTCGCGCCTCACCTCGTGCGTCCGCTGCCGCTGGTGGTGCCGGCGTTCGAGGGCGCCCATCCCGACCGGCTCGTGGGCGTGGGGTTGAACCTGTACGACGTGATGTCGCGCGAGCGTCTGCGCGGCCGGCGAGGACGGCGCTCGCGCGCTGAGCGAGCGCAGGGGGGGCCGCCGGTCGTCGGGGCGCCGGGGGAGGAGGGCGAGTCCTGGAGCCCGGAGCGCCATCGTGTGATCTCAGGCGAGGAAGTCCTGGAGCTGCTGCCGGCGCTCGCCTCGCGCGAGCCGACGAGCGGCTATCTGTTCTACGACTGCCAGACCGACGACGTGCGCCTGGTGCTGACGGTGCTGGGCGAGGCGGAGCGCTTCGGCGCGGTGTGCGCCAACCGCCTCGACGTGACGGGCCTGCTGGAGCGCGACGGACACGCGCAGGGCGTGCACGTGACCGACCTGGAGAGCGGCGGCTCCTTCGACGTGCGCGCGGCGAACGTGGTCAACGCCACGGGCGTGTGGGCCGATCAGCTGCGCCCGCGTGAGCTGCACGAGGAGGCCGAAATGCCGCGCATCCGCCCGAGCCGCGGCACGCACGTCACGCTCAAGCACGACGATCTGCCGCTCATCGGCGGGGCGATCGTGCCCGCGGGCGGCGGGCGCTCGATCTTCGCGCTGCCGTGGCACGGACACACGCTCGTGGGCACGACCGACAACGACTACGAAGAGGGCGGCTCGCTCGCGCACATCCGCCCGTCGAACGACGACGTCGACTACCTGCTCGCGGCGATCAACGAGTTCTTCGCCACGGACTTCGGCCCGGGCGACCTCACCGGCGCGTTCGCGGGCGTGCGCCCGCTGATCTCCACCGGCGACCCCAAGAAGTCGGTCGACATCTCGCGCAAGGCGGAGCTGTATGAGACCTCCTCGGGGATGATCACGATCACGGGCGGCAAGCTCACCACGTGGCGGCGGATGGCGAAGATGACCGTCGACCGGCTCGTGGAGCGCGACGCGCGCGACGCGCCGTGCCGCACGCACGAGATCCCGCTCGGCCAGGCGATCGACGCCGATGAGCTGCCACGCGTGGAGGGCGTGCCGGAGGACTCCTACCGTGCGATCGCCGCGCGCTACGGCCACGCCGCCCACGACGTGCTCGCGATCGCGCGGGAATCGAACCCCGCCCACCCGGCGCTCGCACAGCCCATCGTCGCCGGCTGCCCGGACCTGCTCGCGGAGGTCGCGCTCGCGGCCCGCCAGGAGCAGGCGCGCTCGATCGGCGACGTGCTCCTGCGGCGCACCCGCCTGGGGCTGCTGCAGGCGCGCGAGCTGAGCGTCAAACCCGCCGGAGGGGCGAGCCCGGTGGAGATCGTGGGAGACATCCTCGCGGGCGAGCTCGGCTGGGACGGCGAGCGCCTGGCGCTCGAGCTGGAGCGCTTCGCGCGCGAGGCGGATGAGGAGGGGATCGTCGCGGACGTCGAGCGGCCCGAGCCCGCCGCCGCCGACACGGCGGCGGACCCCGCGCCGTGAAGGCGCCCGAGCACCGCGTCTGCGCGGTCGACATGACGCTCGAACTGGGCGCGCGGCCGTGGCTGATGGGGATCGTGAACGCCTCGCCCGACTCGTTCAGCGACGGCGGGCGCTACGCGAGCCTCGACGCGCAGAGCGCGCTCGCGGCGGAGCTGCTGCAGGCGGGGGCGGACATCCTCGACATCGGCGGCGAGTCCGCCTCCACTGGCCGCCCGCCGGTGGCGGTCGAGGAGGAGATCGAGCGCGTCGCGCCGCTCGTCGAACGCGTCGCGGGCGAGCTCGGCGCGGTCGTGTCGGTCGACACGTACAAGCCGGCGGTCGCGAGCGCGGCGATCGCCGCGGGCGCGCGGATCGTCAACGACGTCAGCGGCCTGCGCGACCCGGAGCTGGCGGAGGTGTGTGCGCGCACGGGCGCGGCGCTCGTGCTGATGCACACGCGCGCGGCGCCGCGCGAACGGCTGCAGGACCCCGACCTGTACGCGGACGTGACCGGCGAGGTGCTCGCGTTCCTCGCCGAGCGCGTCGCGCTCGCGGAAGGTCGCGGCGTCGCGCCCGAGCAGCTGATCCTCGACCCCGGCCCGGACTTCGCGAAGACGCCCGCGCAGACGATCGAGCTGCTGCGCAACACCGCGCGGCTGCACGAGCTCGACCGCCCGCTGCTGATGGCCATCTCGCGCAAGGACTTCATCGGCGCGCTCACCGACCGCGCGCCGCGCGAGCGCCTCGCGGGGACGCTCGCGGCGCTCGCGCACGGCGTCGAGCAGCGGCGCGCACATCTTCCGCGTGCACGACGTCGCCGCGGCCGCTGACTTCCTGACGGTGCGCGCCGCGCTCGCGGGCGAGTTCGACGTCGGAAGGGATCTGGCGCTCACCGAGGAAATCCGGCACGAGCCTTCGCCGCGCGAAACGCTACGCTGAGGGTCAACGAACGGGTGCCCGCCGCTGTCCAACGCGACGGGACGCCAACCGCCCTTACCACTAAGAAAGAAGGAACACCATGGCAGTACTCGAGCGCTCCGAGCTGGAGGCAAGCCCTCTCGCCGACCTCCACGCGATCGCCGACCAGATCGGTCTCGACGGCTTCAGACGCCTCCGCAAGGCGGACCTGATCGACGCGATCCTGGGGGAGAAGAGCGACAGCTCGACGAGCTCCGACAACGGCTCCGAGGACGAGGAGGAGTCGCCGCGCCCACGCAGGCGTCGCTCCCCGCGCGCACGCCGCGCAGCCGGCTCGGCCGCGAAGCGAGGAGACGGCGGAGGAGGCCGAGGAGAAGCCCGACGCCGACGCCGGCTCCGACACGGAGGACGGCTCCTCGCGCACGTCCACCGGCGCTGCGCGACGCAGCCGCGGCGGCAGAAGCGCACGCGGCGGCGCGGGCCGCTCATGCCTCCGCGCGCTCCGCATCGCTCCGCGGGCGAGGACGGCGAGACGAGCGACGCCGGCGGACTCCGAGAGCACGCGGGCGCATCGCGGCCGAGGGCGTCGTCGAGGTGCTCGGCAACGGCTCCGCGCTTCCTGCGCGTCGACCCGCCGGAGCCATCGGACGAGGACGTCTACATCTCCGCCGCGCAGGTGCGTCGCTGCGAGCTCGTCTCGCGGCGACCGCGTGACCGGCCCGGTGCGCACGCCGCGCCGCTCCGAGCGCTACCCGTCGCTGGTTCGCATCGACACGATCAACGGCACCTCCGCCGACGCGGTCTCAGACGGCGCGCCGCTACGAGGACCTGCCGGTGAGCTGGCCGAGCGAGCGGCTCACGCTGGACTCCAAGGACGCGACGCTCGAGGCGATCGAGTGGCTCACCCCGCTCGGACACGGCTCGCGCGCGGTGATCGTCGGCGCGCGCGCACGCCGGCAAGAGCGAGACGCTGCAGGCGCCTGCTCGACGCGCTCAACGGCCGCGAGGACCTCGAGCTGAGCGTCGTGCTCGCCGGCGCGCGCCCGGAGGAGATCGCGCGAGTGGCAGGAGGGCCCGCTCGCGCCCGTCGCCGCGCTCAGCTTCGCCGCCTCGTCGGACTCGCAGGGTCAGGCGATCGAGCGCGCGATCGACGCCGCCAAGCGCGTCGCCGCACGCGGCGGCAACGCGCTCGTGCTGATCGACGGGCTCGACGGCATCAGCCAGCACGCCGCGCGCAAGGCGCTGTCCGCCGCACGCAACCTGCGCGACGGCGGCTCGCTGACGATCATCGCCACCGCATCGCAGCCGGTCGGCGGGGAGACGACCGTGATCGCGCTCGACGTCGCACCGGCCGCCAGCCGATCGTCGACCTCGTCGCGCAGCGGCACGCTGCGCCCGGAGCTGCTCGTCGGCGACGACGGCGCCGAGGCGATCGCCAAGGCGCGCGCGGAGGCTGCGGAGTAGAGCTTGCGCGAGCTGCGGGCTCAGTCCCGCTGCTCGTCGACGGGGCTCGACGCGGCCGCAGGTACGGCCAGCGGCCGTCCTAGCCTCTGTAGGCGACCCGGCCCCAGGAGGGCTCGGGGGCGAGCTCGATCGGCTCGCCGGGCCTCGGCGGGGTCGCGGCTGGACGTAGGCGAAGCGTGCCGGTCGCTTCGTCGAAGGCGACGCTCAGCTCGCCCTCCTTGACGCGCTGGTCGAGCCAGGCGCCGCGGAACACGAGGCGACGCAGCCAGTGCACGAGCGAGCGCTCGGCCGGGCCGACGAGCTCGGGCCAGCAGTCGTTGACGTGCTCGCCCAGCGCGGAGGCGGGCTCTGAGATCTCGCCGTTGACGGCGAGGTTGACGAGGTCTTCGAGCTCCTCCTCGCCGAGGCGCCCGCCGACGAAGCCGAGCTTCAGCGCGGCCTGCTCGCAGCGCTCGGAGAAGTCGGTCTCGTTGAAGGTGAAGCGCAGCTCGCCGTATTCGAGGACGAAGTCCTCGCCGGAGTCGTAGTTTTCGCGTCGCGCGGTTTCCATGGTTTCGAATGGGCGCGGTCGGCCGGCCCCAAAGTTCGTCGGGATCATACGGCTGCGTTCCTGCTTTGGCGGTTGCCATGAATGGGATTTTGCACCGGGCGCGCTCGGGTCGCTCAGCGCCATGAGTCCGCCCGCGTCTATACGCTCCGCTCCTAGATGGCACGCCTGACCCAACACGGATTGCGGCGGGTGCTCGGCACGAGCGCGCTGTTCTCGACCGCCTACGGCAACGTCGGCTCCTCGATCTACTACGCGCTCGGCCTGGTCGCCTCCTACGCGCTCGGCCTGACGCCGATCGTGTTCCTGATCACGGGCGTGATCTTCTACCTCACCGCCGCGACATACGCGGAGGCGACGGCGATGTACCCCGAGGCCGGCGGCTCCTCGTCTTTCGCGCGCCACGCGTTCAACGAGCTGTGGTCGTTCTTCGCGGCGTGGGCGCAGATGCTCAACTACACGATCACGATCGCGATCTCGGCGTTCTTCGTGCCGCACTACCTCGGCGGGCTGTTCTGGCCGGCGCTGCAGCACGGTCCGGGCGACGTGCTGTTCGGGATCGCCGTGGTGATGCTGCTGTCGGTCATCAACGTCGTCGGCGTCAAAGAGGCCGCCGGGCTGAACATCGTGCTCGCGATCACCGACCTCGCCACGCAGCTGCTGCTCGTGGGCGTCGGCGTGTTGCTCGTGCTCTCGCCCGCACGTGCTGATCGACAACGTCCACCTCGGCGTGGCGCCGACGTGGAAAAACTTCCTCGTCGCGATCCCCATCGGGATGATCGCCTACACGGGCATCGAGACGATCTCGAACATGGCCGAGGAGGCCCGCGACGAGACGAAGACGGTGCCGCGCGCGATCAAGTTCGTCGTGCTCGCCGTGTTCGCGATCTACGCCGCGCTGCCGATGGTCGCGCTCTCGGCGCTGCCGGTGCACAAAGGCGCCGACGGCGAAATACGCGCACGCTGCTCGGCACCGACGAGGCGCACGGCGGCTTCGCGGGCGACCCGGTGCTGGGCATCGTCAAGCACCTGCACCTCGGCGCGCTGCAGTCCGCCGGTGAGATCTACGTCGGGCTGCTCGCCGCGACGATCCTGTTCATCGCCGCCAACGCGGGCATCATCGGCGCCTCGCGGCTGGTGTACTCGATGGGGCTGCACCGCCAGGTGCCAGACCGCCTCAGCCGCCTGCACCCGCGCTTCTCAGACGCCGTGGATCGGGATCCTGCTGTTCGGCGGCGGTCGCGTGCCTGACGATCATCCCCGGCCAGGCCGAATTCCTGGGCAACATGTACGCGTTCGGCGCGATGCTGTCGTTCACGATCGCCCACCTGTCGGTGATCCGCCTGCGCGTCACGCAGCCCGACGTCGAGCGCCCATACCGCGGGCCCGGCACGATCACGATCGCCGGGCGCGAGCTGCCGGTGTTCGCGCTGCTCGGGGATCCTCGGCACGGGCCTCGCGTTCGTGGTCGTCACCATCCTGCACCTCGCGGTGGCGCTCGCCGGCGTGTTCTGGCTGTCATTGGGGATGGCTGTGTACGTCGTCTACCGCCAGCCAGCAGGGCCTCGACCTGCGCACCACCAGCCGCATCGCCGCGCCACGAGCGCCCGGCGCACTTCGAGGAGCTCGACTACAAGACCGCGCTCGTGCCGATCTTCGGCGACGACGTCAGCGCCTCGGCGCTGATCGCAGCGCCGCAAGGCTGATCGGCGAAGAGGGCGTCGTGTACGCGATCTACGTGCTGCCGGTGCCGAGTCAGCTGTCGCTCGACGCCGGCCTGGAGGAGGAGGAGGCGCACGGGCGCTCGGTGCTCGAGAGCGCGCGCATCCAGGCCAGGCGCGCGGGGATCAAGATCCACACGGGCCTGATCCGCACACGCAACCCCGGCTGCGGCGCTCGTGGAGGAAGCCGAACGCGTCCACGCGGACGTGATCTACTGGTCGACGATCCACGCGCCCACGGGCGAGCAGAAGATCGGCCCGACCGCCACCTACCTGCTCAGCAAGCGCCCCTGCCGGGTGATCATCGAGACGGAGAACACGCCGCAGCTACCACGCGAGAAGGTCGCCGTACCGGCCTGAACGCCCGCGAAGACACCGCTCGAGGACGCGACACGAGACGTCCGGCCGCCTGAGCGGGGCGATCGTAATGAAATCGTTATACGCCGCCTGCGGATCGTCACAGGCGCGTTATGAGCTTGCGCCTACCGTCGGGCTGGGATGGCACGCCTCTCAGAGCATGGACTGCGCCGCTCGGTCGGCGTCCCGGGCCTGTTCGCCACCGCGTACGGGAACGTGGGCTCATCGATCTACTACGCGCTGGGGCTCGTCGCCGCCCACGCGCTGGGCCTCACGCCGCTGGTGTTCATGTTCGCGGGCGCGCTGTTCGTGCTCACCGCGAAGACGTACGCCGAGGGCGCGTCGATGTTCCCCGAGGCCGGCGGTTCCTCCTCGTTCGCGCGCCACGCGTTCAACGACGTGGTGTCGTTCTTCGCCGGCTGGGCGCTGAGCCTCGACTACATCATCACGATCGCGATCTCCGCGTTCTTCGTGCCGCACTACCTGGGCGCGTTCTTCCCCAGCCTCACGCACAACCCCGGCGACATCATCGGCGGGGTCGTCACGATCGTGCTGCTCGCGGCGCTCAACATCCGCGGGCTCGGGGAGTCGGCGAAACTCAACCTGTTCCTGGCGGTGGCGGACCTGTGCACGCAGGTGCTGCTCGTGGGCCTCGGCGTGGTGCTCGTTCTGAACCCGTCGCTGCTCGTCAACCAGGTGCACCTCGGCACGGTCCCGAGCTGGACGCAGGTGATCTTCGCGCTGTCGGTCGCGATGGTCGCCTACACGGGCATCGAGACGGTGTCCAACATGGCCGAGGAGTCCAAGGACCCCGGCCGCGACATCCCCAAGGCGGTCAACCTGGTGCTCGTCGCGGTGCTGGGGGTGTACGCGGGGATCTCCGTGGTGGCGCTCTCGGCGCTGCCGGTGATCCACCACGGCATCGGCTTCAGCGCGCCGCTGGCGGAAACGTACAAACACGCCGGCTACGCCACCGCGCTGGGCGGGCACTTCGAAAACGACCCCGTCTTGGGGATCGTCTCACGGCTGGGGCTGCACGGCGTGGTGCTGACGGTCGCCAAAGACTACGTCGGCGTGCTCGCGGCGACGATCCTGTTCATCGCCACGAACGCCGGGCTGATCGGGATCTCGCGGCTGTCGTGGTCGCTGGCCGAGCACCGCCAGCTGCCGAGCATCTTCTCCAACCTGCACCCGACGTTTCGCACGCCGTGGTTCACGATCGTGTTCTTCTCGATCCTCGCCGGACTGCTGATCCTGCCGGGCGAAACGACGCTGCTGGGCAACCTCTACTCGTTCGGCGCGATGCTGTCGTTCACGACCGCGCACGTGTCGGTGGTGGCGCTGCGCTTCTCCCAGCCCGACCGCGAGCGGCCCTACCGGATGCCGTGGAACGTGATGATCCGCGGCCGCTCGATCCCGCTGACGGCGGTGCTCGGCGCGATCGGCACGTTCGCCGCGTGGTGCGCGGTCGTGGCGCTGCACCCCGAGGCGCGCACGATCGGCATCCCCTGGATGCTCGCCGGGATGGCCGGCTACTACGTCTACCGCCGCCGCCAGGGCCTCACGCTGCGCGACTCCTACCGCATCCCGCGCCCGGAACGCCCGCCGGACTTCGAGGAGCTGGAGTACCGCACCGCGCTCGTGCCGATCTTCGGCGACGACGTCAGCGCCTCGGCGCTGCGCAGCGCCGCGAAGCTGATCGGCGAAGAGGGCGTCGTGTATGCGATCTACGTGCTGCCCGTGCCGAGCCAGCTGTCGCTCGAGGCCGGCCTCGAGGAGGAGGAGGCGCACGGGCGCTCGGTGCTGGAGAGCGCGCGCATTCAGGCAAAACGCGCGGGGATCAAGATCCACACGGGACTGATCCGCACGCGCAACCCCGGCTCGGCGCTCGTGGAGGAAGCCGAACGCGTCGGCTCGGACGTCATCTACTGGTCGACCATCCACGCGCCCACGGGCGAGCAGAGGATCGGCCCGACGGCGACCTACCTGTTGAGCAAGCGTCCCTGCCGCGTGATCATCGAGACGGAGAACCGAGCGCCGAGCGCAGCGCGTGCTCCAGTCGCGGTTGGCTGAACTCGTAGCCGAGCACCAACGGCTTGGCCGGGAACGCCCGCGCGCCCGTCGTGACGATCTCCGCCATCTCGCCGTAGAGCGCGCGCAGCGCGAGGCCCGGCACGGGCAGCAGCGAGGGGCGGTGCAGCACGCTGCCGAGCGCGTGCGAGAACGCCGCGTTCGTGACCGGTTCGGGGGCGGTCGCGTTGACCGGGCCGCTCCAGCGCTCATCGTCGATCGCGGCGAGCATCATGCCCACGAGGTCGTCCGTGTGGATCCACGCCATGTACTGGCGCCCGCCCGCCACCGGCCCCCCGACGCCGAGACGGAAGGGGGTGAGCATCTTGGCCAGCGCGCCGCCCGCGGCGTCGAGCACGACGCCGGTGCGGAGGAGCACGACGCGCAGCCCCAGATCCGTCGCCTTCGCCGCCTCTGCCTCCCACTCGACGCACACCTGCGCGAGGAAGTCAGTGCCCGGCGGCGAGTCCTCGTCGAGCGGCTCCTCGCCGTGCGGGCCGTAGTAGCCGATCGCGGAGGAGGAGATCAGCGTGCGTGGCCGCTCGGGCGCTGCGAGCGCGGCGATCCCCGCCAGCAGGTTGCGCGTTCCGAGCACACGGCTGTCGCGGATCGCGCGCTTCGCGCCCGCGCTCCAGCGCTGCGCGACGGGCTCGCCGGCGAGGTGCACGACCGCGTCACGACCGCTCAGCGCCTCCACGGGTGCGGCTTCCTCGAGCAGATTCCACGCGAGCGCGGTGACGTCGCCGAGCTTCGAGCGCGCGCGCTCGGGGTCGCGGCTGAGGACCGTCACCTCGGCGCCCCGCTCCAGCAGCGCCGCCGTCAGCTGCGGGCCGATCAGCCCGGTCGCGCCGGTGATCGTCACGCGCAGCCCGCTCACGGCTCAGCCCCTCACGTGCGTCCGTCGGCGTTAGCGCCACCGGCGGGGCCGACGGCGAGCGTTTCGGTGTCGCCCTGGGCGTAGCCGACCTCGTGCCCGGCGAGCGCGGTGCCGGCCTTGCGGGCCTGGTCGGCGACGGCGGCGGCGACCGCGGGCGCCACGTCGCGGTTGAACACCGAGGGGATGATGTAGTCCTCGCGCAGCTCGCTGTCGGAGATGATCGCGGCGATCGCCTCCGCGGCGGCCATCTTCATCGGCTCGGTGATCTGCGGCGCGCGCACGTCGAGCGCGCCGCGGAAGATGCCGGGGAAGCAGAGCACGTTGTTGATCTGGTTGGGGTAGTCCGAGCGCCCGGTGGCCATGATGCGCACGTACGGCGCGGCCTCCTCGGGGTTGATCTCGGGGTTGGGGTTGGCCATCGCGAACACCATCGCGTCCTCGTTCATCCGGCCGAGCGCCTCGGGGGGCAGCACGCGCGCGCCGGAGAGGCCGATCACGAGGTCGGCGCCGTCGATCACGTCCGCGGGCCTGCCGGTGCGGCAGTCGGGGTTGGTCGACTCCGCATACCAGCGCTTGATCTGCGTCATCGTGCCGTCGAGGTAGTCCTCGCGCTGGACGTGCAGAGCGCCCTGCGAGTCGGCGCCCACGATGTGCGTGACGCCCGCTGCGAGCATGATCTTGGTGACCGCCACGCCCGCGGCTCCGAGGCCGATCACCAGCACGCGCAGGTCGGCGAGGTCGCGCCCGGTGAGCTTGACGGCGTTCAGCAACGCGGCCATCACGACCACGGCGGTGCCGTGCTGGTCGTCGTGGAAGACGGGGATGTCGAGCTCTTCGATCAGGCGCTGCTCGATCTCGAAGCAGCGCGGCGCGGAGATGTCCTCGAGGTTGATCCCGCCGAAGCCCGGCGCGATCAGCTTGACGGTGCGCACGATCTCGTCGGGGTCCTTCGTGTCGAGGCAGATCGGGAACGCGTCGACGCCGGCGAACTCCTTGAACAGGCAGCACTTGCCCTCCATCACGGGCATCGCCGCGCGCGGGCCGATGTCGCCGAGGCCGAGCACGGCGGTGCCGTCGGAGACCACCGCGACGGTGTTGCGCTTGATCGTGTACTGGAACGCCTTGTCGGGGTCGTCGTGGATCGCGTGGCAGACGCGCGCGACGCCGGGCGTGTAGGCCATCGAGAGGTCGTCGCGGGTCTTCAGCGGGTGCTTGTTGTGCTGCTCGATCTTGCCGCCGACGTGCAGCAGGAACGTGCGGTCGGTCTTGTCGATCACCTCAGCGCCGTCGATCGCGTTGATCGCGGCGAGGATCCGCTCCCAGTGCGCGCGGTTGGAGGCGTCGACGACGATGTCGCGCAGGCTGTGCGGACCGTCGACCTCGACCAGATCGACGGCGCCGACGATTCCGCCGGCCTCGCCGATCGCGCTCGTGACGCGTCCGAGGATGCCCGAGCTGTCCTCGAGCTTGACGCGGATGTTCAGGCGGTACTGCGCGCTTGGGGTGGCGCTCACGGACTCCGGCTCCCTCGATCGATTGGCGGCTGAGGATGTTATGAGGTATACGCCGCGAGCACTTGTTCGTGTGCCCGTCCTCGCCGAGGCGGCGGCGGGCGGCGCCTCGTAGAGTGCTCTGGCGATGGACGACAAGCGCCTGTTCCTGATCGACGGTCCGAGCCTCGTGTACCGCGCGTTCTTCGCGCTGCCCGAGTCGATCGCCACCTCGACGGGCGTGCCGACGAACGCGATCTTCGGGTTCGCGTCGATGCTGGTGAAGATCGTGACCGAGTACGGCGTGTGTCCGACGGTCGTCGCGTGGGACGCGGGCACGTCGGGCCGCAGCGAGCTGTTCCCCGAATACAAGGCGCAGCGGCGCTCGCGCCCGGATCTGCTCAAACAGCAGTGGCCCGCGATGGAACCGCTCGTGGACGCGTTCGGCTACCGCAACGTGCGCGTGGAGGGCTACGAGGCGGACGACGTGATCGCCTCGATCGCGCAGCGGGCGCTGCAGTCCGACCCGCCGGTGCCGGTGATGATCGTGACGGGCGACCGCGACGTGTTTCAGCTGATCGACGAGCGCGGCCTCGTGAAGGTGATGGCCACCGCGCGCGGGATCACCGACACGAAGATCTACGACCGCCAGGCGGTGATCGACCGCTACGGCATCCCGCCGGAGCTGATCCCCGACTTCTACGGTCTGAAGGGCGACACCTCGGACAACATCCCCGGCGTTCCCGGCATCGGCGACAAGACCGCCAGCGAGCTGATCCAGAGCTTCGGCACGCTCGAGCAGGTGCTCGCGAGCATCGATGAGATCAAAGGCGCGAAGCGCAAAGAGAACCTGATCGAGCACGCGGAGAACGCGCGCGTGTCGAAGAGCCTCGCGACGGTGCAGCGCGACGTGGACGTGGACGTGGACATCAAGCTCGAGGCGACACAGGAGCCGGACCGCTCGCGCGTAAGGGAGTTCTTCCGCGAGTACGAGCTGCGCGACCCGCTGCGGCGCCTGGAGGAAGCGCTCGGCGACCCGGACGTGGCGGCGCCCGCGCCCGCCGCGGAGGTGACGCTGAAGGCGCGCGTGAAAGCGGGCTCGCCGAAGGACATCCCACGCCTCGGGGCGGCCGGCGGCGAGCTGTGCGTGGTGGTGCGCGCGAGCGAGGCGCCCGAGGGCGCGCTGTTCGCGGACGGCCCCGCGTGGCGCTTCGCGGCTGCGGCGGAGGGCGAGGTGCTCGTGGGGGAGTGCGCCGGGCCGGAGGAGGTCGTGGCGGCGTGCGGCGATCGGCCCGTGGTGGCGCACGACGCGAAGGCGCTCGCCACGGTGCCGCCGTCGCTCGCGCACGACACGCTGCTGGGCGCCTACCTGCTGGAGCCCGCCCGGCGCGGGTACCCGTTCGCGGAGCTGTGCGAGGAGCGGGGGATGGTGAGCGACGCGAAGGACCCCGTGGCGGCGGAGGCCGTGCTGCTGGGCGCGCTCGCCAAGTGGCAGCGCGAGCAGATCGCCGAGCGCGGCCTGGAGCCGTTGATGCGCGACATCGAGCTGCCGCTCGTGGCGGTGCTGCGCGAGATGGAGCAGCTCGGCGTGCGGCTGAACCTGGAGCGCCTCGCGGAGATCACCGAGCGGGTGCGCAAGGAGATCGACGGCCTGGAACGCGACATCTTCGCGTTGGCGGACGAGGAGTTCTTGATCTCCTCGCCGCAGCAGCTGGGGGAGATCCTGTTCGAGAAGCTCGGCCTGTCGCGCAAGCGCCGCGGCAAGACGGGCTACTCGACCGACGCGCGCGTGCTGCAGGCGATCCGCGACGAGCACGAGATCGTGCCGAAGATCGAGCGCTGGCGCGAGCTCTCGACGCTGATCAAGACCTACCTCGACGTGCTGCCCCAGCAGGTGGACGAGCGCTCGCGCATCCACACCACGTTCCTGCAGGCGGTCGCGCAGACGGGACGGCTGTCGAGCACGAACCCGAACATGCAGAACGTACCGATCCGCACGCCCTTGGGACGGGAGATCCGCGGCTGTTTCGAGGCGGAGGAGGGGATGTCGCTGATCTCCGCGGACTACTCCCAGATCGAGCTGCGCGTGCTCGCGCACGCCGCGGGCGAGGACGTGCTGATGGAGATCTTCGCCCGCGGCGAGGACGTGCACACGGCGACCGCCTCGCGCGTGTTCGGCGTGGAGGCGAAGGACATCGACCCGGGCATGCGCTCGAAGGCGAAGATGATCAACTACGGCATCGTCTACGGCCTGTCCGACTTCGGCCTGGCCGACCGCCTGAACATTCCGCGCGCGGAGGCGAAGGAGTTCATCGACGCCTACCTGGAGCGCTTCCCCGCGGTCGCGCGCTTCATGGCGGAGACGATCGAGCACGCCAAGGAGGCGGGCGACGTGACCACGCTGTGGGGCCGACGGCGCCAGATCCCCGAGATCCGCGCCCGCAACTACCAGGTGCGCACGCTCGGCGAGCGCCTCGCGGTGAACACCGTCATCCAGGGCACCGCAGCAGACATCATCAAGCTCGCGATGGTCAGCTGCCACCGCGCGCTGGCCCAGTCGCCGCTCGAGACGCGGCTGCTGTTGACGATCCACGACGAGCTGCTGTTCGAAGGCCCGCCCGAGGAGACCGACGCGGCGCGCGAGCTGATCGAGCGCGAGATGTGCGCCGTGTGGGGCGACCGGCAGCCGCCGATGGGCGTGGACATCGGCGCGGGCCGCACGTGGCTGGAGGCGAAGTGAGCCGCGGCCTGGCCGTCGCGGTGGGGATCGGCGCGGGCTGTCTCGTTGGCATGCAGGCGCCGATCAACTCGCGCCTTGGCAGGTCCGTCGGCAGCATCCAGGCGGCGAGCTTCTCGTTCCTCGTCGGCACAGCCGTGCTGCTGCTGATCGCCGCGTTCGTGCGCGGCGGCCTCGGCAACCTCGGCCACGTCGGCAAGGTCCCCTGGTGGGCGCTCGTCGGCGGCCTGCTCGGAGCCGTCTACGTCTCCGTGGCGCTCGTCGCCGTCAGAACCCTGGGCGCGAGCGGCCTCACGGCCGTCGTCATCACCGGCCAACTCGCGATCTCCGTCGCGATCGACCGCTTCGGCCTGCTCGGGGTGGCCCGTCAGCCGGTTGGCGTCCACCGAGTCCTGGGTCTCGTGTTGCTCGTGGCGGGTGTGGTGCTCGTGGTGCGCAAGTAGCAAGCCGTGTAACACGAGTCACGTGCTACACTGGATTCTCCAATGGCCAATCTAACTCTCACCATCGACGGGCAGCTGCTCAAGCGAGCTCGCATACGTGCCCTGGAACGGGACACGTCAGTGAACGCTCTCGTGCGCGGCTATCTAGAGGAGCTCGCTGGTCAGGCCAAGACGCAAGACGCGATCGGTGCTTTCCTGGAGATCGCAGAGCGCAGTGAATCGGGCAGTGGGCCCGCTGGGCGCACATGGAAGCGCGACGAGCTGTATGAGCGCTGAGAGGGCGTTTCTGGATACGAACGTCCTCGTTTACGTCTTCGATCACGACGAGCCGGAGAAGGCGCAGGTCGCCAAAGAGCTTCTCGAGCAGGCCAAAGCGGATGAGTTGGCGCTCAGCGCACAGGTGCTTGGCGAGTTCTACGTCACCGTTACGCGGAAGCTGAAACCGCCGCTCGACGCTCCGCTCGCGGCACAGGCGATCGAGTGGCTCAGCCAGCTCCAGGTGGTTGCGCTCGACTCCGCGCTCGTGAAAGCCGGAGCAGAGATCAGCCACTCCTCACAGATTTCCTATTGGGATGGCTTGATCGTGGCCTCCGCGGTCGCCAGCGGATGCACTCGCGTGCTGACCGAGGACTTGAATGACGGTCAGGTGATCGGTGGTGTCCGGATCGAAAACCCGTTCCGCCAGCCATAAGCCTGCCGGCAGTATCCAGGCGGCAAGCCGGAACAGGTTCATTTGATGCTCGCGATCACAGAGCAGAATTGCTCTATCCAATAGAGCACCGCTGCGTTCGGGCCTATCCCAGCGCCGTGCGAAACCCCTCGCGCCAGCTGGGGAACGCCGGGGTCCAGCCGAGCTCTCGCTTGGCGAACTCGTTGGAAGCGCCCTGCGCTTCGGTCATGAGCGACACGCCGTAACTCCCGGCGGCGAGGCGGGCGAGCCAGGCGGGGACGTGCCGGGGCTTGCGCGCGCCGAGCGCTTCGGCGAGCGCGGGCAGCCACTGCGCGACGGGCGCGGGGTCGTCATCGACGACGTTGTACGCCCCAGGCGCGCCTGTGGTGAGCGCGGCGACGGTGGCCCGCACGGCGTCGTCCACGTGGACGAACGACCACACGCCCTGCCCGCTGCCGACGATCGGCACGCGCCGGCGCATCACGTCCTCGCCCATCGAGCCGGATGCGGAGATGGAGCTGCCGGGGCCGTAGAAGTAGCCGTAGCGCAGCACCACGCCGTCGGCCTCGCCGACCGTGCGCTCCAGGTCGCGCAGCGCGAGCGCGGAGCGTTTGAACGGCTCGGGCGCGTCCACGTACAGCGGGTCGCTCTCGCCGTGCAGCGTGCCTGCGGGGCCGGGCGCGTAGGCGAACGCGATCGACTGCGCCAGGATGCGCGTCGCGCCCGCCGCCCGCGCGGCGTCCACGAGGATGCGCGTGCCCTCGCTGCGCAGCCGGTCGTTCATGACGAAGTCGCGCGCGATCGTTCGCGGGTTGATGCGCGGCGGCAGCGAGGTCAGTTGGTGGATCACGGCATCCGGGCGCGCGTCGCTCACGGCCCGTCTCACGGCGTCCGCGTCGAGCGCGTCCGCGACGACCGGCTCGACGCCCGCCGCGCGCAGCTCCTCCACCTTGCCGGGCGATCTGGTCATGCCCACGACCTCGTGCCCGTCCGCGAGCAGCATCGGCACGAGCCGCCGCCCGATCACGCCCGTGGCTCCCGCCAGGAAGACCCTCACGCGGAGGCGAGCGACGCTGGCGCGGAGTCGGTCTGCGAGCCGTTCGCGGCTGGCGCCCCGGTCGCGGTCGCAAGCCCGGCGGCGGCCTGCCCCTCCCGCTCGGGGATCGCGCAGACCATCCCCTCGGTGAACCCCGCGGGGTTCATGTCGAACGCGCTGTTGAAGCGCGCGCGCATGTTCTCCAGCGCGATGATGTTCGTCAGCTCGACCATCTGGCGCTCGTCGAAATGCTCGCGCAGCGCGGCGAACAGCTCGTCGGTGACGGTGGTGGGCGTGCGGCTCATGGCGACCGCGTAGTCGAGCACCAGCCGCTCCAGCTCGTTGAACGCGTCGCTGTCGCGGTAGTGGGGGAGGGCGAGCAGCTGCTCCTCGGTGACGCCTGCCTCCAGCGCCAGCGAAGAGGCGATGTCGCAGCAGAACTCGCAGTTCACGAGCGCCGCGGCCTTCGTCTCGGCGAGCACCTTCAGGCGCTCCTCCACGCGGTGCTGGCGCGCGGTGGCCTTCTCGAACGCGCCATAGCCCATCAGCAGCATTGGCGTGTGCGCGTACACCTCGACGGGCTCCACGGAGCGCCCGAGGTCGCGTTTGGTGGCGCGGTAGGCGAAGCGCACGATCGGGTTGGCGCCCTTGGCTGGGACGGTCGGTATGCGGCTCATGAGCTGCTCCCTTCGGTTTCGAGGCTGGCGGCGCGCCACAGATAGGCGAGCAGCAGCGTGGCTGGGGCGAGGGTGAAGAAGTCGAAGTAGCCCGCCCAGCGCGGGTGGGCGCCCGCGATGTCCACGAGATGGTTGACGCTGTGCAGCGCGTACTGGAACGTCGTCAGCGCGAGCACCGGCGCGCGCCACGAGCGGCGTCGCAGCGACACGAGCAGCGCGATGCCGATCGCACCCTCGAACGACGCGACGTCGCGCAGGTAGTGAGGGTTGAACACGTCGAACGGGCCGATCGCCTTGTAGAACGCGTGCGGCGCCACCGCCATGAACACCGCCAGCGCCAGCTCCGTAAACGCGAACACGGCGATCCCGATGTCGAGCGTTCCCAGCGGCGCGGTTCCGGGACGGGCGGTGGTGGTGGGCGACGCTCGCCGAGAGGAGATCATAAATTTTCACGATATGGTCATCGTGGTGCATCGTAAAGGACCACTTAGACCATGAAATCGGGTACCACTTCGGGTCCGGAGCTGCTGCTGGAGCTCGACCGCACGGCCGCCCGCCCGCTGCGCGCGCAGCTGGAGGACGGCTTGCGCGAGGCGGTGCGCTCGGGACGGCTGCCCGCCAACACGCGCCTGCCGGCCACGCGCGCGCTCGCATCCGATCTGCGCGTGTCGCGGCGCCTGGTGGTGGACGCGTACGCGCAGCTGCTCGCGGAGGGCTACCTGCTCGCGCGCCGCGGGGCGGGCACGTACGTGGCGGCCACGGCGGCCGCGACCGACAGCGCGCCGCCCGACACCCCCGACCGCGCGCCGCGGCTGGACTTCTTCCCCGGCGCGCCCGACCTGGCGTCGTTCCCGCGCACGCTGTGGATGCGCGCGCTGCGCGAGGTGATGCGCTCCGCGCCGCCCAGCGCGCTCGCCTACCCCAACGCGCGCGGAGCGCTGCAGCTGCGCGTGGCGCTCGCTGCGTACCTGCGGCGCGTGCGCGGCGTGGTCGCGGAGCCCGACTCGATCGTCGTGTGCGCCGGCGCCACGCAGGGCCTCGCGGTGCTCGGCCGCGCGCTCGCGCGCCTGGGCATCGGCGAGATCGCGGTCGAGGACCCCGGCCTGCCGCCGCACCGCGCGGTGCTCGCCTACGCGGGCCTGGACGTCCGTGGCGTGGGCCTCGACGCGCACGGCCTCGACGTGGCGGCGCTCGATGCGCCCGCGGTGCTCACCACCCCCGCGCACCAGTGCCCCACCGGCGTGGTGCTCTCGCCCGCGCGTCGCGGGGAGCTCGTGCGCTGGGCCCGTGCCGGCGGCCTCGTCATCGAGGATGACTATGACGCCGAGTTTCGCTACGACCGCGCGCCGCTCGGCGCAATCCAGGGGCTGGCGCCAGACCGCGTCGTGTACCTGGGGACCGCGTCCAAGACGCTCGCGCCCGGGCTGAGGCTCGGCTGGCTGGTGCTGCCGGCGTGGCTGCTCGACGCGGTCGTGGAGGCGAAGCTGCTGGACGACCTCGGCTCGGCCACGATGGACCAGCTCGTGCTCGCGCACCTGATCGAGACCGCCGCGTACGACCGCCACCTGCGCAAGGCGCGGCGCCGCAACCGCGAGCGCCGCGACGCTCTGATCGCCGCCGTCGCGGAGCATCTGCCGGGGGCGAGCGTGAGCGGCATCTCCGCGGGGCTGCACGCGCTCGTGCGCCTGCCGCGCGCGGTGGACGCGCACGAGCTGCTCGCGCGCGCCGCCACGCGCTCGCTCGGCGTGTACCCCCTGACGCTGCACATGATCGACCCGCCGCGCCACACCGACGCGCTCGTCATGGGCTACGCCAGCCTGTCCCAGCCCGCGATCGCCGAGGGCGTGGGCGTGCTGGCGGAGGTCCTCGACGGGCTCTACGAGGAGGACGCCGCCGCGGCGGCCAACGCGCCCGCGCGGGCGCTGACCCGCGGCCGCTCGCCCACGAACGACGGCGGGGCGATGGCGAGGTAGTGCCCGAAGCTCCACGCCGACAGCCTGCGGTTCTCCATCGCGGCGACGAACGCGCTCAGCGCGCGGCTCGGCGTCATCTGCCCGACCGCGCGCTGCACGTTCAGCAGCCAGCGGTATTTGCGCGTGTGCGCCGCGGAGAACGCGCCGTAGCGCGCGAGCGCCTGCTCGCGCGTCTGGCTCCCTGCGATGACCGCGCGCAGCTCGCGCCCGCACGCGAGGCCGAAGTACAGCGCGGTGCGGATGCCCTCGGCTGTCAATGGGAGACAGTGCCCCGCGGAATCGCCCACGAAGAACACGTCGTCCTCGACCGCAGCGCGCAGCTGGTGCGGGATCCAATTGCCCTGGTAACCGTCGGGCGGCAGGCCGAGGTCGCGCGCGAGCCTGACGGTGGGCTCCTTGACGTGGTGCGTCGGCCAGAACGAGCCCACGCCCACGCGCAGCTCGTCCGTCGCGGGGAAGCTCCAGCCGTAGCCGGAGCGGATGTAGCCGGCGTCGAGCCACAGCTCCATCTCCCGCCCGCTGCCCGGGGGGTGCACCTCCAGGCCGCGCGACAGGCGCGCGTTCGGCGGCTGGATCGGTTTCGCGTTCGACAGCACCCGCCGCCAGCCGAGCGCGTCCACGACCAGCGGCGCGCGCAGCTCTCCGCGGTCGGTGTGGACCGCGAATCCCTCGCGGCCTATCACGGTCGCCGTCTCGAACTCGACCTCGGGCGAGTCGGCCTGACCCCACAGCAGCGCGCACAGCTCGCGGTAGTCGAACGTGGAGAACGACCACGGCAGTTGCCAACGCGACGTGCGAAACGGCGTGTGCAAGGTCAGCGCGTCGAAGCTCTGGCGCAGCGAGCCCATCAGATCGAGCGCCTGCAGCCACTCGGTGGGCATCGCGCACGCCGATGTCTGGCGCTCGCCGATCTCGTAACGGTCGATCACGAGCACCCGCGCGCCGCTGCCTGCGAGCTCGCGCGCAATCGCCAGACCCGCAAAGCTGGAGCCACATACGAGCACGTCGCAGTCACGCTCCAGGCGCGTTCGCGCGTCTCCGCGCTTGGTCGCTCGAACGGGCATGTGCCCGGCAATGATACGGCTGCGCTACGCTTCGCCCGGTGCAAACGCTGATGGAGAACCCCCAGGCCCGCGTGGTCGATGGGTCAAACGGACTTCTGCTCGAAATCGACGGGCAGATCGTGCCCAACTACGACGCGACCTTCCGCGCGATCGAGGAGGGCGAGGTCGTCACCGGCCACGTCGTCCGCATCGACAAGGACGAGGTCCTCGTGGACATCGGCTACAAGTCCGAGGGCGTCATCCCCGCGAACGAGCTTTCGATCCGCAAGTCGGTCGACCCGAACGAGGAGGTGCACCTCGGCGAGGAGGTCGACGCGATCGTCATGACCAAGGAGGACCAGGACGGTCGCCTGATCATGTCCAAGAAGCGCGCCCGCTTCGAGAAGGCCTGGCGCCGCATCGAAACCGCCGCCGAGTCCGGCGAGCCGGTCGAGGGCACGGTCATCGAGGTCGTCAAGGGCGGCCTCATCATCGACCTCGGCGTGCGCGGCTTCCTGCCCGCGTCGCTCGTGGACATCCGCCGCGTGCCGAACCTCGACGAGTACATGGGCACGAAGATCGAGACGAAGGTCATCGAGCTCAACCGCTCGCGCAACAACGTCGTGCTCTCGCGCCGCGCGGTGCTCGAGGAGGAGCGCAAGGAGGTCCGCCAGCAGATACTCGACCGCCTGCAGCCGGGCCTGGTCGTGGAGGGGCAGATCTCCAACATCGTCGACTTCGGCGCGTTCGTCGACCTCGACGGCATCGACGGCCTGATTCACATTTCCGAGCTTTCGTGGTCGCACGTGAACCACCCGAGCGAGATCCTCAACATCGGCGACACCGTCAAGGTGAAGGTGCTCGACATCGACCGCGACCGCCAGCGCATCTCCCTTGGTCTCAAGCAGACCCAGGAGGACCCGTGGCAGCGGATCGTCGACACCTACAACGTCAACGACGAGCTCGCCGGCAAGGTCACCAAGGTCGTCACGTTCGGCGCGTTCGTCGAGATCCTCGACGGCGTCGAGGGCCTCGTGCACATCTCCGAGCTTGCGCCCCACCACGTCGAGAGCCCGCGCGAGATCGTCCACCCGGGCGATGAGATCCGCGTGAAGATCCTCGAGATCGACTCCGAGCGCCGCCGCCTGTCGCTGTCGGCCAAGCGCGTCGAGGACCAGCTGCTGCCCGTCTCGCGCCCCGGCGAACCCGCCCGCGAGCCCGCCGCGGAGGGCGAGTACGACGCGTCGGCGGAGATCCCCGAGGCGTATGCGGACGTAGCTGGCGAGGCCGAGGTTGCGCCAAGCGAGCCGGAGACGGCAGCCGAGCAGGCGCCGGAGGCGGCGGTCGAGCTGGAGCAGGCCCCCGAGGCCACGGTCGAGGCGCCCGAGGCGGCCGAGGCGGCCGAGGCAGACGCTCCCGAGGACGCCCCTGCCGAGCCCGAGGCAGCTGAGCCCACGGCCAGCGCGGAGGACACCGCAGCAGCACCCGAGCAGCCGGCCGAGGCGCCCGCGTCCGAGCCCGCCGCAGACGCAGAGCCTGCCCAGCAGGACTGACCCGCCAGAGCGGGACTGAGCCGGTGCGACCAGCCGTTCCCTTCGTCGGGCTGACCGGCGGCCTGGGGGCGGGCAAGTCGACGGCCCTGGATGCGCTGGAGCGGCTCGGAGCGACGACGATCTCCTCCGACGCGGTCGTGCACGAGCTCTACGAAGGCGATCAGTTGCGCGACGCCGTCGTGGCGCGCTTCGGCCCGGACGTCGCCCCCGACGGCGTGGTCGACCGCTCCGCGGTGGCGCAGCGCGCGTTCGCGGACCCGAACGACAGGAAATGGCTCGAGGAGCAGATCTGGCCGCTCGTGGGCGCGCGCGTTGCCGGCTGGCTGGAGCAGGCGCGCGCGGCGACACCCGCCCCGCGCGCCGCGGTGGTGGAGGTGCCGCTGCTGTTCGAGGCGGGCCTCGAAGGGCTCTACGACGCCACGATCGCGGTCATCTCCGAGGAGCCCGTGCGCGCGCAGCGCGCCGCCGCACGCGGGCACGCGGTCGTCGACGAGCGCGCCGCGCGCCAGCTATCCCAGGAGGAGAAGGCCAGGCGAGCTACGTTTGTGGTGCGCAACGACGGCACCAAGGAGGATCTCCTGCGCCGACTGTCGGAGGTGCTTGACAAGCTGTGAAGATGAGCCGAACCCTGGGCACCTGGACGGTCATCGCGATCGCGCTGCTGTGCGGCGTGCTCGTGCTGAGCGAGCTGCACCAGGCGACGAGCAACGCGCCGCTGCCGCTGAACGACGCGAGCATCATCCGCGAGCAGGCCGCCGACAAGCACCTCGACCCAGCGCTGATCGCGGCGGTGATCTACGCGGAGTCGAAATTCGAACCGCGCCCGTCCGCGGCCGGGGCGCAGGGGCTGATGCAGATCCTGCCCGCCACCGCCTACTACGTGGCCCACCTCTCCGGCGGCACGCGCTTCACCGCGAAAGACCTCGCCACGCCGAAAGTTAACCTCGCGTACGGCAGCTACTACCTGCGCTACCTGCTCGACCACTACGAAGGCGACGAGATGCTCGCGGTGGCGGCATACAACGCGGGCCTCACGAACGTCGACAAGTGGGTCGCGCACGCGCGCGCCGAAGGAACGCACCTGAGCGTGGAAGCGATCCCGTTTCCCGAGACGCGCGAATACGTGCGCCGCGTGCTCGCCGCCAAGCGCGAGTACCGCTCCACGTACCCGCGGGCGCTGGGGATCGAGTAGCGCGAGCTAATGTAGGGCGAGCCCCCACGCATGCCCGACTTCAAGCTCGACTCAGTCTTCACCCCCACCGCCGACCAGCCAAAGGCGATCGAGTCGCTGGCCGAAGGGATCCTCGCGGGCGAGCGCTCGCAGACGCTGCTCGGCGCGACCGGCACGGGCAAGACGATGACGATGGCGGGCGTGATCGAGGCGGTGCAGCGCCCAACGCTCGTGATCGCGCACAACAAGACGCTCGCCGCGCAACTGTGCAACGAGTTCCGCACGTTCTTCCCCGACAACGCGGTGGAGTACTTCGTGTCCTACTACGACTACTACCAGCCCGAGGCCTACGTCCCCAGCCGCGACCTGTACATCGAGAAGGACTCCGCGATCAACCAGGAGGTCGACCGGCTGCGCCACGCCGCCACCGCGGCGGTGTTCGCGCGCCGCGACGTGATCGTGGTGGCGTCCGTGTCGTGCATCTACGGCCTCGGCTCTCCCGAGACGTATGAGATGAACATGCAGATCCTCAAGCGCGGCGAGACGATCGACCGCGACGCGCTGCTGCGCAAACTGGTCTCGATCCAGTACACGCGCAACGACAGCGTGCTCTCGCGCGGCTCCTTCCGCGTGCGCGGCGAGACGCTCGAGGTGTTCCCCGCGTACGCCGAGACTGCGTTCCGCGCGACGATGTTCGGCGACGAAGTCGAGCGCCTGCAGCACTTCGACCCGCTCACGGGGGAGATGCTCGCGGACGACCTGGAGCACGTGGCGATCTGGCCCGCGACGCACTACAACGTCAAGGAGGGCACCATCGAAGACGGCGTCGCGGAGATCGGCCGCGAGCTGAACGAGCGCTGCGAACAGCTCGAGTCGGAGGGCAAGCAGCTCGAGTCCCACCGCCTGCGCCAGCGCACGCAGTACGACATGGAGATGCTGCGCGAGGTGGGGTTCTGCTCGGGGATCGAGAACTACTCGCGGATCCTCGACGGGCGCCCGCCGGGGTCGCGGCCGTACTGCCTGATCGACTACTTCCCCAAGGACTTCATCTGCTTCTGCGACGAGTCCCACCAGACGGTGCCGCAGATCGGCGGCATGTTCGAGGGCGACCGCTCGCGCAAGCAGACGCTCGTCGACTACGGCTTCCGCCTGCCCAGCGCGATGGACAACCGCCCACAGACCTTCGAGGAGTTCCTGTCGATCACCCCGCAACTGCTGTTCGTCTCGGCGACGCCGGGCGAATACGAGCGCACGCAGTCCACGCGCGTGGTCGAGCAGATCGTGCGCCCGACGGGGATCGTGGACCCGATGGTGGAGGTGCGCGAGACGAAGAACCAGATCGACGACTTGATGAACGAAGTGCGCGTGCGCGTCGACCGCAACGAGCGCGTGCTCGTGACGACGCTGACGAAGAAGATGAGCGAGGACCTGTCGCAGTATCTGCTGGAGATGGGCTTCAAGACGCGCTACCTGCACTCGGAGATCGACACGCTGGAGCGCATCCAGATCATCCGCGACCTGCGCCTGGGGGAGTACGACGTGCTCGTGGGCGTGAACCTGCTACGCGAGGGGCTCGATCTGCCGGAGGTCTCGCTAGTGGCGATCCTCGACGCGGACAAGGAGGGCTTCCTGCGCGGGGAGACGTCGCTGATCCAGACGATCGGCCGCGCGGCGCGCAACGTCGACGGCACCGTGCTGATGTATGCCGACAAGGAGACCCGGGCGATGAAAGCCGCGATCTCCGAGACCGCGCGCCGGCGCGAGATCCAGCTCGCGTACAACGATCGAGCACGGCATCACCGCGGCGACAATCGTGAAGGGGATCTCCGACATCGCGGAGTTCCTGCAGGGCGAGTCGAAGGTGCCGAGGGGGCGCAAAAAACGTCGCACGGCGAAGCGCGGCAAGGCGGAGGAGATGCCACAGAGCGAGCTCGAGCGGATGGTCGTGGAGCTCGAGGAGGAGATGATCGCGGCGGCGGATGAGCTGCGCTTCGAGTACGCGGCGCAGCTGCGCGACGAGCTGCGCGAGCTGCGGCGCGACCTGCAGGAGATGCAGACGGCGCAGGCCCCGGCGGGCGAGACCGCGGGTGAGATCGTGCCTGACGAGACTGCCAGCCGCGACATGGCTTAGGATGCGCGCCGTGGACCTCGATCGGCAGGCAATCGAACGTAGAGACTTCCCGATCGGCCGCCGCGGATACGACCCGGCAGCGGTTGACGCGCACCTGCGGGGCCTGGCTGCGGAGTTCGACGAGCTGCAGCGCGCGGCGGTGAGCGGCGACGTTTCGCTCGCGTCGAGCGCGGGCAGCCAGGTGCAGAGCATCCTCGAGGCGGCTGAGACCGCCGCGGGCGAAATCGAGCGTCAGGCGCTGGAGAACGCCAGGCAGGTGCGCGAGGCCGCGGACCGCGACGCGGAACAGACGCGCGCGGAGGCCGTGGAGAAGGCGCGCGCACACGTCGCGGGCGTCGCGAACGTCGCCGCGACGCTGCTCGAGCGCGTGGGCTCGATGGACGGCGAGGTGAGCGCGCTCGTGGAGAGCCTGCGCTCCGGCGCGAGCCGACTCGCATCGGACCTCTCCGCTGTGGAGAGCGGCATGGGCGAGCTCTACGACGCGGCGAGCGGGCGCAACCTCGCGCCAGCCGAGGAAATGCAGCCCCAGCCGCAGGCGCAGCCCCAGCCCCAGCCGCAGAGCATGTTCGAGGCGGAGCTGAACGACGCGCTGATCGCCGAGCAGGCCCCCGTCCAGCTCACCGTGCCCGTCGCGCAGGAACCGCAGGCCGAGCCCGCGTCCGCCGGCGGCGCGAACCCCGCCGACCTCGACGGCGCCCGCCTGATCGCCCTGAACATGGCCCTCAACGGCGAGTCCCGCTCCGACACCGAGCGCTACCTCGCGGAGAACTTCCAGCTGCCCGATCGGCTGAAGCTGATCGATGAGGTTTACGCGGCCATCGAAGGGTAGGACGACGCCCTAGGCGCTCGGGTCGAGCACCTGCAGGTCGCTGAAGTAGCGACGGTAGAAGCCGCGGTCGCGGGTCAGCAGGCGATCGGCCTGGGCGAGCGCGTGGGCTCCGATGAGGAAGTCGGGGGCCAGCCGCTCGCGGGTTCCGCCGGCCTGACGGTAGGCTCGCCATCGCTCCCCGGCGGCGGTAGCGGAGGACATGTCGATAGGTGAGAACTCGACGCGCAGCGTCGCAAGCGCCTTACCGGCGGCATCGCCTTCGCCGAATCGGGCCGCGACCTCAGCCCAGACCGTGTCGCACACGATCAGCGCGCCCTCCGCGAGGCAGCGTCGCAGCGTTCGAGCCGATCTCAGCCCGAACTCGACGTCGGCGTCGAACACGTCGACGAGCACGTTGGTGTCGACGGCGGTGATCAAACCGCGTCGACGGGGCCGCGGAGTTCCTCGATGATCTCGTCGGTACTGCGACCCGAGTCGAGGATGCCGTATACCGCAGCCACGGGATCGTCGGGCATCGCTCTGGAAAGGACGAGGCGCCCGCCGTCGTCGATGACGTCGAGCTCGTCGCCGGGGCGGATGCCGAGACGATCCCGCAGGGACTTGGGGACAGTGATCTGACCCTTCTCGGAGATCTTCGTGCGCATGTCATACCAAAGTAGCATGATTTCCTACTGTCCTTTCCGACCATGTGGAGACGGACGGGACACGGCCGCGATCTTGGGCGAGTGCTGCGCCACTGAAGCATCTCAAGCCGTCCGTATCGTCGCCTGCCAAAATGAGGCTATGGCGACCCAGATCAAGGAAAACCCCTTCACTGACTCACAGCTCCCGCTCTATCGGCTGGACGCCGGCACATACGGCCGGCTCATCGATGCGGGTGCGCTTGAAGGTGTCGAGGTGGAGTTGCTCGACGGTCTGCTCGTCAACAAGTGGCCCCATCGAGAGGACTGCATCCACCGACTCGACGTGGGGACCTTTGAACGGATGGTCGCGTCAGGCGTCCTGGAGGGGCGACCGATCGAACTGCTGGAAGGGCTGCTGGTCGAGGTGAGCCCAGAAGGTCCAGAGCACGCGTCGGTGATCTCGACTCTCACGAGCTTTCTCGCTTCGGCGCGGGGATGTCTGAGCGTGCAGCTTCCGCTTGAAACGGAATGGGGTTCATTGCCCGAACCCGACCTTATGCTCACGGAGAGGAAGCGATCACGCCATCGCCACCCCCGCACGGCGTTGCTTGTGGTCGAGGTGTCGGTCAGCTCGCACAAGCAGGATCGCGAGACGAAGGCGACTATGTACGCGGATGCCCCGGTGCCGACGTACTGGCTCGTGGACGTGCCCGCCAAGACCGTCGAGGTCCGCACCGAGCCCGGCCCGGATGGCTACGGGCGCTGCGAGATCTACGGCGTCGGCATGAAGGTGCCATCGCCGGGCGAGGGCGTGGACGATCTCGACGTGACCGAGCTGTTCGCCTGATCGGGCGCACGGGCGCCGAATCTGCGCAAATTGCGCGCTCCGCAGACATGGGCCAGGCGAACGTCTGTTCGCCGTCATAGAATGAACAGCAGATGGCAGCGGGCAATCAGATCGTCGTCTCAGGGGCGCGCGAGCACAACCTGAAGGACATCTCGCTGACGCTGCCGCGCGACGCGCTCGTGGTCGTCACTGGCCTGTCGGGCTCGGGCAAGTCGAGCCTCGCGTTCGACACGATCTACGCGGAGGGACAGCGCCGCTACGTGGAGTCGCTGTCGGCGTACGCGCGCCAGTTCCTGGGGCAGATGGACAAGCCGGACGTGGACTCGATCGAGGGTCTCTCGCCGGCGATCTCGATCGACCAGAAGACGACGTCGCGCAACCCGCGCTCGACGGTGGGCACGGTGACGGAGATCTACGACTACCTGCGGCTGCTGTGGTCGCGGGTGGGCAAGCCGCACTGCCCGATCTGCGGGCGCCCGATCGTGGGGCAGTCGGCGGAGCAGATCATCGACCAGGTGATGGAGCTGGCGGAGGGCGCGCGCTTCATGGTGCTCGCGCCCGTGGTGCGGGGCCGCAAGGGCGAGTACGGGAAGCTCTTGGACGAGCTGCGCGCGGACGGCTTCGCGCGCGTGAAGATCGACGACCGCGTGCGCCTGCTGGAGGAATCGATCGTGCTGGACAAGCGCTACAAGCACGACATCTCCGTCGTGGTTGACCGCCTGGCGATGCGCCACGACGTGCGCAAGCGCCTGGCGGACTCGATCGAGACGGCGGTCGGCCTGGCGGATGGGCTGGTGGAGATCGAGATAGTGGGCTCCGGCCGGGAGGCCTCCGCCTCCGGGTCGGCCGGCGAGGACGCAGCGGCGGACGACGGCAAGCGCGCTGGGCAGGCGAAAGGCGCGAAGGGCTCGCGCGCGGCCGGCGGGCAGATCGTGCCCGGCGCGCTGCCGGACCCGGGAACGCTGTTCACGTTCTCAGAGCGCTTCGCGTGCCCCGAGCACGGCCCGTCGCTGGTGGAGCTGGAGCCGCGGATCTTCTCGTTCAACTCGCCGCACGGCGCGTGCGACCGCTGCACGGGCCTGGGCGCGCAGATGGAGATCGACCCGGAGCTGGTGATCCCCGACCCGTCGCTGTCGATCGGCGAGGGCGCGCTCGCGCCGTGGGCTGGGAGCGCGTCGAACTACTACGAACAGGTCACCGAGGCGCTCGCGAATCTGCACGACATCGACCTGGAAGCGCCGTGGGAAGACCTCCCGCAGGAGCACCGCGACGTGTTCCTGAACGGCACGAACGGCGAGCCGATCCAGGTGACCTACCGCAACCGCTACGGCCGCCAGCGCTCCTACGCGACGCGCTTCGAGGGGATCGTGGCGAACCTGCAGCGCCGCTACCGCGAGACGGACTCGGAGTGGACGCGCGAGAAGATCGAGGAGTACATGTCGCTGCGCCCGTGCCCGGCGTGCGGCGGCGCGCGGCTGCGCCCGGAGTCGCGCGCGGTGTTGGTGGCGGGCACGCGCATCGAGGACTTCTGCGCGCTCTCGGCGCGCAGGGCGCTCGAGTGGCTGGAGGAGGTGGAGCTCTCGGAGACCGACCGTCACGTGGCGCGCCTGATCCTGCGCGAGATCTCAGAGCGGCTGCAGTTC
Organism: uncultured Solirubrobacteraceae bacterium; assembly: GCA_963716355.1. GTDB lineage: Bacteria > Actinomycetota > Thermoleophilia > Solirubrobacterales > Solirubrobacteraceae > Palsa-744. Next base: position 3,000,292 of record OY970308.1, read on the forward strand.
CTGGAGAACGTGGGCATCGGCTACCTGTCGATGGATCGCGCGGCGGCGACGCTGTCGGGCGGGGAGGCGCAGCGCATCCGCCTGGCGACGCAGATCGGCTCCTCGCTGGTGGGCGTTCTGTACATCCTGGACGAGCCGTCGATCGGGCTGCATCAGCGCGACAACACGAAGCTGATCGGCACGCTGGAGCGGCTGCGCGACCTGGGCAACACGGTGATCGTGGTGGAGCACGACGAGCAGACGATGCGCGCGGCGGACCACCTCGTGGACCTGGGCCCCGGCGCGGGCGAACACGGCGGGCGGATCGTGGCGCAGGGCACGGCGGCGCAGGTGCAGAGGGTGAAGGAGTCGCTGACGGGGCAGTTCCTGGCGGGCACGCGCACGGTGGACGTGCCGGACCGGCGTCGCGTGCCGAGCGGCTACGTGGAGATCCTGGGCGCCGAGCAGCACAACCTGCGCGACATCGACGTGCACATCCCGCTGGGCGTGCTCACGTGTGTGACGGGCGTGTCCGGGTCGGGCAAGTCGACGCTGGTGAACGACGTGCTGTTCAAGGCGGTGGCGAACCGCCTGCACCGCGCGCGCAAGCGCCCCGGCTCGCACCGCGCGATCCACGGCCTCGAGCAGCTGGACAAGATCATCGCCGTCGATCAATCCCCAATCGGGCGCACGCCGCGCTCGAACCCGGCTACGTACACGGGCCTGTTCGACGTGATCCGCGACCTGTTCTCCAAGACGCAGGAGGCGCGTGCGCGCGGCTACAAGCCGGGGCGCTTCAGCTTCAACGTGAAGGGCGGACGCTGCGAGGTGTGCCGCGGCGACGGGCAGATCAAGATCGAGATGCACTTCCTGCCGGACGTGTACGTGCCGTGCGAGCAGTGCCACGGCAAGCGCTACAACCGCGAGACGCTGGAGGTGCGCTTCAAGGGCAAGAGCATCGCGGACGTGCTGGACATGCCGATCGAGGAGGCGCTGAAGTTCTTCGAGCACATCCCCAAGGTGCGCCGCCGCCTGGAGACGCTGGAGGCGGTGGGCCTCGGCTACGTGAAGCTCGGCCAGCCCGCGACGACGCTCTCCGGAGGCGAGGCGCAGCGCGTGAAGCTCGCCACAGAGCTGTCGAAGATCGCCACCGGCATGACGCTGTACATCCTGGACGAGCCCACCACGGGTCTGCACTTCGCAGACGTGCAGCGTCTGCTCGAGGTGCTGCAGCGCCTGGTGGACGCGGGCAACAGCGTGGTCGTGATCGAGCACAACCTGGACGTGATCAAGTGCGCGGACCGGCTGATCGACATGGGCCCGGAGGGCGGCGAGGAGGGGGGACTGGCGATCGCGGTCGGCACCCCCGAGGAGGTCGCCGCGGAGCCCACGTCGCACACGGGCCAGTTCCTGGCGGAGCTGCTCACCCCGGCGAGCGCGCCGGCCGGCGGCGCGAAGCCGGGCAGGAAACCGCCGCGCAAACGGCGCGCGAAGGTCGCCGCGTAGATGGCCGACGCCGCGGTCGTGCGCGCCCGGACGGCACTATCCAGAGCATGAGCGAGCTGGCGCGCCAGGCGCGGCTGTGGGGGCAGAAGTGGCGCTGGTATGAGCGCAACTCGCTGCCGTGGAACCGCGCGAGCATCCACTGGCAGTTCATGCGCCGCGAAGCGTTCGTCCGCTGGCCGATCCACGGCAACGTGCTGGAGGCTCTGCGCGAGGGCCGCCTTCAGATCGGCGCGGGCGCGCTGCTGGAGCCGGGCGTGTGGATCACAGCGCCCGGCGAGGCGCGCGTCACGATCGGCGAGGGCACGTTCCTGAACAAAGGCGTCATGGTGGCGGCGCACGAGCTGGTGGAGATCGGCGCGCACTGCATGCTGGCGAACGGCTGCTTCGTCTCCGACGCGGGCCACCGCTACGACGACCCGGACAAGCCGGTCACGTGGCAGGGCTTCGGGAGCAAGGGCCCGACGCGCATCGGCGAGAACTGCTGGCTGGGCGCGAACGTGGTGGTGACCAGCGGCGTGACGATCGGCGAGCGCTGCGTGATCGGCGCGAACAGCGTTGTGACACGCGACATCGAGCCGTTCTCGATCGCCGCAGGGGCGCCCGCGAAGGTGCTCAGGCGCGTCGAGTACCCCGACCGGCACGCCGATCGATAGCGTCGCGCGACCGACCTGTGTGAGGCGATGCGCGGCGACGAGCCGTCGCTTCCCGGGAGGCACAATACGCCTGCCGTCTTGAAGCGGTGCTGCTGTACCTCGTGCTCGGCGTAGAGAGCCGTTTGACCTGCGAGTGCCGATCGGCTTAGGGTTGGCCCATGTTCGCCGCAACCTCGGTGAAGGTCGTGCATGACTGGGTTGATTACGCGGCGGCGGCGGGCGGCTTGGCTGGAGCTGTCGGTGCAGGAGCGGCCGTCGTTGCCCTCCTCCTCGCCAAGAGCAGCGCAGACGCAGCGAAAAAGACACTCACGATCATGCAGGCAGAAGCTCAAGCAGCGAAGGACGAGCGAGAGCGACGCGCTAATCCTCAGCTCGAACTCAAAGTGCGCTCGGTGGGGACCTCCAACTCGGGCCCGCCCACGACCGTGCTTCTCGACTTTGGCTTCTTCAACCAAGGTAGCCGGGCAACTGTGGATCTGGCGTGTAACGTGCTGATCCCCGAACCCCTTATTGTGGTGTCCTGCGACTCGCGTGGCTTGGATGCAAACGTCGGGCGCGTGTACTCGGCTGCCGAAACGATGGGCAGATTCGAAGGCGTCAGCGTATGGGTCTACGATGTTCATCCATCCCTGCCGGAGACGGGAATCACCAGACAGCGTCACTTGCGGCTCGAACGGCCGCAGCCGGGAACTTATGCGCTCGAAGCGTGGCTAGTGGAACGAGATATACCGGGAGGGCGTCGCTACCTCACCTGGCGGTTGAACGTGCCTGCGACTGGAGGTGAGGCCGACGTCCACCCTGTCGCGCCTAACCCGGATTCTGGCCTCTCAGACGAGCTTGGCGGCTACGAGTTCATGAGCCCTCCAAGCAGCGGATCCGAGCTGGATCCTTGATCAGGGCGCATGCCCCGGACGAGGCCCGCGTCAGGGCCGAAGCTGATCGCCGGCCGCCGTCAGGCCAGCAATTTGCGCAGCTCGGCCAACTCCGCCGGGTCGATCGAGTACGTGTGCTCGGGGGCGGGGTAGCGCCGCATGCGCACGTCCTCGGCGTAGGCGCCGACGCCGTCGTTCATCTCCTGCTGGATGTTGGCGTAGCGCTTGACGAAGCGCGCGCCGAGCCCGTCGCGGATGCCGAGCAGGTCGTGGAAGACGAGCACCTGCCCGTCGGTCGCGGGGCCTGCGCCGATGCCGATGACGGGGATGTCGAGCAGCGCCATCAGCTCGTCGGTGACGGCGGCGGGGATGGCCTCGAAGACAAGCGCGAAACAGCCGGCGTCCTGCAGCGCGAGCGCCTCGGCGGCGATGCGCGCGGCGGCGGCGGCGGTGCGTCCCTGCGCCTTCCAGCCGCCCAGCGCGGTGGAGGTCTGCGGGGTGAGCCCGACGTGGCCCATGACGGGGATGCCGGCGCCGACGATCGCGCGCGCGCGGCGCACGGACGACTCGCCGCCGCCCTCGAGCTTGACGGCCTCGCAGCCCGCCTCCTTGACCATGCGCATGGCGGTGGCGATCGCCTGCTCGTCGGAGACCTCGTACGAGCCGAACGGCAGATCGCCGATCATGAGCGGCGTGCGCAAGCCGCGGCGCACGGCGCGCGCGAGCACGAGCATGTCGTCGAGCTCGACGGGCGTGGTGGCGTTGTAGCCGAGCACGGTGGTGGCGGCGGAGTCGCCCACGAGCACCAGATCCACGCCCGCGGCCTCGGCGGCGCGCGCGCTGGGGTAGTCGTACGCGGTGACCATCACGATCGGTTCGGCGAGGCGTTTCTTCTCGAACAGCAGCGGCAGCGTCATCGGCAGCCGGCCGGGGTCGGAGGGGGCTTTGACGGTGTGCGGTTGGCTTGACATGGTGATTCCTCTCTGACTCGGCCGGTTGACGCGCGCTCAGGAGAGCAGCGTCGCCACCGCGTCGTCGACTGTGATGATGCGATTGGTGCCGGCCTCGACGTGCACCACGCGGGGCTCGTAGCGCTCGAGGTCGGCCTCGTCGTAGGTGCCGTAAGAGATGACGATGATGGTGTCGCCGCGGTGCACGAGGCGCGCGGCGGCGCCGTTGACGCACATCGCGCCGGAGCCGCGCTGCCCCGCGATCGTGTAGGTCTCAAAGCGCGCGCCGTTGTCGACGTCCACCACGTGGACCTGCTCGTGCTCGAGGATGTTGGCGGCCTCCAGCAGATCCGGGTCGATGGTGATCGAGCCGACGTAGTGCAGGTCGCAGTCTGTGACGGTGGCGCGGTGGATCTTGGACTTGAGCATCACGCGCTGCATGTGGCGATCGCCTCTCCTTGGATTCTCTTTTTGTTTATTGAGCTGGGCCTCAAGGCTGCGTTGTCTATGAGCCGCACCGCGCCGACCCGCGCGGCGAGCACGAGCAGCGCGTCGGCCTCGACGGTCTGCTCGACCGCCTCGAACGTGTCGGGGTGGACGAGCGCGACGTACTCGACGTGCACGTCGAACGGGCGCATGGCCTCGCGCGCGGCGTCGATGAGCGCCTCGACGGAACGCTCGCCCGTGGCGAGCAGCTCCTGGGCGGCGTCGAGCGCGGCGGGCAACGCCAGCGCGCGGCGGCGCTCGTCGGGGGAGAGCAGCGCGTTGCGGCTCGACATCGCGAGGCCGTCGGGCTCGCGCACGGTGGGGACGGCTTGGATCTCGACGGGGATGTTGAGGTCGGCGGCGAGACGGCGGATCACGAGCAGCTGCTGGGCGTCCTTCTGGCCGAAGAACGCCACGTCTGGGAGCGCCATGCACAGCAGCTTGGCGACGACGGTGGCGACGCCGCGGAAGTGCGACGCGCCGCGCGAGGCGCCCTCCAGGCGCTCGGTGACTCCGAGCACCTCGACGGAGGTGGCGAAGCCGTGCGGGTAGACCTCCTCGACGGAGGGCGCGAACAGCACGTCCGCGCCGGCTGCGTCTGCGAGTCGCGCGTCGTCCTGCTCGCGGCGCGGGTAGCGCTCCAGGTCGGAGGCCTCGTTGAACTGCGAGGGGTTGACGAAGAGCGACACGACCACGACGTCGCAGCGCTCGCGCGCGCTGCGGATGAGCGCGAGGTGCCCGTCGTGCAGCGCGCCCATGGTCGGCACGAGCCCGATCCGCAGTCCCTCGCGGCGCGCGGGTGCGAGCTGCGCGCGCAGCTCGTCCACGGTGCGCACGGTCCTCATGCGCATGGCGAGGTGGGGTGGTGGGGGCTCATCGGCTTCGGTCCAGTTCCCTGCGGATACCGGCGCGACATCAGATGTGAGACGGGGCGCTGCGTCTGGTCCACCACGAGCGAACTCGTTGACGGCCTGACAAGAAGAGCATACGACAGATCCCGGCGCGTGGGAAGGAGATTTTGGCGGTGTGTCGCATGTCACACGGCGGCGCCCGGCGTTGGACGGCGTAGAATCAGATCGTCCGAACGACGAGAGGGTGATGACGATGGCGGCAGGCGACGGCGGTCCGTACGTGCAGGTGGCGGTGATCTGCGAGACGTGCATCAAAGGCGCGCAGACGGGTCAGCTGAGCCTGATCAACATCGTGGAGGGCTTCACGGTCGCGGGCGAGGACCCCGATCAGATGCCGCCGTTCTCGATCGGGCCGCCGCTGAAACTGGCGATCAACCTGTGGGCGGGCCGCACGAAAGGCCGCTACTCGCTGAAAGTGCGCGTCGAGGAGCCGAGCGGGCTGCAGGGGGAGACGATCAACATTGGGGCGCTGCAGTTCGCGGACAGCGGAGCGCGTGGCGTGGACACGATCGTTCCGCTTCCCCCATATGAGGTCACGGAAGAGGGCACGCACTGGTTCGACGTGCTGTTCTCGCCCGGCGCGGGCGAGGAGGACAGGCTGCTGACGCGGATCCCGTTCTCCGTGATGTACCAGCCGCTGCCGAGCTTCTCCGCCTGAGAGCGCAAGGCGCGGGCGTCGCTCACCAAGCGTCGACGTTGGGGCGCTTCTTGCCCGCCCTTCGCTGCCAGCCCCCGCTGTTCTCGTCGAACAGCGTTGCGATCCAGCGGCGCGAGTCGGCGGGGTCTATGACGTCGTCGATCTCGCCGTAGGCGGCCATGTTGACGCCACGGCCGCGCTCGTAGGCGGCGGCGACGGTGGCCTGGAACACGCGCTCGCGCTCCTCTTCGTCCTCGATCGCCTCGAGCTCGCGGCGCATCCCCAGGCGCACCGCGCCCTCCAACCCCATCCCGCCGAACTCGGACGTCGGCCAGGCGACCGTGAACAGGGGGGACTTGAAGCCGCCGGTGGCCATCGCCTGCGCGCCCAGGCCGTAGCCCTTGCGCAGCACGATCGTGCCGGTCGGCACGGTCATGGAGGCGCCGCCGAGGAACATGCGCGCGAAGTGGCGCACGGTGGCGGTGCGCTCGGCGGCGGGGCCGACCATGAAGCCCGGCGTGTCGCACAGGAACAGCAGCGGGAGATCGAACGCGTCGCACAGCTGCATGAAGCGCGCGGCCTTGTCGGCGGCGTCCGCGTCGATGGCGCCGCCTAGGTGCATCGGGTCGTTCGCGAGCACGCCCAGCGGACGCCCGTCGACGCGCGCGAGCGCGGTGACCATGCCCGCGCCGAAGCCGTCGCGCAGCTCGAGCACAGAGCCCTCGTCGAACAGCGCGCGCACGACGGTGCGCACCTGGTAGGCGCGCTTGCGCTGCTCGGGGATCAGCTCGCGCAACTGGCGCTGGTCGGGGACGACGGCCGGCTCCGGGGCGGCGCCGGCGAAGTAGGACAGGTAGCGCTTGGCGGCGGCGACCGCGTCGCGTTCGTCGGCGACGCGCAGATCGACGACGCCGTTCGCGTGCTGCACGTCGATCGGCCCGACCTCGGACGGGTGGTGGACGCCGAGGCCGCCGCCCTCGATCATGGCGGGGCCGCCCATGCCGATGCTCGAGTCCTCGGTCGCGATCACCACGTCGCAGCAGCCGAGCAGCGCGGCGTTGCCCGCAAAGCAGTAGCCGGAGGCGATCCCCACGAGCGGCACGAGGCCGCTGAGAGCGAGGCGAACAGCTCGAACGCGCGGCAGTCGAGGCCCGCGACGATCGGCATGTCCACGTCGCCGGGGCGCCCGCCGCCGCCCTCGGCGAACAGCACCACGGGCAGGCTGCGCCGCTCGGCGATCTCGAACAGACGGTCCTTCTTGACGTGGTTGCGCATGCCCTGCGTGCCCGCGAGCACGGTGTAGTCGTAGGACATCGACCACGCACGGGCGGCCCGTCCACCTCGCCCAGGCCGCCGACGAGCCCGTCGGCGGGGGTGCGCGCGATCAGCTCCTCGCGCGAGCGGCGCTGCTCCTGCGCGGCGAACAGCAGCGGCCCGTACTCGACGAAGGTGCCCTCGTCGAGCGAGGTCGGCGAGGTTCTCGCGCGCGGTGCGCCGCCCGTGCGTCGTGACGGCGCGCGACGGCCTCGCCGCGCGCGGCGTCGAGGCCGATCTCGTGGCGCTCGCGCACGGCTCGCAGGTCCGCTCGCTCGCCGCCGCGTGTCCGCGCTCGCCGGCTGAACGACATCGCCGCGCGCCGCTGCCGCCGGGCTCCAGCACCATCAGCAGCTGACCCTCCTCGACGCGTCACCGACCGCGACGGCCAGCCTCGAGCACGATCCCGTCGATCTCCGCGAGCACCTCGTGCTCCATCTTCATCGCCTCGAGCACCACCACGGCGCGCTGCCGGCGCCCACGTGCCCTGTCGGCGCTGCGGGCGATCGAGACGACGACGCCCGCGAAGGGGGCGGTGACCGAGCCGTGCTCGGAGGCCATGGCGAGATCATCGCTCACGCGCAGGCACCAGTCGGCGGCCCGATCAGCATCGGGCGCGGCGACGAACTACCATGCGGCCGGTGTCAGCCGGACCGAGCGAGCAGATCGGCCGCCGCAGCGGCGCGAGGCGCTGAAGGAGGTGCTCGCGCAGGCGCGCTCGCTGCACCCGCTGCCCGGAGCTCGCGGCGACGCGCAAGAACGGTGGTGTTCGGCGCGGGCAACGCGGACGCGGAGCTGATGTTCGTCGGCGAGGCCCCCGGCGCGAGCGAGGACGAGCAGGGCATCCCGTTCGTCGGGCGCGCCGGGAAACTGCTCGAGAAGCTGCTCGAGGAGATCGGCCTCGAGCCGCGCGGAGGTGTTCATCGCGAACACGCTCAAGTGCCGGCCCCCCGGCAACCGCGACCCGCTGCCGGTCGAGATCGAGAACTGCCAGGAGTACCTGCTGCGCCAGGTCGAGCTGATCGAGCCGACGGTGATCTGCACGCTGGGCAACTTCTCGACGAAGCTGCTGCGCGGCGACCCGACGGGGATCACGCGCCTGCACGGCCAGCCCGAGGTGCTCGTGCTGGGCAGGCGGGCGGTGCGGCTCTACCCGATCTACCACCCCGCGGCCGCGCTCTACACGCCGCGCATGCTCGAGACGCTGCGCGAGGACTTCTCGCGGCTGCCGGCGCTGCTGGCGCTGGGCGCTCCCGAGCAGCCGGCCCGCGAGGATCGCCCGAGCTGGCCGACGAGGCGCCCGCGACGGGACGCCGACGCCGGCGAGCGCGGGCGATCCGGAGGCCGCAGGCCGACCAGCTGGGCCTGTTCTAGAGCGCTGGCCAGTGGACACACGTCCATGGGAATTTCCCTGCAAAGGAAGGGTTTTCGCGCGGTCGGCGAAAAAGTTCGTGACCAGGGCCTCAAGTCGAGGCACGGACGCTGCCGATGAAGGTCCTGTCTCCATCCCTCCAGGAGTAACGACCGGCCCGCGACCCATTCTCCCGCGGGTCGGTCTCTTAACGGCCGGTCGACCGCGCCGCCCGGCGGGGCGCCAGCCGCCGGGCAGGCTCTAGAGTCTCGGCGGTGGCCGTGCGCAGCCTCGAAACCAACGGGTCCGCGGAGACCGAATCGCTCGGCGCCGAGCTCGCGCGCGACTTGACGGACGGCGACGTCGTGCTCGTGCGCGGCGAGCTCGGGGCGGGCAAGACGACGCTCGTGCGCGGCGCCGCCCGCGCGCTCGGCGTGAGCGACCCGGTGACGAGCCCGACGTTCAGCATCGGCCATCGCTACCGCCGCCGCGACGTGACCGTCTCGCACCTCGACCTCTACCGGCTCGCGGGTCTGCGGGCACGAGGACCCGGAGCTGCTGGCGGACTACCTCGGCCCGGGGCGGATCGCGTTCGTCGAGTGGCCCGCAGGACGGAGAGCGCGAGCTCGCCGGAGCGCGCGTGCGCGTGACGCCTCAGCCACGGCGGCGGCGACCGGCGGATCGCGGTGGAGTCGTGATCGACGGCGCGCGGTCGGCGAGCGGCGCGGCGGTCGCGGCCGGTCGCGCCGGCGGTCGATCGGTTGCTCGGCCTCGACACCGCGACCGCGTCCACCGCGGTGGCGCTGCGCCTGGCGGACGGCAGCACCACGCAAGCGCGGGACGACCCGCCGCCCGGGTGAGCACCCCGGCCACGCCACGCAGGCTGCTGGAGATGGCTGCGCGAGCTGCTGGCCGAGGCGGGCGTGGCTGGAGCGAGATCGAGCGGATCGCGGTCGGCGTCGGGCCCGGGCACGTTCACGGGCCTGCGCGTCGGCGTCGCCACCGCCCGCGGCCTCGCGCAGTCGCTCTCCGCGCGAGCTCGTCGGCGTCTCGAGCCTCGGCGCGCTCGCGCGAGCGCTGCGCTGTCGCGCGCGAGACGGACGCCCAGACGCGAGTGCCTGGCGGTGATCGACGCGCGCCGCGGCGAGGTCTTCGCGGCGGCGTATGACGCGCGGCAGGCGAGGAGCCGTCTCCGCGGAGCTCGTCGACCGCGAGCCCGCTCGCGCCCGAGGCGCTCGCGACGGTGATCGAGCGGCGCGCGGCCGCGAGGAGCCGCGCGCGGACGCTGGCTGGCGGTCGGCGACGGCGCCGTCCGCTACCGCGAGGCGCTCGAGGCGGCTCGGCGTCCGTCCGCGCCCGCGGACTCGCCCGCTGCACCTGGTCGAGCGCGGCGGCGATCTGCGAGCTCGGCGGTGCCAGCGACGCCCGCGTCAGCCGTGGAGGGGATCGTGCCCGACTACCGGCGCCGCCCGGACGCGGAGCTCGCCTTGGCGCAGCGGGGCGCGGAGGCGCCGAGCGATGAGCGAGCGCTCGCCGCCCAGCACCAGCGTCGACCAGCCGCCGTCGGTGGAGATCCGCCGGCTCAGCTACCCCGACCTGCCGCAGGTGATCGCGATCGAGCGGCGCGTGTTCCCGACGCCGTGGTCGCTGGCGATGTTCGTGCTCGAGCTGTCCAAGCAGTCGGGCATCTGCCTCGCGGCGATCGGCGAGCGAGGCGGCTCGTCGGCTACCTGATCTGCTCGCGCTACGACACGGTCTGGCACGTGATGAACGTCGCCGTCGACCTCGACCACCAGCAGCAAGGGCCTCGCCTCGGCGCTGCTCGCGGAGCTGTACGAGCGCGTCGACGACGAGCCGCGCGCTTCACGCTGGAGGTGCGCCGCTCGAACGCCGTGGCGATCCACCTGTACGAGCGCGAGGGCTTCCGCGCCGCCGGGATGCGCCGGCGCTACTACCAGGACAACGGCGAGGACGCGCTCGTGATGTGGCGCACGCCCGCGACGCTCGCGGGCTCGCTGGACGACGTGCCGAACCCCGGTCCGGTAGTGACGATCCTCGCGCTGGAGACGCAGCTGCGACGACACCTGCGCGGCGGTCATCGACGCGGACGGGACGATGCGCTCGAACGTGATCTCCTCCCAGCAGCGCGCACGAGCGCTTCGGCGGCGTGGTCCCGGAGATCGCCTCGCGCCACCACCTCGAGATCGTCAACGCGATCGTCGCGCGGGCGCTCGAGCGAGGCCGGCGCCACGCTCGACGACGTCGAGCTGGTCGCGGCCACCCAGGGCCCGGGCCTCGTCGGCGCGCTGCTCGTCGGCCTCTCGACCGCCAAGGCGCTCGCCGCCGCGCGCGAGCTGCCGTTCGCGGCGGTCGACCACCTGCAGGGTCACGTGGCGGCGAACTTCCTGCACGGCTACCCCGAGGCGGACGCCCCGTTCGAGCCGCCGTTCCTGTGCCTGATCGCGAGCGGCGGGCACACGCTGCTCGCGCACGTGACCGAGCACGACGGCTTCGAGGTGCTCGGCCGCACGCTCGACGACGCGGCCGGCGAGGCGTTCGACAAGGGCGCGCGGATGCTCGGCCTCGGCTATCCCGGGCGGCGCCGGCGCTCGAGCGCCTCGCGGCCGACGGCGACCCGGACGCGTTCCCCTTCCCGGGCTCGCGCGGCGAGCGCTCGCAGGCGGCGCGCGGGGCGCGCCGCAAGGCGTTCGCGGAGGGCCTGGACTTCTCCTTCGCGGGCGTGAAGACCGCGCTGCTCTACGCGCTGCGCGAGCTCGTCGGAGACAGACGCGAAGGCGCGCGCGGCCGACCTCGCGGCCTCCTACCAGGCGGCGATCGTCGACAGCCTGATCGCGCGCACCGAGCGCGCGCTGGAGCGGACCGGCCTCGACCGGCTGGCGGTCGGGCGGCGGCGTGGCCGCGAACGGCGAGCTGCGCCGGCGCCTGCGGCGAGCTGGCGGTGACGCTGCACGTGCCCGCCGCGCGAGCTCTGCACCGACAACGCCGCGATGATCGCGAGCGCGGCGCGCTACGGCGCGCGCCTCGACGTACCCGCGACTATCTGGCGCTCGACGCCTACGCGACCGGGGAACGGCGCGCTGTGAGGACGGTGACGGTCTACTCAAAGCCCGACTGCCACCTGTGCGAGGACGCGATCGCCGCGCTCGAGGGCTGCGCGCACGAGCTCGGCTTCGAGCTGCGCGAGCTCGACATCACCGCCGACGAGGCGCTGCACCGCGCGTATTTCGAGCGCATTCCCGGTGGTCGCCGCTCGACGGCGAGGAGCTGTGCGAATACTTCGTGGAGGAGGCACTCGTGCGCGAGCGTCTAGAGTCACGGCGATGAGCTACGGCAGAATCGAGCGCGGACGCGCTGCGAGGCCGAGCGCGACGGCGCCGGCGCTCTCCAGCGAGCGGCTCTCGCTCGGCGTCGCGGCGCGCCTGTCGCGCTACCTGCAGGTGCTCACGCAGGCCAAGAAGATGGGCAAGGAGACGATCTCCTCGCAGGAGCTCTCCGACTACACGCACGTCAACTCCACGCAGATCCGCCGCGACCTGTCGGGCTTCGGCAAGTTCGGCAAGCGCGGCGTCGGCTACAACGTCGAGGCGCTCGTCTCCCAGATCCGCAAGATCCTGCGCACGGCGGGCCAGCACAACATCGCGCTGATCGGCGCCGGGCACCTCGGCAAGGCGATCGCCTCCTCGGAAATCTTCGCCGACCACGGCTTCCGCGTCGTCGCGATCTTCGACAACGACGACGCCAAGGTCGGCACGCAGGTCGGCACCCAGACGGTGCGCCACATCGACGAGCTGCGCCAGGTGGTCGAGGACGAGGACATCGTCGTCGGCGTGCTCGCCGTGCCCAACCAGGCCGCCCAGGGACTCGCCGACGAGCTCGTGCGAGGCGGGCGTGAAGATCATCTTCAACTACTCCGAGTCGCTGCTGGACGTGCCGCCGGAGGTGACCGTCCACACCTCGAGCCCGGCGGTCGATCTGCTCTACGCGCTGTACTTCTATTTGACCTGAGCGCCCGGTCCCGCGAGCGCAGCACCGGACACTGACGACCGCGCACCCGCACCGCGATGACAGCCTGGACCTAGACCGAGCCGCCGACGTTCGCCAAGGCCGACCGACTTCACCGTCGGCGTGGAGGAGGAGTTCGCGATCCTCGACCCCGCGACGCTCGACCTGACGCCGCGCTTCGAGGCAGCTGCGCGACGCCGCGCGAGAGCGACCCGCTGCTGCGCGAGCACATCACCGGCGAGCTGATCTCCTCGGAGATCGAGATCATCTCCGGCGCCGGCGGCGACCTGCACGACGCGCTCACGCGCCAGCGCGAGCGGCGCAGGCGGCTGTTCGCGCTCGCCGACGCGCAGCGGCGTCGCGCTCGGCGCGACGGGCACGCATCCGTGGGCCGACTACCGCGAGCAGCCGATCATCGACACCGAGCACTACCGCCGCGTCGAGGACGGGCTGAAGTACGTGGCCTGGCGCAACAACACCTTCAGCCTGCACGTGCACCTCGGCGTGCGCGACCTCGACCGCGCGGTCCGCGTGTGCGACCGGCTGCGCCCGGTGCTGCCGCTGCTGCTGGCGATCTCGGCCAACTCGCCCTTCCTCGACGGGCGCGACAGCGGCCTGCACTCGGCGCGCACGCAGAGCTTCACCAAGAGCTTCCCGCGCTGCGGCGTGCCCGGACGCGTTCGGCGGCTGGGCGCGCCTACCGCGAGTACATCGAGTTCCTGCATGCGGACGCAACTCGATCGTCGAGTTCACGCAGGTCTGGTGGTCGGTCCGGCCGCACTTCAGCTTCGGCACCGTCGAGGTGCGGATCTGCGACGTGCAGGCGACCGCGCAGGAGTCCGACGCGCTGGCGGCGCTGATGGTCGCCTGCATCGCGCAGGCCGCGCGCGACGTCGACGAGGGCGTCCCGTTCGACGGATCCCGCGCCGCGGCTGATCGAGGAGAACATGTGGCGGGCGATCCGCTTCGGCCTGGACGGCAGGCTGATCGACCTGCGAGCGCGCCGAGGAGTACCCGGCGCGCGCGGCGATCGAGCGGCTGGCGCGCCTGGACCGCGCCGGTGCGCGCGCGAGCTCGGCATCGAGCTGGCCTTCCCCGAGCGCAACGGCGCGCAGCGCCAGCGCCAGCTGATCGAGGCGGGCGCGACGCCGCGAGGAGGTCTTCGCGGCATCGGTCGCGCGAGACGCGGCAGACCTACTCCCAGGAGGTGACGGTATGAGCGCACGACGCAGGCCGGGCGGCAGCGAGCGGCCGCCGGGCACGGCGCGCCGGCGGGCCGAGCCGAGCGAGGAGGAGCTGCGGGCGGCCTACGAGGCCGAGCTGAGCCGCATCACGCGCGACCGACATGATCGCCCAGGCCGCCGTCTCGCTGCTGAACATCGGCGCGCGACCGGCTCGATGCCGGCGCCGCGCCGGCGCGGGCCGAGCGCCGAGCGCGCCGCCGCGGCGCCGGGCGCGACCTCGAGCAGGCGCGCGACGCGATCGACGGCGCGCGGGCGCTGCTGGAGATCCTCGAGCGCACGCATCGCCGCAGCGAGCTGAGCGCCGCTGCGCGACGCGCTCTCGCAGCTGCAGATGGCCTACGCGCGCGAGGTCCAGGCGAGCCGGCGGCCGCCGGCCGCGCAGGCCGCCGGAGGCACCGCCGCCGGCAGGCGCCGCGCCGGGCGCCTCGGAGGCCGCCGGCAGCCGGCGCCGCTCCGAGCAGGCCCCGGCAGGACGGCGCCGCCGAGGACGCCGGCCCGGGCCCGGCGGAGTCCAGCGGGCAGGCTGTGGGTGCCCGGCCGCTGAGGCCTGGGCGCCGCCGAGGCGCTCGCCGCGAGCGGCACATCCGTGCCGGCATCGGCCGCCGCACGATAGACTGCGCCCGCGTTTGCACCGGATCAGCGCTCGCGCTGAGCGATCCGGCCGTCAAATGTGCGCGCGACGATCCTCGCGCGGCACGCCAAATCAGACCGCGGAGGATTTCTGTTGAGCAGCTTTCTGACGAACCATGGGGTCGTCGTCGCCCTCGTTTGCGCCGCCTGTGCGGTGGTCTACGGCCTGTTGACAACGCGCTCCCTGCTGGCGCTCTCGCCGGGCAACGAGAAGATGCAGAGCATCTCGCTGGCCGTGCAGCAGGGCGCTCGCGCCTACCTGAACCGCCAGTACGCGACGATCGCGGTCGTCGGCGTCGTCCTGTTCGTCGCGCTGATCTTCATCCAGAACATCGCGGTCGCCGGCGGCTTCGCGATCGGCGGCCTGCTCTCCGGCTCGACCGGCTACATCGGCATGAACGTGTCGGTGCGCTCCAACGCGCGCGTCGCCGAGGCCGCCCGCGCCGGCGTCTCGCCGGCGCTGAAGGTCGCCTTCCGCGGCGGCGCGATCACCGGGATGCTCGTCGTCGGGCTCGCGCTGATCGGCGTCGCCGGCTACTACGGCGCGCTGACCGCGTTCTTCAACGACAGCCCCAAGACGGCGGTCGACGCGCTGATCGGCCTCGGCTTCGGCGGCTCGCTGATCTCGGTCTTCGCCCGACTCGGCGGCGGCATCTTCACGAAGGCCGCCGACGTCGGCGCCGACCTCGTCGGCAAGGTCGAGGCGGGCATCCCCGAGGACGACCCGCGCAACCCGGCGACGATCGCCGACAACGTCGGCGACAACGTCGGCGACTGCGCCGGCATGGCCGCCGACCTGTTCGAGACCTACGCGGTCACCGCGGTCGCGGTGATGCTGCTCGGCGTGCTGACCTTCCACGAGGCGACCCGCGTCGTCGCTGTACCCGCTGGTGATCGGCGGCGCGGCGATCATCGCCTCGATCATCGGCACGTTCGCGGTGCGCACGAAAACCGACAACGTCGAGCGCGCGCTGCTGCAGGGCCTGGTCGTCTCCGGCGTGATCGCGGCGGCGGCGTTCGCGCCGATCACCTACTGGCTGATGCGCAGCCTGAGCTTCCTGGCGACGGGCGGCGACCGTGCAACACGCCCGAGCTGGTGGCACTTCTACCTGTGCTCGCTGATCGGCATCGCCGTCACGGCGCTGCTGTTCGGACTGACCGAATACTACACCTCGACCCGCTTCTCGCCGGTCAAGAAGACGGCCAAAGCGTCGATCACCGGCCACGCGACGAACATCATCCAGGGCTTCTCCTCGGGCCTGCAGGCGACGGCGCTGCCGGCGATCGTGATCGTGCTCGGCATCCTCGGCGCGTGGAAGCTCGCGCGGCGGCGGCGTGACCGGCATCTACGGCATCGGCGTCGCCGTCATGGGCCTGCTGTCGCTGACCGGCCTGATCGTCGCGCTGGACGCGTTCGGCCCGATCACCGACAACGCCGGCGGGATCGCCGAGATGGCCGACCTGCCCGAGGACGTGCGCAAGGTGACCGACCGCCTCGACGCGGTCGGCAACACGACCAAGGCCGTGACCAAGGGTTACGCGATCGGCTCGGCGGTGCTCGCCGCGGTCGTGCTGTTCGCCGGCTTCCAGAAAGAAATCGAGGCCAAGGTCGGCCACGCGATCTCCTTCGGCATCAACGAACCGCCCGTCCTGATCGGCCTGCTGCTCGGCGGCCTGATGGTGTGCCTGTTCGCCTCGCTGTCGATCGAGGCGGTCGGCCGCGCCGGCGGCGCGGTCGTCGAGGAGGTGCGCCGCCAGTTCCGCGAGCACCCCGGGATCATGGACTACACCGAAGAGCCCGACTACGCGGCCTGCGTGGACATCGTCACGAAGACGGCGCAGCGCGAGATGATCCTGCCCTCGCTGCTGCCGATCGGCCTGACGCTGATCGTCGGCCTGATCGACGAGCAGGCGCTCGGCGGCCTGCTGATCGGCGTGATCGTCGTCGGCTTCTTCTTCGCGGTGATGATGACCGCGGGCGGTGGCGCGTGGGACAACGCGAAGAAGCTCATCGAGGACGGCGCCTTCGGCGGCAAGGGCTCCGACGCCCACGCCGCGTCGGTGACCGGCGACACGGTCGGCGACCCCTTCAAGGACACCGCCGGGCCCGGCGATCAACCCGATGATCAAGGTCGCGAACATCGTCGCGATCCTGATCATCCCGCTCATCACCTGAGACCGGAGCGCCGTGGCGGCGGTCGCGCTCGCGCGGTTCGCGCCGGGCGGCGGCCGGCCGACCGCGCGCTCCGGACCGCTGGCGAAGGACCTAAGCTCAGATCGAGATGAACGGCGCGACAGGTCCACCGCGCGGGCACGTTCGTGCTCTCGCTGGCGATGGTCGCGATCGGCCTGGCGCTGATCGTGCAGGCGATCAGCGGGCGACGCGAGCGCGATCTCGCCGCGCCTGCTGCTCGGGCGTGCTGTTCGCTGGCTGCCGGCATCGGGCGCGCGTACGTGGAGATCCGGCGGGGGCGCGGCGCATGAGCGCGCCGAGGTGCCGGACGGGCGAGGAGCGGCGAGGCGTCGAGCCCGTCCGCACGGGCGGGCGAGCGCACGGCGGCGGAGCTCGCGGCGCGCTCGCGCGTGATCGCGCGACGCAGCATCGGCTCGCCGATCCTGTTCACGATCGTCTACTCCTCGCTGGCGAGCGCGATCTACTTCTCGCTCGGGGTGATCGCGGGCCACGCGCTCGGGCCTCACGCCGCTCGTGTTCCTGATCGCGGCGCTGCTGTTCACGCTGACGGCGATGACCTACGTCGAGGGCGCCTCGCTGCACCAGGACCGGGGCGGCTCGACGGTGTTCGCGCGCTACGCCTTCAACGAGCTGGTCAGCTTCGTGGCGGGCTGGGCGATCCTGCTCGACTACGTGATCCTGATCGCCGTCACGGCGTACTCGGCGACGCAGTACCTGCGCACGTTCTGGAGCCCGCTCGGCGAGCGCGGCGAGGCGCTCGGCCTGGCGCTGGCGTTCATCGCGCTGGTCGTGCTGAGCAACATCCGCGGCTTCGGCGGGCGGCGCGCGCGGCGGGTCGGAATGCTCGTGGCGGGCGATCTCGCGCTGCAGGGCTTCATCGTGGTGCTGGGCTGGTGCTGTTCTTCAACCCGCACACGCTGCTCGACCCGATCCACCTCGGCAGCGCGCCGAACGTGGTCGGACCTGATCTTCGCGCTGACGGTGGCCGTGATCTCCTTCACGAGCCTGGAGTCCGCCTCGGGACTCGCGGGCGAGGTGCGGATCAGCCGCGGCGGGCTGAAGCGGCTGGTCGGGAGCACGCACCGCGACGGTCGTGTTCCTGTACGTGGGCATCGCGCTCGTGGCGGTCACGGCGCTGCCGGTGCACAACGGCCACACGGAACTGGCGAGCCACTACCTGAACGCGCCGATGATCGGCGATCGTCGATGCACGTGCACCCGCACTGGCTGAGCAAGGCGCTGACGTACCTCGTGGCGGGCCTCGCGGCGGTGACGCTGGTCGCGGCGGCCAACTCGGCGATGCTCGGGCTCTCGCGGCTGGCGTACTCGCTGTCGACCAACCGCCAGATCCCCAGCGGCCTCGGGCGCCTGCACCCGCAGCGCTCGACGCCGTACGTGCTGATCATCCTCGCGGGCCTGATCGCGGCGGCGCTGGTCGTGCCGGAGAACCTGGACTTCCTGGTCGGGATCTACGCGTTCGGCGCGATGCTCGCGTTCACGATCGCGCACCTGTCGATCTGCCGCCTGCGCTACACCGAGCCCGAGCGCGACCGCCCCTACCGGGTGCCGTGTCGGTCGTCCTTCCGCGGCGGGCAGCTGCCGCTGCCGGCGGTGTTCGGCGCGTTCGTCTCGGCGGCGGGCTGGGTGGCGGTGATGATCGTGCACGAACCCGCGCGCTACGTCGGCCTCGGCTGGATGGCGCTGGGCATGACGCTGTACGTGGTCTACCGCCGGGCCGACGAAACGTCGCTGCTTCAAGCGCGTGACGGTCTCGCCGCAGGTGCTGCGCGCCGAGCAGCAGCGCGAGCGCGACTACGGCTCGGTGCTCGTGCCGCTGTTCGGCACCGACCTCGACGACGACATCGTGCAGACGGCGGCGCTGCTGGTGTCGGGCGAGCAGACCGACGAGGCGGCGATCGACGCGGCGACGATCGAGGCGCTGTGGGTGTTCGTGATCCCGATGTCGCTGCCGCTCGACGCGAGCCTGCCGGACGCGCAGATCAAACACGCCCGCCAGGTGCTGGCGCGCGCGAAGGCGGTGGGGGAGGAGTACACGGGCGTGCAGGTCGCCACGGCGACCGTGCGCACGCGCCGGGCGGGCTTCGCGATCGTCGACGAGGCGAAGCGGCGCGGCGTGGAGGCGATCGTGCTGGGCGCGGAGGAACCGTCGCTGATCCGCGGCGGCGCGCGTCTGGGGGGCCGCGGCGGGCCGCTGGAAGGGTTTGTCGGGGACGTGACCAAGTACGTGGTGCGCAAGGCCAGCGTGCCGCGTGATCGTCACCGCCCCGGCCGCCCGCGACTCGCCGGTGGAGCTGGCGCGACGGCCGAACCGAGCCGAGCGCCCCCATGGTCTAACCTGCCGGCGTATGTTCAACTTCACGGCCAAATGTTCGTTCTGATCGTCGGCGCCGGCCGCGTCGGCTCGGCGGTCGCCAAGTCCGCGCTGGCCTCCGGCCACGAAGTGTCCGTGCTCGACGCAGGACCCGCTCTCGCACGAGCGCCTGGACGCCGGGCCAGACCCAGAGCTGGGAGGACGCCGGCGGCCAGTTCACCGTCGGCACGGCGCTCGAGACCGACGCGCTGATCCAGGCGGGCATCGAGCGCGCGGACGTGTTCATCGCCTCCACCGCCGGCGACAACACGAACCTCGTGATCGCCCAGATCGCGCAGAAGCGCTTCGGCGTCGAGAAGACGATCGTGCGCGTGATGGACCCCGCGCGCGCCGACTGGTACGGCGAGCAGGGCCTGCAGACGATCTCCCCGACCAAGCACGCGATCGAGATGTTCGAGCGCGCGCTGGCGCCGGAGCCGGCCTAGCGATGTACGCGATCATCGCCGGCGCCGGCAAGGTCGGGCGCAACCTCGCACGCGAGCTGATCTGCAAGGACCACGAGGTCACGCTGATCGAGTCCTCGCGCCCGCGCTACCTGGCGAGCGAGGAGGAGTTCGAGCACGCCGTCCAGTACGGCGACGCGACCGAGCTGTGGGTGCTCGAGCGCGCCGGCATCCAGCGCGCGGACCTCGTGATCGCCGTGACGGGCGACGACGAGGACAACATCCTCGTCTGCCAGGTGGCGAAGGAGAAGTACCTGTGCGACCGCGTGATCGCACGCGTCAACAACCCCCGCAACCACGACCACTTCCGGCTGCTCGGCATCCAGCCGGCCGTCTCCGCGACGGACCTGATCCTGCGCCTGATCGAGCACGAGGTGCCCCGCTACGGCCTCGTGCACCTGCTGGCGCTGGAAGAGGAGCGCCTGGAGATCATCGAGCTCGAGGTCGCCCCTGACGCGCCCACCGTCGGGCGAGCTGGTGGCCGACATCGCGCTGCCGGAGGGCAGCCTGATCATCTCCGTGCTGCGCGGCGGCGCGGGCTTCGTGCCCGAAGCCCGACACGATGATCGAGGCGGGCGACGAGGTGCTGCTCGTGCTCGACCCGGGCCTGGAGGAGGCAATCACGGCCTTCTTCGCGCCCAACGGGCACGCGGCGTCGTTCTAGCGCCGCCTCGGCGCCTGCGACAGGGGGCCTGCGGCGCGGCGGAAACGCCGCCCGATTGGCTATTCTTCGCTGAACACTGTCCGGGATAGTCCAATTGGCAGTGACGCCCGGTTCTGGTCCGGGAGATTGGGGTTCGAGTCCCTGTCCCGGAGTTCGCTCGCCGTCGCGTCGGCGGGCCGCGAAGCAGTCGACCTCCCTCAGCCCCATCATCTGCCTCTGAGCGTGGAAATCAGGCTCGCTTGTTTCCAGCGACTGGGATGGAGCAAAGTGCCGCTAAAGTCCCATGTTTAGTGGAGTTCTGCTCCGCTGACTTACAAGTACGGGCTGAGTTTAGTTTGGCAACCGATTGCCCCTGGCTGTGCGCCGTGCTAGACATCGCGATGTGCTTCGGAGGGGGCGTGAGTTGCGTCTACGACGGGGCACTAGATAAGGGGGCCGGGCTTCCGACTGAGCTTTGGTTCCAAGCGAATAGCTGGGGAGTCGGCCAGACCAAATGATCTCGAAGGGTTGAAATCGAGATCGCTAATCCATCAGAGGCATGTACGACGTCCGGGGGATCCAGGTCTCGTCACCTGGGGGCTCTCGCATGGCGTCATGCTTCGTGAATGAGGAGCAAGAGAACAATGAGAACTATGAGAATGACAGGGACGCTGCTAGCGGCAGTGTGCGTGGTCGGACTCGTCGCAGCCGCGTCGGCGATGGCGCACGCGACAAATAATCCGCAGTGGCAGATATTATCGAAAATACTGAAAGCTGGAGAAACGGTCGAAGTCACTGGCGAAGCGAATGGAGTGCAGAAACTCAAAAGCACAGGACTAACGATCGAATGCACTAAATTCACGCTTGCTGCTGGCGCCAAGCTCATCGGCAGCAATGCTCCAGCCCCAGGAACTTCGTTAGAGATAATCGTGTATTCCGGCTGCACAGTTGCAGGCTTCACGACCTGTAAGATCAACGGTGCTGCCCCGGGAACTATTGAAACAAGGCCTTTGTTCAATTTACTCGTATTCTTGACGAAATTAGGCGCCTTAGATGAAAACGCATTAGAATCTGGGACCCTGTTTGAGCCAGAGGCTGGAAATCTATTCGCTACGTTTACCCTTTCAGAACCTGGGCTATGTCCGCTGACTGGGCCTGTGACGGTCGAAGGGAGCGGCGTCATTGCCAAGAACCTGGAAGCGGATGTCTTATCGTTAGTGCACGAAATCGAAGCCCCCACGACAGCTATAACAAGCTATTTCGTGAATGAACCGGGATTAATAACGACCGAAAAAAGCAAAATCAAAATAACAGTAGGTGGTCTTGCCGCGACGTACAGCGGCAAGGCAAGAATCTGGCTGCTAAACGATGATCTATGGGAGGTCTTTAACTAGTCAGGTAGGAAATCAAGCTACTGTAATCCGTGGCGCTGCACATATGCGGCGCCACGGATGCACCGGCACGCAGCATAACAGGGGCAAGCGCATGGATTGCTGGGTACAATCGGAGGAGGGAGCTGGTGGGTTCGATGGGCAAATCTATTAGGGATCTCGTTGGTGTGATCGTCATGGTCACGTTTGCGCTTGCTATCGCGACGTCTTGTTGGACTTTGTTTGCTGCTCAAGCGGCGGGCGACACGACTATCGCGCATTCATGTCCGAACGAAGGGTTCTCAGGTTTTGAGGCATATCTTCCGGACTGCAGGGCACTTGAACTGGTTACCCCCCCATACAAGGATGGATACGCGGTTCCAGCAATTGCAGTCTCTGAGAATGGATCACGCGTGTTGGGGCGCAGTCTTGGCGTCTTTGCCGGAGCGGTGGGAGCGCCAGAGACGAGAAATGATATTGGCCTCTACTATGAGCTCGCGCGCGGTGAAGATGGCTGGCAGGCGAATCCGGTGACTCCTGAAAACCCGCATTTTCGCGGTGCAACAACGTTTTATACAGCAAGCAGGGACCTGTCACGAACTCTTTTCAGCATGCCTACTCGCCCAGTGGGTGAGGATGATTTCTACGTTCGTGGTTCCGGGGCTTCGCTTGCCCACGTAGGGCCTATTACACCCCCGGCGGATGGCCCAACACAGGAACCAGCGCCGGAAGGCTCGATCCCCGTTGCCTACATCAAGATGGAAGGTGCATCGGCGGACCTTTCGCACATCGTATTCAATCTGGAAGGGGGTGTGGGATGGAATGGGGATCCAACTCCCAGTGGTTTCAGCGACCCTTACGAGTATGTAGGAACGGACAACTCGGAACCCTTGATGGTCGCGGTCACCGGTGGGCGTGGTAGCACTGAACTGATTAGTCAGTGTGGCGCGATCGTCGGCGGGCCCTTGAGTACTAGCCTTTTCAACTCGGTTTCTGAAGATGGAGACGTAATCTTCTTTACGCCGCTTGCAAGCGATAACGAAGTTTGTGGTCGAGCGGAGCCTGCCGTGGCAGAACTCTATGCGCGAGTCAACCAAACTGAAACAGTCGCGATCTCAACTCCTGAGTGTCAGAGCGGCTGTGTCACTGCGCAGGTCTCGGACAGTGTCTTTGCCGGTGCGTCGCGCGACGGCTCCAGAGTGTGGTTTTTGAGCACCCAGAAGCTGACGGAACAGGCAAGTGAAGACAGTACTGCAGGCGATACCGCTTACGAGGAAGCCGGCAGTGGCTGTGAGAGAGCGCAAGGAACAGGCTGCAATCTCTATGAATTTGATTTTGATAAACCGAGTGGTGAAAGACTTATAGCTGTGTCGGCTGGTAGCTTGGCGCCTCATGTTCAGGGTGTCGTGAGAATATCCGAGGATGGCACTCATGTGTACTTTGTTGCACAGGGAAAGCTTACGAATCAGGCAAACTCTCGCGGCGAACAAGCGCAGGCCGGCATGAACAACCTGTACGTCTATGAACGCAATCTCGCGACGGCGAAAGGCACGACGCGCTTTGTTGCCGCTCTTGCACCGACGGAAGAACGCGAAGGGGCGAGGGTTTCCAGCGATGAAGAATTGTGGGGAGGCGTTCGTGCTGCTGATGAACGACCGGCACAGGCGACGCCGGATGGGGCGCATTTGGTGTTTGAGAGCCATGCGGATCTCACCAACGATGATACCAGTAAAGGTGTGTGGCAGGTTTTTGAGTACGACGCAGCAAGTGAAGCCCTAAAACGTATATCAATCGGAAACAACGGTTTCAACAACAATGGCAACACAGCTCAATATGATGCCACGATCTTGTCGCCACCTTTGAAAGGACGGCCGGGGATGCCGATTCCGACGCCACTGGCGCTTTCAAATGACGGCAGGTATGTGTTTTTCGAATCGGCCGACGAGTTGACGGCGGGAATGGGTAGTCCGGAATCTGGTACTGCGACCAGCAACGTGTATGAGTACCGTGAAGGCAATGTGTATTTGATCTACGGTGGCAGTGGTTCTCGTGTAACATTTCTTGGGACCAGCGCGAGCGGCAGCGACGCGTTTTTTCAAACCGTGGATGAGCTTGTGCCGGAAGACACTGATACTCAGGTCGATATCTACGATGCTCGGGTTGGTGGAGGTCGTGCTGTAGACGCGGCTCAGTCGAACTGCCGAGGTGAAGGGTGTTTGGGTGGGCTGAGCGTGGCGCCTGCGTTTGATGTTTCTGGGAGCGTTTTGCAGTTGGGTGGCGGAAATGCGTCACCAGAAGCTCTGGTAGTGATTCATCGTAAAGGGATGAGGCAAGTGAGAGCGCTGGCGCGTCGACATGCGTTGAAGGCGTGTAAGGCCAAGCGGTCGCAGGTGAGGAGAGCACGGTGCGAAGCGGCGGCACGCAAGCGATATGCGCTGAAAGCGAGGACGACTGTGAAGCCACGACTGCGACGTGGAGGCAACTGAGATGCTTACCGCCAACACAGCAATGGAGGCAATAGTAACTAGACGGTCGAGTTCAGCGGGTGCCGCGGAGGTGATGGAAGACCGTGCAGTGGTGCGTCGTTGGTTTCTGCCGGCGTTGATGGTTGTGGTAACTCTGCTCGAGGCGTTCGGGGGCGCTAGCGCCGGAGCCGTGGTTGCAAAGCCACACTGGTCGGCGAGGACGATCGCATTGCCGACTCGCTTTTCTCCTGCGCATCACACAGATAAGTATGTGGTTCTTGTGACGAACACGGGCGCTGCGGCGAGCAATGCCGAAGTTCCGGTGGTTATCAAAGAGAACTTGTCTTCCGAAGTCGGGATGAAGTCGATGGTAGGGAAGGATTGGGCCTCTGGCGAAGAACTCGAATGCGGCGGGGGGCAGTGCGAAGACCACGCTCCGGTGCCGCCTGACGACACGCTCGCGATTACGGTGGAAGTCGCGGCGATCCCGGCAACGGGATCGGCGACGAGTAGCGTCACGGTGAGCGGTGGCGGGGCGGAAACGGTGGAAGATGTCGCCGAAACGGCGATTGGCTCAGAACCGGTGCAGTTCGCGATCAATGACTTCGCGTTTTCCGCAAACGGGCTTGATGGCGCGGCTACGCTGCAGGCTGGCGGCCATCCGTACGAGCAGACGACAAGCTTCGACCTAGTGAGCGAAGCGAACGAACCGAGCCAGGAAGACAACTACAGGCCCGCTCAGAATCCGCGAGACGTCACGGTGACGCTGCCGGAGGGGTTCGTGGGCAACCCTCTGTCGGCCCCACGCTGTCCGGTAAAGGCTCTTGAAGAAGCGCGTTTCAACGAACACTTCGAAACGGTCGCACCTTGTCCGAAAGGAAGTCGAGTCGGTTTGGTCACGTTGGTGGACGGGCGTTCCGGTGGGGCGGTGGGAACCGTGGATCGTTCGACCTTGACGACCCCGCTATACAACCTGACGCCGGAGGCCGGGCACCCCGCTGAGTTCGGCTTTTCTTACCAGCGGAAATATGCGATCGTGTTGTACGCGGACCTTGTTCACACGAGTGCGGGGTATCGTGTGCGCGTATCTGTCCCTGGTGTCCCGGTCGTCGACCTCGATGGGACCGTGGTAACGCTGTTTGGGAACCCTGGTGCGCGTGATGAAGAAGTGGGCGCAAACGGGGCGTTCCTGACGAATCCCGCGCAGTGCACCGGAGAACCTCTGTCTGCCAAGCTCGAAGTGGACTCGTGGGAAGAACCCGGGAAGTGGCTGTCTGCGGAATCGGTATCTTATCCGCGGATCGAAGGCTGCGATCTGTTGCGTTTTAGTCCTGAAGTGCAGGTGAGGCCGGAACCGACGCCGCCTGACAGCACGCCGGGAACGGCACAGGTGGACTCTCCGGGGGGTTATGAAGTGGATCTGAGCGTACCACGGTCGGAAACGCCGTGGAACCTTTTGTCATCACCAGAGTTGAAGGGCGCGACCGTGACGTTCCCACCAGGCCTATCGATATCGCCATCCGCGGCCGACGGCCTTGAAGGCTGCGACGCTACAGGCTCCAACGGCATCGATATCCCGCACGGTATGGCCCACCCCGATGAAGCCGGAGAAGGCGAAGCCATCGGGGCAGACGGCCTTTCGCATCTCACGGCGGGGCATTGCCCCAGCAAATCGCAGGTTGGCGAAGTCGAAGTCGACACGCCGCTGCTGGAACATCCTCTCACAGGAGCGCTGTATCTGGCGAGCCCGGCATGCTCGCCTTGCAGCGAAGCGCAGGCCGAGAACGGCGAAATGGTGGGCATGTACATCGAGGTGCATGGCTCCGGGGTGGACGTCAAGCTGAAAGGGTCGGTCGAAGTGGGGGGCAAGGGTCTTCACAACGGCCTGCAGCCCGGACAGCTGCGCGCGAAGTTCCTTGAAAACCCGGAGCTGCCGGTGAGCGAGATCAAGGTCAGGCTTAACGGTGGGCCGCGTGCTCCGCTCGCGAGCCCTCAGACGTGCGGGACGGTAACGACGACGACGGAACTGGAACCGTGGAGCGTGGCCAGCCAGATGGCCTCGCCCATGTCGTCGTTCGAAGTCGTGGGCTGCCCTGCGAGCCAGCCGTTCAACCCGGCGTTTACTGCGGGTACTGTGGTGCCTCTTGCGGGAGGCAGCAGTCCGTTCACGATGACGCTCTCGCGTCGGGACGGCGAACAGAACCTCTCCGCGGTCTCGTTGCGCACGCCACCGGGGGTGGCTGCGCTGCTCGCTTCGGTTCCGCTGTGTTCT
This sequence comes from uncultured Solirubrobacteraceae bacterium, assembly GCA_963716355.1. Taxonomy (GTDB): domain Bacteria; phylum Actinomycetota; class Thermoleophilia; order Solirubrobacterales; family Solirubrobacteraceae; genus Palsa-744. Next base: position 3,026,627 of record OY970308.1, read on the forward strand.
GAGCCTGAGGCGTCGTTGGGAACGTGCTCGTCGGCGAGCGAGGTCGGCCACGTCCATGCCGCGGCGGGCTCTGGCTCGCACCCGTTTTGGGTCGAAGGGACTGTCTACCTGACTGGCCCATACAAGGGCGCCCCGTTCGGCTTCACGATCGTGGTCCCCGCGAAGGCGGGTCCTTTCGATCTCGGGAATGTCGTGGTCCGCACGACGATCAACGTCGACCCGCACACGGGGGCGGCGATCGTCGTCAGCGACCCGCTGCCGCAGATGGTCGACGGCGTGCCGTTGCGTGTCAAGACGATCAGCGTGACACTGGACAGGGCAGGGTTCATGCTGAACCCCACCAACTGCTCGCAGTTGCAGATCAGCGGTACAGTCGCTGGGGTGCTGCCCAGCGGCGCCTCGGGTAGCGTGGCGCCGGTGTCTGCACCCTATGCGGTGGCGGGCTGCAAGGGTCTATCGTTCAAGCCCAAATTCACGGTCTCCACGGGGGCGAAGGCGAGCAAAGCAAACGGGGCGTCGCTGCATGTCCAGGTCCGCGTGGCCAAAGGCGAAGCGAACATCGCGAAGGTCAAGGTCGACCTCCCGAAGCAACTGCCGTCGCGACTCACCACCTTGCAGAAAGCGTGCACGGCGGCGGTCTTCGAAGCGAATCCGGCGAGCTGTCCCACGGCCTCGCTGGTGGGAAGCGCGACCGCGATTACGCCGGTCCTGAAAAGCAAGCTGGCGGGACCGGCATACCTGGTCTCCCATGGCGGTGCGGCATTTCCCGACCTGGACATCGTCCTGCAGGGCGAAGGTGTGACGATCATCCTGACGGGCAACACCACGATCAAGAAAGGGGTCACCTCGAGTACATTCAAGACGGTGCCAGACGCGCCCGTCTCGAAATTCGATCTCGTGCTGCCCGCCGGGCCACATTCGGTGCTCGCCGCGTTCCTGTCCAAAAAGGCCAAAGGCAGCATGTGTGGACAGGCCCTCGCGATACCGAATGTCTTCACCGGACAAAACGGTGCGGAACTTCGTCAAACCAGCAAAATTACCGTCACGGGCTGTCCGAAACACAAAAAAACACAACACAGGCGCTGACGGTCGCCGACATATCAATCCACCAGAGGCAGGACCTCGGTAGGGCGTTCTGCCTCGTGTACGAGGAGAACGTCAAGTGAAACGCATAAAGATCATAGGGATGTCGCTCGTCGCGGCGTGTGTGATCGGGCTTGTCGGGGCTGCGTCGGCTACGGCGCACGCAACCAATAACCCACAGTGGCAAATCTTATCGAAAGTGCTGAAAGCTGGAGAAACGGCAGGTCTCCAAGCTGAACAAGTTGGTACGCAGAGGCTCTCATTCACAGGGCTAACGATCGAATGCACTAAACTCAGCCTTGCATCCGGTGCCGTTCTGGGCGGTAGCAATGCTCCGGCACCGGGAACGTCGTTAGAGACGATCGTGTATAGCAACTGCACGGTCGCAGGTTTCGTGACATGCAAAATCAACGGCGCCAACCCAGGTACAATCGAAACGAAGCCCTTGCGTGGTTTACTTGTGTTCTTGACAAAAGAAGGGGCTTTACAAGAAGACGCATTAGCGTCAGGCACCCTGTTCGAGCCCGATACTGGGAAAGTCTTTGCGCAGTTCCACCTATTAGAACCCGGGCTATGCCCGTTGACAGGCGCGCTGCCCATCGAAGGAACAGGTGTTCTCGTCAAAAATCTGAATGCGACGACGTTATCCTTAGCGAAAGAAATCGAAGCACCCGCGACGGCGATAACCAAATATTTCGTGAACGAACCAGGATTATTAGTAAAAGAAAAGCCTGGGATAAAACTTACCGTCACCGGCATGGCGGCCGTCTACAATGGCAAGGTGAGGAGCTGGCTGCAAAACGATGACTTATGGGAGGTCTTCAACTAGCTCTTAGGAACGGGTGGCGCTGCGCATGTGCGTGGCGCCACGGACCTATCCAGAAGCCTACGCCGCCGCCTGCGCCGCCCAGTCGCGGTACAGCTCGTAGTAGCGCCCCTCGGCGGCGATCAGCTCGTCGTGGGTGCCCTGCTCGGCGATCTGGCCGTGCTCGAGCACCACGATCCGCCCGGCCTGGCGAATCGTGGACAGGCGGTGCGCGATCACGATCGAGGTGCGGCCCGCGAGCAGGCGGCGCAGGCCCTGCTCGATGCGGGCCTCGGAGTGCAGGTCGACGTTCGAGGTGGCCTCGTCGAGCACGAGGATGCGCGGGTCGGCGATCAGCGCGCGGGCGAAGGCGATCAGCTGGCGCTGGCCGGCTGAGAGCTGGGCGCCGCGCTCGCCGACCTCGGTGTCGTAGCCGTGGGGGAGCTCTGAGATGAACTCCTCCGCGCCGACCGCCGCGGCGGCGGCGCGGATCTGGCTCTCGTCCGCGTCGGGGCGGCCGAAGGCGATGTTCTCGCCGACGGTGCCCGAGAACAGGAACGCCTCCTGCGGGACGATGCCCATCTGCGAGCGCAGCGAGCTGCTGGCGACGTCTCGCAGGTCGTGGCCGTCGACGAGCACGCGCCCCGCGGTGGGGTCGTAGAAGCGCGCGACGAGCTTCGCCATCGTGGACTTGCCCGCGCCCGTGGCGCCGACGAGCGCGACCGTCTGGCCGGGCGGGATCAGCAGGCTGACGTGGTCGAGCGCCAGCACCTGCTCGCCCTCGCCCTCGGCCTCGGGTGGGTGCCGACGCTCGCGCTGTGGGCGTCGAGGTCGCCCTGCGCGAGGACGCGTTTGACGGGGCGCTTCGCGTACGCGAACGACACGTCGTCGAAGCTCGACCTCGCCGCGGATCCGCCCCAGCTCGATGCGCGTCCGCGCGGTCGGAGAGGTCGGGGCGCACGTCGAGCAGCTGGAAGATCTTCTCCAGCGCCGCCATGCCGGACTGGTAGGTGGCGTAGAGCTGGGAGAGCTGCTGGATCGGTTCGAACAGGTTCGACAGCGCTGCGACGAACGCGACGACCGTGCCGACGGTGATGTGGCCTTCGATCGCCTGCAGGCCGCCGTAGAGGACGATCATCGCGACGGCCACGCCGGAGAGCATTTCGACGGAGGGGAAGTAGGCGGCGTTCAGCTTCACCGTGGTCATGTTCGCGTCGCGAGTTGTCCGCGTTCAGCTCGGTGAAGTTCGCCACGTGCACGCGCTCCTGGGCGAAGCTGCGCACGACGCGGATGCCCGACAGGGTCTCCTGCAGGTTGGCGGTGATCGCGCCGATCGTCTCGCGGGTGCGCCGGAACGCGCCGGCGGAGATGATTCGAAACCACAGCGAGCCGGCGAGCACGAGCGGCAGCACGAGGAACGTCAAGAGCGCGAGCTTGACGTCGAGGTACGAGCAGGATCACGACGGTGCCGAGCAGCGTGAGGCCCGACTGGAACAGCGTCACCACGGAGTCCGTCACGAGGCTGTCGAGCGCCTCCACGTCGTTGGTCATGCGCGAGATCAGCACGCCCGCGGGGCGGCTGTCGTAGAAGCCGATCGGCTGCGTCTGCAGGTGGGTGAAGATGCGGATGCGCAGGTCCGCGAGCACGCGCTGGCCGACCCAGCCGACGAGGTAGGTCTGCGCGTAGGTCATCGCCCACACGAGCGCCGCCGAGACCAGGAACGCGACCACGACGAGCACGAGCGTGTTCATGTCGTTGCGTTCGATGCCGTTGTCGATCGCCGTCTCGCACCAACAGCGGCGGCGCGAGCGAGGCGCCCGTGCCGAGCAGCAGCGCCACGAGCGTCGTGATCGCGCGCGTGCGATACGGGCCGATCAGGCGCAGCAGGCCGCGCAGGTTGCGCCCGCGCGTGCCCTGGCTCGCGCGCTCGCCCGTCCACTCCGAGCCGGGGCCTCTGTGGACGGCGGGGCTCACAGGCCGCTCACCTCGCGTTCGAGTGGCGCGCGCGTCATGAACACCTGGTCGGGCAGGCCCTTCTCGACGATTTCGCGGTACAGCTCGGAGGCGTCGAGCAGTTCGTCGTGGTCGCCGTGCGCGACGATCCGCCCGTGCTCGAGCACGACGATCTCATCGGCCAGCGAGATGGTCGACAGGCGGTGCGCGATCACGAACGTCGTGCGGCCCGCCATCGCCTCGTCGAGCGCGAGCTTGATGCTCTGCTCGGTCGACGCGTCCACCGCGGAGGTCGCGTCGTCGAGGATCAGCACGCGCGGGTCCGCCAGCAGCGCGCGCGCGATCGCGATCCGCTGGCGCTGCCCGCCCGACAGCGACAGCCCGCGCTCGCCCACGCGCGTGTCGAAACCCTGCGGCAGACTCCGTCACGAAGTCGTACGCCTGCGCGCGGCGCGCCGCCTGCTCGATCTCCTCGAAGGTCGCGGTCGGGCGGCCGTAGGCGATGTTCTCGGCGACCGACGCGGAGAACAGGAACGGGTCGTCGCTCACGAACGCCACCGCTTCGCGCAGCGAGGCGAGGCTGACCGTGCGGATGTCCGCGCCGTCGAGCAGGATGCGCCCCTCGCTGGCCTCGTACAGCCGCGAGATCAGCGACACGAGGCTCGTCTTGCCCGAGCCGGTCGCGCCCACGAGCGCGACCGTCTTCCCGGCGGCGATGTCGAGGTCGATGTCGCTGAGCACCGCGCGGGGGAGGCGCACGGGCGCGTCGGCGCCGTTGCCGTTGGCGGGCGGGGCGCCGTTGGCGCTGAGGCCGACCGGAGCGGCGCCGTTGGTCGTGGCGTGGGAGCCGGCGTCGGCCTCCTCGTGGCCCGTGTACGCGGCCCCGAAATCGTCGCTTTCGTCGTAGCGCAGGCTCACGCCGCGGAACTCGACGTGCCCGGCCCCGTCGGGCAGCGGCCGCCGCGCCGGGCTGCTCGACGATGCGCGGCTCGCGGTCGAGGACCTGGAAGATGCGCGCGCCGGAGGCGGTCGCGCGCTGGGCGAGGCCGAGCAGTCACGCCGAGCGAGCGCATGGGGACGATGAGCATGTTGAGGTACAGGTAGAACTGGCTGAACTGCGCCGAGCGTCAGGTGCGCGTGGATGACGCTGCGCCCGCCGATCAGCAGCACCGCGGCGAGGCCGAGCTGCGGCAGGAAGCCGATCATCGGGTTGTACTTCGCCTCCAGGCGCGTCGCGACCATCGCCTGGTCGAACACGCGCGCGACGGAGTGACGGAAGCGCTCGAGCTGGCGCGGCTCGCGCGCGAAGGACTTCACGACGCGCACGCCGGAGATGTTCTCCTCGACGTCAGCGGTCAGCTCGGCGATCCGCTGCTGGACCTCCTGGATCGCGGGGCGGGCGCTGCGCCCGTAGCGCTGGGAGATGACGACGACGAACGGTACGGGCGCCATCGCGATCAGTCCGAGCTTGGGGTTGATGAGGATCATCGCGACGCCGGCGAGCACCAGCGTGAGGATTGACTGCAGGATGAACACCAGTCCGTAGCCGAGGAAGAAGCGCACCGCCTGCAGGTCGACCGTCGCGCGCGACATCAGCTGCCCCGTCTGCTGGCGGTCGAAGAAGCTCAGCTCCAGGCGCTGGAAGTGGCCGTAGAGCAGGTTGCGCAGGTCGTATTCGATCGCGAGCGAGATCCGCCCGGCGATCATCCGCCGCATGTACGTGAGCGCCCAGCGCGCGATCACCGCGCCGACGATCACGATCGCGAGCACGAGCAGCGTGTGGCGGTCGTGCGCGCGCAGCGAGAGCTGATGGTGGGAGGCGTGCTCGCCGCCTTTCCTGATCGCTTCCACCGCGAGGCCCGTGAGGTAGGGCAGCAGCACGGTCATCACCATCGCGGCGCTCGCGAGCAGCCACGAGGCGGTCAGCCCCCGCTTGTAGGGGCGCAGAAATCCGAGTAGTCGGTAGAAGGTACTCATAGTTGTGCGGTCAACGATTATCGCAGCTGTGGCCGTGCGCCGCACGACGGCGCGCGCCTAAGCTTCGATTTGTGTCCGATCGCCCGAGCCAGCCGCCGCCTCGCAGCGGCCCCGCGGGGCTGTGCGAAACGTGCGCGCACCTGCAGGTGGTGCGCAACACGCGCGGCTCGACGTTCTTCCTGTGCAGGCGCTCGCGCGAGGACCCAGCCTATCCGCGCTACCCGCGCCTGCCGGTTATGGAGTGCCGCGGGCACGAGCTCAAGCAGCAGAGCTGAGCGCCGCCTCGGAGGAACGGTCGGTCGGCGGGGCGCCCGCCGGCGGACCGCCGGAGGCGACGAAGTCGCGGCTGCGCACGAGCGCGAACGCGAGCGCCGAGCCGGCGAGCGCGATCCCCGCGGCGATCGTCGCGATCGTGGTGAACGCGCTGGTGAAACCCACGTGGTAGGCGTGCACGAGCGCGGAGCGCGCGGCGGGGGAGAGGGTGTGCGCGAAGCGCTTGACTTCGCCGGACTCGAGGATCGTGGCGAGGTGCCCGTGGGCGGCGCCCATGACCTCCTGTGCGTGTGCGCCGGCGTTCAACGTCGCGGTGGTGGTCCTGGTGACGCCGTGCTGGAAGATCGCGCCCAGGCCGGCGATCCCGGTGGCGATGCCGACCTGGCGGAACGTGGAGTTGATGCCGGAGGCCATGCCGCTGCGCTCGTGCGGCACGACGCCGATCGCGGTGGAGGCGAGCGGGGGGTTGATCATGCCGATGCCGGCGCCGCCGAGCAGGAAGCCGGGTACGAGCGACGGTCCAGCTCGAGCTGGCGCTGACGACGGTCATCGCCAGCAGGCCGAGCCCCGACGAGCGCGAGGCCCGCGCCGAGCAGCAGGCGCACGGGCACGCGCACGCTCAGCTTGCCCGCGACGGGCGCGACCGACGAACGACAGGAGCGTCATCGGCAGGAAGCGCAGCCCGGCCTGCAGGGGGCTGAAGCCGAGCACGTTCTGGATGTAGAGCGTGAGGTAGAGGAACATCGCGAAGATCGACGCGGAGATCGCGAACGCGACGATGCTCGCGCCGGCGAACGCGGGGCGGCGAAACAGCGCGAGGTCGAGCATGGGGCGCTTCTGCAGGTGCTCGAACGACCACGAACGCGATCAGCAGCACCGCGGAGGCGATCAGCAGCGCGACGATCTCGGTGGAGCCCCAGCCCTTTTCGTTGCCCTGCACGAGCGCGAGCACCAGCAGGAACAGCGAGCGCGGAGAACGTCACCAGGCCGGCCCAGTCGATGCCGGTGGCGTTGGGGTCGCGCGAGTCGGCGACCTGCGTGATCGTGACGAACACCGCGATCGCGCCGATCGGCACGTTGACGAAGAAGATCCACTCCCAGCCGATGCCCGAGGTGATGACCCCGCCGAGCACGGGCCCGACCGCCACCGCGGCGCCGGTGACGGCGCCGAACGACGCCGAACGCGGTGCCGCGCTCCTTGCCGTGGAACGCCGAGGCGATCAGCGCGAGCGAGGTCGCGAACATCATCGCGCCGCCGGTGCCCTGCACGGCGCGCGCGAGGTTCAGCATCAGCGGCGTCGTGGACAGGCCGCACAGCGCAGAGGCGGCGGTGAACACGAGCAGGCCGGCGAGGAACACGCGCTTGCGCCCGATCAGGTCGGAGATCGAGCCGGCCGTCAACAGGAACGCGGCGAGCGTGAGCGAGTAGGCGTTGACGACCCACTGCAGGTCGGAGAAGGAGGAGTGCAGCGAGCGCTGGATCTGCGGCAGCGCGACGTTCACCACGGTGATGTCCAGCAGCAGCATGAAGATCGCCACGCAGACCGCGATCAGCGTCCACCATTTGCGCTCCATGTCAGCCCTCCCCGAGCGTGCGCTGCAGGAACGGGACTATCTCGCGCCACAGCTTCGCGGCGGGCTCGGGGCGGTAGCTGGGGCGGTAGTCGGCGATGAACGCGTGCCCCGCGCCCTCGTACACGTCCACTTTGACCTCCCAGCCGCTCTCCCGCGCGCGCTCGCCGAGCTGGGCGCCGAGCTCGGGCGAGGGGTTGTGGTCCTCGGCGCCGATCGCCACGAGCAGCGGGCATGCGATCTTCGACGCGAGCTCCAGCGGCGGCGTGGGGCGCTCGGGCGTGGAGAGATCCTCGACGGTGGCTTTGTCGACGAAACCGCCCCAGCAGTCGACGGCCGCGTCGAGCGCATCGCTCGAACCGGCGAACAGAAGCGTGTAGCGCCCGCCCATGCAGAAGCCGATGCAGCCGACGTTGCCGGTGGCGTCCTCGCGGTCGCGCAGGAACTCGGCGGCGCCTTCGAGGTCGCCGACGGCGGTGGCGTCGGACATGGAGAACAGCTTCTTCATCAGCGCGGGCAGGTCGTCCATGGGCGGTGGCCCGCCGTAGCGCGTGTACATGTCCACGCCGAGCGCGACGTAGCCGAGGTTGGCGAAGCGGTTTGCCATGTCGCGGATGTGCTCGCCCAGGCCGCCCGCCTCGTGGATCACGATCAGCCCGGGGGCGTAGCCGCCGGCCGCGGCATCGAGGTCGGCGGGCCGCGCGAGGTAGCCGTTGACGAGCGTGCCTTCCGCGCCGGGGAACGTGAGGTCCTCGCCCACCACGCGCGAGGGGTCCGTCACGGCGCCCGGTACGCCCTCGGGACTGGCCTTCACCTCTGTGCTCGTCATCTGCGCCCCTCCTCGTGGTTGCTCACATTGACACCGTCGACATCGCCGTCGCCCCGCCGCCCAACTCGCTCACAGAATCGCCTTCGGATACGCGCGCGTGGCTCCCACGAGCATTACCCCGAAGAACGCCGCTACGACCAGGAAGTCGAGCCACAGCTCGCCCGCCCCGCCGACGCCGACGAGCATCTGGCGCAGCGCCTGCACCTCGTACGTGAGCGGGTTGACGCGCGCCACCACGTGCAGCCAGCCCGGCATGAGGCTGAGCGGATACAGGGCGCTGGAGGCGAAGAACAGCGGCATCATGATCAGCTGCCCGATGCCCATGAAGCGCTCGCGCTCCTTGACGGCGGCGGCGAGCAGCATCGACATGCACGCGAACGCGGCGGTGCCGAGCGTGAGCATCGCGAGCGTGCCCGCGACGCCGAACACGTTCCAGCGCACGTCGATACCGGCGACGGCGAGCACGAGCAGCAGCAGCACGCCCTGCGCGAGCGCGCGCACGCACGCGCCGGCGGCCTTGCCGAGCACGATCGACGTGCGCGACAGGGGTGTGGCGAGCAGCCGCTGCAGCTGCCCGACGTCGCGCTCCCAGATGACGGACAGGCCGTAGAAGATCGCGATGAACAGCGCGCCCTGCGCCATCACGCCGGGCGCGAGGTAGGCGCGGTAGTCCAGGCCGTGCAGGCGCAGCGCGCTGTTGTGGCGCAGCGCGGTGCCGAAGATGAACAGCCACAAGAGCGGCTGCACGGAGCGCGTGACGATGTCGAGGTGGTCGTGGCGGAGCTTTCGCATCTCCGCCTGCGCCATCGCGAGCGTGCCCTCGGCCATCCGCCCGAGCGGCCCCTGCGCGAGCGCGGCGGGCCGCGGCTCAGCCGAGGCGGCGTGCGACGCGGCGCTGTGCGCGGACATCGGCGAGCCTCCCTTCCTGCTCGTCGCCCTCGTGCTCTGCGATGGGGTGGCCGGTGACGGCGCTGAACACCTCTTCGAGATTGTCGGCGCGGTGGCGCTCGAGCAGCTCCGCGGGCTCGCCCTGCTCCACGAGCCGCCCGCGGTCGATCACGCCGAGGCGGTCGCAGTGGCGCTCGGCCTCCTCCATGATGTGCGTGGTGACGAGGATCGTGGTGCCGGCCTGCTCGCGCAGCGCTCCCAGCCGCTCCCACACCATGGCGCGCGCGTTCGGGTCGAGGCCCACGGTGGGCTCGTCGAGGAACAGCACGGCCGGGCGGTTGAGCAGCGCGCTTGCGATCTCCAGGCGACGCAGCATCCCGCCGGAGAGCGTGCGCGCGAGGCGACCGGACCGGGAGACGCTCGCTCCCGCTCGCGTCCCCGAACCGGCCAGCATCGGCGCGAGCTCCATCGTGTCGATGACCTCCTCGATCCGCTCGCGGCGCTCGCGGCGCGGCACGCCCATGACGCGCCCGTAGAAGTCGAGGTTCTCATACGCGGTGAGCGCGCCGTCGACGGAGATCGCCTGGGGGATGTAGCCGATGGACGCGCGCACGGCGAGGCTGTCGCGGCCCACGTCATAGCCCGCGACGAGCGCCCGCCCGGCGCTGGGAGCGAGCAGCGTGGTGAGCACGCGGATGGTGGTGGTCTTGCCGGCGCCGTTGGGGCCGAGCAGGCCGAACACCTCGCCGGGAGCGACCGCGAAGGAGACGCCGCCGACGGCCTCGAGATCCCCAAAGCGGACGACGAGGTCGTCCACGAGGACCGCGGGCGGCTCCTCGCGGCGAGCGCTCACGGCCGCCCGCTCAGCTCGACGGCTGTGTCGTCCATGGCGTCGGGGGTCGCATCCCCGCCGCCGGCCTGCGCGGCGGCTTCGCGCAGCTTGCGCTTGACGCGCTTGCGCGTGTCGCACAGCTCCTGCTCCAGTTTCCCCAGCTCGCCGGCGCGGTGGCGCACGAGCTCCAGCTGGCGGTCGATGTGCCCGAGCGCCTCGCCGAGCAGCTCCCGGCGGCGCCCCGCGCCAACGTCGTCGCGGCGCAGCTGCGCGCGCACCTCCGCGCGCGCCTCCTCGGCGGTGAGCAGCGTCTTCAGCTCCTCCAGGGTGACGCCGAGCAGGTGCTTCAGGCGCATGACCTCGCGCAGCCGCTCGACCTCCTCGTGCGTGTAGGTGCGGTGCTGGCCGGAGGGACGCGCGGGCGCCTCGGGCAGCAGGCCGATCTCCTCGTAGTAGCGGATCGTGCGCGGCGTGGTGCCGGCGAGCCGCGCGACGTCGCCGATGCGAAGGCCATCGCGCGGCGCGGGGGAGGGCGCGGGCCCGGCGGGGCTCACGGCGACCCCACGGCGCTCACTGCGACCCCGGTGCTCATGGCGTTCCCACGGGCACGGCGAGGCCGCCCTCGGCGCCGGTCTTGACGTGCGCGGGGCGCAGCAAACACACGAACACGCCGAGCAGCGACACGGCGGCGAGCACCCACAGCGCGACGTGCATGTTGGCGATGAACGGCGCGAGCTTCTCCGCGGAGAGACCTTTCGCGAGGCCGGAGAAGACCGCGAACAGCGTGGCTTTGGGGACGGCGGAGGTGACGACGGCCATCACGAACGCGATCGAGAGGACCGCGCCGGTGTTCTGCAGCAGCGTGCGCGCGCCCGCTGCGATCCCGCGCCGGTGCGCGGGCACGACGCCCATCATGGCGGCGGTGTTGGGGCTGTTGAACATCCCCGAGCCGACCCCCACGAACAGCAGCCACAGCGCGCTCTGCCAGTAGGCGGTGTGTACGTCGAGCGTGGTCATCGCGGCCAGGCCCGCGGCGCTCACGCCCATGCCGATGGCGGCGAGCGCGCGCGAGCCGTGGCGGTCGGCGTAGATGCCGGCGAGGGGGGAGGCGACGAGCATGCCGAGCGCGAGCGGCATCAGCTTGATGCCGGCGGTGATGGGCGTGTTGCCCTGCGCGCCCTGGTAGTAGAAGACGAACAGGAACATCAGCGCGAAGCGCGCCAGGCCGTTGATGAACGCGGCGGCGCTGGCGGCTGCGAACAGGCGGTTTCGGAAGATCTGCAGGTCGAGCATCGGCGCGCGCGAGCGGCGCTCGATGAGCACCCACAGCGGCAGCAGCACGGCGGCGGCGATCAGCCCAGCGACGACGATGGTGTCGTTCCAGCCGCTCAGCCCGCCACGCGAGACGCCGAGCACGAGGCCGGTGAGGCCGACGACGAACGTGGTGGTGCCGAACACGTCATAGCCGCGCACGGAGTCGGGTTTCGACAGCTCTCGCAGGATCAGCGCGCCCCACGCGGCGCCGCCGAGCGCGAGGGGGACGTTGAACCAGAACACCCAATGCCAGGAGATGGCGACGAGCGCGCCGCCGAGCACGGGGCCGAGCACGAGGCCGATGGCGGCGACCATCGTGTTGGCGCCCATCGCGAGGCCGAGCTGCTCGCGCGGGAACGCGTCGGTGACGAGCGCGGCGGCGTTGGCGAACAGGAACGCCGAGCCGATGCCCTGCAGGATGCGCCACAGGATCAGCACGGTCGCGTCGCCGGAGAAGCCCGCGCCGAGCGACGCGGCGGCGAACATGAGAAAGCCGCCAACGTAGGCGCGCTTGCGCCCGAACAGGTCGCTGAGGCGCCCCGCCATGAGCACGAGCACGGTCGCGGCGATCAGGTACGCGAGGATCACCCACACGAGCGCCAACAGGCTCGCGTGCAGCGAGCGCTCCAGGTCGGGCAGCGCGATGATGAGCGTGCCGGAGTTGGTGGCCGCGAGCAGCATCCCCAGGCTGGTGCACGAGAGAGCCCACCAGCGGTAGTTCTCGTGGCCCGCTGCAACGCCGAAACGCGACCCGAGATCTCTATTAAAAGTCTGTGGACGCTCCTGGGTGACGCTCAACTGTGTCGCTCCCACATCGCGCTATTGCAAAACTGACGTGAACGTAAGGATTAGAATATTAGCACGGGTCGCGTGGCGCTCCGGCCGTCTCGGAGTGCTAAAACGTGGGCCATGTCATCCAGCGAGCCGAACGTCGTAAAGACTGAGCAGGAGTGGCGCGAGCAGCTGACGCCGGAGCAGTACGAGGTGCTGCGCAAGGCGGGCACGGAGGCGCCTTTCACGGGCGAGTACGTGTACAACAAGGACTCCGGCGAGTACCGCTGCGCGGCGTGCGACGCGGTGCTGTTCACCGCCGACACCAAGTTCGACTCGGGCACGGGCTGGCCCAGCTTCACCGAGCCGGCGGTGGCGGAGGCGGTGGAGCTGCGCGCGGACAACAGCCTGTTCATGCGCCGCACCGAGGTGGTGTGCCGCAACTGTGGCGGGCACCTGGGCCACGTGTTCGACGACGGCCCTGGGCCGACCGGCGAGCGCTACTGCATCAACTCCGCTGCGCTTGCGTTTCAGCCGAGCGACGGCTCCACGGAGTAGCTGCGCGCTCGGGCGCGTCGGCGCGGGCGCGACGCGCGGGCGCGGGCGCGACGCGCGGGCTCGCAATCCGGGTAGCCTTTCGACCATGGTGATGTTCGAACAGTCCCGCCGCCTGTCTGAGCCGCTGCGCTGGGGGCAGCGCGAGAAGGCGGCGATCGCGGCGCTGGCCGCGTGCGTGGTGCTGGCTCTGGTGGCGCTCGGAATCTACGCCGCCACGACCGGCTCGCCCGCGCGCGCGGACTGCGTGAAAATCGAGTTCGCCAGCACGCTGGGCGGCGGCGAACTGCACGCGTGCGGCGCCAAGGCGCGCCAGGTGTGCGCGAGCGGAGCGCACAGCGGCGAAGCGGCGCAGCTGCGCGAGTCGTGCCGCCGCGCGGGCTTCCAGTTCGGCAACGGCTAGCACGCTTTCGCCATCCGGCAGAGATGCCCGTCCGCGATCCGGCGGACGCGGCTAGGCGTACGCAGTCCGCCGTCCGACGGCGTGCGACGGGCGCCCCTGGGGCCGTCTAGACAAATGTCGAAACGCCCGCCGCGAAGTGTTGGCCACGATGGCCCTACCAGCGCTCGGCGATGCGGGATTTCATACCGGGACTGTCATTGGCGCACGGTGCCCGCCCGCATTGGGGGCGCTGGGAGCCATATCAACAACCGTAGGAAATGGAGGCCCATGTCCTGGCTGGCATATCCAAGTTGGCTGAACCCAGGCGATAACGCGTGGCAGATGACCGCGGCGACGTTCGTCGGGCTGATGAGCCTGCCGGGCCTCGCGGTCCTGTACGGCGGAGTCATGCAGAAGCGCTGGTCCGTCAACAGCATGATGCTCACGTTCGTCGCCTTCTCCCTCGTGCTCGTCGCCTGGGTTCTGTGGGCGTTCAAGATGGGCTTCGGCACCCCGATCGGGGGTCTCGAACATCACGGATTCTTCGCCAGCATGTGGGGCAAGTCGGGCACCGTCCTGTCACAGGGCGCCGAGCAGGGGCAGGCGATGATTCCGTCGATCACGGAAGGTCCGCCGTTCCACTTCCCGATGTCCTCGCTGGTGTACTTCCAGTTCGTGTTCGCCGGGATCACGCCGATCCTGATGCTGGGGTCGGTCCTGGGCCGCATCAGCTTCAAGGCCTGGATCCCGTTCGTGCTGCTGTGGATCACGTTCGTGTACACGGTCAACGCGTTCCTGATCTGGGGCGGCGGCTACTTCGCCTTCCACGGCGCGCTTGACTACTCGGGTGGTTACGTCATCCACCTCGCGGCCGGCATCTCCGGCTTCGTGGCGGCGGCCGTGATCGGACCGAGGCTGCAGCGCGATCGCGAGATCGACGCTCCGAACAACCTGCTGATGGTCGCGGCGGGCGCCGGGTCTGCTGTGGCTGGGCTGGAACGGCTTCAACGGCGGAGACTCCTACTACGCGGGCGCGAACGCCTCGGCGGCGGTGCTCAACACGAACCTCTGCACCGCGGTGGCGATGCTCGTGTGGATCGCGTGGGACTACATCTTCCGCGACAAGCCGTCGCTGATCGGCTCGGTCAACGGCATGATCACGGGGCTGGTCGCGATCACGCCCGGCAGCCGGGTTCTTCACCGGCTGGGCGGCGATCGCGATCGGCGCGATCGCGTCGACGATCGTGTGGATGTCGATCCGCTTCCTCAGCCGAGCGCCGGTGTTCCGCAACGTGGACGACACGCTGGGGGTGATCTACACCCACGGGATCGCCGGGTTGATGGGCGGTCTGCTGGTGGGAGTGTTCGCGGACCCCGCCGTGGTGCTCGAGTACATCGGCGTCGGCGGCGCGAGCGACCTGCCTGGCAAAGCGGGCGTCCTGCACGGCAGCTGGACGCTGCTGCGCTGGCAGGCCGAGGCGGGCCTGTGGGTGATCGTGTTCAGCGGCGTCATGACGTTCGTGCTGCTGAAGCTCATCGGCGATCGTCCTGCCGCTTCGTCTCTCGGACGAGGAGCTGGAGATCGGCGACCACGCGATCCACGGCAACGAGGTGTACCCGTCGGACGTGCCCACGCTGGGCGGCCCCCACGCACCCGCGTGGCAGCCGGGCGGCGGTGGCGCGGCAGTGCCCGCAGGGGCTGGCGCGTAACGCCCGCCGAATAATCGGAGTGAGAAGTGAGAGAGCACGACGGCCCCGCCTTGGCGGGGCCGTCGCTGTTTAACGGGCCCGCGGACCGGCGCTCTCAAATGGTGCCGCCGCTGCGACCGCGTGCGACTCACGCCGCGCTGGTGGCGATGCCGCGCTGGCGGTGCTAGCCGGCGATGCCGACTGGGCAGGACACGCCGGTGCCGCCGAGCCCGCAGTAGCCGCCGGGGTTCTTGGCGAGATACTGCTGGTGGTAGTCCTCGGCGTAGTAGAACGGGTGGCTCGCGTCGGACTCCGCCAGTTCGGTGGTGATCGTGCCGTGGCCTGCCGCTGAGAGCATCCGCTGGTAGGCGGTGAGCGACGCCTCCGCGGCTTTGCGTTGCGAGTCGCCGTGCCACATCAGCAGCGAGCGGTACTGCGTGCCTGGTCGTTGCCCTGGCGCATGCCCTGCGTGGGGTCGTGGCCCTCCCAGAAGATGCGCAGCATCTCCTGCGTAGCTCGTGCGCGCCGTGTCGAACGCCACGAGCACCACCTCCGCGTGCCCGGTCTGCCCGCTGCACGACCTCCTCGTAGGTCGGGTTCGGCGTGACGCCGCCCGCGTAGCCCACCGCGGTGGTGTACACGCCGTCCGCTTCCCAGAAGATCCGCTCGGCGCCCCAGAAGCAGCCCATGCCGAAGATGGCCGTGTCGACGCCGTCGGGGAACGGGCCCTGCAGCGGCGTGCCGAGGACGGCGTGATGGTCGGGCACGCGCATCGCCTCGCTGCGGCCGGGCAGCGCGGCGGTGGGGTCGACCATGGCCGTCTTGTCACGACCGAATAGGCGCATGCGCTCAGGCTAGCGCGAGTCGGACGACTAGCGAGCGTAGACGGTGAAGAAGTCGCGATCGTCCGGTTCCAGGTATCGCGAGGGCGGAGCGGTTCATGCCGGGCAGCAGGTTGGCGGGGTGTTCGGCGCCGGGCGCGCCGTAGGTGATGAAGCTGACCCAGTAGGAGTTGATGTCCAGCTCCATCGCGCGCACCGCGCCGGCGCGGATGAGCGTCCTGGCGAGGCTCGCCACGGTCTGGTCTTCGCCGGCGGCGTAGATCAGGTTGCCGCGTCTGTCGACGCCGACGCCCGAGCGCCACACGAGGATGGCGTTGCCGACGGTGGCGCCCCATTCCGAGCCGTTGGAGATGTTGGGGTTGGTCTTGCCGTGATCGACGATCAGCGGCAGGTTCTGGCGGGCGAAGGACACGCCGGCGGGCGCGTTCGCACCGTGGCGTCCAGTCGACGACGTCGACGGTGCCGTCGCTGTAGCCGACGAGCGTGCCCTGCCCGTCGCGCATGGGCGCGTAGGTGTGGCCGCGCAGCACGAACCCGCCGTGGGAGTCGCCGAGCTTGAAGCCGCTGTTGAAGGTCGCCAGCAGTTGTGGCCGTTCGCCCGCGGGTACGTCCATCGTCCCGCGCGGCAGCGACACCGATGGCTCCAGGCGCCCGGCGTGCAGCGCGACGCGTCGTGCGCTTGGTGTCGATCCAGGCGAGGCCCGCGACCACGCGCGGGTATTCGGGCTGGTTGCGCAGCGTCGTGAGCGAGCACCGGCGGGTGCGCTTCCAGGCCGGGGCGTGTGGCGTGCCACACGCCCTCGCCGGGCAGCGCGGGGTGCAGCAGCGGGTGCACGCGCGCGGGGCGGTATTCGCTGCGGGCGCGACGGCGGCGCGGCCGTGGCCGCGCCGCCGGCGCCCACCTGCGGCAGCGCGCGCAGCGTCGGGCCGCCCTTGCTCGGCGCGGTGAGCGCGTAGTAGATGGACTCCACCTTCGCGACGAGCCCCGCGGCGCCGTTGTCGCGCAGCCACTCGACGGTGCGGATCCCGAAGCTCGAGTTCGACGGCCGGCTGATCGCGTGCAGGTAGGAGAAAGCGCGCGGGAACCAGCGCGACAGCGCGGCGACGAGCGCGATCCGGCGCACCCGCGAGGCCGTCACCGGGCGCGGGTGCCGAGCTCCGTGGCGCTGAGCCGCGGCTGGTTGCGGCCCTAGCTCCATGCGCAGACTGTGCGCCATCGGTCCGGACCAGTCGAGATGACACGCGTAAGTGAATTCTCACTAAGAATAGTCTCACTGCCAAACGGCTTTCAAAGGCAGTGAAAAAGCTCATGCGTTGTGGAATCCTTGCCGCGGGTGGGTGGCGCGGGCGTTCGATTCGCCAATTGAGCGCATTTCAGCGGAGGTGTTCACCATCAACCCACTCGAGGCAGTTGACGAGCAGCGACGGCAGGATGTGGATGTCGCCCGCTGGATGCGGCGCTGCGCGAGGTCCTCGCCCCGCCGATCCCGATCCGTCCCCGCGAGTGGGCGAGGGCGTCGTGGCGGGCTCGCGCGCGCGTGCTGCTGCGCGCGTGCAGGCCGCGGCAGTGGAGCAAGAACCTGCTCGTGCTGGCTGCGCCGCGCGCGGCCGGGTGTGATCGGCCGGCCGCTCGTGGCGGCGCAGGTGGCGGGCGCGTTCGTGGTGCTGTGCCTCGTCTCGAGCGCGACGTATCTGGTCAACGACGTGCGCGACGCGAGCAGGACCGCCTCCACCCGCGCAAGCGGCTACGCGCCGGTCGCGGCCGGCGAACTGGCGCCGCGCACGGCGCTGCGCGTGGCGGCGGTGCTGGCGGTCGTTGGGCATCGCGACTCGGCGCGGCGATCGCCCCCGGCCTGGGCGCGGTCGCGGTGGGCTACCTGGCTCTGACGGCCAGCTACTCGCTGTGGCTGCGGCGCGTGGTCGTGCGCGGACATGCTCGCGATCGCGGCGGGCTTCGTGCTGCGCGCGTTCGCGGGCGGTGTCGCGACCGACATCTACCTGTCGCGCTGGTTCGTCATCGTGACGGGATGCTGCGCGATCTTCCTGGTGGCGGCCAAGCGCTACGCGGAGCTGCGCGAGCAGGGCGGCAGAGCGCCTGCGCGCGCGACGCTGCGGCGCTACTCGCTGGGCCGGCTGCGCCTGCGCGTTGCGCGGCGGCCGCGACGGTGGCTGGCGTGGCCTACATCGGCTGGGCGTTCACGCGGCCGACTCACATCGTGTGGTACGGCCTGTCGATCGTGCCGTTCCTGGCGTGGCTCGCGCGCTACGCGCAGCCTGATCGGCGCGGGCGCGGGCGAGGCGCCGGAGGAGCTGATCCTGCGCGACCGCACGCTGCTGGCGCTGAGCGTGGTGTGGGGCGTGCTGTTCGTCGGCGGCGTCTATGTCGGTCGCTGAGCTGACGCGCGGGCAGCGGGTCTGCCGCGACCGCCGAGAGCGTCGCTGAGCGGGTGGGGCAGGACGGCTCCCAGTCGCTGCCGGGTGCTCCGCGCCGCGCGGCGCGCGAGGACGTGCTCGACGCGTTCGAGCGCGCGGAGCGCACCGGAGCGGGCGTGATCGCGCGCGGCGCCGGGCGCAGCTACGGCGACGCGCGCGCAGAACGACGGCGGCGAGGTGCTCGACATGACGGGCCTCGAGCGGATCGTGTCGATCGACCGCGAGCGGGGCCTCGTGACGGCGCAGGCGGGCGCGACGATCGCGGAGCTGATGGCGCGCCTCGCCGCGCACGGGCTGACGCTGCCGGTCGTGCCGGGCACGCGCCACGTGACGCTCGCGGGCGCGATCGCGAGCGACATCCACGGCAAGAACCACCACCGCGACGGCGCGCTTCGCGCGGCACGTGGAGTCGCATCTCGCTGTGCACGCCCGCGCGACGGCCTCGTGGAGGTGACGCCGCGCAGCGACGCCGAGCTGTTCTACGCGACGCTCGGCGGCATGGGGCTGACGGGCGTGGTCGTGCAGGCGACGCTGCGCGCCGAGCCGCTCCCCTCGCCGTGGGTGGTGGCGGACATCGACCGCACGGACGGTCTGGCGCAGACGCTCGAGCTGATGGACGGCGAGGAGCGCCACCGCTACTCGGTCGCGTGGCTGGATCTGCTGGCGCACGGCGCGAAGATGGGGCGTGCGATCGTCAGCCGCGCCGACCCGCTGCCGGGCGCGGGGTTGTCGCCTCCGCGGCGGCGCGCGGCAGGCGGCGAGTACCCGGGCGTGCTCTCGCGCGGCCCGGCCGCTGCGCGTGCCGCGGGGGTTCCCCGGCGCGCTGCTGCGCCCGGCGAGCGTGCGTGCGTTCAACGCGCTTCGCTGGCGCTCCGCGCCGCGGCGCGAGCGCGGCCGTCCGCTGGCGCTGGCGCCGTACTTCTTCCCGCTGGACGCGCTCGGCGATTGGAACCGGCTGTACGGCGCGGCGGGACTGATCCAGTACCAGTTCGCGATCCCCACGGGCGCGCGCGAGACGCTCGTGCGCTGCTTCGAGCTGATGCGCGCGCGGCGGCTGCCGGTGTACCTGGCGGTGTTCAAGCGCTTCGGCGCGCAGTTCGGCGGCCCGCTGTCGTTCCCGATCGAGGGCTGGACGCTCGCGGTCGACGTGCCCGCGTCGGCGCCCGGCCTGGACGGCGACGCTGCGCGAGCTCGACGAGCTGGTGGCGGGCTGCGGCGGGCGCGTGTACCTGACGAAGGACTCGCGCCTGCGCGCTGACATGCTGCGCGCGATGTACCCGCGCCTCGAGCGCTTCCACGCCGCTGCGCGCGCGAATCGATCCGGACGGCGTGCTGCGCTCGGACCTCGCGCGACGGCTCGGACTCGGCGGAGGGCCGAGATGAGCGTCGCCTGGGAGCAGGCTCGGCGGGTACGCGCGTGCTCGTGCTGGGCGGCACGTCTGAGATCGGGCTCGCGATCGTGCGCGGCGTTGCAGGCGCGCTCCCCGCGCGAGGTGGCGCTCGTGGGTCGCGACGGCGACGCGCTCGGGGGCGCGGCGGATCGACTGCGTGCGGCCGGCGGCCCGGCGGTGAGCACGTTCGAGCTGTGACGCGCTCGACACGGCGGGTCACGCGGCGGTGCTGGAGCAGGCGTTCGACCGGCTCGGCGGCGTCGACCTGGCGATCGTCGCGGTGGGCGAGCTGGGCGAGCGAGGCGGGTCTGCCGAGCGACGTCGACGCGGCGGTGCGCACGTGATGCGGGTCAACCTGGTGGGCGCGGGGTCGCTGCTGCTGCACACGGCGCGCCTGATGCGCGAGCGTGGCTGCGGCACGATCGTGGTGCTGTCGTCGGTGGCGGCGGAGCGCCCGCGGCGCGCGAACGCTGTGTACGGCGCGTCGAAGGCGGGTCTGGACTCGCTCGCGCAGGCGCTCGGCGACGAGCTGCACGGACGACGGCGTGCGCGTGCTCGTCGTGCGGCCCGGCTTCGTGCACACGCGCATGACCCGCGGTCTCGCGCCGGCGCCGCTGGCGTGCACGCCGCAGGCGGTCGCGGACGCGGTCGCTGGCGGGGCTCGACGGTCGCGCGCACACCGTCTGGGCGCCGCGGGCGCTGCGCTGGGTGATGCTCGCGATGCGGCTGCTCCCGCGCGCGGTCTTCCGCAGGATCGAGCGATGAGCGCCGGCAGGATCGAGCGATGAGCGCCGCCCAGCCAGAGGGGGAGAGGCGCCCGCGCGGCGGAGGTGCCACGCCCACGGTTGCCGACATCTCGAGACTGCGTGAGCGTCGGCGCGAGGCGCGCAGGCGCACCCGCTTGGCCCGCGTGGATCTGGGTCTGGCCGTGGCTGCGGCGCTGGTGCTGCTGATCGCGACGCCCGGGCTGTCGCGATCGCGGGGCTCGTGGCCGGGGTCGTGCTGGCGCTGTGCGCGGTGTCGTTCGCGGTGCAGCGCCGCCGACGCCGACGCGGGCGATCAGAGGACGAGCGCTAGCGCGGCTCGAGAACGAACACGCCGATGTCGCGCGAGGTGCGCTCGTCGTACTCGTCGAAGCCCGAGTACTGCTCGTTCACCTTGCGCCACAGCTCGCGCGCGCTCCTCGCCCTCTGCCACGCGCGCGCGAAGCTCGCGCCGTTCGCCGCGAATCTGCACCTCGGCAGTCGGGGTTCGCCCTGAGGTTGTACGACCATGCGGGCGCTTTCTCGTTGCCGGCGTTGGAGCCGATCACCACGACGCGCTCGCCGTCGGCGAGGAACAGCACGGGCGCGGTGCGTGGCTGGCCGCGAGCGGCGCCCGATGGAGGTGAGCAGCAGCACTGGCGCGCGCCCGACGGTGCCCATGAGCCGCCCGCGCGTGAGCCGGTAGATGGGCACGTTGAGCCTGCCGATCGCGCGCAGCATGCCGGCGGGCATCGACATCGACAGGCGCGAGTAGGCGTGGTCGCTGGGCATGGCGCGGAGTATGTCACCGGCGTGTCGGCGTCGAGGCGGCGCAGATGTAGAGTGCGCCGCATGAGCGCGCGGTCGTGTCGCTACGAGGTGCGCGACCGGGTCGCGCGGCTCACGCTCGACCGTCCCGAGCGCGGCAACGGCATCACGCGGCGCGCTGGTGGACGAGCTGACGGCGTGCGTGGAGCGCGCGGACCTCGACCCGGCGGTCCACGTGCTGCTGCTGCTCGCGGCGACGGGCCCGGGCTTCTGCGGCGGCTATGACCTGGTGGAGAGCGCGGAGGGGATGGGCGATCGCGGGGGAGGCCGCAGGCGGACCGCGCCCCGAGCGGCTCGCCGCTCGACCCGGCGGTGATGGCCGCCAACCACGACCCGCGCGGCACGTGGGATCCGATGGTGGACTACGCGATGATGAGCCGCAACGTACGCGGCTTCATGAGCCTGTTCCACTGCGGCAAGCCGGTGGTCTGCATGGTGCACGGCTTCTGCGTCGCGGGCGGCACGGACATGGCGCTCTGCTCGGACCTGCTGGTGATCGCCGAGGACGCGAAGATCGGCTACCCGCCGGCGCGCGTGTGGGGCTCGCCGACGACCGCGCTGTGGGCGCACCGCGTCGGCGCCCAGCGCGCGAAGCGCCTGCTGTTCACGGGCGACTCGCTGTCGGGCGCCGAGGCGCTGGAGTGGGGCCTCGCGATCGAGGCGCCGCCGGCGGAGCAGCTGCGCGAGCGCACCGAGGTGCTGCTGGAGCGGATCGCGCGGATGCCGGTCAACCAGCTGATGATGATGAAGCTGCTCGTCAACCAGACGCTCTACGCGCAGGGCCTGCACTCCACGCAGGTGCTCGGCACGGTGTTCGACGGCATCACGCGCCACACCGCGGAGGGCTACGCCTTCCAGCAGCGCGCCGCCGAAGCGGGCTTCCGCGAGGCGGTCCGCGAGCGCGACGAGCCGTTCGGCGACGCGGGGCGTTCGACGTTCAAGGGCTAGGGCACGGGCCGGCTCGCCGGCTCCGGGCGCCCGTCGCGCAGGCGTCCTGGCAGCTCTGGACGCTCGCGGGCGGCGCGGGCTAGAATGGCGCGACCTCGCGGATGTAGCTCAGCTGGCTAGAGCGTCGCCTTGCCATGGCGAAGGTCGAGGGTTCGAATCCCTTCATCCGCTTTACGCAAGACCCCCGGAATCCGAGGATTTGTTGTTTCTGGGGTGGGGTGGAGGCTTCTGCCTGTGGGTACCACGCGTGGGTACCAACTGGCATGAGCCGCAGGCAGGCGAGGCGCGGATCCTGTCTAAGCCGCTACGCGGTCCAGGTCTTCGGCGCCGACCTCGAATCGCCGACCTGCGTCGTCGTCGCCCACACGGATCATGACGATCTGGCTGCCATCAATCCCTAGGGGGCCCCGGTCCTCGACGACGATGCCTTTCCAGCCAAAGCCTGGGACCTTCGAGACGACATGGTCGCCGACCTTCAGCCAGCCAGGAGATGTCTTTGTGCGTGTCACGATTTTGAAGTTATCACCAAGGGCGGGGAAGGCCGAGCGTCTGACAGTGCTTCGAAGCCATGATGCGACGCTACAGCCGCACCGGGATGAAACTCTGCCGCCGGAAGGGCGAGCCATCCTCACGCGCCGCTTCGGAACGCTGCTCGTCTCAATCGCTCAGACGACAGGCGCACTCGAGGCTGGCGCTGCAGCCGCGACCCCATCCCGCTGCCAGTTCGCGAGGAACTCGTTCGCCGCGTCCACCGTCAGGGGCCGCGCGTAGAGGTAGCCCTGCCCGCTGTCGCACTGCTCCGCCTGCAGTAGCGATAGCTCCTGCTCGCGCTCGATGCCCTCGGCGAGCGTCTCGATCGAGAGGGCCTTGCCGAGTTGCACGAGCGTGCGGATCAGCGTTTCGCCTTCGGGGTTCTCCGCCAACTGGGAGATGAACGAGCGGTCGATCTTCAGCGAGTCGATCGGGAAGCGCTGGATGTGCGCGAGCGAGGAGTAGCCCGTGCCGAAGTCGTCGATCGCGATTCGCACGCCCAGGTCCTTCACCGCTCGCAGGCGCGTGGCGGTCTCTTCGGTGTTGCGCATCAGCGTCGTCTCGGTGATCTCCAGGGTCAGCGCCTGCGGGCACAGGCCGCTGCTGGCGAGCGCGTCCTTGACGTCGGTCACGAACTGGTCGCTGTCGAGCTGGCGGCCTGACACGTTCACCGCCACGCCGATCTCGTGGCCCGCGGCGCGCCACGTGGCGCCCTGGTGGGTGGCCTGGTCGAGCACCCACTTGCCCACCTGCACGATCAGGCCCGTCTCCTCGAGCAGCGGGATGAAGTCGTTCGGCTGCACCGTGCCGCGCCCCGGGCGCTCCCAGCGCAGCAGCGCCTCCACGCCCGTGGGGTTCATGCCGCGCAGCGCGAACGTGGGCTGGTAGACGAGGAAGAACTCGTCGCGCTCGAGCGCGCCGCGCAGGTTCATCTCCAGTTCCATGCGCGTCTGCACCAGGTCCTGCATGCCCGACTCAAACATCACGTAGCGGTCGCGCCCGTCCCACTTCGCCTGGTGCATCGCGATGTCCGCGTCGCGCAGCAGATCTTCCGCACAGTTGCGCTCGCCGCTTGCGATGCCGATGCTCGCGGTCACCGTCAACTCGCTCGCGCCCACCATGAACGGCGCTTTCAGCGTTTCCAACAGCCGCTCCGCGATCAGCTCCGGGCCTGCCGCGAGCGACACCTCCTCTGCGAGCACCACGAACTCGTCGCGGCCGAGGCGGCCGAGCGCGTCCGCGTCGCGCACCACACCGTCCAGGCGCGCGGCGATCGCCTGCACGAGCTCATCGCCCACCGCGTGGCCGAACGTGTCGGTGATGCTGGTGAAGTTGTCCAGGTTGATGAACAGCGCCGCCACCGGTGTCTGGCGCCGGCGTGCGCGCGCGAACATCTGCTCCGCGCGATCCACGATCAACGTGCGGTTCGGCAAGCCCGTCAGCTGGTCGTGCGTGGCCATGAACGCCAGCTCCTCCTGGCGACGCGCGAGCTCCTCGTCGGTGCGCCTGCGCTCGCTCTCGAACACCGCGCACATGCTCACCAGCGTCGCGTCCAGCGTCAGCTGCGCCATCGCCAGCGCCCGAGTCAGCGCCTCCAGGGAGATGTCCATCTGTGCGGCGCTGTCGCGCAGCACGTCGCTCACCGCATCGCGCCAGCGCAGGCAGCGCTTCGTCACCTCATCCAGCGGGGTCGCGCGATGAGCGGCCAGCTGCCCGAAGGTCTCGAACGCCGTGTTCGCCGTGTCCTTTCCCGCGTCCGCCTTGCCGCCCGCCATCCACAGCGCCACCGCGCCCGTGGCAGCGCTGCCAACGGCTTCCCAGCTGCCGCGAATACCCTCGTCGATATCCGCTCCCGCCGCGCGTGTGCGCCGCAGCACCTCCTCGGTCACCTCGGCTGCGCGTGCCTTCAGCGCCTCGCCCAGGCGCTGCAGCTCGAGATCGGCCTGCGCTTTCAGCGCGGCCTGCTCACGCTCGGCCCGCTC
This sequence comes from uncultured Solirubrobacteraceae bacterium, assembly GCA_963716355.1. Taxonomy (GTDB): domain Bacteria; phylum Actinomycetota; class Thermoleophilia; order Solirubrobacterales; family Solirubrobacteraceae; genus Palsa-744. The sequence goes on from OY970308.1 coordinate 3,051,249, forward strand.
CCCTGTGCGGCCCGGTGTTGAGGGCATCCGTGGTCATCCCTTCCGGGCTCTGAGCTGATCCATCATCTCAATCAACACGTTCGACCAGGCGTGTCTCTGTCTTTAGAACTGTACGCTTGCACTAGACGTGTGAAATGTCACTTGCAGTGACCGGTGGTTGCGTTGGGATGTAGCGGCCGCCGTCGCCGCGAGCCAGCAGACCCATCAGCTCCAGCTCGCTCAGGGCCGCGAGCGCCGCGCCGAGATTCACTCCTTCGCGCGCCAGATCGTCCGGCGTGTCGCTTCCTGCGCCCACGCGTCGGAGCACGTCCTGCAACCTCGGGTCCAGCGGCACGCGGGTCGGCTCGTGCGCGTCGGGTGTCCGTTGCGACCGGTGGATGCCGGCGCGCGAAGAACCGGAGTCCGGTTCATACAGCAGCTCGAGCGCATCCCCCGCATCGAGCACCACCCGCGCGCCTTCGCGCACCAGCGCGTTCGTCCCGCGCGAAAGGGGGGAGGTGACGCGCCCAGGCACCGCCGCAACTGTCCTCCCCAGCGCTGTCGCGAGATCCGCCGCCGCGAGGTCGCCCGCGGTCTGCTCCGCCTCCACCACGATCGCCACCGTCGCCAGCCCTCCGACGGTGCGCTCGCTCGCGAGCTTCGCCCAGCGTCTGCCGTTGCAGTCGCACGGAAGCTCAGACACGGCGCAGCCCACGCGAGCCAGTCGCGCCAGCAGCGCACGGCGGCGCACGGGGGAGGCCACGTCGAGCCCGTCGCCCACCACCGCCACCGCCGCGCCGCCCGCTTCGAGAGCGCCACCGAGCGCCGCCAGCGAGATGCCGTCTCGCCAGGCGCAGATCACGCTAACGCCGCTCGCGCTCAACCCGCGTGCGAGGCAACGCGCCATCTCGCGGCCGTAGTCGCTCGGACGCGCGCTGCCGAGGATCGCCACCGCCGGCGCCGAGCACAGCTCGTCCAGGCGCTCCACGCTGCCGAGCACGTTCAGCATCGGCGCAGCGCCGCGCACGCCGACGAGCGCTCGTGGATAGCGGGGATCGTGGCGGCAGAGCGACTCGCCGTCTCTGTCAGTGCGCGCCTCGCGGTGAGTCGCCTCCGCGACGGTCTCGTCATGAGATCCTCGCTGCCCGAACAAGCGGTAACGCTCATGCAACTCCGCCCGGCGTCTACCGCCGATCGCCTCGATCAGCTCGGCGTCGCCCAGCGCGAGCAGCGCCTGCAGACGTCCGCGGTCGCGCGCGCAGTGGTCCAGTGGGCCGCTCAGCGTCGCCACGAGCCAGCTGCGGCGCACACAGTCGGCGCATGCGCCGCGCGTCTCAATGGCTGTGTCACACGCGCTCGTGCCACCCGCCGCTGGCGGTGCCGCGATGCTGGTGCGCTCGGAGCGGGCGGGGGCAGTCATGCGACGCGGCTGTGGCCGAATCCCGCGCTCGTGCGCAGCGCCAGCGCCGCCCCGACGTCGCGTGCCCGCACGCGCTCCTCTCCGCGCAGATCCGCGATCGTGCGCGCCACGCGCAGCGCGCGGTGCTCGCCGCGCGCGCTCAGCAGCCCCCGCTCGCACGCCGCGCGCAGCATCTCCTCGCCCTTCGCGTCCACGCGCGCGTGCTCGCGCAGCATGCCCGCGTCCATGTGCGCGTTCACCGTCACGCCCGTCGCTCGCAGACGCCGCGCCTGGCGCTCGCGCGCGCCCAGCACCCGCTCGCGCGCCTGCTCGGAACGCACAGGCGCCATCTCGTCGCCCTCGCGCCCCGCAGCGCGCGTGACGTTCACCAGCAGGTCGACGCGGTCGAGCATCGGGCCGCTCAGGCGTCGCGCGTGGCGCGCCAACTGCGCTTCGCTGCAACCGCAGCGCTCCAACTCGCCCGCATATCCGCACGGGCACGGATTCGTGGCGGCGAGCAGCATGAACCGCGCCGGATACACCGCCGAGTGGTTGGCTCGCGCGATCGTCACGCGACCGTCCTCCAGCGGCTGGCGCAACGCCTCGAGCGCCGCGCGCGAGAACTCCGACAGCTCGTCCAGGAAAAGCACGCCGTTGTGCGCCAGCGCCACCTCGCCCACACTGCCGCGCCGCGCGCCGCCCACCAGACCCGCCGCGGTCGTCGTGTGGTGCGGCGCGCGAAACGGACGCGCCCGCGCGAGGCTCTCCACGCGCGCACCGCCCAGCACGCTGTGGATGCGCGTCACCTCGATCGCCTCGCGCGTGGACAGCGGCGGCAGGATCGAGCAGATCCGCTGCGCGATCATCGTCTTGCCCGTCCCCGGCGCGCCGCTCAGCAGCATGTTGTGAGCGCCCGCCGCGGAGACGATCAGCGCCTCCACCGCATTCGCCTGGCCGCGCACTTCGCCTAGGTCCATGTTCGGCGCTGCTGTGTCCCACTCTGCTGGAGCTTCGGGTTTCGCGCTCGGCAGCGGATCCCCGGCTCCTCCTTCGAGCACGCGCACCGCGCTGCGCAGGCTCGCCACCGGGGCCACCTCCAGCCCGTCGATCAGGCTCGCCTCACGCGCCCGCGACGCGGCGAGCGCCAGGCAGCCCAGGCCCGCCCCGAGCGTCGCCTGAGCCACCGCGAGCGTGCCATGCGCGCCGCGCACCGAGCCGTCCAGCGCGAGCTCCCCGAACAGCGCCACGCGCTCCAGCCGCTGCGCTCGCAGCTGTCCGCTCGCGGCGAGCAGTGCGCACGCGATCGCCAAGTCCAGACCCGGTCCCGCTTTGGGGATGTCCCCGGGAGCCAGGTTCGCGGTGATCCGCCGCAATGGAAACTCATATCCGGAGTTGCGGATCGCGGCCTGGATGCGCTCGCGCGCCTCGCGCACCGCCGCATCAGCGAGCCCCACGATCGTGAACGCCGGCAGGCCCTGACGCACGTCCACCTCGACGGCCACGCGCCTGGTGTGAAGCCCCTCGATTGTGAACGCGTGCGCTCGCGCGAACATGGTGCGATCTCCTGTGGCGTCTGTCCCTGAACGGAGCAGCGCAAGCTAGATCGCGCTTGAGACGGGACGCTCGACCGGGGGATCTCCCTCCACGGCCGAGCGGTCCTCAAACGTCTATGCGGGTGCGTCTGTGAGGGTGCGGCGTTCGCTACAGCCCGGCGGGGTGACGCGCCACGTAGCCCGCCGTGGAGGTCATGCTGCCCGACCAGCGCGTGCCCGTCTCCGCCAGCGCGACCGTGTCGAAGCGCCTGCCGTCGACCACCATGAACGCGTGACCCGCGTTCGCGTAGATCGTGATGTGCCGGCCAGGGCCGGCCTCGCCATAGGACTCCAGCGAGCCCGAGTCCTCGGGCGAGCTGAGCAGACCAGCGCCGTGCAGCGCGTAGGACACCGAGCCCGAGCAGTCGTAGCCCACCGACTGGAACGAGCCGTGACCGCCGCCCCACACATACGGGCGCGTCGCGATTTCATCGCCCGCCGCGATCACGCGCGCGACCACGCTCGAGCCTTCGCCCGTGTCGCTGCCCGACCCCGCCTTCGCCGAAGGGGGAGGGGTGAGCGTTTCCTCGCCGTTGATGCCCACCAGCGCCCACGTCGCCGGGCCGACCACGCCGTCCACCGTCAGGCCGTGGCGGGCCTGCAGGCGACGCACCGCCGCCTCCGTCGCGGGGCCGAATTCGCCGTCCGCCGACAGGCGCAGCGCCGCCTGCAGGCGCGCGACCGCGCTGCCACTCGCTTCGCCGCCTTCCGAACCGCTGCTCGAGGTTGCGTGCGCATGGTGGTGGTGGCGGTGGTGGGAGGCGGGAAGCGCGGAGGGCGGGGGGGTGAGCGTTTCCTCTCTGCTCACGCCGATCGTGTTCCACGTCGCCGGGCCCACCACGCCGTCCACCGTCAGGCCGTGGCGGGCCTGCAGGCGACGCACCGCCGCCTCAGTCGCGGGACCGAAGTCGCCGTCCACCGACACGCGCAGCGCGGCCTGCAACCGCTTCACCGCGCCCGCGGGGCTTCCTTCGCCCGCCGCCGCGCCCGTCGAGGATTCTTCAGTGGCGGATTCTTCCTCGCCGGAGCCTTCGCTGCTGGAGCTCGCTTTGCTCGAGCCTGCGCTGCTCGCGCCGGGGATCACCGTCGACAGGTTCGACGCGAACGCCGTGCCCGAGCGCAGCGCCGCGCTCGTCGCGGGGCCCACGATCCCATCCACGGTCAGCCCCCTGCTGGCCTGGAGCTTTTCCACCGCCGCTTCCGTTTCCGGGCCGAACACGCCGTCCACGGTCACGTTGCCCAGCGCCTGCTGCAGGAGCTGGACCTGACGTCCTTCGTCGCCGGAGCTCAGCGCGATGACATGTTCGCTCGTCGTCGTAGGTTCCGGGCCCGTTGCGGCAGACGAATTAACTGCTCCCGCACTGGCGAGGCTCGCGGTCGGACCAACCGTCAGCGCCGCAAGAGCCCCCAGCGATGCGCGTTTGGCCCGCGTGCCGGTCGGCGCGAAACGGATCTCCGCCGCGCGTCGGCGCGCCCGCGAGCGACCCAGCGAAAGCTGCCACGGGTGATCGTCCGCCAGATCGCGCTCGCGCGGCAAGCTGCGCACGTCCAGCAGCAGCGACAGCGCCGAGCCGCTCTCCGCGGCGGCGCGCAGGCGTCCGCCGTTGGCGGACCGCACGCGGCGTTCGCGTGAGCGGCGTAGTGAGCTGTTCCAGTGATCGAGCACTGCAAGATCGCGCGGGGATCCCGACATGCGTGGGCGTCCTTTCATCAATTCAGTTGCATGGCGCCTACGGGGTTAGCTGTCGGGCTCGCGTAACCGTCTACGCTACGCCACACCTGTGGCGATTCGCCCCCGCAGCCTTTCTCGGCTGCAATGGGTCCCCCGCTCCTCATGCCCCGTGGGGCCAAGGACTCGGCACGACGGGCGCCAAGCTACCAGATCCATTTGCAAGATGCATCACATGGGGAGGTCTGCAAGGTTTCTTGCCGACGAGGGCGGCGCGCGGCGGCCGGCGCGTTGATAAGTTCGCTCTGTGCAGCGCAAACGCACATCCCGCTCGCGCGCGCTCCCGCTGATCGCGGCGCTCGTGGTCGCTGCCGTGGGCGTCACGCTGCTCGCCACCGGCTGCTCATCGGGCAACGCCAAGCCCGCGAACCCACAGGCCGCGAACGCGAAATTCGCCGCCGCCGGTCTGCTCACGCCCGTGCGCGCCGCGCCGCCGCTCGTGCTGCGCAACTACCTCGGCAAGCGCGTCGACATCGCCTCCTACCGCGGCAAGGCGGTGCTCGTCACGTTCCTCTACACACACTGCCCCGACGTGTGCCCGCTCATCACGTCCAACCTGCGCGTCGCGCAGAACCTCATGGGCACCGCACAGGCCGCCAAAACACAGATCATCGTCGTGTCCGTCGATCCACGCGGGGACACGCGCAGGAGCGTCACCAAGTTTCTCGCCCAGCACGAGATGACCGGCCGCATGCAGTACCTCATCGGCTCCAGCGCCGAACTGGGACGCGTCTGGAAGGCATGGGGGGTGGGCTCGCGCCGCGACGCGCAGCACCCGGACCTCGTCGAGCACGACGGCCTCATCTACGGCATCACCGGCTCGGGCAAGCGCCTGACGATCTACGCCGCGAACTTCCAGCCCAGCGACATCGTCCACGACGTACCGCTGCTGGCCGCGCGCTGAGCGAGTCGTCATGGGACGCGCGCGAGTGCGGCTGCTCGGGTGGATCGCGCTGGCGGGCGCAGCGATCGCCGCGCTTGCGGTGTTCGGGCTCGCCGGCGAACGCACGCCTGCAAAAGGTCGTGTGGCGCCACAGCTTCCGCGCGAACGCCTACTCGGCCCTGCGAACACCACGCTCGCGAGCATGCTCGCCGCCGACGGTCACCGGCCGATCGCAGTGATCTTCTGGGCCAGCTGGTGCGGGCCATGCGTTCGCGAGGCGCCCGCCGTGGAGCGCTTTTCGCAAAGCCCTGCCGGCCGCGGACGGATCGTGGGCGTCGACTGGAGCGACGCGCTCTCAGGCGCGCGGGCGTTTCTCACGCGCCACGCGTGGACGTTCCCCAACCTGCGCGACGCCGAAGGCACGGTCGGCAACGAATACCGCATGCGCAGCCTGCCCACCACGTTCGTGATCGACGGCGACGGTCGCATCCGCGCGGTGCTGCGCGGGCCGCAGAGCGAGCGCTCGCTCGAAGCGGCGCTTCGCGGCTTGAGCGCTACTCGGCGGCTGCGCTCGGAGCGTCCGCCGCGGGCTCGCGGAACGGCAGCACGTCGATCAGGCCGGTGATCTCGAACAGGCGCTGAACCGCTCGGGGGCCGGGTACGAGCCAGAAGTCATGCCCGTCGCGCTCACAGATCTTGCTCGCGAGAATGATCGCCGCGAGTCCCGTGGAGTCGATGAACATCAGTTTGCTCAGGTCGATCGTGAGGCCGCTGAGCGGTCCCTCGCACACGCGTGCGACGGCGGCCTGGAGCGTGTTGGAGGAGCCGAGCTCGAGTTCGCCGCTGAGCACGAGCGTGTACTCGCCGCCATCGGCGATCTCCTCGACGTCTAGACCTGAAAAGCGACTTGTCACGACTCTCCCACCCGACCTGTGCAGGTCTCTCTCCAAAAAGTCCCCGAGGCTCAGGGACTCTAACTCATCGCCGCAGTCCTCCGCGCCTGTTGACCGCGCCCACGGCAGATGCGAAACTGCGTCTCATGGGCGTGGCTCACGCGAACGTCACCGACGGGTTCGTCGAGGCGATCCTCGCCAGAGACTTCACTCGCGCCAGCGGGCTGCTTCACCGCGACGTGGACTTCCGCGCGATGACGCCCACTCGGGTCTGGGAGGCAGACGGCCCGGCCGGCGTGGAGGAAACGCTGCGCACGTGGTTCGAACACCCCGAGCGTGACGTCGAGCGCGTCGAGCCGATCGAGCCCGGCTCGGTCGAGGACACGATGCGCGTCGGCTGGCGCGTTCACGGCAAGAACGCCGACGGCCCGATCGTCTACGAGCAGCAGGCGTACGTGCGCGAGCACGACGGGCAGATCGTGTGGCTGCGCGTGATGTGCAGCGGCCCACGCCCCGTGCGTGGCGCATCCGGCGCGTAGTCAAGCGCCGCGAGGGGGGGGGATCCGAGCCGGGCGTTCGCCCGGGCCTCGCGTCGATCGTCCGCACACAGATTGATGGGTCCATTCGAAAACGTCTCCGTCAAGCCCGCGCACCGGCGTGTCGATACGGATCCCACGCCGATCTTCAGGCGCATTGTTCGCATGTCCCTGTTTGAGTCGAGATCCCGCGTGCTCTTCGTCGCCTTCGTCGCGATGGGCTTGGCGATCGCGTTTCACGCGCTGCATGGCGTGTTCGATCTCGGCGGTCGCACGCTGGACGGCTTCACCAGAGGCGCCCTGTACTCGGGGATCGAGTTCGTCGCGGTCGGCGTGTGCCTCGCGCGGGCGCTGCGACGCAGCGAGGACCGCGCCGCGTGGCTGCTCATCGGCGTTGGCCTGCTCACGTGGACCGGTGGCGATCTGCTGTGGACGGTGTGGCTCGAAAACGTCGCCCACCCGCCGTACCCCTCGATCGCGGACGCGCTCTACCTGGCGATGTATCCGACCTTCTACGTCGCCCTGCTGCTGATGATGCGCTCGCACTTCAACCACGTGGGCCTGGCGGTGTGGCTCGATGGCGTCGTCGTGGGGCTGGCCACCGCAGCGATCAGCGCCGATCTGGTCTTCCCGACGGTGCTCGGCGCGAGCAGGGACAGCGCCGCGGCGGTTGGCGTCAACCTCGCCTACCCGATCTGCGACTTCTTCCTGCTCGTGTTCCTCGCCGTGGGCGGTGCGCTCTCAGGCTGGCGGCCGGGACGCCAATGGCTGTCGTTGACGCTCGGGATCGGCATCTCCGCAGCCGCGGACATGACCTACGCCTACCAGGTGGCGAGGGGCACCTACGTGGCGGGCGGCATTCTCGACACCATGTGGCCCGCCTCGATGGCGGTGCTCGCGCTGTCCGCGTGGCAGCCCAGCCCGTCGAGGACAGCGCGCGAGGTGGTGGCGCGCCACACGATCGTGCTGCCGGCCGCGTGCGCGCTGGTGGCGCTCGGGCTGCTCGTGAGCGCGACCGTGCATCCGCTCACGCGCCTGTCGGTCGGCCTCGCGGCCGGCGCGCTGCTCGCGGGCGGCGTGCGCGCGGCGCTCACGTATCTGGAGAACGTGCGCATGCTCCAGCTGCGAACGCACGACGCGATCACCGACACGCTCACCGGCCTTGGCAACCGCCGGCGGCTGATGGACGACCTGAACGTCGCGCTCGACCGCGGCCGAGGCGGTCAACCCTCGACGCTCGCGTTCTTCGACCTGGACGGCTTCAAGCGCTACAACGACAGCTTCGGCCACGGCGCAGGCGACGCGCTGCTGGCGCGCCTCGGCAGCGCGCTGGCCGCGAGCGTGGAGGGGATGGGCCAGGCCTACCGGCTCGGGGGCGATGAGTTCTGCGTGCTCGCGGCCGGTCGCTTCCCCCGCGAAGACCCCATGCTGGCCAGCGCCCAGGCGGCGCTCGCCGAGCATGGGGCCGGCTTCACCGTCACCGCGTCGTGTGGGGTGGTGTTCGTGCCCGGGGACGCCGACACGGTGAGCGCCGCGCTGAACCTCGCAGACGAGCGCATGTACGCCGAGAAGACCAACACGGGCGGTTCCGGTCGGGCGTCGGCCCAGACCGTGCTGATGCAGCAGCGCGTGCTCCTGCAGCTGCTCACCGAGCGCGAGCCCACGCTACACGACCACGTGTGCGACGTGGGCATGCTCGCGGTGGCGATGGGACAGCGCTTCGAGCTCCACTCCGAAGCGCTCGACGAGCTGTGCCGCGCGGCACAGCTCCACGACATCGGCAAGCTCGCCATCCCCGACCACATTCTCGACAAGCCCGGCCCCCTGAGCGAGGAGGAGTGGCGCCTGATGCGCCAGCACACGCTCATCGGCGAGCGCATCCTCAACGCCGCGCCCGCGCTGCGCCCCGTCGCGTGCCTGGTGCGCTCGAGCCACGAGCGCTGGGACGGCGCCGGCTATCCCGACGGGCTGGCGGGGGAGGAGATACCGCTCGGCGCGCGCATCATCGCGGTTTGCGACGCGTACGACGCGATGATCTCCAAGCGCTCCTACAATGCCGCACGGCCGAGAGAGGAGGCGCTCGCGGAGCTGAGGCGCCACAGCGGCACGCAGTTCGACCCCGAGGTGGTGAGCGCGCTCTGCGAGCACCTGGAGGGCGCCGCGTCGATGCCGGGCGGAGGAGTTGCGAGCAGCGCACGCATGGCTGTCCGCTGAGGCGTTTCGGCGGCTGAGGCGCACTGCGCGCGGCGCGGACGCGGGAGATCCCAGAGTGTCGCTCGGGGAGCGCGACCGGAGTGTCGCGAGCACGGCAGTCAGAGACAGTTCGTGACGAGAAAAAGCGGGCTGATGCGCTTCCCGAGGAGGCTTTTGACCGCTCCATAGCCCCTGAGTACACTCGCGCGCCATTGCTGGGTTCGAGTCATCGAGATGCCGGGGGAGAGCCTGAGGGCCATGAAAAGCGCCAAGATCACCCTCGCAGTCGGTGTCGTGCTGATCGCTGTCGCGGTCGCCTTCACGCTGACGCGCTCGCCGCCGCGCGTACTGCGCGGTAGCTGGCAGGGCTCAGGAGCTGGGCTCGGCGCTCCCACGGGTGACGCGGCGGTGTGCCAGGACAACGAAGTGCTGCCGGCGGGCACGACCGCGGTTCGCCTGTCGATGTGGGCCTTCGTGGGCGCGCGCGTACGAGTGGTCGCCTACGACGGCACGCGGGTTCTCACCGAAGGCAGCCGCGGCCCCAACTGGACGAGCACCACGGTTACGGTGCCGGTCAGATCGGTGCGGAGCACGACCTCCGGGGCGCGGCTGTGTTTCGCCATTGGCCCCAACAGCGAGCCCATCCTCATCCTCGGCAACAACGCGCCACCCGCTCAAGCGGCTGTGCAACTCCCCGCGAACACGCCCGCGCCGCGGTCGGCGAGCCTCGAAGAACAGCTCCCCGGCCGTGTGAACGTCGAATACCTCGGCTCTGGATCGGGCTCGTGGTGGTCGCGGATCGCGTCTGTGGCGAAACACGTCGGGTTCGGCCGCGCGTACAGCGGCACGTGGATCGTGGGGCTGATCGGCGTGCTGATGATCGCCGTGGGCGTGCTCGCGGCGTGGCTGACGTTGCGGGAGATGCCCGCGAGTGGGGCCACCGCCCGCGATCCGCGCGATGGGGGACCATCGCCCTCGAGAGCCCGTCGGCACAAGCGCCAGGCTCCGCGCGGCCGCGCGTCGCAGCAAGAGCACTGGCTGGCGGGTGCGCAGGCGGCCCTGAGACGCGTCCCGAGGGCCGCGTGGATCTGCGTGCTGATCGCGACTCTGAACGGCACGGCGTGGAGCGTGATCGTGCCGTCCTTTCAGGGACACGACGAGGTCGACCACTTCGCCTACGTCGATCGCATCGCCCAGTCGGGAACGCTGCCCGGAGGTCAGGGGGCGTTCGTGTACTCCCCCGCACAGTCGCTCGTGATGAACGCGCTCGGCTATTACACAACCAGATTCACGCCGTTTGAGCCCTCGATCTCGACCGGCACACAGCAACACGCGCTCACCGAAGCCGCCAACGCCGGAGCGTCGCTGGAACAGCCCGAAGAAGTTGGCGTGGCGACAACCGAGCCGCCGCTCTACTACGCGACACAGCTCATACCCTTCGCGCTCGGCAGCGGCAACGTCCTCGTCCAGCTGCAGCTGATGCGTCTGCTCAGCGTGCTGCTCGCGGCGGCGACGGTGCTGCTGACGTTCCTGTTCCTGCGCGAGATACTCCCGGGCGCGCCGTGGGCGGCCACGGTCGGCGCGCTGTGCGTGGCGCTCGAGCCGCAGCTGATGTCGGCCTCGAGCATCCTCAACCCGGACAGCCTGGACTTCACCATCACCGCCGCCGTCTTCCTGTGCCTCGCGCACGCTTTTCACCGTGGCTTCACGCGTGCTCGCGCGATAACGCTCGGGCTGCTCGTGGTGGCGGGATTCCTGACTAAGCTCAACTTCGTGGGGGTCGCGCTCGGCCTCGTCGCGAGCGTGCTCATCCTGGCGGTCCGCGAGGTGCGCGCGCGAGGCTGGAGCGCGCTGAAGCCCGTCGCGATGGTCGCCGGCATCGGCGTCGTGCCAGCGATCCTCTACGCGATCCACAACGCCTCCACGGGACGCCCCACGTTCGGGATGATCTCCGGGAGCGTCGAATCGTTCGTCTCGCACGCGTCGTTCGACGAGCCCGCCTACATCTGGCAGCTCTATCTGCCGCGGCTGCCCGGCATGACGCACTACTTCGCCGGAGTGGCCACCTACAAGGACATCTGGTGGGACCGCTGGGTGGGGTTCTACGGCTGGATGGACACGACGTTCCCCGGCTGGGTCGCCAACGTCGCGCTGATCCCGGGCACGATCATCGCCGGGCTCTGCGTGCGCGAGCTGTACGTTCAGCGCGCCGCACTGCGAGCCCGTCTGTCGGAGTTCGCGGGCTACGCCGCCGTGGGTCTCGGCGTGCTCGTGATGCTAGGCGTGTCCTCGTACAACGGCGACATCATCGGCAAGACCAGCGCGTTCGCCGAGCCGCGATATCTCGTGCCGCTGGTCCCGCTGATGGGAGCCGTGGCTGTGCTGGCCGTGCGCGGAGGGGGGAGGCGATGGGCTCCGGTCGTAGGGGCGGCGGTCGTGATGCTGTGCTTCGGGCACGACCTCGTCAGCCAGCTTCAGGTTATTGGGCGTTACTACGGGTGAGGTGGGTCGCTGTCGGCGTAGATCTCCACACCAGAGACCCGGAGCCCGCTGGGAAGAGCCGGGACTCCACTCGCTTGCGGTATGCCTAGTTTCGCTCAGATGGCGGTTTGCTCAAACAGAACACGAAGGGAACTATCGCTAGCGGATGCGGCTCACCGTTCGGGAGTTCGGGCTCAGCGAGATGTGCCCTGTCAGTCCGAGTTAGTCGAAGGCGTCACTCGGCCCCATCGAAGCTCGAAGCCTTGAAAGGGCAACACGCCTCCCGGGAACGAGAAGGCGATCTCAGTGCCAGATGCGATCCTACGTGGCTTTACCTCGACTTCTCCACCTCGATGATGATTAATCTTGACATCGAGCGTGCCGATGGGCATTCGGTGATCATAGATGCGCACGCTGAAATCCCTTGAAATGTGCTCGACAGTCCAAATAAGCCGATCTACCGCTTGAAACTCCCCGTAGGTTACGACGACAAGGTGCCGCTTTTTCCCAGGGTTAAAGAAGAACCGCCGTGAAAATTGCGCCTTGCCTTGCACGATATCAACGTTGTTCTGTAGCTCGGCACCGCTGATAGCTGTGTCGTCAACCTCAACGCTTTCGAAACCACCCCCTGCTGAGCTTAGGTCCGTGTAGATTGTCACTGGTAGCGTGCGCGGAAAGGTCGTTCTAGCTGTGACATCGAACTCGTGTTTAGCAATAATCGTCACTCTATCTCTCTGCGGCGAGAGCGTGATCTCTACCGACTGTTCGGAGCGGGCAAACTTGCTTGTGCTATGCAGCGCTTCTATTGCCTCTCGGACATCAATGCCGAGAACTTGTGTAGCGACGAGTCGAGCAACAAGGCCGCTGGCTATCATCGAGCCGCCGACCGAAACCAAGATCACCGCTGGCAACGTAGTGATGTTGCCCATTTCGTTCGATCGCCCCGCGGCAGCCAGTGCCCACGTGACGCCAACCAAAATCACGGCAAACCCGGCGGCGAGCGTGCGGTGCCAAGACCGAACGTAGCGCCTGACGCTCGGCTGGCCATGCACCTGTATCACGCCTCAATATTTCCCAGCGAGATGCGGGGTGATCTTAGTAGCAGCTGTGGGTCAAAGACGATGAACTGGGAATCGCTACCCGCATTTGTCGTTACCCAAGACATGAGCAGGATGTCTCTAGTTACCACATGGGGAAGGTCCCAAACCTCAGGCCTGAAAGGCGTCAATGTGCCCGCGGCGATGCCGAGGCTAACCAGCACCTCTGGTCGGGCTAGGCTAGCCTGCTTGGCTGCCAGCACCTTCTTGACAGCTCGAAGTGACAGTTGGCGATCGCCTCGGACGTGTGCGACCGCTAGTCCGCTGTCGCACTCGAGGAGAAGACTCTTGAGCTCCCGATCGAGCGTGACTTCCTTAGCTGCGGCTGCTTCCTCGCATGAGTACACCGAAGTAGGCAGCGCGAATCGTCGCAACCATTCAAGAGGATTCTCGTAGACGCCCATGGAATGAGAATAGGCCCGAGCAGGCTCGCCCCGCGAGGGAACGACGTGGCTAGCTGTGCTCATCACCCGAAAGACTACGCTATTCCGGCTTGTGGGATAGGAGGTCGCGCAAGGGCTTTTGATAAGCAGGCGAGTCGCGCGTGTCTCGCATACGGATCGGATCCTTGGAGCCGCCGATTGGTGCCCCGTGAGGGAGCGGTATCGACCCAGCGGGCTGGTGCGAAACTACAAAGCCATCCACACTCCGGACGGCCACGTCTCGTTCGATTCGGAACCCCACCTCCACGATGCTTCGATCTGGGCACTCCAGCGGTGTGCCGCCTGCGAAAGCGAGTGCTGCGAGACTTGGCCTCCTCTGCGTCCGTGTGCGCCGACTAGGGTTCAGCCGACATCACTTCGGAGGAGAGCAATGGCCGACACCACCTGCCACATGTCGATCTCACTCGACGGCTTCGTCGCCGGGCCGGATCAAAGCCGTGAAAACCCGCTCGGCAAGCGGGGTCGCGAGCTTCACGGCTGGCATCTCGGCGACGAGCGCGCGAACGAGGCGGACGCGACCGCCGAAGGCCGTTTGCTGCGCCCACGCGGCGCCTACGTCATGGGCCGCAACATGTTCGGTCCGATCCGCGGCGAGTGGGATGAGGAGTGGCAGGGCTGGTGGGGATCCGAGCCGCCATACCACGCGCCCGTGTTCGTCCTGACCCACCACCCTCACGCGCCGATCGAGATGGAGGGCGGGACGACGTTTCACTTCATCACCGATGGCTTCGACGCGGCCTACGCCCAGGCCCGCGAGACCGCCGGCGCAGACGGCGTCGACATCGCGGGCGGCGCTTCGGTCGTCCGCCAAGCGCTGCTCGCGGGCGTCATCGATGAGTTGTGGCTCGACATCGCCCCTGTTCTGCTCGGGGCTGGCGAGAGGATCTTCGACGGCGTCACCGAGTTCGATCTCGAGCCCGTTGAGGTCCTCCATTCGCCTCTGGCGACGCATGTTTGCTACCGCCGGGGGAGGTGAGTGCCGCCAAGCCCCACGGCATCCCGACGCCTTCATAGTAGCTGCAATGCTGCTAGACTACCTCTATGGCGGTGGCGATAACAGTCCGGGACGTCCCGGACAACGTTCGGGACGAGCTTGCGGCACGAGCGGCAAGAGCCCATCAGTCTCTCCAGGAATACCTGCGCAGCATGCTCATCGATTCTGCGGCGCGTCCGCCCGTGGGCGACGTGATCGCACGTGCGCGTGCCCGCGTTGAAGTGACTGGTTCCAAGGTGAGCGCGGCGTCCATTCTCGCGGCGCGCGACGCCGATCGCCGGTGATCTCAGGCTTCGTCTGCGACGCATCCGCTGTTGCCGCACTGTTGCTCGACAGCGGCCCCGACGGCCAATGGGTCACGCAAACAGTCGAATCGGGCGAGATCACAGCGCCGGCTCTTGTCACATACGAGACGGCCAACGTAATACGAAAGCACGAGCTCGCTGGGCAGATCAGCCCCGACCAATCCGCCCAGGCACACGCAGACCTGCTCGACCTTGCAATCGAGCTATGGCCCTACGACCTCCTCGCTGCTCGGGCCTGGGAGCTACGGCTGAACCTCTCCATCTACGACGCCACCTATGTAGCGCTTGCAGAGATCACCGACTTGACTCTCGTCACGCTCGACAAACGGCTCGCGAAAGTTTCTGGCACCAAGTGCCGGATCGCAACACCGTAGGGACTGTCAGTTTTTCTGTGTAAATGGCTTTGTTGGTTGTGGTTGGCTGGCTATTGCGTGGCGTTGAGTCTGTCGCCGTAGTGGATGGTCAGGATGTTGAGGGCTTGCTTCCAGTTGCTGATTCTGCCGGTCAGGTTCTCGCGGTTGCGGCGCCTTGTGGTCGCGACGAGGTAGAGGACCTTCATCGCGGCTTGCTCGTTCGGGAAATGACCGCGGTGGCGGACTGCCCTGCGGAATCTAGCGTTCAGGGACTCAATCGCGTTTGTTGTGTAGACGGTCCTTCGGAGCTCGGCGGGGAACTCGAGGAATGGCACGAACTCCTCCCACGCGTTCTCCCAGGAGCGGATCATCGCTGGGTAGAGCGGCCTCCAGGTCTCAGCGAACTCGCCGAAGCGTGCTTCTGCGGCCTCGATGGTCGGGGCGGTGTAGATCTCTCTGAGGCTCTTGGCGATCTGCCCCCAGTACTTCTTCGAGGCGTAGCGCAGACTATTGCGCACCAAGTGCACCACACACGTCTGGACAGTCGCGTGGGGCCACGTCACACGAATCGCTTCCGGGAGGCCCTTCAGCCCATCGCAGCACACGATCAGCGCGTCCACGAGCCCGCGGTTGCGTAGCTCGGTGAGCATGCTCATCCACTGCTTCGCTCCCTCCCCGCCCGAGGGGCCGAGCCAGAGCCCGAGAACGTCGCGTTCGCCGTCTAGGTTCACCCCGATCGCGACATAAACCGGACGGTTCGCGACCTGGGTATCGCGGACCTTCACAACGATCGCGTCGATAAGAAGCACCGGGTAGACACGATCCAACGGACGGCTCTGCCACGCCGCCATGTCAGGCAGGATCTGGTCGGTGATCTTCGAGATCGTCTCGCGAGAGACCTCGGTGTCGTAGATCTCGGCCAGATGCGCCTGGATCTCCCCGGTCGTCAATCCCTTCGCGTAGAGGCTGATCACGTTCGCCCCCAGGCCCTCTAGGCGCCGCACATGCTTCGGGACCGTGACCGGCTCAAACGTGCCCTCACGATCACGGGGCATCCGCAGCTCCACCGGACCGACATCCGTTCGAACGGTCTTCGCGTAGGCGCCATTGCGGGTGTTGCCTGAGCCGCGGCCGATCGCCTCATAAGGCTCATAGCCAAGGTGATCGGCCATCTCCACATCCAGGCCGGTCTGAAGGACCTCGCGGACCATCGACGTCAACAGGCCACCCTCGCCAGTCAACGAGACTCCTTCGCTGCGAGCGCGGCCCACGAGCGCTTCCGCCCAACCCCGCAGCCCGTCCCCGTCAAACGCCAAGCCAGCTGGCGCCTCGGTCTCCTCGGCGCCGTCGACCGGCACTGCTATCGCCTCATTGCTCATCAGCACGATCCTCCTTCACGGGCCCTCAGATCACGCCAAATACACAAACTTCCGGACAGACCCAACCACAGCGCTGGACGTGGCCGCTGATTAGTGCAATGCGCGTGATGGTGCTGTGCCTTCAGCCGGGCGGTAGGCCCATCTGTGCGCGGAGCTGCAAGAGACCATTGCGGGGATCGAGGTAGCCCCGGTCGAGGGCTGTTTGTCTAATCGCGTCGACCGCGATCTCTGATGCATCACGCTCGACGATGGGGCCGACAACGTCTACGGCGTATCTCCACATTTGGCCTGACTGCTGTTCGGTCTCCCCGAGTGGTGAGAGGTCCACCCGCTTGGGAATCTCGTTCTCCCGGGACCTTCCCCCGGCTTCGAGGTGCCCAGGGGCGGCGACGTAGAGCTGAATCTGGTAGATCTCAATGTCCGTGGGTAGCACGTCGCTGACAGCATCAAACATCGGCCCGCTGACGAGCGCCAGGTAGTCACGTAATAGCAAGCCCAACTCGAATAGATGAAGCGTCCGCTGAACCGATAGACCGCAGTCGGCGGTAAACGTCACAGAGTTAGTCCTCGTAGGCAGCTCGACGCGGATAAGTGCCGAGACACCTGCCTCCCCATCTCCGCCAAGGCGATAAGAGGCAAGGCCGCTCGACTGGTAAGGGATCGGCGTTGGATGCCATTCACCAAGCAACGTCACCTCGGGTTCGCTGTCCGCGGGAAGCTCAGTCGCGCATGCCGCGGGTATCGCCGAGAGAGCGCGTACGCGGTGTGTCGCGGGTGCTTGTCTAAGTCGCTCGCAGAGTGCCTCACGTTGCTCCGGCCCTATGCCGGGCGACTCACCCATCTGGACAGGGCCGGCGAGTGCCACCGCGCGGACTTGGAGGAGCGGGTTGATTGACCAGCCCGGCTCCGGGGAGTCGGATTCCTGTAGATGGATCGGGAATACGGCCAAACGTTGTGGGCGTCGTCGGCGAGCGGCAGCCTGGTCAAGACGAGCGATCCGCTGTCCGAGGTCGGTCAGAAACTCGTCCGCGCCGGCGCTTTCGATGACTGCCGCGCGCCGCAATCCTATGACTCTCTTCGCGGTCTCCGACAGCTCGTTGTTATAGGACGCCCAGAAGACAGGGAAGGCGTGACGTGGCGCCGATTCAAGCGCGTGCACGAGCGCCGTGTCGTAGTCGGCCGACCACCCGATAGTGACGAGTCCGTACTCCTCAAAGATGCGCGCGAGCAGCGCCTTCCACTCAGGCGGATAGTTCGCGAGCTCTTCGACCGTGTTGCGCGAGCCCAGCATCCTGTAGTCACCGTGCAACTTGATCACTGTTGCGGGTGCGTGTGTGAGCGGCATCATGGCTTTCACCTGCTCCGGCGCGGCGATCACCTGCGGAACGACACCTGCGCTGTCAAGCGCCCGCTCCATGAGCCGATCGAGGTTCGTAGTCAAAATCAAGCGCACTCGGCCGGTAGCCATCTGCTGCGCAAGCTCACTATGCGCCGCCGTGGGTTGCGACGACTCGAAATACCCCGCGAGCAAGCGTTGCCTGGCAGCTTCTGTCGAAGCCAACCGCTCAACCAAAGTGTCATACCCAGGTTCACCGCGTCCTTGCTGTTCCCACCACTGCTCCGGAGCGTCGTAAGACCTATCGAGATCAACGCCCTCGGCAGCGACGACCCTGCGGATGAGGTCTCTGACAACATCCCATGCTGTCGGCACGTTCGCCGCCCGCGACATCCCGCTGCCAAGCAACACCGCGTACGCTCCAGGCGCGGCTTGCATCCCCATCGCGAGGGCCACACGATTTTCGACTCCAGCCGTTGGGATCGGCAAAGCGATGCTGCTGCTCACCTCATGCGCGGATGTATTCTCAGGAGCCATTGCGTCAGTTACGTGCCAAGGCGCCGACGCCTGCAGTTCCGATTCGGCCTGTGCGAGCATCCGCGAACGTGCTGATCGAGCGCTTTTCGGGGCATCGACCGCGGCGACCTCCGGGCGATCGGGGAAGCCCGATCTCGTGGATTGATGAAAAGGTGAGGTGCGGACCGACCGTCACGACGTGTCCTCTGGCCCGTCGATCTGGGCAGTATCGGGCACCAGGTCGCGGAACTCGGTCATCCCGCGCGCACCAAGCAAGTGCACAAGCTCGTTGGCGTCTCGCCGCGTGTCCGCGTCCTCATTCACCAGCACGAGCCTGAGTGCCTCTCGGGTCTCGTCCACTGCCCCGTGCAGGCTCCATCCCTCTGCGTCCGTGAGGACCATGCCGCGCAAGACCGCGACGGCTTCGCGCGGATGGTTCGAAGCGAGGCGCGGCAGGGCTCGGTAGACAACAAAGTCAGGGTCCAGATGGACGCCTAGATCGAGCACCGATCGCGCCTGTGCGAGGAGCCAGCCGGCGTCGAACGTTGGCGCTCCTAGCCAGGCGCCAAAGCCCGCGAGAGCTCTGGGGTCGCTCTCATTCGCCTCCCCGAAGATCCACTCCCAAGTAGCCATGAAGCGACTCCCTATCTCGGACTCCAGCGTGGGGCTTTTCTCCAACGACCACCCCGCGTGCCTGAGTACCTGCTTACGAAGCGCCGACCCAGCCGTCCTCCAAAACCTGGCGAAAAGATCGTCGTCACCGCCGGCCGTCGCGCCGAGGACTCGGTACGTGAGGAGGTGATCGGCCAGGTGCTCGTCGGGACTGTCAGACTTCGGCTCGGCGTCCTCTTTCTCCCCGGCTTTCTGTACCGCGCGGCCGTACTCATCCTGGAGTACTCGGAATGAGCCTGTGAAGGGACGGTTGAAGACGACGTAGGTGTTCCAGGCCGCGTCAAAGTACGCGGCCAGCTCCGGAGCCGCCGGGAACACGAGGGGTGCGAGCTGGCGCGCCCAGTTCTCGTCAAGCCTTACGAACTGGGGGAACCACTGGCCATAGACGGCGCGAATCGCAAGCGAAGGCTCGGCGGTTAGGTCTAGGTGCTGTTCAAGGACGGCCTTCGCCTCTGGCGCGAACTCAATCCCTGCCGTTTGCGCCTCGTCGCCAAGCGCCCGCTCCACCCAAAGCAGGTAGCGCACCACGGCGTGCGTCGCCTCGCCGCGCGTCGTGTTGATCGCGAGCGTCGCCGGGTCCATTCCCTCGCCGTCGTGACGCTCTTCCTGTTCGGGGGTGGGGTCTGGGTTCTCGGCTAGGACCGCGAGCAACGCCCAAATGGCATCGCGCTCGGACTGTGGCGCTTCCGCCGCTCCCTTCGCGAATCCCTGCGAGAGCAACGAGGCGACCTGCTTATGCGCCCAGCCCCAGTGGGGATCACGCTCCATGTAGGTGCCGCGTTCCTCGCCATTGGCCGTCTGCTCCAGAACCCATCCAGATAGCTCAACGACGGGTCGCCAGGGAAACGGTTGCCCGGCACGCACGGCATCCGCAAGCCCCATGAGCAGCGCACGGACGTAGGTCGCGTCCAGTGCCACGAACTCGCTTGCGATTCCCGCGAACTCGGCGGGTCTCTCTGCGATGACCTTCTGGAGTTGCCGCCCCAGCCCCTCGGGCGAAGCCGTCTGACCGCCGGGTTTAGGCATCCACTCACGCAGCTTTTCAACGATCTCCCGTGGATCAAGCTCCGCCAGATCGGCCTGGGAGTACGGGGACGTGGGGCCGGTCCAGGAGCTGGTGTACGAGAGAAAGGTCGGGTGCTCCGGCACCCCGAACTCCTCACGCAATGCCTCGTACGTCTCGAGGTGCTCTCCCGTGAGTTGGTCCGCCACCAGCACGTAGCGTTCCAGGCGGGAGCGGCGCTCCATTCGCCAGAGATTGTCAATCGTGTAGCCCCTCTCCTCGCGCCACTCAGTCGCATCTAGCTCGGGACCGCGAGCAATGGTCGCGAGCACGTCTTCCTGCTGCTCTGGCGCGAGGTCCGCGAATCGGTCGCGTAGAAGCTCCCCGTACTCGTGCCAGACGTTGATGTCATACGCAAGCTCGTGGTCGCTGAGAGCTGCCATCACCTCATCCGGTGGCCCCTGAACGCGCAAGAGGTGGAGGACGATGCGTCGGAACATCGACCCGGACCGCTGCCCCAGTACTGAGGTCGCCAGCCGCCAGCCGTCCGGCGTCTGCGCGACCTCAAGCGAGCAGTCGCGCGCCGCATCCACGAGCGTGTCAAGAAGCCCCTGCCCAAGGTTCTGATCGTGATTCTCAACGGCGTGCCGCCAAAAACTCGTGAGGTCAACGTCCCCCTGCTGTCCGTCGCCAGCCTGCATCACGTCGCGCAAGCGATCACAGAGGAAGTTCAGGGCACGGCCGGGGTCAGCCTCGATCAAGGCTGGCCACGCCCCTTTGACGACCTGGGCGTACTCGTATTCGCTTAGTCGTGAGGTGGCGGCTTCGCGGCTGCCAGCACGCCCCTCGTTCGGCACAACGGCGAGAAGGGAGGTGGCTAGATCAAAGGCGGCGTTGACCTGCCCCTCGCCGGCCAGGTGCGCAAGCAGCGGCACGGCCACGGACGGGATGGCCACGAGGTGCCCAGTGTAGCCGCTAAGCCACTTTGCCTCCTTGCGAGCAAGCTCAGCCGCCATCGCCTCTGGCAGTTGCGCCGCGATCTCGAGCAGGTTCTGGTGGACGCGGGGATTGTCGGTTTGCGGGATCGACCGCGCCAGCTTCAGCACTTCGTCCGGCGCCCGCGCGGCGACGCGGGCGAGGTAACGGGACTCTGGCCACCCCGGGTATCGCACCCAGTCCTCGGTCCGTTCCGGCCCCGGCGGCGCGCGGAAGAACTTCATCGCGGTAAGGCTTCGCAGCCAAGCTGGGTCGTCCAGATTGTCGAAGAAATACTCGTAGCTCGCGGGGCTCTTACGAATCTGTGCGGCTACGCGCTCTAGGTCCGTCTCAGACATCCGGGGGCCCCTCTGCAATCAGTTTGTCGATCTCGCTGATGTCCGCAAACGTCCGTGGTCGCAGCCAGTCGAGAAGGAAACGCTCAAAGGCCTGTATTTGGGATAGAAACGACTCCTCGGTCGGGCGCCGACCTCCGTGAAGGACACTGCTGAAGTAGCCACTGAAATCCATCCATTCGTCGCCGCGGGCACGGTGCACGACGGGAGGTGCCGTGCGTCCCGATGGATCGAGCCGCTGGATGGTGTCGCTGGCCTGGTTCCTGCGACCTGGGTAGTCCTGCTCGAAGTCGACGAAGAAGTCGTCGAGCGTTGCGGCGAAACCTGTCGTGTCGCCGTCTGGTGCCGCCCCGAACGAGCGGCTGGCTACCTCCCATTGTTTCTTGAGCTGCTTCACGCGCTCACCCAGCTTCTCACCCTGCGGACCGTCGTGAAACTCGTCGAGCAGCTCGCGCAGGCCGCAGGCCGCCAGGCGGATGCGTGCTGGGTTCTCGCGATCCGCGAGAGCCCGTAGAGCGCCTTCGTAAAGAGCACCGGCCTCGTCCTTGCGCTCTGTGAGGGCCGCGAGCAGGTCGCGAGCACGACCGCTCAGTTCTAGCGGAGACCTCTCCGTTCTCGAATCATCACCAGAAGGCGACGCCTTCTCATTGCACACGCGAGCCGCCCGTGCGCTGTGGCGGCCTCCGACAACCCACCCCCTGCACGCCGACGAGCCAGCCGCTGGACAGCTGACGGCAGAACCGATTCGGGCACAGGAAGAACATGTGCCCAAGGTAACGCCACCCACCGGCGACCGACTTAGTTCGTGGGCTCACTGTGGCCTTTGAGGTAGAGCCTTCTCCGCTCGATCTCGTCAGCCAGTTCACGCGTGCTCATGCCAGTGGGCCTGTCGGCTAGCACGGCGTCTACGGCTTCGTGCAGCTTCATCGGCACATCCTACGGCCCAGACGATTGCTACCAAATTGCTACCAAACCTGCTCCTTCGGGTCGGCCAATCCGTGCCCTAGAGCCAAATCCGACGATGGGCGATACTGGGCTCGAAAAATCAGCCTGGGGGTCGTTTTGGGGCCTATCCCTCGTGTTTGCTGGGCTTAGCTGCTCTCAGATTCGCTGAGATTTGCTCAAAACGGAACCACGAATGGAACCACGGGGGTCTCGCATTAGCTTTCGGCTGAGCGCGGTTCGACCGTGAGACTCTCGAATCATCAGCAGACCCATGTTGCTCAGATTTCGATCGACCCAGCCTCCTCATCTTCAGCACGCTTACTCCGCGCCTCAATCCGCTGAGCTATCTCATTGCAGATCTCTGCTGGCGCAGGACAGTCTGTGGGAGGCTCATAGCTGGCGGCGGACGGGTAGATCTCCGCGAGTCCGTGCATCAGCTGCTGGACCTCATCCATCAACTCCCCAGGAGATCCTTCAACCAGTTGGCCACGAGCGATACGTTGCGCAAGGTCAATGGCGTATGCCACATCCTCGTCCTGATACCCACCTCGCACATGACCATCAACCTCGGTCCCGATCTGCGCTACGAGAGTATGCGCGTCCTCAGGCGCTATCCGGCCCGCCCAAATTACGTCCCATGGCAAAGATTCTGCAAGCAGAGCTGCTCGCGAAGGCGCGTTCATCAGTGCTTCACTCACCAGATATGTCAAGCCAGATGAGGGCCCATACTCGCTGAACCGTGCGACGAGCGCAACGAGGATCGACACAGAGCTGCGCAACTCGACGGCGCGTGCGATCAGTCCGAGCGTCGCCTGAGCCGCCGCAAGTTGATGAGATGGCACCTCTCTTAGCGCCAGCTGTTCAAGAGAGCCCAGAAGCTCGGCGGATGGCACAAATCGATCCGGCAAAGCCTGCCCTGATAGCGACCGGCGAAATCCACGGAACCGGCCAGAGCTAGTCGCAGCTAGATCTTGAATTGCCTCCTCAATCCGCCTCAGGAGCACAGGAGACACGAACATTGGGCGTGACGTACCGGGGATCTGAGCGGTGCTAGCGGCCCGTATGCTCAGCGCCAGCATAAATTCCTCCAACAGCGCGGACCGCTCATCAGTCGTGTGCGCACGATTCTCCGGATCAATAGTGATAGTTCGCAGTCCAACTGCCTCATACAGCGCATCGAGCACAGGGTTTGGAGCGAGCCGCACTATATACGAGGGCGGTCGATCCTTCACCGGCACATCCTTCATCATCTCCATAAGCTTGAACCAGATAACACGAATATTGATGTCCCGAAAGCTGTATCCCATAAACAACACGGCTCGCCCCAGCAAATCGGACCTGAACTTCAGATCCATGGGCGATTCGAAATCAAGACGGGCGTAATACTGAGCCTCAGTAAGAACCAACGTAACATCGTGTCGCAGATCTCCGTGATACTTGACCACTTGGGTGCGCTCATAGTGACTTTGAGCCAGATTACGTGGCAGTGCAATAACCTCGACCGGCAGATTCAGCGCGTGATACGTGTCCTCGATCAGGTCATCGAAGTTGGTTGTGTAAACCTGCGTCGCGCCGAGATTTACCAACTCAACGTGAGTGCTGCTCTCTAGAGGATGTCCGGCTCGCTGAAGAGCCTTGGTCATAACGTGTCGTATAGGTCCTATGCTGTTGCCAGCTCGCAAGTACAGGTATTCGGCGATCTGTAGATTGTCATCGCCGCAAGCCTTAGCTATTTCGGCATAGGTCAGCGGAGGTTCGTCTCCGGTATCTGACTGCACCTCTTCCGCAACATCTTTGAGGAGGGCTGACCAGTCGGGCAATCCTTGGACAGCCGAGAAGCCCGCACCTAGAAATGGTATTACACGTCGATCCGCAAGCATGCGGGCCAAATCATCAGGGATTCGAAAGGTCGGCATGGTGCCGAAGTATGTCACAGGCTGACTTCGAGCCTGACCCCGCGAAGGTGAGATGACGTCGCCAACGCATGGCAGATCGTGCTAGGGACACGCTTCGGCACCCTGTACGGCCGAGGCGGACCCTCGCCTCGGCCGTAAAGGGCCAGCACTACGTGTGGGGGCGAACACTCAGTCGCGCTGCGCTGCGGCGCGCGATCTAATCGAGAGCGCCCGCGAGTTCGGCTGCCTCAACACGTACCGAGTGCGGCAGCGTGATCGTCAGGTATCCGTCGTGCTCGACGATCCGCCGCGCGTTGATGATCGTGACCCCGATCACCTCGCCGCGGTCGTCGTAGCGCACGCCGTGCCCCTCCGGCGTGAGCGCGGCATCCGACGCGTAGTTCGTGTCTCCGCGCCCTAGATAGAGCACGTCGCCCTCGGCGTCGTAGTGGCCGCGGTCGAATATGAGGTCATCGATCTTGACGTTCATGGTGTCCATCCGTCCGGGGAGCGCCCGTGTCGATAGCCGAATGCCGTAACGACCCGTGCTGGCTCCTTTGCAGAGTCTACGACGACCATCAGCCAACTGGTAGGTCCGGCTTCGCGCTTGAAGAACCGCTCTCGATTGGGCCATCGCTCCTGTTCGCGATGGTCGGGCAACTCAAGCGTGTCGAGCACCGCCTTCAGATGCGGCTCAAGCTCGGCGTGGCCCTCGTGCGGGTCCAAGATGTGCAGCAGCCACGTGTCCTCAAAGATCACCACTCGCAACCCGTCCGGTGTGCGCGTCTCAGCGAGGATCGGGCGCTCGCTCATCTGCGCCCGCCCGTTTCAATGTCGCCGCGACGCGATCCAGACTCCTTGCAATATGGGTCTCCAAACATGGCTGGCGAGGCTACCTACGCCTTCGGACCCTCGAACGCCCGATCGACCATCTCGACCTCCCGCTCGTTCGGCGCATAGTCGGCGTAGCGCTGCGTCGTTGCCAGGTCGCGATGGCCCATCCACTCCTGCAGCGTGCGCATCGGCACCCCTGCCGCCGCCATCGCGGTTCCGAAGGTGTGCCGCAGATCGTGGAAGCGATGCCCAGGCGCGATCCCAGCCGCTTTGAGCGCGCGCCGGTATCGACGCATCAGCGCGCCGCGACGAAGCACCTCGCCAGACGCGGGCTCAGCGAACACGAGATCGGCACGGCTCCCCCATCGAGTCTCGAGGCGCCAGCTGTCCAGCTCGCTCGCGACTTTCCGACACAGCAATGGCCGAGCTGAAGCAACGCGCCGAGCGCGCCGGCGAACCCGTGGCACGAATCGCCGCCCAGATGGTGAGCCAGCTCACCGAGCACAACCCCATCGCCGATCGTGCCGCTGCGGCCACGCCAGCGGCGATCGAGGATGACGACCTCGACTTCGACAGCCACGCACCGTGGATCGAACCCGTCATGGGCGACTCGGAATGGCGCCAAAGAATGTGTGGGGCTCGATCGTCGCCCTACACGGACGCTATCCGAAGGCACTCGCGCACCTCAAGGACGGCTGGTGGGAAGACGCATCCCACGTCGAGACGCTCTGCGCTCTCGTCGTATGGCGTGACTGGATCGACGTAGCTGCAGACGACCCTCGCCACGAGCTGGCGTTCCACGCGCATCTCGCCGACTACGGACACACGCTCCGCCAAGAAGGCGGCGGCGGCACCAGCGCATGGACGCCAGGGGTGCCGCCCGACGAGTGGGCTCGCTGACGAGATGCTTGACGAAGGTTCAGGGTGCTTCATTCTGGCGGCGCTCATCAGCGATCACCGCCGAATAGCGCCTCGACCGTCTCGCCCAGGTCAGGATTCTGCGTAGAAGATGGTCCGGGAGCGCGCCAGCTCCCGCAGACGCCGCGTCTGGCCGGTGGCATACCAGCGCACTTCGTAGGTCCCGTCCGGTGGTCGGCCACCGCCGGTCGGGGAGAACCCCAGCGACGTCGGCGTCCCACCCATACCGTGCTGGGGCATCGTCAGGAATCTGCCCGTGGGCATCCGCACGACGGCTTCGACGTGCCCAAGCGACGACACATTGACCGGCGGACTTGTCTTGCAGTGGAGGCTTACGCCGCTCGCGCTCGATGTGATGCCGCGCGGGTCCTCGTGGTAGCTCAGCATCCACTCCACCCGCCAAACCCGGTCGCCTGCGACGCGGTACCACGCGAGGCTTGCCGCAAACGCCAGCCCGACGAGCAGGACCAGGCCAACGAGGCCGCCGACGAGCGCCGTGGCGAGCACTTCGGCGAACGACGCCTGCCGGACGACGAGGCCGTGTCGGATGACGTCTGCCGGGTGGGTCGTCGCCCACGCCGCACCAACCAGCGCGGCGAGCGTCGGCACGAGCAGTACAACCGGGAGACGTCCAAGCGTCGCCTCGGTCGAGTAGTAAGCCCGCCACCAGACACACCAGCGCGGGAAATGCTGACGCGGCTCTGTCATCGACCCTTTTGGCCTTCAGTCGCTGAGGTGGGTGATCCGTCCAGGCTCGCTCGCAGTGAACGAGCTGGCGTTGCCGAGCGTCTTCGCGTTTGTCACAACCATCTCGCTCTACGTCTCGGGCGGCTGAGCCTGCTCCAGCACGCTCGCGACCTCGAACATCGTCAGCGCGACGCTGAGCACGACCCGGCGTGCGTCGGTCCACTCCAGCGGATCCCCGGCCTTCTGCTCGCCGTGCTCCTGGCGCTGGATCACGTTGACCGTCGCCTCGGAGTAGTCGCCCAGCGCCATCAGCAGCTTCCCGACAGCGTCGCTCATCCTCGGGAGAGCCTTCGCGATCACAGCCCCGATTCGCTTGTTTACCTTCGTCGGATCCGGGTCGTGATTCTCCGGTTTGTAACGCTCGACGGCTTCGGTGGCGAACCGCTGCATCGCCTCCCTGGCCTTGTGCCCGACCGTCGTCAGCTCGTTCGCAGAGTCAGCTACCCACAGTAGATCCTCGGCCTGCGCCCAGAGGTCGTGCGCGCCTGGGTAGGCCGCGCGGAACGCCGCCCCGTCGAGCAACCGGCGGATTTGCGCCTCTGCACGCTCGGCAGGTGCACCCGCCTGCGTCTGTTGTTCGGCGTAGAAGGCGCGGCCCTCCGGGGTGATCGTGTAGTTGTCGTGGATGTCAGCGCGAAGGTAGCCCGCAAACGCCAGCTCTTGCAGGTCGGCGGCAATTACCTTGCGCTGGCGGTCGGGGCCTTCTAGAAACGAACCTTCCATGACGTTGACCAGGAACCACCGCCGGTGCTCGCGCGGGATCTCGCGCTCGGCCTCGACCATTTCGACCAACAGCTGGATCTGCTCAGGCTCTAGCTCCACAGCCTCCGGAACTCTACGCTGCTTCGTCGGTCGCCAACCACGCAGATCACGCAGGCACAAGCTCGCTCGACTCGGCTGTAACCGTCGCATGCATCTGCGCAACCCCCGAACGGACGGCAAAGCGCCACAAACGGAACCATATTGGAACCACCACCACCCCTGGCCCCAAAACCCCATGATTGCAGGCACTTCTTCGATGGGCGATACTGGGCTCGAACCAGTGACCTCCGCCTTGTCGAGGCGGCGCTCTCCCAGCTGAGCTAATCGCCCTGGGACAGCCCCAAGCCTATCAACGGCCCGCTAGGCTTGGTGGCCCAACCTGGCGACGTGGCGGAGTGGCTACGCAGCGGCCTGCAAAGCCGTCTACACCGGTTCGATTCCGGTCGTCGCCTCTCTCTGTCGGGGCAGCAGCCGAGCTCGTCCCGCCGCCCCTCACCCCAGCGACCCATACACCGCGTCCACCAACGACCGGTTGAGCGGGCTCTGCCAGCGGGGGATCACGCGGTTCATGGCGTAGCCGAACGCCACCCCCGCGTCCGGATCGGCGAAGCCCAGCGCGCCGCCCGTGCCGAAGTGTCCGTAGCTGCCGTCGTTCAGGCCGAGCGGGCGGCGTGGCGTGGTGAGCTGGAAGCCGAGGCCGAAGGACACCTCCTCGCCGAGGATCGGGCAGTGCCCCGTGGCGCGCGGCGCGGTCGCGTAGGCGAGCAGCTCCGGCGAGAGTAGGCACCCCGGTTCGAGCAGCGCGGAGTAGATCCGCGCGATGGCGCTCGCGGAGGCGTGGCCGCTCGTGGAGCCGATCTGCGCGGAGCGCCACGCCGGCGTGTTCACCAGGCCGACCGACGAGTAGCCCGGCGGGTTGAAGTGGGCCAGCGCGTTCATCAGCAGATCGCCCTCGAGCGCGTCGAACGTGTCGAGCAAGGGCAGCGGCTGGGTGGGCGCCCACACGACCTCGGCGCAGCGGTGCTGCTCGCCCACCGGCACGCCGAACCACACGTCCGCTCCGAGCGACTCTGCGACCGTACGCAGTCGCTCGCCTGGCATCTGGCCGCTTGCCCGGTGGATCAGCTCTCCCACGAGATGGCCAAACGTGTTCGTGTGGTAGGCCACCCGCTCGCCCGGCACCCACCACGCCTCCGTCGCCGCCAACGCGCCCGTCATGCGCTCCCAGTCGAACAGATCCTCGTCGGTGAGCGCCTCGCGGATCGCCGGAACGCCCGCGCGATGGCTCAGCGAATGGGCGACCGTGGCGCCGGCCTTGCCGCCCGCGGCGAACTCAGGCCACACCTCGGCGACGGGCTGCTCGAGCGCCAGCCGACCCTCCTCCACGAGCTGCAGCGTGAGCAGCGCGAGGATCGCCTTCCCAACGGAGTACACGTCCACGATCGTGTCGTGGCGCCACGGCTGCAGGTGCTCCTCGTCCTTCCAGCCGCCGACGAGATCGACGACCGTCTCGCCAGCGACGATCACGTGCACGGCCGCCCCGAGCTCGCCTCGCTCGGCGAAGTTGACCTCGAACGCCTCACGAACCCGTGTGAACCGGGGGTCGCACCAGCCGTCGATCGGTGTGCTCACGCCGGGAAGTCTGACACCGGCGAGATCACAACCTCGTCGAACCTGCTCAATTGTGTGCAAAACGTCAGAAAATCAATCGTCAAACCGTGTGAAATCCTTGCGCGTACCTTTCCGCAGCGCTACGCTTCCCGCATGAAGTTCCGCATCACCAGACACACGAGCGCCTCACCTCCGGAGCACGCTCTGGACCTCCTGAGCGAGCGGATGAGGGGACGTCACGAGGACGTGTCGTTCGCCCGCGTCGGGTCTGAGATCACCGCGAAGCTCGACCGCGACGACCCCGTCGCGATGACGCAGGACGAACGCACCGACATCGGCCGCCGCGCGGTTCTCGGCGCGGTCGCTGAGATCTGCGAGCGCACCCCCGAGCTGAAGCTCGACTGGTACGCCGTCAGCCCCGCGCGCTGGTAGTTCGTTCACGCTCGCGAGCGAGCCCACGACGTCGGTCGTCGCGGACTCGCTCAGGTGAAGTTCTTCGACCGCTCAGGTCGCGGTGATGTACCCGCTCATGAAGCCTGCGTGCTGCATCGCCCAGCCGTTGGTGTCCTCATCGCACGGGATCACGCAGAACCACGAGAAGCGGCCTTTTTCTTTCACCACCAGCTCGTATGTGTGAACGCCCGGTTTGACGACGATGTTCACACCGAGTTGCGGCGAGGTGATGCTGTGTTCACCCTCGTCGGTGTTGTCGATCCTCAAGTCGAGCTTCTGACCGACCTTGACGCTGTATTCGGTGTTGTCGAACGAGTCGTGCATGGCTTTGTCCGGGCCCAGCTTTCCGCCCGCGGTCACCTTCACGTCGATGACCTTCGGCGGAAGAGCAGCCGTGGCGTTCGCGGCCGTCGAGCTCGTCGCCGGAGCGGCCGTGCCGCTGGTGATCGTGACGGTGTTGTGTTCACTGCTCTGATTGAGCGCGATGATCGACATCAGCAGCGCAGCGAAGATTCCCACGCCGGCAACGATCTCGAGCACCGTCTTGCCGCTCTTGGTGACCGTCTCGTCGAACGCCGCCTGATCGCGGATCTCGGTCTCCTGGTCTGGTACTGGAACGTGCATCTCCTCACCCGCCTTCGTTTTGCTGAATGGCCCGTATTGACATGTCACAAGCCAACTCGCTTTCGCGAGCCCATGTATCCGTCTCCGCCCGTCGGATCAGTCAGGGTTTAGCCGCAGTGCGAGCCGTGACGAGGCGGGGAGTGTGGTTGGCGCTGGAGCGGGCGCGGTGCGCGTGCGGTTGCGGATCAAGAACAGCGCCGCCGCGGGCAGCGTGCTCGCGACGAGGCCGAAGCGCACCGCGGGGATGCTCGCGTCGCTGCCGGCGCCGATCGCGTGCGCGACGCCCAGCACGTAGGCGCCCACCGTCGCACGGTGCATCTGCCTCCAGCGCTTGCCGCCGATCCGCTTGCGCACGTAGAACGACAGGCCGAGCGCCGCCACCAGGTAGCCGCTGACCATGCCCAGGGCGGTGTACACGGGGCGATAGGGCATCGCGAACGGAACCAGCACCCCGATCGGGCCGGGGTTGAGCGTACGGTCGCCCAGCAGCGTGATCCCGTGGACCGCGATCAACACCATCGCCACCAGCGCGGTGTGCTCGTGGAACGCCACCAGGCTGCGCTTCAGCCCGGGCCGTTTCAGGATTCCCGACGCCATCGCCAGCCCGATCAGCACCGACGCCGTCACGAGCACCAGCGCGACCGTCCCCGACGCGCGGCTCGCGAGCCACCACGCGTAGTCCAGCGGGCGCCTGCTCACGCCGCCGCCCTCGACAGGTACACCGACAGGCGCGAGCGCATCGGCCCGATCAGCTCCACGTCGCCGTCGTCGTGGACCGCCAGGCCGCCCTGCGCGCCCAGCACGCGGCGGGCGCCTGCGGGCCCCGACAGCAGCGCCCACTTCGCGAGCGTCTCCGCTTCCAGCGCCGAGCGACCCAGCGCGGTCACCATCAGCAGGCCCGTCCACGCCGGCTCCCCCGTGGAGGGATCGAGCAGGTGATGCGCGATCGTGCCGTCCTCGCGCCGCCACATGCGCGAGTTCAAGCCCGACGTCGCGATGCCGCCCGCGGACACGGGCACCGCGTGCACGTGCTCGCCGCTCAGCGGATGCTCCACCTCCACCTCGTAAGGCCTGCGCGCAGCGCGCACGCCGCCGATCGCGAGGTCACCCGCCGCGTCGACCGCGAAACGCTCATAGCCCGCGAACAACTGCGCCACGAGGTCCGCCGCGAGCCCCTTCACCACGCCGCCGCTATCCACCCTCACACCCACGGGCCGTGAGATCGTTCCCGCGCAGCGGTCCACGTGGATCTCTCGCCACGCGCCGCGCGGGCCCGGCGAAGCGGCCCGTCGGGGCGGGGCCGAAGTGAGCGCCTCCTGGAGCGGCACCGGCCGCGCGCCGGCGAGCGAGTCGCGATACCCCACCGCCTCGATCGCCCCCGCAAGCGTCGAGTCCACCAGCCCGCCCGTCAGCTCCGCCGCCCACAGCGCCGCGTCCACCGCTGCGATCAGCAGCGGCCGCGCGCTCACCACCGCCTCGGGGGCCGCGTTGAGCGCCACCAGCTCGCTCGACTCCCGAAAGCGCGACAGGCGCGAGTCGCACGCTTCAAGCCAGCGGCGCGCCCGCTCGGCGGCCTCATGCGCAGGAGCGAGGCCGGGCTCGACCGGTTCGCCCACGAGCAGCCTGAACTCGCAGCCCATGCACGGGAAGCTGACGTCGTGCTCGCTCATGAGCTGCGCGTCACCGGCGCCGCGGCCACAGGCCCGCTCGAGGTCTGCGACGCGATCACCGGTGAGCTCGAGAAGGTCCGCGCCCTGCCGTGGTAGCGAGCGGACACAGTCGTCTCCACGATCACCCTGCGCACGACCCGGTGCACCACCACCGGCCGCGGCGTGCGCACCTGGCGCACCGCCCCCAGCACGGGATCGGTCCCCGCGGCGATCCGCTGGGCGAGAAACGTCGCCACGAGCGCCACCAGAGCGATCGACGTGAGGATCACCGTCCGCGGCCCCTGCTTGCGCCGGCGGGGCGCCCGTGTCGCGCGCTCAGTCGTCGCCATTCCCGCCTTCTTTGTGTTCGCCCCCGCCGCTGCCACCGCTGCCCGTGCCCCCGCCGGAGCCGCCGCCCCCCGCGGAGCCGCTCGGTTTGGTGGTGGGGGGCGTGGGGGTGGTGGGCGTGCCGCCGCCGGATTCGCCGCTCGGCGGCGACCCGCTCGGTTTCGTCGTCGGGGGAGGCGTGGGCGTCGTGGGCGCGCTGCCCGTTTCGCCAGCGCTGCCGCTGGGCTTCGTCGTCGGGTTTCCGGCGGGAGTGGAGCCGCCGCCCCCGCCGGGGCTGTGGCGCTTCGTTCCCTCGGACCCGCTCGAGCGCGTCGTGGGAGTCGCCGCGTGTTTTCCGCCCGGGGAGGCTTTGTGGTTCGGGCTCGTGCGGTGCGTGCCACTGGGACCGGATTTCACACCTGGGCTCGCCACCTGCGAGGCCGTGCTCAACGCAGTCGCTTTCGAGCCGCTCGCGCGGGTGTGGACCGATGCGGTGGCCGCGCGCGCGACCG
This sequence comes from uncultured Solirubrobacteraceae bacterium, assembly GCA_963716355.1. Taxonomy (GTDB): domain Bacteria; phylum Actinomycetota; class Thermoleophilia; order Solirubrobacterales; family Solirubrobacteraceae; genus Palsa-744. The sequence continues at coordinate 3,083,640 of OY970308.1, forward strand.
GTGAGGCTTTCCCGCCGAGCACAAGTGTTCCGTTGGAGGGGCTCGCGCCGCCGACGTGCCTGTAACGGTGAATCGTCTCCTGCGTCGTCACCGTGCGGATGTCCGCCACGGGCACCGCGGCGCGATCGCGCTTCCTGCCGGAGCCGGCGCTCATCGCCACGCCCGTCAGTCCTCCCAGCGACAGCAGCGTCGCCGCCACGGCCAATCTTTTTCGCAGTTGCATCATGTGTAGTCCTTGCGTCGGCCCCCGCGCCCGCGTAGGCGCGCTTGAACGTGAGACGGCTGCGAATCGCAAACGTCACGGCGTTTGAGCGCGAGCCGTACAAATGTCCAAACCGAGCGCGCGGATGCTGGCCAACGGACGCTTCCGAATATGCGCAGCACGCGTCATCGTGCTCACATGGCTGACCCAGAGATCATCGGCGGACCAACGCCGATTCAGGCTCCCCGACCCGGATTCACCTATCGCTGGAAGGTCCAGGACGGCCGCGCGGAAAAGCACGTGTACGTGCAGATCGCCGACTCGCTCAGCGCCGACGCGTTCGAGGAGCCGCTGCGCTCGGGAATCGCATCGAAGGGCGAGTCCGTGCTGCGCAAGCTGCTCGAGCGCGGCAACGTTCCCATTCGGATCAAGATCACCTCCGCCGGCATCACGGAGGTGGGCATCGACCGCCGCTCGCGGCCCTGCTCGGTGTGACGCACTTTCACTGAGCGGCGCTCCGTACTTTCCGCCGCGCGATATGTGGACGAACGCCGATGGTGCGCCGCACACGGCGGATTAGCCTGCTTGGCGATGCTCCTTGTTTGGATAGTCACCACCTGGCTCGCCGTCGTGACATTCGTCGCGGCGGCTTGTCAGATCGCCTCCGGGTCCGACTGACGAGATCCACGCGGCCGCGCGGGTAGGATGCGCGCATGGCTGCGATCGGCATCGAGCACGCCGCGGGGCTCGCGTACCGATCGGCGGGCGAGCGCTCCGATCGCGTCGCGCTTCTCATACACGGCTACCCCGAGTCCTCGTTCATGTGGCAGCACGCGCTGGACGCGCTCGCGGACGCGGGCTGGTGGGCGATCGCTCCCGACCTGCCCGGATACGGCGACTCCGAGCCCGACCCGCCGGGGACGTGGGAGCGCCACATGGACGCGCTGGAGCGCTTCGTAGCGAAGCTCGAACTGCCGCCCGTGGCGCTCGTGACGCACGACTGGGGCGTGCCGATCGGCCTGCGCTGGGCGTGCGACCACCCGGCCCGCGCCAGGGCGCTCGTGATCTCCGACGGCGGCTTCTTCGCCGATCGCAAGTGGCATGACCTCGCGAACGCGATGCGCACTCCGGGGCAGGGGGAGGAGCTCATACGCGCCTACACGCGCGAGGGCTTCGGCGTGGCGCTGAGCGCCGTCTCCCCGGGCATGAGCGAGCGGGCGCTGGATGAGTACTGGAAGGCGTTCGCCGACGACACTCGCCGGATGGCCCAGCTCGAGCTGTACCGCTCGGGCGAGTTCGACAAGCTGATCCCGTATGAGGGCCGCGTCGCCGCGCTGGGGCTACCCGCGCTCGTGGTGTGGGGCACGGAGGACCGCTTCGCGGGCGTGGCGATGGCCGAGCGCTTCCAGCGCGAGCTGCCCGACTGCGAGCTGTGTCTGCTCGACGGTGCTGGGCACTTCGTGTGGGACGATCGGCCCGACGCCGCGGCGTCCGCGCTCGTGGACTTCCTGCAGCGCCGCTTCGACTAGCGGGGTGCGTCTCGCCGTCCAGCGTCCAGCGGGCGCGACGGCCACCCAGCGGTCGGCTAGGAGGGCACGCGGGCGCGTTCGACCGCCTCGCCGAGCCCCGCGAGCGTGATTTCCAGCGCGCCGGCGATGCGCCGCACGGTCGTCCACGTGGGATTCGCGTGGCCGCGCTCGATGCGCGCGAACGCCGCGACCGTCAATCCGGCTCTGTGTGCCAGGTCCTCCTGCGTGTCGCCGCGCTCGGTGCGAAGGCGGCGCAGCGTGATCGCGAGCGCGCGGTCCGCTGGTATGGGTGCTGACACAATAAGAAACATTGCATTTCGTGATAGGCAATATCCAGTCAGTTGACTGCTGGCATCTTGCTGCCGTCACGCGATTTCCGAGGAAATCTGTCTCCGTGAGCCCCCCACGGGCGAGCGCGCCGGCTCTCGCCCGCGTTCGGTGTACGTGTCGGGTCGCGCGCGGCGCCGGGCTCAGGTGCCCGGCAGGCGGTACTTGCGCGTCTTGGGGCAGCGCTCCAGCAGCCCCAGCTCCACGAGCGTGAGCGCGTAGCGGTGCGCGGTGCTGGGGCTCATGCCGAGATCGGCGGCGAGTTCGACGATCCCACGCGCCTCGCCCTCCGGGCCGAAGCCCGTCAGAAGCGCGAGCCCCCGCAGCAGCGATCGCGACAGGCGCGGGTCGGTCGTGTCGTTGGGCATGTAGCCGCCGCGTGGGCGCCGCACGGTGGAGTCCTCGGGCGGCTGCGCCGGGCGGCCGTCGGCCTCCTCGGCGTCGGCGAGCGGGGTGCTCAGCGAGTCGGCGATCAGAGTTGAGATGCTGGGCGCGCGGCTGCCGGAGGCCGCGCGCACGACCTCGTCGATCTGGGCGGGGGAGAGGGTGATGGAGATGGAAATGGACTCGTCGTTGCTCATGGGCGGCGACATTACAGATGCAGACAGAAGTCTGCATTTCGATCCTCGCGACAGCTGTCGAGGCCCAAACGCCGAGGACCAGGGTCCCAGGCGAGGTACATGCGGACGGCTGGCTCCGAGCGCCTGTCTCACGCCGAACGCCCGCGCGGCGGTAGCCTCCAGCGCTGCATGTCGGTCACGGTGACACTCCCCGACGGGAAGGCGCTCGAGCTGCCCGACGGCGCCACGGGCGCCGACGCGGCCGCGGCGATCGGGCCGGGCCTCGCGCGCGCGGCGCTCGCGATCGAGGTCGGCGCGAACGGGTCCTCGCTGGACGCCCCGGGCGAGGTGCGCGACCTCGCGCGTCCGCTGCCCGACGGCGCGCGCATCTCGATCATCACCGCCAAGAGCGGCGAGCCGGCGCTGGAGCTGATCCGCCACGACGCCGCGCACGTGCTGGCGGCGGCCGTGATGGAGCTGTACGACGGCGTGAAGATCTCGATCGGGCCGCCGATCGCGGACGGCTTCTACTACGACTTCGAGTTCCCCGACGGGCACGGCGATCTCCGAGGCGGACTTCCCGCGCATCGAAGAACGGATGCGCGCGCACGTCAAGGCCGCCGAGGCGTTCGAGCGCGAGGACGTGCCCGTCGGCGCAGGCGCGCGAGCGCTTCGTCGCCGAGCGCCAGGACTACAAGGTCGAGCTGATCGACGACCTCGTCGCCGCGGCGCGCGGACCGCGGGCGAGCCGCTGGAGACGGTCTCGCTCTACACCAACGGCCCGTTCACCGACCTCTGCCGCGGCCCGCACGCGCCGAGCACGAAGACGGTCGGCGCGTTCAAGCTCAGCTCCGTCGCCGGCGCGTACTGGCGCGGGGACTCCAAGCGCACGATGCTGACGCGCATCTACGGCACGGCGTTCTTCTCCAAGGCCGAGCTGGAGGAGCACCTGGAGCGGATCGAGCAGGCGAAGGCGCGCGACCACCGCAAGCTCGGGCGCGAGCTCGGCCTGTTCACGTTCTCCGAGGTCTCGCCCGGCGCCGCCTTCTGGCTGCCGCCCGGCACGGGCATCTTCAACGCGCTCGTGACGCTGTCGCGCAAGATGGGCGCCGAGCGCGGCTACAGCGAGGTGAAGACGCCGCAGATCTTCGACGCCGAGCTGTGGAAGACCTCGGGCACTGGGGCAAGTACCGCGAGAACATGTTCACGGTGCAGGTCGAGGAGCGCGAGATGGGCGTCAAGCCGATGAACTGCCCCGGCCACGCGCACCTGTTCTCCACCCAGCGCCACTCCTACCGCGACCTGCCCGTCCGCTACTTCGAGCCGGGCCTCTGCACCGCAACGAGGCCTCGGGCGTGCTGCACGGGCTGCTGCGGGTGCGCCACTTCGCGCAGGACGACGGGCACATCTTCTGCACCGAGGAGCAGGTCCAGGAGGAGGTGCAGGGCTGCCTGGAGATGGCGTTCGACACCTACAGCGCTGTTCGACTTCGACGTCAGCCTCGAGCTCTCCACGCGCCCCGAGCAGCGCATCGGCACGGACGAGATGTGGGACCGCGCCGAGCGCAAGCTGACGGACACGCTCGAGGAGCTGGGTCTGGACTACGAGCTGAACCCGGGCGACGGCGCCTTCTACGGCCCGAAGATCGACATGCACATGACCGACTCGCTCGGACGCTCCTGGCAGCTGGGGACGGTGCAGCTCGACTACTCGATGCCGGAGCGCTTCGAGCTCACCTACACCGGCGCGGACAACCAGGAGCACCGCCCGGTGATGATCCACCGCGCGATGTTCGGCTCCTACGAGCGCTTCATCGGGATCATGATCGAGCACTACGCGGGCGAGCTGCCGCTGTGGCTCGCGCCGGTGCAGGCGATCGTGCTGCCCGTGTCCGACCGCTTCAACGACTACGGCAGGCAGGTCAGAGACACGCTGCGCGGAGGCGAGGCGCGCGTCGAGCTCGACGACCGCAGCGAGTCGATCGGGCGCAAGATCCGCGACGCCGAGCTGCGAAAGATCCCCTACATGCTGGTCGTCGGCGAGCGCGAGGAAGAGGAGCGCACCGTGTCGGTGCGCGAGCATCGCGGCGGCGACGCGGGCGCCTGCACGGTGGCGCAGTTCGCCGAGCGACTTCACGGCGAGCTATACTCACTCGCATTGCAGCCTCGCAAATCCTCAGAGCGCCACGCCTAGCATTCGCTTGACGCGCGGCCATAACAGCTAGTGCCGGTTCCTCGCAGGTTCGACCGGCGCCCGCCCGAGCGGGACACGACGAGGATCAACGAGCGCATCCGCGTGCCCGAGGTTCGTCTGATCGACGACGAGGGCCAGCAGGTCGGCGTGCTGAAGACCGCCGACGCGCTCGCGTTCGCGCAGGAACGCGACCTCGACCTCGTCGAGGTCGCCCCCGAGGCGCGCCCGCCGGTGTGCCGCGTGCTCGACTACTCCAAGTACAAGTACGAGCAGGCCCAGAAGCTCAAGCAGGCGCGCAAGCACCAGCAGCAGATCACGGTGCGCGAGATCAAGTTCCGCCCGAAGATCGCCGAGCACGACTACGACACGAAGAAGCACCACGTCGAGCGCTTCCTGCGCCACAAGGACAAGGTCAAGGTGACGATCATGTTCCGCGGACGCGAGGTGACCCACCCGGAGCGCGGCACGGCGATCCTCGACCGGCTCGCCGAGGAGCTCGCGGAGCTCGGCGTCGTCGAGCAGCGCCCGATGCAGGAAGGGCGCAACATGACGATGATGATGGCCCCCTCCAAAGCGGTCCTCGCGGGACGCGTCGACGGGGACGAGCCGAGCGGCGAGCCCGCGGCGGAGACGCCGAGCGGTGCTGCCACGGACGCTCCCGCCGGCGTGTCGGAGTCCGCGGCGAATGGCGCTGCGGCGCCCGCCGAGCAGCCACCCGAGGCCGCCGAGGCGAGCGCAGACGAGGGCTCCGCGCCCGCCGAGCAGGCATCGACCGCGACAGCCGATTCCGCCGCCGAGGACGCCGGGGCCGCTGCCGCGGGCACGGCCGTGTCATAATCATCGGCCGATAGCCCATGCCCAAGATGAAGACCCACTCCGGCGCGAAGAAGCGCTTCAAAGTCACCGCCACCGGCAAGGTGCGCGGACGGCACCCCTTCACGAGCCACATCCTCGAGAAGAAGTCGCCGAAAAAGAAGCGCGCGCTCGGCGGCCCGAAGATGATCCACGACGATGACGTGCCGCGGATCAAGCGGATGCTGGGGGTGGGCAAGTGACGCGCGTCAAGCGTTCTGTCAACGCGCGCAAGAAGCGCCGCGCGACGCTCGAGCTGACGAAGGGCTTCCGCGGCGAGGCGAACTCGAACTACAAGCGCGCCAAGGAGGCCCTGCTCAAGGCCGACACCTACGCCTACCGCGACAGGCGCAACCGCAAGCGCGACTTCCGCAGACTGTGGATCACGCGCATCAACGCCGCCGCGCGCATCAACGGCATGAGCTACTCGCAGTTCATGCACGGCCTGAAGCTGGCCGGCGTCGAGCTCGACCGCAAGGTGCTCGCGGACATCGCCGTGCGCGACGCCGACACCTTCCGACGTTTTGCCGAGGTCGCCCGCGAGGCGTGGCGGCTGCCTGACCCCGGCCCGGCCGGGACCCGGCAATCGACTCGACAGCCTCCCGGGCGTCGCTCCTGAAAGGGACGGCGCCCTTTTTCGTTCCAAACCAGGTACAGCACACCCCGAGAACCCAGCAGATGAGCCAGATCGCATCCCAACAGAACCCCCGCCTGAAGGCGCGTGCGCCGCCTGCACACCAAGCGCGAGCGCGCGCGCACGCGGCACGCTTCCTGGCCGAGGGCGAGGACCTGATCGCGGCGGCCGCCCAGGCGGCGGGCGGCGGCGGTCGAGGGCTATCGCCTGGCGGGCTCGGGTCTCGGCGGGCGAGGACTTCCACGACGTGGAGCGCTCCGCGCTCGCGCGCGCCTCGACGCTCGGCTCGGGGACGCGCGTGATCGGCGTCTACGAGCAGCGCTGGGGTCGCGCCGGCGGGGCCGCTGTGCGTGTACCTGCACGGCGTCGCGACCCCGGCAACGTCGGCACCGTGCTGCGCTCGGCGCAGGCCTTCGGCGCCTCGTGCGTGGCGCTCGGGCCCGGCTGCGCCGACCCGCACGGCGCCCAAGGCGGTGCGCGCGAGCATGGGCGCGATCTTCACCGTCGCGCTCGCGCGCGTGGAGCGACGCTCGGCGAGCTGCCCGGCGAGCGGATCGCGCTGCGTCGGCCGGCGCGCGCGGCGAGGCGCTGCGGCGCGGCGCGCGGCGAGTGCCCGCCGCGACGCGCTGATGCCGGTGACGCTGCTCGTCGGCGCCGAGCGCGAGGGGCTGCCGGACGGACGTGGTCGCGGCGTGCGATCGCGCGCGCGCGGATCCCGATCGCCTCCGAGTCGCTCAACGCGGCGATGGCCGCGACGGTGGCGCTTTACGAGATGACCCGCGGACCGTCTAGGGTCCCGGCGTCATGATCGATCGCATCGAGCAGCTGCGCGCGGACGGGCAGGCGGCGAGATCCGCGGCCGCCTCGAGCGCGGCGCTCGAGGAGCTGCGCGTGCGCTACCTCGGGCCGCAAGGCGGAGCTGCCGCAGCTGCTGCGCGGCGTCGCCAGCGCTCGAGCCGGCGCGAGCGCGGCGCGGTCGGCAAGGCCGCCAACCAGGCGCGCCAGGCGCTCGAGGCGCTGATCGAGGCGCGCGCGCGGGGAGCTCGCCGGCGCGCGAGCTCGAGCGCGAGCCTGCAGGCGGACGCGGTCGACGTGACGCTGCCCGGCGCGCCGCCGCAGCCGATCGGGCGCCTGCACGTGCTCACCGCGACGCGGCGCGAGCTCGAAGACATCTTCCTCGGGCTCGGCTTCACCGTCATGGAGGGCCCCGAGGTCGAGACGCGTCCACTACAACTTCGACGCGCTCAACCACAGCCCCACGCACCCCGCGCGGGCGCGCACCGACACCTTCTACGTCTCCGAGGAGCTCCGGTCCTGCGCACGCACACCTCGCCGATGCAGGTGCGCGCGATGGAGGCCCACCCGCCGCCGCTGTACGTCGTGATCCCCGGCCGCGTCTACCGGCCGGACTCCGACGCCACGCACACGCCGCAGTTCCACCAGATCGAGGGCCTCGCGGTCGACGAGGACATCACGCTCGCCGACCTCAAGGGCACGCTGCTGGAGTTCGCGCGCGCGGTCTTCGGCGACGAGCGCGACGTGCGCCTGCGCCCGCACTTCTTCCCCTTCACCGAGCCGAGCGTCGAGGTCGACGTGTCGTGCTTCCACTGCGACGGCAAGGGCTTTCTGCGCGACGGCGCGCGCTGCTACCTGTGCAAGGGCGAGGGCTGGCTGGAGGTGCTCGGCGCGGGCGAGGTCGACCCCAACGTCTACTCCTACGTGCCCACGACCGAGGCGAACGCGCCCGGCTATGACCCCGAGAAGGTGCAGGGCTTCGCGTGGGGCCTCGGCGTCGAGCGGATCGCGATGCTCAAGCACGGCGTCCCCGATCTGCGCCTGTACTACGAGAACGACCTGCGCTTCCTGGAGCAGTTCGGATGAGGGTCCCGCTTCCCTGGCTGCGCGAATACTGCGACCCGCGCGCTCGACGTGCGCGCGATCGAGGAGCGCCTGACGATGACCGGCACGAAGGTCGAGGCGATCCACCACCACGGCGTGCGCATCGAGCGAGGGCTTCGTCGTCGGGCGCGTGCTGAGCGCCGAGCAGCACCCCGACGCCGACCGGCTGAAGGTCGTGCACGCGTCGACCTCGGCGACGCGACGAGCCGGCGACGATCGTCTGCGGCGCGCCCAACGTCGCCGCCGGGCAGACCGTCGCGGTCGCGCGGCCCGGCGCGGTCATGCCCGGACGGCACGAAGCTCGAGAAGGCCAAGCTCCGCGGCGTCGTCTCCGAAGGGATGATCCTGCTCCGAGACCGAGCTGGAGCTCGGCGTCGGGCGGGGAGGGGATCATGGTGCTCGACGAGCTGACGCTCGAGCGCGGAGCTCGCGCCCGGGCACGCCGCTGGCGGACGTGCTGCCGATCTCGACCGACGTGCTCGAGCTCGAGATCACGCCCAACCGGCCCGACTGCCTCGGCGTGTACGGCGTCGCGCGCGAGCTGCACGCCGCCACCGGCGCGCCGCTCGCGGCCGCGCCCTGGAGCGAGGACGCCGGGCTCGACCGGGCCCGTCGCGGGCGCGCAGGTGCGCGTCGAGTGCCCCGATCTGTGCCCGCGCTTCACCGCGCGCGTGTTCGAGGACGTCACGATCGCGCCCTCGCCGCCGTGGCTGAAGGCGCGCCTGACGGCGGCCGGGCAGCGCCCGATCAACAACGTCGTCGACATCACCAACTACGCGATGCTGCTCACCGGCCAGCCGCTGCACGCGTTCGACCTCGACCGCGTCGCCGGCGCGCGCGCTGACGCGTGCGCCGCGCGCGCGAGGGCGAGCAGGTGCGAGACGCTCGACGGGCAGACGCGCACGCTCGACGGCGAGATGGTCGTGATCGAGGACGCCGACGGGCCGACGTCGATCGCCGGGCTGATGGGCGGCGCGCGCTCGGAGGTCGCAGCCGGACACGACGCGCGTGCTGCTCGAGGTCGCCACCTGGAACGGGCCCAACATCCACCGCACCTCCTGGGCGCTCGGCCTGCGCAGCGAGGCCTCCGGGCGCTTCGAGAAGGGCCTGCAGCCGGAGCAGTGCATGCACGCGCAGGCGATCGCCACGCGGCTGATGATCGAGCTGTGCGGCGCGAGCGTCGCGCCCGGCACGATCGACGTCGGCGGCGAGCCCGCCGCCGACGCAGACGATCCGCCTGCGCGAGGCGCGCGTGCAGGCGATCCTCGGCGTGCCGGTCGCCGCGCGAGCGCCAGGCGGAGATCCTGCAGCGCGCTCGACTTCGCCACCGCAGCCCGCCGCCGACGGCCTCGACGTGACCGTGCCCGCGCTGCGCCGCGAGCGACGTCACACGCGAGATCGACCTGATCGAGGAGGTCGCGCGCATCGACGGCCTCGAGCGCCTGCCCGCGACGCTGCCCGCGCGCCGCGGCGCGGCCGGACGGCTCACGCCACGCCCAGCGCGTGCGCCGCGCCGCCGAGGACGCGATGGTCGGGCGCGGGCTGCACGAGATCGTCGGCTGGAGCTTCACCGAGCCCGGCGCTGCTCGACCGGCTGCGGCTGCCCGCCGACCACGAGATGCGCCGCGTCGTGGCGCTCGAGAACCCGCTGTCGGACGGGCAGTCGATCATGCGCCCGACGCTGCTCGGCTCGCTGCTCGACGCCGCCCGGCACAACGTCGCGCGCAACGGGCCCGACGTCGCCATCTTCGAGTCGGGCACCGTCTACCGCGCGCGCCGGCGGCGCGAGGCGACCGGCGCGCGGCGCGCGACGAACACCACGCGCTCGGCGCGCTGCTCAGCGGCGCGCTCGCGCCGCGCTCCTGGCGCGGCGAGCGCGCCGCAGGCCGACTTCTTCGCCGCCAAGGCGCTGCTCGCGGCGACTGCTCGACCGCTTCGGTCTTCGACTGGTCCGTGCGGAGCGCAGAGCTGGCCGTTCCTGCACCCCGGCCGCAGCGCCGCCGTGCTGGCGCGCGACGAGCAGGGTCAACCCGTGACGCTCGGCTTCCTCGGCGAGATCCACCCGCTCGTCGCAGGCGCCTGGGACCTCGAGCGCACCGCCGCGTTCGCGATCGACCTCGGCAAGCTCGCCGCCGTCGCGCCCGAGGTCGTCTCCTTCCGCGCCGTTCGGCGCCTTCCCGGCGCTGCGCCAGGACCTCGCCGTCACGCTGCCCGTCGCCGTGCCGGCGCGCGAGGTGCTCGCACGCGGTCCGCACGGCCGCCGGGCGCGATGCTCGACGACGCGCGAGATCTTCGACGTCTACACCGGCGAGCAGGTGGGGGAGGGCCGGCGCTCGCTCGCGCTCGCGCTCTCGTTCCGCTCGCTCGAGCGCACGCTCACCGACGAGGACATCGCGCCCGCTGCGCGAGCGGATCGTCGCCGCGCTCGCCGAGCTCGGAGGCGAGCTGCGTGGCTAGCGCCCGTCGCCCAGCCCTCCGCGCCCGGCGCGCCGCGGGTGATCGTCGCCGGCGCGACCGGCTTCGCGGGCGCGCTCGCCGCGCAGCTGCTCTGGCGCCACCCCGACTTCGAGCTCGTCGCGCGTCACCGGCCGCTCGGAGGTCGGCAGGACGCCTCGAGGACCTCTACCCGCGCTACCGCGTGCCGCTCGACGATCGAGGAGCTCGAGCTCGGCGCGCCTCGACGGGCATCGACGCCGCGATCGTCGCCTACCCGCACGCCGCCGCCGCGCCCGACCGTCGCCGCGCTGCGCGAGCTCGGCGCGCGCGTCGTCGACCTCAGCGCCGACTTCCGCCTGCGCTCGCTCGCCACCTACGAGCGCTGGTACGGCGAGCACCCGCGCCCCGAGCTGCTCGGCGAGCGCCGTCTACGGGCTGACCGAGCTGCACCGCGAGCGCGATCGCCGGCGCGGGCATCGTCGCCAACCCCGGCTGCTACCCGACCGCGTCGCTGCTCGCGCTCGCGCCGCTCGCCCGCGCCGGGCCTGATCGCCGACGTGGTGATCGACGCCAAGCAGGGCATCTCCGGCGCCGGGCGCGCGTTCGACGAGACCACGCACCTGTCGATGGCGGGCGAGAACATCCTCCCCTACAAGGTCGCCGCGCACCGCCACACGCCCGAGATCGAGGAGCAGCTCGCGCTGCTCGGCGCCGATCTGCACGGTCCAGTTCCAGGCCCACCTCGTGCCGCTCGACCAGGGCGAGATGGCCAGCTGCTACGTGACGCCCACACGCCCCGTCGCCGCCGAGGAGCTGCGCGAGCTCTACGCGACCGCCTACGACGCACGAGCCGTTCGTGGAGGTCGTCGACGCGCCGCCCGGCGTGCGCGAGGTGCGCGCAGACCAACTTCTGCCGCGATCTTCGCCGCCGCCGACGCAGCACACCGGCAAGGTGCTCGTGTTCTCCGCGATCGACAACCTCTGGAAGGGCACCTCCTCGCAGGCCGTGCAGAACCTCAACCTGATGTTCGGCCTACCCGAGACGAGGGGGTTGCTGTGAGCGCCAAGGACCGGGCCACGCTGCCGTTCTTCCACTCGCGCTGGGTGCCCGCGCCGACGCACGTGCGCGAACTCGGCCTCGCCGCCGGGCTGCCGGCGGGCTTCCGCGCCGCCGGCGTCGCCGCGGGGCATCAAGCCGAGCGGCAACCCCGACGTCGGGCTGCTCGTCTGCGACGCCGAGACGCCCGTCAGCGCCGCGCGCTTCACCGCCACCGGCACGCCCGCCGCGCCGGTGCTCGCTCAGCCGCGAGCGCTGCCGCCTGCGACGCGCTGCGCGCCGTGCTCGCCAACTCCGGCTGCGCCAACGCCGCCACCGGCCGGCGCGGGCTCGACGACGCCGCCAAGACGCAGGGCGCCGCCGCGCTCGCCGTCGGCGTCGACCCCGCCGAGGTCGCGCTCGCCTCGACCGGCGCGATCAGCCACCACCTGCCCGTCGACGAGGTGCTCAAGGGCATCCTCGCCGCGCGCCCGCAGCTCGCGCCGGGACGGCGACGCCGCCTTCCAGCAGGCGATCCAGACGACCGACGCGTTCGAGAAGCGCGCCAACCTCGAGGTCGAGCTGCCGTCGGGCACCGTGCGCCTGAGCGCGCAGTGCAAGGGCGCCGGGATGATCTCGCCGCGCTTCGCGACGATGCTGTGCTTCGTCGAGACCGACGCGGCGCTGTCGCGCCGAGACCGCCGACCTGCTGCTCGGCGTGTGCGTCAAGCGCTCCTTCGACCGCGCCTCGGTCGACGGCCAGCTCTCGACCAACGACACCGCGATCCTGATGTGCTCCGGCGCCAGCGGCGTGCACGTCGCGCCCGAGAGCGAGGACGAGCTGCGCTTCGGCGAGGCGCTCGACGCGCTGCTGCGCGCAGCTCGCGATCATGATGGTCGCCGACGGCGAGGGCGCCGGGCGGATCGCGCGCGTCGTCGTGCGCGGCGGCAACGTCGACGGCGTCGAGGCGCGCCGCGCGCGCCGTCGCCAACTCGCCGCTCGTCAAGGCCGCGCTGCACGGCGGCGACCCCAACTGGGGACGCATCGTGCAGGCCGTCGGCGCGCGCGCTGCCGGGCACCGCGCCGCTCGCGCGTCGACATCACGATCGAGGGCATCCAGGTCTGCTCCGCGGGCGCCGCGATCCCCTACGACGAGCCCGCGCTCGCCGCGCGCGGTGCCAGCGCGCGGAGGTCGAGTACGAGATCGGCCTGCCCGGCGAGGGCGCCGAGACCGAGGTCTTCTTCTCCGACCTCTCGCACGAGTACGTGACGATCAACGCCGACTACACGACATGACGGGGGGCTTGGGATATGACGGAGGGGGTCGGAATGCGCGACGTCGGAACGCTGCTCGAGGCGCTCCCCTACATCAGGGAGTTCCACGGCAAGACGGTCGTGATCAAGTACGGCGGCGCCGCGATGGAGGACCCGACGCTGCGCGAGGAGTTCGCGCGCGACGTCGTGCTGCTCAAGTACGTCGGGCTGAACCCGATCGTCGTCCACGGCGGCGGCCCGGAGATCACCGGCTACATGGAGCGCCTCGGCCTGCCCGTGCGAGTTCGTCGGCGGGCTGCGCGTCTCCGACGAGAACACCGTCGAGGTCGCCAAGATGGTGCTCGTCGGCAAGGTCAACAAGGAGATCGTGCTGCGCCTCAACCGCCACGGCCAGCCCGCCGTCGGCCTGTGCGGCGACGACGGCTCGCTGTTCCGCGTCGCGCGGCGCACCGCGCCCGGCGGCGAGGACATCGGCTTCGTCGGGCGCATCGAGCGCGTCAACGTCGGCGTGATCGAGCACATCGCGCAGCGACTACATCCCGGTGATCGCCTCCGTCGGCGCCGACCGCGAGGGCAACTCCTACAACGTCAACGCCGACGAGGCCGCGGGCGCCGTCGCGGGCGCGCTCGGCGCCTACAAGGTCGTCTTCCTGACCGACGTCCCCGGCTGGCTGCGCCGACCCCGCCGACCCGGCCAGCCTGATCGGGCAGGCCAGCGCCGAGCGAGGTGCGCGGCGCGCTGCGCGAGCATGCGACGGCGGCATGCGCCCGAAGCTCGAGGCGTGCGTCGCACGCGATCGACGACGGCGTCAGCGCCGCGCACATCCTCGACGGGCGCGCTCGCGCACTCGCTGCTGCTCGAGCTGTTCACCGACGCCGGGATCGGCACGAAGATCGAGGCCGCGCCGTGAGCCTCGCCGAGCTGCAGGCGCTCGAGCGCGACAGCGTGATCCCCACCTACGCGCGCCAGCCCGTCGAGTTCGTGCGCGGCGAGGGCGCGCGGCTGTGGGACGCCGAGGGCAACGAGTACCTCGACTTCCTCTGCGGCATCTCGGTCACGAACCTCGGCCACTGCCACCCGCGCGTCGTCGCGGCGGTCCGCGAGCAGGCCGGGCGGCTGATGCACGTCAGCAACCTCTTCTACACCGAGCCCGCGATGCGCCTCGCCCGAGCGCCTGTCCGAGTCGAGCCTCGGCGGCAAGGTGTTCTTCTGCAACTCCGGCGCCGAGGCCAACGAGGCGGCGATCAAGCTCGCGCGCAAGGCCAGGCACGGCGGCGACGTCGTCGTCGTCCACGGCGCCTTCCACGGGCGCACCTACGGCGCGCTGTCGGCGACGCCCCAGGAGGCCAAGCAGGCGCCGTTCGCGCCGCTCGTGCCCGGCTTCCGCGCCGTCGCCGCCCGAGCCCGCAGGCGCTCGCGCGCGGCCGTCGACGAGCGCACCGCCGCGGTGCTGCTCGAGCCGATCCAGGGCGAGACGCGGCGTGCACGTGCTCTCCGAGGAGCTGCTGCGCGCCGCGCGCGCGGCCTGCGACGCGCACGGCGCCGCGCTGATCTTCGACGAGATCCAGATGCGGCATGGGCCGCACCGGCACGCTGTGGGCGTACGAGCAGACGGGCGTCGTGCCCGACGCGATGACCGTCGCCAAGGCGCTCGGCGGCGGGCTGCCGATCGGCGCGCTCGTCACCGGCGCGCGCCTCGCCGACGTGCTCGCAGCCCGGCGACCACGGCTCGACGTTCGCCGGCGGGCCCGGTGGTCGCCGCGGCGGCGCTCGCGGCGCTCGAGCTGACCGACGACCCGGCGCTGCTCGCGCGCGTGCGCGAGCTCGGCGCGCGGCTGCGCCGAGGGCCTCGAGCGCGCTGCCGCACGTGCTCGGTGCGCGGGCGCGGCCTGATGCTCGCCTGCGAGCTCGACGTGCCCGCGCCCGACGGTCGTGCGCCGCGCGCTGCTCGAGCAGCGGCTCGTCGCTCAACGCGACCGGCCCCACCACGCTGCGCCTGCTGCCGCCGCTGACGATCGAGCGAGGCGAGGTCGAGGAGGCCCTGCGGCGGCTCGCGCGCGGCGCTGGAGGGCTGAGCGGTGCGCACGCGTGCTCCGCGGAGGGCTTCGAGCTCGACGACGACCCCGCGCGGATCGACGTCGACGCGGTGCACGCGTTCATCAGCGGCGAGTCCTACTGGGGCCGCGGGCGCACGCGCGAGCTCGTCCAGCAGCACGATCGCGCGGCTCGCTGCGCGTCGTCGGGCCTCTACCACGGCGGCGCAGCAGGTCGGCTTCGCCCGCGCGGTCTCCGACGGCGCCACGCGTCGCCTACCTGGCCGACGTGTACGTGCTCGAGCCGCTACCGCGGACGCGGCCTCGGGCTCGCGCTCGTGCGCGAGCTGGTCGACGGCGCGGACGCGTGCCGCGAGCGTCCACTGGCTGCTGCACACCGCCGACGCCCAGGGGCTCTACGCACAGCTCGGCTTCGTGCAGCGGCGCGCTGCGCCTACCCGCTGATGGAACGCACGCGCGGCGCGGCTGACGACCTTCGCGCGCCGTGAGCGACGACCAGCCGCACGAACCCAACCATCCCGCACCGCCTCCTACGAGGCCGACCCCGAGCAGGTCCACCGCGTGCTGCTGCTCTACTCCGGCGGCCTCGACACGAGCGTGATGCTCAAGTGGATCCAGGACTCGCTACGACGCCGAGGTCGTCTGCCTGACCGTCAACCTCGGCCAGCCCGGCGAGGACTACGAGCGTGATCGAGGGCAAGGCCTCCAGCTCGGCGCGCTCGAGTGCCACGTCGTCGACGCGCGCGAGGAGTTCGCGCGCGAGTACCTCGCGCCGGCGATCAAGGCCAACGCGCTCTACGGCGGCGGCTACCCGCTGTTCACCGCGCTCGGGCGCCCGCTGATCGCCAAGCTCGCCGTCGAGCTACGCGCGCGCGAGCGGCTGCGACACGATCGCCCACGGCTGCACCGGCAAGGGCAACGACCAGGTGCGCATCGAGGCGACGATCGCGACGCTCGCGCCCGAGCTGAAGGTGATCGCGCCCGTGCGCTCCTGGCAGATGGGCCGCGAGGAGGAGATCGCCTACGCGCGCGAGCACGGCATCCCGGTCAAGGGCGGCACCGAGGCCGCGCCCTACTCGATCGACGACAACCTCTGGGGCCGCTCCTCGGAGGGCCGCTGGATCGAGGACCTCGACCACGCCCCCGACGACGACGTCTTCCAGCTCGTCACGCGCCCCGAGCAGGCGCCCGACGAGCCCGAGACCGTCGAGCTGAGCTTCGAGCGCGGCATGCCCGTCGCGCTGAACGGCGAGCGCCTCGGGCTCGTCGAGCTGATCGAACGCGACCGCCGAGATCGCCGCGCGCCACGGCGTCGGGATCGTCGACCACATCGAGGACCGGATCGTCGGGCTGAAGGTGCGCGACATCTACGAGGCGCCCGCCGCCGCGATCATCCTGCCCGCCCACCAGGAGCTCGAGCGGCTCGTCTGCACGATCCACCAGAACCAGTTCAAGGCCGAGCTCGACCACCAGTGGGCCTACCTCGTCTACGCCGGCCTGTGGTGGGAGCCGCTGCGCGGCGACCTCGACGCCTACATGGAGCAGCGTCAACGAGCAGGTCACCGGGACGATCGGCATGAAGCTCTACAAGGGCCACGCGCGCGTCGTCACGCGCTCCTCGCCCAACGCCGTCTACGACGCCGGCGCTGGCCTCCTTCTCCGAGTCCGGCGGGCTGTTCTCCCAGACCGCCTCGCCCGGCTTCATCGAGCTGTGGTCGCTGCAGTCGCGCATGGCCTGGCGCCTGCGCAACGAGTAGCGGCCGCGTACGCCTCGCGGGCCGTCCGGCGCGCCGGCGTAGCTTGCCGGTCATCGTGATGGCCGAGGGAGACGAGACACCCGGCGGGCGAGCCCGGCGGCGGCTCCGAGGGCTCATCAGCGCGGCCGCGGCCGCAGCGAGGGCGACCTGCTCGCCGAACGCCGCGCGCGCCGCGCCGCCGAGAGCGGCGAGCGGCGCTGACACGCCGCGCGGAGGCCGCCGAAGCGACCGTGCAGACGCTCGAACGCCACGTCGCCGAGCCTGCAGCAGCGCCTGCGCGAGGCCGAGGACGAGCGCGCATGGCATGGCCGAGCTGCTCGAGGCCGAGCAGACCGCCGCGCTGGAGCGCGAGCACGAGCTGCGCCGCGTCAAGCAGCGCGAGTACGCCGAGCAGCAGCTGCGCGTCGAGGCCGAGGACCGCCTCGTCGGCACCGAGCGCGAGAGCCGCGCCGAGCTCGAGCGCCTCGCGCGCGCGCCTCGAGCCGCCAGCGAACGCGACGCCGCCGAGCTCGCCGAGCGCGCTCGAGACCGTCCAGCGCCAGCTCGCCGAGGCCGAGCAGGCGGCCGCAGCCGAGCGCGCCGCGCGCTGCCGACGCGCTGCCGAGCAGCGAGCTGCACGCGCGCGTCGGGCGAGCTCGAGCGGCGCGCCGCCGAGCTCGCAGCGCGGGCTCGCGCGCCGAGCGCGCCGCGCGCGAGCGCTCCGAGCGCCAGCTCGAGGCGATGCGCGAGGGACACCGCCAGATGGCGGCGCTGCTCGGCGACGTGCAGCGGGCATCGCTCGAGCGCGGCTCGCGGGCGCTGCAGCGGCGCCGCCGCGCCGGCAGCCGCACGCCGCCGCCCGCGAGCCTCGCCACGGCCGCGCACGTCGCGCGCTCGGCCGATCGCGACCGTCGAGCGCGCGCCCAGACGCCCAGCGCCGCTGCGCGGCCGCCGTCGAGCGCGCGGCCGAGCGCAGCGTGCCGCCGCCGCAGGACGCGCCGCCGCGCGCGAGCCGCCGCCCGCGCGAGCGCCTGGCGAGGAGCCCGCGGGGCGGAGATGGCCGACGCGCTCGCCGCCGCGGTGGAGCGTCTGCGCGCGCGCGCGCAGGCCGCGCCGGCGCTGCCGCCGGAGCCGTCGCGCCGCGGCGCCGTGCGCGCCGCCGCACAAGCACAGCATGTCGCTGATCGGCCGCATGCGCTTATCGGCGCAAACAGCGGCGCGGCGCGCTGAGCCTCCGCCGCTCGGCCGCCTAGCATGCAGTACCAGTGAGCACCCCGTCCTGCGCCCACCTCCACGTCCACTCCGAGTACTCGCTGCTCGACGGCGCGTGCAAGATCGAGGCGCTCGCCGAGCGCGCCGCGGAGTTCGGCCAGCCGGCCCTCGGGCTGACCGACCACGGCGTGATGAACGGCGCGGTCGAGCTCTACAAGGCGTGCAAGAAGCACGGCATCAAGCCGATCGTCGGCTGCGAGATCTACCTCGTCGACGACCACACGGCCAGCGGGCCGGGCAAGCGTCGAGCGCAACCACCTGACGCTGCTCGCCGCCAACGACGCCGGCTACCGCAACCTCGTCAAGCTCTCCTCGGCCGGCTTCCTCGAGGGCCTGCAGCGCGGCAAGCCGACGGTCGACCTCGGCCCAGATCGAGCGCCACTCCGAGGGCGTCATCGCGCTCACCGGCTGCCTCGCGTCGCGCTTCTGCCAGCGGCTGCTCGACGACCGCCCGGGCGACGCGCGCGCCCACGCCGACGACCTGCTGCGCGTGTTCGGCGCCGAGAACGTCTACTTCGAGGTCCAGAAGAACGGCCTCGCGCCGCAGGACAAGTGCAACGAGGGGATCGTCCGGATCGCCCGCGAGGTCGGCGGCCGCCTGGTCGGCACGGGCGACGTCCACTACCTGCGCCGCGAGGACTACGACCACCACACGGCGCTGCTGTGCGTGCAGACGAAGAGCACGCATCGCCGAGCCGAAGCTGACGTTCGACACGAACGAGTTCTACCTGCGCGACAGCGCCGAGATGGCGAGCGCGTTCGCGGAGTGGCCCGAGGCGATCGCGAGCACGCTGGAGATCGCCGAGCGCTGCTCGGTCGAGCTCGAGCTCGGCAAGCAGCTGATCCCGAGCTACCCGACCCCGGACGGCACGCCGAGCGCGAGTACCTGCGCGCGCGCGTGCAGGAGGGGCTGCGCCTGCGCTACGGCGACCCGCCGCCCGGCCGAGGCGCTCGAGCGGATGGAGATGGAGCTCGACGTGATCGACCGGATGGGCTTCAACGCCTACTTCCTGATCGTCTGGGACTTCGTCAAGTTCGCCAAGGAGAACGGCATCGCGGTCGGCCCCGGCCGCGGCTCGGCGGCGGGCTCGATCGTCGTCCTACTGCCTGTCGATCACCGACGTCGACCCGCTCCGCTACGACCTGCTGTTCGAGCGCTTCCTGAACCCCGAGCGCGTGTCGATGCCGGACATCGACATCGACTTCTCCGTGCGCGGGCGCGAGCGCGTGATGCGCTACGTGACCGAGAAGTACGGGCGCGAGTCGGTCGCGCAGATCGTCACCTTCGGCAAGATGTTCCCGCGCGCCGCCACGCGCGACGCCGCGCGCGTGCTCGGCTACGACTACGGCACCGGCGACCGCCTGGCGAAGCTGATCCCCGACCCGATCATGGGCCGCTCGCCGTCCTTCGAGGACTGCCTGAAGGCGGGCCAGCCGCTGCGCAAGGCCTGCGACGAGGACCCGCGGCCGAAGCAGATCGTCGACGTCGCGCAGGGCCTCGAGGGGATCGTGCGCAACTCCTCGATCCACGCCGCCGCGGTCGTGATCGCCGACCGGCCGCTGACGGACATCGTGCCGCTGCAGCTCGCCGACGCCGGCACCGACGAGAACGGCGAGCGCGCGTTCCGCACGGTCACGCAGTTCTCGATGAAGCCGATCGAGGAGATCGGCCTGCTCAAGATGGACTTCCTCGGGCTGCGCAACCTCGACGTGATCGAGGACGCGCTCGACATCATCGAGCGCTCCACCGGCGAGCGGCCCGGACATGGACGACGCTGCCGCTGGACGACGCGCGCGACGTACGAGATGCTCGCCCGCGGCGACTCGATCGGCGTGTTCCAGTTCGAGTCCGAGGGCATGCGCGAGGCGCTGCAAGAAGGTCCGCCCGGACGAGTTCGACGACCTCGTCGCGCTCAACGCGCTCTACCGCCCGGGCGCGATGGACCAGATCCCCGTCTACGCGCGGGGCAAGCACAACCCGCGAGGCGATCTCCTACCCCGACGAGCGCCTGCGCCCGATCCTCGAGTCCTCCAACGGCGTGATCCTCTACCAGGAGCAGGCGATGCAGATCTCCAAGGAGCTCGCCGGCTTCTCGGGCGCCAAGGCGGACGACCTGCGCAAGGCGATCGGCAAGAAGAACCGCGCGGCGATGGCCGCGCTGAAGCCCGAGTTCGTCGAGGGCTGCCGGGCGTCGGGCACCAGAGCCGAGGTGATCGAGTTCCTCTGGCAGACGAACGAGAAGTCGGCCGACTACTCGTTCAACAAGTCGCCACGCCGCCTGCTACGGGCTGATCGCCTACCGCACCGCGTGGCTGAAGGCGAACTACCCGGCCGAGTACATGGCGGCGCTGATCTCCTCGGTGATGTCGACGAAGGACAAGGTGCCGTTCTTCGTCGCGCGCTGCGAGGAGATGGGGATCGAGATCCTGCCGCCCGACGTCAACCTCTCAGACCACGAGTTCACGGTCGTCGAGCGGCAACATCCGCTTCGGCCTCGACGCGGTCAAGGGCGTCGGCTACCAGGCCGTCGAGGCGATCAAGCGCGCCCGCGAGGAGGGCGGGCGCGTTCACCTCGCTGTGGGACTTCTGCGAGCGCGTGGACAGCCGCACGGTCAACAAGAAGGCGATCGAGGCGCTGATCAAGTGCGGCGCGCTCGGCTCGACCGGCGCGAGCGCGCAAGGGCATGCTCGAAGTGCTCGAGCAGGCCCAGGCCGCGGGCCAGAAGATCCAGCAGGACGCGCTGATCGGGCAGGGCTCGATCTTCGACCTGCAGGAAGACACGCGGCCCCGCCGCGCAGACGCCCGCCGGCGGCCCGCTCGGCCTCGGCCGGCCGCTGCATCCGCCGATCCCGACGGTCGAGTTCGAGCAGCCCGAGCTGCTCGCGGCGGAGAAGGAAGCGATCGGCCTGTTCGTCTCCGCGCACCCGCTGAAGCCGCTGCGCGAGGCGCTGCGCGCGCGGGTCGACTGCCCGCTCTCGGCGCTCGCGGAGCGCCGCGACAAGGACTTGGTGACGGTCGGCGGGATCATCACCGAGGCGAAGAAGATCCGCACCCGCAACGGCGACCACATGATGTTCGCGACGCTCGACGACCTCGCCGGATCCGTCGAGATGCTCGTGTTCGGCAAGGCGCTGGCCGAGCACGAGGAGTCCGCGCTCAAGGTCGACGAGGTCGTGATCGTGAAGGGCCGCGTCGACCACAAGGAAGCGGGCAAGACCTGCGTGGTGGTGCAGAGCGTGCAGAGCTTCGCGCCCAGCGAGGAGGAGATCGAGCGCGCCCGCACCCAAGCGCAGGCCGCCGCCGCATCCGCGACCGCGATGGCCCAGCCGCTCAAGCTGAATATCGCCGCGGGCGACATCTCGCACGACTCGATCGAGGAACTCAAGCAGCCGATCGAGGAAGCCCCCGGCCCCGCCGAGGTGCAGGTCGAGATCCACACGAGCGCCGGGAAGCGCACGATCCGCCTCGGCGAGGAGTTCACGGTCCGCAACACGCCCACCGTGCGGGCCGAGCTGCAGGACGTCTTCGCCCCGGCCGCGTCAGCGGCGACGGGTTAGTACGGCCGGGTTCTCGTGCGCGCCACCTTGGGCGCCTCTTGGCCGATCGTACGCGTGAGCAGCCACAGCTCCCCCAGCGCCGGGTGCAGCATGGGCTTGCCGCTGGTTATCAGGCCGACCGAGAGCGCGCGCTCGGGGTCGGCCCAGCCGAGCACGTTGGTGAAGCCGAGATGGCCAAATGCCTCGTCGGTGTCGGGGCCGAACAGGCTGAACGTGCTGGCGCCCAGCATGAACCCGCTGGCGTGACGCAAGGGAGCCACCAGGCTGAAGTCGATCTCGCGGAACGCCCGCTCGGAGATCGCGCGGCGGATCGTGCGCGGCTCCAGGATGCGCACGCCGTCGAGTTCGCCTCCAGCGAGCAGTAGGTCGAAGAAGCGGGAGAGCTCGTTGGCCGTCGTGACGACATTGCCCGACGGCACGATGCCGGTCAGAAAGCGTGGGTCGTTGGAGCGCACGGTGACCTCATCTGGCGGAAGGCCGAGCGCGCGCTCGAGCACGGTCGACAGCGGCGGCAGCGCCGGTGGTCCGGTCGGATAGCTCAGGGCGACCCGTCCCACGTCCCGGGGGCTTACGCCGTAGTTGCCCCAGCGAAAGCCGAGCGGTTTGAGGATCTCCTGGCGGAGCACCGTGCGAATGTCCCTGCCCGTCACCCGGCGGACGATCTCGGCAACGATGAAGCCGCCTGAGACCGCGTGGTAGGCGAGCAGCTTCCCGGGTCGCGAGCGGGGCTTGGCCGCGCACAGCATCTCCAGCATGAACTCTCTGTCGCCGAAGCGATCGAGGTCGAACGCGTCGGCGGGCAGGTTGGGCACCCCGGCGCGGTGGGAGAGCAGCTGCTCGATCGTGATGGCCTGCTTGCCGTGGGCGGCGTACTCGGGGATGTACTCGCACACACGGTCGCCGACGTGCAGCAGCCCGCGCTCGTCGAGCAGGTGGGCCACGACGGCGGTCATCGCCTTGGATGCCGAGAAGATCACGAACGGCGTCTGGGGCGTGGCCGGCGTGCGCGCCGCGTCCTCGCGGTCCGCCGGCCCGTTACCGCGCGCATGCCCGATGGCACGATCGAGCACGACCTCGCCCTGGCGGCGCACGCACAGCGCGATCGCGGGATAGAAGCCACTGCGGTAGAGGCGCTCCACCCCGCTCCAGATGCGCTCGATGCCGGCGGCCGTCATGCCAAGCGCCTGCACGTCGCTCGACCTCTGCGAGCGCGCCGTGACCGAACCGAGGTCGCGGGGGACCCGGATGCGTCGCAGCGGGTCGGGCACCAGGGGAAGGCGCGGGATCGGCGGGATCGGAATGCTCTCCAGCGAGATCACGGACGCGACGCGCTCCCGAGCAGCGCGATCGGTGCGGCGACTTGGGGTCGTCGATGGTCGTCGCCCATGCGCTCAGGCCGCAGCGGCGTCGCGGTCTCGCGCGTGCCGGTCTTGGCAGCGGCCGGCTTGCGTGCGCTCGTCTTCGCGAGCGATCGGCTTGCGCGACGCCGGTTTTGGCAGCGGGCGGCTTGCGCGTGCCGGTCTTGGCAGCGGGCAGCTTGCGCGTGCTCGTCTTGGCGGCGGCCGGCTTCTGCGGCCGCGCGTGCGCTGCGGGCTTGTTCAGGGCAGGCTCAGAGCCCCTGAGGCCGGCGAAGTCGCGGCAGTGGCGGCAGCGGCGGCAGCGGCGGCAGCGCGAGCTTGACGATCTTGCGCACGACGCTGCCGAACTGCTTGTGCAGCGGGCCGGTGTTGTAGGGGATGCCGTAGCGCTCGCGGATCTCGCGCACCTCGCTCGGAGATCTCGCCGTAGCGGTGGGCGGGCAGGTCGGGGAACAGGTGGTGCTCGATCTGGTAGCTGAGGTTGCCGGCCAGGATGTGGAACAGCTTGCCGCCGGTCAGGTTGGCCGAGCCGAGCATCTGGCGGTAGTACCACTCGCCGCGTGTCTCGTTCTCGGTCTCCTCCTCGGTGAACTCGTGTGTCCCCTCGGGGAAGTGGCCGCAGAAGATGATCGTGAACGCCCACAGGTTGCGGGTGAGGTTCGCGGTCGCGTTGCCGGCCAGCACGAACGGGAACGAGGGGCCGGACAGCAGCGGAAAGAGCACGTAGTCCTTGAGCGTCTGGCCACGCACCTTGCGCCAGATGGCTTGGAGCTTGTCGCGCTTCTCGTCGTCCAGGGTGCTCTCGCCGGCGGCGATCCGCTCGGCCTCGAGGTCGTGCATCGCGACCCCGTACTGGAAGAAGGTCGCCAGCAGCGCCGCGTACAGCGGGTTGCCGAGGTAGTACGGGCGCCACGGCTCGTCCTCGGACATGCGCAGGATGCCGTAGCCGATGTCGCGGTCCTTGCCGACGATGTTCGTGTGGGTGTGGTGCATGTAGTTGTGCGAGTGGCGCCACTGGTCGCCAGGGCATGCGGTGTCCCACTCGAAGCGTCTTGCCGCTCAGCCGCTCATCGCCCGTCCAGTCGTACTGCCCGTGCATGACGTTGTGGCCGATCTCCATGTTGTCGAGGATCTTCGACAGCGACAGCGCGGCGGTGCCGCCGATCCAGGCGGGCGGCAGGAAGCCGAGCGAACAGCAGGCCGCGGCCGGCGACCTCCAGGCCGCGCTGGACGCGGATGAGTCGGTTGATGTAGTCGACGTCGCGCTGACCGAGGTCTGCGACGACGCGCGCGCGGATCGCGTCGAGCTCGCGGCCGAAGGCCTCGAGCTGCTCGGGTGTGAGATCGGGTGCTGGGGTGGACATGGCTGGCTCCTTCTCGGGGTGGTGTTCTAGAGGTCGAGCGCGACGTCGCCGACCGGCACCGACACGCAGATGCGGATCTCCTCCGCCCCGGCGCTGGAGGTCGCGCCGGAGATGACGTTGCGAACGGTGCCGGCCGTCTTTCGGCAGCTGCACGTGTTGCAGATGCCCATCCGGCATCCGTGGTCAGGGGCCAGGCCGGCGTCCTCGGCCTGCTCGAGCAGCGGCAGGCCGCTGTTGGCGGCCTCGCGCCCGCTGACGGTGAAGCTCACGCGGCCCTCCGCGCCGTCGGTGTCGAAGCGCAGCGCCGGGCGGCGTGAAGGTCTCGACGGCCGGCTCGGAGCAGGCCGTCCTTCGCCCAGACGGCGCGGACCGAGTCGATCAGCGCCGGCGGGCCGCAGACGAACGTCGCGGCATCGGCATGGTCGGAGATCACGGCGGACAGGTGCTCGCGAGCGAAGCGCCCGCTGAGCTGCGACCCGCGTGCGCGGGTGAAGCCGCGTGCGACCCTCAGCCGGTCGCGATCCCGGGCGAGCTTGCGCAGCTCAGGGTCATACAGCGCGGTGAGCGCGACGAACGCGCGTAGTTCAGGAAGCCGATCTCGCCCTCAAAGCCCTCCTCGCAGAGGGTGCGCAGCATCGCCATGACGGGCGTGATGCCGCTGCCGCCGCTGATCAGCAGCACCCGCTCGGGGCCGCTCCTCGGGCAGAACGAAGTCGCCCTGCGCCTGGGTCAGGCCGACGATCATGCCCGGCCGCGCGTGCTCGCGCAGGTGCCGCGAGACCCTGCCCTCCGGGTGAGTGGAGACGGTCAGCTCAAGCGCACCGTCCGAGGACTGCTCAGAGCCGGCGGGCGAGTAGGGCCGCGTCAAGCAGACGCCGTCGACCTCGACGCTCACCCCGACGAACTGTCCAGCGCGAAAGCCGCGCCAGTTCTCGTTCGGGCGGAGCGTGAGCGTCACGCTCTTCGCCGTCTGATAGCGGACGGCCGTCACCTCGGCCCGCACATCGCGCGCGAGCAGCAGCGGACGGACGAGCTCGACGTAGCGGTCAACGCCATGCGGATAAGCGAGCGCCTCGAGCAGACTCGAGCGCAGCACACGGCGGCCGAGTCCACGCACGCGAATCTCGCTCGATCGGAGCACCGGGATAGCCATGACAGAGGATAAGGATACCTCATTTGAGGTTACATCACTTGTGGTATTCCCGACGCGATGTGTCCAATGCTACGACGGGCATAGTGCTGCGACTTTACCCGCGGCTTGCAACCCCACGCTCGCGCAGCGACACGGCGAGCGCGACTTCCTCGGCGGTGGCGCCCTTGCGATCCGGGCCGGGGGTCTCCAGGACACACGCAAGCCCCTCCAGGGGTGGCGCGGAGAGGAACGCCGCACAACCCTCCTCGCCCAGCTCGCCCTCGGCGACATCCGCGTGCCTGTCGCGGTTGGAGCCGAGCCCGGTCTGGGAGTCGTTCAGGTGCAGCGACCCGAGACGGTCGAGGCCGATCTTCTCCGCCACCTCCTCCATCAGCGCGTCCATCCCCGCATTGGTGCGGATGTCATACCCCGACGCGTACAGGTGACACGAGTCGAGGCACAGCCCCACCCGCTCGTCCCCGTCGCACGCCTCGATCAACGAGGCCAGCTCGTCGATGGAACGCCCGAGCGTGCCGCCCGCGCCGGCAGTGTTCTCCAGATGCAGCGCGCACCCCTCGCTGTCGGCGAGCGCGCGCTTGATCGTCTCCCCGGCGCGCGCGATCGCGCTGGGCACGTCGCCCGTCTTGGCGGAGCCGGGGTGCAGCACCACGCCGGTGGCGCCGATGTCGTGCCCGACGCGCAGCGAGTGCGTGAGCGAGGTGAGCGACTTGGCGGCGATGTCGGGGTCGTCGCTCGCGCAGTTGAGCAGGTACACGGCGTGGATGAGCACCGCGTCGATGGGGCTGGCGGCCATCGCGTCGCGAAACGCGGCCACGTCCTCCTCGCGGTAGGTGGTGGGTCGCCACATGCGCGGCGACTGGTTGAAGATCTGGATCGCGCGGCAGCCCCGCTCCACTCCCCGCTCGATCGCCTTGGGCAGCCCGCCGGAGGGCGAGACGTGCGCGCCGATCAGCACCGGCGGTTCACGCGGCGCGAGCCAAAGGGGGGAGCGGCGACTAGCATGGCCGACGATTATGAGGGTTCGCTTCGCACCATCGCCCACCGGGGCGCTGCACATCGGCGGCGCGCGCACGGCGCTGTTCAACTGGCTGCTCGCACGCCACGAGGGCGGCGCGATGGTGCTGCGCATCGAGGACACCGACCGCGAGCGCTCCACGCCGGAGAACGTGGAGCAGATCCTGGACGCGCTGCGCTGGCTGGAGCTCGACTGGGACGAGGGCCCGATCATGCAGACCGCCCGCTCCGAGCGCCACGGCGAGGCGCTCCAAGCGCTGCTGGACGCGGGCCACGCGTACCGCTCCAACGCGACGGCGGAGGACGTGAAGGCGTACAAGGCGGAGCACGGCGCGGAGCGCGGCTTCCGCGGGCAGCCGGAGTCTGAGGGCGCGGTTCGCCTGCACGTGCCGGACGATGGCGCGACGGTGGTGCACGACGTGATCCGCGGCGATACGCGCTTCGAGCACACGCACATGGACGATCCTGTGATCGCGCGCGCGGACGGGTCGGTGCTCTACAACTTCGCGGTCGCGATCGACGACCTGGACGCGGGCATCACGCATGTGGTGCGCGGGGAGGACCACCTGTCGAACACGCCCAAGCAGGTGCTGGTGCTGGAGGCCGCCAAACAGGTTGGCCTCGGTGCGGACGCCCCCCTGCCGACGTACGCGCACCTGCCGCTGCTGCACGGCCCGGACGGCAAGAAGCTCTCCAAGCGCCACGGCGCGGCCTCGGTGCAGGAGCTGCGCGACGCGGGCTACCTGGCGGAGGCGGTGCGCAACTATCTGGCGCTGCTCGGCTGGGGCGCGGGCGACGACGAGACGGTCCTCTCGACTCAGGAGCTGGTGGAGCGCTTCACGCTCGAGCGCGTGAGCCGCAACCCGGCGCGCTTCGACGAGGTGAAGCTGAAGTGGCTGAACGGCATCTACATCCGTCAGCTGCCGCTCGCGGAGCTGACGCGCCGCGTGGAGGAGTTCACGGGCCGCACGGGCCTTGAAGGCGCGGTGCGGATCAGCCAGGAGAAGATCCACACGCTGGCGGACTTCTGGCCCCTGGCGGGCTCCCTGTTCGACGGTCCGGTGGATGATCCGAAGGCGCGCGAGCGCTGGCTGGGGCCGGACGGACTGGCGGCGCTGGCGGACGCGCGTGCGGCGCTGGCCGAGTGCGAGCCGTTCGACGAGGAGGGCGTGGAGCGGGCGCTGGCGGCCGTGCTGGAGCGTCGCGGCGCGAAGCCGCGCGAGGTGTATCAGCCACTGCGCGTGGCGATCACGGGGGGGACGGTGTCGCCGGGGATGTTCGAGTGCGTGGCGCTGATCGGACGCGAGGAGACGCTGCGTCGCATCGATGCCGCTCTGTTGCAAGCGCAATTGCAGAATTAGCTCTCAATACGCGAGCTGTTGCTGCCGATAGGGCCTCAACGAGATCTTCCCGGCACCCCGATTGCCGGCGTGAACCCAAGGAAGGGGTTTTTGAGGCATGCAGGCAGCCACGGTTGCAAAGAAGCAGGTCGCAGCACCCAAGCCGGCCGCGGCGAAGCCGCGTCGCTCGGCTGAGCCCAAGGGGCGTGCAGCTTCATCCGGATCCGGTGAGCGCCACCAGAACGAGGGCCACGGCCGTCGCCTGACGATGGCCTTCGAGGCGCTCGAGGCCTTCCCCGCGCTGGCCGAGTCGCGCGACCGCCTGCTGTCGGTGATCGCGAAGGACCACGTCGCCACGGCGGACGTGGTGTCGGCGGTCGAGTCGGACGTGGCGTTGATCATCGCGGTGCTGCGCCTGGCGAACCGCGCGCAGAGCGCGCGTGGCCGTGTGGACACGGCGGTCGGTGCGGTCGAGGCTGCTGAGCGCGCAGACGGTGCAGGCGGTGGCGACGCGCGTGCGCACCTTCGACTTCTTCGAGCGCGCGAGCGTCTGGGACGCGGCGCCGGAGCGCTTCCGGCTGCACGCGCTCGCGACGCAGCACGCTGCGGACAGAATCGCGGCGGAGGTCGGCTATGAGAACCGCGACCGCCTGACGGTGACGAGCCTGCTGCACGACATCGGCAAGCTCGTGCTGCTGCACGCCTACCCGGGCTACCCCTCGCAGGTGCACCGCGGCGCGCGCACCCCGGAGGAGCGCATCCACCAGGAGCGCCGCGAGCTGGGCGTGGACCACGCGCTGGTGGGCGGCGTGCTGATCCGCCGCTGGGGCCTGCCGGCGACGATCGCGACGCCGATCGAGCGCCACCACAACCCGGACGCGGAGGGCGAGGCGGCGTTCATCCGCCTGGCGGACATGCTCGCGCACTACGAGCAGGGCGCGCGCGTGTCGCCGACGGAGATGCTGACGACGGCGCGCAGCGTGGGCCTGGGCCCGCGCGAGCTGCGGCGCGTGATGTACGAGCTGCCGAGCTCGCCGAGCCAGCGCCAGCGCCACGTGGACCCGTGCCCGCTGTCGGGCCGCGAGCTGGGCGTGCTGCAGCGCCTGGCCGAGGGCAAGGTCTACAAGCAGATCGCGCACGAGCTGACGCTGTCGACGAGCACGGTGCGCACGCACCTGCACAACATCTACGGCAAGCTCGGCGCGGTCGACCGCGCGCAGGCCGTGCTGATCGCGACCGAGCGCGGCTGGCTCTAGCGTCCGCGCGCCCGGCGGGCAGGGGCGCCCGTTCGAGGCGGCGAGTAGCATCGCGTGAGCGCGATGATCTCGATCACGAGCAAGTCCCCATACGCGGTGCTCGCCCTGGCGGAGCTTGGCCGCGCGGCGGGCTCAGAGCCGGTGCCGATCGGCGAGCTGGCGCGCAAGCGCGAGGTGCCGGTGCAGTTCCTGGAGCAGCTGTTCGCGGTGCTGCGGCGCGCGGGCGTCATCAGCTCCCAGCGCGGCGTGAAGGGTGGCTACCGCTTCGCGCGCGACCCCTCCACTGTGACGGTGCTGGAGGTGGTCGAGCTGCTGGACGGTCCGCTGGGCCGCGACGCGGAGGGCGTGTTCGCGGACGCAGCGCGCGCGGCGCGCAAGGTGCTGGAGGAGACGACGATCGCGGATGTGATCGAGCGAGAGCTGCGCGACGCGGGCGCGAGCATGTACCACATCTAGCTCGGACGATCGTCCTGTCGGCGGGCGTTACTGATTCTGCCCATCCGACTCGTATAACGTTCCGCTCCGTGAGGGGATGTCTGTCGACGGTTGGGGGATTCGTCGGGCTTGTATTGATCGTTGGCGCAGTTGCTGGCGGCGGTGGATCCAGCTCCTCATCCACGACGACCAGCTCTGAAACATCCTCGTCTGGGACCACCGCTACATCGGCAAGCGAATCGACCCGGCAGGAGGAAGCGCCGCTGGTCTCGAGGTCATCGCCAACCGAAGGCGCTGTGATGAGCACCTGCTCCGATCAGGTGCGAGCAGGCGCCCACACCACCTGTCAGTTCGCTGAAAACGTTCGCGCCGCTTTCAGGTCTGCTGCGGAATCGAGTGGCATACCGCCGGCCCGTGTCGGCGCATACAGCCCGGTGACGGGCCGGCACTACAAACTGCATTGCGTTCTGATCGCCGATGGCTCGACAGTCGAATGCAGGGCAGGGAGCGCAGAGGTCGTGTTCCCGACACAAGACGAACGGGCTTCGGAACCGGAAAGCTCCCCTGCTCAGATCCCTGAAACGTCTGAAGAATCTGGTGGGGGCGAATCGGAAGAAGGCGAAGACGAAGTTGGATCTCCAAGCCATGCCGGAGACGCCGAGTTCTGCTCCGAACACGAGTGCATCGGGAGCTTCACGACAGAGGAAGGCACCGTGGTCGAATGCTCCGACGGGACCTTCAGCCATGCAGGCGGAATCTCCGGCGCCTGCTCTCATCACGGCGGAGAGTCAGGGTGAGGGTCCCTTGAGGCGTCGCTTCTTCCGGCGTTCTCGGTCGCGATAGAAGGCGCGCACCAAGTATGTCCCGGTTCCACGGATTCAGCCGGAGTAGCTGGGACCGTGGTCAGAACGTACAACCAGCAATCTATGCGAAAACTGCTCACTGAAAATGGCTGGTCGGAGGTGCGTGGCGGTAAGCACATCGTCAAGATGACGAAGCTGGGCGAGCGACCCATAACGCTGCCGATGCACAAGCGTCGGGACTATGGACCGCGCCTCACCGCGTCGATCCTTCGTCAGGCTGGTCTACAATGAGGAGCACGATGTCCGAGCAGATTGAGCTACGCGTCCGAGTTCACCACGAGGACGGCATGTACTGGGCGGAGGTTCCAGCGCACCCGGGCCTGTTCGCATCTGGCGAGACGATGGACGAGATGCTCGAAGCCGTCGGCGAGGCATGGCATCTCTACACGCACGATGACGAGCCCGCACGGCCGGTGACAACCCCGGCCACCCAGATGCTGCAGGTTTTGGTTCCAGCCTGAGCGCTTGAGCTTAGGCAGCGCCGTCGCTGCGAACGGACAAAGCGCCTACTGCACTATTGTCGTGGGCTATGTCCCGAATCCCGATCAACATTGCGGAGCTCGTGGGCGAGACTCCGCTGGTCGGATTGCCGAGCATGCTGGCCGGCACGCCCGCGGAGGCGGCGGGCGTTGAGCTGTTCGCGAAGCTGGAGGCGTTCAACCCGGGCGGGAGCGTGAAGGACCGCATCGGGGTGGCGATGATCGAGGCGGCTGAGGCGGAGGGCAGGATCGAGCCGGGGCGCACGACCATCGTGGAGGCGACGAGCGGCAACACGGGAATCGCGCTGGCGTTCGTGTGCGCGGCGAAGGGCTATGACCTGGTGCTGACGCTGCCGCAGGGCATGAGCAGGGAGCGCGAGAGCCTGCTGCGGCTGTACGGCGCGCGCGTGGACATCACGGAGTCACTGGGAGGAATGGGCGAGGCTGTGGCGGCGGCGCGCGCGATGGCACAGAGCGATGACGTGTTCCTGCCGGACCAGTTCTCCAACCCTGCCAACCCGGAGGCGCACAGGCGCACGACGGGTCCTGAGATCGCGAACGCGCTGGAGGGCCGCGTGGATGTGTTGGTGGCGGGCGTGGGCACGGGGGGGACGATCACGGGCGTGGGCGAGTATTTGCGCGAGCACGCGAATCCAAAGCTCCAAGTTGTGGCGGTGGAGCCCTTGGGCTCGGCTGTGCTGTCGGGCGCACCCGCTGGCCCACACCGCATCCAGGGCATCGGCGCGGGCTTCGTGCCGCCGGTGCTCAACCGCGAGCTGATCGACGAGGTGATCGCGGTCTCAGACGACGACGCGATCCAGACGGCGTGGGCGTGCGCGAAACGCGCGGGGCTGCTGGCGGGCATCTCCTGCGGCGCGGCGCTGTGGGCGGCCCTGCAGGTCGCGGCGAGGCCCGAATCGAAGGGCAAGCGGATAGTGGTCATGATGCCCGACTCGGGCGAGCGCTACGTATCCCAAGCCTTTTTCGCACCCTGAGCGCACGCTTTTTATGAACGCCCTCCGGGCGTGCTCGGGTCGCGCGGCGGCCCTCCAGGCGCTTGTGTAACAGATGGAAACATTGCTTCCATCGGCAGTGTTGCGGAGCTAGATTCAGCGCGGGGGCTTCGTTATCCACGAGGGAAAGGAATGTGCATGTCTCGTCGTCTGCTTTGCCTAACCGCGTTGGCCAGCGCCGTGATGGCCGTCGCGCTCACGCCATCGCTGGCGAGCGCCTCCACGTCGTACGTGGCGTTGGGTGACTCGTTCACCTCCGGTCCGCTGATCCTGCCGCCGGCGCTGGGCGCGCCGCTGGACTGCCTGCAGTCAGAGCGCGACTACCCGCACCTGACGGGCTTCGCCCTGGGGCTGTCGCTGACGGACGTGAGCTGCTCGGGCGCGACCACGTCGAACTTCTCCACCGCGCAGTACTCCGACCAGCCGCCGCAGTTCAACGCGCTCACCTCCACCACGCAGGCGGTGTCGGTGGGGATCGGCGGCAACGACGGCGGGCTGTTCTTGAACACCCTGATCACATGCGGAGCATTGGATCTGGTGTTCCCGTTCGGCACGCCGTGCAAAAACACATATGGGCACACGCTGGCGGAAAAAATCGCCGCGGACGGGCCCGTGGTGGGCGCTGCGCTGGCGCACATCCACGCGGTGTCGCCGTCGGCGAAGGTGTTCGTGGTGAGCTATCCGGACATCCTGCCGCAGAGCGGCAACTGCTGGCCGACGGTGCCGCTGACGACGGGCGACACGGCGTATCTGAACGGCGTGGAGAAAGAACTGAACGCGATGCTCTCAAGCCAGGCGGCGGCGAACGGCGCGACGTACGTGGACACGTTCACGCCGAGCATCGGCCACGACGCGTGCAAGTCGCAGAGCGTGCGCTGGGTCGAACCGGTGCTGCCGGAATCGGACGCGTTCTCCGTGCACCCGAACGAAAAAGGCATGGAAAGGGTGGCGTCGCTGCTCGAGGCGTCGATGATCGCGAAAGGCATCTAGAGAAGACAGACACGAGTTGGCCGGACCCGCGGCGCCGCCGGCGCTCGGGTCCGGCGGCTCGGGCGGCTTATCGGCCGGCGAGGTCGCGCGGGCGTCCAGCGTGCGTGAGGCGCGCGATTCGACCGCTACGCTGTTGCCATGCCCGGTCTCGGCAAGTTCGCACGGGTGGCGAAAGAGGTGCGTCGCGACGTGCTCGCCGCCCGCGACCGCGACCCCGCTGCGCGTGGCGTGGCGCGGATGGAGATCCTCGCGACGTGGCCCGGCATCCACGCGCTGCTGGCCTACCGCGTGGCGCACGCTCTGCACCAATCGGGTGTGCCGCTGCTGCCGCGCGTGATCTCGATGTTCACGCGCGCGGTGACGGGCATCGAGATACATCCTGCGGCGCAGATCGGCGAGGGCCTGTTCATCGACCACGGCGCGGGCGTGGTGATCGGCGAGACGGTGGAGATCGGGCGCGACGTGACGCTGTATCAGGGCGTGACGCTGGGGGGCACGGGCTTCGCGACGGGCAAGCGCCACCCGACGGTGCAGGACAACGTGACGATCGGCTCGGGCGCGAAGCTGTTGGGGCCGATCACGATCGGCCACGGCGCGAAGATCGGCGCCAACAGCGTGGTGATCACCGACGTGCCGCCCAACTCGACGGTCGTGGGCAACCCCGGACATCCGGTGCGCGTGGACGGCCGCCGCGTGGAGGGACCGGACGCGGACTGGATCCACCTGCCCGACCCGATCGCCGAGGCGATCCAGGCGCTGTCGAGCCGCATCGTGACGCTCGAACGGCTGATCGCGGAGATGGGCGACGGCGAGCCCCAGCCGCTGGCGGAGGTCAGGCCGCTGCGGACGGTGAAGGGACCGAACCCGGCTGGAGGGTGATTCTGCGCCGCGGATGCGGGCGCGCAGGACGCCCGAGCCCGCATCTATGCTGCGGACGAGATGGCTGAGAATCCCCACGCGGAGCACCTGAAGGAGCTGCTGGAAGGGCTCAACGAGCCCCAGCGCGAGGCGGTCACGCACGGCGAGGGGCCGCTTCTGATTCTCGCGGGGGCGGGCAGCGGAAAGACGCGCGTGCTGGCGCACCGGATCGCGTTCTTGATCTACACCGACCAGGCGCAGGCGGGGGAGATCCTGGCGATCACGTTCACGAACAAGGCCGCCAAGGAGATGCGCGAGCGCGTCGAGCGGCTGCTCGGCTGGGGCACACGGGGGATGTGGCTGATGACGTTCCACTCGGCGTGCGCGCGGATTCTGCGCTCGGAGGCGGAGCGCCTGGGCTACACGCGCCAGTTCACGATCTACGACCAGGCGGACTCGCGGCGGCTGGCGAAGCGCTCCGCGGACGCGGTGGGAGTGGACCCGAAGCGCTTCACGCCCGCGGCGCTCCTCAACCAGATCTCCGCCGCGAAGAACAAGCTGATCGACGCGGAGTCCTACCAGCAGGCGGTGGGCTCGCAGTTCGAGGAGATGGTGGGGGAGGTGTACGCGATCTACGAGCGCGACCTGTTGCGCATGAACGCGATGGACTTCGACGACCTGCTGTTCCGCACGGTCAACCTGCTGGAGCTGTACCCCGAGGTGCGCGAGCGCTACTCCACCGCGTTCCGCCACGTGCTGGTCGACGAGTACCAGGACACCAACCATGCGCAGTACCGCATGCTGCAGCTGCTCGTCGGCGGCGGTCGACCGCCGAGCGGCCAGGCCGAGCCGGGGGACAGGCCGACGTACGCAGGGCCCGTGGGTCACCGCAACCTCGCGGTCGTCGGGGATGACGCGCAGTGCCTCGTGGCTGGCACACAGATCACGATGGCGGATGGGAGCCAGCGGCCGATCGAGGAGGTGCGGGAGGGCGACCTCGTGCTGGCAGCGCACGGAAGCGGTGATTTTCGGCCTTCCCGGGTGACGCGCTGTCATGAGACCCGTGCTGCAACTGGGACTGCGGTCGAGACGCGCTCAGGGCGGCGGCTCGTGAGTACGGACGAGCACATTCACTTCGCCGGTTTCGTCGTCGGTAGGAGCCCGCAGATGCATATGACGTATCTGATGTGGAAGCGTGGTCTTGGATTCCGCGTTGGGACGTCGCGGACCTATACGGCGGGGCAGTCCAAGCCAGTCATCGGTGTGCGGCTGAGGATGAACACGGAGAGCGCCGACGCCGCATGGGTGGTGTCGGTGCATGACAGCGATGTCGAGGCCCGCGTGGCCGAGCACGTGCTAGCGGCGCGATATGGACTGCCGACGCTGCCGTTCAATGCCCGCTCATCTGCCGCCAAGAGCGTTGACAGTGTGGTCGGCAGCCAAGAGATGATCGACCGAGTATTCGCAAAGCTCGATACGGAGACGGCCGGACGCCGGTTGCTCGCTGACGAGGGGTTGAGTGTCCGTGTTCCTCACTTCACTCCGCAATCGCATACGTCGGGGAGGCTTGGTTCGCCTCGCCTGCGCCGGCGGATGGTGCTCACGTTGTGCGGCGACCGACGGGGTGCTGCGCCGATGCATCGCATATCGATGTTCGGTTACGACCAACACGGAAGAGAGGCACTCCAGGGCCTGGGGCTCAGCGTGAGGCCAGCGAGGCGCGGGTCTGATGGATGGCGCTATGAGGCGGCATCGCGCGACATGCGCGCTTTGCTCTCGACTGTCGAGCGGGTGCGCGGCGTTCTTGACTTTCAGCTCCAGCTCAATGCTCGGCTGGTCAGCAATCCCGAGAGGGTCGCGAACTCCCTGCCGTTCATGCCCGCGTCCTCGTTGAGGCCCGGAATGGTGATGGTGGGCGCTGGTGGCGAGTTCGACGTGATCGAGAAGGTCGAAAAAGTCTCCATCGACGATTCGGTTTACGACCTCGACATTGAGGATGTCCACAACTTTGTCGCGAATGGCCTCGTCACCCACAACTCCATCTACAGTTTCCGCGGCGCTGATGTGAGGAATATCCTCGACTTCCAGCAGGACTTCCCCGACGCGCGCGTGGTGAAGCTCGAGCAGAACTACCGCTCCACGGAGACGATCCTCTCGGCGGCGAACTCGGTGATCGCGAACAACCGCGGCGGGATCTCCAAGCAGCTGTGGAGCGATCTGGGACAGGGCGATCAGATTCAGCTGCGCGCGCTGGACGACGAGCACGCCGAGGCGCGCTTCGTCGTGGGCGAGATCCAGCGGCTGGTGGACGAGGGCGCCTCGCGCGCGGAGATCGCAGTGCTGTACCGCACCAACGCGATGTCGCGCGTGATCGAGGACACGCTCGTGCGCCGCGAGATCGCCTACCAGGTGATCGGCGGCACGAAGTTCTACGAGCGCGCGGAGATCAAGGACGCGATCGCGTACCTGTCGCTGCTGGCGAACCCGTTCGACGTGGTCAGCTTCACGCGCGTGGCCAACTCGCCGCGGCGCGGACATCGGGCAGACGTCGCTGTCGCGGATCACCATGCACGCCGCGTCGATCGGCGTCTCGGTGTGGGAGGCCGCGCAGTCGCCCGACAGATCCCCGGCCTCGGCACCGCGGCGATCAAGGCGCTGCGGCGGTTCATGGACACGATGGAGGAGCTGCGCGTGCTCACCGGCCTGCCGCCCGTCGGCGGCGAGCCCGATCAGCAGACCGTCGAGGAGGAGGTCCAGCCGGCGCGCGAGCCGGTTCCGATCGCGGAGCTGCTCGAGGCGCTGCTCTCCCAGACGCGGCTACATCGACGCGCTCGAGGCGGACCGCACGATCGAGGCGCAGGGACGGATCGAGAACCTCGAGCAGCTCGTCGAGGTGGGTCGCGAGTTCGACGCGGCGGCGGGCGCGGGAGAGGGCGACGCTGGACGTGTTCCTGCAGCA
Organism: uncultured Solirubrobacteraceae bacterium; assembly: GCA_963716355.1. Lineage (GTDB taxonomy): Bacteria > Actinomycetota > Thermoleophilia > Solirubrobacterales > Solirubrobacteraceae > Palsa-744. The sequence continues at coordinate 3,120,288 of OY970308.1, forward strand.
GATCGCGCTCGTCGCCGACGCCGACACGCGCAGCGACGACGAGGGCCTCGTGACGCTGATGACGCTGCACAACGCCAAGGGCCTGGAGTATCCGATCGTGTTCATCGCGGGCTGCGAGGAGGGCGTGTTCCCGCACTCGCGCTCGCGTCGACGAGGGCGGCCTGGAGGAGGAGCGCCGGCTGTTCTACGTCGGCATCACCCGCGCCATGCGCCAGCTCTACCTCACCTACGCGCGCCGCCGTGCGGTGTTCGGCGCGCAGACGCTACGGGCTGCCGCAGCCGCTTCCTCGACGAGATCCCCGGCGATCTGCTCGAGGAGCCCCAGCAGACGGCCTTCCGCCCGGGCTTCGGCGCGGGTGGCGGTCGCTGGAGCGGCTCCACGGCGACGCTCGGCGGCTCGCGCGGCGCGGGGCAGACGAGCTGGGCGGGAACGGCTGCCGCGCGCTCGAGCCGATCGTCGCGCGGCGCATCCGCGAGGCCCAGCCGGCCGCCGGGCAGTTCCGCCTCGGCGAGGACGTCGTGCACGCGGCCTTCGGCGACGGCGTCGTCACGGGCGTCGAGCCGGGGGGCGTGATCGTCGTGCGCTTCGCCGGCGACGGCTCCGAGCGCAAGCTGATGGCCGAGTACGCGCCGGTCACCCGGCGCTGAGCGCGCGCCCGTGCTCCGACTCCGCGCGAGCGCATAGCATCCCCCACATGAGCGCCACGATCATCGACGGCAAGGCGATCGCCGCACGCGTGCGCGGCGAGCGTCGCGCGCGAGGTGCAGGAGTTCACCGAGCGCACGGGCCGCGCGCCGGGGCTCGCGACGGTGCTCGTCGGGCGACGACCCCGCCTCGGCCGTCTACGTCGGCGGCAAGCAGCGCGCGTGCCTGGAGGTGGGCATGGTCGCCGTTCGACCGGCGCCTGCCCGCCGACTCGACCTTCGAGCGAGGTCGCCGAGGAGCTCGAGCGCCTCAACGGCGACGCCGCAGTCAGCGGGATCCTGCTGCAGCTGCCGGTGCCCGACCACCTCGACGGGCCCGCGCTCACCGGCGATGATCGCGCCCGAGAAGGACGTCGACGGCCTCACGCCCGTCAACGCCGGGCTGCTCTCGCTCGGCCGCCCGGGCCTGCGCCCGTGCACGCCCGTCGGGCGTGATCGAGCTGCTCGCCGAGCGCCGGCGCGGAGCTCGAGGGCGCCGAGGCGGTCGTCGTGGGGCGCTCGAACCTGTTCGGCAAGCCGATGGCGCAGTTGCTGCTCGCGCGAGAACGCCACCGTCACCGTCTGCCACTCGCGCACCCGCGACCTGCGCGAGGTGTGCGCCCGCGCGGACGTGCTCGATCGCCGCGGTCGGCCGGCCGCGGCTGATCGGCGCGCGACTTCGTCAAGCCGGGCGCGGTCGTGATCGACGTCGGCATGAACCGCCTCACGCCCGAGGAGGCCGGCAACAAGAGCGGCCTCGTCGGCGACGTGGACTTCGACGGCGGTCGCCGAGATCGCCTCGGCGATCACGCCCGTGCCCGGCGGCGTCGGGCCGATGACGATCGCGATGCTGCTGCGCAACACGCTGCAGGCGGCCCGCTACCAGCGCCGAGCTGGAGACGCATGTTCGGACGAGCTCGGACGCGGAGGGGGGAACGATGAAGCTCAAGCGGCTGCGCTCGGCGAGCTGCTCGCGCTGGTCGGCGCCGCCTGCGTGATCGTGTCGCTGCTCGAGCCCTGGTACGAAAGCGCCGATCGGCAACCTCGACGCCTGGGACACGTTCGGCCCCGCCGTCGTCGCTGCTGCTCGCAGCGCTGTGCGCGCGCGCTCGCGATGGTGCTCAGCGCGCTCACCGAGCGCAGCACCGCGCTGCCGGTCGCCACCGCCGTGTGGTGCGTGCTGCTCGGGCTGTCGCGGCTCGATCGCCGCGATCGTGCGGGTGCTCGAGCGCCCCGATCACGCCACCTCGCTGTGCGCCGGCGCCGTGGCTCGCGCTCGCGGGCGCCGTCGCCGATCCTCGTCGGCGCCTGGCTCGCGCTGCGCGACGAACGGCCCTCGCTGTACGACGCCGCGCACGCCCGGAGCCACGCCCGCGGCCGTGAGCGCCGCCGACTGCAGCGCCGTGCAGGATCGCGCACGCGGCGAGTGAACCTTGTCAGACGTGCGGCCGCAGCGCTCCGGCACGCTGGATCGCACCATCGACCGACTAGGGGGAGCGTTCAATGAGCTTCGACATCAGCCGCCTGCGCCGCTCCGATCAGATCGTCGGCATCAGCGCCATCGCTCTCTTCGTCTTCCTGTTCTTCTTCAAGTGGTACGGCGGCAGCGCCGAGCTCGTCGATCGCGCGGCGTCAACATTCAGCAGCAGCGTCAACGGCTGGGACACGTTCACGCAACAGCCGCTGGATCTGGCTGCTGACGATCGTCGTCGCGCTCGTCGCCGTGGCCATCGCCGCGGGCGCGCTGAAGCTCGAGAGCCCCGTGCAGCCCAGCGTCCTCGTGGCGGGCCTCGGCGCGCTCTCGACGCGTCGCTGATCCTCTACCGCATCGTCCACCACCCGAGCGGCGGTGCGAGCGGCACGATCGCAGGCGTGCACTACTCCTCCTCGTCGGCATCAAGATCGGCATCTGGCTCGGCCTGATCGCCGCGGCGGCGATCACCTACGGCGGCTACCTCGGCATGCGCGACGAAGGCACCTCGCTGCCGACGTCGCGCGACCGGCTGGCGCGGCGCCAGGCCCGAGCGACCCGCCGGCGCTCGCGGGAGCACGCCGACCGGCAGCCGAGCGCCGCGCCGGCGCACCGCCCCCGCCTCGAGCCGCCCCCGGCGGCGCCGGCCGTCCGCGCGCCAGGCGACGCATCGCCGGCCTAGCGCGATCGCCGCCGCGCCGGGCGCGCCGGCGCGCCCGTAGAATGCCGCCACTGTGATCGAACGCGATGAGGTTCTGCACGTGGCGCGCCTCGCGCGCCTGGCGCTGAGCGAGGAGGAGATCGAGCCGATGGCGCGCGAGCTGTCGGCCGTGCTCGACCACATCGCCAAGATCGGCGAGCTCGACCTCGACGACGTGCGCGCCGACCTCGCACGTCGTCGAGGTGACCGGCGCGCTGCGCGCCGACGAGCCGCGCGCCGTCGCTGCCGCGCGAGGTCGCGCTCGCCCAGGCGCCCGCCGTGAGCGACGAGGGCTTCCTCGTCCCGAGCCCGCAGGCATGAGCGACGCGAGCATCCTCGAGCTCTCGGCCGCCGCCGCGGCGGCGGCGATCGCCGCCGGCTCGCTCGTCGCGCGCGCGAGCTGTTCGAGGCCTACCGCGAGCGCGCCGCCGCCGACCGGGCGGCGGGCGAGGAGGGGCTGAACTGCTTCACGTGGGTCGCCGACGAGGCGCCCGCGGACGAGCGCGCGGCGGCGCCGCTCGGCGGCGTGCCGCTCGCCGTCAAGGACCTGTTCTGCACCGAGGGCGTGCCGAGCCAGTCCGGCTCGCGGATCCTCGAGGGCTACCTGCCGCCGTACACCGCGACCGTCGTCAGGCGCCTGTCAGCGACGCCGGCGCGCCGCTGCTGGCGAAGACCAACCAGGACGAGTTCGCGATGGGCTCCTCCAACGAGAACTCGGCCTTCGGCCCGGTGCGCAACCCCTGGGATCGCGCGCGCGTGCCCGGCGGCTCCTCGGGCGGCAGCGCCGCGGCGGTCGCCGCCGGCCTCGCGCCGTGGGCGCTCGGCACCGACACCGGCGGCTCGATCCGCCAGCCCGCCGCGCTGTGCGGCATCGTCGGGCTGAAACCCACCTACGGCGCCGTGTCGCGCTACGGGATGATCGCCTTCGCCTCCTCGCTCGACCAGGCCGGCCCGCTGACGCGCGACGTGCGCGACGCCGCGCTGCTGCTCGCGCACATGGTCGGCCGCGACCCGTGCGACGCGACCTCGCTGCAGTTCCCGGACGCGATCGCGCTGCCCACCGCCGAGCGCCTCGACGGCGTGCGCCTCGGCGTCCCCGAGGAGCTGACCGGCGAGGGCATCGAAGCGGGCGTGCTCGAGGCCTTCCGCGCGACGCTCGCGCGCGCCGAGGAGCTGGGCGCGAGCGTGCGCGAGGTCCAGCCTGCCGCACGCCCCGCACGCGCTCTCCGCCTACTACGTGCTCGCGCCCGCCGAGGCCTCGTCGAACCTCGCGCGCTTCGACGGCGTGCGCTACGGCATGCGCGCCGACGGACGCCGAGGACCTGCTCGACATGTACACGCGCACCCGCCACGACGGCTTCGGCGCCGAGGTCAAGCGCCGCATCATGCTCGGCACCTACGCGCTCTCCTCCGGCTACTACGACGCCTACTACGGCCGCGCGCAGCGGGTGCGCACGAAGATCGCCGAGGACTTCCGCGCCGCGTTCGAGCACGTCGACTTCATCGTCACGCCGACCGCGCCGACCGTCGCCTTCGCGCTCGGCGAGAAGACCGGCGACCCGCTGTCGATGTACCTCAACGACTACTGCACGGTGCCGATGTCGCTCGCCGGGATCCCCGCGATCTCGATCCCCTGCGGCCTCAGCGACGGCCTGCCCGTCGGCCTGCAGCTCGCCGGCCCGGCGTTCAGCGAGAACCGGCTGCTCGACGCCGCCCACGCGCTCGAGCACGCGCATCGGCTTCGACGGGAGCGCCGCCCGTGTCTGAGCAGGCGTCCGCCGCCGCGCTCGGCCGCGGCCGTGCTCGAGCCCGTCATCGGCCTGGAGATCCACGTCCAGCTCGCGACCGCGCACGAAGATGTTCTGCGGCTGCGAGCTGTCCTTCGGCGAGCCGCCCAACACGCACACCTGCCCGGTCTGCCTCGGGCTGCCCGGGCAGCCTGCCGGTCGCCAACGCGCGCGCCGTCCACTTCGGGCTGATGATCGGCCTCGCGCTCGGCTCGCGAGCTCGCGCCGCGCTCGATCTTCCACCGCAAGAACTACTTCTATCCCGACCTGCCGAAGGGCTACCAGATCTCCCAGTACGACGAGCCGCTGTGCCTCGGCGGGCGGCTCGGCGACGTGCGCATCCACCGCGTGCACCTCGAGGAGGACGCCGCCAAGCTCATCCACGTCGGCGCGAGCGGGCGGATCCACGGCTCCGACGCGAGCATCGTCGACTTCAACCGCGGCGGCACGCCGCTGGCGGAGATCGTCACCGAGCCCGACCTGCGCTCGCGCCGAGCAGGCCCGCGAGTGGCTGAAGCTGCTGCGCACGCACGCTGCGCGCGCTCGGCGTCAGCGACGTGAACATGGAGGAGGGCTCGCTGCGCTGCGACGCCAACATCTCGCTGCGCCCCGTCGGCAGCGAGCGAGCTCGGGCGTCAAGACCGAGCTGAAGAACATGAACTCCTTCCGCTTCATCGAACGCGGCATCCGCGCCGAGATCGCGCGCCAGGAGGAGATCCTCGCCGGCGGCGGCACGGTCGCGCAGGAGACGCTGCACTTCGATCCCGCCTCCGGCGCGATCACCTCGCTGCGCTCCAAGGAGGAGGCGCACGACTACCGCTACTTCCCCGAGCCCGACCTCGTGCCCGTCGCGATCGACGAGCAGATGCTCGACGGCCGCGCGCGCCGACATGCCCGAGCTGCCGGCCGACCGCGCCGAGCGCGCTCGAGCGCGAGCTCGGCCTGAGCGCGGAGAGCGCCCAGCTGCTCGCCTTCCGCGCCGAGCTCGGCGACTACTTCGAGGCCGCGCTCGCCGCGGCGGCGCCGAGCCCGCCGCCGCCGCCGCAGGCGCTCGCCAACTGGGTCACCGGCGAGCTGCGTCGGCGCGCCTGGCGGACGGCGAGGACCCCGCCGACTCGCCGCGTCGACGCCCGCCGCGCTCGCCGCGCTCGTCGGCGCTGGTCGGCCGCCAAGCAGGTCAGCGTCGGGCGCCGCGCGCCAGGTGCTCGACCGGCTGGTCGCCGAGGGCGGCGACCCCGCGGCGATCGTCGAGGCCGAGGGCCTCGCCGCGATGGACGGCGGCGACGAGCTCGCGGCGATCGTCGCCGCCGCGCTCGCGGCCAACGCCGACGCCGCCGAGCGGGTGCGCCAGGGCAACGCCAAGGCGATCGGGCCGATCGTCGGGCACGTCATGCGCGAGACCAAGGGCCGCGCCGACGGCACCGAGGTCACGCGGCTGATCAACGAGCAGCTCGGCATCTGAGCCGCTCTCGGGCGCACCCGGAGCGACAGCCGCCACGAGCGCGGCGACATTTTGGACTGTCGGCCAAAGGCATCGCGGCCGGCGCGCCAATATGCTGGCATGAACCGGTCAGCAGCAAATCAACGTTTCATCTCCTCGGCGGTTCATCCTGCTGCCCGAGGCAGTGGCGGACGGGGACGCCACGGCCGCGGATCCGCCGCTACAGCTCACGAGCGTCGGCAGGGGGCGGGTCGCGGCGAGCCGTCCCGGCGGCGCGGACATCGCGACGGCAGGGTCGCCCGCGATCGGTCGGCTGGGCGCATGAGCTACTCCCTCCCATCGGCCGCGCCGGCTTCCCTCGGCCGGCGTCGCGGCGTGCGGCCGGGCAGGGGTAGCACTTCCTGTCCGGCCGCATTAGCCGTTAAGCTGCAGTTGCTGCAGCATGAACGAGTCCTCACCCAAGGTCGTTCGGACGCACCGTCGTCGCGGCGCTCGTCCTGCTGGTCGCGGCCTGGCTGCTGCTCGGCTTCGTGATCCACATCGTCTCGTTCCTGTTCAGCACGGTGCTCCTGGTCGTCGCCGTGGTCGCCGTCATCTGGGCGCTGCAGCGTCCTGCTGTAGCGGACGCGCGCCGCGATGGCCTACGTCGTCATCGCCCTCTGCTTCGGCCTCGCCGGCGGGATCGTCGGCAAGATCAAGGGCAGCTCGTTCTTCGCTCTGGTTCCTGATCTCCGGCGCTCGTGCCGTTCTTCGGGCTGATCGCCGCGATCGCCTACCGCTTCGAGCGCGACGAGCTGCGCCGGCAGTGCCCGCAGCTGCGGGCGCGTCACGAAGATCTACGACGCCCTCTGCACGCGCTGCGGCGACCGAGCTCGAGTTCCCCGAGGTCGCGATCGCGCCCGAGTCCTGGCAGCGCACGCCGCCGCGCCCGCGCTGAGCGCCGGCGCTTCGGGCGCCCTAATGCGATTCGGCCGCCTAAGCCGGTTCGTCACCTACGCTGTGGCTGGCGATGAGCACGGAGGCCAAGACAGCGACCCGGCCCGCGAGTCGCTGCATCGCGCGGCTGATCCACCGCGCGGGCTTCGCCGACGAGCGCGACTTCGTGCTGCGCGTCGTGCAGCCGGCGCTCGTCGGGCATGATCGACGGCACCGTCTCCTCGCTCGCGCCGATCTTCGCCGCGGCGATCGCCTCGAGCTCGCACACCGCGCTGCTCGTCGGCCTCTCCACCGCGCTCGGCGCCGGCGTCAGCATGGGCTGGTCGGAGGCGCTGTCGGACACCGGCGAGCAGACCGGCCGCGGCTCGGCGGTCGTGCGCGGCTCGATCACCGGCGGCATGACGACGCTCGGCGGCATCTTCCACACGCTGCCCTTCCTCATCTCCGACGTCAACAAGGCGCTCGTCGTCGCGGGCTGCGTCGTCGCGTTCGAGCTGTTCGCGATCGCCTGGGTGCGCAAACGCTTCCTCGAGGTCTCGATGCGCTCCTCGCTGCTCGTCGTGACCGTCGGCGGCGTCATCGTGCTCGCCATCGGCGTCGGGCATCGGCTCGTCCTGAGCCAGCGCGCAAAGCGCGAGTAAACCCGCTGGTACACTGGCGTTTTTCCCGCGAGTTGACAGTGAAAGGAGGTCGGCGAGATGCGGGCAGTCGATGCCTTGATGGAATGTCTGAAGGCGGAGGGCGTCGACGTCGTCTTCGGCCTCCCCGGCGGCGCCAACCTCCCGACCTACGACGCCTTCGTCGACGGCGGCATCCGCCACATCCTCGTCCGCCACGAGGCCGGCGGCGGCCACGCCGCCGAGGGCTACGCCAAGGCGACCGGCAAGGTCGGCGTGGCGTTCGCGACCAGCGGCCCCGGCGCGACCAACCTGATCACGCCGATCTGCGACGCGATGATGGACTCGGTGCCGGTCGTGTTCATCACCGGCCAGGTGCGCACCGAGCTGCTCGGCACCGACGGCTTCCAGGAGGCCGACACGATCGGCATCACGATGCCGATCGTCAAGCACTCGTTCATGATCCAGCACCCGCAGGAGATCCCGCGCGCGATCCACGAGGCGTTCCACATCGCGCGCACCGGGCGCCCCGGGCCGGTGCTCGTCGACATCCCGCATGGACCTCTCGCGCGCGGAGATCGACTACGAGCCGGTCACCGACGTGCGCCTGCCCGGCTACCAGCCGAAAGTCGGAGGGCAACCAGAAGCAGATCCGCCAGGCCGCCAAGGCGCTCGCCGCGGCGCAGCGGCCGGTGATCTACGCCGGCGGCGGCGTCGTCAACGCGAACGCCTCCGCAGGAGCTGATCGAGTTCGTGCACATGCGACCGCTTCCCGGTCACCTGCACGCTGATGGGCCTCGGCGCGTTCCCCGCGCCGCACGAGCAGTGGCTCGGGATGCTCGGCATGCACGGCACGCGCGCGGCCAACTACGCGATGGACGAGGCCGACCTGATCTGCGCCGTCGGCGCGCGCTTCGACGACCGCATCACCGGCAAGCTCTCCGAGTTCGCGCCGCGCGCGAAGTTCATCCACATCGACGTCGACCCGGCGGAGATCTCCAAGAACGTGCCCGCGCACATCCCGATCGTCGGCGACGCCAAGCACGTGCTCGCCAAGCTGGTCGTCGAGTACCGCGCGCTCGGCGCCGACCCCGCGCGCCTGGAGGCCTGGTGGAGCCGGATCGAGGGCTGGCGCGCGAAGTACCCGCTCGGCTACGAGGACAGCACCGACACCGAGATCAAGCCGCAGTACATGGTCCAGGCGCTGTACGAGGCGACCGGCGGCGAGGCGATCGTCACCAGCGACGTCGGCCAGCACCAGATGTGGGCGGCGCAGTACTACGACTTCCCGGCGCCGCGCCGCTGGATCAACTCCGGCGGCCTCGGCACGATGGGCTTCGGCCTGCCCGCCGCGATGGGCGCCGCGGTCGGCTGCCCCGAGCAGCTCGTCTGCTGCATCGCCGGCGACGGCTCGGTGCAGATGAACGCGCAGGAGCTCGCGACCTGCGCGCAGAACGAGATCCCGATCAAGGTCTTCATCATGAACAACGGCTACCTCGGCATGGTCCGCCAGTGGCAGGAGCTGTTCTGGGACGGCAAATACAGCCACGTCGACATGGGCGAGTTCCCCGACTTCGTCAAGCTCGCCGAGGCCTACGGCGTGACCGGCATGCGCTTCGACGGACAAGACGCACGCTCGTCGAGGACATGAAGCGCGCGATCGCGACGACGGGCCCGGTGCTCGTCGACGTGCGCGTCACGCGCGAGGAGAACACCTACCCGATGATCCCGGCCGGCCACGCCGCGCGCGAGATGGTGGGGTGAGCGCGACCATGGGCGAACCGGGAACGAAGGAGCCGCTCAGCCTCGAGGAGCTGCGAGGCCGCGACCGGCCTGCGCACGGGCCGCAAGCACGTGCTCTCGATCCTCGTCGAAAACAAGTCGGGCGTGCTGACGCGCATCGCCGGCCTGTTCGCGCGGCGCGGCTTCAACATCGACACGCTCACCGTCGGCCCGACCGACGACGAGCAGATCTCGCGCGTCACGCTGACGGTCGACGGCGCGCTGCACCCGATCGACCAGGTCACCAAGCAGCTGCACAAGCTCGTCAACGTGCTGAAGATCCGCGACCTCGAGCCGGCCGACACGGTCGCGCGCGAGCTGGCGCTGTTCAAGGTCTCCGCCGACGGCGCGCAGCGCGGCGAGCTGATGCAGATCGCCGAGATCTTCCGCGGCAAGGTCGTCGACGTGACCAAGCGCGCGATCATCATCGAGGTCACCGGCACGACCGACAAGATCGAGGCGTTCGAGACGATGGTCCGCCCGTTCGGCCTGATCGAGATGATGCGCACGGGCGAGATCGCGATCTCGCGCGGGCGCAGCGAGACCTAGGTCGTTGCTGCGCGACCGGCTCACGCTCCCCCGTTCACGCTGACGCGAGGCCGATCGCAGAGCGGCTGCGTCGCGCGGCTGCGACCTGGCGCGTGCGGCGCGCCCGCCGCAGCGGGCGCGCGACGCTCGCGACGCTCTCGGTGCCGCTGCCGGCGACGTCGATCCCGTCGGCGGTCGTGCTGCGCCTCGCGCCGCGCCGGGCGAGCCGTGGTTCGTGTTCGAGCAGCCCGACCGCGGCAGCGCCGCGCTGGCCGGCGCTCGGCGAGGCGTCAGCGCTGCAGGCCACCGGCGCGGAGCGCTTCGCGAGCGTCGCCGAGCGCTGGCGCGCGCTGTCGCGGCCGACGCGGTCGGCGGACACCGACGAGGAGCGCCGGCCGGGCCCGTCGCCGTCGGCGGCTTCGCGTTCGCGCCCGACGGCGGCGGCGCGCCGCACTGGGACGGCTTCGAGCCCGCGTCGCTGATCGTGCCCGAGGTCGCGCTCGCGCGCCGCGCCGGCGGCGGGCGCGGCGTGCGCATGACGCTCGCCGCGCTGGCCTGCGCCCGACGACCTGCCCGAGGAGCTGCTCGCGCGCTTGCGAGCGCCGCGCTGGCGGAGCTGCGCGAGCGGCCGCTGCCGCTGCTCGACCCGGCGCCCACGGGGCGCTTCCAGGTCGCGAGCGCGATGCCGCCCGAGCACTACGAGCAGGCGGTCGCGCGCGCCGTCGAGCTGATCGCGCGGGCGAGCTGGAGAAGATCGTGCTCGCGCGCGAGGTCCAGGTCCACGCGCCGCGGCGTACGACCCCGCCGCGGTGTTCGGCGTGCTGCGCGAGGAGTTCCCCTCGTGCTTCGTGTTCTGCGTCGGGCGCGGCGACGCGACGCTCATCGCCGCGAGCCCCGAGCTGCTGGTGCGCCGCGAGGGCCACCGCGTGAGCACGCTCGCGCTCGCCGGCTCGACGCGCCGCAGCGCCGACCCGGCCGTCGACGACCACCTCGGCGAGCAGCTGCTGCGCGACGCGAGCTACCGCGAGGAGCACGCGATCGTCGCGCGGCGGATCGAGCGCACGCTGCGCCCGCACGCGGTCTGGGTCGCCGCCGCCCCCGAGCCGGAGCTCGTCCGGATCGCCAACATCCAGCACCTCGCCACGCCGATCCGCGCGCAGCTCGCCACGCCGCATGGAGGCGCTGGAGCTGGCGGGCTGATGCACCCGACGCCGGCGGTCGGCGGCGAGCCGCTGCAGCGCGCCGCGCCGCTGATCCCGGCGCTCGAGGGCCTCGACCGCGGCTGGTACGCCGGCCCCGTCGGCTGGACCGACGCGACCGGCGACGGCGAGTTCTGCGTCGCGCTGCGCTGCGCGCTGCTGCGCGGCAGCGTCGCGCGCTGCTACGCCGGCAACGGCATCGTGCGCGACTCCGACCCGGCGCGCGAGCTGGCCGAGACCGAGGTCAAGCTGCAGGCGCTGCTGCCGCTGCTCAGCGGCTGAGCGCCTCGCGCGACCGCCGTCCCACACGCGCGCGGTGCAGCTCGACGTTCTCCGCTCGCTCGCCGCGGACCTCGACGATGCTCGACTCCTCGCGCGGCCAGCGCCCGCTCGAGCGCGGCCCGGAACGCCGGCACGTCCGTGAGCGCGCTCGTGCGCGAGGCCGTAGAGCGGCGGCCGACCTGCGCGAAGTCGAGGCCGGTGGGGGTGCGCGACGTGCGGGTGTAGATCCGCCTCGCTGCGACCCGTGTCGGCCTGCGCGATCGGCAGGAAGTCGAAGATCCCGCCGCCGTCGTTGTCGAGCAGCACGATCGTCAGCTTCAGTCCCAGGCGCCGCGCGGCGAGCAGCGCCGCCGATGTCGTGGGCGAGCGCGACGTCGCCGATCAGCAGGACCACCGGCCCCGTCGCTGCGGCGGCCGCGCCGAAGGCCGAGGAGACGGTCCCGTCGATGCCGTTCGCGCCGCGGTTGCAGAGCACGCGCGGCGGGTCGGCTCGCGACGGGCCAGAAGGTCTCGATGTCGCGCACCGGCATCGAGGAGGCGACGAACAGCGTCGCCTCCTCGGGCAGCAGCACGCCGAGCTCGGCCGCGACGGCGGGCTCGGACAGCCCGCTCCCGCGCGAGCACGCCGAGGATCGCCTCGGCCGCGCGCTCATCGGCGCTGCGCCAGCTCGCCAGCCAGTCCTCCTCCGGCGCGGGCCGGCAGGCAGCCTCCGTGGCCAGTGTCGAGCGCCTGGCACGGGGTCGAGCGCGAGGCAGTGCGAGAGCAACGACGCCGGGTCCTGCCAGGCCCCCTCGGGGTCGAGCGCCACCTGGCGCACGCCGCGTCCGCGAGGCCCGCGAGCCACGTGCGCAGCGGCTTGGACACGGGCAGGTCGCCGACGCGCAGCACGAGGTCGGGACGTGGCCCACGGCGAAGGACTCGCGTCGCGCAGCAGGGCGTCGTAGTGGGCGATCGCCGCGGGCCCGCGGCGCGCGCCGGACAGCGGGTCGGCGAGCAGCGGCCAGCCGGCGGCCGGCGCGAACTCGGCCGCGGCCTCGCCGAGCGGCGGTGCGCTCGTCGCGCCCGGCGACGATCACGCCGCGCGCGCGCGCCGCGAGCAGCTCGGTGCAACTCGCTGTCGTCGGGTCTCGCCGCGAGTCGCGCGACGGGCCGCGACACGTACGGCCGGCCGTCGGCGCGCGCCCGTGTCGTCGTCGGGCAGCGCCTCGTCGGTGACGAGCGGCTCGCGCAGCGGGAAGTTGAGGTGCACGGCGCCCGGGCGGCCCTCGAGCGCGGTCCAGTAGGCGCGGCAGGCGAGCGTGCGCATCCAGCGCAGCCGCTCTGGGCCGGCGTCGTGCGACGCCGACCTCGAAGAACCACTTCGCGGCGCCGCCGAACAGCTTGAGCTGGTCGATCGCCTGCCCGGCGCCGTTCTCGCGCAGCTCCGGCGGGCCGGTCGGCGGTCAGCAGCAGCAGCGGCACGCGCGCCTCGTGCGCCTCGATCACCGCGGGCAGCAGCTCGGCGGCGGCCGTGCCCGACGTGCAGTCGACCGCGACCGGCAGCCCCGAGGCCTTGGCGAGGCCGAGCGCGAAGAAGCCCGCGCAGCGCTCGTCGACGTGCGAGTAGCAGCGCAGGCGCGGCTCGCGCGCGAGCGACAGCACGCAGCGGCGCGCTGCGCGAGCCCGGCGAGGTGCACGCGGCGCGCATGCCGCAGCGCGCGAGCTCGTCGACGAAGGCCCTCAGCAGCAGGTAGGTGTCGGTGGCTGGAGTCATAGGATGGGCCGTGCCGCCGAGACCCTCGTCCTGCTGCACGGCTTCAGCGGCACCCGCCGCGCGTGGGACGGCGTGATCGCGCGGCTCGACCCTGAACGCTACCTGCCGCTGGCGCTCGACCTGCCCGGCCACGGCGAGGCCGCGGACGCGCCGCGGCCGATCACGTTCGCCGGCTGCGTCGCGGCGGTGCTCGCGCAGGCCCCCGAGCGCTTCACCCTGTGCGGCTACTCGCTGGGCGGGCGCGTCGCGCTGCACGTCGCGCTCGCGGCGCCGGAGCGCGTCGAGCGGCTGGTGCTCGTGTCGAGCACCGCGGGGATCGAGGATGAGACCGAGCGCGCGGAGCGGCGGGTGGCGGACCGTCGGCTGGCCGACGAGCTCGAAGAGATTCCGTTCGAGGAGTTCATCGAGCGCTGGCGCACCCAGCCGCTGTTCGCTGAGGAGCCGCCGGAGGTCGGGGAGCTCGCGCGCGAGGACCAGCGACGCAACCGACCCGACGCGCTGGCCGCGGTGCTGCGAGGGATCGGGACGGCAGAGATGGAGCCGCTGTGGGGCGGCTGGACGAGCTGGCGATGCCGGTCACTGTGGTCGTGGGTGACCGCGACGCGAAGTTCCAAGCGCTCGGCCGGCGGTTGGTGGGCCTGTTGCCGGCCGGCGAGTTGGTCGTCGTCCGTGGTGGGCACGGGCTTACACTGGAGAATCCGGGCGGGGTGGCCGACTCACTGCAGCATGGGCTCGTTGGGCGGCCTACTCGGCATGACTGACGAGTTGCTTGCACCCCGAGCCGGCCCGGTGCCCGATCGAGCGCCTCTACACGACGAGGATGTGTCGCTTTCTGTCGAGCCTGCGCTTTCCGTGTACGTCGGCAACACACTCCGGATTCAGCTTGGCGCATGACCTGTTGCACGCTGTGGTCGGCCTGGGATAGAGGTCGGCCTCGTCGAGCTTCGCTGTCTTGACCTCGACGAACGGGGTGCCGCTCGGCTTGCCGCCCTTGTCGAGTGGCACGAGCTTCGTGACCGGCACCGCGACGTGCAGGACATAGCCGCGCTTCTCTCCGCCGTAACCCTCGTACATCAGATCGTCTCCGAGCACGAACGCGGGCGAAAGCACCCACCTGGCGACGGTCGGCAGCGCGCTCCGATACGAGCCCGCGAAGATCAGCAGGAGACCTGCGATACCGCTGACCCCACCGGTGATCCCCGCAGCGGCAGGATCTTCGCGGACGAGCATGATCATCACGATGACAGCCACCGCGATCGCGAACGCGATGTATGCGAGCGTCGCCAGGCCGCGGTGCAGGAACCATCGCCGCGTGACGCGCTTCCACGGACCCTTTTGAGATGCGCTGGCACGACACGGAGGCGCGCAGACGAGGCCGTCTATGCGAGGGCGCACGTAGTACCAGTCGACGAGGCTCGACGCGAACACGGCCACGATCAACGCTCCCGCAGCGTCCAGCAGCGCGGCGCACTCGGAATGAGTGAATCCCAGCAATGCGACGTGCGAGCGATAGCCGGCCAGGGATACGATGATGCCGCCCAGGAACGGCGATAGGAGGCCGTAAGCGATGTGCATGGCAACCCGCCGGTCTCCGATCATGCGTCGCTTTGAGCGTCCACGCGTGCCGAGCGCATGAGCGTAGGACGCATTCAGAGCCACCGCTGCGCACAGGCCGATGCCCGCCAGCCACACCGTGCCGAGTGGGCTTCCGAAGACGATCACCACGGTGAGAAGAACGAGGCTCGTGAGCGCTTGCCACAAGATCGTCCGCGGATTCATGACAGTGCCTCCAAGGCGCGCAATGATAGGGCTGCGTTGGAGGGGCAGGCCAATCAAACTGTTCGTGCTGCGGAGATAGGACACCTCCGCGAGCGGATCGCTGTCGGCGGCCTGGTTGTCTTCGCGGCGGTGGTCGTGGCGGAGCTTGCGATCAACGCATCGCTCGATCCGACACGGCACGAGATCTCCGAGTACGTGCATGGACGCGTCGGACCCCTGATGACGATCGCTTTCATGTGCTGGGCCGTGTCGCTCGGGGCTATGAGTTGGATCGCGCTGGCGCATGCTCACGCGCGAGCGCTTGCGACAGCCCTGGCTGCTGCGAGCGTCGGCATGTTCGTGACTGCCACGTTCGCAACCGAGACGAGCGCAGGCAAACTGCCGCCCGGCGTGAGCCTGACGACGACAGGGCGACTGCACGACATCGGGTCAGGTGTGACGACCGTCGCGCTCCTGCTCGCGGCGTTGCTGTCGATCGGTATCTTCGCGGATCGGTTGTCTCGCCTGCGGATCGTTGCGCTCATCGGCGCGGTGGTCTGCTTGGACGTCGCTCTGCTCTCGATCGGCTCCGAGGTGGCCGGGGTGCGACAGCGAGCGCTCGTAGCGGGAGCCTGCGCGTGGCAGTTGCTCGCTCTGCGCGCCCTGGGTGCGAGAAGGCGATCGCCGCTGACGGCAGCCGATGAGATTCCTCCGCAGAAGTCGACTTAGAACGGCTCGACGCCAAGCCCCGGCGCGCCCGGCAACCCAATAGCCCCCTCGCGCACCGGCAGCGGGTCCTCGAGGTCGGCGAACATGCCGAGCGTCGCGAGGCCGCAGTGCGGCATGGGCCCGCGCGAGGCGAGCGCCGCGGCGGCCTGCAGAGCCGCGGCGACCCCGAGCGGGCCGTCGAGCGTGGAGGCGAGGTAGACCTCGGCGCCCGTGGATCGCACGAGCGTCGCGGCGGCGACCAGCCGCCCGATCCCTCCGCAGCGGGAGATCTTCAGGCACACGGCGTCGGCGACGCCCGCGGTCAGCGCGCCGAGCTCGGCGGCGGTCTCGTCGATCGAGACGCGCACGGCGACGCGCTCGCGCACCTCGCGCACCTCGTGCAGGCCGTGCGTGGGCTCCTCGACGAGCTCGAGGCCGGCGGGGGAGAGCGCGTCGATAGCGCGGACGGCCTGCTCGACGCTCCACGCGCCGTTGGCGTCCAGGCGCAGCGCGGCGCGGGGCCCGGCGCCGGCGCGCGCGGCGGCGACGCGCCCGGCGTCGTCGCCGACGCCGACCTTGAGCTTGAGGCAGGCGAAGCCCTCCTGCACGGCCTGCGCGGCCTGCTCGGCGGCGCCGGCGCGGTCGAGCGCGGTGAGCGTCGCGTTGACGGGCACGCTGAGCGCGGGTCGTCGCTGAGCAGCGCCGCGATCGGCCGGCCGAGCCGTCGCCCGGCGCGGTCCCAGAGCGCCATGTCGATCGCCGCGAGCGCCGTGGCAGCGGGTCGGCCTCCTGGCAGGCTTCGACGAGCTGTGCGCCGTTCGGTCTCCTCGCCGTGCTGCGAGCAGCGGCAGGTAGCGTTCGAGCGCCTGCTCGACGCGCTCGATGCTGACGCCGTCGTAGGCCTCCAGCGGGGCCGCTTCGCCGTAGCCGGCGAGCCCGTCGTCGCCGGTGAGCGTGACGAGCAGCAGCTCGCGCTGGCGCACGGCGCCGTAGGAGGTCTCGAGCGGCGTGCGCAGTCGCAGGCGTGCGGCGCTCGAGCTGCGAGCTTCACGCGCCGATGCCGCCGCTGGCGAGGATGCCCGCGGAGAACAGCAGGCAGAACAGCAGCTGCAGCGCGCCGGTCTGGGCGAGCGCGCCGTTGAGCGCGGGGCCGTCGGTGCGGGTGCGCACGACGGCGATGACGCGCACCGCGAGCGGGATGGCGGCCCACGGCAGCAGCAGCCAGGCGGTCATCGAGCCGAGCACCCACGGCAGCGGCGCGGTGACGAACGCGACGGCGAGCATCGCGGCGTACAGCGAGCGCGTGCGCGCGCGACCGAGGCGCACCGCCGAGCGTGCGCTTGCCGGCGCGCCGGTCGGTCTCGAGGTCGCGGACGTTGTTGACGACGAGGATCGCGCTCGCGAGCAGCCCGACGGGGACGGCGCACACGAACGCCTCCCAGGGCAGCTGCTGGACCTGGACGAAGTAGGAGCCGGCGACGGCGACGATGCCGAAGAACAGGAACACGAACACCTCGCCGAGGCCCTCGTAGCCGTACGGGCGCGGGCCGCCCGTGTAGAGCACGCCGGCGAGGATCGAGGCGGCGCCGACGGCGAGCAGCTCCGGGCCGGCGACGGCGACGAGGTAGACGCCGCACGCGACGGCCAGCCCGAACGTGACGTACGTCGCGAGCAGCACCTGGCTCGGCGGCACGAGCCCGCCGGCGGTGACGCGCACGGGGCCGAGCCGGTCCTCGGTGTCGGCGCCGCGGCGGGCGTCGGAGTAGTCGTTGGAGAGGTTCGTGCCGACCTGGATGAAGATCGCGCCGAGCAGCGCCGCGACGAACGCGAGCGGGTGGAAGTGCCCTGCGCCGAGCGCGAGCGAGGTGCCGACGAGCACGGGCGCGACGGCGGCCGGCAGCGTGCGCACGCGCGCGGCCATCACCCAGATGCGCACGGCGCTCAAGCTAGGCCCGCTTGGGGAAGCGCGAGAAGTCCGGCTTGCGCTTCTCGCGTAGGCGTCGCGTCCCTCCTGCGCCTCCTCGCTGCCGTAGAACAGGAGGTTGGCGTCGTGCGCGAGCTGCTGGATGCCGGACAGGCCGTCCTCGGCGGCGTTGAAGCTGGCCTTCAGCAGGCGCAGCGAGAAGGGGGAGAGGGCGAGCATCTCGCGGCACCACTGCACCGTCTCCTCCTCGAGGCGCTCGAGCGGCACGACGGTGTTGACCATGCCCATCTCGCGCGCCTCCTCGGCGGAGTACTGGCGGCAGAGGAACCAGATCTCCTTGGCCTTCTTCGGGCCGACGAGGTTCGCGAGCAGCCCGGCGCCGAAGCCGCCGTCGAAGGAGCCGACCTTGGGCCCGACCTGCCCGAAGCGCGCGTTGTCGGCGGCGATCGTCAGATCGCAGACGAGGTGCAGCACGTGCCCGCCGCCGATCGCGTAGCCGGCGACCATCGCGACGACCGGCTTGGGCAGGCGGCGAATCTGGATGTGCAGGTCGGTGACGTGGAAGCGCCCGACGCCCGCCCGTCCGGCGTCGTCGTCGTTCAGGTACCCGGAGTCGCCGCGCACGCGCTGGTCGCCGCCGGAGCAGAACGCGTCGGGGCCCTCGCCGGTGAGCACGATCACGCCGATGTCGGTGTCCTCGCGCGCGTCCTCGAGCGCGCGTGAGATCTCGATGATGGTGCGCGGGCGAAACGCGTTGCGCACCTCGGGGCGGGCGATCGTGATCTTGGCGATGCCCTGATCGGGCGCGGCGGACTTCTCGTAGCGGATGTCTGTGTAGTGGCCGTCGGCCGGCGCCGCGGCGGGAGTCCAGGTGGTGCTCATGGCGCGAAGGCTAGTCGGCATGGGCTCGGTAGCCTTGGCGACATGGACGTCGAGGGATGGCTGGCGCGCGCGGCCGCGTCACAGCCGCACACGATGGCGGTGGAGACGCCGCGGGGGAGCTGGTCGTACGCAGCAGCTGCACGCGGCGGCGCGTTCGCGGCGGCGCGGTTGAGCGAGCGGGGCGCGGCCCCTGGCGCGCGCGTGGCGATCGCGCTGCCGGCGGGGCTCGACTTCGCGCAGGCGCTGCACGCGTGCCTGCTGCTGGGCGCGGTCGCGGTGCCGGTCGATCTGCGCCTGTCGGAGGCCGAGCGAGAGACGATCGCGGCGGGATGCGAGGTGCGGGTGGAGGAGCCGCTCGGCGAGGCGCCCGCCCCATCCGCGTCCGCGCCGCAGTCGGCGTCGACGGCGCCGCCGCCCGCCGCGAGCCGCCACGACCTCGACGCGACAGCGGTGATCATCCACACCTCCGGCACGACCTCGGCGCCGCGCCCGGTGGAGCTGACGTACGGGAACCTCCTGTGGAGCGCGCTCGGCTCGGCGGTGGCGCTGGGCGTGGATCCACGCGAGCGCTGGCTGTGCGCGCTGCCGCTGTCGCACGTGGGCGGCCTGTCGATCCTGCTGCGCTCGGCGATCTACGCGACCACGGCGGTGGTGCACGAGCGCTTCGAGACGGACCGCGTGCTGCACGCGCTGCGCGATGAGCGGATCACGCTCGTGAGCCTCGTCGCGACGACGCTCGCGCGGCTGCTCGACGCCGGTCTCGCCGATCCGCCGGCGCTGCGCTGCGCGCTGACGGGCGGCGGCCCGGTGCCGGCGGCGCTCGTGGAGCGGGCCGAGCGAGCGGGTGTGCCGGTGAGCCTGACGTACGGCCTGACGGAGGCGTGCTCGCAGGTGACGACGACGCCCGCGGCGGAACTGGGCGCTGACGGCGAGGATTTTTATGAAGATCGGCCTCACCGCCGATGGCCGGGCCGGCGCTGTTCTGCACGCGGGTGCGGGTCGCCGCGGACGGGGAGATTCTGGTGCGGGGCCCGACGGTGGCGCCGGGCGCGGTCGCCGCGACGGCTGGTTGCACACGGGCGACTTGGGCGCGCTCGACGAGCGCGGGCGGCTGCGCGTGACGGGGCGCAAGGCGGACACGATCGTCAGCGGCGGGGAGAACGTGGCGCCGGCGGAGGTCGAGGCGGTGCTGGAGGCGCACCCGGGCGTGCTCGAGGCGGCGGTGCTGGGGCGCAGCGATGAGCAGTGGGGCGAGGCGGTGACGGCGATCGTGCTGGCGCGGCCGGGCGCGCGGTTGGACGTGGAGGAGCTGCGCGCGCACTGCGCGGGCGCGCTCGCGCCGTACAAGGTGCCGAAGCGCTTCACGTTGCGCGAGGAGCCGCTGCCGCGCACGCGCTCGGGCAAGCTGCTGCGACGGGAGTTGGCGTGAGCTTCGACGCGAACGCACACCGCGACGCGAGCCTGGAGAACTGGGAAGAGGCGGCGTCGGGCTGGGTGCGCCAGGCGGAGCTGATGCGCGACTTCGCCGCGCCGGTGTCGCACTGGATGCTCGACGCGATCGCGCCGCAGCCGGGGCAGCGCGTGCTCGAGCTGGCGGCGGGCCTGGGGGAGACGGCGATGCTCGCGGCCGAACTGGTGGCGCCGATGGGCGGCGTGGTCGTCTCCGACCAGGCGGAGGCGATGCTCGCGGGGGCGCGCGCCCGCGCGGCGGCGCTGGGTTTCGAGAACGTCGAGTTCAAGGTGCTGAACGCCGAATGGATCGACCTGCCGGTGGCGAGCGTCGACGCGGTGCTCTGCCGGTGGGGCTACATGCTGATGGCGGACCCCGCGGCGGCGCTGGGGGAGACGCGGCGCGTGCTGCGCTCCGGCGGGCGCGTGGCGCTGGCGGTGTGGGACACGCTCGAGGCGAACCCGTGGGCGCTGCTGGTGACGCAGGAGCTGATCGAGCGCGGCCTCGTGCTGCGCCCCGACCCGGACGCGGAGCCTATGCCGGGGCCGTTCGCGCTTGGGAGACGCAGGCGCGCGTGCGCGAGCTGCTCGCGGAGGCGGGCTTCGCGGAGGTGCACGTGGAGGCGCTCGATCTGTCGCGCCGCCACGAGAGCTTCGAGGAGCTGTGGGAGACGACGCTCGACCTGTCGCGCAACTTCCACGACGCGGTGCTCTCCCAGCCGGCAGAGGTGATCGAGCAGATCGAACTGTCGCTGGCGGAGCGCTTCGCGCCGTACACCTCGCCGGACGGCACGCTGGCGATCCCGGGCCGCACGCTCGTGGCGTCCGCGAGCGCGTAGCCCCAGCGTCGCCACACTCCACGGCGACCGCGCCTCGCCGTGCCCGCCGGCGTCCGGCTGCTCGCACCCCGCGAGTTTGGATAGCCTGCGGGCAATGATCTACGACGACGACGCAGACCTCACGCTCCTCGACGGCAAGACCGTCGCAATCATCGGCTACGGCTCGCAGGGACACGCCCACGCCCTCAACCTGAAGGACTCCGGCGTGGACGTCGTGGTCGGCCTGCGCGAGGACTCCGCCTCGGTGGCGGCGGCGCGCGAGCAGGGCCTCGAGGTGCTGTCGGTCGTCGAGGCCGCGAGCCGCGGCGACCTCGTGATGATCCTGCTGCCCGACGAGCTCCACCACGACGTGTGGGAGCAGGAGATCCGCGACGGCATCGCCGAGGGCAACATGATCCTGTTCGGCCACGGCTTCTCGATCCACTACGAGGAGATCGCGCCGCCCGCCGGCGTCGACGTGGCGATGGGCGCGCCGAAGGGCCCGGGCCATCTGGTGCGCCGCCAGTTCACCGAAGGCAGCGGCGTGCCGGGCCTGATCGCGGTCGAGCAGGACGCGACTGGCAACGCGCGCGCGCTGGCGCTGGCCTACGCGAAGGGCATCGGCTGCACGCGCGGCGGCGTGATCGAGACGACGTTCAAGGACGAGACCGAGACGGACCTGTTCGGCGAGCAGGCGGTGCTGTGCGGCGGCGCCTCCGAGCTCGTCCAGGCCGGCTTCGAGACGCTCGTCGAGGCGGGCTATGACCCGGAGATGGCGTACTTCGAGTGCCTGCACGAGCTGAAGCTGATCGTCGACCTGATGTACGAGAAGGGCCTGGCGGGGATGCGCTTCTCGATCTCCAACACGGCCGAGTACGGCGACTACACGCGCGGCAAGCGCGTGATCACCGACGAAACGCGCGCGAACATGCGCCAGATCCTCAAGGAGATCCAGGACGGCGACTTCGCGCGCGAGTGGATCGCGGAGAACCGCGCGGGGCAGGAGAACTTCAAGCGCATGCGCGCCGAACAGGCCGACACGCAGGTCGAGCACGTCGGCGGCGAGCTGCGCTCGCACATGGACTGGATCAAGCCCGCGTTCTAGGGCCGCGGCTGCGCGATGCTCGCCTACGTCTTCTGGCACCGCCCGCGAGACGCGGGCGCGGCCGAGGCGTACGAGCAGGCGCAGCTGACGTTCCACCGCTCGCTGGCGCACAGCCGACCCGTGGGCCTGTGCGCCTCGGCGGTGTTCCGCGTGACGCAGCGACCGTGGCGCACCCACGGGACAGAAGAGATCTCCTCATACGAGGACTGGTATCTGCTCGAGGACTTCGCGGCGCTCGGGGTGCTGAACGAGGCGGCGGTCGGTCGCGGGCATCGTACGAGCCACGACGACGTGGCCAAGCGCTACGGCGGCGGCGCGGGCGGCCTCTACGGCCTGATCGAGGGCGAAGCGGGCAGCGACCTGCTCGCGAGCGCGGCGGTCGCGGTGTGGGTGGCGCGTCCGCCTGGTTCGCCGCACCGGGGACTGGGCGATCTGCTCGGCGACGGCGTCGAGCGGGGGCATGCGAGCCTGTGGCGGCGCCAGCTCGTGCTCGGCCCGGCGCCCGAGTACTGCCTGCTCGCGGCCGACCGCTCGCGCCTGAGTGGCGCGTCGGGCGTGGCGGAGGGTCGTCTGCCAGAGGGTTGGAGCGCGACGGTGATCGACCGCGAGGTGCTGTGGCGTGGGTGACGTGCGACCGGTCGGAGCCCGCGCTCCGAGTCAGCTGCGCTTGACCTCGAGCTGTGAGACCGGAACCTGGAGTGCGTCCAGTGTCCGGCCGCCAGTGTCAGCGACCTCGACGAGTGCCACATCGCCGTAGACGCTGACCACCGTGCCGGTCGTTCCGCTGGGCCACGCGCCCGCCGCGTCGCGTAGCACGACGACGTCGTGTTCAGAGATTGCGTGCTTGACAGTGGCCATGGGTTGAAGGTTAGCCATCGCTCGCGGCCTCGTTCGCTACACTCGCGTTCGTCGTCGCGACTGGCGCTGAGGTGGAACCGACCACCGGGAAGCGACGAGGTGGCATCGCCGCGCGCCTGGGCAACCTCCGATGATCGATGGCTTTCGAGGTCCGACAGCGAGGAGCCCCTATGACGACGAGCCCCGTGACAGAACCCCAGCAGTTGACGATTCCGGAGGAGTTGAAGCCGGCGGACGGGCGCTTCGGCTGCGGACCGTCGAAGGTGCGCCCGGACGCGCTCGCGCGCCTGGCGGGCGACGGCGCGGCGCTGATGGGCACCTCCCACCGCCAGAAGCCCGTGAAGGCGCTCGTGGGGGAGATCCGCGCGGGCCTGCGCGAGCTGTTCTCGGCGCCTGAGGGCTATGAGGTGGCGCTCGGCAACGGCGGCGCGACGGCGTTCTGGGACGCGGCGGCGTTCGGCCTGATCGAGCGCCGCTCGCTGCACCTGACGTTCGGCGAGTTCTCGCAGAAGTTCGCGACGGTGGCGCAGGGCGCGCCGTTCCTGGAGGACCCGATCGTGGTGTCGGCGGACGTCGGCGACGCGCCCGACCCCGCGACGGTGGGTGCGGCCGCCGCGGAGGGTGGCGCGGACGTGCTGGCGTGGGCGCACAACGAGACCTCCACGGGTGTGATGGCGCCGGTCGTGAGGCCGGCGGGCGCGGGCGAGGCGCTGGTGGCGATCGACGCGACATCCGGCGCGGGCGGTCTGCCGGTGGACCTGTCGCAGACGGACGCGTACTACTTCGCGCCGCAGAAGAGCTTTGCGGCGGACGGCGGGCTGTGGGTGGCGATGCTGAGCCCGGCGGCGCAGGAGCGGATCGCGAAGCTGCACGCCGCGGAGCGCTGGATCCCGGAGTTCCTATCGCTGAACACGGCGCTTGAGAACTCGCTGAAGGACCAGACGTACAACACGCCCGCGGTGGCGACGCTGTTCCTGCTCGCGGACCAGATCCGCTGGATGCTCGACGGCGGCGGCCTGGAGTGGTGCGTTGGTCGCACGCGCGCATCGTCAGAGCACCTGTACGGCTGGGCGGAGCGGACCGCGTACACCGCGCCGTTCGTGAGCGATCCGGCGAAGCGCTCGCTGGTCGTAGGCACGGTCGACTTCGACGACTCGGTGAACGCGGCGGCGGTGGCGAAGACGCTGCGCGCGAACGGGATCGTGGACGTGGAGCCCTATCGCAAGCTGGGGCGCAACCAGCTGCGAATCGGCATGTTTCCGGCGATCGACACCGCGGACGTGCAGGCGCTGACGAATTGCATCGACTGGGTCGTGGAAAGGATCTCGGCATGAGCAGCCCTGCGGACAACCAGACGGGCGAGCGTTTGAAGGTGCTGGTGAAGGAGAAGATCGGCGACTCGGGCGTGGCGCTGCTGGAAGAGCACTTCGACGTGGAGATCGGCGCGGACTGGGACGACGCTCAGCTGAGCGAGCGGATCGGCGAGTTCGACGGCATCGTGATCCGCTCGGCGACGAAGCTGACGGCGGAGCTGATCGAGCGCGGCACGCGCCTGCGGGTGATCGGCCGCGCGGGCGTGGGCGTGGACAACGTGGACGTGGACGCGGCGACGAAACGCGGGATCGTGGTGGCGAACGCGCCGCAGTCGAACGTGGTGACGGCGGCGGAGCACACGATGGCGCTGCTGCTGGCGCTGGCGCGCAACGTGCCGCAGGCGTACGCGTCCCTGACGGCCGGCAGGTGGGAGCGCTCGAAATTCTCCGGCGTGGAGCTGTACGACAAGACGCTGGGCATCCTCGGCTTCGGGCGCATCGGCCAGCTGGTGGCGGAGCGCGCTCGTGGCTTCGGCATGCGCGTGCTGGCGTTCGACCCGTTCGTGAGCGCGGAGCTGTATCGCGATCTGCGCGTGGAGAAGGCTGACAGTCCGGAGGACGTGTACGCGCAGGCGGACTTCGTGACGATCCACCTGCCGAAGACGCCGGAGACGGAAGGCTTCCTGAACGCGGACGCGTTCGCGAAGATGCGCGACGGCGTGCGCGTGCTGAACGTGGCGCGCGGCGGGCTGGTGGACGAAGCGGCGCTGAAAGACGCGCTCGACTCCGGCAAGGTGGCGGGCGCGGCGCTGGACGTGTTCCCGAGCGAGCCGATGACGGAGAACCCGCTGTTCGCCTACGCGAACGTGATCGTGACGCCGCACCTGGGCGCCTCCACCGCGGAGGCGACCGACCGCGCGGGCTACCAGTCGGCGGAGCAGGTGGTGGCGGCGCTGACGGGCGGCGTGGTGTCCACGGCGGTGAACATCCCGGCGATCGGCGCAGAGGACATGGAGATGCTCGGGCCGTTCTTGCCGCTGGCGACGCAGCTCGGGCGCCTGGCGATGGAGCTCGCGGAGGGCAGCTCGGTGGAGCGCATCGAGGCGGCGTTCCTCGGCCGGATCGCGGACTTCGACACGCGCCTGCTGGGTCTGGCGGTGATCGTGGGCGCGCTGCAGGGCCGCACGGAGGAGCAGGTGAACCTGGTGAACGCGCCGACGATGGCCCACCAGCGCGGGATCGTGTTCGAGGAGAAAACGGTCTCCGAGGCGCAGGACTTCAACGAGCTGATCCGCGTGACGGTGATCGCGGGCGGCGAGCGCGTGGCGGTGGCCGGCACGGGCATCGGCCCCAACCGCGTGCCGCACCTGGTGGAGGTGCAGCAGCGACGGTTGACGATCGAGCTGGAGCCGTACGTGACGGTGTTCCGCTACGAGGATCTGCCGGGCATGATCGGCCGCGTCGGCACGATCTTCGGCGCGCACGGGATCAACATCTCCTCCGCCGCGGTCGGGCACGTGCCTGACGGCCACGAGGACGAGGACCGTCGCCTGGCGGCGATGGTGGTGACGACCGACGCGCAGGTTCCGCGCGACGTGCTCGATGAGATCGTCGCGTCAGGACGGGTTCGTGAACGGCTGGTCGGTCGACCTCAGCTGAGGCACTGTTCAATTAGTGGCCGCTAAATAGGGTAGGCTGGCGCGAACGATGCGAGCGGTGGTCATCACCAAGCACGGCGGACCGGGTGTGCTGCAGGTCCAGGAGCGCCGGACCCGACGCTCGGTCCGGGGCAGGTGCGGATCGCGGTGGCGGCGGCGGGCGTCAACTTCGCGGACGTGATGGCGCGGATGGGCCTGTATGCGGACGCGCCGGACACGCCGTGCGTGGTGGGCTATGAGGTGGCGGGCACGATCCTCGAGCTGGGGGAGGGGGTCGAAGCGTCCCACCCGCACCTCAGCCACGGCCAGCGTGTGCTCGCGGGCACGAAATTCGGTGGCTACGCCTCGCAGGTGGTGACGGGCGCGAGCGACGTGCTGGCGTTGCCGGACGAGCTCACGTTCGAGCAGGGCGGCGGCGATCCCGGTGAACTACGCCACCGCGTGGGCGGGGCTGGTCGGCTACGGCAGCCTGCAGGCGGGAGACCGCGTGCTGGTGCACTCTGCGGGCGGCGGCGTGGGGATCGCGGCGACGCAGATCGCGAAGCACGTGGGCGCGGAGGTGTACGGCACGGCCTCGCCGGGCAAGCACGCTCGGATCCGCGAACTGGGCGTGGACCACGCGCTCGACTACACGAGCTCAGGCTGGGAGAGGGGCCTGCCGCAGTTCGACGTGATCCTGGACGCGGTGGGCGGCAAGAGCTTTCGCCAGAGCTACAACATGCTGCGCGCGGGCGGGCGCCTGGTGGCGTTCGGCGCCTCCTCGGTCGTGTCGGGCGAGCGCAAAAACATCGTGACGGCGCTGCGCGCGGTGGTGCGGATGCCGCGCTTCAACATGATCAAGCAGATGTCGGAATCGAAGGCGGTGATCGGCCTGAACATGCTGAGCCTGTGGAAGGACCGCGGCACGCTGGAGCCGTGGATCGAGCCGCTGCGCGAGCTGCTCGAGACGGCACCGTCAAACCCGTCGTGTCGGGTGCGTTCAGCTTCGAGGAAGCGGGCGCGGCGCAGACGATGATCGTCGAGCGCACGAACGTCGGCAAGGTCGTTCTCACCCCGTAGCCGCGCGTTTGCGAGCGCCGGAAAGCGGTGCTAGCCTTGTTGATCGAAATGTCGTTCCAGATCTCGCTTCTGCAGCTTCTCCTCCTCCCCCCTCGGGGGGAATAGCGCGTGGCGGCCGCGTAGCCGCATACCCAGCAGAGAGGAAGCCAAAGCGAGACAGAGAAGGAGAACGAACGGCATGAGCAACTCAACGACAGAACGCGACGCGAAGGACCGCGTGCTGATCTTCGACACGACGCTGCGCGACGGCGAGCAGTCGCCTGGCATCTCGCTGAACAAGCAGGAAAAGCTGGAGATCGCCCACCAGCTGGCGCGGCTCGGGCGTGGACATCATCGAGGCGGGTTTCCCGATCACCTCGCCGGGCGACTTCGAGTCGGTGCAGGCGATCGCGCGTGAGGTGGAAGGCCCTGTGATCTGCGGCCTGGCGCGCACCAGCGACCAGGACATCGAGGCGGCGTGGAACGCGGTGAAGGACTCCGAGCGCCCGCGGATCCACACGTTCATCGCGACGAGCGACATCCACATCGAGCGCAAGCTGCAGACGACGCGCGAGGACGTGAAGGGCCAGGTGCGCGCGGCGGTGGCGCAGGCGCGCGAATACACCGACGACGTGGAGTTCTCGCCCGGAGGACGGCTCGCGCTCGGACGTCGAGTACATGGCGGAGGTGATCCAGATCGCGTTGGATGAGGGCGCCACGACGATCAACGTGCCGGACACGGTGGGTTACACGATGCCGCGCGAGTACGGCGCGATGTTCGAGGAGCTGTACCGGCTGGTGCCGGGCCTGCGCGACGTGGTGGTCTCAGTTCACTGCCACGACGACCTGGGTCTGGCGGTGGCGAACTCGCTGGCGGGCGTGGAAGCGGGTTGCCGCCAGGTGGAGTGCGCGATCAACGGGATCGGCGAGCGGGCGGGCAACGCGTCGCTGGAGGAGATCGTGATGCTGCTGCACACGCGCGAGCCGAGCCTGGGGCTGTGGACGGGCGTGGACACGACGGAGATCGCGCGCACGAGCAGGCTGGTGTCGCGTTTGACGGGCTATCAGGTGCAGCCGAACAAGGCGATCGTGGGCCGCAACGCGTTCGCGCACGAGGCTGGCATCCACCAGGACGGTGTGCTGAAGGAGCGCACGACGTACGAGATCATGGATGCGACGACGGTGGGGCTGCGCAGCAACTCGATCGTGCTGGGCAAGCACTCGGGCCGCCACGCGTTGAGCAAAGCGCTGGAGGAGATGGGCTTCGAGCTGGACGGCCAGGCCTTGAACACGGCGTTCAAGCGCTTCAAGGAGATCGCGGACCGCAAGAAGCAGGTGACGGCGATGGACCTGGAGGCGCTGGTGACGGACGAGCTGCGCGAGGAGGTTCCGGGCTACACGCTGGAGTGGTTCGAGGTGGACGCCTCGTCGCTGAAACCGCCGCACGCGCGTGTGTCGGTGACGCTCCCGGACGGCTCCTCGGCGAAGGGCTCGTTCACGGGCGACGGACCGATCGACGCGGTGTTCCAGGCGTTGAACGTCGCGAGCGGCCTGGCGGCGAAGCTGAACGACTTCACGATCGGCGCTGTCACCGAGGGTCAGGACGCGCTGGGCGAGGTGTCGATCGTGGTGGAGATCGACGGCTTCACGGGCGCGGGGCAGGGCGTGTCGACGGACATCATCGACGCGGCGGCGCGCGCGTATGTGCGGGCGCTGTCGGTGGCGGTGGCGCGCTCGCAGGTTGATGGGGCGATTGGGTTGCCGGAGACCGCGTAGAGGAGTCTCAGGCGCGGCTATACAGAGTTATGTGGCCTTATAGCCCGGAAGCCTATGAGGCCACATAACCGTCTAGAGCTAGACGAAGAAGTCGGCGACCGCGACCACCCAGCCGGGTACCGCGTCGCTGAGGTCGATCTCTCCGTCGGTCGCGATCTGCACATCCTCTCCGGCGCGATAGACGGTTGCCGCGCGTTTGCGGGGGTCGAGCACGAGCACGGCGGTTGCGCCGGCGTTCAGCCATTCGAGCGCCTTCGCGCGAACGTAGGGGCGGCTGTCTTCGGGTGAGATCACCTCGATCGCGAGGTCGGGTGCGCCGCCGGGCCAGTAGCGTTCGGTCCTGCCGATCGCGTCCACACGCGCCTGCGACACGAACGAGGCGTCGGGAGCACGGACCGTGTCGGGGTCGGTGGCGAGGATAAAGCCGGTCTCGGCGCCCTGTGTGCGGCCAAGCTTGTTGGCGCGCACGTGGTTGCCAAGTAGGCATCCTGCCGTCATCGCCACGCAGCCGTGCTCGAAGTTTCCAGGCGACATCACTTGCAGCTCTCCTGCGATGAGCTCGTAGCGCTTGCCCTCGCCCGTGGGCAGCTTGAGCAGATCGTCCGCGGTGGTCGCGATCGCATGTGTAGCCATGCCTCCAAGGCTAGCGACGAGAGTTGTTTGGGCCAAGGTTCTGCTCGGTTGCGTTGCGCATGGGTCAACGATGACGCGCGCTTGAGATGGAACGCTCGAGGGCCAGGATGCGCTGGACGAGGTGTCGATCGTGGTGAAGATCGACGGCTTCACGGGCGCTGGGCGGGGTGTGTCGAGGGCTTGGGGCATCTGGTGGCCGTGACCTTGGTGGTCTGCCTGACGACGGCGCCGTTTTGGCCGGTGATGACGGTGGGCATCTTGAGGTTGCTGGTGCAGAGGTTCCCGAGCCGCGAGCGCGGAGTGGGCCCTCGCGCAGCGATAGGTCGAAGGTGCTGATGGGCGCGTCCCGGGACGGCTTTGAAGTGCTGAACACGACGCCTTTCTTGCCGTCGAGGATCAGGGTGATCCCTTCGCCGTGTAGGACCACCTCGAGGTCGGGGAAGGCCACGCCGCCGTGGAAGACGAGGTAGGCGGGTCCGATGATGGGGTTATCGAGCAGCGGGGGTGACTGCCGTGGCGCTGCCGACGACCGAAGTCGCTGCACAGGACGCCGGGTTAGCGTCGACCAAACTTGTCCACACACGCTTTCTGGAGCGTGGAGAGCCTCGAGGGCAGCTGTGCTGGGAGGTCGACCTTGGCTTTCGCGATATTCGCCTGGCCCGTGCCCGATGTGACCTTGACGTGCAGGGACGCGCCGTTCTGATTACTCGTCTTGCCCTGCGTCGTGACGGTGAACTTCGGCTTGAACGGCAGGCCGCACAGCCAGTCGCCGGGAACGGGTGGGAGACCTTCGAGACCGTGCCTGTGGCGCTGGCCAGGACTGCCGCGACGGACATGACATCGCAGTTGGTCGGGTTGAACGTGAACCCTGGGCGGTCGACGTCGATGTGAATCGCCCTCATGTCGAGCGGGATGCCGTTGAGGGCCTGGGGGAGCGGATCGCTGGTGACGGTTAGCGCTCCCGTGTGCGGGTCAACGGCGATGGAGGTCCGCACGACCTTGGTGCCGTTGTCGGCGTTGCCGGCGAGCACGAACGGGCCGGCTTGAGCCGGGGTGACGATCGAGAGGCCAAAGGGCTTCCCGTCGTAGGGGCCCGTGAGGTAGACACGGCTGCCGCTGATCGTGAGCGGCGATGTGCCTGGGCCGGCCACGATCCTCCAGTGCCGATCAGGGGCTGCCTGAGGCCGCGTAGAGGATTATCAGGACGGCGTCTTGCGAGGCCGTGGCGGGCGGTAGGCGAGCTGACGTCTGAGGTATTCGTCGAAGCGTGGCACGGTGAAGTCGATGTAACCGTAGTCCTCGGTGGCATAGATGAGGCCCTTTTCGAGCAGGCTCTGACGGACCGGGGAGAGGGCGGTCGTCGCCTTTCCTACTGCATGAGCGACATCTCCTGAACGGTAGGGGCCCGATCCGAGCTCCGCCATGGCGCGCATGTAGCGTCGCTCGGTGTTGGTGGCGCGTTGAATCCTGACCTCATACATCGTCTGGTCGAGCGCGGCTTGCGCAGCGGGCATCGCGCGTTCGACGTCCGTGAGTGAGATTGGCGAGCCAGGGGCGAGATTCCACGCATGCTTGCCCAGCTGTTGGATATAGAAGGGGTAGCCGGCGGTCCAAGTGAGCGCCGCGGCTACAGCGTCCTCGTCGAAGGCGATCCCATGCGCTCGTGCGGGCTCCACGAGCGCGGCTTCGGCGTCCGGCTTTGAAAGGTTGCCGATCACGGGGAACGTGAACAGTCGCTCTGCGTAGCTGCGCGCCTCGCCGGTGAGCTTGGGAATCTGAGGCAGGCCAGCGGCGGCGAGCGTGATTGGTAGGTTGCGCTGTGTAGCCCGATGCAGCGCGCTGATCATCGCGCGGAACTGCGGCGGCTCGGAGAACTGGACCTCGTCCAGGAGGAACACGATCCCACTGTTCGCATCACGTGCTGCATGACCGAGCTGGAGAAAGAGCTGTGTTAGATCGCTTGCGAGTGTCGCTTCGTCGGCGTGTCGCAAGTCGATCGACAGGCCGAAACCCTCTGGGCCGGAGAGCTTGATCGACTGCAGCTGTCCGAGCGCGCTGCGGATCGTCGCGAGCATCTTCGCGGTGATCTTCAGTCGCGAGAGTGCGATCTGGGTGTCGCGGGCCAGTTCGCTGACGAGTCCGGTCTGCGGTGTCAGCTCGTGGTAGAAAGTCAAGAAGCCGGCATTCTCGGCTTGGTCCTCGAATATGTTCAGCAGTGCGGTCTTGCCGACGCCTCGCAGGCCGCGCACGATCATGCTCTGCTCGGTCGCCCCACGCGCGAGGCGCCCGATCAGAACGCGAAATTGTTCGAGCTCTGCGTGGCGGCCGGCAAGCGCCGGCGGGCGCGAACCTGCGTTTGGTGTGTAGGGATTCTTGATCGGATCCATAGGCTATACAAAGTTATAGAAAGTTATAGCGAAAGTACTATAACTCCTCATAACTTGCTAGAACGCGCGCTTACCGGGCCCTGCCAGCGCGAACGTGCATCTGGGCTAGGGCTTTGAGGTTCGACCAACCGTGTCCGCGCGTGCCTGACTGATATCCGTGGCGCCCGGTGCTCCGACGGTGTCCGGATCGCTGGCCAGAACTAACCGGGTCTTGGCACCGAAGGCCACGCCAGATCCGTCGTCGGTGGTGCATGGTCCGACACGATGACGCTGGCTTGTGATGGAACTCTCGGATGGAATGCTGCCCTGGCTCAGCCAGTCTTCTTCTTGACGCTCTTGCGCTTGGGGCAGCCGGTGGCGGTGATCTTGGTGGTTTGCCTGATGACTGCGCCATTCTGACCCGTGATGACCGTGGGCATCTTGAGTTTGCTTGTGCAGAGATTCCCGAACGCGGCGAGCGCGGAGTGGGAGCCCTCAGGTAGGGAGAGGTCGAAGGTGCTGATGGGCGCGTCGGGTACTGCTCTGAAGATGCTCGAGGTGATGCCTTTCTTGATCTGCGTGTTGCCGTCGAGGATCAGCGTGATTCCTTCGCCCTGGAGAACGACCTCGAGGTCTGGGAACGCCGCCGCGGCGTGAGAGACCAGATAAGCGGGTCCCGTGAGGGGGTTCTTGAGCAGAGGCGTGGCAGCGCTCGCGCTCCCCACGAGTGATGCCGCGGGACACGACGCGGGGTTGGCGTCGAAGACCTTGTCGACGCAGGCTTTCTGGAGCGTGGAGAGTCTCGACGGAAGCTGGACGGGGAGGTCCACCTTGACTTTCGCGATGTTCGCCTGTCCCGCGCCTGACGTGACTTTCACGTGCAGGGATGCGCCCTTCTTTTTGCTGGTCTTGCCCCGCGTCGTGACGGAGAACTTGGGCTTGAACGGCAGGGCGGCGCAGCCGCTGGCTTGGAACGGATATGAGCTCTTGGAGACCGTCCCCGTGGCACTGGTCACGACCGCTCCGATAGACAGGGCGTCGCAGTTGGTCGGGTTGAACGTGAACCCAGGACGGTCGACGTCGATGTGGATCTTCCTGATGTCGAGCGGCACCCCGTTGAGGGCCTGGGGGAGCGGATCGCTGGTGACGGTCAGCGCTCCCGTGTGTGGGTCGACTGCGATGGAGGCTCGTACGACCTCGGTCCCGTTGTCGGCGTTGCCTGCGAGCAAGAACGGGCCGGCTTGAGCCGGGGTGACGATCGAGAGACCGAAGGGCTCTCCGTCGTAGGGGCCGGTGAGGTAGACGCGACTGCCGCTGATCGTGAGCGGCGTGGAGCCTGGGCCGACGACGATTCGTCCCGATCCGATCAACGAGCCAGCGCCGCACGTCCCGGTCTTCGCCTGCGGTTCAGGGCACTGTTCGACGCTTTGCAGAACGCCCAGGAGGCCGGGGGGCGTCGTGACGCTCACTCCGCCGAGGGGCTGTTCGCCATCGTTACGCGACAGCGTCATCGAGAAGCCGCTGAAGGCCCCCGCCTGTCCGGTAGGCGTCATTCCGGCCTTGAACGTTGGGGAGAAGCCGTTGCTGCATCCTTCGATCTGAATCGGTTCGGAAGAGATGTGCGTGGGGCTGCTGGAGCTCCACGGCGTGATGTCGGCGTTCGTGACCGCAGGGCCGCATGTGGTTGGATTCGCGAGCGGCGCGCCGTCGCCCGATTCAAGCGCGACTTCGAGGTCGCTGAAGGGCAGCTGTGGGGTATCCGTGAAGACCGTTGTCAGTTGGCCGGTGCTTTGGTTGATCCTGGTATGCCCGGCCTGCTTGATGATTACGCCGTCTGCTTCGGCTTCTAGCAGCACGCGCACCATGCGGCCGCTTCCGGAGTCGGCGGAGTTACAAGGTGAGCATTCCGGTTCGCCGACGTACAAAGCACCCTTCACGGGGTCTTCAAGCAGCGGGGTAATAATTCTGACCGATCCGATTCGCGACGTGCTCGGGCAGTGTCCTTTCGCACGAACCTTCAAACCGAACTCTTCTTCGCTGCACGCCGAAAGACCGTTCGCGCCCGACGGCGAGACCGTCGTGCCTTCCGGCAGCCCCACTTCGACATTGCGCACGTCGGGCGTGGCTAGGCCGTTCGGTTCTTCATTTTGTGGGACGTTTACTTTGACGCCATAGCTGGCCGGCGCACCCGCCTGGCGCGTATTGGCTGAGACCGCGATAGATGGATCGAAGACGAGCCCTTCGCAGCCTGTCATCCCAGAAATGCTCGCGGTCGTGAGCTGCTGGTACGGGGCGGGTTCCTGGTCCTGCCAGGAGTCTCCCGCGAAGGGAATCGTCAACGGCGCGATCGTGCAGCTAGTCGGCAGCGTCAAGAAAGGCTTTGGGTTAGCCACGCCACTGGGACATCCTTCGGCGCATTCTGGCGAACGTCTCAAAGCATTATGCACTTCGTCCGAGGGGTTGCCCCAGATAGAAAGGAGGGTCATCCTGGCAGCAACCAACTGGGTGAAGTTCGAGATGTCGGTGGTCACTCCGTAGTTGCCGTCGCTACGCACGTGAACAAAGAACGGCACGTGCGCGTAGCGGTTGATCGTGACGCCTAGCTCAGCAGGCTGCCCAGGTGGTGGCTGAATGTTGTACACAGGCGCATACTGCGGATTTTCGGCACCGTAGAAAAATACTCGGAGAGAACCAACCTGCGATGCTGCCGGGCAATTTTCAGCTTTGGGCAGTTCGAATTCTACCTGGGTGCAGTATCGTGCGGCGGTCGGATTCCCGACCAGGCCGGGTGGTAGCGCCACTTCAATGTCCTTTGTCTGCGCGTTTGGTACCGCACAGACGGGAGACTGATAATTGTTGCATTTTTCGTGACTGTTGACTTCGGCGACATTGAACGCAGCCAACGTTGTGAACGCGAGCGGATGGGAGCCGGCTTGTGTCCCGGTCGTGCCTTGGGCGCCTGTGACCTCGCTGGCAAGTGATGCGCCGAACGGCACTCGTGCCCCAGCTTCAATTATCGGCGTCGAGTCTCTAGTCTTAACAACTTGCGCGCCGCCTCCCGAAACAGTGACGGCATTGTGCAGAGTTTCACCTGGTTTGGCTTGCGCGGGTACTTCGACATTGATGTTCACGAGCAGTGCGCCGCCAACGGGGACGGAGAGTTCGGTCGTACACGTAACAGTCACGGTGCCTTCGTTGTTGGCTTGCGTACAGGGCCCGGTGAAAGAGGTCACTTTGGCGCCTACTATGTATTGGGTGATCGAATCCGGAACAACTCCGGGCGGCAGCGTATCGGTAATCGTGATAGGTCCCGTGGTCGCTTCACCACCATCATTGAACGCAACCGTTTCATAATAGTCGCGGGTATCGCCAGGCTGAAAGTCAGTGGGAGCCGCCTGATCGAGCGTCAGCCAATGGGGAGGCTGAAAGGTGCTGCCGTGGCTTGTTGTCGGCGTCAGCACACTCAGAAGGAGGATGGTCAGCCACAAGGCAAAGCCCCGCGTGGTCCTAGTCGCAGAGATCATCAGCGGACGCTCCTTCTCGCGCTTCTTCTAGCCACAGCCCGGCGTCGCTTGGCCGACTTGATCTTCACGCATTTGCGATGACTGAGCTTGAAGTGCTTCTTGCATTTCTTGGTATGTGTTGGCAGCCGAGGTGGTGGCGACGGTGGCAGCGCCACGTTTCCAGACGGCCCGATTGCGCTGGTCGCTACAAGCTGGTCGGCTTGCGGCAGGCTAGCCTGGAGACATTGGCTTTCGCATCGAGCTTCGACCGGATGTTCCGGGATGCCGCCATCGGTACGGGCGTCATACACGTCAACGAGATTGTCGAGATCAGCCGAGACGAGCCGACTCGACGTCGCAAAGTAGACATCATCACCGCTTGCGCTTGCGCCCAGGAAGCGGTCCCCTGCACCGATGTCGGGGCCGGAGATCAGGTTCTGACAGCCGCCTGCGCGAGTACAGTCGCCCTCGCCATCACGCTCATACGTGTAGACGCTGTTCGCTGGCCGCCGGCTGGCGTTGGCAGCCACGAGGGACGCCGGCGCTGTATAGAAGAGGCGGCCGCCGTCATCGCTAAGCGCGCGTGTTCGATACCACGGCGTACCGATGCCTACAAGGGGTACGTGGCCTCCCGCGAACCCCGCCCCGGAGATGCCCCCGATCAGCGCGTTACCGACCGGGGGCGCTCCAGTGGGATCGCACGACGCACAGAGAAGCTGCCCTGTGCCTTCTGCTTTCGCTGGGGCGCTGTACTCGTAGACCTCAGTGTCGATCTTTGCCGTTTCCTGGTCGACGTTGTCATAGCCGCCAGGGAAATTGATGCTGGGAAGACTCTTGGTGGACATGAATGCCATGTGTTTGCCGTCCGGTGTCACGTATGCCTCGTGAAGCATCGGAAATGCCGACCAGTTGCACGAATCGCTGGTTGCGTTAAACACCACACTGCAAGAACCTTGGCCATCGAGGGTGGCGATGAACACGGGCTTGCTACCGTTGTGGACCATGTAGAGGTTCGGCTGTCCATCGACGCCCCTGCCTTCTGTGAGCTGTCCGTCAGCGACGAAGTAGATGTAGGAGCCATCGGCCGATGCATCGACTACGCCCTGCACCATAGCTCCGGTCGCAGAGTCTTTCGGGTCAAGATCGATAGTCAAGTCGGTGAGATGTTTCGAATTAACATCGTATTCGTAGAGGTCTTCGCTGTTGTTTGCATCGCCCGTGTTGGATTGAGTGGTCAGCTCTCCTGAGCTGGTGAAGAACACGCGTGAGCCATCAATCGATGCAGTCTGAAATGTGGCGGGCGCGGGTTTGTTGACGGCCGGGGTCGCTTCTGCGGCGAGCGCTGATACCTCGACGGTTTCGCCGCCGTCGATTCTGTCGTAGACCTCTGTCAGGCCTGCCTGTCCCGCTTCAGCGGGGAGCCCTTCATCGGAGGGGGCTTGAAAGATCACGTGCGAGCCATCCCGGGAGACCGCGCGTTCGACGCTGCGATCGGCTTCTTGAGCACCACTCACATAGATGATGCTGCTCCCGGCGCCGGCGGTGGAGCTTTCAGCCGGTGTGCCGTCTGGCAGGGTTCCTACAAGATGTACTTTCCCAGCGAAGCTTTCATACAGTCGTGAGGTCAGTGGAGCTTCGGGGGGAGCCTGGGTGTTCGACTCGAACATCACGCGTGTGAAATCGCTTGAGGCACCCGCAAATGTTGACTCATCGTAAAGCAGCCAACAAGTCAATATGTTTTCTGGGCATATTTCTTCGATGGAGCGTGCTGGGGCGACAGTATTCAACAATGAGTATTCGCTAGCCGTGTTACGGAGATAGAGATTGTTGGCAAAGGGGGTGGCCCCCGGCGCAAAGGGGATGAACGGGATCTGCAGCACGGCGTGCGAGAGGTCTTCGGAAAAGATATAAACAAGTTTGAGAGGTTCGGGCTTCGGTAGGGCTGGTGTCCAATCCGTGGTCGTCCAGCCGACTGGGGTACGCGTGCTCACGTGTGCCGCATAGAGCGCTGTGTTACCGACAGCCCCAGGAAACCCTTGGAAGCTGAGGTACGAGATGGCTTCTCCCGAGGAAGACACCTGAACAGGCATCTGCTGCGCTTCCGTATACGCTGCGGCTCCTCCCTTGTTGACGGGTGAGACCTGCTCGTAGGCGCGACAGTCAGGCAACGTTTCCGAGGCGCCCACGAGAGCCTCGGCGTTAGGGCATGAAGCACTTGCTGGCCGCGATAGGCCGCCGCTCAGCACTACGCCGAAGAGCAAACCAAGTACGCCGAGCCTTATCGGGTTCGCGACTTTCGCGGTTTTGCTATGTCTCATGCAGTCCTTTCTGCCGGCATTCGAGCCAAGAGCATTTGGGGGTGGGCTGGATGAGCCCCACCCCCAAAGTGACCATCAATGATTATCGTCTACTGATTATGCATTCAGATCCCACTTGAGAAGACCACCGTGAGCAATAATATGTATTGCTCCTTCGTCTTTCCCGTTGCTTTCTTCTTCGAATGCGCAGCCACCTGAGCCAAACGAGGTGATTTTGGTGATGCCCAGTAAGAGTAAGATCCCTTTATTCGCAGGCGTATTCTCGATTTTGATTGTTTTTAGTTTCTGGTTTTTCGCCGCTGGTAGCGTAATGGTGCATCCAATAGCGGGGACTAAGACGAGGGCATCGTTCTCTACGTTGGCTGATCCGTCCGCATTAACGAGGAACTGGATTAAATCGACTATAGCCGTAGCTTTGAGTGCCACTAGTTCGCAGCTACTGTAGTGAGCTGTGATTAATACAGATAAAAACCTTAACGCTGGCGCGGTGCCGGTAACAGAGAGTACTTTACATGCTACTTCTTGTCCACCGGCGGAGAGTACCTGAGGTGTGCCAGCGCTAGCTAATAGGCGCCCGCCCGTCCCATGGAATAAGAATAACGGCTCTCCGGCTGATGCTGCCGATGCGGTCACCGCGCTCAGCGCGCCGACCACCACGAGCAGTAGCCCGATTTGTCTTACAATTCGCATTACATGCTCCTTGTGTTGTGGAGCACGACGCTGAATGAGCCTCCGAGATAAAAATCATTCTGCTGGGCGAGGCCAGAGTGCACAAGCCCCCGTTTCTAGTCCCGAAGCTTTACCGACTCCAGTCCCGGAACGGAGAGCGCACTCGCGCCAAGCCCAGACATAACGAAGTCCCGGCCAACAGGCGTTACACACGCATCGTCATACTCCTATGTATGTGACCCCGCCGGCTGGCGGAGCTTGCTGCGGTGTTGCCCGACGCCTTAACCCTTCGACATCGGTGTTCGTGCTGTTGAGACTACACGGTCCCGGCAGTTCGAACAAGCGCAGTGTTACCAGAGGTTCGAAACTTTGCAAGATGTGAATTATTTACATCCTGGTTTTATAAAGTCGAGTGGGGGAAAGATACGGATATGCAGGGTCTTTATCTCGCTCGAGCCGGCTGACGCTGGAAACATCGCGCGCAGAATCGGCGATTGAGGGTCTGGGGGGCGGCCGGGGTTTGCGGACAGCGCTCACGCGGCGTCCGTGATAACGTACGCATGTATGACGCCATCCGATGCCTGGGACCCCGCCGTGATCGGCGCTCGCGTGAAGGCGTTGCGCGAGTCCGCGGGCCTCTCGCTGCGCGACCTCGCCGAGCGCAGCGGCGTCAGCGCGCCGATGCTCTCGCAGGTCGAGCGCGGGGAGACGAGCCCCACGCTCACCGTCGCCTCGCGCATCGCCTTCGGCCTCGAGCTGCGCCTGTCCCAGCTCCTGCGCCTCGACGAGGGCGGCTCCGTAACGGTCGTGCGCGTCGGTGAGCGCCAGCGCGGCGGCAACTCCAAGCGCGGGCACAGCTTCGAGGTGCTCACCTCCGCGCAGCCCGGCCAGCGCGCGGAGCTCTCGCGCCACACGCTCGCGCCAGGCGGCGCCACGGGCGCGGCGGACGATCCGCCCATGCATGAGCCCGGCAGCCGCGAGACCGCGCTCGTGGAGCACGGAGCCATTGCGCTGATCTGCGACGGGCAGCGTCACGAGCTCGCCGAAGGCGACTGCGTCACGTTCGACGCCGACCTGCCGCACCACTTCGAGAACCCCACCGACGCGGACGCCGCCTTCCTGGCGGTCGTCAGCGCCGGCCTGAGAAGGAGCTAGACGATGCCAAAGACGCTGTTCGACAAGATCTGGGAGGCGCACGAGGTGGCCGCGGGCCCGCCCGCCATCCTCTACATAGACCTGCACCTCGTGCACGAGGTCACCAGCCCGCAGGCGTTCGACGGGCTGCGCCTCGCGGGGCGCACCGTGCGCCGCCCCGACCGCACGCTCGCCACCGCCGACCACAACACGCCCACCGACGGCACGCCCATCGCCGCGCGCATCAAGGACGAGCTATCGCGCGTGCAGGTCGAAACGCTCGAGCGCAACTGCGCGGAGTTCGGCATCCCCGTGTACTCGCTCGGATCCGACCGCCAGGGGATCGTGCACGTGATCGGGCCCGAGCTGGGCGTCACACAGCCGGGCATGACGATCGTGTGCGGCGACTCGCACACCTCCACGCACGGCGCGTTCGGCGCGCTCGCGTTCGGCATCGGCACCAGCGAGGTCGAGCACGTGCTCGCCACGCAGTGCATGGTGCAGAACAAGCCGCGCTCCATGCGCGTGCGCTACGAGGGCGAGCTGGGCTTCGGCGTGACCGCCAAGGACCTGATCCTCGCCACGCTCGGCCAGGTCGGCGTCGGCGGGCTCACCGGCCACGTCGTCGAGTACGCCGGCCCCGCGATCGAGGCGCTGTCGATGGAGGGACGCATGACCGTTTGCAACATGACCATCGAGGGCGGCGGGCGCGCGGGCATGATCGCGCCCGACGACACCACGTTCGCTTGGTTCACCGACAGGGAGCGGCCCGGCGCGCCGAAGGGCGCGGAGCTCGACGCGGCGATCGCGAGCTGGCGCGAGCTCAAGACCGACGACGGCGCGAGCTTCGACGCCGAAGTGGTCGTCGACGCGTCCGCCATCTCCCCGCAGGTCACGTGGGGCACGAACCCCGGCATGGTGCGCGCCGTCACCGAGCGCGTGCCCGCGCCCGAGGAGTTCGACAGCCCCGCCGAGCGCGACGCCACCGAGCGCGCGCTCGCCTACATGGCGCTAACGGCTGGAACTCCTATTGATGAGATCGCGATCGACCGGGTGTTCATCGGCTCGTGCACCAACTCGCGCATCGGCGACCTGCGCGCCGCC
Organism: uncultured Solirubrobacteraceae bacterium; assembly: GCA_963716355.1. GTDB lineage: Bacteria > Actinomycetota > Thermoleophilia > Solirubrobacterales > Solirubrobacteraceae > Palsa-744. Next base: position 3,160,483 of record OY970308.1, read on the forward strand.
GCCCAGGTGGTCGCGGGGCGGAGGGTGTCGCCGAACGTCAGCGCCATGGTCGTGCCCGGCTCACAACAGGTCAAGAAACAGGCCGAGGCCGAGGGGCTCGACCAGGTGTTCCGCGACGCCGGCTTCGACTGGCGCGTCGCGGGGTGCTCCATGTGCCTCGGCATGAACCCCGACATCCTGCAGCCCGGCGAGCGCTGCGCCTCCACGTCCAACCGCAACTTCGAGGGTCGCCAGGGCCGCGGCGGGCGCACCCACCTCGTATCGCCGCAGATGGCCGCCGCCGCCGCCATCGAGGGCCATTTTGTTGACATTCGCGAGTGGGCCTCAGCGGCCCAGGAGGCCTGAGTCGTGGACCCGATAACCGTGATCACAGGACACGTGAGCCATCTCGACCGTGCCGATGTGGACACCGATCAAATAATGCCCAAGCAGTTTTTGAAGAGGGTGCAGCGCACCGGGTTCGGCGAGTTCCTGTTCTACGACTGGGCCAAGGAGCCCGGCTGGGATCTGCCCGCCAACCCCATCCTCGTCGCCGGCGATAACTTCGGCTGCGGCTCATCGCGCGAGCACGCGCCGTGGGGGCTGCAGGACTACGGCTTCCGGGCGATCGTCGCGCCGTCGTTCGCGGACATCTTCTACTCCAACTGCACCAAGATCGGGCTGCTGCCCGTCGTGCTCAGCGACGAGGACTGCAAAGCGCTCGCGCGCGCCGGCGAGGGGGAGATCGACCTGCAGGAGCAGGAGGTCCGTTTCGCCGGGCGCCAGGTCGCGTTCGAGATCGATCACGAGATCAGGCACCGCCTGCTCGGGGGGTTGGACGACATCGCGCTCACGCTCAAACAGGACGACGTGATCGCCGCCTTCGAGCGCGACCGCGAGCGAACCGGTCCGATGACCACGGCGCTTTAGGGAGGGGGACAGATGGCACATCGCATCGTCACGCTGCCCGGCGACGGGATCGGGCCGGAGATCATGGCGCCCACGCTCGAGCTGCTCGCGCGGCTGGGCGACTTCGAGTTCGAAGAGCACGCCTTTGGCGGCGCTTCGATCGACGCGCACGGCGTCGCGCTCACCGACGACACGCTCGCCGCGTGCAGGGCCGCCGACGCGGTGCTGCTGGCGGCCGTCGGCGGGCCGAAGTGGGACACCACCGACCCCAACAAACCCCGCCCCGAGCAGGGGCTGCTCGGCCTGCGCAAGGGGCTCGGGCTGTACGCCAACCTGCGGCCCGTCAAGCCCATCCCCGCGCTGTATGACGCATCGCCGCTTCGGCGCGAGCGGATCGAGGGGACCGACCTGCTCGTCGTGCGCGAGCTCACCGGCGGGATCTACTTCGGCGAGAAGACCCGCACCGCCACGTCCGCGTCGGACGTGTGCGCGTACACAACCGAGGAGATCGAGCGGATCGGGCGCTCCGCGTTCATTGCCGCGCAGACGCGCTCTGATGAGCCGAAGGTCACGAGCGTCGACAAGGCCAACGTGCTGGAGACCTCGCGGCTGTGGCGCGAGGTGATCGTCGGTCTGCGCGAACGCGAGTTCCCTGACGTCGAGCTCGAGCACGTGCTCGTGGACAACGCCGCCATGCAGCTCGTCTCCGCGCCCAGCACGTTCGACGTGATCGTGACGGAGAACATGTTCGGAGACATCCTCTCCGACGAGGCCGCCATGATCACCGGCTCCATCGGCATGCTCCCCAGCGCGTCGCTCAGCGGCGACGGCCCCGGCATGTTCGAGCCCGTGCACGGCTCCGCGCCGGACATCGCGGGCACGGGCGTCGCGAACCCGCTCGCCATGTTCCTCTCCGCAGCCATGCTGCTGCAGCACGGCCTCGGCTTGGCAAGCGAGGCCGCGGCTGTAGAATCGGCCGTGCAGAGCGCGCTTGCCGGCGGGCTGCGCACCCCCGACCTCGGCGGTGACGCGGACACCGCGCACGCAACAAGGGCAGTGCTGGAAAACCTCGAATAGGAGCCTTGTGAACGTGGACCCGACCGACCTCATCTGGATGAACGGAGAATTCGTCGCCTGGGAGGACGCAAAGGTCCACGTCCTGACGCACGGCCTGCACTACGGCACCGGCGTGTTCGAGGGCGTGCGCTGCTACGACACCGTGCTCGGCCCCGCCGTGTTCCGCAACGCCGAGCACGTCGAGCGGCTGTTCAAGTCCGCCGAGCTGTACTACATGGACATCCCGTTCAGCGCGGAGGAACTGCGCACCGCCACCACCGAGCTCGTGGCGCGCAACGGCATGAGCTCCTGCTACATCCGCCCGATCGTCTATCGCGGCTACGGCACCATGGGCCTCAACCCCATCGACGCGCCCATCGACGTCACGATCGCCTGCTGGGAGTGGGGCGTGTACCTCGGCGAGGAGGGCCAGCGCGACGGTGTGCGCGCCAAGGTGTCCTCTTGGCGGCGCATCAGCCCCGACTCCTCGATCCCGCACGCCAAGGCCTCGGGGCAGTACCTCAACAACGTGCTCGCCAAGATCGAGTCCGTCAAGTCGGGCTACGAGGAGGCGATCCTGCTCGACGACAACGGCTACGTGTGCGAGGGCACCGGCGAGAACATCTACCTCGTACGCGACGGCGCGATCGTCACGCCCGGCCAGTCCAACTCGATCCTCGACGGCATCACGCGCAAATCGGTCATCCAGATCGCGCGCGACCTCGGCTACACGGTCGTCGAACGCGACATCGGCCGCGCCGAGATGTACCTCGCGGAGGAGATGTTCATGTCGGGAACCGCTGCCGAACTGGTGCCCGTGCGCGAAGTCGACGACCACAAGATCGGCACCGGCAAGCCCGGCGAGATCACGCGCGTGCTGCAGAAGGAATTCGACGACGCCATCCACGGGCGCACCGAGCGCTACCGCGAGTGGCTAGACGTCGTGCGCCCGCGCGATCTCGAGACTCCGAGCGGTGACGCGCTCGCGGCGGAGCGAATTACCGGGGCGAGCAGCTAGCGGGGGTATGCCGCGGCCGCTCGCGCCTCACCGCCGCCGCCGCGCACACCCACGCCCAAGGAGTCTCCCCGCATGAGCAACGCCAACCCCATACAGCTATACGACGCCACCCTCCGCGACGGCATGGGCGGCGGTGGCCTGACCCTCACCGCCGAGGAGAAGGTGCGCGTCGTGCACGCCCTCGACGAGCTCGGCGTGCACCTCATCGAGGCGGGCTTCCCGTCGTCGAACCCCAAGGAGCAGGAGCTGTTCGCGCTGCTCGCCGGCGAGCAGCTGAGCGTCGCGGAGATCGTCGCGTTCGGAATGACCCGCAGGCGCGACGTCGCCGCCGACCGGGACGAGGGGCTGCGCATCCTCGCGGACTCCTTCGCGCCCGTCTGCACGATCGTCGGCAAGGCCTCGGTGCTGCACGTCGAGAAGGTCGTGCGCGTCACGCGCGAGGAGAACCTCGCCATGATCGCCGATTCGGTGCGTTTCCTCGCAGGCGCGGGCAAGCGCGTGCTGCTCGACGCGGAGCACTTCTTCGACGGCTTCGCGCTCGACCCCGGCTACGCCCTCGACTGTCTGCGCGCCGCCGCCGACGCGGGCGCCGAGCGGCTCGTGCTGTGCGACACCAATGGCGGGTCGCTGCCGCCGCAGATCCGCACCGCGTTCGCCGTCGTAACCGAAGCGCTGTCCGGTGTGCCGTTGGGGATCCACACGCACGACGACTCCGGCTGCGCGGTCGCCAACACGCTCACCGCGGTCGAAGCGGGCGCCACGCAGGTGCAGGGCACCATCAACGGCATCGGCGAGCGCACCGGCAACGCGAACCTCGTCACGATCATCGCCGACCTGCAGCTGAAGATGAACTGCCAGGTGCTCGAGCCCTCACGCCTCGCGCGCCTCACAGAGACCGCGCACTTCCTCGACGAGCTGCTCAACCGCACGCCCAACCCCGCGCAGCCCTACGTCGGCAAGCACGCCTTCGCGCACAAGGCCGGCCTGCACGCCGCGGGCGTGCGCGCCGACTCGCAGACGTTCGAGCACGTCGACCCCACGGTGGTCGGCAACCAGAGCGACGTGCTCATCTCAGAGCTCTCCGGTCGCGCCACGATCGCGGAGAAGGCCCGCCAGGCGGGCATCTCCGGCGATGAGGGGTTCGCGCAGCGCGTCGTCGAACGCGTGAAGGAGCTCGAGCACGAGGGCTTCCAGTTCGAAGCCGCCGACGGCTCGTTCGAGCTCTTGATGCGCAGGGAGGCCGGCACGCACGAGCCGCTGTTCACGCTCGAGTCCTGGCGCGTGATCGTGGAGCAGAACTCGGAAGGAGCGCTGGACACCGAAGCGACGATCAAGCTCTGGCACGGCGGCGAGCGGTTCGTGCGCAGCGCCAAAGGCAACGGCCCCGTCAACGCGCTCGACCAGGCGCTGCGAGACGCGATCGGCGAGTTCTTCCCGCAACTCGAGAGCGTCGAGCTGATCGACTACAAGGTGCGCCTGCTCGACCAGCACCACCACGGCACCGGCGCCACCACGCGGGTGCTCGTCGAGAGCTCCGACGGCCACGGCGAGTGGGGCACGATCGGCGTCAGCGAGAACATCATCGCCGCATCCTGGCAGGCGCTCGTGGACGCGCTCGAGTACCGCCTGCAGCCCGGCGACTCGAGCGGCCGGGCCGCCAAGGCGAGCGCGACCCCGGCCGCGTCTCCGCAGCGGTGAGCGACGACGAGGAGACGATCCCGCTCGCGAGGCCGGTGCTGGGAGAGGTTGAGGAGCGCGCGGTGCTCGACGTCCTGCGCTCCGGTCAGCTCTCGCTCGGCCCGCGCGTGCCGGAATTCGAGCGGCTGTTCGCCGAGCGCGTGCGCGCGCCGCTGGCGTGCGCCGTCAGCAGCGGCACCGCGGGACTTCACCTGGCGCTGCGCGCGGTCGGCGTGGGGGAGGGCGATGAGGTGATCACCAGCCCGTTCTCGTTCGTCGCATCCGCCAACGCCGCGCTGTACGAGCGCGCACGCCCCGTGTTCGCGGACATCGACCCCGTCACGCTCAACCTCGACCCGGCCGCCGCCGCCGCAGCCGTCACCGAGCGCACCCGCGCGCTGCTCCCGGTTCACATCTTCGGCTACCCCGCCGACATGCCCGCGTTCGAGTCGCTCGCCCACAGGCACGAGCTGGGGATCGTGGAGGACGCGTGCGAGGCGCTCGGCGCTTCACACGCCGACGGCACGCCCGTCGGTGGACGCGGCCACCCGGCGGTGTTCGGCTTCTATGCAAACAAGCAGCTCACCACCGGCGAGGGCGGCATGGTGACGCTCGCCGATCCGGCGCTCAAGCAGCGCATCGACTCCGAGCGCAACCAGGGCCGCGCGCCTGACATGGGCTGGCTTGACCACGACCGGCTGGGGTTCAACTACCGTCTGTCGGACATCGCGTGCGCGCTGGGGATCGCGCAGCTCGCGCGGCTGGAGCAGATGCTCGCCGACCGCGCGCGCGTCGCGGCGCTCTACCGCGAGGCGCTGGCCGGTATCGAGGGATTGGATCTGCCATGCGCGGACCGAGACGGAGACACGCGCGGTTGGTTCGTGTTCGTCGTGCAGCTTCCACGCAGCGTCGATCGCGACGAGACCGTGCGCGCGCTCGGCCGTGCGGGCATCCAGAGCAAGCCCTACCTGCCCGCGATCCACCTGATGAGCTTCTACCGCGAGCGCTTCGGGCACCGCGAGGGCGAGTTCCCCGTCTGCGAGGACATCGCCGCTCGCTCGCTGGCGCTGCCGTTCTTCCCCGCGATGGTAGAGGGGCAGGTTGCTCGTGTCGCGGCGCAGCTGAAGCTGATCCTCACAGCGCACTAGACAAGAGGAAACATCAGCTATTCGTTTCCTTGACAGGACTCGAACGGTGTGCTGCACTGCGAGTCGCTGTTCCACCCGCCGACACGCGAGCTTCGCCTGCCGACCGGTGGCGGGATCGGCGTCAAGGGGCCTCTGACGTAGAGCGACGAGCACCTCTAGGTCGATCGAACCAAACTCCATGGGAGCACGACGACAATGAGATGCATGAGGATGATGATTGGACTGGTCGCCCTGGTCGCGTTTGCGATCGGTGGGCAGGCAGGCACGACGGCATCGGCGGAGCCGGAATTCTTACACGCCGGCAAAGAAGTGTTAAAAAAGGGCTTTGTGGTCAATAGCCAGGCGCCGGGCGCGACCTTAGTCGAACTCGAAACAAAATTCAAAATCGTGTGCACGAGCAGTACGACGACGGGCAAGATCAAAGGGAAAAGCGAAGTCGACGGCGTGGTCGCGAAGTTCAAAGGCTGCAGAGCAAAAGAAGCCGAAGCAACGCTCGAATGCGAAGTCAACAGCACTAGCCCGCTGGGCGCCAATGAAGAAATCATCACAAAGACGCTCAAAGGTCGAATCGGCTTAGTGGCGAAAGCCGAAGCGACCTCTGAGCGGGGGCTCCTGCTGTTACCCTCCGCCGGCACGGTCTACGTGACCATCAGTGGATCCACGGAATGCCTCCCAGCGGAAACTTCGGAAGTCAAGGGGAGTCTGATCGGCGAAATCAAGCCGATCAAAACGCTGAAACTAAAAGGCGAACTGATCTACAAGACCAAAGAACAAAAAACACAGTTAATCAAAAAATTCGTCGGCGAAAGCGCGATGCACGAACTGGAAATCTTCGAAGTCAAAACTCCTCTCGAAGCGGCGGACACGATCGAATATGAAGAAGCCGTAGAAGTCACATGAGTCCGGACGTCGAAACGAATCCGGAAATCTGAAACTCATGGGCTGCGTGGAGTCGCAAGCGCTCCACGCAGCTGTCGGCCCCGCGGCCGCAAGCCGTCATTCGGGGCTTTACACGGCGCTCGAGATCGCGCTAGCATGCGTCCGCGCGATCCATGAGATCGCCGTTGTGGGGGATCGACGCCCAGGGGGCTTCCGCCTGCGGTCGGTCACGGAGTCGTCAAGGGGAGGATGATTGGGATGAGACGCACGAGAGCCATCGGCCTGAGTGTCGTGCTCGCGCTTGCGGTGAGCGGGGTGGTCGCAGCGACGGCGCTGGCGGTGCCCGAATTCCTGCACGAAGGCAAAGAAGTCGTCAAAAAGGGCTTCACGGTCAAAAGCGGTTCTGCCAAAATCTTCGTGCAGGTCGAAGCGAAATACCAAATCACGTGTACTTCGAGCTCGGCTACGGGCAAAATCAAAGGCACGAAAGAAGTCGAAGCTGTGGTGATCAAATTCAAAGGGTGTCGGGCCAAAGAAGGGGAAGAAGCGCACGAATGCGAAGTCAACAGCACGTCTCCTCTGGGCGCCAATGAAGAAATCATCACAAAAACGCTGAAGGGACGTTTGGGCGCCGTGGCGCTCGCCGAAGCGACGTCTGAACGCGGGCTTTCGCTGGAAGCGACGACGGGAACGGTTTTCGCGACGCTCCTTGGCTCGACAGAATGCCTGCCGAAAGAAACCTCAGAAGTCAAGGGCGTCCTGTTCGGCGAAATCAAGCCGATCAAAACGCTGAAACTGAAAGGCGAACTGGTCTATAAGGCGAAAGAAGAAAAAACGCAGAAGATCAGGAAATTCGTCGGCGAATCGGGCATGCACGAACTGGAAGTCTTCGAAGTCAAAACGCCGCTCGAAACGACGGCGACGACCGAATTCGAAGAAGCAGTCGAAGTCACCTAGCCCCAGCGGCGAGAATCTTCGCATCTGCTGGGGGAGTCGGCCGGGCTGCGCGTGAGACTCAGGGTTTTCGCGCAGTTCGGCCGAGCCCCGGCTTCGGTCGGCGCTGGACACGACGATCGGAATCCCGCTAGCATGCGGGCGCGCGATCAAGCGGTCGCCGAAAGGCGGCACTTCGGGAGAGGTAAATGCGGTCGGAATCGCGAGCCAAGCGCCACATGACAGGCAGATGACAGTGAGGAAGATGACCGTGGCGCTGCTCGTGGGCATGGTTCTTCCGTGCTCGGGGGCACACGCTGCGGGGTGCGTCGCAAATAGCGCTTTCGGCGGGTTTCGCGGGTTCCTGGCGGACTGTCGCGAGTATGAGCTCGTCACGCCGCCCTTCAAAGACGGCTCCCCGCCGGAAGAGCTCCCCAGCGGCCTGTCGACGATCTCGAGCGACGGAAACCACGTGCTCGCGACGGACACGGGCGGCTTCGCGGGTGCGGAAAGCGACGAACTGAACGGCAAGCAGAAGGGCGCTGTCTACGAAGCGACTCGGACTGCGAACGGCTGGATCACCGAAGCGATCGCACCCCCGGCCGAAAAGGCGTCTCGCAGCCTCTTCGCCGCGGAGAGCGCCGACTTCTCACGCTCGCTCTGGGAGCTTGGCGTCCAGGGCGAAGCGGGCGAAGAAGCCCAGTCGACCTCGCAGCTGTTCACGCTCGCGCTGCGGGCGAAGACCACGGGCGCGGCCGCAACGCTGACGGAAGTCGGACCCGAGGATCCGCCGGGCGCCCCTGCGCGCAGCTTCTCGCTCGAAGGCGCGTCCAGCGACTTGAACACGATCGTGTTCAGCAACGCGGGGAAAAAAGTGCATTGGCCGGGCGACAAGACGCGCCAGGGGAGCGAATCTCTGTACGCGTACACGGGCACGCACAACCGCGAACCGGTGCTCGTGGGCGTGAGGAACATGGGCCCCCTGGTGGGATCGACGCAGCGCAACGAACACGCCGAACTCGTCAGCGAATGCGGGACCCAATTGGGATCCGGCTCCGCGGCGGGTGGGAACACACGCAACGCGGTGTCGGGCGACGGCTCGATCATCTACTTCACCGCCCTGCGCGGAGCGTGCGAAGCGCCGGCCGTCAACGAACTGTATGCGCGCATCGACGCCGAAAGGACAGTGGCGATCTCCGAGCCCGCGATGACCACGCAGCGCAGCGAAGAATGCTCGGGCGTCTGCCGTGAAGACGAGCTCTCCGAAGAAGGCCACTCTCCGAGTCCGGCGACATTCCAAGGAGCGTCGAACGACGGGATGAAGGTGTTCTTCACCACCGAACAGCCACTATTGAACGTGGATCGAGACGGCGGCAACGACGTCTACGAGGCCGAACTGGAAGGCGGGACTCTCAAGCGGCTGACGATGCTCTCACGCGGGCGTACGAGCGGCGGGCCCGGAGTCGAAGACCCGACGCCAGGCGAAAACGCGGACGTGTTCGCGGTGGTGCGCGTGTCGGACGACGGAGCGCACGTGTACTTCATCGCGCGCGGCGAGCTGACGAAGGCGGCAAATGCCGGGGGCGAAGTCGCGCAGGCAGGCGGCTACGACCTCTACGACTACGACACCGTGACCGGTGTGACGAGTCTCGTGGCGGTGTGGATATCCCCGGCGGAAACGCTGGAACGCGAAGCATCCGTCACCGCGAGAGTGGAAGTGCCGGTGCTCGAAAAGCAGGCGCGCTGCGAAAGCCTGCCGGAACTCGGCGCCCCGCCGGAAGAAGTCGAAGAATGCGAAGCCCAGCTGGAACGCCTGCGAGAAGCGCTCCCGGCTGAAGTCGCGAAGGCGATGAAGGTGGAAGTACAGGCCAGCATTGGGCCTAAGCCGAGCGAAAAGCTGTTCGCGACGACCGCGGATGGGCGCTATCTGATCTTCATGAGCGCCAGGCACCTGACTGGAGCAGAGGACACGAGCACGGTGCCTCAGCTGTTCGAGTACGACGCCAACACGGACGGCCTCCGACGGGCGTCGATCGGCGAAGGCGGCTACAACAACAACGGCAACACCGAAAACCTCGAAAACGTGCCGCGGATCGTCGTCCCGAACGACGCACAGGGCGGAGAACCAACATCCGCGGCCGCGTCGCTCTCGGTTTCCGAGGCGGGCAGCGTGTTTTTCACGAGCCACGACCGTCTGACCCCAAGCGCGCTTGAAGGACACGAAAACGTCTACGAGTTCGAGCCGCCCGCGACTGGGGCCTGCGGCCTGGCAGTAACGAGCGGATGCCTGAGCCTGATCTCGGCCGGCGACGAAGCTTCGCCAGCCGAAGTCCGCGGCAAACCCAGGCTGCTCGGGACCGATCCGGCCGGCGACAACGTCTTCTTCGTATCGGCGAACAACCTCCTGCCGCGCGACGGCGACAGCCAGCTCGACTGGTACGACGCGAGAGTCGAAGGCGGCTTCGAGGAAGTGTCGGCCCCTCCCGGCTGTGGCGAAGGAACCTGCCAGGGGTCGCCGGTCCCCGCGCCGAGCGTGCCGTCGCTCGCAGGGAGCGCGATGGAGAGCGGCGAAGCCCCTGTCGCTCTCGTGCCTGATCCGCCCACGTTGAAGCTGACTGCGGCGAAGTCTCTGAGCGCAGCCCAGAAGCTCGCCAAGGCGTTGAGGGCTTGTCGTGCGGGATCTCGCAAGAAGCGTCGCGCATGCGAAACGCGAGCTCGCAGACGGCTCGCCAAGAAGCCCGTCGCCAAAAAGGGCGACCGCAGGCTCGGGCGATGATCTCCGCGTATCGCAGGGCAGTCGCGAGATGGGCCACCATCACCATGGGCGCGCTGTCATTAAGCTCGCTGGCGCTGGGTACGAGCGCCGCATCAGCGCGAGCAATCGGGGTTGCCCCCGGGTGGGCGATCAGCTCCCTGCCCCAGCCGAGCAACTTCTCCAACGCTGAAAACAGGCTGTGCGAACAGGCCGGCGAAACCTGCGACGCGTACGTCGTGACCGTCACGAACAGCGGCGAAGCGCCCTCCGATGGGACGCCGATAGTCATTACGGACACGCTGCCGGCCGGCCTCGCGGCCCACAACCTCGAAGCGAAGGACATGGAAACGGGCCAGCCGCTGGAATGCCTGCCAGAACCGATCCCGCCTTACCAAGCAGGAGGCGAAACGCCACCCACAACTGAAGTCGTCTGCACGTACAACGGCATTCTGCGTCCAGGCGATGCGCTGTACATCAAACTCAACGTCACCGTCGCGACGAACGCAACATTCCCGGCCGTCACCAACTCCGTGGAAGTCCAGGGCGGAGGCGTCGCGACGATCAGCGGCGCTGCTCCGCTCGTCTCGTCGAACAGCTTGAACTCAGAAGCGCCCCCATTCGGGGCCCAGATCTTCGACGTGAGCGCGTATGGTCCGGACGGCGCTCCGGACGCGCGGGCGGGCGATCACCCCGGGCTGCTCGTCACCACCATCGACTACAGAACGGTCGCCTATGCGTTCACGCACCCCGGGTCCTCGTTGGCGGACTTCTCAGTGCAGGAACCCAAGACGATCGTCGTGAACTTCCCCGTGGGCCTGGTCGGGAATCCGCTTTCCGCGGCCACCTGTCCGGAGGCCAACCTGCGCGAAAACGGCCCCGGCTGCCCGGCCGACAGCCAGGTGGGCACCGTGATCCTGGACGAGCACGGACGCCTCAGCGACAGCGAGAGCGAAGGCGTGTCGACGAGCATCTACAACATGGTGCCTCAGCAGGGGTACCCGCTGGAGTTCGCGTTCACAGTCGCCAACGAGGGCGAGATCGCGATGTACCCGCGTTTCATCCCCACTCCGTCAGGCTACGCCCTCAGCATCTCCGTGCCCGCCCAGCCGCGATCCGGTCTGACCCCGGTGGGCACCACGCTGATGTTCTTCGGCGATCCCGCGCGACGCGGCGCGGAACTGCACCAGCGCGCGGCCGAACGCGAAACCGGCCATCCGGTCGCGCTCGAACAGGTCACGCCGATGGCGATGTTCACCAACCCGACCGACTGCGGTGCCGAACCCTCCTCGGCGACCCTGGAAATGAACTCATGGGTCCAGCCTCACCACTGGATCACCGCCACCTCGAAGCTCTACGAAGCGGACCCGCTGAAACAGCTGAGCGAATGCTCCGCCCTGCAGTTCAACCCGCGCATCGAAGTGAAACCCGAACAGACGCAGACCGACACGCCTTCGGGCTACACGATGGACATCAAGGTGCCCCAGGCGCCGAACTTCTCGCCCGACCTCGCGACCCCTGACCTGAAGGACACAGAACTGCGCCTCCCAGTCGGCGTCGCGATCTCGCCGGGCGCCGGAACGGGGCTCGTCAGCTGCAAGGCCCTGGGCCCCGAAGGGATCAACATCAGCCACGGCTGGACGCCGACGGGCGCGCAGCCGCTCGACCCGGCCGCCCCCGAAGCGATGGAAATCGGCCCCGAAGGGCTGCCGCGCATCGCGCCGGGCCACTGCCCGGAAGCGTCACAGGTCGGCTCGGTGGAAATCGTCACGCCGCTGCTCGCGCAGCCGTTGAAGGGCCACGTGTACATCGCCGAACCCGAATGCGGCCAGGAAGGCCGGCCCGCGTGCACGAACGCCGACGCCAGCAGCGGGCGGCTGTTCGGCCTCTACGCCGAAGCTGCGGGCTCGGGCATCGTCATCAAGCTCCACGGCAGGATCCTCATCGACCCGATCACGGGGCAGATGGTCGTCAAGTTCAAAGACTCGCCCCAGATGCCGTTCAGCGACCTGCAGCTGCGATTGAAGGGCGGAGATCGTGCGCTGCTCGTCAACCCGCAGGGATGCGCCGTCGCGCAGACCACGAGCCTGCTGACGCCGTGGGGCGCCCCGGCTGCGAACACCGCCACGCCGACCTCCTCGTTCGAACCGACCGGTTGTGGCTCCCCCGAGCCGTTCTCGCCGGGCTTTCTCGCGCAGACCGCAACGCCCAGCGCCGCCGGCCCGAGCCCGTTGACCGTGCTCGTCTCCCGCCACGACGGCGAACAGGGCCTGCGGAGTCTGGAGGTGAGGTTCCCGCCCGGCGTGCTCGGCGTGCTGTCCCAGGTCCCCGACTGTCTCGAGCCGCAGGCCTCGGCCGGCGATTGCCAGCCGGAGAGCCAGATCGGCCACATGCTCGTCGCCGTCGGCTCGGGCTCGCAGCCCGTGTGGAGGACCGGCGCGGTCTACCTCACGGGCCCCTACGAAGGCGCGCCGTTCGGCCTGTCGATCGTCACGCCCGCGCAGGTGGGACCGTTCAACCTCGGCGAGGTGATCACGCGGGCCGCCATCCGCGTCGACCCGCACACGGCCGCGCTGACGATCGACGCGTTGAAACTGCCGCAGATCGTCGACGGCGTGCCGTTGCGCCTCCAGACGATCTCCATCGCGATCGACCGACCGGGCTTCATCGTCAACCCCACCAACTGCGCTCGGATGCAGATGGCTGCGACCGTCGCGGGCGCTCTCCCCAATGGAAGCCCCGGAGCCAATGCGGCCGTCTCGACGCCATTCGCCGTCAACGGCTGCCACGGCCTCGCGTTCGCACCGAAACTGACCGCGCTCGCCCACGCCAAGACGAGCAAAGCGACCGGCGCGTACGTGCGCGTGAACGTCGCCGCGACGCCCGGACAGGACAACATCGGCAACGTCAAGGTCGTGCTCCCCAAACAGCTGCCGTCGCGGCTGACGACGCTCCAGAAAGCGTGCGTAGCGGCTGTGTTCGACGCCAACCCGGCGAACTGCCCGCCCGGATCGGTCGTGGGGACGGGCACGGCCGTGACGCCGCTGTTGAAAGCGCGACTCGCCGGGCCCGCCTTCCTGGTCTCCCACGGCGGCACGCAATTCCCCGATCTGGAGATCGTGCTGCAGGGCGAAGGGGTCACCATCATGCTCGACGGCAGCACGCAGATCGTGAAGGGCGTCACCTCGAGCACGTTCAACGGCCTGCCAGACACGCCGTTGAACAGCTTTCAGCTCGTGCTCCCCACCGGCCCCAACGCGCTGCTCGGCGCAAACGCGAACCTCTGCACGGCGAAGCTCACGATGCCGACCACGATCACCGCGCAGAACGGCGCCGTGATCAAAAAGGCCACCAGGGTCGCGGTGGCGGGTTGTCCGAAGCGCCACGTCAAGAAGGCCAAACAGGCCACCAGGAGTCCTCACCCGGTCAAGCGCGCGAAGAAGCGCTGAGCACGTCGCGACCGGACCAGCCCTACGAGGCGAGCGCCTAAGCTAAGCGCCCGCGGCTTCGCTCGCGAGCTTGCCCGCGGCCTCCGCGCCGACGAACGGCGCGATCGCGAAGTACGTCGCGCGAGGAACCAGCTCGGGCAGCGCCTCGGCGCGACCCTGCAGCGTGTAGCTGAGGCACAGCTCGAACACACCGCCGAGGATCGCCTCGACGGCGACGGCCGGCGGCTTGTCCTTGCCGCGCGCGCTTTCGAACCCAGGTAACAGCAGCTGCGCGTAGGCGCTGATCCCCCGGCTCGCACGCTCCGCCGTGCGGTCGGTCGCCACGCGCGCGTCGACGAGCGCGAGGTGCGCGAACGCGGGCTCGGAGGCGAGGAAGTCGAACAGCGTCGCGATCGCCGCGCGGATCGCGCTGTGCCAGTTCGGCGCGGCGTCGTAGGCGCGCTCCACGATCGTGAGGCTCTTCGCGTGTCCCACCTCATACGCGACGAGGAAAGCGTCCTCCTTGCCCTCGTAGTGCTCGTAGAACGCGTCCAGGGACACCGCGGCGTGCTCGGCGATGTCCTTCACCGTCACCGACGTGTAGCCCTTGCTCGCGCTGAGGTTCGCCACCGCGTCGAGGATGCGCTCGCGCTGGCTGTGCACCACGAAGCTGTGCGAGCCGACGTGCTCGCCGCGCAGGCCGCGGCGTTTGCTCGAGGATGGCGACGGAGGGGAGAGGCTGCCCGGCGCGCGCCCGCCGACGAGCCCCCCGAACGGCGGTTGCGGCTGCGGGTCGCGCAGCGTCAAGATCGCTTCGGGCGCGGGGTAGTAGGAGGTGACCCAGTCCACCAGGTCGGGCACGAGTTTCTTCAACCGCCGCTCGCGTCCCACGCGCACCCACGAGTTCAACACGTGGGTCACCCCGCCGACGAGCGCGCGCAGGATCGGGTTCGGGATCGTGCCGCTCCCCCGCTCGAGTTTGAGGCTTTCGCGCAGCAGCTGTTCGTAGGCCCCCACCAGCAGCTCGCGGCGCGCGGCGCCCGCGGGCCCGACCGCGCCGATCTCCACGAGCACGATGCGCACCTCCAGCGGGTTCCGGATGGCGCGCGAGAACAGCGCCTCGATGCCCGCCGTGATCGCATCCGCGCGCGAGCCCGCCGCACGGTAGGCTCGCGCCACCCGCTCGACCCCTTCGGCCACGATCGAATCGTAGGTCTCCAGGAAGCACTCCTCGCGGTTGGCGTAGTGCTCGTAGAACGCCTTGCGCGAGACGCCCGCGATCGCGATCACGTCCGCGACGGTCGTCTTCGCGTAGCCCTGTTCGCCCACCGCGGTGGTCATCGCCGCGATCAGCCGCTGGCGCTGATTGCCGAGCACCTCCTCGCGGGAGAGCGAGTGCGGGCCGCGGGGCAGCTCGCGATCCGGTGAGGCAGAGGGACGTCCCGACGTTGGTACCACAATGTGGAATTATGGCGCTCTGGGCGCGTGTACGTAGACTGACGCGGCATGTCGCGCTTCCACGAGCCCCAACACCCGGATTTTCAGCGTCTCAACTCGTCTCTGGCCTTCGATCGGCGTCTCTGGCCCCAGGATCTGGCGCAGTCCAGGGCGCACGCGAACATGCTCGCCGCGAGCGGGATCATCGCCGGCGCCGATCGCGACGCGCTGCACGCTGGACTCGACGCGGTCGAAGCGGAGCTGCTCGAGGGTCGCTTCCCGTTTGCGCCCGAGGATGAAGACATCCACATGGCCGTCGAGCGGCGCCTGACGGAGATCGCCGGCCCCGTAGGCGGCCGGCTGCACACCGCGCGTTCGCGCAACGACCAGGTGGTGACGGATCTCGCGATGTACACGCGCGAGCGCGCCGCCGCCGCGCAGGATCAGGTCGCGAAGCTGATGGCAGCGCTTTTGGCGCGCGCCGAGGAGCACGTCGACTGGCCGATGCCGGGCTACACGCATCTGCAGCGCGCCCAGCCGGTGTACCTGGGCCACCACCTGCTGGCTTACTTCTGGATGCTCGCGCGCGACCGCTCGCGCTTCGCGTTCGCCGAGCGTGAGTGCGAGCGGCTGCCACTCGGCTCGGGCGCGCTCGCGGGCGTGAACTTCGACACCGACCGCGCCCTGCTCGCGCGCGAGCTCGGCTTCGATGAGGTGGCGCCCAACTCGATCGACGCCGTGTCGGGACGGGATTTCATCCTCGACTACCTCGGCGCGGCTGCCACCTGCTCGACGCACCTCTCGCGCCTGGGCGCAGAGCTGGTGCTGTGGTCGAGCGCCGAGTTCGGCTTCTGCGAGCTGCCCGACGCGTGGAGCGCCGGCTCGTCGATCATGCCGCAGAAGAAGAACCCCGACGCGGCCGAGCTGCTGCGCGCCAAGGCGCCCCGCGTGGTCGGCCACCTGGCGGCCTTCCACGGCGTGATGCACGCGCTGCCGTTGACATACAACAAGGATCTGCAGGAGGACAAGGAGCACCTGTTCGACGCGGTCGACACGCTGGAGCTGACGCTCGCCGCGGCCACCGGCATGATCGCGGGCGCGGCGTTCGACCGCGAGCGCCTCGCGCAGGCGGCGTCTGACGAGATGATCGCCGCGACCGACGTGGCCGACCTGCTGGTGCGCCTGGGGATGCCGTTCCGCGAGGCGCACGGCGTCGTCGCGGGGCTCGTGCGCACCGCCGTCGACGGCGGCAGGGCGCTGTCGCAGCTGAGCGCCGCGGAGCTGGCGACGCACAGCGAGACGCTCGCCGAGCACGAGTCCGAGTACCGCGACGTGCTGGCGCAGAGCTCGTGGCTGGAGTCGAAGGTGTCCGAGGGCGGCACCGCGCTGGCGCGCGTGCGCGAACAGATCGCCCTGGCGCGCGCGGTGCTCGCATCGTCCCCGGAGGCGGATGAAGGCTCTGGCGGCTGACTTCTACGACCGCCCCGTGCTCGAGGTCGCCCGCGAGCTGATCGGCTGCACCGTCGAGTATCGCGGCGCGGCGGGGGTGATCGTGGAGACGGAGGCCTACCACGAGAGCGAGCCCGCGTGCCACGCGTTCGCGGGTCTCACACCGCGCACGAAGACCCTGTTCGGCGCGCCCGGCCGTGCGTACGTGTACCGCTCCTACGGCATCCACGCGCTCCTCAACGCGGTCTGCGAGCCCGAGGGGGTGGGGGCGGCGGTGCTGATCCGCGCGCTCGCGCCGACCGCGGGCATCGAGGCGATGCGCGCTCGACGCGGGCTCGTGGGCAGCCGTCCCGCCCGCGACCAAGACCTGTGCTCGGGACCAGGCAAGCTGACGCAGGCTCTCGGCGTGACGCTCGCGGAGAACGGCGGCGACCTCAGCCGCGGGCCGATCCGGATCACGCCGCCACCCGCCGACCGGCCAGAGCCTGTCGTGATCGCGGGCACGCGCATCGGGATCACACGTGCGGTGGAGCTTCGCTGGCGCTTCTGCGTCGCCGGCGAGCGCAACGTCTCACGGCCAAGGCCCAAGCTCGAGCAGGTCGAGAGCTGAGACGCTAACCGCCGGGGCTCACACCGCCGGTCGGGGATGGCGAGGTGGCGGGCGGCGTGGATGAGGGTTCGCTGGGGGCTGGTTCGCGGGACGGCGTCGGCGTCGCGGGAGCCACGCTCGAATGTTCGGGAGGCGTCGCCGCGGCGGGCACGTTCGTTTCTTCGCTCGCTGCGCTCGGGGGTTTGGACTTTCCGCCCGACTTCCTGCCCGTGCCCTGCGGGTTCGCGCTCTGGTTGGAGCCGGCGGTCGACGGGGTTGTGCTCGCTTCGGTGGAGCCGGCGGTGCTTTCGACGTTCGTGCGAGCACCAGCCTTGCCTTCCGCGGCCTGTTCGGCGCGTTCCTTTTCGATCTGCAGCGCGGCGGTCATGAAGCTGTGCCAGATCAGCGCGGGGAACGTCCCGCCGAGCACGGGTTGGCCGTTGAACGTCGGTGGTCATCGGGATCAGCTTGTTCGGGTAGCCGACCCACACGGCGACGGTGTACTTGGAGTTCCAGCCCACGAACCACGCGTCGCCGTAGTTGGAGGTGGTGCCGGTCTTGCCCGCCGCGAACTGGCCGATCGCAGCGGCGCGCCCGGTGCCGTACTGCACGACCGTTTCGAGCATCGAGGTCTCCGTGCGTGCGATGTCCGCGGGCAGCACGCGCTTGGTGGTCACGCGGTTGGTGTCGCGCCGCGCGCCGTCCGGCAGCGGCTCGTGCCCGGCCGTCGACTTCCTGGATGCCGACGGGCCCGTCGTCGGAGGCCATGCTGCCGCTCACCCGCTGGCCGCCGTGGGCGATCGTCTCGTACGCGTGGGCCATGTCGATCGGCGTCACGCCGACGGTCAGCCCGCCGATCGTCATCGCGGGGTTGGTCGACAGCGGCGTCGTGATGCCCATGCGGTGGGCGAGCAGCGCGATCCTGCGCGTGCCCACTTTGAGGCCCACTTCGGCGTAGATCGAGTTGTCGGAGAACGCCGTCGCGCCGGTCAGCGTGTTCGAACCCGCGTACGCGTCTCTCGTCGTTGTGCACGACGAACTTTTCCGGGCCGTGGGTGCTGGGCACGACGAACACCTTCTGCTTGGAGGTCCACACCGAGCCCGGCGAGATGCCGTCCTCGAGCGCCGCGGCGAGGTCGAACGCCTTGAACGACGAGCCGGGCTGGCGCTCGCCCTCGGTGGCGAGGTTGAAGGGGCTTTCGTTGTAGTCGCGCCCGCCCACCATCGCGCGCACCTCGCCGGTGGAGTTTTCGATCGCGACCATCGACGCGGTCGGGCCTTCGGGGTTGGCGAGGTAGTTGTCGACCGCCTGTTCGGCGGAGCGCTGCAGGTCGAGGTCGAGCGTCGTCTTGATCCGCAGGCCGCCGTCGAACGCGCGCGGCGCGCCGTAGCGTTCGATGATCTGCTGCTGCACCCAGCTGGTGAAGTAGCCCGCGTCGACGCCTTCGACCGTCTGCTCGTGCGGGGCCTGGATCTCCGCGGGCGCGGGGATCGCCTGCGTTGACGCTTTCTTCGTAGAGCGACCGCGTCAGGTAGCCCTGCTCGAGCATCTGCTCGAGCACGACGTTCGCGTCGCTGTCGTGGCCGCCATCGGGTGCGTCGGCGGGGTCGTATGCGGTCGGCGAGCTGGATGATCCCCGCCAGCAGCGCCGCCTCCCACGGCTGGAGCTCCTCCACGCACAGCTTCTTGCCGGGGGTGCCGCAGCCGAGGTGGTTGACGTCGTGGCCGAAGTACGTCTGCGCGGCCGCCTCGATGCCGTACGCGCCGTTGCCGAAGTAGATCGTGTTGAGGTACGCGGTGATGATCTTGTCCTTCGACCACTTGTGCGACAGCTGGTAGGCGAGCGCGGCCTCCCTGAGCTTCTCGAAGATCGTGCGGTGCGACTGGGCCTGCAGCGCGTTCTTGATGAACTGCTGCTCGATCGTGGAGGCGCCCTGGACGTTGCCCTTGTGGCGGATGTCCGCGACGAACGCGCGCGCGATCCCGCGCATGTCGATCCCGCTGTTGCGTCTCGAAGCGCTTGTCCTCGATCGAGATCACCGCCTCCTTGACGATCTGCGGGATCTGCGCGGGCGTGACGATCACGCGGTTCTGCTGGCTGAGCACGCCGATCGGGTGCCCGAGGTCGTCGAGCAGGACGGAGCTCTGCGCGTCCTTGAACTGCGAGAAGCGAGTCAGCGAGGGGAGGTCGGAGGCGACCGACACGAAGATCCCGAACACGAACGAGACGAGGCCGAGCAGCAGCAGCGACGAAGAGGATCGCGACGAAACGCAGCCGCTTGAGCCGCGGCTTGACCGCTGGGCTCGGCTCCGGAGGCGTTATGTCGGGGCGATCGTCATCGCTCATCGGCGGCGGCGGAGCAGAGCCCTCCGCGTTCGGGAGGCGTCGGTTTCAGAGAACGCGAGCCGCCTGTGCGCACGGCGGCGGTGGGACCCTCCGGATCGCGAGAGTCTAGCATTGGCGCCCCATGCCGAACGCCACCGACGCGGCCACCGCTGAGGCCGCCCAGCTCGCCCGCAACGCCGTCGACGACCTGCCCGAGGGGGCGCTCGCGCAGAAGCTGCGCGTCGCCCGCACGGAGGGCCGGCCGCTGCGCGTGAAGCTCGGCATCGACCCGACCGCGCCGGACATCCACCTCGGACACGCGGTCGTGCTGGGCAAGCTGCGCGAGTTCCAGGACGCGGGACACCGCGTGGTGCTGATCATCGGCGACTACACCGCGCGCGTGGGCGACCCCTCGGGGCGCTCGAGCCTGCGCCCGATGCTCAGCGAGGCGGAGATCGACGCCAACGCCGCCACGTTCCAGGAGCAGGCGCTGCAGATCCTCGACGACGACTCCGGAGCGGCTGGAGGTGCGTCGCAACAGCGAGTGGCTGGACATGCCGATGCTCGAGCTGCTCGCGCTCCTGCGCACGACGACCGTGGCGCAGCTGCTCGAGCGCGACGACTTCGCCAAACGCTTCGCCGGCGCGCGAGCCGATCTCGATGCTCGAGCTGCTCTACCCGCTGCTGCAGGGCTATGACTCGGTCGCCGTGCGCGCCGACGTCGAGCTGGGCGGCACCGACCAGAAGTTCAACCTGCTGCTCGGGCGCGACATCCAGCGCGCCTACGGGCAGCCCGAGCAGGCGATCGTGACGATGCCGATCCTCGTCGGGACCGACGGCAGGCGCAAGATGTCCAAGTCGCTCGGCAACCAGATCGGCATCACCGACGCGCCGCAGGAGATGTACGGCAAGACGATGGCGATCCCCGACGAGGCGATCGCCGAGTACTACGCGCTGCTGCTGGGAGGCGAGCCGGAGCAGGCGGCGAGCGCCTCGCCGCGGGACGCCAAGCGCGCGCTCGCACGCGGCCTCGTCGCGTGGCTCGCGGGCGACGAAGAGGCGCTCGCGGCCGCAGGAGCACTTCGACCGCGTGTTCGTGCAGCGCGAAGCGCCGCAGGAGATCGACGAGGCGAGCTTCGAGGCCGAGGACGGCGATGCTGCACCTGCCGGGCCTGATCGCGAGCGAGTTCGGGATCTCGCGCTCGGAGGCGCGCCGCCTGATCGACCAGGGCGCCGTGACGCTGGGCGAGAAGCCCCTGCAGACCGGCGAGCACGACGTCGCGTCAGAGCGCGCGGACGGCCAGGTGCTGAAGGTCGGCAAGCGTCGTTTCAGGCGCCTGCGCGCGGGCTGACCGCACGCCGCCGCCGGCGCGCTATACTCCGCGGTCGGCCCGCAGGCGCCCCTGGGCGTGGGTCGGATCGGTCTCCTCCAGAAGGAACCCCTTTCGGTGAGGCTTGGCGGTCTTTGAAAACTCAACAGCATGCGCATCTACGATCATTCGTGATCGTGGTGTGCGTCCAGGTTCGACCCGCCGACGGGAGCGCCTCTGGCGCGACCGGGTGGCGGTCAAAGAGTCAAGTAGATGAAGTACCCCGTCATGGTGCGGGACCACGGTGTATGGGTCTGGCCGCCTGTCGTCGGCACCATGACAGCTTTTCGTGAAGTTCTTCACGGAGAGTTTGATCCTGGCTCAGGACGAACGCTGGCGGCGTGCTTAACACATGCAAGTGGAGCGACGAACCAGGGCTTGCCCTGGGGCAGAGCCGCGAACGGGTGAGTAACACGTGGGTTACCTGCCTCGATGACCGGGACAACCCGAGGAAACTCGGGCTAATACCGGATGTGCCCGCAAGGGGAAAGGAAGCTTCGGCCTCCGCATCGAGATGGGCCCGCGGCCCATTAGCTTGTTGGTGAGGTAACGGCTCACCAAGGCTTCGATGGGTAGCTGGTCTGAGAGGACGATCAGCCACACTGGGACTGAGACACGGCCCAGACTCCTACGGGAGGCAGCAGTGGGGAATCTTGCGCAATGCGCGAAAGCGTGACGCAGCAACGCCGCGTGGGGGAAGAAGGCTTTCGGGTTGTAAACCCCTTTCAGTTGGGACGAAGCTTCGGCGGTGAATAGCCGGCCGGAGTGACGGTACCTTCACAAGAAGCACCGGCTAACTACGTGCCAGCAGCCGCGGTAATACGTAGGGTGCAAGCGTTGTCCGGAATTATTGGGCGTAAAGAGCGTGTAGGCGGCCCGATTAGTCCGCTGTGAAAGTCCAGGGCTCAACCCTGGAATGCCGGTGGATACTGTCGGGCTAGAGTCCGGAAGGGGCGAGTGGAATTCCTGGTGTAGCGGTGAAATGCGCAGATATCAGGAGGAACACCAATGGCGAAGGCAGCTCGCTGGGACGTGACTGACGCTGAGACGCGAAAGCGTGGGGAGCAAACAGGATTAGATACCCTGGTAGTCCACGCTGTAAACGATGGCAACTAGATGTGGGGGGTGTCGACTCCCCCCGTGTCGAAGCTAACGCATTAAGTTGCCCGCCTGGGGAGTACGGCCGCAAGGCTAAAACTCAAAGGAATTGACGGGGGCCCGCACAAGCAGCGGAGCATGTGGTTTAATTCGACGCGACGCGAAGAACCTTACCTGGGCTTGACATGTGAGTGACCGGCGTGGAAACACGTCTTCCCTTCGGGGCACTTTCACAGGTGGTGCATGGCTGTCGTCAGCTCGTGTCGTGAGATGTTGGGTTAAGTCCCGCAACGAGCGCAACCCCCGTCGCATGTTGCCAGCATTTAGTTGGGGACTCATGCGAGACTGCCGGTGACAAACCGGAGGAAGGTGGGGATGACGTCAAGTCCTCATGCCCCTTATGTTCAGGGCTACACACGTGCTACATTGGCGCATACAGAGGGCTGCGATACCGCGAGGTGGAGCGAATCCCTTAAAGTGCGTCTCGGTTCGGATTGCAGGCTGAAATTCGCCTGCATGAAGGCGGAGTTGCTAGTAATCGCGGATCAGCATTGCCGCGGTGAATACGTTCCCGGGCCTTGTACACACCGCCCGTCACACCACGGGAGTGAGCAACACCCGAAGCCGGTGGCCTAACCCGCAAGGGAGGGAGCCGTCGAAGGTGGGGCTCGTGACTGGGGTGAAGTCGTAACAAGGTAGCCGTAGCGGAAGCTGCGGCTGGATCACCTCCTTTCTAGGGAGCACCTAGCGGTGCCCCGATCCAGGATCCTCGGAGCGGTCCGCGCGGTCGCCGGCCCTCGAGGTGCGGCGACGTGCCAAGCGGATCGGGCCTAGCATGTCGACCGAACCTGGCTGGATGGCCGTCCGAGCACTGACCCCTTCTACTTGGGATGTCAGCGGGCGCCGGCCGCAAACGACCCCAGCATGCTGTTGAGTTTTGAGAGACCGGCGTCCGCCGACTCTCGCGTGGACACGTCCAGAGTGACGTGACCGACATGCGCGAGAGCCGGCCGGCGTTTATCGCCTCTCCACGGTCCTTGAAAACTGCACAGAAGCCACATCAGCCGCCATCGATAAGCGGCGGCTGAATAACGGGTATCACCGGGCCCCTGCGATTCGAATGCTCAGCAGTGAGCGGAGGATCGAATTGGGCCAGATCACCGTCAAGATAGTAAGGGCACATGGTGGATGCCTTGGCACCAAGAGTCGATGAAGGGCGTGAACGGCTGCGATAAGCCACGGTTAGGCGCTGAATAGCCTTTGACCCGTGGATTCCCGAATGGGGAAACCCAGCGCTGGTAATGCGGCGTTATCCCCGGCTGAACACATAGACCGGGCGAAGACAAGCGGGGGAAGTGAAACATCTCAGTACCCCGAGGAAAGTAAATCAACAGAGACTCCCTGAGTAGTGGCGAGCGAAAAGGGATCAGCCCAAACCTGGCAGATGTAAGCGGACACGCGTTGTCTGTCGGGGGTTGTAGGGCGCTTGTTCCGAGCCGTGTCCGGCTCGGCAGGAGTTACAAAATCATGTGGTAGTCGAAGCGCGTGGAACCGCGCACCATAGAGGGCAACCGTCCCGTAGACGAAACTGCATGATCTCCTGTCAGGCGTTCCTGAGTAAGTCCGCACCCGTGAAACGCGGACTGAACCTGGGGGGACCACCCTCCAAGGCTAAGTACTCCTTGGTGACCGATAGCGGACTAGTACCGTGAGGGAAAGGTGAAAAGTACCCCGGAAGGGGAGTGAAATAGTACCTGAAACCGCGTGCCTACAAGCGGTGGGAGCAGACTTGTTCTGTGACCGCGTGCTTTTTGCATAACGAGCCGGCGAGTTACTCGTCTGCGGCAAGGTTAAGCGATGAGCGGAGCCGTAGCGAAAGCGAGTCCTAATAGGGCGACATAGTCGTAGGCGGTATACCCGAAACTGAGCGAGCTACCCATGGGCAGGCTGAAGCGGGGGTAAGACCTCGTGGAGGGCCGAACCGACCTAGGTTGAAAACTGGGCGGATGACCTGTGGGTCGGAGTGAAAGGCTAATCAAGCTCAGTGATATCTGGTTCTCTCCGAAATATATTTAGGTATAGCCTCGGATAAATTGCGTGTTGGCCGTAGAGCACTGTTTGGACTAGGGGCCCTACCAGGTTACCGACTTCAGGCAAACTCCGAAGACCAATCACGTTTACTCCGGGAGTCAGTTGCTGGGGGATAAACTTCAGCGTCAAAAGGGAAACAGCCCAGACCGCCAGCTAAGGTCCCTAAGTACTAGCTAAGTGGGAAACGATGTTCGAGTGCATAGACAACCAGGAGGTTGGCTTAGAGGCAGCCATCCTTGAAAGAGTGCGTAACAGCTCACTGGTCAAGTGTTCGAGCGCGGACAATGTAACGGGGCTCAAGCTAGTCACCGAAGCTGCGGGTGCGTGAGATCTTCGGGTCGATCGCGCGGTAGGAGAGCGTTCCCATGCCAGTAAAGCGGCGGCGTAAGCCAGCCGTGGAGGCATGGGAAGTGAGAATGCCGGCATAAGTAACGAAAGAGGGGTGAGAATCCCCTCCACCGATTGCCCAAGGATTCCTGAGTAAAGTTCGTCTGCTCAGGGTTAGTCGGGACCTAAGGCGAGGCCGAAAGGCGTAGTCGATGGCCAACAGGTTGATATTCCTGTACCACGTCGCTTCCGTTTGACCGATGGGGGGACGAGGAAGGCTAGGGGAACCCAGGCGATGGTTATCCTGGGGTAAGCATGTAGGGGTGGCCCTTGTTAAATGCGGGGCCGCATAACCTGAGGTGCGATGCCAGCTGGCGTTAAGCCGGCGAGTCCCTGACGCCATACCTCCAAGAAAATCCTCTAGGGAGGAAGCGCGTGCCCGTACCAAAACCGACACAGGTGGGCAAGTAGAGAATACTAAGGTGATCGAGATAACCCTCGTTAAGGAACTCGGCAAAATCGCCCCGTAACTTCGGGATAAGGGGCGCCCCAGTAGGGTGAAGCTCTTCGCGAGTGGAGCCCGAGAGGGCCGCAGTGAATTGGCTGAAGCGACTGTTTACCAAAAACACAGGTCTCTGCTAAGTCGAAAGACGACGTATAGGGGCTGACGCCTGCCCGGTGCCGGAAGGTTACGTGGAGTTGTTAGGACTTCGGTTCGAAGCAGCGAAGCTAAGCCCCGGTAAACGGCGGCCGTAACTATCAGTTGACCGAGGTAGTTGTAAAACTCGGCTATATGCTGGAACATCCGAGTATCCCGCACTACGAGTTCCGTCCCAAGTGGGCGGTACCGTGAAAATGTGTCGGGTGCGGACAATCAGCAGGAAAGACCGTGCATAGAGGCCATACCAGCCTCGCTCGGTAGCTTCTTGTCCGGGTTCGCGCTGGGTGAGGGAAGCTTCATGTTGGTGTGTCGCAAACGCGGCCACCAGGCACGACGCTTCAGGATCTCAGCCGCTTTCAACGTGTCGCAGCACGATCGCGCGCCCTTGGATCTCTTTCGAGAGACCCTGGGTTGCGGGACGTTGCGGCAGGCAGGCAACGGCGGATGGTATTGGGAGGTCAATCGACTTTCCGATCTCAGCAGACCGGATCGTGCCTTTCTTCGATCGGTTTCCGATCGTGGGACAGAAGGCGGAGGACTATCGGCTAGTGGAGAAGCGCAGTTCAGCTTCTTCGCTGCCGGTCGTCTCAGCGACCAGGACTACGTCAAGGTTCTAGCTCTCCGGGAACGGATGAACCGAGGCGGAAAGAGACGCCATCGAATGGACGGAATCCTCAGAGACTATACGCCGAGCCCACTGGCCTAGAGCGGTCGTGGGATGAGATAGTCCGCTCTCATGGGCGACCATGAGAGTCCGTCAGAAATGAGCGGACCGCCCAGATGTCGTTGTCTGGGTAGTAACAGTCAGGAACGGTCCTAAGGTGACTTACGCTGCCCCCTGCTCACCGACGGTGCAGGGCATCTGGCTATATGCTGGAACGTCTGAGTATCCCGCACTACTAGTCCGTCGATGAGGCGGTTCGTGACAATGTGTCGGGTGCGGACAATCAGCAGGAAAGGCTGAGCGGCAGAAGACTGAGCCAACCGCTTAGGGAAGAGACAGTCCTGAGGTTCCGCTACGGAATCCTCAGAGACTGTACGCCAACCGCCTCTCCGAGGCGAAGATACGTCCGTTCTGCATCGGCGACATGCAGAGGTCGGCAGAAATGGCCGGACCGCTGGTCGTGATTGCGACCAGTCTCAAACCAGGCAGTGCAAAGGACCTGGTAGAACAGTAGAGCGAAATTCCTTGTCGGGTAAGTTCCGACCTGCACGAATGGCGTAACGACTTCAGCGCTGTCTCAACGAGGAGCTCGGTGAAATTGCAGTCTCGGTGAAGATGCCGAGTACCCGCGGCTAGACGGAAAGACCCCGTGAACCTTTACTACAACTTGGTATTGGAGTTCGGTGCATTTCGCTCAGGATAGGTGGGAGGCTTTGAAGCGCCGGTTGCGGCCGGCGTGGAGCCAACCTTGAGATACCACCCTTGGTGTATTGGATTTCTAACAGCGTTCCGTGAATCCGGGCGCTGGACAGTTCCAGGCGGGTAGTTTGACTGGGGCGGTCGCCTCCCAAAATGTAACGGAGGCGCACAAAGGTTCCCTCATCACGGTTGGAAATCGTGTGTAGAGCGTAAAGGTAGTAAGGGAGCTTGACTGCGAGACTGACAAGTCGAGCAGGTGCGAAAGCAGGTCTTAGTGATCCGGCGGTAGCAAGTGGAAGTGCCGTCGCTCAACGGATAAAAGGTACTCCGGGGATAACAGGCTTATCGGGCCCAAGAGTCCACATCGACGGCCCGGTTTGGCACCTCGATGTCGGCTCGTCGCATCCTGGGGGTGGAGTTGCTCCCAAGGGTTGGGCTGTTCGCCCATTAAAGCGGTACGCGAGCTGGGTTCAGAACGTCGTGAGACAGTTCGGTCCCTATCTGCCGTGGGCGTTGGAGAGTTGAGAGGATTTGTCCCTAGTACGAGAGGACCGGGATGAACGCACCTCTGGTGTATCTGTTGTCCTGCCAAGGGCATAGCAGGCTAGCTACGTGTGGATCGGATAACCGCTGAAAGCATCTAAGCGGGAAGCCGGCCTCAAGATGAACTCTCCCATCCCCTCGAGGGAGTAAGACCCCTGGTAGACCACCAGGTTGATAGGCCGGATCTGGAAGGACGGTAACGTCTGAAGGAGACCGGTACTAATGGGTCGAGGGCTTGACGGATTTTTTTGCCTCGCGAGAGGCAAGCGTCCCGAAAGGGGGGTGGTACCCGTTGTGGCGCTGTGCAGTTTTGAAGGACCGGGGAGGCGGGTCTCTCGCCTTTTTCCGGTGGCTTTAGCGAGGGGGAAACACCTCTTCCCATTCCGAACAGAGCAGTTAAGCCCCTCAGCGCCGATGGTACTTGGCCCGCAAGGGCCTGGGAGAGTAGGACGCCGCCGGTTTTTCTAAGACGACGGGCCGCCCCAGGGCGGCCCTTCGTCGTTCTCGTATAGCCCGCTGCGGAAGCAATCCCGCAAGCGGATTGGTTACGAAGCCCTGGTCAGCTCGCGCGCGTGCGGCGGCGCTCGCGGCCGACAGCGGTGGCTGCCTG
The DNA here is from genome assembly GCA_963716355.1 of uncultured Solirubrobacteraceae bacterium. Taxonomy (GTDB): domain Bacteria; phylum Actinomycetota; class Thermoleophilia; order Solirubrobacterales; family Solirubrobacteraceae; genus Palsa-744. Next base: position 3,188,127 of record OY970308.1, read on the forward strand.
CGCACCCGCCTGCGGCGTCCAGCCCACCGGCCGCGACCCCACGGGGCAGACGCAGACCTGCGCGGATGGCACGCCCATGCCCGGCCGCCTCTCGGGCGACGCCCGCGCAGCGGCGCTCGGTGCGGATGGTTCGCCTCGGGCCGCTCGTCCTGGTCGACCTCCCAGTCGACCGTCGTAGTCGTCCTCGAGCAGCAGGAACGAGCGGGCGAGGCGCAGGGCACCGAGCGCGCGCTGCGCAAGCGGTGATGTTCTCGCATGAGGAGAACATGTGTTCGTAAGCTAGGTGCGCCGTCGGACGGAAGCGGGTGCGAACAGGTGTACGTATCCGGGCGCGACGCGCGGGAATGGCTCTGCAAAGCGGGATTCTGGGGTGCCGGGCTGCAACGAGAGTTGCATCGCGCGCGGGCGCGAGGAGGTCGCGCTCGGATGGATCGTGCCGCGGCCATGCAGGGGCCGGGGCCGGCGGCGCGAACTTGACTGCTCAGATGGCTGTTACGCTTGCCAAGCGCGGTCGACAGGCCGCCCATCGTGGGTCGCCGGCGGCGCGCACAGCTCATGGAGAAGTTCGTCATCGAAGGCGGCGTCCCGCTGTCCGGCACGATGGTTCCGGCCGGGAACAAGAACGGCGCGCTGCCGATCCTCGCCTCGAGCGTCCTCACCGAGGACGAGGTGATCGTGCGCAACGTCCCGCGCATCCGCGACGTCGAGGCGATGCTCGAGATCCTCGGGGCGATCGGCGTGCGGGTCACCTGGCGCGGCCCCAACGAGGTGGCGCTGTGCGCCGCGCGACGTGCACGAGGTCGAGATCGAGCCGCGAGCTCGCCGAGCTGATCCGCGCCTCGTTCCTGCTCGCGGGCCCGCTGCTGGCGCGCTTTCACCGCGCCGTGATGCCGCCGCCCGGGCGGCGACGTGATCGGCCGCCGACGCCTCGACCCGCACCTCGACGCCTTCCGCGCGATGGGCGCGGTCGCGGAGTGCGGCCGCGAGATCGTGCTGAGCGCGCCGCGCGGGCTGCGCCCGACGGACGTGTTCATGGACGAGCCGTCGGTGATGGCCACCGAGAACGCGCTGATGGCCGCCGCGCTGACGCCCGGCACGACGGTGATCGGCAACGCCGCCTGCGAGCCCCACGTGCAGGACCTCGCGCGCATGCTCGTGAAGATGGGCGCCGACATCCAGGGGATCGGCTCGAACCTGATCACCGTCAACGGCGCCGAGCGCCTGCACGGCTGCGAGCACGACGTCGCGCCCGACCACATCGAGATCGGCAGCTTCATGGCGCTCGCCGGCGTCACCGGCGGCGAGCTGCGGATCAAGGACACCGTCCCCGGCGACCTGCGCATGATCCGCCTCGTGTTCGAACGCGTCGGGTCTGCGCTCGGAACTCGACGGCAACGACGTGATCGTGCCCGGCGGGCAGAAGCTCGTCGTCGCAGGCCGACGTGGGCGAGTACAAGAGCAAGATCCAGGACGGCCCGTGGCCCGCCTTCCCCGCCGATCTGACCTCGATCGCCGTCGCGCTCGCGACCCAGGCCGAGGGCTCGATCCTGGTGCACGAGTGGATGTTCGAGAACCGCCTGATCTTCACCGACAAGCTGATCCTGATGGGCGCGGACATCGTCATGTGCGACCCGCACCGCGCGATCGTCACCGGCCCGCGCCGCCTGCGCGGCGAGCGCGTGGAGTCGCCCGACATCCGCGCCGGCATGGCGATGCTGCTGGCGGCGCTGTGCGCCGAGGGACGCAGCGAGATCGGCAACATCCGCCAGATCGACCGTGGCTACGAGCGCATCGACGAGCGCCTGCGCGAGCTGGGCGCACGCATCGAGCGCGTGGCCACGGAGCCCGTACACGCGTAACCTCGGGGTCGGCGATGATCCACCCGATCCCCAGCGGCACGCGCGACGTGCTGCCAGACGAGACGCGCGAGGTGCGCGCGATCACCGACACGCTGCGCGCGCGTCTTCGAGCGCCACGGCTACGGCGAGGTCTACACGCCGGCGCTCGAGTACGAGTCGGTGCTCGCGCGCGCGGACATGGCCGAAGCGCAGCCCGCCTACCGCGTGTTCGACGAGTCCGGCGCGGTGCTCGTGCTGCGCTCGGACATGACGGTGCCGATCGCGCGCGTCGTGGCCACGCGCTACGCCGCACAGCGAGCCGCCGCTGCGCTTCTGCTACTTCGCGCACTGCTACCGCGGCGTGCGCCCGCAGCGCGGGCAGCCGCGCGAGCTGCTGCAGGCGGGCATCGAGCTGATCGGCTCGCCCGCGCCGCAGGGCACCGCGGAGGCGCTCACGGTGCTGTGCGCACGCGCTCGACGCGATCGGCCTGAAGGACTACCGCATCGGCCTCGGCGACGCCTCGCTGTTCCCCGCGCTGATGGCGAGCCTGCAGGTGCCCGAGGAGGTCCGCGACGGCCTGCTCGAGGCGCTCGTGCTGCGCGACTTCGTCGGCGCTGCGAGCAGATGCTCGCCGACTCCGGCCTCGACGGGCGAGGCGGCCGAGCTGCTGCTCGACGTGCCCCAGCGCCGCGGCGGCCCGGAGGTGCTCGCGGACACGCCCGCGCCCGGCGGACGACGCGGTCACGGGGCTGCGCCGGGTGCACGAGCTGCTCGAGCCGGCGGTCGCCGAGCGCGTGATCTTCGACCTCGGGCCTGGTGCGCAACATCGGCTACTACACGGGCGCGGTGTTCGACGTCTACGACCCCGCGCTCGGCGCGCCGATCGGCGGCGGCGGGCGCTACGACGAGCTGCTCGGGCGCTTCGGGCGCAGCCTGCCCGCGGTCGGCTTCGCGCTCGGCGTCGACCGCCTGCACATCGCGCTCGCCGGCGAGGAGCGCGGCACGGGCGCGCTGTCGCTGAGCGCGCGGCGGTCGCCGCGGGAGAGCGGTCGTGAGCTCGCTCAACGGCCTCACGATCGCCGTTCCGCGCGGCGCGCTGTTCGGCGACACGGTCGATCTGCTCGCGGGCCTCGGCCTCGACACGACGGAGCTGCGCGCGAACGACCGCAAGCTGCTGTTCGAGGACATCGACGTGATCACGATGCGCCCGTCCGACGTGCCGACCTACGTCGAGGCCGGCGCCGCGGACCTCGGCGTGACGGGCAAGGACGTGCTGCTCGAGCGGCGCCGCGCAAGCCCGGCGAGCGCGGCCGCGAGGTGTACGAGCTGCTCGACCTCGGCTACGGGCGCTGCACGATGGTGCTCGCCAGCGAGGCCGGCCCCGACCCCGCGGCGGAGGCGCTGCGCCGCCTCGGCGTGATGCGCGTCGCGACCAAGTACCCGCGCATCGCCGCGCGCCACCTCGAGGAGACCGGCCGCCAGGCTGAGATCGTGGAGGTCAAGGGCTCGGTCGAGCTCGCGCCGCTGACCGGCATGGTCGAGGCGATCGTCGACCTCACGGCGACGGGCACGACGCTGCGCGAGAACAACCTCGTGGTGCGCGAGGAGATCCTCGTGTGCACCGCGCGCCTGATCGCCAACCCGGTCGCGCACAAGCTGAAGGCGGCCGCGATCGACGACCTGCTGGAGCAGCTGCGCAGCGTCTCGCCCGCCGGCGGTGGCTGACGATGCGCCTGGAGCGCCTCGACGCGCAGCGGATCGAGCGCCTCGGCGGCATGCCGGGCGGCCGCTGCGCACGCTGCGCGCGCTCGTCCCCGACGGGGGAATCGGTCGCGGACGCCGTGAGAGCGATCGTCGACTCCGTGCGCGAGGAGGGCGATGCAGGCGGTGTTGCGCCACACGCGCGCGTTCGACACCTCCGGCGGCGAGCCGCGGCCGCTGCTCGTCCCCCCGGAGGAGCTGGACGAGGCGATCACGCAGCTGCCGCTGGAGCTGGTGGCGGGCCTGCAGGTGGCGATCGCCAACGTCGCGCTCGTGGCGGAGGCGGGCGTCGACGCACGACCGCGCCGTCGAGCTGCCCCAGGGCCACAGGGTCCTGCTGCGCGAGGTGCCGGTGTCCGCGGCGGCCGTGTACGTGCCGGGCGGGCGCGCGCCTTACCCGAGCACGGTCGTGATGGGCGTGGTGACGGCGCGCGCGGCGGGCGTGATCGACGTGGCGGTGTGCGCGCCGCCGGGACCCGACGGTCAGATCGACGCTGCGATCCTCGGCACGTGCCGTCTGTGCGGCGTGGAGCGCGTGTATCGCATGGGCGGCGCCCAGGCGATCGCGGCGCTCGCGCACGGCACGGAGACGGTGGACCGGGTGGACGTGATCGTGGGGCCGGGCAACCTGTACGTGCAGGAGGCCAAGCACCAGCTGTCCTCGATCGTCGGCATCGACGGCTTCGCCGGCCCGAGCGACCTGCTGGTCGTGCTCGGCGCGAACGACGGCGGAGCGCGAGCTGCGCGCGGCTGCGCTGGACATGCTCGCGCAGGGCGAGCACGGCGCGGGCAGCCTCGTGGTGGCGGTCTCGCCGTCTGCGGAGGCGTGCGACGCGCTCGCGGCGACCCTCGAGCAGCTCGTCGTCGAACGTCCCACCGTGGCCGAGGCGGCGTTCGCGATCGTGCACGTCCCGACTGCGCGCGAGGCGATCGCGTTCGCCAACGCGTTCGCGCCGGAGCACCTGCAGCTGATGGGCGCGGAGATCGAGACGCTCGCGCCGATGGTGCGCTCTGCGGGCTGCGTGTTCGTGGGCGCGCACAGCGCCACGGCGTTCGGCGACTACGTGGCGGGCTCCAACCACGTGCTGCCGACCGCGGGCGCGGCGCGCTTCGCCTCGACGCTGTCCGCGCGCCACTTCCGCCGCACGATGTCGCAGGTCGAGATCACCGCCGACGCGGCCGCGAAGCTCGCCGCGGCGGGCGCGCCGATCGCGCGGCGCGGAGGGCTTCGAGGTGCACGCGGAGTCGATGCGCGCGCGAGTGCGCGACAATCAACAGCCATGAGCGGCCGCACGGCGACAATCGAGCGCAAGACGGGCGAGACGGACGTGCGCCTGACGCTGGCGCTGGACGGCTCCGGCGCAGGGCACGCGCACGACCGGCGTGGGCTTCCTCGACCACATGCTCGACCTGCTCGCGCGCCACGGCCACGTGGATCTGGACGTGAGCGTGACAGGCGATCTGCAGACGGGCGCGCACCACACCGCCGAGGACACCGCGATCGTGCTCGGGCAGGCGCTCGACAGGGCGCTGGGCGACCGCGCGGGCATCGCGCGCTACGGCGCGGCGACCGTGCCGATGGACGAGGCGCGCGCGAGCTGCGCGCTGGACATCTCCGGCCGCCCGTTCACGTTGTTCGAGGCGGAGCTGCCGCCGGGCGCCACGGGCGGCTTCGAGCACGAGCTGACGGAGGAGTTCTTCCGCGCGCTCGCCAACGCGGCCAAGCTGACGCTGCACCTGCGCGTGGAAACGGGCAGCAACGCGCACCACATGATCGAGGCGGCGTTCAAGGCGTTCGCGCGCGCGCTGCGCCAGGCCGTCGCGATCGACCCCAACGAGACGGGCGTGCCGAGCACGAAGGGGACGCTGACCGGATGAGCGAGCCCGCGGAGAACGCCCCCGACGGAGTGAGCAAGCTGGTGGACCGGCCGGTGGAGATCGCCGTGCTGGACTACGGCATGGGCAACCGCCGCTCGGTGGAGAAGGCGCTGCAGCACGTGGGCGCGACGGCGAGCGTCACGCGCGACCACTCCGAGCTGCGCGCCGCCGCGGGCCTGGTGGTCCCGGGCGTGGGCGCGTTCCCGCGCGCGATGGAGAACCTGCGCGAGCTGGGGCTGGACGAGCTGCTGCGCGAGCGCATCGCGGCGGGCACGCCGGTGCTCGGCATCTGCCTGGGGATGCAGCTCGCGTTCGACTCCTCCACGGAGCTGGGCGGCGCGGCGGGCCTAGGCATCGTGCCCGGCGAGGTTCACGCCCTTGAGCCGGGCGCGCTGAAGCTGCCGCACATCGGCTGGAACGAGGTGCGCTTCACCAAACCGCGCTCGCCGCTCGTCGCGGACCTGCCCCAGAGCTGCGCCTTCTACCACGTGCACTCCTTCGCGGTGGCGAGCGCGGACGAGAGCGACATGCTCGGGATCGCGGAGTACGGGCAGCCGTTCGTGACGGCGGTGCAGCACGGCAGCTTCTACGGCGTGCAGTTTCACCCCGAGAAGTCCTCCGCGGCGGGCCTGCGCCTGCTGGCGAACTTCGCGCGCATCTGCATCGAGAGCGTTGTGGCGCTCGCGGCGACGTGAGGCTCTACCCGGCGATAGACATCCTCGGCGGCAACGCCGTGCGGCTCGTGAGGGGCGACTTCGACGCGAAGAAGGTCTACGACGAGGACCCCCTGTCGGCCGCGCGCGCGTGGGTGGACGCGGGCGCGGAGTACCTGCACGTGGTGGACCTCGACGGCGCCAAGTCCGGCGAGCCGGTGAACCTCACCCAGCTGGAGCGGATCGCAGCCGACGCGGGCGTGCCCGTGCAGTACGGCGGCGGCCTGCGCACCCCCGCGGCGGTCGCCGCGGCGCTCGACGCGGGCGCGGCGCGCGTGATCCTAGGCACCGTCGCCATGTCCGATCCTGCGGTCCTGCGCGACTGCCTGGCCGCGCACGGCCCCGAGCGAATGCTCGTCGGCGTCGACGTGCGCGGCGGGGAGGTGGTTACGCACGGGTGGCTGACGAGCTCCGAGGTGAAAGCCAGTATCGCCTTCGACGCGCTGCGCGAGCAGGGCGTGCGCAACTTCGTCTTCACCAACGTCGACCACGACGGCATGCTCGACGGCGCCAACCGCGAGGAGATCGAGTGGGTCGCCAAGGCCGCGGGGGAGGGCAGCGTGATCATCTCCGGCGGCATCGGCAGCAGCGAGGACCTCCAGGCGATCGCCGACCTTCGCCGCGAGCTGAGCCTGGATGCGATCGACGGCGTGATCGTCGGCACCGCCCTGTACGAGCGGCGCTTCACGGTCGCGGAGGGCAAGGCGGCGCTCGCAGTCTGTTGATTGTCTTGCAGTTACTCAGTGACCTCGCTGTCACGAGTGGTCGATGGAGGTGTGTCGGCAAATCATTTTGAAACAGGTTCTAATCCGGAGTGGGCTCCTCGGGTGCGATCACGCGGACCCCGAGGTGCTGGAGGGCGTCCTGCATGCGCTTGTCGTAGGTGGCTCAGCGGCTGCCATGCCTGCCGTCGGGCCGCTCGCCGCGCACTGCGAGAAGGGCCTTTGTGCCGGCGTCGGTTATCGGTCCGGTCAGCGGACCTCGTTCGGCGAGCACCTCGCGAAGGCTCCGCGTGGCAGGCCGAAGCATCTCCCCGCGGCCTGTGACCTGCTGGGTCCGCGCGGCTCTGGGTGATGTGTTTGCTCCGATCGAAGTATGACGTGGCTTAGCCATGCCCATAGGCTAGCGGTTGCCTGAGATGCTTTGGCTCGGCTAACGAGTCTGCTCCTGAACTCGCGGGAGTGCGTCGCGGCAGTTCCAGCATCGAGCAAAACCGCGGGGCAGGGAACTCAAGCGACACTTGTCGTTCGGTGGGCGCATGCGCCCACCGTGAGCCCGCACATGTGCGGGCTCTGGACAGGGCCGCATGCGGCCCTGTCGGCCGTGCCACATGTGGCACGGCCTTCCAGCTCAACGGTCGCCAAATGTGGGTGGCACGTGCACACCATCTAGGCTGAGCATGTGCACTACAAGCGCGTGATCCCCTGCCTGGACGTGGACGCCGGGCGCGTCGTCAAGGGCGTCGAATTCCTCGACATCCGCGACGCGGGCGACCCGGTGGAGCTGGCGGCGCACTACGACCGCGCGGGCGCGGACGAGCTGGTGTTCCTGGACATCACCGCCACGCACGAGAAGCGCGACACGATCGCGAAGCTCGCGCGCCACACGGTCGACGAGGTGTTCGTGCCGTTCACGATCGGCGGCGGCATCCGCTCCGTGGAGGACGCGCAGGCGGTGCTGGACGCGGGCGCGGACAAGATCTCCGTGAACTCCGCCGCGCTGCAGCGCCCGGAGCTGCTGGACGAGCTGGCGAGCGTGTTCGGCGCGCAGTGCGTCGTGCTCGCGATCGACGCCAAAGCACGCGCCGCTGAGGCTGACGGCGAGCCGTTGGGCTGGGAGGCGTACCTGGCGGGCGGGCGCACGCCGACGGGCCGCGACGTGGTGGAGTGGGCGCGCGAGGCGGTGGAGCGCGGCGCGGGGGAGATCCTGCTGACGAGCATGGACCGCGACGGCACCAACGACGGCTATGACCTGCCGCTGACGGCCGCGGTGAGCGAGGCGGTGAGCGTGCCGGTGATCGCGTCGGGAGGCGCGGGCGAGTTGGAGCATCTCGTGCAGGCGCTCGCCGCGGGCGCGGACGCGGTGCTGTGCGCGTCGATCTTCCACTACGGCCGGCACACCGTCGCGGAGGCCAAGGCGCACCTCGCGGCGGCGGGGATCCCGGTGCGCGAGGTCTAGATGGCCATCGCCACGGGCGCGCAGATCGTGGGCGCGCTGCGCGAGCGCCCGGGCGGCCCCGAGCTGCTGGCGCTCGCTCGCGCCCGCGACGGAGACGTGGCGCTCGTGGGCGGCGCGGTGCGCGACCTGCTGCTCGGCCGCGAACCGCGCGAGCTCGACGTGATCGCTCCCGACGGCGCGCAGCTCGCGGCGGAGCTCGCCGCGGGTCTCGCCACGGCCGGGTCGACCGACTCCCCGCGCGTGACCGCGCACGAGCGCTTTGGCACGGCGACCGTGGAGTGGGATGGGGGGCGTGTGGACATCGCCACGCGCCGCGCCGAGTCCTACCCCGCGCCGGGCGCGCTGCCCGAAGTGCGCGCGGGCAGCGTGCAGGAGGATCTGCAGCGCAGGGACTTCACCGTCAACGCGATCGCCGTGCCGCTCGGCGGCGCGCACGCGGGCGAGCTGATCTGCGTGCCGGGAGCGCTCGAGGACCTCGCCGCGGGGCGCCTGCGGGTGCTGCACGACCGCAGCTTCGTGGAGGACCCCACACGCATGTTGCGCCTCGCGCGCTACGGCGCGCGGCTGGGCTTCGAGGCGGAGGCGCACACCGCGGCGCTCGCCGCGCAGGCGCTCAACGGCGGCGCGCTCGCGACGGTCACCCCCGCGCGGGTCGGAGCGGAGCTGCGCCTGGCGCTCGGCGAAGCGGACGCGGTGGCGGCGTTCGCGGCGCTCGAGCAGCTGGGCGTGTTCGCCGTGCTGGAGCGTCGGCTGCGCTTCGACGCGGGCCTCGCACGCCGCGCCCTGGCGCTGCTGCCGAGCGACGGGCGCGCGGATCTGCTGCTGCTTGCGGTGCTGCTGCTCCCCGTCGCGGTCGATCCAGCGGGGGACCCCGAGCCGTCGATGTTCGAGCTGCTCGACGGCTGGGAGCTGACCGCGCCCGACCGCGAGCGCGTGATGCGCACCGCTCTCGTCGCTCCGTCGCTGGAGCGCGAGATGGAGATCGCGGACACGCCCTCGGAGCTGCACGACGCGCTGTTCGCGCACACGATCGAGGCGGTCGCGCTGGGCGGCGCGCTCGGCAACCACTCCTCCGCGGCGCGCGAGTGGATCGGCACGCTGCGACACGTGCGCCTGGAGATCACCGGCGCGGACCTGCTCGCCGCGGGCATCCCCACCGGCCCCGAGGTCGGCCGGCGTCTGTCCGCGGCGCTCGCACGCAAGCTCGACGGCGAGCTGCAGGGCGGACGCGACGCGGAGCTGCGCGCGGCGCTCGAGGGGAGCGGGTGAGCATGCGCTTCGAGCTCCCCGGCGGTGGGCGGGTCCTGTTCACCGACCGCACGCACGGGAATCTGTCGAGCGTGGGAGGCGACGCGGCCGAGCGTGGCGCGGATGCGCGCGAGCAGCTGCGCGAGATGATCGGCGTGGAGCGGCTGGCTCGCGGCTATCAGGTCCACGGCACCGTGGTTCAGCGTGTGAGCGACGGCCCCCCGCCGGATGTCGCGGAGTCTTCGTTGGCCGTCGAGCAGGCCCAAGAGGGCGCTCTGGCCGAGGCCGACGGGCAGGCGACCGCCTGTGCGGGCGTGGGCGCAATGGTCCTGAGCGCGGACTGCCTGCCCGTGGCGCTCGGCTGCGAGGGCGCGGTGGCGATGGTGCACGCCGGCTGGCGCGGCCTCGCGGCGGGCGTGCTCGAGGAGGGCGTGCGTGCTGTCGCGGAGCTCGGCCAGGGGGGAGAGATCGCCGCGATCGTGGGCCCGTGCGCGGGCGCGTGTTGCTACGAGGTTGGGCCGGAGGTGCACGAGGCGTTCGCGGGCGCCCACCGCCATGGAACGCACATCGACCTGCGCGCGATCGCGCACGAGCGTCTGCTCGCGGCGGGCGTGGCGGACGTGCGCGACGTGCCGGCGTGCACGATCTCCGACGAGCGCTTCTTCTCCCACCGGCGCGAAGGCGCGCGCGCGGGCCGCCATGCGGGAGTGGCGTGGCTGAGCTGATCGGCGACCTGCGCGCGGAGCGGATCGCTGCGAACCTGCAGCGCGTGCGCGGCGAGATCGACGCCGCCCTAGAGCGTGCGGGCCGCGAGCCCGGCACGGTGGAGATCCTGGCCGCGACGAAGTACGTGGCCGTCGAGGATCTGCCGATCCTCGCCCACGCGGGCGTGCGCCTGGTGGGGGAGAACCGCGCGCAGGACCTGCAGGCGAAGGTTGCGGCGCACGGCGAGCTGTTCGAGTGGGATTTCATCGGCCAGCTGCAGAGTCGCCGCGTGCGTCTGATCGTGCCGCACGTGCGTCTGATCCACTCGGTGGCGTCCGACTCCGCGCTGCGCGAGCTGGAGCGCCACCGTGCCATCGCGAAGCCCGGGCTGCGCATCCTCGTGGAGGTGAACCTCGCGGGCGAGGCGGAGAAGGCGGGGATCGCGCCCGCGGAGCTGGACGCGTTCATCGCGCGCGCGCCGCTGCCGGTGGCGGGGCTGATGACGATGCCGCCGCGCTCGCCCACCGCCGAGGGCAGCCGGCGCTGGTTCGCGCAGCTGCGCCGCCTGGCGGACGAGCGCGGCCTGCAGCACGCGTCGATGGGCACGTCGCAGGACTACGTCGTCGCGGCCGAAGAGGGCGCCACAATCGTGCGAATCGGCACGAATCTCTATCATTGAGCCTCGGCCGCGGGCGCATAACGTCTAGCATCGGCAGGGAAACCCGCTCGCCGGGCGAACACGCATCTACAGCTATGGCATTCCGTGACTCCTGGCACAGCGCGCTCGTGTACTTCGGCCTTGCCGAGGAGTATCACGACGACTACGAGGAGGATGTGCCTCCCGAGGCGGAGATCGAGGATCGCTACCGCGAGCGGCCCAACGTGCGCCGCCTGCGCCGCCGTCGCGACGAGTACGACGACATCTTCGCCGACGACGACGATGCCGACACCGCCGTAGCGGGCGCTCGTCCCGGTCGGGGACGCTCGGCGACGGTCCTCAAACCTGTGGGCCGCTCCAACGGCGACGTGCGCGTGCACCTCGTCGTGCCGAAGTCGTTCAACGACGCGCAGCAGATCGCGGACAAGTTCAAGGACTCCATCCCCGTGATCCTCAACCTGCAGGGCTCCGACAGCGACCTGTCCAAGCGCCTCATCGACTTCGCCTCAGGCCTCACGTACGCGCTCGACGGCGGCATGCAGCGGATCGCCGACAAGGTGTTCATGCTCACCCCGCGCAACGTCGAGATCTCCGCCGAGGAGAAGGCAAGACTGATCGAGAAGGGATTTTTTAATCAATCCTGACTCGGGTCGGTCTGTGGCATGACGATCGCTAGTCTCCACCACCCATGCAAGTTGGTCTGATCGGTTGCGGCAACATGGCTCGCTCGCTCGCGCGGGGGTGGGGCCAGCCGGTGGTGTGCGCCGATCCGTTCACCGAGCGTGCACAAGCGCTCGCGGCGGAGGTGGGCGGGGAGGCCCTCGCGAGCAACGAGGAGGTCGCCAAGCAGGCGGACCTGGTGGTGCTGTGCCACAAGCCCGCGCAGCTCGACGCGGTGGCGGCGGAAATCGCTCCGCACGCGAAGGCCGTGGCGTCGATCCTCGGCGCGACGCCGCTGCGCGCCCTGCACAAGGCCTACCCGGGCACGCCCGTGTACCGCTTCATCCCCTCGCTGCCCGTGGAGGTGCGCCAAGGCGCGGTCGTGCAGGCGGCCGCGCCCGAGCAGGATGCGCAGCTCGACGCGGCGGTGCGCGAGCTGTTCGCGGGACTCGGCACGCTCGTGGTGCTCGACGACGCGCTCGTGGACGCGGCGACGGGGCTGATGTCGTGCGCGCCCGCGTATGTGGCGCTCGTGGCGGAGGCGCAGGTGGACGCGGGCGTGCGCCGCGGCATTCCCGCGGCGCAGGGCGCGGAGCTGGTCGTGCAGACGCTCGCCGGCACCGCTGAGCTGCTGCGCCGGCGCGGCTATGACACGGTCGCCGTGCGCCGCGAGGTGTCCTCGCCCGGCGGCATGACCGCGCGCGGCGTGGACGCGCTCGAGCGCGCGGGGCTGCGCGCGGCGTTCAGCGACGCGCTCGACGCGGTCCTCGACCCGGGGCGCACGGGCAAGTGATCACCGCGCCGATGATCCTCGCCAGCGCCCGCACCCAGATCGCGGACTTCCTCTCCACGCTGATCTACGTGTACCTGCTGCTGATGATCGCCTACATCGTGATCCAGCTGCTGTTCTCCGTCGGCGTGCGCCCTCCCTACTCGATCTGGACCGACCGCGTGCTGGGCTTCCTGCACGACGTGTGCGAGCCGTTCCTGCGCATCTTCAGACGCTTTCTGCCGGCCGTCGGCGGTATCGACTTCAGTCCAATCCTCGCCATCTTCACGCTGCAGATCGTCAACAGCATCGTGGTGGCGGGCATCATCCACGGCTGAGCTGTCGATGGCGCGCGCAGCAGAGGGTGCTCGCCGCGGCGCGCGCAGCGGACGGGCCGCGTGCGCGTGGGCGTGGGCGCGGGCGGCGATCGCGGCGGTGGCGGTGCTCGGGGCCGACCAGCTGAGCAAGCACGCGGTCAGGAGCGGGGTCACGCCGGGCGAAGAACGAGGTGTGCTGCCCGGCGTGCAGCTGGTGAACACCCGCAACCACGGCGTCGCGTTCGGGTTCCTGCCCGGCAGCGAGACCGTGGTGACGATCCTGATCGCGCTCGCGCTGGCGGCGCTGCTCGCGTACTTCGCCCTGCACGTCACTCGCCGGCTCATGTGGCTGCCCACGGGCCTGCTCGTCGGCGGCGCGCTCGGCAACATCCTCGACCGCGTGCGCGACGGCTCGGTGACGGACTTCGTCAAGCTGCCGCTCGGCTGGCCGGCGTTCAACCTCGCGGACGCCGCCATCACGATCGGCATCGTCACGCTGTTTCTGCTGATCGACGCCGCGCGGCGCGACGAGCAGTCGTGAGCGAGGAGCCCCCCTTCACGATCGCCTTCCAGGACGAGCACCTGATCGTCGTGGACAAGGGGCCCGGCGTGGTTGTGCACCCCGCGCGCGGACACCGCGAGAACACGCTCGCGCAACTGCTCGCGCCGCTGCTCGCGGGCGGCTCGGACGAGGGCGAGTTCGACCGCACGGGGATCGTGCACCGGCTCGACCGCGACACCACCGGCCTGCTCGTCGTGTCGCGCTCGCAGGAGGCGCACGCCAAGCTGCAGGCGGCGCTCGCCGCGCGCGAGATCGAACGCGAGTACCTCGCGCTCGTCGAGGGGCGACCCCCGGCGCGCACGGGCACGATCGACGCGCCGATCGGGCGCGATCCGCGCGTGCGCACGCGCATGGCGATCGACGGCGCGGGGGCGCGGGAGGCGCGCACGCACTTCACGCTCGAGCGCGCGCTCGCGGACACCACGCTGCTGCGGTTGAAATTGGAGACGGGCCGCACGCACCAGATCCGCGTGCACCTGAAGGCGATCGGCCATCCCGTGTGCGGCGACCCCGAGTACGGCACGGCGGGCATGCTGGGGCTGGAGCGCCAGTTCCTGCACGCCACACGCCTGGCGTTCGAGCACCCGCTCACGGGCGAGCGCGTGGAGGCGCACTCGCCGCTGCCCGCGGACCTGCTCGCCGCGTTGTCTGCCGCAGAGCGGGTATCCTGAGGTTTCAACTCGGATCTTCTACCCGTGCGGGGCGTGGATCGGGCCCTGCCCGGAGCAGCGACACAATGGTCGCCGTCTCCGGGTCCGCTCCATCCGCACGGACTCAATAACGCATACATACAAGGGAGTAAGCCCGTGGCTGACGTTGGCATTGCGGAGCTGCTGGAGGCCGGCGTCCATTTCGGTCACCAGACGCGCCGTTGGAACCCCAAGATGCGCCGTTTCATCCATGGTGAGCGCGGCGGCATCTACATCATCGACCTGCTGAAGACCTCCACGCTGCTCTCGCAGGCGCAGGAGTTCGCGGGCACGCTCGCCCACCGCGGCGGCACCGTGCTGTTCGTCGGCACCAAGAAGCAGGCGCGCGACACCGTCAAGGAGGTCGCAGAGGCGTCCGACATGCCGTACGTCAACCACCGCTGGCTCGGTGGCCTGCTGACGAACTTCCAGACGATCAGCCTGCGCATCCGCCGGCTGCACGACCTCGAACGCTACGAGGCGGAGGGACAGCTGGCGCTGCTCCCCACGCGCGAGCGGATGGCCGCACAGGCGGATCTCGCGAAGCTGCGCGCGAACCTCGGCGGCGTGAAGAACATGCAGCGCGTGCCCGACGCGATGTTCGTCATCGACCTCAAGACCGAGGAGATCGCCGTCAAAGAGGCCAGGCGTCTGCGCATCCCGATCATCGGCCTGGTGGACACCAACTGCGACCCCGACGGGATCGACTTCGTGGTGCCCGGCAACGACGACGCGATCCGCTCGTGCGCGCTCATAACGCAGGCGATCGGCCAGGTCGTCTCCGAGGGCCACGGCGTGTTCCGCGCCCAGGAGGAACTCGCGCGCAGAGAAGCCGAGGAGAAGGCCCGCATCGAGGCCGAGGCGCGCGCCAAGCGCGAGGCCGAGGAACAGGCCAAGCGCGAGGCGGAGGAGCAGGCCAAGAAAGAGGCCGCAGAGAAGGAGGCCGCAGCACGCGCGGCGGCAGCCGCGGCGCCCACGCCGCCGGCGCCAGCCGCGCCAGCACCGGTAGCACCTGAGGCCCCGGCGGAGCCTGCGGCGATACCGGCCGCGGAGGAGACGGCCCCCGCCGCGACCGACGACAGCGAGACGACGAACACGGAGACGAGCGCATCATGAGCACCCCTGAGATCGGAGCGAAAGACGTCAAGGCCCTGCGCGAGCGCACCGGCGCGGGGATGATGGACTGCAAGAAGGCGCTCACGGACGCCGGCGGCGACATCGAGAAGGCGATCGAGATCCTGCGCGTCAAGCAGGGCAAGAAAATCCAGGATCTCGGCGAGCGCGCGGCGACCGAGGGCACGGTGCAGGCGTACGTGCACGCCGGCTCGAAGGTGGGCGTGCTGATCGAGGTGGACTGCAACACCGACTTCGTCGCCAAGAACGACGACTTCGTGTCCTTCGCGCGCGAGGTTGCGATGCAGATCGCCGCGTCCCCCACGGTGCAGTACGTCAGCCGCGACGACGTCCCGCAGGAGAAGCGCGAGGCCGAGGCGCGCGTATACGAGCAGGAGGCCGCCGACAAGCCGGAGAACATCCGCGAGAAGATCGTCACGGGCAAGCTCGACTCGTGGTTCCAGACCGTCACGCTGCTCGAGCAGGAGATGCACAACCCGAAGTTCGACGGCAAGACCGTCCAGCAGCTGCGCGACGAGCTGACCGCCACGACTGGCGAGAACGTGGTCATACGCAGGTTTGTTCGCTTCGCGATAGGCCAGTAGGCCTTGCGGCGGGTATAGGCTCTGTGACGCGGATGGCGGCCCCTGCCTTCAAACGCATTCTGCTGAAGCTCTCCGGCGAGGCGCTGATGGGCTCGCTGGACTACGGGACCGATCCCGAGTGCGTGGCGGCGGTCGCCAGCCAGGTCACCGAGGTGCGCGACCGCGGCGTGCAGGTCGCGATCGTGGTCGGCGCGGGAAACATCTACCGCGGGATGAAGGGCGCCGCCGCGGGCATGGATCGCGCCACGGCGGACTACATGGGCATGCTCGCCACCGTGCTGAACGCGCTGCCGCTGCAGGACGCGCTGGAGAAGATGGGCACCGACACGCGCGTGCAATCCGCGCTCGGGGTCTCCGAGGTCGCCGAGCCCTACATCCGCCGGCGCGCGATGCGCCACCTGGAGAAGGGGCGCGTGGTGATCTTCGCCGCCGGCACGGGCAACCCGTTCTTCACGACCGACACCGCCGCGGCGCTGCGCGCGGCGGAGATCCACGCGGAGATCATCCTGATGGCCAAGAACGGCGTCGAGGGGGTCTTCACGGCCGACCCCGCGCTCGACTCCAGCGCGCAGTTCATCCCCGAGATCACCCACATGGAGGCGATCGAGCGACGGCTGCGGGTGATGGACTCGACCGCGCTGGCGCTGTGCATGGACAACGGCATGCCACTGAACGTGTTCAACATGGACGACGAGTCGAGCCTCGCGCGGATAATCTCAGGAGAGCGCGTGGGCACGCTCGTATCCACATCCGGAGGAGATGAAGATGGCCGCTGAGAATCTGATCGACGAACTGCTCGAGGACGCGGGCGAGCGGATGGGCAAATCGGTCGAATCCGCTCAGCACGAGTTCTCCTCGATCCGCACCGGCCGCGCCAGCCCGTCGCTGCTGGACCGCGTGATCGTGGACTACTACGGCGCGATGACGCCGCTGAACCAGCTCTCCACGATCTCCGCGCCCGAGGCGCGGCTGCTCACCGTGCAGCCGTACGACAAGTCCTCGATCAAGGCGATCGAAAAGGCGATCAACGAGTCCGACGTCGGCCTCAGCCCCGGCAACGACGGCAACATCGTGCGCCTCGTCATCCCCGAGCTGACCGAAGAGCGCCGCAAGGAGCTCGTCAAGGTCCTGCGCAACCTCGCCGAGGAGGGGCGCATCTCGATCCGCAACGTGCGCCGCGACACGATGCAGCACCTGCGCGAGCTGAAGGCCGAGGGCGAAGCGTCCTCCGACGACGAGCACCGCGCTGAGGTGGAGCTGCAGAAGCTCACGGACGGGCGCATCGGCGAGCTCGACGCGGTGCTCAAGGCCAAGGAAGAGGAGATCCTCGCAGTCTGATGGCCGACGCCGACGCACGGGCATCGGCGGCGAGCGGTCCGAGAGCGGAGTCCCACTCCTCACCGCCGTCGGAGTCGCCCGTCCCATCGGCGCGCTACGTCGCCGTCATCACCGACGGCAACGGACGCTGGGCGCAGCAGCGCGGCATCCCCGTCAACGACGGGCACAGCGCCGGCGCGGACACCGTCAAGGCGCGGCTGCGCGACGCCGCGGAGCTGGGGATCAAGGAGTTCACCGTGTACTCGTTCTCCACCGAGAACTGGTCGCGCCCGCCCGAGGAGGTGCGCGGGCTGATGGACATGTTCTCCAGGCGCATCGCCAGCGAAACCCCCGAGCTGCACGCCGAAGGCGTGCGCATGCGCTTCATCGGGCGGCGCGAAAGCATCAGCGAGCGCCTGGCCGAGCAGATGGACTGGGCGGAGGAGCTGACGCGCGCCAACCGCGAGATCACGATGTTCGTGGCGTTCAACTACGGCGGGCGCGCCGAGATCGTCGACGCGGCGCGCCGCTTCCAGGGCAGCACCGAAGAGGAGTTTCGCGCGTGCCTGTACGCGCCCGAGATGCACGACCCCGACCTCATCATCCGCACCAGCGGCGAGCGGCGCCTGTCGAACTACCTGCTGTGGCAGTCCGCGTACTCGGAGCTGGTGTTCCGCGATGAGCTGTGGCCCGACTTCACGCGCGCCGCGCTGGAGCAGTCGCTGGCCGAGTACACCGAGCGCCGACGCCGCTTCGGCGGGCGATGATGGCCCCTCGCCAACCGCGCCAGAGCGCACGCGTGCTGCGCCGCCCGCGCCCGGCGCTCGCCGCGCGCGGGGCGCGGGAGCGCAAGCCCCGCTCGGACTTGAGCGCGCGGATTCTCGCGGCGATCCCAGCGGTCGCCGTGGCGCTGTTCCTGGTGATCGAAGGCGGGCTCGTGTTCGCGCTCGGCATGCTCGTGCTAGGCGGCGTGTGCATGCACGAGCTGTACGGGATGTACGAGCGCGCGCATCCCGTGCGCCTGGCGGGGTTCATCGCGCTCGCCGGCCTGCTCGCGGCGGCGCTGTACGGCGACCAGTTCCAGGTGCTGCTCGTCACCGTCGCCGCGCTGCCGCTGCTGTTCGGGCTGATGCTGCTCGCGCCGCGCCCGTCCGTGGGCGGGATCGCGGTCACGTTGATGGGGATCTACTGGATCGGCTTCGGCTTCGCGCACGCGGTCCTGCTGCGCGGGCTGCCGCACGGGGAAGGGGATCATCATCGACGTGCTCGTCGGCACGTTCCTCGGCGACACCGGCGCGTACCTCGGCGGGCGCACGTTCGGGCGCCGCCCGCTCGCGCCGAAGATCTCGCCCAACAAGACCGTGGAGGGCCTCGCGATCGGCATGCTCACGGCGGTGCTGGGCGTGTGGATCGCGCACCTCTACCAGCAGGAATGGCTGTCCGGCACGCACGCGCTCGTGCTCGGCCTGGCGGTCGCAGTGCTCGCGCCCGTGGGGGACCTGTTCGAGTCGTTCGTCAAGCGCGAGGCCGGCACGAAGGACTCCGGCGGGCTGTTCGGCGCGCACGGCGGCGCGCTCGACCGCCTCGACGCGGTGCTGTTCACCGTCGTCGTCGGCTACTACGTGTGGTTTGCGTACGTGTGAGCCAGCACGCGCGCGACCGTCGGGCGCGGCCGCAGGGGTGGCGTCCGCGCATACGTATGATCGGCGCATGAGCGCGCGCAAGCGCATACTCGTGCTCGGCTCGACCGGCTCGATCGGCATCCAGGCGCTCGACGTGTGCTCGCGCAGCGAGGAGCTCGAGATCGTCGGGCTCTCCGCGGAGCGCTCCTGGGAGACGCTGATCGAGCAGGCGCGCGCCCACGGCGTCGACGCGGATCGCGCTCGCCGACGCGGACGCCGCAGCGCGCGCCGCGGAGGTGTGGACCGACGGGCAGGTGCTGGGCGGCGCGGAGGGGCTCGTGCGGCTCGTGGTCGAGTCCGGCGCCGATCTCGTGCTCAACGCGCTCGTCGGCTCCGCCGGCCTCGGCCCGACGGTCGCCACGCTCGGCGAGGGGATCGACCTGGCGCTCGCCAACAAGGAGTCGCTCGTCGTCGGCGGCGAGCTCGTGACAGCGCTCGCGCGAGGCCACCGGCGCGCAGATCGTGCCCGTGGACTCCGAGCACACGGCGCTGCACCAGCTGATCGCCGGCCAGCCGCCGGGCGCGGTCGAGCGGCTGACGATCACCGCCAGCGGCGGCCCGTTTCGCGGCTACGGGCGCGAGCAGCTCAAGGACGTGACCGTCAAGCAGGCGCTCGCGCACCCCACGTGGGCGATGGGCGGCAAGATCACGATCGACTCCGCCACGCTGATGAACAAGGGCCTCGAGGTGATGGAGGCCCACCACCTGTTCGGCACGCCCTACGAGCGCATCGACGTGGTCGTGCACCCGCAGTCGCTCGTCCACGGGCTCGTGCAGCTCGCCGACGGCGCGATGCTCGCCCACCTCGGCCCGCCCGACATGCGCATCGCGATCTCCTACGCGCTGCACGGCGGCGAGAGCGTGCACCTGCCGATCGAGCCGCTGGACCTCGCGACGGTCGGCGAGCTGACGTTCGAGCCGGTCGACCTCGAGGCGTTCCCCTGCCTGCGCCTGGCGCGCGAGGCGGCGCGCGCGGGCGGGACCGCGCCGTGCGTGCTCAACGCCGCCAACGAGATCGCCGTGCACGCGTTCCTCGAGGGCCGCCTGCGCTTCCTCGAGATCCCCGCGGTGATCGAGCAGGCGCTCGAGCGGCTTCCCAGCGAGCCCGTGCGCGCGTTCGAGTCGCTGTACGACGCCGACCGCCAGGCGCGCGACGTCGCCGGCGAGACCGTCGCCGCGCTCGGCTGAGGCCGCGCGCCGCCCGCGGAATCGGCGCTCGGCCTGCCACACTGAGGCCCGTGAGCTGGCTCCTGACACTCCTCGGCATCGTCGCGCTGATCGTGCTGCACGAGCTCGGGCACTTCACCGTCGCCAAGGCTCGTCGGCATGCGCGTGGAGCGCTTCTCGCTGTTCTTCCCGCCCACGCTGTTCCGCATCAAACGCGGCGAGACGGAGTACGCGATCGGCGCGATCCCCGCGGGCGGCTACGTGAAGATCACCGGCATGAACCCCGAAGAGGTCGGCGACCTCGAGCCCGAGGTCGCCAGGCGCGCCTACTACACCCAGGCGCCGTGGAAGCGGGTCGCGGTGATCCTCGCCGGGCCAGGAGTGAACATCGCGATCGCGTTCGTGCTGTTCTGGGCGGTGCTGTTCTCCGGCAGCCTCAACGGCGCGATCGCGCTCGGCAACCTCGACCCGTCCGTGCAGACGATCGTCAGCACCACGTCGGTGCTCGGCGTCGAACACGGCTCCGCGGGCTCCGGAGTGCTGAAGGCCGGCGACCGCATCGTCGCCGTCGACGGGAAGCCCGCGACGGTCGAGTCCGCGCGGGCCGCGATCGCCTCGCACCGCTGCGCGGGCGCGCAGACGGACGGCTGCCGCGCCGCGACGCCCGTGAAGCTGACCGTACGTCGCGACGGGCGCACCGTGGCGCTGTCGCTCTACCCGCGCTACAACAAGCGACGCCAAGCGCATGCTCATCGGCTTCGGCTTCGGCTCGCCCAAGTCCGTTCGGAGCGATCGCCGCCGCGGGGGCGCGCCGTGAGCGCGATGTGGCACATCACCACCAGAACGCTCACCGGCTTCGTCCACGCGCTCACGAGCTCCAAGGTCCGCCACCAGGTCTCGAGCATCGTCGGCATCACCCAGGACGCGCACGAAACGGTCGTCGCGGGCGCGGGCTACGCGCTCGTGTTCCTCGGCTTCCTCTCGCTGATCCTCGCCGTCATCAACCTGTTCCCGTTCCTGCCGCTCGACGGCGGGCACGTGCTGTGGTCGGTCGCCGAGAAGCTCCGCGGGCGGCGCATCTCGCTGGTCGCGATGTACCGCTTCAGCTCCGTCGGCATCGTGCTGCTGCTGTTCCTCGTCATCAACGGCGTCAGCAACGACATCAGCCGGCTCGCCGGCTGAGCTGGTCGAACGGAACATATGTTCGATCGCGCGCAGGAGGTAGGCTTGCGAGGGCGAAGGAGTCATCGCATTGGCCGATAACAGCGCTATTGAGTGGACAAACGCGACTTGGAACCCTGTCACGGGCTGCGACAAGGTTTCACCGGGCTGCGCGCACTGTTATGCGGAGACATTCGCGGAGCGCTGGCGAGGTATTCCCGATCATCCGTACCAGCAGGGCTTCGATTTGCGCTTCTGGCCGCAGCGCCTCGATCAGCCGCTGCGCTGGAAGCGCTCGCGGACGATCTTTGTGAACTCAATGAGCGATCTCTTCCATGAGCGCATCCCCGAGGCGTTCATACGGCAGGTATTCGAGGTCATGGAGCAGGCGAGCCAGCACACTTTCCAGGTTCTGACCAAGCGCCATGAGCGACTGGCGCAGCTAGCGCCAGCCCTGCCTTGGCCTCCGAACGTCTGGATCGGAGTCACGATCGAGAACCGGCGCTTCGTGCACCGGGCGGACTACCTGCGCGAGGTCGATGCAGTGGTGCGATTCATTTCTGCTGAGCCGCTATTGGGTCCTCTGGAAGGACTCGACCTGAGCGGTATCGACTGGTTGATCGCGGGTGGCGAGTCTGGGGCGAAGCACCGGCGCTGTGACGCCGCCTGGATACGGGATTTGCGTACTCGTTGTGCCGAGGAGGATGTGGCGTTCTTCTTCAAGCAATGGGGAGGTCGCACGTCGAAGGCAGGGGGACGACTGCTCGATGACCGAACTTACGATGCCATGCCGTTGCGATCCGGTCCCGCACGAGACCGTGCGCTAGCTGCTCCTGTCGCCGTTTAGTCGTCGTTTGCGTGGGCCGCTCTTCATGTCAAAGAGCGTTGTCTGGCCAAGCTCCTCTTGAACGCGCATGCGCACACGATCGAACACCGAGTCCATGATTCTCTCGCCGGCGTCGTTGTCGGTGGCGAAGATCAGGAAATACATGGGCTGGCCATTGGACTTCTTGATCTGACGATCAAGGACGGTCGCATAACCCAGGCGCTTGAAGCCCTCCGCGTACAGGCGCACATAATCGCCACGGGCCTCCTCGGGGCTGATCTGGTCGGACTCGCGCCGCGCGTAGATGTCTTTCCAGTCATCGTGCCCGTAGATTCGGCTCACAAGCTCTGGATGTTCGGGTGCAAGCCGTACGAACCCCATATCGGTGGGGAACAAGATGAGTTGCTCGATCTTGTTGGGGCTGTGTCCACGCTTGTGTTCGGCGATGGCCTCAATCGTCGGCCATTCAAGCTCAGAGCCCTCGGGGTCGAGGAACGCAAACGCTGGAGCCCGTCGAGGGATTTGGCTCGTCATGGCCGCAACGATCTTGTTGGCGTCCTCTTTGAAGATCTTCACCCGATCGCCATAGCGTGCGGTGCGGTGCGCCAGTGCCTCGAAGGCGCCAGCGTGGCTCTCGGCGAGGATGACCTTGATCGCTTCAGGCGATTGTGCCTCCAAGGCGATCAGCGAAGAGCCATTGATCTCCATGCCACGGGTCGTGGACCAGTTAAGCCCGGTTCCTGCGAACAGATCGAGGGCGTACCAGCCGCCCGCTTTCGCACACGCCTTTGCAAAGGATTTGAGATATGCATCGAGGATCATCAGCTTCTCCTCCGTCCACGACGCGGCATCTCGCGCTGGATAGCCGTCAGCAGCTTTGTGAAATGTCGCTCGTGCCATGCGGCCCGCGACTCTAGACGCCGCTTCGGAGGTTCTACGCCAGCCCGTCCCGGATAACGAGACTGGTCCGGCTCAGCTCGCAGGCGGCCTCACACAAACCCAGCTCTTCACCACCGGCCCGACGCGCTCGGCCTGCGCCGGCCCGAACAGCGACTCCATCTCCCTGCGGCGCAACAGCGATATCTCCTCCCACTCGCCCGCCACGCCCAGACGCCAGTAGCGCCTGCGAAGCGCCACGGGCAGCCAATGCGCGAACGGCAGCAGCGCGTGAGGCTCCATCGGGAACGAGAACGCCGGGGTCTGCACGAACCAGCCTCGCCCCACGCGGCGCACCTCCGCCGCGAACGCCGCGCGACGCTCCGGCGGGACGTGCTCGATCACGCTCGAGCAGTACACGAGGTCGAACTCTCCGTCCGCGAACGGCAGCCCCGCGGCGGCGTCCGCGCGCACGAACGGCCCCGGATAGTCCGGCCGCTCGGCGAGGTCCACGCCCGCGATGTCGAGGGTCGGCTCCAACGCCCGCAGCCCCATCGCCCCGCAGCCCACGTCGAGCACCCGCGCGCCCTCGGGCAGGCGCGTGAGCGCGAAGAACCGCTCGTGCCGCGCGGCGCGGGCGCGAGCGGCGAGGGGGGAGGCGAGGCGCGCCAGCGGGCCGCGCGCGGTGGCGTAGACATCGTGCATCGTAGAATCAGCCTATGGCTTCCAAGCGACAGCTCATCCTCGGCGGCATCCCCATCGGCGGCGGCGCGCCCGTGGCGGTGCAGACGATGACCAAGACCGAGACCGCCAACCTGCAGGCGACGATGGATCAGATCCGCACCGTCGCCGACGCCGGCGCGGACATCGTGCGCGTCGCCGTGCCGCGCGAGCAGGACGCCGAGGCGCTCAAGAGCATCGTCGCGCAGTCGCCGATCCCGATCATCGCCGACATCCACTTCAACCACACGCTCGCGCTCAAGGCGATCGAGGCGGGCGCGCACTGCGTCAGGCTCAACCCCGGCAACATCGGCGGCCCCGAGAAGGTGGCCGAGGTGATCGCGCTCGCAAAGCTCCGCGGCACGCCGCTGCGCGTGGGCGTCAACTCCGGCTCGCTGCCCAAGCACCTGCGCCAACTCGAGTACGACAACCCCGTCGAGGCGCTCGTCACCGCCGCGATCGAGACGGTGCGAGCTGATGGAGAGCCTCGACTTCAAGAACTTCAAGGTCTCGATGAAGTAGCACGTCCGTTCCCAACACGATCGCCTCCAACCGCATGCTCGCCGAGAAGATCCCCTACCCGCTGCACCTCGGCGTAACCGAGGCCGGCACCAAGTGGTCCGGCTCGCTCAAGAGCGCCGTCGGGCTCGGCACGCTGCTCGCCGACGGCATCGGCGACACGATCAGGATCTCGCTCTCCACGTTCCACGCCGAGGAGGAGGTCAAGGTCGCGTGGGAGATCCTCAAGGCGCTGAAGCTTCGCGAGAAGGGCCCCGTGCTGATCGCGTGTCCCACGTGCGGGCGGCTGCAGTTCGACATGGACCGAGTGGTGGTCGAAGTCGAGCAGCGCCTGGAAGCGTATGAGGACCCCATCGAGGTGTCCGTGCTCGGCTGCGCGGTGAACGGCATCGGCGAGGCGCGCCACGCCGACTTCGGCATCACCGGCGCCAAGGACATGGGCATGATCTACTCCAAGGGCGAGCCGCTGCAAAAGGTGCCCACGCACGAACTCGTGGACGAGCTGTTCAAGGAGATCGACCGCTACTACGCCGCCGGCAAGACCGTCCAGCGCGACGAGACCGCCGCCGCCGAGGCGCGCGCGTGGCTCGCCGAGAACGAGGACGACACCGCCATGACCCCCGAGCGGATCGCCGCTCTCGAAGCCGCGGCGGCGGAGAACGACGAGATGGCCAGCGCGGTGCTCGACTCGATGCTCCTCGGCGAGCGGCGCCGGCCCGGTCGCGGCCCGGTCGAGCCGGAGCCTGTCGGGGCTGTCATGGACGAGGCCGTATCGCCCGTCGCCGGAAGGCGCTTCTCCCGGAGCTGAGCCCGGGAGCGCCCCGCGCAACCCGCGCGGCGGAGCGCCCCCGGCGCGGAGCCCTTTGAATCCTCAAGACGCCGCGGAGAAGCGCTCCGCGACCTTGCTCCAGTCCACCACGTTCCACCACGCATCGAGGTAGTCAGGGCGACGGTTCTGGTACTTCAGGTAGTACGCGTGCTCCCACACGTCCACGCCCAGCAGCGGTGTCTGGCCGTCGGAGATGGGGTTGTCCTGGTTGGCCGAGCCCACCACCGCGAGACCCGAGCCGTCGTGCACCAGCCACGACCAGCCGGAGCCGAACTGGTTCACGCCCGTTTCCTTCAGCTTCGCCTGGAAGTCCGAGAACGAGCCGAACGCCGCGTCGATCGCGTTGCCCAGGTCGCCGCTCGGCGCGCCGCCGCCGTCAGGCGACATGCTCTCCCAGAACAGCGAGTGGTTGTAGTGCCCGCCGCCGTTGTTTTTCACGGCCTTCAACTTGTCCGCCGGCACCTGGCTCAGGTCCTTCAGCACGTCCTCGATCGCCGCGTCCGCCAGCGGCGTGCCCTCCAGAGCGGCGTTGACCTTGTCCACGTACGCCTGGTGGTGCTTGTCGTGGTGAATTTCCATAGTCGTCTTGTCGATGTGCGGCTCCAGCGCGTCATACGCGTACGGAAGCGGCGGTACTGAGTAAGCCATCTGGGCTCCTTGTCGATTATTTGGATCGCTGATCGCGGATACCGCTGTTCTATCAAAGGGCTTACCCCATGCGAGAGCGCGCTACGCGGGACACGCGCCCTGCATGGATTAGGCTCTGCCGTCCCGTGACACGCCTCAGCCACTATCTGCTGCCCACCGAGAAGCAGGCGCCCGCCGACGCCGAGGCGATCTCGCACAAGCTGATGGTGCGCGCCGGGCTGATCCGCCAGATGGGCGCCGGCATGTGGACGTGGCTGCCCGCCGGCTGGCGCGTGCACCAGCGCGTCGTCGCGATCGTCCGGGAGGAGATGGACGCGATCGGCGCGCAGGAGATGCTGATGCCCGTGCTGCAGCCCGCCGAGCCGTGGCGCAAGACCGGGCGCCTCGACATCGACGAGCTGTTCAAGCTCACCGACCGCAAGGGCTCCGAGCTCGTGCTCGCGATGACGCACGAGGAGGCCGTCACGTTCCACATCGCCCAGATCGTGCGCTCCTACCGCGACCTGCCGCTGATCGTCTACCACTTCCAGGTCAAGGAGCGCGACGAGCCGCGCCCGCGCGCCGGCGTGCTGCGCACGCGCGAGTTCGTCATGAAGGACGCCTACAGCTTCGACCGCGACCAGGCCGGCCTGGAGCGAGCGCTACGCGCTGCACGTCGGCGCGTACGACCGCATCATGGAGCGCACCGGGCTGCGCTGCTATCGCGTCGAGGGCGACGTCGGCATGATGGGCGGCGTCGGCGCGCACGAGTACATGGCGCCCTGCGCCGCCGGCGAGGACGAGATCGCGCTCGGCGCGCCCGGCGAGGGGCAGTACGCCGCCAACCTCGAGGTCGCGCAGAGCAGCCCCGACGTGGAGAGGGTGGGGGACGCATACGTGCGCGCGGGCGAGACGCTCACCATCGAGCCCGCCATCGAGGTCGGCAACATCTTCAAGCTCGGCACTCGCTACTCCGAGCCGCTCGGCGCGAGCTACCTCGACGAGAACGGCGCCGAGCAGCCCATCTGGATGGGCTCCTACGGCATCGGCCCCGCGCGCATCGTCGCCGCCGCCGTCGAGCAGTTCGCCGACGAGCACGGCATCTCCTGGCCGAGAGCGCTCGCGCCGTTCGCCGTGCACCTCGTCGCGCTCGGCAAGCCCGGCACGCCCGAGCGCGACGCCGCCGACGACGTGTACGAGACGCTGCGCGCCGGCGGCGTGGAGGTCCTCTACGACGACCGCGACCTCGGCCCCGGCGAGAAGTTCGCCGACGCCGAGCTGCTCGGCTGCCCGCTGCGACTGACCGTCGGGCGACGCTCGCTCGAGTCCGGCGAGATCGAGGTGCAGGTGCGCCGCGGCCGCGCTGAGGCGCCCCCGCTGCCGCTCGGCGGCGAGCCACAGGCAGCTCTTGCGGGCGGTGGATGAGCTGTGGCGGAGCCTCCCTAGACGGCGCCGGCCCGGCCTCAACGACGCTGTCCGTCCGCGCCTGTTCGGCCTCGACCGCTCCGGGCCGCCGCCGCCCGAGACGCAGGCCGGCCAGCCGCTGCGGCCGTGGACGATCCCCAACGCGATCGGCTTCGTGCGACTCGCGCTGATCCCCGTGTTCCTAGCGGTCGCGCTCTCCAGCGACGACGGCAACGGCGCGCTCGGCGCGACGCTGTTCGCCGTCATCGGCTGGGGCGACTACGCCGACGGCATCGCCGCGCGCGTCACCCGCCAGTACAGCCGCCTCGGCGCGCTGATGGATCCCGTCACCGACCGCCTGCTGATCGTCTCCGGCGTCGTCGTCACGTGGCACTTCGACCTGCTGCCGCGCTGGGCGCTCGCGGTGCTCGCCGCGCGCGAGCTGCTCGATGCTCGTGCTCGGCCGCTACGTGCTCGCGCGCGGCGTGGAGCTGCGCATCAACTGGCCCGGGCGCCTCGGCGTCGCGCCCGTGATGGGCTCGTTCTTCTTCGCCATGGCGGGCCTCGAAACGGTCGGCGAAGTGATGCTCTACGTGGGCCTCGCCCTGGCGCTGCTCGCGACCGCCATGTACGCGCGCTCGAGCGTCACGGAACTGCGCCAGCGGCCCCGCCGATAGCCTCAAGCTCAGCCTGACCTTTTGGTCTATACTCGGCTCCGGCCGGCGCGCGGGGACAGTCCGCGAGAGGAGAGAGGCAACGATGGACGAGACGTTCCCCGACCTTGGCTCGCTGACGGATGTCGAACTGAAAGACGTCATCCGCCAGCTCACCGAGGAGGAGACGGAGATCTCCTACAAGCGGCGCATCCTGCACGGCAAGATCGACATCCTCCGCGCCGAGCTCGTCAACCGCCTGCGCCACAAGCACGACGACGGCGAGATCACGATCACCGGCGAGGACGTGCAGCGGCTCACGGACATCCTCGCCAGCGCCAGCCGAGGCCGGTGCGAGGCGCGCGCCGATGAGCGGTCCGAGCGCCGCGGCGGGCCTAGGCGGAGCGCCATGGCCCTGCACTGCACCGAGTGCGGCTTCGTCAACGGCGAGGGAGCCAACTACTGCCAGCGCTGCGGCGCGCTGCTGCAGCGCGGCGAGGTCGGCGGCGCGAGCCGGTCACGGCCACGTACCGCATCGACGAGACCGGCGAGCTCGTGCCCGGTGGAGATCGGGCGAGGTCACCGCGCACGGCCCCGCGCTCGTGATCCGCGCCGGCGGCGGGCGCGTGGGGGAGAGCTTCGCGGTCGAGGGCGAGCGCATGAGCATCGGCCGCCGACCAGACTCCGAGGTGTTCCTCGACGACGTCACCGTCTCGCGCGACCACGCGCTGCTGATCCGCCGCGGCGAGGACTGGTACCTGGACGACTGCGGCTCGCTGAACGGCACCTACGTGAACCGCTCGCGGATCGAGTCCCACCGTCTGCGAGGAGGGCGACGAGGTGCAGATCGGCAAGTACAAGCTCACCTTCCACGCGCGCTGATGGCCGTCCACGCGACACCCGCCGAGGAGAACCCGCCGAGCGCGCTCGAGGTCGAGCTCGCGGAGGTCGACGCCATCAGCGGCCCGCCCGAGCCCGGCAAGCGCCAGAAGTCGCTCACGATCGGCGCGGTCTGCAAGGCGCTCGCGCAGGAGTTCCCGGACATCTCGATCTCGAAGATCCGCTACCTCGAGGACCAGAAGCTGCTGACGCCGCGGCGCACTCCCGGCGGCTACCGCCTCTACACGCAGGGCGACGTCGCGCGGCTGCGCACGATCCTGCGCATGCAGCGCGACGAGTTCCTGCCGCTGCGCGTGATCCGCCAGGAGCTGGCCGCGGGCCGCTCCGGCGAGGTCGCGCCCGCCGCGGGGCGGGGCGCCACGCGCGAGGGCGCGCGCACGTGGCGCTCCGAGCGTGAGCGTGCGCGAGGCGACCGGCGCGCTGTACTCGATCGAGGACGTGCTCGAGGAGACCAAGGCCGAGGCCAAGCTCGTGCACGAGCTCGAAGAGTACGGCGTCGTCAAGGGCGAGATGCGCGGCGGCGTGCGCTACTTCGACGAGACCGAGCGCGAGATCATCGCCGCGGTCGCCGAGCTCGCGCGCTACGGCGTCGGCGGGCGCAACCTGCGCGTGTTCCGCTCCTCCGCCGACCGCGAGGCCAACCTGCTGCAGCAGATCCTCGCGCCGGCGCTGCGCTCGCGCAACCCCGAGCGGCGCAAGGAGGCCGTCGAGGCGCTCGAGAACCTCGCCGCGGTCGCGACCCATCTCAAGCACCTGCTGCTGATCCGGGATCTGCGCAAGATCGTCCGCTGACAGCGCGCTGTGTGAGATGACCGGCATATCGTCTGCGGTCGCTGATCCGCGAGATCCCCGACTTCCCCAAGCCGGGCATCGGCTTCAAGGACATCACGCCGCTGCTCGCCGACGCCGCCGCGCTCGCCGACGCGGTTGCGGCGCTGGCCGAGTATGCGCGCCCGCTGGGCGTCGACTGCGTGGTCGCCGCGGAGGCGCGCGGCTTCCTGCTCGGTCCCGCGCTCGCGCTCGAGCTGGGCGCGGGCTTCGCGCTCGCGCGCAAGCCCGGCAAGCTGCCGTACGAGACGGTCAGCGCCGAGTACCTGCTCGAGTACGGCGCCGGGCAGCTGGAGCTGCACACCGACGCGGTCTCCAGCGGCCGGCGCGTGCTCGTGCACGACGACCTGCTCGCCACGGGCGGCACCGCCGCGGCGCTGTGCGAGCTGGTGGAGCAGCTCGGCGGCGAGGTCGTCGGCTGCGGCTTCCTGATCGAGCTCTCGTTCCTGGACGGCCGCGAGCGTCTCGCGCCGCGCGAGGTCCACGCGCTGCTCGCGTACGAGTCGGACTGACTAAGCTTGCGCTCGTGCCGACCGCGCGCCGCAGCCGCACGATCGCCGCGCCCGCGGAGGATCTGTGGGCGCTCGTCGGCGATCCCCACCACCTGCCGCGCTGGTGGCCGCGCGTGACGCGCGTGGAGGACGTGGAGGACGACGCCTTCACGGAGGTGATGCGCACGCGCAAGGGCAAACTCGTGCGCGCGGACTTCGACGTCGTCCAGCGCGACGAGCGCGCGCGCACGGTCACGTGGGAGCAGCGCGTCGAGGGCACGCCGTTCGCGCGCGTGCTCGCCTCCGCGGAGACGGAGATCCAGCTCACGCCCGTCGATGGGGACGGCTCGCGCCGGCACCGAGGTGACGATCGAGCTGCGCCAGCGCATGGCCGGCAGCTCCGCGCCGCGCGTGGGCCTGTTCGTGGGGTTCTCCCCGCGCTTCGGCGGCCTCATGGTGCGCCGCGCCGCCGCGGCCACACTCGACGAGGCGCTCGACGGGCTGGAGCGGATCAGTGGCTGAGTCGACGGCGCCCGCGCCGCAGATGCGCTGGTGGGGCTGGGGCGACCCGCAGCACGCCCCCGGCGCTGCCGCCGCACGCGCTCGGCTTCCTGCGCGACACCGTGGGCGTCGCCGAGCGCCCCGCGCCGCCCGTGGCGCTCGAGCACGTGCGCCTCGACCCCTCGGCGCTGTCGGGGGAGACGCTCGCGCGGCTGCGCGAGATCCTCGGCGCGGACGCCGTGCGCGACGACGCACGCCGCGCGCGTGCTGCACGCCGCCGGCAAGGGCTACCCGGACCTCGTGCGCCTGCGCGCGGGCGAGCCCGAGGGCGCGCCCGACGCGGTGCTCCACCCCTCCACGCACGAGCAGGTGCGCGCGGTGCTGGAGCTGTGCGCGCGCGCTTCCGTGGCGGTCGTGCCGTTCGGCGGCGGCACGAGCGTCGTCGGCGGCGTGGCGCCGCTGCGCGGCGAGCACTCCGGCGTGGTCTCGCTGGACATGGCGCGCATGGGCGCGGTGCTCGCGCTCGACCGCGAGTCGGCGACCGTGACCGTGCAGGGCGGCATGCGCGCGCCCGCGCTCGAGCGCCACCTGGCCGAGCGTGGGCTCACGCTCGGGCACTTCCCGCAGTCCTTCGAGTACGTCTCGCTCGGCGGCTGCGCCGCCACGCGCTCGGCCGGGCAGGCCTCGACGGGCTACGGCTCGATCGAGAAGATGATGCTCGGCCTGCGCCTCGCCGCGCCCGCGCGCGAGATCGAGCTGCCGGCGCTGCCCGCGACCGCTGCGGGGCCGAGCGTGCGCCAGCTGCTGATCGGCTCGGAGGGCACGCTCGGGGTGATCAGCGAGCTCTCCCTGCGCGTGCGCCCCGCCCCTGCGGAGCGCATCTACGAGGGCGTCTTCTTCGAGGACTTCGCTCGCCGGATCGCAGGCGCTGCGCACGCTCGCGCGCGAGCACGCGCTGCCCGACGTGGCGCGCCTCTCCGACGAGCACGAGACGCGCATGTCGCTCGCGCTCGCCGGCAGCGGCGGCGTCAAGGGCCGGCTCGGGCGCGCGTATCTGGGCGCGCGCGGCTACGGCAGCGGCTGCCTGGCGATCTTCGGCTTCGAGGGCTCGCCCGAGGAGGTCGCCTCGCGCCGCGGGCGCGCGCTCGAGCTGGCGCGCGGCTGCGGCGGCGCTGACGGTGGGGCGCTCGCCGGAGAGGCCTGGCTGCACGGCCGCTTCGCCGCGCCGTATCTGCGCGACGAGCTGCTCGACGCTCGGCGTGATGGTGGAGACGCTCGAGACCGCCACGCAGTGGTCGAACCTCGCGCGCCTGCACCGCCAGGTCGCCGACGCGATCTCCGCGGCGCTCGACGCGCACGGCACGCCGGGCCTCGTGATGTGCCACGTCTCGCACGTCTATGAGACGGGCGCCTCGCTGTACTTCACGTTCATCGCTCGCCAGCAGCGAGAGCGATGCGATCGGGCAGTGGCGCGCGGTCAAGCGCGCCGCGGGCGATGCGATCGTCGACGGCGGCGGGACGATCACCCACCATCACGCGGTCGGGCGCGACCACGCGCCGTGGATGGCGCGCGAGATCGGCGACGGCGCGCTGCGAGGCGCTGCGCGCGGTGAAGGCCGAGCTCGACCCCGCGGGGATCATGAACCCGGGGAAGCTGCTCGCGGCGTAGGCGAGCCCGTCGTCAGCTCTGCAGTTTGAATGGCCCGCGCAGCACCACGTGCCCGGGCTTGCTTGGCGTGCGAGCTCGGTCTCGCGGGTGAGCAGGATTTCGCGGTAGGCGCCGGCGTCGGCGGGCAGCAGCGCGCCGCCTGCGAGCTTGTGGTCGGAGCCGACGCGGCGGCGCCTTGCTGAGCGGCTCGGCGCTGGTGGGCGAGTTGTACAGCCAGACGGCGTAGAAGAAGCTGCTTCGTCGCGGGGATGTGTTCGGCGGCGAGGTAGAACGCGCGCTTGCCCTTTCCGTGAGCACCTCCACCACGCCGATGCGAGCGGCTCGCTGGAGTCGGGCGATTTGAGCGGCAGCTGCGCGCTGACCGACGGCCCGCTCGTTTTGGACGTGCCTTTGGCTGTCGTCCCGGAGCTGTTCGATTTGGAGTGCCCGCCGCCGCCCGTGAGCAGGATCACCGCGACGACCGCCGCGACGGCGATCGCGCCCAGCAGCAGCGCCCCGCCGAGGCGCGAGCTGGGCGGCTGGCCGGTGCTCGCCGAGCCGGGCGCGCCCGCGCCGGCGCGTGGGGCGGAGGACAGGTCGGCGATGCTTTCGCGCCGCGGCGACGACGCGCTGGCGCCGGCGCCGGAAGCGGTCGCGGCGGAGCTGGCGCCGGACACGCCGGCGGTGGCGAGGACGGAGGCGGCTGAGGGCGGCGGGATCTCGGGCAGCTCGGCGGGCCCCAGCGCGGCGAGCTCGTCCGCGAGCGCCTGCGCCCACGCGCGCGCGGGCTCGGTGGAGCCGAGGTACGTGCGCGTCCGCAGCCGTTCGGCGACGCCCGGCTGCTGGCCGAGCAGGTAGTCGCCGATCTCCTCGCGGCGCTCGGGCGCCAGCTCGCGCGCCTGGCGCGGAGCGAGCACCGCGAGCGCGGCGTGCGCGCGGTCGTGCACGGCGCGCTCGGCGATCCCGAGCAGCACGGCCACCTCGGCGTAGCTCTTGCGCTGGCGCAGCAGCAGGGAGAGCGCCGCGCGCTGGTCGGGGGGGAGCTCGTCCAATCTGCTCATGATGTGTGTCCCGTTCGCCACTGGTCTTGTGTGCTCGCGGGCAGCGACGAGGGACCGTAGGCTATCGTGGCGGCGGGATGAGCACAGTCCGAGCGCGGAGCAGATCAACGCGGCCCTGCGCGGCTTCGATCGCCTGTACGGGCTGGAGACTGCTCGACGTGCTCGGACACCGAGGTGCGCGCGCAGCGTGGCGGTGCGCGACGAGGTCAAGCAGCCCGCGGGCCTCGTGCACGGCGGCGTGTACGCGTCGATGGCGGAGTCGATGACCTCGATGGCGACGGCGCTCGCGGTGCTCGCGGACGGCGACATGGCGATGGGGCTGTCGAACAGCACGAGCTTCCTGCGGCCCGATCACCGAGGGGATCGTGCACGCGCACGCGACGCGCGTGCACCGCGGCCGCACGACGTGGGTGTGGGACGTGCGCTTCAGCGACGACGCGGACCGCACGTGCGCGGTGACGCGCATGACGATCGCCGTGCGCCCGATGCCCGCGGCGCTGCAGCTCGGCGCGACGCTCAGCTGAGC
The DNA here is from genome assembly GCA_963716355.1 of uncultured Solirubrobacteraceae bacterium. Lineage (GTDB taxonomy): Bacteria > Actinomycetota > Thermoleophilia > Solirubrobacterales > Solirubrobacteraceae > Palsa-744. The sequence goes on from OY970308.1 coordinate 3,221,558, forward strand.
GGGCGCAGCGGCGCGGGGATCTGCGACGGCAGCGGCGTGGAGCCGAAGCCGGTGTCGGGCAGCGGCGCTGGCAGCGGCGCCTGGGGCGCGCCCACCTCGTTGATCGGCACGACCGTGGATGCGGCCGCGCGCGCGAGCTGCGGGTTGCGGGCGTAGATGTTCACGACGACGCCCGCCGGTGGGCATCGCGATCGTCCTGCCGCGCTGGGTGACGACGGCGGGGACGCCGCGGATGGGCGCGATGCGGCTGGGCGTGGCGCCGCCGGGCAGGAAGCTGTTGTCGGGCGAGGTGATGACGCGCAGCGGCGGCACGCACGTGCCCTGCCCGCCGCGCAGGCAGTTGCCGTACTGCACGGTGAAGGCGCCGCTCGGGGTCGTGGGTGGCTTCGGTGATCGCCAGGCCCTGGAAGCTCGCCGCCGAGCCAGTAGACGGGGAACGGCGCCGACGATCAGGTTCTCGAGCGATGTTGTGCGCGATCGGGCTGGTCCTGCAGCGTGTCGCCGCACCCGCCGAGCGCCAGCGCGCACAGCGCGGCGAGCAGTATGGCGCCGTGACGCACGTGCGGGAGCGCAACGATCGCCGTCGGTATCCAGGCCCGCCGCACGCGGGCGTCGCCGCGTTCAGCCGCGGTAGCGGTTGGTGATCGGCATGCGCCGGTCGCGCCCGAACGCGCGCGGCGGTGATCTTGATGCCCGGCGGCGCCTGGCGGCGCTTGTACTCGGCGAGGTCGACGAGCCGGATCGCGCGCTCGACGTCCGCCTCGGGCAGACCCTGCGCGATCAGCTGCTCGCGGCTGAGGTCCAGCTCGACGTAGCCCTCGAGGATGCGGTCGAGGACCTCGTAGGGCGGCAGGGAGTCCTCGTCGCGCTGGTCGGGGCGCAGCTCGGCCGAGGGCGCGCGCTCGATGATCGAGGCGGGGATCGGGTGCGGCGCGCGCCGGGCGCCGTCGCCTGGCGCCAGCGGCGATGCGGCGCGCGCGGCGGGGGAGTTGCGCCACTCGCAGAGCCGGTAGACGAGCGTCTTGGGCACGTCCTTGATGACGGCGAAGCCGCCGGCGAGGTCGCCGTAGAGGGTGGTGTAGCCGACCGACATCTCGGACTTGTTGCCGGTGGTCAGCACGAGCCAGCCGAACTTGTTGGACAGCGCCATCAGCAGGTTGCCGCGGATGCGCGCCTGGAGGTTCTCCTCGGTGAGGTCGGGCTCGCGGCCGGCGAACTGGCGCGCGCAGCGCGTCGCTCGTAGGCGTCCATGACGCGCCTCGATCGGGCAGCTCGGGCGCTCGACGCCGAGCGCGCGCGGCGAGCGCGCGCGCATCGTCCTGGGTGTCGCTGCGGAGGAGTAGGGGGAGGGCATGATCGTCGGCGCTGACCCGCTCGCGCGCCGAGCGCGTCGGCGGCCAGGCAGGCGACGAGCGCGGAGTCGATGCCGCCGGAGAGGCCGAGCACGACGTGCTCGAAGCCGTTCTTCGTCGACGTAGTCGCGCAGGCCGAGCGTCAGCGCGGCGTAGATCTCGGCCTCGACCGGCTCGGCCAGCGCCGCGGCGGCGCTGGACGGCGCGACGGGCGGGGCGCTCGCGACACGCCGCCGGGTCCTCGCTGGCGCCGTGGCGCGGGGCGGGCAGCGCCGCCAGCACGCTCACCTCGCGCTGGGAGCGGCGCGCGGCGGGGCGGTGGCCGGCGTCGCGCAGGCGCGCGGCGGCGGCGGCGTCGAGGTCGACGTCGCAGACGAGCAGCTCCTCGCGGAACTGCGCGGCGCGGGCGATCGTGCGCGCCGGTGTGGTCGATGACGCAGGAGTGACCGTCGAAGACGCAGCTCGTCCTGGCCGCCGACGAGCCCGCAGAAGGCGACGCAGGCGAGGTTGTCGCGGGCGCGCTGGGCGAACATGCGCTCGCGCTCGGCGCCCTTGCCGGCGTGGTAGGGGGAGGCGGAGATGTTGATGATCAGCGTCGCGCCGGCGAGCGCCTCGTCGCTGGCGGGCGGGCCGGGCTCCCAGATGTCCTCGCAGACGGTGAGCCCGACGCGGTGCGCGCCGATGTCGATGACGGCGCCCGCGGAGCCGGCCTGGAAGTAGCGCTGCTCGTCGAAGACGCCGTAGTTGGGCAGGTACACCTTGCGGTAGACGGCGTGCACGGCGCCGTCGGCGAGCACGGCGGCGGAGTTGTAGACGTCCTCGGCGCGCTCGGGGAAGCCGACGATGGCGATCGAGCCCGTGGACGTCGGCGGCGAGCGCGCGCAGCGCATCGCCGGCGTCGGCGAGGAAGTGCTCCTTGAGCAGCAGGTCCTCGGGCGGGTAGCCGGTGAGCGCGAGCTCGGGGAACAGCACCAGCTCGGCCCCCGCCTCGCCGGCCGCGCGAATGCCCTCGGCGCACTCGCTCGGCGTTGCCGGCGATGTCGCCGACGGTGGCGTTGATCTGGCAGAGCGCGATCCGCACGTGCGGATCGTATCGGCGGCCTAGCGGTGAAGGCTGAGGATGCTGCGCCAGCGACCGCTGCGCCAGCGTTTGGGCTTGGGCTTGCGCTTCGGAAGTGCCACAGCCGCGACGCCCGGGGGAACCCTCGTCGGCATCGGGCTTGGTGGAGCAGGTTTGGGTGAAGATTCCGTCATTCTCAGGTCAACAGTGTAGTGACGAGCGCGACGGCGGAGGCGCTGATCTCGAACATCAGGCCCACGATCGCACGCGTCACGTGCTGGGCTGTGTTCTCGAGGTTCGGAACGTTGTCGTTGTGCAACTGATCCAGGTAGACAGCGGCCGAGGCTTCCATTTGGTGCAACTCGGCTTCGTGTGCTCGACCCTGTGCGAGAAACCGGCCTCCTGCGATGCCCGTTGAGAAGCCGCGTGGGAGCAGCGCTGCACAGGACTCGACGGCACACCATATGTATGCGAGCGCAGCTCCGCCGAATGGGATCGCGACGATTGCTGGGCCTTTCCCGACCGCTACCGCTGCGACTGGCACAACGATCGACGCAGCAGATAGAACGTTGGTCGCCCGTTCACGTAGTTTGGCCTCCATCCGCTGCTGGGCGGCAAAGGTCGCCTGTGAGAGTGAAAGTGCCAGTTCCTCTGGTGTCCTCGCCATGAGCAGCACCCTACGGCGTGGTTGAGACCCTTTCTCGCGCAGGCGATTGGGGCTGTCCGGAGCGACCCGCGCGTCAGCTGGCGCCCGCGGGCTTGCGTGCTTTGCTGCGTTTGCTCGCGGGCTTGGCTGCGGAAGCGCGGGAGGCAGCGGCCCCGGCGCGTGGCGCGGCGGCTTTCTTGGCGACGCGCGGCGCCCTGGGCGCGCTGACGCCGGCCGCGCGCGAGAGCGCGCCGATGGCCCACTTGAGGTCGAGCGCGATGGCGTCGAGCTCGGGCAGTGCGTCGTAGTCGCCGAGCAGCCCGAAGCCGAGGTGGCCGTCGTAGCTCATGACGGCGATGCCGAGCGCCTGGCGCTGGGCGAGCGGCACGACGGGGTAGAGCACCTGCAGGCGCTGGCCGAGCAGGTAGAGGGGGAACTGCGGGCCGGGGACGTTGGTGACGACGAGGTTGAAGAACGGCTGGCGGGCCTGCAGGCGCGCGGCCTGGCTGAGGATGGTGGGCGGGGCGAAGCCGGCGAGGTTGGTGAGCACCTGCGCGCCGACGGCCTGTCCGCGACTTCTTGAGGTCCTCCATCGCGGCTGTGACCTGGCTGAGGCACTCGGCGGGGTTCTCGACGCCGACGGGCAGCGGCGCCCACATGGCGGCGACCTGGTTGCCGAGCGCGCCGCGCTGCGCCTTGGTGCGCACGGACACGGGCACCATGGCCTTCAGCACGAGGCCGTCGGTGTCGAAGTCGCGGGCGCGCAGGTAGCGCCCGAGGGCGAGGCTTACGGACGTGAGCACGACGTCGTTGAGCGTGCCGCCGAGCGAGTCCTTGATGGCCTTGAAGCTGGCGAGGTCGGCGTCGAGGAACGTGTAGCGGCGGTGCGGGCCGATGTCGACGTTGAAGGGGCTGTGGGGCGCGGGCGCGTTGATGCCGGCGAGCGTGGTGGCGCCGACGCTGGCGAGCGCCGTCCTTGACCTGGGCGAGGGCGCGTCGAGGCGCGCGCAGCAGCGCTCGTGCCGCCGCGGAGCATCTCGGCGGGCACGGTGGAGCGCTCGACGAGCGCCTCGCCGAGCAGCTTGGCGGGCCCGGGCAGCGGCTTTGCGCTCCACGTGGATTGCGGCGCGGTGGGGGCGGGCTCGCGGGCGGTGTCGAACAGCACGGTGGTGATGTCCACGCCGGAGATGCCGTCGACGAGCGCGTGGTGGGTCTTTGCGATGAGCGCGAAGCGGCCTTTGGACATGCTCTGCACGAGCCAGATCTCCCACAGCGGCTTGGAGCGGTCGAGGCGCTGTGAGAAGAGGCGTCCGGCGAGCCGCTTGAGCGCGCCGTCGTCGGCGGGCTTGGGCAGCGCGGTGTGGCGTATGTGGTAGTAGGGGTTGAAGTGCGGGTCGTCGGTCCACACGGGGCGGCCCTGCCCGAGCGGCACGTGCGCGAGGCGCTGGCGGTAGCGCGGCACGAGGTGCAGCCGGCTGAGGACGTGGTCGACGAGCTCCTGCAGCGTGGGCGCGGTCCCCTCGAAGACCATGACGGACGCGACGTGCATGTGCGCGGTGGAGTGGTCCTCGAGGTGGAGAAACGTGGAGTCCAGCGCGGTCAAGCGGTCGGGGTTGGCCATGCGCCCGATTGTCGCGGGTATGGCACCCCGCGTCAACGAACTGGGGCAAAAGCTTTCGAATAACGGCGAACGGCGTGGGTGGGGAACAAATTGGGCGAAACCGCGGGAAACCCGCACCAGCGCTGAAGCCCTGTGTTTGTTGGGATCTCGCCCAAACTTCGTAACAGCAGTCACGAGTATGTGCGGGTGGTCACAGAAGAACACGCGTGTTGCTGCGTAGGCTTTGCGAACGATTGTTCGACTCGCTTAATCGTCGCCGTGGATGGAGACGAGCGGGGGACCCACTGCCGGGCGCTTGAAAACGCGCGCCGGATGGGGCGAATCGGCCGCTGATGCGGCCGTAACGCCCGGCTGACATGCGCCCGTTGCGCATGCCCGGCCGGCCGTGAGCCCGACAGCTAACCCCGTAAGCGGAACGCAAGGAGATCAGACACATATGTATGTACCTGCCACACCTGCGCCCGCGACGCCGACCCTGGCTCCGGCTGGGATCGTCTCGACGGTGCCGCCGGTGCTGTTGAGACCGAAGCGCAGCGCACTGAGGGTGCGCAGTGCGAGCCTGAACGTGCTGGATGGCCACAGCGCGAGCGTGACGGGCGCGCTGCTGGAGGACCGCCATGCGGCGAAGCCGGGCCTGTTAGTTGCGCTGCAGACGCGGGGCCGCCGCGGCTGGCGGACGGTGGCACATACGCGCACGCGCAAGCATGGGCGCTTCCACGTGAGCTACACGCCGCACACGCTGGGGAGCGAGCCGATGCGCCTGCGCTTCGCGGGCGAGGCGACGGCGCTGGGCACGCGCACGCGCCTGGCACGGCTGAACGTGTTCCGCCTGGCGGGCGCGTCGTGGTACGGAGGCGGCGGCACGACGGCGTGCGGCGAGACGCTTACGAGCGGCATGCTGGGCGTGGCGAACAAGACGCTGCCGTGCGGGACGCTGGTGACGCTGCGCTACGCGGGGCGCACTGTGCGCGTGCCGGTGATCGATCGCGGGCCGTTTGTGGCGGGCCGCGACTTCGACCTGACGGAAGCGACGAAGCGCGCGCTGGGCTTCGGCGACACGGGCAACGTGTGGAGCACGAGCTGACGTTGGGAGTAGGGCTGGGCAGGTTTGTGCAGGGGTTGGGTTTCTGGCTGACGGGTCGTTGAATCGTGTGAATGTCCGCCGTGCAGAAGCCCACCCGCACACAGATCTGGGCTGAGAGCCTGGGCGATTGGAGCTGGCCGGGCCAGGGTGGCGCGGTGGCGGCCGAGGCGCTGCCGCCGTCGTGGGTGCCGGCGTTCCCGCCGCGCAGTGAGCGCGCGGCCACGATGCCCGCGGGCTCAACCTCGCGCGAGGCGGCGCGCCGACGGGCACTGCTGCTGGCAGCGCTGCTGCTGAGCGCGCTGGTGTCGACGGGCGCGGCGCTGGCGCTGCGCGGGCAGCTGAGCCTGGCGGAACTGGTCCACGTTGGCTCGGGCGAGCCGGTGGCGCAGTTGCGGGTGAGCCGGGGCGCGCCCTCGCGGCTGCTGCCGGCGCCGACGCTGACGCGGGTGAGCGAGGACTCGGCGGGGAGCTCGATCGAGACGGCGAGCTACGACTCGCCGGCGCTGCACCGCACGGGTTCGTTCCTGACGTACCTGCCGCCGGCCTACGCGAGCTCAAGTGCTCATTACCCGGTGGTGTACATGCTGACGGGCACGGACCAGCGCAACTCGGACTTCCTGCGGATCGGCGTGCAGGGCGAGCTGGACCACCTGATCGCCAAGCACGAGATCCCGCCGCTGATCGCGGTGATGATCCAGGGCGGCCCGGGCTCGAACCTGTGGCGCAACCGCTACGAGAGCTACGTGCTGGAGGTGCAGGAAATCGTCGACCGGACCCTGCCGACGGTACGCGCGCGCGGTGCGCGGGCGGTGGTGGGTGACTCGATGGGCGGCTACGGCGCGATGCACACGGTGCTGCGGAACCCGTACCGCTTCGGCGTGGTGGAGAGCTGGCTGGGGTTCTTCAACGGCCTGGGGCCAAATCTGCGCGCCGACCGGGAGATCTTCTCGCGGCTGGGGTTGCACGCGTTCGTATACGGGGGCCGCGATGACAAGATCGCGGATCCTGCGGAGAACGCTCCGTTCGCGGCGGCGCTGAGGGCAGCGGGGGTGGATGCGAGGAGCGCGGTGTACCCGGGCGAACACAACCTGGCGACGCTGGAAGCGCACCTGTCGAGCACGCTGCGGTTTGCGGGGCGGGCGCTGGGCAGCGCCGTGAGCGCACCGCAGCGACACGGCGCGAGCTGACCCGCCGCCGCATCGGCCGGCGATCCGTTGGGGCGCTCATGGGATACGGCCTCGAGGAGGCCATCCGTGACGCGATGCCACGACGAGGCGCCCTGGTTTCGCGTCACTATAGACCCTCCACGGGCCGGCTGTTTCTAGCTCAGGAACGCCTCTAAGAAGCCGAAAAGCCTGTGTCTTGGCGCTATTGCGCTTACTGAACTTACGCCGCCTATCCCCTGCGGAAAATTCCGGTCTTGTGTCCGTCCGCAGCGTGTTCTACAACTCCACTTGTTCCAACGCCCCGAATCTCTGTCGAGGGTTGCGGAACACATGGCAGGACACTGGTCTTGGGGACTTTCACGGTGACGAAAATCACCTGACCGGTAACTAATCATCAACCTCCAGCCGAATGGCTGGAGTTCAAACTAGGAGCATCCATGACGCGCACAAAGCCCTCACGTGCAGGCCTCTCTCTGCCCGACCTAGGCTTAGCCGGCAGCTCGTTTCCGGGGTCCAGACGAATGGACTCGCCCTTACCGGGAGCGAGCGGTCGTGCTTCGTCAGTAGGCGCGGGAGAGCGGCTCGCGTGTGGGGAGTGAGTGCGCGTCATGCTCCGGGAAAAACAAGGAGCATCGCATGAGACGCACAAGCATGCTAGGAGCCATGATCGTTGCGGTCTTCGCAATGAGCATCGCGCTTTCCGCAAGTGCAAGCGCATTTATGTTCAGTTCAACTGAAACGGGGCAACTGACCGCGAAAGTCCTGGAAACTCAGAAGTTCACCACACAAGCGGGCGTAGTTGAATGTAAAGCTCTGACAGTCAGCAGCGGAACTGCAGCCCTCTTATCGTTAGATCAACATGTAACTATTCAGTACTCAAGCTGTAAAGCATTTGGATTGGCCGCAACTATCAGTGCGGCATTATACTTATTCTTAGCAGACCCTCCATTTGTGCACATTCAGGCACCGATCACAGTAAACGCTGGTGCTGGAACCTGCCTTGTGTTAGTCCCTGCGCAAAGCGTATCGTCCATTACTTACAGTAATACCAACAAAGGTATCGTTCTTACCCCTGCCGTGAAAAGCATTAAATACACGGTTGAGGGCTCAGGTTGTCCCGAACCGAAGGGAACCTTCGGCGACGGCACGTATGAAGGTCAATCATTTGTGGGTCTCGCCAGCGGCGTTGGCACTGTAAAGTGGGAATAAGCTAAAGTAACGTACTCACAATGAGTGGGAGTTAAGTTTCGGGGTAGATATGGGCACCGAAGAGGGTGCCCATATCGCCATTTGCGTTAGCGAGGAGAGAGTGGGGTCTGCTGATGAGCATCTGGAGTGTGCGTAGATGGAGTTGCAATCTGCATCTGGTAGCAGTGGGCCTTGCCGCATTCGGAGCAAGTGTCCTTATGGTGGGGTGCATCGCGGAGGTGGCCTCAGGTTCTGCTTTGTGTGCGAATGGTGCCTTTCGTACTAGTGCGTCGGCCGGTCTTCCTGACTGCCGTGCGTATGAGCAGGTCTCCCCCGTGGCAAAGGGGGGGTTTGCTGCCCTCCCGAAGGGTGGAACGCCCGTGCAGGTTGCTCCAACTGGTGACGCTATAAGCTATCTGGGGTTTAATGCATTTCCAGGCGCATTGGGTAGTTCGGCTCTGCATGCTGCCCATGTGAGCACCCGCGCTGCGTCGGGATGGAACACAACCGATCGAACCCCGGCGGTACCAAAGGCTGAAGGGCTCAAAATCTATAAAGTCGACTATGCGTTCTCGGAAGATCTTACGCAAGCCGTCATACGGGTACCGTTTATACCGCTCGTCGCAGGGTCGACTCCTTACGCATATAACCTGTTTGTTCAACACTCAAATGGGCAATACTCGTTGGTGAACTCGGCGCTTCCGGCGCTACCGATCGAAGCATTCTGTGGACCCGAAGAAATAGCGAGCTGTTTTGAATTTCTCGACATATCTGCTTTTGCGGGGGCGTCTGGCGATTTCAGTCATGTGATTTTCGAGTCGACTTCTCAGTTGACATCGCAAGCTCCCGGACCCTTCGTCGAAAGCTTGTATGAGGGCGTTCGAGGCGAAGTCCGGCTCGTGGGGGTGTTGCCGGACGGCACCCCCGCTGGTGGTTCAACGGCTGGCGCGGGCAGCAGCGTTCACTATTCCGACGGACAGTCGGAAGCGGATCGGCGGGTCGAGCACGTGGTGTCGCAAGATGGGTCGAGGATCGTCTTCCAAGCACCGGCGGATAGTGGCGAACCAGATCCCGCGCAGGCTGGTCTCACGGAGGTCTACGATCGGGTTGAAGGCCGAGAAACGGTCGAGCTCTCGGCGCCCGAAGAGGGTTCGACTCCAGTAGACAGCACGCCGCGGGCGGCGACGTTTTGGGGCGCATCCGTTGATGGGGCGCGTGTGTTCTTCACATCTGCTGCGGACCTGACGACCCAGTCCAAAACTGGAAGCGAAGGCGGCGAAGACCTATACGAATACAATTTTGACCGGCCTGCTGGCGAAAAGCTCATAGACCTCTCGATCGATGCCAATCCGGTGGATGCTGCAAGCGGGGCAAAGGTGCTGGGTGTTGTCGATGCATCGAGCGACGGTAGCTATGTGTATTTCGTTGCGGCAGGCGAACTCGTTTCGGGCAAGGGGGTCGATGGCCAGCCTAATCTCTATGTGGCGCACGCTGGTGAATCCCCGGTGTTCATCGCCACTTTGAATGCGACTGGTGTGTGCAGTCTGCAAAACCGCGTAAGCGCTGATGCGTGCGATTGGACTCCATTCTTGCCGCAGCTCGAGGCATACGTCACTCCTGATGGGCAACACCTGGCATTCATGTCGACCATGAGGCTGTCCACAGTGGGACACCCAGAAGGCTACGACAACACAGATCGTCTTACAGGTGAAGCCGACAGTGAGGTGTATGAGTACGATGCACGGGCCAGAAACCTTGTGTGTGGCTCCTGTGACTCCAACGGAGCCTCGCCTACCGGCGATGCTTTGATCGGCGGAATCGTTTGGACTCAGCAGCGCAAAAATGGAGAACAGTTTTACGTGGGGCTCAGTACTCCGTTTCGGCATGTGCGCGCCATGAACGATGCGGGTACCCAACTCTTCTACAACGCGCCGAGCCCGTCCGCCAGCTCCCCCAGTAAGGTCTATGAGTATGAGCAGGCTGGAGAAGGGAGCTGTGGCGTGGCGGGTGGCTGCAAATATCTACTCTCAAGCAGTGGCACTGATATAGATCAGTATCTTGGCTTGGGTGCTAATGGAAACGATGCCTTCTTTGCCACAACCAGACAACTTGTGGCGACGGATGAAGACAGCCTGCGCGATGTATATGACGCTCGTGTAAACGGTGGTTTTGCGGCACCGCCAAGTGAATCGGTTTGCCAGGGAGACTGTCGCGCTGGAGGCTCGTCCTCTGATGAAAGCCCGTCACTCGTGGGATACTTGACTGGATCGTCAGGTAACTCGTCGGCAAGGCGGCGGGCAGCATCACTAACCGCGGCGCAGAGGCTTGCCAAAGCGCTCAAGATATGCCGTGCGACAAAAAACCGGCGCAGACGAACGCATTGCGAACTCGTTGCCCGGCACCGATATGGAAAAACAAAGAAATCCAGCAGTGATCGGAAAGGTGGACGGTAATGGTCTACGGGCGACACTACGTGGGTACGGCGTGGGCCATGGTTCAAGGAGTAGCGCGAACGATACGGCGCCTGAGTCCACGTGCCTGCTCGATGATTCCGGTCCTAGCCGTGACTGCGCTATACAGCGCATCGGCTGGCTGGGCGACTAGCGCAACTCCGCGCTGGATGATCGTGACTCAGGCGGCTCCGACTTCGTTTCATGCGGGAGACGCGAGTGATTTCTATGAAGTCATTGCGATGAACGATGGGGCGGTAGCTACGGAAGGGCCGGTAACGGTGAGTGATACACTGCCAGCTGGCGTTACCGTTACTGCCTCGAGAGCCTATGTGGAAGTAGCGGGCTTCAACGATACGGCTTCCCATGTGTTTGAATCGGGCTGTGGGCAGGCGAGTAAAGGGCTTACAGTGACTGTCACTTGCACGACCGGAGCGAGTATCCCAGTCGGTCGGGCGGCTGTTGTGAAGATCGACATTCAGGTCCCGTCAGAAGCAGTCGGAAGCCTCAGCAATATGGCGGCTGTTGCTGGTGGTGGCGCACCTGACGCCAGTGATATCAGGGCTACGGAGGTAACACCTACGTCTGAAGCTATTCCTTTTGGAACATCGCTAGCGAGCGAGATTGCAGGAGCCGCAGGCAACTTCACCCAAGCCGGCGGGCACCCATTTGCGTTTACTACGTTCCTGAGCTTCAACATTGGGTCGGTGAACGCGGGCGAAGAATGCAATGAAATTCCGAGCTGTGCGGCTATCAACGCCCAGGCGAAGGACATCGAGACGCTGGTGCCGCCAGGGCTTGTCGGCAATCCGACGGCAATACCGTATTGCACTCAGGACGAGTTTGAAAAGGGTGGCAACTTCACCTGTCCGGCACAGTCGCAAGTTGGTGCTTTGTACCTGTACTTCTATGGATCGGGTACCGCGGTGCAATACGCACCGGTATATAATATTGAACCGCCACCTGGCGAGCCCGCGGAGCTCGGCTTTACGGTTGCCGGGGCCGCTCATATTCCTCTTTTTTTCCATGTGCGCAGCGATGGAGACTATGGCCTGACGGCAGATTTGAGTGAGATCAACCAGTTCGACCCCGTCAGGATGGCAAGGTTGTCGATCTGGGGTGAGCCTACAGACGGAGCACATAACGCTCTACGGCTTTCGGGCTTTGGGAGCTGCGGATTGGGTAGCGGCGGTTGTGCGAGCGGGGTATTTCCGCCTAAGCCGTTCTTGAGGCTGCCAACGAGCTGTCCGGGAAACCCACTGCCTATGTCGGTGTTGGGCGACTCTTGGCAGGCGAGCATATCGCCGCTGCCGAAACTGGCTGAATCAAGCATGGCCGGCACTACGGGCTGCGCGGCAGTGCCGTTCAACCCGGCTATCGCTGTCACGACCAGCACTCGCAAAGCGGGCGCCCCAGTGGGATACGACGTCGAGCTCAAGTTGCCACAGAGTGAAGAAGAAGACGGCCTTGGGACTGCTGACATCCGCGCGACGGAAGTAACACTTCCGGAAGGGACAGTGCTGTCGCCGTCCGCTGCGAACGGGCTGTCGGGTTGCACCGACGAACAGTTTGGGCTGCGAATCGAGGCGAAGGGCGCGTGCCCTCGCGCTTCGAAGGTGGGGACCGTCAGCGTCACCACGCCCCTGTTGAGCCATCTGTTGACAGGCAGCGTGTACGTCGGGGCCCCGGAATGCTCGCCATGCAGCCCAGAAGACGCGCGCAATGGCCGTATGACGCGGTTGTTCGTCGAAGCTGAAGGATCTGGCGTCATCATCAAGCAGGTTGGGCACACCCGTATCGACCAGAGCACGGGGCGGCTCGTCACGAGCTTTGTCGACATGCCGCAAGATCCGGTCAGCGACATCGCCTTGTCGCTGGAACAGGGTCCGAATGCGCCCCTCGCCAACCCGGATACATGTGGTGCCGCCATTACGACAGCCGCAATCACGCCGTGGAGTTCGATTACGGCATCTGAAATCTCGGCCCCTGCGGTCGCGATCGAAGGCTGCACGACTCCGGGCTTCAACCCTGGCTTCGCGGCAGGCCGCACGACAAGCGCTCGCGCCGGTGCGTTCACGGGCTTCGCCGTATCGCTATTGCGTAAAGATGGCGAACAGACACTCGGGCGCGTCAGTGTGAGCACTCCACCGGGGCTCTTGGGTGTGTTGAAGAACGTGGAACAGTGTCCCGAAGCTCAGGCGAACGCCGGAACCTGCTCCGACGGCTCGCTCATCGGCTCGGGGTCGATCGTCGTCGGACCGGGATCCGCGCCGCTCAGGATCCGCGGTGCAAAGGTCTTTCTCACCGGTCCATACGGCGGTAGCCCCTTTGGGCTGTCGATTGTGACGCCGGCTGTCGCCGGACCGTTCGTCCTGAGCGGTAACACTGGGAACGGGACCGAGGTGGTGCGCGCGTCAGTGGCCGTCGATCCTCGCACCTCAGCGATAACCGTCAGGAGCGACCCGCTTCCGCAGACGCTGAACGGTGTTCCACTGGAGGTCAGAAAAGTCGACATGACGATCGATCGCGAAGGATTCATGTTCAATCCGACCAACTGTGATGCGATGGCCGTGACGGGATCCGCCACGAGCGTCGCCGGGACCGTCAGCAACGTGTCATTCCCGATGCAGTCGACGGATTGCGGAATTCTGTCCTTCAAGCCGTCGTTCAAGGTCTCAACTGAGGCCAAGACGAGCAAAAAGAACGGCGCATCGCTCCACGTCAAAGTCACCTCCGGCCCCGGCCAGGCGAACATCGCCAAAGTCAAGGTCAACCTGCCCGTCCAGCTGCCATCGAGGCTCTCGACACTGCAGAAAGCCTGTGTCGACAGCGTGTTCAACGCGAATCCAGGATCGTGCCCGGCGGCCTCCGTCGTGGGGCAGGCAACGGCCGTAACGCCGCTGCTCGCCAAGCCGCTCACGGGTCCTGCGTACCTGGTCTCCCACGCGGGCGCTGCGTTCCCTGACCTCGAGATCGTGCTGCAGGGCGAAGGCATAACGCTGATCCTCGACGGCAACACGAAGATCAAGAAAGGCGTCACGTCGAGCACGTTCAAGGCCGTGCCCGACGCGCCCATCTCGAGCTTCGACCTCACGCTCCCGCAAGGGCCGCACTCGGTGCTCGCCGCGTTCGGGAGCCTCTGCGCGAGCAAGCTCAACATGCCCACCGTCATCACCGGGCAGAACGGCGCGGTCGTCAGGCAGAACACCAGGATCGCCGTCAGCGGCTGCGCCGCGCACAAGATCAAGGGGAGCAAGCGCAAGAAGCACTGACCCCGCAAAGACTTGAGGCGCCTCAACCTACTCCGGGCGCCTTGAGAGCAGCTCGACGTCTTAACCCTCCGTCGAGCACACGTCGCATCGCATAGCGGGCGCCGCGATTATCCAAGTGGTCGCGGCGTCCGCGCTCCTTCGGGGCAGGAGGCCAAGCGCAACGGACTGGCCAGGCAGCCAGTATCATCGAGTGCTCGTCCTTGCGAGCAAACCCGGAGGTCCCAAAATGGCGGCGGTAGGCAGCGATCTCGAGCACGTGCTAGTCGGCGAGCGCGAGCACTGGCAGCAGGGGCCGCCGCACGAGCTGTTCGCCGCGCTGCGCAGCCAGTGCCCCGTGCACTGGACCGACAGGGTCACCGAGTATCCCGGCGAGGCCGGCTACTGGTCGGTCACCACCGCCGATGACATCCACACCGTCAGCCGCGACTTCAAGACGTACTCCTCCGAACTGGGCGGCATCACAGCCGTATCCGAAGTCTTCCCGCTGGAGCTCACGCGCGCCATGTTCATCGGCATGGACCCGCCCAAGCACGACCGCATCAAGGCGCTCTTCCAGGCCGGCTTCACGCCCAAGCGGATCGCCGACCACGAGGACGCCATCAGGGCGATCGTCGCAGACGTGCTCGACCGGCTCGACGGGCGCGAGGAGGAGTGCGACCTCGTCGCCGACGTCGCCCAGCCGGCCGTGTCGCGCGTGATCGGCAGCTTCATGGGCATCCCCAAGGAGGACGACGCCGCGTGGGCGAGCCTCATGAACTCCGCGCTCGGCGCAGGCGACGTCGACCTCAACCCCGGCGGCGTGGACGACGTGCTGCAGAAGGACATCCCCGAGATCTTCGAGCGCTGCAGGAAGCTCATCGCCGCGCGCTTGGAGAACCCCACCGACGACCTCACCAGCGTGCTCGTGCACGCCGAGGTCGACGGGCAGAAACTCGAGGAACACGAGATCGTGATGGGCTTCTTCCTGCTCGTAGCCGCCGGCAACGACTCCACAAAGGCCACTTACTGCAGCGGCATGCGCGCGCTCATGGAAGACCCCGAGCAGATGCAACTGCTGCTCGACGACCCCTCGCTCGTGCCCGGCGCCGTGGAGGAGTCGCTGCGGATGTTCCCCGCGTTCGCGCACTTCCGCCGCACCGCCACGTGCGACACCGAACTGCACGGCCAGAAGATCAAGCAGGGGGAGAAGGTGGTCATGTGGTACGTGTCCTCCAACCGCGACGAGACGCGCTTCGAGGACCCCAACCGCTTCGACCTGCGCCGCACCACCGAGCACCAGGCGTTCGGCGCCGGCGGGCGGCACTTCTGCCTCGGCACCGCGCTCGCGCGCCTGGAGCTGAAGATCATGATCGAGGAAACACTCGAGCGCTACCCGCGGATGGAGATCGCAGGCACGCCCACATACGTCGAATCCCCGTTCATAAACCAGCTCAAGACGCTGCCTGTGCGACTCGTTCGCTAGTCGGCCGCGCCACCGCGCTTGCGAGGTGCGGAAGTACGTGCTAAAGACGTTTGCTCCCGAGATCAAAGGAGCAGAACATGCAATGCAGGCAGAAGGTCGGTTTGACGATCGCGCTCGCGTGCCTATTCGGAGCCGCGTTGGTGGCCGATGCGGCGGCTAGCTTATTCTTAGCGGAGCCGCCGGGTAAGCTATTAGTCAAAGCCGCGGGCGAACAGGTCTTCACCTTCCAAACCATGGGGGTTACGTGCGCTGGGGTGTCGGTAGTCGAACCGTCAGAGAGCTTAGTGGCATTACGGGCGTTATCGCTCAGACTTACCGTAAAGTACGAAAACTGTAAAGACGGTGCGGCACCGGTGGAAATCACCACCGTCAAATGGCTGTACAGCGCCGATGGCGGATTAGTCACTCTATTAAACAACGTAAACGTATCATTTACCAGCTGCACGATCACCCTATTGTCTTCCAAAAATCAGGGCCTGCGCGAAGTCCATTATTTATCAGGTTTTACAGAGGTTCAAATCGACTACGGTATTTCAAACCTCAACTTCGAAGGATGCGGATTTAAATCCGAAAGCAATGGTAAAATCTCACGATTCATGTTAGTCACGCTAGAGGGTGGGGGAACGCTGAAATGGGCCCAGCAGGGCTAGGGGTTGGGATAGTGGGCGCCGCCGCGGCGCCTACTATCCTCACCGCATGTGCGGCCGCTACACCAACACCGCGGGGCCTGAAGAACTGAACGAACGCTTCCGCGTGCCCATCCCCACCGAGACGGGCACGCGGCGCTTCAACGTCGCGCCCACCGAAGAGGTGCTCGCGATCGTCGCCCCCAAGGGCGAGCCCGAGGCGCGGCTGCTGCGCTGGGGGCTCATACCGCCGTGGGCCAAGGACCTCAAGAGTGCCAGCAACACGATCAACGCGCGTATGGAGACCGTCACCACGCGGCCCGCCTATCGCAGCCTCATCCCCAAGGGCTCGCGGCGCGCGCTGCAGCTCGCCGACGGCTACCTCGAGTGGATCAAGCCCGAGAAGCGCAGCCAGCCGCGCCAGCCGTTCTTCTTCCAGGTGGACGGTGGCGTGCCGTTCGCGTTCGCCTCGCTGTGGACGCCCGCCAAGATCGACGGTGAGTGGATCGAGAGCGTCACCATGCTCACGTGCGACTCCGCGCCCAACCGCACCGCCGCCGCCATCCACGGCCGCATGCCCGTAATCCTCACCGATCGCGACGCGCAGATGGCGTGGCTCGACCACAGCCTCGGGGCGGAGGAGGCGCTGTCGCTGTGCGGCGCGCTGCCCACCGAGCGGCTGTCCGCGCGGCCAGCCAACCCGGCGGTCAACAAGGCGGGCGGTGCGCCCGAGGGGCCAGAGCTGCTCGTCGCGCCCGCCTGAGGGCTCGCCTCGCCTCGTCGGCCTCGCTGGCTGGCGCGGTCCCGCGGGCGCAACGACGAGCGCCCGACGCGCCACCGGGAGCGCCGTCGGGGACTACTCGCCCTCCGCGAAGTGCTTGCCCGCGATCTGCTCCACCGTGCCTTTCGTGCGCACCGTCATCGCGCCCACGCGGCGCTCGATCTCCTTCAGATCCAGCTCCGAGTCCGACATGCCGCCGCGCGGCAGCCAGTACAGCTCGCGCTCGCCGAACGCCAGGCGGTCCTCCTCGCTCTGCAGCGCCAGCACCGCCTTGCGGATGGCAGGCGATGGCTTCGCGCCCAGCAGCGCGACCTGCAGTTTGCCGCTCGACGCCTGCACGTGCTTGCGCTCGAACGGCTCGAGCGCCGCGATCGCGCGCACCTCCTCCGCCGCGCGGATGAACGTCGGCACCGCGTAGCCCAGCGCCTTCTCCAGGCCCTGCTCGATCCGCCTCGCCACCTTCTCATCCGGCGCGCTCTCGCCCGCGAAGATCACGTTGCCGCTCGCGCGGAAGCTCGCCACCTCGCGGAAGCCCATCGCCGTGAAGTGCTTGCACAGCTCCGCGTTCGTCAGGCGATGGCCGCCCACGTTCATGCCGCGCAGGAAGGCCGCGTAGAGGGACACCGTCGTGATTACCCGTCGGGAATCAGGCCCGCCGAAGCGCGCTCAGGACGCCTTCGGCGGCACGCGCATGTTGTCCGACGCACGGAACGCTCCCACCACGCCCTCATCGCCGCCCTCCGGCACGGGCACGAACGGGTGGCGCGTCGCCACGCCCACCGTGTCCGTCTCCGGGTAGATCACCACGTCGGGGCTGTTCGCCGTGGAAACCGCCAGCACCAGCGCCGGCTCATCGGAGCGGTTCACCAGCGCGTGCATGCCCTCGCGCCCGCGCTCACACGACACCACGTCGCCGGGGGACAGCTGTTCCTCGTCGTCGGTCGACGTGCGCATCGTGGGGGTGCCGCGCAGCACCACGAACAGCTCCTCGTTGCCGTAGTGCGCGTGCAGGTTGAAGCCCTTCGCTCCCGGCGCCAGCTCGTACACCGTCGCGCCCAGCTCCTTCGCGCCCGCCGCGCGCGCCACCATGCTGCCGCGAACGCCCATCTCCTCGCGCTCCATCTGGAACTCGCCCGCGAATACGTTCGGTCGCTTGCTCACGCCGCACCCCTTTCTCGTTGGAAGCTCGCCTCAAAGCTACCCGCTGGCACGGCTCGTCGAACACGCTCGATCAAGGTCGCGTGCCGCCGGTCGCGGTCGCGCGTGTCAGGCGGCGCTGGCCGCGCCGGCGCGCTCCGCCAGGATCGCCGCGATCCGCGCGCGGTGGCGGCCAGCGCCGCCCAGCAGCGTCGCGTCCATCTGCGCGCGCTTGTACAGCCAGTGCACGTCCGCCTCCCACGTGAAGCCGATCCCGCCGTGCGCCTGGATCGCGCTCGCCGTCACCTCCCGGCCCGCGTCCGACGCGGACGCCTTCGCCATCGCCGCCGCCTCCGCCAGCCGCGCGGGGTCCGCGTCCGCGGTCCACGCCGCGAACGCCGTCGTCGAGCGCGCCTTCTCCGTGTCCAGCAGCATCTGCGCGCAGCGGTGCGACACCGCCTGGTAGGAGCCCACCGGCACGCCGAACTGCTTGCGCTCCTTCACGTACTCCACCGTCATCGCAAGCGCCCTGTCGCACACGCCCACCAACTCCGAGCTCACCGCCACAAGCGCGCGCCCCAACCCCGCGCAGCCGTCCGCCAGCAGCTCGCCCGCCGAGTCATCCGCAGCGCTCACGCGCGCCGCCGAGCGCGTCGGGTCGATCGACTCGATCCGAGCCACCTGCGCCTCATCGCGCGCCAGCACCCGCGCCGAGCCGTCGCCTTCCACCAGCACCAGCAGCTGCGCGTCCGCGCCGCCAACCACCAGCTCCGCCACGCCGTCAACCGCCACGCCCAACGCGCCCACCGTCTCGCCTGAGGCCAGTCCCGGCAGCCAGCGCGCGCGCTGCTCCTCCGAGCCGCCGTGCTCGATCACGCTCGCCGCCATCGCGCTCGCCAGGAAGGGGACGGGGGCGAGGCAGCGCCCCATCTCCTCGCACAGGATCGACAGCTCGATCATGCCCAGGCCCTGCCCGCCGTGCTCCTCCGCGATCGCGATCCCCGGCCAGCCCAGCTCGCACAGCTCGCGCCACAACTCCGCGTCCACGCGCGCCGCCTCCGCGTGCTCACGCACCCGCTCCGGCTTCGCGCGCTCGCCCAACAGATCCCGCGCCGTGCGCTGGATCTCGCGCTGGTCGTCAGTCAGGCCGAAGTCCATCAGCCACGCGACCCGAGGACGAAGTCAATAAAAACGATCATCCCGCCACCTTCAACCGCGGCAATCCGAGCACCCGCTCCGCGACGATGTTCTTCAACACCTCCGTCGTGCCGCCCTCGATCGTGTTGCCGCGCGCACGAAGCAGCTCATAGCTCCAGCTCGTGCCGCTCGTCAGCGCATCCGGGCCCACCACGTCCACCGCCAGCTGCGTCAACCGCTGGTTCGTGTCCGACCACAGCCACTTCACCAGCGAGCCCTCCGGGCCCGGCTGGCCGTAGCGCTCCACGTCCGTCAGGCCCTTCCACGCCAGCAGGCGGATCGACTCGCAGCGCACGTGCAGCTCAGCCAGCGCGTCCGCGTGCTCCTCGAACGTGCCCCGCGCGACCGCCGCCGCGATCGTGTCGTCCAGCAGCTGGCGCAGGCGGATCTGCAGCGCGAAGCCCAGGCCCGCGCGCTCGTTCATCAGCGTCGTCAGCGCCACCTTCCAGCCGTTGCCAACGCCGCCCACCACGTTCGCGTCCGGGATGCGCGCCTCCTCGATGAACAGCTCGTTGAACTCCGCCTCGCCCGTGATCTGGCGCAGCGGGCGCACCTGCACCGCGTCCTGCTCCATGTCCATCAGGAAGTACGTCAGGCCCTTGTGCTTCGCCGCCTCGCCGTCCGTGCGTGCCACCAGCATGCACCACTTCGCATACTGCGCGCCGCTCGTCCACACCTTCTGGCCCGTCACCACCCACTCCTCGCCGTCTTTCACAGCGCGCGTCTTCAGCGACGCCAGGTCCGACCCCGCGTCCGGCTCGGAGAAGCCCTGGCACCAGATCTCCTCGCCCGACAGGATCGGCGCCAGGTAACGCTCCTTCTGCTCGTCCGTGCCCCACACCATCAGCGTCGGGCCGCCCAGCAGAAGCCCCAGCACGTTCGCCGCCATCGGCACTCTCGCGCGGCCTATCTCTTCAAAATAAATAGCCGACTCCGTCAGCGTCGCGCCCCTGCCGCCGTACTCCGCAGGCCACGCGGGCGCCGCCCAACCGGCGTCGTACAGGCGTCTCTGCCAGTCGCGCCGCCAGCCGTAGTGCGCGTCCTCGCCGCCGTCCGTCGGCTCCGGCGCGGGCGGGTTCTCCGCCAGCCACGCGCGCAGTTCGTCGCGGAACGCGATCTCTTTGGAGCTGAACATCAGGTCCATGCTCGGAACACTACCGACGAGCGGGCGCCACGCGGCGAGGCCCGCGCATCGCGCCACGGGGCGCTATCGGGACAGGCGGGTGCTGTTCGCGTGCGCGCGGCAGCGCACGATCGTCACGCTGCGCGACGCCTCCACCGCGTTCGCGGTAGCGCTCGCTTTCACCAGCGTCATCCGCGCCAGCAGCCGGTGCCTGCCCGCGCGCAGCCTGCTCGCGTCGCCCGTCACGCTCAGCAGCCCGCCGCGCGCGCTGTGCGCCGTCACTTTGCGCAGCCTGCGCCCGTCCAGGTAGAACGTCACGCGCGCCACGCCCGCCGACCTCACGCTCGCGCGGAACTTCGCGCGCACGCAGCCGCGCGGGCCGGTCAGGCTCGGCACCGTGCCCGTGGAGAACGCCAGCACGCCCGCTTTGCCCGCGTCGGAGCCGCCCGGGCTCGCCGGCGTGCCCGGCGCGGGGGAGGGGGGTGGGGTCGTTTTCCTCTCTTCTTCTTTCGGCGGCGTCGACGCGGGCTTCACTTCCGTCACCACCGTGTTCGACGTTTTCGTCTTCGGCGAGCCGTCGCCCGGCGGCGGCGTGCCCGTCAGCATCACCGTGTTCGAGTACGTGCCCACCACCAGATCCGCCGCGGTCAGCGTGTGCGTGCACGTGTACGAACTCGTCGCGCCCGGCGCCAGCACGCCGCCCGCGGGGCCGCCCGCGAGCGTCGCGGCGTCGCAGTGCGGGTCCGTCAGCGCGCCGATCGTCATCGGCACGTTGCCCGGGTTGCGCACCACGATCTCATAGCCCACCGTCTGGCCCACCGTGCCGGTCAGCGTGGACGTCGTGTACGTCGGGTCGCCGCCCTCGATGCGCTGCAGCTTTTCCACGCCCATGTCCGGCCGCGGCGCGCACGTCACTTTCGCGTGGATGTCGAAGCTGCCGCTCGCGCCGTTCGCCGTGTTGCGGCGCCACTTCGCGCCCGTGTCGATGATGTAGCTGCCCGGCGGCGCGTTGATCGCCATCACGTCCGTGCCCGTCGAGCCGTCGAACGTGAACGTGCTCGTGCTCTTCACGCGGTTCACCTTCAGTTTCTCCGTCACCGTGTTCGCCGCCAGCGCGGGGAATTCCCTGAACGTCCACGTGATCGACGTGCACGTGATCGTCACCACGCCGTTCGTGCGTTCGTTCGACAGCGTCTGCGCGTGTGAGCGCGGTTCGCGCGCCGCGCGTTCCGTCGCCCTCGCTTCGCGGCGCGCCTGCGCCGCCGCCGCGCGTTCCGCTCTCGCCGCCGCGCGCTGTTCGGCGATCAGCGTCTGCGCCGCGGGCGAGCTGTCCGCCGCCGACTGCGCCTGCCCCGCGGGGGCGACCATCGCGGCGAGCGCCAGCGCCACCGTCAGCAGCGGCAGGATCCATCGAACCGTCAGCGCTCCGCGCGTCTGTCCACCCTTGCCAGGCTCCATCCTGCACGTATCTTTGCATATCGAGCACGCGCAGTTTCTAATTGTTAAGTCCCGTAACAAGTTGACCGCGTCGGTGCGCACATACGTTCGTACGATTCGCCGTCCTCGTCCTCGTCGTCCCGTTGAGCACCGCTCGTCGGAGAGGGCAATGACGATGACCGGCCGATTCGCATCCGATGGCGGCGAGCGTGACGCCAAGAACGCCTCACCGGCGTTTCTAGAGCTCCCGCTCCAGCTGATCGACCCAAACCCCTCACAGCCACGTCAGCGCTTCGAGCAGGAGGCGCTCCACGCGTTGGCGGGCTCCATTCGCGAGCACGGCGTCCTGCAGCCGGTGCTCGTGCGTCCCCGTCCCGGCGGCAGGTACCAGCTCGTCGCCGGGGAGCGGCGCTGGTTCGCCGCCCAGATCGCCGGCCTCGAGAAGATCCCCGCCCTGCTGTGCCGATACGACGACGACGCCACGCTCGAAGTGGCGCTCATCGAGAACATGGCGCGCGAGAACCTCAACGTCGTGGAGGAGGCGCGCGCCTGCCAGACGCTGTTCGAACTCGATCTCACGAACCAGCAGATCGGCGAGCGCGTCGGGCGCAGTACCAGCACGATCGCAAACCTGAGGCGCCTGCTGAACCTGTCCGAGGAGACCCTCCAGCTCATCGAGCGGGGCGAGTTGAGCGCGGCCCACGGACGGGCGCTGCTGGCGGCAACGGATGTCGAGGTGCGTGAGGAATTGGCCGCCAAAGCGCTCGAAGAGCAATGGACCGCGCAGGCGCTCGAAGCTCGCGCTCGCGAGAGCAACGAGGGCCCGGCCGGCCTCGACGGAAGAGCGCGGGCGCTGCGGCCGAGTCGCAAAGGCGACACGGAAGAGCAATACCTCGACGAGGCCAACATCGCGGCTGCCAGGGCATGGGGCGATCTGATGGGTGTCGGACTGTACGTCCGCCCACTGGCTGCCGGACGAGTGCGCCTGGAGGTCCAGTTCAGCTCCCCACAGGCAGCGCTCGACGCGGCCACGCGGCTGGCCAAGGCGACGTCCCGCTCGAAGGGGCCGTCGCGATGACTTCCGAATACGTTCCGCGCCAGGCGATCGAGCGAGCACGAACGCTCGCATGGATCACAGCGCTCGGCGCCATCACCCCGGAGGCCTTGTCCAAGCGCGACGACTCGAGTGTCGCCGTGGCCAGAGAGAGCTTGGACGAGGCCGTCGAGTTGGGGCTGATGGAGCGCCATTCGCTGCTCGTCGGCTACTCCGATCTCTACACCGTCACAAGGTCTGGACGGACGGAGGCCCGCAAGCACTCCGACGTCGGTGGATACTCCTATCCGGAGGGGCTGCGCACGGCTCGAGTGACGATCAGGGACGCCCGACACACGATCGCGTGCGCGAGCGTGATGGCAGGGTTGGAACGCGCCTACCCCGACTATCGCGTGGTCACCGAGCGCGAACTCCATTGCCAGGAGCGCACTCAGCAACGTCGCATGGGGAGCGTCAGCGTCCGACGTTACGGGCACACGCGTTCCCACCACCCCGACCTCGTGCTCTGGGGGCCTCCCACTGCTGGACGCCCGTCACCGTTGCCCATCGCGGTGGAGGTCGAGCTGACGATGAAGTCCAGGGAGGAGCTCACCGCGATCTGCCATGCGTTTGCGCGCAGCTGCGACATAGAGGCGGCCGTCTACTTCGCCGAGACGACGAAGTTGGAGGAAAGACTGCGGGACACGGTCGAAGTGTTGAACGCCGAGGAGATGATCGTGGTCCTTCCCCTGAGCGCGGTCGTCGAGTCGCTGCCGGGGTTTGAGCTTGCGGGGTAGGGGGTTGATGGGGCGTCACGGTGCTCACCGAAACTAAAGTTTTGATTGAGTATTCGCTGAAGGACCGCATACCTACATATGTGCGCGCATTGAAGCGCCGGTGGTGAGTAGCCTGCTCGACGACCTTTCGCCTCCGCATCTTCGGGGTGCTCTCTCTCGCCTCCACTGTCAACCTGAGCCGCCCTGTGTTTGGCGGAGACTTTGATCTGCCCTGGGATTGGTGGGGTTGGGTCTCTAGAATCCTGCGGCGTGCGGCGAGGAGGAGTACATGCCCAGCAGGTATTCAGCAGAGGTACGCAGGCAGGTTGTGGCGCTAGCGCGCTCTGGCACGTCGGTCGCGCAGTTGGCCGAGACGTTCGGGATGTCCGAGGCCACGGTCTATAACTGGACGAAGCAGGAAAAGATCGACCGCGGCGAAGTTGAAGGCTGGAGCACTGAGCAGGCGTTGGAGCTCGCAGCGAAGCGCTGTTTATCCGAGATCAGCTGGCGCGCTAAGCGGTCGCTAACGCAGGCCAGCGAGTTCATCATTTACGACCCGCACCACACTGCGAACTCGTGCCGGCATGCCGTGGCCATCGACACGCACGTGTAGCGTATAGACCACGAATCCACCGCCCAGTGCGTTGAGGCCGACGACCAACAGCGGCCCTCCAACATGTACGGCGAGCGTGCTGATAAATGGCGCTGCCCGTGACAGCCAGTTCCCGATGCGGCCAGTCCAGACCATCTCCTCGCGGTACGTGTCAGTGAGCATCCTCAATTCCCGGCCGATGCGATCTGCCTCCTGCGGGGACAGCGCGTCCTGCTGTTCGATTGCCAACTCGGTGTCGGCCCTGGCGCCGTCGCACCTGGTCAGCCACGCGAGCAGGCCGCGAAAAGGGTTGCGAAGTCGGCGTTCCATGAAGCCGAACGCCCTGCCTTCGATGGCACCAAGGCCCTGCCCGACGAGCTGCTGTGAGGTGCAGCCGGAGGCTCCCGCGAGCTTTTGAAAGCCTGAGGCGAGCAGGCGTACCAGCCGACGCTTGACCACACCGACGCGCTGGGCCAGGTCGCCGAGCGTCGCGAGCGGTTCAGCCGCCGCAGTGATGTGGAATCCGGCCGTGATGCCTGATATCGAGCCAGACGCGAATGTGACGCCCGGCTCGACGGCGGCATCGAGCAAGGCGTCCAGGCTCTCCTCTGCAGCGGCCAACAACACGAGCTGCCCCGGATCGAGGCTGCCGCCCGCGAGGGGCGCAGGAGTGCCACTCTCGGTTGCCGGACCCTCACCTCCGGGCCTCTGAGCGCCACCCCCAATTATCGGAGACACCGGACGATCAGGCCCGTCGCGGCCGCTATCCCAAGGCGGAGTCCCGTCATCCTCAGGGTCATCCGAATCGTCGCCACGGCCAAACAGTCCATCCGCCCGCTCCAAGAGATCGAGCGCCGTTTCCTCGATGGGCTGGGGTTCCTCAGTTATGACCACCGGGTCCTCAACCGGACGGTCCGGGCAGACCCGGAGCGCCTCGCACGCCACCGCGATATCAACCGCGCCGGCAGCCAGCAAGCGCACGGCCACGCGATCGTACTCGGCATCCCTCGCGAGCCGAAGCTGGGCTTCCCCGATCTCCGTTACGATCTGTGAGCATTCGACAACATGTTGCAGCGCACGCTCGGCGTCGGCTACCTCGGAGCCTGAAGCCAACTCCCGATCATCGCCGAGAGCTGGCTCGACAACATCGTAGTAGCGACGGACCGTATCGCGGTACGCGCCCCATGCGTCGATCAAGGGATCATTGGCCATCGTGAATCGCGACCGATCTTACACAAATTCCGACTGTTCGACTAGTATGATCGCAGAGCGAAGATCCGGGGTCCGTGCTTGTTACACCCAGATAGTCACAGGGTCGCCCTAATGCCGCTTGTACGACTCCGGGGTGCCTAATTGCTCGGGGGCAAGAAACGCTCTTCGATAGAGGTCACGTTGGGATCACTGTCGAGGATTGCTAGCAATCGCCCTCGTTTACTTAGGCCTTCCTGCCTGGCCAGATCAAGGAACTCGTTTATCGCCCATCTCAAGTCCCACGAGAACTTCTTGATCTCATCCTCTGGGACATGTGGCGGGTCGCCGCCGTGCACCGCCACTGAGCGCACGTCGTCATAGAGCAGGTAGATGCGGCCTGGATGGGTAAAGCCCTCGTTAGTCTTGTGGCTAAGAATCGCCCGGCGGATCGCAAGCCCGCGCGCCTTTTTACCCTCGGCCTTGTTGCCAAGGATGGCCTCAAGCGCGAAGAAGAGAAACAGAGTCCAGGTCGGGGCTAGCGCTTCGCAGATTGTCCTGAACTCCCCGTTGTTCGAGCCACGTACGAACCCCACCCGCCAGCGATGCCATCCTTCAAGCTGCCAGCAGAGCCTCCAGAAGTCGCTGAACCGCTCCTGCACCCGACGTGCTCAGGCGCATCGATCAAGCAGATCCTCGATTTAGATCCTCGGCCACATCGGGGTTTGGTCTTAGTTCCCGCGGGCGCGCTTCCGAAACGCCATCAGAGGCGCTGAGCGTCACCATTCGGATGCCGACATTTGCAAACTGCACTGCTATAGAGCCCTGGAGAACCGGTGCTTGGCGAGTACAGGTCGGGTGGTGCGACTCAGGCGGTGAGCTGCTCGCGCTGAGCGCGCTCGGCCTCAGCGGTCATTTCCGCGGCGTACTTGGGGTCGCCAAGGGCCAGTAGGTGAGCCTGCTGGGCCATGTCGTGTGCGATCTCCAGGTTGAACGGCACGATCTTGCCGTCAACGACGGCGTAGTCGCCTTGGGGACCGTGGTAGTCGGTGTATTTGATCACGGTTTAAGGATAGGACAATCGTCAAGCAGTGTCGGTATTGCTGATTGTCTCGGCTATCTGTTCGGCGAGTGGGCGGTAGGGCTCGTGTTTGCCGATGAACGCTATGCCGAGAAGATCGTCATGCAGTTCGAGATCCTTGAACTGGACGCGGGGGAGGCCGAGTGTGAGCAGGCCGGCGTTGAGCGCCACGACTCCGGCCCGGAGGTTGCCGTCGATCCAGGGGTGCGCTCGGAGCAGCTTGGCGTAGAGGCGTGTCGCGGCATATACGGCGCTGAAGCTGTCGGTGCCGGGCGAGTTGCGCAGCGCTGCGGCGGCGGTGTTGAACTCGACACAGATCTCGTCCAGCCGGTGGGGGAGCTTGCGTGGGTCGGTGCCGCGGTACTCACGGATACGCCGGGAGCGTCGGGTGCCGACGTGCCCGCCGAAGTAGACGTGCTCCAATTCGCCGTGCCGGCTCCCGCGCAGGCGCCCAGCGTGCTCTGGAAAGAGCGAGCTGAAGATGTCGCGGTGCCACGAGCACAGCAGCTCGGTGGACATCTCGATCGGGCCGGCGGCTGCGAGTGATCCGAGTGCCACGAGTAGATGGGCAAGCCGGTCGACACTGAGTTCCCAGGTCCCCTCGGGGCTATGCCCTGAGGCACGGAAGAACGGCGACTCGCTGTGGTCGCGAAAACCTCGGAACGGATGACCGTAGCTGGGCGTCATCGCACGGGACTGTAGGGCGCGCTGCGGAGGCCTCGACGAATACCCCCGCGCTTCGGCTGGGGCGTACGTATGTTCGTGTATGCCGCCGCTCGCGGCGTTAGATTCGATTGGTCGTGTGCGCAGCCGAATCGCAACTGAGCGTCGCCCACCTTGACGCCGATGCCTTCTACGTGTCCGTCGAGCTGCGTCGCCACCCCGAGCTGATCGGCAAGCCCGTCGTCGTGTCCGGCACCGGACCGCGCGCGGTCGTCACCACCGCCAGCTACGAGGCGCGGCGCTTCGGCGTCGGCTCCGCCATCCCCGCGTCGCGCGCGCGGCGGCTGTGCCCGCAGGCGGTGTTCCTGCCACCCGACTTCGCCACCTACCGCGCCGCCTCCGCGCAGGTGATGGGGATCGTGCGCGAGCACGTCGAGCTCGTCGAGGTCGTCGGCCTCGACGAGGCGTATCTGGATCTCTCCGGCCTGTTCTCGCCGCGCGCCGCCATGCGCCGGCTGCTCGCGGACATCAAGGCCACCACCGACCTCACGTGCTCGGTCGGCATCGGCCCCAACAAGCTCGTCGCCAAGGTCGCCTCCGACGCGGAGAAGCCCGCCGGCTTCGTCGTGCTCGACCGCGAGCAGGCGTGCGCGCGCTTCGGCGCCTCGCCGCCCGGACTCGTGCCCGGCATCGGCCCCAAGACCGCCGCGCGCCTCGCCGAGCTGGGGCTCACGACGCTCGCCGCCGTCGGCTCCGCCCCCGAGGAGCTGCTCGTCCAGCGCTTCGGGCCCAACCTCGGCCGCGAGCTCGCGCGCCGCGCGCGCTTCGAACACGACGGAGTGGTCGGCGCTGAGCGCAAGGTCGTCTCCGAGTCGCGCGAGCGCACGTTCGACACCGACATCAGCGATCCCGCCGAGCTGCGCGCCGCGCTCGCGCGCATGTCCGCGGAGCTGTGCGACAGCCTCGCCAAGCACGGCCGCCAGGGCCGCACCATCGGCATCAAGGTGCGCCTCAGCGACTTCAGCACCGTCACGCGCGCGCGAACGGTGCCGCACGCCACCAACGACCCGCGCGTCGTCACCGCGCAGGCGCTCGCGCTGCTCGAGGGCTACGCGCCGCCGCGGCCGGTGCGGCTGCTGGGGGTGCGCGTCGCGGGGCTCAACAGCGCCGGGGATCGGGTCGGCGGAGAGTCCGACGCCGCGCCTCAAAGCGAGACAGCCGTGCGGGGTGCCTCGCGGGAGCAGCTCGCGCTGCCGGTGTAGGGCCAGCCGCAGCTCGCGAAGCCGTGCAGGAGGCACCGCAGCGCTCGCTCGGAGCGCCATCGCCCGCTACGATCAAGCCATGAGTCTCGTCCGCGTGGGGGACATCGAGCTGGACTACGAGCGCAGCGGCTCAGGGCCGCCGCTGCTGCTCATCATGGGCATGAGCGGTACCTCGTTGCACTGGGGCGAGCCGTTTCTCGCGCCGCTGCGCGAGCAGTTCGAAACGATCGTCTACGACCACCGCGGCGTGGGGAGCAGCACGCGTCTGGAGGGGCGGCAGCTGTCGATCGCGCAGATGGCCGAGGACGCCGCCGGGCTGCTCGAGGCGCTCGACATCGACTCCGCGCACGTGCTCGGCATCTCCATGGGCGGCATGGTCGCGCAGGAGCTCGCGCTCTCCCACCCCCAGCGCGTGCGCACGCTCGCGCTCGGCTGCACGTACTGTGGCGGCGAGGGCAGCGCGCTGATCGCGCCCGAGGTTGGGCAGCGCCTGTTCCAGGCGATGAGCTCCGGCGACCGCGCGCTCGCGCTGCGCACCACCTGGGAGATCAACGTCTCGCCCGAGGTCGCTCACGACGGAGACGCGTTCGCCGCGTTTCTCGCCATCGCCGAGCAGCGCGCCGTCGCGCTCAACGTCATCATGGCCCAGGCGCAGGCCATCGCCGCTCACGACACGCAGGCGCGTCTGCCCAGCCTCAGCATGCCCACGCTCGTGATCCACGGCACCGAGGACCGGATGCTGCCCGTCCACAATGGCCGCCTGATCGCCTCGACCATTCCCAACGCGCGCCTGGAGATCCTCGACGGCGTCGGGCACCTGTTCTTCTGGGAGCGCCCAGAGCACTCCGCCCAGCTGCTCAGCGCCCACGCGGCCGTACCCGCTTGAGCGAGCAGCTCGTCGTCCGCACGGACGGCGTCGTGCTGTCGGGCGAAGACGGCGGGAGCGGCGGTGGCGACGCGAGCGGGCAGCACCGGCCCGGTGGCGCCGCCCCGGTCGGCGGGCGGGCGGGCGGCGCCAACCCGATCGTCCTCCTCCACGGCCTCACCGCCACGCGCCGCTACGTCGCCATGGGCTCCACGCTGCTGCAGCGCGCCGGGCACCGCGTCATCGCCTACGACGCCCGCGGCCACGGCCGCTCAACGCCCGCGCCCGACCGCGCCTACGACTACGAGCGCCTCGCGCGCGACCTGCTCGCCGTGCTCGACGCCGCCCACGTACCGCGCGCCACGCTCGCCGGCGTCTCCATGGGCGCGCACACCGCCGTGCGCTTCGCGCTCCAACATCCTCAACGTGTAGCCGCGCTCGCGCTCGTCACGCCCGCCTACGAACCACAGTCCTTCGCCACACACGCCGACCTCGCGCGCTGGGACGCGCTCGCTCAGGGGTTGCGCGAGGGCGGGGTGGAGGGGTTCGTGCGCGCCAACGACCTCACCACGCTCCCACCCGAGTGGCACGAGATCGTCGAAGCCGCCCTGCGCCAGCGCATCTCGGGTCATGAGCACCCCGACGCGGTCGCCGACGCGCTCGAAGCCGTGCCGCGCTCGCGTCCGTTCGAGCGCATCGGCCAGCTCGCCACCATCGGCGTCCCCACCAGCGTCGTCGCCAGTCGCGACCAGGCAGACCCCCTGCACCCGCTCGCCGTCGGCGAACGTTACGCGCACACCATCCCCGGGGCGCAGCTGTTCGTGGAGGACGCCGGCCCGCCAGCGCACTCGCCCATCGCTTGGCAGGGCGGGCAGCTGTCGAAGATCATCGCCGACGTCGCCGCCGCCGGCGCGTAATCGTCGGCGCTCGACGGCCCGCGTGCGGCCGTACGCTGCCGCGCGCTGAGCGCAACAGCGCGCGATCAGCCGAGTGTGGCCGCCTGCTCCTCCTCGCCCAGCGCCGCGCCGTGCAACAGCGCCGCGTAGCGACCACCCAGCGCCACCAGCTCGTCGTGCGTGCCGCGCTCCACGATCCGGCCCGCGTCCAGCACCAGGATCTGATCCGCGTCGCGGATCGTCGACAGGCGGTGCGCGATCGCGATCGTCGTGCGGCCACGAGAAAGGTCGTCCAGCGCCTGCTGCACAGCGCGCTCCGTCTCGTTGTCCAACGCCGACGTCGCCTCGTCCAGCACCAGCACCGGCGGGTTGCGAAGCACCGTGCGCGCGATCGCCATGCGCTGCTTCTCACCGCCCGAGAAACGGTAGCCACGCTCTCCCACAGGGGTGTCATAGCCCTCCGGCAAAGAGGCGATCAACTCGTGTATCTGCGCCGCGCGAGCCGCGTTCTCTATATCCAAATCCGTCGCCTCCGGGCACGCGAAGCGCAGGTTCTCGCGGATCGAAGCGTGGAACAGATAGGTCTCCTGCGACACCAGCCCCACCGTCGCCGCCAGCGAGCGCAGCGTCACGTCGCGGATGTCCACGCCGTCGATCGACACGCAACCCCGCTGCGGCTCATACAGCCGCGCCACCAGGTACGCCAGCGTCGTCTTGCCCGACCCCGTCTCGCCCACCAGCGCCGTGCGCGTGCCCGCGGGGATCTCCGCGCTGATGTCCTGGAGCGTCCACGGCGCATCCGGCGCGTAGCGGAAGCACACGCCCTCCAGGCGCACGTCGCCGCGCACGCCCGCCAGCTCGCGCGCGTCCGCGCGCTCCACGATGTCCACCGGCAGGTCCAGGTACTCGAAGATCCGCCCGAACAGCGCCAGCGACGTCTGCACTTCAAGGCCCACCGACAACAGCGACTGGATCGGGAACAGCAGCCGCGTCTGCAGCGTCGTGAACGCGATCACCGTGCCGATCGAGATCACGTGGCGCGGCGACACGCCCGCGAACAGGTACACCAGCGCCGGCATGATCGCGAAGCTCATCTGCACCGACGCCATCCGCCAGCGGCCCGCCATCCGCGCGCGCACCTCCAGGTCCGCCAGCTCGCCCGACTCGTCGCTGAAGCGCCGCACCAGCTCCGGCGAGCGACCCATCGTCTTGCCCAGCAGGATGCCCGACACCGACAGCGACTCCTCCACCAGCGTCGACATGTCCGCCAGACGCCCCTGGCGCACCGACTGGATCCGCCTGCGCTCCTCGCCCACGCGCCGCGTCAGCCACACGAAGAACGGCAACAGCACCAGCGAGAAAGCCGCCAACCGCCAGTCCAGCAGCACCATCGCCACGATCACCGCCACCACCGTCGTCACGTTCTGCACGATCGACGTCGCCGTCGACGTCACCACGCTGTCCACGCCGCCGATGTCGTTAGCGATCCGCGACTGCACCTCGCCCGTGCGCGTGTGCGTGAAGAACGCCAGCGACATGCGCTGCAGGTGGGAGTACACCGCCGCGCGCAGGTCGTGCATCACCCGCTGGCCCACCTGGTTCGATATCCACGTCTGCGCAACGCCGATCACGCTCGTGATCACCGACAGCGCGATCATCCCCGCCGTCAGCTCGATCACCAGCGTCGTGTCGTGCTTCGGGTAGGCCACGTTGATGAATTCCCGCAGCAGGAACGGCGTGATCACGCCCAGCCCCGCCGACAGGAAGATCAGCGCCAGCAACGAGCCCAGCCGCGCGCGGTACGGCGTGAACAGGCGGCGGATGCGCCGCAGCGAAACGGGTGGCGACGGGACGTCCTCCGGGCGCACTTCCGGGCGCCGAGAGCGGTGGCCGTCGCCGCCGTGCCCCTGCGCGAATGGCTGGCTGCTCACGCCGTTGACTCTAATAGGCTGCGCGCCATGCGCAGGCTCGCCGCTGCTCTCGCCCTGGTGACGCTCCTCCTCGCCGCCTGCTGCGCGGCCGCCGCCGCCGAAACGCTCACCATCGGCAGCAGCCTCTCCGAATCGAGCGTCCTGCTCGCGCTGTGCACCAAATGCACCGTATTCCAGTCCGCCGCGCCCGGCAGCACCATCGCCTCTCCCGTCGACGGCACCGTCACCTCCTGGCGCTACCGCTCCGGCGACGAAGGCGCCGAATACGAGCTCGAGGTCCTGCACCCAACCGGCGAAGGCAACTACGCGCTCAGCGCCACCAGCCCAGCCGTCACCGTGCCCAACGGCGAAAGCACCATCAAGACCGTCACGCTCGCCACCGGCCTGCCCATACACGCAGGCGACAGCATCGGACTGCACGTCGTCAGCAACCAGGGCGCGCCGATCGCCGAAAAAGCGAACCCCGGCGAAGAAGTCGGTGAAATCGCAGGCGACGCGCCCGGCAAAGCGCTGTTCAACGCCAACCAGGTGCTCGTACAGGCGACTGTCACCTACACGCCAACCTCCGGGGGCGGAGGCGGCGGCACGACCACGACCTCCACGACGCCCGCGCCCGAACCGCCGAAGCCGCCCGTGCCCGCCATCGCGCAGACGAGCCTCGCGGGGCAACCCGCACAGGGGCTCGTGCTGAGCGCCGCCTCGACCGCGATCCCCGCCGGCGAGAGCGCCACCTCCTACACCTTCCAGCTCGGCGCCGGCTCGCAGCCGATCACCTGCCCCGGCCAGGACCCGGTGCTGAGCACGGTCGTCGCCAACAACGTCACCGCCGCCGCGAGCGTCACCGTCACGACCTCGGCCGGAACGAGCGCGAGCGCCAGCACCACGATCACGAACACGCTTGGGTTGCTCCCGCAAGCGAAAGTCACGGGCGCGTTCGGCAGCCCCGTCTCGGCGCGCAGGGCGCTCGCCTCGCAGTCGCTCGGCCAGGTCCAGGCGCTCGCCTCGCAGTGCCTGCCATCGGTCAACGCGCCCACCAACTCACACAAAAAAGCGCAGTCGCTCGGCAGCGTCACGCTCGGCGAATCCGCGCCCATCATCGAAGCGCTCACGCTCGCCCAGTGCGCCAGCACCGTCAAGATCGGGATCGTCGAAGGGGTCGGCTGCTTCAACAAAGTCAGCCCCGGCAACCCGATGCCGGCGGCCGAGGAAGAGATCATCTGCAAGCACTACCGACTCGGCTGCACCGTCAAACAACGGCTCGGCGAAGCGCCGCTGCTCGCCGCTGTCATCGCCGGGCAGGCGTCGCGAGCGCACTCCGCCATCACCAGCAACGAAGACCTCAACATCGACGTCGACGCCGTCTACTGGTCCACCCAGCCCGTGCGCATCGACGGCGTCGAGATCGACCCGGTCGACAAAGGCGCGATCGTGCTCGCCCGCGCCGGCGCCGTCCAGAGCGGCTTTCTCAAGCACGACTCCGCCTACCTCATCAGCTCCGACGCGGTCGTCAAGATCGCCGGCATCCCCGTCAGCCTGCACGTGCCCAACTACGCCGGCGCCTACGAACAGGCCAAAGGCGCGGCCGAATGCGGCCAGAAGGTCGGCGAAGGCGTCTCGGAAGGGCACATCGGCGCGACCAACTGCCTCGGCAAGCTCAGAACGCCCACGCTGCCCGAAATCGAACACCTGATCCCCTCCACCGACGGCCCCATCGACCTCTCCGTCAGCCCCGAGAACCTGGGGGTCGAGCTCGGCGAATTCACGATCCCCGGCGGCGCGTCGCCGATCCCCGTGATCCCCGAACTGCCGCTCACCGGCACCGTCAAGGTCAGCCTCACCAGCTTCGACGCCGCCACCGTCGCCGTGCACCTGCAACTGCCCGTCCTCAGCGACGCCGCCGGCCACGGGCTCACCGGCGACACCACGCTCGAACTGAACAACAAACACGGGTTGCAGCTCAACTACCTGCACGTCAAGGTCCCCAGCCTCGCCCAGCTCGGCCTCTCGCGGCTGAAGAACCTCGAATTCACCTACAGCCGCCCCACGAGCCTGTTCGAAGGCAGGGGCACGCTCGACCTCAACGACCTCATCAACGGCGACGTCACCCTCGGCATGGCCTTCGAGCACGGCTCCTTCCAACGCGCGCACGCCGACTACACCGCGCCGCCCGGCGGCGGCTATCCGCTCTTCGGCCCCGTCTTCCTCACCTACGTCGGCGCCGACGTGTCGCTCAACCCCACCACCATCTCAGGACAGGCCAACCTCGCCATCGGCCCCGCCGCCGTCGCGGGGTGCGGCGCGATGGGCGTGCAGGGCACCGTGAAGCTCGCGTTCGGCAACCCGTTCACGATCGACACGACCGGCAACGTGCAGGTGCTGTGCGCGAACTTCGGCTACAGCTCGCGCTTCCACGCCGACAGCGACGGGCACGTCGGCTTCGGGCTCGGTCTCAACTACCCCATCCCCGGGCTCGGCGGGATCTCCGGCGAACTGTACGGGCAGGCTTACGCGAACTTCAACGAAAACATCTTCGAGGCGCAGATCGACGGGCAGGTGCAGGCCAACTTCGCCGTGAAGCAGTGCGAATCGATCGGTCCGATCGAAGAATGCACGCCCACCGTCAACTTCTCCCAGAGCGCCGGCGCCACGATCTCCATCGGCGACAAGAACGGCAAGGCCGTCGGCGGGGCCGGGGTCTGCACGCACTTCAACTTCCCGATCCTCGGGGGCTTCGACGTGGGGGCCGGCACGAGCGATCTGCCCGGCGCGATCCTCGGCGCCTCCACCTACAACGTCGCCGCCGTCGCCCAGCGCTTCCAGATCCTGCTCAGCAACTGCAGCCTCTCGCCGTTTCGGCTGCTGCCCCCACCCGCCGGGATCTCGCGCGTCCACGGCCATTCGGCGCAGGCGGGCGGCTACACCGTCCACATGACCCCGGGCGCCGGCACCGAGGTGATCGGCATCCAGGGCAGCGGCGGCGCGCCGCAGCTCACAGCGACCGGGCCCGCCGGGCAGAAGGTGCTCGCGAGCGCCGAAGGGATCTCCGTCAGCAAGTACGGGCTCGCCGTGCGCCAGCCCTCCACGGGACAGACGCTCATCGAGATCCCACACGCCGCCCCCGGAAGCTGGACGCTCACGCCCGCGCCCGGCTCCGCGCCCCTGAAGTCGGTCGGCCTCGCGCACGTGCTGCCCGAACCCAGGATCCGCGCGCACGTCGGCGGCCGCGGCGCGAAGCGCACGCTCAACTACTCCTTCAAGCCCCAGCCCGGGCTCACCGTGAAGTTCGCCGAAGGCGTCGACGGCGGCTCGACCCCGATCGGCGCGGCGCGCGGCGCGCACGGACGCATCCGCTTCACGCCCTCGCTCGGCTCGCGCAAAGCGCGCACGATCCTCGCGCAGATCTTCCGCAACGGCCGGCTCTCCGCCAGCAAGGTCATCGCCCGTTACGCGCCCGGCGCGATCGGCCCCGGCAGGCCATCGCACATCCTCATCCGCCACACGCACGGCGGATGGCGGATCTCCTTCAGGCCCGGGGCCAACACCACCGAGCACCAGGTCACCATCCACTTCGCCGACGGCGCGCAGGCGCTGCTCGACGCCCCCAAGGGTCGACACGCGCTCACGGTCTCCGCCGCGGTCGACAACACACGCCCCACCGCCGTCCAGGTCATCGGCCTGCGCGGGGCCACGCACGGCCGCGCCGCGATCGTCACGGCGCGTCTGGCGCGCCAAGCGCGCCCGCTGCGGCGCAAGCACCGGTGAGCGCGTCGGGCGCGCTCGGCTAACCTCCCAGGAGAAGTGAACCTCACGCTCACAGCCGCCGAGATCCGGGTCCTCGGGTGCCTGCTCGAAAAGCAGCGCACCACGCCCGACGTGTACCCGCTGTCGCTCAACTCGCTGCGCCTCGCGTGCAACCAGTCCACCAACCGCGACCCCGTCGTCGAGTACGACGAGGCCACCGTCCGCGACGCGCTGCACCGCCTCGAACGACGCGGCTTCACGCGCCTCGCCAGTGGCTCGCGCGCGGCCAAGTACCGGCACCTGCTCGCCGAAGCGCTGCCCATGAACTCCGCCGAGCAGGCGGTCGTGTGCGTGCTCATGCTGCGCGGCCCGCAGACGCCCGGCGAGCTCAAGCAGCGCGGCGAGCGGATGCACTCCTTCACCGACCTCGCCGCCGTGCACGCCACGCTCGACCAGCTCATCGAACGCGGGCTCGTCGCGCGCCTGCAGCGCCGCCCCGGCCACAAGGAGGAGCGCTACGCGCAACTGCTGCAGGCCGAGGACGAGGAGAGTCCGCAGGCGCCCGTGCACGAGGCAAGGGCCGCCGAGCCCGCATACGAGCACGAGCGCACGGCCGAGCAGCGCCCCGAGCCGGCGTTTGCCGCCAGTGAGGGGCCGAGCGATCTGGACGCGCTGCGCGAACGCGTCGAGCGCCTCGAGCGCGAGGTCGCGGAGCTCAGGGCAGGCGGCCAAGTCAGCGCCGCAGGCGCCGGGTCCGACGCGAGCGGCCTCGACGCCGAGCAGTCCTCCTACGAGCAGGCGCGACCGTGATCGCAGCGCACGCCATCCTCGCCTCGACATCCGACACCGCCACCGGCGTCGGCATCCCGCTCGCGCTCGCCGCCGGGCTCGTGTCGTTCCTCTCGCCGTGCGTGCTGCCGCTCGTGCCCGGCTACCTCTCCACGGTCATCGGCGTCACGCCCGCCGATCTGAAGGGCGGGGTGGGGGCCAGGCGGGTGCTCGTGCCGAGCCTGCTGTTCATCGCCAGCTTCTCCTCCATCTTCATCCTGCTCGGCATGAGCGCCACCGTCATCGGATCGAGCCTCAACGAACACAAACACCTGCTCCAGCAGGCCGGGGGAGTGGCCATCATCTTCATGGGGCTCATCTTCCTCGCCACGCCGTTCATCGCGTTCTTCAACCGCGAGTGGCACTCCGAGACGCTCCTGCGGCTCGCCGGGCGCGGCGGACCCATAATCGCCGGCGCCGCGTTCGCCATCGCGTGGACGCCCTGCACCAGCATCACGCTCGCCGCCATCCTCACGCAGGCCGCCGTGTCCAACTCCGCCGCCCACGGCGCGCTGCTGCTCGCCTTCTACTCCGCCGGGCTCGCCATCCCGTTCCTCTTGATCGCGCTCGCGTTCGAGCGCATGACCTCCGCGCTCGCCGTCGTCAAACGCCACTTCCCCGTCATCATCGGCATCGGCGGCGCCGTCATGATCGTGCTCGGCGTGCTGATTCTCACGGGCGAGTTCACCGTCCTCAACGCCGAAGCCAACCGGCTGCTCGAAGGGACCGGGCTCGACGTATCGAGCGTCTGAGCCGAGGACCATGGATTTTCGCACCGTCCAACACGGGGGCCAGAGCTTCGTCGTCTCGCAGGCGGGCGAGGGGCCCGACATCGTGCTGCTGCACGGGTTCCCCGACACGCCGTACTCGTGGGAGGGGATCGCCGCGACGCTCGTGGACGCAGGCTGGCGCGTCACGGTGCCGTGGCTGCGCGGGTATCACCCCGACACGATCGTCTCCGGTCGCGACTACAAGCCGGAGACGCTCGGGCGCGACGCGATCGGGCTGCTCGACGCGATCGGTGTGCAGCGCGCGGTGCTGTTCGGCCACGACTGGGGCGCGCTGCTGTCGTATGTCGCCGCGGGCTTGGAGCCCGAGCGCGTGCGCGCCATCGTCACCTCAGGGATCCCGCATCCCAGCGTCCTGCAGCGCACGCCCCAGGCGGGGTGGGCGGTACGCCACTTCGTCGGGCTCAAGCTGCCGTGGGCCAACTGGACCTGCAGGCGGCGCGACTTCGCCTACCTCGACCGCCTCTACAGGCGCTGGTCGCCAAGCTGGTCGGGGCCCGAGCGCGACGAGACGCTGCGCCACGCCAAGCAGGCGCTCTCCTCGCGCGCCACGCTCGACGGCGCCATCGACTACTACCGCGACCTGCCGCTCAACGGCGCCCGCGCCCTGGAACGCGTCGGCGCAGTGCCCGGGCTGATCGTCGGCGGCGACCACGCCATCGGCGAACAGGGGCTCTACGAACGCACCGCCGCGCTGCTCCCCGCCCCGAGCCGCGTGCTGATCGTCGCCGGCGCGGGGCACTGGCCGCACCGCGAGAACACCGCGCTCGTCATGCCCGAGGTGCTGCGGTTCCTCGGCGAGATCGGCGAGTAGCGCCGCACGCCGGGCCGGGCGCGCCATGGCGCCGACGGGCGCGCGCCGAGCAGCCGCCCGCCTGAGGCTAGGCCGCGAACCTTTCGGCGCTGCGAGCCCTGCGCTTCGCCGCCTCGACCTCGCGGTCTTTCGGCGGCTGGGACGTCACGAGCTCGCTCAGCAGCCTGGCTGAGATCTCGGTGATGTCCTGCACCGCCCGCTCGAACGCCTCGGCGTTCGCCTGTGACGGCTTCGTGAAGCCGCTGATCTTGCGCACGTACTGCAGGGCCGCGTCGTGGACCTCATCGGCGGTCGCCGGAGGCTCGAAGTTGTGGAGCGTTCTGATGTTTCTGCACATGGGGCAAAGGTTAGCCACATACGCGCCGGCCCTGCGCCGGACTGCTTCCAGCGCCCGATCGACGGCTGTGAGGGCGGCCATTAGGATCACGCCCGTGTCAGCAGCCATCCTCGCGCGTGCCGTGCCGCTCGCGCAGACCCGCGCGCTTCGCCAGGCCGTGCTACGACCGCACGAGACGATCGAGCAGGTCGCAGCTGACGAGGCGCCGGACGCGTTCGCAGTCGGCGGGTTCGACGGGGATGAGCTGATCGCCGTCGGCCTGATCGCCCCCGACGGGGGGCCCGGCGCGTGGCGCGTGCGCGGCATGGCCACCGCGCCGCACGCGCGCGGTCGTGGCGGCGGCGGGGCCGTGCTCGACGCGCTCGTAAGCCACGCCGTCGCGCACGGCGCCGAGCGGATCTGGTGCAACGCGCGCGTCCCCGCCGTGCCCTTCTACGAGCGGGCGGGGATGCGCGTGATCTCTGAGGAGTTCGAGCTGCCCAACATCGGGCCGCACGTCGTCATGGAGATCAGGGAACTACGCGGCCTCGCGCAGAGCCGCGAGCTCGGGTGACTCGGCGAGCTTCTTCAGCGCGCGCTGCTCCAACTGAGAGGCGCGCTCCGCGGAGAAGCCCAGTCGCTTGCCGATCGCCGTCAACGTCTGAGGCTCCTCGCGGCCGGTGCCGAAGCGCAGCGTCAGCACGGTGCGCTCGGTGTCCGGCAGCTGTGAGATCGCCTCGTGCACGATGCGCTCGCGCTCGTTGTCCCACGCGGTCTCCTCCGGCACCTCCGCGTCGGAGGGGAGCAGGTCGCCAAGGGCGGTGTCGCCGTCCTCGCCGATCTGCTGGTCGAGGCTCACCAGAGCGGCGCGCTGGTGGCGTACCTCTTCGACCTGCTCGATCGGCAGTCCGGTCTCCTCGGCCAGCTCCTCCAGCGTGGGCTCGCGGCCCAGGCGCACCGACAGCTCGCGCTCCACGCGACCGACCTTGCGCGAACGCTGGGCCACGTGGACGGGCAGGCGGATCGTGCGCCCCGAGTTCTCCAAGCCGCGCTGGATCGCCTGACGGATCCACAGCGTCGCGTACGTGGAGAAGCGAAAGCCCTTGCGCCAGTCGAACTTCTCGCTCGCGCGGATCAATCCGAGCATGCCCTCCTGCACCAGGTCGCCCAGCGGCAGGCCCTGGTTCTGGTAGCGCCGCGCGTTCGACGCCACGAGACGCAGGTTGGAGTTGACGAGCAGTTCCTTCGCGTGCAGGTCGCCGCGCTCGATCCGCTTGGCCAGTTCGATCTCCTGGGCGGGTGTGAGCAGGGGGTAGCGGCGCGAGTGCGCCAGCAGCTGGTCGACCGCCTCGGGGATGAACGTGTCGCTCGTCCCGAGGTCGAGACGCTCGATCGGGCTGTCCAGGCGGTCTGGCGCGACGACGGTGGGGGCGTCGTTGGCGGTCTCGGCGTCCGTGATCTCCGCGTCCTGCACGGGAGCCACGGGATCTAGCGTTAGAGTGGTGTCTGTTACTGAGTCTGACATGGGCGTCCTTCTAATCCGATGCTTGGAGTCGGAATTATACGCCTCGATAGTTGCGTTGTCAATTACCCTCGCTGGAGGCGCTTCTCTGGGGTCCTTCGACGCTGAATGCGCGTGTCCCTGCGTGTTGGATCAAAAATATGGTGCCCTGCTGATCGGCAGATAAAACCCCGCGCGGGCGCGAAAGGAGCGATCAGGCGGTCCATTGGGCGTATCGGCCGAACGCGCGAAATGCTGAGGCGGGGCGGCTAAGCTCGGCAAATGACCAGCGATCTCTCCAAACAGGTGGTGGCCGTCACGGGCGCGTCCTCCGGCATTGGCGAGGCCACCGCGCTCGCGTGCGCGGGCGCCGGGGCTGCCGTCGCGCTCGCGGCGCGGCGCGGCGATCGCATCGAGGCGCTCGCCGAGCGGATCGTCTCCGAGGGAGGCCGCGCGATCGCGGTGCAGACCGACGTCGGCGACGAGGCGCAGGCGCACGCGTTCGTCCAGCGCGCCCACTCCGAGCTGGGACGCCTGGACGTGCTCGTCAACAACGCCGGCGTGATGCTGCTCGGCCCGATCGAGAACGCACCCACGGAGGAGTGGCGGCGGATGATCGAGGCGAACGTGTTCGGCGTCCTGTACTGCACGCACGCCGCGCTGCCGCTCATGCGCGAGCAGGGCGCCGGACACGTCGTCAACGTCAGCTCCGTCGCCGGGCGCATCGCGCGCGCAGGATCGGGCGTCTACAACCTCACCAAGTTCGGCGTCGGCGCATTCTCCGAGTCGCTGCGCCAGGAGGGCGCCGCGATCGGCGTGCGCGTCACGTGCATCGAGCCCGGCGCCGTCGCGACCGAGCTGCCCGGACACAACCGCCCCGAGGTGCTCGAGCAGATGGCCAAACGGTTCGCCGGCGTCACGCCGCTCAGCGCCGAGGACATCGCCGCCGCGATCCTCTACGCGATCGGCCAGCCGCCCAACGTCAGCATCAACGAGGTGCTCGTCAGGCCCAGCGGGCAGGTGGGCTGAAGTGTCTCTGTCTCGCTGAGCGATTCGCGCGGTCAAAAGGCCGATGTCCACTGTGTTTTCGGATGCCTGGCCGAGGCAGCGGAGAGCGGCACAGGAATCGCGCTTGACGCGAGGTAAAGGCTGGTGCATCCTGCGAATGCGCCATTGTATCGGCAGTTGGCGATGTTCGAATCGGTGGCGCCATAGGGGGCCGCTCGGGCGTCTCTGTTGCACTCAATGGATAGTGGTGTCCGGTGCCTCGAGCGAGCGTGTCTCGCCTGCGCCGGATAGGCACGCAGGGTGCGCGCCATCAACTAGTCAGCGAGGAGGACCACATGAAACGCGTCACGATCATCGGGCTTCTGGCCTTGGTCCCGGCGTTCTCGACAACAGGCGTGAACACGGCATCGGCCACCAAATGCTTCAAGGTTGTGCCCTGGATCCAGATAGGCAGCACTACAAAATTTCTGCAGGGTGACTTCGACGATTCGAGCTGCTCTAAATCAGGGGGCATTCGATTATACGTGTTCGCCGAAACCTGGGGCTCGTCGACATGGACCAAGAGGGCTGGAGACAACAACGAATACTGTACCCAGTCCGAAGAAATGGCGACCGGCTTTTGGGACAACTTCACCTGCACATCGCCGCTGGAAGGCCATGAAGGGCTGCATAAATGGACACTGGTCTACGCAAAACCAGGCTTCTTGTTTGGCATCGCACCGCTGAAAGCTCTTGCAGTCGGCACTCAAGTCATGCATCTCAATGGCGGCGGCGTGGAATGTACAAAAGCCACTGGCGAAGTCGAAGTGCACACTACTAAAGCAAGTACACAGCCCATCGCGATCACATATTCTGGATGTGTGGCGTTTGGAGTGGCCGCGACCATCACGGGGGCAGAATACGAGATCTACGCAAACGGCGCCATAGGTGTGACATCAAAAGGCCTAGTGATTAGATCCGCTGTGGGGAATTGCAGCATAAAAATTCAGGGTGGCGGTAGCAACAAAACACTCGAATCGGTGATATACAGCAAGAGCGGAACAAAAGAAACCGCGGCGGTCGCGACGGTCAGCGTCAAAGGTATCCACTATGAAAGCAGCGGCGGCATATGCGGCTCAAGTGGCACGAATGGTTTATATAACGGCAGGCTGGAATTGTTACAGATAGGGCATAGCGTCGCGGACGAATTGGAACCGCTCTTCTAGCCACGACGCACTTGACCCACCGACGAGCATACGGGGGCGCTGCGGCGCCCCCGCTCAATGCCACTCGGTGGTGCGCCAGTTGTCCGTTGGCGACTCCGGTGCGAGCCACGGCGGCAGGGGTAGCGCGAGGCGCTGGCTGAGCGCGTTGATGTAAGGCTCGTAGATCGCGCGCATCCCCGTGAGGCGCTTGGCGATCGTCGCCTCGTCCGCGCCCGGCTCCACGCCCGCCTCGCGCAGTTGGCGCAGCAGCTCGCGCAGGTCCTCCTCCGGCAGCCGGTCTATCTGCGGCGGCGAGGGCTGGACGTGGAAGCTGTAGCTGAGGTCCGCCACCGCGTGGCGGGCGATCGCGAACGTGAAACGCGCCGAGTCGACCGTCCCCGCGGGCGCCGCGGACACGGTGAACGCGCACGCGTCCAGCAGCGCGCACATCGCCGACAGCCAGTTCTGGTTGACGTGCTGGGAGCGGAAGTACGCCAGCACGGGGTAGGCGAGGTGCGTCTCCATCAGCTCCGCCACCCACGTCTCCCAGCCGCTCAGGTAGCGGTTCAGCGCCGGCCAGCCGTCGCGCTGGGTCGAGCGCAGCACCAGGCGCCCCGCGCTCGGCGGCGAGCCCGCACGCGCGTCGAGCTGGGAGACGGTCGCCTCGCGGCGCGAAAACGCCTGATAGAGGGAGGGGAGGTAGCCGATCACGATCGCCAGCACCGCCAGGCCGCTGCCCGAGTCGATCACCTGGACGATGCGTGCGAACGTGCTCTGCGCGGTGAGCCCGTCCGGCCCGTCGGTCGTCATCGTCGCCGCGGCGAAGTAGAAATCGTCGCCGAAGCCCACCGCCGCGTGCAGCGGTCCGAGATGCGAGCCGGAGGCCCACAGCAGGCAGGCGTAACCGAACATCATCCCCAGCACCCACAGAACGAGGTTCGCCAGCAGCCCCGCCGGGCCGTAGATGCCGAGCATCGTGTCGGCCGCCTGCGTGGGCAGCGCGCGCGCCATGCGCCGCCACGGCTTCCACGCGTAGTCGAACACCGAGCGCACGATTTTCGGGTCGCGCTTTACGCGTCGCGGGAGCAGGAACGCGACGAAGATCTCCATCAGCATCAGCAGCAGCCAGCGCCGCGCCGATCAGCCCAACGAACACGTGCGTCATCGGTCCATCGGCCCGATCTGGCCAACAGCTCCTCGGGGCTCTGTCTCGTGGTCGACCTGCAGCGTCGTGTGCTCGAGCGCGAAGCGCTCGCGCAACATGCCCTGCATCTCACGGCGGACCATGTGGCAGTCGCGCTCGGCGCCCACGAGCACGTGCGCCGACAGCGCGGGAAAGCCGCTCGAGACCTCCCACACGTGCAGGTCGT
The DNA here is from genome assembly GCA_963716355.1 of uncultured Solirubrobacteraceae bacterium. Taxonomy (GTDB): domain Bacteria; phylum Actinomycetota; class Thermoleophilia; order Solirubrobacterales; family Solirubrobacteraceae; genus Palsa-744. Next base: position 3,264,997 of record OY970308.1, read on the forward strand.
GCACCTCCACCACGCCCGGCTGGCCCACGAGCGCCGCGCCGATCTCCTGCGGGTCCAGGCCCTCGGGCGCGGCCTCGAGGAACACGCGCGCGGAGGCCTTCACGAGCGAGAAGCCGGCAGCGGATCATCAGCGCGGCGACGAGCAGCGACACGAGCGGGTCGGCGCGCTGAAAGCCGCTCGCGAGGATCACAGCGGCGGCGATCGCGGTGCCGATGAACCCGTACAGGTCCGTGAGCATGTGCTGGAAGCTGCCCTCCACGTTCAGGCTGCGACGGTTCGCGCGCGCGAGCATCCACACGGCGATCAGGTTCACCGCCACGCCCACCAGCGCCACCGCCAGGATCAGCCCCGCGCGGACGTGGGGCGGATCGAACAGGCGCCGGATGGCCTCGTATGACGATGAACGCCGCGAGGATCAGCAGCGTCACGCCGTTGGCCTGCGCGGAGAGGATCTCCACGCGGCGAAAGCCGAACGTCATCGCGCCCGCCGCGGGGCGCGCCGCCAGACGCAGCGCCACGAGCGACAGCGCGATCGCGCCGGCATCGGTGAGCATGTGCCCCGCATCGGCGAGCAGCGCGAGCGAGTGCGCGAGCACGCCCACCGCCACCTCCACGGCCATGAACGCGAGGATCAGCGCGAGCACCGCCGCCAGGCGGCCGCGGTCGGCGTCGTCCGCGACGCCATGGCTGTGGGCATGGTGGGCGTGAGCGTGGGCCACGGCTCCACCATACGACCAGCACAGGACCGGCCGCCGTCGAATCGACCATCTAGGCTCCAGTCGATGGCGCAGGTCCACGACAGCGGGCGCGAGCTCGCGCGGCGCACCACGCTCGTGTCGATCGCCGTGGCGGGGCTGCTCGTCGCGATCAAGCTCGGCGTGGGCCTCGCGACCCACAGCCTCGGGTTGATCTCCGCGGGCATCGAGTCCAGCGGCGACGTGGTCGCGGCGATACTGACGTTCTTCGCCGTGCGCCTCGGCGGACGCCCCGCCGACCACGGCCACCCCTACGGCCACCGCCGCGCGGAGAACCTCGGCGCGCTCGGGGAGGCGGCGATCCTGTCGATGGGCGGCCTGCTCGTGGCCTTCGAGGCGGCGCGCCACCTGATCGCGGGCGACGGGCCGCCGCACATCCACTGGTATCAGTTCGCTGTGATCGCGCTCGCGGTGATCCTCGACCTCAGCCGCACGCGCATCTCGCTCACCGCCGCCCGCCTCATGGACAGCCCTGCGCTGCGCTCCAACGCCCTGCACTTCGCCGGCGACATGGCCGGATCGCTCGCTGTGCTCGTGGGCCTGCTCGCCGTTCACGCGGGCTTCGCTCAGGGCGACGCGGTCGCGGCGCTGATCGTCGCGGCGATCATCCTCGCCGCCGCGCTGCGGCTGATCGCGGAGAACGCGAACGTGCTGATGGACCGCACCCCCGCGCAGGCACGCGCCGCTGCGGAGCTCGCGATCGCGGGGCTGGGGGAGGACGTGGAGCTGAGCCGGCTGCGCCTGCGCGAGTCCGCGGGGCGCTACTTCGCGGACGTCGTCGTGAGCGTGCCGCCGGGGCAGGCGGTGGTGGAGGGGCACAGGACGGCCGACCTGATCGAGGGCGCCGTCGAGGGAGCGCTGCCCGGCAGCGACGTGGTCGTCCACGTAGAGCCGCGCCGCAGCGGGCTGGACCTGCGCGACCGCGTGCTCGCGATCGCGCTGTCTGAGCCGTTGGTGAAGGAGGCGCACGACATCTCGATCTTCGAGCAGCACGACACCGCGAGCGTGTCGCTGCACCTGAAGTTCCCCGACGACCTGGACCTGCGCGAGGCGCACGAGATCGCCGAGCGCGTCGAGCAGGAGATCCGCGCGCGCCCCGGCGTGGCCGACGTGCAGACGCACCTGGAGCCGCTCGAGCGCCCGCTCGCTGCGCGGCGCCCCGACGAGGACTCCGACCTGCTGGCCACGCGCGAGATCGAAGCGCACGTGCGCGAGCGCACCGGCTCCGACCCGCATCGAGTGCGGCTCCTGTCGACCGACGCGGGTCGCGTCGTGTTCCTCACGCTCGGCATGAGCGAGGGCGAATCGCTGACGAGCGCGCACCGGCTCGCGAGCGAGCTCGAGGACGAGCTGCACCAGCGGATCGACGGCATCGCCGAGGTGGTCGTGCACACCGAGCCCTGAGCAGGGATGGGAAGGATTGCGCGCGCTCGGCATCTACATGAGCGAGCACCCCGTCCAGCTATCAGGAGGTAAAGGTGAAGAAGCCAGTCATGCTCGGCACGTTGGCAGTTTTGGCGCTGCTGTCAGGCTGCGGAGGCAGCAGCAACACCGATTCGACGAGCACGACCAGTGCGGCCTCGACCAGCTCGACCGCCGCCGCCACAACCCCCACCACGGCGACGAACACAACCGCCAACACAGCGGGCGGCGAGGTCATCACGACGAAGCACAACAAGCTCGGCACGGTGCTCGCGGCGGGCCCGAAGAAGATGACCGTGTACCTGTTCGAGGCCGACAAGGGCGGCGAATCCGCCTGCACCGGCGCGTGCGCGCAGGCGTGGCCACCGGTCACCACGAGCGGCGCGCCCACCGGCGCGGCCTCCGCCAAGTCCGCCGACCTCGGCACGATCACCCGCTCGGACGGCACCACCCAGGTCACCTACAAGGGCCACCCGCTGTACTTCTTCGTCAAGGACAAGGACGGCGAGGACGCCTACGGCCAGGGCTCGAAGGCGTTCGGCGCCGAGTGGTACGTACTCGCGCCGAGCGGCAACAAGATCGACGAGTCATGAGGGAGGACGAAACCGTGACCCCAAGACGAGCGATGAAGCGCTCCACCTCCACGAAGGCCGCTGCGGCGGCGCTCCTCGCGGGAGCGCTGCTGATCGCGGGCTGCGGCGGCAACTCCTACAGCAGCAGCTCCTCGTCTGAAACGACAAGCACCCCGGCGGCCACGCCCACGACGTCATCGACGCCCGCAGGCGGCTCGGGCGGCGAACAAAAGCTGAGCCTGGAAGCTGATTCCGGGGGCCAGCTTTCCTACAACACGACGTCGCTGTCGGCGAAGGCGGGGGCGGTGTCGGTCGACTTCACGAACTCATCGCCCGTGGGGCACAACGTGACGTTCGCGTCGTCCTCGGGTGAAACGGTCGGCGCGACACCCACGTTCCAGGGCGGCTCGAAGACCGTCACGCTGAACCTGAAACCGGGTACGTACAAGTTCTACTGCTCCGTGCCGGGCCACCGCTCGGCGGGCATGGAAGGCACGCTGACGGTCAAGTGAGCCGCCGCACACGCGGTCGCGACCCGCGCTGTGTGGGTCAATCGAGGTAGGTGACGAGCTCCGTCGCAGGAGCACGCGCTGGGATGCGCTGCTCCTGCACGGGCTCGCCGAGGTAGAGCAGCCCCACGGGCGCCTCCTGTGTGGGAATGTCGAGGATCGCGCGCCCGCGCGGGTCTGACAGCAGCGCGACGGTGCGCCAGTAGCCCGCCAGGCCGCGCGCGTGCGCGCCGAGCAGCACGAGATAGGCCGCGACGGCGGTGGCGAGCAGATCCTCGCGGTCCTGCGCCGCGTCCTCGCCGCCCTGCAGCGCGCTGACCGCGACGAGCGTGGGGGCGCGCTTGAGCTTGACCGCCGAGCCGGGCTTCTCCGCCTCGGCGAGCTGCATCAGCCGCTCGCGCGCGCTCGGACCGAGCACGCGAAACCGCCAGGGGTTCGTGAGATGGTGGTTGGGCGCCCAGCTCGCCAGCTCGAACAGCTGCTCGAGCGTGTCGCGATCGACCGCGCCGGGGCCGAACGCCTTGTGCGTGCGACGGGTGCGGATAGCCTTCTCGACGTCCATTCGCCAACCCTAGCTTGAGGTGTGCCGGTGTCGCCCGCAGCGCGCTCGAACGTCGAGGAGAGTTGACCGCCGCCGAAATCGTCGCGATCGCGCTCGCGGGCCTCGCGGCGGGGACGATCAACACGGTGGTGGGCAGCGGCACGCTGATCACGTTTCCGGTGCTGTTGGCGTTCGGCTACGCGCCGGTGACGGCGAACGTGTCGAACACGATCGGCCTCGTTCCCGGCTCGGTCTCCGGCGCGATCGGCTACCGCCGCGAGCTCGCCGGGCAGGGGCGGCGCGCGCTGCGCTTCGGCACGATGACGGCGGCGGGCGCCATCACGGGAGCGGTGCTGCTGCTGGTGCTGCCGGCGGCGGCGTTCAGGGACATCGTGCCCGTGTTCATCGTCGTGGCGCTCGTGCTCACGGTGGCGCAGCCGCGCATCGCGCGCTGGCTGGTCAAGCGCGAGATCGACCTGGAGGCCAGGGGAGGGGCGCTCACGCTGCTGGCGATCTACCTGACGGGCGTCTACGGCGGCTACTTCGGCGCGGCGCAGGGGATCATGCTGCTGGCGATCCTCGGCGTGGCGCTGACGCAGGACCTGCAGCGCACGAACGCGCTGAAGAACGTGCTCGCGGGGCTCGCCAACGGCGTTTCGGGGCTGTACTTCGTGTTCGCCGCGCACGTCGACTGGGCGCCCGCGGGGATCATCGCCTGCAGCGCGATCGCGGGAGCGCAGGTGGGCGCGCGCTACGGACGGCGCCTGCCACCCGCGGCACTGCGCGCGACGATCGTCGTGGTGGGGGTGTTCGCGATCGTGCGACTGCTCGTCTAGGGAGCGACCGCGCTCGCGCTGGGCTCGCGGGCGAAATCGGCGATCAGCTGCGCGGTGCGCTCGGGCTGGTCGATCGGCGCGAACGTGTAGCTGTCCTCGATCAGCTCCAGCCGCGCGTTGGGGAACGCCGCGACGAGGCGCTCGCCGTAGCGCAGCCCGAAGAAGCGGTCATCGGGCGCCCAGGCGATCAGCACGGGCCTGTCGAACTCGCCGAAGCGCTCCGCCGCGGCGAGCGTGTAGCGCTTGGAGATGCCGCGCAGGAACGCCGCGAGGTCCATGCGTATCGCACGGCTGGACAGCGCGGGCGCGAGCCACGACGCGGTGAGCTCATCGTCGGCGCGCTTGGTCACCCAGCCGTAGGCGATCGGCAGCCGCCGCGCGAAGCGCGAGCGCATCGTCTGGGTGAGCACGAACGGCGCGCCGGGGACGTGCGCGAGCAGCTGCAGCGGCAGGAACGCCTTGGGCAGGAAGTTCTCATACGCGTCGCAAGGCGTGAGCACCAGCCGCGCGATCCGCTCGGGGTGGTTGGCGACGACGATCTGGCACAGCGCGCCGCCGGTGTCGTTGCCCACGAGCGTGACGTCCTGGAGATCCAGCTCGGCGAGGAAGTCCGCGATGATGCGCGCCATCCCCGACGGCGTGCGATCCACGCCGGGGTTGAGCGCGACCCCGTGCGAGCCGAGCGGCCAGTCGGGCACGATCACGCGGAAGTCCGCCGCGAGCCTCGGCGCGACCTCGCGCCACAGCTCGCCGTTGGTGAGCAGGCCGTGCACGAGCACGATCGTCTCTCCGGCGCCGGATTCGCGGTAGCGGATGGTTCCCTGCGGCAGGTGGGCCTCGTTCATGATTTGCCTCCGGTGATTCGGTTGACGGCTGCGCCTCGCGCCGCTCACAGCTACACATACAGCGAGTATGTGTCTACCATACAGGCTGTATGGATGTCAACTCACAGGCGCCGCAGGGGGAGGGGGGAGCGAGGCGCTCGGTGAAGGCCGAGCGCTCCGATGCGACCCGCGCGGCGCTCGTTGCGGTGGCGCGAGGCATGTTCGGCGAGCGCGGCTACGCGGCGGTGGGGACAGAGGAGATCGTGCGCGCGGCCGGCGTGACTCGCGGCGCGCTCTACCACCACTTCGCTGACAAGCGGGACCTCTTCAAGGCGGTCTACGAAGACGTGGAGCGCGATCTGGTGCAGCGCATAGCCGAGTCGGCGATCGCGTCGGCCTCGGACCCCTTCCAGGCGCTCCACGCCGGCGCGCAGGCGTTCCTCGACGCGTGCGAGGACCCCGCCGTGGGGCGCATCGCGCTCCTGGACGCCCCCTCGGTGCTGGGGTGGGAGCAGTGGCGGGCGATCGGCCTGGAGTACGGCTTTGGGCTCGTCCAGGGCACCATCCAAGGCGCGATCGACGCGGGCCTGATCGAGCCGCAGCCCGTGGGACCGCTTGCGCACCTGCTGCTCGGGGCGATCGACGAGGGCGCGATGCTCGTCGCGCGCGCCGGGGACGGGGGGGAGACGCGCAAGCAGGTGGGGGAAGGTGTGACGCGGCTCCTCGACGCGCTGCGACCGCGCGGGTGACCGCGAAAGCACCAAGGAGGCAGGCTGCTACTCTGACACCGTATGCGGTGTGGGGTAAGCGCGTCGAGTCTGTTGCGAGAGGCGCGATCGAGGCATGGCGTGAGCCAGCGACAGCTGGCGCTGCGCGCGAGGACCAGTCAGGACGCGATCAGCCGTATCGAGCGCGGCGCTGAGTCGCCCACGCTCGAGCGGCTAGACCATCTGCTGATGGTCCTGGGCGAGCGCCTCGATGTCGACACCGAGCCGCTGACCGAGGCGAGCGAAATCGTGCCGCTCACACCGCGCGAGCGCCTGCGCGAGGCGGCATCGTGGAACCTGGTTGCAACCAAACTGGAGATCGCCGGCGCACAGGCGCGAAAGGCCGGCCATCCAGCCACCCGTTGCGTGCAGTTGTGAGCGATGCCCCTGAGCGCCCGCTGGACCTCCGGGAGATGTTTCGCGTGCTCGCTGAACAGGGCGTGGACTATTTGATCATCGGCGGGGTCGCCGCGCAGGTGCACGGACGTCGGCGAACAACGAAGGACCTGGACATCACGCCAGCGCCAGACCCGGAGAACTACACACGATTGGCAGCCGCTCTCGTCGCTCTCGACGCCCACTCGGTCGAGCTCGGGTCGAGCGCTCCGACCCCGACCGCAGAGCAACTCCGCCTCGCCGCGATCGTCCCGCCTCTCACCACGCGACATGGCGAGCTGCACATCTTGAACGACGTACCCGGCGCCACGGCGTACGCCGGGATGCACAAGCGCTCGCTGACGACCGATCTGGATGGCATCGCCCTTCGTATCGTCAGCGTGGACGACCTCATCCGAATGAAGCAGACGACCGGGCGACCGAGCGACATCGAGGACATCGAAGCCCTGACGGCAGTCGCCCGAGGGGAGGCGCAGGGTGGTGGTTCTGCGTGAGGGTGTGGCAGGCCTAGTGCGCCAAACGACGACGCACGTTTCTCACTTCCGAAATGTTTCATGACTATGAAAGCCCAGCAAACATCGGTGCGATGAGAGCAAGAACATCTGCACCATCTCGTCTACGTATGTCACAACTTGCGCCGTCACGGCGACGGTGTTAGACACCGTCACAGTCCCCGCAACCGGTCTCACCTGGTATGCGACGGACTGAGCGTGCCCGGCCGAGATCGGCCCGGGTTCAAACCACGGCGCATGCATGTCTGCATGCCCCACGATGAAGGAGCAATCATCATGAACCGCATGAAGCTCGTTGGCCTGATGCTCGTGGCAGCATGGGCGATCACCGCCACCCCGGCCGCAAACGCCGGGGCGAGCGTATTCTTATCGACGGTGTCGGGTAAATTGTTATCTGGTGCGTTGGCCACTCAGAAGTTTGCCACCAAAGCTGGGGTGGTCGAATGCACTGGGCTGACCGCTGCGGGTGAAGTGACGGCGTTGACGGCGGAACATTTGAAAGCGACTGTTTCGTATACGGGCTGCAAAGCGTTTGGTCTGGCGGCTACGGTCTCGCCGGCGGAATACGAATTCAACGCGAGTGGCACGGTCACGGTGTTGAAAGGGATCACGATCAAAGCGACCGGCTGTCTCGTGACCGTGCCGGGCGGCCAGACTGTCGGCACGGTGAAATACTTAAACAAACCGACGGGCGAGATCGAAGTCGATTCGAACGTGACGGGGATCACCTCCAGCGGGACGGGCGCGGCCTGTGAATACGAAACCGAACACAACGGTACGTACTCCGGCATCTCGTTAGTCGCAGTCGAGGGCGGCGAACTCACATGGGACGCCTCTACACCCAGCGTATTTTTATCGACGGTGTCGGGTAAATTGTTATCTGGTGCGTTGGCCACTCAGAAGTTTGCCACCAAAGCTGGGGTGGTCGAATGCACTGGGCTGACCGCTGCGGGTGAAGTGACGGCGTTGACGGCGGAACATTTGAAAGCGACTGTTTCGTATACGGGCTGCAAAGCGTTTGGTCTGGCGGCTACGGTCTCGCCGGCGGAATACGAATTCAACGCGAGTGGCACGGTCACGGTGTTGAAAGGGATCACGATCAAAGCGACCGGCTGTCTCGTGACCGTGCCGGGCGGCCAGACTGTCGGCACGGTGAAATACTTAAACAAACCGACGGGCGAGATCGAAGTCGATTCGAACGTGACGGGGATCACCTCCAGCGGGACGGGCGCGGCCTGTGAATACGAAACCGAACACAACGGTACGTACTCCGGCAGCTCGTTAGTCGCAGTCGAGAACGGCAAACTCAGCTGGGACGCGTGAGACGGCCAGCGTTTGGTGCATGGGCGTGGCAGATCGGCGGCACTTCAGCGTCGCCTACCACGAGTAGTGCATCAGTTTGAGAATCCCCCGCAAGCAAAAGCATCGCCTCGGGCTACCGTCCGGGGCGATGCTGCGGGCCGACGTCTGATCGGCTGTCGATGGCGGAAGCGGCGCCGCGCCGATGCCCAACGCGGGCGCGAGGGCGGCATCCATGTGTGGCTGCGAGTCGGTTCGGTAGATGACATTATGGCCTCTCGATTTCGATTTTTTGGACTGGAGGAAATATGGCGTCAGTCGAGGGAAGCCCCGAGCAGGACCCGCGGGCGCGACTCATGCAGGAAGTCGCGGAGGAGATGGACGGCATCGAAACCGACTTTGGGGACGACTACCAGATCGGACGCGTCATTCTGGTCGCGGAGGTCCTTCGCCCGAACGGGGAGGTCGGGCTGCGAATCCGGGCCGGGCAAATGCCCTGGGTAGCTCTAGGGATGCTCCGGGCCGCCCAACTGACGATCGAACAGCAGATGATCGGTGGCGGCAGCGGCGAGTAGCTGTCCGCGCAACCTCAATCCACGTACCCCGGCGATGGCGCCGGGGTCGCAGATCACATCTGGGCGCTACAAGAGGTCGCAGCGCTACTCGGCTGGCTGACGTGCCTAGTCAGGCCCACCATCTTGGAGGCGGCAGCCAACGCGCATACGGGTAGTGCATCAGTTTCGGAGGTACGCCCGATAATGCATGTTATGTCAACTAGACGGTTGAGGCGGGCCCTCGGCCGTCTCCGGCCGACCCGCTCGCTAGCTGATGGCGTAAACGAGCGAGACCTGCGCGCTCACCGCACATCCGGCGGCGGTGGACTTTTTCGCTTTCGCCTTGTGCCGCCTGACCTTCGGCTTCGAACGGCGCACGGCGGGTGCGAACGTCTGTGGCGCGACGGCGACCGCTTGGTTCATCGGAAAGTCGGGCTGTTCGCCTTCGTATGCGAGGTATTCCCCTTCCGCTCCGGCGGTGCACGAGATGCTGCCGCCGTTCTCGACGACGCTCTGCACCGCGCCGAGGGCCACGCCGGCCTTCGCAGCAAGGAATTCCGCCTTGCCCAGTCCATCCGCTACGGCCGAGGCCATCGCCTGGCGGTAGCTTTCGGTCGCTAGCGCCGCGCTCGCTCCCTGTGCCACGGGCGCTTTGGCTACACCCTGAACGCTGATGGTCCGGGGCGAGGCGGTTGTGGTCGGTCCTTCCGCGGAAGCCACGCCCAGCATGTTCGCGGCCAACAATCCTGCGACGACGACGAACGCCGTGGCGAGTGAGCCTTTCATCAGGGCTCCGATGCTAGCGCGCCAAGCCTGCTGAGGGGTTGGATCAAGGGGAGCCATTCCCCACCGGGCGCAGGTCCCGCAGCCGATCCACGCGCGCGAGCGCCGGGAACAGCCTCCCCCATCCGATCGCCAGCGCGATCGTGATCGCCCCGCCCGCGACGACAGCGGGCACCGCGCCGAGCAGAAACGCAGCCAGTCCCGACTCGAACGCGCCGAGCTGGTTGGAGGCGCTGATGAACACCATCTCCACCGCCAGCACGCGCCCGCGTAGATGATCTGGCGTGGCGAGCGCGACGGTCGTGGAGCGGATGTTCATGGAAAACATGTCCACGAAGCCGCTCACGCCCAACGCGAGCAGAGACAGCCAGAAGGAGCGCGACAGGCCGAACACGACGATGCTCGCGCCGAACGCTGCGACGACGACCAGCAGCTTGCGCCCCGCGCTCCCGCCCAGCGGCCTGCGCGTCAGCACCGCCGCGGCCAGCAGCGCGCCCACCGCGGGCGCGCTGCGCAGCACGCCCAGCCCCGTCGGCCCGACGTGCAGGATCGAGCGTGCGAACAGCGGCAGCAGCGCCACCGCGCCGCCGAACAGCACCGCGATCAGGTCGAGCAGGATCGCACCGAGCAGGATCTGGGTGTGGCGCACGAAGCGGATCCCAGCGAGCACGCTGTCGAGCCCTGGCGCGGATCTCGCGGCCGCGCCGGCGCCCGGGAGCGCCTCGACCGCGGGCGCGGGCTTCATCCGCGCGACGCATCCCGCTGCCACGACGCACATCCCCGCCGCCACGCCATATGCGAGACCCGGAGCGATCGGATACAGCAGCCCTCCCAGCGCGGGCCCCGCCACCTGTGCGCCCTGCACCGCTATGCCGCGCAACGTCATCGCGTTCTCCAACAGCGCCGCCGGCACGAGCGTCGGCGGCAGCGCGCGGGCGGCGGGCGTGCCGAGCGACATGGCCGTTCCGGCGCCGAGCGCCAGCGCGAGAAACGGACCGACGCTCGTCACGCCCGCGGAGCTCACCACGACGAGCCCGCCCGCCACGGCGGCGCTCAACAGCAGCGAGCAGCCGAACACCAGCCGGCGCGGGAAGCGGTCCGCGAGGTTCCCTGCCGGCAGCGCGAGCACGAACATGGGGATGAACTCCGCCAGGCCGATCAGGCCCAGATCCAGCGCGCTGCGGTGGTTGGTGTAGACCTCCCAGCCGATCGCCACCTCGAGCATCTGCACGCTCACGCCCATCCCCAGCAGCGCCAGCCACAGGAGCGCGAAGTCGCGCTCCGCGAGCGCCGGGCCGAGCCGCCTCAAGCCCCTCCCCCGTCAGCCGTGGCGGGCGCGCTCGCGCCGCAAGGAACCGCTCGCATCGGAGTCATCCTTGCAGGGGAATCGCGCGGGTGGCCCTCTAGCATCCCCGAGAAAGAATCGAATCCGACAAGCGAGAGGCAGGCGGATGGCGAACACGCTCTACACAGCCAAGGCACACGTCACAGGCGGTCGCACCGAGGGGCACGGGCGCACGAGCGACGGCGCCCTGGAGGTCGACCTGCGCCTGCCCGCGGAGATGGGCGGCACGAGCGAAGGCGGGACCAACCCCGAGCAGCTGTTCGCCGTCGGCTACGCCGCGTGCTTCGAGGGCGCGCTCGGCGTGGTGGCGCGGCGCGCGAAACTCGACCCAGGCGAGGTGGCGATCGACTCGGCGGTCTCGCTCTCGCCCGACGGCAAAGGCGGCTTCCTGCTCGGCGTCGCGCTGCACGTGAGGCTGCCCGGCGTGATGGACGCCGCCAGCGCCACCGACCTGGTGCGCAAGGCGCACATGGTGTGCCCGTACTCGAACGCCACGCGCGGCAACATCGAGGTGGCGCTCACCGCCAACGGCGAGCAGGTTGATTAGAGCCGTCTGGCACGAGATCTGGAGGAACCGTTTCTCGCCGAACAGATCGAGCAGGACCTGATAGTGAGACCAGCCGTTTTGTGCAGCCAGTGGCTGCACAATCTCGGGATCGGTCACAACGCCCACAGACGCCTCGTCAGCTTTGGGGGTTCCACAGTTGCGGAATGTCTTACGCTCTGATCAATGGCTTTCTTTTTGTTCCTAGACGAGTCCGGCCACGATCTCAAGGACTCCCCTTACGAGGTCCTGGCAGGCGTCGCCGTCGAGGATCGAGAACTTTGGAACCTGATCTGCGCGGTTCAGCAGTCCGAGGAAAACCATTTCGGCCGGCGCTATGCCGACCAGGAGCGCGAGTTAAAGGGGAAGAAACTGCTGAAGCGGAAGGTATTCCGGCAAGCTGCTCAAGAACCGCCGGTTCCGGCAGTCCGACGCCGCGAACTCGCTCGCGAATGCCTGGAGCAGGGGGCCAGCGCCACGCGAGAACAGCTCACCGCGCTCGCGCAGGCGAAGATCGCGTTCGTCAAGGACGCCCTTGACATCTGCGATCGGTTCCGCTGCCGCGTGTTCGCGAGCGTGATCGATCGGGATGCGCCGCGAGGTGGGAACAACAACATCCTCCGCAAGGACTACGCGTATTTGTTCGAACGTTACTTCTACTACCTGGAGGATCAAGACCAGCTGGGAGCTGTCGTGTTCGATGAGCTGGAGCGCACGCAGAGCCACCTCCTGATCGACCAGATGGCGCGCTACTTCAGTCGTGAAGGGCGGGGCGAAGTCCGGGCTGGCCGCGTCATCCCTGAGCCGTTCTTCGTCCATAGCCATCTCACGACCGGCGTTCAACTCGCCGACCTCGTGGCGTACACGATCGCGTGGAACATTCGCGTCGGCCAAATGGACCGGCCCGCGCGTAACGAACTCGACCCGCTTGGAAGCGTTGTTCTCAGGCTCCGCTACCGCGCGGTACGAGAACTTGAAGGGAATCCGAACTTCGTTATATGGAGTATCGCGGTCATCGACGACTTGCGAGCACGCGCTGAACGCTCGGGCGCGACCGCTGGCGCGGAAGCGATGGTGCCTTCGAGCGTGTCCAACCCTTGACATTTCATCGCGGCTGGCCGACAATGCCTGCGGAGGCTTTGCAGGTTCGCCCTGCATTGCCTTTTCTTTTGGGTCTCCGGGGCTAGCCGGCTAGAAAAGACAGCCCAGGCAGCGAACCCTCAGCGCCCCAGCGTGCGCACGAACTCGTTTGCGCGCCCGCGCATGTCGCCGAGCAGCGAGCGCACCTGCTCCAGGCCGGCGCGCAGCTCCGCGTCGCCCACCTCCACGGGGAGCATCGAGTCCTGCAGCGTGGCGAGCGTGAGGTCAGCTTCGGTGATCGTGCGCACCGCCGCCTCGATGAAGCCCTTCACGCCGCGCGCGGGCGCTAGCTCGGCGGCGGGCTCGAACACTCGCCCCGTGAGCTCGTGGCGGGCGGCGAACTCCGCGTGCGTGCGCTTCGCGCGGCCGTACGCGCTCTGCACGGGGCGAAACAGCTGCTCCTCGATGCGATCGGCGCTCGTTTCGTCGAGCTGCTCGTAGGCCTCGCTCAGCAGCGCGATCGCGCTCGCCATCTGCTCGATCGCCTGAGCGATGGAGTCCAGCAGCTGCTGTTGGGCGTCGGCGGTCTTGTAGGCCACCGCAGGTAGGTTAGTGACGGTCGCGGCCGGGCTCTCCGGTTGCTGCGAAGCTGCCCGCCGCCACACGTCCCGCCGCCGCGAGCGCGGGGCCGTCGCGATCTCCGCGATACAGCCTCACGAGGTTGCGCCCGTCGTCCTTGCCTCGGTAGAGCGCCCTGTCGGCCTCGTTGACCAGATCTTCCGCGTCCTGCCCGCTCCAGCACGACACTCCGATCGTGACCGTCAGCGTCCACGGCTCCTGCTCGGAGGGGTCCAGGTCGCTGGAGGCGATCGATGCGCGCAACCGCTCGGCGACCATCACCGCGCACTCGGCGTCCGCTCCGGGGAGCACCACGATGAACTCCTCCCCACCCCAGCGTCCGATCACGTCCTCCACCCGCAGCGAGTCCTCAAGCCTCCTGGCCACGTGGCGCAGCGCGCGGTCGCCCGCGAGATGCCCCTGGCTGTCGTTGAACTCCTTGAAGCGGTCGATGTCCACGAGCAGCAGCGCGACGTCGGAGTCGTGCCGGCGGGCGGCCCCCAGAGCGGCGCGAAGCGCCTCCTCGATGTGGCGGCGGTTGTGGATCTCCGTGAGCGAGTCGATGCGCGCCACGCGGTCGAGTTCGCGGTTGAGCGTCGACAGGCGCTGGCGGCTGGAGATCAGGCGGTCGAACATCGCCAGCGCGCACAACCCCAGCAGCGCGAACGCCACGAGCATGATCCACGGCATCCACTGCGCCGGTCCGCGCACCGCCTGGAAGACCAGGGCCGAGGGCGCAGCGATCACCACGCGCCAGGGCGTGCCCGCGACCGCGCGGGCGGCAAACCACGATTCGCCGTGTCCGCCCCAGTCGACGGAGCCTTCCCGCTTGCGCGCGGCCGCTCGTGCGAGGGTGGAGTCGATCGTCGCTGGGACCGTGACCGCACCCCGAGTGGCCTCGCCGTTGCTCACGATCACCATGCCGGAGCGATCGACCACGTACGCGCCCGCGCCCTTCAGCGGCACGACGCTGCCCAGATAGCGCCCCAGCGGGGCGACGGCGTCGAGCATCGCCGCGCGCGAGCGACGGTCGAGGGCCTGTCCGCGCTGTGGAGGGAGACGTTCCTGCACGAACTCGCTCGCGAAGCTCGCCGCGATCGACGCGCGCAGGCCGAAGCGCTGCTGCACGCCGTGGGCGTTTCGCGCCTGAGACTGCGCGAGCAGAATCGCGGGCGCGCCCACGCACAGCGCCCACGCGATCAGCAGCGCGACGTTGCGGCCTTTTCTCGCTCCGAGCAGCCACGCGCGCACGTCAGCGCCCACGGTCGTATATGGATGAGGAGTCCACGCGTCCATATCGGCCCTGGGTCTACCCGGCTTGAGCCGAGAAAACACACCCACTAAACGACTTGTCGACTACCGGACGAGTTCGCGCGCGCGGACGAGCACCGCGTCGATCATCTCCTCCGTGAGCCTGCCCGTGAACGTGTTCTGCTGGCTCGGGTGGTAGCAGCCCACCAGCACGTAGCGACCGTCATCGAACTCCGCTCCGTGGCCGAAGCGCGGTCGCGGGCGGCGCGGCGGGCTCCCCGGCTCGCCCAGCTCCGCCGTCAGACGCAGCGCGGCGTCCCACGCGAACGCGCCCAGACACACCACCACCCGCACCGCGCTCAGAAGGCCCAGCTCGCGCACGCTCCACGGCAGGCACGCGTCGCGCTCGGCGGGCGCGGGACGGTTCTGCGGCGGCGCGCAGCGCACCGCCGCGCTGACCCACGCGTCGTTCAGCGCCAGCCCGTCGTCGCGCGCGCGAGAGAGCGGCTGGTTGGCCATGCCGGTCCGCCACAGCGCTGCATACAGGAAGTCGCCCGAGCGATCGCCGGTGAACATCCGCCCCGTGCGGTTCGCGCCGTGCGCCGCGGGCGCGAGCCCCAGCAGCAGCACGCGCGCGTGCGGATCGCCGAAGCCCGGCACGGGGCGCCCCCAGTACTGCTGATCGGCGAACGCCGCGCGCCGCTCGCGCGCCACCCGCTCGCGCCACTCGACCAGGCGCGGGCAGCGCCTGCACGCGGCGACTTCCCCCGCGAGCGTCTGCAGCTGAGAACCGGCTTGCGATTGCACACCGCAGTAGTACCATCGCGCGAACGATGCCGTTGTGGCTGTGGATCCTGTTGCTGGTGGCCCTGATCAAGCTTCCGCTTGCGGGCCTCATGCTGTGGCTGCCATACCGCTACGACGAATCGATGCGCTCGAACGAACCCGACTCGACGGACTCATCCGAAGAGGACGGCGGATCGAAGGCCCTTCCGGGCGGCCCGCTCGACCCTCACCCCCGCGCGCCGCTGCCGCGCACGCCCCGCCGCGGCCCGCACGGCTCGCCGAGCACTCCGGCGCCGCCCCGCGTGCGGCGCACCACGGCGCGCAGTCGGCTGCCAGTCCGCTAACGCACTCGCGCGGACGCCTCGCGGTTTCTCGCTAGCGCTTGGCGCGAGCGGCGTTGCGCTTGCGCTGCTGACGCGCGGCCTTGGCTTTGGCGCGCCGCTTCTGCAGCATCGCCGCGCGCTCTGCCGCGGATCGCGCTTCGGCGGCCTCGCTTTCGCCCTCCGTCGCCGGCGCCACGCGGCGCGCGTCGCGCGCGATCACGAACGCGATGCCCACGAGCAGCAGGATCGCCGCCCCCGATGCGATCAGGATCGTGCTTTTGGAGTTCGTCGTTTCGGTGGTTTTCGTCGCCGCGGGTGTGGTCGCGGCGGTGGTGACCGGGGTGGTGCTGTCTTTCGCGGAGGCGATGCCCTGGAACGGCTGCGCGATCGTCGGCGTGGGGGCGGTCGTCGTCGGCGTGCCCGCGGCGGCGGGCTGGGCTGCGGTGGTGGGCGGGGCCACGGTGGACTTGCCGGCCGCCGCGGGGGCGGGCGCCGCCGGCTTGCTCGCGGTGGCGGCGTTCGCGCTCGACACGCCCACGGCGCCGGCAGCGAACACGGCGCACATGAGAGACAACGCGCGCGCTCGCACACGCACGCTCGACGACGGTCTTGGAGACGATCCCCTCACCCCGCGAGCATACCCTCTGGGCGTTCTCGTTTCGAACGCGCTCGCCACACGGCCCAGCGCCCGCGCGCCGCGAGCGCAACCCATAGAATGGCCGTCGATGGCCCCCAAACAACGTCAGGTCCGGATGGAGCAGCGCGGCGCGTTCGAGGCGATCCAATCGCTGGAGCAGCGCAGCGACGAGGAACTGGAGGCGGAGACGAAGTACAAGTCCGCCGCCATGGCGATCCTCGGCGCGCGCGCGTCGGAGCGCTTCGACGCGGAGGCCGCGCGCGGCTACTTCCAGCGCGCGATCGCCGCGGCGCGCCCGCAGGAGCGTATGCAGATCAGGCGCATGGCGGACGCTTCGCTGGCGCTGGCGGAACGGCGCGCGGGAGACCTGAAGGACGCGGTCGAGCGCCTCGGCCAGGCGCCGCCCAGCGGTCGCCAGATGTTCGCGCTGCGCGCCATGGGCCTGCTCATCCCCCCCTCCTCCGCGGGCGCGCTCGTGCGGATCCGCGGCGGGCTGTTGATCTTCGCGCTGATCCTCGTGCTGCTGGCGATCGGCCTGGGCCTGGTGGAGCTCGTGTCGCTGCCGTTCGGCGGGCTGGGCCTCGCGCCGGGCATCCTGCTGGGCCTGTTCGTGATGATCGCCGCGCTGGCGATCGTCGCCGCGATCGGCCGCCGTCGGCGCGACCGCGCCCGCGCGGGCTGAACGACGCGCGCGGCCCTGAGCGGCTGACCCCCACCGTCGGCCACTAGGCTCTGGCGAATGTCCGCGCCAGTGTGTCTGATCGTGAACCCCTCCGCCGGCGGCGGCAAGGCCGGACGCCTTGCGCCCGCGGTGGAGAGCGAGCTGCGCAGGCTGGGTCTGACGGTGCGCCGCGTGGACACCACGCACCTGGATCACGCGCGCGAGCTGGGCTTGGAGGCGGCGAGCGCGGGCGAGACGGTGGTGGCGCTGAGCGGCGACGGCATGCTGGGCGTGCTCGCGGACGCGCTGCGCACGGTGCCGGGCGCGCTGCTGGGCGTGCTGCCGGGCGGGCGCGGCAACGACTTCGCGCGCGTGCTGGGGATCCCCGAGGACGCGATCGCAGCGTGCGCGACGATCGCCGCGGGCGTCGCGCGGACTGTGGACCTGGGGCTCGTGAGGAGCGTCGACCGAGGCGACGAGGACCCTGCCGGCGACGCAGTCCGCTCCATCGCAGGCACGGATGAAGGCGCCGGCGACGAGGACGGCGCGCACGCCGGCCAGGCGTTCGTGGGGATCGCGTCGTGCGGCTTCGACAGCGAGGCGAACAGGATCGCCAACGAAGCGCCCGCGTGGTTGGGCGGGCTGGTGTACGCGTACGGCGCGGTGCGCGCGCTGCTGTCGTGGCGCCCCGCGCGCTTCGAGATCGAGCTGCAGCCACAGGGCGAGCGCCGCTCGTTCAGCGGCTTCACGGTGGCGGCGGCGAACTCGAAGGCGTACGGCGGCGGGATGCACATGGCGCCGGACGCGCTGCTGGACGACGGGCTGCTGGAGATCGTGGTGGTGGAGCGGGTGGGCAAGCTGCGCTTCGTGGCGAACCTGCCGAAGGTGTTCGCCGGTAGGCACGTGGAGGAGTCCTCGGTGCGCGTGTTTCGCGCGGCGGAGGTGACGATCGACGCGGACCGCCCGTTCACGATGTACGCGGACGGCGACCCGATCGGAGAGCTGCCGCTGCGCGTGAGCGCGCTGGGAGGCGCGGTGAGGATGCTCGTGCCGGAGGCGGGCACGGTGGAGAAGGCGTTCGGCGCGCGGGCGAGCGCGAGCTGATGGCGAGCGCGCTCGCGGTGAGGCTCGCGCGCGGCGTGGGCGCGCTGTCGCGGATGCGCGGCGGCGGCGCGACGAGCGCGCCGGGAAAGGTGCTGATGCGCCTCGCGCCACGCGCGATCGGCGAGCTGGGCGCGCGCCTGGAGCGCGGCAGCGTACTGATCTCCGCGACGAACGGCAAGACCACGACCGCGACGATGGCCGCGTCGATCCTGCAGCGCGCGGGGATCGAGCTGGTGCACAACCAGGCGGGCGCGAACATGGCGGGCGGGATCGCCACGACGCTGCTCGACGCCGCGCGCCCCCACGGCCGCATGGCGGGCGAGCTGGGCCTGTTCGAGGTCGACGAGCTGTGGCTCGCCTCGCTCGCCGCACAGCTTCACCCCCGCGCGATCCTGCTGGGCAACCTGTTCCGCGACCAGCTGGACCGCTACGGCGAGCTGGACGCGATTGCAGACAGTTGGGTGCAACTGCTGCGCGAGCGCGACGCGCAGTTGGTGGCGAACGCGGACGACCCTCTGCTGGCGGACCTGGGGCGCGAGCGGTTGGGCACGACCTTCTTCGGCGTGGAGGACGACGCGCTGGCGCTGCCCGGCATGGCGCACGCGGCGGACGCGAAGCACTGCCGCCGCTGCGGCGCGCCGTACGCGTTCGACGCGATCTACCTGGGCCACCTGGGCCACTACCACTGCCCCAGCTGCGGACAGGAGCGCCCCCACCCCTCCGTGACCGCGCGCAACGTGCGGCTGGAGGGCGTGCGCGCGGCGCGCTTCACGCTCGGCACGCCGATGGGCGAGGCGGAGGTGTCGCTGGCGCTGCCGGGCCTCTACAACGTCTACAACGCGCTCGCCGCGGCGGCGCTCGCCACGGCGCTGGAGATCCCGCTGGAGACGATCGCTGCGGGCCTCGCCGCGACGCAGGCGGCGTTCGGCCGCGCGGAGACGGTCGCGCTCGCCGACTCGCGCGAGCTGCGCATCCTGCTGGTGAAGAACCCCGCGGGCGCGAACGAGGTGCTGCGCACGCTCGCGCTGGAGCCCGGCGAGCACGACATCCTGGGCGTGCTCAACGACCAGATCGCCGACGGCCGCGACGTGTCGTGGATCTGGGACGCGGACTTCGAGCTGCTCGCGGGACGCGTGCGCGTGGCGACGTGCAGCGGCAGCCGCGCGGCGGACCTGGCGACGCGGCTGAAGTACGCGGGCGTCGAGCCCGCGCGCATCCGTGTGCAACCCGACCTGGAGGCGGCGCTGCGCGAGGCGAGCGCCGAACGGCCGGCGGGCGAGGAGCCGCTGTACGCGCTGCCGACGTACACCGCGATGCTCGCGCTGCGCGAGCTGCTGGTGGCGCGCGGGGAGGCGAGCAGCGCGTGGGCGTAGCCGGATCCGACCGCGTGCCGCAAAGCGCCGCGGCCGGCGAGCGCACCGGCAGGGCCCCAGGCGCGCACAACCTCGCGGCTTCGCAACCGGTGCGCGGAGCGCGCTCGCGTGCGGTCGTATGGCACGACCTCGAGTGCGGCCTCTACCGCGCGGACCTGCCGCTGTGGCGCGAACTGGCCGAACACGCGCGAGCCGCGACGCCCGCCGCGCGCATCCTCGACGTGGGCGCGGGAACGGGCAGGGTGACGCTCGACCTCGCGCGCGCGGGCCACGCGCTGACGGCGCTCGACCTCGACGCGCAGCTGCTGGGAGCGCTGAGCGAGCGCGCGTCCGGGGCGGGCCTGACGGTGGAGACGGTGTGCGCAGACGCGCGCAGCTTCGCGCTCCAGGAGCGCGGCTTCGGGCTGTGCGTGGCGCCGATGCAGACGATCCAGCTGCTCGGATCCTCCGCCGCGCGCGTGGCGTTCATGGAGCGAGCGCGCGAGCACCTGCTCCCGGGCGCGCCGCTGGCGTGCGCGATCGTGACGGAGCTGGAGCCGTTCGACTGCGCCACGGGCGAGGACGGACCGTCGCCCGAGGTCACGACGATCGCCGGCGTGCAGTACGTCAGCCGCGCGCTCAGCGTGCAGCTGAGCAGGGGCAGCATTCGCATCGAACGCGAACGGAGCGTTTTCATGATGGATCCCCGAGTGGCGCAGCCGACGGCGGCTGTCGACGCACCCGAAACCGAGCGCGACGTGATCCAGCTCGATCGCGTGAGCGCGCGTCAGCTGCAACGCGAGGGACGTAGAGCGGGCTTTCACGACGCGGTCCTCCGCACGATTCCCGCCACCGATGACCACGTGGGCAGCGAGGTGGTGATCCTGCATGCCTGAGCGGATGAGCGACGAATCCACGCCGCTCCCCCGCCCCCTCACGCTACGCGTGTGCTCGCTGTACCCCGACCTGATGAACATATATGCCGACCGCGGCAACCTGCTCGTGCTGGAGCGACGCTGCGCGTGGCGCAACATCGGCTTCGAGCTTCGCGCCAGCGGTCTGGGCGAGCGCCTGGACGCGGACACGAGCGACCTGTTCTACATCGGCGGCGGGCAGGATCGCGACCAGCGGCTGTGCGCGGAGGACCTGATCGCGACCAAGCGCGACGGCCTGCATGAGGCGGCCGCGCGCGGCGCGGCGATCCTGGGCGTGTGCGGCGGCTACCAGCTGCTGGGACATTCCTACGCGCTCGGTGCGGAGCAGATCCCCGGCGTGGGCCTGCTGGACGTTCGCACCGTGCGCGAGGAGGGCGAGCGCCTGATCGGCAACGTCGCCATCGAGGTGTCGCTGCCCGCGGGCGAGGACGACGGGCCGGGCGAGCCGCTGGTGCTGGCGGGCTTCGAGAACCACGGCGGGCGCACACGCCTCGGAGCCGGCCAAGCTCCGCTCGGGCGCGTGTTGAGGGGTTACGGCAACGACGGGCGCAGCGGGTACGAGGGCGCGATCGCGGGCAACACGATCGGCACTTACCTGCACGGGCCGCTGCTGCCGAAGAACGTGTGGTTCGCCGACTGGCTGATCGCACGCGCGCTCGGGATCGAGGAGGACGAGCTGGCGCCGCTTGACGATGCGCTGGAGCGCGAGACGCACCAGAGCGCGCGCCGAGCTGCGAACGTCTGATCGTGAACCGATCCACAGTCGTGGGCTCGCGATGACCCGCGAGCCCACAGACTCTGCGCTATCGCTCAACTATGTGAATACACCCCATGCGGCTTTGCTGGCCAGGGTGATTTCTTCTTCGCCTTCAAGGCTCGATGCGGTACCAAATGACGTAAGCCCACCTTTGATCGTGGTGAGTTTCCCGCTGCTTTCGGTCCAGATCGTTTTTTGAGGCGTCACAAAGCGGATTTCGCCGCCTGTTTTTTCCGTTTCGTTTTTACCTTCTTCCACCGCCACGCCCCCAGCGTAGGCTCCTCCGATAACCGACCCCGTGACGACTGTCGTCGCAGTAAAGCATAAGGCGCCGGTGAATTTGATGGACGCGAACGTGCTGCCGACTTCCGCTTTCCTTATGACTAACACCGGGCCTGTGCGTAAGCCGTTCGCAAACCCCAACGTGCTGACGAGCGTATTTGTCGTGATTTTCCCGCTTTCTGGTTCGCATTCTGTCAGTTTTTCTTCTTTGGCGCCGCCTTTACACTGGCTGTATTCGATGATCTCTTTGCTCGTGCTGGCGTTTTCGCCCGACGAGCCATTGAGTAAGGCGTCCGATTTGAGCTTCAGCGCTTTACATTCGACCTTCACTTGGGCTGTAGCATTTTTCAATACAAACGCCGATTTCGCCGTCGCGAGAATTTCACGCCTTTCACCGCCTTCCAACCGTTTTCCGCCCACTCCGACGAATGGGCCACCGACTTCACGGATTCTTATGTATTCGCCTTTCCCCAGTTTTTTACCCGTGCAGTTTTCGAATTCCCAGTTGCTTGGTTCCAGTGGTTCGACCCTGTAACACAGCAGGTTGGGCTGGCCCGCAATCGGCATCGGCGGTTCTTCCGTCACCAACACGAAGCCGTTCATCGCCACTGCGCCTTCACACGTCCCGTTCGTTCGTCTCGAGAACGTGCTGGGTTCTCCAGCCGCGACCCTTCGGCACACGGCGGCCGATGCTGATCCCACGGGGATCGCGCTCATCGCCAGCGTGATCATCACGGCAGCCAGCGCCGTAACACTAAGACATCTCATGATTAACCCCCTGCTCAGAGAGCGCATGTTTGCGCTCCTCGTTTACGATCCTCCAGCCACAGGCCGGGATCTGTCTCCGATTCTCTGGAGCACGTGCAGTTTCAGGGCCGAGCTCTACTCGAGGCCCAGCCATCGAGACACATGCGCCGAGATAGAGACCAACAAGGTCTAGCACACGCATCCATCAGCGCAAGGGGTTTAGGAGAAATTCTTGGAGATAGCCGAGTTCGGACAGCTAGATTCCCGTGTTTGCGGGCGCTTTGCTCAAATGAGCATCCGCGAAGACGGAGACAACGCGTGCAATATCGAGCTAGGAAGCGACCGCGAAGCGCGCGAAGCGCTCCGCCAACCTGGCGGGCACGAGCGCGCGCACGCGCACGCCCTCCGCGGTGTCCTCGCGCGTCACCTCGCCCGCGAGATCGTGCAACTCCGCCAGGCTGCTGCCGTCCGCATACGGCACGAGCAGATCCACCGGGCGCAGCGTGTGCGCCAGCTCGCGCTCGATCCGCTCGCCCAACTCCTCCAGGCCCTCGCCCGTGACGCCGCTCACGAGCACCGCGTCGGGGTAGCGCAGGCGCAGATCCTCGCGTTCCTGCGCGTCGAGCAGGTCGACCTTGTTCAGCACCAGCACGCGCGGGCGCTCCCCCGCGCCGATCTCCTCCAGCGTCTCCTCCACCGAGCGGCGCATGATCTCCTCCTGCTCAGCCGGCGCCGAAGCGTCCAGCACGTGCGCCAGCAGCTCCGCGCGGCGCGTCTCCTCCAGGGTCGCGCCGAACGCGTCCACCACCTGGTGGGGCAGCTTGCTGATGAACCCAACCGTGTCAGTCAGCAGGTGCGGGCGGCCGGCGATCCTCAGCGTGCGCGTGGTCGGGTCGAGCGTGTGGAACAGGCGGTCGCGCACCCCCACCTCCGCGCCCGTCATCGCGTTCAGCAGCGTCGACTTGCCCGCGTTCGTGTAGCCCACCAGCGCGATCGTCGGCAGCCCCGCGCGCTCGCGCTCCGCGCGCTGCACCGCGCGCGTGCCCTTCACGTGCTCAAGGCGCCTGCGCAGCACCGAGATGCGGTCGCGCGCCAGACGACGATCGGTCTCGATCTGCGTCTCGCCCGGTCCCCTCGTGCCGATCCCGCCCCCCAGACGCTCCAGGTGGCTCCACAGGCCGCGCATGCGCGCCAGGTTGTATTCCAGCTGCGCCAGCTCCACCTGCAGCTTGCCCTCCGCGCTGTTCGCGTGCGCCGCGAAGATGTCCAGGATCACCGTCGTGCGATCCACCACCGGCAGCCCCACCGCCTCCTCCAGGTTGCGCTCCTGGCGCGCCGTCAGCTCGTCGTCGCACGCGATCAGGTTCGCGTCGCACGCCTTCGCCTGCTCCTTCGCCTCCGCCACCTTGCCCGGACCCAGGTACGTGTTCGGGTGCGGCGCTTCGCGGCGCTGCACCATCTCCCCCACCACCGCCACGCCCGCCGTGCGCAGCAGCTCCCCAAGCTCCGTCAGATCCTCGCCCTCCGCTAACGCCGCCACGCAGAACGCCCGCTGGCGCGCACGCTGGGGCTGTGACCCATCGCCGATCGTGTCGGCCGGTTTCGATGTGACGGCGCTGCGGCCGTTGCGGCTTCTGTCCATCCGCCTCTCAGTCTAGGCGCTGCCCGCCAGCGTTCCCAGACGGTTCACAGCCTCCAGCAGCCGGTCGTCGGGGGTTGTCAGCGAGATCCTGAACCAGCCCTCGCCCGCCGGGCCGTACACGGCGCCCGGCGTCAGCACCACGCCCACGCGCTCCAGCACGTGCTCGCAGTAGGCCTCCGAGCTGTCGAAGCCCCGGGGCACGGGCGCCCACACGTAGATCGTGCTCTTCGGCGGGCGCACGTTCACGCCGATCTTCTGCAGCGCGTCGCACACCAAATCGCGCCTGCGCTTGTACAGCTGGTTCATCGACGCCACCTCCGCGTCCGCGTCCGGCGACAGCGCCGCCACGCCCGCCAGCTGCACCGCCTCGAACAGACCCGAGTCGATGTTCGTCTTCAACTGCCAGTACGTCTCCAGCGCCTGCGCGTTTCCAACCACCACCGCGCAGCGCCAGCCCGTCATGTTGTAGCCCTTCGACAGCGAGAACACCTCGATGCCCACGTCCTTCGCGCCCGGCGTCGCCAGGAACGACGGCGCGCGGTAGCCGTCGAACGTCGTCTCCGAGTACGCGTTGTCGTGCACCACCAGGATGTCGTGCTCGCGCGCGAACTCCACCACCCGCTCGAAGAACCCCTCCGGCGCGACCGCGCCCGTGGGGTTGTTCGGGTAGTTCAGGAACATCAGCTTCGCGCGGCGCGCCACCTCCGCGTCGATCGCCGCCAGATCGGGCACGAAGCCCAGCTCCGGCTCCAGCGCCATCAGCACCGGCTCCGCCCCGGCCAGCCACGGCCCGCCCGTGTACACCGGGTAGCCCGGCTCAGCCGCCAGCGCGCAGTCGCCAGGGTCCAGGAACGCGAGGTTCAGGTTGAAGATCGCCTCCTTCGCGCCGATCGCCGGAATGATCTCCGTCGCCGGGTCCAGCGTCACGTCGAAGCGCCGCGCGTAGAAGTCGCTCACCGCTTCGCGGAAGTCCGCGCGCCCGCGGTTGCACGGGTACCGGTGCGTCTCCGCCTCGCTCACCGCCTCCTGCATCGCCTCCACGATCAGCGCCGGCGTCGGGCGATCCGGGTCGCCGATGCCCAGGCTGATCACGTCCACGCCCGCGGCGCGCTTGTCGGCGATCTTGCGCTCCAGCTGGGCGAACGCGTACGGCGGGATGCGCTCCAGGCGCTTACTCGGTTTCATGCAGCTCCTTTTCGAACTCGTCGCTCAGGCGACCCTCGAACACGGGGCGCGCCCAGCCTGTCAGGTTCACGCGCAGATCCTCCCCCACCTCCACCTCCAGCTCGCCGCCGTCCAGCAGCACCGTCACGCGTCTCGGCCACGACCCGCTGGCGTCTTCCAACGCGTACGCCACCGCCGCGCCCGTCGCGCCCGTGCCCGACGACAGCGTCTCGCCCACGCCGCGCTCGAAGATCCGCGCGCGGATGCGCCCGGCGCGCCCCCTGTGCCCCCCGCGCCCGCCTGCTCGCCCTCGGCGGGGATCTCCGTGTACCACGACACGTTCGTGCGGTTCGGGAACAGCGCGTCCGCTTCGATCGACGGGCCGAACGCCGGCAGCGTCGAGCGCCTCCAGCTCCTCCTCGCCCGCGACGTGGATCGCGCACTGCGGGTTGCCGATCGACACGTGGCGGAACGCCCACGTGCGGCCTCCAGACGTCACCGCGCCCTGCCCGTCGTCGGGCCCCGCCGGGAAGTCATCCGAGCGCAGGCCCGCCCTGCCCATGTCCACCGTGCACGTGTCCGGCGCCGGTGATCCGCGGGCGGATCTCCCCCGCCACGGTGCTGATCGCAGAAGCTGTCCTGCTGCGGTCCAGCCTCGTTTGCGCAGGTACAGGATCGCCTCGCGCGCGCCGTTGCCAGACAGCTCCGCCTCCGAGCCGTCGGGGTTGAAGATGCGCAGGTCGGCCACGTGCGCCGCCGGGTCCGCGGGCTTCGAGAGCAGCAGCACGCCGTCCGCGAACACGCCGAAGTGGCCTTCGCAGAGCTTGCGCACGCGCGCGGGCGTCAGCTCGAAAGCGAGCTCGTCGCGCTCCAGGATCAGGTAGTCGTTGCCCAGCGCCTGCCACTTCTCGAACCTCATCGCGCGCGCTCCCGCGCTCGTCTTCGCTCGTCCGTGTCACCGCCGCGGAGTCTAGGATCTCGCGGGCCACGGCGGCTGGGTCGCGGCCCGTCACGTCGATCACGCGCACCCCCGCGAGCTTGCGCATCCACGTCAGCTGGCGCTTGGCGTAGTTGCGCGTGCGGCGCTTCATCCGCTCCACGTCGCCCGCCAGCAGCTCCTCGAACCCGAGCGCCTTGCGCGCCGTCTCCGACGCGCCCGCCGCGTGCGCTCGCCTGACCTCCTCCTCCGCGCCCGCCGCCACCATCGCCTCCACGCGCGCGTCGATCGCCTCATACAGCGCCTCGCGCTCCATCGTCAGGCCCGCCAGCAGCGTCGGGTGGCGCATCTCCTCGCTCCACAGCTGCGACGGCCCCTCCGGCCGCTCCAGCTCGCCCAGCTCCAGCAGCTCCAGCGCGCGCACCACGCGCTGACGGTCGTTCGGATCGATCCCCCGCGCCGCCCACGGCGCGCGCTCGGCGAGCGCGGCGTGCAGAGCCGGCGCGCCGTCGCGTTCCAGCTCCGCCATCCAGCCGCTCGCGCAGCCCCTCCGGCGGCGGCGGGCGCAGATCCAGCTCGCACAGCGCCGCGCGCAGATACAGGCCCGTGCCGCCCACCACGATCGGGCGCCGGCCCGCCTCGCGCAGCCCGTCGATCTCCGCGTGCGCCAGGCGCGCGTACTGCCCCGCGCTGAACGTCGCGTCGAGCGGCAGGAACGACACCAGGCGGTGCTCCAGCGACGCCCGCTCCGCGGGCGCCGCGACGCCCGTGAGCGTCTCCAGGCCCTCGTACACCTGCAGCGCGTCCGCCGACACCGCCACCGGATCCTCGCCGCGCTCGCGCAGCGACTCCGCGAGCGCAACCGCCACCGCGGTCTTGCCCACGCCCGTAGGTCCGAACAGCGCGATCATTCGCATACGGATAGGCTCACAGGTCGTGCAGATCTCCGGCTCCACCGTGCTGCTCACCGGCGCCACCGGCGGCATCGGCCACGCGATCGCGCGCGCCCTGCGCGCAGCGCGGCGCGCAGCTGATCCTCACCGGCCGCCGCAGCGACGTGCTCGAGCCGCTCGCCGCCGAGCTGCAGGCGCGCGCCCTCGCCGTGGACCTCAGCGACCGCGCCGAGCTCGAGCGCCTGATCGCAGAGGTCGGAGACGTCGACATCCTGATCGCCAACGCCGCGCTGCCCGCCGCCGGAAAGCTCGACTCGTTCTCTCTCGAGCAGATCGACCGCGCGCTCGCCGTCAACCTGCAGCGCCCCGATCCTGCTCGCGCGCGCGCTCGCGCCGCAGATGACCGCGCGCGGCGCCGGCCAGCTGGTGTTCGTCTACTCGCTCTCCGGCAAGACCGCCACCGCGGGCACCTCGCTGTACAACGCATCCAAGTTCGGGCTGCGCGGCTTCGCTGGCGCGTTGCGCGCCGAGCTGCAGCGACAGCGGCGTGGGCGTCTCCTCGATCTTCCCCGGCTTCATCCGCGACGCCGGCATGTTCGCCGACGCCGAAGTCACGCTCCCCAAAGGCGTAGGCACGCGCACGCCCGAGGACGTCGCGCGCGCTGTCGTCAGCGCGATCGAGCGCAACCGCGGCGAGGTCGACGTCGCGCCGCCGACGATGCGCGCGAGCACCGTGTTCAGCAACCTCGCCCCCGAACTGGCGCTCAAAGTCGCGCGCATGGCCGGCTCGGATGAGATCGCGCGCAACATGGAAGCCGGCCAGCTCAACAAGCGCTGAGCTGTCGCACGGACTGCAAGCCGCTTTGCAGTCCCTCATGTGCGTTTGACCGCCGAAACGCTTGATTCGGCGGGGTTTGCAGCCCGCGAAAATCAGCTGGCGAAACACTGGTTTTAGCCACTCGAACACGGGCTGTTTCTCTCTAGACAACTTCCGTCCACGTCGGTTACGGGCGGTCATCGATGCCCATGGCCCTGTCGAGCGGATACGCATGGAATCGGGGAGCCAGGCGCAGCGCGCCGAGCGAGTGACGTCGCAGACGTCGTGGCTGTGCCGCGACGACTTCGATCGCGAGCGCATGCTCGACATGGAGGAGCGCGTGCTGCCGGTCAGGCGCAGGACGTTCGTCATCCTCGCCGTCGCGATCGCCTCCGCCGCCCCGTGGATCGGCTGGTGGCCGCTGCTGTTCCTGATCCCCGTGTCGGCGTTCTTCAGCGCCGCGGACCTCTTCATGCCCCGGGTGAGCCGCCCGGAGTACGTGATGTTCGCTGCCTGGATCGGCAGCGAGCTCGCGATCGCCGGCGCCGTGTCGCTCGAGGGGGGGCCTCACGTCGCCGCGCTGTCGTGGCTTGCCATCCCGGTGATCACGCTCAGTTCGCGCTTTTCGATGCGCGGCGTGGTCGCCGGGGTGGTCATAGCCGGAGCGCTCGTGATCGCGGTCGCCTTCGGCGTCGACGCGGCCTACGTGCTCCAGGACCCCGAGCGCGTCATCACGCCGCTCGCGCTCGTGCTGTCGGTGGCTGTGCTCTCCACGCCGCTCATGCGCTCCGACATCCAGCACCGCAACGACGCCGTCATCGACCAGCTCACGGGGATGCTCAACCGCAAGGCGCTCGGCGTGCGCGTGCACGAGCTCGCGCAGCAGTCTGAGATCACCGGCGAGACCGTCGGCGTGATCGTCGCCGACCTCGACCACTTCAAGCACATCAACGACACGCGCGGCCACACCGTCGGCGACGCGGTGCTCAAGGAGGTCGCCTACCTGCTGCGCAAGCACCTGCGCGCGTTCGACCTCGCCTACAGACTCGGCGGCGAGGAGTTCCTCATCCTGCTGCCCGGCTCCGACCTCGACCACGCCGCGGAGCTCGCGGAGCGCCTGCGCGAGGCGGTCTGCGCGGAGGCGCTCGGCGGCGGGGTGAGCGTCACCATGAGCGTCGGCGTCGCGTGCTCCCCGGCGGGCGCGCGCTTCGACTACGCGGAGGTCTTCTCCAGGGCCGACGCCGCGCTGTATCGCGCGAAGGACCTCGGCCGCGACCAGGTGTGCCTGGACGGCGAGCTGAGAGTTCCCGTCCTCGCCTGAGGGTCCTCGAGCGTCCGGGCTTGCGTTGGCCCGCGGGAGGCCCTACAGCTCGATCACGCTGCGGATGCCCGTCCTGGGCCTCCATCAGCTCGAAGCCGCGGTTGACCTCGTCGAGCGCGATGCGGTGCGAGATGAACGGGTCGACGTCGATGTCGCCGTCGAGGTAGCGGCGCACCAGCACCGGCACGTCCTCGCGTCCCTTCAGCCCGCCGAAGCGACGAGCCGCAGACGCGCCGGCCGGTGATCAGCAGGCGCGGCACCACGTCGAGCGTCTCGCCGCGGCCCGCGACGCCGCACACCGTGCACAGGCCCCAGCCCATGCGCGCCGCTTCGACCGCCTGGCGCATCACCGCCACGCTGCCCGTGGCCTCGAACGTGTAGTCCGCGCCGAAGCCGCCCGTCATCTCGAGGATCGCCTCGACCGTGTCGGGGCCGCCGATCATCATGTCGGTCGCGCCCTGCCCGCGCGCGAGCTCCAGGCGCTCGGGGGACATGTCGACGCACACGATCCGCTCCGCGCCCTGCAGGCGCGCGCCCGCCACCGCGCCCAGGCCGACCATGCCCGCGCCGAACACCACGCACGTCGAGCCCTCGCGCACCGCCGCGGTCTTCATCGCCGCGCCCAGGCCCGTGGAGAGGCCGCAGGCGAACAGGCAGGCGCGGTCCAGCGGCGCCTCGGGGTCGATCCGCGCGAGCGCGATCTCGGGCATCACCGTGTACTCGCGCGAACGTCGAGGTGCCCATGAAGTGGCGCAGCGGCTCGCCGTCGCGCGACGAGGCGCGTCGTGCCGTCCGGCAGGTAGCCGAGGTTCTGCTGCTCGCGGATCGCCAGGCACAGGTTCGTCAGCGGGCTGACGCAGTGCACGCACTCGCCGCACTGCGGCGAGAACAGCGTCACCACGTGGTCGCCCTCCTGCAGCAGCGTCACGTCCGCGCCGCAGCGCTCGACGACGCCCGCGCCCTCGTGCCCGAGCACCGTCGGCGCGTAGCCGGAGGGGTCCACGCCCGAGGCGGTGTACATGTCGGTGTGGCACACGCCGCACGCCACGAGCCGCACCAGCACCTCGCCCGGCCCGGGCTCGGCCAGGTCGACCTCCTGCACCACCAGCGGCTCTGCCGAACTCCTCCAGCACGGCCGCGCGGATCTTCATCGGCTCAGCGCGTGGCTCGCGCCCGGGCCCGCGCCTGCGCCTGTGCCGGCTCGGGCCAGCAGGCGCTCCTCGCCCGCGAGCGTCTGGCTGGTGGCGGTGAGGATCTCCACGTCGCGTCAGCTCGCCCGGCTGCGCCAGGCCGCCGAAGTTGACGACCTTGTTGTGGCGCGTGCGCCCGCGCAGGCGCTCCGGGTCGGTGCGCGAGGGGCCTTCGACGAGCACCTCCACCGTGCGCCCCACGAAGCGCTGCGCGCGCTCGCGCGCGCTGGCGCTGCACGATCTCCAGCAGCCGCTCCATGCGCTCCACCTTGACCGGATGCGGCACGACGCCCTCGGCGATCTCCGCCGCCTCCGTGCCGCGCCGCGGCGAGAAGATGAACGTGAACGCGCTGTCGTAGCCGACCTCCTCGACCACCTCCAGCGTCTGCTCGAAGTCCTCCTCGGTCTCGCCGGGGAAGCCCACGATGATGTCCGTCGTGAGCGCCACGTCGGGCACGTGCTCGCGGATCATCGCCACGCGGTCCATGTAGCGCTCGCGGTCGTAGGTGCGGCGCATCGCCTTCAGGATCCGGCTCGAGCCGGACTGCAGCGGCAGGTGGATGTGCTCGCACACGCTCGCGAGCTCCGCGTGCGCGCGGATCACGTCCTCGCGCATGTCCTTCGGGTGCGGGCTCGTGTAGCGGATCCGCTCGATCCCCTCGACGCGTCGATCCGCAGCAGTCCGCGAAGCAGGCGCTCGCGCGAAGCCGGCGCGCGCCGCGCGTCGCCGGCAGGTCGCGCCCGTAGGAGTTCACGTTCTGCCCCAGCAGCGTGACCTCGCGCACGCCGTCCGCCGCCATCGCCTCGACCTCCGCCACCAGCTCCTCGAGCGGGCGGCTGACCTCGCGCCCGCGCGTCGAGGGGACGATGCAGTACGAGCACGCGCAGTTGCAGCCCACGCTGATCTGCAGCCAGCCCTGGAACGGGCGCTCGCGGCGCGCCGGCAGGTGGCCCGTGAAGCCCTCGAACTCGAAGTAGCCCTGCGCGGTCAGCGAGTCGCTCGTGAGGAACTCCGCCAGCTTGTGCACCTGGCCCGGGCCGAACGCCACGTCCACGAACGGGAAGCGCTCGAACACCTCCTCCTTGACCGACTGCGCCCAGCAGCCCCCCACGCCCACGACGCGCTCCGGTGGTTCGCGCTTCAGCCGCTTCGCCTCGCCCAGGTGCGCGATGAAGCGAGCTGTCGGCCGTCTCGCGGATCGAGCACGTGTTGAACAGGATCAGGTCCGCCTCGCGCGCGCTCGGGCGCCTCGCGTGTAGCCGAGCGACTCGAGCATCCCCTTCATCCGCTCGGAGTCGTGCTCGTTCATCTGGCAGCCGAACGTCGTCAGGTGGTAGCGCTTTGCCATGCCTGCAAGGGTACCGGCGCACGCGTCTTTCGTTCGTCGGCGTCGCCACCCGTCGCTACCCTTTTGGTATGACGGCGAAGGAAAAGCTGCTCGAGGAAGCGCCTGGGTGGACCGATGCACAGGCCGTTGTCGCGCTGCGCGCCGTCGAGACTCAGGATGGGCTGACCGCATATTTCGACGAGGAGGCGAAGCTCTCGGCCAATGAGCTGGATGGGCGCGAGGATCGCTGGGCAGAGGCGAACGCCCGCGAGGCGGTTCGCGAAGAGCCTTGGTGAATCGCGGCGCTATCTTCTGGCTCGACCTGGAAGCCGAGGGTCGGCGTCCAGTATGCATTCTGACTCGTGACGCGGCGATCCCGGGACTCCGCAACGTGGTCGTTGCGCTGCTGACGACTCGCATCCGTGGACTTGTCAGCGAGGTGCCACTGGGCTCAGAGGACGGCTTGCCTCGCGAATGTGCGATCTCGCTGGACAATGTGCGCACCGTTCCTAAGGCGCAGCTGACCGAGGAAATCACAAGACTCGGAGCAGATCGGATTGACGAGCTATGCAGAGCGCTCGCGTCTGCGAACGGGTGCTGACCCGATGTCCGCTGCCACGTGGCCCGCGCTTCGCTACGACGAATGGAGCGACACGTGCGACACGCTCCACGCGCATACCCAAGTGCTGGGGAAGCTGGCGGGGGCGCTCGCGCCACCTGAGCCGCAACTCCAACACGCGGCGCTGCGTTTGACCGCACGAGGCTGGGAGACCGCCCCGCTGCCGGCACCTGACGGTTCTGGGGTATTCGTCGCCGCGCTCGATCTACGCATCCACGAGGCCGTGGTTGAACACAGTGGCGGTGGTATGGAGCGGGTCCCGCTGGGACCGGATAGGCCGGTGGGCGAGGTCACGCGTGCGGTTCTCGACGGGATCCGCGGTCTCGCCGGGGCGGTTGAGATCGACCCGACGCCGCAGGAGGTCCACTGGAGCGTGCCGCTCGACGAGGACGACGAGCACGCGAGCTACGACCCAGCGCAGGTCTCTCACTACTTCGCCGCGGCGACTCAGGCCGCCCTTGTGCTGGCGGCGTTTCGTGCGCCGTTCCGAGGGCGCTCGACTCCCGTCAACGCGTGGTGGGGATCGTTCGATCTCGCCGTCAGCCTGTTCTCGGGGCTTCCCGCCGACCCGCCGTCGGATGACTTCATCATGCGCAACGCGATGGATGCACAGGAGGTGGCGATCGGCTGGTGGCCCGGCGATCCGCGGTACGGCAAGGCGGCGTTCTACGCCTACGCGCACCCCGCTCCCGATGGGTTCTCTGAGGCCACGCTCTCCCCCGCCGCCGCGCATTGGGACGTGGAGCTTGGCGAGTACATCCTCACCTGGGACGACGTGCGCTCGAGCCCAGACCCGCACGCGTTCGCACTCGAGTTCGCCCGCTCCGCGTTTCGTCACGCATGCGCCGTGTGCGAGTGGGATCCAGTGCTCGCCGCCAGCGCCGAGGGAGAGCCACCGCCTGTGGTGTAGGGGCCCGCAGCGCCTGACGGAGAGCACTGCCGAGGCAGAAGGACGCTAATCGCTAGAGGTACTCGCGCGCCTTCCCGGCGAATGCCGGCGCCCCGGCTCGTTCGATCGTGTCGAGCAACACCTCGATCGTGCGTCCTCCCGCCCATATGTCGGCCTGCCATCTCAACACGCCGAGCATTCCTTGCGTGTCCGCGTCAAACGCCGGAGCGAGGAACTCGTCGGGCGTCAAGACCTGGACTCCATGACCGCTCAGGGCATCGCGCAGATAGCCGCGGTCATGCGTGAACAGGTAGTCGGCCTGAGCGGCGAGGGCGAGCGCACATACATGAGCGTCGGCCGGATCGCTGGTCAAGTTGGCGAGGTCGGAGACGGCCGGCTCGCCGAGTTCGATGCGTCCCTCCGGGAAGTTCCGTCGCAGATGATCGACCCACCGCCGCGCGGAATCAGCGGGGAGCCCCTTCTTCTCAACAAGAGAACTCTGCGCCTCCTCCAGAAGCTGCTCGCTCCAGAAGAGGTCCAGTAGTCGTAGTTCTGCGGCAGCGCGCCCGATCAGCTCGTGAAGGACGCGGGAGTAGATGATGTCGGCGTCAAGAACCGCGCGAGGCCGATGACTGTCGCTCACTCGGCTGGGGCGCCGAGCGCGTCGAGTTCACGTGACCAATCGTCGGTTATCTTGCGGTGCCTTTCTTGCTCGGCCTCGAACGCAAGCACCGATGCCAGTGGAATCTTCCAGTGGGTCGATCCGGGGAGATGCTGTCCCTCGAGGTCGCCGTAGCCGATGAGACGCACCACATGCTGGCGGGAGAAACCGAGGCGATCAGCCGCCTGCTGGGGGGAAAGCAGCTCTTGCTCCTCGGCGAGCGTCACCGCGATGTGCTTGCCCTCCCCGAGCATCCTGTCGATCTCCTCGGCTACAAGGGCGGCTTGATCGCGAGTTGACGGATCAAGATGAAGAGTCTTCATCGCAGTCACGTTACCACAACTGTCCTATCTGCACATAGCGGTCCAATGAACCCCAGGGGCGCTCGCGTAGCGCGAACGCCCCCAGCCTGCTTCTAGGCCGCTGCCACCACCGGTTCGCTGACGATCGGTGGCTTGACGTCTTGCGGCGCCGACCCGGTCGTGTCCCGGTCGATCGGGGTCACCAGGTCTTTGCCGATGCCCAGGGCTGTGTAGATCTTGTCTTCGATCTCCTTCGCCATCGCCGGGTTCTCGTCCAGGTGGATCTTCGCGTTGTTGCGTCCCTGGCCCAGGCGGTCGTTGCCGTAGGAGAAGAACGAGCCGGACTTCGAGACGATGTTGTGCTCCAGGCCGAGGTCGATCAGGCAGCCCGAGGTCGAGATGCCCTTGCCGAACTCGATGTCGAATTCCGCCTGGCGGAACGGCGCCGCGACCTTGTTCTTCACGATCTTCACGCGCACGCGGTTGCCCACCGCCTCCGTGCCGTCCTTCAACGTCTCGATGCGGCGGATGTCCAGCCGCTGAGAGGCGTAGAACTTCAGCGCGCGACCGCCCGGCTGCGTCTCCGGCGAGCCGAACATCACGCCAACCTTTTCGCGGATCTGGTTCGTCAGGATGCACAGCGTCTGCGTGCGGTTCAGGTTCCCCGCGAGCTTGCGCATCGCCTGGGACATCATCCGCGCCTGCGCGCCCACCGTCTGGTCGCCCATCTGGCCCTCCAGCTCCACGCGCGGGGTCAGCGCCGCGACCGAGTCGATCGCCACCACGTCCACCGCGCCCGAGCGCACGAACATGTCCGCGATCTCCAGCGCCTGCTCGCCGTAGTCCGGCTGAGAGACGAGCAGCTCGTCGATGTCCACGCCGATCTCCTTCGCGTACAGCGGGTCCATCGCGTGCTCGGCGTCGATGAACGCGCACACGCCGCCCAGCTTCTGCGCCTCCGCGAGCACGTGGTAGATCATCGTCGTCTTACCCGAGGACTCCGGGCCGAACACCTCCACGATCCGTCCGCGCGGCACGCCGCCGATCCCCAGCGCCAAGTCGAGCGACAGCGCGCCCGTCGGGATCGCGTCACAGCGGACCTGGGCGCCCTCGTCGCCCATGCGCATGACCGAGCCCTTGCCGAACTCACGCTCAATCTGGGTGAGCGCTCCCTGCAGCGCGGCGTCGCGCGCCTTGGCGGCCTTCTCTTGCTCGGTCACGGCCATGGCGTTACTCCTCCGGTTCGAAATGGAGAGTGCAAGTTAGCCCTCCCCCCGGACGGAACGAGAACAGACGTTCGCCTCGCCCCGGGTGTGCGTTCGTCCACCGCCGCGCGCCGCGCTCGCATTGACCGTCCGCGAGGACGATGAGCTCTCATGCCCACCGCCTCCATCCAACGCCTCCGCCGCGCGCTGGCGCTCGCCTCGACGGTGCTCGCGCTCGCCCTGGCGCTGCTTGCGCTTCCCTCCGCCACCGTCGCGCGCGTCGCGCACGGAAGCTCCTGCCACGCGACGTCCACCTCCGCGCACGCCAGATCCGCCGCCCACAGGTGCTCGAAGCCGGGCCGCAAGGTCAAGCCGACCACCCACGCGAAAAAACACCGACCCGCGCACTCGCGCCGCAGGCACAGGGCCAAGCACTCGCCCGGCGCCCGGGAAAGCGAAGCGGAAGAAGCCGAATCGGCCGCCTGCGAAGAAGGCGAAGAAGAAGGCTCGAACGAAGCGGCCTGCGAAGCGCCGGAAGCCGAAGAACAGGAAAGCTGAGCCCCGAGCCGTCAGCCCGCGGGCGGCTCCAGCTCGCACGTCTCCAGCGCCTCGTACGTCGCGCCGCTCGGCGACAGCCACGAGCGGTACAGCGCCACGGACGTCGGGACGAAGCTGACCTGCGGCGTCGGCTCCAGCGGCCGTGCGTACGACGCCCCGAGCGCCCCCTCGCGCATGCGCGCGACCGTCACGTGAGCCCGGAAGCGCCGCCGCTGCGGCTCCCAGCCGCTGACCTCGCGCAGCGCCTCGCCAACCCGCGCCTGCACTCCCGCGAGCTCGCCATCCGGGTCGTCGATCTCCACCGCCAGCGCGCGCGGACGCCGCGGCGGCAGCCACAGCGGCGCCCCAACCGACAGCTCGCAGCTGCGCTCGCGGCACGCGCGCAGCGCCTCGGCCAGCACGCCGATCTCCCCCACGGGGCGGCCGCCCAGGAAGCACAGCGTCAGGTGCAGCGAGTCGGCGTCGACCAGTCGCAACGCCTCGCGCCCGCCGCCAGGCCCCCTTCCCGCGCCCAGGCCGGCGCGCACGCCGCGAGCCCACGCGGCGAGCTCTTCGCGCACGCCCGCCGGCGGCTCGACCGCCACGAACAGCCGCGCCGCGGGCGCGCTCACCGCTCCGCGAGCGCGCGGCGGACCATGTGCAGGGCGAACGTCGTCGCGCGGTCGCGCACGTCCGCCCGCCCGCCCGGCAGGTTGACCGAGCGCGTCACCGGCTCGCCGCCGTCCACCGCCACGCTCATCCACACCAGGCCGACCGGCTTCTCCTCGCTGCCGCCGCCCGGGCCCGCGACGCCGGTGATGCCCACGCCCACGTCCGCTCCCAGTCGCGTCCGCGCGCCGTCGGCCAGCGCCTCCGCCACCTCGGCCGAGACGGCCCCGTGCTGCTCGATCAGCTCCCGCGCCACGCCCGCCTGGGCGACCTTCGCCTCGTTGGAGTACGCCACGATTCCGCCCCGCACGTACTCCGACGCGCCCGCCAGATCCGTCAGTCGCGCCGCCAGCAGGCCCCCGGTGCACGACTCCGCCGTAGCGATCGTACGGAGCGGGCGCCCCGGTGGGATCGCTTGCAGTAGAGCCGCGACCTGCTCGTCGACGGTGCTCCCGTCCTCGGAGAAGAGCGTGTCGCCGTGGCGCGCGTCGAACAACAGCTGCGAACTCCTCATAGATATTTTCCCCGTCCGGCTCGTAGCGCGTCACGATCTCGACCTCGCCGCGTTTCAGGCACGTCGTCACCTCGAGCTTGCCAAGCGCGATCCCCTCGCGCTCGGCCACGCGCAGCGTCTCGGCGATCTCCGACTCGGGGATCCCGAACAGGCGCAGCGTGCGCTGGCGATAGACCGTCGCCCCAGCGAGCGCCGCCTGTAGCGCGTCCGTGTCGAGCGCGTGCGCCCACATCGGCTGCAGCTCGCGCGGCGGCCCCGGCAGCACGACCACCGTCGGGGCCTGGCCGTCTGCGACGGCGGCACCACGAGCCCCGGCGCGGTGCCCACCGGCTCGAGGATCGTCGCGCCGCTCGGGCACCGTCGCCTGCTTGTGGTTGCCCGCGCGGATCGCCTCCATGTCGATGTTCGGCCAACGTTTCGCCAGCGGGCGCAGGATCTCCGCGATCCGCTCCTCCGAGCGCCTCGTCGAGCACCATCTCCCGGCCCTGGAACGCGCCCACCACCTCCGCGGTCAGGTCGTCCGCCGTCGGCCCCAGGCCGCCGCTCGTGATCACGATGTCCATCCCCTGCGCCGCCATGAAGCTCCAGCGCCGCGCGCATGTCCTCGGGCCGGTCGCCGACGATCGTCGTGTACGCGAGGTCGACGCCCAGCTCGCGCAGACGCTCCGCCAGCCACGGGCCGTTGCGGTCGCTGACGCGGCCGGTCAGCACCTCGGTGCCGGTCACCACGATGCCCGCTCGTACGCTCACCGCAACCTCATTTGCAGGTCGGCAGCGCGCCGCGCTCAGCGTCTCGCGGCCCTGCGCCTTCGTGATCGAGTAGCCGATCGGCTCACTCGACGGCGGAACCGTGCGCACCGAGCCGTCGACGTACATCGTCACGGAGCTGTTGCCGAGCGTGATCGCGAAGTGCTTCGCGTGGTAGGTCTGGGTCGTTTCCCCCGCCGGCAGGTTCAGCCCGGGGATCAGCCTGCGCCCGCCGTCGCCGAGCAGGCACACGAACACGGGCCCCGTCGTCTTCAGCGACAGGCTCATCACCGAGCTGTCCGCGCTCTGCCCGCCGGCGGCGTTCGCGCTGCGGCGATGTTCGCGGGCGCTCGCCGCGCCCGTTTGCGCGGCGCTCTTGGAGGTGCTCGTCGTGCGCGGTTTCGCCCCGCCTCCGCCGCCTGAGATCAGCAGCACGATCAGCACCACGATCACCAGCGCCGATCGCGCCCACCGCGAGCACGTAGCCGCGCGACGGGCCGTCGCCCGACCGCTGCGCCCGCCGCGACCCTGGTTGCGCTGCGGCGTCGACACGATCGGCTCGAGCATCATGCTCGTTCGCGCGCTCGTGCTCCAGGCGGTATTCCTCGACCAGCGCCTTGCCGTCGAGCTCCGAGCGCCTGCGCGTAGGTGCGCAGGAAGCTCTTGACGAACGTCGGCCCCGGCAAGCAGGCCCCACTCTTCGTTCTCCAGCGCCCGCAGGTACTTCGCGCGGATCTTCGTCTGCGCCTCGATCTCTGAGACGTCGATGCGTGCGCGCATACGCGCCTCGCGCAGCGTTGCTCCGATCTCGGGCATCAGGGGTTAGATCCAGCGGTCGTGTGGATCATCTCGACCTGCAGGCTAGTCGCTGAGCGTCGGCGCGGTCTGCGCGGGCGAGCCATCCAGCGCGGCGAGCACCCGCGGCAGCTCCGCCTCGGTGATCAGCACCTGCCGCGGCTTCGAGCCCTCATAGCCCGAGATCACGCCGCGGCGCTCGAGCATGTCGATCATGCGACCCGCGCGCGTGTAGCCGAGGCGCAGGCGACGCTGGAGCATCGAGGTGGACGCCGTCTGCATTTCCGCGACCAGCGTGATCGCGTCGCTCAGCAGCGGGTCCTCGTCGGGGTCGAACTCGTCCGGCCCGCCCTCCGGCGTCTCCGGCTCGACCTCCTCGAGCAGCTCCTCGCGCAGTTCCGGCTCGCCCTGGCGGCGCCACATGTCGGTCAGCTTCGCGATCTGCGCCTCGTCGATGTAGGCGCCCTGGATGCGCTGCAGGCGCGAGCTGCCGACGGGGCTGAACAGCATGTCGCCCTGCCCCAGCAGCGACTCGGCGCCGTTCTGGTCGAGGATCACGCGCGAGTCCGTCTGCGAGGAGACCGCGAAGGCGATCCGCGACGGCACGTTGGCCTTGATCATCCCCGTGATCACGTCCACGCGCGGGCTCTGCGTGGCGAGCACCAGGTGGATGCCGACCGCGCGCGCCTTCTGCGCCAGGCGGATGATCGAGTCCTCGACGTCGGCCGGCGCCACCATCATCAGGTCCGCGAGCTCGTCGATCACGCAGAGGATGTAGGGCAGCGGCGGCTTCGCCGCGCTTGGCTCGGGCCTTGTTGAGCTCGACCAGGCCGCGCGTGCGCGCCAGGGACATGATCCCGTAGCGCTGCTCCATCTCCTTGACCAGGTTCTGCAGCGCGTTCGCCGCCATCCGCGGGCTCGTGATGACGGGCGTCAGCAGGTGCGGGATCGACTCGTAGTGGTTGAGCTCCACCTGCTTCGGGTCCACCAGCACCAGGCGCACCTCGTGCGGCGTCGCGCGCAGCAGGATGCTCGAGAGCATCGCGTTGATCGCGCCCGACTTGCCCGCGCCGGTCGTGCCCGCCACGAGGATGTGCGGCATCTTCGCCAGATCCGCGCCGATCGCCTTGCCGGCGACGTCCTTGCCCAGCCACACCGTCAGCGGCGACCAGTCCTTCGGCGGCTCCTGGAAGACGTCGCCGAGGCGGACCATCTGGCGGTGCGCGTTCGGCACCTCCACGCCGACGGCCTGCTTGCCCGGGATCGGCGCGAGGATGCGGATGTCCGTCGCCGCCAGCGCATAGGCCAGGTCGTCCTTCAGCTGCGCCACCTTCCCGACCTTCGTGCCCGGCGCCAGCCGCAGCTCATAGCGGGTGATGTGCGGCCCCGCGACCGTGCCGATCACCTTCGCCTGCACGCCGAAGTGCCCCAGCGCCTCGACCAGGCTCGTCGCCGTCCTCTCCTGCCCGGCCGTGTCCGGGCGCGTCTGCTCGCGCGTCGAGCGCGTCAGCAGCTTGCTCCGCCGTCGGGCAGCTGCCACACGAAGTCGGGGTCGTCGGTGACCGACGCCGCGCAGGCGGCCCTGCGGCGTCAGGTCGGCGGGGTCCGCGTGCGCGACGCCCGCGATCGCTCCTCCTCCGCGTCCTCCTCCGCGTCGAGATCCGGCGCGCTCGACGGCTCTCGGGGCCCGCCGCCAGCAGGCGAGAACGCCTCCTCCGCCCCGTCCGCCGATTCATCCTCGTCGCGCCAGTCGCGCGAGGGCGCCTCCACGTGCGTGGCGCGCACGATCAGCTCCTCCGGCGCCGGATCGGGCACCGTCATCGGCTCGCCTCGCAGGCGCGAAATCATCTTCGGCGCCGGCACGCGCGCCGCGAGGCGACCTGCGCGGCTGCGCCTCGTCGGCGAGCGGCGCCGGCCCGGTCGCGGCCCGGTCGCGCTCGCCGAGGCGACCGACCATGCGCGTGGTGTCGATCAACCCGTTGCCCGTCGCGCGCATCGCGCTCGCGAGCGAGGCACCCGTCAGCAGGATCACGCCCGTCAGCAGCAGGAAGACGACGAGGATGTCCACGCCCACGTTCTGCACCAGGCGGTGCGAGAGCTCATACAGCGCCTGGCCCGCGACGCCGCCGTGGCTCTGCAGGTGAGCCGAGGTCCACGCCTGCGCCGCGCGCCCGGGCCCGAGCTGACGCCGAGCGTGCCCGCCGCCAGCGCCAGCGTCACCGCCGCGAACAGGCAGACGGCGCCCGTGCGCAGCGGGCGCAGCGCGGGCAGCACCGGGCGCAGCAGCAGCGCGCCGCCCGCCAACCACCAGCGCGACCGGCGCGAGCACGCGCGCGCGGCCCAGCATCCAGCCGAGCGCGACCGCCAGGCCGTGGCCCGCGCGGCCGCCGTCCCAGCCGCCGTACAGGACGAAGCCCATGAAGATGCCAGCCGCGACGAGCGCCAGGCCGAGGATGTCGCGCTGGCGCTGGTCGAGCACGGGCATGCGCGGCAGCGCCAACAGCTCGCCCAGGCTCACCGGCTTGCGCGGCGCGCCTCGCTCGGCGCGCGAGCGCGTGCGCGCGGAGGAGCCGCGTCCAGCGGAGCGTTTGCGCGGGCGCTTTGCGCGTCGCGGTCGCGCGTTTACGGGTGGGGGCCATCACGCGCAACTTCGACACCGGCGCCCGGAACCTGCCTCGGGCGCCTTACCATCGCTTTACGCCATCCATCTAGATAAAGACCATGAACGACTTCTCCCGATCACCACGCGTCCTCGTCGTCGAGGACGACGAGGACATCGCCCAGGCGCTCCAGCGCTCGCTGCGCATGGAGGGCTATGAGGTGCGCACCTCCGCCGACGGCGAGGACGCGCTCGAGCAGGGCCGCTCCTTCGCGCCCGACCTCGTGATCCTCGACCTCGGCCTGCCCAAGCTCGACGGCGTCGAGGTCGCGCGCGCGCTGCGCGGCCGACGACGACGTGCCGATCCTGATCCTGACCGCGCGCGACGCGCTCGAGTCGCGCGTCGAGGGCCTCGACGCGGGCGCCGACGACTACCTCGTCAAGCCGTTCGAGCGCCAGGAGCTGCTCGCGCGGATGCGCGCGCTGCTGCGCCGCCGCCCGCCCCGCGGCTCCGCGCCGCTGCGCGTCGGCGATCTGATGCTGAACGCCGACACGCACGAGGTCATCCGCGGCGAGCGCGCGATCGACCTGACCCAGCGCGAGTTCGAGCTGCTCGAGTACCTGATGCGCAACGAGCGCATCGTGATCTCCCGCCAGCGCCTGCTCGACGAGGTGTGGGGCTATGACCCGTTCTCGACCACGAACACGATCGAGGTGTTCGTGTCGAACCTGCGCCGCAAGCTCGAGGCCGACGGCGAGCCGCGGCTGCTGCACACGATCAGGGGAGCCGGCTACGTCCTTCGCGCCTAGACGCGGGCGCCCG
The DNA here is from genome assembly GCA_963716355.1 of uncultured Solirubrobacteraceae bacterium. Taxonomy (GTDB): domain Bacteria; phylum Actinomycetota; class Thermoleophilia; order Solirubrobacterales; family Solirubrobacteraceae; genus Palsa-744. Next base: position 3,306,842 of record OY970308.1, read on the forward strand.
GGCGGCGCGCGTGCCTGCCGCGCACGCCGGGCGGGGTCTCGGCGAGCTTCGACAGGCTGCCGATCCGCGTGCGCCTGGCGGGCGTCTCGGCGCTGCTGACGTTCGTGATCCTGTGCGCGTTCGCCGTCGCGATCGGCTCGCTGACCGTGCACCGCATCCGCTCGGACTTCAACCACGCAGGTCGCAGGACACCGCCGACCAGCTCGCCTCGCAGCTGCGCATCACCGTTCCGCCACTCAAGATCAAGCCGCCGCTCGCCGTACTTCGCCTCCACTCCGAGCACGCGGTCATCAGGATCCTCACGCCCGGAGCCGGCGGCAACGTGATCGCCCAGCAGCCGCCAACGCACCCTCGCTCGGCGAACCACGGGCCACGGCGAGAACCGTCCACGGCTACCGCGTGATCAGCCGCACCGCGCTCGTGTACTGCGCGGCGGCGCGCCGATCGGCCACGTGATCATCCAGTACGGACGCCGCGTCTCCGACACCGAGGCGACCGTCAAGCGCGTCGAGCTGTTCCTGCTCTTCGGGGTGCTCGCCGGCAGCGCGCTCGCGCTGCTCGCCGGCATGGCGATCGCGCGCCGCGCGATGGCGCCGATCGCCGAGCTCACCACCACCGCCGCGGAGATCGCGCGCACGCGCGACCCCTCGCACGGCATCCCGCAGTCACGAGGCCGACGACGAGGTCGCCGAGCTCGCGCGCACGCTCGAGGGGATGCTCCGCGAGCTCGACGCCGCGCGCGGCGAGACCGAGGCGATGCTCGCCCGCCAGCGCCGCTTCGTCGCCGACGCCTCGCACGAGCTGCGCACGCCGCTGACGAGCGTGCTCGCCAACCTCGAGCTGCTCGCCGAGTCCCTGCAGCGGCGACCAGGGCGAGGCGGCCAGCTCGGCGCTGCGCTCCTCGCAGCGCATGCGCCGGCTCGTCGCGCGACCTGCTGCTGCTCGCCCGCACCGACGCCGCGCGCGTGCAGGCGCGCGAGCCGTGCGACCTCGCGCAGATCGTCGTCGAGGCCGCCGGCGAGCTCGGCCCGGTCAGCGCCGACGCACGAGATCACGCTCGACGTCCATCCCGCCGTCGTCGAGGGCGCGCGCGACGAGCTGCACCGCCTCGCGATCAACCTGCTCGAGAACGCGCTGCGCCACACCCCGCCCGGGCACCGAGATCCGGGTCGCCACTCACACCACGCCCGACGGGCACGCCGAGCTGGTCGTCGAGGACGACGGCCCCGGCGTCCCCGCGGAGCTCGCCGCGACCCTGTTCGAGCGCTTCGTCCGCGGCGCCGGCGACCGCGGCGGCTCGTTCGGCCTCGGCCTCGCGATCGTGCAGGCCGTCGCCACCGCGCACGGCGGCGGCGTCGAGCGCTGCGAGGACGCGCCCGCGAGGGCCACGCCGGGCGCACGCTTCGTCGTGCGCCTGCCGGCGCTGCTAGACCTCGACGACGACGGGCAGCACCATCGGCCGCCGCTTGAGACGGTCGTAGACTAGCTTCGCCAGGTCGTCGTGCAGCGTCTGCTGCAGCAGGTCGACCTCGCGGATTTCCTCCTTCGCGGCGCCGCTCCAGCGAGCCCTCGACGGTCACGCGGATCTCCTCGAGGAGCTCGTCGGCCTCGTCCTGGAACGGCACGCCGCGGAAGATCACCTCGGGGTCGGCGACCGAGCTGCCGTCCTGCTCGGCGATCGTGACGACGACGATGAAGATGCCGTCCGCGGAGAGCATGCGCCGGTCGCGCAGCGCGACGTCGGCCATGTCGCCGATCTCGACGCCGTCGACGAAGATCATGCCCGCCTGCTCGCGCGCGCCGAAGCGCGCGCCGCGCGCGTCGATGTCGAGCGGCAGGCCGTTGTCGCCCTGGAAGATGTCCTCCGGCGGCACGCCGACCGCTTCGGCCAGCTGCGCGTGCAGGCGCAGGCGCTTGAAGTCGCCGTGGAACGGCATCACGTAGCGCGGCTTGACGAGGTTGAGCATCAGCTTGACCTCCTCCGCGTAGCCGTGGCCGGAGGCGTGCACGGGCGCGTCGCGCGGCGTGATCACGTCGCAGCCGATGTGGTAGAGGCGGTCGATCGTCTCGTTGACCGCGCGCTCGTTGCCGGGGATCGGCGTGGCGGAGAAGACGACCGTGTCGCCGCTCTTCAGCTCCACCTGGCGGTGGTCGCGGTAGGCCATCCGCCGCAGCGCCGACAGCGGCTCGCCCTGGGAGCCGGTGGAGATGATCACGACGCGCTCGTCGGGGAAGTCGTTGATCTCGCGCGGCCCGACGAGCATCCCGTCGGGGATCTCGATGTGGCCGAGCGTGCGCCCGATGCCGACGTTCTTGCGCATCGAGCGCCCGACCAGCGCGACCTTGCGGTCGAGCGCCTCGCGCGGCGTCGACGACCTGCTGCACGCGGTGGATGTTCGACGCGAAGCTGGTCACGACGATGCGGCCCTCGCAGCGCGCGAAGACCTCCTCCAGGTGCGGGCCGACGACCGACTCCGACGGCGAGAAGCCGGCGCGGTCGACGTTCGTGGAGTCGCCGCACAGCAGCAGCACGCCCTCGCGGCCCGAGCTCGGCCAGGCGCGAGACGTCGGCGGGCGGGCCGTCGACGGGGGTCTGGTCGAACTTGTAGTCGCCGGTGATCAGCACCGTGCCGAGCTCGGTGCCGAGCGCGACGGCGCTGGAGTCGGGGATCGAGTGGGTCATGTGGACCAGCTCGAGCGAGAACGGGCCGAGCTCGAGCACTTCGCCCGGTTCGACCTCGTTCAGCTCGACGTTCGTGCAGCTTGTGCTCGTCGAGCTTCGAGCGCGCCATCGCGATCGTCAGCGCGCCGCCGTAGACGGGCGGCGTCGTGCGGTCGCCGAGCTCGCGCAGGACCCACGGCAGCGCGCCGAGGTGGTCCTCGTGGCCGTGCGTGATGACGATCGCCTCGATGTCCTCGGCGCGCTCGCGCAGGTAGGCGAAGTCCGGCAGCACGAGGTCGATCCCGACCATCTCGGGCGTCGGGAAGCGCAGCCCCACGTCGACGACGACGATGCGGCCGTCGTGCTCGACGACCGTCATGTTCTTGCCGATCTCTCCCAGCCCGCCGAGGGGCAGGACGCGCAGCTTGGCTCACGCGTGCGCGCTCGCGCCGGGCTCGCCGCCGGACGCGTGCGGTCAGCGTCGGGCCGATCGCCGAGCGAGCAGACCGTGGCGCTCGAGCATCGCGCGCACGGCCGCCGTCTCCTCGTCGGTGGCCTCCACCAGCGGCAGGCGCAGCCCGCCGACGTCGTGGCCGAGCAGGTTCAGCGCCGCCTTCGTGCACGTCGGGCTCGCCGTCAGGAACAGCGTCTCGTAGACGTCCTGCAGCGAGGCGTCGATCTCGGCGCGGTGCTCGGGCTCGTCGACCATCCGCTGCATCTCGTTGCCGACGATGTGGCTCGGCGACGAGGATCCCGCCGGCGCCGCCGATGTCGAGCGTGCGCGCGAACGTGGCGTCGTCGCCGGCGTAGAGGTCGCAGGCCGTCGATCGGCTGCAGCTCCGTCGGCGTTGGCCTGCTTGACGCCCTCGATGCCGTCGATCTGCGCGAGCTCGGCGAGCAGGTCGGGCGGCATGTTCGTGGCCGGTGCGGCCGGGGATGTTGTAGAGGATCATCGGCTTGTCGGTCGCCGCCGCGACCGCTTCGTAGTGGCGCAGGAGCCCCAGGCGGCTGGGCTTGTTGTAGTAGGGCGTCACCGACAGCATCGCGTCGACGCCGAGCTCGGTCGCCCGTTCGGTCAGGTGGACGGCCTGGCGCGTGTCGTTCGTGCCGGTGCCCGCGACGATCGTCTTGCCCTCGGGGCGCTCGGCGACCGCGAGCTCGATCAGGCGAAGCTGCTCCTCTCGGTCAGCGTCGAGGCCTCGCCGGTCGTGCCGGCGACGACGAAGCCGTCCGAGCCGTTCGCGGCCAGGTGGCGCATCAGCGCGACGAAGGACTCCTCGTTGACCCTGCCGCGCTCGTCGAACGGCGTGACGATCGCCGTGAGGATGGTTCCGAGGTCGCTCATCGGCGTGAGTATCTCATGCGCGCGCCACTCAGAAGAGCAGGTTCTCGAGGCCGACGACCGGCGAGCTCTCGAGCGTCCCCACGCGGCGCACCGCGAGCAGCACGCCCGGCATGAACGACTCGCGGCTGATCGTGTCGTGGCGGATCGTCAGCGTCTGGCCGAGGTCGCCGAGGATCACCTCCTGGTGGGCCACGAAGCCCGGCAGGCGCACGGAGTGGATCGGCGGCGGCGGGCCGTCCGGTCGCCGCGGCCATCAGCTCGGCGGTGCGCGCCGCCGTGCCGCTCGGCGCGTCGAGCTTGCGCGTCGTGGTGCAGCTCGATGATCTCGGCCTTCTGCCATGTGCGCGGCGGCCTGCTCGGCGAAGCGCATCATCAGCACCGCGCCGATCGCGAAGTTCGGCGCGATCAGCACGTTCGCCTGCGGCCGGCCCTCCGCGGGGCGCGCCTGCGCGAGCGGCGCCGGGTCGAAGCCGGTCGTGCCGATCACCACGTGCACGCCCGGCGCGCACGCAGGCCAGCGCGTTTCCGAGCGCGGTGTCCGGGCGCGTGAAGTCGACGACGACGTCGGCGCGCCGGCGCAGCACCGATCCGTCGAGCGCGCGATCTGCCGAGCCGCGGGTCGGCGCGCCCGACCAGCTCCATGTCCTCGGCGCCCCTCGACGGCGTCGCAGACGGTCTGGCCCATGCGCCCGGCGGCGCCGGCGACGGCGACGCGGATCACAGCGCGCCCCCGCGACGCTCGGCTGCGCCTCGATGCCGCCCGTGCGCGAGCGGCTCGATCGCGGCGCGGAAACTCTCCTCGTCCGGGCCGACGCCCGCGACGGACAGGCGCGCCGGCGCGAACAGCTCGCGCGGCGAGCTCGCGAACCTGCTCGAGCGTGACGGCGTCGATCCGCTCGATCATCTCGTCGACCGAGAGGATCGGCATGCTCGTTCAGGACCGAGGCGCCGAGGCGGCTCATGCGCGCGCCCGTCGACTCCAGCGCCGAGCACCACGCGGCCCTTGAGGTTCTCGCGCGAGCGCGTCAGCTCCTCCTCGCTCGCCGGGTCCTCGACGCAGCGCTCGCAGCTCGGCGGCGACGACCGCGAGCGCCTCGCTCGAGGTTCTCCGGGCGCGTGCCCACGTACAGCCCGACCTCGCCGGTGTGCGCGTACAGGTTCGAGAAGGAGAAGACCGAGTAGGCCAGGCCGCGGCGCTCGCGCACCTCCTGGAACAGGCGCGAGGAGGACGTGCCGCCGAGCACGCCTTCGAGCACGCGCAGCGCGAAGCGGCGCTCGTCGTCGCGCGCGATCCCCGCCCCGCCGACGCACACGTGGTACTGCTCGGTGTCTTTCTCCAGGAAGCGCACGCGCGGCGCGAAGTCCGGCTGCGCCGTCCGGCGCGCCCTGCCTGCGGGCCGCGCGCCGTGCGCGCGCCTCGACGCGCTCGCGGCCGGCCTCGACGGCGCGCGCCATCGCGACGAGCGCGTCGTGGTCGACCGAGCCGGCCGCGGCGATCACGATCGCTCTCGGGCAGGTAGCGCTCGGCGTGGAAGGCCGCGAGCTGCTCGCGCGTGACCGCGCCGACGACCTCGGCCGTGCCGATCACCGGCGCGCCCGAGCGGATGCGCGCCGAAGATCGCCCTGCCGAGCACGTCGAAGACCCGGTCCTGGGGGTCGTCTTCGTACATCGCGATCTCCTCGAGCACGACCTCGCGCTCGGCCTCGAGCTCGCCGAAGCGCGGGCTGCCAGACCATGTCGCCCATCACGTCGAACGCGCGCTCGAGATGGCGGTCGAGCACGCGCGTGTAGAGCGAGGTCGCCTCCTTGTCGGTGCCGGCGTTGATCTCGGCGCCCATCGCGTCGAAGATCTGGTCGATCTCCTCCGAGCCGTAGCTCTCGGTGCCGCGGAACAGCATGTGCTCGAGCAGGTGCGAGATGCCCGGCCTCGCCGTCGTGCTCGGCGGCCGAGCCGGTGCGCGATCCAGAAGCCGAGCGCCACCGAGCGCACGCTCGGGCACGCGCTCGGTGACGACCCGCACGCCGGAGTCCAGCGTGGTGATGCCGGTGCTCGGCGCGGTCACACGGCCCGGCGCTCGCGTCAGTCGCGGTCGCGGCCGTGGCGCGGGCGGCCGGAGCCGCGCTCGCCGCCGCGGTCGCGGCCGCGCGGCCGCGGTCGAGCGGCCGTTGCTCGCCGCCGTCGCGCGGACGGCCGTCCGCCGCCACCACCGCCGCCGGTGCCGACGCCCGCGAGCTCCTCGACGCGACTTGCCGGCGATGTCCGGGTCGTGCGACGAGGCGCAGGCCGATGCGGCCGCGCTCGCGGTCGACCTCGACCACGCGCACGTTCACCTCGTCGCCCTTGTTGAGCACGTCCTCGACGGTCTCCACGCGCTCGCCGGGCGAGACGTTGGAGATGTGCAGCAGGCCGTCGGTGCCCTTGGCGAGCTCGATGAACGCGCCGAAGGTGGTCGTCTTGACGACCTTGCCGTCGTATTCGTCGCCGACCTCGACCTCCTTCATCATCATCCGGATGCGCTCCACGAGCGCGTCGCCGAGCTCGCCGTTGGCGGAGTAGATCAGCACCTGGCCGTCGTCGTTGACGTCGATCTGCGATTCGAACTCGTCGGCCAGGCCGCGGATCGTTTCGCCGCCCTTGCCGATCAGCAGGCCGATCTGCGACGGGTCGATCTGGATCGTCTGGATGCGCGGCGCGAACTGGCGAGAGCTGCTCGCGCGGGGTCTCGATCACGTCGGCCATCTTGCCGAGGATGAACGTGCGCGCCTCTTTGGCCTGCGCGAGCGCGTCGCGCAGGATGTCGAACGTGACGCCCGTGATCTTGATGTCCATCTGCAGCGCGGTGATGCCCGCGCTCGGTGCCGGCGACCTTGAAGTCCATGTCGCCGAGGTGGTCCTCGACGCCGGCGATGTCGGTCAGGACGATGTAGTCGTCGCCCTCCTTGATCAGGCCCATCGCGATGCCCGCGACCGGGCGCTTGATCGGCACGCCCGCGTCCATCAGCGACAGCGAGGATCCGCACACCGAGGCCATCGAGGAGGAGCCGTTGGACTCGAGGATGTCCGAGACCACGCGGATCGAGTAGGGGAACTCCTCGATCGAGGGCACCATCGGCGCGAGCGCCCGCTCGGCGAGCGCGCCGTGGCCGATGTCGCGGCGCTTGACGCCGCCCATGCGGCCCGCCTCCCCGACCGAGAACGGCGGGAAGTTGTAGTGGTGCCAGTAGAACTTTTTCGTCTCCAGGCCGAGCGTGTCGAGGCGCATCTCCTCCTTCAGCGTGCCCATCGCGACGACGCTCAGCGCCTGCGTCTGCCCACGCGTGAACAGCGCCGAGCCGTGCGTGCGCGGCGTGACGCCGACCTCGATCGTGATGTCGCGGATCTCGCCTCGCCGCGACCGTCCGGGCGCTTCTTGTGGACGGCGATGCGCTCGCGGATGATCGACTTCTCGAGCTTGTCGAAGGCCATCTGCACCGCGGCGCGCGCTGCTTGGCCGCGACGAGCTGCTCCTCGGAGGCACCCTCGGGCGCGGCCGGGGCGTGCTGCTCGAGGATCGCCGCCTCGACCGCCTTGGTGGCGTCCTGGCGCTCGAGCTTGTCCTCGACCTGCGTCGCCGCGTCGAGCTGCCGCGCCGTGCGAGGCGCGGATCGCGTCGAGCACCGCCGGGTCGACCTGGATCGTCTCGAAGACTTTCTTCTCCTTGCCGACTTTCGCGGCGAGGTCGCGCTGCAGCGCGCAGAGCTTCTTGATCTCCGCGTGGGCGATGTCGAGCGCGTCGAGGATCTCGGCCTCGGGGATCTCGTTGGCGCCGGCCTCGACCATCAGGATCGCCTCCTCGGTGCCGGCGACGATCAGGTCGAGTTCGGAGCGGTCCTCGCGCGTCGGCGAGCAGGTCGAGCTCCTCCTCGGGGTTGACGACGAAGTTGCCGTCGATCTTGCCGATCCGCACCGCGCCGACCGGCGTCGGCAGCGGGATGTCGGAGATCATCAGCGCGGCCGAGGCGCCGTTCATCGCGAGGATGTCGTACGGGTGCACGTGGTCGATCGAGAGCGGGATCGCCACGAGCTGCGTGTCGTAGCGCCATTCCTTGGGGAACAGCGGGCGGATCGGGCGGTCGATCATGCGCGCGGTGAGCGTGCCCTTCTCGCCCGGGCGGCCCTCGCGCTTGAAGAAGGAGCCGGGGATTTTGCCCGGCGGCGTACATGCGCTCCTCGACGTCCACCGTCAGCGGGAGGAAGTCCACGTCGCGGAGCGATGCCGGCGACGGCGGTCGCGAGGACCATCGTGTCGCCCTGGCGGACGACGACTGCGCCGGAGGCCTGCTTGGCCATCCTGCCGGTCTCGAACGAGATCTCGCTGCCGGCGATCTCCACGGAAACCCGTGTAACGGCGTCACTACTCATATTCACTGCCTTCCTGTTCCGCCCGTCGGTCGGCGGTCCGTTTCTCTTTTTCTCTTGTTCCGAACGAGGGAGCTTAGCGGAGCGTGGCGGCCGGCCGCGGTCTTGGGGTCAGCCGACGAACCTCGTGGCACGCTCGAGTAGATCGAGCGTCGCCTCCGCGGCCTCCTCCACACTCGCTTCCGGCACCGGTCCAGCACGATATGAAGCCTCGACCCGTCGGGCTCGCGACGCGTCGAGCGTATCGAGCAGCTCGTCGACATCCTCAGGCAGCTCTGCCAGGGCGTGCTCGAGCCGCATCATGTGCGCCCCGTCGCCGCCGGCCACCTGGAGCCCTGAAGCCAGAAGCACCGCATCGCAGGCGCAGATCGCCGTTTGATGCAGGAGCAGCTGACGACCCTCGTTTGAGATCTCGCGGATACCGGCGTCGGACATGAAGATGCGTCCCTGCTCGAGGAACTCTCGCGCGCCGATGCGGTCAGCTGGGACCCTGCGCACCCTGGCTTCGGTCATGCCTACATGAGCTCTTGAAGGTCGCCGATCAGCGCCATGGTCGGCTCCTCGGCCAGATGTCGCACGAACCCGCGGCCTTCGCGCGCGAGTGTCTGAAACTCTTCGACGCCAAAGAGCGTGAGATCGACCCTACGGCCTGCACGACTGGCGACAGGGCGTACACGTCTTCGGAGATCGCGAATATCGGCATCTCCAACTACTACGACGTCGATGTCGCTATCGGGACGACGATTGCCCGAAGTCCATGATCCGTGAATCGTGACCGCGAGGACACCCGGACAGTCGAGTGCGTGCGCCAGGTCATCCTCCACGCTGACGGTTCGCACGAGCAGATCGCACAGCGGCCCGAAGATGGGGCTGGCGACAGCGGCGGTGAATCGATGTGGCCTCGATGAGGCGTCGCGGATGACGAGCCCCGCCCCTTCTATTCGTCCAAGCTCGCGATGGACCGAGGAGGTCGGCGCCTCCAAGGCCGTGGCGAGCTCTGTGAGAGTCCAACTGCGCTCGGGCTGCAAAAGCAGAAGCGAGAGCAGCCGCACCTGAGTCTCGGAGCGGAAGAGCGGCAAAGCCCCTGGAACGGACCTTCGCATAGCTGAGAAGTATATCTCAGAAAAGCGAAGCTAACTGCTCGCCGCGCGCGCTGCGGCGAGGCCCTCGCGCAGCAGCTCCACGGGCGGCAGATCGCCCGGCGAGTCGGCCTGGTAGCTCCAGCGCACGACCCCGTCGGGGCCCGTGATCACGAGCGCGCGCTCGGCGAAGCCGCCAGGATGGAGCACGCCGAAGGCCGCGCACGCGGCGCCCTTCGGCTCGAAGTCCGACAGCTGCTCGCTGGAGACGCCGAGCTTCTCCTTGAAGGCGCCCTGCGCCCAGGTGGAGTCGCAGGAGACGCCGTACAGGACTCCCCCCGCTCGTCCAACTCGTCGAGCAGCGGCTCGTACAGCTGCAACTGGTCGGTGCAGACGGGGCTGAACGCGAACGGGTAGAAGACCAGCACCGTCGTGCGCCCCTGCAGGTCCTGCTCGGTGAAGCTCCCACCGTCCGCGCGGGCGAGCCTGAAGCTCGGGGCGGGGGTGCCGGCGGCCAGGACGGCCATCGGCTACTTGCGCAGGCCGAGCTCTTTGATGAGGCTGCGGTAGCCCTCGAGGTCGCGGCGCTGCAGGTAGTCGAGGAAGCGGCGGCGTTTGCCGACGAGCATCAGCAGGCCGCGACGCGAGTGGTGGTCTTTGCTCTGCTCGCGCAGGTGCTCGGTGAGGTGGTTGATGCGCTCGGTGAGCAGCGCGACCTGGACCTTGGTGGAGCCCATGTCCTTCTCGTTGGCGCCGAACTTGGCGGCGATCTCGCGCTTGCGCTCGCTTGTGAGGGCTGGCATAGCCGGGCACGGTAGCAGACGCGCCGCCGGCGCGTCAGTGGGCCGCGGCGATCTCCCGCGTGCGCTCCACGTCGCGGTGCATCTGCTCGATCAGCGCCTCGGGATCCTCGAAGCGCCGCTCGCCGCGCAGGCGCTCGCAGGAACTCCAGGCGCAGCTCGCTGCCGTAGAGGTCGCCGTCGAAGTCCAGCACGTAGGCCTCGATCAGCTCGCCGCGGCCGGTCTTGAAGGTCGGGCGCACGCCGATGCTGCACGGCCGCCGGCCGGCCGTCGGCGAGGCACGCGTAGACGCCGTGCCCCGGGCACGCGAGCGCCTCCTCGGGGATCAGGTTGGCGGTCGGGAAGCCGAGCTCGCGCCCGCGCTCGTCGCCGTGGGCGACCTCGCCGCGAGAGCTGGAAGCGTCGAGCCGAGCAGGCGGTTGGCCTCGGCCACCTCGCCGGCGAGCACGAGGCCGCGGATGTGGCTCGAGGAGACGATCTCGCCGTCGACCTCGAGCAGCGGGTGCACGACCGTGCGCGAAGCGCTCGTCGGCCGCCAGCAGCGCGCGGGTCGCCCTGCGCCTTGTGGCCGAAGCGGAAGTTCTCGCCGATCGCACACCTCGCGTCGCGCCGAGCGCGCCCACGAGCACGTCCTCGACGAACTCCGCCGCCGAGCGCGCGGCGAACTCCGCGTCGAACGGGATCACGATCAGCTCCTGCACGCCCGAGCGAGGCGACCAGCTCGGCCTTGCGCTCGAGCGTCGTCAGCAGCTTCGGCGTGTGCTGGGGCGCGACGACCGACACCGGGTGCGGGTCGAACGTGAGCACGCTGTCGGAGCCGGCGATGACCTCGCGGTGGCCGAGGTGCACGCCGTCGAAGGTGCCGACCGCCACGCTGCGCCCGCGCTGCGCGCTCCACGTCGGGCAGGCGATGTGACCTTCACGGCCGCACAGCCTATTGCGCGCGGCCGGCGTCGGCGTGCAGCCTCGCCATCTCCAGCGCGCGCTCGAGCTCGATCAGCGGCGGGTCCTGCCAGGGCTCGCCGCGCGGCGGCGGCGGCGAGCGCGTCGGCGACGTCGAACGGCCCGATCGCGGTGCGCCTCAGCTCCAGGCAGTACGCGTCGCCGAGGTCGGCGATCAGCGAGCGCACGTAGGTGCCCGAGCCGCATTCGATCTCGAAGCCCGCGCGCGGCGGATCCTCGGCCCCGTCGCCGGCTCGCGCCAGAGCTCCTCGAAGCGGTGCACCGTGACGATCCGCTCGGGCATCTCGAAGCTCTCGCCGCGGCGCGCGCGCTTGTAGGCGCGCTCGCCGTCGATCTTCACGGCCGAGTGCATCGGCGGGCGCTGGCGCATCTCGCCCGTCGGCAGCGTCGGCGGATCGGGCGGGATGCGGCCCGTCTCGGCGATCTCGCCCTCGGTGTCGCCCGTGCTCGAGAGCGGCGCCGAGCCGCGCGACCGTCTCATAGCGCTTGGGCAGCCCCATGAGCGCGCTCTGCGCCTTCGTCGCGCGCCCGACGAGCACCAGCAGCAGGCCCGTCGCGAACGGGTCGAGCGTGCCCGCGTGGCCGGTCTGCGCGCCCGCCGAGCGAGCGCGCGCACGGCGGCGACGACGTCGTGCGAGGTCATCCCCGCGGGCTTGTCGATCAGCAGCACGCCGTCCATCGCGCGCGCTCGCGGCGCCGGCGGCGCGCCGGCGCGCTCAGGCGACGCGTCGCGGCCGCGTGCCCGTCGGAGGCGGGGTGCAGCTGCGCGGCGATCGCCTCGCGCAGGAACGCGACCAGCTCCGTCGCGCGTCGAGCGTCGTCGAGAAGCCGGCCGCGCGCCGGTGCCCGCCGCCGCCCTGCGCGCGCGCGATCGATCGAGACGTCGACGTCGTCGTCGGTGGCGCGCAGCGAGACTTTGTGCTGGCCCTTGCGCGCGCCGCTGGAGAGCTCGCGCACGAGCACCGCGACCTTCGTGCCCTGCAGCGCGCGCAGCTGGTCGATGATCCCCTCGGAGTGGCTCTCCTCGGCGTCGCGCGCGCTCGAAGTCCTCCGCGCTCAGCGCCGCGAGCGTCAGCTCGCCCGGCGTCGAAGCGCTGGACGCTGCGCGAGCGCGAGCGCGAGCAGCGCGAGCTTGCCCGAGCGGCATGTCCTCGTACAGGCGGCGGTAGACGACCGGCACGTCGACGCCGGCCTCGATCAGCTCGGCCGCCATCAGGTGCGCGCGCGGGCCGGTGTTCTCGTACATGAAGCGCCCGGTGTCGGTGATCAGCCCGATGTACAGCGCCTCCGCGATCGCCGCGCGTCGGGGCGCACCCCGAGCGCCGTGCATCAGGTCCCACACGATCTCCGCCGTGCACGAGGCCTCCGGCGACGACGTGGTTGAGCGTGCCGAAGCGCGTGTTGTCGTGGTGGTGGTCGATGTTCAGCAGGTGCGCGCCGTCGCGCAGCACGCTCGCGGAGTTGCGGTCGATGTTGCCGCAGTCGAGGAACACGACGGTGCGCTCGGCGATGTCCGCGGGCGGCTCCTGGATCAGCCCCTCGAGCGCGAACATGCGGTACTCGTCGGGCAGCGGCAGGTCGGCGGGCGCGATGAACATCACGGAGTCCTTGCCGAGCGCGGTCGAGCAGGCCCTGCATCGCGACGAGCGAGCCGAGCGCGTCGCCGTCGGGGTTCTCGTGCGTGGCGAGCACGAAGCGCTCGTCCTCGCGGATCCGCTCGAGCACCAGCTCGCGCGTCGGCCTCGGTCGAGTCGCCGGCCGTCGCTCATCGAGCTCGTCGATCTCCGTCGATCAGCTCCTCGACGCGCATCGCGCGGTCGGTCGTGTCGTCGTAGATGAACTCGAGCGTCGGCGTGCGCTTCAGGCGCAGCTCGGCCGCGAGGCGGCCCTGCAGGAAGCCGTGCGCGCTGCGCAGGCCCGTCGAGGCGTCGCCTCGCGCTCGCTCGCTCGTCGGACTGCGCCGCCGCTCGCGCCGAGCACGCTCACGTACACGCGCGCATGGCGCAGGTCTGCGCTGGTCCTGACATCGGTCACGGTCACGAATCCCACTCGAGGGTCCTTCAGGTCGCCTGCCACCGCGTCGCCGATCACCTGGCGAATCGCCTCGTCGACCCGACGCATACGTCCCGTGCTCATCCTACCCCTCCAATTCCCCGCCGAGCCCGCGCGTCCCTGCCGATCCGCCATGAGGACGCCGTCAGGCGGACAGCTCGCGCTCCACCTGGCGCGTCTCGTAGGTCTCGAGCACGTCGCCCTCGTGCAGGTCCTGGAAGTTCGTCGAGCACGATCCCGCACTCGAAGCCGCTGGCGACCTCGCGCACGTCGTCGTTGAAGCGCCGCAGGCTGTCGATCGTCGTGTCGTAGATGACGGTGCCCTCGCGCACGACGCGCACGCGCGCGCCGCGGGTGACCTTGCCCTCGGTGACGAACGAGCCGGCGATCGTGCCGATCCGCGAGGCGTTGAACAGCTGGCGCACCTCGGCCTGGCCGAGCGGCGTCTCGACCTCGGCGGGCTCGAGCATGCCCTGCATCGCGGCGCGCAGCTCCTCGATCGCGCGGTAGATGACCGCGTAGGAGCGGATCTCGACGCCCTCGCGGTCGGCGATCTGGCGCGCGTCGCCGACGGGGCGCACGTTGAAGGCCAGGATCACGCCCTCGGAGGCCGCCGCGAGCATCACGTCGGACTCGTTGATGCCGCCGACGCCGCGGTGGATGATGTTGACCTTGACCTCCTGCTGCGGGAGCTTGGCGATCTCGTCCTCGATCGCCTCCAGCGAGCCCGGCGACGTCGGCCTTGACGACGAGGCCGAGCTCCTTGACGGTGCCCTCCTGGGCGAGCTTGAAGACGTCCTCGAGCGAGACCTTGCGCCCGGAGCGGCGCGCGAGCGCCTCGGTCTTCAGGCGGTTGGCGCGCTCGCCCGCGAGCTGGCGCGCGCGGCGCTCGTTCTCGACGACGCGCACGTGCTCGCCCGCCTCGGGGACGCCGTCGAAGCCGAGCACCTCGACCGGCTGGCCGGGCGTGCGCGCGCTTCAGCTGCGTGCCCGATGAAGTCGTGCATCGCGCGCACGCGCCCGAAGTGGGCGCCGGCGACGAGCGCGTCGCCGACCTGCAGCGTGCCGCGCTGGATCAGGATCGTCACGACCGGGCCCGCGGCCGGGGTCGAGCTTGGACTCGATCACCGCGCCGGAGGCCTCGGCGTCGCGGTTGGCCTTCAGCTCCTCGAGGTCGGTGACGACCTGGATCGTGTCGAGCAGCGAGTCGAGGCCCTGCGTGGGTCTTCGCGCTGACGTCGACGAACTCGATCTCCCCGCCCCACTCGGACGGCTGCAGGCCGTGCTGGGTCATCTCGGTGCGCACGCGCTCGGGCTGCGCGCCCTCCTTGTCGATCTTGTTGACCGCCACGATGATCGGCACTTCGGCCGCCTTGGCGTGGTCGATCGCCTCCTCGGTCTGCGGCTTGACGCCGTCGTCGGCCGCGACCACGATCACGGCGAGGTCGGTCACGCGCGCGCCGCGCGCGCGCATCGCGGTGAACGCCTCGTGGCCGGGCGTGTCGAGGAAGGTGATCTCCTTGCCGGCGTGGTGCACCTGGTAGGCGCCGATGTGCTGGGTGATGCCGCCGGCCTCGCCCGCGACGACCTCGGTCTCGCGGATCGCGTCCAGCAGCGAGGTCTTGCCGTGGTCGACGTGGCCCATGATCGTGACCACCGGCGGGCGTTCGACAGGTCCTCCTCGGCGTCCTCGAAGACCGGCTCGACCTCGACGTCGTCGGCGGCGTGGACGATCTCGATCTGCTTGTCGAACTCGTCGGCGAGCACCTGGATCGCGTCGTCGGAGAGCGTCTGCGTGAGCGTCGCCATCTCGCCGAGCGACATCAGCTTCTTGATCACCTCGGGCACCGCCACGCCGAGGTACTCGGCGACGTCCTTGACGGTCGAGCCGGAGTTGACGCGGATCAGGTCGGTCGCCTCCATCGCCGCGGTGTCGATCGGCGCGATCGTCTCGTCGTAGGTGCCGCGGCGGCGCCGGCCGCGGCGCGGGCGGCGCTGCGGCTGGTTGGAGGGGCCGCCCTGCTGGCGGCGCGAGGCCTGCGAGTCGATCACGACGCGCCGGCGTCCGCCGGGCCCGACGTCGCCGGGGGTGCGCTCGCCGGTGCGCGAGTCGCGCGTCGGGCGCACGCGCTCGCCGGCGGCGGTCCGCCGTCGCCGGGGCGGGCGGGACGCCCGCGGCGCCGACGCGGCTGCGGGCGGCCGTGGCTGCGGCGGTGCGGCGCGGCCGGCGCGCTCGCGGGCGGCGGGCGGGCGGTGCGGCTGCGGGCGCCTGGCCTGCGGGGCTGCGGCGGCGCGGGCTGGCTGGCCGCGGCGGGCGGCGGCCGCCTGACCGGCGGCGGCGGCCTTCGCGGCGGCGGCGCGGCGCGCCGTTGGGGCCGCGGGCGCGCCGCCTGCCGAGCGCCTTCAGCGCCGCCGCCTCCTCGACCGAGGAGGCGGCGGCCTTGGCCTCGACGCCGGCAGCCTTGAGCTTCTCGAGCAGCTCCTTGCTGGAGAGCCCGTGCTCCTTGGCGATTTCGTGTACGCGCTTCTTGCTCATCGACTCACCGATTCTACGATCTTGGGGTCAAGCGTCACCGCCGCGCGCAGCGCGCGCGCGATCCCGCCGCGGCGAATCGCGCGTGCCAGGCAGTCGGCGGCCGGCGCGTCCGCGCCGCCGGCGCGGCACAGGTAGGCGCCGCGGCCGGGCATCGTGCCGTCGCGATCGCGCACGGCGAGTCGCGGCGCCGCTCTCGGTCACCGCGCGCTCGCGACGATGCGTACGAGCTCGGGCTTCGGCGCGATCCGCCCGCAGCCGACGCAGCGGCGCCGCGGCACGTGCCGGCGCTATGTCGCCTGCTCCTCGGCGGCCTGCCTGCGACCGGCTCGGCGGCTCCTCGGCGTCGCGCGGCCTGCCGGCCGGCTCCTCGGCGGCTCGCGTGGGGCCTCGCTCGGCGCCGACGGCGTGGCTGCTCGGCGCGGCGCCTCGGCTCGGCGCCTGCTCGGCCTCGGGCCGCTTCGGGCTCGCGAGCGGCTCCGCCCTCGGCGCCGGCGAGGTCGGCGACGTTGTCGCTGTCGATGTCGGCGAGCGCCTGGTGGGTGTCCAGGCCGCAGTAGCGCGAGCCGGGCAGCGACGGCGTTCGGGCAGCGGCGGCCGTTGGAGAGGATCGCGGCGCAGCGGCCCTGCACCTCCTCCTCCTCGTAGCCGTGCTCGGCCTCCTCGGCGGCGAACTCGGTCTCCGAGCGGATGTCCACGCGCCAGCCGGTCAGGCGCGCGGCGAGGCGCGCGTTCTGGCCCTCGCGGCCGATCGCCAGCGAGAGCTGGTCGTCGGGCACGATCACGGTCGCCTGCTTGGCGTCGTCGTCGACGAGCACCTCGCGCACGCGGGCCGGCGAGAGCGCCTTGGCGACGAAGCGGGCGGGCTCGTCGTTGAAGGGGATGATGTCGATCTTCTCGCCGCGCAGCTCGGAGACGACCATGCGCACGCGCGAGCCGCGCGGGCCGACGCAGGCGCCGACCGGGTCGACGCCGTCGGTGTGGGAGATGACGGCGATCTTCGAGCGGTAGCCGGGCTCGCGGGCGACGTTGGCGATCTCGACGAGGCCGTCGGCGATCTCGGGGACCTCCAGCTCGAACAGCTTCTTGATCAGCTCGGGGTCGCGGCGCGAGACGATGATCGCGGGCCCCTTGGTGGAGGGCGAGACCTCCTTGATGACGGCCTTGATGCGCTGGGAGTGGTCGTAGCGCTCGCCCTCGACCTGCTCGGACTTGGGCAGCAGCGCCTCGACGCGTTCGCGCAGCTGCACGAGCGTGTAGCGGGAGTCCGACTGCTGCACGATGCCGGTGATCAGCTCGCCGACGCGGTCGCGGTACTCCTCGTACATCATGTCGCGCTCGGCCTCGCGGATGCGCTGCAGGATCACCTGCTTGGCGGTCTGCGCGGCGATCCGGCCGAAGTCGTCGGGCGTGACGTCGCGCTCGTCGATCTGGTCGCGGTATTCGGCGAACTTCTTCGGGTCGATTTCCGGTTCCTCGGGTTCGCGCATCTCGCCCGTCTCGGGGTCGATCGTCGTTTCCTCGTCGATCGTCTCGACGATCAGGTGCGCCTCGAGGCGCTCGGGGATGATCAGTTCGATCACGCGGAAGTCGGCCGTCTCGCGGTCCATTTCCACGCGTGCGTACTTGGCCGAGCCGGGCTGCTTCTTGTAGGCGGACAGCAGCGCGTCCTCGAGCGCGATCATCAGCTTCTCGGGCTCGATGCCCTTCTCGCGCGCGAGCGCGTGCATGGCCTCAAGGATTTCGCGTGACATCGGACTCTCCTCTACTCCTCGATCAGGTTCGAACGACGGATCTCCGAGTAGGGGATCGCGATGACGCCCCCGTCGGCGGCCAGCGTGACCTCCTCCTCGGAGGCCCCCACGAGCTCTCCGGTGAAGCTCGCGCCGCGGCGCGCCGGCTCGGCCCGTCGCCCGCCGGCGTCGACGGGAGCGCGGGTGGCGCGTGCGCACGCGCGCGCGGCGCCCGACGAAGCGGCGGAAGTGCGCGGGCTTGGTCAGCGGGCGCTCGCTGCCGGGCGAGGAGACCTCCAGCGAGTAGCGCTCGCGCAGGTCGTTCAGCAGCCGCGTGACGCGCTCGCACATCGCGAGCGTGACGCCGTCGGGGTGGTCGATGAACACGCGCAGGCAGCGCCCGCCGAGACCTCGGCGAGCAGCACCTCGATCTCGGGCTCGCTCGTCGGCGAGACGCGTCTCGATTTCTGTCTGTAGCGGGGTCATCAACTCATTCCTTACGCAAAAAAAGCGGGCGGGCGCCCACTCTCGGTACTGCTGCCGGCGCCTGCGCGCCGGCACGAAAGCTGTGGTTCGAGCATAGCATCGGGACGCATCGCCGCATGCGTCCGCTCGTCAGGCCCGCTCGGCGTCGCGGCGGGCGCGATCGCGATACAGCCGGTAATCGGCCCGCTCGGGTCTCAGCGAGCAGGCGAGCGCGAGCGGCTTGCAGGCCTCGCGGTGGCGGCCGAGCATGCTGCATCGAGCGCCCGAGGCAGAACAGCGCGTAGTCGTTGGTGGGCGTCCTCGCGGCGACCGCCTGGAACTCCGCGGCGGCGCCCTCGTAGCGCTGCGCGTGGAACAGCGCGCGCCCGAGCGCCTCGCGGATGGAGGCCTTGTCGGGCTCGAGGTCGCGCGCTTTGCTCAGCGGCACGATCGCCGCCTGGTGGTCGCCGTGGTCGAGCAGCTCACAGCCACGCTGGTAGAGGTCGTAGACGCTCTCCATCGCGCATTTTACCCGCTGCTCGCGCAGCGCCCTCGACGGCGTCGAGGATCGCCTCGGCGACCTGCTCCTTGCTGCGCGCGCGGCACGTGCTCGCTCGCCGCCGGTGCCCGCCGTGCCGCGGCGCGTCAGGATCGTGACCTCGTTCGCGTCGACGTCGAAGCCGATGTCGGCGCGGGAGATGTCGTTGACGACGACCGCGTCGAGGCCCTTGCGCGGCGAGCTTGCCGCGCGCGTGCTCGAGCGCCCGCTCGCCGTGCTCGGCGGCGAAGCCGACGAGCGTCTGGCCCTCGCGTCGGCTCGCGGAGAGGCCGGCGAGCACGTCGGCGGTCGGCTCGAGCAGGATCTCCAGGCGCTCGCGGCTCGGCCTTCTTGATCTTGCCCGTCCGCCGGGGCGGCGGGCGCGAAGTCGGCGACGGCGGCGCCCATCAGCAGCACGTCGCAGCGCGGCGAACTCGCTCCTCGCAGGCGACGCTTCAGCTCGGCGGCGGTGCGCACGTCGCGGCGGGTCACGCCATCGGGCGTGGGCAGCGCGACGTTGGCGGCGACGAGCGTCACCTCCGCGCCGCGTCGCTGCGCCGCGCGCGGCGAGCGCGAAGCCCATGCGCCCGGAGGAGCTGTTGCCGATGTAGCGCACGCTGTCGATCGGCTCGCGCGTGCCGCCGGCGGTGACGAGCACGCGCACGCCCGCAGTCATCCCGCCGCGGGCATCCGGCGCCGGCCGCCGGCGCCGTGATGCGGCTCGCCGGCCCCGCGATCGCGGCCTCGCACGCGGCGAGCAGCTCCGCCGGCTCGGCGAGCCGCCCCACGCCCTGCTCGCCCTTGGACGCGAGGCGCCCGACGCCGGGCTCGACGATCCGCACGCCGCGCTCGCGCAGCGTGCGCAGGTTGGCCTGGGTGGCGGGGTGCTCGTACATGCGGTTGTTCATCGCCGGCGCGACCACCAGCGGGCAGGCGCGCGGCGAGCGCGCAGCTGCTCAGCAGGTTGTCCGCCAGCCCGGCGGCGAGCTTGGCGATCGTGTTCGCGCGTGGCGGGCGCGATCAGGAAGACGTCGGCGTTGCGCCACGAGCTCCAGGTGGCTCGAGCGGGTCGTGCGTCGGGCGGCTGCTGGTCGGGGAACGCGCCGCGCGCGGGGTCGCGCTCGAACTCGCTCGACGAGCACCGGCGCGCCGGTCAGCGCCGCGAACGAAGCCTCCCCCACGAACCGCCGGCTGGTGGGCGTCTGCACGACCCGCACCGCATGTCCGGCGGCGGTGGCGAGCCGCACGAGCTCGAGCGCCTTGTAGGCGGCGATGCCGCCGCTGACGCCGAGCAGGATCCGGGACATGACTTCTAGGTTTTAGAGCGCTGGCGCTCCGGGGGCAAGCACTGGTTGCGGTGCTTGCGCCCGCAACGCGCTTACCGGTAGTGGTACTTCATCTTTCCCGCTGCTACCTCCTCGAGGGCGATCGTGAGGTAGTTTTTCGACGCCGTTTCGATCATCGGCGGCGGGAACTCGTCGAAGGTGCCCTCGCCGAGGTTGTGGTAGTAGCTGTTGATCTGGCGCGCGCGCTTGGCGGCCACGATCACGCCGGCGTAGTTGGAGTCGACCTGCTCGAGCAGGCGGTCGATGCGGGGGGAGATCACGGTGTGGTGTGCCTTTCCTGGTTGACCTTGCAGTGTAGTGAGCCGCGCGCTCGGCCCAGCGCCGGCGGCTCAGTCGAGGCTCGTCGGCGACGATCGCCGCGAGCCGCTCCAGGGCGTCTTCGAGGCGGTCGTTGACGACCACGTGCGCGAACTCCGGCTGCGCGGCGAGCTCCTCCTCGGCGACTCTCAGCCGCCGCTCGACCTCGGCCTGGTCGTCGGTGCCGCGCCCGACCAGGCGGGTGCGCAGCGCCGGCAGCGACGGCGGCGCGATGAACACCTGCACGGCCTCGGGCATCGCGGCGCGCACCTGGCGCGCGCCCTGCACCTCGATCTCGAGCACCACCGGCACGCCCGCCGGCGACGCGCGCCTCGAGCTCGGAGCGCAGCGTGCCGTAGCTGCGCCCGGCGTAGTCGGCGTGCTCGACGAACTCGCCCGCGTCGACGCGGCCGGTCGAACTCCTCGCGGGTGAGGAAGTGGTAGTCGACGCCGTCGCGCTCGCCCGGGCGCGGCGCGCGGGTGGTGGCGGAGACGGACAGCTCGAGCTGCGGCACGCGCTCCATCAGCCCGCGGATCAGCGTCCCCTTGCCGACCCCCGACGGTCCGGTGATGACGAACACGCGTGCCACGGCGCGGACCCTAGTGACGGGCTCGGTGGAAATCGCCGAACGGCTCGGCGACTAGTGATGGAGCAGCGAGATGAGCTCGCTGCGCTGGCGCTCGGAGAGGCCGCCGATCGTCTTGCTCGGCGCGATCCGGCAGTGCGCGAGGATCTTGTTGACCTTCACGCGGCCGTACTTGGGGACGGCGAGCAGCATGTCGAAGACCTTGGCCGTCTCGACGTACTCGGGCGGGTCGAGCAGCAGCGAGTGGATCGAGCGGCGGCCGGACTTCAGGTCGCGCTTGAGCTGCGCACGCTGGATGCGGATCTGGTTGGCCCGCGCGAGCGCGTCCATCCTCTGATTGAGCGACCGCTCAGGGGCGGTTGAGGTGTTCGTGGACGTCGTTCCGGTCGCCGTCGCCATGGGCGGCGAGTCTACACACCCACGGCGGTCGATCAAGACAAACTTCCGCAATTCATCTCGACCTCGACTTGAGGTTTAGATACGTCGAGGCTTGTGGACGGTATCGCGGCGGGTTTGCAGGGGTTTTCACTACCGCGGCCTCGTCCTCGAGTCTCGCGCCTTCCTGCATCGACACGGTTCGCTCGCGCGTGCGCGATCAGCTCGCGCGCGATCCGCCCGCCGCGGGTCGCGGAAGCTCTCGGTGCCGACCGCGACGAGGGTCGCGCCGACGTCGAGCAGATCGCGCGCGTGGGCCGCGTTCTGGACGCCGCCCATCCCGATCACGGGGATGCTGACGCGCGCCGCCACCGCCAGCCACCTGGGCGAGCGCGACGGGACGGATCGCGGGGCCGGAGAGGCCGCCGGTGCCCCCGCCCAGCCACGGCTGCGGCTCGCCCCGGCGCGCGGCGGGCGCGAGCGCCATGGCGCGCAGCGTGTTGATCAGCGAGACGGCGTCCGCGCCGCCGCGCCTCGCGCGCCGAGCGCGCACAGCGCGACGTCGGCTGTGTTGGGCGTGAGCTTGACGATCAGCGGCTTGGCGGTGCGCGTCGCGCACCGCGCGCACGACCGCCTCGAGCTGCGCGGGGTCGGCGCCGATGTCGAGGCCCGTCTTGACGTTGGGGCAGGACACGTTGAGCTCGATCGCCGCGATCTCCGCGCGCGCGTCGCACGCCTCGCACGAGCGCGCGCAGCTCCTCGGCGCTCGAGCCCATCACGTTCGTGATGACAGGCACGGGCACGGCTCGCGCGCCCGTCCCCGCGCCGACGCGCGTGCGCAGGTCGGCGAGCTGCGGCAGGTCCTCGTCGCAGGTAGCCGTCGAGGCCCTTGTTGGGCAGGCCGATCGAGTTGATCAGGCCCGCCGGCGCCTCCCACAGCCGCGGCGGCGGGTTGCCCGGCGCGCGGCTCGAGCGTGATCGTCTTGGAGACGTAGGCGGCGAACGGGAAGGTCTCCGCGCAGCCCGTCGCCGAACGCGCGCACGGCGGCGATCGCGTCGAACGTGCCCGAGCCGTTGATGATCGGGTGCGCGAGCTGCAGGCCGCAGAACTCGACGCTCACGCGGCAGCGCTCCGCCGCGTCGGCTCCTCGACGCGCTCGAGCTCATCGCGCGTCGAGCACCGGCCCGTCGACGCACACGCGCAGGTAGCCGCCGCCGCGCTCGGCACCACGCAGCCGAAGCAGGCGCCGAAGCCGCACGCCATGCCCGCCTCGAGCGCGAGCTGGGCGGGCGTCTCGCGCGCGCTCGCACAGCGCGCGCACCCCCTCGAGCATCGCCGGCGGCCCGCACGCGTAGACGGCCGCGGCGGGGTCGCGCGTCGAGCTCCGCCGCGAGCAGGTCGGTGACGAGGCCGTGGTGGCCGACGGAGCCGTCGTCGGTGGCGACGCGCGGCGTCGCGCAGCAGCGCGGCGCCGTGCGCGTGCGCGCCGTCGCGGAAGCCGAGCAGCACGGTCGGCTCGCCGGCGCGGTCGCGCGAGCTGAGTCCTGGAGGATCGCCAGCGGCGCGATGCCCACGCCGCCGCCGACGAGGATCGCGCGGCGGCCCTCCGCGCGGCGCGCTGAAAGCCGCTGCCCGAGCGGGCCGAGCGCCCACAGCCGATCGCCCGCGCGCAGCTCGCACAGGCGCTTGGTGCCGGGGCCGACGTCCTCGAGCAGGAAGTGCGACTCGCCGTCGCGTGGCGCGCGATCGAGAAGGCGCGCGGCAAGGAACGGGCGCTCGTCCGTCCCCTCCGCCCCAGCGCTCGGCGGCGGCGAGCATCGCGAACTGCCCGGGCTGCGGGCGCCGGGCCGTCGGGGTCGGCGACGCGCAGCACGCGGTAGGCGCCGAGCTGCTCGTTGCCGGTGACGCGCAGCAGGCGGCGGGCGACGCGGCCGTGGGCGCTGCCGGCGTCGGCCGGACCGGCTCCCGGCTCGCTCACGCCACCCCGGCCCCGTCGGGCGCCTGTCGGCGGCGCTCGCCGTCGCCGTGGAGCTCCTGCAGGCACAGCACCTCGCGGCTCGCCGTCGCGGCGTGCGCCGGCGATCGCGCGCGCGGCGGAGATGCCGGCGGCGAGCGTCGTCAGGCAGGGGATCCCGTGGCGCGACGGCGGCGCGGCGGATCTCCTAGCCGTCGGTGCGCGCGCCCACGCCGGTCGGCGTGTTGACGACGAGGTCGACGTCGCCGCGCTCGATCCAGTCGACCACGTGCGGGGAGCCCTCGCCGATCTTGTTGAGCGCCTGCACGGGCACGCCCATGCGCGCGATCGCCTCGGCGGTGCCGCGCGTGGCGACGATGCGAAAGCCGCAGTCGTGCAGGATCTGCGCGACGGCGAACGCGCCGGCCTTGTCGGAGTCGGTGACGGTGATGAACGCGGTGCCCTCGCTCGGCAGCGGCACGCCGGCGGCGGCCTGCGCCTTGGCGAACGCGGTGGGGAAGTCGCGCGCGATGCCCATCACCTCGCCGGTCGAGCGCATCTCGGGGCCGAGCACGGCGTCGGAGCCCTCGAAGCGGTCGAACGGCAGCACGGCCTCCTTGACCGAGACGTGATCGCCGAAGCCCATCCCCTGGCGCTCCTGCGGCAGCCCCATGTCGGCGATGCGCTCGCCGAGCATGATCCGGCAGGCGAGCTTGGCGAGCGGCAGGCCGACCGCCTTGGAGACGAACGGCACGGTGCGCGAGGCGCGCGGGTTGGCCTCGATCACGTACAGCTCGCCGGCGTGGACCGCGTACTGCACGTTGATCAGGCCGACGACGCCGATCGCGAGCGCGATCTCGCGCGTGGCGGCGCGGATCTGCTCGAGCATCTCCTCCGCCGAGCGAGTGCGGCGGCAGCACGCAGGCGCTGTCGCCGGAGTGCACGCCGGCCTCCTCGACGTGCTGCATGATCCCGCCGATCCACACGTCGGCGCCGTCGCACAGCGCGTCGACGTCGACCTCGATCGCGTCCTCGAGGAAGCGGTCGAGGAAGATCTCCGCCGCTCGTCGCGCGGCGCGCCTCGCGCCGCAGGTAGTCGGCGAGGCCGTCGCGCGAGTAGACGATCTCCATCGCGCGCCCGCCGAGCACGTAGGAGGGGCGCACGAGCAGCGGGTAGCCGACCTGCTCGCGCGCAGTCGAGCGCCTCGTCGACCGAGCGCGCGGTGGCGTATGGCGGCGCCTTGTAGCCGAGGCGCTCGAGCAGCGCGCCGAAGCGCCCGCGGTCCTCGGCGAGGTCGATCGCCTCGACGCTCGTGCCGAGCAGCGGCACGCCCGCCTCGGCGAGGCCGGCGGCGAGCTTCAGCGGCGTCTGCCCGCCGAACTGCACGATCACGCCCGCCAGGCGGCGCTGCTCTCGACCTCGACGACCGCGAGCACGTCCTCGAGCGTCAGCGGCTCGAAGTAGAGGCGGTCGGAGGTGTCGTAGTCGGTCGAGACGGTCTCGGGGTTGCAGTTGACCATCACCGCGTCGCGGCCGGACTCGCGCACGGTCATGGCGGCGTGCACGCAGCAGTAGTCGAACTCGATGCCCTGCCCGATGCGGTTGGGGCCCGGAGCCGAGGATCACGACCGACTCGCGCTCGCCGCGCGCGACCTCGTCGGCCGCCGCGCTGGCGCTCCCAGCCGGAGTAGTAGTAGGGCGTGCGCGCGGGGAACTCGGCGGCGCAGGTGTCGACCGAGCGGAACGAGCGCTCGCCGGCGAACGGCGCCTCGGGGTCGCAGGGCGAGCGCGCGCAGCTCGCGCAGGAACCAGGGGTCGATGCGCGTGCGCTCGTGGATCGCGCTCGACGGCCACGCCGCGGCGGAGCAGCTCGAGCACGGTCTCGATAGCGGTCGGCGCCGGGCGTGCGCAGGCGCTCGAGCAGCTCCTCCTCGGGCGTGTCGGTCGAGGATGGGCGGCTTGTCGAGCTCGCGCGAGCGCAGCGCCTTGGCGAACGCCTGCTGGAAGGTGCGCCCGATCGCCATCGCCTCGCCGACCGACTTCATGTGCGTGGTGAGCGTGGGGTCGGTGCCGGGGAACTTCTCGAACGCGAAGCGCGGCCACTTCACGACGACGTAGTCGATCGTCGGCTCGAAGCACGCGGGCGTGACGCCGGTGATGTCGTTGTCGATCTCATCGAGGCGGTAGCCGACGGCCAGGCGCGCGGCGATCTTGGCGATCGGGAAGCCGGTCGCCTTGGAGGCGAGCGCCGAGGAGCGCGAGACGCGCGGGTTCATCTCGATGACGAGGATCTCCTCGGTCTCCGGGTTGACGGCGAACTGCACGTTGGAGCCGCCCGTCTCGACGCCGACGGCGCGGATCACGGCGATCGCCTGGTCGCGCAGCTGCTGGTAGAGGCGGTCGGTGAGCGTCTGCTGCGGGGCGACGGTGACGGAGTCGCCGGTGTGGACGCCCATCGGGTCGACGTTCTCGATCGAGCAGACGATCACGACGTTGTCGGCGCTGTCGCGCATCACCTCGAGCTCGAACTCGCCCCAGCCGATGCACCGACTCGTCGAGCAGCACCTGCCCGATCGGCGAGGCCTCCAGGCCGTGCGCGACGATGCGCTCGAACTCCTGCTCGCTGCGCGCGATCCCGCCGCCGCGCCCGCCGAGCGTGAAGGCGGGGCGCACGATGCACGGCAGGCCCAGCTCGGGGAGCGCCGCGCGCGCCTGCTCGCAGGCTCGTCGCGATCGCGCTCCGGGGCATCCGCAGCCCCGCGCGCGGCCATCGCGCTCGCGGAACAGGTCGCGGTCCTCGGCGCACGCGATCGCGTCGTAGTTGGCGCCGATCAGCTCGACGCCGAAGCGCTCCAGGGTGCCGTCGTCGTGCAGCGCCTTGGCGAGGTTCAGCGCGGTCTGCCCGCCGAGCGTGCCGAGCAGCGCGTCGGGGCGCTCGCGCTCGATCACCTGCGCCACCGGGCCGGGCAGCAGCGGCTCGATGTACGTCGCGTCGGCGAACTCGGGGTCGGTCATGATCGTGGCGGGGTTGGAGTTGACGAGCACCACCTCGTAGCCCTCCTCGCGCAGCACCTTGCAGGCCTGCACGCCGGAGTAGTCGAACTCGGCGGCCTGCCCGATCACGATCGGCCCGGAGCCGAGGATCAGGATCTTGTGGATGTCTCGCGCCGCGGCATCTACGCGGCGCTCCCGATCCGCTCCAGGAAGCGGTCGAACAGGTACAGGCTGTCGTGCGGACCGGGGCCGGCCTCGGGGTGGTACTGCACGGTGCCGCCGGGCACGTCGAGCAGCTCGAGGCCCTCGACGGTGCGGTCGTAGAGGTTCACGTGCGAGAGCGCCGCGGCGCCGAAGTCGGTCTCCCAGCGCACCGGCTCGTCGTCGTCGATCGTGCGCCCGCCGCCCGGCCCGAGCGCGGCGAAGCCGTGGTTCTGGGAGGTGATCTCGACCCGGCCGGTGGTGCAGGTCGCGGACGGGGTGGTTGGCGCCGCGGTGGCCGAACGGCAGCTTGAACGTCTCGAGGCCCACCGCGCGGCACAGCAGCTGGTGGCCGAGGCAGATGCCCCACACGGGCTTCTTGCCCGACGATCTGCGCGCACGGTCTCGACGACGTAGCCGAGCGCGGCCGGGTCGCCGGGGCCGTTCGACAGGAAGACCGCGTCGGGGTCCTCCGCGAGCAGCTCCGCGGCTGAGCTGGTGCAGGGATGCAGCGCGACGCGCGCGCCGCGCGCGACCAGCTCGCGCACCATCGAGGCCTTGATGCCGGTGTCGAGGACGGCGATCCGCGGGCCCTCGCCGCTTCCGTGGCGGGTGACTTCGGTCGGGCGTGACGACGCGCGCGAGGTCCTGGCCGGCCATCGGCGGCTCGGCGTCGATCAGCTCGCGCGCCTCGCTCTCGGAGATCGACGCCGGGAACACGCCGCCGCGCATCGCGCCGGCCTCGCGGATGTGCAGCACGAGCGCGCGCGTGTCGACGCCGCTGATCGCCTGCACGCCGCAGTCGGTCGAGCCAGTCGAGCCAGCCGCGCTCGGCGCTGGGCGCGTCCTCGCGGTTGCACGCCTCGCGCATGATCGCCGCGCGCGCCCACGCGCGCTCGGACTCCATCGCCTGCGAGCTGGCGCCGTAGTTGCCGATGTGCGGGTAGGTGAACGCGATCAGCTGGCCGGCGAAGGAGGGGTCGGTCATCGACTCCTGGTAGCCCGACATGCCGGTCGTGAACACGACCTCGCCGACGGCGTGGCCGTCCGCGCCGCAGGCCTCGCCGTCGAAGCGCGTGCCGTCCTCGAGCAGCACGTATCCCGTTGCGCTCGCCATCAGATGATCAGCTTCTGGACGGCCTTGAACTCGGGCGTGCCGGCTCGCTCGAGCAGCTCGAACAGCACGGCCTCGACGCTCGTGACGACCGCGCCGGCGCGCTCCATGCGCTCGAGCCCGCGCTCGTAGTCGAGCTCGTGGCGCGAGCCGACGGCGTCGGCGGGCACGTGCACCTCGACGCCCATCTCCGAGCAGGTCGTGGACGGTCTGGCTGACGCACACGTGCGTCTCGATCCCGCACACGATCGCCTGCTCGCGCCCGCCGAGGTCGAAGCCGTCGGCGCGCACGGCGGAGAAGACGGTCTTCTCGATCACCGGCTCGTCCGCACGCCCGACCTCGGGCGCGCTGTGGCCGAGGCCCTGCGGGTACTGCTCGCTGACGAGCGCCGGCAGCTCGCAGGATGCGCGCCGCCTGCGAGCAGCTTCGCGCACGCGTCCGCCACCTCGCCGAACGACCGTGTAGGAGCGAAAGCCCTCCTGCACGTCCACGACGATCAGCGCGGCGCGCTCGCGCGTGAGCAGGCCCATCGCGCGCCCACCAGCGCCAGCGAGCGGTCGCGGTGCGCGACGGCGCCCGCGGCGACCGTCATGAGGACGCGGCCCTGCAGCGTGCGCCCGGCGAAGCAGCAGTTCTCCGAGCGGCTCTCCCAGCCGTGCTCGCCGGCGACCCACTCCGCGTCGAGGTCGACGAGCGCGAGGTTGGCGGGCTCGCCGACGGCGAGGCGCGGCGTGGGCAGCCCGAACAGCGCAGCGCCCGCGGTCATGCGCTCGACGAGCGTCGCGAGGTCGAGCACGCCGCGGCAGGACGAGGCCGGTGTGGAGCGCGGCGAACGACGTCTCCAGGCCCGGTGGTGCCCATCGGCGCCTGCTCGAACGGCACCTCCTTCTCATCGCGCGCGTGCGGCGCGTGATCGGTCGCGACGCAGTCGATCGTGCCGTCGCGCAGCCCCGCGATCAGCGCCTGGCGGTCCGCCTCGGTCGTCAGCGGCGGGTGCATCTTCATGCGCGTGTCGAGGCCCGCGCACGTCCTCGTCGGTGAGCAGCAGGTGGTGCGGGGAGACCTCCGCGCTGACGCGCCAGCCGCGCGCCTTCGCGTCGGCGACGGCGTCGACGCGACGCGGCGCAGCTGAGGTGCTGGAAGTGCACGCGCGCGTCCTCGTAGCCCGCGATGCGCGGCGTCGCGCGCGACCATCGTGGACTCGGCGATCGTCGGGATGCCGGCGATGCCGAGCGCGGCGCTGAGCGCGCCCTCGTGCATCGCGCCGCCGCGCGACAGCGTGGGGTCCTCCTCGTGCAGCGCGATCACGCCGCCGCACAGGCGCTGGTACTGCAGCGCCTTGCGCAGCATCCCCGCGCTGCGCACCGGCTTGCCGTCGTCGGTGAAGCCGAGCGCGCCCTCCTGTCGCAGCTCGGCCATCTCGGTCAGCTGCTCGCCTTCCAGGCCGCGGGTGATCGCCGGCAGGAAGCCGACGGGCACGCGCGCCTCGCGCGCGGCGGCGTCGCGCAGCGAGCGCAGCAGCGGCGCGGAGTCGAGCACGGGGTCGGTGTTCGGCATCGCGATCACGCCGCGAAGCCGCCCGCCGCGGCCGCGCGGGTGCCCGTCTCGAGGTCCTCCTTGTGCTCCTGCCCGGGCGTGCGCAGGTGCACGTGCGGGTCGAAGAACGCCGGCAGCGCGCGCAGCCGGCCGTGGCCCTCGATCAGCTCCTCGTCCGCGGTCGGCTCGAGCGTGCCCGGCGGCGCCAGCTCGGCGACCCGCCCGTCGCGCACGCGCACGTCGACGCGCGCGTCGATGGCCCGCGCGCGGGTCGAGCACGCGCACGTCGCGCAGCAGCAGCGCGGCGACCGGGAGCGGCTGGGAGACGAGCGGCTCGGCGTGCCTCACGCCAGCTGCCCCTCGGTGACGGCGTCAGCTGTGGTCTTGTCGGCGTCCGTCGCCCCCGTGTCGCGGCTCCCACGGCGGCCGGCGGCTGCGCTTGCGATGCGGCCGCGCCCGCGTGACGCGAGTCGCGCGCTCCCGCGAGCAGCTCGTACAGCACGGCCATGCGCACGACGACGCCGGCCTCGACCTGCGCGGTGATGACGGCCTGCGGCGAGTCGACGACCTCGCCGGAGAGCTCGACGCCGCGGTTGACGGGGCCCGGGTGCATGAGCACCTGGTGCGGGCTGAGCCGCCTGCCGTTGATCTGGTACCAGGCGGCGTACTCGCGCAGCGAGGGCACCCACGTCTCGCTCATGCGCTCGTTCTGCATCCGCAGCGCGTACACGACGTCGGCGGTGTGCAGCTCGTCGAGCGTGTAGCGCACCTCGCAGCCGAGCTCCTCGATCCCGCGCGGGATCAGCGTGGGCGGCCCGGCGACGGTGACCTTCGCGCCCATGCGCTGGAAGGCGAGGATGTTCGAGCGCGCGACGCGCGAGTGCGCGACGTCGCCGACGATCCAGATCGACGCGCCGTCGATCTCCCCGAGACGGCGACGGAGCGTGTAGACGTCGAGCAGCGCCTGCGTGGGGTGCTCGTGCTTGCCGTCGCCCGCGTTGACGATCGCCGCGGTGCACCAGCGGGAGACGAGCTCCGCGGCGCCCGCCCAGGGCGTGCGCAGCACGATCGCGTCGGGCTTGTGCGCGCTGAGCGTGAGCACGGTGTCCTTCAGCGACTCGCCCTTCTCCACGCTCGAGCCGCTCGCGGCGAAGTTCACCACGTCGGCGGACAGGCGCTTGGCGGCGAGCTCGAAGGAGCTGCGCGTGCGCGTGGAGGCCTCGTAGAAGAGGTTCAGCACCATCCGTCCGCGCAGCGCGGGCACCTTCTTGATCTCGCGGTCGGAGACCTCCGCGAAGCGCTCCGCCTGCGCGACGATCCGTTCGATCCCCGCGCGGTCGAGTTCCTCGATCGAGAGCAGGTGCTTCATACGCTTTCTCCAAGACTGGCCGCTGACGTGACGCATCCGCGGCGGCCGGGCCCGCCGACGGTGCCTCGCCGGCATCCGGCGCGCCAGGGCCGCCGGTGGAGATCGCCACCTCGTCCACGCCGTCGAGCTCGCGCAGGCGCACGTGCACGTGCTCGGCGCGCGAGGTCGGCAGGTTCTTGCCGACGTAGTCGGGGCGGATCGGCAGCTCGCGGTGGCCGCGGTCGGCGAGCACGGCGAGCTGCACGCGCTCGGGGCGGCCGTAGGCGAACAGCGCCTCGATCGCGGCGCGCACGGTGCGCCCGGTGAAGAGCACGTCGTCGACGATCACGACCGTGAGCCCGGTGATGTCGAAGTCGATGTGCGAGGCGTGCAGGACCGGCGCGTCGGGGCGGCTGGCGACGTCGTCGCGGTAGAAGCCGATGTCGAGGTCGCCGAGCGGGACCTCGGCGTCGAGCAGCTCCTCGAGCAGCGCGTGCAGCCGCTGGGCGAGGAACGCTCCGCGACGGTGGATGCCGACGAGCGCCGGAGCGGGATCGTGAGGGTTGCGCTCGACGATCTCGTGCGCGATGCGCGTGAGCGCTCGCCCGACTTCCTCCTCGTGGAGGACGACCTTCTCGTGGCTTTCCATCGTTTCCTTCCTGGCCTCGCGGGACCGGGTTAAAGGATGTGCGAGAATGTATCAGGGCGATGCGACGGGCTCGGCCGACGGGGACTCCGGGGTCTGCGAAGACGCCTGTCCGTTGCCGTTCTGCTGGCCGCGCTCGCGCGCGAGGCGCTCCGACCAGCGCACGAGCGTCGCGCCGCCGCGCTCTGGAAACGGCACCTCGATCGTGTCGAAGTCGCGCGGCGGCCTCGGTCGCGGCGAACACGGCGCGCGCCTCGTCGCGCAGCTCCCCGCCCGCGTAGCGGCTGGAGATATGGGTGAGCGCGAGCAGCCGCACCTCGGCGTCGCGCGCGAGCTCCGCGGCCTGCCGGGCGGTGCTGTGCTGCGTCAGGCGTGCGCGCTCGATCTCCTCCTCGGCGAACGTGGCCTCGTGCACGAGCAGGTCGGCCTGGTGGGCGGCGAGCGCGAGCGTCTCGCACGGCGCCGTGTCTCCTGAGATCACGATCTTGCGCCCCTCGCGCGTCTCCCCCATCACCTGCTCGGGCTTGACCCCGGCGACGGTCTCGCCGCGCTGCAGCCGGCCGAAGTCCGGGCCGGGGCGCACGCCCAGCTGCTCGGCGAGCTTCGGGTCGAGGTGCCCGGGGCGCGAGTCCTCGACTAGCGCGTAGCCGAACGCGTTCTCGCCCTGTGGCGCACGGGGATCGCAGCGATCCGGTAGCCGTCGCGCCCGACCGTCTCGTGGCGCTCCAGCTCGACGATGTTCAGAGCGTAGGGCAGGCGCCCGTAGACGACGCGCATCGCGCCCATCAGCTCTTCAGCCCCTGCGGGCCGTAGACGGTGAGCGGCTCGCTGCGTTCGCGCAGCGCGAAGGACTTGAGCATCCCCGGCAGCCCCAGCCAGTGGTCGGCGTGGAAGTGCGTGATGAAGATGCCGTCGAGATCCACGAGCCCGATGGAGCGCAGCAGCTGGCGCTGCGTGCCTTCGCCGCAGTCGAACAGCAGCCGCTCGCCGCCGCGCCGGATCAGCACCGACGGGAGCCCGCGCCGCGGACTCGGCACCGAGCCGGCGGTGCCGACGAAGAACAGCGACAGGTCCATGCTCGCTACGGTAGCGACGGCGCGTGGGGCGCGGTGGGCCGGCGAGCCCTCGCGGCGCTAAGCTCCGAGCCCGGGATGTCGTCACCGAGACGCCGCCTGCGCCCGTAGCTCAGTGGATAGAGTGCTTGCCTCCGGAGCAAGAAGTCGCTGGTTCGAATCCAGCCGGGCGCATTTCACCTAGGAACCTGACCAACTCTGGCAGACTCTTTCGCCCCGACGACTCCGCTCTCTTCCGAGCGACGTGCCGCACCGGAGAACGCTGGTCGTTTAACGAAAGCCCATCACATCCACCGAGATAGCGTCGATGGTGAAGTGGGCTGTCGCTTTTCCGCCTTCGCGGCCGCACGAGTCCCACGCTGTCGCGGTGAGCGTGTGTTTCGTGGACTTCCCGGGCTCGTAAAGCAGCTCGAGCGCCTGGCGAGGAATTACCCATGTAATCGGTTCGGTCACTGTCTGCGGACTCGCTTCGGCGATGGGTCCCAATGCAAACCCAGCCCAGTTGCCGTCGAGATAGATCATCGCTCCACCTGTACCGCCGCCGAACGCGTTTTCCGGACCCCGGTAACACTGAGCTTCCGTCGTCGACGTCATCTTGACCGTACCCACCAACTGCTCGACCTCCTCGGCGTGCTGCGTCCAAGTCGCGCCCGAGAGCGGATCGGCGGTTTCGCCAGGTTCAGGCGAAAGGGTTCCGTGCCCGACGGTCGTGCTCGTCGCAACAGCTCCGACGCTGCGGGCGCGGGCAGCCACGGCAGGCGCGCCGCCCACCGTCAGCACCGCACTCGACGCGCGAGGGCCTCGGCGGATCTCTCTGAGCACGCTCGGCTTGATCTGCGAGGTGCTCGTGATGAGGTATCGGCTTGCCGCCACGCCAGTACCGGTCATGGCGAAGACGAGCGCCGTCAGCGCAATGGCGTTGTTCTTGACGAATCGCACGTGAACCCCCTGTTGAGCATCGACCCAGACGTGTGGATCCCACCATCGTCTTGGCTTTACGTCAAGTGACCCGGCTGCCAGACGCCGAGGACTCCAGCGCCTTAAGTCCACCGAGGAGCGTGCCGATCACCGATGTATGCGTTCGACGATGACCGCCGCCGGCCGGCTCGCGCCTTTCGCAATCGCCTGCGCCCTCTTTGGCTGCGGTGGCGCGACGCACGTAGCGGCCATCCCCCGCCCGTCTCCGGGCAGTTCCCACTCAGCCCCCGTCACGAAAGCTCAGGTTAAAGCCTACGCACACGCCGTCAACCTCCAAGCGACCGACCTACCCAACATGCGCATCACCAAGGGGGAACGGCGCGAGACGGTCAAGCGGATCGATCGTGCGTTCGCACACTGCCTCGGCGACACGAGTCCTCGCAAGAGCTTCACGGCGATCCACTCGCCCACGTTCACGAGCGAAACGGAAGGCGAATACGAATACGAACTGATCGGCTCCGACATCGAAGCGCAGACGTCGGAAACGATCGCCGCCGAATACGACGCCCACCTGCGCTCCGCGCACGGGCTCGACTGCATCAGGCGCTTCGCCTCGATGGAACTCGCTAAAAAGCCCGGCGGCGTCGGCTACGCGCCGCTAACGGTCGCCCGCATCTCCTCCCCGCTGCCAGGCGTCGCGGGCAGCTTCGGCTACAGATTCAAGACCGCCGTCGTGTCGCTGCCCGAAAGCCAGATGCGTTTTCACGCCCCCGTCTACATCGACGCGTTCGGGTTCTCCGCCGGCCAGGTCGACGTCACCCTCACCGCCGCCGGCGCGCCCGGGCCGGTCCCCGTCGAAGCCGAGCAGCGCCTCGTCTCCCTGCTCTACAGCCGCGCGCACGCCAGCTCCCTTTAGCCTTGGGGCGCGATGCGCTCCAGGTGGACAGCCGAGCAGATCCCCGACCAGCGGGGTCGCGTCGCCGTGGTCACAGGCGCCAACAGCGGACTTGGGCTCGTCATCGCGCGCGAGCTCGCCCGCCACCACGCCCGGGTCGTGCTCGCGTGCCGGGATCTCGACAAGGGCCAGCGCGCGCTCGACACGATCCGCGACGCCGCGCCCGACGCGCTGCTCGAGCTGTTGGAGCTCGATCTGGAAAGCCTGCACTCGATCTCCGCGTTCGCCGAGGGCGTCTGCGCAACGCACGACGGCATCGATCTCCTCATTAACAACGCCGGCGTCATGGCGCCGCCGCGCCGCGAGACCGCGGACGGCTTCGAGTTGCAGTTGGGAACCAACCACCTCGGTCACTTCGCGCTCACCGCGCAGATCATCGGCGCTATGCAGCACCGCGAGGACGCGCGCGTGGTCACGCTCGCCAGCAACGCGCACAAGATGGGCAGGATCGACTTCGACGACCTGCAGTCCCAGCGACGCTACCGCCGCTGGAGCGCATACGGACAGTCCAAGCTCGCCAACCTGATGTTCGCGCTCGAGCTCGACCGGCGCCTGCGCGCGAGCGGCTCGCACCTCAAGAGCCTCGCCGCTCACCCCGGCTACGCCGCCACCAACCTGCAGGCCGCAGCCGCGCCCATGCTCGACCGGCTCGCCATGCGCGCCACCAACTCGCTCGTCGCGCAGAGCGCCGACATGGGCGCTCTCTCGCCGTTGTACGCCGCCACCCACCCGGGCCTCGAGGGCGGCGTCTACGTAGGCCCCGACGGCATCGGCGAGTTCCGCGGGCACCCCCACGTCTCCTCGCCCAACCGCGCCGCGCGCGATCTAGACGTCGCCGAGCGACTGTGGGAGGTCTCAGAGGGGCTCACCGGCGTGCGCTTCGGGCTTGTCCTTTAGAGTCCACCAGCACGAATGCCACGAGGGCCGTTTAGGGGCGCTCCAAAGGCGGCGGGCCGTCGGTCGCGTCGCGAACTCTAGAGCGAGAAGCGCGAAGGAGAACCATGAAGCTGATAGGCGCGGGCATGCCGCGAACCGGGACGTTGACGCAGAAGATGTCGCTCGAGATGCTCGGCCTCGGGCCGTGTTACCACATGGTCGACGTGCTCGCCGACCTCGACCAGGCGAACCTGTGGAAGCAGGCGCTCGCCGGGGAGCCGCGCTGGAACGAGATCTTCGACGGCTACCAGTCCACCGTCGATTGGCCCGGCGGCTACTTCTACCGCGAGCTCGCCGAGTTCTATTCCGACGCCAAGGTGCTGCTCAGCGTGCGTGACCCCGAGGCGTGGGAGCGCAGCATGCGCGAGACCGTCTGGGCGGTGCGCAACGGCGAGTCCCTCATCCGTCTGCTCTCCAGCGCCCAGGCGCACATCAACCCGCAGTGGCAGGGGTTCGTCGGCATGATCGACGGGCTGCTGTGGAAGGACAAGGGGACCTTTGCGGCCGGGCACTCCGAGCCGGGGCAGATGATCGAGGCGATGAACCGCCACAACGAGGAAGTCAAAGCCGTCATCCCGCCCGAGCGGCTGCTCGTGTGGAGCGTCACCGAAGGCTGGGAGCCGCTGTGCGAGTTCCTCGAAGTC
Source organism: uncultured Solirubrobacteraceae bacterium (assembly GCA_963716355.1). Taxonomy (GTDB): domain Bacteria; phylum Actinomycetota; class Thermoleophilia; order Solirubrobacterales; family Solirubrobacteraceae; genus Palsa-744. The sequence goes on from OY970308.1 coordinate 3,342,340, forward strand.
CCCATCCCGGGGGTCCCCGTGCCGCACATCAACGACCGCAAGGAGTTCCTCAACCGCATCATCGACGGCTCGCTCGCCGCGCTCAACGAGTGGCGCGAGCGCGAGAGCTCCGTCGACACGGAGTTCGCCCTCAAAGTCTGAGGCTCAACCTCGAGGAGCGTCGCGGAGTGGCGGGCGCATCGGCGCTCGCCACTCGCGCTCCCCTCTCGGCGTTTCAAACCTCCAGGTAGCGCAGCAGCACGCGACCGACCACGATCACGTCGCCGTCGTGCAGATCCGCCTGCTGGACGCGGCGGCCGTTCACGAACGTGCCGTTCGCGCTGCGGTCGTCCAGAATCCGTGCGCCACCCGGGCGCGGCACGAGGATCGCGTGGCGACGAGACACGGAGCTCTCGTCGAGGTGCAGATCCGCGGTCAGCCCTCGGCCGATGTGCATCACCTCGGCCTCCAGCGGGATGTGCAGCGTACGCTCGGCGCCCTGGATCTCGATGTAGCGGCCGGGCTCCAGCGGCTCCGACGGGGCGAGCCGCTGGCGCAAGCGCTCATCCAGGCAGGCGATCGGATCGAACCTCTCGGTGAGGCCATCCACGGCGGCGGGGCGTATGAGCGTGTGTGAGGTCATACCGAGTACCTAACCGCATGCTACTGAGCCTTACATGAAGCGCTGTTAAGAATTGCGCAAACCCGCGGAATCGGCCCTTTTCGGCGCGCGACGGCACGGCGACCGTCGCGCCGGAGGATGCGCGCTGACGTACCCTGGAGGCGATGCTCACTCTGGCGCTCGCGGTATCCGAGGACCTCTCCTCGATCTTGCAGGTCGGGCCGCTCGCGATCTTCGCGGCCATGTACGCGCGGCGCGTGCGCACGCTCGCCACCACCCAGCATCCCGTGCCCCGCTGGCGGCAGGCGTGCTTCTACGCGGGCCTCGTCACGATCGCCGCCGCGCTCACCGCGCTCGGAGGCGCCAGCGAGGAACTGTTCTACGCGCACATGATCGAGCACCTGTTGCTCGGCGACGTCGCGGCGCTGTTCATCGTGCTCGGCCTCACCGGCCCGCTGATCGCGCCCGTCCTGCGCGTCGCGGTCTTCAACCGCCTGCGCGCGCTCTCGCACCCCGCGGTCGCGTTCCCGCTGTGGGCGCTCGACCTGTACGCGTGGCATCTGCCAGTGCTCTATCAGGCCGCGCTGCGCGACGGCGCCGCGCACGCGCTCGAGCACGCCATGTTCCTCGGCTTCGGCGTCAACATGTGGATGTGCCTGTTCGGCCCGCTGCCCATGCCCAGCTGGTTCGGCAACCTCGGCCGGCTCGGCTACATCGTCGCCGTGCGCCTCACCGGGTCGGTGCTCGGCAACGTGTTCCTCTGGTCCGGCACCGTGTTCTACCCCTTCTACCTGCCCGGGGACGCGCGCTTTCACATCTCCGCCGTCGCTGACCAGAGCGTCGCGGGCGCCGTCATGATGGTCGAGGAGTCGATCCTCACGCTCGGCCTGTTCTGCTGGCTGTTCCTGCGCGCCGCGCGCGAGGGCGAGGAGCGCCAGGAGCTGCTCGACTTCGCACACTCCCAGGGCCTGGAGCTAACGGACGAGCGCGCCGCGCGAGCCGTCGCGGCGGGCCGGGGTGGGGATCTGCGTCGACGCCTCGAGAGTCGCAGCGGCGCGGCTAACGGCTCTTAACAAAGTGGCTACTCTCTGAAGCCATGTGCGCCGGCTGTGCAATGGCTGCGGTCTCTGCCGCGACGGGCTTTCGGACGTGGCTCCAGACCCACCGCTTCGGCTGGCTCACGCCGCGCCGGATGCGGTCTTTGACGATCAGCGCTATGTGTGCCGCAGGCCTCGTCTCGACGGTTGGCTTCAGCGGCTCGACGCCCGCTCCCGCCCGCGCAGCGAACACGACGGCGCATCACGCCGCAGCATCGGCCCAGCAGACGCGCTAACAGCCTCCAGCGACCGCGGGAAGGATCGTCAACTCGGCCCCGTCGCTGACCGGCGTGGCGAGCCCATCCAGGAAGCGGATGTCTTCGCCGGCGAGGTACACGTTCACGAAGCGCCTCAGCGAGCCGTCGTCGTCGGCGATGCGCGCGCGCAGCTCGCCGAAGCGCTCGAACAGGCCGTCCAGCACCTCCTGCACGGTCGCGCCGTCCAGCTGCGCCTCCGCCTCGCCTTCGGACGCCGCGCGCAGCTGCGTGGGGATCTTCACCACGACCGACATCAGACGGCCACCCGCTCGGCGAACCCCGCCTCGAACGCGTCGACCGTGGGAGCGATCGTCTTCGTCTCGAACGTTCCGCGCACCGCGTCGAGCGTCTTCAGGCCCTCGCCCGTGATCACGAGCACCACGCGCTCGTCGCGGTCGATCTCGCCGCGCTCGGCGAGCTTCTTCAGCACCGCCGTCGTCACGCCGCCCGCAGTCTCGGTGAACACGCCCGTCGTCTCCGCCAGCAGCCTGATGCCCGAGCGGATCTCATCGTCGCTGACCGCGTCCACGCCGCCACCCGTGCGACGCGCCAGGTCGAGCGCGTAGGGGCCGTCGGCGGGGTTGCCGATCGCGAGCGACTTCGCGATCGTGCTCGGCTTCACCGGCCGGCACACGTCCTGGCCCGCCGCGAACGCGCTCGCCACCGGCGAGCAGCCCTCGGCCTGGGCGCCGTTCATGCGCGGCTGGCGGCCCTCGACGAGTCCCAGCTCCGTCCACTCCTCGAAGCCCCGTGCGATTTTCGTGAACAGCGAGCCGGAGGCCACGGGCACTATGCAGCGGTCGGGCAGCTCCCAGCCGAGCTGCTCGGCGATCTCGAACGCGAGCGTCTTCGATCCCTCGGCGTAGTAGGGGCGCAGGTTGATGTTCACGAACGCCCACTCGCGCTCCGCGCACAGCTCCGTGCACAGGCGGTTCACGTCGTCGTAGCTGCCCTCCACGCCCACCAGGTTCGTGCCGTAGATGCCCGTCGCGAGGATCTTCTGCTCCTCCAGGTCCGCGGGAATGAACACGTAGGAGTCCATGCCCAACGCCGCGCCGTGGGCGGCCACCGAGTTGGCGAGGTTGCCCGTCGAGGCGCACGCGATCGTCTCGAAGCCCAGCTCACGCGCCCGCGTCACCGCGACCGATACGACGCGGTCCTTGAAGGAGTGCGTCGGGTTGGCCGCGTCGTTCTTCACCCACACCTCGCGCAGGCCCAGGCGCTCCGCGAGACGGTCCGCGCGGATCAGCGGCGTGCAACCGGCCGGCAGCCCCACGCGCGAGGCCAGGCGACCCGACGGTCCGGGAGGCCCACCGGCGAGCGGCAGGAAGTCCGCGTAGCGCCAGATGTTCTGGGGGCCGCCCTGGATGCGGCGGCGCAGCTCGCCGACGTCACGGATCGTGCCGCTGTGGTCGTAGACGACCTCCAACGGGCCGAAGCACTGCTCGCAGACGTACAGCGCCTCAAGCGGATACTGGGTCTTGCACTCCTTGCACTGCAGATGACTGACAGCCATTGGGGCTCCTTCGCTCTATGTCTTTGCCGTCACGTGTGGCAAAGAGCGCGAAGCTCCCCCACACATCTCTCTGGAATTGGCACCTTCCCGCTGTGACTTGACGGTGGTTGCCGGGGTTTCGTAGGGCCTAGTCCCTCCACCCCTCTGGATGTGTCCAGCTATGTCTGTCGAGCATTGTATCGGACGCGCGGCGGAAAGTCATGACGCGCGCTGGACCTTTTGGCCGGTAACGCTCGCGCCCGCCTGGTGTAGGCCCTTTCGTGAGCACCTCCGCACGCGAGCTGGACGACGCCAGCGCCGAGGACGGGCAGGCGGCGCAGGCGGACGCGCCGTTCCGCTTCGCCACCCCGGCGAAGAAGCGGCGCATGCTGATCATCGTCAATCCGTACGCCACCACCGTCTCCGACCGTCTGCGCCACCTCGTCGTCTACGCGCTGCAGGGCCGCTTCGAGGTCGACGCGGTCGACACCGAGGCGCGCGGGCACGCCACCGAGCTGTGTCGCGAGGCCGCGCACGAGGGCTATGACGTGGTCGTCGCGTTCGGCGGCGACGGCACCGTCAACGAAGCCGCCAACGGCCTGATCGGCTCCCCCACCCCACTGTGCTGCCTGCCGGGCGGCTCGGCGAACGTGTTCGGCAAGATCCTCGGCATCCCCGGCGACGTGGTCGACGCGACCGAGCACCTGCTCGCGATGGCCGACGACTGGCGTCCCCGCCAGGTGGACCTGGGCGTCGTCAACGGGCGCTGCTTCACGTTCGCCTCCGGCCTCGGCCTGGACGCGAGCGTCGTCGAGCGCGTCGACTCCAACCCGCGCATGAAGGCCCGTCTCGGCGCGTACTACTTCACCTGGGTGGCCGTCAGCACGTTCACGCGCAAGTACCTCCTCGGCGCGCCGCGCCTGGAGGTGGACGCGGGCGGGCGCACGTTCGAGGGCGTCACCGCGATCGTGCAGAACGGCTCGCCGTTCACCTACTTCAACAACCGCCCGATCGAAATCGCCGACGGCGCGGCGCTGGACTCGGGCGCGCTCGTCGGGGGCGTGCTGCACCGGGCGACGCTGCTGTCGATGCCGTCGATCGCGTTTCGCGCGTTCTCCAAGCACGCGCGCGTCGCCAGCCACCGCCAGATCAGCCCGCTGGCCAACATGGAGGAGCTGACCGTGCGCAGCGCCGATGGACGCACGCTGCCGCTGCAGGTCGACGGCGACTACCTCGGCGAGGTCACCGAGGCGCGCTACACGGTGATGCCGAACGCGCTCACCGTCGTCGCCTGAGAGCGTTGCGCGCGCGGGCAGCCGTGCGTCGCGCGCGGCGACGGCGGGTGGACGCTGGAAGCGTTGCCGGCTCGATCAGGCGGCCACGCCGCCCGCCGCGCCGGGCGTGACGCGGTAGGCGTCGAACACCGACTCGGTGTTGCGCAGGCGGTTGATCGCGCCCTTCAGCGCGTGCGTGTCGGCGACCTCCACCACGAAGCGGTTCTTCACCATCGGCGGCATCGACAGGCAGCGCGCTTCCATGATGTTCGCGCCCGACTCCGAGAACGCGCGCGAGAGATCCTCCAGCAGGCGGTGGCGGTCCCACGCGTCGATCTGGATCTCCACCACGAAGCCCGTCGACTGGTCGCCTTCCCAGGCCACGTTCGCGAAACGCTCGGGGCTCTTGCGCAGCAGCGTCGTGTTGGGGCAGTCCTCGCGGTGGATCGTGATTCCGCGTCCGAGGGAGATGTAGCCGACGATCTCATCGCCCGGGACCGGCCGGCAGCACTTCGCCAGGCGCAGCATCACGTCCTCCACCCCTTCCACGCGGATGCCGTACTGGCCCGATGACTTCGTCGGGCGCCGGCGCGTGCGGCCCACCTTCAGCAGTTCGGAGGCGCTGTCGTCGCCGTCGGCGGCCTCGCCCTGCTTCAGGCGCTGCATCACCTTGTTGACGACCAGCTTCGGCGAGACCTTCGCGGCGCCCATCGCGATGTAGAAGTCGTCCGCCTTGCGGAAGCCCACCTCGCGGATCACGTCCGCCAGCAGCGCCGAGCCGGTGATCTTCTGCGCCGGCAGACCCTGTTTGCGCAGGTGCTCCTGCAGCAGCTCGCGGCCGGTGTGCTCGGTGTCCTGGCGCGACTCCGCCTTGAACCAGGCCTTGATCTTGTTGCGCGCGCGGGTCGTCTTGACCGTCGCCAGCCAGTCGCGCGAGGGGCCGCGGTCGCGCTTGGCGGTGAGGATCTCCACGATGTCGCCCGACTGCAGCTCGTAGTGCAGCGGCACGATTTTGCCGTTCACGCGCGCTCCCACGCAGCGGTGGCCGATCTCCGTGTGCACCTCGTAGGCGAAGTCCAGCGGCGTCGCACCCAGCGCCAGGGACTTGACCTCGCCCTTGGGCGTGAACACGAACACCTCCTCCTCGAACAGGTCCGTGCGCAGCGTCTCCATGAACTCGCCCGGGTCGGAAAGGTCTTTCTGCCAGTCGAGCATCGAGCGCAGCCACTTCAGCTTCGCGTCCTCGCCCGCCACCGGCCAGCTGGTCGTGCGACGCTGCGGCCCATCGTCAGCCTCGCCCCCGCCCGGCTGCTTGTACAGCCAGTGCGCAGCGACGCCGAACTCCGCCATTTCGTGCATCTCCTGCGTGCGGATCTGGATCTCCAGCGGGCGTCCCTCGGGCCCGATGATCGTCGTGTGCAGCGACTGGTACATGTTGAACTTCGGCACGGAGATGAAGTCCTTGAAGCGCCCTGGCAGCGGCTTCCACAGCGAGTGGATCACGCCCACGGTGCCGTAGCAGTCCTTCACGGAGTCGACGATCACGCGCATCGCGGTGAGGTCGTAGATCTCGTTGAACTCGCGGCCCTTCTTCGTCATCTTCGAGTAGATCGAGTAGAAGTGCTTCGCGCGGCCCGCGATCTCCGCCTGCACGCCGACCTTCGCCAGCTCCTCGCGCAGGTAGTCGCCCGCCTCGGTGACGTAGCGCTCGCGCTCCTCGCGCTGCTGGGCGACGAGCCCCTTGATCTCCTGGTACTTGCGCGGGTGAAGCGTCGCGAACGCCAGATCCTCGAGCTCCCACTTGATCGCGTGGATACCCAGACGGTGCGCCAACGGCGCGTAGATGTCGAGCGTCTCGCGCGCCTTGTCCATCTGCTTCTGCTTCGGCATCGCGTCGATCGTGCGCATGTTGTGCAGGCGATCGGCGAGCTTGATCAGGATGACCCGCACGTCGGTGGCCATCGCGACCATCATCTTGCGGTAGTTGTTCGCCTGCGCCTCGTCGCGCGACTGGAACGTGATGCCCGTCAGCTTCGTCACGCCGTCGACGATCGCCGCGATCTCCTCGCCGAAGCGCGCGCGCACCTCCTCAAGCGACGCGGATGTGTCCTCCACGGTGTCGTGCAGCAACGCCGCGCACAGCGTCTCGGTGTCGAGCCGCATGCTCGCGCAGATCTGCGCCACCCCGACGGGGTGCACGATGAAGTCCTCGCCCGACTTGCGGCGCTGGTCGGCGTGGTGCTCGCACGCGAACACGAACGCGTCCCGCACGCGGTCGCGGTCGATCTCGATCGAGGAGTCCGCCGCGTGCTCGGAGATGATCGCGAACAGGTCGCTCAGCAGACGGCGCTCGGAGGAGCTCAGCTTGACCGGCGCGGCGGCGAGCTGGCCGGGCGCGGGGGTCGGCTTCGGCGGGGCCTCGATGGCCTGCGATCCGTTGGGTTCGTCGACGATCGCCATGGTCAAAGGTTAGGGGTTCACCCCAGCGGATTGAAGGGTTGACTACTCGAGCTTCACGGAAGTGCGAACAGAACGAGCTCCTCGGACTCGGTATCGCCCGCCGCGTCGATGTCCTCGACCGCCGCCGCGGGCGTTGCATCGGGCGTCTGCAGGGCTTTGCGCAGCACCAGCCGCGGCTCGCTGACGCCGTTCCATTCGTTGACCTCGAGCGTGAACGTCGCCTGCACGGGGATGCCGTCGGCGACGGGAAGGCGCCCGCCGTTTCCGAACGCCACCGCGCGGGCGCGGGCGCCGCCGGACTCGACTGTGAAGCGGACGTGCTTGCCTTCGCCCATCGGCCTCGCGTCAGCGAACGTCGCGTCGGCGAGCATCAGCGACACGCCCGGGTTGCCGCGCCCGAACGGCGCGAGCGCGGCGAGCTCCTCCGCCAGCGTCATTCCCAGCTCACCGCCCGCCACGATCGCATCGACGCGCTCGACGGGGATCAGATCGGCGGCGCTCAGCACGCGCTCGGCGTGCGCGCACAGCGCGTCCTGGAAGGCCGCGATCGATCCGCGCTCGATCTCAAGGCCCGCGGCCGCGCTGTGCCCGCCGTAGCGGCGCAGGTGAGCCTCGCACGCGGTCAGGCCCGCGAGCAGGTCGAACGCGTCGATGCTGCGGCCCGAGCCCTTGCCGGTCTCGCCGTCGAGCGCGACCATCACGACGGGGCGCCCGCTCAGCTCGACCAGGCGCGAGGCCACGATCCCGATCACGCCCGCGTGCCATCCCTCGCCCGCGATCACGTATGCCGCGCGTTCGCCCATCTCGCGCATCTGCGCTTCGGCCTCGTAACGGATGCGCGTCTCCACCTGCCTGCGCTCGCGGTTGGCCGCGTCCAGCTCCTGCGCGATCTGCTGCGCGCGCTCGTGGTCCTCGGTGAGGATCAGCTCGAGGCCCGCGTCGGCGCGGTACAGACGCCCGGCGGCGTTCAGGCGCGGCGCGAGCGCGAAGCCGATCGCGCGCTCGTTCACCTTGCCGGGGTCCACGCCGGCGACTGCCATCAGCGCGCGCAGGCCCGGCTTGGCGGTCGCGGCGAGCGCGCGCAGGCCGCTGCGCACGAGCGCGCGGTTCTCGCCGAGCAGCGCCACCACGTCGGCGACCGTCGCGAGCGCCACCAGGTCCAGGTCGCGCCGCAGTTCGCGCGGGTCGCGCCCCGAGGCTTCGTACACGGCCTGGGCGAGCTTGTACGCGACGGCGGTCGCGCACAGCTCGCGGCACGGGTAGCCGCACAGCGCCGGGTGCACGATCGGCGCGTCCGGCAACTGCCCGTCCGCGCGCGGCGAGTGGTGGTCGCTCACGACCACGTCCATCCCCAGCGCCTTCGCCTCCGCGACCTCCTCGACCGCCGTGATCGCGCAGTCCGCCGTCACCAGCAGCCGCGTCCCGCGCGCGTGCAGCCGGCGCACGGTGTCGATGCTCAGCCCGTAGCCGTCGCTCGCGCGGTCGGGCAGGTAGGAGTCCACGTCGCCGCCCAGCTCGCGCAGCGCGCGCACGAGGATCGCCGTCGAGCAGATGCCGTCGACGTCGTAATCGCCGTGGATCGTGATGCGCGTGCCGCCGCGCACGTGGGCGAGGATCGTCTCGACGGCCTCGCCGATGCCCGCGAACTCATCTGGCGAGTGCTCCTCATCGCCAGCCAGGAACACGCGCGCGCGCTCCGTCTCGGCCATCCCGCGGCGTACGAGCACCTGCGCCAGCGGCCCGCTCACGCCCAGCTCGGCCTGCAGCCGGCGCACGTCGCTAGGCGGGCAGTCGGGAATCTCGAAGCGGCAGTCGCTCACTCCGCGAGACTACGGCCAGGGCTAGACGGAATGCCCGCGCGCGGCGGGGAGGCGCCGTCGTCGCGCGCCTCCCCGCCTGCCCCACGTCTCTACTTCTTGGCCGCCACCTTGAACACGGGCTGGTAACCGCTCCAGCCGTTGGCGAGGCTGAACGTGCCCACCGCGCCGTGGGGTTCCGGTTCGTACATCGCGCTCCACGTGGAGTTGACGTAGGCGTATTCCGGCAGCGGGTCCGCGCCCACGCTCAGCGAGGGAGGCGCTTCGCCGTTGGTCACCGCAACGTTGAGCGAGTTGTACGGTCCTTCCACGCCGGTCGGATTGGCGCCGTAGCTCTGCGTGTCGTAGGCGAGCGAGAGGATCGCCCTCGCCGGCAGGATCACTTCGGTCGGGTGAAAGACGATCGCGTGCGTCTTGCCCTTGAAGCATTCTTTGCCCCACCCCTGCCCTTCCGGCGATGCTTTGCATTTCTTGTTCGCGGTCGGCCGGTAGGGGATTTCGAACGTCTGACGCGTGGTCGAGATCGGGGTGCCTTCCGGTTCGTTCGTGATCGCGTTCGCTCTGTAGATGTTGAGCGTGATCTGCTGCGGGAACGTGGCGCCGGGGACGGTCGCGCACGTAGTTCCGCTGCCGAACTGGCACGCCCAGCTGGACATCACCGCGGTCACGGTCGGTTCTTTGCGCTGCGTCGCCGCGAATTCGACCAGGCCGCCGAACTCCGCGGTCGAGGTCGCCTGGAATCCCACCGACGGCAGGTTGCCGGGCAGCGGCGCGGGGATGTTGTTGTAGACAACAGTCGCGTTCGCTGCCATCGGCGCGATCAGCGCCAATGCGGCGACGCAAGCGCCGATGAGACCTGAGCGTAGTGCTCGTTTTGACAAGGTTGCCTCCCGATTGTTCAGGTTTGAGGAGGGAACCTATAAG